>NZ_JALJZX010000001.1 GCF_024171485.1 Chryseobacterium sp. HSC-36S06
ATGTTTGTCTGACTCACTCAAAAAAATTGACGCTTTAGTTTTTCCTTACTTTTTTGGTTGTTATTTGTATGTCAATGATCTCTTTTCTTTTCGCTATTTCCGGAAACTTTTTCTGTCGTTTGCTTCCGAATTGCGAGTGCAAAAGTATAAACTATTTTTGAATTGACCAAATGTTTCTGAGAAAAAATTAAAACTTTTTTTAGTAAGCTTTATTCTCATAACATCTAACCCAAATTGCTTTCTTCTACGCTCCCCGATCTCTCGATTTGGGATTGCAAAAGTATAAACTATTTTCTAAAAGACCAAATGTTTTCTGTAAAATTTTTAAATCTTTTTTAAGATTCAAACCTTTACTCATCAGCCTTTATAATCTTCTACTTCGCTCCCAGTTTCTCTCGATTTGGGACTGCAAAGATACCATCTTTTTCCCCAGTTCCAAATATTATCAAAACTAATTTTATCCCAATTACTCAAAGTACTGAAACACTGTGAGAAAAATTTTGGAACAGAAACACGATTCACCTTTCCTATCGAGTGCAACCTGGTACTTATCGTTATTTAAACGATGGATTTCGTGCTGTTATTATATTCAAGACTGCGATACCGCCAACCTATTAGACCGCTTCTAACAAAAAAACTCCCGCTTTTAGCGGGAGTTTCTATGAGAACATCTTATAATTGTTATTTGTTAAGCGACTTATTTAAGTTTACAGCATCCTGGTAAGCAGGATTCAACTCAACCGATTTCGCGGCATAAGTCTTAGCCTTAGCCGGATCACTGTCTTTTACCAAATAAGCTACCGCAAAATAGGCGTAAGAAAGCGTTTCTTTATTGGCTTCTAGATCGGCAGGTTTTACTGTACTGATAAATTTCTCGTAAGCAATTTTTGCCAATTCATTGTTACCAGCCTGTTGGTACGAATATCCCTGGCTGTAATAAGCCGGAGCCCAATCAGGGAGCAAACCGCTCATCTTTTGCCATGATTGAATTGCGCCGTTCCAGTTTTTAGCTTCCTGGTATGCATTCGCCAGTTTAAACAAGGCATCAGTATCCTGTGGACTTGTAGCAACCTGCTTTTTAAGGGTTTCAATTTCAGGGGTTGTTGGACCTGCATCAACTGCAGCTTGGTTAACACCGCCGCCACCTTTAATCTTAACCAATTCTAAGTCCCAGTTCATTGTTTCATCTTTAGCAGCTTTTGCAATCGCAATCTTTTGCTGTGCATCTGCATTCAAAGCAGTCTTCTTAGCTGCATCTGTTTCTGTCTGCGCCAATCCTGCCGAAATCAGACCTAATAATCCCTGATCAGCAGGCTGAACTCTTGACTTCTCTGCTTTTGATACAAACTGATCCATACTGCTTTTCGCTTCAGAATAACTACCATCAGCATAAAGTAAATAAGCTCGTAGTTTATACTTAATAGGATCATTCACTTTATCGAATACTTTATCAAGATATAGTTTTGAGTTAGCATAATCTTCATTGGTGAAGAATAACTTTGAAATTTCTAACTGGGTATCCGGATCTTCATCAGCATATTTTGCATAATTCATCAGATCCTGAGTCGCCAATGCGTTCTGCTGATATCTGATATCATAAGCAGCCTTAGCTTTATAGGCCGGAGCATAAGTAGCATCCGCCGCAATAGCACGGTCAATACTTTCTTTTGCTTTCTGCCATTGCTGCGCCTGCATCCACAGTGTACCTATTCTGGTATACACAGAGGCTTTGTTCTTAGCAACCGGTAAAGCTTTATCGTAAGCCGTCATTGCTGATCCAGCAACTTGCGGACTATTCGTTAGTTTTAAACGATAAGCATCTCCTAAAGTATAGTAATAATATGCAGGAGTTCCTGCTTTCTGCGATTTCTCTACAGCTCTGTTCAAATAATCAATTGCAAGGTCAGCTTGAGAAGCCCCGCCAAATATCGTCAAAGCTTCAGCAGCTCTGTATAAAACTTCAGCATCTTTATCCTTAGCATCCTTTACTATATTCTGAATTTCTGTTAATGCAGATTTATCACCTTTACCTAACTTAACTGATGCTAACCCAATCTTATTAAGATTACTCTTTTTGTCAGCAGCTAATCCTTTATTAAAGTTTTCCTGCGCCATATCGAAATTAGGTTCGAACTGGGTAAGATATGAGTTACCTAAATAAAAATAATTTTCTGCCGTAGGAGATTTTGCGATCATTTCAGTAAAAACTGTCTTAGCTTTTGCGTATTTATGACTGTCGGCATTTGCAACACCTTCCTGCAGTGTTTGAGCAAAAGCAAAGTTTGAGAAAAATCCTACCGCAACACCTAAAGCAACTTTTTTTGTTAAATTCATTCTATCTTTCATTTTAATTTGTTTATAATATAACTACTTTGTACTACTATTACCCAATTTTCATACCATAAAAATATACCGCCTTTTTTTTGGTAAATTTTAACGCATCTGTACCTCTCTCTTGAAAATATAATAGGGCTGTAGACCTTCTTTTTGCACAACGATCTGTCCTAACTGCTGACATGAAAACCGTATTAAACCGTTTCCTAAACCGTAATATGCTTCGTTGGTAATAAAATATAAAAATCTTGTAAAAGGATAATTCATATTTCTAATGTTAGCCAATTCAGGCATCACAGGTTTTTGGTTTTGAATTACAGGAATAATTTTAATGGAATTTCGCAGATCCTGCGATTCCTTATCATAAGGTCTGCTTATTGTATTCAGACTTATTGCTCCAATCTTTTCCGGATGTTTGTTAATCTCATCGATAATATTCCTGTTCCCGTTAATAATTGAAAACTTCAACTCAGATGGTTTTTTGTTGAGCTTCTGCGCTACAAAATTTAAATTACTGGAATTTGTACCATCAAAAATAATATTCTTATTCTCAGAATTTAATTCTTTATCAATTTCGCCGATAGAAATTGATTCACGAACCGAATTCTTTGATACGACAAAAACCACCGCGTCTGCAGCAAATTTGGCGGGAACCAGATCCATATCGATCTTATTTTTGTAGGCCTGCTTTTCCTCGTCACTCAATTCTCTCGACATCACGATAACCCGTACTTTATTCTCAAGCAAATCGAGAAAAGCCAAGTCTTCCTTTTTAATCAACAAATTAATGTTGGTTTTAGGATTAAGCGCCATATATCGTTGCGTGAGTGCCTCTGAAACACTTCGGAAAGATTCATCGGCAGCAATTGTAATTGAACCTTGCTGCGGGTCATCGACGAGAACTTTCTCTGTCTTTTTACAGGAAACGAAAAAGGTAAGCAGGAGAATTACTAAAATCTGAAAATTATTCTTCATCTCTATTCTGTCGGATTCGGTAAACAGCTCTTACGATTCTGAAAATTCCGTAAAGGATTAATAAACCACCTAAAGAATAGGCGATATTAGGCTCAAGGTAAATGATGAAAAATTTATAAATTATGACAACAACTCCTAAAACGATATAAAATAATCCCGTTATTAATGATAACCAGTTAAACAACATGGGCAAAAATACAAAAAATTAAAAAAAGAGAAGCAATTGCTTCTCTTTCATTATACTAAATTCAATTTTAATAAATTATTCGAACTGCATGGTAAGCGGCATTCTGAATCTGTATCGAACAGACTGACCGTTTATTTTCGCAGGAGCCCATTTATTCTTGATTGATTTTACAGTTCTGATCGCTTCTGCATTAAAATCTTTATTAGATCCGTTTGCTTTCACATCAGTAATACTACCGTCTCTCTCAACAACAAATGTAACTTCAGTTTTCACTGTTCCTTCGTCACCATCCATTACTGAAGTATCGAAACTGCTGTTTACTTTACTTCTGAATGAATTAATACCTCCAGGGAATTCAGCTAACTGCTCAACCTCTGTATAAACCTGGGTTTCAGAAACCTGTGGCTTAACTTCTACTGTTGTAGATTTGGTTGGTCCCGGCGGCGGTGGCGGTGGTGTATACGTTGGAGTTTTAACCCCTTCCTGATTTACTAAACCTGTTGTAGTTTCCAGCTGCTTGGTAATTGGCGGTGGTGGAGTTTCTACTTTTGGTGCTTTCACCGGTTCCGGAACTACGTTCTGAATCACCTCCTGTTGAGGCTCTTCTTTTGGTGGTGGCGGTGGTGGTGGCGGTTCTTCTTCTTTTATTTCCTCAATGATCTGCTCTTCCGGTAGAATGTCAATTAAGTTGGCATTTACCTCGGTAGTTTCTTTTGCATTCATCTGCTTGATCTTCATGATTACAAACGGAGTGATTGCAGCTACCAAAAACAGAATGGTTCCAAAAATAAAAGACTTTGTTAAAATGGATCTGTAACTTGTTCGCAAGTCATAGGCTCCATAGGCTTTATTTCTGTTTTCAAATACAATTTCATCCAATGTTGGAGTACTGTTGTATGTATTGTCTTCTGCCATTTATTCTTTCTTTAAAAATTAAAGTAATACATTCTAGTTAGTGTCAGCTGCTGGAGCTGCCGGCGCTGAAGTTACACCCACTTTTTTCTCATAAACAGCCTGTTCATTACTTTTAACATCGGTAATACCGTATATTTCATTTTTGGTAATTGCCATTTCGTCCAGAATGTCTACGAAGTTCTTATATACTGCATCGTCAGTCGGCTTAATGATCACTGTAAATTTCGTTTGATCTTTCGCTCTTGCCTTTGCCTGCTCGATTACTTTTGTAATCCCTTCTCTATCAAAAGATGTTTCCTGCAGCGTTTGCTCATTAAGGTCTGCCGCAGCTACCTGGTGATAAAAAATCCTGTTGTCTTTTCCTATAATCAATGATATTGAGTTGGATAAATCAATCTCTGTATCTGGCTGTTGCTGTGGATCTTTCGGTTTTGCCGGAAGACCTAAATCCATCACATTCGGTTTGTTGAAAGTTGTAACCAACATAAAGAACGTGATCAAAAGGAACGCCAAATCCACCATTGGGGTTAAATCTACGTGGGGCGGCTGCTTCTGCGAGCGCACCTTTCCACCTTTCCCGCTACTGTCTTTTACTTGTACTTCTGCCATTTCTTTATTATTGTGCTACTTCCTGACTTGTTATTAACCAGAATTTCAAGAAATCAATATCTCTTAATCCTTCAAACAGCGATTTCACTTTAGGGTACTTTGTCTGCACATCGCCCTTGATTGCCAATTTATAATTAGGGTTTACTGCTAAACTCTGCTGTACCCAATCAATTAACTGTTTGTTTGTACTGTCAAGCGGAACGCCTGTTTGGCTTTTAAACGCCTTTTTATCCTCTTCAGAAAGATTAAGATAACCTTTAAGCTGGTTCATCGGCACACCTACAGACTGCAATTTGGTGAACTCCACTTTTTCCTGATTCGTAAATTTCAATCCATACTTCTCTCCCATTTTATCCAGAAGCTGCATTCTTTCCGTACCATTCTCTACTGGTGTAAAGTAGAATTTACCGTCTGTTGTACTGAGTACAGTCATCAAACTGGCGTCCGGAAGAAGCTTTTCGGATATAGAAGATGGCGTGGTTACCGTCTCGACATCAGGAACATTGAACTGAGCCGTGAGGATAAAGAACGTAAGGAGTAGAAATGATACATCGGTCATCGCCGTCATATCCACCCTTATATTATGTCTTTTTGGTTTGACTCTCGCCATTATATTTTATTTTTTTATTATACATCACTTTTTTAGACCGTCAAATAACCATCAGGTTAAAAAAGGGTCTGCGTTCATCAGAAAATTTCTTAGTGAAATTCTGCGAATGACTGCTGGATTGACATTGCGATTTCGTCAATTTTGAACGTTAATCCGTCAATCTTAGAAGTAAAATAGTTATAAAGGATAATCGCAACAGCAGATGTACCAATACCTAAAGCTGTGTTTACAAGTGCTTCGGAAATACCGATTGAAAGTGCTGCGGAGTCTGGTGTTCCACCACCTGCACCTAGTGCACTAAATGCCTTGATCATCCCGATTACTGTTCCTAGTAGTGCTACAAGGGTTGCAACGGTTCCAAGAGTTGAAAGAATCATCATGTTTTTCTCTAACATCGGCATTTCAAGAGTTGTAGCTTCTTCAATAGATTTGTTAAGCGCAACCATTTTCTGCTCTTTGTTCATTGTAGTATCGTGAGATAATGCTTTATAAGTAGTAAGACCTTCTTTTACAACATTACCTACAGAACCTTCCTGTCTGTCGCACTCTTCGATAGCCTCATCAACTTTGTTCTGATCAAGCAATCTTCTAACATTCAATACAAAATTATCTACATTTCCTTTACCTGAAGCTTTTCTAAGTACTAAAGCCCGCTCGATTGAAAATACAATTACGATAATCATGAATGAAATAAGAATCGGTACAATTGGTCCACCCATATAGATAATCCCCATAAATCCATCAGGATGCAATTCTTTTGTTTCCAAATCCGAGAAACCTACAGATGAAAGACCTTCCAGCCTTGGATCAGCCTTAAAGTTTCCTGGGTTACCCAAAACAAATAAATAAATAGCAATACCTATCGCAATAAGAATAGGAATAACTAATGCAGGATTTAATCCCCCTAACTTTTTAGCAACTACTTGCTCCTCGTTGTTTGAAACATTCATTTCCATACTAAACTAAATTATAATTGTTATTTTAAATTTTCGAGCTGTAAAATAAAGTCAAAATATTTAACCTTGCAAGTGTTTCGACTTTAATGAAATACATTTTTATTTGTGTTAAGATTCATTAACATTACCAAATTGGTAAATTTTAATATAAATACTGATGATAATTTTTGATTTTAAAAATACCTTTAAAAATTAGTACAATTTACCCCCTTTTTTTTACGATTTGCACTACGATATTTTTTTTCAGAATTATTTTTAACACACAATATTAACGATTTTTTTTGGGACTATAATTACTTTTTTAGGAGTATTTCCTGCAAGCTGATCTAAAACACGTAAATCTTTCAAGACAATTTCCTGAATCTCTGCAACCGTTAAATCTGCTGGCAATGAAAGTTTAAATCTCATTTTACCGTTAAAGCTCACCGGATATTCAATCTCGTCTTCTACGAGATACTTTTCCTCAAAAACCGGGAATGGCTCAAACTCAACTGAAACTGTATGACCCAACTGCTGCCAAAGCTCTTCCGATATATGCGGAGCATAAGGCGAAACCACGATAGCCAATGGTTCCAGGATTTTTCTTTTGTTGGTTTTGAGTTTCTGGAATTCGTTAACTGCAATCATAAATGACGATACTGAGGTGTTGAAAGAGAAATTATCGATATCCGAAACCACCTTCTTTATTAAGGTGTGCAGCACCTTATATTCTTCTTTGGTTGGCTCTTCGTCAGAAACTTCAAAATTGTCGCCATTATAATAAAGGTTATAGAATTTCTTCAGGAAGCCGTAAACGCCGCTTAATCCCTGAGTATTCCATGGTTTTGACTGTTCCAAAGGGCCGAGGAACATTTCATAAAGCCTTAAACAGTCTGCGCCGTATTCTTCACAGATATCATCCGGATTGACCACATTGTACTTGGATTTGGACATCTTTTCCACTTCCCTTTCAGTAATATATTTTCCATCTTCCAAAATAAATTCAGCATCCGCATATTCTGCACGCCAGTTCCGGAACTTTTCTACGTCCAGTTCATCCGTAGTTCCTTTCAATAAAGAAACATCAACGTGAATTTTCTGAAAATCATCTTTTGTTAAATTAGGATTAATATCAAACGAACCATTTTTTATTCCTATAATTTCATACATTTTATTTAAAACCAAATTTCCATTTTTTTGGTCAGAAATATTATTAACAATATCTTTTGAAACAAACAATGTTTTGGAAGTTTCACTTGCGGTTGAATTAAAATTAAATCTATAAACAAATGCGCTCATCCCCAAAATCATTCCCTGATTGATGAGTTTCTGGAAAGGTTCATCATGTTTTACAAAACCGCGGTCTTTCAAAAACATATTCCAGAAACGGGAATACAGCAAATGCCCCGTTGCATGCTCGCTTCCGCCAATATATAAATCGACCTGTCCCCAATAATCTGAAAGATATTTCTCAGTGAAAACTTCTTCGTTTTGCGGATCCATATATCTCAGGAAATACCATGAACTACCAGCCCAACCCGGCATTGTAGACAATTCCAGAGGAAAAACCGTTATCTCGTCAATTAATTCTGTAGCAACAACCTTTTCATTCAGTTCATCCCACGCAAAATTTTTCGCATTTCCCAAAGGCGGATCTCCGTCTTCAGTAGGCAAATATTTCTCAACCTCCGGCAATTCCAAAGGAAGTGCAGAAACCGGAAGCGCATACGGCATTCCGTCTTTATAATAAACCGGTACCGGCTCGCCCCAATATCTTTGGCGTGAAAAAATAGCGTCACGCTGTTTGTAATTTGTGGTTCCGTGACCGATTCCGCGATTGGTAATCTCGTCGATGATGCGGGATTTGGCTTCGTCGTATTTCATTCCGTTCAGGAAATCTGAATTCACACAGACACTGTCTTTTGAATCATAAGATGCCTCCTGAATGTCTTCATCGGCTTCCACCACTTTTACAATGTTCAATCCGAATTTTTTTGCAAAACGGTGATCACGTTCGTCATGCGCAGGAACTGCCATTACAGCACCGGTTCCGTAACCCATCAGCACATAATCCGAAATATAAACCGGCATTTTTTCATCATTGAAGGGGTTCACTGCATAACTTCCGGTGAAGGCGCCACTCACGTTTTTCACATCGGCCATCCGGTCACGTTCTGTTTTTTTGGAAGTATCTTCGATATACTGCTCGATTGCTGCTTTCTGTTCCTCTGTGGTAAATTTTTCAACCAAAGGATTTTCTGGCGCGAGAACCATAAAAGTTGCTCCGAAAATGGTATCAGGTCGTGTGGTAAAAACAGAAATGTTCTCGTCGGAATTCAGCACCTCGAATGAAACCTGCGCGCCCTGTGATTTCCCGATCCAGTATTCCTGAGAATCTTTAAGAGGCTGTGGCCAATCGAGTTTTTTCAGACCTTGCAACAATCTTTCGGAATAAGCGGTAATTCTCATACTCCACTGCATCATTTTCTTCTGAAAAACCGGAAATCCTCCGCGTTCAGATTTGCCGTCTTTCACCTCATCGTTAGCGAGAACTGTTCCTAAACCGGGACACCAGTTTACGGTAGTTTCTGCACGATAAGCTAAACGGTAGTTTAACAAAATATCCTGCCTGTCGAGTTCAGAAGCTGATTTCCATTCCTCTGCTGTGAAATTCAAAGCGTCATTCTGTACTGCGGAAAGGTTTGAAGTTCCTTGCTTTTCAAAATGCTGAATCAGCGTTTCAATCGTTTCTGCTTTATCCGTCGATTTATTATACCACGAATTAAAGAGCTGGATGAAAATCCATTGAGTCCATTTATAATAAGAAGCATCGGAAGTTCTCACTTCACGGCTCCAGTCAAAAGAGAAACCGATTTTTCTGAGTTGCTCTTCATATCTTGTAATATTCTGTTCGGTAGTAATTGCAGGATGGGTTCCGGTCTGTATCGCATACTGCTCAGCCGGAAGTCCGAACGAGTCGTAACCAACGGGATGCAAAACATTAAATCCCTGATGTCTTTTATATCTTGCATAAATATCAGAAGCAATGTAACCCAGCGGATGACCAACATGTAAACCCGCTCCCGAAGGGTACGGAAACATATCCAAAACATAAAATTTCGGCTTGTCGGTATTATTTTCGGTTTTGTAGGTTTGATTTTCTTCCCAGAATTTCTGCCACTTCTTTTCGATCGATTGATGGTCGTAAAACATGTTCTATTTTTAAATAAGTCACAAATTTAGGGTTTTACAATGAATTTTAAATCAAACTAATAATTGTAAATTTGTGAAAACTATACTTATAAAGTCAATGCCCGAAGTTTCTATCATTACTCCCGTATTTAATTCATCAAAATTTTTGGAACAGACGATCGGTTCTGTCTTCAGCCAGACATTTACGGATTGGGAGTGGATAATTACAGATGACAGTTCTTCGGATGATTCGGTGGAAATGATCCAAAAATTCAATGACAGCAGAATTAAATTAATTATAGCTGCAAAAAACGGCGGTGCGGGACATGCGCGAAATCTATCTTTAGAAAAAGCAAGCGGAAGATTTATTACTTTTCTTGATGCGGATGATTTTTGGGAACCCAATTTTTTAGAAGAAATGGTTTCTTTCATGAACAAAGAAAATGCTGAACTCGCCTACTCCAATTACGCGCGGTGTGACGAAAATCTGAATCCTGTTATTGAAGATTTTAAAGCAGATAAAGAAGTGACTTTTAATAATCTACTCAAAACATGCCGACTATCTTTACTGAGTTCAATGTACGATTCCTCCAGAGTTGGAAAAGAATTTTTCCCGGAAGGCAGCAAACGGGAAGATCACGTAATGTGGCTGAATCTTTTAAAGAAAATCCCGGTTGGAAAGCCATTTCCAAAGACGATGGCCAAATACAGAATGCACGCCGCAAGCATTTCCCGCAGGAAAACCAATATCATAAAAGACCAATATCTTGTTTATAAAGATTATATGAACTTTTCTACTTTGAAATCGATGTATTACACTGGAAACTGGGCTTTGAACGGCTTTATGAAATATTCAAAACTTTTTAACTGATGGAGTATTCTAAAGAATTCAAACAAGCGTTAAGCGAATTTTCACCCATAGAAAAAGACCGTTTGATTTTTCGGTTACTGAAAAAAGACAAACTCCTCTCCAAAAAACTGTATTTTGAACTCATAGATCCTGAAACTACCGACCAGAAGCGGAATCAGATGGAACAGAATATCGAAGATAAAGTTCTTCTTGCCTCAAAATACATTGGGAATCCAAAATATTTTTTGGTACTCATCAGAAGCATCAGTGCTGAAATTACCGAACATGTAAAGGTGACTACCGATAAATTCGGGGAAATTTACCTGCACCTTTTTCTGGTCAGCAAAATCTTAGAAAGCAACGAAAAACTGAATCAGCAAAGATTTGATAATGTGTATAAACTCTACATTTACCTTATCAATAAAATAGTCCGCGCTTTGCTTTTAATCAGGAAAATTGATGAGGATTACTGGCTGGAATTTGATGATCTGCTGAGCGAAATCGATTTTAAAATCCACGAAAACATCTATCTGGAGAAGCTCTGCATCAATAACAGTTTCGATTTTAACTGGCTGAAGTGCGAATACATCCCGGATCATCTGGATCTGATCATTAAAGACCTTAAAAGCCAGGGGTTCTTAAGATAACATCTTGGTCAGAATGATCTCTGAAGCGTTGGGTTGGGCATTAATAAAACTTCTCGCATTCTCGCTCATTTTCGTTAAAAGCTCAGAATCATTCAGTAAATTTAAAATGTACGGAGCCGCGAAAAATTCGTCTTCAAAGGATTTGCCTCCATGATGGGCGATTAAGTCGTCTGCTTCCGGATTCTTCAGGTATTGGTTACCAAAAAGAACAGGGATCCCGAAAGTTGCCGCTTCCAATATATTATGAAGTCCTTTTGAATGGAAACCGCCGCCAACAACGGCAAGATCCGCATAAGAATAAAGTTTGGAAAGTAAACCGATACAGTCGATAATCAAAACCTGTGCGTTTGAATTCTGAAGCATCTGCCCATTAACAACGCTTGAATACAGAACCGCATTCGGGAAAAGGTTTTTCAGGTTTTCAACTCGTTTCAAATCGTGAGGCGCAATAATCAGTTTCACTGCTCTGTTTTTTAACGAAACAATTTCTGCAAGTCTTTCTTCCGATTCCCAGGAGCTTCCGAAAACAATGGTTTTACGGTTCTGCTTAAAATCCTCGATATATTTCACAGTATTATCGCGTTCCCGCAGCTGTCTCACACGATCAAAACGCGTATCTCCTGCAGTTGAAGAGTTCTTAAGACCAATGCTTTTCGCCAAAGCTGTAGAATGTTTGGTCTGATGAAAAAACCAGTTAACATTTTGCTTAAGCTGTTCTGTAAACCATCTTCCGTACGCTTTAAAGAAAACCTGAGTCTCGTAAAAAAGGGCGGAAACGACATAAATTTTGGCGCCTTTATCCTTTAAATCCGTCAAAAGATTATACCAATATTCATATTTTACTGTGATAAAAATATCCGTAGTGAAATTGGACGTAAATTCTTTCACCCACCTCTCGGTATCGAAAGGAAGATAGCAAACCGCGTCTGCGATATGGTTTTTATGAATAACATTTTCGTAACCCGAGGGCGAAAAGAAGGTAATTAAAATTTTATGTGAAGGAAATTTGTCTTTAAGTTTTTCAAGGACAGGGAGTCCCTGCTCGTATTCACCTAAACTCGCAGCATGCATCCAGATCACTTTATCGTCCGGAGAAAATTTTGAATTTACGATCGCACAGCTTTGCCTTCTGCCCGCCAAACCTTTTTTCAGTTTATAATTGAAGACAGCCCCGACTTTCATTCCGGTGATCAGTAAAGAGACGAATATGTTGTAGAAGAATTTCATTTTACAAAATGCTTTTTACAAACCTCAGTTTGTGCGTGTGCTTATTCAGTTCCAGATTAAAGATTCCTGAGGAATCCAGCGTATCAATACGCACTTTTCCAAAGGCATGAATGATTTTCTGATCTTCGAGCATCATTCCTACGTGAGAAATTCTGCCTTCGCTGTTTTCAAAAAATGCAAGATCAGCGGGCTGACTTTCTTCAATGAAATCCAAAACCCTTCCCTTTTCAGCCTGTTGATGCGCTTCCCGTGGCAAAGAAAGACCGTTGATTTTGTAAACCAACTGTGTTAAACCGCTGCAGTCGATCCCGAAAAAGCTGCGTCCGCTCCACAGATACGGAACATTTAAAAACATTTTTACCGTTTCCGCAATACGCTCGCGGCTTGCAGGAACACTTATATTTTCATCATACGAAGAAATTTCACTGCCTGCAGAAAGTAACATTTTACCATCTACTGAATTGTAAAAACTAAAAGGTTCGGTAATTAATTTGGTTTTTCGGTTTGCCAAATCTGGTTCCGGAATTTCAGAAATCTGTTTCGTATCCACCCAGCCTTCATACTGGTCAAAATGCAGTCGGATTTTAGAAAAGCTTCCGTTTATTTCTAAAACATCAACACTTTCTCCGTATAAAATCTGCGAAACCATCTCCGACTGATGCGCAGGCTCTGCCCGAAGTGGAGCGACTGAAACATTACAAATTCCTTTTTCCATAAAATATTTCTCGCTGATTTAAATGATTTCGCTGATATCAATCCTCAAATTTATAAACAACTCTTTTAATAGATTCTAAAATATTATCCGTATTAAAATTCACCAGAATACCCAACCTTTATCTGCAAGTTTTAAATAAGTTAAAAGTTGTTTATAGTGAATCTCTTCTAAGCCTTTGACTGATTTCAGTTCAACAATCACCAAATTTTCGACAAGAATATCAATTCTAAAATTACAGTCAAAAATAATATCATTATAAACGATTGGAACCGGAACTTCATAATTTACCTGCAGCCCTAGATCTTCAAGTTCGTACACCAGCACTTTTTGATAAACTGATTCTAATAAACCAGGACCTAACGCGTTGTAAACATTAAAAATTGCTTTCCTTATCTGATATGAAATTTCATTCTCAGTCATAGATTGTTAATTTTTCGGTCTCAATCAAAATCAGCCCAATCAGCTGGATCCGCGAGAAAACTGTTAAATTTTCCGGATTAAATTAACCCCGTCCCGCAAAGGTAAAATAAGATTTTCGAAATCTGTATCCTGCGCTACCGAATCATTCAGTTCCTTAATTTTTTTGGTAGATTCCTGTTTCGGATTTTCTTCTAATACTTTTCCGTACCACAACACATTATCGAAGATAATGACTGAGCCGGATTTTACTTTTGGCTTGATAAGTTTAAAATATTCCCCATAATTTTCTTTATCAGCATCAATGAAAACGAGATCGAAAACCTCGTCGGTTTCTTTTAAAAATTCTTTCGCATCCTGTAGCCTGAAATCAATCTTTTCACTGAATTCGCTTTCTTCAAAATATTTTTGTGGTAGATAAGCCAGCTCCTCGTTCACATCGAGCGTGGTAATTCTGCCATTTTCTTTCAGACCTTCGGCCATGCAAAGCGTGGCGTAACCGGTAAAAGTTCCTATTTCCAGAATCTTTTCAGGCTGCAGCATTTTAGACAAGATGGATAGTAATCTCCCCTGCTGATAGCCGGAAATCATGTGAGGCTGTGTGGTTTTCTGAAATGTTTCTTTACGCAGCCGTTTTAGGATTGCGGGTTCTGCGGAAGCATGATTTTCCAGATAGCGGTCCATTTCCGGACAGTTTTCTTCAAAAAAACTCATGGTATTTTTTTTTCAAATTTAATGAAATAAAAAATCCCGAAAAATTTCGGGATTGTATGATTTGAATGTTATCATTAGTTCTTAACCGGAGCAATGTCCATAAGTTTCATGAATTCATCCAGTTTAGGCATAATGATGATTTCAGTTCTGCGGTTTTCAGCTCTTCCGGAAACCGACGCATTGGTGGTTTTTGGATTGTATTCACTTCTTCCGCCTGCTGTAATTCTTGAAGGATTCACGCCGAACCTTGTCTGAAGAATTTTCGCCATAGAAGTTGCCCGCAATGCGGATAAATCCCAGTTATCTTTTGGCAGATTCGCTGAATTCAACGGAACATTATCGGTATTTCCTTCAATTAAGACAGAATAAGTATCGTAATCATTGATCACCTGAGCTACTTTACCCAAAACTTCCTGAGCCGCCGGTAAAACGTTGTAATCTCCTGTTTTGTAAAGCATTTGATCAGACAATGAAATCATTACAACACCTTTTAGCACTTTCACCTGAACATCGTTATCCGCGATATTATCCAGTGATCGCTTCAGTTTGTTTGATAACGCAAGGTTTAAACTGTCGTTTTTCGAATTGGTTGAAATTAACTGCTTGATGTATTTGTTGGAAGCATTAATCTCTCCGATAAGCTCTGTGATATTTTTAGAACCTTGTCCTGTGTTAGCCAAACATGCATCCAAAGAGGTTTTCAAAGCATCGTTCTGGCTTCTCAGAAGATTATTTTCGCTCGAGAGTCCGGCAGTCGCAGCTTTTAGATCCTGAATTTCGCGTTGTCTCTCCCCAATATTGGTAATACACTGGTTGTAGTTTAAATTTAGAGCATCAAACTGCTTCTTGCTTACACAAGAAGTTAACGTAAGCGCCATGATTGCAATGGCCAAAAGTGTTCCTGTTCTCATAAAAATCTGTTTATTTAAGCCAAAAATAGCCAATTCATTTTAAACAGAAGAATTATCTTTGCTAAATATTCCTTAAAAATTGCTTACTCAAAAGACTTTCAAAGAAACACTCACCAATCTGCACAAAAATCGCGGCACGGGCAATTATCTGCTTGCGGTAAGTGGCGGGGCAGATTCTATGGTGCTTCTTTATTTATTCAGCCAATCCGGATTGCATTTTGAAGTGGCGCATGTAAACTATAAACTTCGCGGTAAAGATTCGGAAGCCGACAGAGAAACGGTAGAAAATTACTGCCTTGAAAATAATATTGATTTTCATCTTTATGAAGTCTCCGCGAAAGATCAGCAGCCTGAAAATTCGATCCAGAACTGGGCAAGAAATCTTCGTTATGCATTTTTCAGAAAGGTTCAGAAAGAGCGGGAACTCCAATTTTTAGTCACTGCCCATCATCTCAATGACCAACTTGAAACTTTCCTCATCAATCTTTCAAAAGCTTCGGGAATCAAGGGTTTAAGTGGAATGCCTGCAAATGAAAACCAGGTTCTGCGCCCGCTTTTACAGTTTTCGAAAGATGACATTTATGATTTCGCTGAAGAACATCAGATTAAATTCCGCGAAGACCTATCAAACAGAAAAAACGATTACCTCCGGAATTTTATCCGAAACGAAATTGCACCGAAACTTTTCAGGACCAATGACCATTTTCTGGAGAACTTCGCAAAAAGCCTTACTTACCTAAACCAGGTTAAAGATTTCGCGGATGAAAAAATTAAAGAAATCGAACGGAAAATTATTTCTGAAAAAGAAGGCTTCATCCAAATTCAAAAAGCAACATTTGCACAACAATCAGATTTTGTAAAGTTTGAAATCCTGAAAAAATTAGGTTTCGACGATATTGAAGAATTTCCAAAAATATTGAGAGCAGAAAAAGGAAAGGTTTTTCACGCTCAAGATTTCAAGTTAACGGTGGACAGGGAATATTTTGTTCTGACTGGAAAAACCAGTGAAAAATCAGAGTTCCCAAATTCAGATGAAGAAATAATAGTTGCAGAAAGTTTAGATACAATTAAAGACCACACATTTTCACTCTCGCAGTTTATTTCTTCTGAAAGTAATGCGCCATCAGATTTAAAATGGATTTTTGATGGAGAGAAACTCCAGTTTCCGCTGAAATTGCGTAAGAAAAAACCCGGCGATCTGTTTTTCCCAATCGGGATGATAGGTAAAAAGACCATCTCCAAATTTTTTAAGGATGAAAAAATCCCTATTTTAGCCCAGCAAAAAATCTGGCTCCTTTGTGACGGTATTGATAATGTTTTAGGAATCATTCCTTTTCGCCAGGACCGCAGATTTGCTGCAGAAGTAAATTCAAAAAGTAAAATAACGATTACCTTTTAACCAAAAACTGGTTCAAAACAAAAGTAAAAATGAAATTTAAAAATTGGCTTGTACTGCTCCTGGTTTTTCTCTTCCAGGGAATCTCGGCACAGATAAAAGATCCTGTAAAATTCAAATACAATATTAATTCGTTGCCAAACGGCGTTTATGAAGCTGTTTTAACGGCAACCATCGAGAAAAACTGGCATATTTACTCCAAAGATCTGCCGCCGGATTCGGGAATTCCTACAGAAATGCTTCTTTCATCCAAAGAAGGAATTCAGCTGGTAGGAAGTGTGGTTGAGGTCGGAAAAAAGCACGATGAATTCTCAGAGGCTTTTGGCGCTCAGATCGTGTACTATTCGGATTTGGTGCTCTTTAAACAGAAATTTAAACTGAAAGACAATACCAAACCCGCCACAGTTACAGCAGAAATAACGTATCAAACGTGTAACGACCGTGTTTGTCTCGCTCCGAATACGCTGGAATTCGACCAGAAAATTACACCAACTTCCACCGGCAACGCTGCAATCACACAGGCTGAAACTCCTGAAGAGGCCGCTACTCCGGCGGAAGCTGCTGCAAGCGTAGATTCAGCGACACTTACCACTTCAGAAAGTACTACTACCGTTTCGCCAATTAAAACTGAACAGAAAGGCCTGAAAGTAGAATCCATCGATTTTAAAAATCCACAGACCGACTGCGGAATTGAAGCCCAGCAAAACACCGAAAACTTCTGGACTTATCTGCTTCTCGGATTCTTTGGCGGATTAATCGCTTTGCTTACCCCATGCGTATTCCCAATGATTCCTTTAACGGTTTCATTCTTTACAAAAGGAAACAAAGACAAGGCAAAAGGCAAACGCGATGCTTTCATTTACGGATTTTTCATCCTGCTGATCTTTGTTTTATTAAGTGTTCCGTTCCATATTATTGACGGGATTGCGGGGAATATTTTCAACCAGATTTCAACAAGTGTATGGCTGAATGTAACCTTCTTCATCATCTTTATATTTTTTGCGGGAAGTTTCTTCGGATATTACGACATCACGCTGCCAAGTTCTATTGCCAATAAATCTTCTAAGGCGGAAGATGCCGGAGGTTTGATCGGAATTTTCTTCATGGCGTTGACGTTGGTTATCGTATCCTTCTCCTGTACCGGACCAATTTTAGGAAGTTTGCTGGGAAGTGCAGTGACAGGCTCCGCCAACGTACCGATGTTGCTGACATTTGCTCTGGCAGGTTTCGGACTAAGCTGGGCGATTGTTTTCGGTCTTTTAGCATTGTTCCCGCAAGCTTTGCAAAGTTTACCAAAATCAGGCGGTTGGATGAACACCGTGAAAGTGGTTTTAGGTTTTATCGAACTCGGACTGGCATTGAAATTCTTATCTAAAGCAGATTTGGTTTCCAAAACATTTTTCCTGAAAAGAGAACTTTTCATTGCGCTCTGGATTTTAATCGCAATCGGATTGGTTCTTTATCTATTTGGAAAGATCCGCTTCCCGCATGATGATAAAAAACCCAAAATATCTTTAGCACGAAAAATATTTGGCTTCCTCGGAATCGGATTTATCATTTATCTGGTTCAGGGACTCTTCCCTGCCGAAAGACCAACACTTCAGCATCTGAGTGGAATTTTGCCTCCGATTAATGTGAGTTATCTACACAAAGAAGAAGACGGTATTTTAGGAATGCATCCTTCCCATGATTATTTTGAAGCCATTGAAATTGCCAAAAAAGAAAACAAGCCGTTGCTGATTGACTTCACCGGTTACGGCTGCGAAAACTGCCGTAAAATGGAAGAATTCGTGTGGAGCGAACCCGATATTTTACCTATTCTTCAGAATGATGTAGTTCTGGCTTCTCTTTATGTTGATGATAAGGAAGCACTGCCTGAAAGCGAGCAGACTTCTGTAGATATGGGTAACGGACAGAAGAAAAAAATCAAGACGATCGGTGACAAATGGAGCCTTTTCCAGCAGATTAATTTCAATAATAATTCGCAGCCGCATTATGTTTTGGTTTCACCGGAGGGCAAAGTGATCAACACTCCGGTTTCGGGTTATATGCCGAAAGAAGATTTCAAAAACTTCCTGACCTGTGGAATCGAATTCTTCAAAAAGAATAAGTAAAAGATGTAAATAGAAAATGTCCGCCAAAAAAGCGGACATTTTTATATTAAAATTTCTCTGAGATTTAAGGATTAGTAACAGGAACACTGCTGAACCCTATGGAAGTTTTCAGTGAAATATCAGACGTTGGTGACTGTTTCAAAACATACACGACTCTTGCCTGTACCGCGCCCGATTTCATCATATTATCCAGAGCCTGGGAAGTATTCACATCTAATGAAAGTGAACTTCCAACATTATCGCCAATCGCATCTCTGGAGGCAACCAGAACTTCATTGCTTCCGTTATTCGAAAGATAAACCTGTACCGACTTGAAAATTCCCATACTTGTATTATTCGGCACCGTCATCGTAGCACTGGAAACTCTGATATCTCTTACGTTAGCTCCCGCGCCGGTAAGCTGATTAATGCTCTGAGCCGGCGACACATTAGACAACGTGGTGTTTGCGGGAGAACCCGAAGTTACCAAAACTGTCGCATTGTATGGAAATGTGTTCTGTAAAATGGATGAAACGGTAGAACAGCTCGCTAAGGTAGCCGTAGCAACAACCGCTGATAAAAATAAATTTTTCATAATAGTAAATTTTGATTTCAGTCTCTCATTCAGAAATTATACCAAGTCAGTGAATTAACAGAAGATTAACTATGGCTGACTCTTATAATTATCTGATGTTTACAGAAAAATTTCCTTTAACATCACCCGAAGCCATATTGCTTTTGCCGATGATAAGCCACAATTCTCCACCGCCTTTTACAGCATAATTAATCTGTCTTCCAAAGGGTCCGTCGAATGAGCCATTCGGCAGTTTGATCTGATTGAAACGGATATTCATGTCAGGTTTCTCAGGCATAATTTCTCCGGTTATATTCTGACCTTTGAAATTTTTAATTTTTAGAATGAACTGCTGGTCTTCCTCAGTGAATTCTTCACCGATACTGAAAGGAATCTGTTGTGCATCTGCGGTTCTAATGATTTTATTTCCGTCAACTTCTCTCATCATCCCCTGTCTTCCTGCGGCAGTTTCAGCCACATTCGCAGTATCGTTCTCTAATTTTGGGTTTTGTGCGACAGTATCAGCAGTAGAAGCTGACATCTTCACGGACTCCGTCTTATTGCAGGACAAAAGGAATATCGGTATGAGCAGGATTAGTTTTTTCATTATTTCTGAGGTTTTAATGTTTGGTAGTATATGATTTTGGAAAGGAAGCTTTTGTCCTGTTCTTTAGAGATTTCGCTTGGTTTTGTAGTTTTCTCAAATTCATTTGGATACGTTTTAATAAGCAGTTCATCATTGTAATTCAGGCTTTTGTAAAAATCAAAAGAGCCTTTATCATTGGTGATATTATATACCGTCGCCAGATTTCCCCAATTGATGAAAGACGTGGCCAAAACCGTTCCATAAAAATACCATGACATTTGGTTAAACATAAAAGCATTGGTTTTCTGATGTTTGATTTTGATGAAAGTAAAAATGAGCCCGATAAATGCAAGAACCATAAAAGCATAAACGCCCAGCCTTTTATAGGTAATACCTGAACTGAGAACATATTCAGAGTTTTTAGCAAAGGCGGAAATCACCAATACCGCATTAAGGAATATCCAGATCTTAGCGAGAAGTTTTAAGGTTCCGGCTTTGCGGTCAAAATTGAACTTGCCTTTAAAATAAAACATAATCACCAAAACTGCCATTACAATCGATAAAATTACGGCGTTTACCCTGTCGTGGGTTTCAACGGAAAGTTCGCTGGGCGATTTGGGAACCTCAACAAACTGTTCATAATTAAAGGTGAAAATAAAGACCAAAAGCAAAATATTAAGTGCGACAAAGGAAATGACGCCGCTCATTCTTTCAGAATCAATATCCAGAAAAGAGCCGGAGACTGGAATCTCCTTATCCTCATTTAAAAAATCATTCTTGAAATGATGGTTTAAACTGAAGATGAACTTTTCAATTTTAAAATTCCAGAAATTGAATGCAACGAAGAATCCAAGTGTGCCGAGAACAATAAACTGCCAAAGATCGAAACTGAATTTCCAACCGGAGAAAAAGTCCGAGAAATGTTCACTTCCTAGAACGTAAACGCCAAAAAATACGAGCACGAAAAATAAAGGAATCAAAAAAAGAGCGGTTACTTTCTTCAGTGTTTCCGGCATATTTCTTTTCGGAAGCCAGTCTTCAAACTTGAAAAACCGGTAAATAAAGGTCCCGAAATTTACCGCAAACACCGGAATCACCAACAATGATTTCAGATCGCGGTTTTTCGATTTAAAAGACAGCAGAAAGAGAGAAGTGAATACCGCCAGAAACGAAGCAAAATCTCCGTACCAGGCAAAAGCTACGCTGGAAAGAATACCGGCAACAAAAACCATAACAAAAGCACGCGTCCGGTTTTCTTCCGGAGTGTGAATGAGGGTAAGTAAGGCATACGCAACCCCTAAAAGTCCAAAATTAACGCCCATTTCTTCACCATAAAAGAGCGTGACAAACAGAACTGTGGTAAGAAGAATTAACTGATGTGTTTTCATGATATTATTTTAAAAATTACAAATTTCAAAGGACTTTGCATTACAAAGCAAATAAGCAAAAAAATATAGGCTTAACGACCCAATAATTTTTCAAGAGCCGCAAGATGTTCTTTAAACGCGTTTTTACCGGCATCTGTAACATGGTAAGAAGTTTTCGGTTTTTTACCGACAAATTCTTTCTTCACTTCAATATATTTAGACTTTTCCAGAGCAGTGCTGTGGCTTGCCAGGTTACCATCGGTAATCTCCAGCAAATTTTTCATTTCGGTAAAATCAACCCACTCATTTACCATCAGAACAGACATAATGCCCAGCCTGACACGGCTTTCGAATTCTTTGTTGAGTTTACTGATGTTGATCATTATAGATTATTACCGATTGCTGTTCTAATATTTTTGTTCCCTGTTACTTATATTTCTTGTGCATTACCAGGCCATAAACAATATGCAGAGCGCCAAATCCAATCGCCCAGAAAACCAATCCCCAACCCAGGAAAAATAAAGAAAGAAGCCCGAGAGCGATCTGGCAATATCCTAAATTCTGAATATCCGTAAATGTATATTTTGAGGCACTGACTAAAGCAAGTCCATAAAAAATTAAGGTAGCCGGCGCAATAAAAACAAACATCCCATGATAGAGCATTCCGAGGCAAAACAAACCGCCGGTTACTAGCGGAACTGCAAAGTTAAAAAGCAGTCTTTTGGTAGTCTGATCCCATATCTTCAGGTTTTTTTCTTTACTTTTTTTCGCAGTAAAGATATAACCGGATAAAATGGCAAGTACAAGAATAACAAAACCCGCAAGCAGCAATTCAGAGACCAGATCGCCGGAGTACAGATTAGTCTTTCCTTCAAAATAATCAATGCCTTCACGCTTCAGAATATAATAAACATAGCCGGCGCCCAGCAAAGCGACAAGCCCGGCAAAAACACCGGAAAGTCCACTGAGGGAGATGAATCTTGAACTGCGCTCCATCATGCTGCGGATATGCGAAAGGTCTTCCTGATAATTTTTTGACTCCATAAAAAAGCACTTTGAATTGCAAAGTTAATATATTTATTGATCCGACAAAATATTTTTTCGTTTCAGAAGAAAGAAAACAGCACTAAACTAAAAGGGTTTACCTGCGGGCGGGTAAATGTTATAAACCTGAAAATTTGTATCTTTATTGCCAAATTCAGATATGTTCAAAAACTTCAGACATACCATGGAAAGGCAGTGGTTTGGCGTCCTCACAAGAATGGGCGCAAAACTGGGGATCCCCGTGTCGAAACTCCGCGTATTCTTTATTTACTCAACTTTTGCAACAGCAGGTGTTTTCTTTCTGATATACCTCGGACTCGCCTTTACACTGTGGATTAAAGATATGTTTATCACCAGGCGGCCAAGTGTTTTCGATCTGTAAACATATTTCAGCACCAGCATCATTGTAATCTTTTAACGGCTTGAAACTTGTATTGAGCATAAATGATACAGCGTTTATTTTTTATGGAATATTTACACATTACCTCTTTCGACGATTATCGCGTTGAAGAAATTTACAAGTCCTATTGTGAGACTTTTCCTGAAGATGAAAGGCGGAGCGAACAGCAGTTCCGACAGCTTTTTTCTCATCCGCGGGTTAAAGTTTTTTCCGTACTTGAAGACTTAAAAAACATCGGTTACCTCATTACCTGGGAACTCACTAATTTTGTGTTCATCGAACATTTCGAAATATTCTCAGAATTCCGCAGCTTGAAATACGGCTCGGAAATCATTGGTCATCTTTATAAAAACTACTCGCATATTGTGTTGGAAGCCGAACCTGCAGATCAGGATGAAACCGCTGCAAGAAGGATTTCTTTTTATGAAAGAAACGGATTTATGGTGATTGATGAAAATTACGTTCAGCCATGTTATGCACCCGATAAAAACTCACTCAGCCTTTGGCTCCTGGCCAACTGGCAGCCGGAAAAAACCGACTGGATCAAGGAGGAAATTTACGACGTCGTGTACTGCTGAGCAAATACCCAAGGTACAAAGTAAAAAGAAACAGGTGGTTGGAAAGATGATCCGCTGAAACTATAGGCTAAAAGCCATGCGCTAACCTCCACCTAATCGACCTGATACTCCAGCTTTATCGTAATACTTGCTTCTTTTTCCTTTGAAGAAGTGTTGAAAGTTCCGCCGTACGAGAATTCTTCCGTCGAATTGGGTTCGGTGATCTGGGTCACGCCCATTGTAGCTTTCTTTAGATTACCCAATTTTGAGCCTGCATTTTCAGCGATTTTTTCTGCGCGCTCTTTAGCGTCTTTGGTAGCGTCGGCAATCATCTGCTGTTTCACATCGGCAAGTTTGGTATAGAAATAATTGGGTGGCGAAGAAGTAAATTCTATCCCCAGATTGATGATTTCTGTAATATTACGGGAAAGATTTTCAATTTTTGCAACATCTTTACTGTCGATTGAAACCCGCTGAGAAAGCTGATAACCGGCAAACGTCTGCTGACTTCTTCCCATAGTATCAGTAGCATAATTAAACTGTTTCTGGATGTCTACCGCAGAAAATACCATTTCGTTTTTCGGGATTCCTTTGGAAGCCAGATAATTTTCAATTACTTTTTTATCGTTTGCCAGTTCGTCGTAGGCGGTTTTGAGTTCAAAACTGTTGCGCGAAAAGTTTCCGCTCCAGGCAATAAGATCCGAAGTGAATTTTTTTGTTCCCAAACCGGTGACAGAAATGGTATTTTCCGACTGGTTGCGGTTCTTGATCGCGCTTCCTAAAAATGCAAGACCGATGATAAAACCTGCGGCAGCAATGGCGATGGCAATAATATTTCTGTTCATTGGTGGTAATGGTTTATTTTTAAAGGTAAGAAAAAATTAAACGCACTTCATTAATTATAATTCCTCTAATAAAATCACGTTCCAACTTTATGCGTCTTGATGTATTCCTGATAGGCCATTTTCATCTCGGAACTGATTGCAGCGATATTAAAAGTTTTACGGTATTTTTTGGCAAGCGAATAACTGTTATCGGCATAAATCAGGAACCGGTCAAGATCTTCTTCTGTCCAGCCCCTCGACGTATAAAAACTTAAATCGATTTCATTCTTTACCCTTCTGTAAAACTCCTGCGTTTCCGCATAATTTGCCTTGGTGATTGGCGAACTGCTCGTTTTACCTACAAGACCTACAAGTGCAGAAATCGCTTTTATTACATCGACCTGTCCGGCATTAAAATCTCTCGGCGCAAAAGCAGAAGGAATGGAAAGTTTAGGAGAGGGTTCCGTTGGCGAAGTCCGCATATAAGAATCCATCGAAGAATTAAGCGCTACAACTTTTCTCGGTGGATCCAGAGATTTTACATCCTTCTTTAAATTACCGGTGGCCTGAAAGGCGAGTTCAACTTCTTCTATCAGATAAGCGGATTGCGTGAGGGAAATATTAAGGGGTTGGGAATAATTACCGATTGAGATTTTCGTCGAGGCTCTCTCATAGCCGCTTTTTACAAAACGGAGCTCGTCTGAAGGTTTTGCGCCAATCATATAATTACCGTCTTTATCGGTACTTACCTTTTCGTCCGTCCGGGTATTGATGATAACCGCGTTGGGCAGTTCAGATCCAAATTCCGAACGCACTTTTCCGAAAATGTATTCCTGAGAGTAGGCAGAAAGGGCTGTTAAAAGAAGTGAAAGCAGGAGTAGTTTTGTTCTCAAGGTTTAAAATTTTTACTAAAAGTAATTTTATTTTAACTACGCTTTTCAAAGTTTAACCTCCGTTAACGCTTTTATGAATTTTTTAGAAATTTCTCTTCCCGTAAACGTTAAAGATTTTGGGAATCAGGGTGATCGGGAAACACTGCTCCCGCGTGAGGGATAGAAGCGGCATCCTTTTTTGGGGGCGGCGGCTCCGCCGCCGCCCCAAAAAAGATAAAGCGGATAGCCCGGCCTGGAGGAGGAAATGACGCCGCGCCCGCCGGAGGCGGGCGCGGAAAATGACCGACTGAAGGACACGCCCCAATACTTTGCAGTTAGGAATAATTTTTGCTTATCTTTGTGCACTTACAAAAATCTGGGGTTGACTGGTTTCGACAGCAAGATCAATGGGTAAGTAAGCATGCAGAGAACCGTAGCGCGATCTCTTTAATCCCTTGCTACACAATTTTAACTGGCGACCAAGAGTTTGCTCTTGCAGCTTAATCCGAATTACAGTAGGATTCAGCGCTCTCCCGAAGCACAGTAAGGAGGTAAGATATCCCGCAGAAGTTCTGTTTCGCGACGTCTGATTCCGGGGTATAGCAATGCGGAAATAAGGTTTTGGAAACTTCGGCCAAAGCTCGAAAACCTTAGAAGATAAGCTGGAAGTTGGGTGTTTACTCTCTGCTTTCAGTCGAAAACCAATAGTAAAATAAGCATGTAGAAATCTTATGTGTTGCTTGTTTGGACGAGGGTTCGAATCCCTCCAACTCCACTAAACCCCTGTAAATTAATTACTTACGGGGGTTTTTAATTTATATACACTATGTAAATCACTTAGGATCAGCCTCTTAAAATATTTTTAATTTTCTTTAATTTATTTCCGTTTTGTTAGATTATGATTTGGTGGTAGCCAATGTTGTAGCCAAGGCCACATTAAAATTAAGCTGTTAATTAGCCTTAAAATTGATGACAACATGGTGAAGTTATTCATTAGAAAAAATCACTCAAAGAAAAGAATAAGTTTAAGGTACTGTGAAGGGAGAAAATTAGATATTGTTCTTGCGACGCCATTTACAATCGATCCCAAAAATTGGGATGCTTCAAACGAATGTTATGATGTAAGCATTCGCAAAAAATATCCAAAAAACGACCTTGAGCGTGCGCAAAATAATTTGATTGATGAGTTCAACCTCAAGATCGAGGAATTCAAGATCAACCTCCAAAGATTTCTATTACATAATGATAAGGTAACTTCTAAATCCTTACAACATTTTATCAATCCACTTAAATCTGAGAAAGAGAAAATACAAATTAAAAAAATCATTAAGACCCGTATCCCACTCCTTATGAAAGATTTTATTGAGTACTACATTGCAGAAAGAGATAATCAATCACATTTACATATGAAGGAACTTTCTTTGGGATCTGTAAAAGCATATCGGAAGATTAAGGAAAAAATAGCTGCAATTAATCCAAGCCTAAAGGTCACTGATATCAACGATGATTTTCGAAAAACCTATACGATTTGGGGCAAAGAAAATAATTATTCGGACCACTATATAGTAAAGAATTTAAAGTATATAAAAACGTTTGTGGAATACGGGAAGCAAAAAGGATTACCTGTATCACAAGATGTTGCGAATTGGAGTTTCATAAATATAAAAAAGGACTACTACGACCCTACCCTCAATGAAGATGAGTTAAATATTATTGAAAATTATGAATTTGATGATCCGCAGCTAACAGTTGCGCGCGATTGGTTAATTCTTGGGTGCCACTGCGGGCAAAGAGTCTCAGATCTGTTACAATTCACTGAATCCAAAGTTACGGACGAGGATTTTATTGAGTTCACCCAAAAAAAAGGGGATAAAAAAATCGCTATTTATATGTTTCCCGAAGTAAAAAAAATACGCGAAAAATATAATGGTTTTCCACCGAGCATGACGGATCAGAGATTTAATTTGCAAATTAAAATAGTTGCAAAAAAATGTGGATTAACAGAAAAAATAATAGGTGGTAAAATGATAGATAAGAGGAAAGTAGTAGGAGAATATGAAAAATGGGAGTTGATTACTTCGCATATTTGTAGACGGTCTTTCGTAACCAACTATCGATATAAGTTGGGGGACGATACGATGCTTTACATTACGGGACATACGTCAATAAAAATGTTAGATCAATATGACATGAGGACTCCCCTAATAAAAGCCAAACAGGTAAAAGCAGTTGTGGATGAAAAATTGAAAAACATTTAATTCTCAGACATCTATATTAATTAACTATAATCATGCTACATCGCATTACAAAGAATCCATGGATAAATTAAAAGAGTTCCTTTAATGACACTTTTTTTACTTTTGTTATAATAGAATTAGGAGCACCTACTCCTACAAATAGAACCATGCATATGATTTAAGAAGGTTTCAGGAATTTATCTTAATCACAATAATTAAACTGCGATTTTAGGAAAAAATCTCTTCTTTATTTTATAATCAGGATGTTCAATATATTCAGTAACTAAATTAGTTATAGTTTCAAACGGATCTTTCGATTTATCAGTAATTCCCATTTCAATTCCTGTTACAGGCTCTATAGATTCCCTTAAACAGTTCTTCATGTTTTCAATCATACTTTCTCGCACGATCACAGAATCATGTATAGTTACTAATGGCTCGTTAGGGTATAAATCGCAAAATTTCTTCACACCAATTTGTAAAAAAAAGTAGGACTCCACGCGTTGAAGAAGTAAGGAAAATGGATTTTCATATTTTTCCTTGAGTTTAGGGTCAGTAAAATCTAAACTAAGGAAGAATTCAATAATATTATTAACATTAGGAAATAATCGCTTCATCTCTTTTACGAAAGAGTTGGAGTCCCTATACTTTCCATCATTCAAGAAAAACATCATTCCTTTCTTTACATTGGGCCTGTTAATCTTACTTATATCTCTGCTCCTTTTCTTGCTTGCATCATAGACCTCTTCCATTATGAATTTTACATCTTGACAGATGAAATCATAAAAATCATAGGAATAAAGTATGTTCCTGAACAACCTCAAGTCATGTATTTTTTCAATGTTTCCGCACATATATGGGTGTGGAGGCACTCCGCTTTTGCAAATTGTTTTAAGATTATTATATAAATAATATTTACTGCCATTTACTGTTCTATAACAGTTAGTGCGATCAGGAAAATTTTCAGTCATTAAATGAAATTGTTTATCATTTATAACATTACTTTCGCCCCAAACATAATTTAGGTTATTTTTATCAATAGCGATCTTTTTCTTGGTATTTGTAAATTCTTTATAAAATTCGGGAAATATTGAATAGAAAGACCCCTGCCCCTTACTTTTGTAAAAATCTGCTTTTAACATGGTATTTAAATAGTATGGCTGAGAAGCTTTTTTATCTACTTCACCAACTTTCTCACCATCTATTTTAATGAAGTATCGTAATTCGCGCTTCAATCCACTAAAAACTGAATTAAATCTGTGATTCGACTCTGACATTCCCGCATGATAATTACCGTCCCTAATGTCAGACAAATCTCTTGAGAATTTTAATTTAATAATCTCAAAGGTTTGGTTTAACTTTTCAATATCATAAATATTACCATCTAAATTTTCAATCGCACCCTTAAAAAATATTAAAAATTGCGAAATGTAAGTTTGAGCCTCATTATCTATGGTAATACGAGTTGTCATTCTCTTTTTTAAAAAATCGAGCGTATTTAGGCTCTTTTCCCTATTATTTATAATTTCATGGTACTTTTCAATATATTTCCTCTTTCCCTCGACCGTGACCCTATCCGCGCAAAAGAAAAAAGTATCACACAACTTGTAGCGTGTTGAACGACCGTCTGTATATTTCTTACCGTCAGATTCGATTATTGGATATGTCGCATCCATTAGCACCTTCTTTACGTCTGAAAATGTTTTCCCAAAATTGTCATTGAGGATTTTACTATTTAGCTTTTTAAAATATGCATCTTTTTTAGTTTCTTCAAAATATCTTGAATTTGGCGTTAGAAGATGAATAACCAAAAGGCAAACATCATATATATTATCCACCGTAGCGGAGTTTTTATTATTGCCGAATAACCTTTGAACATTGTTATTTAGTTTATCCAAATCTAAGTTGGAAATGATTTTGATTTTATTCATATTGTTTTTTTATTATTTAAAATATAACATAAATAATTACAAAAACCAAAAATCATGATAATTTCACATAAGGATTGTATTGAATGTCATAAATGAATACTAAAAATACAAAAAACACAGCGTGCCTCAAACGCCCGTTATTGCTCGATCCTTGTAATTTTTCCACACATACAGTTTACGTCTCTTTTTTTTTATATATCTATTATTATTTAATACTAATGAATTATGTAATAGATTTTAAAAAAAAAAAAAAAAAAAAGAAATATAATTACAATGATTAATAACAGATAATTATGTAATACCTGAATTATAATTTATTAATATTAAGAAAAGTATGTTGTTAATATATTAATCCTATTAATATTAATTGAGGAAATATAATCTTATATATATGAGGATATTATAAGAATTTTAAAAAAAAAAAAATTATTTATAGTATATTATTTTTATATGTTTTTTTTAGGTTTGTTTCCTCATTTTTTTTTTTTGTTTTTTTTTCTCCTAACCTCTTCAGGTGTTAAATTTTATTTTTTTTTTTTCGCATCTATGTTGTATTCATCTTTCTATTATTTCCATATTATATATAAAATTTTTTGTTAAACTGAATATTATATGGTAAATAGATACTTTTTTTTTGCCTTTTTTGTCGTAATCATTAAATCTCAAATGTTGACGAAATAGGAGTTTGAAAAAATTAAACAATTGTTTAATGATAGGGTAAGCGAAGGGACCGCTGATTATGTAAGAAATTTGTTTGGCTGAAAGAACATCGATCTGAACCTTTAATAAGAGGCTTTTTTGGCTATTTTTCCTGGGATTTGGAAATGTATTTTGTTTGGCTCTTTCCAGAAAAAGGAAGTGTTCGTCCTTAGTGTAAAATCCATCCTCTTTTTACGGCAACATTTTTCACTTTCTGGCTCATAAATTTAATATTACAATACAATTGTTACAGTATTAGGGTATAGTCTAAATAAAGTACATGTATTTAATAATCTTGCTCCATTATAAAGGACATAAGGTGTTACAAATAAGGGTACCCTAAAATTGGTACATTGGCTTTATATCAGTACCTTAGCCTAAAGCGTTTATATGAAAGCAAGATATGTGAGAGTTTCTACAGCTAATCAGAATGTGGCAAGACAACTTGCCAAGTCTTACCCTGATGAAAAAATTTACGTTGATGTAATTTCAGGAGCCGTACCGTTTGGCGAAAGGCCCATGGGAAAACAACTTCTCGAGGACATAGAAAATGAAACTATCAAATATCTTACGGTAGAAAATGTCGATAGACTCGGTCGCAACGTAATAAATATTTTATCTACGATTTCGTTTCTGACCGAACGAAAAATTTGCTTAAAGGTAAGTGACCTTGGTTTGGAAAGTTTGGTAAACGGCAAACCCAACGCAGCGTTCAAATTAATAGTTTCTGTGATCGCGAATTTAGCTGAGATGAGCCGAAATAATATTTTAACCACCCAAAGGCAGGGGATTGCTATAGCGAAAGCACAAAATAAGTATAAAGGGAGAATGAAAAATTCTTTTGAGTCAGATGATAGTTTTTTCAGAAAACACAATGAAGTAGTTAAAAATTTAAAGAAAGGAACTTCTATAAGAGATGTAGCAAAAATTTGTAAAGTCAGTCCTTCCACTGTACAGAAGGTTAAGAATAGAATGAAATAATTACTGTTGATGCCGTTGTAATTAAACACTTATGATTGACATCAGTGAATTTTACAAACTGGTATTTATACTTTCCAAAAGAAGCAGGACAGTGAAGCCAAACAAATTATTGCGCACCTGGGGCACATTTTTGGTGCTGCAGTTTTTACCTTATGACCATTTTGTGGTGTATTGATAGGTAGTTTAATACATCAAAAGGCAATTAAGCCAAACAAATAATTTCTTCAGTGGACCTTCTGTACAGTGGAAGGACTGACTTTACAAAAGCTGAGCACATTCCTCAAATTAAAACGTTAGAATTGTTTTCACAATTGAGAATGGTTCACCAACGGGATTGAACTAATAATTACCCACCAACAAGTTCAAGCAAACGATATTTTAAAAGTGCATTTATAATAGTATATAGTAGAAGCACAGTAATTATTACATATGAATGCTATGTCCCCCTCGGTGTATAGATGCCCTACAAGTATCCCCCCTGATCCCCACCCTGTAAAGGATTAGCATATATTGGAGGTCGGAAAGGTCGACAAAATTTTCTGGGTAAAATCGATTTGAAATCTGAAATTCACCAAAAGTCGATTACAAAATTTTTTGGAATTTTTATGATTTTTACTGAGGTCAACTTGTAATGCGAGTTTACTACTATACTTGTAATTACTAAATTTCCAAGAGTTTTCATAAAACAACAGGTTTCAGTGCTTAATTCAAATTATTACAACGTTTTATTCCAACTCAAATGAATAAATTTATTCTAACGTTATGGTCACGCGAGTAATTTCTTGTTCACTTATTAAAGTAAACTAAATTGCGTAATTTTCATTGGGGAAATACATATAACCACACTTCATGGCAAAGAAGAGCGAATTTCATTTGACAAACTTTTAGACAATGAAAAATTAAAAGCATTAATACCAACAGACGATATTGCTTATTTTATGTTTTTATTCTTATCTGACGGAATGAATTTAAGAAATAATATTGCTCACAGTATTTTCACAACAAGAAACTATAGTTCTGGAACAATATTTTTGCTAATTGTAGCACTTTTAAGGCTTGGAAATTATAAGCTTAAATCAAATACGTAAAAAAATAAAACTAAAAAACTGTGAATAAAAAACACCGAATAAACTTGATGCATTATTGTCACCATTTATGACAAGAAATACATCTAAATTTGTTATGGAATTTCACATCTTTGCCATATGAAACTTATAGCAATAGTCCAGGAAATAGTCCAGCCTACGGACGATTTCTTCATCGTAAAATTTAAGTCAGACAAAAGCCATCAGGAATTTCAAATATTCATCTCTTCACCATATCTAAAAAAAATTAGAAAATATGACGAACTGTTGTTACATGTTAAATTTAGAAGCGTGGTGATGAGGGACCTTCAAGGGGCTAAAACCTATGATACGAAGCTTTATAATGAAATGGCAATTGAAGTTACTGATATGATGAGAAAAGAATATAAATAACTGTCTAGGATGTGAGAATGTTTTGTACTATTCTGGCAATGTTTACGTAGTTCGGTTTATTGTTTCTTTTATTTCCTCATTAAAATATTAAAGAATTAATACACCTATATTTTTTTTTAAAAGTTACGGCAAACGCTTACAAATGTTTATATATGCCTATATCATTGTTTTTCAATCAATTGCTGCATAATTAAAATAGTATTATATTATGTAGGTATTGCGTATATTTGAGAGTTAGCAGCAAGCTTATCACGACCCCAAACACAATTAAATCTATGGATGAGAAGCAAAGAAAAAAACAACTTATTAAAGAGTTCAAACAAAAGCAAATTGAGGAATTTGAACAAAGTTTGCCTATGGAAAGAAAACTTTTTGAAAAACTCTTTGACTATCTTGACAATAAATTTGAAGAAAACGATTGTGACGATACAAACAAAATGACAACTGAATTTTTAAAGAAAAATAAAATCGAAAACATCCAACTTATTTTAAATTGGTTATCTGAAAATGGTGGTTATTGTGACTGCGAAATTTTAGCAAATGTTGAAGAAAAATTCGAGTAATATGGAAAAGTTTGAAGAAATATTATCGAAATATGAAGTTATTAAAAGAGACAAAAAGCCAAAAACTACTTTTGAAGATGTCGAAAAAATTATAAACTTTAAACTTCCAGAAGATTATAAATCTTTTACTTTAAATTATTTAGAATTTGAAGATTTTATTGGAGAACAAAATATAAGACTTTGGAACTTTGACGAAATAATTGAAATTAATAGTGAGTACGGAATTTTTGAAGATTTACCGAAAACATTAGGAATTGGTGGAAATGGAAGCGGAGAATTTATCGCAATTGAAAATTTGGACAACAACAATTTAAGAGTTGTTTTATCGCCTTTTATCATTGAGAAAGAAGCACACATCGAAATTGGATATTCTTTTACTGACTTTTTGGAACGTTTAGAAAACGGAAAGGATGGTTTAACTGACAAAAAAGCCAGCTGCTAACAAGGGTTTGGCAATAGCGGGCAGAAAGTACAAAGTTGAAGTTTTGTGCTTCGGTAGAAATTTATATTTTAGTTAAAGATTTCGGCTTCGATTTGCCCGCCATCGCCAAGCCCCGAAACGTTAGCGGTCAGGCTATAAAACAATAAGATAATTTTATGAAAGAAAATATTATAGACTTTAAAAGAATACTAATCTTTCTTATAATAGCTATTTCCTTGTCGAATATTTTCAGATTCGATGTTTTTGGAACGAAAGAAATTTTACAAAAGCTTCCAACTTGGATGTACTTAATTTCTGTTGTACTACTTGAAGGGAGTGGCGTTTTTATTGGAGCATTAATCGCTATTTACTTACTTCGAAAAGATAGAAAAACATCAATTTCATTTTATGGTACATCCAATAGAAAAGGTTTATTAATGTCCGCTATTCCAATCGTATTATTAACAATTATCGGAGTAAAAAACGATTATGAAATAAACATAAATCTATATGGATTAATTGTTGTTCTGGGAAGTCTGATTTACTGTATAATGGAAGAATTTGGTTGGCGTGGATATTTACAAGAAGAACTTAAAAACTTAAAACCTGTAAAACGATATTTGATTATTGGATTTATTTGGTACTTCTGGCATTTGACTTTTTTGACAGAAGCAACCATATCCGAAAATCTTTTCTTTTTAGGAATGTTGTTATTTGGAAGTTGGGGAATCGGACAAGTTGCAGAATCCACTAAATCGATTTTAGCAAGTGCTTGTTTTCATTTGATTATTCAAATAATGATGTTTAATTCGTTAATTAAAAATGGACTTGACGGTACACAAAAACTAATTATATTGGGAGTTTCTGTTTTTCTTTGGATACTGATTCTGAAAAAGTGGCAAAATAAATATGAATTGAAATCGCTGAATGAAGAACAAAGCCCGAACCGCTAACAGCACCTACCCAAAAGTGGCGGTTCAGTGGTTAAATCAAGCTTTGTGCTTTTATCAAAATTTCTGCTTGGTTGATAGTGAATCGCTCCGAAATCGCCACCTTCGGGTAGCTGCAAAACGTTACCAGCAAGTTTATCCAAAATGCCGCATTAATGAAAAAAGTATTAAGTTTTATAATTCTAAATTCTTGTCTCTTAATTTTCGCACAGAATCTAAATTTGAGAAACACAATTAGTGAAGATTTTGAATTTCCACAAAAACTGCAAGAAGATGATATTGCTATCGTTCGTGAAATTAGTGGCGGTTGGACAGCCTATGATTATTTAACTTATTACTTTATTGACAACAATGGAAATATAAATTCCTATTCTGAAGAAAGACCTAAAAAATATCTTAAAAATAACGAACTAAAAACAACTTTAAAAAACCTTGAATTAACTGAAGACAAAAAAAGCAAAATAAAACAACTTATTAATTCGATGCAACTTTCTGAATTTTTAAAATTCAATCAGGAAGATTTTAAATTAAAAGTCGATGAAAATTTGGCACCACCATGTATTATATCTGACCATAGCACTATTCAATTGACTTTTATTCAGAATAACAAACAGAATTCCTACCGTTATTACGCACCTAAATATTATTACGAAAAATGTCCTCAGATAAACATCAATAAAAAAATGCTGAAAAAATATATTGACATTATCAATTTACTTTAATCAAAACCTGCTGGTAACAAGATATTTCTGCAAGCGGGTTTGAAGTTTTCATCGAAGATTTTAGCGATTAATTCAATTTTTAGCAAGTAGAAAGATTTCGTATTTTTAGCCCGCCTGCAGAAATACCCAACCGTTATCTGCTATTGTAAAAAAACAGCGTCTAAATATGAAGAAAATTATATTTTTCGGCTTTTTAATTCTTTCCACATTTTGCTTTTCTCAAAAAAAAGAAATGATGGAAGCAATCAAAAATAGGCAACCCGATAAAGCACTTGAAATTGGAAATAAATTACTTGGAACCGACCCAAATTCTTTTGAAACTAATTTTTTATTTGCAAAAGCGTATAATGAGAAAAATGATTTTAATAACGCATTAATTTTTATTGACAAAGCGAACAAATTATCAAAAGAAAATTGGCAAAAATCTTGGATATTAGTGGAAGGAATTCAAACATTTTTTGGTTTGGGTAAAATTGATGAAGCAAAACACAAATATCAAAACGCTAAAAATATTGAGGGCACTAAAAATTCGCAAAATGAACTCAAATATTGGGGAATTCTTTTAGGTTTGGATGAAATTTATAATGATTGGAAAGTGGTTGAAACAAAAAACTTAACTTTTCACTTTCAAAATGGAATTTCAGAGGAGGAAATAAAAAACATCACTTCTACAAGACAGAATGCATTTGAACAAATTAATTCATTTTTCAATTCAAACTTACCAAAGAAAATTGATTTTTTTGTTTGGAACCAACAAGGAAACTTCAACTCGTATCTAAATAAAAATTTAGGATTTACAAAATCAGAATTTTGCATTTCACATAACAGGATGAACCAATCTGAAGGACACGAAATTGCTCATAATATAAGTTATTGGAGAAACGCTAAAAATCAGAGAACAAGATTTATAAATGAAGGAATTGGAGTTTATTTTGACCAAAATAAGAATGACAAATTAAAACTCGCTAAAGAAGCATATCAATTAAGTCCAATTTCTATAAAAAAAATGTGGCAGGAAGGAAACGAAGTGGATGAAAGTCTACTTTATCCAATTTCGGGAGCGTTTGTAGAGTATTTGGCAAAGGTTGACAAAGATAAGTTTTTGCAACTTTCGGAGAATCAAACCTATGAAAACGCAAAGAAAATTTACAATGGAAAAATTGATAAATTAATTGAAGAGTTTACTAAAACGCTGAAAAACAACAGCAGATAACAGTGTATTGGCAAAAGACGGGGTGAATATTGTCTTTGAGAATTCAGTTGACAATATCCGCAAAAGTGCTTTTCATATTTCTTTTTTTAGTAATTTAGAAATCTGAAAAAGCATTTTGCTCAGGTTCGGTTTTCCTTTGAAATTGTCTGCAAGGTAGCCCGTCCTTCGCCAATACTTTTTCCGTTAGCAGAAATTTTATACAAATACCCGTTTTGAAGATGGCAGCAAGTCAAGTAAAGTTTGAAAGGTGGAACGCATTAAATTCCAATACTTGGTCATATAATGTTTTTAGTAAGTATAATGATGAGTTAAATGAGCTTTTATGGTCATACAGAGCTGTTTTCAAACAAACCTTTAAAAATTTACAAAGTAATAAAGCAAAATTGACTGATTTACCTTCTCAACACTTATTATTTGATGTTCCGAAAGGTGAAGAAGTTTTCAAATCAATTACTGATTGGTCAAAAAGATTCAATGAATTTAACAACTGGACTAACTTAAATTCATTATTAACTTTAACAAGCAATCTAGAAACATATATTTCTACTGTTGTTTCTCTTGCAATTGAATCTGACCCAGGAATTTTATTTGAATCTTCAAAATCAATTGATGGTATTTCTTTAGTAAAAAATGGAGCTAAAATAAGCAAATATCAAAAGGATATTATAACTTCAATAACAAAAGGCGATTGGAATTCTAGAATTAGTTGTTATAAAAGTACTTTTGGAGTTGTCCCTAATTATTTAGAAAAAAATTTAGGAGAATTGGAAAAAATACGAAATCTAAGAAATAAAATTGGTCATGCATTTGGACGAGATATTGAAGGGTCTAGAAATCATGAGGTAAAAGAAATCCAACAAATTGAAAAACTTTCAGACAAAAATTTAAAAAAAATCCAATATATAATTATTAATTCTGCAAAATCAATTGATGAACATTTGCTAAAAAATCACATTGGAGAATATCAAAGATTATTATTTTATCATAAATTATTTCCTTCAATTTCACCAAAGCAAAAACATCAAAGTGATAGAGCTGTAATTTTAAAAAAGGAATTGGGTAAATATGGAGATATCTCTGGAAAACTCTTTTGTAAAGGATTAGTAAAATATTATGAAGAAATATAAAAAAACTTCTGCTAACATGGGTTTTGCAAGATGCGGGGTTGAAGGAAATATTAGAGAAATTCTAGAAAATACCCGCAAAAAACTTTTCCATTTTTTAGTTTTTTCGTAATTTTAAAAAATGGAAAAAGTTTTTGCTAGAGTTCGGTTTTCCTCTCCACTTTCCGTTGCAGTAGCCCGCACCTCGCAAAGCCCATTTCCGTTATGTGCAATGCTATGAAACCAGTTATACAAAGTTTTTTTTGCTTTTTAATATTGATTTCTTGCGATAAGAAAAATGAGAAAATAGTTGCGCGAAATATTGATGTTGAACCTATTTTGATTAAAATTGGGTATTATCCAACTTTTCACCAACCTGCTGAAACAATCATTAACTTAAAAGAAAGCTACTTAATTTTTTACAGCCCAACTTCTTATAGCCCGATGCCACCGCCACCACCGAATAAAGAGGGTAAGCATTCAAAAGAAGAGGAAATTGAATATAATGAATTCATAAATGAACGTCCAAAGCTAAATCCGTTCAAAATAAGCTTGACTAAATCTGAAGTTGAAGAAATAAAGATAATTTCAGATTCATTAAAATCCGAAGATTTTTCCGATAGAAATTCCACACCTGCTTTTGATGGAATGTCAACAAATATTGTTGTATTATATTCTAATGGAAATTTAGTACAAATGAATCCGCTGAATGGACCAAACGAAAAACAAAGACACCTTTACACAGAAATTTTAAATCTCTTGATTAATAAAAACACGGACAAAAAAGATTCAATAATTTTACAAAAAATTAAAGAATATCGTTAAAAAGCACAGCACATAACAAAGTATTTCTATTAGCGGGGCTGAAGTTCACATCATAAAGGTTTTCGCTAGTTGTTTATTTCGTTATATTTACAAAGACCTGTTATAATAATCCCCGCCAACAGAAATACCCAACCGTTGTGCGTCATTTATGAAAATTCGGATTCAAAACAATTGTCATCAAAAAATGAAATTAACTATATCAATATTTTTAGTGATTACCACAATTTCTTGCGGTGTTTGTTTTCCCTCAAATCTTGAATTCAAAAACATTACACTCTTTAATCCTGAAGTGTTGCGAAGTATTGACATAAATTCTGAATATCGCCAAACAAGTGCCTACGAAGCAACGCGCAACTTAAGTAAAGTTATTAATGAACCTCGGACACCGAGCAACATTATAATAAAATTTCAACCTAATGGTTTTATAACTGCAGATTTATGGTCTTTCAACAATAAAAATCAGCAAGGAATTATTTATTCAAAAAAAGGGAGTTTATTCATAGACAAGATTGGAGCAGACCAAGACAGGTGCAAATTCATTGAAACTTATAAAATTAGACTAGAGAAGAATAAAATTATACTTATTCAATATGGTGGTATAACAAATCAAAAGATGGTTTATGAATACAGTAAAGTTGAATAGTAAAACGCCGCACAACAAAGTATTTCTATTAGCGGGGTCGAAGTTTACATCATAAAGATTTTCGGTAGTTATTCTTTATGTTATATTTACAAAAACCAGTTATAATAATCCCCGCCAACAGAAATACCCAACCGTTATCTGCTACCATACAAAACACGCTAAAATTAAATTCAATAATTAAATACAATCAAGTTTTTATGAAAAAATTGAATAAAACTGTTAATATTATTGTGCTTTCCAGCTTTATTGTTTCCGTAGTTCTTTCAATTTTATTATATATAGGACTTTCAAACGAAATTGGAGATATAACATATGATGCCAGTATAGACAATAAAAATTTTGTTACCCAAGGTCATATATATCAATATTATCAATCAGGTGCAAAGTATAAAAATGAAAGAGCGGGAATTAGAGATGAAATACTTAATAAAAAAAATGTTCTAAAATCTTTTAAGAATGGTTATATAACTGCAAGATTTGTAATTAATTCCCAGGGACAAACGGATAGATATAGGTTGCAAGTGGTTAGTTTAAATTATGAGGAAAAGAAAATTTCTCAACAAGATAAAAACGAAATAATTAAGCAAATCAAGAGTTTAAAGTATTGGATTCCAGGAGTGATAGAAAACCAGAAGGTAGATTCTTACTCTCAAATAAATTTTAAAATTCAGGATGGAAAAATTGTCGATATCTTCTAAGATATTATTGATACTTAAAATATTATTATCGTTGCTTTTTTTAAGTTATATAGCCTTATCAACATTCTTTGTTTTTTTTGCTAATAAAGAAACGAGATTTGCAATAGGAAGTGCGCCCCAAGGAACACAATTCTCTCAGTTTCTACTTTCAACATTAATAGCAGATTTCCCAAATTATTCTGATACTTATTTTGAGAAATCTGTACCATATAATAAAAGAGGATTTTATTACGAAGGATTTAAGCTGTTAAATCAAGCAGTCGATTTGGACGTTAAAGAACATTTAGGTTATAGAGGTTGGATAAAATTAAATAAACTAAAAGACTATCAAGGTGCTATAAAAGATTTTGAAAAATTAGATTCTTTAACACCTGATTATTTTGATGTAAATGGAGGTAGCATTAATTATCTATTGGCTACTGCTTATCAAGGTGCGGGCAATGCAGATAAATCTAGGATTTTTTATGAAAAATTATTTAAAAAAAGCAAAAATAATTATCCTATTTTTCCTATTAGTTATGTAAACTATGGGATTCTGTTAAATAGTATAGGATTGCATACGGAGGCAATTGAACAATTTAACATAGCATTAGAAAAAACCAACAATAAGCAATCTGAAGCATATTATAATAAAGCGCTTGCATACAAAAAATTAGGAGTGAGTGATTCTGCAGATGTTCTTTTCAAAAATGCATTAAACTCTTACGACCAAGGGTACAAAATAAAAGATGTTTATAATGAAACTTTTCATGAATTGTATCGCGATGATATAATTAGACAAATTGAGTAAAAACATAATATGGCAACAGATAACATTGTATTGGCAATAGTGCGGATTAATCGCAAGTTCAACAATTTTAGTTATTCCGAAAATTAGTTTTTATAGAGAAGTCGGTAATTTAGCCGCACCATCGCCAATACCCAACCGTTACCTGCTATCTTACAAAAAAATCGCAAATTGAAAATTAATTAAATGAATAAAATATTTACAATCTTAACTTTAATAAGTAGTATTTTAATTTATAGCCAAAATAGTTATAAAGAAATTAAAACTGAAAAATTAAATAGTGGAAAAGTTCAAACTGCTAAAAATTTCATTAAAACGTTTTTAGACAAATGTGAAAATAAGGATTATTCAGAGTTTAAAAACTTTAATCTATCAAATGGCCACAAAGATTTCATGAATGAAAAACTTGAAGAAATTTGTGCTAGTAACTCAGCAAAATTTGGAAAAATAAGAATTGAAAACCTAAACTCTGCTTACAAAGAGAATATTTCTCTAATGGGCGGAAATGAACTTTATATTTTCAATTCAAATACTGAAAAAGTTAAAGACATTAAATATTTAAGTGTTTGGATTTCAAAAAATAATCAAATTGATGGAATGGTTATAACTATGGAAAAACCGTTTAAAAAGAAATAAAAAGACAGCAGGTAACAAAGTATTTCTACAAGCGGGTATGAAGTTTTCATCGAAGATATTCGCGGTTGACTAAGTTTCAGCAAGTAGAAAGTTTTCGTATTTTTATCCCGCCTGCAGAAATACCCAACCGTTAGCAGAAATGCTAGAGAAAAATCCGTCTCAAAATTAATTTTTATGAAGAAATATTTATTAATCTTTTTTTTATCAATATTTGCAATTAGTTGCTCTCAAAAAACGGAAACAAATTCGACCTTAAAAGAAAATGAGGAAAATGAAATATTAGAAATCTCAAAATTTGATGAATACGATATTTCAATTTTACGATTAATTGTTAATCCAGAAAAATATCATAATAAAACTGTTCAAATTATTGGTTACTTGAATCTTGAATTCGAAGGAACAGCAATTTATTTTCATAAAGAAGACTATGAAAATGGATCGTCAAGAAATGGAATGTGGGTTTCTTTTAATGAAGACCTTTCTAAAAAAAAAGATCTGCAGAAGTTTTCAAAAAAGTATGTAATTATACAAGGGAAATTTGATGTGAATTCCAAAGGTCATATGGGAATGTTTGGAGGTTCTATTAAAAATATTACAAGACTAGATGAATGGAGATAAAAGCACTTCTGCTAACAGAGTATTTCTATTAGCGGGGTTGAAGTTTACATCATAAATATTTTCGCTAGTTGTCCTTTTAGTTATATTTACAACAACCAGTTATAATAAGCCCCGCCAACAGAAATACCCAAACGTTATAGCCAATGGTAGAAAAACCGACACAACAATGAAAATCCCGACAATACACGGATATATCGACAGAAGAATTTTAATCAACTTCACAGCTGACCCAAAAGCGGTGGAGAAAATTATTCCGTTTCCTTTTAGACCAAAAATATATAAGGACAAAGCAATCGTTGGTATTTGCCTGATCAGACTAAAAAAAATAAAACCAAAAGGACTACCTGACTTTATCGGAGTAAATTCTGAAAATGGTGCTCACAGAATTGCTGTTGAGTGGGACGAAAACGGAGAAACAAAAACAGGAGTTTATATTCCACGTAGAGACACTTCACTAAGACTAAACACATTTGTAGGCGGACGAATATTTCCAGGCAGACATTATTACGCAAAATTCAACGTCCAAGAGAATAATGGAAATTATCATATTGACTTTAAAAGCTCTGACGACACCGAAATTTTAATTGATGCCACTGAGACAAAGTTGTTTAACGACAAATCAATTTTTGAAACACTAAGTAACGCCTCGGACTTTTTTGAAAATGGCGACCTTGGTTATTCGCCAAACAAAGACAAATTTGACGGACTAAGACTAAAAGCATATAACTGGAAAGTTCGACCATTAGACGTTCAAAATGTGAAGTCAAGCTTTTTTGAAAACGAAGAAATTTTTCCAAAAGGTTCGGTGACATTTGACAACGCATTATTAATGACAAACATTGAACACGAATGGAAAAGCGAAACGGACAAATAACCACTGGCAATAACAGGCGTTTGGCAAAAAAGCGGGTTCAGTTGTTAAATGAAGCTTTGTGCTTCGTATCAAGTTCAGTGCTGGCATACAGTTTAGTGCTTCGAAATCCGCTTCTTCGCCAAGCGCCAGACCGTTGTACGACATTATTCCCAACAGAATGGATATAAAAATTGATAACAAAGAAATAATTCCGTTTGAAGATTTTGATTTAGGTTGGAGGTTTTCAAAATCACATAATTCTGATATTTCTGAAGAGGAACTAAAACAAATTCTTCCGTTATCTGAAAGAGAATCTAAAAGACTAAATAAAGTAATTGATTTTTATGAAATCGAATCAAATAGAATTTTTAATTATCAACAAACTGATTGGTTTAGATCGAGTCAAGAAAACGATGAAAAAATTGAAAATTTCAGAAGTAATTTAACACATAAATTATCAAAATTCGACGAAGATTTAATTATTTCTTGGAATAGAAGAACAACTTTAAAAACTAATAAAACTATCTTTCTAAAATATTGGACAGATTTTCTTTATCCATCTTCCGATGATGTAACTATTATATCTGAAAAAACGAATTGGATATTATTCTTCTCACATTACGAAGTGTCCAATCTTTGGATAAAAAAACAATAACGTCGTACAACATTGTATTGGCAAAAGACGGGGTGAGCAGAAAAAGAGCAAGAATGACTAATAAAATTATAGAGGGGTTTAAATTTTTGTTTGAATAGCGATCTTAAGATGGTCGATCTAACCAAGAAAAAAATTTAAAACACGTGTATGAAAACACCGAACACGAAAATTACCCAAATTTTTGATTTTTCTTTTTAAGTGTCTATTTTCCATCATGGAACTTATAAGGATGACTTAAACATTGCACGATTTCTTGCACGTTATATTTCTAAATAATAGTAAACGCTGATAAATGAACAAAATATTTTGTTCTTTGAAACTTATATGTGTTTGATACATAGAAGAATGTTGTACTGACTCTACCCTTTGAAAATCCATATGTCCCTAAATCCAATCTTAAATCATTCACTTACAGTTTTGTAGGTGACTTTATGTTTTTGTACGTTCTATGCACGATTCTCTTACATTGCCTATGATTTCTATTAGCAGGAAAGCTTTATCGCTCCACATTTTACCCCGAATAATATTCAAAATAAATTTGATGACTATCTAAGAAATTTGTGAATAGATCGAACCATTGCACATTATTAAATTGGACAAAATTGGACAAAAGAATTGTAAATTTTCTTAGTATTTTTATCGCATGATATTTTTATTAACTACCTAAATATATTATCACTACTTAAAATTAAAAGAAATATTGGTCCATATTATTTATAGTCAAGATGATATCAATATGTAAGATATTTTAAAACGTATAATTAAAAATAAACTATGAAAAAAACAATTGTCATTGCTACTGTACTTTCTCTGATCATCTCATGCCGAAAAGATGATGAAGATCAATCTCTACAGTTTAACGGAGCTTGGAAAAACTATAAAGATGTAATATATGATGGGAAAACAGGGACGGTAAGTACTTCAGAAGACATCGCTTGTGGTGAATTGCTTGAGTTTACCAGCACGACTAATGTACGAACTACTGAATATAGCAGCGATTCTAACGATGGTAATTGCAAAAAAAGATCTGTATGGGAAGGAAATTATTCTTTTAATGAATCTACAAGAATAATTATTATTGATGATGAGGAATATTCAGTTAAAAACATTTCTTCAACTGAAATGCAACTGCAATTTGATTATTATGATATAAATAATGATGGTGTTTTAGAAAAATATGTAGTATACTATAAGAAGCAATAAGATTAAGAAAATATAAAATTAACGCTATCTGCAAAGTTGGAGTTGAATAATTAGGGCTTGGATATATAATCTGAGCCTTTCTTCAAAAATCTTGATAGTGTCATCAACAATGTTTTCACAAAAAATCTATTAAATTAACCCCGAAAATCGAGCAAATATAAAAGTGTTTGCAGTTAATTCTATACTGCTTATGATAACAACAATAATGTCTTAGTAGGTGGGATTTTTGATTTTGTTTAGAATTAGACACACAAATAAGATCATTTCCAGCAAGTTCAGATGGACCTAACGCAAGTTCTCACTCATGAACAAAATTGTAATATAGAGGAAATCGTCTGCCCAAAATACTTTAAACTAAAACAAAAACGGGAACCGATTTTATATTCAGTTCCCATTTAATTACCGACCTATGTAAGGTGCGAACCCATACATTTCCCTCTCAATTTTAAGTGAGAGTTCCAAAGTTTTGAAATAGCTACGAGCCAATTTATCTACTTCACTGCTCGGATACAAATCTATTTCATCCCAGAATTCACGTAAAATGTCTTTTTTAAAGAGTTCAATTATTAGCTTTTTGCTATAGATCGTGTCTAAACCATCCTGTACTATCTTACAGCCATCAAATTTGTTTGATAGGATGATGCTATAAAAATTTTCATTCATATTTTTTATGATTTAATTTATTTATCAGGTTTCCCTTCTATTTAAAATATAATCTTAAAAAATTAAATTGTAAATAGATCTTCGTGATTTTTTACAAAAACTTAAAATATTTTTTCTTTTCATTACCTTAGTGCATTATTTAAATTCAATGCCAGAACACAAACTTTCATTATCCCAACTCGAACAATATCTTTCTAAAGCAGCTTGGATCCTAAAAGGACCCGTTGATGCGTCCGACTTCAAAGTATATATATTTCCTCTATTGTTCTTCAAAAGACTTTCAGACGTATATGACGAAGAATATAGATCAGCATTAGAAGAATCTGATGGTGATGATGAATACGCAAACCTACCTGAATTTCACCGATTTATTTTGCCTGATGGGTGCCATTGGAACGATGTAAGAGAGACATCCTTTAATAAAGGTCTTGCCATTGAAAAAGCATTTCGTGGAATCGAACAGGCTAATCAGGAACTACTCTACGGTATATTTGGAGATGCTCAGTGGAGTAATAAAGACAGACTTTCAGACCGACTTTTAAATGATTTAATAGAACATTTTTCTCAGTATACCCTCTCCAACTCGACAGTTGACGCAGATATTCTCGGCCGTGCGTATGAGTATTTAATAAAACACTTTGCAGATCTTACCAACAAAAAAGCTGGGGAATTCTATACACCACGATCTGTTGTTCACCTGTTAGGTTTAGTGTTGGATCCTCACGAAGGTGAAAGCATATATGATCCTGCATGCGGAACGGGAGGAATGTTGTTGGAGTGTGTAAACCATTTACAGGAAAACAATGAAGATTACAGAACTCTGAAGCTATTCGGTCAGGAGAAGAACCTTACTTCAAGTTCCATCGCAAGAATGAATATGTTCCTTCATGGTATAGAGGATTTCCAAATTTTCCGAGGGGATACCCTCCGTAACCCTGCGTTTTTTGAAGCGGACGGACTTAAGACTTTTGATTGTGTAATTGCAAATCCACCTTTCTCGTTAGATGATTGGGGGCATGAAAATTGGGCCAATGATCCATACGGGAGAAATATTGCAGGGGTTCCACCAAAAAGTAATGGTGATATGGCTTGGGTTCAGCACATGATTAAATCAATGAACAGTACAGGAAGAATGACAGTGGTTCTTCCACATGGAGCATTATTCCGAAAAGGTGCTGAGGGAAAAATCCGTAAAGAGTTATTGGAACAGGACATGCTGGAAGCGGTGATTGGATTAGGACCCAATATTTTTTACGGGACCCAACTTGCAGCATGTGTTCTCGTGTTCAGGCAAAACAAAGAAACCGAAAAGAAAGGCAAAGTCATTTTTATTGATGGTTCCGAACAGGTTAGAGTGGGAAGAGCTCAAAACTTTTTAGATACGGAACACGTCAACCAACTCTTCAGTTGGTACCAAGACTATAAAAATGTAGAAAACTACGTAAATGTGGTTGACTTGGAAATGATTGCCGAAAACGATTTCAACCTTAACATTCCTCTTTATGTGGAAAAAGTGATAGAAGATAATCTCCCAACAGTTGAAGAAGCGATTACGGATCTTAAAAAAGCTTGGACCGAAAGTCTTGAAGCAGAAGAAAAATTTAAAAAAATATTAAACACTTTTATATCGTGAGTAAAATGCCATCAAGTTCTGCTCAAGACAGACAACTATCGGTATGGTTCGAAAAAATCAAAAACGGAGAGATCAAATTACCTCGGTTTCAACGTCCACAATCGTGGGATAGGAACAGGGTTGTAAGTTTATTGTCAACAATTAGTCAAAATTTACCTTTAGGAGTAACACTGATTTTAGATGTGAACGAAGAACAATTTGTTTCAAGATATTTGGTCACAGCTCCTGAAACAGGGTCAAGAGTTACAGAACACTTGTTAGATGGTCAACAAAGGCTTACTGCGCTTTGGAGGTCACTTCATAATAATTATGAGGAAGCCACTTATTTCCTCTACCTATCAAAGTATGACCAAGCTTTGGATAAGAATATGCCGAATCCCGAAAACTCAGGGATACATTGCAGAACAAGGTGGAAAAATAAAAAAGGTCTACGAATGCCATTATGGGCAGATTCAGCATCAGAATCTTTTGAAAGAGGATTAATACCACTAAACTTGTTGATCCCAGGCGATATTTCAGTTGAAATTGAATCATGGATTGATAAGGCCATTGCACCATTAAAACCTCAATCTCAAGTTGATAATTATGAAGAAAAATTAATGTCGTGGATGACTCTCAAAAATGAAATTAATACTGTAATAAGAGATTATAGAGAAACTATCGCCCACTTCAATTTACCATTCCTTTCTTTACCCGCGAAAACTAATAAAGAAACGGCACTTCAGGTTTTCATCAATATGAATACCAATAGTAAGCCTCTTTCTCAATATGATATAATCCGAGCGGAAATTGAAGGTGTTAAAGGTGTATCATTGGATGAATACCAAAAACATCTTAACGATAACCATCCAAATGTTAAGCACTACTTCGAATTGCCTTTCTTAATTTTAGCAACCTCTGCCTTAATGCAGGGTAAATTACCAAATCAGAGGGGAATGTGGGAAATGAAGAAGGAGTTGATGGTAGAGAATTGGGGAACAATGGAACTCGGTTTGGCGAAGATGGCGGTTTTCATGGAATCTCAGGGTATTTTTGACCAAGCAAGATTGCCAACCAACGCGGTTCTCTCAGTTATTGCTGCACTTTATACTTACATTCCTGAAACTTTAGATGCGAGAGGGTCATTTGAGGTGCTATTAAAAAAATATTTATGGTCAAGTTTTTTCACGGACCGATATGAAAATTCTGCTGCCTCTAATGCCTATAGCGATTTTATTGCTCTCAAAAATTTAGTCAAAGGTAACGTGAATGAAAAGGGCGAAATTTATTCGGAATCCGACGTACCTGTATTAAATCGTCAAAGATATCCATTAAGTACGGAAGAAGAGTTGATAAGGGTTGCTTGGCCGAAAAGGGAGAACATCAGAGCAAGAGGTATTATGGCGATATTCTCAAAGTTAGGTGCCATAGATTTTGCAGATGGTACATTATTAAGCAGAGATGCTTTAAAGGAAGGAAAAAGGCATTACCATCATGTTTTTCCTGATGCTCTTTTGAAGATTGCTGAAACTGAAAGTTATTTGGCATTAAACTGTGCAATGATTACAGATAAAACCAATCTCAATATTAGTAATAAGGAACCTTATCGTTATTTGAAAGAAAGATATCAATGGGTTGATGAAGACATTGTAAATACACGTTTAAAATCTCATTTGATTCCAATAGATGAATTAAAAAATGGTGGTTACGAGAGTCTGCAACATGAAGAAAAGATCGCAAAGATAAAATCTGATTTTGATAATTTCATTTCAAAAAGAGCTCAATATGTAGTTTCTGCTATAAAGGAATTAACACAGGGAAGGGATATTTCTGCCGCTGAAATTATTAACTCTGTCGAAACAAAATAACAATGACCCAAAAACAATTAGAAAACTACCTGTGGGGTGCTGCGAAGATTCTTCGTGGGACCATTGATGCTGGTGATTATAAACAATATATTTTTCCCTTACTTTTCTTTAAGAGGATCTGTGATGTCTATGAGGAAGAGTATGAAAAAGCACTTGAAGAAAGTGACGGTGATTTGGAATATGCTTCGTTTGCAGAAAATCACCATTTCCAAGTTCCTGAGCTGGCGCATTGGAACCGCGTTCGTGAAACTACGGTGAATGTAGGTAAAAGGATTCAGGACTCGATGAGAGAAATTGAGAAAGCTAATCCCGACACCCTCTTTGGGATTTTCGGGGATGCTTCATGGACCAACAAGGAACGTCTTACAGATGGAATCCTCACCAACCTTATTGAACATTTCTCCCAACACAAACTCAACCTCTCCAACGTTTCAGATGATAAACTGGGTAACGCTTATGAGTATTTGATTAAAGAATTTGCCGATGACAGTGGACATACCGCTGCGGAGTTTTACACCAACAGAACCGTGGTGAAACTGATGACCAAGATTATGGATCCGAAACCTGGGGAAAGTGTTTACGATCCCACCTGTGGTTCGGGAGGTTTATTACTAAACTGTGCCCTGCACCTAAAGGAGGAAGGAAAAGAATACCGAACCTTGAAACTTTACGGTCAGGAAATTAACCTCATTACCTCTGCGATTGCAAGGATGAACATGTTTATGCATGGTATTGAAGAGTTTGAGATTATCCGTGGGGATACTTTGGCCCAACCTGCTTTCTTAGAAAATGATGAGCTGAAGAATTTAATATCGTATTGGCGAATCCACCCTACTCTATAAAATCCTGGGACAGGAAATCATTTGAAAACGATCCATACGGACGAAATATTTGGGGAACCCCACCACAGGGATGTGCAGATTATGCTTTTGAACAACATATTCAAAGAAGCTTAAACGAGCAAAACGGAAGGTCAATTAGTTTATGGCCACAGGGATTTTTGGACAGAAATAGTGAGGAAGATATCAGAACATCTTTCATAATGTCCGACCGAATTGAGGCAGTGATTGGTTTAGGTAGAAATCTTTTCTATAACTCAGGGATGGAATCTTGTCTTGTCATTTCAAGAACAAAAAAAGTTGAAGAAAGAAAAGGAAAAATTTTATTTATTAATGCTTCAGATTTAGTAAAAAAAGAAAAAACTATTAGTTTTCTTGAAGACCATCATATTCAAAAGATCCTTGATGCTTACGAAAAAGGCAATGATAGGGATGGATTGTCTCGGTTAGTTGATGTTGAAGACGTAATTACTAATAGAGGTTCGCTTAACATTAATCTCTATGTAAACAAATATGAAAAATCGGACGATGCTTTTTCAGAAATTTATGACACTTGGTTACACAATTCTGATCGCCTCAAAAAAACAATGAATAAACTTTTAACAGGAATTTAATGGAGTTGATAATTGATAAAAGTAAGTGGAAAAAAGTCCGTTTAGGGGATGTCGCGTTTGAATACAGTAAACGAATTAATAATCCATCTGAAAGTGAATTTGACAGATTTGTGGGTTCAAGTAATATTGGTCAGTGGGATTTCCGAGTGAATTCGTGGGAGTCGACACAATCAGTAAGTTCTGCTATGAAACTGTTTGAGCCAAATGACTATCTCCTTGTAAGAAGAAGTTTGTACGCAAGCGATTTCAGAGAACGAGCTCCAAGGGCCAATTTTCACGGTGTTTGCTCAGGTGATATTCTAACAATTAAAGAAAATTCTGAATTTGTTTCAGATGGCTTTCTCATAGGCATTTTTAATAGTCAGGATTTATGGAACTACGTTGTTGCAAATGCTTCTGGTTCTATTACAAGACGTATTAAATGGAGAGACCTTGCCAATTACGAATTCCTTCTCCCACCAAAAGAAGAACAGAAAAAATTGGCAGAACTTCTTTGGGCCATGGATGATGTGATTGAGAAGGAGAAAAGGTTGTTGAGTAACATAGAGAAATTATATTTTTCAAAAAGAAAAGAAATAGGTAAAAGCGGAAAATCATACAAACTAAAGGAAATTATAAATCTTAATTATGGAAAACCATTAAAAAATTCCGATAGAATCAATGGTGAATATGATGTTATCAGTTCTGCAGGTTTTCAGGGAAAGCATAATTTGTTTATTTCTGAAGGACCTGGGATTGTAATTGGAAGGAAAGGAAATGCAGGTAATGTTATGTGGGTTGAAAATAATTTTTGGACAATAGATACAGCATATTATGTTTCATTATCAGAAAAGTTTACAAATATTCCGATGAAAGGATTATATCATATTTTAAAAAATGTAGACTTTAAGAGAGATGTAACAGCAACAGCGGTACCAGGCTTAAATCGTGAGGATGCATTAAATAGAAAAGTTTTGATACCTGAAAACAAGGAGTTATTATCGTTTGTATCAGATTTTGAAAAACTAACAGACACAGAAAATTTAATATTGAAAAAAATATCTTTTTCCCAATCTCTTCAAAAGAGTTTAATTAACCAAATTTTCTAAAATGTGCGAAATCTCCGATGAACTTAAATTGTGCACCTGTACCAACACCGAAGATTTAGAGAATTCTTGGGAACTGTACATCTATCATAAAGATCAGGATGTGTTGATGGTTGGGGAACCTATGTTTCCTATAATGTTAACCGCACAGGACCTAAAAAACAAAGATGTTATTCTTTCTCTTCTCAATCAGAAAAACTGTTTCGATTTCGATTACACTCCCAAATCAAAAGACCGCTTACTCTTTATATTAAAGAACATAAACGGAGAACCTTTGGATTACCAATCAGAATATATTTTCCATGGCTTTTCCTACAACGGTAAAAAATGGAAACATGAGGATTTCCATCCCTTAGAATGGATGGAGAAACATGAAGTTGAAAAACAGGGGAAGATAGAGAATTTGTATAAATAGGTGAATAAAGTTGTCCTTAAGTGACAGCAAATTAAATACAAAAAAAGTACTGCCAATAGTACTTGTACGATATTAAGTGACAAAAGCAATTAGGTAGGTGACATAAATTATTAATTACCATAAATGTTATGATGGGCCAAACATTAGATATAATTGACAATGAAATCTTGACACTATACAAAGATGATGACTTATCTATAAAGCGAAATGAAATTATTGACTTTATATCACCGATAAGGCAGGAGTTAATTTCAAGTGTAAGAACTCGAGAATTTTCCGATTTAAAACTGTTGCTTAAGGATTTGTTTGAAATACTATATCAGGAAGAATATTCCTATTGTAACAAGTTAGATTCGTCATATAAAAAAACTCTATTTTATTGCAGTGATTTTAAGTATAAGATCTCAAACCTACTTTTAAATATTATTCAAAAGCCAAACGAATCTCAATATTTATCAGGTAAGTTTTTGGAAGTATTGGATGTCCATAAAAATAAAGTAAATTATTTTGCTACTTTGTCTACATTACAAAAAGATCAGCGAAATCTTCTTATTGCCAACAGGAACGCAGGTTGGATCAAAAAAGGATGGAATAAGTTTGGTAAAAATCTGCAGATTACGGAAGATCTACAAGGGGAAATCTTTGCAAATTTCGGTTATGGTAAATCAAGCTATTTTTATGTTTTGATAACATACAAGGGCATTCCAATTACAACCTTTACTGACTATATCAGATACGAGTTTGTACGCGCTTGGGAGGTTATTAGATGTACAAGAAGATTTTATTACGTATTTTATAAATACGATGAATTTGGCAATGTCAGGAGGAGAGTCTCACTAAATTATGGGGAGTGGAACAATTTGATGTCGTATGTGATAAGTTTAGCTAATGTTCCTGAAAGTGACCGTGAACAATTCTTTCTTAATTATATTAATCAAGAATTTAGAACAATGGTTCAACAGTTAGAGCAAATGCAAAACTCTGAAAATTATATTTTTTATAAAAACACTGAGGAGAAAGATGGAAATATAAAAGAAGTTCCGTACACAGTTGGCTTAAAAGAAAGACTTTTAACCTATAAAACAGAAAAAATATTTGGTACACTTACGTTCTTTACCGAGCTAAGTAAACATTTTTTAATTGGTAATCGGGACTCAGTAAATAAGTTATTCACTCTATATAAACTGCAATTTCCTAATTTGCAAAAAGAAAGATTGGAAATGATAAGTAAAACTCCAATTTTTGAGGAGAAATTAACCGAAGCTGAAAAACAGCTGCAAACTTACATACATGAAAATTGGCAGGTAAAGTTATTAGAGAAAAAAGCAGATAAGCTCGAGGAATTCACCATAGAAGAACAAGAAATGTATGACGATTATATGGAAAAAAAGGACAAAGTTACTAATGTGCAAGATGGACTAAGAAATCTAAGTGACACAATAAGGAGGGTTGAAAAATATGAGAAAGATTACCTTGAACTTTGTGAAACCTTTAGCTACTAAGCATAAAGAACTTGTGCGTACAAAAAAAATTATATAATCTGTAAACCAGAAAATAATGGGATTCAACGAACTCAACAGTGTAGAGTATTACATCATTCAAAAACTAACAGGTTTAAATCTAAACTCAGGAACTGTTAGTGAACCCTATTCTTCATACGGAGTTAAGTGGGAGTATAGATCTGGGGATGAACTGAACCGATCTGTAAACGAAGTACTGTTGGAGAAGGAACTGAAAGAAGCCCTGATCCGTCTGAATCCTGAAATCTCTAACAATCCCGATCTTGCTGATGAAGTAATCTATAAACTGAGAGCTATTCTACTTTCAGTGAATCAGGTAGGTTTAGTAAGAGCAAATGAAGAATTCTTCAAATGGATGTGCGGGGATAAAACCATGCCTTTCGGGGAGAATAACCGTCATGTTCCTATTCTACTTTTCGATAGTGAGGATCTTACCCAAAACACTTATATCGCTACCAACCAATACCGTATACACAGTCGAGAAACCAAAATTCCCGATATCGTTCTTTTCATTAATGGAATTCCTGTTGTGGTAGGTGAAGCCAAAACTCCAATAAGACCAAGTGTAAGTTGGATGGATGGTGCTTATGAAGTGAAGGAGGTGTATGAAAATACCGTCCCACAACTTTTTGTACCCAATATCCTTTCATTTTCCACAGAAGGTAAGCAACTGAGGTTTGCGGGAGTAAGAACCCAATTAGAATTTTGGGCACCATGGAGACTTGAAGATGACATTGACGAATTGACAAGAAAACTGGGACTTTCGAAAATTGGAAAGGAACTTACAGACCTCTTGAATCCAATGAGATTGTTGGATATCATGCAGAACTTCTCCATTTTCACTACCAACAAAAAGAAACAACGGATAAAAATTATTCCGAGGTGCCAACAGTATGAAGGTGCCAACAAAATTGTTGAAAGGGTTATAGAAGGTAAAATAAAGAAAGGACTTATCTGGCATTTTCAGGGTTCAGGAAAATCACTGCTAATGGTTTTTGCTGCCCAGAAATTAAGACGTGAGAAATCACTTAAAAGTCCGACAGTGATCGTATTGGTAGATAGAACTGATCTTGATACCCAAATTTCGGGAACGTTTAATGCTGCGGACATTCCAAATGTTCAGACCACAGAAAGCATAGGTGATCTGCAGAGGATGTTGGAACAGGACACAAGGAAAATCATCATCTCCATGATTCATAAATTTCGGGACGCCAAACCGAATATGAATACCCGCGAGAATATCATTGTTTTGGTAGATGAAGCGCACAGGACTCAGGAAGGTGGTTTGGGTAGAACCATGAGAGCAGCATTACCAAATGCCTTTCTCTTCGGTCTTACAGGAACTCCTGTTAATAAAGCCGATAAAAATACCTTTTGGGCCTTCGGGGCAGAGTCAGATGAAGGTGGATATATTTCAAGATATACATTTCAGGATTCTCTAAGGGACAATGCTACTTTACCACTGCATTTTGAACCACGCTTGCTTGATGTTCATGTAGATAAAGAAACCCTTGATAAAGTATTTAAGGAATTTACAGAAGAAGCTGCGTTGACGGATGAAGAAGCAGACGCACTGAATAAGAAATCAGCAAAAATGTCCTCCTTCCTTAAATCACCTGAAAGAGTGAAGAAAATTGTAAAAGACATTGGAATCCATTTTCAGGAGAAAGTCGAACCACATGGTTTCAAAGCCATGATTGTAACTCCTGACCGTTATGCATGTGTTCAGTATAAAGAAGAGTTGGATCAGTATTTTCCAACCGAAGCAAGTAGGGTCGTAATTTCTACTACTGCTAATGATGAATTTGATTTCAAACAGAGATGGACTGTGGACAAATCGGAACAGGAAAAAATAACAGATGAGTTTAACGATCCCACTTCTGAACTTAAGTTTCTCATAGTAACCGCAAAGCTTTTAACGGGCTTTGATGCCCCGATCCTGCAAACCATGTATCTCGACAAGTCATTGAAAGATCATACGCTTCTTCAAGCCATCTGCAGGACAAACAGATTATTTCCCAACAAAAACTTCGGAAGAATCGTCGACTATTTTGGAGTGTTCGATGATACAGCAAAGGCATTAGAATTCGATGAAAAATCGGTTCAGCAGATCATAAGCAACCTTTCAGAATTAAGAGAGAAATTACCCCATGCAATGGAGCTGGCTTTGAATCATTTTATTGGAATAGATCGGACAATTGAAGGGTTTGAAGGGTTAGAAGCTGCTCAGAATGCAGTTGACAATAATGAGAAGAAAGATGCTTTTGCAGCCGACTATAAATATCTTGCAAGGATTTGGGAATCCCTATCTCCCGATAATATTCTTAATTTATATCAAACCGATTACAGGTGGCTGAGTAGTGTATACCAATCATTAAAACCTATTGATGATCATGTTGGTAAACTTTTGTGGTTAAGTCTGGGTGCTCAAACCACAAAATTGATTCACGATAACGTACATGTTGGAGACATTCATAATCTCGAAGAGTTTGTTTTGGATGCGGATGTGGTTGAGGACATCTTTAATAACCCAGATCCTAAAGCAATTAAAAATCTTGAGAAGAAACTTATTGAAAGATTCAAGAAACATCTTGAAAATCCAAAGTTTAAAAAACTAAGTGATCGACTTGAAGAACTTCGGGACCGTGCAGAAAAAGGTCTTATCAGTTCTATTGAATTCGTAAAAGAACTATGTAAAATTGCGAAGGAAACATTGCAGGCAGAGAAGGAAGAGGAGGAATCTCAACAAGGGAAATCTCCCAAGGCCGCACTCACAGAATTATTTCTTGAACTGAAAACCGAAGAAACTCCCGCTGTGGTTGAGAGAATTGTAAATGATATAGATTCAATTGTAAGAATAGTTCGGTTCCCTGGGTGGCAAAAGACAGTATCAGGTGAGAGAGAAGTCCAAAAATCCCTGCGAAAAGCATTACTAAAATATCAGTTACATAAAGATCAGGTTTTGTTTGATCGGGCGTATGGGTATATTAAAGAGTATTATTAAATTTATAATATGGTAGCGATGAATTCGACGATATTTTTTTATGTTTTGACCAAAAATCTGAAAGGATACCACACAGAAAAAAGGGAACTAAAAGATTTACTACTACACTATTTGCATAACGCATCTCAACTTTCTAAATAGATTTATTACCTGTGTTGAATAAAAAATATTGCTTATTATCAAATTTAAAGAATTAAAAAATGAAAAACGGGTTGCAACATCAGTCAGACCTCATAAAGGGATTGGAAGAAATTAATCACCCAAATATTTCGCTTGAAATTTTTCCATCAGGTACAAGACTATCTGATTTCGCAAAAGTTCCAATTATTTATCCACTAACTAAATAATTTTGCGTTATTTGAATTAAATATCAACAACAGTGTTTCTCTTTTTCGAGAGAATACAACTTATCAATTTATTTACAAACATCTTTTTATATCCTCTTCAATGGGTGTCAATCATTGGTTTAGAAGTGACGGTTCTTTGGATGGAAAAGGTTCCTCATGCAAATTATTTTTTGAAAAGGAAGGGTTGGAAGGTTTTGAGTTAGTTACTGATATAGAAACTGACATTCTATATTTGGTGTTAAAATTAAATGATAAAAATAAATTTCGTTCCGTTGGTTTTAAACCGTCACAAAAAGTTCCCGACAACTTTATAACAATACTAAATGATGCCTTAAGAATAAATAAGTGGATCAAATTTTAGAAATCTTTTTATTATTAATATACAAAAAAGGTAGCAATTATGGTAACATCGTCAAAACAGACCACTAAAACACTGATGAACAAAGAACAGAGACAAGGAAAAATCAGACTATACATAATTACATAATTTTTCGTTGTAGCCAATGTCGTAGCCAACTCGATATCGCAAAATTTTCCAACATTATATTGGTTGTGAATATGTGATTTTATGGTGTAGCCCACCAAGAGTTTGCTCTTGCAGCTTAATCCGAATTACAGTAGGATTCAGCGCTCTCCCGAAGCACAGTAAGGAAGCAAGATATCCCGCAGAAGTTCTGTTTCGCGACGTCTGATTCTGGGGTATAGCAATGCGGAAATAAGGTTTTGGAAACTTCGGCCAAAGCTCGAAAACCTTAGAAGATAAGCTGGAAGTTGGGTGTTTACTCTCTGCTTTCAGTCGAAAACCAATAGTAAAATAAGCATGTAGAAATCTTATGTGTTGCTTGTTTGGACGAGGGTTCGAATCCCTCCAACTCCACAACCCACGAAACAAAGGCACTTTCCCAAGTGCCTTTTTTTATTACCTATACATTTCAAAAACGACAACGAAGCCCCTTTATTAAAGCATTCTTACGTTTAATATTGTCTATTCATGTTTAAGTAGATTTATCTCATTATTACAGAAATTTATTACAAATAATACTTTCAACCAGTTTTTTATATATTTTTGTAATAATAAAAAATTACATTATGGCTACATTCTATTATCTACGCGGCACTAAAGAGAAAAAGAAGATATATATTTCTGTAACATCCGGAGCTTCTTTCACAGTACAAAGAGCCACAAAATTTTCCGTTAACAGCAGTGACTGGAGTCAGCAATATAACAGACTAGAAAATAATAAAGGGAGAAGTGCATTAGAGAAGGCTAGACAAATAGAAATCGACAAGTTCAATACAGAATTACTTGATTATAAAAATCAAGTTGACAATTATTTAAAAGAGCTCCTTGAGAAAGAGATGCTAACTGAAAATAAAATAATAGAATATATTCAATCTCTCAACGGCAAAAAGCGCAAAAGCAATGACATACCAACAGATTTTGACGGCTTTCATGATTATTACATTCAGTCGAAACCATGGCTAGCAGAAGGTACAAGAACAGTTTATAATCGTACCAGAAACAAGATTAACACTATAATCCCGAAATTAAGAATGTGTGACATAGATGACGACTTTAAATATAAGGTGGCAAGCTATTTCAGGGAAAATAACTATAAGATGTCTTACTTAAGAAAAACATTAGGCAACGTAAGGGACTTTTGGAGTTATGCGAGAGACAAAGGACTTACGATTTCTATCGACCCAGCAACGTGGGAGTTGACAAAAGAATTCCCAGACCTAAAGGATGAGCTTTTTGAAGATCCGTACCTCTCCTTAGCTGAATTAGATCAGATAAAGGCAGCAACGTTGAAAAAAGAATCACTAGACAATGTAAGAGACTGGTTAATAATATCATGCTGGACAGCTCAAAGGGTTAGTGATTTAATGGACTTCTCCACGGAAAAGATAACAGAGATAGGAGGTGAAAAATTTATTACAATAATTCAGCAAAAAGGCATTGTGAAGAAAGAACTGACCATCCCTCTATTTAAAGAAGTAGAAGCCATCCTGAATAAACGAAACGGCAACTTTCCACGTAAAATTTCAGATCAGAAATATAATGACTATGTAAAAGAAGTATGCGAACTAGCTGGATTAACGGAATTAGTACATGGTGCAAAATCACGTCAAAAAGTTAAAGTTAACGGAAGAACTGCCTATCGGAAGATAGTCGGTTACTTCCCTAAATGCGAACTTATTTCCAGTCACGTAGGGCGCCGTAGCTTTATCACAAACTTCCTCCGACAGATTGACTACGAAAAGATAAAACAGATTTCAGGTCACAAACACTCCTCCATGGTTGACCTTTACGATAAATTGGAAAGTTTAAAAAAAGCGGAGCTTTTAAGGAATGACTTTAAAAGCGTCGGTATTGAATAATAATCATCTTTATATTGCATCGCGCCGTTCTAATAATTATTTTTGAAAAACAACAAAGAACAATTAAAGCAATATTTCATATGATTTTCGATACTACATAAGACACATAACAACCTATATTTCAGCATTTTGATTTATATAGAAAATTACCGAAAATTTAGTCGTCGGTACATTTAGAAAAACACCAAAAAAAAGCCCGACCTGGACGATCGAGCTCATAAAGATTAAAAGCCTTAAAACTTGCCGGTCATAAGGTCTTACAAAATTAGTCTTTTTTGCTTACTCTAAAGTCGGGATTAAAATTAATATATTTAAAACTCCCGAAATGAAAAAAGAAATTATCTCATTCAATGAGATACCAGAGGCAATAGCAGCCCTAATGCAAATGTCATCTCAAATTCTAAGCGCAACTGCTCAAAATCACGTTGTAGCACCTTTACCACCAAAGGAAATCTTAACAATTAAAGATGTCTGCGAATTACTTGGCATTAATCGTACTACCTTATGGGCTTGGGAAAAAAAAGGAACTATTAAAAGCTACGGCATCGAAGGTCGAAAATTTTTCAAAAGATCGGAAATCCTAGAATCTCTTATACCACTTAACTAAACAATATATCCCTTGCAACAATGGCAAAGGATATAGAGATGTGTAAGAGGAATGCAAACAAATATACAAAAATATTTGTAACTCTACACAACTCCAACTCTATCCGTTGCTGCATTTTAACATTTAAAATATGAACACAATAGAGAATATTATATCAGAGTTACAACTTGATGAACATAAACGTAAAAACATAACGGAGGATCTACAAAGACGGCCGGTAACGATAACCGGGAAAGACCTTCTTGAACTCAAAGTCGTCAAAACACCAAAATTGTTGGGAAATATTTTTTCTCAGGTAGGAATAATCGGTTTCGCTGGAAGTTCAGACGTCGGCAAAAGTACCTTTGTTCGAAATTTGGCAGCGGCTATTGTCTTAGGAGAAAAAGAGTTCATTGGCATGGAATTAAACGCCCGATATCGTCGAGCACTATATGTTTCCTCTGAAGATTTTGAACAGGACCTCGCATACTTACTTCAAAAATTAAATAACTCTTACAAAAAGGACTCCCACTCATACGATGGATTAGAGTTTATTATAAACACGGAGGACCATGTTCAGGTGCTTGAACAAAAACTTTCTGAAAATCCGGTTGATCTGGTTGTTATTGACACTTTTGGGGACCTTTATGGCAAGTCCATGAATGAGAGCAATCAGGTGAGATCATTTCTTAATGAGTATAGCCAATTAGCGCAGAAGTATAAATGCCTAGTAATTGTCATGCACCACACCGGTAAAAGAACTGAGGATTTTGCGCCAAGTAAACATAACCTACTAGGATCTCAAGGTTTTGAAAGCAAAATGAGACTTGTAATCGAATTTAGGCGTGACAAATACGATCCATCCAAAAAGCATTTTTGTATAGTGAAAGGCAACTATTTAAGTAGTGAGTATAAGGATCGTAGCTTTGTGCTACGGATGGACGATAACTTTCACTTCACAAATACTGGCGAAAGAGTCTTGTTTGATGAGCTAGGTGGCGACGACAGAAGCCATAGCCTAGAACTGCAAAAAGAAATATGGAAACTTAAAGAGTTAGGAATGACCCAAGCGGAAATTGCTGCGGCACTGAACACTAATCAAACAAAGGTAAGCAGACTTTTAAAAGGTAGTAACTAAGTAATTACAAATATTCATTCATTCATCCCCTAGGGCGCGAATGAATGAATATTCACTATAAATAATATATAATAGTGAATAACAAGTATTTAACTTATGTTTATTCAGTTGAATATTCAATGAATAAAATGCAAATGAGAAAAGATTTACAATTTGGACCTGCATCAAACAGGTTCCGATATTCCCCAACTTGCCCCTGCGGTAAATCAAACAGAGACGGTAAATTTTGTCCAGACAAGAGTGATCCAAACGCAGGATACTGCCATTCATGTGGTAAAACTTTTTTTGGAGACAAAGAAGCATCTTTAAAAATAATTAAGCCATTACCCCCAGGAACCATACCTCCATCTCAACATCCCTATAAATTAATGATGGGCACTTTAAAGCACTATAACAATAATAACTTTATCGCTTTTTGTAAGGCGCTTTTTCCCGATCGAAATGTTGCTGGGCATGCCAAGACCTACGGCATTGGGACTTCTAACCTTAACCAAGGTAAAAGCACAATTTTTTGGCAAATAGATATGGATTGTAAAGTTCGGGCTGGTAAGATAATTAAGTACGATGCCTGCACAGGAAAACGACAGCAACATTCGGTATTAGCTCGGAATGTAACTTGGGCACACAAAGCCTGTAAAGTCGAAAATTTCAACTTGAAACAATGCCTATTTGGCCTACATCTGACTACAGGTAATAATAAAACAATAGCTGTAGTAGAATCTGAAAAAACTGCATTTTTAATGTCTCTTATAGATGAAAGTCGCATATGGGTAGCAACCGGAGGTAAAGAAAACTTCAAATACGACTTACTTATCGACTTGAAGGGAAGAAATGTGATAGCTTACCCTGATAATGGCGAGTTTGAAAATTGGAAAGCTAAAGCACTGAAACTTGGAATCTATGGGATAAATATTTTTGTCTCAGACATACTAGAAAAACCTACACTTCCAAACGGCTGGGATCTAGCAGATCAACTAATTCACAGTATCCAATCAAAAGAAACTGCACCATAAGAATGGGGTCCATTTTGAAGTACACAATTTGGAATCAAATACCAGATCAACAGCGCTCCGAATACAATATATAAGTGATAATTATGTTGCGGAGTGCAAAACTGTATTCATTCCATTTCCCAGAGAGGGAGAGAGAGGACCATCCAGTGAACAGGGCGAAACATATTCACTTCTTATATAAATATGCTACATTATTAAATTCCCTGATATTATATAGAACCACCCTGTTAATGATGTTGTATGCGGATTATTACCAGTCAATCCCTCGTGCAAATTACTAGAATGGATTCTCAGAGCCTTAAAAGTGGTTTGAATAGCGTGAACGGAGAATATGGTGATGGATTGAACTCACACCCATCGACTGAGACCATACTGTAATTTTGGGCTTGTGGTCAGGTATCCGGCGATAGAAAGTCGCATCTATCAAATTTGCACCGATAGACAGTCGCACAATAGGAAATGTTATGGATATTGAACAGATTAAGAAGAATATCAGGAAGAGAGCACGAAGCCAAGGCAAGACGATACAGGAACTCAGACAGTCATTAGGTTATGGACGTAACAATATCAATAGATGAACAGGAGAATGAGCCATGAATAAGCTTCACGCCATTGAGACGCATTAAATATTCCAGTGCATAACCTTTTCAGGTGAAGGACATGAGCAGCACCACCCGATCAAGTTATACAGGTTTCGTTTTCGTCTGAGAAACGAAACCAATTAAGATAGCATGTAATGAAGGTGACATGAGCAGCAAAACGAGTTTGAATTCTGAATATGGAATCACGAAACATCTAGGGGCGGGGTTTATCTTAAGTTCAATTCACATGATTTTTTTTGAGCCCCCATATCCGTATACTTATCCCTAAAGCTTTCCCCTAAGCATAACGAATATCCACCGGGAATTTATATATTTGCTATTCAAATTTTAACGAAACAGCGTTAGCATTTTATACTACCTTGCGGAATCTGGTAAATTCAAAAATTTAGGTGTAGATAAATATGCGAATGCTCATGCTTAGGCGTGGGCTTTCCTATTTATTTCCTAATGGCTTACCAGAGCCCCGCAAGAATAGATATGGCTAAGTTCCACGCTGTTTGTTTTATTAATAGTACGAGGAACAGTACAGATAGAAAAACACACCATGCAAACTCTTAAAATTACTATTCAGCAAGGCTTCGAACAATTTCTAAACACTTTTCTATTCAGCCAGTCCGATCTGCCGGAAAGCAGTTCAGATAACTTTTATCAATTAGGAGATTTGGCGCTGAATACTAGTGTAGAAAACTATCAAATCTCCGACAAAAATGGGATGGGGCATTTTGAAAACATTATGACACTAATGCAAGATGACGATTTCAGCGAAGCAAGAGAAAACATTCTCTCCCTTTATCACGAAAGCCCCGCCAAAAACATTATTAATGAATTGATGCAGGCTCAAAACAAAGCTTATTGGACCCAATATAATGCATCTGAATTAGATGATAGTGATATAAAGTTTGCCTATCTTCAAACCCAATGTCAACCTCTTCAGATAAAGGCTTTTTTAACAAATCATTTTGCAGATATTTTTACATTTCTTTATATAGTAGATGGTAAAATATCAAAGGAATGCTATGATGATTTATTACTTAAATACGGTCAGACAAAGGATATTAGTGAAATCAGAAACAACATGGAAACTGGCATCCATGATCCAGCACACATTTGTATATTTGACGATGAAAGTGCTCGTTTAAACCAGGAGGCATACAAACGTTACTGCACTAGTAGGATTAAACTTCGAAAGAAGTCGCTGTAGTAGTCCTTCCATATAATTTTAAGAAAATTAGACCATTAAATTATGTTTCCAGCCGCACTGATAAATTTCGTGAAAACTTTTTTATAAAATATTAATTATAATTAAAAATATTAATATATTTCTTAACTTTGATGAACATAAATGATGTAAAAGAGGTCCGTAAATCACGGGCGAAGGCCACCGAAAGGTGGCTTTTTTAACGCCATGTGACGCATAAAGGTGTGGTCTTATTACTCTTTAAGGATGGTGCTTCCATGTATACCATGACTATTTTGGTATAAACTTTGTAAAACTTATTACAGAAAATAAAGACTTTAAACGTTTCATACGTTTATTTTTTTTTCATCATTTGTGTTTGGACCCCGCGATTGCGGGGTTCTTTTTGTTTATAGATAAATATTTTACAACATACTGGAAAGCACGCACGCAGGTGAAAAGTGTCTATTGACATAGGTTCGCATTTTTTCTTACAAAGCAGTGGAGAGGGATGGCAAAGACAGCGGTATGACGGTGTGCCGGAGCTAAAATAAAATATGAAATTCCCGGTATGCCGGCATACTGCTGTGCGCGGTTGCGGAAGCGTATAGACGGCAGGAACGAAACGGACGGGGACGTCCGTGAAGTGGATGCCGGCTATGTGCTGGAGGAACATGGGAAAGGATTGGCAAGAGACTTTCGCTCAACAAAAACTAAAGGGGCTGGAAAGACAGCGGTATGGAGGGAAGGAAAAAAATGCTTATAGATGCTGGAAGCGGGGCAATGGGAAGGAAGGGCAAAAGCTATTTTTTATCTGACCGGAATACTGCTGTGCGCGGTGCCGAAGTGCATAGCCTGCCCCTACACTTTCTGCTGAAAAAAAGCAGGCTATGGACTGCAGGCACAGGGACCTTTCAAGACTGAACTGTCGATTTGCGCACTGGAACGGTGAAAGGGTCTTCTAATTGATAACTATCCTAGCGGCTGGAAGGTGGTTGCTTGTGCGGGCTTCGCCCAAACAAACGGTAAGCATTTAGCATAATTTTCAATTATAGGTGATAATGGTGGTGGTTTGCCAGAAACGAAGCGAAGCGGAGCGGAGGGCAACGGTTTGCCTAGGCAGATTGACTATAATTGTAATTATGTTATTTGCTGTGGCAAAGCGGTGTTTCTTAAAGATTCTTTATGGTAACTGTACCATCGGAAATCGAAATTTGAAATGGTCCATGTTTTTGAGCAGCTCTCACAAGATCCACCGCAAGCTGTTTCAAATGAAGGTGATATTCGAGTCCTTCATTTTCTGCACAATCTTTAGATACACTATTTATAAACGGCTTCGTAAAAACCTGAAAACTTTCATGAACAACAATTTTCGAAAGTCTGTATTTCTCACTTAGCAATAAAATAAATTGAGTATCATGATCTGGTATTGTAATCATGTATCAAGATCTATATCCTTATATTCAATATTATTCTTCTCCATCAATTCAGTCAATTTGTGCTGAATAAGGTCACATAACTGAATTAAGGATTGGACGTTCGAATCTTCCACCCCTCTAAAATGATTCATTGTAAAAGCGTAAGACTCATCTTCATCCACAAAACCTTGAAGATGCTTCATTTCACCAGTCAATGAAAGGTTGACAATATTCTCAAAAATGATGTACTGCATTTTAATCATATCCTGCATTGCAGCAATTAAGTGTTCTCTGTAGGTAATCATATCTTAACTTTTAAAATAATGTTTTTGGAATAGCAGGCTCGTCAAGATTTACGGCAAGAAGATCTGCCTCATGATTAGGAAAAGCAAAATCCTGGATATCTCTATCTGATAACCATTCCTTTTCCATTGCTTTGGTAAGTACCACCGGCATGCGGTGTTTTGTGTTATGAATTTCGGTCATTAATTCATTAGCTTGGGTGGTGACAATAGAAAACGTTGTGAGCTCTTGACCGGTTTCTTTATCAGTCCAGTTTCCATAAATGCCACCTAGAGAAATTAATCCTGAATTTGGTAATGTCAAGAAGTGTTTGTTTTTCTCCTTTCCTTTATCATCCAACCATTTCCATTCGTAAAAACCTTTAACTAAAACCAAACACCGGCGGTTATAATTATTTCTGAATGATGGCTTTTCTTCTACCGTTTCAATTTTTGCGTTTAAGGTTTGTTTCTGGATCTTCCGGTCTTTAGCCCAAAAAGGAATTAAACCCCAATTCGCTGTAGTGCAGATTGCTGGGTTTTCATCTAAAATTACCGGAACAAGAGCATGTGAAAAACCATTCAAGAATTTAGTGGGTTTGTAATCTTCACCCTCAAAACCAACACCGTAGATTTCTTTAATCTCTTTTTGCGTAAAGCTTGTATCAACGTAGTAACACATAATTCAATTGAATTTAATTGGGAATTCAAGAAAAAATCGAACCACTTTTAAAGTAAAACGGTGCCAACCAAATTTAATAATAAATTTTGCAAATGGCCTAAATAAAAAAGTCTGCCTCAGTAAGACAGACTTTAACTTGATTAATTTCGGATAACTTTTGCCTGGTATTTAAGATCACCAACTGTAATATTTAAGAAGTAAAGTCCTTTTGGATAATTACTTAAATCGATTGAAGAATTTCGCATATCATCAAAGCTTCTTTCCGTGATCTTATTACCTACGACATTAAATACTGTAACATTTCCCCTGGCATTAATTAAACTTCCATCAACTTTAAAATTAACTGTACCCGAGGTTGGATTCGGATAAAGGATCACTTTTTTGGTATTGGTTGAGAGGTCAGCAGAAGCTAATGTTCCGCCAGCCTCCAAGTATAAATAATGGAATGCCTGATAGTACTGATCTGCAATTGTCTTGTCATGAATAATCAAAGTGTTTTCATCATTTCGGGTTTCTGCAGAAGTACTCCAGTTATGAGAACCGGTTAAGACGATTGGGTCTGATGCTGCATTAAAATTATCTATCAACATAAATTTATGATGCATAATTCCAGCGCCGCCATACTGCACTATTTTATTGGCACCGATGGCACTCTTCAGGGCAGGAATATCATTTCCGGAAGGATTTTGCGTATCAAAAACTCCCTGGACAATATTCAAACCTGAGTTGTACTTATTTATCAATGCATCTCTAATATCATCCCTTGTAATAAGCATTGTCGCAATTTCAATATCGCTGTTTGCTGAATTTATGACATTTATAATCTGGGAAGTTACCCCATCAGAAGGACTGAAATAGTTTTTAACGACTTTGCCACTGATATTGAAAATATGGGGTGTGTTATTTGTTTTATATGGGCCGAATCTTGACAATGTATAATCCGGATTTAAACCTGATGATCCCCACATTTCTTCAAATTCAATTTTATATGCCTGAGACAGTGCCTGATCCTGAATTGCGATTGCATTATTTTTATCGGGACCGTCGATCTGTACGGCTGTCCAGTTCGTGGAACCAGACCATACCCAAGGTAGATTGGGATCTGAACTATCGGCATCGAATACGACAAATTTGTTATGCATAATTCCATAACTGGAATTATCAGGACTTGCCAGCCTAGGTATGGACGGATTGAGATTAGAAATCATCTGACTTCCGGTACTGCCATCGTAAATAACCCTCACCTGGACGCCACGATTATAGGCATTGTTTATTGCTCCAGCGATTCCCGTTGTACTGCTCGGAGAATAGCTGTTATAGATTGCAATATCTAAAGTGTTCTGACATGCATTAATGTATTCTACCAATTTATCATCCAGAGTGCTGCCCAAGTTCTGAGCCGGTTGATATTGTGACACGGAAGTGCTTACCGTATGGTTGAAATAAACATTCATTGTACCTGTAGAAGCTGACGGAGCTGCAAGCGTAGCAGATTTGAACTCTTTATACTCGTCATCGAGCATTGAGTATTGGAAAGTAATAAATTCAGCAGGCTTAACGTCGGTAAGGATATATGTAAACTGTTTCATGCTGTCTACTTTTATCATTTTTTCCTCAAATGACCGAGAGTTAAATGCCCTAAAATCAACACTCTTATCAAACGTTAGCGCGATATTATCATGATTATATGTAATGACGTAGTCTTTTTCTGTAATGCTCGTTTGTGCGGATAATGATGAAGAAAAGAAGCTTATCAGTAAAAGATATAATGTAGATTTTGGTTTCATAAGCGTCTGATTTTAAGGTTACAAAAATTTGTAATCAAAGGTAAGATCAAGATTTATATAAAAGCATCGATTACACATAATAATTTTTAATTTTTTTAAATATCATAGCGTTTTAGATCGTTTTAAAGAAATTTGCTTTAATTTTAATGCCGCGTTAAAATATAAATAATTTGTCCTTATGCAAAGTGTACCTTTCGATATTAAAGAAATACGGGTGAGCGAATCGTCAATGGGTGGTTATGGCCTGGATGTATTCCTGAAATCAGGTTTGCAGATGAAAAGTAGATTCGAGAGCGAAACCCAGTATAGGGAAGCAATTGCGGCAAAAGGAAATCTAACCCTATTAAAGGAGATATTCCGGGATTGGATTAATAACGTGCTTAAAGAAAATCCGGACTTTGTCTATTACTATTCCAACTGTGAGTTATTTGATGTGACCTATGAAAATATTTTGGTAGATCCTACCGAGACTATTGAGCATAAGTTGAAAGAAAGTATGGAACTGGTTCATTCCTGCGCTGTAGAAAAGGGAATTGAGTTCGACGGATATTTTACACAAAGATGGAAAGATGCTGCAGATACCGTTGTAAGTTTTGATGAAGATTACTTTGATGATCCGGACAAAAGAGATTTGTATGTATATCTGTCTGCGATGGTTGACGATGAAATTTTCGGCTTCCTCAATTCTGTTTATAGGACCTTTGAACATACAGGACCAGACCGACCACCTTTATCTAAAGAAATTTTAGAACAGAAAATTCATTATCTGACAAAAGAAAAGGGTGTCCGATTTTAAGTTCGTAACGGCTAAAGTAGTTCGCAAATGTAATTTTCTATTATGTATTGTGAGTTTTAAATAACAGGTAGCAATTTATTGTTTACGCTATGGCTTACCTGTAATGCCCAACCGCTTTTTGAGTTCCTGATTTTCAGTTTTTGATTCATAGAGCAAATCAGATAATTTTTCGATCTGCTGACCACACCAAATGCTGTCTTCATTGCTTTTTAATTTGGTGCTTAGCAGCATGTTTTTTAAATCATGCATATTGGTTGCAATACCATGATTCATCGAATTACGATATTTGCTAGTAAAGAAATTTCCTATGATGATGCCCAAGATCAGGGCAAGAAAAAAAAGACTGGTTCTATTTAATTTCATCATTTTTATTTTAAAATTAATGAAAATTCAGATTAGTTCCCTCAAAATCAATTTATTCCATCATCAAAATAATTAAAATGACAGATTTGGGATTAGTGAAATTATGCTTTAACGGTAAGGATCTGATTAAGTTCTGTAGTGTATCTGGGTGAGAGATTCTTTTGATTCATTTTCCAGGTTTTTTGAACATCCATACTTGCCAGTTTAATTTTATCGGCACCCAAACGGCGGTTCATAAAATCCATCACCTGCAGAATAGGCTTATGCTTTTCGAACTGATCTTCTTCAAATAAACTGGTCATCCTTTCGGTATCAGGAACAAATTCTGTCACCATTACCCCGGCTTTCTTGTATTGGAAGTAGGGTAAATAGATTTTATACAGTGCCTGTTTAGCCACTTTTGCCAGCTCAATTGCAGAGTTTGACGGATTGGGTAAGGTAATCGTAAATGAATTACTGTACTGCTTCAGATCGGGTTTAAACCGGTCTGTCATGATAAAAACAGTGAGGTACCTGCAGCAGGAATTCTGCCGGCGTAATTTCTCTGAACATTTATAAGCAAATGTTGAAACTCTTTCCTCTAAATCCTCAATCTTATCTGTTCTTTTATCAAAAGTTCTAGTAGTGGCAATCCCTTTCTTTGGCTTATGTTCTGTGAGATCATATTGAGGAATGCCTCTTAGTTCCTTGTGCATTCTTAAACCAAAAATTCCCATTTCTTTCTGTACAAAAGCTTCAGGAAGCTGAGTGAAATCCCAGGCGGTTTTTATTCCCCGTGCTGAGAACCGGTCGTAATATCTTCTGCCTATTCCCCAGATGTCTTCCAGAGGAAACCATTTCAAAGCTTTCTCAATCTTTTCCGGCGTATCGATAATGTAAACTCCTTTCGTTCTATCAGGGAATTTCTTGGCTATTTTATTGGCTACTTTCGTTAAAGTCTTTGTGGGGGCAATACCGATGCTGGTAGGAATATCCAGACCTTTCAGAACGGTTTCCCTCAGTTCTTCGCAATGCTTCTGTAAATCATAATGCTCATATCCGTGAAAGTCTAAAAATGATTCATCGATGCTGTAAATTTCAATATCCTGGCAGTATCGTCGGCAGATATTTGCGATCCGGTTGCTAATATCACCATAGAGAACAAAGTTTGCAGAAAATACATGCAAACCCTTTTCTTTTTCCAGATGCTGAATTTGAAAATACGGCTGGCCCATAGTGATGCCTAACTTCTTGGCTTCGTTACTTCGGGCAATAGCACATCCGTCGTTATTACTCAAAACAACAACCGGTTTATTACGCAAATCTGGTCGGAAGATCCTCTCGCAGCTCGCGTAGAAATTATTACCGTCGATAAGGCCAAACATTATTTTCTGAGTTTATTAAGATTCCAGGTTGCTACACCCCATAATTCAAAGTCTGTATCTTCGGTGATATCCATGTCGTTATATGCAGGATTTTCAGACTGCAGTTTTATCGTCTTCATCTTCATGGAATTCTCGTGGTATTTTGGCTTATACCTTTTGACAAAAAATTCTCCACCATAATAAACTACAACAATATCGTTTTCCCGTGGAAATAATCCTTTCTGAACGATCAGGATATTACCGTCAAATATTCCAATTCCCTCCAGAGATGGACCGGAAACTTTAGCAAAGAAGGTTGTGTCTTTGTCTTTGATCAGCAACTTTACCAAATCTATGGTGTCCTCTGGAAAATCCAATGCAGGGCTTTCAAAACTGCCGTAACCTCCTGCTTTTACCTTTGCTGGTAGAAGTGGAATGAATATATCTGATTCATTATCAAGCTTGTATAGTTTTATGGGATTGGTGGGATGCATTTTGTAAAGTTAGGAAATAATGGAGATGGAAGCAGCGAGATTATTTCAAATACGGGATAATTGGTTCGTAATCAGATGACAATTATTTATACCCAGATGAAAAATATAAAAAAAGTAACAAGCTGCGACAAAAATAATGCGGCCAATAAATTAGCCATTTAGAAAGACAACCGTGAAATTAAATTGATATATTGTACCTGCTGATACAGCAGTACAATCACCATTAGGTGATTCATTGTGGTTGAGCAGTCATTGTAAAATACTCTGCGTTGTTACTACCCCTTCCGAAAATAAGATTCAAAAAGGACTGGAAAGGGTTGATTCGTGTTCGAGTCCTCGCCAAATTTGCATAATATTAACATCGATGAGTATAGACGATTGACTACTACGGCTTGACGCTTGGTATGTTTTGGCTGTCGCAAATTGTGTTTTCCTAAAAAAAATTACGAGTATCGAAAAAAGCCTAATAAACGTGACAGAGACCAGGCTATAGCACAACAACAGTTTATTGACCGAGCGAAGAAAAACGGCGAGTAATTGCGGTTTTTTTTAAACAATGTCCACCGGGTTTAGATCCTGGTAAGGTGGTGCTTTAACCGGGAAGTTTTTGTTGCAGCAGCAGGGAATCCAGGCTGTAAAGATGGAGTACCGGTAGGGCTACGGGAATGAGCATAATGCCTGCTGGCCGCTGTGTGGCAGGGTAACGCTTATAATCTTCCTAATATAATCTGCTGTGGCAAATGTGGGAAGAATCTGGAAACTTCATGTAATATCTCGGCATAAAAAAAACGGGCCTAAGCCCGCTCTATTTAAAATTTCATTTTCTGTATTCTTACTGCGTTCAATATGGCGAGGAGTGCCACGCCTACATCTGCAAAGACAGCTTCCCACATGGTTGCTAAACCACCAGCACCTAAAACGAGAACGATGGCTTTTACTCCAAAGGCCAAAGCAATATTTTGCCACACAATCTTTTTAGTCTGCTTACCGATATTAATTGCCATTGGGATTTTTGATGGTTTGTCGTCCTGAATAACGACGTCCGCCGTTTCAATGGTTGCATCGCTACCCAGACCGCCCATCGCTATTCCCACATCGCTTAATGCCACAACGGGTGCATCATTAACCCCATCTCCTACAAATGCCACGGTTTCGTTGCGGGATTTTATTTCTTTGACTCTATTTACTTTATCCTCCGGCAACAAATCGCCAAAGGCATTCTGAATACCCAGTTTTTCGGCGACCGCTTTCACCACGGTTGATTTATCGCCGCTCAACATGGTCGCTTTTACCCCTAAATCCTTCAGTTTCTTTACTGTTTCCGCTGCATCCTCCTTGATACTGTCGGCAATGGTAATGTATCCTGCAAATTTTCCTTCATACGCAATGGCAATCAAGGTTTCCACGATATCATTTGGGTTAATACCGTACTGGATACCGAATTTATCCATGAGTTTGAAGTTGCCCACGAGTAACTGTTTACCCTGATAATCCCCTTTTAAACCATGCCCGGCAATCTCTTCGATGTTATTGATTACAACATTGTGATCAGGCTCTCCGAGGTGTTCATGAATGGCCGTTGCGACGGGATGAGTGGATGAATTTTCAATAACATTTACCATCCTAAGAATTGAATCTTTGTCGAGTTCGGGCTGCATGTTAACTGACTGTACTTTGAAGACCCCTTCGGTCATGGTTCCCGTTTTGTCCATTACCACATTTTTAATTTCCGCCAAAGCATCCAGAAAGTTGCTTCCTTTGAATAAAATACCGTTTCGGCTTGCTGCACCAATACCACCGAAATACCCCAGCGGAATACTAATTACGAGGGCACAAGGGCAGGAAATTACCAGAAAGATGAGTGCGCGGTATAACCAGTCCCTGAAGTTATAATCCTCTACAAAAAAGTAAGGCAACAGACAGATACCAATGGCAAGGAACACCACAATTGGCGTATAGATGCGTGCAAATTTTCTGATGAATAATTCTGTAGGTGCTTTCTGTGCGGTAGCGTTCTGTACCAATTCCAGGATTTTTGAAAGTTTGGAATCGGTGTAAAGTGTATTGACCTGTACCTGTGCTACAGTGTTCAGGTTGATCATTCCAGCAAGAACGGTATCGCCTTTCTGCTTAGTATCGGGTTTGCTTTCACCCGTAAGCGCAGAAGTATTAAACGATGCACTGTCGGAAATTAAAATTCCATCGAGTGCCAGTTTTTCTCCCGGTTTTAACTGGATAATGGACTCTATTGCGACTTCCGCCGCTTTTACCGTTTGTGGGCGGTTATCCACCAAGATGGTCACTTCATCGGGACGCTGATCTAACAGTTTCGCAATATTACCTTTTGCGCGCTGAACGGCGAGGGTCTGAAATACTTCCCCCACAGAATAGAACAGCATTACTGCCACCCCTTCCGGATATTCACCAATTGCGAATGCTCCTACAGTTGCAATTGACATGAGGAAAAACTCTGAAAACACATCTCCCTTCATGATGCTTTCAAGCGCTTCTTTCAGTACGGGCAAGCCTACCGGCAGATACGCTGCTGTATACCAGGCAATGCGTACCCAATCTTTAAACCAGGACTGTGGCAGCCAATAGTCCATTGCCAGACCTGCTATTAATAAAATGAATGAAATGATGCCCGGGAGAAATAATTGGAAGGGTGATTTACCCTGTGTAGAATGGTCGTGCCCATCATCGTCAGCGTGCTCGTTTCCATGGTCGTGGCCGTCGTCATCGGAATGTTCAGCAGCAGGGGTAGTTTTTTTTGTGACAGGACGGTAAGCTTTGTCCGTGACTCTGCAACAGCCATCCTCAATTAATTCTTCAGCGTCTGCATCTTTGTAAATTTTACCTTCCTGAGGTGTGCAGCACAACTGACGACCATTCTCATCGTAGATATGTGTATGTAGTTTATTCTTTGCCATAGCTTTTATTTTAATGGTTAATTTTGGTTTCTATTTTTAGCAGTGTTTTTTTAATGTCCGTGTCCTTCTTCTCCTTTGTTATTTAATTTCGCCATGATAAAGAAGGCATTTTTAATGACTATTTTAGCGTTAGCGGGGATTGGTTTCAAAGGTGTAATTTGTGTATAACCCAAATCTGTAACCCCTTTAGCCACGGGAATTTTTTCAAAACTTACTTCATCTTCTTCTGCCGGTGTACTTGTGGCTTTCTGCCCTGATTCCGATTTTTTGTTTTTTTTCTCCTCTTCATTGTGGCCACTCTGCACGATAAAGATATAGTCCTGACCTTTATCGTTAATAATGGCTTCCGTGGGAACGGCCGTTGTGGTCTGTGTATCTAAACTGATAACGGCTGTAACGCTCATGCCGTCGATAAGACCAGCGCGATCTCCTACGACCTGTGCGTGAACGGGAACTGTTTTACTATTCCCTTCAAAAGCTGTTCCTATTGAGTTAATAATTGCATCGTACTCTTTTCCGGGACTGTTGGTGAGTGTAAAATGAATGGTTTGCCCAGGCCTTACTTTTCCCAAGTCTTTTTCATACACGTAGATATCCAAATGGAGTGCGGAGTTGCTGACAATTTCAGCAATAGGAGAAGCCATATCTACATTGCTTCCTATTTGTGCCATTACTTTACTTACCGTTCCACTTATGGGAGCTCTGACAGCAAGGGCAGAACTATAGCCCTGTGATGCGCCGATGCTCCCTAACTGTTTCTGGAGACCTGAGCGCTGACTGCGTAATGTAGCCAAATCGGTCTGTGCCTGTTGAAGTTTTTTCAGTGGTGCAGCATTTCCTTTATATAGCTGCTGTGCGCGGGTCACTTCCAGCTCTGCCATCCTTATCTGCCCATTAATCTGCTGAAGCTGCTGCTGCATGACGATGAGATCGGGGTTTACGATGGTGGCTATGATTTTCCCGCGCGTAGCGTAACTTCCCGGCTGGACATACAATGAACGCACGACACCACTGTAGGAGGGAGTTACAAAAGCTTTATTCTGATTCGGAACGGTGAGCAAGCCACTCACCTTTACGGTATTTGAAAGCTCCTTACTTTCAATACTGCCCATCTGGATGCCCACCGTTCTTATCTGTTCTTCGGTGAAATGGGCCACATTAGGATCTTGATGCTCCTCAGGCTCTTTTGCTTCGGTTGCGTGTTGGGTTTCAGTGACTTCTGATTCTTTTTTACATCCTGTCAACAAGACAGAGACGGCAAAAATAAGGGTGATATATTTTTTCATGTTATATTCTCTTTTGGGTACTTAATTTTTAATATAGTAGTTATATTGTATTACGGCCAGATTATATTCGTTTAGCGCTACGAGATAATTTTTTCTGATATCAATTGCTTGGGTAAAGAACTGGTGCATTTCAGAAAAACCTATTTCACCTGCTTTGTAACTGAGCATTGCCGCATCAAAGATCTGGTCTGCCTGTTTCAAACCTATACTTTCATAATATTTAAGCATTTCCGAAGCTTTCAGGATTTCGGTATAGCTTGAGCGTGTTTGTGCAGCGAACTGGTTTTCCTGATAGCGCAGCTGCGACTGCTGAATTTCGACTTCAGCTTCTGCAGCCTGCAATTTTGCTTTGTAGGCAGTTTTCCCGAAAATGGGAAATTCAACCGCAAGAGAAAAGCCGGTTATGGGATCTTTCATTCCGTATAATTTCTGGGAAAATACCCTGCCGGAAAAGTCAGGTTTATTCTGCATTTTCTGAACATCTATATCAGCCCGTGCAATTTCGATATTTTGGTGCTGCAGTGCCAATGAGGGATGCAAACTGTCTAACGGAAAATCCTCAACCTCCAGTTTCTGCAAATGGGTGTCTTGCGGTAAGTACATTGTCTGAGTATTGAGAAAAAGCGCTAATTGCTGCTGCTGGGCTGAAATATTCTGTTGGTTTTGCTGTCTCTGAGCCTGCAGCTCTTTCATCCGTGCTTCGGCAGCGATGCTTTCGAGCCCGGCTGCTTCACCCGTTTTGAAACGAAGATGAGCTGCTTTGTACATGCTGGTGTAATATTCATCAAGTTTCTGATAAAGTCTGGCTACATCCTGAAGGTACCACAGCTGATAGAAAGCAGTATTGACTTCTTTTTTAATCACTGCGTCCAGCATGTTTTTATTCAACTGGTGGTATTTTATCTGCTCCTCAAAATACTTCCTTTTCGCCTTATATAATCCCGGCCATTGGATTGATTGCTGGACTCCAATTTTTAATTCGCCATTGGGATCACTTGGCCTGATATCTTCATTTTCTACAAAGATGCCGGTTTTAGGGATTTCTCGAGCGGTATTTGTTTCCAGCACAGCTTTGTTCACCTGTGCCCTGTTTACCGAGTATTGCAAATTATTGGCAAGTGCTATTTTGACTGCATCATTTGGTGAAATTCTTTCCTGTGCCTGGAGGGAACCTGCCGCCAAGCAGAGTAGCACTACCAGCATCGGAAGCGTGGTGTTCTTAATATTTCTCAATTTACTTCTGAGTTTGTTTTTAGAATTGAAGATGATGTACAGCAAAGGCAATACAAACAACGTTAGGAAGGTAGCAGAAACCAAGCCGCCAATTACTACCGTTGCCAGCGGTCTCTGCACTTCGGCACCGCTGCCGGTCGAAAAAGCCATTGGGAAAAACCCGAATGAAGCTACGGCTGCGGTCATCAGTACAGGACGAAGCCTGATACTTGTTCCTTCTATGACTCTTCTAATTACATCATTCACGCCGGATTTGTGCAGGTCTTTGAAAGTACTGACCAATACAATACCGTTGAGGACTGCAACGCCAAACAGTGCAATAAATCCTACGCCTGCTGAAATACTGAAGGGCATACCCCTGATCAGTAAAGCAAATACACCCCCAATGGCACTCATGGGAATTGCAGTAAATATAAGCAAGCTGTCTTTCAGGTTGCGGAAGGTAAAATAAAGCAAGAGAAAAATGAGTGCTAAAGCAACAGGCACAGCGATCTGCAATCTGGATGACGCCTGTTTCAGGTTTTCGAATGTTCCGCCATAGGTGTAGTAATAGCCAGCAGGGAGGATTTTAGCTGCATTGAGTTTTCCCTGAATTTCTGTCACCACACTTTCGACATCGCGGTCTTTCACATTAAAGCCGACAACGATCCTGCGCTTTCCGTCTTCGCGGCTGATTTGGGCGGGACCGTCTTTGAATTCGACGCTTGCTACCTGCGAGAGCGGTATCTGTATGCCGTTATCGGTGGGAATAAACAGATTGCTAACGTCGTCAATTGAACTGCGGTTCGCGCTATCCAGACGCGCGACCAGATTGAATTTCTTTTCATCTTCAAACACTACACCAGCTGTTTCACCGGCAAATGCAGTACTTACTGTGTGATTAATATCCTCAATATTGAGACCGTACGAGGCGAGGCGGGCCCTGTCGTAGGTAATGGTAATTTGGGGCAAGCCCACGGTCTGCTCAATCTGGGGTTCTGTGGCTCCCTGAACGGTCTGGACGACTTTGGCAACGTCGGGAGCCAATTTAGCGAGGGTGTCGATATTTTCACCAAAAATTTTAATCGCCACATCCTGTCTTACCCCGGTCATTAATTCGTTAAAACGCATCTGTATGGGTTGGGAGACTTCAAAAAACACTCCGGGTATCATTTCCAGTTTTTCCATCATTTCGGCACTTAACTCTTCGTAGGATTTGTCGCTGTCTTTCCAATCTTTTTTAGGTTTTAGCGTGACAATAAGATCCGTTGCTTCGGGCGGCATAGGGTCTGTTGGAACCTCTGCGCTACCGGTTTTACCTACCACGGTGTTGACTTCGGGAAATGATTTCAAAATGCGGCTTGCCTGCATAGAAGTTTCTATACTTTGCGAAAGGGAGGTGCCCTGTGGCAGAATGCAATGTACGGCAAAATCACCTTCCTGAAGTTGTGGTATAAATTCGCCGCCCATGCGAGAGAATATCAGGAGCGACACCGTAAGCAGCGCTATGGCCGCAGCAACTACTGCATATTTAAACGCAATGGCCTTCTGTAACAACGGAACATAAAAATTATGGATCTTAGCCATCATTTTATCGGCAAAGGTCTTTTTGGCACTGATATTTTTAGATAAAAACAATGCGGACATCATGGGTATATAAGTAAGAGAGAGGATCAGTGCTCCGACAATGGCAAATGATACGGTCTCTGCCATGGGACGGAACATTTTACCTTCAATTCCCTGAAGTGACAGAATGGGTAGGTAGACAATAAGGATAATGATCTGGCCAAATGCTGCGGAACTCATCATTTTTTTTGCACTTGCTTCCACAGCCCGGTCCATTGTGTGCTGCGAGAGTTTTTGGGATTTGTGGTGGACCGCGAGAAAGTGAAGGGTCGCCTCTACAATGATTACTGCGCCATCTACAATAAGCCCGAAATCAATAGCTCCCAAACTCATCAAGTTTGCACTGACTCCAAAAACATTCATCATACCTAAGGCAAAAAGGAGAGAAAGTGGAATGGCAGAAGCCACAATAAGCCCTGCACGAAAATTACCCAGAAACAGAACGAGCACAAGGATGACAATAAGAGCGCCTTCCACCAAATTTGTTTCTACGGTACGGATCGCCCGGTCTACTAAGTTAGTCCGGTCCAGGAAAGGTTCTACGATAATATCAGCTGGAAGGGATTTTTGAATGGTGAGCATTTTTTCCTTCACCCGACTCACTACTTCCGCAGAATTTTCACCTTTGAGCATCATTACAATACCCCCGACAGCCTCTTTATCGCCGTTATAGGTAAGAGCACCATATCTAACGGCACTGCCTATGCGCGCGTCCGCGACATCTTTAATAAGTACAGGGATACCGTTGACTGTTTTTATTACGGTGTTGGAAATATCCTCTAAAGAAGAGATCAGACCGATGCCGCGAATAAAATAGGCATTAGGTTTTTTATCGATATATGCGCCGCCGGTATTTTCGTTATTTTTCTGGAGTGCAGCAAAAATGTCGGCAATGGTAACATTCATCGCTTTAAGCCTATAGGGATTAATCGCGACTTCATACTGCTTAAGTTTCCCGCCGAAACTGTTAATTTCAGCTACTCCGGGTGTCCCGTAAAGTTGCCTTGCCACGACCCAATCCTGCATGGTACGCAGATCCGTAGCGGAGTATTTGTTCTCGGAACCTTTTTTAGGGTGAATAACATACTGATAGATTTCTCCCAAGCCCGTAGAAACCGGGGACATCTCGGGGCTGCCGATACCCTGTGGAATATTTTCTTCGGCCTCTTTCAGTTTTTCAGTAATGAGTTGGCGTGCAAAGTATACATCCACGCTTTCGTCGAAAACTACAGTGATTACAGAAAGACCAAATCTTGAGATCGACCTCATTTCGGTAATACCGGGAATGTTCGCAAGGCTCTGTTCAATTGGGTACGTAACCAACTGTTCCGTTTCCTGAGCAGCTAATGTCGGTGTGCTGGTAATAATCTGTACCTGATTGTTTGTAATATCTGGTACGGCATCCAGCGGAAGTCTGGTAGCACTATATATACCCCAAAGGATCAGTGCAAATGTCATGAGCCCAATGATGAGCTTATTTTTTACACTAAACTGTATAATTTTATAAAGCATTCGTAAAAATTTAAGTTAATTGACAGAAAAATTCAACTTCCGTATTGAATACGAAAATTTGCGACTATTGCATAGCCGAAGTGTCCCGGAGGAAGAATCCTACGGTAGTTTAATTAACTTATTTTTGGGGGCTGCCAGATGCCGGCAGGGAGGAGGATCTTGTGCCTGTATTTCCTTTCAGGAAGAACATCTTTTATTACAACCTCGTTGTGTTCAGGAAGTAAGGTATTAATTTGTGAAACTGACAAAGTCATACCACAACAATTGCAAACGCAGAAAGGAGAACAAAGATCAGCGTGTTGATCCTGGCTTTGTTCGAGGTGAACATCCTGATTCTGACAAAATTTTTCGCTTAAACCCTTTGCCGCGTCGTTGCATGGCACCATAGTAAGCACCATAAAGAACAAGGATAAAGAGAAGGCCAAAAGTTTCACGGTGCTAATTTAATAAAAATATATTTACTTGAATTTATGTCTTAGCTCATATTACTGCAATGATTCCTCAGGTTGTAGGCTGGTATTGTTTGCCTCATGAGAATCTGTGTTTACGGCGGTCGTTATACGCTATAAAAAAGAGTGCAACCGGTCTTTATTTGGCAGCTGCACTCTTTAAAATTGACACACTAAAAACTCCTTTAATAGTTCAGTGTAATCCCTGCACCCCAGCTCATATCGCTGTCGTAGTGGGTTGAGATTCCGATATTTTTTGTGACGATATATTTAAGACCTGCCATATATTCTTTGTCGGTATTGACCATGAATGCCCCGCGCAAACGCGCAGTCAACGGAATGTCTTCACGTTTCAGCTGGAACCTTACAATTCCGTCTGTAAATATTTCTGCCTGCAGGTCCACCAACATCGGGAGTTTATACATGATACCAGCGCTGAAAGTTTTTCTTTCATCTTTAGTAGATGCCTGTCCAAAAAGGTTTTTTTCGATATTATTCCTGTCAATCTTTCTATAATGGTAGTTAAATCCGATAAATGGTTTCAGCCACTGCATACGGTCCACATACCTGCCGAGTTGGGTTTCCACCTCGTAGCCGTGATGGGGATTGTAACCTAAACGCCATTCTGTTCCCAATTCCCAGCGGGCATTTGAGATCCTCGCCATCCCGTCGTTACCATTAGTAGCAAAATCGTTTTCGGCCATAAGGTGCCACATGTTACTTTCTCGCTGGAGCTTTTTGTAAGCTGAAGCTTTATCGGGCAGCAAAGGATTCTGGTAATCACCAACAGCAAAAACACGGTTCATCCCCGCCATCATGTGATAGAGGATGTGACAGTGGAAAAACCAGTCCCCGTCAGTTTTAGCTTCAAATTCGATGACATTAGTTTCCATCGGCATAATATCCAACACATTTTTGAGGGGTGCCTGAAGGCCATTTTTGTTGAGTACCCGAAAATCAAAACCGTGCAGGTGCATCGGGTGACGCATCATTGAATTATTGAATAGGGTAATGCGGAGAATTTCGCCTTTTTTTACCAATATTTTGTCAGATTCTGCCAGGACTTTATCGTCCATGCTCCATATGTAGCGGTTCATGTTTCCCGTAAGGGTAAACGTGAGCTCGCGCACGGGACTGTTTTTCGGGAGTGAAGTGTCATAAGGCGATTTCATCATCCCATAATTCAATGTGGTAATCCCGGAAGCAGGCATCTGATGCTGTGAGTGATCCATTTGCGCATCGTTGTTGTCCATCTTGTCCATCGGCATTGCTGCATTATTTTCAGCACTAATTTCAGGATACATCACCTGATTCATATCCATCGTCTGATAACTCATCTTCATGCCCATATCTTTCATGTCACCGTTCATCTTCATCATGTCGTTCATCATCTTCATCCCTTCAAAGTATTTGAGTTTGGGTAATGGTGCCTGGGCTTTTTTAATTCCTTCTCCAATAAACACTGACGCAGAATTTGTGCGGTCTTCGGGTGTAACAAGGAGTTCGTATGAAGTGTTTTTTTCAGGAATTTCCACTACGATATCCACTGTTTCGGAAACCGCCAGGATCAGGCGATCCACTTCGACCGGTTCAATATCCAATCCATCACTGGCCACTACTTTAATTTTTCCTCCTGCATAATTGAGCCAAAAATAGGAGGAAGCACCGCCGTTGGCAATTTGAAGCCGCACTTTGTCACCGGCTTTGTATCCTGCGAGCTGGCTTTCTATTTTACCGTTAATCAGAAAGGCGTCATAATACACGTCACTCACGTCCATGGCAAGCATCCGCTTCCATTCGTTGGTGAGTTTTGTCTTAAAGTGTCCCTCTTTTATGGCTTCTGCATAACTTTGAGTACTGCCTTTTTTTATTGCGAACCAGTCATTGGCGTTGTGAAGCATCCGCTGAACATTATTGGGGTTCAGGTTTGTCCACTCGCTCAGGATAAGGTGCTCCGTGGGCAAATCATCAATCCCCGGTCGGAAAGTAGGATCTTCGGGACGTTTTTTCAGAATCATCATCCCATACATTCCAATCTGCTCCTGCAGGCCAGTATGTGAGTGATACCAGTGGGTTCCGTTTTGGATGATCGGAAACGAATACGTGTAGGTTGAATGTGGTGGAATGGGTTTCTGGGTAAGCCAGGGAACCCCATCTTCTTTATTTGGAAGATGAAGACCGTGCCAGTGCAGAGAAGTTTCTTCGTCCATTAAATTATGGACAATCACTTCCGCCGTATCGCCCTCATAAAACTCCAGCTTTGGCATCGGAATCTGCCCGTTTACGGCAATGGCGCGTTTCTGTTTGCCCGCAAAATTTACCAGGGTGTCTTTCACATAAAGATGGTAGGTCACTTTGCGTCCGCCTTTTAGGTGCTTTTCGGGCATGGGCATGACCATTTTGTGTTCACCATGTATCTGCATGTTTCCGTGTGCAGAATGATCTTCCTTCTTTCCTTTTTGAGGCACCAGATTCATACCGCACTTGGGACACTTTCCGGGTTTGTCCGATATCACCTCGGGATGCATCGGGCAGGTGTACATCTTTTGCGCTTCTTCATGCTGATGCGCATCTAAAGTTTGATGTTCCGGGGTTTTGCCGGTAGCCTGATGCCGGCCGCTTTCCTTCTGAGGGACCAGATTCATACCGCACTTGGGACACTTTCCGGGTTTGTCCGAAACCACCTCGGGGTGCATCGGACAAGTGTACATCTTTTGCGCTGCTTCATGCTGATGCGGAGCAGGTGTTGAATGTTCCGGCGTTTTGATGCTCGCTGGGTCTTTCGGTACTGCTTTAGTCTTTGGCATCACCGGTTTTTTAACTTCCGTTACCGTCTTTGTTTTTGCAGCGGTAATTTCAGGTTTCTTACCCGTAGTTTTTTTAACTACGGTGGCCTTTTTAGGAGCGGGCGCGGATTTGGCCGCCGTTTTTTTCTCAGTAACGGTTTTCTTCACCAAGGTCATACCGCAAATGGGGCAGTTACCGGTTGCTGATTTCACGACCTGCGGATGCATCGGGCAGGTGTACACGGTTTTGGTGCTCTGTGAATAACTGTTTATGGACATTGCCATAAATAGAAAGAGCAAAAATATATATTTCATCTTGTGATTATTTAATTTTTAACAAACTTGCATTAAGTGCGACCACGATGGTACTGACACTCATCAGCACTGCGCCCATGGCGGGACTCAGGACAAATGTGGGATACAGAACACCTGCAGCAAGTGGAATAGCCACGACGTTGTAGCCCACTGCCCATACGAGATTCTGGATCATTTTACTGTAGGTCTTTTTTCCAAAGTCTATCATTTTTACAACATCCCGAGGATCGCTGTTCACCAGAATAATATCTGCAGTTTCAGCTGCAACATCTGTTCCTGAACCCACTGCAATGCCTACATCTGCCGCTGCCAAAGCCGGTGCATCATTTACGCCGTCTCCTGTCATGGCAACGATTTCTCCTTTATCCTGAAATTCTTTTACTTTTTCCTGTTTGTGGTGCGGAAGTACATTTGCCAAATATCCGTCCATTCCTAACTGCTTTGATACCGCCGCCGCTACCTTTTCGTTATCACCTGTAAGCAGGAATGATTTAATGTTCATGCTTCGAAGTTGATCAATGGCTTCTTTGGCGCCATCGCGGATGGTATCTGCTAAAGAAACAATACCCACAGGCTCGTCATCAATCAGAATAAAGTTTACTGTTTCTGCATCTTGGTTAATTCCTTCAGGAATGGCAGGTACCTGTTTATTGTTTTGAACAAAATAATTAGGACCGGCCGCAACCACCGATTTACCATTTACCATTCCTGTCACTCCAATTCCCTGCATGTAGCGGAAACTGTCTGACTTCCATAGCTCCAGTTTTCTCTCAGAAAGGGTCTGCATGATTCCTTTTGCAATGTGATGTTCGGAGTTCTGCTGCACTGCTGCTGCATACTGGAGTAAATCGTTTTCCGAATAGTGTTCCGTTAGAGGAATGATTTTCTGCACAGTGTGGGAACCTTTCGTAAGGGTGCCGGTTTTATCGAAAATAATGGTCGATAATTTTCTGGTGGTTTCAAAAGCCGTGCGGTTTCTGATGAGTAAACCATTTGTTGCTGAAAGTGTAGTGGAAATGGCCACCACCAAAGGAATTGCTACTCCTAAAGCATGCGGACAGGCCGTTACCATTACCGTTACCATCCGTTCCAGAGCAAAAGCCAAATCTCCCATGGTGATGTACCAGTAAGCGAAAGTTCCTACTCCCACCACAATTGCTACTATAGTAAGCCATTTGGCTACTTTATCCGCCAGATTCTGAGTGTTCGACTTTGCTGCCTGCGCATCCTGAACCAAATTAATAACCTTATTGAGGTAGGAATCCTTCCCAACCCCTGTTGCTTTTATCTTCAAGGCACCGTCTCCATTAATAGACCCTGCGATTACCTTTCCGCCGGATTCTTTTCTTACAGGAACACTTTCGCCGGTCAGCATACTTTCATTCAAATAGGAACTGCCCTCGACAATCAGACCGTCAGCGGCGACTTTTTCGCCCGGTCTTATGATTACGGTATCTCCGTTTTTCAACTGTTCCAGTTTTATTTTAACCGGACTTCCGTCTTGCTCTACCGTTACATCATTCGGAAGTAACGCTACTAAAGACTGCAACGCTTTTGAAGCTGCCATTTGTGAACGCATCTCGAGCCAGTGGCCCAACAGCATGATGACGATTAAGGTGGCGAGTTCCCAAAAGAAATCCATTCCCGGCAGTCCGAATACTACGGCAACAGAATACACATAGGCGACGGTAATTGCTAAAGCAACCAGCGTCATCATTCCAATGGCGCCGGCCTTCACTTCGCCGAAAAATCCTTTGAAGAAAGGCATCCCACCGTAGAAATAAATAATGCTTCCCAAAACCAGAAGTACATATTTATCACCGTTAAAAGCAATTGTGAAACCGAGCCACTGCTGAATCATATGAGAAAGCAGAAGGACCGGAACGGTAAGTGCCAAAGAGATCCAGAATCTCTTCAGGAAATCCGGCGTATTATGTCCCGCATGTTTGTCAAATCTCGCAGTAGAATCTTCAGAGTCCGCGTGATGACTATGATTCTGATGATGTTGGCTGTGTTCGTCTTTTTCAGGTCGGGCGGTTGCTCCCAAGGGAATTAAGTTCATTCCGCAAAGTGGACAATTTCCCGGTTTGTCCGTCAATATCTGGGGATGCATGGGACAGGTGTATTTTTTCATGGTTTAATTTTATGCGTTAAATTCTGGTATGTAAGATTACTTCCGGTTTTGCAGCTCCTGAATTTTTGCCTTCATCACAGCAATCTCCTCCTGCTGTGCTTTGATGATTTCATCACCTAATTTTCTGACTTCCGGATCTACAAGATTGCTCTCTTCAACCATAAGGATAGCCCCTGCATGATGTGGAATCATGGATTTAAGAAACTGAACATCGCCTACCGCTGTCTGCTGTCGAATTCCGAACCAAAACAACAACATTGCAAGTGCGCCTGCTCCCATCAGGATTTTATTGAGATTTTTGTTTGGATACATTTTTCCCATCAGCAGCAGTTCGATGATGAGCATCGGTGAAGCCATCAGTGCTGCCATATACAACTGATTTACATTGGGAATTACGTTGGCCAATTGATCTACCATGGCATACATCAGAATAAACATCGACACAAACGAAATCAGCATCATCCAGAACAGTTTTTTGTAAGCGCCACCGTGGCTCATTTTGCCGTGTTCTGCTGTATTTTTATCTGTTTCCCTGTCACTGTGGGAATGATTTTCGGATTCTTTGTTATGCTTCTCTGAAATGCGGTGACTTTGTTGTGAATTTTCCATAATATAAATTTTATCAGGTTAGTTTAGTGTATTAAAAAAATCAATCAGATCCATTTTATCGGCTGCTGATAATCTGGCACTGCTGTGTAGCATGAGATATGATTTTAAGGGCATCTCCTCTTTTTCAATCTGGCTGGTGATGCTTTTTATTTTTGCTTTTTTGCGTCTTTTTGAATAATTATTGAACTCATCAAAATTGAGTTCTTCTTTGCCTTTTTTAATATGCCGGGCCATGAACCACGCGCCCGGCTGTAATTCCGAATACCAGGGATAACGGGTATTATTTGAATGACAGTCATAGCAGGAAACTTTAAGGATTGCAGCCACGTTGGCGGGTACCTTTTCGGTTTTTTCAAAACTTTGACCGGCCGGAACTCGGGAAATATTTCGCTCCACCGGTATGAGCTGGATGACTAAAAATACCGCAACCAGCATCACCATAAACCAAACTGTTTTATTCATTCTCGTCCAATTACATTGTACTCATATCGTGACCCGCCATCGGATCTGCCCCTTTTTTGAATATGTATTCACTGTTCAGCAGGTAGGCTCCGGAGACCACTACTTCGTCTCCCGCCTTAATTCCTGATGTGATTTCTATTCTGTCTTCATATTCGAGACCCGTTTCCACCATTCTGTTGACGAAGGTGTTCTTCGCGGTTTTCACCCAGACCGTGGAAGATTTGCCATCCCTGATTACCGCATCCACAGGCATTGAAAGACCATCACGGGATTTGTTTTCCACCAGAACATATACCGGCATGCCGGGTTTCAGCAGATTTCCTTTGTTGGGCACGGAAATGCGCACCAGATTTATCCTGCTGGAGGTGCTTATTTCAGGGTTTGTAAAATCAACCTTCCCATTAATTTTCAAATTATCCAGATCGGGAATATATACGGTGACCTTGCTGTCTTTCTGAAGGAGAGCCATTTGGGAAGAATACACCTGCGCCTCTGCCCAAAGCGATGAAAGATCTGCCAGATTCACGATGGTGCTACCTTCGGCAAGATAATCGCCTTCGGCAATGCTCAGATCGGTGATGTAACCGGCCGCATTGCTTAACACGGTAGTGGTTGGCGTGGCTTTTCCTGATCTTTCCAACTGTTTGATCTGGCTTTCGGACATTCCCCATAAATAAAGCTTGTTGCGGGAACTTTGGAGCAGCTGGTCAAAATCAATGGACGTATTACCGACGAACAGCTTGCGTCTTTCCAATGCCAGCAAATATTCCTGCTTTGCATTATTGAGTTCTTCACTGTAAATATCGACCAACGGCGCCCCCTTCGGAACAAAATCGCCAATGTTTTTATAATACAACCGTTCAACTCTGCCCATGACTCTGGAACTTACTGCCTGCATCTGGTACTGATTAAAATTGAGTGTTCCGGTCAGCGTAAGTTTATCAGCCATCGACCCATCAGATAGCGCGACTGTTTTGATATTCCCAAGTTTAACCTGCTCGTCATTCAAAATAATTTCGTTAGGATCAGCATTCTTTTTCTTCTCGACAGGCACCAAATCCATGTGACAAATGGGGCATTTTCCGGGTTTATCGGAGACTACCTGCGGGTGCATGGAACAGGTGTAGTAGATATCGTGGCCGGCATGCGGATCTTCCTCCTTTTTACAGGAGTAAAGAAAAACCAGCAAGGCCAGCATTAAAATATTGAATTTCATCTTATCAATTTTTATCTGTTAATTTTTATGAAACTTTCGCTGTCCATCAGGTACTGTGCATTTTCGGCAACTCCATCTTCAGGAAGCAAACCACTGACGATCTGAATTTTATCGCCTACCACCGCGCCGGTAACAACCTTGTGGGCAATAAAACCGCCTTCAACTTTTTTGAACGCAATTTTATCAATCCCCAAAGAAACCACCGCTGATTTCGGCAGCCAATCTGCCATTCTGTTGTGGCTCATAATCTCCGCTTTAACCTGACTTCCGACAGGAATTTTTGCGGTGGAATTATCAAAATAGACGCGCGCCGTTACGGTTTTGCTGCCCTGCCTGAAAAAGGGTTCAATAAAACCGATGATTCCTTTGAAGCGATTTTCAGGATTGGCTTCCGGGATGATCATGACTGACTGTCCTTTGCTGACCAGTGCAATGTCTTCAGAAAAAATATTGATCAGGGCCCAGGTTCTGTTGGGATTGTAGACACTGAAAATATTCTGTCCTTTCTGGAGGTACATGCCTTCTTTCAGCGGTAGTTCTGCGGTGACCGCGTTATTTGAAGCCATTGCGGGTGCAGATTGTGGTGATGACCCCATGGTTCCTGCCGATCCTGCCTGCTGAATATGTCCGCTGTAATTGCTGAAAACCGGAACTGTGAGATCAGGTTTTCCTCTCTGGATAACTTTCTGAATCTGTGAAGCCGGCATTCCCAAAAGAAGTAGTTTCTGCCGTGAGGCATCGATCATTGTTTTGTTTGAGCGGTCATTTTTCAGAACAAAGAGCAGGTTTTGCTGCGCGGTTAACAGTTCCGGGCTGTATATATCTAAAATACGCTGCCCTTTCGACACTTTCTGGTATTTATACCGCACATAGAGTTTCTCGATACGGCCCGCAACGCGTGAGGAAATACTGCCAATCTGCCGCGTATCGTATTCTACCGTCCCTAAAGCATCAACCGTGGTGGGTATGTTTTCTCTTTTTACTTTTATTACGGGCTGTTCCGACACTACAAATTCATTGGTTGGTTTCAGCAGATCGTCGAGTTTAATCCCCTCTTCCTTTTTTTCAGGGGCATCTTTCAGGACCAAATCCATCCCACATTTGGGACATTTGCCGGGTTTGTCTGAAATCACTTCCGGGTGCATCGGACAGGTATAAGTATGCATTGCAGCTTCTGCCGAGTGCTTATCTTCCCAGAACTTAACTTTGTCACACGCCGTCAAACCAAATAAAAGCATAGTGAATATTATAATTTTTCTCATCTTCTTTCAATTAAGCGGTCAATTTCAGTTTGCGTCTGCAGTGCTTTGGTAAGGATCTCGAAATATTCCAGTTGCGCCATATTCAGCTGTTCCCATGCGTCATATAACATGAAGAGTTCTTCCGTATTCTGCTCATAGCCCAACTGCATGGATTTGTAGTTGTTTTTTAAGGCCGGAATAATGGTGTCTTCATAGAGTTTCAGCTGATTTTTATTCAGGTCCAGTTCATTGCGCATTCCGTAGGCCATTCCGCTGTATTCGTTCACCATCATTTCTTTCTGTGCCTGCAAGGCTTCTTCTTTCAGTTTCAGGCTTTCAATATTGGCTTTATTCATGCCTGAAGCCCAGGATACGAAAGGCAGTTTTGCCATCAGCATCAGAGAAAACTGCATGGGCTGGCCACCAAAACCAAACATGTTTTCGAACTTTACGCCAAATTCCGGCTTTAGATTCTGCTTTTCCAGATCCTGTTTGAGTTTGGCAATATTGATTTCCCGGTCGATGCCGCGGAGATCACTTCTGTTCTGATAAAATAGATCCTGACCAAAAGTCTGGAGAGAATAGTCATTCAGGTTGTATTCCGGTTCAATCTCCAGTGGCGAAAGCGCGTCTCTTCCCATGAGGGCATTCAACCGGATCCGGTTGACGCGGAGGTCATTGTCGTACATGAGCTGCATGTTTTTGGAACTGCCAAGCGCAGCTTTTGCTTTGTAATAGGCCGATATTTTACCGAGTCCGTTTTTGTACCGGATTTCGGCGTTTCTGATCATGAAATCCAGCATCTTTTCGTTTTCCTTTACGACCTTCAGCTTTTTATCCAAGACGATTGAACTGTAATACAGTTTTTTCGCATCCTGAAAGTTTTCATTGAGGGCGGCAAAAAGTTTTTCCTTTTCCACAGAGGACATTGCCTTCATCAGATTCTCGTTGGCATCGAGTTTCTTTCTGTTGGGCAACATCTGTTCTACCGAAACTGCTACTGAGCCCATACCGAGCATATCGCCGTCGCGCTGCCAGAGTTTTGGATTATAGGGCGTCATGAAGAAACCGGCTCCAACGGTTGGGGGCATCCAGCTTCTTGCGCCTTTGGCCGCAGCGTCCATTGACCGGACTTCCGCATTATACATTTTAACCACCGGATGGTTGGCTGCGATACTGTCCATTACAGCGGGCAGGGACATTTGCTGAGCAAAAGTGGCGGTAAAAAGCAAGGTAAGTACTCCTGTTATTATGAATTTTTTCATTTTGTAATCATTTAAGGATTAATGGGAAGCGTCGAGGACGTCAATTTTCCCCAGTTTATTCAGTTCCCATTCTTTCTGCATGTAAAAGATAATGGGGGTTACCAACAGGATGTGAATTGCCGAAGTAAAAACGCCACCGACCATGGGTAATACGATTGGTTTCATCATATCACTTCCCACGCCGTGGCTCCATAGGATGGGTACAAGTCCGAAGAGGGTGACACACACGGTCATAATTTTAGGTCTTAATCTTTTGGCTGCACCGTTGATTACATATTCACGAAGTTCTTCATTGGTAATGGTCTCCCGTGAGTTTCCATTTTTGGCAATAAGCTGAATCATGGCATCGTTCAGGTAAATGACCATCACGATACCGGTTTCTACCGCAAGTCCGAACAGGGCAATAAAGCCGACTGCTACAGCTACAGAGAGATTGACGCCCCAAATCGAAATCATAAAGACACCGCCGATTAAGGCAAAAGGAATACTGATGAGATTAAAGAAAGCTTCACGGTAAGAATTGAATGCAAAGTACATGGAAAGAAAGATCACGATTAATACGAGGGGCATAATCATCTTTAAGGTCTGCTCGCCGCGAATCAGGTTTTCATACTGGCCGCTCCATTCCACGAAATAGCCTTTGGGCATTTTGGTGACCATGCTGTTGAGTTTTTTCTGTGCTTCTTCTACGGTGCTGCCCAAATCCCGGTCACGCACGTTGAACAGAACGGTTCCGCGCAACATTGCGTTTTCCGAATTGATCATTGGAGGACCTTCTGTAAGACGAATGTCAGCCACTGCACTTAGCGGAATGGAACCAAATTCCATCGTCTGCATGGGCAATCTTCTCAGAGATTCCAAATTATTTCTGAAATCCTGGCCGTATCTGGCATTTACCGAAAAGCGCTGTCGGCCTTCCACGGTGGTGGTGAGTTTCATTCCGCCGAGCGCACTTTCCACGACGGCATTTACATCATCCACACTTAGGCCGTATCTTCCTATTTCTTCGCGTTTCACTTCAATATCCACATATTTTCCGCCGGTAATGGGTTCTACGTACATGTCTTTTATTCCTTCAATACCGGTGAGTTCCTTTTTTATTTTTTCGGAAAGGACCGCGATACTGTCCAGGTTCTGTCCGTACACTTTTACGCCCACATCCGTTCTAATCCCTGTTGAAAGCATATTGATCCGGTTGGAAATCGGCATGGTCCAGCCATTGGTTACGCCGGGAATCTGCAGTTTGGCATTCAATTCATTAATAAGATCGTCTTTTGTAAGGCCGTCGCGCCATTCGTCCTGAGGTTTCAACAGAATGATGGTTTCAATCATTGAAATGGGTGAATTATCTGTCGCCGTGTTTGCTCTTCCGGCTTTTCCGAGGACATGATCCACCTCCGGAACTCCTTTAATGATTTTATCCTGCACCTGCAGTAATCTTTTAGCTTCGGAGTTCGAAATATCAGGCAAAGTGACCGGCATAAAGAGCAAAGATCCTTCATCCAAAGGTGGCATAAACTCGCGTCCCAGATTCATAATTAAAGGGATGCTGACCAAAAGAGCAAGAATATTAATGCCAAGCGTTGTTTTTTTCCATTCCATGCACCAGCGAATGATGGGTTCGTACACCCGTTCCAAGCCCCGATTTATTGGGTTTTTATTATCGTCTTTAAACTTTCCCTTCATAAAAAAGGAGATAAGTACCGGCGCAAGGGTAAGTACCAAGATCGCATCAACGATCAGGATAAAAGTTTTGGTGTACGCTAACGGGTGAAAAAGTTTACCTTCCTGACCTGTCAACATAAATACGGGGAGAAAGGAAACCACGATAATCACCGTAGAGAAAAAGACCCCTCTTGATACCTGTAAGGATGATTTTTCGATAATCTTCATCCGAATATCTTCGGGAATTTTAACGTAACTCTCTTTCTCTTTGTCTTTTTTTCTGAATATATTTTTAAACCAGTTGGTTTTCATTGTTATGGGTTTTTATTTTGTTGATGGTTCTGCCAATCGGAGAGATTTTTATAGGCATTTTCGGACATGATAATTCCGTTATCTACAATCACCCCAATTGCCAGCGCAATTCCTGTAAGGGACATGATATTGGAGGAAAGTCCAAACGCATTGAGCAGAATAAAACTGATGGCAATGGTGACCGGAATCTGAATGATGATGCTCAATGCACTTCGCCAGTGGAATAGGAACAGAATAACAATGATTGCCACCACGATAATTTCTTCAATCAGCTTGGTTTTAATATTGTCTATTGCCCCTTCAATCAGCGTACTGCGGTCGTACGATGTCTTGAAGGTGACGCCTTCAGGGAGTCCTTTTTCAACGTCCTTCATTTTCTCTTTCACATCGTTGATGACCTTATCCGCATTTTCGCCATACCGTGCCACTACGATACCGCCCACGACTTCGCCTTCACCGTCTGCATCAAAAATACCCAGACGCAAATCACCACCCATCTGTACAGAACCAATGTCTTTCACCCGCACAGGAATTCCGTTGTAATTTCCCAAAGCAATTTCCTCGATATCGGCTACGTTCTTGATATAACCCAGGCCGCGAATGATATAGGCCATATCGGCCATCTCAAATTTACGTCCGCCCACATCATTATTGTTGGCTTTCACTTTGTTCATAACATCCATGAGGGATACGTTATAGTACTGGAGTTTTACAGGATCTACAATGAGTTGGTACTGTTTTTCGAAGCCGCCAAAGGAGGCTACTTCCGCCACACCGGGAACCGTCTGAAGCGCAAACTTTACATACCAGTCCTGAAGGGCACGCTGGTCTCCCAAATCCATTTTGGGTGCATCGAAATGATACCAGAAGACGTGACCTACACCGGTGCCATCCGGTCCGAGAGTAGGGGTAACATCCTGCGGGAGTAAGCGCTGCGCATAATTGAGCCGTTCCATTACCCTGGTTCTGGCCCAATATATGTCCACATTATCTTCGAAAATGACATACACGAAACTCATCCCAAACATGGAAGAGGCGCGGATGTTCTTAATTTTCGGAATTCCCTGAAGGTTGCTGACCAGCGGGAAAGTCACCTGATCTTCAATAATCTGGGGACTTCTGCCCATCCACTCCGTAAAAACGATGACCTGGTTCTCACTCAGATCCGGAATTGCATCGATGGGATTGTCCCTTACCGCAAAAATACCCCAGATAAAAAGGCCGATTGCTATAAGCAAAACGAAATACCTGTTGCGGAGGGACAGTTTGATTAAATTTTGAATCATGGTTCTGTACGGTTTTACTTAATTTCTTCCTGAACCTCGCCACATGAAAGCATTTCTTTGCCGTAATAAGGATTCTTCACCTCACGTGAATCGCTAAGCCAAAAAGCGCCTTTGTTATCGTTATACATTGGACAAAATACTTTGTATACCGGTTTTGGAGTTCCGAAATCTTTCAGCAGGTCGTAAAAATCGGCGCTCATTAAATCCAGATGTTCGCGCTGATGATCAATCTTTCCGGCGTTATCTGCAATGTGCTCGGCGTGTTCACTGATGCTTGATTCGAGATCAGCAAATTCTTTTTTCTGTTCAGCAGAAAAACCGTTTTTGTCTATTTTGGGAAAAGAAGCGAGGATCCCTTTGGCCGCACTCACCGCTTCTTTATCATCATCACCGGACAACGCGAATGTAAGGTGGGTGTAATGAGAATAGAGCTCCGTAAGGTCAGCGGTAGTTTTTTTGGCGGCGGTCACGGTTACCTTAGCATCCATTGCCATACTGTCCATCGCTGAACTGTCCGACATCGTGCTCATATCATGCTGCATTGATGTTTCAGTGGATTTTTTCTGTTCTTTGTTTTCTTTACAGGAAGAGAGTGCAAAAGTGCAGATTGCCAAAAGGCTGAATAGTATTGTTTTCATTATTTTATAAGTTTAAAGGTTATTTATTATTAAAAAAGGCTTCGTAGTTTGCTTTATTTTCGAAGTACACGACATTATCATTTTTATCAGAGATTGCAATAATTGCGGTTGCTTTATCGATGAGTTGATGAGATATCGGATCATACGCCATGCGGGCATTTTCTTCCTGTGGGATTCTGAGTTTGCAGTTTTCACAGCAACCGTAGTAGGTTTTGCCGTCATGCTTTACTTCGAGCTGCTTTTTGCCCATGTAGGCGTTGTTTACCATACAGACCTGGTCGTGGGGGACAATATCGCCGGTCTTGAACTGTGCATTGGTAATTTGGGTAGTTTCTGCTTTTGAATTGGTGCAGGAAACGAGGAACACTGCTACAAAAGCCAGTATTCCTAAAAGAATATTCTTCATTAAATTATCGGTTAAAGGTTAAATTTGAGCCTCCGTCTTGAGAGACTGTGTACGAATATCCTGATCTTCAAGTTGTTCTTTAAAGAACATTCTTTTCTAAAAGATTACTTAAAGGAGAAATGGAAGTTCGAAGGGACATTCAGCACCGCTAAATAATCTGCGGAAAGTGTCATAAACACTTCACGACCAGACACAATTCGGGCTGTAAAAGAAGATCTTAACCTATTTTGGGCGGTTCCCAAATGGTATAGAATCCACCGGAGTAATGGGGATTCTGATAAAAGAAATTAGAATTTTTGTCATCGTAACCGGACGCTTCGTTTTTAGAATCCTCTAAAAATTTGCTGTCTGCTAGAATGGTATACTGAGCAGTGCTGCAAAGGTTACCGCTGCAATTTCCTGAGCATCCATCGGTTTGACAATTGTGTGATTTTGGGTGACAGCATTCTTCTTTGCAATCGTCGCTGTCGCACGACGGCTGCATTGTCGCAAATGACTGTTTGATGAAAGTTTTAGCATGTGCCTCTGATTTAAAAATCTGCTTATCCTTTTTGCTGCAAGCTAAGGAAATCCCCGGCGCCAGAAATAACGCGAGTGTAAGGGAAAGCAATAAAGTTTTTAAATTTCCGTGCATTATGAAGTAAAACTGTACAAATGTAGGAAATTATTTTAGAAGTTAAATTTGTTTAGGGATAATTAACATAGTAAGTGACTCGACAACTAACAGAGATTAACAGCTTAGAAATTGGCAAGGGCGTATCATCCAGATTTGTCTTAGGCCGCATTCACGCCAGTGTTTTCTCCAGTTTTTCTTTCCATTTTTGCCAGTCGGGGAAGATTTTTGCCTGGAGGTTGTAAAATTTTATGGCTTGGTGGTGTTACAAGGTAACGACGTTACCTATTATTACAATTATGTTATTTGCTGTGGCAAGGCGGGGATTATTAATCACTCAAATTAAGCTGATAGGAAACTAATCGGCCGCCCCCTGTCTTTATCAAGGCGCCTATGTCGTTCATGTGCTGCAAGTTTCTGGTTGCTGTAGCTTTGGAGGTTTTATTCAGCGACATGTATTTACTTGCCGTCAGGCCACCTTCGAAAGGAGCACCTCCTTTTTCCATCATCCTGTAGACTGCTTTAAGCTCTCGGTCGTTAAGTTCAAATTTGAACCTGTCAAAGAAAGTTCACTTTCTTGAGTGTGAACAATACTACATGTTTAGAATCATCTAATGCATCCTAAAGGATACTGAAAAAATACATCATGCAGTCTGTCTTATTTTTTGAAAGTGAAAATTAAGGAAAAATAATAAAGGAAAAAAGGGGTGTAAGGACGTAAGCAAACTTTGGCAAAAGAAAAATTTTATTTTTTAGTATAAAAATTTATCTATTAATCTCATATAGAAGAACGCAGCATATCCTTACCATGGCAGTAGATGCAGACCATTTACTGGCCACCCCCATATTCGACCCGAACAGATGCAGCATTGGGTTCCATTACCTGCATTCTTATCCGGCGATAGCAGGATACTTGCTTTTATTATTGTTTGTAAAAAATATGACCGTCCGTATGATTATGGTGGGCCTTTTGTTTCACATGTTAACGGACTTTCAGGATTGTTTGTGGTAGAGAAAGCCTCCCCTTATTCAGACAGCATTTCAATATCACCGCTTCTAATTACTTGACCTTCTTTCTATTGATCTGGCAGAGTTTTTTCCCAGGCGAATTGGCTTCATTTCCCGGTAAATTGTTATGCGATTGAAGGAGATTTACTTATCTACAAAAAACGAAATTTGACACATTGTTACAATTTATTATTACAATAAATTTATAAATTCCTGATTATCAATATTATCATGTAGTCCCTCCAACTCCACATTACTTTAAAATAACCATCTGTTGTACAGGTGGTTATTTTTGTCTGAGTAATTGCTTTTCCCACCTCTTCTCCACATAAAAGTAATTTATTGGTATTATGCAGGAAATAAAAACCTGTTTAAACCACCACTTTTCAATTCAATTCACTATTTAGAACCATTGAAGAACCATATTTCAGATTGGAAAAAAATACTCGTTGTAATGAAAGAATTGAATCTGAATTCTAAATTTCTTTGACACCCAGCACCAAAAAACTTCAAAACATTTTTCGCCCTTAATCGATGAGGAGCGATAGGTTTACTTGTTGTGCAGCGATCACAGTTTAATACTTCCCAGTCCCCCGTCAATCCCAATAATTTGTCCCGTTATCCAGGAAGAATCTGCTGACAATAAAAACTCGGTTAATTTCGCCATTTCCACAGCATTTCCTACTCTCTGTAAAGGATGTCTTTTTCCGGATGCATCCCGTTTTTCAGGAGTGGATAAAAGTTGCGATGCAAGTTTTGTATCTGTTAAAGATGGGGCAATCGCATTTACTCTGATTTTTTCTGCAGATAATTCAGCTGCAAGGCTTTTCGTCAGTCCTTCAACCGCGCTTTTACTTGCTGAAACAGATGCATGAAATGGCATTCCCAGTTTTGCAGCGACAGAACTGAACAATACAATAGAAGCATGTTCTGACTTTTTCAAATGGGGAAGGAGTTTTTGAATACATTTCACTGCGCCTAAAACATTGATTTCGAAATCTTTCTTAAAGTCATCTTCTGTCAGTCGTTTAAAAGGTCTAAGATTAATGCTTCCGGGCGCATACACAAGGCCATCTATTACTTCCGGGAAAGTAATTTCATCCAGATTTCCCGTAAGAATATCCATTTGAACAAATTCAATATTCAGTTTATCCAATTCAGGATGATGACTTCTCGAAATTCCTGTAACGTGATTGTTTTCGGATAAAATTCTTGCAGCGGCAAGTCCAATTCCCTGCCCACAACCTATTACTACTATATTTCTCATCGTTTAGAAATTTTATTATGACTTATTGTTCTTTGTCTGCTGCATTTGAATCTGTTAATTTCCGGGTTTCTTTTCATCAGATGTTTCTGACTGATTCCCGAATTCACCCTTTTTCTCCAAAGCCTAAAGCTTGAGGGTTTCAGTTCGGCTCTCATCAGTTCAATCACTTCTGGTTCAGTGATTTTAAATTGAAATTCGATGGCCTCAAAAGGCGTTTTGTCTTCCCAGGCCATTTCGATAATCCGGTCTGTTTGTTCGGGATTAAATTCGCTATGCATTTTGTTCAGATTTTTACTTTTCCTGCATTTTTTACTGCAGTATTTTACGCCGTCCCAATTTTTTTTCCATTTTTTTATGCCAGTCAAAAGGGCAGTCCACAGGCTTTGCCTGTTTCTGAAGGCTGGTCACCGCAATTTTACAGGATGAATTTTTTATAACGATTAATTTCAATATCCCTGGCTTTCAGATCGTGCATCATATTATACAATCCGAAAAATGTCCGGTTCAGATAAATGAAATGTTTTGAGCCCCGGTTGGTATTCATTCCTTTCATCTCATTCAGTTTCGCGTAACGCTGCCCCAAAGCTGCAATTTCCTCAAAGAAATTTTCATCGGAAAAATCAAAATGATCAGTGTTAAATGGTCTGGTAAACAATTCTAAAAGTTCGTAGAATAACTGGGTGAAAAATTCCTGTTCCTGAGCTGAATCATCAGATCTCAGAATCTCGAGCTGATATAATTTTTGCCTGAAAATCTCAGGATTATTCAAATTCTCATTTTTAGCCAATTCAAAATAGGGTTGATAGAAATCGTTCGGAATTTCTTTGATACAACCAAAATCAATGACCAACAGTTTTTTATCATCAGAAACCAAAAAATTACCGGGATGAGGATCGGCGTGAACCTGCTTCAGAACATGCATCTGGAACATATAGAAATCCCAGAGTGTCTGTCCGATTTTGTTAAGGTTTTCCTGAGAATTATTCTGTTTGGTGAATTCAGAAAAATGTTTTCCGATCATCCAATCCATTGTGATGATGGTTTTGCAGGAAAATTCAGGGTAATATCTTGGAAATTGAAGATTCGGAAGATGGTGACATTTTTCAGAAATTTCCTGACTCCTTTTCAACTCAAGATCATAATCAGTTTCCTCAAACAGTTTGTTTTCCACTTCCTGAAAATAAGATTCGGAACCTTCTTTTTTGATGTTGAACATTTTCAGCGCAATGGGCTTTACCATTTTCAGATCGCTGGAAATACTTTCTCTCACTCCCGGATACTGGATTTTTACCGCCAGGTTTTTGTCGCCTTTCTTAGCTTTATGAACCTGACCGATGCTTGCCGCATTCACAGATTCTGGTGTAAAATCATCAAAAATATCTTCCGGATTCTTGCCGAAATATTTCCTGAAAGTCTTTCTTACCAAGGCCCCGGAAAGCGGCGGAACAGAAAACTGCGACAACGAAAATTTCTCCACATAAGCCTGCGGAAGAATATTTTTTTCCATACTCAGCATCTGAGCAACCTTCAGAGCAGAACCTTTCAGCTCTTTCAAAGAATCGTAAATGTCGGAGGCATTGTCTTCATTTAATGCCTGTAGCGCTTCTTCTTCATCTTTATCTTTTGTAATTTTGTTTCCGTAATATTTGATGTAATTTACGCCGACTTTTGCACCTGCTTTCAGCAAACTGCTGGTTCTTTCAAGTTTTCCGGTCGGAATTTTATTAAGGGTTTTCATTTACTTTTTTTGAAATTTTCTTTAAATAAAAATTTTCCGAGATCCAAAACTTTCCGTAAAGGTTCATTGTCCATCAATTCAAATCCCGTATCAATCGTCTTTTCAATATACATATCCGTCTTTTCGAATGAAGGCGAAGTATCTTTTTTCCAAAAATCGATAGCCGAAACCAGGTGTAGCCATAAAGCTTCCTCTCTAGCTTTTTCGTGAAAGTTTTTTATATTATCCTTAGATTTTTCGATAATATCCCAATCGTTGAAATCTAATGTCCTGATGAAATTTCGGTGTGTTTCTTTAAATTGATTTGAGATTTTTCCAGCGTATAAATGATCATTTCCTAAAATCATGAGTACCAAAGACCTGTTCATCGTCATGTTTTCAAAAAAGATAAAATAAACATTGAGTAATTTTTCCTTCGAAGTTACTTCATCAGAATTATTAACTTCCGAAGCCAGTTCAACCGATTTATCAAAAAGATTAACCAGCATCAGCTTTTCAATCTGCCCGAAGTTTGAAAAATGAGTATAAAAATCTTTCTCTTCAAAACCGTGGTCTTTGGCAAATCTGTAAATATTGGTTGGTCTTTCGCCATGATTTAATAGATAATCACCGTACAGTTCGAATATTTTTTCTTCTGTGATCAAATTTTCTTTTTCCATTATAGATTTTATTGATGACAAATTTAGTAATAAATCTTACCAATTAAACAAATAAAGTATAAATTTGTACTATAATAGTCATTCAAATTATAACTAATGTTGAAAATTCAAGCTCAATCGAATATACCTACAGATTTTGGAATGTTTAAGGTTTATGCATTTTCTGAAAATGAAAATGACTGGAATCCTCACTTGGTGTGGGTTTCAGAGAAAACAGATTTTAATGATATTGTGAATGTGCGTTTTCATTCAGAATGTATCACGGGAGAAGTTTTTCATTCCAGAAAATGCGAATGCGGACAACAGCTGGATGAAGCAATGAAATTTGTTTCGGAAAACGGAGGAATTATTATCTACCTCAGACAGGAAGGAAGAAATATTGGAATTATCAATAAATTAAAAGCGTATGCGCTTCAGGAAGAAGGTTTTGATACCGTAGAAGCGAATCTGAGATTGGGTCTTCCCGCAGACGGAAGAGATTTTGGGGTAGCCATTGAAATACTTAAAACCCTGAATATTTCAAAAGTGAATTTATTAACCAATAATCCTGAAAAATTAAGATCTCTTGACAATAGCGGTATTTTGCTTCATAAAAGAATTCCTCTGGAAATTAGTTCTAACGCAACGAATGAATCTTATCTTACGGTAAAGAAAAGTTATTTTGGGCACCTTTTAGAAAAGGTATAACGGTTTCATGGTTTCAGGATAAGTTCTGCTATCAGATTCTCATAAAAACCGCTGTTCCATATCACTGAAACTTTTGTTTCATACGGATGAAACTTTTGTTTCAAACGTACGGAACTTCTTTTTCATTACGATGAAACTCACCTGCTTCACCAGAAATATGAGTTTTCCGCATCGCACGAACCACCATTTCAACTTTAAAAAGAAAAAAATTTGCGTTCAACATTCTGCAGAGATTCAGTAAAACCGTGCTATCACCCGTAGTATTTAATACATAAAGAAATTCCCCCAGCCTAAACTGAGGGAATTATTATACAAAACAATTAATTAATTCTAAAGTTGTGGTCCTGCAGCAACAAGTCGCTGACCTTCTTTGGTATCGCAATACTGTTCGAAGTTTTTGATATAACGCGCACCTAAATCTTTTGCTTTTGCCTCCCAATCGGAAACCTGGGTATAAGTGTCTCTTGGATCAAGAATTCCGTCGGTTACATGAGGTAATGCAGTCGGAATTTCAAGATTCATGATGGGAATAATGGTTTTATCCGCTTTTTCGATCGATCCGTCGATAATCGCGTCGATGATGGCTCGGGTGTCTTTCAGGGAAATTCTTTTTCCGGTTCCGTTCCAGCCTGTATTTACCAGATAAGCTTTTGCTCCGTGCTCTTTCATTTTCCCAATGAGGGTTTTAGAGTACATGGTTGGATGCAGCGTCAAAAACGCTTCCCCAAACGCCGGTGAAAAGGACGGTTGTGGTTCTGTAATTCCTCTTTCAGTTCCTGCAAGTTTTGACGTATAGCCGCAAAGGAAGTGATATTGCGCCTGATCTTCATTCAGGATAGAAACCGGCGGCAATACACCGAACGCATCCGCAGAAAGATAGACGATTTTCTTAGCATGTCCCGCTTTTGAAGGCAGAACAATTTTGCTGATATGATAGATCGGATAGGAAACTCTGGTGTTTTCAGTAATCGATTTATCGGTATAATCTGCTTCACCGTACTCGTTCACCACAACATTCTCTAAAAGTGAATCTCTTCTGATGGCTTTATAAATATCCGGTTCTTTTTCTTCAGTCAAGTCAATCACTTTTGCGTAACAGCCACCTTCATAATTGAAAACGCCGTTATTATCCCAGCCGTGCTCGTCGTCGCCGATCAGATATCTTTTCGGATCTGCAGAAAGTGTAGTTTTTCCTGTTCCGGAAAGACCGAAGAACAAAGCAACGTCGCCGTCTTCACCAACGTTGGCTGAACAGTGCATAGAAGCCATTCCTTTCAGCGGAAGGTAATAATTCATCATCGCAAACATTCCTTTCTTCATTTCGCCGCCATACCAGGTTCCGCCGATAATCTGAATTTTCTGCGTAAGATTGAACATCACGAAGTTTTCAGAATTTAATCCCTGCTCTTTCCAGTCTGGATTGGTGGTTTTAGAACCGTTCATCACGATGAAATCCGGCTCGCCAAAAGTTTCAAGTTCAAAATTGGAAGGACGGATGAACATATTTGTTACGAAATGCGCCTGCCAGGCCACTTCCATAATAAATCTTACTTTGAGCCTTGTATCTGGATTGGTGCCGCAAAAAGCGTCAACAACATATATTTTTTTGGAGGAAGAAAGTTGTTTCAGAACCAACTGTTTGCAGCTTTCGAAAATTTCCGGTGTCGTAGGAAGATTTACATTGCCATCCCAGTGAATTGTATTTTCTGTAACTTCATCTTTAACAATAAACCTGTCTTTCGGTGAACGTCCTGTGAAAATTCCGGTTTTTACGGCAACAGCACCCGATTCTGTCAATGCTCCTTTTTCAAACCCCTGGTTTTTAGCAGACATTTCAGCTTTATAAAGCTCTTCGTAACTTGGGTTGTAAACTACTTCTTCATAACCGGTGATTCCTAAATCATGTAATTGCTGGATAATCTTGATGTTCTTCATAATGGCTTAATATTTCTGATTCTTTTTAATAAAACAAATTTACCTATTATAGGTTATTAAAATGGTTTTAAAACTACTGATATTCGTCAGAATTCACAAGAAATTTAAAAATACGCAACTTGCTTACGATCAACTTATTAAATCATCCCACGAAAAAAAACGGTGAAAACCTTTTCCCGAAAAATAGTCTTCAAAACCTGGAAATTTTCTGCTCATTACAAAATCGCCGCCCCATGCACCCAAACTTTTCACGAATACGGGGCATTGTTCAAAATAGTGTTCTTTCACCTTTTTAATTCCTAGAAATTCCGAAAGCTTCCGCTCATGAACTTCCATTAATTCGGAGAATAAACCGATATCCTCAGCTTTCATAATTTCAGAAGTCAATGATGAAAAAATTTCGATTAATTGAGGTGATTTTGCCTTTGAACGGTAGTGGTTGATGCCCTCCCGGCTGTCCTGCTTCTGATTGAGATGGATGAAAATAAGTTCATCCTTAAATTTAGGACTGAAAAGTATGGGATGAATGATTCTGCTTTCGGCCGTATTCTGATAAAGTATCGCTGATTTTTCTTTCGCAACTGCCACATCGTACCCGCTTCCGCCTAAACTGAGTTCATTCAGTACAAAAGCATCAATCCCGGCCCATTCTGCAAGATTGTTCATTAAGGTAGAACTGCTCCCTAAACCATAATCAGCAGGAAACTGAAGATTTGTTTTTAGATGATAAGTCGAATCACCCTGAAATTGTGTTGAGGGAAGCTGCTGCACATTCTTCAGAACTTTCAAAATAAATTCCGCTGGTTTCTGAAAATTGGCGTTTACGATTTCCCAGGTTTTATAATTGATCGCTGCTTTTAACCAAAGTTGCCCCTGATGAAAAGCTTCCCAATACACAACGGGATTTCCATTTTGAATTTCCTCAAAAAAAAACTCCTGCCCCCATTTTGTAGGTACGGCAAGAGCTAGAGCGCCATCGAGGACGACATATTCTGAGGTGAGCAATAATTTTCCCGGTGAAAATATTTTACCCGTCATTGCTATACTGCTGATGAAAAAGTAACCTCGCTGTTGATTTTCTTTATAAGACCCTGCAGCGTTTTGCCCGGACCGACTTCAATAAAATTATCCGCGCCGTCTTTAATCATATTCTGTACAGATTGGGTCCATTTTACCGGACCGGTAAGCTGCTTGATGAGATTCTGTTTTATTTCTTCCTGGTCAGTTACGGCTTTTGTAGAAATATTTTGGTACACAGGAATCATAGCTGTTCTGAATTTAGTCTGTTCAATTGCTGCCGCTAATTTCTCCTGTGCAGGCTGCATTAATGGGGAATGGAACGCTCCGTTCACTGCCAACATCAGTGCACGTTTGGCACCGGCTTCCTTCATTTTTTCGCATGCCATTTCCACAGATGCGGTTTCTCCGGAAATAACGAGCTGTCCCGGACAGTTGTAATTCGCAGGAACTACAATTCCGTCGATGGAAGCGCAGATTTCCTCTACTTTTTCGTCTGCAAGACCAAGAATGGCGGCCATAGAACTCGGGTTTGCATCACAGGCTTCCTGCATCGCGTTTGCACGGGCTGCAACAAGTTTTAAACCATCATCAAAGGACAGGACGCCGTTGGCAACCAATGCGGAAAATTCGCCCAAAGAATGACCGGCAACCATTTCTGGACCGATTCCATTGATCGTTTTAAGTGCTGCAACTGAATGAATGAAAATGGAGGGTTGTGTGACTTCTGTTTTCTTTAAATCCTCTTCGGTTCCTTTGAACATAATCGACAGGATATCGAAACCCAGAATATCATTGGCGGATTCCATAAGATCTTTAATGTCTTTGCGGGAATCGTACAGTTCCTTACCCATACCCACAAACTGTGAACCCTGCCCCGGAAATACAAGTGCTTTCATATATATAATTTAGAAAAAAATTGTATCAGCTGACAGGTGAACCTCATCAACCGAATATTTAAAAATCATCGTCTTCTTCCGATTTTAGTTCCTGATCTTCAGAAAACTGTTTGTGTTTTAGTTGGGAACCAAACGTACAACTCTGTACCCTTTGTTCACGTATGCTCCATTTTTGGTCTTTTCAAACTCGAATTTAGTGGCAAGTTGAGTCTGCACTTTATTCATCTGTTTGAAGATTTCTCCTTTTTTGTTTTCGCGGCTCAGCATATCGTTTACAACATCGAAGCCGATCACCGCATATTTAGACGGAGTTTTGCAATATTTAGCTTTATAAGCTGCGAGAATTTCTTTTTCGAAATCCCCTTCAGTATCGATCTTTCTGTCCATTAAATAAACAAGATTTGCTGCGCTGAGATCATCAACTTTCTTTTCGAATACCGGAGAATAATACATACTGAAAGCCCGCACATTGGCAACTTCCTTAGAAAGCGCAATCATCTGGCTCGCAAATGAATCGCCAACAGAGTCTTTATCGTTTGCCAAAACAGCTATAACAGGTGCCGACTGGCCAGTCATCATGTTTTTATCCAGTTGAATATCAAGCGGAGAATTTACAATCACTACCGAAGCATTTTTGATCTCCTTTTCAATATTTGATTTCAGATAACTGGCTTTGGATCGGTCTTCATCGGCCACGATAAATATTTTCTGATCAGAGTAGGCACTTTTCACTTCTTTCACAATTCTGTCTGCATAAACCATTTCGTTGGTTTCAATAAGAATCAGATTATCGTACTTCAAAAGGTCTTCAGTATTGGCAAAAGGTGCTACTACAGGAATTTTGTTCGATTTCACATAATCCAGAACCTGAAGAACACTTGACTTGAAAAACGGCCCGATAATTAAATCGGTATTGTCGGAATTGATCTGGGTTAAAGAATTCTTGAAACTGCTTTCATTTCCCGCATCGATTACTTTTACATCCAGCTTCTGTCCTTTAGCGGCATTCCTTTCGATGGCTAATTTCGCACCTGCAAGAAAATCAAGAGAAAGTGTTCTGGCTCTTGAATCATCAGTATCAAAACCGAAAGGCAACATCAGAACTACGTTCAGTGCATCACCGGATTTTTTCACATAACCGGCATCAAGTTTTTTAATTTTGAGAACCATTCCGGTTTTTAAGCCTTGTGAAAGATTCGGATTCAGGCTCAGGAGTTGATCTAAACTTACGCTGAACTTATTTAAAATCCCGAAAACCGTATCGCCCGCCTGAACGGTATACGTTACATAATCATCACTTACCGACGTGGTATCATAAGTGTTGGCAGAAACTGTCTGAGCTACCGCAACTGCTTTTGGTTCTTCAGCAGTTGTAGCAGTTGCAGCAATATTCCCTTTCACTTTAATCATTTCACCGGGTTGCAGTCCTTTAGCTTCCAAACCTGGATTCAGAGCGAAAAGTTCCTTTTGGGTAAGATTAAATTTACGGGTGAGCTTATAGTAATTGTCTTTTTCCTGAACGGTATAAGAATCATCTGTAGTAGCGTTTTCGGTGTTTTTCACTTCCACAGTAGCGGTTGAGGTTTTCACTTCTGCTGCTGTTGCAGCAACAGGTTGAGTACCACCGAATTTATTTATTTTCTCTAACGGCAATATAACTTCATCGCCAATTTTCATGTGTGAATCCAGATTTGGATTCAGTTTCCGCAAGTCGGCTTCCGATATATTGTATTGCTTGGTAATCCCATAAACAGTCTGTTTGGGCTGCAGAATAATTTTTCCCAATGCTGCAGTTCCTGAAGTTCCCGTTTTCTCGGCAACCGCACTTTTCACCGCACCTGTTTTATTAACTACCAGCACTTCGCCAATGGAGATTTTACCTTCTTTTACATTGGGATTCAGTTTATATAATTCATCAACGGTAATCCCATATTTTTTAGAAATATTATACGGATTATCGCCTTTAATAACGGTATGTGTCTTTTGGGCGTAAAACCCTGAAAAGGCGATGAGACTTGATAGTAAGAAAAGTTTTCTGATCATCTGTTATGATAAATATTTACAAAAATACTGCTTTAAAATTAAATGCTGAGAATAATTAATTCGGATTTCCGGACCTCTATCTCCTCATAACAACTTTGAAGCCATTCGTGACCGTAGTCTGCATAAAAAACAGAGAAGTTGCACACCCGTTCCTGCCAGTTTTTGCCGGGATGAACTGTTAAAAACAAATTCTCCAGCCGCCCGAGTTTTTCGTTCTGCTTAATCTTTTCTGCCCGCAAAAGACGTTTTCTCATCCTTTCAAAGGATTTTAACTGCCTTGTTTTCTCTGCATTCACCAGGCTTCCGAAGGTTTTATCGGTGTGAGCCGCTTGAGCAGAAATATCATCGAAACCCTTTTTTAATTCATGCCCTTGCTGATCTAACAGTTGAAGAATCTCATTATTCTCAAGCAAAATGTCTTTGGTTACGGTTGCAAAGTTTTTAAAGAAATCATTCATTTTCAATCCTGATTTCTCTGTTTTATTCAAAGTTTTTTCAGTGACAAAAAGAAGGGAAACACGCGGGATCAAAACAGGAAATGCGAGTCCGATTTTGGCATAATAGTCTTTCAGTTCCAGCCAATACATGATTTCGGCATTCCCACCGATATAAGCCAGATTGGGCAATACAGTTTCCTGATAAACTGGCCTCATTAAAGCATTCGGACTGAAATTTTCCGGATAGTTTTCAAGTTCTTCCAGAAGTTCTGTTTCAGAAAAAGAAATATTGGTATCAACCACGCTGTACTTTCCGCCTTCAAATTCGATTCTGTTTCTTGTTTCGCTGAGATAAAACAAATTGATTTCACGCGGATTTACCTGCACTTTTCCATAGGTTTCAGCTAAAACCTCAACCATATTTTTCGTAGAATGATACAGTTCCTGATGAAGCATTTCAATTTTGAAAACTTCTTTCATCTGGCTTTTCAGCTTCCGGTCATCCCCATCAATTACCAACAAACCATAAGGTGAGAAGAGTTCCTGAACCAAAATACGGGTAGCCTGTGCAAGAGAATTTCCTTTTTTATAAGCTTTTTTCATCAGAAGAATAAGCTCTGTGCCGTAAACAGCATCTTTAAATTCACGCTCAAATTCAGAAATGAAAAAATCGTCTTCAACCAGAATTCTACCTACCGGTCCACCGGATTTTGCTTTCGTTTCGTAATAATTCGATTCTGTTTTAAAATGATTTATCTCCTCGAAATCATGATCTTCAGTAGCCATCCAAAAAATGGGAACAATATTCCGGTCAGGAAAATTCTCATTCAACGAATCCGCTAATTTTATCGTCTGCAGAATTTTATAAATAAAGAATGCGGGCCCTGTAAAAAGGTTCAGCTGATGTCCTGTCGTCACTGTGAAGGTGTTTTCGAGAAGGATTGAATTTAAATTTTCCTTCTGTTTTTCATCAAGCTGAACTCCGGAATACTGATCACTTAAAACATCGAAAAGCAAAGCCCTTTTTTCGGAAGTAAACTCCCTGGCTTTGACGCTAAACTGATTATCTATGTTCCCGTCATTAAAAAGCTGATTTTCGAAACCCTCAATTTTCTCCGTCAGAAAATCCTTGATAAGCAGTGGGATGCTCTCAATATCCAGAAAAGATATGCTGCTGTGCTTTTTGGTCATAATTTTAACTGAAAAGATACCACACGATTCCCAGGTTCAGGCGGAAATCGTAAATCGGATAATTGGGCGCGGTAAACGACTTGTTCTGCATAAATGTGGTGTTGAGATGTTGCGCTTCAATAAAGAAAAACATACGCTTCACCTTCATATTAAAATATACGTCAGCAATCGCCTGCCCGCCAATCATTTGGGAATTTGCACCAGGCAGAATAAATTCATTCAGGACCGGAAAATACTCGCGGGAGGCAAATTTTGTGAAATAATAGACTTTGATCCCGGCCTGAATTTCGGCGGCTTTTTTAAATGCTTTTGCCTGCCAGAATAAGTTTGCCCGTCCGATAAAATTCGGCATGGGCAACAGATCCTTGTTACCGATGGCGCTTTGGAACAGCACTCTCGGATTCAGGTGGAAATTACCGTATGAAAAAGTAGCCTCGCCACCGATCTGTGAAATATTGAGTCCTGAACCGCTTTGTTGAGGTTGTGCAGCGGAATCCAGATAAGTATAATTATCAATTCTGAAGTAATTCACAAATACTTTGCTCCGGAACCATTTCAGGTTAACATCGCCTCCGATCTCTGTAACTGTTTCGTTGTTCGGGTTTTCGAGATAATAATTGAACTGACGGTACACAGAAGGGTTCAGCAGGAGATTGAAAGTGGGTGAGGCGCTTTGAAAATTAACCTTTGCATTCACGAAATAACCTTCAACAGGTTCGAATTTCATTAAATTCTGGGAGCGGAGAAATGTCCCGAATTCACTTCCGTTTGAAAATTCAAGATTAGAATTCAGCGCAATTTTATCCCAAAGTTTGATCTGCAGATTTCCCACGGCTCCAATCCGATTTTCTGAAAGTTCCTGCGGAACATTTAAAAATGCCGGTAAAGCTGTTCCAATTCCCAATTTGATAAGCTGGTGACGTATACCTGCATCGAGCTTGAAATTTTCTTTATCAAACAGCACACTTACCGTGTTGCTCAGATTCTTTGAATATTTTTTCGAAGAAAGCGGATAATCGGTTAAACCCGCAGCTTCGTCAAAATAATACGGTTCCGGAGACTGTTGGTTATAATAATATTTGTTGCCCTGATGGAAAATAGTATGGCGGATCTTGAACGGAAACTTTTCCGAGGCAAACGGCCGGAACTGCTGACTGAAATAATACCGTCGGTAACCAAAACGGGTATCTGAAGAGGTGAGATTCACAGGAATATTCAGGCGGTTGTCGAAATTGCTGTTGCCGCTTAAAAAGAGTTCTGTATCAGCGATTCCACCATTCTCCTGATTGTTGACATTCTGATGAAGGAAGTGTGCGAACGCTTCATATTTATTGTTCTTCGATGTATAATGCCCTGAGAAAACAACATTATTATTGGATGCCAGTGAATTCTGGTACATCCCAAGGGAACGCAATCCGAGATACTCTACCGCGAAATTAAAATTCTTACCAATATTCTGGGTATAAGTGGACTGAAGTTCTGCTCCGCTGCTCACAGAATTGTGATAAATAAATGCGGCTGTCGGCGTTTTCACATCATAATATTTCACATCGTTGATGCCCAAAATAGTGAAGGATTTATTGGTCGGAAGAAGCGAAAGATTCTTTTCTGTATTCACTTCAAAAACCAAAGGCTGAAATCCCGCTCCTATATTCGCGAACTGAATTCTCCCGAAATTATCGCGGTTATTGTACTGCGAAAAAATAAAAGTTTTGTCGTGGGTAAAAACGGTATCGAAAATTTTCTTCTCGGAAAACTGCATATGGTACTGATAATCGTAAATGCTAGGTTTAAAGATCTGAAGTGAATCTTTCTGCCCGGAATCGATAACGAGGGTATCCTGCGGCTTCACTCTGTTGGAATCGGTTTTATTGATCACCTGCGCATTAAAACCGTAGCTGAAGAACAGAATACAGAGAAGAAGATATTTCATCTATTTGCTTTTATTGTTGATTGAGCCGCATGAAACTCAATTTACCATTGGTCACCTGAAGCCGTTTCATTTCCTTGAGGTTACAAATGTAAGAAATATGGGGAAATAAAAAACCCCGTAAAAAACGGGGTTATTATGAAAGCTTAAAGCTTAAATTTAATATCCTGGATATTGCTTAAGGTTCACATTAAAGTTAATCGATGTTTGGCTCAATGGCATCACAAACAATTTATCATTTGCCGGAACATTACAGTTCGTAGTACAGTTTGAGTTCTTGATCAGAGGCAGATTATGTCTCTTAAGATCAAGGAATCTTTGACCTTCACCATAAAATTCTTTAGCCTTTTCTGTTAAAATATCATTCAACAAATTAGCGCCTGTATAGGTATAGCCACCTCTGGACAGCGCGAAAGCGTTAAGCTCGTTAAGGGCTGTAGCAGACTGGCCTGTAAGATGAAGCGCTTCAATTCTGTTAAGTTGCGCTTCAGCAAATCTGAATATTTTAATATTTCTCATGAAGTTACCAGTGCTTGTCAACCTCGGATACTTATTTGTCCATGCTCCAGCAGGATTGTCTGTTGCCGGCAGTGTAAGTGTAGATAAAAGTCCTGCGGGCAAAGCGGGTGCACTGGTTTTGGTATCTCCTCTTCTTACATCCGGGGATGTACTTTGCGGAGTTCCATTTGCCAGAGGTGGTAAATCAGTATGCGGAAAACTGTCGAAGAAACTCTTGGTAAAAAGAAGTGCACGCCTGTCCCCACTTACTCTGTTATAAAGTGTTGGCATTGCAAGGTTGGCACCCACACCGGTTACTAAGTTCGAACTGGAGTTCATATCCAGTTCCCAGATGGTCTCTGGATGATTTTCGGAAAAATCATCGGAAATTCCAGCCCAATAGTTCACATAATCGGCTTTAGCAACTGGTGCAAACTCTGATCCGCCGTTATTAACGATTTCTGTAGCATACTGCAAGGCTAATTGAGCATCTCCTGCAGCTCTGCGGGTAAGATAAACTCTTGTTAAGATCAGTTTAGCTGCCGTCTTGCTAAGGAATACCTTAGACGAAGGAGATTCATCAGCATCTGCCAAACCTGCATTTAAATCCGCAATAATCTGTGTATACACCTCTGCCACAGTAGCTCTTGCCGGTTGTATTGAAGAATCGTAATTCCCTAATACAATAGGAACACCATATTCCTGATTGATGCCAGAGGTAGGTGCCGGCGAGAAATAATTCACCAAAGTAAAATATGCAAATGCCCGCAAAATTCTAGCTTCTGCCTTCATTCGGATTACGTTAGGGGAGTTGGGAACCTTGGTGTTGTTGATCACCATATTACAGTTCATGATCGCATCGTACATTGTACGGTAAAGTCCTCCTGTATCGTTATTCAGCGGGCCGTAAGTCATGTTCGCTGTCAGTGTGTATGCTTTGGCACTTGTTACATATAAATTATCTGAAAGCACATCTCCCAGAGCCATTGCATCTGTTCCGAACCCACTAACAGAACCCATTGTAAGATAGCCTGCATTTACAAATTTCTGAAGTTTATCCTCCGAATCTATATCCTGAATATCGTCCTGGCTTGGCGGGAACAGCTCCAACTCCCTGTTGCTACACGAGTTGCTGGCTGAGATTACCAATAGAGACGAAACTATTATTAAAAACTTTTTCATTATTATAATATTTATCTTTTAAAAACCAATTTGAATACCCATCGACATTGTTCTTAGTACCGGTGAAGCATACCAGTATCTTCCTTTTCCTAACCAGGACCACGCATTGGAATTTGATTCCGGGTCATAATCCAAATCTTTGTCGAAGACGTAAGTAAGCAAGTTGGTTCCTCTTAAATATATTGTTAAGTTATTAAGTCCTGTACTTTCTTTGAAGTTTTCGCCAAATGTATATGCAAGCCTCATTTCCTTTAAACGTATATGATCTCCTTTGTTGATGAAACGTGAGGACTCTAGTCTTGATGTACTTGGGTTCCCTACAATTGCTTTAGGATTAGCTGCTCCATAGTTTTCTGCTCCAGGCGCATCAGTCCAGCTATCGTATAGCGCATCATTAATTTGATTACGTGTAGGGAAAGCACCATCGTGGATGGTATAGGAGTGGACCCCATTCTGTACGTAATAATCGAACTGTCCTGAAAGCATGAAACTCATAGACCAGTTTTTATACTTCAATTCATTGGTAAGACCTACGTTGTATACCGGAAATGCGCTTTTGCCCATCCACGCTGGGGTAGCCTCCTCTCTTTTATTAGTAACGTCAGTCTTATCACCATTTGTCCAAAACAACGCATCTCCTGCTTTTATCCCTTTCGAAGGATCGTCTGCCTGAGCGATACCTGCCCATAGAACGGCATAATATTCCCCAAATATTCGGCCTGGCGCCAACGCTGCAAAAGCATTATCCGCTCCTCCCGGATCTTCAGATCCGTTTTGTCTCAGCGTAAGATTATATTTGTCCAACATGGTTTTTGAATATGCACCATTTGCGTTTATCGTCCATCGGAAATTCTCCGACTGGATCGGTGTAGCTTCAATAGTTAACTCAAATCCTTTGTTATCAATTGTGGCAATATTGTCATAGAAAGAGGATGGACCTCCAGTCTCCACAGCAGGAAAACTGCTGTCGATTGCTTTATCTGTAATTTTATGGTAAAAAGCAGGTGTAAGTTTAAGGCGGTCATTAAAAAATCCTATATCTGCGTTGATGTCCAGATGTTTAGCTTCTTCCCAAATAAGCGCAGGGTTACCCGGATTAGCAATACCTCCATAACCACCGTTTCCACCCCATCCGCCAGTGTTGGAGTTATAACCTATCAATGCATAGGCATTATACTGCAAGCCCCATTGATCTGCGTAAGGAATATTTCCTAGGACTCCGTAACTTGCACGAAGTGTGAAAGATGAGAAAGCACTGGGCAGAAAATTCTCATTGAATACATTCCAGGAACCTCCTAAAGACCAGAAATTACCCCATTTTTCAGTTCCCAATGTTGAGTTTCCGTCCCGTCTCACCTGTGCAGAAATGGTATATTTATTATCGAGGATATAGTTTAACCTTCCAAAATACCCAATCTGCGTCCAGTCATAATCATCAGCATAACTAAGAACCGATCCTTCCTGTGCAAACTGGAAGTATGGTCTCACGTCGGTCATAAAGAATGAATAGTTTGTGAGGTTATTATATTTGTGATTCTGGTACTCCATTCCACCGAGTAATTCTACATTATGTCTTTCGGCAAAAGTATTTCGGTAAGAAATACTGTTTGACCAGTTCCAGTCCCAAATATTAGTCCTTGCATCCTGCAACATTCCGAAATTATCGGAATCTGTCTGTGCGGTATAAATCGGGTGACCCTTATCGATGACCTGCAACTCCCGCATTGGTTGATACTGAGTACCGAACAATGAATTAAACGTTACGTTTTTGACAAATTGGTAATCCATATTAATGGACGCCAGGAATGTATTGATTGTTGAATTCTGGTAGGCATTGGCGAGGATAGATGCCGGGTTGAAGCCCGAGGTCATATCTGTCGCTTCAGGCCATGCTTCCTGATTGAATGTTCCGTCGGGATTATAGACAGAACGTAGAGGAGACAACATGATGGAGTTGGTCACAGGGTTTGCAGAAGCTCTACCCCCCATGTACGTATTTCTTTTCACATTGGAATAGTTGGCATTTAAACCGAATCTCAGTTTGTCTGAAGCCTTATGATCTACTGCTGTGTTTACACTGATTCTATCGAATTTAGACGATTTAATCAACGGCTCATTTTGGTAATAAGAACCGCCGATTCGGAATGAAGTATTCTCGCCGCCACCAGATGCACCAAAATTGTAGGTATTAACAATTGATGACCCTCTGTTAACAACTTTCTGCCAGTCAGTATACTGTCTTGTATATTTTATACTTTCAGTATCGGGAATATAAGTATCCAGATAATACTGCGTTGCCTGATCCAGCGTGGTAAAAGTCTGTCCCAGCTGCTGCTGGCTGTTCCACATAAGGATTCCGCCGTATTTTATATACTCATCTCCGGTCATGAGCTCAAGTTTATCATGGGCCCTGTCTTGTATACCGGTTTCAGTTGAGAATTCGAATCTGGTTTTTTGATTGAATTTCCCCTTCTTGGTTTTCACGATAATTACACCGTTTGCACCTCTGGAACCATAAAGCGCGGTAGAGGATGCATCTTTCAATACTGTAACTGATTCAATTGAGTTGGGATCGATAACAGCTAATGGATTCCATGATTCCATCATCTGCGCATTATCTGCTCCTTTTCCGATTACAATCCCATCGATCACATACAATGGATTTGGAGTACCAATTAAGGAACTTACACCTCTAATAATTACCATATTAGAAGATCCGGGATCACCACTGGCTGAAGAGAAGTTAAGACCTGCAACTCTACCATTCAATACCTCGTCAACGGTAGAAAATGGTGTAGATTCAAAATTGGTTTTACCTACAACACTATAAGAACCCACTTTTTGTGCAGGATCCAGTTTTACTCCCCCTACCAGTACCACTTCTTCAATATCCTTTGTTTTTGTAGCAGTATCTTTCTTTGCTTTCTGAGCCATTAAAGTATGTCCGCTAAAGAACAGTACACCAATGGTTAAAACTCGTAATTTTACATTCATATTAACACATTTTAATATTTAATCTCGCAAATATGTTAATTTATTTTAACATAACCAAATTAAAATTCCCATATCATTAATAATTTTTTTGTTTTATTAACATAACTTCCAATTTACTGCTTTTTAATTTTCGAAGTGACAACTATTAACGCAAAACGAATGTTAAATATTTAATTTTTGGCTATTTGCCGATAAAAAGATAAAGCCACCCTTTTGGGTGGCTTTATCGGATGAAAAATCATTTGATACTGATTTTTACATTTTTCTCACTATCATATGCTTTTAACCAATTGATGGTAAGAGAAAATTATATTACCTAACATCTATTCTAAAGTTCGTTCTGCTCAACAAGTCCTTTCGATGCATCAATTTCCGCCTGAGGAATGAGCCATGTCCAAAGCTTATCGGCTGCAGGAACAGTAATTAAGTTATTCACTACAACAGGTGCGTAGTTCGTATTTGTTCTGTCCAATGGCAAGTTCAGCCTCTTTAAGTCGAGGAATCTGAAACCTTCACCCCAAAGCTCAAGTCTTCTGCTTGTAAGAATTTCATCGATATATGCCTGACCAGTTTTTGTGCTCGTCACATAGGCAGGGTTCCTGTTTTGCTCTAACTGTGTGAACACCACTTTTGACTGTGCTTCCTGATTGTTTCTTGCCAAAGCTTCCGCCTCAATAAGATACATCTCGGCTGATCTCATGAAAGGAATGTCACCTAAACTTGTATTTGCATCAATGGCACCCTCTGCATTTACAGAAAGAAATTTCTGTGAGGTGTATGGTACCTTAAGATAAGTTGAAGGCAAATTGAGTGAAGTATGCGCTCCCGTAGGATCAATTACCTGTGTTCTTACGTCCGTTGCAGGGAAACTATTGAAAAGAAGTTTGTTGACAACTTTCGGTGCCTGACGGATCTGAGAAGAGTTGTAATTTCTGGACATATATGCATGGAAGTTACCGAAGTAATCAGAAGTTGCAGCAACCGGTTTATAGCCCCACATCCATTCACTTACAGCATAGCTGTTAAATCCAGATTTATACACAGTGTTGTTCATTAGTGCAAAGCCTTGTCTTGCTTCATTTGCATAAGTGGCAGCGTTTGCGTAGTCTCCTGTTGTAAGCGCAACTCTCGCCATAAGGCCCTTTACCACATTTACATTAAAGTGTGATTTGTTAGATCTTGCTTTACCGTTGAGTAGTGTTATAGACTGCTGAAGATCAGCTTTGATTTGGGTATAATTAGCTTCCAAGGTAGCACGAGGAATAGCATCCATGCTATCATCCAATCTTAAAGGAACCCCCAAGTGAGTGTTTGTACTGCCTGGAATATATCTTTTAGCATAAATCTGATTCAGCATGAAGTAAGAATATGCACGGAAAGCGTAAGCCTCACCCATTACTCGCTCTCTTTCGGTAGCATCACCTGCAGCTGCAGGACCATAATTGATAAGGTCGTTAGCCATCCTGATTTGCTCATAGAAGAAATCATAAGGATAGAAGACATTCGCAGAATTAGCGTTCGCATTATCCAGCCATCTTATAGTGCTTACAAACCAGTTCGGTCCAGTTGCCGGAAAAATAAGATCTTCACCCATTACGTCCATATAAATTAAGATATGGGTTGCGCCATTTTGGCCCTGACTTGCATTCTGACGCAGGTGCATATTACGGTGCATCCCGTTAATCACTGTGGACATATTAGCAACAGTGGAATATACGGTCGATGAACTCACCGAATCTGTCGGATCTGTTGCGAGATACTCTCTCTCACAGGATACTGCCGTGGAAAGTACTACAGTTGCGGCAGCTACAAAAATTGATGTTTTATTGAAAAATTTCATTTTAATTTAAATTTAGAAGGTTGTACTAAGACCAAAGGTAACAATTCTGGAAGTGGAGTATCTGTTAGTAGTGGTACCGTTGAATGACTGATAAGGCTCCAAACCTTTTCGCTTGCTTGTCATCCAGATATTCTCACCACTTACAAAAAGTTTCAGATTCGAAATTCCAACCGATTTTACAAGATCTTTATTGAAGTTATACCCTAACGTTGCATTTCTCAACATTACATAGCTCGCATCGATCAGCCATCTTGAAGAAGCTGCAGCAGGACCGGCAGTATATGATGAGTTCATTACGGGCACGTTTGTAATTTGACCAGGGGTCGTCCATCTGTCGAGCATATCCGCATGAAGCGCACCACCTTGAGGATAAGCTGTCATCAGAGCTGCGTAATTTGTATCATAGATCAATCCGCCAAATTGATAATTAAGCGCTGCAGATAGTTCCCAGTTTCTGAAATTGACTGTTGTAGAAACATTTCCAAAGAAATCTGGTATTGCTGATCCCTGGTATTCCAGCAATGCTTTATTCTGGTTGGTAGTAACTTTCTGTCCATTTACTGTTCTTTCATCAGTAGCATTCAGTACAGATTTAGCAGGATCCAGCACGAAAAGTCCTTGTCCGTCAGAAGAATCTACTCCAGCCCAGGTTCTAAGATAGAATGCGTAAATGTCTTTCCCCTGTTCAATTTTCTTCGATCCGTTAATGAAGGATTCGTCAAGTTTGGTTACTTCATTTTCATAAGTTGAACCAAATGCGGTAATATTCCACTTTAAGTTTTGATTACGGATTACGTCTGCTGAAAGTGTAATTTCATAACCTCTGTTAACCATTGCACCAATATTTGTCACGACTTCGTTACCAGGTACACCTGCGTTAAGCGGTTTCTTCGTTGCAAAAAGAAGATCACGTGTTTCAGAGTTGTAGTACTCAAGAGTACCTGTAACTCTCCTGTCGAATAATTCAAACTCCAGCGCTACGTCGCTTTGTGCTTTTGTTTCCCAGTGAACATCTGGATCTGCTACGGTTGAAAGTATGGTTCCGGCTTCGGTTCCGTTATTATAACCAATTCCGTATAATGATTTAAATGCATACCAGCTGGCCAGGGTATCATTTCCAACCTCGCCGTAAGATCCTCTCAACTTCAAGAAGTTAATCTGACCGATGCCGTTCATGAAGTTTTCCCTTGAAATTACCCATCCTGCTCCTGCTGACCAGAAAGACTGCCATCTTACCTCGTCTCTGAAGCGTGAGGAACCGTCCCAACGGATAGATCCTTCAAGAAGGTATTTCTCCTGATAATTATAATTCGCACGCCCGAAATAACCCTCCTTACTTCTTCTGTTGAATGATGAACTTAGTGATGAGTTGTCTACGAAATTATCGAATTCGAATTGATCTTCAAGAATTTGTTGCCTCTTGTAGCCATATAAATAGTCATACTTTTCTTCAAAATTTTCATGACCTCCCATTAAGGTGAAGTTGTGATCTCCAAAAGACTTGTTGTAAGTCAAGATCTGGTTCCATGTAAAATCTCTGCGGAAATAGGCAGTTCTGGCCGCAGAACCAATTCCTATCGCGTCACCAATTAGAGTATTGGTGTAGGTCTTATTAAGAGTTCCTCTATAATTGTATGATCCGTTAGTACGGAAAGTTAGCCCTTCCAAAATCTGTGCTTCTGCATACACATTACCCTGAATATTGTAGGCGTCAGTAATATTGTCATTCAGTAGTGTTTCCCAGACAACATTTCGTCCGGATGCTGCATCAGGTCCACGCATAGCTCCGTTATCGTACATTACGTTTCCATCAGCATCGTACATCCTTTGACCTGTAATAGGATCATGTTTATAAGGGCTATAGATCGGGCCCATGCCACGTGTCCATCTATAAGGGTTTACAAATGCTGCGTTATTATTTTCGCCATCTACTGCATTAGAACCGCTAGAGAAAGATCCATTAAGACTTGTCCCCAATTTTAACCATGGTTTAACTTGAGAATCAGCATTTAAACGGAGTGTCATTCTTTCGAAGTCGGATTTTATTACATAACCTTCTTCCTTCATGTAATTTAGAGATGAGTAAAAAGTACTTTTATCATTACCTCCAGAGTATGAGATGCTGTGTTCGTTACGCAAGCCTGTTCCCATGATTGCATCAGCCCAATCAAAATCGTCATACTTCAGTTGCGCATTTGGATTAAAAACGCCATCAACAATCAATTGGTTATCCGGGACATTGAAGACATTAGTTTTAAGATTACCTGAAATAAGGTTTGCTGTCGCATAAGCATTAGCAGTAGGCAAAGTCTGCCCTGCAGTCAGTAATCTTCCATTTCGCATTGCTTCCCATGTAAGCAAATAATAATCTTTCGGGTCAACACGATCATACTCCTGTACAAATCTACCAATAATACCAGTACTGGAATTGAGAGTTACCCGCGAGGAGTTCTTCTTCCCTCTTTTAGTAGTTACCAAGATTACCCCGTTAGCTGCCGAAGAACCATATAATGAAGTGGAAGCAGCATCTTTTAGAACGTTTAGACTTTCAATATCATTGGGATTAATCGAATTTAAGTTTCCTGAAAACGGTACACCATCTACTACAATCAGCGGTGAGTTGCTTGCTAAAAATGAACCTGCGCCACGGATTCTAATTGCAGGGGCATCGCCTGGTTGACCGGAGGATGCAGCAATCTGAATACCTGCCCCCGCTCCGTCCAGAGCCTGAAGGACATTAGAAACTGGCCTGTTTTCAATTTGTTTCGCACCTACTTGAAGGTTAGAACCTGTTAATGTTGATTTTTTTTGCGTTCCATAAGCGACTACCACTACTTCATCAATATTCTGAACTTTGGTAGTGTCGCTCTGGGCCGACAAGTGCTGGGCCGCGAAAAAGATTGCCCCAATACTTAATACTCTTAATTTCACATTCATATTAACACTTTTTTAATATTATAGCGGCAAATATGTTAATTTTTTTTAACATTACAAACTGTTTAAATTAATATTGCTAATAAAATAGGTGAAAATATGGGATTATAGTAACTAAAAAACCTAAAACCCATTTATTTGATAATATTTTTGCATTGTTGATAAATTACGAAGCTCAAGTTTAGTTTTTATTGAGGAAATTTTATTCCATATATAGTAATTTAGAAATGTTATAAATACTATTGCTCATAAATTATAACTGTGATGATTTCAAAGGAAAAGGAGCAGATAAATCTGCTCCTTTGAAAAAATTTAACCAAATAAGGTTGACTATTTAAGTTTTGGATTGTTATTGATCTCCGCTTGTGGAATATCCATTGACAATCTGTCGTCATCATAGCTAAAGGTTTGACCTGCAAAGAATAGGTGGTTAGGACCTCTCTTAATGGTTGCCTTATTTCTCTTCATTGCTAAGTAACTTTTACCTTCACCCCAAAGTTCAATCTTGGTCTGCAGGTAAATTTCGTTCAATAATGCAGTACCGGATAAACCGTCGATATAGCTTACATCAGTAATCCTCTGGGTAAGGAAGCTTTTCAGGATGGTTTTTGCCTGACCTTCGTTTCCGGATTTAGCCAATGTTTCTGCTGCTAACAAATGGAATTCATCCGCACGCATAAATAAATAATCGGTCGTAATTATCCTCTGCCCTCCAATAGCTCTTCCTGGTGCATAGAACTTATTTGCAGGAACTGCTGGATAATCAAAAGTTCCCGGCGCATCTGCAGGAGCAGTAGTAAATCCTGAGGCAGTCTCGTTCACAGATACGAACTGATTCTTTCTGATATCATCAGTTCTGATAGCGTTGTACAAATCAAGATCGATAGACTTCGCATCTCCTACCCATGAGTAAGAATAGCTGAAGATATCTGCCTGACCCCACCAGCTGATTAAGTCCAAATCGTTAGCTTCCGTAAGGTCAAAGCCCCACATCCAGCTGTTGGTCTTAAGATCATTGAATCCACCTCCAGAGCCTGAAGTTTCATCAAATACAGTTTCTTCTTTTGTAGTTTTAGGGAACTTCGCCATAATCTCCTGAGACAAAGTAGCTGCTTTTGCATTTTCGCCCATTGCTGCATACGTGTACGCCAATAGTCCTTTCGCTACATCCTGGTTAATCATCCCCTTGTTCGCACGGCCAAAACCATTTAACAATGTAACCGCTTCGGTAAGATCTTTTACAATCTGAGCATAGATTTCAGATTGTTTTGCTTTTGGCAGAGCCTGTACTCCTGCATCGATATACAAAGGAATTGCCGGAGCCGCCGGATCATATTTTGGAGTGAAATACTGGGTAAGGTAAAAATAAGCATAGGCACGCATTGCTTTAGCCTGACCCATTGCAGATTTATCTGCAGCAGTAGCGGGAACAGCATCGTTTCCTCCTAAACCTGCAATTACATCATTGGCAGCGTATGCAATCCTGTAGTAATATCTCCAGGGCATATAGTTTGAGTTATTTGTAAAATCGGTAGTCGCTGTAAGGTTAGCGATATTTCTGTACCAACCATAAGTTACACCGCTAAGTACCATATCTGCTGACAACATATCGGATACAAGGTCGTAACCTTTTTGTCCGTAATCATCATGACCTGTAGTACCACCTGTACCGGTATTTACCATCATAAGGTAAAGTCCGTTCAGTTTAGCCTGAGCTGGTGGGTTTGCCAATGTCTCCGTTGGCTCGCTTTGCAAAAACTCTTCTCTACATGCAGTTGTAGTTAAAAGCAGTCCCATTAGGGAACTTAATACAAGTATTTTTTTCATTTTCGAGTAAAATTTAGAAGTTTGTTTTTACACCAAACGTGATGGTGGAAAGTGGTGAATATCTGTAAGTATTACTGTTTCCTGTTTCAGAGGTAGTAGGATTGAATCCTTTTCTCTTCGTTTGGATCCATAAGTTATCACCTGTTAATGAAATAGTAAGTCCGTTTAATCCTAGTCCTGTAAAATATTTGTTTGGCAAATTATACGCTAACCTCACGTTGTTAAGGACAAGATAATCAGATTTTGTTAAGAATCTAGTTGACATGCTGTTATAGTTGGTATCACCTGTTCTGTTACTTGTTAATCTAGGAACATCAGTTATATCACCAGGGTTCTGCCATCTGTCCATAATATCTGTATGCCAGTTATTATTACCAATTACACTGTTATGCATCAATGCGCCATAAGCTCCGTCGTAAGCATAACCGCCGATTCCGTAAAGGAACTGTGCAGATAAAGATATTGCTTTATAGCCAGCATTCAATGAAAAAGCACCTCTAAGATCTGGGATTGCAGATTTACCTACATATTTTTGAGTTGCCTGCGTATAAACTTCGGTAGTTGCTTCTAGAACAGTAGCTCCCGGGTTCTGTGCCAAAAATTCTGTCAAAGATCCAATTTGTTCACCACCATCAAATTTACCGTTACCGTTGTTATCGGTATAACTCACGTTCCACATTGCCGCACCTGTTTCAGGATTTACTCCTGCCCATTCTCTCATATAGAAATCGTAAAGCGAGTGTCCTTCTGATCTACCGAATCCTGATTCTGCAAGATCAATAATTTTTGGAAGACCTGTAGTGGCATCAATTGGCATTCTGGTTAATTTATTGTTTAACCACTCACCGTTTAGTGAAAGATCTACGTAGAAATCTTCTTTATTAACTACGTGACCGGTTAAAGTAAATTCAATACCCTGGTTAACCAAAAGACCATCGTTTACTTTCATAATAGCATTACCCGTAGAAGGAGCAAGTCTGTTATCAAAAATCAAGTTATCGGTAGTTTTGTGATAATAATCTACAGCACCTTCAATGATTCTGCTTTTGAATAAGGTGAATTCCATACCTGCATCAAAAGTTTTGGATTTTTCCCAAGTTAAATCAGGATATCCAATTCTATCAAATGCACCGCCTGGAATACCCATAAAATTACCAGGATTATATACATTGTATCCCGGGTAATAACCTACACCAGCCTGATCACCAACAGTTCCGTAGCTTGCTTTGAATTTAAGCTTATCGAAAACGCTGTTATCCTGCATAAAGTTCTCTTTGTTTACAACCCATCCTGCGCCTACGGAGTAGAACGTATCCCATTTGTCATTTAAGAATCTGGAAGTACCGTCTCTTCTAACACTTGCAGAAAGTAAATATTTTCCTGCGTAATCATACATTGCCTGACCGAAATAACTTTCTAGTGCATAGTTATACATGTAAGAGTAAGCCGGGTTCTGGTTAATAGCGTTGTTGAATTCGCCACCGTCCGGAATTACAAGACCGTATTTAGATGCAGATAGGTAGTTGTACTTCCAGTCTGTACTTTCGTGTGCCACAAATGCCTGAACACCATGGTTCCCGAAACGGTTCATATAACGCAACAATTGTAAGAAGTTATGAGAGAATAACTCTGTACGCACTTTATATAATGATCCAAACTGCGATGCGGAGCTTCCATAATATGGGTTACTATAATCGTTTCTGGAGTTATTATAATACTGACCACCAAGTCTTGTTTCGAAACTCAATTTTTTGGTAATATCAGCTTTCAAGAAAAAGTTTGCGTTGATTTCGTGTTTTTTTCTGTTATCCAGATTGTACGTCGCATCTGCAATAGAGTTGGTTAAAGCTCCGAAACCTCTACCATTACCGTAATCAAACTGATTACCGCCATAATATTGATCTGCAACAAATCCTCCCTGTGCATTTCTTAAGAATAAAGGATAGATTGATGGGATGTTATCTACGAACCAGAAGATACTTCCACTGTCTTCAGTCTGTCCGTTTCTGTCCGTATCAGAATAGGCATAACCCATGTTGAATTCACCTTTCAACCAGGATTTTGCCTGATGAGTAAGGTTTAATCTACCACTGTAACGCTCATATTTAGAATTGATAGTATATCCTTCATCTTTCAAATAACCGATACCTGTATAGTACGTAGTTTTACCCTCACCACCACTGATGCTGAAGTTGGTTTCGGATCTCATTGAGGTTTGGAAACCGTAATCTCTCCAGTCTTCCGGACTGTATTTTCTGGAAACTCCATCTCTTACTGTACGTGTCGTTGGGTCAATAAGTTGAGCTGCATTGGCATTCCACATATTGTACTGTGTTCTAATACCTGCGGTAGAGAACAAACGTGCGTTTGCATAAGCAATTGGATCTGCACTTCCGCTGAGTTTCCCTTGGTTGTAAAGAGCTTCCCATGAAAGACCGATATATTGCTCAGGGCTACGGATTACGTCATAACGTGGAATAAGCGGTGCGTTGAAACCAATTCTGGTATCAATAGTTACCACATCTCTTCCAGATTTACCTTTTTTGGTCTGAATCAATACTACACCATTCGCACCTCTGGAACCGTAAATAGCAGTTGCAGTTGCGTCCTTCAGTACAGTCATGTTTTCGATGTCATCTGGGTTGATTGCCGAAACGTTTCCATTAAATGGAATACCATCTAACACATACAATGGCTCTCTGTTACCACTAACTGAACCAAATCCTCTAATTCTGATTGATGGTTCTGAACCTGGCTGACCTGATGTTGTAATTACTCTAACACCAGCAGCCTCACCTGTTAAGGCTTGCGCGACATTGGATACATTTTTCTTCGAAATGTTCTCGCTACCCACTTTAGAAACGGATCCTGTGTAATCTTCTTTCTTTACAGCAGTATATCCAACGATTACTACTTCATCAACTTCAGCTACCCTTGTTGAATCAGTTTGAGCTAATGCATAACCTCCTCCTAAAAAGAAAAGGACTCCTGCTCCTAGCACTTTAAACTTTACATTCATATTAACACTTTTTTAATATTATTAGCGCAAATATGTTAATTTTAATTAACATTAGCAAACCTATAAAGGCATTCTAAAAAATAGATAAATGCCGTATTCATAAGCTTTTTAAGAATGCCATGAGCTTGTGTTAATGATTATGTTTTTAAATTTGCTTTATTTCAGCCAAACCATAAAAACGCTAAAAAATACATAATTCAATTTTTTTTTAAAATTTAACAATAAACCATTTCAAAAATAAAAAAAGCCTGCTTTTCAGCAGGCTTTATTTATCTAACTTGACGGTTACTTCAATTTTTTCTTAACCGCCACTTCTTCATATACTTCCAGGATATCACCAACTTCAATATCGTTGTATCCTTTAATGTTCAGTCCACATTCATAACCTTTGGTTACTTCCTTCACATCATCTTTAAAACGCTTTAAACTTTCGAGTTCTCCGTCAAACTTCACGATACCGTCGCGCAGTAATCGGATTTTTGAATTTCGGGTTACTTTTCCGGTGAGAACCATACATCCTGCAATAGTACCGACTTTAGTAATCTTAAAGGTCTCACGTATTTCTACATTACCGATTACCTGCTCCTGAATTTCCGGAGATAACATACCTTCCATCGCTTCCTTCACTTCATCGATCGCTTTATAGATGATTGAGTAAGTTCTGATCTCGATTTCTTCTTTGTCAGCAAGTTCTTTTGCATTTACACCAGCTCTTACGTTAAATCCAATCATAATCGCATCGGATGCGGCTGCAAGAAGTACGTCGGATTCGGTAATCTGACCAACTCCTTTATGAATGATATTGATGCTGATCTCTTCGGTTGAAAGTCTTTGTAACTGATCTGAAAGCGCCTCAACAGAACCGTCAACGTCACCTTTGAGGATAATGTTAAGTTCTTTGAAATCTCCAAGAGCAATACGTCTGCCCAGTTCATCCAAAGTAAGGTGTTTCTTCGTTCTGATCGATTGCTCTCTCTGTAACTGCTCACGTTTGGTAGCGATGGTTTTCGCTTCTCTTTCGTCTTCGAATACTCTGAATTTATCACCTGCAGTAGGCGCACCGTCAAGACCAAGAATCGTTACCGGAATAGAAGGACCTGCTGTCTCCATTGGTTTCCCTCTCTCATCAAGCATTGCTTTCACTTTACCGTGATTTTTACCGGCAAGAATGTAATCTCCTACTTTAAGAGTTCCGCTCTGAACAAGGATTGTAGAAATGTATCCTCTTCCTTTATCTAAGGATGCTTCGATCACAACTCCCTGCGCATTTTTGTTCGGATTGGCCTTTAATTCCAACATTTCTGCCTGAAGCAATACTTTTTCAAGCAAAGCATCCATATTGTTACCAAATTTCGCAGAAACTTCCTGACACTGTACATTACCGCCCCATTCTTCTACCAAAACATTCATTGCAGACAGCTGCTGGCGGATGTTATCGGGATTGGAGTTAGGTTTATCAACCTTGTTCAACGCAATAATCATCGGAACCCCCGCTGCCTGTGCGTGGGAAATCGCTTCTTTCGTCTGAGGCATCACATCATCATCCGCTGCAATTACAATAATTGCGATATCGGTAATCTGTGCTCCCCTGGCTCTCATGGCGGTAAACGCTTCGTGACCCGGTGTATCAAGGAATGTAATTCGCTGACCGTTTTCGAGTTTCACGTTATAAGCACCAATGTGCTGGGTAATTCCTCCGGATTCACCGGCAATTACGTTGGTTTTTCTGATATAATCGAGTAAGGAAGTTTTACCGTGGTCAACGTGCCCCATTACAGTAACGATTGGTGCACGTGGTAATAAATCTTCTGCTGTATCGGTATCTTCCTCGATTGCTGATTCTTCAAGATCTGCATCAGAAAATTCAATTTTATAACCGAATTCATCGGCTACAAGCAACAACGTATCAGCTTCTAAACGCTGATTCATAGTTACCATAACGCCTAAAGAGAAACATGCAGAAATTACTTCTGTCGGGCTTACGTTCATTAAACTCGCCAATTCGCCTACGGTAATAAATTCCGTAACCTTCAGCGTTCTGTCGGCAGCATCCATTTCCTGCTGGAGTTCATCCTGCTCTCTTCTGTAGACTCTTTTCTCTTTTCTGTATTTTGCTCCTTTATTTTTACCGCCTTTACTGGTCAGCTTTTCTAAAGTTTCTTTAATCTGATTTTTAACCTGTTCATCGGTCAATTCCACAGGCATCGTAGGAGCGCCTCTTCGGCTGCCACCTTTTCCGGCGTTTCCGCCGCCTTGATAGCCCGGTCTGTTGCCACCCTGACCCGGACGGTTATTTCCCTGTCCTGGCGGACGGTTGCCACCCTGACCTGGTGGACGGTTACCCTGTTGGGTTCCACCCTGTCCGGCTGTTCCTGTGCCCGGTGCATTAGGCTTTTCAATACGTTTTCTTTTCTTCTTCGCAGCCGCACTGTTGGCTCCTCCCTGAGGTTTTGGTTTATTGAACTGGGAAAGGTCTACGGTTTGCTTTAAAATCTTCACCCCTTCCAGCTTCTGATAAACTGTTTCAATTTTATCGGACTGGGCTTCTTCTGTAGCGGGAACCTCTTCCGCAGGTGCAGGAGATTTTTCTACAGCCGGAGCGGGAGTTTCAACCTTTGGAGCAGGAGTTTCTTCAGCTTTTGCCACAGGCTTCTCCTCTTCTTTTGCAGGCTGATCTTTTTTAGAAGATTTAGGCTTATTGCCTTCAATCTGCGAAAGGTCGATTTTATCTAAAACCTTAAATTCCTGTTTTTCGGCAGCAGGGGTATGCAGTACAACTGGCTCTTCCTTAACTTCCGGTTCCGGTTCTTTTGCTGCCGGAACTTCAGGCTTCTTAGGCTCCAAATCAATTTTACCCAAAACTTTTGTTTCGGGTCTCAGACTTGTTTTGGCTCTTATTACCTCAGGTTTTGAAGGTTCAATTTCCAGTTTTTCTTCCGGAACTTTAATCATCACTACCTCATGAGAAGCTTTTCTCTGTTCACCGTCTTTTGCGAACTCAGCTTCTAATGCAGAATATGCCGATTCTTCCAATTGAGCGTTCGGATTGCTTTCTACTTCGATTCCTTTAGACTGAAGAAATTCTACCAGTCTTGTCATCGAAATATTAAATTCCTTAACCGCTTTGTTTAATCTAATTTTGGGCATGTATAATTTATACTTTTGTTTTAATTTTCGGTAAAGTTACTTATTTTAACATTACTCTGGGTATTTTCAGGGATTAGTCTTCAAACTCCTCCTTCAAAATCTGTTTTACTTCTTCAATCGTCTCTTCTTCCAGGTCAACCATTTTCAGAAGCGCTTCGGTATCTTTATCTAAAATACTCTTTGCGGTGGTAAGGCCAACCTTCTGGAATTCGTCGATGATCCACTGCTCGATATCTCCGGCATCTGAACCTGCGAATTCTTTCAGTTCTACATCGTCATCTTCGCTGGATTCTCTGTAAACATCAATCTCGTAGCCGCTTAACCAAGACGCCAGTCTGATGTTCTGTCCCTGTTTTCCGATTACTCTTGAAATTTCTTCCACAGGGGTGTAAACCATTGCATACATGGTTTCCGGATTAATATCAATTTTATTAATGGTGATATTTCCCAAGGCTCTTTTCACCATGATTTCAGGGTTTTTAGACCACTGAATCACATCAATATTTTCATTTTTCAGTTCACGTACTACGCCATGAATTCTGGATCCTTTAACTCCGACACAAGCTCCCACCGGATCAATTCTGTCATCATAGGCATCTACTGCAATCTTCGCTTTTTCACCTGGGATTCTCACCACTTTTTTAAGAATGATGGTTCCGTCCTGGATTTCAGGAATTTCAAGCTCAAGCAGCTTCTCCAGGAATTTCGGCGCGGTCCTTGAAACGATGATTTGCGGTTTTGAGCCTTTAAAATCAACACTTTCTACAATCGCACGGATGCTTTCTCCTTTTTTAAAGAAATCAGAAGGAATCTGGTTTTCTTTAGGCAAAATAAATTCGTTATCTTCATCATCAAGCAAAATTACGTGCTTATGACGGATGTGGTGTACTTCACCAACAACAATTTCGCCAATCTTATCTTTAAACTCATCGTACAGCATTGCATTGTTGTGCTCCTGTAGTTTTGTAGACAGGATCTGTTTCAGGGTAAGGATACTTCTTCTTCCTAGTTTCTCGATCGGAATTTCAACGGTAAAATCTTCGCCAACCTCGAAAGTAGGGTCAATTTTCTTGGCTTCAGAAATCTCGATTTCCAAATCATCATCTTCGGACATATCATCTTCAACGATGGTTTTATTCAAAAATATCTGAAAATCCCCTTTGTCAGGGTTTACAATAACGTCGAAATGATCATCGGAATCAAATCTCTTTCTTAATAAAGTTTTGAGCGAGTCTTCAATAATCGCCATCAGATCAATCTTGCTGATGCTTTTTTCTTCTTTGAAATCGCCAAATGCTTCAATTAATGCTAAACCGTCCATATGTATAAGTGATAAGTGATGTCAGCTGCCAAGGCATCTTTTCATCTATTTGTTATTAAAATTTTATTGTTACGAGTGCTTTTTTAATCTCGGTGTACGGAATTTCTTTCTCTTCAACCACATCTACTTTTCCTTTCCCGATGTCTTTAGGTTTACGGTATCTTAAGATGAGGGTGATTTTATCCTCTTCTACTTTTGCAAGTTCACCTTCAATTTTGGTAGAATCTGTCATTAAAAGATCGAGTTCTCGTCCAATATTTTTTCTGTACTGTCGTGGTGTGGTTAAAGGCTCGCTTAAACCTGCACTCATCACCTGAAGAGCAAAATCATGTTCTTCGCGGTCTACATTAAATTCAATTGCACGGCTTGCATCAAGACAATCCTGCAGTGTAACCCCCTGATCTCCATCAAGAATTACCGTAATATCGTCGGCCGCCGAAAATTTCAAATCGACCAGAAATAAATCTTTTCTTTCTTCCAGAAAACCGCTCAGCAGTTCTTCTATCTTCTTTCTAAATTCCATATCCTTAATTTGAGTTACGAAAAAAGGCATTCTTGCGAAGGCCTTTTCATGTTTATCCGTAAATCCGATGCAAATATACAATTTTTTGATAACACTGCAAAACTCTATAAAGAATCACTAATTCATAATCAGGCAACAAGCCGTAAATTATTTATATTTGCATGAGTTTTAAAACGATTATTTTGAATATAACGATTGTAGGCACCGGTTATGTAGGTTTGGTTACAGGAACAACTTTAGCGGAATTAGGGAACAATGTTTTCTGTGTCGATATCGATGCGGAAAAAGTTGAAACCATGAAAAAGGGAATCGTTCCCATCTACGAGCCCGGACTTGAAGAAATGTTTCTGCGGAACATTCAGGCACAGCGGTTATTCTTCACCACAGATTTAAAGGAGGCATTGGATCAAAGTGAAGTCATTTACCTCGCGCTCCCAACTCCACCCGGAGAAGACGGTTCGGCGGATCTTTCGTACGTGCTGAATGTGGCCAATAATATTGGTGATATGATGACGGAATACAAAGTAATCGTGAATAAATCTACCGTTCCTGTAGGAACTGCCGATACCGTTCGGGCAACCATTGCTGCAAAAACCAAAATTCCTTTCGACGTCGTTTCTAATCCTGAATTTCTAAGAGAAGGTTTCGCGGTTGAAGATTCCATGAATCCCGCAAGAGTGGTTGTAGGGAGCGAATCGGAACGCGCGCGCGAAATTATGGCTAAAATTTACCAGCCTTTCACCAATACCGGAATTCCGATTATTTTTATGGATGAAAAATCATCTGAACTCACCAAATATGCCGCGAATTCTTTTCTCGCCGTCAAAATTACTTTCATGAACGAAATCGCAAATTATTGCGAAAAAGTTGGCGCAGATGTGGACAAAGTGCGTCTCGGAATGGGTTCTGATGACAGAATCGGGCACCGTTTTCTTTTCCCGGGAATTGGTTACGGCGGAAGTTGTTTTCCAAAAGATGTGAAAGCCTTGATTAAATCAGGAAAAAAAGAGAATTTTGATTTCCAGATCCTTGAAGCTACAGAAAATGTAAACCAGGCCCAAAAAGTAATTCTCGTTTCGGAAATTGAAAAATATTTTGAAGGAGACCTTCAGGGAAAGAAAATTGCGCTGTGGGGACTGGCTTTTAAAGCAAACACCGATGACATACGCGAAGCTTCGTCTCTGGACAATATTAAAATTTTACTCGAAAAAGGTGCTTCAATAACAGCTTATGATGCAATTGCTGAGGAAAATGTAAGAAAAATCCTGGGCGATAAAATTTCTTATGCAAAAGACATGTATTCTGCGCTGGAAAATGCCGACTGCCTGTTGATCGCCACAGAATGGAGCGAGTTCAAGAATCCGAACTTCAGTCTCATGGCAGAAAAAATGAATCGCAAAGCAATATTTGACGGCAGAAATATGTTTGCCCTTGAACAGGTTGAAGATTCCGGCTTCTACTACAAATCAATCGGCAGGAAAACGGTGAAATAAATCATCTAGACAAAACACAAAATTTGAAACTGAATTTATTTTCCAAACTGATTTTTGCAACGCTGCTGGCCTTTACTGTCAACAGTTTTGTTTATTTTTCTTTTGGAAATATTTATTCTTCAAAGATTTTAAATTACTCAGCGTTCCAGCAACAGTTCAGTTCGGGAATCTATCAATACCGCATCTTAAGCGGTTATTTCCTGTTATGGATTTACGAGTTCCTGTCGACATTCAACATAGATTATTCGATTTTAAAACTGAAATTTTTCGACGCAGCTGCAGAACCAAAAATGTATCTCTCCTTCTTTTTGCTGAATACATTTTTCATGGTTTTAACAGCCGCAGTGATGGTTTTAATTACTGAAACTAAAAACTTCGTGGCAACTTACTCAGAAAAACTTTTACTAATTACTGTAGCGATTCTAACGGTTGCTTTATCGCAGTTTGTCATCGTTCCCTACGACATTTCGAGCTATTTTTTTCTGTTGCTTTTTTTCCTGATGCTCATCAGATATTTGAAGAAAAATTCAGTTCAACAACTCATTATTTTAGGCATCATTATGCTGATTTCTACTGTAAACAGGGAATCATCAGCGCTTTCACTCTCGTTGGCTGCGACTTTATTATATGCTAAATTCGGACTGAAAAAGGAAACTTTATTTCCCCTAGCGGTTTTGGGAATCACTTTTATTCTGACGTATTTTGGAATGAGAATGATGAGTGAAAGTTTCACAACCAATGACGGTAATTTGTTTTTTAAAAACTTTTCTCAACCGAAAAACATTTTAGGACTTTTGTTTTGGGCTCTATTTTTTGTTTTTCCATTTCTGGTGGCAAAAGACAGAGCTTCCATGAGAAATATTATCATTTTCCATCTTCTTTCTATACCATATATTGTCATGTGTTTTTACGCGGGAATTCTTTATGAAATACGGCTATATATCCCTTTATTTCTCTGTGCAATGTTCCTAAGCCGCACCGATGTGAAGACATTTGAATAATTTACCTTATTTTTGATAAAAATTTATTCTTTCACAAATGAGCGAACCAAAACAGCAGTGGACCGAAACCATTGAAGCTGACCATTCCCTGTTCGACCTGAAGCTTGGCGAAGTATGGCGCTACAAGGATTTGGTGTACATGTTTGTGAAACGGGATTTTGTTTCCAGTTTCAAACAGACAATCCTGGGACCTGTTTGGTTTTTCATCAATCCTATATTAACCACCATTGTTTTCGTAGTGGTTTTCGGAAAGATTGCAGGACTTTCCACAGACGGTCTGCCACAGATCCTGTTCTATCTTTCAGGAGTTACGCTCTGGAATTATTTTTCAACTTCATTAACAAGCGCTTCATCGGTTTTTACAACGAATGCTGCGATTTTCGGGAAAGTATATTTTCCACGGCTCGTAATGCCGATTACGATTGTAATTTCCAACCTCATGAGGTTTGGCGTACAGTTTCTTCTCTTTCTGTTGGTCTGGATTTATTATCTGATTCAGGGCGATATCACTCCAAATATTTGGTTACTGGCAACGCCATTTCTTGTCCTTTTAATGGCCGCTTTTGCCATGGGTGCAGGCATGTTGATTTCGTCACTCACCACAAAATACCGCGATTTACAGATGCTGTTGGGATTTGGGGTGAGTCTGTTTATGTATGCCACACCGGTGATTTATCCGCTGTCATCACTCTCCGGAATATGGAAAAAAATCGCGATGTATAATCCGCTTACCGGAATTTTTGAATGTTTTAAATACGGCTGGATGGGTTCGGGGGATTTCTCGCCCATGCTTTTGCTCATCAGCACCGCCATCATTTTAATTTTACTGGCAATAGGAACTTTAGTTTTCAACAAAGTGGAAAAAAGTTTTATGGACACAGTATAATGAGGTGATGAAGTGAAGAGGGTGATGAAAGTTATAGAAGTAAAGATGGATATGTTAGTGATGATGTGAAAAATATTTAATATCAGATAAAATTTGTCAAATGAATAGCGACATAAGATCTCATAAAGATTTGAAAGTTTGGCAGGAATCGATGGATTTAGTCACAGAAATTTATCGTCTATCAGATTGCTTTCCGGAAAATGAAAAATACGGACTTATTTCACAGATACGAAGATGTGCCATTTCAATTCCTTCAAATATAGCAGAAGGATGCGCCAGAAAAGGAAACAGAGAACTTCTTCAATATCTGTACATTTCACTTGGCTCCTTAGCAGAACTGGAAACACAGTATGAAATTGCCCAAAACCTGAATTATATAAATGAATCAGAAGAAATTCGCAACAAGATCATTTTCATTAGAATAATGCTCTCAAACCTCATCAAATCAATAAAAAACAAACCATCATAACCTCCATAACCCTCATCACTTCCATCACTTCCATCACTTCCATCACTTCCATAACCTCCATAACCTCCATAACCTCCAACAATGCTCGCACTAAAAGCAGAAAACATCTCCAAACAATACCGCCTCGGACAGGTAGGGACGGGCACGCTCTCCCATGACCTGAACCGTTTCTGGGCGCAGATCCGCGGGAAGGAAGATCCGTACCTGAAAATTGGTGAAGCCAATGACCGCGCCACTAAAGGAGAAAGTGAATACGTGTGGTCGCTCCGCGACATCAATTTTGAGATTGAACAGGGAGACGCGGTAGGAATTATTGGCAGAAACGGTGCGGGAAAATCCACGCTGCTGAAATTATTAAGTAAAGTCACCAAACCCACGACCGGAAAAATTTACACCAACGGCCGTATTGCCTCACTTCTGGAAGTGGGAACCGGTTTTCATCCGGAAATGACGGGTCGCGAAAACATTTATCTGAACGGTGCGATTCTGGGAATGACGAGAAAAGAAATCACCAGAAAATTTGATGAAATTGTTGATTTCTCTGGGGTTGAAAGATATATTGATACTCCCGTAAAGAGATATTCTTCCGGGATGTATGTTCGTTTGGCGTTTGCAGTTGCGGCGCATTTGGAATCCGAAATCCTTATTGTAGATGAAGTTTTAGCAGTAGGTGATGCTGAATTCCAGAAAAAATGCCTTGGCAAAATGGGCGATGTAAGTAAAGGCGAAGGAAGAACGGTGCTGTTTGTGAGTCATAATATGAGCAGCATTAGTAAATTATGCAATACTGGTATTTTACTAAAAAAAGGCGAGTTAATTGATCAGGGGCCTGTAAGTAATATTATCAATTTGTACAGCCAGGATTTAATAACATCCGAACAGGTATCTCCTAACTATGACAAGAAAATATTCTTAAAAGAATTTCTCAGTTATCAGATATCAGATACAAATTCCAATATAGTATCTGGCGAAGACGCCGCCTTGGAATTCGTTATTGAAGCAGAAAGCAAACAGGAAAATGTAAAAATAGGAATCGGTATAAATGACAGTTACAACAACAGATTAATTACTCCCTTTTCTCAACATCAAGACAGATCGTTTCAGTTAATCCCTGGAGAAAACAGAATTATCTGTACAATAAATAATTTTCCTTTGAAGGCAGGAGATTATATAGTAGAAATTTTTTTAGGAAACAATCAGGAAACATTTGATTATTACGATAAAGGCTTAAAAATGAGAGTCATTGATTCTTACAGAAATGAATCACCCGATTATTCGCAAGGGTATTTTATCGTCAACCAAAATTGGAAAAAATATGAATGAAATTGAAGAAGAATTATTCTGTACAAAATATGAGTTAAAGACACTTGCGGATTTAGTACTGAAAGGCGAAGCTGAACGATGGGTCAAGGGCTTCCTGCACCCTAAATACGAAATAGAGCACATAGAACGGTACCGATTCGCATTACAGTTCGTAAATAACAAAAATGTTTTAGACATTGCCTGTGGAAGCGGATATGGCTCTTTTTTAATTGCAGAGCAGGGAAATGCTTTAAAGGTTACAGGAGTAGATTTGGATGCAGATGCTGTTCGTTATGGAAATTTCCGGTATGCCCATCACCTGGTGAACCGTTTTGTAGACGACGCTACCAAATATTCCAGTGCAACTCCTTTCGATGTAATCATCAGTTATGAAACGGTTGAACATCTTTCCGATTATATATTATTTCTGAAAAATATTAACCAAAATCTGGCGGAAGACGGGACTTTCATAATTTCAACGCCAATCTCAAAGAAAACTACAATAAAACCAAATCATAACCCATATCATGAAATTGAATGGAGCTACAGTGACTTTACAAATTTACTCCAGGAGCATTTCATTCTGAAAGATACATTCATTCAGAATGCAGTAATTGAAGGAAACTACCCTGAATATACGCTTACAAACAGAATAAAGAACCGATTGGGAAAAAGAATCACAAAATCTGACCCCAAGTTTTTTGAAGGCATAAAAGCAGCGCATGACTTAAAAGTGGAAGAATTGGATGCCGGTTATATTATCGCCGTACTTAATAAAAAATAGGATTTGCTCACCATAATAATTCCATATTATAAAATCTCTTTTTTTAAAGAAACTTTGCGGTCTTTAGAACGGCAAACCTGCAAAAATTTCAAACTGTTTATCGGTAATGATGCTAGCCCCGAAAATCCCGAAAATCTCATTAACGAAACACTGAAAACAACAGCGTTTAATTATAAAGAATATACAGAAAATCTTGGCTCCCAAAACCTCGTAAAACAATGGGAAAGATGCATTCAGGATAGCGAAATTAGTGAATGGTTTCAAATTTTAGGCGATGACGATGTCATTAGCGAGAATTTTGTAGCGGAGTTTTATACAAACCTGGATGAAGTTGAACAGAACAAAACCAACGTCATTAAATTCTCGCAACGTTGGATTGATGAGTACGGAAAACCATTTAAGGAATATACCGCTCAGCCAAAACTTCTTCTGGCGCTGGACAACTGGAAAGAAAAATACATCAAAGGACAGCGATCCAGCCTATCCGAACACATATTCCGAACTTCCGCTTACGAAAAGGTGAAGTTCAGACATTTACCTTTGGCGTGGGGAACAGATGACCTGGCGGTATTTGAGATCGCCGGCAATACGCCGGTATATTTTATTGCCGATGCCCAGGTAGAAGTACGGATAAGTTCAGAAAGCATTTCCGGTTCCAGTCAACTCTTTCTTGAGAAACAGCGGAATGCCATTATTTTTGACACCTATTTTATCAATAAATATCATCATCTTCTGCCAAAAGAATTTATATCAGATAAAATTAATCAGCAGATAAGTTTTGCCTTTCATCATCACTTTTCAGATTTAAAACTTAATTTAGTTAAATATTATTGGCTACTCAAAGATTATAAAAGTTTAGTGAAGATTCCACTTATTTATTACCGAATACTTTTCGACAAAGTAAAACTGTAAATAACCATGAGCATGATACAAACAATTAAGCAGATCTACTGGATACTGAATGAGTTTTACAGAGAAAATATTGCCGTAAATTCTATTGATCCTAAACTTAAAATCACCGAAAAAGACAAAAAGAAATTAAAATCTCACCCTTATCCAAATCTGGATTCAGTAACGGTTTACGGATCTAATTTTTATTACAATAATGGCGGGGCTTTACTTCATTCTTTAGAAGAGATTTTTCACCAGAAAGTATATAAATTTCATACCCAGAATAAAAGTCCGTTAATTATAGATTGCGGTGCCAATATAGGATTAAGCATGCTTTATTTTAATCGGCTATATCCCGATGCACGTATTATTGCGTTTGAACCGGACCATGATCTTTTCAGTATTTTAAAAAAGAACGCTGAAGAGCTTAAAAACAGCAATATTCAGGTTTTAGAAAAAGCAGTCTGGCATGAAGATACACCGCTGACTTTCTATTCGCAAGGCGGTTTGTCGGGTTCTTTAGTAACTGATTTTGGTAAAGGAAACAACACCATCAATGTGGAAGCAATAGATTTAAGGAAATATCTTGAAACAAAGGTTGATTTTCTTAAAATTGATATAGAAGGGGCAGAAAACGAACTTTTTTTTCATTTAGGAGACCATCTGCAGAATGTTGAATATCTGTTCCTAGAATATCATTCCGTAAAAAATGAAGAGCAGATGCTTGGCGAAATTCTAAACCTCATCAAAAAAGCAGGGTTTGAGTATTATATTAAAATGGCCTCCGATTTAATTCAATATCCGTTTATGAAGTCGGAGCCCAAAAATTCTTTCAATGTGCAGATGAATATTTTCTGCTACAGGAGATAGTGTGTGTTCATCATTAATGGAGGTAAAAGAAAAATGATTTCAATAGTTATTTCTTATTCTAACAAAGAAAACTTCGCAAACGTTAGCACAAGTATTGCAGAAACTTGTGGTGAAGTTTTCGAAATTATTGGAGTTTATAATCCAGGAAAATATTCAATTGGAGAAGCTTACAATTCCGGCCGGAATCAGTCCCAATATCCATTTCTACTTTTTGTTCATGATGATGTAAGATTTCTAACAGAAAATTGGGGCAAGCCGTTTATAGAACATTTATCGGATAAAAACATTGGAATTATTGGCATCGCAGGTTCAAATTATGTTCCTGCAGCACCATCCGGATGGTTTGTTGCCCCTGAAACTAAAGTTCAGACAGATAAAATTAAATCAAAAGCTTTAGCTCTCGACGGAGTTTTCCTTGGAATAACCTCTGAAAATTTTGACAAGCTTAATTTTGATCATAACATACCGGGGTTCCATGGCTACGACACCGACATCAGTTTACGTGCCGCAAAGGTTTTTACCAATTTTGTGGTTACGGATATCAAAATTGAACATTTCTCCAGCGGGAATCCGGATAAAGTTTGGTTAGATAATAACCTTTATATCAGAAAAAAAATCGGCAGTAATTTCCAGAATATTTATAACATAGCTTTAGAAGAAACAGCTTTTTTAAAATTCGTTAGCTACTACTTTAAGTTTTACCCATTTAATATTAACTCAATAAAAAAAACACTCCAGTTTTTACCTAAAAACTTAGGCCTCTCTAGTTATTTAAAAATTATGCGTTTGTATCTGAGCTTTTTCAAACTAAGGATTACAGAAACTCTATAAAATGTCAGCATTCATCCATATCATCACTACCCGCTTCAACGTGCCCACAGAAAACTGGGCACAAACCCGGGCCGGACATACGCCGCTTACTGATGAATGGCATGAACACCGGTTTGAATTATTTCAGAAATACACATTTCCCTCTTTTAAAAATCAGAAAAATAAAAATTTCGTCTGGCTCGTATTTTTTGATGTAAATACCAAAAGCAAATACCTACAGATTGTAAGAAATCTTCAACAGGAACTTCCGAATTTTATGCCGGTATTTGTACGTGATGGAGGCGAGATCAATGCGGGTATTGTAGAAGTTTTCGAGAAATATTTTCAGAAAGACACGCAGTTTGTAATCAGTACAGATATTGATAACGACGATCTGCTGCATGAAGATTTTGTAGATACCGTGCAAAGTCTCTTCAAGCCTGATCACAATACGGTAATTGATTTGCGGCGGGGTTTACAGATGAGTCTTATCAAAAGAAACAAAGTATTGGTAAATGAATTTTACGCCGTTGCCAATCCTTTTGTAAGTATAATCGAAAATGTTACTGCATTCAAAACGATTATGAATGAACGGCACACCAACTTCCGAAACTACCAGAATGTCGTAAGTTATGACCAAAAACCACTTTTCATTCAGCTGATCCATTCGCAGAATCTGATGAACGCTACACTTAAAACAAAAGCGTTTTCGAAAATAAACTTTAAAAAATTTGGTATCCCGCAGGAGCATACCCCGGAAATTTTGGTATGGAAAACGTGGTCTCATAACTTTAAGCGGCTTCCGAAAATTATTAAAAGATTAATTTTGCCGAAATGATGAACATCAGTGTAATAATTCCGGTTTATAACGCCCAAAAATATATCGAAAAAGCGGTAACGTCCGTCCTGCAGTTCAAAGAAGTTCGGGAAGTACTGTTGATTGATGACGGGTCGGCAGACCATTCACTAAAAATATGCGCTTCGTTAGCACAAAAGCACCCACAAATAAAAGTACTTACTCATCCTGATAACCAAAACAGGGGAGTTTCTGCTTCACGCAATGTAGGCATCGACAACGCTAGCCAAGATTATATTGCATTTCTTGATGCCGATGATTACTGGCTACCGAACAGGTTTGATGCTGAGCGGGAAATCTTTCATGACCCCAAAGTTGACGGAGTTTTTGGCGGAATAGACGCAGATTTTCTTGGGGAGCAAGGAAAGAATGCCTACGAAAACAAATTCGGTACAAATACGCTTTGTACTGTGCAATATGAGTCTGAAGGCCACAAAATATTTGGAGACCTTATAGAGGAACCCAACAAGTTCGGCACTTTCTTCTCCCTCATCGCACTTACTGTTAAAAAAGAAGCCCTGAACAGACATATGCTGCGTATAAATGAAGACCTCACTTTAATGGAAGATAAAGAGTTCATTATCCGCCTTGCCTATCACTGCTATCTTAAAACTGGAATCATTAAAGAAGGAGTCGCGATCAGAACGGCACACGACAGTAATTCCATTACCAGACTGCAGAATAACTCCGCAGAATACTTTCATCACAATATGAAACTGTACGATTCGCTGTACCGATGGAGCCGGCGGCACAATGTTCCGGTATCGTACCGTACTTTTTTTAAACTTAAATATCTTTCTTCCAAAACCGCTTCGGAGAGCGGACCGAAAAAATTCATCAACTTTGCGCGCTATGCTGTTGCGAATCCGCAACTACTTAAAACCCGATACCGGTACTTTGCGCTGAAAAACAATAAAGAATAATATGTGCGGAATCGCCGGAATCATCGCCCCAAACGCCAGAAACTATACTGAAGAAATTCAGCAGATGACTGATGCCATAGCGCACCGCGGTCCGGATGCTGCACATCATGAATTTTACGGAAATGCCGTATTGGGACACCGTAGACTTTCAATTATCGATCTTTCTGAAAACGGAAAACAGCCCATGTTTTCTGACTCTAAGAATGAATGCATCGTTCTTAATGGTGAAATTTACGGCTATCAGGAACTGAAGAAAAAATATGTAGATTATGCTTACCGCGGAACCTCCGACACCGAGGTGATTCTGGCAATGTATCAGCAACAAGGAAAAGAACTGCTTGCTGAACTTCCCGGAATGTTCGCTTTGGCAATTTGGGATGAAGAAAAACAGGAACTCTTCTGCGCACGAGACCGTTTCGGGGAAAAACCGTTTTATTACACCATCGGAAAAAACGGCGAGTTTATTTTTGCATCAGAAATTAAAGCCATTCTCGCTTCCGGATTAGTAAAACCGGAACTCAACCAGGAGGCGCTTTATCATTATCTTCAGTACGGTTACGTTAACGCTCATCAAAGTATTTATAGAAATATTCAGACACTTCCCCCGGCACATGCTCTGGTGTTTTCGGAGGGAAAAATTAGGGTGGAAAGATACTACAGCATTCCAGCGACTGACCTTCACATTTCATTATCCGAAGCGAAGGAAGAATTTACCGCCTTACTTAAAAATGCGATTCAGAAACAACTTGTAGCCGATGTTGAGGTAGGAAGTTTTTTAAGCGGCGGACTGGATTCATCCACGATTGTGGCTATGGTGAATGAATTTAAACCCAAACAGACAACGATTAGTTTTGGATATTCCGGTGAAAGCAGCGAACTGAAATTTGCAGATGAGATTGCAAAAAAATACGGCACCAATCACATCGAAATTTATGAAAACCGTGGAAATATCGCGGCGGAGATCACCAAAATATCACCTTTTTTCGATGAACCTTTAGCGGACATGAGTTATACGCCACAGTTTAAAATCTGCGAAGCTGCCTCACGTCATTTAAAAGTCGTTTTGGCAGGTGACGTAGGCGACGAACTTTTCGGCGGATACAGTTTCTATGGGGTTGAGCATCAGCTGAAAAATCATTTCAGTTACAATAATATCCTCGCGAAATTCGGTCTGACACAGTTCGGAAGATTCCGCGAAACATCATACATTACGAGGGAAAATATCCGGAATAAAAATATTCTGGACTTTCATCAGAATAAAGTTCGGAACTTTTTTACACCGAAAGAAATGGCGTCACTGGGAATCAGTTCAAACTACCAGCAGCCATACAGTTTCAAAGCCAATCCGGATTCCCTGACCGACATTATGCGCATCGATATTGAGAAATACGTTCCCGGAAATATGCTCGTAAAATCCGACAGAATGGCGATGGCAAATTCCCTGGAAGTTCGGACTCCGTTTCTGGATAAAGATTTCGCTGAATTCTGCGTTCAGCTGCCTGAAAATTTAAAACTCGACGGGAAAAACGATAAAATAATCCTGCGGGAATCTATGCAGAATTACTGGACCGAAAGCATTAGAAACAGAAAGAAACAGGGTTTTGGATCTTCCGTTGAGCATTGGTTTGAAGAACAGGGACTAATTGAACTGTCAGATGTATTGCTGAAAGATAAGACCCAGAAAATTTTTGAATTTATTGATTTTAACGCCGCTCAGAAATTCCTGAATAAAGACAAAAAACACTGGAATCTGCTTCAGCTGGCGCTTTGGGCTGATAATTACAAAACATACCTCTAGTCATTCTATATGCTGAATATCTCTGTCATCATGCCGGTTTACAATGCTGTAGCTTTTCTAAGAAAAGCGGTGGAATCTGCAGTAGAATTGAATGATGTAAAAGAGATCCTCCTGATTGAAGACGGCTCAACAGATCATTCTTTGGAAGTTTGCAGAGAACTGTCTGCGTTATTTGATAAGGTGAAACTTTTTCAGCATCCTGACAAGGGGAACCACGGTGCGGGAGCGTCACGGAATCTCGGACTGCAAAGAGCATCAGGAGACTTTGTCGCGTTTTTAGATGCAGACGATTATTATCTTCCAAACAGGTTTGAGGCTGAAAAAGAACTTTTTAGCACTGCTAACATTGAAGGTGTTTTCGGTGCGATTGGAACGGCTTTTCTCACTGAAAAGGGCAGGGCTGAATTTAAGGAAAAATTTAAAAATACTGACCTTACTACAGTAAATTATCCGGCGGAAGGGACCGATGTTTTCTACGGTTTACTCGGTCTCGACAAAACTTTCGGCAGTTTTTTTCACCTCAACGGTTTGACTGTGAGAAGCGAAAGCATCAGAAAAAACAATCTCAAGTTCAATGAAACTCTCCGAGTTCATCAGGACACCGATTTCATCATAAAACTTGCCTGGCATTGTTACTTGAAATCAGGAAATATCACCCAAGCAATAGCAGTTCGGGGCGTTCATGATGACAACCGGATAACCAAAATAAAAAGATATTCAGAAAAATACAATCAGAGACAGTTGCTGTTGTGGAATTCTGTATACGAATGGGCTGAGGACAAAAACATTAAAAAGGAATATAAAGAACATCTCTTTTTGACAAAAAAATCATTTGAACTGTCTTTAAATAAAGGCGTGACGAAATATTTTAATATTTTCGCAGCAACACTTAAAGACCCAAAAATTCTGAAAACCAGATACCGTTTTACCTACCTGAACAGATAAAGTATTATGAAAATTTCCGTCATTATTCCTGTATACAATGCTGAAAAGTACGTTTCCCAAGCCGTGGAATCTGCTTTGCAGCTTGACGAAGTTTTCGAAATAATTCTGGTGGAAGACCAATCGCCGGACAATGCTTTGGAGGTATGTGAAAAATTAGCGGAAAAACATGAACGCGTTAAACTTTTCCAGCATCCTGACAAGGGAAATCATGGCGCCGGAGCCAGCCGAAATTTAGGATTGGCAAAAGCGACAGGAGATTTTATTGCGTTTCTGGATGCTGACGATTATTATCTCCCGAACCGTTTTGATGCAGAAAAAGAACTTTTTAAAAACCAAGATGTTGATGGTGTTTACGGGGCTTTGGGCGTGCATTATTACACTAAAAAAGCCAAAGAACAGCATCATAAGATCTATGGTGACCGGCTTACTACGGTTTACAAAAAACATCCGCCAAAAGAGGTATTCCGCGGACAATTGGGAATGAACGGCAGTTTCGGACTTTTCAGTATTGACACGTTAACTCTAAGAACATCTTCGCTCGATAAGGTCAGCCCTATGATGAAAACTCACCTGAGGTTGCATCAGGACACAGAATTTCTGTTCAGGATTTCCTATTATTTAGACTTGTATTCAGGTATTCTGGATCAGGCAGTGGCGGTGCGGGGTGTTCACGAAAACAACAGAATTACACAGGTTGATTCAAAGAAAATAAATCCGGCTTCAACACGAGTTTTACTCTGGCGCGAAGTGAACAGTTGGGCTCAAAATGAATCCACAATGCCTGCGGACATCAAGCTACATATAAAGCGGATGCACAGAAGTTGGGAAATTGCAAACGCTTCACCGTTAAAAAAATGGATGATGATTTTGAGGTATCTGATCACGGATTACAGAAGTATCCGCTCAGGACTCTATAATATTAATTTCAGGAATAACCTTTTCTCAATTTAATTTTTTACAAAAACACCTACATATTTCCCTTCAAATTCTACAACAGTGGGTGAAATCGTATTGCGTGTACAGAAATCCTGAAACGCAGCGTTATCGCCGATATCATCGCTGATGAATACGCCGCCTTTTCTCAAATGTTGATACAGTTCACCATAAGCCCAGGTTCTTCCCTCATAACTTTTGTCGGAATCATAGTGGATGACATCTGCCTGATCTATTTCACCGAAAATCTTAGGCAAAGATTCTTTGTCAGCATGACGGAATAGTTTCCAGTGTTTATTTAATTGATCCGGAACGACAATACCTACATAACGGTCCCCATCCTGACTAAGATATGGCATATCCGAACTATACAGTGTTCCGTTTCTTTTCTGTAAAGAAAGCAATGCTGCTAATGAAGACCACCCGTAAGCTACGCCCGTTTCTACAACACTTTCAGCATTGGTAAATTCGCAGGCGTAATAAATAAGTTCCAGAGCACCGGCTCCTCCCATTTTGATTGGGCACTCTTTCTCTCTCTTCGAAGCATCATGCAACTCTTCTGAGAATAGGTTTTGAAAGGTTTCGAATTTAATTCCGAAAAGTTGCTCCACTGCAGTTTCCTGATTTACTGCAAGTGACTGCGCCCATTCTGTGGTACGGGTTTTTCCGCGAAAAGCACTTTTTCTGTTGAATATATTTTTTATGATTTTCCTGCCCAGTTCAGGATAAAGATCTGGGCGTTTTATATAGCCCACCAGGGTTTTGGCAACTCGTTTTAATTCGCTCACTTATGTAGTTTTCTTCAACAAAAATAACTAAAAATCCGAAACATCCGGAAAACGGCTATATTTGTGTATGAAAGGATTAATGATATTGCTAATTTTTATACCCAGGTACTCATGAAATTTTCTGTCCTTGTCGCCAATTATAACAACGGGAAATTTTTCCGCGACTGCTACCAGTCTATCCTCGCACAGACATACAGCGACTGGGAAGTGATTATTCTTGATGATAAATCAACCGACAATTCGCTACAGATCATACGCGGAATTATTGGCGATGATTCCCGTTTCCGGATCTATGAACATCCCCAGAATGAAGGCGTAGGTGTCATCAAATCAAAACTTATTGAACTGGCTACAGGTGATATTTGTGGTTTTGTGGATCCAGATGATGCAATTCTGCCAAAAGCCATCGAAAATGCGGTCGCAGTATTCAAAAAAGATCCGAAAACGGTGCTCACGTATTCCCGGTTAATGAAATGCGATAAAGATCTTCAGCCTTTGCAGTCTTCTATATCTACAAAACAAATTGTGAACGGTGATCCTTATTTCTTTAACTGCCCCATTGTTGTAAATCATTTCGTGTGTTTCAGAAGGGATGTTTATCTTCGGACCGATAAGATAAATCCTGAATTACGAATTTCTGAAGATCAGGACCTTTACCTTAAAATGTATGAAAAAGGAAAGTTTAAATTCATTGATGAAATTAATTATCTCTACCGCACCCATTCAGGAGGAATTTCTCAGAATGAAAACAAAAAAAAGTCCTACGGATTTTGGGCACAGGTGATTTGGAATGCGATGCAGAGACGGGGCCTGAAAAAAATCAATAGAAAAGAGATTCCTGAAACTTATCGCAATGCTCAGGAAATCTTCGATCTGCTGAATTACCAGAATAATATTCCGTTCCGGCTGATTAAAAAACTCAAAATCATTCTTCAAAATTTTGTATAAATGATACCTGAGCAAAAAATTAAAATCCTCTTCCGCCACAGGTCCATGGAAATGGGCGGTGTTGAGAAAGTAATGCTAAGTGTTCTAAACAATCTGGATCCGAAAAAATTTGAGATGACCGTTCTCCTTAATCTCAATCAGGGTGAACTTCGGAACGAATTCCCCGCAAATGTACGCAAAGTATTTCTTACAAAAGGAAAAGAGGACTTTTCTACAAACACGCTGCTGGCAAAAATTCAGCTTTTTAAAAGGAAAATAAAACTTAAGAAATTCAATAAACATCCGGAAGTTATCGATAAAGAAATCCTGAAGGATGAATTTGATGTTGAAATTGCGATGACCTACAATGATTTCTCGGCAGTTTTAAATTCTACCAATAAAAAATCAAAAAAAATAGGCTGGTTTCATTCAGAGATCAATCTGCCGAAACTGCAGCCTTTGGTCCCTAAAATTCTGGAGCAGTTTCCTCAGTTCGATCACATGATTTACTGTTCAGAGAAAATCCGGACGATCATGCACGACATTTATCCAAAACTCGCATACCCACCGGAAAGTGTAATTATCAATGCTATTCCGACAGAGGAAATCCGGGAAAAGAGTCAAGAAAATATTGCCGACTTGCCATCTAAACCTGTTTTTGTTTCGGTCGGCCGGCTTCATACCAGGAAAGGCTACCATAAACTTATGGATGCGCATCATCAGCTTCTGAAAGAGGGTTTTCAGCATTCTGTAATGGTAATTGGCGACGGCGAGGAACTCACAAATCTTTTAGCACAACAGAAAAAACTTGGGGTTGAAAAAACTTTTGTTCTCGCAGGCAACAAAATGAATCCGTATCCCTACATGAAAAATGCAGATTTCTTTATCATGCCTTCAGAATCCGAAGCCTGGCCGCTGGTTTTGGCGGAAGCTTTAATTCTACAGAAACCCACCATCGCAACAGACACCGGCGATGTGGCTACAATGCTGGAACACTTCGAAACAGGTTATCTGATCAATTACAGAACTGAAGAAATTTTTGAGGCAATGAAAGTGTTTTTAACCAACGCTGAGCTTATCAAAAGCATTAATGATAATCTGAAAAACATCAGCGCTAAGTTCGATAACAACAAAATTTTTATGGCAATTGAAGAAATCATCCTTAATTTAGTAAAAAAATAAACATGATTTTTCTGTACAGAATCATTCTCAAAATTCATACATCCTACCAATATTTTATCCAGCAGATTTATCTAAAAATATGTCTGGCAAAAGGACTTAAAGTAGGTAAAAATGTACGTTTTGTAGAGGTACCACAGTTCGGAACAGAACCCTTTCTTATCGAAATCGGAGACGAAACAACTTTCTCTAACAACGTTAGATTTGTAAATCACGACGGCGGGCAAAACGCACTGCATTTTTTCGAAAAATATAAAGATGTGAGGACTTTTGGGCGGATTAAAATCGGCAAACGCTGCCTAATCGGCGCAGACACCATTATTATGCCCGGAGTTGAAATGAAGGATAATTGTCTTTTAGGTGCAGGATCAATTTTAACAACTTCAATGCCTGCCGGAACGGTGTTCGCGGGCGTTCCGGCCAAATACATCTGTACACTGGAAGAATATGGCGACAAACTTTTGGCGAATAATGTAATGTATCCACGGGAACTGGAACAAGACCGTCCTAGGCTTGAAGCGTATATTAAAAAAAATCTGCCTCATCATTACAAACCTGTAAAATAATATATGAAAAGTGAAAAGGGCAAAAAGAAAATCCTTATCCGGATCGGGTCGCTGCGGCATGGCGGAGCCGAAAAAGTTCTGGTCACTTTTCTGAAAAATCTGCCGCCCGACAAGTATGAAATCGATCTTTTACTGAATTTGTACTCGGGGAAATATTTATCCGAGGTTCCTAACTGGATCAATGTTTTCTATCTAAACCGCGGCGAAATGATTACCACAAACCGGATTCAGGACATTCCTGTAAAAGCCTTCCGGGTCATTTATCAGTCACTATTGAAGAGATTTCCCGAAATCCTTTATTCAAAAATCCTGAAAGGAAAACAATACGATATCGAATTTGCGGCAATTCATGGGATGCGCGATGAGATTTTATCTTCTCCTATAAAATCATCCAAAAAAATCATCTGGATTCATAATGACCTTAAAAAAACTGAGTTTAAAAACTATAATGATGAAGAACTCCGAAAGTTTTTTGGTTTCGATAAAATCATGGTGATTTCAGATAAAATTCAGCACGATTTCGAAAACATAGCAGTAAATCAATTAGAGAAAGACAGAATAGTAAGAATTTACAACCCTTTAGACACCAATGAAATCCTGCTTAAATCAACTGCTCAGGCAACCACTTATTCATTCAATAAAACTCTTAAAACTTTCATTTCAGTAGGAACCGTTTTTCCGCAAAAGGGCTTCGACAGACTTTTAAAAGTGCATCAAAAACTCTTAAACGAAGGGCTTCATCATCACCTGCTGATCATCGGCGACGGATACGATTTTGAAAATATAAAAACCCTAAAAACGGAACTTGGACTTGATCAAACCGCCACCATGCTGGGATTTACAGATAATCCGTATCCGTATTTTAAAGAGGCTGATTTTTATATTTTAGGTTCCAGATATGAAGGATTCCCGACTGTTTTATTTGAAGCTATTGCACTTAAGAAACCCATTATTGCGACCGATGTTTCGGGCGTAAAAGAAATGCTTGCAGAGGGAAAACTAGGTTTAATCGTAGAAAATTCTGAAGAGGGAATTTATACAGGAATGAAAAAAGCACTCAACCAACCTGAAAGTTTTGAAGGTTACACTAAAGCATTAGAAACTTACACAATGCCCTTCAACCTTGAAAATTCAGTACAGAAAATCACGCATATAATTGATGAACTTTAAAGCAATTTTCACTTAACTTTGCGATATGCCCAATTATACCACCATACAGAAAGATTTTTACCGTGAGAGCGGAAAAATGCTGTCTTCTCCCGAAATCTGGGCAAAATGCATTAACCCCAATCTTCATTTTATCTATATTTTGAGGAAATGCCAGCAGTACAGAAAAAAATCTTTTTTAGGGGCGTTCTGGAGATTGGTTTTGCGTCATCACCAGATCAAATATGGTTTCCAAATTTATCCCGAAACACAGATTGGCGAGGGCTTTTATCTTGGACACTGGGGCGCCCTCGTCATCAATCCGAAAGCTAAAATCGGCAGAAACTGCAACATTGCGCAGGGCGTAACAATCGCTCAGGCGAACCGTGGAAAAACTGAAGGAGTTCCGGAAATCGGTGATGAAGTTTGGATAGGACCGAACGCTGTAATCGTGGGAAACATCAAAATCGGTAATAATGTGCTGATTGCTCCCAACGCTTATGTAAACTTCGATGTTCCTGAAAATTCAGTCGTAATCGGAAATCCCGCACAAATCACCACAAACCTAAATGCAACACAAGGCTATATTAATCACAAAATTTAATATTAAATTTTTGTTAAATACTGGTTTTTTTAATTCTTAACATCTATTTTTGCATTATTGATTTAGTCTATTGAATTAGAGAACAACTTATGCGAAATAATATAATTAAACGCTAAACAGTTATTTTTATGAAAAAATCGTACGAAGTTATTTTCGACAACAATAAAAAATGGGTGGAGTCAAAACTCGCTGAAGACAAAGACTTTTTCAAAACCCTATCTGCATCACAAACTCCTGATTATCTTTATATTGGATGTTCAGACAGCCGTGTTTCCGCCGAGGAAATGATGGGTTTAAAACCCGGAGAAGTATTTGTAACCCGAAACGTTGCAAACGTTGTAAACACGCTGGACATGAGCGCTACAGCTGTGATTCAGTACGCCGTTGAACACCTGAAAGTGAAACACATCATCGTTTGTGGACACTATGGATGTGGCGGTGTAAAAGCAGCGATGACGCCTCAGGATCTTGGACTGATGAACCCATGGCTCAGAAATATACGGGATGTTTACAGACTGCATCAGGCTGAATTGGATGCAATTGAAGACGATCAGAAACGTTACGACCGCCTTGTAGAACTCAACGTTCAGGAACAGTGCATCAACGTTATTAAAATGGCTGTAGTTCAGGAACAGTATTTGGTCGATGAATATCCAATTGTTCACGGCTGGGTTTTCGATCTGAAAACAGGAAAGATCATCGATCTGGAAATTGATTTTGAAAGTATTCTGAAAGACATTCAGAAGATTTACAATTTAACCAACTCAGAATGGGTAATGAGTCGCAAAAAAAATAAAAACCTCATCTGATCAATATGAAACTTTGGAGCATCATAACATTGACGGTCTTTTTGAATTTCATGGCATTACCAACTATTGCCACGTTTTTCAGTTGGGATTTGCCGGCGACTAATATGATTATTTCCGAAGAAGAAACCCAACACTCACCGCTGGTAATCAACGAAAAAACCATTCCGGAAACACTTAGTGTTCATGATTTCCTGAAGTTTTTCGAAAGAGATTTTTCAGCAAATTCATTTATCTGTGCAGATGATTCTGTACACCTCTCCCCTTTTCTTACCATATTTTCCCCGCCTCCCGAAGTTTAATTTTTATCGCTTTTAATGAACATTCCACACTTTTTTAAGTGCTGGCACATCGTTCTGCAACAAAAATTAAATTTCAATCGCTGTAGTCACAAACTGTGTCCGGATATTTCCTGTGCGAAATTCCAAACGGACAGATGTGGCTAAAAGACAGCACAATTTTTCAAAAAAATGAAAAAAACACTTTCTATATACGGAGGGATTAAAGAAAATTTCCCTTCAGGACTCGTCGTATTTTTAGTAGCACTTCCACTATGTTTAGGGATTGCATTAGCCTCCGGCGCACCACCGCTTTCCGGGATTATTGCAGGAATTATCGGCGGTTTGGTTGTCGGTTACCTCAGCAATTCGAATATATCGGTCAGCGGACCCGCAGCGGGATTAACCGCTATTGTACTTACTGCTATTACCGATTTAGGTGCATTCGAACTTTTCCTTTGTGCCGGAATTATTGCCGGAATTATTCAGCTAATTTTAGGGTTTATAAGAGCCGGAAGTATCTCAAATTATTTTCCCACCAACGTTATTGAAGGAATGCTGGCCGGGATTGGGATCATCATCATCTTAACGCAGATCCCTCATGCATTGGGTTTTGATAAAGATTTTGAAGGAAACCAGACGCTTTTCGCCAATGGTTTTAACCCAAATTATTTTAGCGAATTGGCCGCGGGAATTCATCCTGGTGCAGTAATCGTTACGTTGGTCTCCATCACTATTCTTTTGGCCTGGGATAAATTTCCAGCGCTGAAAAAACTCAAAATGATTCCCGGAGCGCTAGTGGCAGTAGGTGCAGGAATTCTGCTGAATTATATCTTCATCCTTTCCGGAAGTTCACTTGCGATCGGCTCAGAACATTTGGTTTCACTTCCCGTTCCGCAAAGTGCGTCAGATTTTAAAAACATGCTTGTTTTCCCGGATCTGCAGGGATTCTTGAATCCAAAAGTTTGGATTGTGGGCGCAACGATCGCTATTGTGGCGTCCATTGAAACATTACTGTGTATTGAAGCTTCCGACCGTTTGGATACGCGCAGGAGAATTACAGACACCAACTTAGAGCTTCGGGCACAGGGAATAGGGAATTTAATTTCTTCAGCGATTGGCGGTTTGCCCATGACATCAGTGGTGGTAAGAAGTTCTGCCAATGCGAATGCCGGAGCAACTTCTAAACTATCTACCGTTATTCATGGCGGGCTATTGCTGATTTGCGTTCTTACGATTCCGTTTATTCTGAATATGATTCCACTCGCTACTTTGGCCGCGGTTTTACTTCTGGTAGGTTACAAACTGGCGAAACCTGCAACGGTGATGCATTTCTGGCATAAAGGAAAATACCAGTTTATCCCTTTCATCGCGACAGTAGTCGCAGTAGTTTCGCTTGATTTACTGAAGGGTGTGGGAATTGGATTATTGATTTCGATCTTCTATATCCTTCAGGGAAATATGAAACGAGCTTACTATCTGAGCCGCGAAGAGCTTGATGATGCTGATGAAATCAATATAAAACTTGCAGAAGAGGTTTCTTTTCTTAATAAAGCGGCCATTAAAAAAACGCTGAAAAATATCAAACCCAACTCACAGGTTTGTATTGATGCGAGATCAACATCCTACATCGCGACCGACATTCTTGAAATGATTCAGGAGTTTGCCAATATCCGTGCAAAAGAAGAGGATATTGAAGTGAGGCTTATCGGTTTCAAAACTTCATATCAGGAATATGCTGAAGACGAAGATTCACACATTATCATTGCCCACAGAAGAGCCATGTAACTTAGAAAAACATCAACTTTAAAATAAACAAATGAAAGCACATACCGTAGAAACACAATCTACAACAACACCAGAAAAAGCGCTTAATTTCCTAAAAGAAGGAAACCAACGCTTTGTACAGAACCTAAAAATGAACCGCAATCTGCTCGAGCAGGTAAATGATACCCGCGCCGGGCAGTGGCCTTTTGCAGTAATACTTAGCTGTATCGACAGCCGTACTTCTGCAGAACTGATTTTTGATCAGGGTTTAGGCGATATTTTCAGCATACGGATCGCCGGAAACTTTGTAAATAAAGATATTCTTGGTTCCATGGAGTTTGGCTGTAATGTCGCCGGTTCCAAATTGGTAGTTGTCCTCGGGCACACCAAATGTGGCGCTCTGAAAGGCGGTCTGGACGCACAAAGCATTGAAGGAATGGGCATGGAAAACCTTAACCATCTTGTTGGTCATTTTCAAGGCTGTATTGACGGTTTGATTAAAGAAGGCGAAGAACTTTCGTCGTCAAACAGCGATCTTCTGGAAAGACTTAACATTTGCAATATCCGGAAAACCATGGAGGATATCCGTGAGCAGAGTACTACGCTTAATCAACTGGAGAAAGGCGGAAAAATTAAAATTGTGGGTGCCAACTATTGCGTCGAAAGCGGTGTTGTAACATGGCTAGACGAAAATATGAATGCCGAAATGGAAGCGCAGACTGGCGAAATGGCTATTTCCCATTAAAAGCAGTCATCGTATTCTGTATTCCCGCGAAAACAAAAGACAGACACGCTTTAGAAAACTTCTCGATTCTTTCGGGAAGTTTTTCTTTTTCCTCAGCTTCCCATTTTCCCAGAACGTAATCTACCTGTTTTCCTTCTGGAAATTCTGCAGAAATTCCAAAACGTAATCGTGGATAATTCTGAGTCTGAAGCTGTTCCTGAATGCTTTTCAATCCATTGTGACCGGCATCGGAACCTTTCATTTTCATTCTTAATGTACCGAATGGAAGCGCAAGATCATCAGTAATAATCATTAAATTCTCTAAAGGGATATTTTCTTTCTGAAGCCAGAATTTTACCGCATTCCCGGAAAGATTCATGTAGGTATCCGGTTTCAGGATAAAGACTTTTCTGCCTTTGTATTTGCCTTCGGCAACTAAGCCAAAGTTGGAAGATTTAAACGGAGCTTCAATAGTTTCGGCGATTTTTTCAGCAACTTTAAACCCGACGTTATGCCGGGTTTCAGTATATTCATCTCCTTTGTTGCCGAGACCGACGATAAGGTATTTCATTGATTTTTATTGATATTCGAAGGTAAATGTACCCGCTGTGGAGACGGCTTTGGTCGGGTAACCAGCACTGTCGTACGTATATGCATACGTTCCGCCATCGTTGCCCGCTGAAGACGTAACCGATACGGTTTTGTAATTATTCATTGATAATCCTGTGAACGCGTTGGTTCCTGTCATAAAATGACCGCCTGCAATGGTAAATTCCACAGGAAGCGTCGCCCAAGGGTTTTTATTGCTATCGTAATTACTTAATTTAATGTCAAAAACAATCGGCGGAATCACAATTGGCGGTGGGGCAATCGTGGTCATCGTCATTTTCCATTGAGACAGGTTGTTTCCGGTAAACAACAGGTCGCTCACCATTTTGGTTGCAGGCTTGTATGTTCCCGGATTATCCAGATCTTCCATAAGCATTACGGTGTCCACTTTTTTTAGTTTACCGGTTGAATCATAAAGAAAATTGGTCTCATTTCTCATGAGTTCCTGTCCGCCGCCCGTCATATTTCCGGAGGCCATTGCAACCTTACCGCCATTGTACGTTAAATTGAGTATCGTAGCAACTTCAGCGCTGCCGTCGTCTTGCAGAATAGTTAATTTAGAAAGAAAATTATTCTCGTACGATAAGGTGTAATCTGTCTTTTCACCGTCACCTTCAAAATGTGCAGTGGTAAGTTTACCGGCCGTATAATTATACGTAAATACCGATGAAATCCCCTCGCTGTCTACAATGGTCACTTTCTTTAAAACTTTGTCCGTGTTTGACCCGCCACCTGTTCCGGGCGCAGTTCCGGTTCCATCAATACCGTTAAGTAAATCACCGTTTTCTGCACGGCTTGATTCACAAGAGTACAAAACCATGATGGCAAACAGGAAAGAGAAAACATGCAGGACTTTATTCATCAGAATTTAATTTTAACAAAAGTAAACTTTTTTTTGAGATCTTAACTTATTCATTATTTCGAGAGAATCCTCTCCAAAACCGCATTCACCTCATCTACATGCTGCACATTTTCTTTGCGCATCATCAGCTGGTTTCCGTCTGCAGAATGTTTTTCTTTCAGTGTAGCATCCTTCGGATTCTGACTTAAATAGGAAATGATATGCCTGAACTTTTCGCTCTGGTAAAATTTGTCCTGAGGATTTGGCGGGAAATATCCAAGAAAAATTCCGTTTTTCACTACGATTTTATCAAAACCGATTTCTGCGGCAATCCACTTTAATTCTACCGACTTTAGAAGATTTCTGGCTTCAGAAGGTAATTTTCCGAAACGGTCGGTCAGTTCGTTTTCAAATCTCTGCAGCTCTTCCTTATTCTGAATTTCCGCCAGTTTCTGATAAAGCGAAAGTCTTTCTTCAATACTCTGAACATAAGAATCGGGAAGCATCAATTCAAGATCCGTATCGATATTTACTTCTTTGGTTGACTTAAAGAGTTTTTTACGGTCTTCTTCATTTTCAAACAGTTCACCGAATTCTTCATCATTCTGCAATTCCTCAAGTGCTTCCTGCATGATTTTCTGATACGTGTCAAATCCCATTTCGTTAATGAAGCCGCTCTGTTCGCCTCCCAACAAATCTCCTGCACCGCGGATTTCCAGGTCTTTCATCGCAATCTGAAAACCGCTACCCAGATCAGAAAACTGTTCGATCGCTTCCAAACGTTTTCTTGCATCAGAAGTCATCATATCAAATGGCGGTGTGATGAGATAACAGAATGCTTTCCGGTTGCTACGACCGACTCTTCCGCGCATCTGGTGCAGATCTGCCATCCCGAAACGCTGCGCATCATTAATGAAAATGGTGTTTGCATTCGGAACATCCACTCCACTTTCCACAATCGTGGTGGAAACCAGAACGTCGTATTTTCCTTCCATAAAATCAAGAACATTGCGTTCCAACTGTTTTCCTTCCATCTGTCCGTGGCCGATGATGACTTTTGCGTCCGGAACCAACCTTTGGATGAGACCTGCAATATCTTTAAGATTTTCGATTCTGTTGTTGATGAAATAAACCTGTCCGTCACGCTGAATCTCGTAAGAAACTGCATCGCGGATGATTTCTTCACTGAAACCGATAATGCTTGTATCAACCGGCTGGCGATTTGGCGGCGGTGTTTTAATGACGGACAAATCCCTCGCGGCCATTAAAGAAAACTGTAAAGTTCTCGGAATTGGTGTCGCGGTTAAGGTAAGGGTATCGATATTATTCTTTAAGGTTTTGAGTTTATCTTTTACAGAAACTCCGAATTTATGTTCTTCATCAATAATTAAAAGTCCCAGATCTTTAAACTTCACCGAACTTCCCACCAGTTGATGGGTCCCGATCACGATATCAACTTTTCCGTCTTCCAGACCTTTCAGCGTTTCCGCTTTCTGTTTCGCGGTTCTGAAGCGGTTCATGTAGGAAATGTTCACCGGAAAATCTTTCAGCCTATCCTTAAAACTGCGGTAATGCTGAAATGCCAGAATCGTTGTTGGGACCAGAATCGCAACCTGTTTCCCGTCCGTTGCAGCTTTGAAAGCAGCTCTAACGGCAATTTCTGTTTTACCAAAACCTACGTCGCCACAGATCAGACGATCCATCACCGTATCGTTTTCCATGTCTTTTTTTACGTCGACGGTCGCTTTCTCCTGATCCGGAGTATCTTCGTAAATAAAACTGGCTTCGAGTTCGTTCTGGAGATAAGTGTCCGGGCTGAAAGCAAAACCTTTGGCTGTTTTACGCTTCGCATACAACCTGATCAAGTCGAAAGCGATCTGCTTTACCTTTGCTTTTGTTTTCTGTTTCAGGGTTTTCCAGGCGGGGGAACCGAGTTTACTCAACACGATTTCGCGTCCGTCCGGGCCATTGTATTTGGAGATTTTATGAAGCGAATGAATGCTCACATACAACAAATCTCCGTTTTTGTAAACGAGTTTAAAACATTCCTGAACTTTCCCGTTGTTATTTACTTTCACCAGACCCATGAATTTCCCGATTCCGTGATCGATATGCGTGATGTAATCGCCCACTTTCATCTGCATTAAATCCTTCAGTGTGAGCTGTTCGGATTTGGCAAAAGTATTTTTTGATTTGAATCTTTGATAACGGTCGAAAATCTGGTGATCGGTGTAAACCGATATTTTATGATCAAGATCCAGAAACCCTTCATGTAGTTCAGATTTGAAGGATTTAAAAGGTAGTTCCTGCTCACCAAAACCGAAACTTCCCAATTCTTCAAAGATCGATTCAAGTCTTTCCTTTTGTTTTTCTGTGGAAAAAGAAATCCAGATATCATAATCAGCATCGCGCTTTTCAACCAAATCCTCGATCAAAAGTTCAAAGTTTTTATGAAAAGTGGGCTGTGGAGTTTGGTTAATCTGAACGGAGAAATTATCAGGAATCCGCAATTCTTCTAAGGTGAAATCAATGGTTCTGAATTTCTGATAGTCCTTAAGCAGATCTTCATCTGTTAAAAAAAGTTCAGCCGGGGCTCTGTGACTGATTTCTTTGCTCAGCGTTTCAAATCTTTCTTCGGCTTTCGCATAGAAATCCCTGTTTTTCTTAACACCCAAAAAGGCATTTTTAGAAACAACGAAACTGTCTTTGGGCAAAAGTTCAAACAGAGAAACCTTATTTCCGGAAACAGCGAAATTCATATTCGAAACCAACTGAAATTCATTTACTTTTCCGTTGGTGAGTTGCGTTTCGATGTTGAAGGTTTTGATGCTTTCGATTTCGTTTCCGAAAAAAGTGATTCGGTAAGGTTCTTCGTTGGAGTAGGAAAAAACATCTACAATTCCGCCACGCACAGAAAATTCCCCAGGCTCCGAAACAAAGTCCGTTAGGTTAAAGTTGAACTGCTGCAAAAGTTCTTCTGTAAAATCGAAATCAAGACTTTCGCCTACTTTAATCCGATGAGAAATCGCTTTGAAATCTTCTTTTTTCAGGACTTTCTCCGACAATGCTGAAAATCCGGCGACGATTACTTTTGGTCTTTTTGCCGAGTTCAGTCTGTTCAGAACTTCGGTTCTCAGGACGAGATTTGCATTCTGGGTTTTCTCGATCTGGTAAGGCTCCAAATGGGTTGCAGGGAAATACAGGATGTTCTCTTTACCCAATAAATCCTCCATTTCTGAAGTCACATAGAGCGATTCCTCCTTGTCCTCAATAAGAAAAAGTATGGTCTTCTTCTGCGTAAGGAATAATTCTGCCGCGAAAACTGAGGGCGACGAACCGGCAAATCCTTTCACGGAAATGTGCTGGTGAGTTTCTATATTTTTAAAGATTTCTTCTCCGAATTCGTTTCGCAACATATCGGGAAGAAAAGTTTCGTGGATGGCTTTTAACTGCATTCTTTAATTAAGATTTAAACCGTTCAATAAAAAATAACAAACGGCAAAAACGATTTCGGGAAATTCCGAAACCGTTCTGAAAGCACAAATTTAAGGTATATTTCTGAGATTAAACCAATTACACCTACTTATCAAAAAGTAAAATTTTATTAATATAAATGTCAATTACCTAACAATAATATATAAAAAGCTAATTACTGTTAAAATAAAACGATTATGACATGCTGGCATAATGTTTGGAAATCTCCAGAACATTAACATTTAAAAATATTATTATGAAATTATCAGTCCAAAAAAACAGCAAAAGATCACGCTTCAAAAATTCGTTCAGGTTTTTAGGTTTGCTCGTGTTATTATTTTCTTTGATTTCCCTTACCTCTTGTAGCCGTGATGATGATCCTGCCGACAACGATTTCTTTGCAGGAACCTACAACGGAAGTATTTCTTATAACGACGGCACAACTTCCATTTCGAAAGATAACGGAAGCGTTTTTGTAACCAAAATCGCAAGCGGTACAAAGTATAATTTCAGATTTTCTGATGGAATTCCAGATCTTAATGGCGTTGAGTTTGAAAAAACAGGTGATAATACCTTGGTAATGGTTGGTTCCAGTGCGACGTCATACATCAGAATCGATAATAAAGACCTTAAAATTCTTTATTCCAAAGACGGAAAAACCTGGACAGCAAATGCGGTAAGATAACCTTATCTTCATATAAAATGCGAACTGCTTCAATAATATTGAGGCAGTTTTTGTATTTTCACGAAAAATATACTGATGAAAATTTATCTGAAAACAGGTGCTTTAGTACTGATTATCGCTTTACTGTTCCTGAGCTGCAGAAGCGATTCGCAGGAGAATCCGCGGGCTTTTGTGGAAGGGAAAGTTGTATCGGCGACCGTAGATTACAATAAGTTTATGCTTAGAATAATCAGCGAAAACACTGTTGTAGCTGAAACCCTGCTGGAAACGGGCGGAAACTTCAAACTTTCAGGACCGATAGGAGAAACAGGGTTTGAGATGATCGCCACCGAAAAAATTAAAACCTTCAGCGCAGATAAAACCGGCCTTCAAATTTCCTCCGACGGTTTGAAAATCAGCGTTCCGGCGGGAATTACCTATATTAAGTTTAACGAAATTGTACTGGAGCAATGAGAATAATTATTTTTTTACTGGTTCTGATTTCTACCATCGCATTTTCGCAGAAAAAAAGAAAAGGCCTTGATGTGGTTTCCAATATCGACGTAAAGGTTCTGGCAATGAAACCATTGGGCAACAACTCGCTCGCGAAAGATCTGCAGCCGTTTTACGGATTCGGGTTTGGCGGAAATCTGATGACGCCGATTAATTTTGGTATCGGTCTCGATTACAGCGAACTTTTTTCAAATGTAAAATATGGCTCCCAGAATATGTACGGAAACTTAGGTTCGCCCAGAATGACGGTGGTTGATGTATTTTTAACCCACCGTGAAAATATTTCGGATGATTTTATGATCGAAGAATTGGCGGGTTTCAGTTATTACCGCTACACGAACCTGTATCTTGACAAAATCGAAAAAATGAAAAACAATGCGATGGGCTTTCATCTTGGTGGCAAAGCAATTTATACTTTAGACGGACCTCAGCAGGTTTTTGCGGCTTTGAAGGCCAACTTCTACTACGGAAACGTTTACAATGAAAATCCCGCGATCCGCAAATACTACAGTAATTCTACATTTTTGAGTCTAAGTGTAGGTTACCGCTATAATTTTTAGCTTTAGTTCCGTTCCATAAAAAACTACTTCAAAAAACATAATATGATACACCGCTTTATTCTTTCGGCTGTTTTGCCCCTAACTTTTTTAATGTCGCCCAACGGATGTCAACCGGAATATGTCAACAATTCCCGAATTTATGCTGAAGGGAAAATAATTGCATCAAATACGCCGAATATTCCGGTAAAACTCTTTGCTGACGATATTTTAATCTCCGAAACACAGACTGACGCTTCGGGAAATTTCAAACTCGGAGGACCTGGAACTACCAAGGAAAAATCATTGGTTTTAAACCGGAAAATTGTTGCATTTTCGTCGAATGACCCGGAGTGCAGACTCGCCTACGATTCCTTATCTATTATTCTTCCGGCAAAAAATATCGCTTTTAAATTTCCCCAAATTCAGCTTGAACCATGAGAAAAATTACATTCTTTTTCATCCTGATATCCGGCCTCTGTTTTTCGCAGGATTCAGACAGATTTGCTTTTGAGCTTAAAGGGAATTCTTTCACCGGAATCGGCAAAAATTTCATCGCGGACGGAACCAAAACCTTTACCGGATTTGGGGCAGGCTTCACCGGAACTTTTTATAAAAACTTTGGTTTGGGAATCGAATTCAACAAAGGCTATTCCGAAGTTTCTGATGTTTCTGTGTTTGGCGATCTGCACAGTCCGCAGCTTACCCTATTTGATATTTATGCACTTTACCGGTATGATGTGAATCAAAAACTGAGTGTTGAAGGAAATATCGGTGGTGGGTTTTCACAGCTGAAAAGCTATTCAAATTACAGGATTGAGAAATTTACCGAAGGAGGGAACATTTTTTTTCTGGGCGGAAAAGCACTGTACAGCGTTACCAAAAAAAACAGCCTTGTTTTGGTTGCTGGACCCAGATTTTATTTCATGCATACTTTTACAGAAATGGATGATCCAAAAATTGAAAAATACTACTCCAAAGCTATATTGCTAAATTTCTCTTTAGGTTTAAGACTTTGTTTCTAAAAACTTTTAAATTTGCTTCATGTTAAATTTCATTAAGAAAAAAATTGCTTTAATCTGGGCCAGGAAACACGTAAAACAAACCGAAAGTTTTAAACAGAACGCTGTTGAAGATCAGGAAAAACTCTTGATTTCTCTGGTAAAAACTGCGGAAAAAACTTTGTTCGGAAGGGAACACCAGTTCGAAGCTATAAAAAATGTTCAGGATTTTCAGAATCAGGTAAAAATTGCGGACTATGAAGATCTGAAACCTTATATCGAAAAAGTAAAAAAAGGCCAGCGAAGTATTCTCTGGACCGAAACTCCGGAATATTTTGCGAAAACTTCCGGCACCACTTCCGGTTCAAAATATATCCCAATTTCAAAAGAAGGAATGCCTTATCAGCTTGCTGCGGCTCAAAGTGCGATCTTCCATTATATCAGTCAGAAAGATAATTCGGATTTCGTTGCTGGGAAAATGATTTTCCTTCAGGGAAGTCCCGAACTGGAAGAAATCAACGGGATAAAAACCGGCAGACTTTCCGGAATTGTTGCCCACCACATCCCGAATTACCTTCAGAAAAACCGTTTACCAAGCCTTAAAACCAACCTCATCGAAGACTGGGAAACCAAAGTGGATGAAATTGTAAAGGAAACCGAAAAGGAAAATATGACCCTGATTTCGGGTATTCCGCCCTGGCTGATCATGTATTTTGAAAAACTGATCGAAAGAAACGGAAAGAAAATTACGGAGCTTTTCCCAAATCTTCAGCTCATCATCACTGGCGGCGTCAACTTCGAACCTTACCGCGAAAAAATGAACGAACTTCTAGGAAAACCGGTGGACACGATACAGACTTTCCCTGCAAGTGAAGGGTTTTTTGCGTTTCAGGATGATTATCAGAACGAAGGCTTATTACTTTTAACCAACCACGGAATTTTTTATGAATTCGTTCCGCTGGAGGAATACGGGAAACCGGAAGCAAAAAGACTTACTTTAAAAGACATTGAACTTCATAAAGATTACGCGCTGATTTTAACCACAAATTCAGGACTTTGGGCATATTCGATTGGAGATGTTGTACGGTTTATTTCAAAAAAACCTTACAGAATCGTGGTTTCCGGAAGAACAAAACATTTCACTTCTGCTTTTGGAGAACACGTTATCGCCTTTGAAGTGGAAGAAGCGATGAAAGCTACTGTGGAGAAATTCCCGGCACAGATTACCGAATTTCATCTCGCGCCTCAGGTTAATCCACAGGAAGGACTTCCTTATCATGAATGGTTTATCGAGTTTGAAAAAGAACCTGCAGATCTGGAAAGCTTCAGAAAGAATCTGGATGATGAGATGCGGAAACGCAATACCTACTATGATGATTTAATCTCAGGAAATATTCTGCAGCCTTTGATAATTACCAAACTGAAGAAAAATGCATTTCAGGATTACGCGAGATCTGAAGGAAAACTTGGCGGACAAAACAAAATTCCAAGACTCGCCAATGACAGAAAAATAGGCGATTTTTTAAGCGGATCTAAATTTTACGCCCGAAATACAATGTCGCATCTTTAATTTCTAATAAAATCGTTTTTTCTAACCGCCGGAGAATCAATAATCCGGCCATTTTTAGCAAAATAAATGCCGCTGATTTAACATAATTTTTATAATTTCACCAACTTAATCAAAAATTATAAAATGAAAAAACTTTATGTTGTAGCTGCATCACTTTTTACACTCACACTTATTAGTGCTCAAAGTATTAGTGCAGTTTCCGCTAATCAAACTCCTGTACAAAATTCCCAAAGACCCGCCGCCGTTTTATACGAGCAGGTACCTTCTTCAACAAGTGGTATCGTTTCGGATATTTTATCAACCGGTAATTATGTTACTGCTGCCGACGATTTTACCTTAACAGGTGATGTTTCGGCGAAGAAATTTTCTTTTGTAGGCTTTCAGAATGCCGCTACACTTCCTACGCTTAACAGAGGAATGCTGATGTATATTTATACCGATAACGGCGGAAAACCTTCAGGTAGACCGGGTGATGCGAATCCATATATTGCCAAAATAGATCTTACGCAAACTTCCACCGCTTTTACTATTACTACTCCTGCAGCCGGTTATTATGTTTATAATGTTGACCTTGTAGAAGCCATGGGTGCGGCACCAACACTGGCTTCTGGCACAAAATATTGGGTAGTTTTTGCTCCTAAACTTAACCTTACGGGCTATTCCGCTACAGAAAGATGGAACTGGGTCGCGGGAACTGTAAATTCGGATTTTGCCAAGTTACTGGATCCTGCTGACGCATTTGGCGCGGGTGCAACGGAGTGGACTAATATTTCATCATTAACGGAAGATCCAACCCTTGATGGTTTGGCATTCTCTATTGAAGGTGATAACAATCTGGGAACTACAGAATCATACAGTACGATTAAAGATGTTACCGTAACTCAGGCTGCTGAAGAGCTCTATATTTTCACCAAAAACGAAAAACTGAAATCAGCAGTAATTTATTCAGCCGACGGAAAAATTGTGTTGAAAGGAAACAGTGATAAAATTAATATCGCAACTCTCGCCAAAGGGATTTACATCGTAAATGTAACAACTCTTAACGGTAAAACCCTGAGTACTAAATTTATTAAGAAATAGATTTCAATCTCACTATAAAATAATCCGGGCCGTGTGTCCGGATTTTTTTTTATTTAAAAATTACCGTGATTTATGATCCGGCTGGCATCGGTTAATTGCTAACCACCTTCAGACCGATTACTGAAGCAATTAAAGTAAATACAAAAAACATACGCCACAAGGTTACCGGCTCATTGAAAACAAAGATTCCCATAAACACCGCTCCTACTGCTCCAATGCCGGTCCATACTGCGTACGCAGTTCCTACAGGAATGGGTTGCGCGCCCAGCGAGATGGCTTTATAAAGCAAAAACATACTCAGAAAAAGAGAGACCGCAAAGCCTGCCCACCAGAAATAGCTTTCTTTTCCGGTTGTTTCCTGAGCTTTCCCGAGACACATTGCAAAGCCGGTTTCAAATAAACCGCCGATAATAAGGATAATCCAGTTCATTTTTCAAAGGTAATTTTAATTTTTGTTTTTGAAAAAAGTCGTTTTCTTTTCAATGAGATATTGCTGCTAAAAATTACATTTGCACCATGATTTCACTCACGCCTATTCAAACCCTGAAAATCCCGGAATTCCGGAATTTAATGACCGGCCGGTTTTTTCTTGTTTTGTCTTTCAGAATGTTAGCCACGGTAATGGGCTGGTGGATTTACCAATTAACAAAAGATCCCTTCGCTATTGGGTTAATTGGACTTTCAGAAGTAATTCCTGCAGTTTCCACGGCGCTTTACGCAGGCCACGTTATCGATAATTCTGAAAAGAAAAAACTACTACTCATCTGTAATTACGCTTATGTAATTCTTATCAGTTTACTGTTGATTCCCGCATTTTTCGGACATCAACTTCTACATTTCAGCGATAAGGAAATTTCGTACTTTATTTATATGGTGATTTTCTTCACCGGATTCTGCCGCGCATTTTTGGGGCCCATCATCCCCTCAATGATTCCGAAAATCGTTTCAAAAGAAACCTTACCCAATGCAATTACCCTTAATCAGGGAACATTTCTTACGGCTTCCGTAGCAGGTCACGCGCTCGGAGGATTTCTGATTCACTGGATCGATATTTCGGGGACAATTCTGGTGGTTGTGGGATTAATGATTTTTGCTTCGATATTTTTTTGGGCCCTCAATCGGCATCCTTCGCAAAATTCCGCAAGAGAAATCGGCGTAGTACAAAGCATGCGCGAAGGAATTTCATACATTTATAAAACCAAAGAAATTTTGGGAGCGCTCTGCCTCGATATGTTTGCGGTACTTTTCGGGGGCGCAGTCGCGATGATTCCAGTATTTGCAACAGATATTCTAAAGGTGGGTTCCGAAGGTTTCGGGTTACTGAATGCCGCTTCAGATATCGGTTCCATGTGCATTATTGCCTTTCTGGCTTTTGTTCCTTTAAAGAAAAATCAGGGCAAAATACTGCTGGTTGCCGTTGCCGGATTTGGGCTGTGTATTATCGGATTTGGCCTTTCGGAATTATACTGGCTTTCCTTCTTCCTTCTGGTCTGCAGCGGAATGCTTGATGGGATTTCTGTCGTCATCCGCGGCACTATCGTTCAGCTGAAAACTCCGGATCACTTACGGGGACGGGTTTTGAGCGTGAATTCAATTTTCATCATGTCGAGTAATGAAATGGGGCAGTTCGAAAGTGGTGTAGCAGCAAAATTGCTGGGTGTGTTGCGCTCTGTAGTTTTTGGCGGAAGCATGACGGTATTAATCGCCTTATTGGTAGGCACAACCGTTCCCAAACTAAGGAAAATGAATTATTAAAATTCTGTTAAAAAGTTATCCAGATTTATCAACAGATTTAAACCATTGCCTAAAGGTGATGGGTGCAAAGTTTTCTGGGTTTTTAGCTTTTCTTCTGCACAATCACGGTCCCGAAAAAATTAATATTCTATCTTTGTCCCATGACACAGAAGGAAACATTATCGTCCCTTATTCACGGCAATTTCGCAAAAGAACTCTCGATTTCCGATGGCAAAATGCCGCCAAATGCAGTAGATTTCGAGAAACTTGTTATTGGTACTTTTCTTATCGATAAAAAAGGGCTCGATTATTCCATCGATTTACTGACCCCCGAAGTTTTTTACGATCCTAGACATCAGGAAATCTTCCGTGCGATCCTGAAACTGTTTGAAGGAAACCATCCTGTGGATTTAATGACGGTAATTCAGGAGCTTAAAAAAACTGAAAAACTCGGTTTTGCAGGAGGTGATCATTATATCATTGATTTAACAATGGGGGTTTCATCTAGCGCGCATATTGAATATCATGTCCGTGTCATTCTTGAGAAATTTATTTTAAGAAGCCTTATCAATGTTTCCGCGAACGTAATCGACAGTTCTTACAAAGAATCGACCGATGTTTTCGAACTGCTTGACAAAGCAGAACAGTCTTTCTTCGAAATCACCAACGGAACCATTAAAAAAGGTTTCGACACTGCAAATACTTTGGTAAAACAGGCCATTGACACCATAAAAGCTTTAAAAGACAAAGAAGGAATCTCCGGAATTCCGTCAGGATTCAGAGATATCGATAAAGAAACCGGCGGCTGGCAGAATTCCGATTTAATTATTATTGCAGCCCGTCCGGCAATGGGTAAAACGGCGTTCCTGCTTTCAATGGCGAGAAATATCGCTGTTGAACACAAAATTCCTTTAGCCCTATTTTCTTTGGAGATGGCTTCAGTACAGTTGATCACCAGAATGATTGCTTCCGAAACCGGAATTTCCTCAGAAAAACTCCGTAAAGGACAGATGAGCGATGAAGAATGGCAAAGGCTGTTCTCTAACGTATCAGAACTTGAAAATGCGCCTTTGTTTATTGACGAAACACCTTCGCTTTCCGTCTTCGATTTCAGGGCAAAATGCCGTAGACTCGTTATGCAGCACGGGGTAAGAATCATCATGGTCGATTATCTTCAGCTGATGACAGCCAACTCCGGAAAAGGCGGAGCAGGAAACCGTGAGCAGGAAATCGCAACCATTTCGAGATCATTAAAAGCCATTGCAAAAGAACTGAACGTTCCGGTAATCGCGCTTTCTCAGCTTTCAAGAAGTGTGGAAACGCGTCCGGGTAAACGGCCGATGCTTTCTGACCTTAGGGAATCCGGAGCGATTGAGCAGGATGCAGATATTGTCTCATTTATTTTCCGTCCGGAATATTATAAAATTACGACGTGGGATAACGATGAAGACAGCGCAGAATCTTCCACAGAAAACCAGGCAGAACTCATCATTGCAAAACACCGTAACGGTGCAACTGCCGATGTAAGAATGTCTTTCCACAAAAATATCGCAAAATTTGCCGACCTCGATCTGTTCGGAAGCGGTTACGGTTACCAGCCTTCGAACTTTGGTCAGCAGGATGAACCCAGCGGTTTCGAAAAAATAAAAGCCACCATCGATCCGGGTGCAGCTTTCGATTTGCCGAGCAGCCAAAATCTCTCCGGCTCATCGATGAATGATTTGGATGATGATGACGATTTCGAATATTAAATATGGGTCTTAGAATTGAAATCTTCACCGACGGAGCCTGCAGCGGAAATCCGGGAAAAGGCGGGTACGGAATTGTGATGAAAGTACCGGAAAAAAACTACCAGAAACAGTTTTCCAAAGGATTCCGTCTTACTACGAACAATCGTATGGAACTTCTCGCAGTGATCGCAGCTCTGGAGAAATTGAAATCTACCGAAAACGACATCCATATTTATACCGACAGCAAGTATGTTTCTGATGCAATTAATCAGAAATGGATTTTCGGCTGGATTAAAAAAGGGTTTAAAAATGTAAAAAATCCTGATTTATGGAAGCGCATGGTTCCGCTACTCAAAACGCACAAAACCACTTTTCACTGGATTAAAGGCCACGCAGGCCATCCCGAAAACGAAATCTGCGACCAGCTCGCAGTAAAAGCCGCTCAATCAGATAACCTGGTAATCGATACGTATTTCGAAAATCAAAACGACGGCGGTCTTTTCTGATTTCACCAATTATTGTTCTTTACTGCTCAACTTTACCCTCACTTCAGTCCTCTGTTTTCCGACTTTTCCTATCTTTGTTAAATGGATTACTTACGGGCGCTTCAAAAAAGATATTCGGTAAAGAAATTTGACCCTGCGAAAAAGGTTTCTCCTGAAGTTCTTCGGAATATTCTGGAAGCCGGAAAACTTTCTGCAAGCTCACTGGGCCTTCAGCCGTATAAAATTTTTGTAGTTGAATCTGAAGAAATGCTTAAAAATCTTGTTCCTTCATTTCATAATCCCTCCCAGATTTCTACCTGCTCGCATTTAATCGTAATTGTTTCTAAAAAAAATATTGAGGCAAATTACGTGGACGGTTATTTCAGGCACATCTCGGAAATACGGGAAATTCCTATGGAAAATCTCGGAATGTTCCGAAAAAGCATTGATACTTATACCGAAACTAATGAGAACGTTCATCTTTGGGCAGAAAAGCAGACGTACATCGTTTTAGGAAACCTTATGTTTGCGGCAGCACTGGAGCAGGTCGATTCCTGTCCCATGGAAGGTTTCAAAAAAGAAAATATCGAAAAAACGCTAAATATCGACACCGAAAAAGAAAGTGTCGCTGTTACGTTGGCATTAGGTTACCGTTCGCCGGATGATGAATTTCAGAAGATGAAAAAAGTAAGGAAGCCGGACGAGAAATTATTTAAATTCATTTAAAATCTATGATTAAAGCAGATGTACTGGTCATTGGCTCCGGAATTTCGGGGCTTTCCTACGCGATAAAAGTCTCTGAAAAAATGCCCGAAGCCAAAATCATCATTGTCACCAAAGCCGATGAAGACGAAAGCAATACAAAGTACGCACAGGGCGGACTTGCCGTGGTAACCGATTTTGACAACGACAATTTCCAGAAACATATTGACGATACCATGCGAGCCGGCGACGGTGAAAATAAAAGAAATGTGGTTGAAATGGTCATCAAAGAAGGTCCCGCGAGATTCCAGGAACTGGTGAACTGGGGTACGAACTTCGATATGGAAACAGGCGGCGACTTCAAACTGGGGCGTGAAGGCGGACATACCGAAAACCGAATTGTGCATCACAAAGACATCACCGGCGCCGAAATAGAACGCGCACTTCTGGAAACCATTAAAAAATCACCTAACATCGAAATGCTGGCGCACCATTATGTCGTGGATTTAATCACGCAGCATCATGTTCCGGGAAAAGAACTCAACACAGAAAATATTTCCTGTTACGGCGCTTATATTTTGGATGAGAAAGAAAAGAAAATCAAGAAAATTACCGCAAAAATAACACTCGTGGCCACCGGAGGAGCAGGTCATGTTTATAAAAACACTACCAATCCCGTAATTGCTACAGGCGACGGAATTGCCTTTGTACACCGAGCCCGCGGCAAGGTTTCGAACATGCAGTATTATCAGTTTCACCCAACTGCTTTGTATTCAAAAAGAGACGGAATGTTGTTTCTGATTTCGGAAGCGGTGCGTGGTGACGGTGCGAAACTCCGGACCAAAAACGGAGAAAAATTCATGCAGAAATATGATGAGCGCGAAGAATTGGCCTCCCGTGACATTGTTGCCAGAGCTATTGACAATGAGTTAAAAATCTCTGGAGACGAGTATGTCGGTTTAGATTGCCGCGAAATGGATCATGAAAAATTCAAAGAACATTTCCCAAATATTTATCAGAAATGCCTCAACGAAGGTATTGATCCTTTTAAACAACTGATTCCCGTAGTTCCGGCCTGCCACTATCTGATGGGCGGAATAGAAACAGACATGAACGGGCAAAGCTCTATTAAAAATCTTTTTGCCGTAGGCGAATGTACCAATTCCGGTCTTCACGGCGCAAACCGTTTAGCATCAAACTCTTTATTGGAAGGAATGGTTTTCGGTCACAATGCTGCGTTGCAAACGGTAGAACTTTTAAATATCAATGATTTTAATTTTGATGACTTAAAGGCGGTTCCTGAATGGAATGAAGAAGGCATGAAAATGATGGACGAAATGGTACTGGTTTCTTATCTGCGCCGCCAGCTTCAGGAAATGATGAGCGATTTGGTAAGCATCGTGCGAAGCAACGAACGCCTGGAACTTGCCAGAAAAAAACAACGCGAAATTTTCGATGCGGTAACCGAACTTTACAACTACTCTATCATGTCGCCGCAACTTTCAGAACTTCGAAATCTGGTGAATATTTCTTACCTCATCATCAAGCATTCTATCGCGATGAAGGAGAATAAAGGCGCGTTTTTCAACAAAGATCTGGTATAAAACAACTTAAAATTGGCTGATTAGCCTTAAAAAATAAAACATGAAAAGACCTCCATACGTAACTGATAAAGCCTTAAAACAATTCATAAAATCTGCCCTGGAGGAAGATATTCAAGACGGAGACCACTCCACTCTTTCTACAATTCCTGGAAACCTGGAGCAGAAAGCCAAACTTTTAATCAAAGAAAACTGTATTCTTGCGGGAGTGGAACTGGCAGAAATCATTTTCAAGCAGTTTGATAAAAATCTAAAAATTGAGGTACTGATCAAAGATGGGGAATCCGCAAAAGCCGGCGACGTCGCTTTTTATGTAACAGGAAGTGCACGCTCAATTCTTTCAACGGAAAGATTAGTTTTGAACTGTATGCAGCGGATGAGCGGGATTGCGACTCTTACTCACGATTGGGACTCCAGATTATTGGGAACCAAAACCAAACTGCTAGATACCCGAAAAACAACGCCCAACTTCCGGATTTGTGAGAAATGGGCTGTGGCTATTGGCGGCGGAACCAATCACAGATATGGTTTGTACGATATGATAATGTTGAAAGATAATCACATTGATTATAACGGCAGCATTAAGAATGCGGTGAAAATGGCCAAAGAGTACATTAAAGCCAACAAAAAGAAGCTGAAAATAGAAGTTGAAACACGAAACCTGCAGGAAGTGGAGGAAGCTCTGGAATCAGGTGCTGATCGTATTATGCTGGATAATATGGATAGCCAGACCATGAAAAAAGCAGTAAAGCTGATTGGCAGTAAATGCGAGAGTGAAGCTTCAGGCGGAATCACGCGCGACATGTTGAAAGAAGTTGCTGCTACAGGTGTAGATTTTATATCTGCTGGCGCTTTAACTCACTCTGCAGCAAATATCGACCTGAGCCTGAAGGCGGTAAAATAATTGTCAAATTAATGGTTTTATAGGAATTATTACACATAGTACGCAAAGAATAATATTTTAAAAACATACCGCTTAAAAAATTTAATACGCTGTATCCCTGTTGGATACAGCGTTTTTTAACAAAATTTTAAAATTTAACACATCCGTAATAAAAGTTCCAATTTTTTTAACGATTTTTGCGCCATCTAAATTTAAAAAAAGTATAAATTTTATCTATGAGAAGTAACACTTTAAAGAAGACCGTGTTAATCGCTGCTATCGCATTTTGCGGCTACGGAACTGTGCATGCACAGGTTACCACAAGTAACATGACCGGAGTTGTAACTACCGCTGATGGTAAGGCAAGCTCGGGCGCAACTATTAAAGCAACGCACATGCCGTCGGGTACTGTGTACTCAGCCAACGCAAATGCTGCAGGCAACTTTAACTTACCAAACATGCGTGTTGGTGGTCCTTACAGAGTAGAAATTACTTATGCAGGCCAAGCTCCGCAAGTGTATGAGGATCTGTATCTGGAATTGGGCCAGCCTTTCGTGCTGAACCCTATTGTAGGTGAAACCAAAACAACTGACATTGCAGAAGTATTGATCACTGGTGCGGGAAGAGCCAACGTGAACAAAACTGGAGCTGCGACAAACGTAGGCCAGAAGCAAATTCAGGATTTGCCGCAAGCAAACAGAAGTATCACTGAGTTTACAAGACTTACTCCTCAGGCAAACGGCAACTCATTTGCAGGCCGTGACGCACGTTACAACAACCTTCAAATTGATGGTGCAAACTTCAACAATGGTTTCGGATTAAGTTCAAGCCCTATCCCGGGAGGTAATTCACAGCCAATTTCTTTGGATGCAATTCAGGAAATCAGCGTAAATATCGCTCCTTTTGATGTTACACAGTCTGGTTTTACCGGAGCTGGAATTAACGCGGTTACCAAATCAGGAACCAACAAATTCCACGGATCACTTTACGGTTACTATAATGGTAAAGAACTTAACGGATGGAAAATTAACGGGAATGACATTGAAAAAGTTTCCGGAGCACAGGTTACCAATGGTTTCACAGTAGGTGGACCTATCGTTCAAAATAAATTGTTCTTCTTTATCAGTGCTGAAAGAGAAACATCAACCGGTGCGAACGCATCTGGAGCTAACCTTTGGAAGGCTTCTCAGAATGGAGTTTCTGATCCTGCAAACAATATTTCAAGAGTTAAGGAATCTGATCTTATCGCGGTAAGAAATCACCTTATCAACAGATGGGGTTACGATCCGGGAAGATATCAGGGATATGCAAACGAAGCTGAACAGCAGGGCGATAAATTTCTTGCGCGTTTAGACTGGAACATCAGTGATCAGCATAAATTTGCGATCCGTTACAACATTCTTAACGGAACATCGATGCAGGTTGCAAACGGAAATTCTGGACCTTCACCACGTTCAACATGGAACCGTGTAAGTGACAGAGCAATGACTTTCGAAAACGGAAACTATGGTTTCGAAAACAAAGTATCTTCACTAACTGCTGAATTAAACTCTACTTTTAATTCTAACCTTTCGAATAAATTATTATTTACTTACTCGAAAATTCAGGATTTAAGATCTACCCCATCAGATACTCTTTTCCCTTTTGTTGATATCTGGGATGGATCTGCAAATGGTGGTAACTATATCAGTTTCGGTACTGAGCTTTTCTCTTACCTGAACGATGTAGTTAACGACAACTTCTCAATCACAAATAACCTGACTTACAATGCAGGGAAACACACTTTAACAGGTGGTGTTGCGTACGAAATGCAGAAGTTTGGTAACTCATACACCCGTATGGGAACCGGTTACTACCGATACGCTTCGGTAGCAGACTTCCTTACAACAGGTACTGCAAACGAAGTTGCACCAATCATGTTTGGTCTTACTTATCCGTATGCTAATCAGGACACTTACGCAAGAGTAAACTTCGGTTTAGGATCTGCTTATGTACAGGACAGAGTAGCAGTTAACGATAAATTCAACTTTACAGTAGGGGTAAGAGCAGAGCTTCCGTTCTATCTTAACGACCTTACTGCAAACCCATCTATCGACGCACTGGATTTGCTTGACAAAAACGGTAACGTGACGAAATATTCATCAGGAAGCTGGCCAAAATCCCGCGTAATGATTTCACCACGTTTAGGATTCAATTATGATGTAATGGGAGACCGTTCATTAACGATCCGTGGAGGAAGCGGTGTATTTTCGGGACGTGTACCTTTTGTTTGGTTAACTAACATGCCAACCAACGCAGGTGTACTTCAGAATACGATTGAACCGGGATCTTACGCACAGGTTGCAGGATGGATTAACAATGTTACCTTCCAGCCACAGGATATTTATTATCACCTGAACAATGTTCCTGCAGGAGCTGAGAATGTTTTCATAACGAGTCCAAAAGCAGGTGCGCCATCTTCTTTCTCTCTTGTTGATCAGGATTTCAAAATGCCGTCTGTATGGAGATCAAGTTTAGGTATTGATTATAAAGTACCAAACTCGCCCTTAACACTTACTACTGATATTCTTTACACTAAAGATATCAACGCGGTATTCCAGTTTGGAGCGAACAGAAAAGCATCAACGGAAAAAATGACTTATGCAGACCGTGTTTACTATCCAAATGCTGGCTCTTATACCTACAACTCTGCGATCGGCGCAAACAGTGCGACGATTCTTACGAATACAGATACCAAGGGATATGCATTTTCTGCAACTTTCGGAGCTCAGATGAGACCTTGGAAAGGACTTTCCGGATCCGCGTTCTACACTTATTCCAAAGCTGAGGAAGTTTCATCTAACTCAGGATCAAACGCATCTTCATCTTGGTTAGGTTCTCCAACAGTGGATTCTCCGAACCAGGATTTCTTAAGTATCTCTAATTACGCAGTTCCACACAGAGTTGTTGCTAATGTAACTTACGAGATTAAGCAAACAGGTACAACAATTGGTGCTTACTATTCAGGAGCTCACCAGGGAAGATATTCTTATTATTACTCGAATGATGTGAACGGAGACGGAATCGCAAATGATTTGCTTTACCTTCCGACTTCTACCGCTGATATGAACTTTGCCAATATTACTACAGGAAGTGGTGCAAATACTACCGTTCTGTTCACGGCAGATCAGCAGAGGGCAGCATTCGACAAGTTCATTAAAGACAATGATTTGGAAGGATACAGAGGACAGATCTTACCAAGAAACGAGTTCCTTATGCCTTGGTTAAACCGTGTTGATATCCGTTTGACTCAGAATTTGTTTAGTGATATGGTTCAGAAAGGAGATAAAATTCAACTTTCTTTAGATATCCTGAACTTTGGTAATATGCTGAACTCCGATTGGGGAATTCAGGATCAGAACGTAAGTTCTTATGGTGCTGCAATACTTGGCCGATCCGGAGCATTATCTCCAAACCCAACATTCCAGATGTTAAGAAGCGGTAACGACTTGGTTACTTCTCCTAACAGACCTGCTAGTTCAAGATTTACGACTTGGTCTGCAATGTTCGGTATGAAGTATTCATTCTAAGAAACCTAGAGTTCTGAACTTTAGATTTGATATTAATCCCGACTTTATCGTCGGGATTTTTTTTATATTTGCAGTTAACTTATAAAAAAATATTATGGATTTCAACATCATGCTTCAGGCACACCGTGGTTTTGCTTATTTAATCCTGCTTTTGGCAGCTGTTTTTGTTGTGGCACTGCTCGTGACCATGTTCGGATATTCAGGTAAAATCTCCAAACTTTTAAGAAAATCTACGCTGTTCACGATGATCTTTTTCCATCTTCAGGCACTTATCGGACTGATCATGTTGTTCTTTTTCTCGCCAGGATTCAAAGCCGCTACAGAAGCGGGAACGCTGATGAGCGATTCTACCGCAAGAAATACTTATGTTGAACACCCTTTTGCTATGATTGTAGCAGCGGTGCTTTTAACCATCCTCAATAAAAAATTCAAAACCAATGACACTATGAAGATGAGTTGGTTGATCATGGGGTTTGTAGCACTTGCATTTATGCTTTGGGCATTCCAGTGGCACCGACTTTTCGGGGCATAATTTATTATCAATTATCATTCATCAGATAAAAAAATGAAAATAGCAGTTGTAGGCGCTACCGGAATGGTAGGTCAGGTAATGTTGAAGGTTTTGGAAGAAAGAAACTTCCCTGTAACAGAATTAATTCCTGTTGCATCAGAAAAATCCGTCGGAAAAAAAATCAGTTTCAAAGGGAAAGAATACGCCATCGTATCAATGCAGACCGCCATCGATATGAAGCCGGAAATCGCTCTGTTTTCAGCCGGCGGCACTACCTCTCTCGAGTTTGCCCCGAAATTTGCCGAAGCCGGAACGACGGTAATCGACAATTCATCTGCTTTCAGAATGATGGAGGATAAAAAACTGGTCGTTCCCGAAATCAACGCAACTGAACTTACGAAAGAGGATAAAATCATTGCTAATCCCAATTGCTCAACAATTCAGTTAGTGATGGTTCTTCATCCTCTGAATCTGAAATATGATTTGAAACGAGTAATTGTTTCAACGTATCAATCTGTTACCGGAACCGGGAAAAATGCGGTTGATCAGCTGAATGCAGAAATTGCCGGAGACAGCAATGTTGGAAAAGTTTATCCTTACGAAATCTTCAAAAATGCGCTTCCGCAGTGTGATGTTTTTGCGGATGATGATTACACGAAAGAAGAAATAAAACTCATGACAGAACCCAAGAAAATCATGGGCGATGATGGTTTTAACCTTTCGGCGACCGCGGTTCGGGTTCCCGTTCAGGGCGGACATTCGGAAAGTGTAAACATCGAGTTCGAAAATGAATTTGATTTGGATGAGGTGCGCAGAATCCTTTCGGAAACACCTGGAATTGTAGTGATGGATGATGTATCGAACAAAATTTATCCTATGCCGCTGTATTCAGAGGGGAAAGATGAGGTTTTTGTCGGAAGAATCCGTCGGGACCGTTCGCAGCCCAATACGCTCAACATGTGGATTGTGGCAGATAACCTGCGAAAAGGCGCCGCCACCAACGCAGTACAGATCGCCGAATATCTCTTAAAAAATCAATTGGTTTAATATAAATGCTCACAGTAAGTGAGCATTTTTTTATTATTAGATGCCTGAAACATTATTAATTAATTTAATCGAACATTGCAGTGGAAACTCAAAATTCATCACAGACTAATTTTACATTTCAGAAAACTGTTGCCATTGTAGGAATCGGTCTGTTTATAGGAAAATTAATTGCGTGGCATCTAACCAATTCTGATGCGGTATTTTCCGACGCGATGGAAAGTATCGTGAATATTATTGCAGGATTCATGGGTCTATATTCGTTGTATCTCGCGGCAAAACCTAAAGATATTGATCATCCATACGGTCATGGAAAAGTTGAATTCGTGACTTCCGGAATTGAAGGCGCGCTTATCATCTTTGCCGGAGTGATCATCATCGTTCAGGCCATAGATTCGCTTCTTCACGGCAATATCCCGAAAAAACTGGATTGGGGAATGCTCATTATTGCGGCTACTGCAGCCATTAATTATCTGATGGGTTACATTTCAGTGAAAAAGGGAATTCAGCAAAACTCATTAGTCCTGCAAAGTTCAGGGAAACATTTACAAAGTGATACGATTACAACGTTGGGCGTGGTGATAAGTTTGGTTCTCGTCTATTTTACAAAGATTTATTGGATCGATGCTGTTGTAGCGCTGATATTCGGCGGTTATATCATCTTCATCGGTTACAAAATCATCAGAAAAGCGTTAAGTGGAATTATGGACGAAGCAGACCAGGACATGCTCGCCAGCCTTGCCAAAATTTTGAACGACAACAGAAAACGCGAATGGATTGATATTCATAATACCCGCATTCAACAGCACGGCAGCGGGCTTCATATCGATGCACATTTAACATTGCCGTGGTATTTTGAGCTGAGAAAAGCTCATGAAGAAATGGAAGAAACCTATAAATTAATCGCAGAAAATTCCAGCCGGGCGATTGAATTTAATTTCCATTTAGATGACTGTAAGGCTTTCTCATGTGAAATCTGCCAGCTTTCCGAATGCAAAGTTCGTCAGCGACCTTTTGTGAAGAAAATTGAGTGGGACGAAAATAATATTTCCCAGGTCGAGAAACACGACGTGAATACCTAATTCTTCACCTTCTTCAACAACTGTTTTCTGTAGTAAAATAATGGAATGATGAGCAGCAAAATTAATGGCTGAATCACGAATCTCCGCATGTAAAAAGAGAAAAGGTAGCCGATTTCGAATTTTGTATGAATGCAGTAAAGGTAAATCGGAAAAGTAATCGCAAAAACCAGCACCATTAAAACAACCGCCTGCATCGTGTATTCTTTATTTTTAAAGATAAAATGAACAATTAAAGCTGATAAAGCGAGGTTCAGCAAAAACCTGAAAATATAATTAATAATCAATTTCGACCATTCGAAATCCGGGAACTGTGCATTTTTATCTGCTGCATGAAAATAACTCAGAAAAGGATCATAGAAAAGAGATTCCTCTACCATTCTCACTCCAATTAATCCAAAAATTCCGAGAATGATGAGTAAAATTCTAAGCACTTTCATCTACAGGATCTTTTAGTGCAAAAAACTTAATCCAGATCAGCCAGAGCAAAACCACGCTGCCATAAATAATTGCAGGGAAAAGATAATCGTGTCCGATTTTAGAATATTGCGGCCATTCAACCAAAAGAATATTCAGACCTGCAATTCGAAGTACATTGATGATGTGAAGGAAAACAAAACCCAACCCCGCAAAAACAAACGTCTTGATTCCCTGATAAAAAGCAAAAATAAAGGCCAGGAATAAGACCATCACCGAAATCGCGTTACAGCCTTCTACCATGCGAGAAACATATCTGCCGCTAACGTAAAACCAATCTGTCTCCTGCTCGGGTTTGCCAGGCACGATTTGAGTCTGGTAACCAAAAAAATCCTGTACAAACGCCGCCTGATCAGCAACCCATTCCGAGACGGGATCCAAACCCATACTTTTGAACTGGTTCAGGTAAAACTGATAAGCCAAAACCATCACCACATACAGGATGACGAAGCGTAGCAGGATTTTCAGAACAGGCTTGAAATCATTGAACATATTGCAAATATAATCTTTTCAAAAATTCTAAATTCCTATATTTGTAAAAGTATGAGTATGGAAAACGCAAAACTCTTTTTCGAAGAATTTATTGGAGAAAAATCGCAGGATTTTTATTCATTAGCCCAAAGCGGTTCGGCAAGAAAGAATTTCGTCGGCTCCACACCAAATCAACAGTACATCATCACCGAGAACGAAAATATTGCCGAAAACGAGAGTTTTTTCTATTTCTCTGAAGTATTTTCCCAACTTAATCTCAACACTCCAAAAATTTTTAAGATTTCTGAAGACCTTAAAATTTACATTCAGGAGTTTTTGGGTAAAAACACGCTTTCAGAAATTATTGAAAATGATGGTCTTAATGAAAGAACCAAATCTTTGGTAAAACAAACGATCGAAAAATTATTTCAACTTCAGACTCGGACGCGTGATAAAATCGACTATTCACAGACATTCGAGTATGAAAGTTATGATGAACTTCCGGTGACCAATGATCTGTTTTATTTCAAAAGTTTCATTGCGGATGTACTCGAGATTCCTTACCACAAGGCTGCTTTGCTAAAAGAATTTAAAAAGCTTACATCAGAAATTGAAAACTGCGGTCCTACAGGTTTAATGATCCGGGATTTTCAGGCAAGGAACATTATGGTGGATGATCAGGATGCTGTTTTCTTCATCGATTACCAGTCGGCAATGAAAGGTCCGCTGATGTACGATGTTATTTCATTTCTTTATCAGGCTAAAGCTAATTTCCCTGATGATTTCAGAGAAAAAATGCTCAGTTATTATCTTTCTCTTTGGAAGGATGAAAATACGGTAATACAGCTTAAAAATTCAATAAAGCCTACTCAACTGATCCGTTTTATGCAGGTTTTGGGAGCGTATGGATTCCGTGGACTTACTCAAAGGAAGCCTCACTTTCTGAAAAGCTTGAATCGGGGAATCGAAAATTTATATCAATTTTCAAATCATTGGGAAGAGATGCAAAATTACCCTGAGTTGAAAAAACTTATCAGCGAATTGAAATCTGAAACGGTGCAGAATAAAATTAAAGTATTTTGAACCATTTAAGAAATTAAGATAATTAAGAATTGTTAAAATGTTAGTCACCAAAAAACAAGTAACTCAGTTGTCTTATGACATTACGGGTTTTGCAATAAAAGTCCACAAGAATCTAGGACCGGGTTTATTAGAAAGTATCTATGAAACCTGTCTGAAATACGAACTGGAACGGAACGGTTATACGGTTAAACAACAGGTGGTTGCTAATATAATTTATGATGGTTTATTAATTGAAACATCTCTAAGAATTGATTTATTGGTGAATGATTTAGTTGTTGTAGAGTTAAAACTGTAGACGAGATTAAGCCTGTTCATCATGCACAGTTGTTAACATATATGAAAATGCTTGAAAAACCACAGGGTTTATTAATTAATTTTTTCACAGATAATATTACTAGATCAATGAAACCATTTGTGAACGAATATTTCACATCCCTCCCCGATTAATCTTAATTCTCTTAATTCCTTAATGGTTTAAAAAAGAAGAATTTAACAATAGAAATCCATAATCTAAAGGTTAAAAAATATATGAGTCTTAAAATAGATATACACAGTTTTTCCTACAAAAAAGGAGGAATTCCAAAAGATGAAACCGGAAACGGCGGCGGATTTGCGTTCGATTGTCGTGGAATCCTGAATCCCGGAAGGATTGAGGAATATAAATCGCAAACCGGCTGCGACATCGGTGTGCAGGAATTTCTGGAAACAAAAACCGAAATGCCACAGTTTCTGGAGTTGGTAAAAAACATCGTATCCATCAATATCGATAATTATCTTGGGAGAAATTTCGAGCATCTTCAGATTAATTTCGGATGCACGGGCGGACAGCACCGATCGGTATACTGTGCTGAAAAGACTGCAGCTTTCATCCGAGAAAAATATCCGCAGGCTACAGTCACCATTCAACATGATGAACAGCCACAACTGAATAATCACTAGAAAAATGAAGGCACTTATATTCGCAGCAGGCAAAGGAACCCGGCTGAAACCGTTTACCGACCATCACCCGAAAGCTTTGGCAAAGGTCAACGGCGTACCTCTGTTGGAAAGAAATATCAAATATTTACAGAGTTACGGGATCAATGATTTCGTAATCAATGTCTTCCATTTCGGGGAACAGATTGTACAGTTCCTGAAAGAAAACAATAATTTCGGTGCTGAAATCGAAATTTCTGATGAAAAAGATCAGCTTCTGGAGACTGGCGGCGGCTTGGTTTTTGCAAGAAAATTTCTGGATTTTGGCGAAGATTTTTTGATTCTTAATGCAGACATTCTCACCGACTTAAACATCACAGAATTCGTAAAATACCATCAGGAAAAGAAAGATTTTGCTACTTTAGCGGTTTCCGACAGAAAAAGCTCCCGAAAACTTCTTTTCAATCCCGAAATGATTTTGCGCGGTTGGGTAAATATAGAAACGGGCGAACAGCGGCTGGCAGAATTCAACAAAGGGTTCAAACCATTGGCTTTTAGCGGAATACACTGTATCAATCCGAGAATTTTTGATAAAATTAAGCGTACGGGAAAATTTTCTATTATGGAAGAATATCTGGATTTGATGCATACAGAAACGATCCATGGTTACGAGCATCAGGCTAAACTCATAGATGTAGGAAGGCCGGAATCTGTTCTGGAAGCAGAGCACCATTTTAAATAAGACGAAGATGAGCAAAATAAAGAGGGGAAAAGGGACAACTCGTGCTGCGGCAGGAACTGAATTTGAAATTGATCAGAAAATTCAGCGTTCTTTTACAGAAAAAACCTGGGACGAAACCATAACCAAAGACAGTTGGATGGTCTTCAAAATAATGGCCGAATTCGTAGACGGTTATGAAAGGCTTGCCAAAATTGGTCCATGTGTTTCTATTTTCGGTTCGGCCAGGTTACAGCCGGGGAGCGAATATTATGAACTTGCGGTTGATATTGCTGAGAAAATTACAGAAATCGGTTTCGGTGTTATCACCGGAGGTGGCCCCGGAATTATGGAAGCCGGTAATAAAGGTGCCAATAAAGGCGGCGGAAAATCCATCGGTCTGAATATCGAACTTCCTTTCGAACAGCATTTCAACCCTTTCATTGATAAGGGTTACAGTATGGATTTCGATTACTTCTTTGTAAGAAAAGTGATGTTTGTAAAATATTCTCAGGGATTCATTGTGATGCCGGGAGGTTTTGGTACTTTAGATGAACTTCTGGAAGCGATGACATTGATCCAGACCAATAAAATAGGGAAGTTCCCGATTGTATTGGTGGGTTCTAAATATTGGAAAGGTCTGCTGGATTGGTTTAAAGATACTTTACTTGAAAACGGAATGATTTCTGAGGCGGATTTGAGCCTGTACCGGGTGGTTGACACTGCCGATGATGCCGTGGCCCATATTAAAGCATTTTACGATAAATACACGGTAAACGTGAACTTTTAATTGGCATTATATTTGAGAATATACTGAAACAAGTTATACAGATGAAAAATTATTTATATATTATCGGAATCTTTGCTATGATGGTGATAACAAGTTTTGCGGAAGCAGATTTTTATTCCTCGATGACAAAGGTAGATTATGTGGAAGGAAGCAAGACCCTGAAGTTTACAACGAAAATGAATACCCAACATATCTCTGACGCAGTTAAAATAAACCCCAATACAGCAGGTTTTGAAGCGGAAGTGAAAAAGTATGTTAACAACAATTTCGATTTGTTTGTGAATGGCAGTGCAAAGACGCTTACTTTCACAGGGAGCCAGGTTAACGGTGAATCTGTCTGGGTTTATTTCGAAGCTGGCGGTGTGAGTGAGGTTAACACATTAAGGATTAAAAACACTATTATGCTCAGCACTTTTCCACGACAGATTAATTTGGTGAATATCGCTTATAAAGGCAATCAAAAAACAATGAATTTCCAGAGAGGAAAAGAAGTGAATGAAGTAAGTTTTTAAGACAAAACTTTATCGTACAATTATAAAGGCTGTTGCATAGTGAAACAGCCTTTTATATGCCTATTCTGTAAGAGATTCTAAATATAATAACCCCAAAGTATATACACGAAGAATATTTAAGCCCTACAGCCGGGCTATACTTGACGAGTACAAAAGATGGAGTGCTTTTCCGTAACCTACAAAAAAAGGCCGCATTTCTGCGGCCTTCTATTATTATAAGCATGAATTATTTACTGCCCGAAACTTTCAGATTATCAACTTCCCAAGTTGTGGAAGCTGTAGGCGTAGAAGTGTACTTAAACGCAATTCTAATCTTTTTGTTAGCATAACTGTCGATATTAATTTTACCAGAGCTAAAGAACGCAAAGCCGCCTAAAGCTGTGTCAATTGGTGCATTAACTTTCGTCCAGGTTGTTGTGGAAGGATTACCTGAGAAGTTCTCGGTGATATAAACCTCCAAAGGATTACCTGGGGTTGTAGCTCTTCCATCTGAATCGAAAGAGAAACTATAACCGTTATAACCAGTAAGATTAATCTCACTTGATACTAACCAGTCTTCGTTCGCTGAAGTACCACCATTCATCACTGCATAATAGTTCGTTCCGGTTCCTTGGTTAGATCTCGTCCATACCTGTTGTGGTCCCGCTACATCATACGCTGTAAAGTTCGCCGTAAGACTGGTCTGGAATCCCTCAAAGAAAATGGTTGTCGGTGGCTGAGAACCATCGCATCTCGGGTCATCTAGATCCGCATGAACCTGTTTAGGAATCCATAGCTGATAAGTACCATTAAATACGCTTAAGATAGCATATACATCACCTTTTCCTCCGTCAACTTCAGCACCTGCAAAGGTTGCGAAATTGCTTGTTCTGAGAAGAATTTTATTACCGGCACAGTCCTCCAACGTTCTGTTGGTAACTCCTCCCGACGCATAAGGCTGCCCCAGGTCGGCATCTATGAATTGAAGGTCTCTTAATTTAATCCATCTTCCAACATCTGCTGTGGTAAGCTGTGTGATGGTTCTTTCAGTAGCTACAACTGGAGTTGCAGGCATATTCGAATCAAAGAAATGTTTGTAAACATCAGCCTCAGCAATTTGTCCAGCGTTACCATTGAAAGGTTGTCCTATTTGCAGTTCACCAGAAACGTTACCGATATACAGATCTTTTAGTTTAATATAAATTTCTTTACCCACTTTAAATCTTGAATCCTGGTAAAGATTGGTTTTATTAATATTTACCCTAATTCCACCAGTCGCATCTTCAATATAAATATATTTAAAAAGGTTTCCGGTTTCGTCGTTGGCAGTTACTTTCGCTTTAACAAGGAAGTTTCCGTTGATTTGCGTAAGTGCTCCATTGTAAAGCTGCTTCACTTCAGCCACTGTTTTCGCTGTATAAGCCGTAGGATCAATTACACAAGGATTCGTGGTAATTCCATCAAGTCTAGGGAAGTTTTTCATATCAGCCAAATCAGCTGCCTTGTTGATGTACATTTGGTAAGTAGTGTTGAATTTACTGAAAATTCCAACAAAATCTCCATTACCTGCCGGAAGCTGCTGGTTAGCAAATGCAGCAAAACCACTGTTTCTTACCACTGCAGTATTAGCGTAGCTATTGGCAGAAGTATTCCAGCCCTGACCAATTGGTCGGTCTACCGTAACACCATCCGGTGCATAAGTTGAACAAAGAACTCTATTTGTAAATTCAGCATCTTCAACTTTAATTAATGCTCCAAGCAATGCCTGGTTTGCTGCCATTTCAGAAATCTTAATTACTTTCGGTACAATCTCCGCTCTTACAGAACATGATCTGAAGATTCTTTGAGGAACCAATTTTTCAGGAATTCTGGAAACAGCATCAACTCCCTGGGCAACAGCGTTAGCATCTTCTACACCTAACTGGACCAAGCCTCCGTAAGTACCGAGCGCAAGGCCTTTCAATTCGATATAAATTTTTGATCCCTGTGGGAATTTCGTGTAAGTACTTACTGCATCTACACTAATTACAAATCCCTGAGTTGGATTAACCGGCGAATCCTGAATATAGATGGTTTTGTAGATATTCCCTGATTCATCAGTGGAGGATACATAACCTTCCATCACGGCAGTTGAGCCTTCCGGAAAAACATAACGCATATTGGTATGCAGAGCCTTTACCTGAGCAATCGTCATGGTTGCCGTAAGGTCTTTACACTGGTAATCCTGCAGCACAGGATCATCATACTTATCATCGTGCACACACGCCGTGAGCAGGAGCGATGCAAAAGCGATGAAGAAAATCTTAAAAAATGAACTGTATTTTTTCATTGGATGTTTTATTAGTAATTAAAATCTTAAATAAACGTTTGCAAAAAACGTAGTTCCTCTGTCGTACCAAAGTTTTGGACCGAAATAAGGTTTTTCTCTTTGTGATTCTGCAAAAGCTTCCGGGAAGTTAACTGCCCTGCCCTGCTCGAAACCGCCGGTAACATAATCTCTGTTATTCAGAATATTGTTTACACTTAAGCTAACGCCCATTCTGTAATCACCGAAGACGAAAGTTTTACCCGCATTGGCGTTCAGCATAAACTGATCATCAAACTTTTTCTGTGCGGTAATCATTGCGATTGCTTCCGGTGTTGCTCCGGGATAGTTGTCTCCCGTACGAGGATCTGTATACATTGCTGTAGTTTTGTTCAGCGCTGAGAAATCCAGATACTGGTCCTGCAAATAATTCGCTGTAGCACCTACCCACCAGAAATTTTTGGAGTTGTAGCGCAATCCTAAAGAGTAAGCTTTTTGCGGTGTACCGGCAATTTTATAATCTTTGATGTTAGCAGTTCCCCACTCTCTGATTCCAAAATCGTCATCAAAAGTTGTTACTGTAGGATTGTTGGTAACTTTATAATCACCATAACTTGCAACAGCGGTAGCATTTAGGGTCGTTGTAATTTTTACATCTGCCCCCAATTCCAAACCTTGATAGGATTTATCGATGCCGCTCAGCACCTCTGCAACCAATGCGTTACCCTGATCAACTGCTTCACTGGAAATATCCGCATAATATCTGGAAATTTCTGTAGCATTTTTAATAGTGGTCGAGTAAGCGCTTAACCTAAGTTTAAGAACCTGCCCTCTAAGGATATAGCTTAAATCGTTTGAATTAATAATTTGGTTTTCAACATTCGGTGTAATCATATTGGTTACACGCGGACTGATGAAGATTTCGTTTAAAGTAGGTGCCAGACTGAAGAAGGCGCCGTTGTACACGATAAAGTTTCTACCGTCTAATTTATAAAGCACTCTCCCTTTAAGACCTGCATCGATGGTATTGAAAACTTCGCTCTTTCCTTTACTGTCCGCATATTGATGATGTCTGAACTTTCCGTCTCTTTGTGAATCCGCATAAGAAGTAAATACCGAAGCAGTTACATTCCATTTGGGCAAATCGATTTCCGTAGACGCGTTTAATGTATACTGATCTCTTAATAAATCGTAAGAATACTGCGTTCTGTCTCCTTCAAGAATTTTAGCATTAGGATTGTCTAAATCGTAAGGCTGATCGTTTCCGAAAGCATTCAGATTGTTTGCATATAATGCTCCTAAAAGATCTTTCATCTCTCTGAAATTATCAGATTTTAAATTCTGATAGTTAAAGTTGATGTTCAGTTTCCAGTTTTCATCAAGCTTTGTATCAAAGTGCGACGCAAAGTTGATGGTCTTGTCTTTATTTACATCTTCTACAATACTGTACACTGCGCCCTGCTCATTACCTGCCATATCATAACGGTTAAGGTAGTTGGCCTGGTAAAGGCTCATCCAGTCGATTTGTGAATTAGCTTTAAATTCCTCTTCAGTGAAAATACCGTAGCTTGGAAGTTTTCTATAGTAAGTAGGGTTAGGGTCGGCTGCATGGAACCAGTCTAAACGGCTTCTTCCGTCTCTACCTTCCTGATAGGAAATGGTGTTGTTCCAGTTGCTGTTTTTACCGATTTTCAAATAATCAGTAAGCATGAACATTGGTTCAAATACCTTTCTGATTCTTGAATTTCTCTTCTCGCCGTCTTGCCATCCCCAGTAAGAATTATAATTTTTACCCATCAGGTCATAAGCTTCCTGGGTGTTTGGTGAATTATTAGCTCTGTAAGTTGGTGCTCCAAAAGCTGTCAAGTTAATTGCGTGTCGGCTGCTGAACTGCTTTTCGATTGCACCGAAATATGCGTAAGAATCCTGATAAGTTCCGTCAATAACACCTTCATCAGCCCATCTTCGGCTTCCGGAGAATGTAAATGCCCAACCGTTTTTAGACAAACCGCTGGAGTAAGTCGCCATAGCACGGTGGAAATAGCTTCTGTTTGTAAATGAGTAAGCAAGAGAAGTCTGTTTTCTGTAGCTGGAAGCTCTTGTATTATAATATACAACCCCACCAAGATTACCGAAGGCATATTCGGAAGGGGTAATATTATCTACAGATTCAAATGGGTAACGGGTAACGTCGTTTAATCCTCCCCAGTTGCTGAAATCTACTTTCCCGTCATCATTTTTCGACATTGATACACCGTTGAAAAGTACATCTTCGAAACGGTTCTCAATCCCTCTTGGACGGAACCAGTATGCACCAAGTTCAAATGCAGTTATACTCTGGAAAACATCTCGACCAGAGCTAAGAAGCCCTACTGTAGGCTGCATAGAAGATCCTCCTTCATCATTATCGGCGGCGGAATCATCGATTACCATCACCCCTGCATTTGCAAATGGAGCAGGCAATAAACTGATTACACCTAAATCTCTTCTTTTTTCGTCTGCAGATACCGTAAACTCAATAATTTTTGTTTCAAAATTCTGCTTCGAAACATTGATCTGGTACTGCCCAGGCTGTAGATCAACAAACTGAAAATAACCAATTTTATCGGCTTTCACATCATCAGCAGACTGTACAAGATCAATCTCTGCGCTCTCAACTGGTTTGCCCTCCTGGTCTTTCACGTACGCATAAACCGTAGTCTGTGCGAAATAGAAGGATGCCGGAAGCAATGTAAACAATGAGATTAAGGATAACTTTTTAATCATAACTAATTATTTAAAATCCCTTATGATAATATATTTTTAAGGGGCAACAAATTTAAACTTAATTTTTATTAAGTTAAAGATATTTAACACTTTATTCTTATAATAAGGATGATTTATCATTTAAATCCCTAAAATAGAATGCATGACACTAATCACGTTACTTCGCAAAAGAATACGGTTAGTTTAAGTGCTTGCTTCCGAAATTATTAGTAATTTTACCCACTTAAAATTTTTATGTATTTCTAATGAAAAAATTTTTTATTACAATCACGCTGTTTTCAATGGCTATTGTTTTTTCCCAGAAAGTTCAGGTACAGCGGGCAGCCATTGCATTTTATAACGTAGAAAACCTTTGGGACACCGTTCCTTCTGCAGACTATATTGATGGTACAAAAGACTTTAAAAATCCAGCTTTCCACCGAAGTGTACCAATCGACTCTTTACAATACCTTGAAACAACAGAAGTTTATAAAGGAGAATGGAGTAACGAACTGCTGGTAGGTAAAAAAGTCGTACGGAATCAAATTCTTGCCGATGACTTTACTGCAAACAGCGGAAAAAACTGGAATACAGAGAAGTATAACCAGAAAATGGCGAACGTGAGCAATGTGCTTTCCGAACTCGGAAGACAGTACACAAACGATAATCCTGCTGTAATTGGTTTGGTAGAGGTAGAAAACCGACAGGTGATTGAAGACCTCATTAAGCAACCTGCACTTGCAAAAAGCAATTACGGAATCGTTCACCACAATTCCTATGATGCGCGTGGGGTAGATGTTGGCTTAATCTACCAAAAAGGAAGATTTGTGGTAACCGACCATTACGAAAAAGAAATCAAAACCTTCAATGATGACGGCTACCGAAGCTACACCCGTGGAGTTTTAGTCGTAAAAGGTTTATTGGATGGTGAAAAATACGCATTCTTCGTGAATCACTGGCCATCAAGAAGCGGTGGTGAAGCGCGCTCCTATCCGAGAAGAGCAGCGGCTGCAACAGTGCTTAAAACTGAGATGGACAGGTTAAGAGCCGAGGATCCTTCAATTAAATTAGTGGCAATGGGCGACTTTAATGATGATCCGGTAAGCCCAAGTATCAGAAAAGTTTTAGGAGCTGTAGGAGAACCTGCCCAACTCAGTGACCAATCGCCGTATTATAACCTGATGAACAAAATGTACAAATCAGGTGTAGCAACACTTGGTTACCGGGACGCTCCGAATCTTTTTGATCAGATGATTGCATCAAAAAATTTACATTCTACCGAGAAACTTTCAAAAGGGTATTCTCTGTTTAAAACAGAGGTTTATGCCCCTTCTTATCTTAAAAACAGCGAAGGACAATGGAAAGGTTATCCGCTGAGATCCTGGGATGGCGACCGCTTCACTAACGGATACAGCGATCACTTCCCTGTATTCACAGTGGTACAGCGTGAACACAAATCCAAATAAGATTTTTTTTTAATTATAGGTAAAACCGAAGTTGCTGACTTCGGTTTTATTTTTTCCTACCTTTATATCAAAATAAAAGGATGAAAAATTTTATATATCTAATCCTGGCGTTTAGTATAATCGCCTGTGTACCTCAGAATAAGCCTCAAGACAGTTCCGGAAACCCAGAAATTTCGCCTTCTAAGAATGATGACGGCGAGTGGGATCTTCAGGTTATTGATACGCAATATGATTATTTCCTGAATGCTGTTGCAAAACCAATGAGTATGTATTCTGAAAGCTATCTGAAAACAAGAAACACGTTTCTCGTCAACGAATGGAACTCGTATTATTACTCCGGAAAGTACCGGAATGTGATTGAATCTTCTATTGATTACGATCCTCAGGAAAACTACGGACTGAAATTCGAGTATAAACTGTATCAGGTTTTTGCGTATGTTCAGTGGAAATACGGCGTGCGGATGTCGGGATTGAGTGGTGCAGATATCCGTTAATAAATAAAAATAAGGTTCAGAATTTCTGAACCTTATTTATTTTAAATAATATAAATACTACTTGTTGAATTTTTCTTCCACTTTATCCCAGTTTATAACCTCGAAGAAAGAAGAAACATAATCTGGTCTTCTGTTTTGGTAGTTCAGATAGTAAGCATGCTCCCAAACATCAAGTCCTAAAACCGGTGTTCCCTGACATTCCGAAACAGGCATTAACGGGTTGTCTTGGTTTGGAGTAGAACAAACAGTCGCCGTTCCGTCTTCTTTCTTGCAAAGCCAAGCCCAGCCTGAACCAAATCTCGTTTTCGCCGCCTCAGAAAAATCTGTTTTGAATTTTTCGAAACCTCCGTAGGCTTCAATCGCAGCTTTTACATTTCCAACCGGTTCTTTGCTTCCGCCAGGAGTTAAGATTTCCCAGAAAAGCGTATGGTTATAATGTCCGCCGCCGTTATTTCTTACTGCTGGTTTATCAGTTCCTGTCTTGCAGATTTCCTCGATGGTTTTTCCTTCCAGATCTGTCCCTGCAATTGCTTTGTTTAAATTATCAATGTATGCCTGGTGGTGTTTGGTGTGGTGAATTTCCATTGTTCTTGCATCAATGGTAGGCTCCAGTGCGTCGTACGCATAGCCCAATTGTGGTAATTCGAATGCCATAATTTTTTAAATTTAAAAGTTAATACCCAAATTTAGTCATAATGTGGGGCAGGTCCAAATCAAGTACATTACTTTAATAAATCTTTAACATCGGCGGAAACAAAAAAACCGCTCTTTGCAGAACGGTTTAAGATTGTATATGTTGAACTTTTTAACGGTTCATGCTCATCAGAAACTCTTCGTTGTTTAAAGTTCCTTTGATGCTTTTGTTTACAAATTCCATTGCTTCCACAGGATTCATGTCGGCAAGATATTTTCTTAGGATCCACATTCTCTGCTGTGTAGTTTCATCAAGAAGAAGATCATCCCTTCTTGTACTTGATGATACCAAATCGATGGCTGGATAAATCCTTTTATTGGCGATCTTTCGGTCAAGCTGAAGTTCCATATTTCCGGTTCCTTTGAATTCTTCGAAGATAACTTCATCCATTTTAGAACCTGTATCGATCAATGCTGTTGCAATGATGGTTAATGATCCCCCGCCTTCAATATTTCTTGCCGCACCGAAGAATCTTTTCGGTTTGTGGAGTGCATTGGCATCAACACCGCCGGAAAGAATTTTTCCTGAAGCCGGAGTTACCGTATTGTAAGCTCTCGCCAAACGCGTAATTGAATCCAGTAAAATCACTACATCATGACCGCATTCTACCATTCTTTGTGCTTTTGAAAGTACAAGATTGGCTACTTTTACGTGCTTGTCAGCAGGCTCATCAAAAGTTGAGGCAATTACTTCTGCATTTACGCTTCTTTCCATATCAGTCACCTCTTCCGGTCTTTCATCGATGAGCAAAATCATCATATAAGCTTCTGGGTGGTTCTCGGAAATGGAGTTTGCAATGTCTTTAAGCAACATCGTTTTACCCGTTTTCGGCTGTGCAACAATCATTGCGCGCTGCCCTTTTCCTATCGGAGTGAACAGATCAACAATTCTTGTAGAAAGTGTAGCGTTTTTCCCTGTTAAATTGAATTTTTCTTCAGGGAACAAGGGCGTAAGGAATTCGAATGCAACGCGATCTTTAATGAATTCTAAATCCCGGCCGTTAACTTCTGTTGGTTTCAGTAAGGAGAAATATTTTTCGCCTTCTTTTGGCAAACGGACAATTCCCCGAACGGTATCGCCTGTTTTCAATGCATAATTCCTGATCTGATTGGTTGAAACATACACATCATCCGGTGAAGAAATGTAGGAGAAATCTGAGGAACGGAGGAATCCGTAGTTATCCGGAAGAATCTCGAGAACACCCTCAATCGTTACTAATCCATCGAAATTAAAGTCTTTCTTAGAGTTTTCTTCCTGATTTTCAGAATTTGGCTGATTGCGGTTCTGATTTGGATTTTGATTTGGGTTTTTGTTCTGATTCTTCTGATTCGGGTGCTGGGGCCTGTTTTGATTTGGATTTTTATTTCCGTTGCCATTGCCATTGCCATTGCCATTTCCGTTCTGATTAGGGTTCTGGTTTGGATTCTGGTTTGGATTCTGATTCTGATTTTTAGCCTGCTCAGGTTTTGCTTCAGTTTCTACCGCAGCCTCTGCAACTACAGTTTCAGTTGCAGCCTCCTCTTTCGGAGCGGCAACACGCTGTCTTTTTTTCTTTTGCTGATTGCGGTTGTTTTCGGAATCTTTATTGGCTTCAACTGGCGTGGATTCTTGAATTTCAGAAGGTTTTTCCTGAGGAGCCTCCGCAGGTGTTTCTGTTTTTTCAAACGGAATTTCTACGGAAACTTCAGCGGGTTTCTCCACTTTCTTTTTGGCGGCTGGTTTCTTTGCAACCGGTTTTTTAGGTGCAGGAGCTGGTTTTTCTTCTGTATTCATAGTAGTTTCAGTGGCGTTGAAGTAGTCTTTTGCAATTTTGGTATTTGAAGCCTGAAAATCAAGGATTGCAAAAATTTTATCATTATCCGTGCTGTTTTTAGCAAGTTTAACGCCTAAATCTTTCGTGATTTTAGTCAACTCCGGTTCGGATTTTGACCGTAACGTTTCAATGTTGAACATAAATTGTTATGTGAAAAAGTATGTTATAAGTAAGTGTAAGTAAGAAAGTTAAGTCGGGCGACTTTCTTTATAAGGTCATTTGTACGGCAAATCTACGTTAATTTTTTATTTATGCAAAAAATTATTGTTATTTTTGCACCTCATACTCAATACGATGCTGCAAAGAATACAGACTGTTTGGATTTTTCTGGCGATTTTAGGTGCAATTTTTCTGTTCGTCACCGGTCAGGATTTTTCCGTTTTCGGACCCGTTCCTTTTATTTCTGTAATCTGTGTAGGTTTAGTGCTTGTAGGATTCATCAGCATTTTGAGTTATAAAGACCGGAAAAGACAGATTCTGCTGAATAACATCAGCATTTTTATAAACGCTTTGTTGCTCGGTTTATTGGCGTATTGGCTACTCAGTTTATCTGGAGGAATTAATTTTCCTGAGAAAGGTATTGAGCCGATTTTCCCGTTGCTTTCGATAATCTGTTTGTTAATTGCAAACACTTATATCAGAAAAGACGAGAGGCTCGTGAAATCTGTAGACAGACTCCGCTAAACTCACAACGATTTTTTTTGAGTTAAACAGCTCCGGTTTTGGGGCTGTTTTTTTTTATTGGCCACTTAAATATTTATCTTTATCAAAAATTACCAATGAAGAATCACTATTTGCTTTTTGCGCTCGTATTTTCAACAGTCCTCTATTCACAGGAAGTTTCTAAAGACCGCATCTTTACAGTGCTCTCTGCTCTGGCTTCGGATGATATGAAAGGCCGCGAGATCGGAACTCCACAAAACGACTCCGCCGCAGCATATATTGCGCAACGCTTCAAGGAAAATAATCTTGGATATTGCACCGGCGACTCTTATCTAATTCCTTTTGAATACAAAGGAAAAGTTGCGTATAATGTCTGCGGGATACAAAAAGGTAAATCTGACCAAATTTTAGCGTACTCCGCCCACTTCGATCATATCGGTTCCACCGAAAAAAGTGGCGATAATATATATAACGGAGCCGACGATAATGCCAGTGGCGTAACTTTAATGATCGGACTGTCAGATTACTTTAAAACTACAGACCCTGCTTTTTCAATGATGTACATGGCTTTCAATGGTGAAGAAAAAGGGATGAAAGGATCAAAAGCGATCGCTGAAAACCCTCTTTTAACAGAAAAACACGCCAAAATTTCTGCATTATTTAATTTTGAAATGGTGGCCACGGTATCGCAATTCGGCCCCAATGCTATCTATATGACCGGTGCTGAATTTTCTGATTTGGACGAATTGCTGAATACCAATGCCGCAACCGGGCTTAAAGTTCACCCCGATCCATACATTGGTCAGCAGCTTTTTTACCGTTCGGATAACGTAAGTTTTGTTAAAAAGAAAATCATCGCCCATTCGTTTTCAACCGTGGACATGAATGTTGCAAAACATTACCATCAGCTCAATGACGATATTAATGTAGTGAATTTTGATAATCTTACCGCGCTTATAAACAGTTTTGGAAGAACCTTCCAAAAACTCACTACGGAAAACTTTACACCCAAATACAACGATAAAGTAAGCTTTAAGTAATAGAAGCAACCAATCAAAAAATCCGTAATTTTGCCCACTAAATTTCCTGAATGAAACCATTACAACGCATTCTCTCCTTTGCCAAACCTCATCAGAAATACCTTTTCGGAAGCATGTTTTTCAACATCATGTATTCTGTTCTCAATATATTTTCGGTGGCTACAATGCTTCCCATTCTGGGATTGATGTTCGGAACGGTAGATAAAGTCGACACTACAAAACCACCGGTAAACTCCGGCCGTCTGGTCGATTTTTTCGCGTATGCTAAAGACTGGGCTTATTATACGATTCAGAAAAATATCGACACTTACGGAACGGTAAAAGTTCTCGCAATCTTGTGCACGGTAACCGCTGTTGCATTTTTGCTTCGGAATATCTTCAGATATCTTGGCGCCTATCTTTTGGTAAATTACCGTGTAGGCATTACCAAAGATTTAAGGACTGCGATGTACAACAAATTCCTGAAACTGCCGGTTTCTTTCTTTACTGAGAAGCGCAAGGGAGATATGATGAGCCGGATTTCCAACGATATCGGTGGCGTTGAAAGCGGAATTATGGGAAGTCTGGTAGATGTGATTAACTCGCCTTTCATGATTATTTCATCGCTGATTACGCTGTTTATTCTTTCACCTAATCTTACCCTGTTTTCACTGCTTGTATTTCCTCTAATGGGCGGTTTGATTGCCTGGGTCGGAAAAAGCCTGAAAAGACAGGCTACCGCAGCACAGGAAGAACTCGGAAACCTCTTTTCATTGGTTGATGAAACTTTAAAATCTTCGAAAGTCATTAAAATCTTCAATGCAGACAAAATACTGAAGACCAGATTTAATACCACCACAGATAACTGGAAAAAATATGCGATCGGAATGAGCCGCCGCCGTGAACTTGCCTCTCCGATGAGCGAATTTTTAGGTTCCGTCACCATTTTGATCATAACGTGGTTTGCAGGCGTTCAGATTTTAAATGAGCAGACGATGGAACCGGAAACATTTCTAGTTTTTATCGGGATGTTTTTCCAGATTCTGGATCCTGCGAAGAAATTATCCAGTGCGATTTCAAATATTCAGGGCGGAATGGCGAGTTTGGACCGGGTTTCAGAAGTTTTAGATTATGATCTGAAAGTCGAAGAAATTGAAAATCCCATCGCTATTTCTACTTTAAAAGATAAAATTGAATTTAAAAATATCGGTTTTTATTACGATAAAGACAATGTAATCCTCAAGAATTTTAATCTTACTATTCCTAAAGGCAAAACGGTGGCATTGGTAGGTCAATCCGGTTCAGGGAAAACGACCATTGCAAATTTACTTGCCCGTTTTTATGATATTTCTGAAGGAGAGATCCTAGTTGACGGCGTAAACATCAAAGACTTAAAACTGGACGATTACCGAAATCTTCTCGGAATGGTGACTCAGGAATCAGTGTTATTTAATGATTCTGTATTCAACAATATCCTGATGGGAAAACCGGACGCTACCGAAGAGGAAGTGATGGCTGCCGCGAAAATTGCCAACGCGCATGAGTTTATTGAAGGTCTTCCGGAAAAATATTACACCAATATCGGCGACGATGGTAATAAACTTTCCGGCGGCCAAAAACAGCGGGTTTCTATTGCCAGAGCTGTGCTGAAAAATCCGCCTATTATGATTCTGGATGAAGCAACCTCCGCTCTGGATACTGAATCTGAAAGATTCGTGCAGGACGCGTTGGAAAAAATGATGCAGAACAGAACTTCGCTGGTCATCGCGCACCGTCTCTCCACCATTCAAAAGGCGGACTGGATCGTTGTGATGGAACGCGGAAGCATTGTAGAGCAAGGGACGCACAATGAACTGATGAACAATAACAATGTATACAGAAGACTCGTGGAACTGCAGAATTTTGGGTAAAATTTAACTATGAAAAAACTTTTGTTAATACTTAGTGTCCTGATTTTTGGGCTTACTTTTTCGCAGGAAAATCAGAAAGATTCCAGCGCGATGTCCGGACGAGCGCCGGAATTTCAAGAGGGTGGTGTTCAAAATTTTCGTCAGTTAATTGCTAAGAACTTTCGTGCAAAAAAAGTGAAAGGAAAAGGAAAAGAATCGTGTGTACTAAGATTTGTAGTTGAGACAGATGGATCTATCACAAATGTTACCGCAATTGGGGACAATGAAAGTTTCAACAAAGAAGCAATCCGCGCAATTTCTCTCATAAAAACAAAATGGTCTCCAGCCAAAATAAATGGTGTCCCAGTTCGGTACCGGTTTAGAGTCCCACTGAATATTGTTTTCGAGTAATTGTTTTTAATAGTTGACCTAATTAAAAGCAGCTGGATCAGAGTATGCAATTCCCAGTTCAGTTCAATATCAAATTAAATTCATCACTTCCCAATCATCTTCTTAATCGAATTCAGTTTCATCAAAGCTTCAATCGGCGTCAAAGTATTGATGTCGATTTTTGTGAGTTCTTCACGGATATTTTCCAGAACCGGATCGTCTAACTGAAAAAAAGACAGCTGCATATTTTCGTCGGTAATCGCTTTGGCAGAATCTTTAGAACCGCTTTGTGATCGGCTTTTCTCAAGCGTTTTCAAAACTTCATTTGCGCGGTTTACCACTTTCGAAGGCATCCCGGCAAGTTTCGCGACATGAATTCCGAAACTGTGTTCGCTGCCGCCCGGAAGAAGTTTTCTCATGAAAATAATATTTCCTTTATTCTCCTGAATCGAAACGTGGAAATTCTTGATTCTCTCAAAATTTACCGTCATTTCATTCAGCTCATGATAGTGCGTTGCGAACAGGGTTTTGGCCTGAGTTGGATGTTGATGGAGATATTCTGCAATTGCCCAGGCGATCGAAACTCCGTCGTAAGTTGAAGTTCCGCGCCCAATTTCATCCAGAAGAATTAAACTTCTATCAGAAATATTATTGAGAATATTCGCGGCTTCATTCATTTCCACCATAAAAGTAGATTCGCCGGCAGAAATATTATCCGTAGCGCCGACTCTCGTGAAAATCTTATCCAAAACACCGATTTCCGCGTGTTTTGCGGGAACAAAACTTCCGATCTGAGCCATGAGACAGATAATCGCGGTTTGCCTCAGAATCGCTGATTTACCTGCCATATTCGGACCTGTGACCATAATAATTTGCTGTGAATCTTTATCCAGAAACAAATCATTTGGAATGTACTTTTCGCCGAGCGGTAGCGCGTTTTCAATAATTGGGTGGCGTGCTTCTTTTAAATTGATTTCAAAAGACTCGTTCAGAATCGGTCTTGTATAACTTTCCGAAACAGCAAGTTCTGATAAACCAACGCCGCAGTCGAGTTCCGCAATTATTTTTGAATTTTCCTGAATCGCATCAATATAAACCATCACATTATCACATACTTTTCGGTAAAGTTCGTGTTCAATTTTTGAGATTTTTTCTTCTGCACCAAGGATTTGCTCTTCGTATTCCTTCAGTTCTTCGGTGATGTATCTTTCGGCATTTACCAAAGTCTGTTTTCTGATCCAGTCGCCTGGAACTTTGTCTTTATGCGTATTTCGGACTTCAATGAAGTATCCGAAAACACCGTTGAAACTAATTTTCAAACTAGAGATTCCGGTTCTTTCGATCTCTCGTTCGCACATTTCGTCCAGGAAGTTTTTTCCTTTGCTCTGCAGACCGCGCAGGTGATCCAGATCTTCCGAAATTCCGCTTTTAATGACATTTCCTTTTGCAATGTTTACAGGAAGTTCCTCATTCAGGTAATTCTGTAGATACTGAATGAGTTCTTCAAGATTATTTAAAGGCTTTATCCAGGCCAAAACTTCCGCAAAAGGATGCAGCAAGTTTTTAATCTGATGGATATTCGCTAAACTCTGGCGGAGATAACCTAATTCTTTCGGGCAGATCTTCTCTGAAGCCAGTTTTCCCATCAGACGGTCAAGATCTGAGATGGATTTAAGTAACTGCTGGATTTCGTATTTTAACTGATCCTCTTTATTGAAGAATTCAATTAAATTTAATCTTCGGTTAATTTCGTCCACTGATTTTAACGGCAGAATCAGTCTTCTTCTGAGCAGTCTCCCACCCATTGGCGTTGAAGTTTTATCGATAATGTCGAGCAGGGATTTTCCCTGAGGACTGCTCGGATAAACGATTTCGAGATTCCTCAGCGTGAAATTATCCATCATCAGATAATCTTCCTGCGGAATTACCTGAATTTTAGTAATATGCTGCAGCAATGCATGATGCGTATCTTCGACCAGATAAGCGAAAATCGCTCCGGCAGAAATGATGCCCAGTTGATGTTCTTCAATTCCGAAACCCTTTAAAGAAGCTGTTTTGAAGTGGTTTTTGAGTTTTTCGTAAGCATAATTGTACTGAAAAGCCCAGTCTTCCAGCTTGAAAGAGTTTTTATTTTTAAGCTGTACAGGAAGTTCTGTTGAACGCTGATAAATAATTTCCGACGGATCGAAAGTGTGAACGATATGCAGAAGTTTATCAAGATTCCCCTCTGAAACCAGAAATTCTCCGGTAGAAACATCCACCAAAGCCATCCCGAATTTTTCCTTTTGTTTATGAACAGAAAGCAGGAAATTATTTTTCTTGGAAGTTAAAACCTGTTCATTAAAAGTGACGCCGGGAGTTACAAGCTCGGTTACACCTCGTTTTACAATTCCTTTCGCAACGGTTTTCGGATCTTCCAGCTGGTCGCAGATTGCAACACGAAGTCCGGCCCGTACCAGTTTTGGCAGATACGAATCCACTGAATGGTGCGGAAAACCTGCCAGCTCGATGTGACCTTCACCGTTGGCTCTTTTAGTCAGTACGATGCCCAAAATCTGGGAGGTGCGGATAGCGTCCTGGCCAAAAGTCTCATAAAAATCCCCAACCCGAAAAAGCAAAAGCGCATCAGGATATTTCGCCTTGATGGTTTTGTACTGCGTCATTAAAGGAGTTTCTTTCTTTGCCACGGGAATTTTTTACGAATCGGAAATTAACGATAAGAGGTTTAAAAAACTTAATTTTGCCAAAAATACGAAAATGTCATCCACCAAGAAACTGAAACTCGAAGAATTAGGGCGAATCGATGTAGAAACCTTCAAACAAACTGAAAAAATTCCTTTGGTGGTGGTTTTGGATAATGTGAGAAGCATGCATAATGTGGGCGCGGTTTTCAGAACGGCGGACGCTTTTATTGTGGAGAAAATTATTCTGTGCGGAATCACGCCGCAACCGCCTCACCGCGAAATTCATAAAGCTGCGCTTGGCGCGACAGAAAGTGTGGACTGGATTTATGAGAAAAGCATTTCGGCAGCACTGGAGAATCTTAAACAAGAAAACTATCAGATTGTCGGTATTGAGCAGACTTCCAATTCAGAAATCATAACTGACTATGAAATTAACAAAGACCAGAAATACGCTTTAGTTCTCGGTAACGAGGTTGACGGCTTAAGTGATGAAGCGTTTTCTGCTTACGATGCATTTCTGGAAATCCCGCAGTTGGGAACAAAACACTCGCTGAATGTTTCGGTTTGCGGAGGAATTGTAATGTGGGAATTCTTTAAAAATCTGAAATAATCTACTCTAAATTTTTAATTTTCAGCAGATTCCATTTTCCGTCATAATGTTTGAAAAGACAGATTTTATCTACCAAGAATGAATCTACGAAATCTTTGACTGATATTCTTCCCAGGCTAAACTAAAATTTTCAGGACTTAAATCACGGTAAGCGACGGTTAAATGAGGAGTAAGTTTTGCGTAAGAATGAAAATTCATTTTTGGCTGAACTTCATCGTACAACTTTTGAAGTTCTTCCTTATTTTCAGGTGTGATAAAAATAACCGGATTATTTTTGTTAGGAAAACATCCGAAATCATTAAGATCAACAATGAAAGAAGTTGTTTTTAAGTCCATTTCTGAAAACTTATCTACCAATTCATCTTCCTTATATTCATCAAAAGAGAAAGGTTTAATCAACGTAATGTGGGGGAAATTTTTGTATGATCCAAGCGAATAAAATCTTTCAGCAAAATCTTTGCTGTATAATTTTGCTTTTTTACGGAGTTCTTTGTGTGGAACAACGGCAATAAAATATAAACTCATAAACTGATTTATAATATTTCTTCCTAAAATCTAAATTACTGAAATTTAGTCTTCAATAACTCAAAAAAAAACGCCCTGAAAATTGGGCGTTTTTGATGTTTTAACGTCTGAATTACCTCCAGCCACCGCCAAGCGCCTGATAAAGCTCGACACCGGCTTTCATTTTGGCATATTCTGCATTGGAAATATTAAGTTCTGCATTCAGGGAATTTACTGAGGCGTTCAACACTTCCAGATAATTTGCCATGCCGTAATTCACGAGTTCCTGAGAAAATTCCACTGATTTTTGGTAAGCGGTTAATTCCTTTCTTTTTAAATCGATAAAACTGTCCTGGGATTCGTAAACTTTCAAAGCATCGGAAACTTCTCTTCCTGCTGTAAGAAGGGTTTTGCGGAAATTCAGATACGCTCTTTCTTTGTTGGCTAAACTTACTTCGTAATTGGTTCGGATCTGTCTTTTATTTAAAACTGGCTGCACCAAACCTGCTACCACATTGGCAAAAAGTGAATTCACGCTGAACAGGTGATCAATATCCAGACTCTGTATCCCACCGCCGCCGTTAATCCTTAAGCTTGGATAGAACTGTGCTTTCGCAGCGTTGGTGAGTTCAAAAGCGGACATTAATCCGTATTCAGCAGCCATCACATCAGCTCTGTTGGAAAGCAGATTTGCAGAAAACCCTAGTTTATAATCAGCCGGCATCTGTTGCTGGCTAAGTGTTGCCCGCTCGATTTGTTGCGAAGGAACACCCATTAAAAGGCTCATTGCATTCTCCAGGAGCGCTATCTGAACATCGGTATTAATCAGCAGTGATTCTGCATTGAAAACTAATGCTTCACTCTGCTGAACAGCAACTTCGGTCAATGTTCCGGCATCCTTTAAGGCTTTTGTTGTTTCAAGATTTTTCCTGCGAAGAGCGATGGTTTCACTGATGATTCTCTTCTGCTCATCGAAAGTTAAAAGCTGGTAATAGCCGGACGCAATGGCTGCAACTAAATCAGTCTTTACCGCTTTGTGCGCGGCAACCGTTCCTAAATACTGTGCCAACTGTGCCTTTTCCTCAGCCTTCATTTTTCCCCAGATATCTGCTTCCCAGGAAATATCACCGCTCAGGTCAAAAAGGTTGTTATACCTCCTGTTCCCCGAAAGCTGACCAAGCTGGGTATTCAAAGACTGAGTCTGAAAAGTATAAGACGGACCAACAGAAAGTGTTGGCTTATAAGCAGCTTTACTCTGTTTTAAATAAGATTCCGCTGAAGCGATATTCTGCAGCGCAATTCTGATATCCAGATTGTTTTCAAGTCCTTTCGTAATATGTTTCTGCAGCACAGGATCAGTAAAAATCGCACGCCAGGATACGGTAGCAATACTTGCGGAATCCTTCGGAATAAGATCTGTCCTGAAAAGATTTTCATTCACTTCATTGGACCTTTCATATGTTTGCCTTGCCGTACACGATGAAAGAACGGCAAAGGTGATGAGCGGCAGTAATAAAGTTTTTTTTATATTGAGATGTTTTATCATTTTTAAAATTTTAATCAGTGTGGAAAATTATTCTGCCAGATTAATTTCTTTCGCTTTCACCGGTGTGATTTTTTCCTGCAACCACTGGAAAATTACGTACAGAACCGGAATCGCTACCAGTCCGAAAAACGTTCCGATCAAAAGACCTGCTGCGGCCCCGGTTCCGATCGACCGGTTTCCTACGGATCCAATTCCGGACGCAAAAACCAATGGAAGCATCCCGAAAATAAATGCGAAGGAAGTCATTAGAATCGGTCTTAATCTCGCCTTAGCGGCGTTGATGGCAGACATGGCTAAAGTTTCACCGTGATTTCTCCGCTGTATCGCAAATTCTACAATAAGAATGGCATTTTTGGCTAAAAGTCCGACGAGCATAATTAAAGCAATCTGGAAATAGATATTATTTTCCAGGCCGGCAATTCTCTGTCCGAAATAAGCACCTGCAACTCCCAAAGGAAGCGAAATAATAACTGCCAAAGGAAGCAGGAAACTTTCATACTGTGCCGCGAGGATGAAATAAACAAATACCAAACTCAGTAAGAAGATAATGGCTGTCTGTGAACCTGAACTCAATTCTTCTTTAGAAAGACCGGTAAATTCAACCACATAATCTGCGGGAAGTTTTTCTGCTGCAACTTCCTGTACTGCACGAATTGCATCACCCGTTGAAAATCCAGGATTGTTCGACCCTGAAATCGAAATTGATGTAAAGAGGTTATATCTTTCCACAGATTTTGGCCCGAAGGTCTTCTCCATCGTTACAAACTGAGAGATGGGTGCCATTTGGCCGGAAGCAGTTTTTACAAAAATACTGCTGAGATCCGACGGCTCGTTTCGTGAATCAGGAAATGCCTGAACCATTACCCGGAACTGCTTCCCATATTTGGTGAAATCGGCGGCATACACCCCTCCAACATATCCCTGCATCGCACTTAGTATATCTGAAACCGAAACTCCGGTTTCTTTTGCTCGCGGAACATCAATAACCATTTCGTACTGCGGATAATTCGTGTTGAAAGAAGTTTGCGCGAACTGAACTTCCGGTCTTTCCATCAAAGCTCCCAGATATTCTTTTGCAACGCCATCAAGCTGCCTTAAACTGCCGCCTGATTTATCGAGCAATACGGCGGAAAAACCATCACTGGAACCAAATCCCGGAATACTTGGCGGGGAGAAAAATACAATTTTCGCGTCAGGATATTTCCCTGCGAGTCCGAAAAGCTTTTTGGTAATAGCTTCAACTGACTGATCATCATCTTTTGCCCGTTCACCAAAAGGCTTCAGCCTTACGAAAGCCTGGCCGGCGTTTGAACCGCTTCCGGACATAAACCCGCGGCTTGCGGTAAAGGTAACGTTGGCAACGCCTGGTATTTTCCGGGCTTCTTCCTGCAAATCTTTTAAAACGTTATAAGTCCTTTCCATAGAGGATCCCGGCGGAAGTGCCACATCGGTAAAGATAATTCCACGGTCTTCTTTAGGTACGAAGCCTGAAGGCATTGTGGCATTTGACCACCAGAAAAACAATCCTCCAACAGCAAAAATGATCAGCGTTACCCATTTATGTCTCAAAAGGAAAACGAAAAGTCTTCCGTACCGGTCTGTACCGCTTTTAAATGCTGCGTTGAATTTGTAGAAAAACTTCTGCAGAAAGTTCATAGAAGCATATTCTTTATGATGCGCAGGATTGGGTTTTAAAAACAGTGAACACAAAACCGGACTGAGCGTCAATGCATTAACCGCAGAGATTAAAATTGCCACGATCAGCGTAATCCCAAACTGCTGGTAAAAAACTCCTGTAGGTCCTGTTATGAAGGTTACCGGGATGAATACTGCAGACATTACCAATGTGATTGAGATAATTGCACCGGTAATCTCATCCATCGCACTTACGGTCGCTTTTTTGGCGTCTGTAAATCCGTGTTCCATTTTCGCATGAACCGCCTCGACGACCACAATGGCATCATCGACCACAATTCCAATTGCGAGAACCAATGCGAAAAGCGTTAAAAGGTTTAATGAATATCCAAATAGATTCAGAAAGAAAAAAGTTCCAACGATGGAAACCGGAACCGCAATCGCCGGAATTAAGGTAGAACGGAAATCCTGAAGGAAGAGATATACCACCAAAAACACGAGTACAAATGCTTCGAGTAAGGTAGTTACTACTTTTCCGATTGAGGCTTCCAGAAAGTCATTGGTATCAAAATTAATCGTGTAACCCACATCTTTCGGTAAGGTTTTCTCGTTTTCTTCCAGGAATATTTTGATGTCTTTAATAATCTGCTGTGCGTTGGATCCCGGCGTCTGGAAGATCCCCATACTTACTGAACGGCGGCCGTTATTTTCCCCGATCGAGCTGTAAGACTGCGCATCCAGTTTAATCTCAGCAACGTCTTTCAGTTTTAAAAACTGGCCGTTTCCAAGGGATTTAAGGATGATATCTCCGTAATCATTGGCAACATTAAATTTCCCTTTGTACGTGATCACATATTCGAAAGCGCTTCCGCTGTTCTGTCCTAGCTGACCCGCAGCAGCTTCACGCGACTGTTCGTTGATTGCTGCAGTAACATCTGAGGGTTCTAAACCGTACGCCGCCATTTTAGCCGGATCGATCCAGACTCTCATCGAGAAATTTTTACCTCCGAATGCCTGCGCATCACCTACACCGTTTACCCTTTTCAGTTCCGGGATTACGTTGATATTTAAATAGTTCTGAAGCCAGACCTCGTCCAAATCTTTATTCGCCGTGTAAAAAGACAGGAACATCAGGGCACTTGTACGCTGTTTCTGTACCGTAACCCCGGAACGTGTAACATCTGCCGGCAAAAGCGGAATCGCACGCTGAACTTTATTCTGAACCTCAACCGCCGCAATATCAGGGTTTACGCCCTGTTTAAAGAAAATCTGAATATTTGCTGAACCGTTATTGCTGGCTGAAGAAGAAATATAATCCATTCCCTCTACCCCGTTTACCTGTTCTTCAATTGGAATTACCACGCTGTTCATCACGGTTTCGGCACTCGCACCGGTATAGTTGGCAGAAATACTTACCGTGGGTGGGGCAATATCTGGGTATTGTGTTACAGGTAGTGCCTGAAGACCCAAAACCCCGAGAATTACAATAAGGATGGAGACGACACTGGAAAGAACCGGTCTGTTGATGAAATGCTTTACCATTAGAAAATCGGTTTTATAGCGTTAACAATCTCGTCGAAATTTGCAGGTTTAGATTTTACTGCAGTTCCGGGTTTTAAAGCACCAACTCCCTGAGCGACAATCTTTTCTCCTTTTTTAATCCCGTCTTTTACCACGACCAGATTATTCACCCGGTCCGTAACACCTATCAAGACATTTCTAGCGGTATCTTTTTCAACTTTAAACACGTAAACCAGTCCCTGTTGCTCGTACGTTGCACTTTCCGGAACGATTAAAGCCTTGTCATATAATTTAGGAACCTTAACCGTCCCGCTGTTTCCGTTGCTCAGGAGTTTGGCTGCATTCGGGAAAGAAACCCGGAACTGGATTGTTCCCGTCTGTGGATCGATTTGTCCCGTAACTGCTTCTATTTTCCCTTTTTCGCCATACATGCTTCCGTTCGCGAGTTCAAGTTCTACCATCGGCATATTTCTTAACTTTTCGGGAACCGTTGCGCCGTAGGCATTCTCCAGAAAATCCAGATATTCTCTTTCGTTCATGGAAAAGTAAGCGAAAATACCGCTGGTATCTGATACCGTCGTTAATGGAGTGGGATCGCCGGGACCTACTAGACTTCCGACTCTGAAAGGAAGTTTACCCAAAATTCCTGAAATAGGAGCACGGATTACTGAGTAATCGATATTAGCCTGAACTCCTTTATAATTTGCGGAAGCCTGAGATACGCCCGCGACAGCCTGCTGTTGGGCAGCTTTCGCCTGTGCAAGTTGAGCCTGCGCGCGCGATAAGTTTGCTTTCGCGGTTTCCAACTGTACTGGGCTGATGATATTTTTCTGAACCAGTGGAATAAGTTTGTTCACCTCAACCTGAGACGCGTTCACCGCTGCCTGCGCAGCACTTACATTTGCCTTGGCTGCAGAAACTCCAGACTGTGCTGCACCAATTCCGGCACGCGCGGCATCTGCTGATTCGTTAAGTGTATTGGTTTCCAGCCTGAAAAGTGGCTGACCTTTCGTAACATACTGACCTTCATCAACCAAAACCTGAGTAATATATCCCTGGATTTTTGCACGAACATCATTATTTACACGGCCCTGAATAGATGCCGGAAATGACTGATATCCGGTTACATTTCTTTCCTGCACTTCAACTACAGGAACTTCTTTGGGTCCTTCCTGCTTTTTTTCTTCTTTCTTTTTACAGGAAAGCACTGACAGTAAAGACAGGGAAATAATGATTAATTTATTTTTCATACTTAAATTTTATGGAGAGTTTCTTCGATATTTTTAATATTTCTATTTAAAAGCGTTCTGTAAATTTCAAATCTTTGAATCTGTTCTTCGTCATTGCTTTTACAGAATTCATGAAGTTGATCAAGAATTGATATTTCCTGCTTCATTTTCGTGATAATTTCCTCGAACCGAATGGTCATATAGTTTTCATTAATTCTGAAGAAACGCTTTCTTTCTTTAATGGTATTAAAATCAATAATTAATTTAGCGTTCAGCAACAGATTAAGATTAGCCGAAACAGAACTTTTGCTTGCGGCAAAAACCTGAACAAATTCATCAAAGCAAATTCCCTTCTTCTCGAAATCGAAAATCAGGTATGAGTAGATTTTTGCAGCTAATGGCGGGATGTGTAGAGTTTCCCCATAAAACTTCACCATTTCGCGAAAAATTTGTTTATCCAGGTCCAACGATGGTTCCATATCTTAAAATGAGCACAAATATAATTTATTAGTTCGGAACGAAACGAACCTGAGGTTTCTTTTAACAAATATTTAGTAATACTTATAATGTTTACAAACACCGCTAATCTTACCATATGGTTTCCTGATAGAGAAAAAATATTAAATTTGCTTTATGGATTTACGTGACCAACTCAAGAACCTTTTCCCTGAACACGAAGAACAGGATTTCGAAATGCCTGCAGAAAATGCTGAAAAGTTTTTACAGAAAGAACCTTTGGTTTGCAAATTTGAAAAGAAGGGCAGAAATGGAAAACCTGTTACCTTAATTGAAGGATTTGAAGGAAGCGAAGAGGAATTAAAAAACATTTCCAAGAAAATAAAAACGACTTTGGGAATCGGTGGCTCTGCAAAAGATGGAGTCATTGTAATCCAAGGAGATAACCGCGACAAGATCATGAAAATCCTTCAGGAAATGGGCTATAAAACTAAGCGCGTTGGTGGATAGTTTCCCGCATTATTTTATCAGAACAAAAATTCTCCGTACCTTTAAATTCCTTTTTTACAAAGGGATTTTTTAATTTAAAATAATAATAATATGCTTAATAAATTAGCGTCCTCCGAACTGGTTCTTAATCCAGACGGAAGTGTTTATCATCTGAACCTTTTACCTGAAGATCTTGCAGAAAAAATTATCCTTGTTGGCGATCCGGATCGCGTTCCGAAAGTTTCGAAGTATTTCGATAAGGTAGAAATCAAAAAAAATAAAAGAGAATTCTACACCCATACCGGAACTTTACGCGGCGAGAGAATTACCGTAATGTCAACAGGAATCGGTACCGAAAACATCGATATCGTGATGAATGAACTTGATGCGTTGGTAAATATAGATCTCAAGGAAAAAGAATTCAAAAGCGAACACAAAGCACTTCAGCTTTTCCGTTTAGGAACCTGCGGAAGCGTAAATCCTGATGTAGAAGTTGACAATATGCTCGTAACGCAGAACGTTGTTGGACTCGACGGATTACTGCATTTCTATCAGGATTATCAATTCGAAAACGAATTTTCAAGAAACTTTCTGGAGAAATTTCCTTACGAGAAAATAAAACCAATGTTATATTTCGCTGACTGGGCGGAAGATATTGCTGATTACTACAAAGACGCCAAATACCACGGAAACACCGCAACTTTCCCGGGCTTTTACGCACCACAGGGAAGACAGCTTCGTCTGAAAGCCCTCGATGATCAGTTTCTTGAAACTTTAAATGATCTGGGCGTCACCAATTTCGAGATGGAAACTTCTGCAATTTATGGATTAGCGAAATTATTGGGCCATAAAGCATTAACCGTAAACGCTGTAATCGCCAACAGAAGACGCGGCGAATTTTCCGCAGATCATCAGGCTTCCGAAAAGAATATGATCGAATGGGTTTTGGAGAGAATTATTAAATAAAAATAAGTTAAAATCCGGCTGTTAAACAGCCGGATTTTTTTATCGGTTTCGAGCCCAGCAATTAATCAAATGATCATTCACCATTCCCGTAGCCTGCATGTGTGCATAAACAACAGTAGAGCCTAAAAACTTGAAGCCCCTTTTCTTTAAATCTATCGCCAAAGCATCAGAAATTTCTGTCGTAGCAGGAACTTCTTTTAATTCTGAAAATTGGTTAACGATTGGTTTTCCGCCGACAAAACTCCAGATATATTTGGAGAAAGTTCCGAACTCTTTCTGAACTTCCATAAATCTTTTCGCGTTATTAATAGTGGCCAAAATTTTCAGGCGGTTACGGATGATTCCAGCATCCTGCATCAATTCTTCTGCCTTTTCATCCGAATATGCTGCAATTTTATTGTAATCGAAGTCGTCAAAAGCCACTTTAAAGTTTTCCCGCTTTTTCAGAATTGTATACCATGAAAGTCCGGCCTGAAAGCTTTCGAGAACTAGAAATTGAAAAATAGTTTCGTCATCATAAACGGGCTTCCCCCATTCATTATCGTGGTAAGTTCTGTACAGATCATCTTTTTCGCACCAACCACACCGGATCTTTTCCATTTTATATATCGTTTTCTCAATATTCTGATAAAATTAATAGAAATATTTAATAAAACTTTATAAAACTTTTAACATACATTAATCTTAATCGGAATAATTGTTGGTAGTTAACATAATATCAAATTAAATTATTCACCAAATCATTAATTTAAAATTATTATTATGGACAGACAAGATTATAACAATGCAGAAAACGCTGTTAACAACGCAAAGTGGACCGTAAACGATTACGCAGACAGAGCTAAAGATTATATCCGCGAGCAGCGCGACAGAAACGAAACCCCAACTGCTGAAGGTTGGATGGAGCGTGCAAAAGATAATATTTCTGATGCATGGGAAGATACTAAAGATGCTGTTTCCGATGCGTGGGAGCAAACTAAAGACTGGACAGACGATGCAGTAGATAATGTAAAAGATGCTGGCGAAGACGTGAAAGCCGAATGGAATAAGAGCACCAACTAATCATAATTTCATATAGTTAAGAAAGAGAACCGCTAAAATGGTTCTCTTTTTCTATGCTTTAAGCAATAAATATTCTAAATTTGTTGCAATTAAATAGAACTATTATGTCATACGGATTACTTAAAGGTAAAAAGGGAATTATTTTCGGAGCGCTGAATGACCAGTCGATTGCCTGGAAAGTTGCAGAAAGATGCCATGAAGAAGGCGCAGAATTTATTCTTTCGAATGCACCAATTGCAATGAGAATGGGTGAGATTGATGAACTTGCCGCAAAAACAGGTTCGGATGTTATTCCTGCAGATGCAACTTCTGTAGAAGACCTGGAAAAACTTTTTGCCCATGCACAGGAAAAATTTGGTAAAATCGATTTTATTCTTCACTCAATCGGCATGTCGGTAAACATTAGAAAAGGAAAAGCGTATACTGACCTTAATTATGATTTCCTTGAAAAAGGTTGGGATGTATCATCTGTCTCTTTTCACAAAGTAATGAAAGCAGCCTGGGACAAAGATATTATGAACGAATGGGGATCAATCCTTGCGTTAACTTATATCGCTGCACAAAGAACTTTCCCGAATTATGGCGATATGGCCGATAACAAATCCTATCTTGAAAGTATTGCAAGAAGCTTCGGTTATTACTGGGGCGAAAGAAAAGTTCGTGTAAATACTATTTCGCAATCGCCTGTCATGACTAAAGCCGGTGCCGGCGTGAAAGGAATCAGCGGATTCTTCAACTTTGCCGACAGCATGTCGCCCCTTGGAAATGCCGATGCTATGGATTGCGCGAATTACTGTGTAAGTCTTTTCTCGGACCTTACCAGAAAAGTGACAATGCAGAATCTCTTCCACGACGGAGGTTTCAGCAATACCGGAGTTTCTCAGAAAATCGTAGATAAATTTGAAGATTTCGAAGGTTAATCCAAATTCAAAATAAAAAAGAAATCCGCCCTTTTACAGAGCGGATTTTTTTATCTTGAAATTTTCGGAACTACCGGTAAACTTTCGTTTCCGGAATCTGTTAGACTTTGTACAGCGAAAAGGAAATGATCTTTGGAATAGGGAATTGTTATTGAATTTTCTGTGGTGAAAATTTTCTCAGTCCATACCGAACTGTCGGTTTCCCTAATCAATATATGATAACCTTTGATCTTGCCGGAAGCCGGTTTCTCCCAACTCAGTTTTGTGGAATTCGAAAGTTCCTTTACATCCATTTTTACATTTTCAGGTTTAGATGCTGATTTTGCCAGATTAGCCAAAACCGCAACATTTACTGCGGTATTTGTTTTCAGATAATCAAAGTCCATGAATTCAATTAAATCACCGAACTTTTTATTGTTTTCGGTCCTTACATCCTGGTGCTGATGATCATAATTCTCAAAATAATCTGTTAACCGTACAGCCGTGAAACCGTGATTAACAAACGGTGTGTGATCTCCGCCACGCAAAAACCTGTCGTTTCGGTAAATAAGTTTAATGTCGATATTCTTTACGTACTTTTCTCCGGTTTCTTTCACATAACGTGCAAGTTGGCGCGCAGACCCATCGTTTTCGAGACCCAGATTACGTATCGCAGCTGCCGTTTTTTCGGTGTCAAAAGCAGATAAGCCTTCACTGAAAACACGAAGTTTTGGCTTCCCGGCAGTTTTCCCTGCATCGAAACTGTTATTCCCGATCATATCGTTGTTTAAAACCGCTTCCAGTTCCCAATTTTCGGCCTTTGCCTTGTCAGCTAACATTTTTGCACCTAAAAGCCCCTGTTCTTCACCGCTCACTGCAACAAAGAGAATTGACACAGGAAACTTCGATGCGCTTAAAACTCGTGCGCTTTCGATTACCGCTGCTACTCCGCTTCCGTCATCGTTTGCTCCAGGCGCGAAACTTTCGGAATCTATCACATCCGAAACTCGGGAATCCAGATGCCCGGAAATAATGATAACTCTCTTATCATTAGGATCTGTACCTTTTAAAAACGCAATTGCATTTCCCAGATTCGTTTCTTTATTAATTCTTTTGCCGTCGGGTTTTAGATCCTGATGCTGAAGGTAAACTTCCATCCGCCCGTTTGAGTTCTTAACATAATGCCGGAATTTTGAAAGTACCCAGTTTCTTGCAGCTCCAATTCCCCGCTCTGGATCTGTGGTTGAACTCATCGTATGTCTGGTCCCGAAACTCACAAGCTTTTCAATATTAGCTTTCAGCGAATCTTTGCTGACCTGGCCAACATATCGGGATATTTCCGGGTCGGTGTTGACTTTCTGTGCACTTATTGAAAGTGAAAGAAACATGACTACAACACAAATCGTCTTTCTCATTTTAAATTTTTAATTTCATTAATAAACTCGGTTACAATTTCGTCGGTTGTTGCCCATGAGGTAATTATCCGAACCGCCGAAGTTTCGTCATTAATTTTCTTCCAAACGTAAAAATCGAATCTCTCTGAAAGCTCGTCGATCTGGTTTTTACTCAGAATTGGGAAAATCTGATTGGTAAAGGTCTCGGAAAGAAAAGTACAACCTTTTTCCAGGAAAGCCTTTTTTATCTTCATTGCCTGCTGATTTGCATGTTTGGCAAGCTCAAAATACAGATTGTCCGTATGCAGTTCCTGAAACTGAATTCCCAGAAGACGGCCTTTTGCAAGCATTGCTCCTTTCTGTTTCAGATGAAAGCCAAATTCATCCTGAAGATTTGGATTTGTTATTACGATCGCCTCACCAATCAGTGCGCCGTTTTTGGTACCTCCTAAATAAAACACGTCGGTATATTTTGCAATATCCGCAAAACTTGTATCATTGGTTTCAGCCGTAAGAGCATGGCCAAGCCGCGCACCATCCATAAAAAGAATCAGGTTTTTATCCTGACAGAATGAATAGAGATCCCGCAGCTCCCGCATGGAATAAATAGTGCCTACTTCTGTAGAATTAGAGATATACACCATTTTCTGCTTGATCTGGTGCGGAACATTTTGGTGAATATCCAAAACACTCTGAATATCTTCCGGCCGTAATTTCCCGTCAGAAGTCAAGACTCCATGTACTTTGTGACCGGTTGCCTCAATTGCTCCGGCTTCATTGGTAAAAATATGGCCGGTATGCGCTGCCACAACACTTTCATGCGGTCTTAGTAACGCTGAAATTACAATCAGGTTGGCTTGGGTTCCACCCGAAACGAAGTGGACGGATGCGTTTGTTGAATCACATTGGGTTTTGATCAGCTCCGCCGCGTTTAACGAAAATTCGTCTAGGCCATAACCATTTTGCTGGCTGAGATTATTTTTGATAATTGCTTCTAGAATTCGGGGATGCGCCCCTTCAGCATAATCGCTTTTAAAGGAATGTCTCATTCTTATATATAGAATCTTTTGTAAATGACTTCCGCATAAACCACGGATATTGAATTATAAAAGTATATAAAATGGGTGATTTCACCAATAAAAAACGGTAAAATCACCCGTTTAAAAAACGATTAAATTTTCCACCTTTGTGAGAGCAAAATAAGAAGTAATAAAACTAATAACCATTTTACCTTCTTTAAACGTATTTCCGGAACTGCGTAAAAGTAGTAACGATCATATATTTAAATGTTAATCAGAAACGCGCAACTCTTGCGCGTTTTTTCTTTATACAATTTATTGTTAGATTTACAGACTCATTAATCTAACTTTATATGATATCACTTAGTGAAGAAAATTACCTGAAAGCTATCTTTCATTTAATTAATGAAGAAAATACTGTAACCATAAATGAAATCAGCAAGCTCCTTGATGTAAAAATGCCAAGTGTTAACAATATGATGAAGAAATTCGCTGACAGAAACTGGGTAGTTTACGAGAGTTATAAACCACTTAAAATTACAGATTCGGGAAAAAAACAGGCGGCACTTATCGTGAGAAAGCACCGTTTAACGGAAATGTTTCTTGTTGAAAAAATGAATTTTGGGTGGGAAAATGTTCATGAAATTGCCGAACAGCTGGAGCATATTCATTCGGAAACTTTCTTTGATAAAATGGACGAAATCCTGAACTACCCTAAATTTGATCCACACGGGGAACCGATTCCGGACAAAGAAGGAAATATCATCGCTCAGGATTTGAAAAAATTAAGCGAATGCAGTATTGGACAAAGTGTGATCTTCACTGCTGTGACAATTACAGACGATGACTTTCTCACTTTTCTAAATATAAAGAACCTCGAGTTGGGAAAGGAAATCGAGATCCTGGAGATCGAAAAGTTCGACAAATCCATGACCGTAAACATTGATAATATACCGACAGTTCTTAGCAAAATTGTATGTGACAAAATCCTTGTTAAGATCTCAGTCTGAAGAAACTGGTTTTGGCATATTGACTCAATTCCCTTAACTTTGTAACATTCTCAAAATAATCAATAAAAATTAAACATATGTCAAAAGCTATTTCGCAAGTTCCTTACGCAGTAAATGAGCCCGTAAGAACTTATGAACCAGGCTCTACCGAAGTTAACTCTTTGATTGCCACTTACAAAAAGATGTGGAAAGAGCAGGTAGAAATTCCTATGATCATCAACGGAAAAGAAATCACCACCGAAAATAAGGTTGCTATCAGTTCTCCTCAAGATCATCAGCATAATCTCGGCTTTTATTACAAAGGCGACATGACTCATGTTGACGAAGCCATCAATACCGCTCTTGCCGCAAGAGAAAAGTGGAACAATTTAGGTTGGGAGCAGCGTGCCGCGATTTTTCTGAAAGCAGCAGATCTGATTGCAGGTCCTTACCGTGACACTTTAAATGCGGCGACGATGATTGGTCAAAGTAAAAACGTTCATCAGGCAGAAATCGATGCAGCGTGTGAGTTTATCGACTTCCTAAGATATAATGTAGAATTCATGACCGAAATATATAGTGATCAGCCGGTTTCCGACAGCGGAATCTGGAACAGATCAGAATATCGTCCGCTCGAAGGATTCTGTTTTGCGGTGACTCCTTTCAACTTTACAGCAATTGCGGGAAATCTTCCAACCTGTATGGCGATGATGGGAAATGTTGTGGTTTGGAAGCCTTCAGACAAACAGGTTCTTTCTGCTAAGATCATTATGGACATTCTTACAGAAGCTGGCTTACCGGCGGGCGTAATCAATATGATTTTTACAGACGGCAAAGAAACTGCAGAAAAAGTATTGGCACATCCTGATTTTGCAGGTCTGCACTTTACCGGCTCCACCACAGTATTCCAGGATATGTGGAAGAAAATCGGCAATAATATTCACCAGTATAAAACATATCCAAGAATCGTTGGAGAAACCGGAGGAAAAGACTTTATTATGGTGCATCCGTCGGCGAATGCTGAAGCTGTTGCCACAGGAATGGTTCGTGGTGCTTTTGAATATCAAGGGCAGAAATGTTCTGCTGCTTCCCGCGCATATATCCCTAAATCGCTTTGGCCAGAAGTTAAAAATGTGATGGAAGCCCAGCTTAAAACCATTAAAATGGGAAGCCCGGAAGATCCTTCTAACTTCGTGAATGCGGTTATCGACAAAAATTCTTTCGAGAAATGTAAAGGTTACATTGAACGTGCACAGCAATCTTCAGATGCAAAAGTAATTTTCGGCGGAAAGTGCGATGATTCAAAAGGATGGTTTGTTGCACCTACCGTAATTGAAACTACGAACCCGAAATACGAGTCAGTTTGCGAAGAAATCTTCGGACCAATCCTTTCTGTATATGTTTATGAAGACATTAACTGGAAAGAAACCCTGAAACTTGTGGATGAAACATCTCCGTACTCATTAACGGGTTCTATTTTTTCACAGGACAGATACGCGATTGATGAAGCATACAAAGCTTTGGAAAACGCCGCAGGAAACTTTTACATTAACGACAAACCGACGGGTGCAGTAGTTGGCCAGCAGCCTTTTGGCGGCGCGAGAGCTTCCGGTACCAACGACAAAGCCGGTTCTAAAATGAATTTGTTGAGATGGGTTTCTGTGAGAAGTATTAAAGAAACTTTTGTTTCTCCTAAAGATTATAAATATCCTTACTTAGGATAGGATTTTAAACTTTTAAATAATTAACTCTGTCGTTATGGCAGAGTTTTTTTCTGAGAGTATTCAGACAACTTAATACCTTTTTGCACGCTTAATTATCGTTAATACTTAGAAATCCGGACATAACTTATAATTTAACAAACTTTATATTTTCAAACATTCAACTGGCATAGTTTTTACAGTTGACTGTGCGTAAACATTCATTAATTACATTAACTTAAAACTTAAATTATGAGCACTAAAAGAAACGGTTTATTAGCATTGCTAGGACTTGGAGCAGTAGCATTTTGGAAATATAAAAACTCTACTCCAGAAGAAAAGCAGGCAGTAAAAGATAAGTTTAACACTGCGAAAGACAATTTCAATAAATTGGGAAGTGATTTAAAATCAAAAGCCAGTGAAGTTGCTTCTCAGGTACAGAACAAAGCTGACCAGGCAAAAACGACAGTTAACGAGTCTGTAAATCAGAACTAAAACTATTCCTTTTTCAGACCAAAAACCCGCAATGTAAAATTACATTGCGGGTTTTTATTTCAAGGATTTAATTTTTTATTTATTTCAGAAGTGCGTTGAATGTGTCGCCCTGGCGAATATCTCCGGTATTATATCCTTTCATAAACCATTCTTTACGTTGGGCTGAACTTCCGTGGGTGAAACCTTCCTGATTCACGTATCCTTGCGATTTCTTCTGAATATTATCGTCGCCTACTGCTTCAGCAGCAGAAATTGCAGCCTCCAGGTCGCCAGGTTCCAGGAACTTTTCACGGTTATCGGTTTGTCTGGACCAAACTCCGGCATAAAAATCAGCCTGTAGTTCGGTCGCAACAGAAACTCTGTTCATATCCGTTTCGGAATATCTTCCGCTTCTGCGTAACTGGTCGGTTTTCTGTAAGGTTCCCAATAGATTTTGAATATGATGCCCCATTTCATGAGCCATAACGTACGCTATAGAGAATTCAGTAACCTGCGCGCCAAAACGCTGCTGCAATTCTTTGAAAAAACTCATATCCATATAAACGGTTTGATCTGCAGGACAGTAAAAAGGTCCCATCGCTGCCTGTGCTGTACCGCATCCTGACTGGGTTACCGCTTCAAACATTACCACTTTTGCCGGTTGGTACTGCATTCCGTTTTCCTGAAAGACTTTGGCCCAGGTTTGTTCATTCTCTGCCGTAATCATCTGCACGAATTCGCGCACCTTCAATTCTTCCTGAGTAAGATCACGCTGTTCGGTCTGCTGGCTCGAACTACCCATTCCCGAGGAAAGTATTGCCGAAGGATCGCCACCTAAAAAGAATATAATAGCAGCGATAATTAAGGTTCCCAAGCCGCCGCCTACAAGCATTCCGCCGCCTCCACCAGCGCCCCTTCTATCATCTACATTTCCGCTTCTGTCGTTTGTCCATTTCATGGTTTGTAATTTATAGAGTTATTTTTTATTTTAAAAATACATTAATTTTATTTATTCAGCCTGTTTTCCTGAAGCCAGTAACTGGTCGACTGAAATGCAGCAACGCAGTCATCAATCAAGTTCTGTACCGATTTCCTAGCCGGAATTTCATCAAAATAAAGTCTAAAATTATCCGGCAGATCCGATTTTTGTGACACGAACGAATACTGTCTCACTTTTTTGGTTGGTGAAATCACCGTTAAATAATTATCCTTAATTAGCCCCAAATCCTGATAGGTAGCTACATAGGCTTTTGGCTGAAACTCTTGAGTGAAAACGTCCTGACCTAAAAATGTAGAATGATAACTGAAATTTAAAAGTCCTAATAAAGTGGGCATTACATCGATCTGCGACATCAGCCCGTTAAATTGCTGTGGCTCAATAAAACCTTCGGAAAATATCATTCCAGGGATTCTGTATTTATCCATAGGAAGTTCCGTTTTCCCTGCACTAGAAGCGCAATGATCAGCTACGATGACAAAAACGGTGTTTCTATACCAGTCCTGCTTTTTAGCCATTTCAAAAAACTTCCGGATTGAATAATCGGTATATTTCACACCACCTTCCCGGGATTTTGCGTTTCCGGGAAGATCAATCCGACCGTCGGGATAAGTGAAAGGCCTGTGATTTGAAACCGTCATCCAATGGTTAAAAAACGGTTTTCCGCTTTTGGCTTCAAGATTCATCACCTCAATTGCTTTCCTGGCCATATCTTCATCTGAAACACCCCAAATATTCCCAAAAGCAATTTCTTCGGGTTTAAAACTGCTTCTATCAACAATATCATAACCGTTTCCTTTATAAAAATCTTCCATATTATCGAAATAGCTGTCGCCGCCGTATAAAAATTTCACATCGTAGCCTTTCGATTGGAAAACACTTCCCGTGGTAAATTTATTCTTGTTGTTTTTCCTTTTAATAATGCTTTCTCCAGCTGTTGGAGGAATACACAGCGTTAAAGCTTCCAGTCCGCGAACTGTTCTGTTTCCGGTAGCATAAAGGTTCGTGAACATTAAAGATTTGGTTGCCAGACTGTCGAGAAATGGAGTAATATTCTGCGTATTTCCGTAATGAGCCAGGAAATCGGCGGACAGACTTTCAATCGAAATCAGTACCACATTTTTCTTTAATTCAGGTTTTGTCGAAGTAATTATTCGGGATAATGATCCTGGCTTTAATTCTTTGAAAAAGCGCTGTTCAGCGACAGATGCGTTCAACGTTGGGTAAAACTGGAAATAATCGAGCTCTTTTTGGGTGAACGCATTGAAGAATTTAGGAAAGCCGTTCGCCTGAATCTCCTGCGCGAAAGTGTTACCTGTTTTTACTTCGTTCAGTTTCGGAATGAGCAGAAGACTCATACCACACAACAGCACAAATGAACCGAGTAAAATAAGTTTCTGCTTGAAATTGGGAAGTTCAATAAGCTCACCTCTAGTCCTCCGGAATATGAACCATGTAACTGCCGCTGCAAGAATAAATATGACTGAAAATAATGGAAGTACAGGATAACTTTCCATAATGTTTCCGATCACTTCATTGGTATAAATTAAATAATCTACTGCAATAAAATTGTATCGGACACCGAATTCATTCCAGAAAAAATATTCGCTTACCGCATTGAAAATGATGAGTACAACATATAAAAACAAGGTGATAAAGTAGAGAATATTACGGATTTTAAGCCTCTGAACTGGGAGAAAAAGCATCAAGCCAAACAGCAGTGTTTTCAAACCTATAAATGCAGTGGCAACTTCGGGGAATGCTCCGCCGTACTGTCGGAAAATATTTCCGGGTAAAAAAGCGGTATAAATGAACGCGGTTATTAACAGGCCGAAAATGATATATCCGTAAGGCTTTCTGTACTTAGAATTGGATAAAAAAAGAAAATATACCGCCAATAAACTGCTGGCTAATGTAAAAACTAAAATGTCGCTTAATAAACCGACAGTTATAATCTTCAGACTTTCAAACAGTGCAAAATCTGCATTTGTAATGGGATGAAAGATGAAAATAATTCTTAAAATAAGAGATACCAGGAGATAAAAAATCCCGAGATAAAAAAACGGTTTTAGTTTTGTCTGTATCATTTCGCTTTAAATTGTAACCTCTTTTTTCGCTTTTGAATAAAGCAGACTTACTGTAAAGCTACAAATTTCCGAAACCAATATTCCCTTTTTTCTCCGAAAGATTACGCTTGAATTCAATCATTTGCAGCGCAGTTACAGCAGCTTCTACGCCCTTATTACCAAGACTTCCGCCGCTTCTTGCGACAGACTGTTCTTTAGTATCATCAGTTAACAGACAGAATATCGTGGGAATATCAGTCAAAATGTTGCAGTCTTTAATCCCTTGCGCAACTGCTGAACAAACGTAATCGAAATGAGGGGTCTCTCCACGGATTACGCAACCAATAGCAATCACAGCATCAAATTTTCTCTCTTTGCAAAGCTGCATTGAGGCGTAATTAAGCTCGAATGCGCCGGGAACGCTGAACACTTTAATGTTTTCCTCATTTACGCCTTCAGTTTTCAGAACTTCTAATGCTCCGTCACGAAGGTTATGGGTCACAAAATCATTCCATTCAGAAACAACAATGCCAATTCTGTAAGAACCGGCATTTGTAAGCTGCAATGGTTTGTAATCTGAAAGATTTACAGTTGCCATTTTATATGTTTTATTTAGTAATATTTTACCATTTCGATGTAAGCATCAGACATTCCATTGTCGTAATCCTGATATTTTTCATCGATTGCGCTGAAGTATTTTTTTGCTTCTGCATTTTTCTTCAGTGCTAGAGACACCATTCCCGCTTTCTTTGTGAAATAATAAGAAGTATAAGGGTCATCAGATGCTGTAGATGCTTTATCTAAAAGTGAAAGAGCGTCCTCATTTTTATTAAGGTTAAGTTGACAATCTGCCATTGCACCGAATTTCAGTGCAGTTAAGATCTTGTTATCTGATGAAAATTTATCAAGCAGATCATAAGCTTCCTGATATTTCCCTTCTTTGAATTTCAGCAATCCTGCATTATAAGCAGAAAGTTTACCCACTTTGGTTCCTGAAAAGTCATTGTAAGTTCCTAAATAACCTGGATTAGCAGCAGTTTTACCACCCAAAGCAAGTTCTTCTTTTCCGTCAGCCAAATTTTTCTGAGCGGCAAGATAACTTAAAGTAGCTTCCTCATTTCGTGGACCTACATAAAACTGCTGGTAAGCAAAATACCCAAGAACCAGTGCCAATAAAGCTACAAAAACTGTAACCAATGTTTTGGCATTTTTTTCCAGAAATCTTTCGGTATCTAATGCACCTCTGTCTAAATCCTTGAAAACTTCTACAGTTTCCTTCCCTTCCATTTCGTGTTTGTCGGTGTGCGTTTTATGTTTTGCCATAATGTATTAAAAAATTGAAGTGCAAATTTAACTGTTTTTGAACGATTTACAAAATAATGCCTGAAAAAACATTCCGTTCCTAAAATTACCCTGAAACAAGTAATTTTTTCTTTGAAAAATATTAAAATTTAACTGATTTAGTATTCCAGAATTGTATAGACCTCCGCATCGAAATCTTTGAGGCGTTCTGCACCGTTAAGATCCTTTAAACCAATCAGAAAACTAAACTGCGAAACTGTTGCTCCCTGATTTTCTACCAGTTTTGCTGCGGCTTGAGTTGTACCGCCCGTTGCGAGCAAGTCATCGTGAATAAGTATTCTTTGTCCCGGTTTTACCTGTCCGGTACGCATCTCGATTTCGGCTGAGCCATATTCCAGTTCGTATTCAATTCCAACAAAGGGCGGAGGAAGTTTCCCGGCCTTGCGGATAAGAATAAACGGAACTTCAAGCGCCACAGCAACTGCGATCCCGAAAAGATATCCACGGCTTTCGATTCCGCAAACCGCATCAACCTTCCCGCGGCTGAAAGCAACAAGATCAGCGATTACATCTTCATAAAGCTTAGGATTAAGAAAAATCGGTGTAATATCTTTGAACTGAATGCCCGGTTTTGGGAAGTCAGGAATGTTTTCAATGGTTTCTTCTAAATCACGGATGAGTTTACGATTTTTCATTTTAATTGATTTTATAGCTGGAAATTTTCCATTCTCCGTTTACATTCTTCAAACCAAATGTTACCTGCAGAGCGGTCGTTTTTCCGCTTTTATCCGTCACATCGTAGGTGGCATTTACGCTGGCGGCATTGGCACCTGAATTCTGCGTAGAAATATTTTTGACGTTAATGTTCTTTACAGCTCCAAACCCGGAATTAGGATTCGAAAAAGTTTCGTAAGATCCCCAACTCGGATTGTCGGAAGTTTCGTACGCCCCTTTTAAATTCTGGCTGTTAAGATTGTTCAGGAACTTTGTTACACTTGTTTTAGGGTCTCCCGAAGCTGCAACAGGGGTGTCGGTAGAAGGTGAGGTAATATCGGTATCCAGCACCGGAATGTCGGCAGAAGGATTTGCCGGATTTTCAGCAGGGTTTCCAGCCGGCATCAAAAGTGCTTTTGCGTTAACAGGAACACCAATTTTCGACATTTTAAATGTTTTCTTAGTCGTTTTCACAGAAACGGTAATATCTATTTTATTATCGCTGATTTTATCGGCAGGCAGCGAGGCAAATCTCAACGTAAAACCTTTAAAATCGTTATTGAGCATCAGATTTTTAGCAGTAAGAATACGGTTTCCACTACTGTAAACCTCCATCACTGTTTCTAAAGCTGCACCATCGAAAACAATTGGATTACCCGATGCATCTACAAGCCTAGGAATTACCTGAAGAGATTTCGGTCCCAATATGCTGTCAACTGCTAATGGTTTGGTATTGAGGTTTAATGAACCTGCGGAGATATCATTCGGGTCAGATTCTTTAGCCTCCTCAGCCCCAAAAATATTCATTTCACCTAAAGAAGGCGGCCCGGTACTGGTCCATTCAATTCCGTTTTCCTGAGCAACTTTATCTGCGAGGGCAAAAATACCCGGAACTTTCAATCCGTTAATCAATTTACCCAAAGCATTAAGTTCGTTCACGTCGCCATCTGCTTCTACACCAAAAGTTTTGAGGATGTAAAGGGCTTCATTGAACTTTACCTGCTGCAGCGTACTGAGACTGGAAGCCATATCGTTGATACTGGACTGGAGAGCTTTTGTACTGCTGGCGTCCACTTTGTCTTTTTTACATGAAATCAGTAGAAAGGCGGAAAACAGTATGATAAAAAATTGCTTCATAAGGTGATGTTTAGATACAAATTTAACAAAAATCCCGACATAAAGCCGGGATATATTAATTTGATATTGTGCAGATCTTAGAAAGGATATTCGTAAATCTTTGATTCTTTTACAAATGGGTTTCCTTCAGGAATTAATTTAAGTTTTGAAAGCGCAGTTAAAACTACAAATACAAATAAACCAACTCCGAACAGTACGGATCCTAAATTGAGGATAAGAACTTCAGGTGTTTTCCAGTAAGGACCTACGGTTCCCGGCATAACCATGTTAAAATAATCAAGCCAGTGACCTACAAGAACAATTACTGCAACAGTAGTTACCACTGTATAATTTCTCTTGATGCTGGAACTTACCAATACCAATAACGGAATAAGGAAGTTAAGAATCAGCATCGGCAAGAATGTTGCGCCGTAATATTTGAATCTCCCAAAGAAATAATTGACCTCCTCCGGAACGTTAGCATACCAGTAAAGCATGAACTGACAGAACCAGGTGTATGACCACAACATACTTGTTGCAAAAAGGAACACTCCTAAATCATGTAGGTGATTGTCATTGAACTGAGGAAGAACACCTTTTTTCTTTAAGTAAACGCTGATCAGAATAATTGCTGCAACAGCGGATGACAAAGTACTCACCATCGCATACCAAATATACATGGTAGAATACCAGTGAGGGTCAATTGACATCAACCAATCCCAAGCCCATGCTGCAGAAGCAAACCCGAAGAATGCAATGTAACCGATACTCCAGCTGTAATAACTTGCATAAACTTTTCTGTCTTTAGTTTCATCAACTTTCTTTGAAAGTGATTTAAGTTTCCATGCAAAGAAAGATGCACCTACAACATAAAGCACAGTTCTGAAGGCATAAAAAGGGATATTAAGGAAAATCTTCTTCTCGTAAAGGATAGAATCGAAGTGCGGATCACCTGGAGTCGTCAATTCAGGATCCATCCAGTGGAAAAGGTGTCCCTGATGACTTGCATTCAGCAACATAATGATGATAAGAATTGCACCACCCCAAGGGATGAAAGATGCAATCGCTTCCATTACTCTTAAAATGATAATTGACCATCCTGCGTGTGCTGCGTTCTGAATACAGTAGAAAAACAATGCACAACAGCTTAGGGCAAACAGAAATACCGCAACGGTATGAATAGCTGCCAAAGGTTGGTTATGAACCTGAAGTTTAGCATGGTCCAAATGTGCCTGATGATCCTGAGGTCCCACCATTTCACTTGAGTGAGTAGGAGCATGATTACCACCGGCATGTACTGCCTCCATCATATGTTCAATTCTCGCATCGTCGATACCGTGATTCATAAAGTAACCTACTCCAAAAAGCACTAATCCCAAAGCGATAAATATGATTGAATATAATCTTAATTTAGGTGAAAAACTATACATTTTAAATTCTTTTTATTTTTTAGGACTAGTTGATACACTCGCAGAAGCTGTAGCAGCTGTTGATTCAGTCGTATTGGCACCTGTAGCCGGAGCTGCAGATTCAGTGGCTGCTGCGGGAGCAAGCCCGCCTTTGAAGGCATTCATTATATACATCGACACTCTCCAACGGTCCCCAGGTTTTAACTGACCTGCGTATGAACCCATTGCATTTCTACCATTTGTAATTACGTAATGAACAGATCCCACTGTAATTTGTCTGTCAGCATAATTAGGGACTCCTGTATATGCACCGCTGGCAACAATTGGTCCCTGGCCATCGCCGCCGGTACCGTGGCATGCTGCACAGGTCTGGTCATATAAAAGTTTACCTCTTTCGATATCTTTTGCCTGATTCGCAGGATTTAACGGAGATGCTGCAACAAGTTTCGAAGCGTCGTAACCACCGTTGTACTGATCCGGAGTCATTGCCGAATTCATAGCTTCGTCGGCAACACCGTCTTTATTTTGGGCAACAGTACCATTAACCGGACCCAATCCTGTAGCGCCGTTGTTCTTAACAAAAGCCGGGATTTCATTTTCGTGGTCTGAGTATGCATCTTCAGCTTTCATCAAAGGGTCATATGCAACCGGAAAGTACATATCAGGAAAATAAACCAAAGGAGGATTTTCTTTGCTGCAAGAACTTAATGAAATTGCTGCAAATCCCAAGATCGCTGTAATTTTAAATATATTCTTTGTCATTTGGACAATTTTATTGTTTTTATAATCAAATGGAACCGTTTTACAAGGTTTCATTCTAAGCATCTTTTACCGTAATTTCTTCTACACCGGTATCAATCAGGATTTGCTTCACAGATTCTACATCATCTGTTACAAATTCCATCATAAACTTATCATCCGTAGTTCTTGGATCCGGGTTCTGAGGCGGACAACCAGGATACATTTTATTTCTCACCAAAAAGGTAAGAGACATCATGTGGGCTGCGCAGAACACCATTAATTCAAACATTGGAACTACAAACGCAGGCATGTTTCTGGACCACTCAAATGCTGGTTTACCACCAATATTCTGAGGCCAGTCGTGGTTCATCGTATACCAAGTGACTAAAATCCCGATCGTAACACCGTATACTGCGTAAATAAAAGCGGCATCAGAAATTCTGGTTTTCTTCAAACCTAAAGCTTTGTCAAGACCATGAACCGGAAACGGAGTATAAACTTCGTCAATTTTGATTCCTTTGTCATTGAAAGCGTGTACGCCGTTCAATAAATCGTCGTCATCGGCATAAATACCGTAAACTTTTTTAGTGGTGCTCATCTTCTTCTTCTTTTGCTTTATAAGTTTCACCTGAGATTTTCAAAATAGTCTTCAATTCTGCCTGAGCAATTACAGGGAATGTTCTGGCGTAGAGTAAGAACAGCACTCCGAAGAATCCTATTGTTCCAAGAAATACCCCAACATCAATAATTGTTGGTTTAAACATCGTCCATGAACTTGGCAAGTAATCTCTTGAAATATTGATTACGATAATATCGAATCTTTCAAACCACATCCCAATATTGATGATGAGTGCGATAATGAATGTAGCCATAATGTTGGTTCTCACTTTCTTGAACCAGAAAGCTGCAGGAACTACAAGGTTACAGATAATCAACGCCCAGAAAGCCCACCAGTACGGACCGGTTGCTGCACCCGGTGAAAGGTATACGAAATCTTCATATCGTGACCCTGAATACCATGCGATGAAATATTCACATGCGTAGGCTACAGTTACCATACCACCTGTTACAACGATTACGATGTTCATAATCTCGATATGGTACATGGTAATATAATCCTCTAAGTGTGCTACTTTTCTTGCAACAAGCAATAGCGTCTGTACCATTGCAAAACCTGAGAAAATTGCTCCCGCAACGAAATACGGCGGATAGATAGTAGAGTGCCATCCTTTAATTACCGACGTAGCAAAGTCAAAGGATACCGTGGTGTGAACCGAGAATACAAGTGGTGTTGCCAAACCTGCCAAAACGAGTGAAAGTTCCTCGAATCTTTGCCAGTGTTTTGCTTTACCGCCCCAACCGAAAGCCAGGAAGGTATAAATTCTTTTTGTCCAAGGTGTTTTTGCACGGTCTCTGATCATCGCAAAGTCAGGGATTAATCCCATAAACCAGAATACGGTAGATACAGAGAAATAAGTTGATATTGCAAATACGTCCCAAAGTAACGGTGAGTTGAAGTTGGTCCAAAGTGAACCGAACTGGTTTGGTAAAGGGAAAACCCAATATCCTACCCAAACTCTACCCATGTGAATTACCGGGAAAATTGCTGCCTGTACAACAGCGAAAATCGTCATCGCTTCAGCAGAACGGTTTACCGACATTCTCCATCTTTGTCTAAATAATAAGAGTACTGCAGAGATTAAGGTTCCGGCGTGACCAATACCTACCCACCAAACGAAGTTGGTAATATCCCATCCCCAGTTGTTGGTTCTGTTGAGTCCCCATGCACCGATACCGGTACCAATGGTGTAGGCGATACAGCCAAATCCGTAGATGAATAGTGTTAAAGCTATCCAAAAGGAAACCCACCATAATTTTCCTGCGCGTTCCTCGATAGGTCTTGCGATATCTTCTGAGATATCGTGATAAGTCTTGTGACCAATAATTAAAGGTTCCCTTATCGGAGCTTCGTAATGTCCTGACATTTTTTACCTATTTATTATTTAAACTATATTTTCTTTTCTGTTTCTCACTTTGGTGTGGTAGAAGACGTTTGGTTTGGTACCGATCTCTTCAAGCAAAGTATATCTTCTGTTGGAGTTGTATAAACCTCTTACTACAGAATCTTTGTCATTCATATCACCAAATTTCATTGCACCTGTAGAACAAGCATTTACACATGCAGTAGAGAATTCTCCGTCTTTTACTTTTCTGCCTTCTTTCTTGGCCTCAAGGATCGTGTTCTGTGTCATTTGGATACACATTGAACATTTTTCCATAACCCCTCTTGTTCTTACAACTACATCAGGGTTGAGTACCATTCTACCTAAATCATTATTCTGATTGAAGTCGAATTTATCATTAAGGTTATAAGTAAACCAGTTGAATCTTCTAACTTTATACGGACAGTTGTTTGCACAATATCTGGTACCGATACATCTGTTGTAAGCCATTTGGTTTTGTCCCTGCTTACCATGTGATGTTGCCGCTACCGGACAAACAGTTTCACAAGGAGCGTGGTTACAGTGCTGACACATCACCGGCTGGAAGATCACATCCGGATTATCTGCAGGATGGTTCAAAATACCACTCTTCTCATCTAAGAAATGACCATACATTCCTGGCACATCCAGATCAGCAGATATCGCTTCTTCCTGAGACAGTTTGCTGTCCTTATTTTTGTCTATTTCAGCAGGAACGTTAGTAGAATAGTAACGGTCGATTCTCAACCAGTACATATCACGTGACATTCTTACCTCTTCTTTACCAACTACAGGAACGTTGTTCTCTGCCTGACAAGCAATAATACATGCTCCACAACCTGTACATGAATTCAAATCCACAGAAAGGTTGAAGTGTGGCCCATCAGTATCATCAAATGAATCCCAAAGATCTACTTTACCGGCAGGTAATGCACCACCAATCGTATGATATTCCAATGGTTTGTTCCACCCTATCTGCTCATCATCGAATTTTACATTTAAGAAAGTATCCAAAGGAACTTCTCTTGCAATTTCGTAACGACCCATCAGGGTATTCTGAAGCTGCATTCCTGCAAATTCGTGTTCATCTCCGGTTTTCTCAATTTTCACATTCGATAAAACTGAATTTGAACCATCAAATAAAGGATAAGCATTAACACCTGTTTCAGCTACTTTTCCGGAATCTTTTTTACCGTAACCAAGAGCAAGTCCCATAGAACCTTCTGCCTGACCCGGCTGTACAAAAACAGGAACATCCTTTAATGTAACACCGTTTACAGTAAGATTTACAAGTGAACCACCTAACTGCATTCTTGCATTAAGGTCGTTATCTAAACCTAATCTCTCGGCATCTTTAGGAGAAACTGTCAGGTAATTATCCCATGAAAGTCTGGTAATTGGATCCGGTAATTCCTGAAGCCAAGGGTTATTGGCCTGGGTTCCGTCTCCGATAGAAGTTTTGGTATAAAGCACCAATTCAAGATCAGATGCTTTTAAATTTCCCAATTCAGTGGCAGCCTGCGCAGCATTTCCACCTGCATAAGAAAGCGATCCGATTACGCTTCCGCCTTCAACAACACCATTGTAAAGTGCTTTGTTGAATGTTGTACCGCCGATTAAGGTGGCCGCGTTGGCTTTTAAATAATCGTAATAATTATTGGCTGCGTTATTTTTTCCGTTCATCCAAACCAAAAGTGATTCTTCAATCTGTCTTGATTTGTAAATTTTCTGGATGGTGGGCTGCATTAAAGTGTAAACACCTGTCTGCGGAGCCATATCACCCCAGGATTCTAACCAGTTTGCAACCGGGATTACAGCTTTAGCTGCTTTATACATTTCATTCTTCTTGTCGGCAACCGCTACTACACATGGTACTTTTGCTACAAGTTTCTTGAAATCTTCTCCCTTGTTGTTTGAATAAATTGGGTTTACATTATTGGCGATCAATACACCAACCTGCCCTGCATTCATCCAGGTTAAAAATTCCTGATATTTAGCTGCATCAAATTCCTTAAGGAAGTTTGCTTTACCTGTGAAAGCAGTTGATGCCAATTTTTGATTGATTAAGTGAGCTAAAACATGAGCTGCTTTAGAACCGTCTGCAAAAACAACAGCGTTGCTTCCTTTTGCCTGAAGTTCTTTTACGATTTCTGCAGCTTCTTTGCTAACAGAACCTCCGTTAAGACCGTTGTAAACTTCTACAAGAACTTTATTTACCGCACTTGGCTTCAGTTTGATTCTTGTATCGGCATTAGCTCCGGTTAAAGACATATTCGATTCGATCTGAATGTGTCTCATCATCTCCGGGCCTGGCTTTCTTGCTGCAGCGTAAGAAGTTTCAAGTGAACCTCCGTTATAATCTCCTAAGAAATCTGCCTGGAAAGAAACCACCAACTGGGTTTTCGATAAATCGTAAACCGGCAATGCTCTCTGACCGAACACTTCCTGAGCAGCATCTAAAGCTGCAGTATAAGGAACTGCGTCATAAGTTACCAATTCAGCAGTTGGATATTTAGCTTTGAAGTCTGCAAATAACTTTTTAAAAGTTGGTGAAGCGTAAGAATGTGAAAGAACTACGATTCTTTTGCCGCCCGCCTGTGCATCTGCCAAACCTTTAAGAACGAAATCATCAACTTTATCGAAAGTCTCGTCTTTTCCGTTAAGTTTGGGTTGCTTTACTTTATCATTATCATAAAGAGAAAGTACAGCTGCCTGAGCTCTTGCATTGGTTTTACCCAATTCTTTTGCTAAAGGATTCGGTTCAATTTTGATTGGTCTTCCTTCTCTGGTTTTTACTAAAACACTTGCGAAATCATAACCGTCGAAATAAGTGGTTGCGTAATAATTGGGAACACCAGGGATAATTTCGTGGGGTTTTACTACGTAAGGAATGGTTTTGATCACCGGAGCCTCACACGCAGCCAAAGTAACAGCAGCAGTAGAGAACCCTAAAAGCTTCAGGAAATCTCTTCTGGATGAACCTGACTCACTAGATTTTTCACCTCCCAACAATTCACCCACAGGAATTTCGTCCTGAAACTCCTTCAGAGCCAGCCTAGAGTTTAAGCTTGGATCTTTCAGTTCGTGAATACTTCTGAATTTTATTTTATTTGAAGCCATTGATACTTCTAATTTTTGTTATTAATAATGACATTTACCACACTCAAGACCTCCAATCGCATCTACGGTAATTTTCGTACCTGAACCATACTGTTTTTTCAGTTTGTCGTGTAGATTCTTGAAGTATTCTTTATTATAACCGTTGTTCATATCAACTTCTGTCGTTCTGTGACATTCGATACACCAGCCCATAGTGAAATCATTTGCCATGTGAACCACATTCATGGTATCAACCTGTCCGTGACAAGCTTTACACACAACATCAATTTTAGCTTCTGGATTTTTCTGGTTGTAAGAGCTGATGATTGCCTGCTCACCAGCCACTACGTGCTGAGAGTGGTTAAAGTAAACAAAATCAGGCATATTGTGAATTCTCACCCATTCTACAGGCTGCGTTTTGCCCGTATACCGCTGAGAAGCCGGATCCCAACCTGTTGCTGCGTAAATTTTCTGGATTTCTCCATCGTAGAACGCCTTGTCTTTACCTGGCTCCATGTATTTACCGTTGTACTCAGAAATTGTTCTGTGACAGTTCATACAAACATTCATAGAAGGAATTTCGGAAACCTTACCGTATTTAGCGGAAGAGTGACAAAGCTGACAGTCGATTTTATTTTCGCCTGCGTGAATTTTGTGAGAGAAATAGATCGGCTGTTCCGGTTTGTAACCTTTATAAACACCGATCCACATAAGCGAGTTCCAGATACCGTATGCCGCCAAAACGCCGAGCAATACCAGAACACCTTTACCTACATAGTGGTATTTTCTGTACAAATCACCAAGGGAAACAGCTCTGTTTGCATTAAGTTCAGAAAGCTCCTCACTTTGCTGAAGCTTAACAAGCTGCTGAAGTTTTAAAAGCAACCAAAGCAATAATGCACCTATTGCTACTAAAGAAATTAGAATAATTTTCGAGTTTACTGACTCTTTTTTAGCTGCTTCTAAAGCTGCCACCGAGTTGGTATCAGCTCCCGCAGTTGCCGCGTCTGCAGCTGCCGGTTCCGGCGCAGGAGGATTAGTGGTATACTCTAAAATATCATTGATGTCCTGATCGGTAAGATTAGGAAAAGGAAGCATTTCCGTTTTGTTAAACTTCTCATAAACCTCAATGGCGTATTTATCGCCAGATTCGCGCAGGGATTTATTGTCTTTAATCCATTTATGCAGCCAATCTGTATCGAGATTCTGCTCCTTTTTAAGTCTGTCTACTACACCTCCTAACGAAGGACCAATAAGTTGCTTGTCTAAAGCGTGACATGCTGTACAGTTAGCTTTAAAAAGCTTTTCACCGTTTTTGGCATCTCCCTGGGCGTAAATAGAAGCACTGGTCGACAGCAATAAACCTATTGCAATAAGACCTCTCTTGTAATGCTTTCTCCAACTAATCATTTATAAAATCTTGGGTTAGTAAAATATTTGAGTTTACTTTTCAATTGCGCAAAAATAAGACTTTTAACAATAATTTAACGGCAGATTAAATGAGCATACCCTCATTTTAGTTAATTTGTATTAATTCTAAATAGCAAATGTTGGTATAATTTTTATTTGTTATAAATTTGCCTAAAATAAATCTGAATGAATCAATTTCTTAAAATAATTTCTGTACTTTTTTTCGTAGCATCCAACACATATGATGCACAGCTAGTTGTAAAAAACGACACCATTTCCGGCACTCCACTTTCAATATCAATGGATAAAAAAGTTGATGAACTTCTCGGAAATATTGAAGACAAATGTTTAACAGGAAGAGATTCTAATAACGACAACAGCAGCACCAAACCGAGCACTCCTAAAATTGCTGTTCCGGAAAAAGAACTTTCTAAAGCTGAAATCTGCCGCAGAAACCCTCGTATTATGGGTTACAAAATTCAGCTGGCAGTAGTTAAAAGTAACGAAGAAGCCCGCGAAGTAGGAATGTTCTTCCGAAGAAGATTCCCCAATATGAAGGTGGAAATTGATGCGTCACTAAGACCGAACTATAAGGTAATGGCAGGAAGTTATCTCACAAAACAAAGCGCCGCAGCAGATTTAGCAAAGATTAAAGCGCATTTCAATTCAGCCATCGCGATCCAATACCGGGTGTTCTGTGTAGAAGCAAAATAAGTAGTTAGCCTTAAAGCATAAAAAAGCTCCGTATTCACGGAGCTTTTTATTTTTAAGCAGTTTAGTTTTTCACCAGAAGCCGGAAACCTTCACCATGAACATTGATGATTTCCAGTCCTTCATCATCACGAAGTAACTTTCTCAGTTTAGCGATATAGACATCCATACTTCGCGCAGTAAAATAATTCTCTTTCTTCCAGATTTTTCTCAGCGCCAAATCTCTCGGCATGAAATCGTTGCGGTGCATGCAAAGCAATTTCAACAATTCATTCTCCTTAGGTGAAAGTTTGTACTCATTATCCCCGACTCTTAACTGACGAAGCATAGAATCAAAGAAGATATTGGAAATTTTGAACTGCTCCTGCTCATCATCTTCCAACACAGCACTTCTCTGCAGAATTGCTTTAATTTTATAAAGAAGAAGCTCAGTATCAAAAGGCTTGGTAATATAATCATCCGCGCCAAGCTGATAGCCTTTCAGAATATCTTCCCGCATATTTCTTGCAGTGAGAAAAATAATAGGGGTATTTTTATCAATTCTTTTTACATCTTCTGCCAGGCTGAAGCCATCTTTCTTAGGCATCATCACGTCAAAAATACATATATCGAATTCGTTTTCTGTAAATTCCTTCAATCCCTGTTCACCATCGGTAGCCAGGGTCACTTCAAAATTATTTATGGTTAAATAATCCTTTAAAACAGCACCAAAACTTTGGTCGTCTTCTACTAATAAGATTCTGTTGCTCATAATTTATTTATTTAAATTTCTTTAATGAGGATTTAGTGTAAATAATCCTCTTTTTTATTTATTTTTTAACGGAAGAGTGCGTCATTGGGAGTTTAATCGTAAACGTACTTCCCTTTCCTTTCTGGGAATCCACCAAAATCTGACCTTTATGCAGTTCCACTATTTTCTTTACATACGATAAACCAAGTCCCTGACCTTTAACATTATGAATGTTACCGGTCTCCTCGCGGAAAAATTTTTCGAAAATCCGCGTTTTGTTATCCATATCCATTCCCATTCCTTTGTCGGAAATCTCCACCACATACCAATTTCCTTCATTTCTTGTTCTGACTTTAATTTCCGGTGCTTCCGGCGAATATTTATTGGCATTATCCAGAAGGTTCACCAAAGCGTTGGAAATGTGGAATTCATCAATTTTAAAGGTATATTTACTGGTATTGAATTCCTGAGTTAAAGTACCGTTTCTCTGTGCAACAATAAGTCCGAAAGATTCAGAAATTTCCTTGATGAGAGATCTTACATCGGTTTCCTTTAGAAAGAGCTGCACTTCATTACGCTCAAGTTTCGACATATTGAGTACGTTTTCCACCTGTTTTTTCATTCTCAGGTTTTCCTGCTTAATCAAACCCGAATAATATTTCACTTTTTCCGGATTAGTAGCGATTTTATCATTAGCGAGGGAATCGGTCGCTACAGAAATTGTTGCAAGCGGAGTTTTGAACTCATGCGACATGTTATTGATGAAATCGGTCTTTACATCTGCAATTTTCTTCTGCCTCATCATATAATTAATGGAGATGATATAAATCCCCAAAATCGTAAGAAGCGACATGAAGGTGCCCAAAAGCATGGGTAAATTATTTTTGGCGAGAGAATAATCTTTTCTTGGGAAGACCAAAGCGATCGTATAAAGTGTACGTTCTTTGCTATCAGTAAAAAGCGGATAAGTGTAATTACTCTTTTCTTTCTGATCAGCATAAATATCGTTTACCACCTTGGTGACGTTATTCTTCTTATCCATCACTGCAAAACCGAACTTGGTATTCAAACCACTCAACCTCAATTCTTTAGAAAGAACCGAATCGAGTGTGGCGACATCTACTCTTTTCTCAATGGGGAGATTTGTAGCGCTGAGTTTTGCAAATTCACGGAGTGCGTACGTATTATTGTTGATATCCTTGCTAAGCTGCGCTGTTAAAGGCTCAGACGAATTCTGCTCTTTTTTGATCTTCAAAATTCCTTCATCAGTGTAGAGTTTTGTGAGCTTGAGACTGTCGCCTTTCGGGGAAATCGGGAAATTTTGGTTTTCTACAATACTTTTCTGGAAAGTAATGGTTGACCGGTTAGCAGAATCAGAATTTTGCTGAATATAGGTCTGAGTTGGCAGATTGCTGCTGTCGATCACATTCTTTCCAAAGTTTTTATAGTCCTGGTTCAGGTATTTGTCAACTTCCAGTTGCTGCGTTTTTAAGGTCGCAGATTCCAGGGCCGAATATACTTTATTCGAAAAATCCTGGTTGAGCGCCGAATAGAGTTCTTTAATCCAATACAGCTGCAGCGTGACGAACACAATCATAGAGATCGTCATCAGCACAGATATAAAAGGAATAAACTTATTGTTCATGAGAGATTTAAATTTGAATTGTTAAAATTACTCATTTTAAGAATATAATAACAAGAAATTGCAGCAAATATTGTGTTTAATTTCTTAAAAATCTTTTTTTTAACATAATATAACGATTGGTGTCGCAGCGGAGGTTTGGCTTTCAATGCTTTAAAAATAATCTTTTACATTTGTCTTAAAATACAAGATATGGATTCAAATATCGTTTTCAACAAAGATTTTGATGCGGCAAGCGTATTCGTTATGAAAGTTTATCATACAGACGTTTCGGTCATCTGGAATTATTTTACAAAAGCCACACTACTGGATCAGTGGTGGGCACCTCGCCCTTGGAAATGCGAAACCCACAGAATGGATTTCCGAGAAGGAGGAACCTGGGACTACGCGATGGTAGGCCCGGAAAACGAAAAACAGTACGCCGGCGCAGAATATCACGAAATTAATTTTCACCGAAGTTTTGACTGCACTGATTATTTTGCAGATGCCAACGGTAATAGAGATACGGTTTTGCCCTCAGTGAAATGGCTTTTCGGATTTACCGGCGTGGATGAAGGAACCAAACTAACCATCAACATTCATTTCAATTCAGAAGCAGATATGAAAAAGACTCTGGAAATGGGATTTGAGGAGGGCTTCAAAACGGGCCTTTCTCAGCTTGATGAAATTATAAATAAAAAGGACTGATTTCTTAATCAGTCCTTTTTTTATTTAAACAGCTCCTCATCCATAAAATACTGAATGATCGCTCTTTTCATTAAAATCTGCTGTTCATTGGGTTTCAGTTCCGGCAGTTTTTCAATTTCCTCGAAATGCGGATAACCGTCATCATCGTAATGCGAGAATTTATAATATCCAAAAGGTTCAAGAAGTCTGCAGACTGCAATATGCAGGATGTTGAGCTTATCGTCTTTTGTATATTTTTGCTGACCGCTGCCGAGTTCCTGAACTCCGATTAAAAAAAGAATAGTATCGATCTGCGGATGTTTGTCTGTATCGAAATTTTCTACGAAAAAAGCTTCCACTTCTTCCCAAAGTTGGCTGTCGGATTTATTTTCCATCAATTTTATTTTCTAATTTTAAGATAAAGGCGTACTCCAAAGCATCTTCCTTCAAAGATTCAAACCGTCCGGAAGCCCCGCCATGTCCGGCACTCATATCTGTTTTGAAAAGCAACAGATTATCATCCGTTTTAAGTTCGCGAAGTTTCGCAGTCCATTTTGCCGGTTCCCAATACTGAACCTGAGAATCGTGTAGGCCCGTTGTAATCAGCATATTCGGGTAATTTTTAGCCTCAACATTATCATACGGAGAATACGACTTCATATAATCGTAATATTTTTTCTTTTTCGGATTTCCCCATTCATCAAACTCACCCGTAGTTAGCGGAATCGTCTCGTCTAACATCGTGGTAACCACATCTACAAAAGGCACCTGCGCTACAATTCCGTTAAAGAGCTGGGGTTCGTAATTGATTACCGCTCCCATCAAAAGTCCGCCGGCGCTCCCTCCCATGGCATACAGATGTTTTTCGGAAGTGTAGTTTTCAGCAATCAAATATTTCGCAGCGTCGATGAAATCGTAAAAAGTATTCTTTTTCTGAAGCATTTTTCCGTTTTCGTACCACTCACGTCCAAGATACTCGCCACCGCGGATATGGGCGATCGCATAAATAAAGCCCCGGTCTAAAATCGAAAGCCTGACGTTTGAAAAACTTGCATCAACCGTATGTCCGTAACTTCCGTAGCCATAAATCAACAACGGAGTTTCCGGCGATTTTTTTGTGTCTTTATGATATACGATGGAAATCGGAATGCTGTTTTTCCCGTCTCTTGAAGGTGCCCAAACTCTTTCTGAAATATAATTTTCGGTGAAGAAGTTTCCACCCAAAACTTCATGCTGTTTCAAAACCTGGGTTGTTTCTTCCTTCATGTCGTATTCGATCGTGGAATTTGGCTTAGTTAAAGAGGTATATCCAAATCGAAGTTTCGTGGTATCAAATTCAAGATTCAAACCGATATAAGCCGTGTACGTTGGATCCGAAAACTTTAAATAATGAGAGTTACCTGTGTGATTTTCAATGATTTTGATATGCAGAAGCCCCTCAGTTCTTTCTTCGAGAACAAGATAATCTTTAAAGATTTCAAAACCTTCCAATAAAGTTTCTTTGCGGTGCGGAATAACCTCTACCCAATTCTCAATTCCAGGAGTTGAGACTTTGGTTTTTACGATTTTGAAATTCGTAGCGCCATCGGCATTGGTGATAATGTAAAACTCATCTTCGTAATGTTCCACAGAGTATTCCAGATCATCGGTTCGCGGCTGCACTACGGTCCATTCTGCTGAAACATCGTTTGCGGGAATAAAGCGCATTTCATCTGAAACCGAACTTGAACTCGCAATGAAAATATATTCCAAAGACTTCGTTTTAAAAAGACTGACATCGAAGGTTTCATCTTCTTCATGAAAAACCAGAACATCATTCTCACAATCAGTTCCCAATTCATGTCTGTATATTTGGAACGCGCGCAGATTTTCGTCCTTTCTGGTATAGAAAACGTGCTTGTTGTCGTTTGCCCAAACTGCTTTTCCTGTAGTGTTCGTGATTTGGTCGCCAAAAACTTCGTCAGTTTCCAAATTTTTGAAACTAATGGTGTAAATTCGTCTTCCGATATTGTCTGACGAAAAACTCATGAGTCTGTTATCAGGTGAAACGGCAACACTGCCCACTTCAAAGAATTTTTCCCCTTCTGCAAGTATGTTTACATCGAGTAAAATTTCTTCTTCATTTTCCAGTGTCTGAAATTTCCGGCTGAAAATAGGATACTCTTTCCCCTTTTCGAATCTTACGATATACCAGTATTTGTTGAAGAAATAAGGTAAACTCTGGTCGTCTTCCTTATAACGCGCTTTCATTTCATCGAAAAGCTGCTGCTGAAACGCTTCGGTATCCTTCATCATCAGATCACAGTAGGTATTTTCTGCATTCAGATATTCTGTAACCTCAGGATTTTCTCTCTCATTCATCCAGAAATAATCATCGACTCTTGTATCGCCGTGAATTTCAAGAATTTTCTTTATTTTTTTTGCTTTGGGAGCGTTCATTTGGTACACGTTATTGAATGATTTTTTGCGTGCAAAAAGTCCGCAAAGTTAAGATTAATTAAAAACAAAACCATCTTTACCAATGAAAGACGGTTTTTTTAAAAAGGTATTTAAATAAGAATTATTTATTCATAAGTCTTATGTATTTTTCAATCGCCATCGTCATTGATGGAGTTTCTTTGCTTGGCGCCATAACATCAACTCTTAAACCTGCATCTTTCGCAGCAAGTTCTGTTGTAGGTCCAAAAACGGCAATCTTAGTCTCTTTCTGTTCGAACTTATCGAAGTTTTTTGCTAAAGATCTGATTCCCTGTGGGCTGAAGAACACAAGCATATCATATTCATCAACATTGATGTCGGTCAGGTCGCTGCATACTGTTCTGTACATGGTTGCTCTGGTCCACTCAATAGGCGCGGAATCCAAAACTTTAACAATATCTGGACTTAAAACATCGGAAGCAGGCAGCAAATATTTTTCTGAAGGAAATTTCTTGAAAAGCGGAAGCAAATCTGCAAAGGTTTTCTCACCAAAAGAAATTTTTCTTTTTCTGTAAACAATGTGTTTCTGCAGGTAATTGGCAATCGCTTCAGACTGGCAGATATATCGCATAGAATCCGGCACTGCGAAACGCATTTCTTCCGCAAGTCGGAAATAATGATCCACTGCGTTTTTGCTTGTGAAAATAATTCCTGTGTATTGAGCAAGATCAATTTTTTGCGCTCTAAGCTCCTTAGCATCAACACCTTCAACATGAATAAACGGCCTGAAATCGATCTTTATTTTTTCTTTTTTAGCCATCTCTAGATAAGGAGAAGATTCATTGGGTGCAGGTTGGGATACCAGTATAGATTTAATTTTCATCATCAAATTATTAAAAAAACAACAGTTTCAAAAGTACCAAAACAGGTACTATTTGGAGGGTGCAAATATACAAAAATTTATAATACCATTTCTCGGGCAGGATGTTGTTCCGGTGGAATATATAGAATAACAGTTTGAACAGGAAGGCAATAACGAACGCTGCGACGTAAATATCAAACATCATAAATCTGTCGAACAGATAAAAATAATTCACCACGCAACCCATGATGACTAAAACCGACAGACAGAAATAAAATTTTGAAGCAGTAAAATAAAAAATATCCCATTTTTTAGCAGCACCCGTTCCGGCAAAAAACAGATAGGTTAAAATATTTTTCACAAAGTAAAATCCTGAAATACTCAGAAATGTGAATCCAAATTTATTCAGTTCATAGCCTAAAATATGAATGTCAGATACTTTTTTTGGTACCACAGGTATACTCTGGGAAACAAATACCGAAGAAACAAGAGTATAAACAAGACTGATAATGATCCAACTCAGGAAGTTATTGGTGGAATCTGCATATTTTTCAAGCAGAAACTCCGTGACCGAAGAATCTCTCCTCAAAGAAAGAAGCATGAAGATATAGAGGAAAATGCAGCATACAATAATGATGATTACCCAATCATTTTGCTGAACAATTCTGGTCAATTTGTATTTTTTTTGCAAAAATAAGCATATTAAAGCAAAGTCAAGCGGCGATTTCGCGGTAATTATATCAGAAGTATTACTCAAAATAACATCAAAAAATTAATGCGGGAAAAGTTTATCTTTGCAAATTAATCTGCAGGATGAAGAAACTCGTCATTATCCCGACTTACAACGAAAAAGAGAATATAGAAAATATCATTTCCGCAGTCTTCGGGCTGAAGGAGGATTTTCATGTTCTTATTGTGGATGATTCTTCACCCGACGGTACAGCCGAAATCGTAAAGAATCTTCAGAAATTTCACCCTCATGCACTTCATTTAAGTGTCCGGAAGACAAAAGACGGATTGGGAAAAGCTTACATCCATGGTTTTAAGTGGGCGCTTCAGAATAATTACGACTACATTTTTGAAATGGATGCTGATTTCTCGCACAACCCGAAAGATCTCAACCGACTTTACGAGGCGTGCCTAAAAAACGACATGAGCATCGGTTCCAGATATTCTAAAGGGGTAAACGTAGTGAATTGGCCTATGGGGCGTGTTCTGCTCTCTTACTTTGCGTCTAAATATGTACGGTTTATTTTAGGAATTCCGGTTCACGACACTACAGCCGGTTTCGTGTGTTTTTCAAGAAAAGTACTTGAAGAAATTGGTTTAGACGATATTAAGCTGAAAGGTTACGGATTTCAGATCGAAATGAAATTCCGTGCATTTAAAAAAGGTTTTAGAATTGTTGAAGTTCCAATCATCTTCACGAACAGAGAATTAGGCGAAAGTAAAATGAACGGCGGCATTATTCACGAAGCGGTTTTCGGCGTTTTAAACCTGAAATGGAAATCAATCATCGGGAAATTATGAAAAAACTGTGGTTACTCTTTTTTCCGTTTTTGATGATGGCCTGTTCCGAACTGATCGACCCGCCAAAAAAGCTTATCGCAAAAGATGAGATGTCCGAAATTATTGCAGATTTTGCACTGAATGACCAGTTCAATAATTTTCTGCCGCAATCTGATCTCGAAAACGCTACACGGCTTGTTTTAAAGAATAAAAAAGTAAAAGCCCAGGATTTTAACGAGAGTTATAAATATTATATCGCTACAGGAGATTTGGAAGAGATTCTGAATAATGCACAAAAGATTATCGTCGCAAAAGATCCTTCGGCAAAAGATTATATTGATAAAAAATTAAAAGAAAACCAGAACGTACCTGCGTTTGCAAGATAAAATTATGTCCTTATTCTTCGAAATCAACAACACCACTACCGGTAAAGCACGTACCGGAACAATAACTACAGACCACGGAACCATACAGACCCCGATTTTTATGCCAGTAGGAACGGTGGCTTCCGTAAAAACAGTACATCAGCGTGAACTGCGCGATGATATAAAAGCCCAGATTATCCTGGGAAACACGTATCACCTTAATCTACGCCCGAAAATGGATATCATGCAGGCCGCTGGCGGTTTACATAAATTCATGAACTGGGAACTGCCGATTCTTACCGATTCTGGCGGATATCAGGTTTTTTCTCTGTCGAAGTCAAGAAAACTTACTGAAGAAGGAGTAAAATTCAAATCACATATCGACGGTAGCGCACACTTTATTTCCCCGGAAAAATCAATGGAAATCCAGCGGCAGATCGGAGCGGATATTTTTATGGCGTTTGATGAATGCACACCTTACCCATGCGAATACAATTTAGCCAAAGATTCAATGGAAATGACACACCGCTGGCTGAAAAGATGTATTAACTGGACGGAAGAAAATCCTGAAATTTACGGTCACAAACAAAGACTTTTCCCTATTGTGCAGGGTTCTACCTATTCCGATTTACGAAAGGCTTCCGCGGAATTCATTTCTGAACAGAATGCCGCAGGAAACGCGATCGGCGGACTTTCTGTGGGTGAACCTGAAGAGGAAATGTACCGCATCACTGATGAAGTGACTGATGTTTTGCCAAAAGACAAACCACGCTATCTGATGGGCGTGGGAACCCCGTGGAACATCCTGGAATCTATTGGACTCGGAATTGATATGATGGATTGTGTAATGCCGACCCGAAATGCAAGAAACGCCATGCTCTTCACCTGGAAAGGCGTGATGAACATGAAAAACGAAAAATGGAAAGACGATTTTTCACCTTTGGATGAATTTGGAACGAGTTATGTTGATTCCGCTTACTCCAAAGCATATGTGCGTCATTTATTTGTGGCAAAAGAATATCTTTCAAAACAAATTGCGTCGGTTCATAATCTGGCATTTTACTTAGATTTGGTAAGAGTTGCACGTGAACATATCATTGCCGGAGATTTTTACGAATGGAAAAATTCTGTGATTCCGGTATTGAAACAGCGACTTTAAAAAACGGTTAACTTCATGAAAATCATCGATCTGTATATCATCAAAAAATACCTCGGGACTTTTGGGTTCATGTTGGGGCTTTTGACGATTATTGTACTCATCATCGATGTCCAGGCGAAAGCACCCCGAATTGAATCAAACGGATTTACGGTCGGGGAATTCTTGGTAGATTTTTACCCTTACTGGATTATCAACCTCGTGATTACCTTTATGTCAATTCTGGTATTTATTTCGGTAATTTTCTTCACTTCGCGAATTGCCAACAATACAGAAATTGTAGCAATCATCAGTTCAGGAGCAAGTTTTCACCGTTTTGCGAGGCCTTATTTAATAACATCCGGTTTTATTGCCGTCATCGCACTTTTAATAAACCATTTCGTTCTTCCGCTTGCGAATATTAAGAAAAACGAACTGGAACCCTACACTTACAACGCTAAAAGCAGAGAAGAATTCACTGGAAACGCTGAGATTTCAACCCAGCTTTCGAAAACTGAATATATTTTCATTAAAAGCTACAACAAAAAGGAAAAGCGTGGCTCAGGTTTCGTCTACCAGAGACTGGATAAAAACAGAAAATTAATTTATCAGTTGATCGCAAATGAATTTTATTGGGTAAAGGAAAAAAAACACTTTATTCTCACGAGTTATCTGGAAAAGACAATCAACAGTGACCAAACAGAAAAATTAGGAAACGGAGATTCCATGACTAAAAGTTTTGGTCATCCCCCTGAAGAACTTTTTCCCGATGTACTTCTCGGCCAGAACAAAACCACGCCTGAACTCATTAAATTCATTGACCGGGAGAAAGAAAAAGGAAACGCCAATCTCAACAGCTACCTGAATGAACTTTACCAGCGTACCTCGATGCCGCTTTCTGTCATAATTCTGACTTTTCTTGGGCTATCGCTATCCTCACAGAAAAAACGTGGCGGGCTTGGTGTAAACCTTGCCATCGGTATTGCCCTGGCGTTTGTTTTTGTTTTTTCGTTCGAAGTTTTGAAAGTCGTATCGGAAAATAAAACTCTTACGCCGCTTCTTGCGATGTGGCTGCCAAACCTGGTGTTCGGCCCCGTGGCGCTATATCTCTATTTTAAAAGAGCGAATCAGTAAAGAAGTTCAATTTCTTTATTATAGAACTTTTTCAACCCATCATTTTCAAGATCGATCCACAAAAATCCGTTTTCATCTACATTTTTTATAATGCCATTTTGTCTTAAGCCATTAAGCTCAAAAACGGAGATCCTATCTTTTCTGAATAGCTTTTGATTGATACGGCCGAACAACTCTTTATTTGAAATTGCTTTTTTTAAATGCTCTGTTAAATATTCGAAAAGCAGATGAGCGACTTCATCTGGATTTAATCTAAGGCCAGTCTGGGTAAGGATTGATCCGGCTTTCGGCAGCTGCTCAAAATTTTCCTGAAGAATGTTCAGGCCAATTCCGATGATAAAATAAGGAGTTTCCGAAACACTTTTCTTCTCTGTAAGAATTCCCGAAACCTTTTTATTATTGATGATAATGTCATTCGGCCACTTAATATCAATACGCGTTTTTGTCATATTGGCAAGAAAATCAGCCAGCAAAAGGGCGGTACGGAAATTGAATAAATGGAGGTGTGTTTCATATTGCTCGGCAGGAAACGAAATGGTGAAAGCTAAATTAACATTATCGTTGCATTCCCAGGAATTTCCATACTGGCCTTTTCCCTGGGTTTGATTGAAAGTGTAAAGTGCCTGAGTTTCTTCTTTTGAAGCGTCAAGAAATTTGAGGATTTCATCATTGGTGGAGTCGCATTCTTTTAAGAAAATTAAGGCAGGCATTTATGAAAACTTTAAGAGTTAGAACGGGGTAAAGGTGACCCAAATTAAATAAAAAAACAATAAATTTGCAGATTATACAAAAATTTTAATGAATATAATTACAGAAAAACAGTTGCTAACCGACAAAATCGTAGAAGCAATACAAGATACAAAGGGCGAGGATATTATGGTTTTTGATCTTTCAACGATCGAAAATTCAGTTGCGCAAACTTTTATTATCTGCACCGGAAACTCTAATACTCAGGTTTCTGCAATCTCAGGAAATATTCAGAAGAAGGTAAGAAATGAACTTCAGGACAGGCCTTGGCATGTGGAAGGAACAGAAAATTCGCTTTGGGTTCTGCTTGACTATGTTTCCGTTGTGGTGCACGTTTTCCAGAGAGAAACCAGAGAATACTATGATATCGAAGAGCTTTGGGGCGATGCAAAAATCACCAAAATAGAAAATTAATTTACACTTTGACGGAATACCATTTTCGTCAAAATTTTTATGAAAAAAGATATGAATAACAATAAAGGATTTAACTGGTTTTTTCCGATTGTAATTACTGCGGTGCTTCTCATTTTCTTTACGAATATGAACAGCGGCTCCAATTCCCACGCTATGGATGAAGAGGGGTTCTATCAGTTATTGCAACAAGGGAAAATTCAGAATGTTTTGATTTATAAAGACACGGAAAAAGCAGACGTCTTCCTGACGAAAGCGGCTAAAACAGAGCTGGCAAACAAGCAGGTTGCTAAGGAAAAAAGTCCGTTTTCGGCTTTCGACTTTGCTCCACAGCCCGATTACACTTTAAGTTTCGGTGATTTACAGCTCTTCCTCGAAAAATTCGATAAAATTAAACAGGACAATCCTGCCCTTACCACTAAAAAAGATTATGGAATCGGCAAAAATCCAATGACCGAACTGCTTTTCACAGCACTCTTCTGGATTGGGATTATGGCTTTATTCTACTTCGTAATCTTCCGCAAAATGATGGGCGGAGGCGGAGGCGGCGGGGGCGGCCAAATTTTTTCCATCGGAAAATCCAAAGCAAAGCTCTTTGACGAAAAAGATAAAATTCAGGTTTCATTTAAAGATGTAGCAGGTCTTGAAGGTGCTAAAGAGGAAGTTCAGGAAGTTGTAGACTTTTTGAAGAACTCAGACAAATACACCAAATTAGGCGGTAAAATTCCGAAAGGCGTATTATTGGTAGGCCCTCCGGGAACCGGTAAAACCCTATTGGCCAAAGCTGTAGCAGGTGAAGCCAAAGTTCCATTCTTCTCTCTCTCAGGATCAGACTTTGTGGAAATGTTTGTGGGAGTGGGTGCATCCAGAGTTCGTGACCTATTTGCACAGGCGAAAGCGAAATCTCCGGCAATTATTTTTATCGATGAAATTGATGCGATTGGTAGAGCAAGAGGAAAAGGAAATTTCACAGGCGGAAACGACGAACGTGAAAATACCCTGAATCAGCTTCTTACAGAAATGGACGGTTTTGGCACTGACACCAACGTAATCATTATGGCAGCGACCAACAGAGCTGACATTTTAGATAAAGCCTTGATGAGAGCCGGCCGATTCGACCGATCCATTTATGTAGACCTACCTGAACTTCACGAAAGACGAGAAATTTTTGATGTTCACTTGGCAAAAATTAAACTTGAGCCAAATATCGACCGGGATTTCCTTGCAAAGCAGACTCCTGGATTCAGCGGCGCTGATATTGCGAACCTTTGTAACGAAGCAGCTTTGATCGCGGCAAGAAATGACCACGAAACCGTTACCAAACAGGATTTCCTGGATGCAATCGACAGAATTATCGGCGGACTCGAAAAGAAAAACAAAGCAATTAAACCTTCTGAAAAACGCAGAGTTGCTTATCATGAGGCGGGACACGCGACTATTTCATGGTTGGTAGAACACGCTGCTCCACTTCTTAAAGTTACCATTGTACCAAGAGGAAGATCTCTGGGAGCTGCATGGTATCTTCCGGAAGAAAGACAGTTGACTACGACTGAACAGATGCACGATGAACTTTGTGCGACATTAGGAGGAAGAGCCGCGGAACAGGCTGTTTTCGGCAATATTTCCACGGGCGCACTTTCTGATCTTGAAAGGGTTACAAAACAGGCGCAAGCCATGGTTACCATTTATGGTCTTAACGAAAAAGTGGGGAATATTTCTTACTACGACAGCTCAGGCCAGTCTGAATATAATTTCGGTAAACCTTATTCAGAGCAGACTGCGAAAATGATTGATGAAGAAATCTCTAAAATTATTGAAACCCAATATCAACGGGCTTTAACGATATTAACCGAAAACAGGGATAAATTAGATGCATTGGCGGCTAAATTGCTTGAAAAAGAAGTTATTTTCCGTGAAGATTTAGAAGAAGTTTTCGGTCAGCGAGCGTGGGATCCGGAGTTAACCGAACACCCGGTCTCAACTACCCATTCGACCGAAAGTGAAACTCCTGAAACTGTTCAAGCACCGGAATCTAATACTCAACTATAAAAAAAGTCCTGATAATTGCCTTCTTAGGTGTATTATCAGGATTTTTTTATTAAATTTATTCCCTGAACAAATATTTTCTATTTTTGTTTTAACATTTGCATAACCAATAGAAATTGAGCCTTTTCAAAAAAATTGTCGGAAAAATTCTAAATCAACCTGAGGACGATGAGAATCAGGATTTGATTAAACTTGGAGATCAGTTGAAAAACGCTGACCTCGATTACAAGTTTGCACAGCTTTTTACCCACTCCGGCGGATTTTTCAATTATTGTGCAGATGAGGCTGAAGCCCTGCAGACCCTCAATCACATCATCAAGATCGAAGACATTAAATCAGTATTCTGCTGGGATTATGATTTGAAAAACTTTCTCGATGTGGTAAAGGTTCCTTACACTACGGAATTGGAACTTTTCAACGACTGTGCATTTATTACCTGTGAATATTTAATTGCTTACGACGGCAGAATTATGCTCTCGCATAATAATATCCTGCATTATCATTCTTCCAGACTTCCACAGAAAATTATCGTAATGGCGAATGTATCACAGATTGTCACTAATCTGAACGATGCTATGGGAAAGATAAAACGCAACGGCAACATTCGTAATCTAACCTCAATCAGTGGCGGAAATTCAAAATTAGACACCCCGAACAAGGACAATACAAAACTTTTCTTACTTTTGCTCGAAGATTAATTTCTTTGAGTTTTTTAATTTCAAAGTTTAGTCTACTTAACTCATAATCAATCAATCTTGGATAAAAATCTAGTTCAACGTATTTTCGGGGGCTTGCTTTATGGCGCAATTGTTATTCTCTGTACGACACCACTAGGAGCGGAGCTTATCAACAAAATATCGCCGGGACTCATTCAGCAGCACAATCTTTATTATGGTTTAATTACCCTCTTCCTTTTTCTGGGCGCCTGGGAATGTGTGAAAATAATGAAATTCAACCATAAAAGCTGGGAAAAGTGGGTTGTTTTTCCAATTATCGTTTTTGTATTCTACAGGTTTTCCAAAAGATATTTTCAGCACGGATTTTATTACGATTTCAATTTATCGGAAATCTTAGCGCTTTCGCTTATTCTTATTGCAGTCATTACTTTATTCAAATTTTCCAAAGAATTATATTACGATAACGGAAAGTTAATCTTCACTGTTATCTATACTGCACTTCCATTCGGTTTCGCATTGGGATTACCGAAGTTTTCTGCGGTAAATGAAACTTTTACTTTAGAGGTTTTCTTCCTGTTTGCCCTGATCTGGAGCAGCGACAGTTTTGCCTTCTTCACCGGTAAATTTTTCGGAAAACATAAGATGGCTCCCAAAATTTCACCAAAGAAAACCTGGGAAGGTTTTGCGGGCGGGGTTCTGCTGACTTTGGTGGTTGCTTTTTTCATTGAAAGATTTCATCCTGATCTTCGCGGGAACTGGATTATTGTCGGATTCCTTGTTTCGGTATTTGCACCGTTTGGTGATTTGGTGGAAAGCCAGCTGAAAAGAAATTTCGGTGTAAAGGATTCCGGAAATGTTATTCCAGGACACGGCGGAATATTAGACCGCCTCGACAGTTTTATTATCTGCGCACCTGTCGTATATTTGTACTTCATTTTAGAAAAATTTATATAATCCCCCATGAAATTACATAAAGAATCAAAAGGAACTATTATTGTTGCAAGCATCGTATTTGCCGTCGCAGCATTTCTCTCGGTTTATTTTCTTCGGGAATGGTCGCTGCTAATTATAATTCCGCTTCTAATTATTTATGGTCTTGTTTTCTGGTTCTTCAGAGTACCACATCGCGACATCCAGGATCATATGGAGAATGTAATTGCGCCGGTTGACGGCAAAGTGGTGATGATTAAAGAGGTTGAAGAAGATGAATTCATCAAGGGAAAGGCCATTCAGATTTCCATCTTTATGTCGCCGCTTAATGTACACATCTGCAGATATCCGGTTTCCGGTAAAGTAATTTATAAAAAATACCATCCCGGGAAATATCTTGTCGCCTGGCACGAAAAGTCTTCTACCGAAAATGAAAGAACAACTGTTGCTGTAGAAAGTCTTACCCACCATCAGGTTGTTTTCCGGCAGATTGCAGGTTATGTAGCCCGAAGAATTGTTTTCTATTGTAATGAAGGTGATACTGCGAAGGCCGGCCATGAGTTCGGATTTATTAAGTTCGGCTCCCGAATGGATGTGTTTTTGCCGCTGGACACTGAAATCACCTGTAAAATTGGTGATAAAACCAAAGGTGGAATTGATGTGATCGCCAAAATGCAGGCGTAAAACCTTTGCCTTAAAATAAAATACAGGAGCCGGGATTTTTCAGTCTTGGCTTTTTTTGTTATTTTTAAAAACACCAAAAATATTACCCATGAGGATTTTGCCACTTATCTGTATTATCTTGATTTCAATGTTAACTTCCTGCTCCGATTCTGAAAAGGAAAAACAGCTTCAGGAAAGAGAAAACAGCCTGATTACAAAAGAAAAGGATTTCGCAGCGAAAGAAAGTGAGTACCAAAATCTTCTTGCAATGCGGGACAGCATCATTAAGGAGGCAGACTCAGTAGTCATCAATACGCTGCCTGCCGATATTTTGGGAAAATGGAACGGCAAGATGATCTGTACCGAATCCAATTGTGCAGAGCACGCCATTGGTGACCAGAGAAATGATATTTGGGAGTTTTCTGAAAACGGCAAAACAGTGCTGGCAAAAGTAACCGACCGATCCGGCAATCTGAAGGTTTACAGCGGAAATTACAGCGGTTCAGAACTCAAGCTTAATTCGAATGAAGACTCAACAGCCACAAGAAAAACAGAAATCAATCTGATCTGGAATAAACTTCAAATAAATAATCTGAAAGGAACCCGCAAAGTGACGGCAAATAACAACTGTGTCGCGAAATTTACGCTCGAGTTAGAAAAAGCAAAAAAATAAGTTATGATTACAGTTCTAAGCATTGCCAATCTCTCCTTACCCCTGGAAGACCCCGTACTGAAGTTTCTGGTCGTTCTGATTATCATCTTATCGGCGCCACTTCTTCTGAACAAAATAAAAGTTCCGCATCTTCTCGGGTTAATTATCGCTGGTGCAGTAATTGGCCCCAACGGTTTCAACGTGCTTTCACGGGACAGCAGCATCGTAGTGACGGGAACTACCGGACTTCTTTATATTATGTTTCTGGCAGGACTCGAAATTGATCTCGCTGAATTCAAGAAAAACAAATGGAAGAGCATCACTTTCGGACTATACACTTTCGCCATTCCTTTTATTCTGGGTATTCTGAGTGCTCACTTTCTTTTTAATTTCACCTGGCTTACTTCCATCGTATTTGCAAGTATATTTTCATCGCATACCCTTATTTCCTATCCTATTGTCAGTAAGCTTGGTATCTCTAAAACGCTGCCGGTCAATATTACGGTAGGCGGAACAATGATTACTGATATTCTTGCGCTACTGGTACTCGCGGTTTGTGTGGGAATTACACAAGGCGAAGTAAATGCAGCTTTCTGGACCAAGCTTTCAGTTTCTATGGTATTGTTCAGTGCAGTGGTGTTATTCGGTTTCCCCATCGTTGGGAGGTGGTTCTTCAAGAAAGTAAATGATCATATTTCGCAGTATATTTTTGTATTGGTGATGATTTATCTAGCAGCACTTCTGGCAGAACTGGCGGGTGTGGAAGCGATTATCGGTGCATTTTTCGCAGGTCTGGCACTTAACAGGTTAATTCCTCATACCTCTGCATTAATGAACCGGGTAGAATTTGTCGGCAACGCGATTTTTATCCCGTTTTTCCTGATCAGTGTCGGGATGCTGATTGATTTCAAAATCTTTTTCAAAGACAGTAAAACGATAGAAATTGCTGTTTTAATGACGGTTATTGCGGTCATCGCAAAATATCTGGCTGCGGTCGCCACACAGAAAACCTTCAGACTTACGAAAGAACAGGGCGGAATTATTTTTGGATTAAGTGCAGCCCATGCCGCAGCAACATTAGCAATCGTGATGGTTGGATATAATATTATCATTGGGGAAACCGAAGCCGGACAACCCATCCGTCTTCTTGATGAGAGTGTTTTGAACGGCAGCATTCTACTGATTTTGGTATCGTGTACCGTGTCATCTTTTGTTACACAGAAGAACGCGCAGAAACTCGTAAAATCGGAGAATGAAAATCCGATTACTGATAACAATCCAGAAGAAGAAAACATTTTACTTGCGGTAAACCATCCGGTTACCGTGGAACCGATGACCAATCTTTCGCTCTTACTGAAATCCAAAAACAATAAAGAAAATATTTACGCATTAAACATTATCAACGAAGAAAAAAACGAATCTTCCAGAAAAAATGCAGAAAAGCTTTTAAACCAGGCACAGCATATCGGTGCAGCGGCCGATGTGAAAATTACCCCGCTAACGAGATATGATGCGGATATCATTAAAGGGGTAAGTAACGAGATTAAGGTATACCAGATAACCGATCTGATGATTGGAATAGATCCCGACAAAGGATTCTCGCCAAGTTTTGTCTATAATCTTTATAGTGGCTACCTCAATAATTTTTCGGTAAACCTGTTGGTTTATCACGCCTCGCAACCTGTCAGCACGATACAGAAGTATTTTGTAATCCTGCCGGAGAACGCCCATTTGGAATCCGGATTCTTCCATTCTTTGCTGAAAGTATGGAATATTGCTAGAAATTCAGGATCGAAAATTGAATTTTACGGAAATGAGAAAACCATAAAAGTCATTGAAAAAATAAGGAAGAAAGTTAATATCGATGCGTCTTTTATCATCTTCAATGATTGGAATGAGATGCGTAAGATTTTCGAAAAGATGAAGGAAAACGATGCGCTTATCCTGTTTATGGCCAACCGCGAAATGGTGTCATTCCTGCCACAAATGCAACAGGTTCCGAAATATCTCAATGATCATTTCAGATACCGCAACTATCTTCTGATTTTCCCGTCCCGCAAAAACGAAACAGAGTTCGAAAAGCAAACCCGCGATATAGCCAATGCGGATGATTTTGTAGAAATAGGAAACATCGTCGGTAGAATATTTAAATAAAAAAAGACTCAGGTATTTCTGAGTCTTTTTTTATGTGAATTCTATTTTAAATGGGTATGAAAACTACAGCGGCTACTGCTGCTAATCCCAAAATAATTGACGAGAAAATATCCACTTTTTTTACTTCACGTACATCTGATTTCGCTATCGCCATATCTTCTCCCGTTTTTGTTTTTCCGTAAATAGTGGTTTCATCCTGCTTCAGAACTTCCATTTTCGTCATTTTTCCATCATTGGTCTGCACGGTATATTTCTGGTACAATTCAAGAGAATTTTTCTGCATTGGTTTCTGTACGCTCACGACTCTTGTCTGGCAAGATGTTAAGATAAGGATGATTAATAGAGTGAGTATTGAAAAGTATTTCTTCATTTTTTAAAATTATTGTCCCAAAATTAATAAAATAAATCTTTACTGAATCATTTCGGGGCCGTTATATCATTTGGAATTCAAATCTTGGGCCATCAGCCACGCTGCGCTCCAGCACGCCTGAAAATTAAATCCGCCGGTAACTGCATCAATATTAAGAACTTCGCCCGAAAGGTAAAAGTTAGTGAGGATTTTAGACGACATATTTTTGAAATCGATCTCCTTTAATTCTACACCGCCTGCCGTCACAAATTCGTCCTTATAAGTAGATTTTCCTGTAACAGTCATTTGGTTTTCGCAGAGATTTTCAGTAATCTTCTGAAGTTCTTTTGTGGTGATATTAGAGATGTTTTTATCCAAATCAACCTTTGAAAGCCACAAAATGCGGTGCCAGAACCGAGTTGTAATATCAAAAATTTTGGAGGCGCCAACCGTCTTTTTAGGGTTATCATTTCTGAAACTTTTAAAAGTTTCTTCTGCATCAACCCTATCGGTTCCTAAAAAGTTAACGACAATATTGAATCTGTATTGCTGTGCCGCAAGTTCCCGGGCTTTCCATGCAGAAATTTTCAGGATTGCAGGTCCGGACAATCCCCAATGCGTAATCAGCATCGGCCCGGATTCCTCCATTTTCAGGCTCGGAATCGATACTTCTGCGTGGGGAAAACTTGTGCCCATTAAATCCTTTAAAGTATCATTTTTAATGTTGAAGGTAAAAAGCGATGGAACCGGTTCCACAATATTATGCCCGAGGTTCTTTATCAGTTTCAGCGATTTAGGCGAACTTCCGGTGGTGTAAATAACGTAATCTGCAACATACTCAGCAGTATTTGTGCTAACCACATACTTTGCGTCCTGTTGCTTAATATCCAGAACTACAGACTGGGTTTTTACTTCAAACCTCTTATTAGCCACTTCATTAACTAAAGTATCAATAATGGTTTGCGACGAATTGCTTTCCGGAAAGATTCGGTTGTCGCCTTCAATTTTCAGGGCAACATTTCTTTTATCGAACCAATCCATGGTATCTCCAGGCTGAAACTTATGAAAAACGCTGAGCAGTTCTTTGTTGCCACGCGGATAAAAGCTAACGAGTTCTTTCGGATCGAAACAGGCGTGCGAAACATTGCATCTTCCGCCACCGGAGATTTTCACTTTCTGCAGCACATCCGAATTCTGCTCTAAAATGGTAACACTATACTTTGTTTCATCAAGATTTGCGGCACAAAAAAATCCTGCTGCTCCGCCTCCGATAATGATAATTTTCTTTTTGCTCATCTTTTATATAACGTCCTGAATCACTTTTCTTGAAATGAAATTCGCGCTGATGCAAAAATACAATTTTTCCACCCCATGATTAATGCTTAATTTAGTGGCTGCAATAAATGGGGTAATAAATCCTGAACCGCAATAGGGATTGCAATGAAAATCCTTTTTTTGGCAGCGCCGGAAAAAGATTGGAATGAAAAGCCCGACCCGAGGTAGGGACAAAGCGGGGCGAGGGGATTGCCCAAATTAAATCTAGAAAAAATGTCCGTATACCATTACAAATTCGAAGTTCGCTGGAGCGATATTGATGCCAATAAACATCTTGCCAACTCGTCTTACGTTCAGTATTGTGCGCAAACGAGAATGGCTTTTATGAATACCCATAAAATGGGCCTGAAGGAACTCAGCCGATGGGGAATCGGGCCTGTGATTCTACACGAAAGATATTCGTTCTTCAAAGAGATTTTTGCAGATCAAACGGTTTACGTAAGTCTGGAAATCGCCGGAATGTCGGAGGACGCAAGTATTTATCAGTTCATCCATAAATTTTATCTTCCTGATGGAACGCACTGCGCAACATCTGAAGCAACAGGAATCTGGATCGACATGATGCTGAGAAAAACCACCACTCCTCCTGAAGAAATTGAGGAAGTTATGAAGGAGTTCAGTACGGAAAACACAAAAATTCTTACCAGAGAAGACCTTAGAGATCTGCCTTTCAAGCCTGAAAATGTGGAAGCTTTTCATAAGAGAGGAACTTTTACCTGGAAAAAAGATAAAGAAGAAAACTAACCGAATCAATTAGCGACAAACGATATAATTATGCTCGAAGATAAAGCTCCGCAACTGACTCCGATCTCCGCTTACGGTGAGTTTGGTCTCATCAAACACCTGACCGAAAATTTCAGTTTCGAAAACGAATCGACTGAAGTTTCTATCGGCGACGATGCTGCCGTAATAAATCCCGGAAACCAAAAAGTGGTTGTAACAACCGATGTGCTGGCTGAAGGCGTACACTTTAACCTGGGATATGTACCGCTGAAACATTTAGGTTATAAAGCCGTAGTCGTTAACCTCAGCGATATCGCAGCAATGAACGCCGTTCCTACCCAAATTCTGGTTTCACTCGCAATTTCTAACCGCTTTCCCGTAGAAGCGCTGGAAGAAATTTATGCCGGAATCGCTTTAGCCTGTAAAAGGTATAAAGTTGATCTGGTTGGCGGCGATACTACGAGTTCTACCTCTGGTTTGGTGATGAGCATTACTGCAATCGGTCTTGAGAACTCCGAAAATATCGTGAAAAGAAACGGTGCAAAACCGAATGATTTACTTGTAGTGACAGGCGATTTAGGAGGCGCTTATCTCGGTCTTCAAATTTTGGAACGCGAACATGCCGTATTTCTTGCGAACCCGAATATGCAGCCGGAAATGGAAGGCTACGATTATATTCTGGAGAAACAGCTGAAACCCGAAGCAAGAACCGATGTGAAGAAAATTTTGGATGAACTGGGCGTAAAACCAACTTCTATGATTGATGTTTCCGATGGTTTGTCTTCGGAAATTCTGCATCTTTCAGACCAAAGCAAGGTTGGTTTCCGTTTGTACGAAGAAAAAATTCCGCTGGATTCGCTTACGATTTCTACAGCAGACGAACTGAATTTAAACCCTGCAATGTGTGCGATGAACGGTGGGGAAGATTACGAATTGCTATTCACGATTGCACCTGAAGATTTCGAAAAGATCAGAAACCATCCGGATTTCAGTATTGTAGGTCATGCGGTGGAAGCCGACCAGGGGAATTATCTGGTAGCAAGAGGAAGTAACGAACTTATTGCGCTGAATGCTCAGGGTTGGGATGCGTTCCTGAAAAAATAAATCAAACCTTCTTACCTACAAAGGCTGCAAAAACATTAGGATGAATAAGCTCTTCGACATTCACAGAAATGTCGTTGGTTTCAATTTCGGGTTTTTCAAACTTTGTTTCATCGAAAAAAAGGAGATTCCACCCGACGTTGCTGTATTCCAGATAAGATAAATTTTCGATCCAGTCTCCGGAATTCAGGTAACGGACGCTGCCATTCGGTTTGGTAACGATACGGTCTGCGGGCTGGTGAATGTGGCCGCAGATCACGTAATCGTATTTGTTTTCTATGGCCAGTGCAATAGCCTTTTCCTCAAAATTACCGATAAATTTCACGGCATTTTTTACGGAGTTTTTTATTCTTTTTGAGAGCGAAACTTTTTTCTGTCCTATACTTTCAAGCATGAAATTAATGGCCCGGTTCACCAGAATTAGCCAGTCGTAACCGATTCCGCCAATTTTTGCGATAAATTTTGCACCGCCTTTTGTGGTATGATCGAAAATATCGCCGTGAAAAAACCAGTGCTTCTTACCGTTAATTTCCACCAGGTACTTATCCGTAAGAAAGAGGTTTCCCATGGTTAAATCCGAATATTTTCTCAGGAACTCATCGTGGTTTCCTGTAATGTAAATTATTTGGGTCTCACTTTTCATCATCCGGAAAAACTCACTCAATACCGCCATGTGAGAGTTCGGGAAATATTTCTTTGAGAATGCCCAGCCATCGATGATGTCGCCGTTCAGGATCAGGAGTTTCGGCTTGACCGATTTCAGGTAGGCAACCAATTCGGTAGCGTGACAGCCATAAGTTGCCAAATGGATGTCCGAAAGGACTACGATTTCTACTTCTCTTTTTTCCATTAGCGTTTTTTCAAATTTAGAATTTGAATTTGAATCCTTAATGAATTTACAATTAAATTTTCTGCCTTTAAAGTTAACTGAATAAATGAGATGATTCTAATTCAGCAAAAAAAATCCCCAAACTTGCGAATGGGGATTTAATTTATATTCCGACTGAATCGGGACGCAAATATTATGCGTTTGGTTCAATAGATACGAAAGATCTGTTGTTTTGTTTCTTTCTGAAAACTACTTTTCCGTCAACCAATGCGTGTAGTGTATGGTCTTTACCCATTCCCACGTTTTCACCCGGGTGGTGTGTAGTACCTCTCTGTCTCACGATGATGTTACCGGCAATAGCTTCCTGACCTCCGAAAATCTTTACACCCAATCTCTTGGAATGCGATTCTCTACCGTTTTTGGAACTACCAACTCCTTTTTTGTGTGCCATTTTATTTTAAGGTTTTTGGGTTAAAATTATTCAGCAGTTTCGCTGTCTGCTTTTTTAGTTGTTTTTTTCGCAGGCTTCTCTTCAGCAGCTGCTGCTTCTTTTTTTGCTTTTGGCTCAGCTTTTTTCTCTTTCTTACCGTTATCGAAACCAGTGATTCCTGTAATAACGATTTGAGTTAAAGATTGTCTGTGACCATTTTTCTTTTCGTAACCTTTTCTTCTTTTCTTTTTGAAGATGATTACTTTATCCGCTTTCACGTGATCCAAGATTTCAGCATCAACAGTGATACCGCTTACAGCCGGGGCGCCGATTGTTGTAGAACCGTTTACAGTAAGAAGAACTTTATCGAAAGAAACTTTTCCTCCTTTATCTCCTTTCAAACGGTTTACAAACAACTTCTGGTCTTGCTCAACTTTGTATTGAAGCCCTGCTATTTCTACAATTGCAAACATTGTTTATAAATTTTGTTAGTTAATTCGAGGTGCAAAAGTAAGAAATATTTCTGATTTATCCACAATGATGCAATATTTTTTGAATATTTTTCTACTTAAAAAGCTGAAAATTACATTTATAGCTTTGGAGACAAAAAAAAATAAAACCTCCTCAAGCCATTTCGCTTAATTTTAATTTAAATTTGATTTTTCCTTATACCATGAAAAGAGATTTATACATTGATTTTGCCAAAGGTTTCGCCACGTTAGCCATTATTTTTATCCATACCGTTTTTTGGTCGGGGCAGTTTTATGTTCCCACAGAAATGCGGGTTCTCTCTCTATTGATTGATGTGCCTCTGTTTTACGCATTAAGCGGCCTAACCTCCGGTGGAAATGTAGAGAAAACCCTTTACCGGCTTCTGAAACTCCAGATTACTTTCATGATTTTTGTAACCTTTCTTTTCTTTCTCGATTACTTTTTTAAAGTTTTCGGACTGAATGTTTTTGGATTGGACTGGATGAAAGACTTCTACTCCACTTTCGGGGCGAAGTATGTTCCGCAGAATATTTCTGATGTTCCGCAATGGCAGAATCTCGGGAACTGGTATCTTCACCAATACACCAATGCAGATACTTTTCCCGTGGTGATGGGAAGTTTCTGGTATCTGAAAGTATATTTTATCCTGACGGTTTTCGGCGTTCTCATCTTAAGATTCTTCCCGAAACACATCAACTGGTTTATTGGTCTATGCTTTGGTTTAACCTTACTTTTCAATCTGCTGCCGCATTATTATCCTACAGGACAGGTTGGTTACGTTGCACTTTACTTAGGATTATTCCTCGCAGCGCATCAGTTAAAGGGAAAAAAGATTCCATCGAAATGGATTCCCGTTTTATATGGAATATTGGCGGTCATCCTTATCATCCTGTTCTGGAATTACGGGAAAGATATTTTCATGAAAATGAATAAAGCCAAATTTCCGCCGAAACTGCTATATATTTTCTGGTCATGTTTTTCACTGGTTACACTTTTCGTTCTTTACAACCGACTCAAAATCACCAAGGAAAGTTTCATTACTTACATCGGAAAAAATGCGATTTTCTTTTATTTCGCGCAGGGAATGAGTTCTTCCCTAGTATATTTTCTTGTTGTTCCGATGCAGGACGCGATGCCGTGGTGGACTTTAATGATTCTGATTTACCTCATCAATATCGTTTTGGCAGTAATTATTGCTGAAGGACTTAAAAAACTCGACGTTTTCGGCTGGAAGATTTTGGAATTCCTGCGCAAAAAAACCGTTTCAGAATAAACTGAAACGGTCACTTATATTATACCTGAGTATAATAATTAATCTGTAGTTCTGTTACCTCTTGCAACAACTGCAATGATAATGATTAACAATAATGCACCAATTACCCAATAAATCGGATTTGTAAACCACTCTTCTGTAGTGCTGGTGGTTTTGGTTGTTGTTACATCAACATCGAGATCCGGAGTTTTGGTTGCATCCTGAGCAAATGCCATTACACTGAAGAAAAATGTAAGAATCATGATTCCGAATTTTTCTAATCTGCTGGTTAATACCTGTGTGTTCATAATTTAAATTTTTTAATGTTGTAAATTCAGTGTTCAAGATTTGTGCCATAATTTGCCATTCTTTTTCACTAAATTTAAAAATCACTCTGTTCTGTTAAAGATTCCCCAGGTTTTAACTGCGGAAAATATTGAGTAATTTTACCCAAACTTTTTTAGCATGTTTAAACTGAAACTCCTCACCGATCCCCGCTGGGCAAATATCGCCGAAGGTAATCTGGAAGAAATCCTTACCGACCACGCGTGGTGCGAACAGAAAGCGACAACCAACGCCATCACCCTCATCACAATGCTTCCCGAATATCCCGAAATCATTACTGAACTTTTAAATATCGCAAAGGAAGAACTCGAACACTTCCAGATGGTTCACGAAATCATCAAAAAACGTGGCTACGAATTCGGTCGCGAAAGAAAAGACGATTATGTTGGTGAACTCATTAAATTCATCCGGCACGGAGGAACAAGGGACGAAAGGATTATCGACCGCATGCTTTTCGCAGCGATGATTGAAGCCCGAAGCTGCGAGCGCTTCAAAGTGCTTACCGAAAACATTAAAGACGAAGAGCTAAAAGTTTTTTATAAAGAACTCATGATCTCTGAAGCCAATCATTACACCACTTTCATTGGTTTTGCAAGACAGCTCGGCAACCCCGAAACGGTAAACAAACGCTGGGAAGAATGGCTGGATTACGAAGCCGAAATCATTAAATCCTACGGTAAAAAAGAAACCATTCACGGATAGTATTTTTTAACTCAGGTTTTCGGATTTTTAGTATTTTTACTGCCGACAAACAAATCATCCTTATGGATCGTAACCGCCTTGAACAGATTCTGAACACCCTTGCGAAATCATTTTTCCAGGGCTTGCTGATTATCGGGCCTTTTGCAGTTACGATCTGGATCATTTGGTATATTGTTTCGAGTATCGATAATATCATCCCTGCTCTTTCAGAAAAGCTGTATCCCGGCATCACCTTTCTGATCGTGATATTAGGAACGGCACTAATCGGATATTTAGGCAACAAATTCATTATCGGGCGTGTGGTGGTCGACAGTTTCGACTATCTCTTAGAGCATACGCCGGGCATTAAATTCATTTATACTTCGCTGAAGGATGTTATGACTTCCTTTGTTGGCGATAAAAAGAAATTCAATCAACCGGTCCTCATCAAAACTACAGACGATCCCGAAATCTGGCGCATCGGATTCCTTACGCAGAAAGATCTTTCCTCTGTCGGTTTCCCCGATTATGTTTCCGTTTATCTGCCGCATTCCTACGCGGTTTCGGGCTGGGTAGTTTTTGTGCTGGCAGAAAATATTGTACTCCTCGAAAATGTGAGCGCTGCTCAGGCGATGAAATTCGCAGTCAGTGGTGGCGTTGCCGGCTTCCATTCCGATGACAATGTCTTTAAGGCACCGGAATGAGTTGATGCTGAATTTGAGTTAAATTAATCTCAAAGCAAATTTTCAACTTCATCCTTAACCTTAAACTCAACCTTAAATGAAACTTCCTTACGCAGAACCATACCGTATTAAAATGGTGGAAGAAATCCGCCAGTCTACCAGAGAAGAAAGAGAACTTTGGCTGAAAGAAGCCAACTATAATTTATTCAATTTAAAATCCTCACAGGTTTTTATCGACCTTTTGACCGATTCCGGAACCGGTGCGATGAGCGACCGGCAGTGGGGCGCGCTCATGACAGGTGACGAAAGTTATGCCGGCTCCAGAAGTTTCGAAGAACTTCACCAAACCGTGCAGAATATTACCGGTTACCAATATTTACTGCCCACCCATCAGGGACGCGCCGCTGAAAATGTCCTGTTCTCCGTTTTGGTGAAAGAAGGCGACGTAATTCCCGGAAACTCCCACTTCGACACCACGAAAGGCCATATCGAAATCAGAAAAGCCCACCCCATCGATTGTACCATCGATGAAGCCTTCGATATTGAGAACCTTCACCCCTTCAAAGGAAATATCGACCTGGTAAAACTTGAAGAAGTTTACAAAACCTATCCGAAAGAGCAAATTCCGTTCTGTTTAATTACCATTACATGTAATTCTTCCGGCGGACAACCCGTTTCACTGGAAAACATGAAAGCGGTGAAAGAACTTTCAGACCGGTATGGAATCCCGATTTATTTTGATTCTGCCCGATTTGCAGAGAATGCTTACTTCATCAAGAAAAGAGAACCAGGTCAGGAACACCGCACCATCAAAGAAATTTGCAAAGAAGTTTTTTCTTACGGCGTTGGGATGACGATGAGTTCCAAGAAAGACGGTTTGGTCAACATCGGTGGATTTATCGCGTTGAATGATGAAAATATTTTCCGAGCTGCTTCCAACATGACCATTATTTACGAAGGTTTCATTACCTATGGTGGAATGGCAGGACGAGATATGGCTGCATTGGCGGTTGGTTTGAACGAGGCTACAGAATTTGAATATTTAGAAAGTCGAATTTCGCAGGTTGAATATCTTGGAAATAAACTAATAGAATTCGGAATCCCAATTCAGAAGCCTATTGGTGGACATGCGGTGTTTATCGATTCATTGAAATTTTTACCCAATATTCCGCGAGAAGAATATCCAGCGCAGACTTTGGCCAACGAAATTTACAAAGAAGCCGGCATCCGCACCGTGGAAATCGGCACAATATTAGCCGACCGCGATCCGCAGACGAGAGAAAACCGTTACCCCAAACTCGAGCTGGTTCGTCTCGCCATCCCGCGAAGAACGTACACCAACAATCACATGGATTACATCGCTGTCGCCATCAAGAATGTGTTTGACAGACGCGAAGAAATAGAGAAAGGCTACAACATCACCTGGGAATCTGAAATCCTGAGACACTTCACCGTGAAGCTGGAGGAAGCTTAAAATAACAAAATCCGTTCGGCATTGCTGAGCGGATTTTTTTGCACCTTTTTAATTCCTTTTTTATGATTAATAATTTTTGTAGATTAATCTAACAATCATATATTTGAATGTCGGCTGCAACCTTTTAAAATCAGCCCCAATAAAATGTTATGAGAAAAATTATACTAATTTCCTCCTTTCTTTTAGGAGGATTTTTGCTGGCGCAAACGTCTTTTGCAAACAACTATTCTATTTCCGAACTAGCAAAGATTCAAAAAACAATTCCAAAAGATCAGAAACACGATTTTTACAAACAGTATTTTCGGGCAAAACTTGTTAGTGATATGAAATCCAGGTTTATCCATAAAAATTACTCTGATGCCATTCTTAAGAAGTTCGTAGATTCCATTATTGCAGGGAACACTTCAGATGAAATATTTATGAATGATGATGCTAATGAAATTTTCACCCCAAGCGAAACTTATAGCGATTTTTTAGTAAGACATAATAAGTTTATTTCCCAGAATCCAGAAAGTATACATGATGAAAACCTGGAATTGGTTTCAAAATTATATCGACATCTTAATAAAAAGGAACAAGAGAAAGAGCTTGCTGAGCTCGATGCTATCAGATTTAAACAAGTAAGTGAAGCAAGTTCCAAAACATCTGAGATTTTAAAAAAAGAATATGAATTAAAAATTTCGAATGAGAAAGAAGATTTTGAAAATAATCCATATACAAAGCGGGGTTTAGAAAAAATCATTGATAACATAGATTTAAATTTTGCCCAGCAACTTCAGCACTCTGATGAAAATTACATGCTCTTAGGACAGAATGCGGGATCAGTGGCAGGGCAATATTTTCCCACAGTTACCTCTGAACCTAACGAGTCAGCGATTTATGAAATTGTCCCGGGAGAAATTGTAACATATTTAATTGAAACAGGTTTTGCAGCAGGAAGACAATACATTACATACAGAATAGATGGAGATAATCTGACGAGAATCTATCCGCTGGACCCACAAGATCATGCAGACTTTAATAAGAAGGTTTCAAAATACGTTAAGGGTGATTGGAGATTTGAAAATCGTGCCGGATATGACATTACCAAAAATGAAAATGGCGAATATCATATAACTACTTCACTATACAAAGATGAGGACGGTAATTGCTGTCCAAGTATGGCGCTGCAATACACAACTCGAGATTTCAAAAACTACATCCCACTTAAGATTTCAAAGAAAGAGAATAAATGGTCAATGATAAAGTGATATTTAAACCTACTTATAAACAATAATAACAAAATCCGTTCGGCATTGCTGAGCGGATTTTTTTAATTGTGTTTATAATGTTACCAAATTTTGGTAACTTGATTTGTTAAATTTAGATCAAACGAAAATGGGACGAAATACATCTGTTTCCTTAGGAGATTATTTTGAGGATTTTGTTGATGCAAAAGTGACTCAGGGAAGATATAAAAACGCAAGTGAAGTGATCCGTGCCGGATTAAGACTTTTAGAAGAGGAAGAAAACAAAATTCAAATCCTGAAAAACGCAATTCAGGAAGGAATAGACAGCGCAATTGCCGAAGATTTTAATCCGAAAAAACATCTCCAGGCTTTGAAAACCAGAATGGAAAGTAATGGCAATTGAAGTTGAAAAAATTCTTGGCGCTTGAAAAGTAGATTAAAGGATTAATAAACTGGAAGAAGCTTTAAACAACAAAATCCGTTCGGCATTGCTGAGCGGATTTTTATGTCGTAAAACACAATTTATTTAGTATTAGAACTTTACAAACAATTAGGTAAGTCGAATAATGTGCCCGAGAATTAATACGTTGCTGAACTCACACCTTGGAAACAAAAGTTTCATTGCACTGAAACAACAGTTTCATTAGTACGAAACAGAATTTTCATTACTATGAAATAAAAGTTTCACGGGTATGAAACTGGTCCTATTTGCCGTTTCTTTTAAAAAAAATCACCTTTCCTAATGTTCTGTTCATCTGCGTAAAGAAAAAGCTGAAGGCAAAGCCCCCAAGCAGCAAAAGAATTTTTTTCATGGTTAATTTCGGTTCTGATACCCAATGTTTAAGAGGGTTAAAGCACCACGAATTTCGAAAACATTTTATTTAACAACAATATTACCTGTTCTGCAGTTGCATCATTCCCTCCTGCGAGACACAGTCGTAATTCCAGGCGGGACTGAAGGTGAGTTCTATTTCTACTTCGATGCCCGGGAATTCTGTCTCGAGCGCGTTCTGTACACCGGTTTTTATGGCGTCGCCCATGGGGCAGAACTGCGAAGTAAGCGTCATCACTACCTGCACTTTGTTTTCTTCGGGGAAATTAATTTCGTACACCAGGCCCAGATCGATGATGTTCACCATAAGTTCAGGGTCTATGACTTCGTAAAGCGCCATTTCGGCACGGCGCTGCATATCGTAGGTTTTATCATTTTCGTTGAATATCATGCTGATTTTTTTGATTGATGAAAGATTAATTTAAAAACATTCAGACAGTACAGCACCGCTACGGCGAGCCATAACACAAGCCCGATTCTGATGACTGTTAACTGCTGAAGCGCCAACCCAAGGGCAAAAACCAAGAACGCCGCAATGAAAAGCCTGAACTGCCAGATGGTGAGTTTTTCGCTGAAAAGGTCTTTCGGCAGCGGAATTTTTGCCTTCCCTGTAAGATGTTTGTAGTGGGTATTCCAGATGATGAAAGGCAGGGTTTTGAAGGTTTTGCCGAGGATGATATTGGTGATCCAGCCCAGGAAAATCAGGGTGCCGTACACCATCGTCCACCGGTACCCTTCGGAATAATACACCACCGGAATCAGCAGTACCGCCACAATTAAACTTAGAAAAGAAAGAAAGGTGTGCTTCATGAGAAGTTCTATTCTCTTCCTTAACCGGTTTCTGAAAACATCAAAAAGAAAAAGCAGCCAGAACACGATTCCTGTTAAAACCAACGCAGCGTAAATCATAACCCGCGCCGTTACCTCAAAGAAATAACCGTCGAAAAGAAATACTATCAGCCCCAGATTCTGAAAAATAAAGGCTTTCTTAAGCAGATGTTCCTTATCCGATTTCCCCAGCAGAAACATGGGGACGAGCTTTGTGCTCACGCCCGCAATCAGCTGCAGAAACCAGCCCGCGATACCCATGTGCGCGTGAAGCTTCAGGATTTCAAGATGGCTTACCCGGAAGATCGGCGAAGTGAGTCCGAGGTTGATCGCAAGTAAAAGCCCTACCGAAACGGTGAAGAGCAGCCACAGCGCGGAGCTTATGATGAAGAGTTTCTGGGTGGTGAATTTTCTGAAGATGGCGGTCGTTTTCAAAACATTAATCACGAAAAACAACACCGAAAATACAATGAGCGATCCGCCGGTAATCATGACCCAACCTGTATCGAGGTTCCAGAATTTCCAGGTGAGGAGAATAATTCCTGCCGTAAGCGTGTACCAACTTGCCGAAGCCATCTTTTCGCTGTACAGATCCTGTTCACAAATCACAGGCAAAAGCTGGTGGGCAGCCCCGAAAATAACCATGGTTCCCCAACCCAGCGCGGCGATATGCACAATGGTGAGCAAATGTGGCGTGAAATAGTGCTGGGTAAAAGACTGCGGCGTGCAGAGCATCACAATAGACAGGACCAGAAATGCGACGGCTCCCGTTGCATAAAACGGCAGTACTGCTTTGTTTCCGGGTGCTTTCCCGATGTTGATCTCTGTCATTATTTTCTGAAAATAAGCATTTTCACATCGCCTTCAGCCACGTTATTGATATGAACTTCGAAATCCTTGTCTGCCAGTTCTTCCAGAAGATAAACCGGAACTCTTTTGTGATCAATGAACAAGACATTACCTTCGGGAAGATTTTCGAGCTCGCCCAAAATGGTGTGCATCGGTCCTGGCATTTCAAGACCGCGGACATCGATCCGGCGTATTTGATCTTCACTGAATCTGGCTAGAATTTTACTGAATTCTTCACTGCCGTTCATCTGTAATTTACTTTCAAAGGATTCAGCCACCTCAACTTCTTTCTTTTTCTTAAGGAAATAGGTATGGAATTCTTTGTCGCTGATGGTTTCCACAAACGTATCTTCGGCTTTTTCCTGTTTCAGAAGATGGATTAAAGGCGTCGGCACAAAACCGTTGATGACACAGAGAATCTCCCCAGGTTTCACTTCTTTGAAACGGTGAAGAATTTCTTTCAGCGGATCGGCTCCGTCGTCGATAATCGGGCGCACATCATAAAAATCAATGATTTCTTTTGGAGCATCTTTCAGCCACGAAGGTTTGGATTGTGCTGACGATTCTTCCTTAGCGGATTCTTCGCCTTCAAAAATAAATCCCAGCGGCGAAAGCACGCGTTTGAAATCATCTATTTTTGTTCCCGTCATTTTCGAAGCTTCAGCAATAGTAACCCGCGAAGCCATGATTTTGCGGAGAATAGGATTCTTCAGCTTCTCCAGTGGTTTCGCAATGGAGGCTATGGCATCTACACTGCCGGAGTTTTCTTTAATAAGCTCCGAAATCTTTGTATTTATTGAAATTGTTTTCATAAGTGATTCTTTTTTTCCTTTGCCCAGAATTCATCCTCATAATCCTCCACGGCATCGTGGTCCTCACCATGAAGAACTTCACCGATCTTCCCAAGTTCCTGATCCGAAAATTTTTCTTCAAGGTAAGGGAAAAGCTGCCGCTCCTCGTATCTTGTGTGGTCATCAATCAGCGTGGCAAGATCAAGCAAAAGCGGATAGGTTTTAGCAGTTGGCCTTAAATTAATCTCATTGATCTTGGCTAAAATTCTCTGATGATCGGCCAAACCTTTCTTCACCATTTCATCTTCTGTATCGATGAAAAGCAGTTTCTCCTCCGTTGCAAAATGGCTCTGCAAATGATGCAGCCAGAACCAGTTGGTGTAACGGATCATTCTTTCGGGTTCTGTTTCTCCTTTTACACCGGTGCGCAGTTTCCAGCAGAAAAGCAGCGTGGCGTGATGTTCGCGGGAAACGGGAACCAGATTTTCGTTGCGTTTGATCGGTTTTTTTTCCATAGTTGGATTTTTTATGAATAAGTCGCTGCAATCTCTTCATCCAGTTTTAATGCTCTCGGGAACAGATAGTCGTTCTCAATTAGAAGATGGATATAAAGATCGCTCTCGAACTCCTTCAGTTTTTCATAAAGGTAAGTAAAAGAGTTACATGCGTTTTTCGGAGGTGCGAAGTTATTGGTGATTCTTCTGAGGAAATTGAGGTCTTCGCCAGCGATTTCGTGCTCTTTTAGAAGAATGCGGATTGGATGATCCAGCGTTCCGGCTTCGTAACTTAATTCTTCGGACGGATTGTCTTTTTTAATCAGTAACTGCCTGATGACAGGGAAAAGGACTTCTTCTTCATTCGTAATATGATTGAGCAGATCCTGCAGGAAATGATGCGTACTGGTAGCCACACGGTGCAGTTCAGGATGATTTTCCCCATGATGTTCGGATACTTTAATGGCGAGACCATTCAGGCTTTCAGCATTATCTTTAATGTACTGGTGATGCGTCGCCACGATATAATCGGCTAACATGCCGAGTTCCCATTCGTCGTAATCATTATTGTCGGGGAATTTCGGACCGGAATCGCTGCAACCGAAAATCACCCCTTTTTCTTTTAAATATGCTGCTTTCTTCAGGTCTTTTTCAGGAATCGAGCCGTTTTGCGGAGTTTTTTCATCGCGGTTTTTGGCGATTTTTACTTTAAACCATTCAGGTCCCTGCTCCAGATATTCCCAGGTGAAAATATTTCCGCGTTCGGCCAGAAGTTCATAATATAAAGGTTTAGGATCGTGATCGTTTTCAATAACGAAAGCCTCACCGGCAGCCAGTGCATCGAAATATTTAAAAACTGTAGGATGCTTCATTCGCGGCTCAAGTTGGGTAACGTCTAACGTTTGTATATCGTGACTTTCCTCTGTTGGATTTTTTGCAATCTGAACAACGAACCATTCCGGACCTTTTTCCAGATATTCCCAGGTAAAAATGTTTCCACGCTCGGCAAGAAGCTCGTAGTACAGTGGTTTTGGGTCGTGATCATTTTCGATGACGAAGTTTTCACCAGCCGCCAACGCGTCGAAATATTGAAAAACTGTAGGATGCTTTAATCTGGGTTCTAAAAGGGTTACGTTCAGTGTTTGGAGTGTTGCCATGTTATTTAAATTAGGTTTAGGGTTATTTTACTCTTTTTAATTAAGACTAGTTTGTCTGATTATTATTTAAAATTTTTTCTACTTTCTTTTCAGCTGAAGGATATCGGTGGTATTTCCGTTCCTGAAACTGCTCAGCGTCACTTCGCCATAAATCGAATACAGCTTGTCGCGGGCTTCTTTGTACTGGTTATGAATGGGACAGGGATTTGTTTCTGAACAGAATTCAAGTCCAAGACCACAGCCATGAAACATTTTACTGCCATCAATCGCTTCAACAATATCTGCCAGTGAAAATTCCGCTTCCTTATCGGAAATACAAAATCCGCCGTATCTGCCTTTTGAACTTTGCAGGTAGCCTTTTTTGCTGAGGCTCTGCAGAATTTTGGCGATAAAGAGCTCTGGCGAATTGATCTTCTCGGAAATTTCTTTAATATTCACCATATGTCCGTCTTTTGATTGCTGGGCGATATAGATCATTGCTCTTAAAGCATATTCACATGTTTTCGAAAGCATACTGTGTAATTCTCCGACAAATTTAGATATTATTTTTAATTAAGACAAATTTATCCTAATTAGATTTATACGTATTGGAATTTTTCTTCATTAAAAAACCCAACCAGAAATCTGGTTGGGTTTTCTTTGAATTATGACACTGTTTACACCAGTTCTACAGAATGCTGTTTCACCAGTTCCTGCTGTACATTTGGCGGAACAAGCTGATATTCTGAGAATTTCATTGTGAATTTTGCCTTCCCTCCGGTAATGGAACGAAGTGTGGAACCATAATCATGCAATTCTGCCAAAGGAACCTCCGCTAGGATTTTCTGGTAATGTCCTTCGGAATCCATTCCGGAGATCATGGCACGGCGGGTTTGTAAATCGCCCATTACGTCGCCGGTATCTTCGTCCGGACATAGAATCTCCACTGAATATATAGGTTCCAGCAACTGTGGCTTCGCATTGTGGAATCCTTCGCGGAAAGCGCCTGAAGCCGCCAGCTGGAAGGAAATATCATTGGAATCCACGCTGTGCATCTTGCCGTCGTAAACAATTACACGGATATTCTGGCAGTGGGAGCCGGTCAACGGACCTTCTTTCATCTGTTGCATAATACCTTTCTTAATAGCGCCAATGTAACGGTTATCGATAGCACCACCCACGATGCACCAGTAGAACGCAAGTTTTCCGCCCCATGGCAAATCTTCAATGTCTTTCTGACGGATGTTGAAGCCTGTAGGCTCGGGCATATCATCGTAGAAATTCTCTACCTTCATGTGAATTTCCCCAAACTGACCGGAGCCGCCGGATTGTTTTTTGTGACGGTAATCGGCATCGGCGTTTCCGGTGATGGTTTCACGGTAAGGGATTTTAGGATTCCCGAAATTCATATTGACACCAAATTCTTTCTGCAGTCTCTGCTTCACCAAATCCAGATGCAGCTGGCCCTGACCGTGAAGAATCGTCTGTTTCAGTTCTGCAGACTGTTCCACTTTCAAAGTAGGATCTTCTTCTTCAATTTTATGCAAAGCGGTTACAAGTTTCTCCATGTCTGCGGTGGAATCTGTAGAAACTGCTTTTCTGATGCGGCTTTCAGGAAATTCCATCGGACGGACTTTTCGGTCTAAACCTTTTGTATTCAAAGTGTTGTTGGAATGACCATATTTCAGTTTTACGGTAACGCCCAGATCACCTGCGACCAGCTCATTGACAGGAATTCTTTCCTTACCTTCCGCTACAAAGAGCTGAGAAATCCTTTCAGTCTCGCCGTTATTGGCATTTACGAGTTCATCACCGGGTTTCAGTTTACCACTCAAAACTTTAAAATAGGAAACCATCCCTACCTGAGGTTCAGAAAGTGTTTTATAGATAAAAATCGTGGTTTTGTCGTTTGGATCGTAGGTGATTTCACCTCCGTTTTCGAGTTTTCTTGCCGGTCTTTCTGCGGGTGACGGTGCGATGTCATCGATGAATCCCATCAATCTTCCGCTTCCCATATCTTTCAGCCCGCTGGTTACAAACACAGGGAAAAACTGCTGTTTCGCCAATGCGATGGTAATGCCTTTTGCGAGTTCTTCTTCAGACAGATTACCTTCTTCGAAATATTTTTCCATTAAACCTTCCTCGTTTTCGGCAGCGATTTCTACCAATGCGTTGTGCATTTCGTTGGCTCTTGCCATTTCGCTTTCGGGAATCGGTTTCTTTTCAGGTTTCCCTCCGTTTGCAGGGAATTCGTACATTACCATTCTTAAAGCATCGATGATTGAATTGAAATTAGCTCCTGAATTATAAGGATACTGAAGCGGAACGAGCTTAGAACCGAATCTTTCTTTCGCCTGTTCGAGCGTGCGCTCGAAATCTGCTTTGGGATGATCCATCTGGTTAATCACGAAAATCGCGGGGGTCTGGTATTTGTCCACATATTCCCAAACCAGTTCAGTTCCCACTTCCACACCATTGGCAGCATTAAGGACGATAACTGCGGTATCAGCTACCTTTAACGAAGAAACGACTTCGCCAACGAAATCGTCAAATCCTGGGGTATCGATAATGTTAATTTTGTTGTTTTTCCAGTTTACGAACATCTGGTGAGAGAAAATGGTTTTACCTTTTTCGTGCTCAAGGTCTGTATGGTCGCTCACCGTGTTCTGTCCTTCGACTGATCCACGGCGCTTAATCGCTCCGCCTTCGTAAAGCATGGTTTCTATAAGCGTGGTTTTACCACTGTCGGAATGACCGAGTAAAACCACATTTCGTAAATCTTTGGTATTAGCACTCATAATATATAGTTTTAATTATTTTATGGGAATGCTAAAAAGGAAATGACCTGCATTTGATTTTTAGGTAGTTAAAGTTACAAAAGATTTAAATTGGTTTTCTGTTTTTCTTGAAATGAACAGATGATATTTGGCAGTAAAAGAGGCGATTCCTTTTACTGCATTCTGACAGGGCTTATTCTAACCGTTGCAGTGGGTTTGATATTACTTTGGCTACACTTTGGTACGGCGAGACTACGGGTCAACCTCCGGTAAGTGTTTCCCGTAAGGGGTTAAGAGAGAATTAATATTGTGAAATTTGCGTTTTCGATATTACGATGCGCGAATAAATAAACTGTAAAACAGATGGATATAAAATTACAAAAAATTAAGTAAAACATAATATTTTGCCTAATCAGAAATTTTCAGGACCCCTATTAAATCTTTTCCGAAATATGCCTGAGAATGATTTCCGCATGGATTCTGGAGTTTTCGATGAACCAAAGGTGGGTATCTTTTCCGCCGCACACCACGCCGGCGAGATATAGATTTTCTACATTGGTTTCCATGGTTTCGGGATTGTAAGCCGGGACAAGACTTTCGCCTTTTAATTCAATCCCTGAGTTTTTGAGGAAATCAAAATCCGGAAGATAGCCTGTCATCGCCAGAACAAAATCATTTTCAATCTCGTGGATGTTTCCTGTTTCATCTTTAAAAATGACAGTTGATTCTTTAATCTCCTGCATTTCGGCATTAAAATAAGCTTTAATACTTCCTTCAGCAATTCGGTTTTCAATATCCGGTTTTACCCAATATTTCACGGATTTAGAAATCTCCGAATTTTTGATGATCATCGTGACCTCCCCTCCTTTTCTGTAGGTTTCCAAAGCAGCATCCACGGCCGAATTACTCGCTCCGACAACGACGACTTTCTGGTTGGCGTAAGGATAAGGTTCAGTATAATAATGTTTTACTTTGGGAAAATTTTCGCCGGGAATCTTCAGCAGATTCGGGATATCGTAAAATCCGGTTGCGATGATGACATTTTTAGCGAGATAATTTCCTTTCGATGTTTCAACCTCGAATATTTCATTTTTTGAAAGCTTTACAACTTTCTCGTAAAGATTGATTTTCACGCTCCGGTTGCGGGCAATTCCTTGGTAATATTCCAGCGCATCCTGTCTTCCGGGTTTTGGCGATGTCGTGATGAAAGGAATTTCAGAGATTTCCAGTTTCTCGGCGGTTGAAAAAAACCGCATATATAAAGGATAATGGTAGAGTGAATTGACGATGGTGCCTTTTTCAATAATGACATAATTTAAACCGTTCTTTTCGGCTTCCAAAGCACAGTTCAAACCGATAGGTCCGGCGCCGATAATCAATATATCTAAAATTTCCATTCTGCTAAATTACAAATGAAATGCTAAACTGAATTGCTGCACAAAAAAACGGACAGAATTATCTGCCCGTTCTAAACCAAAGTTTGAAGATTATTTAATTAATCCCAACTCCACCAACCTTTCGTGAAGAAATTCTCCTGCTGTAGTATCAGGATATAATTTCGGATTGTTTTCGTCATAAGTTCCTTCCAAAGCGTTCAGCGGCATTTCGCTTACCGGATGCATAAAGAATGGAATAGAATAACGAGAAGTTCCCCACAATTCACGCGGCGGATTTACCACCTGGTGAATGGTAGATTTCAGTTTGTTGTTGGTGTGTCTGGACAGCATATCTCCAACATTAATCATCAGTTCATCCGGCTCAGCGATCGCATCGATCCATTCGCCATTGTGGTTCATGACCTGAAGACCTTTGCCCTGCGCGCCCATCAAAAGCGTAATCAGGTTGATATCTCCATGTGCAGCAGCCCGAACAGCATTATCAGGTTCTTCTGTAATCGGCGGATAGTGAATCGGTCTTAAAATAGAGTTGCCTTCGCTTACGAATTTATCGAAATAAAATTCGTCCAAACCAAGGTGCAGCGCCAATGCTCTTAAGACATAAACGCCGGTTTTCTCAAGCATTTTGTAGGCTTCCTGTCCAACCTCATTAAATTTAGGAACTTCAGTTACTTCAACGTTATCAGGATAAACGGAGGAGTACTTAGAACCGTCTTCTAGATACTGCCCAAAATGCCAAAATTCTTTCAGATCCCCTTTTTTGAAACCTTTTGCCGTTTCTTTACCAAAACCTACGTAACCGCGCTGGCCGCCTATTCCAGGGATTTCGTACTTCTGCTTGGTTTCTACCGGCAGGTCGAAGAAGTTTTTTACTTCTCCGTACAGTTCATCAACCAGTTTGTCGTCGAGAAAGTGACCTTTCAGGGCGACAAAGCCGATTTCTTCGTATGCTTTTCCGATTTCATTTACAAATTTTTGTTTGCGTTCCGGGTCACCCGAAAAGAAATCACGCAAATCCACACTTGGAACTAATTTCATTTATTTGGATTAAAAATTGTGTGGCTAAAATAAGATTTTTCGATTAGAATTGCCTTTTACTATGTAAAACGGTCATCACTTCAATAATATGGTCATCAACAATGAAGTGAACAGAAAACGGAAAATGCTGCAAAAAGGCCACTCTGACCCCTGAATACCTTATCTGAAAATTAAGAGGATTCGTTTTAATTTTATTGATGGTATCCCAAAAATTTTTTTCAAAACGGTCCCCAAGAGTTGTAGAAATATTATCATAGTAGTCAAGTCCACTCTGAAAATCGCTTAACGAGTTTTCATGATAAATGACTCTTATTTTCTCTTAATTCTGGATTTAAATTCTTCTTCACTGACAAAATTCAATTCGCCCCTTGATTTCTTTTCCAGCATTTCATCCATCATTTTCATGTAGCCTTGTGTAACCACGAAATCATCATTGGCTTTATCAATCAAAATTTTCTCAAGATAGTTTTTCAGATTTCTACCGTCTTCCAGGGCTTTTATCTTCAGTTTTTCTACAATATCTTTATCCAAAGACACTTCTTTTCTAATTTTCTCCTTAATCATCTCTGTAAATTTTACAGCTAATATACGTATAAATTCCGTGTCAATAATTTCGTACTGAAAATTTAATTATGAGTAAATTTGCAGTTAGTCAATATTTCACATGAAACAATTTTCTTCGAAACGAAGCATACAGATTTTAGCACACCTTTTAAAAGAATACGGAATCTTCAACGTTGTAATTTCACCAGGCTCCAGAAACGCGCCACTGGCGATCCATTTTTCTGAGACTGATGAACTCAATTGTTACAGTATTGTTGATGAAAGAAGCGCAGGATTTGTAGGTCTGGGAATGGCGAAAAGCATCAAAAAACCAGTTGCATTAACCTGCACCAGCGGTTCGGCGGCGGCCAATTATTATCCGGCAATTACGGAGGCGTTTTACCAGAATATTCCTTTGCTTATTCTCACTGCCGACCGCCCGACGGATTTTGTGGATATTTTCGACGGACAGACGATTCGTCAGAAAGATCTTTTCCAGCAGCATTCTTATGGTGATTTTCAGCTTCTTGAAGATGATAAAGAAAATGCGGAGGACGAAAACTTTAGTTTAATAAAGAAAGCCATTGAACTCTGTATCGAAAAGCAAGGTCCGGTTCATATTAACATTCCACTGGCTGAACCGCTTTATCACCTGGTTTCAGAACTTCCAACCTTTCCGCCGGTTGAAAAAACACTTCAGAAAAAAGCTTATGACCTTCCTGCAAATCTAGCTGCAGACTGGAACCTTTCCAAAAGAGTCATGATTCTGGTCGGCACACGTGATTACAGCGAAGAACTCGAAATGCAGCTTACACAATTGGTTAAAAACCACAGTGTTGTGGTGTTGGCGGAAGCAAATTCCAATGTAAAACACCCAAAGTTTTTTAATCATATCGACCGGTATATCTTCAATTGTTCTGAAGAGGATTTTAAAACCTACGCGCCGGATTTATTGATTACGATTGGTCAGAATGTCGTTTCCAAGAAAATAAAGCAGTTTTTGCGAAAAGCTAAGCCTAAGAATCACTGGCATATTCACGAAGTCTGGCAACCGGACACCTTCTTTGCGCTGACAGAAAAAATTGAAACAAAACCTGAGATCTTCTTTTCTCAATTAATGAAATTCATTACGCTGGAACCACAGCCCTACTTTAATCTTTGGGATGTTCTGCGTGACAAGAGAGATCTGAAACATGAGGAATACTGCCTTAAAACTTCTTTTTCAGATTTTAAATTTTTTGAAATTCTTGCCGATAAACTTCCGGAAACCGTCAACCTTCATTTCAGTAATTCTTCCGCGATACGGTATGCACAGCTTTTCGAGTTCAAAACCAACAGCATACACTGCAACCGTGGTACGAGCGGTATCGACGGCTGTACTTCTACTGCGATGGGATTTGCGATGAAGGCGAAAGAACAGACTGTATTGGTGACGGGCGATGTGAGTTTCTTTTACGACATCAATGGTTTATGGAACAATTATATACCGCCTTACACCCGAATTATTGTCTTCAATAATGGCGGCGGCGATATTTTCAAAATCATTCCGGGACCGGATTCTACCAATGCCCTGGATGAATTTATCCTGACGCAGCATCACAAAAACGCGGAATATCTGGCAAAGCATTTCGGTTTTGCATACACGAAAGTGGATGAAGAAGACACGCTTTCGCGCGTTCTGGATAATTTCTTTAAACCTGATGAAAAAGCAAAAATTTTGGAGGTTGATACGTCGGCGATTGAAAATTCAGCGGTTCTGAAACAGTATTTTGAATTTCTGAAGTAATTAGAAATTCATCTGCAATCCGAATTTTACGCCGAATTTAGAAACATCAGGTCTGTCGAGGTAATTCCCGCGCCAGTTAAAATCTACACGTAAAATTCTAAGATTCCCAAAACCGATATTTTCGAGTCCGAAACCGTATTCGTAATAAATCTGCTGATCGGGCGCGGAATAACGCGTATTTTCTAAATTAATGTTTTTAGAGGCATCACTTAAAGTTCCATACGCACCGCGGAGGAAAACCAATTCCCTGAATTTCAACTTCTTAATCAAAGGAAGATGAGCAAGAATTTTTCCCTGGAAATGATGTTCGTAGTTCAAAGTCGTATAAGCATCAGCAACGAATTCGTAGTATTTTAAAAGTGCAAAAGTGTTGGGAACCAAGCTGTAAGACTGGTTGCCGGGAATAATATTCTGCAACGCCAAAGGTACTGCAGAGAAATTTTTTCCGGCTTCGAAATTAATGATTGAACGACCCAAATTTCCTACCACAACAGGCTGTGAATACAGAAACTGAAGTTTATTATAATCGAAATCTCCATCCAGAACATTCTCAAAACCATGCGTGAATTTCAGTACAAATGTTGGTGAAAGTGTGGTAAAAGCATAACGGTCTACACCGTATTGAGAATATTTTGCGCCCGGCCTTGCGATGAGACTGAAGGTGGTGTGGAAATCCTTCAGCTCAGATTTCAGCTGATTGTTTTTATAAAAACCGAGATTGAACTTTTCCGGATTGGCTGATTTAATGTTCTGCAGAGAAGCATCCATTCTTACCTCAAAATTCTTCACGGGTTCCAGAGAAAAGAAAAAACTGTTCTGTTTCACGAGACTTAAAGAAGCATTGGTTCCCGAGGAAAAAACAGAGGATGAAGCGAAAGATCTCGTCATAATTCCGTCGTCATTCATCAGTTGCGCGCCGAGCTGGATCACATCATTCCGGCTTCCGAAACCTACTGTTGCGCGGTTTTCGCGATTGAACATGTAGCGTCCCTCCAGACCGTATTTCAGTTTCCGATCTTTAAAGCCATAAGCAGTATATCCTGCGACACGCCACATATCGTTTGGTGAAAAGTAAGTTCTGGCACCCACGCGAATTCTGTCGCCTTCGACTTCGTTATTTCCGTAAACCGAATAAATATCACCAAAGTCAATCGCTTTCCAGGCGTTGATATATCCGGATTCCAGGACTTCTACCAATTTTACAATTCTTTTGAATTTCGGAACCTGCTCCAGTTCGCCAACCATTTTGTACACATTCTGCTCTGTTTCGGAAAGCGGTTCTGTTCTTTGTTTTTCCCAGAAATCATCTTCCTTTTTCAGATTGTCGTCACTTAAAGTCTGGCCTTTATCGGCAAGGAACTTTTCAGTAAAGCTTTTATTGAATTCATACTCACTGAAAATTCCGGTTCTTTTAAAAAGTATACTTTTCGAATCTTTTTTCTTTCCCAAAACCGACATTTCCAGTTCCGTGTACGTTCTTTTGGGAAGAAATACATTCTCATCCAGATTTTCGTATTCGGTTTCAAGATAAATCCCGTTGACGAAATTCACATTGATTTTATTGGTTGATCTCAGCGTTGCTTTTACAATATTATAGGTATCTTTCGAGATCAGAAGATTTCCCTGAAAGGCCAGAATTTCCTTATTTCTGGGAAAATATTTAATGACGAAAGCCTCGATTCCATCTACAGAAACCGAATCGGCGAGCTCGTATTCGTAAGTATTGAAACCATCTGTTCCGGCAGGGCTCGGAAAACCGATGTTAAAGAAATTCAGCGTGTTGTCGTAGATGTTTACTTCTTTAAACTGATTTTTAGCGGTTGAAGCGATAAGTTCATTATCATTGAAGCCTGAAAATTTGTTGGCGACGATGATTCGGTTCTCTTTCTTCTCCGGATGGTTTTTCCCGTAGGTTTTGTAAATCGTTTCATTGAAAAACACTGGCAACGCGAGCTTTTTATCGAAATTCGCCGAATCTGCGTAGTCGAAGATAAACTCCATATTACTGAAGATTTTTTTCTTCATGAAGGCGCTGTCGATATTGTTCAGTCCGATTTCAATTTTCTCGTATTCTTTGAACTGATAATCATTGTAATTGGCCAGACCATTAGTTTTACGGCGTTTCCAGACTTCCTGCATGATCGCGTAAGCTGGATTCTCTTTTTTGTTTTTGTATTTCTTTCTGGTAACTCCGGAAATCACCACTTCACTGATCTGCTCAACTTTCTCGGTCTGAAGTTTCACAAGGAGATTTTCAAATCGCAGATTAGTGAAATTCAATATTTCAGGCTTATAATTGGCTTTGATAAATGTGGCGGTTGAGATTCCTGAATCTGACTCAATTAAAAACTCAGAATTGTTCGATGTCAGCGCTGCTTTTTCTTTACCGTTTATAAAAATTTCTACGGAAGTAAGTGGTTTGTTGGTTTTAGCATCAACTATTTTCCCCGAAATCTTAGTCTGGGAGTTGATTAAAACAACAAAAAGCAAGCAAACAACAAGTTTTACCTTGTGCATCAAATAATATAAAAACAGATAGGGATTCTTCATGAATGCAGCAGCAAATTTCCTGTTAAGAGACGGTCACAGCGAAAAACAGACCAATTTTCAGTCTGAAGATTATAATTCCAGATAAGCAGACTGGCCGGGGAGATTGGTGATTTTCGCAATAGGATAAATAAACATATCATCGAAATCATTCATCGCGTTAATTAACTGGAAATGAGAATATTCATTAATATTCTGCATGGTTATTTCGGCTTCTTTAATTTTCTTAGTTTTCAGCAGGTTTTTCCGCTGCACTCCGTTGAGCAGATAAGTAGTTGGTGTAAACCAGTCTTTTCCCTTCTTAAAAAGAATGTTGGAGAACGAAGTATCGGTAATATGATTATTCTTTACGATGATAATCTCGTCGGATTTTGCTTTCTGCAGCATTTTTTCAAATTCTTTGCGGTCTTCAAACTTGAACGAATAATCATACACATTATTCTCCACCAGCTGAAAATTACCGATCTCTGAAATGGCATACGGAATCAGTTGCATCCGATAATTTTTAGTAAGATCATAGCTGATTCTCAGCTTATAAAGTCCATCTTCATCATGCTGCAAATCCTTAAAAATCTTCAGCAGGTCGATTGATCCTTCCACGCCGAAATGCGCAAAGGTTTCATTAACTCTGTTTTGGTGAAGATCCGGAAGAAACATTTTCCGGTCTTCTATTTTAATGCTTTCAATAAATCGGGACATAAATTTTGTTTTTCATTTCCTGGTACTCATCGTCCAGTTTGCTTAAATGGGTAATTCCGCCCCCACTTTTAAAATACAGTTTCGTGTTTTCTTTTTCTAAAAACCTGATCATTACGCAGGAATCAAGGTTTTCCCCATCGAACCAACCGCAGACTCCCGTATAAAAACCTCGGGAATATGTTTCGGCTTCCAGAACGATCTCAAGAGTTTTTGGTTTGGGTGCACCTAAAATAGATCCGGCAGGAAGAAGCGTTTTCATTATACTTCCGATTTTTCCCCGAAACTCATGTTTCAGCGTTCCGGAAATTTCGGAACTCATGGCGTAGAGATTCTTATTGTGCGTTTTAATAAGGTCGATCCTCTGAAATTCATCCAATTGCACCTCATCCGCTACCATACTTAAGTCATTCCGGAGCAAATCCACGACCGTATAATGTTCGGCTTTTTCTTTCGCATCGTTCTTCAAAACTTCAACTGCGTTCTCCAGATCAGCGTCAATTGTTCCTTTCATCGGATGGGTAAAAATCCTGTCGTCAACAATCTCAACGAAAGTTTCAGGGGAAAAAAACACGAATCTTTCGGGATAATGAACTTTATATTTGGAGGTTGAAAGATAGAAAATTTCATCCAAAGAAAGATTGGTTTTCACCTCGGTTTTGCAGGTGTAATTGGCGAGATAAGAATTTCCTGCCTTCAGGTTATCCTGTACGAAATCAAATCCTTTTCTGTAAGATTCCAAACTTTGGGGAAAGGCTTCAAACTGAAAATCATCCGGCTGATGATGCAGTTTATCCATTTTTTTAAATCCTTCAAAATCAATCAATAAACCCAAATCTTCAATTTGGTTTTCCTGAAAAACCTCAACGTTTTCCATTAAGAAATCTGTCATAAAAAAGAAGGGAACTTTTGCCTGAGAAAGTTCATCCATCTTATCGAAATTTGGGTGAAATGCGCTTAACATCGCGGCAAAAATACTGAAAAGAGCGCACGCTTAATATTAAAACAGAAAATTTAAATCTTAAACCTTATTTTTGCGCCATGCAAAGTAACTACACGCAACAAGCAAGCCTTGGACAGATCTTAAAGAACGCTTTTACTTACTGGAACAAAACAATTCTCTACCAGCTGGTTTTCAGTATTTTATATTTTTCACTGTTTTTTCTGGGATATTTTTACCTTTTTAAATATTTTGGGCTTTGGGATGAGTTTACGAAGTATCAGGACTTAGTAAGAACAGATTTGCCCGCTTTCAATAAAAAGATGGAGGAAATCGCACGTTTACCGCAAGCCCGTAATTTCGCGCTGGGCTTTTTTGTACTTCTGGCGCTCATAAATCCTCTGAATGTCGGGCTTTATAATGTTTACCGTAAAATTGACCTTAAAGAACCTGTAACACTGAATGATCTTTTCGCGGGATATATCGGATTTGACTTTTTTAAATTCTTTGGGTTTTATCTGTTCTGGATTATTATTTTCACTTACGCCAATGCACTTCTGTTACTGGGAATTTTCTGGATTTTTGTGACGCTGTTCTGTGTTCCGCTGATGTATTTTATGAATGTAAAAACCTTTGAAGGAATATCGCTTACGTTTAAAGTTCTGCGAAAAAATTTCAGTACAATAGTTCCGGCAGTCTTGGTGGCTTTTCTTTTCAGTCTCACCGGAATTTTAATTTGCGGAGTCGGTTTCCTTCTCACATTCCCTTTCCTTAATGCAATGATTTATGTCCTTTACCAACAGTATTATAAAGAAGTTGGGTAATTGCTAATTTTAATGCTGTTTTTTCCGATTTTAAATTTAAATTTGAAAAACATTAAAAATTAAAACTATGGAAACTTTTGAAGAAATGGATAGGAGTAATATACCCAACAGAACTTCGGGCGAAATTATCTCTCACGCTTTTGATACGTATAAGGGAATTTTTCTCTACGCTATTCTGGCAATGGTAATTTACTTTCTGGTTTCTATGATTGTTCAGCCGCTTTCGGGGTTTGACAGCAGAAGTTTTTCGGAAGAGATTACGTCCGCAGATGGGGATTTTTCGTCAATTAATATTTGGGCGATCCCTGGCATGAAGCTTTATTACGGGTTATCGGGAATTGTAAGCCTGCTTTTGGCGCCGCTATATGTGGGAATTATCTATCTCGCAAACAAATACGATTTCAAGCAGCGTTTGCAGGTATCTGATCTGTTTATCGGTTACAGGCAGAATTTTCTTAATATCGTTATTTACAGCTTGATTTCCTCCGTGATTATGGCAATCTCTATCGCAATGTGTATTTTACCATTCTTTTTTGTAATTCCCTTGTTGCTTTTAGGTTACCCGGTTTTACTTTTCGAAAATGCAACATTCTCTGAGGCTTTAAGTAAGAGTTTTAAGATTGCCAAAGAAAACTATATGGTTTTTCTCGGCGCGTCTTTTCTCGGTTTACTGATCAGCATCGCCGGAATTCTGCTCTGCGGAATCGGAATCGTGGCAACAATTCCTTTTTATATGGTGGTCATGTATTCCGCATATATCGCATTTTGCGGAAGACCAAAACAGTTGAATTTCAACAATTAATCGCAACTGATTATAAAGTATCTTATGCCCAACAAAAAACATCAAATCAGCGAGGTAAAAATTAAGCAAATCTTTCTGCTGGCCGTTATTCTTGTGCTTGCGGGATTAATATGCTTTAATCTTGCGCTGTTTATTCCTTCCGTTTTGGGGGCTATCACTTTATATATTATTACCCGGAAATATAACCTGTATCTGCAGGAAGAAAAAGAGTGGAAACCCTGGCTGGCATCTATGGTCATCATTTTAGGTACCCTTATCATATTGATTCTGCCCATCTATTTTATCGCTGATATGCTGATTGAGAAGTTAGGAAATGCGTCTGTCTATATGCAGAAATTCAATGTTTTTGCGGATAAAATTCATGATTATGTGTATTCTAAAACCCGGATAGACATTTTAAGCAAAGAGAATTTAAACAAGCTGAAAGACAAGGTTGGAAATTTCTCAACATCAGCCGTGAGCAGTACTTTCAATACACTTACCGTAATATTGTCAATGTATTTTATCCTATATTTTATGTTGGAAAAGCCCCGGCTTTTTGAAAGGCTTGTAAGAAGTTCTGCTCCACTGAAGAAAGCCAACATTAACTTATTGGGAGAAAAAATTCAGAAGATGGTGGTCGCGAATGCGATTGGGATTCCTGTTGTCGCCATCGGACAGGGAATTGTGGCGATTATAGGATACTGGATTTTTGGTGCGCCGAGTCCACTTCTTCTCTTTGCGTTAACGGCAGTTGCCTCGATGATTCCTATCGTTGGCGCAGCAATTATTTACGTTCCTGTATGTATTTTTATGATTGCAGAAGGAAATATGGGCGCTGGGCTCGGGTTGGCGGCTTACTGCCTTATCGCGGTGGGATTAACCGATAACCTGTTAAGGTTTACCCTTTTAAAAAGGTTAGAGAATATTCATCCGTTGAATACTGTTTTCGGAATTATTATGGGAATGAATCTTTTCGGGTTTATGGGACTCATCTTCGGGCCGATTCTTATTTCAATCACGGTACTTCTAATTCAGGTTTACAGAGATGAATTTTCTGATGACGACCGCGAACTTATTATGCCGGAACCTAAAGAAATCGAGAAGAAAATTGATTTAAGTATTTAAAAATGGAAGGTTTAAAACCAGAAATCCTGCAGGAAATCTGCATCGCAAGAATGCCTTTCGGTAAATACAAAGACACAATAATCGCGGATTTGCCGATCAGCTATCTCGAGTGGTTTCACCGGCAGGGAATGCCACCCGGTAAACTCGGGATGCAGCTCTCTACCATTTATGAAATTAAAATCAATGGTCTAATGGATCTACTCACGCCAATTCGTGGGAAAGTGAATTTTGAAAAACCGAAAAAGCGGGTTTATAAGTTTTAAGCTTTCAATGCTGCAATTTCGTCACGTAATTTTGCGGCCTTAATAAAATCAAGATTTCTGGCTGCGGCTTCCATCGCTTTTTGTTTTTCGGCGATTAAAACTTCGGCATCCTTACCATAATTGGCTTTTTCTTCGGCAACCTGTTTCAGGATTTCTTTCTGGGTATATTTTGGATCCGGGAAATCTTTCGATCTTCCGACCAGAATTTCTGAAATTTTCTTGTTTAAAGCTGTCGGAACCAAGCCGTGTTTTTCGTTGTATTCCATCTGCTTTTCGCGGCGGTAATTGGTTTCATCAATGGCTTTCTGCATAGAACCGGTAATCTTATCAGCGTACAGAATGGCTTTTCCATTAACATTTCTTGCAGCTCTACCGATTGTCTGAACCAGTGATCTCCTCGACCGCAACATTCCTTCTTTATCGGCATCTAAGATAGCAACGAGTGAAACTTCGGGTAAATCGAGACCTTCCCTCAATAAATTTACGCCGACCAAAACATCGAATAATCCCACCCGTAGATCCTGCATAATCTGAATTCTTTCCAGTGTCTCTACATCAGAATGAATATAACGCGTTCTGATTCCGAATCTGGTGAAATATTTGGTGAGTTCTTCAGCCATTTTCTTCGTCAAAGTGGTTACCAGAACTCTTTCATCAATTTCTGTTCTTTTCTGGATTTCTTCAATTAAATCATCAATCTGGTTTAAAGACGGCCTGATATCAATCACTGGATCCAGAAGTCGGGTGGGCCGGATAATCTGCTCGATATATTCGCCGCCGCTTTTTTCAAGTTCATAATCTGCGGGAGTTGCCGAAACATAAATGACCTGATTCTGCATGGCTTCGAACTCCTCAAACTTAAGCGGACGGTTATCCATCGCTGCCGGAAGTCTGAAACCGTGTTCCACCAAAACTTCTTTTCTACTTCTGTCTCCTCCGTACATCGCATGAACCTGCGGAACCGTAACGTGACTTTCATCGATAACCATCAGGAAATCTTTAGGAAAATAATCTAAGAGACAGAAGGGACGGGAACCCGGCAATCTTCCATCGAAATATCTGGAGTAATTCTCAATTCCGCTGCAGTAACCGAGTTCCTTCATCATCTCGAGATCGAGTTCGGTTCTTTCCTGAAGGCGTTTGGCTTCAAATGGTTTTTCGATTTCGTTAAAAAAATCGACCTGTTTCACCATATCATCCTGAATTTCACGTATCGCGTTGATCTGTGTTTCTTTGGACGTTACAAAGAGGTTTGCTGGATAAATATTAATCTCTTCAAACTCGGCCATCACATTTCCTGAAAGTGGATCGAAACTCTGGATTCTTTCAATTTCATCAGCGAAAAACTGGATGCGGACGGCGTTATCGGCATAGGCGGGATACACATCGATTACATCGCCTTTCACTCTGAACGTACCTCGTGTAAATTCATTTAAAGTCCTTGCATATAATGCATTAACCAGTTTATGAAGAAAAGCGGTTCTGGTAATTTTTGCATTTTTCTGAACTTCAATTAAAGATTTATTGAATTCCGTCGGATTTCCGATCCCGTAAATACACGAAACCGATGCCACGATTAAAACATCCCTCCGTCCTGAAAGTAAACTCGCTGATGCAGAAAGTCTGAGTTTCTCCACCTCTTCGTTAATCGAAAGGTCTTTTTCAATATAAGTATTCGTCGAAGCGATGAATGCTTCCGGCTGGTAATAGTCGTAATAACTTACAAAATACTCTACCGCGTTCTCGGGGAAAAACTCTTTAAACTCCATGAAAAGCTGCGCCGCCAGAGTTTTGTTATGCGCTAATACGATGGTGGGCTTTTGAACTTCCTGCACAACATTGGCAACGGTAAAAGTTTTTCCTGAACCGGTAACACCAAGGAGTGTCTGGTATTTTTCTCCAATTTCAATGCCTTTGACTAGTTTTTCAATGGCTTGTGGCTGGTCGCCGGTCGGTTTATATTCTGATTGAAGTTTGAACTGCATAATTTGGATATGAATGTCACATTTAATAATGTGATTACAAAAATACAAAAAACAAAAGAGCAGGAATTCTGCTCTTTTAATTATGATGCAAATTATTTTCTGTTTTTTGAAAAGCTTTCAAAGTCCTCAATTACGAGTCCATTACCTTCATTTCCAGGCTGAAAGCGAATGTTTCTGTTACTGTAAATTACAGGAATTTCCGCGGTTTTTGAGATTGTTTGCCCACTAATCAGTTCCAGAGCTTTTTTAAGTTCGGGATCTGATACATTTCCGAATTCCTTGATGTTATTAATGGCCTGGAAAGGATTTATTGCGTACGTCGGTAGAATTCCACCTGATGGATTTGGGTCCCTGTCCTTGTTGTAATAAGAAAAAGTAATAGGCTGAAGCTTCCAGTTGTGCGAAGTATTTCTGGTGGCGTATGATGTAAAATCTGATGCGGGCGAGTCATAAAGCGTTATAGAACCGACAAATTTCCCGTAAGTTTCGTTACCGATGGTAGTCACAGGAACATATTTGTTGAGACTGCTGACCGTAAGTTCACTTGCTGAAGCTGTTTGAAAAGAAACCAAAACATAAATTCTGCTCAGGTTGAGACTGTTTACGTTTTGCTGCCCAGTCTGTTCGGGATGACCGTTGACCACATTATATGTTTTCACGGTGTTGGTTAAATAATCCATTCCGTCTTCATCATTATGTTTCGCATTGAAATCCAGATAAACGTAGGGTTGGCCAGTATAGTTACCGTTTACCATCTGCGCGAGCGCTGTTGCGGTTTCCAGAGATCCACCACCATTGTAGCGCAGATCCAGCACCAATTCTGTAATTCCGTCGGCTTTCATTGTCGCAAAAGCAGCGTTCAGCTCATCGTTGTAATCTGATTTAAAACCGTTATAAACGAGGTATCCTATGTTTTTCCCGCCGTAATTATATTTTTTATAGAAAGCAATAGGGTTTTCATCAATATTTGTTTTGGTAATACTGATGTTCTCCGCTCTGTCCGTTGTGACCAAAGCCGAAGATGTCATCACCGCAGTTGCTGCCCTGGTAAGCGTGAACTGATCCTGCGAAAGCTGCGAGTAGTTACTCAATGTTAAAGGGGCGCCATTCACTTTAGTAATGATATCTCCACGTATAATTCCTGCACTAGCCGCCGGAGACCCTGGAACTACGTAATTTACGAGGGCTACAGCCGAGGTATTGGTATTGTCTTTCGGATACACGGCATAATCAAATCCCGAAATCTTTTCTACCTCTGCGACCCGCGATGCCTGCATTATCGTATTATTATTTTCGATCCACGAAAAACGGTCGGTATTGCCGTAATCGTACAACAGACTGTAGAACAATCCGTCGGGAGTTTTCGAGTTGATAAAAGGTAAATATTCGGCAGAGTTTTTGAAGTTATCTGCTAATTTAGGAATATTGGGTTGCCAATAATACCATGAATTCATGGCCTTCCATACAAAATCATTTACAGAATTCGTTTCTGTATTGGGTGCGGGCACACGATCGTTATCGCGGGAGCACGATAAAAGAAGTAAAGTGACAAAGGTAAATCCTGATAATATCTTAGTGTTCATTTGTTTTATTATTAATATTTTTGAGTCAAACCTTAAACGGATAAATATGAAAATCAATATATTAGCCCCGGCAATTCTAGTAAGTGTATCTGGTCAAATTTCAATGTCGTGTACTGCAAACCTATTGCCAAAAGTTACGGAGCCAACCTATCAGACTTATGATTCCGCGGGTGAGAAAGGCTATTATGTGAGTTTCGGATTATCTCATGATTCTATTCCAGCAACTTCCATCGTCATTAACAGAATTCAACAGAAAATTTCGGCAGACGATAAAGTCGGATTAAAATATAAGGTCAACGTGATTTCACAATCCAGAAAGATTCTGGGTTTCAAACCGATGATTACAGATAAGGAAAACGGCATTTTTTTCCGGAGTGACACCGCTGAAATTTTCAAACCGGTAGATTTTAAACTGCGGCAGAAATAGCCATTTCGAAGGCGTAATTCTTTATCTTGAAGCATAAAATACAATAACAAACATCACCATTATGAAACATTTATCCATTAAAACCCTTTCATTACTGAGTGCCATCCTCTTGGTCTCGTGTAGTGGGAATTCAAAAACAACGGTAGCAGCACAGGAAACCTCCGTCAACGGAACATTAGCAAACCCCGAAACCGCAGATAAAAATTCTCCGGAATATCAGCCTGCCTTCGAAGGGCAGACAAGGGTTCAGGGAGTAAAAACCTCTACAGCATATAATGTAGAAGTGATCAACTCAGATTTACATAAGCCATGGGGAATTATCAATTTACCTGACGGAAGATTTCTGATTACCTCAAAAACAGGTCACCTTAACATTGTGTCCGCAGACGGAAAAACAATCTCAAAAGTTGAGGGACTGCCTAAAGTTGATGCTAAAGGTCAGGGAGGTTTATTAGATGTGGCTTTAGATCCTGATTTTCAAAATAACAAAATGATTTACTGGACATTTTCGGAACCCGTTTCAGGCGGAAATCATACCGCTGTCGCAAAGGGTAAACTTTCTGCTGATGAGAAACGGATTGAAAACCCTTCTGTGATATTCCGCGCGACACCAACTTATGATGGTGATAAGCATTACGGGAGCCGCCTGGAGTTCGATAAAGACGGCCATCTTTTTGTAAGTACGGGCGAACGTTCGGATCTGGAAACGAGGCCTTACGCGCAGAAACAGGATTCTTACTTAGGGAAAATTTTAAAAATTACCAAAGACGGCAAACCTGCTCCCGGAAATCCACAAATTGCGGGATGGAAACCTGAGATTTATTCTACAGGACACCGAAATCCTCAGGGAATGGCGATCGATGTAAAAGGACAGATTTGGGATGCAGAAATGGGACCGCGCGGAGGTGACGAAATCAACTTAATTCAGCCCGGAAAAAATTATGGTTGGGGTGATGTGACTTACGGAATCGAGTACAGCGGCAAAAAAATCAATAACGGAACTACACAAAAAGCCGGCACAGAGCAACCTGTGTATTATTGGGATCCTTCAATTTCGATGAGCGGAATCACTTTCTACACGGGCAATATCGAAGAGTGGAAAAACAATATGATGATTGGATGCCTGAGCGGAGAAAAAATCATCAGACTCGTGATCGAAAATAATAAAGTAGTTGGCGAAGAATGGTTGCTTACCGATAAAAATGACAGAATAAGAGACGTACTGAACGGACAGGACGGAAATCTGTATGCAGTTTCCGACAGCGGAAAACTTTATAGGATTTCAAAGAAATAGATAGACTTTTCAATATTAGGGAACCCTGACGTATGTTCAGGGTTTTTTAGTTTTCCAAATAAACGAGCTCCGATCCGAAATTCTCCTCTAAACTGGTCAGGAGTTTTGCTGTTTTCGTTTTAACGAAAAGTTTCTCCACGAAAAAATTAGTTTCGAAGAATTGTCGATGGATTCCCGGTAGTAATTCCATGAAAAGATCCATCCCCACTTGATTATTGTGTAAATCCATTTTCTTTTCCAGTGGTTTGTTGGGGAACAGTTCTTCGTGCAGGTCGGTCATCCTTTTGCAGAAATCCAAAGATTTTTCAGGAGAGGATATTTTGCAGCAATACATCATGATTAAACACGTCCAAAGTGCATGGCGGTAAGCATTTCCGATTCCGCTGTTGGAGTTGGTTTTGGGGAAATGTTGCTGTGCAAGCGAGAAGCTTTTTACCGTTGCATAAAAAGCCAGTAAAGAGAATAACGGATGCGGTACAGTAAGCCTCAGAAGTTTTAGAACTTTTGTGAAACTAAGTGTCCGCAACGTGTTTAATAATATGGCTGTTATCCTTTTCATATAGAAATCTCCCCTGAAGAGGAGAGATTTTTATTATTTTTAAAATATTACTTAGTGAACAAGAAGTTTCACTGTTTTTGAAACCTTCTCTCTGATTTCTTTACGCTTTACAATAAAATCTACGAAACCTTTCTCCTGTAAAAATTCAGAAGTTTGGAAACCTTCAGGTAAATCTTTACCAATCGTTTCGCGGATTACCCGTGGACCTGCAAAGCCGATCAGCGCTCCGGGTTCAGCCATAATAATATCGGCAGTCATTGCGAAAGAAGCGGTAATTCCTCCAAAAGTGGGATCGCATAGATAGGCGATATACAACAATCCTTCTTCGGAAAGCTGCGCCAATTTTGCCTGTACTTTTGCCAACTGCATCAGGGAATAAGTAGCCTCCTGCATTCTTGCCCCACCTGACTGGCAGATGATCATATAAGGAAGTCGGTGCTCAATGCAGTAATCAACAGCACGACGGATTTTTTCGCCCATCACAGATCCTAATGACCCGCCGATAAATGCAAAATCCATACATGAAATAACGATCTTTTCACCGTTTACTGTTCCGACAGCATTCCGGATGGAATCGGTTAATTTGGTTTTGGATTTCACCTCTTTCAAACGGTCTGTGTAAGATTTGGTATCCTTAAAATTAAGCATATCCACACTTTCCACATCCGCATTAAGTTCCTGGTACTTATTGTCATCAAAAAGAATGGAGAAAAACTCGTTACTGCCGATTCTTACATGAAAACCGTCTTCCGGAGAAACGTAATTATTAGCTTTAAGTTCCTCATGTTCAATGATTTTACCTGTCGGCGTCTGATGCCAAAGTCCTTTAGGCACATCTTTTTTATCTTCTGTAGACGTGGTGATGTTTTTTGTTTTTCTTTTAAACCAGTCGAATGCCATTTGCTGAGTATTTATTTGAAAAGAAACCATGTATTACCATTGGATAATACATGGTTTAAAATTCTATTTTTATAAAGTATTTACGTTGTTAAGGTCTTCAAACGCCTGAACCAATCTCGTAGAGAAAGTTTCTTCACCTTTTCTAACCCAAACTCTTGGGTCATAATATTTCTTGTTCGGTTTGTCGTCTCCATCCGGATTTCCAATCTGCGCTTTCAGATATTCCACATTGTTTACCATATAATCTCTGATTCCTTCTGTATAAGCGAACTGAAGATCTGTATCAATGTTCATTTTTATTGCGCCGTAGCTGATTGCTTCTCTGATTTCTTCAACAGAAGAGCCCGATCCACCGTGGAATACAAAGTTTACCGGCTTCTCACCAAGATTGAATTTTTCCTGAACGTATTTCTGAGAATTATCTAAGATTTTCGGCGTCAGTTTTACATTACCCGGTTTGTACACACCATGTACATTACCAAAAGCTGCTGCGATCGTAAAGTTCGGAGAAATAGCGCTTAATCTTTCATAAGCGTAAGCCACCTCATCGGGTTGAGTGTACAGTTTAGAAGAATCTACTCCGGAATTGTCAACACCATCTTCTTCCCCGCCGGTAACGCCCAGTTCTATTTCTAAAGTCATTCCCATTTTCGCCATTCTCTCGAAATATCTGCATGAAACATCCAAATTCTCCTCTATCGGCTCTTCAGATAAATCCAACATATGAGATGAGTACAGGGATTTTCCGGTCTGTGCATAAAATTCTTCGTTAGCATCCATCAATCCGTCGATCCAAGGCAATAATTTCTTCGCGCAGTGGTCGGTATGAAGAATTACAGTCGCGCCGTAAGCTTCTGCCAAAGTATGGATATGTTTTGCACCGGCTACGGCACCTGCAATTGCAGCTTTCTGCCCATCATTAGTTAAACCTTTTCCTGCATTAAAAGCGGCACCACCATTAGAAAACTGAATAATTACCGGGGAATTCAATTTTGCTGCAGTTTCCAAAACAGCATTTACGTTACTGGAACCAATAACGTTTACTGCCGGTAGCGCAAAATTATTTTCTTTAGCATATTCAAAAATGTCGGTAACCATTTGACCTGTGGCAACACCTGCCGGAAAACGTCTGCTCATAATATAGTTTTTAATAGATTTTTAACCTGAATTTAGGTGTGTAAAGTTAATAATTTTATGCGAAAGATATCAGTTTCTTTTGTCTTTTCCCCAGAGGAGTTTCTGGCGGATTGTTTCGTAAAAACTTAAGTTATTAGGGTGAATCAGCAGGATCTGGAACTTGGCTTTTCTTAGGATAATTTCCACATCGGTTCCCATGTGAATCAGTCTGGAATCCAAAGACAGCGAATATTGAGGAACACGGCTCTCCACCTTCAGCCGGATTTCTACATCATCATTTACAATCAATGGCCGCACGTTAAGGTTATGCGGCGCGATCGGAGTGATGACAAAGTTAGCATTGGTAGGGGTAATAATTGGGCCACCGCAGCTTAATGAGTACGCCGTAGAACCGGTTGGAGTTGATACAATCACGCCATCGCCCCAGAAAATATTCAGAAATTCGCCGTTAATATAGGATTCTACCGTAATCATTGCGGTGGTTTCTTTGCGCGAAATCGTAATGTCGTTTAAAGCGTAGGGAAAAAACATTGATTTACCCGGCGAAACGATTTCGATGACTGAGCGTCGGCTGATTTTCACTTCTCCTTTGAGGATTTCGTCGAGTTCCAGAAATACTTCTTCCTTCGTAAAACTTGCAAGAAAACCAAGTCTGCCGGTATTTACTCCAACCACCGGGATTTCAAGATCCTGCACAAAAAGCAGTGAATTTACAATGGTACCGTCGCCTCCGAAGGTAAAAAAAAGATCTACTTTTTTTTCCTTTAAATCTTCTTTGCCGGAAAAGGTTTCAAAAATTTTTGAGAATTGCATTGCGTTGGCCATCTCTTCGTAAAGAACCGCCTTGACCCCTCTTTTTTCGAGTTCTGAAACAAATTTACTAAGGTAGAGAAAAGTATCTAAATCGTTTTTTTGAGAATATACTGCTGCCTTCATCATTTAAAATTCGAGAAATTTTTGGAAGAAACCGAATCTGTCTTTCAGCAGGTCTTCTTTTTCGTCATCATAATATTTATGTACTACGCTGTAGCCATATCTTTCGAACGTCTCATCTATAGAACTCGTATTATCACTGTGAAATTTCAGTGTAATCTGTATATAATCCTCTGTAATCAGATTGATAAAGCAGCCATAAATTTTGCCGTTATTGGACTCAACAATCCTTGCGACTTCAGTCATTGAATAATGTCTTCCGTTCGTCTGAACAATCATTATAGCGCCATTTTCGGAGAACAGCGGATACTTTGAAAATTCATTGAAGATATCATCGCAGGAGAGATATCCTAAGTATTTTTCGTTTTTTGAGATCACAGGAACCACATTGCAATTGAACGTGTGAAACAGTTTGATGGAATCGAGTAAATTACCGTCATCCAGAATTGCAAACTTTTCGAAATGAATTTCGAGTGATCCTAATGTTCCTTCCGGACTTTCATCTAAAAACGACTGACTAATCGCGCCCTGATAGACACCCTTTTTCTTTACAAATACATGAGAATACCCAAACTCCTTCGCCATTTCATTGGCATCATCGATCGAATCGCTGGAATTAAAAGCTGGATAATCTTTAGAAATATAATCTTTGATAAACATGATGCTAATTTAGGAAAATATTAAAAAACGAATGCTGTTTTACAAATTTTTAAAGATTATTAAAAAATAGTTTGCTTTGTATGGAAACAAAAATATATCTTTGTCGCCTTTCATTTTTACTTTTTATTAGATTTATTTCAAACTGCACTGTCCATTGGGCTTTGCAGTTTTTTTATTTTTTCACTGCAGGCATCTGGCGAAGGAAAATTAATCCCGCCAAAATAACCACCGCTCCGAACCCCTGCATCATTGTAAGTTTTTCGCCATCTAGTACCCCCCAGATGATCGCCACAACCGGCATCAGCAAAGTTACCGTAGAAGCAAAAAGCGGCGTAGAAACACTCAAAAGCCTATAATTCAGCATCATCGCCAAACCCGTTCCGAAAACCGAGAGCAAGCTTACAAACCCAAGCCCTTCCCATAAACTTGTGTTGACCTGCAGATTATTAAAAAATCCGGCAAACACTAAAGCGACCATGGACGGAATGATCAGAACGAATGAAAATACAAATGCAGAAAGAATTTTGGCAGGAATATCACTTAACTTAGATTTCACCGTCGTGGTGCTAACCGCATAGCATAAGGTTGCAAGAAGCAGAAGCAAAATAGGAATAAGTTTAAACTCCCCGCCTTCGCCGCCGGAAAACGCAAGGATACACGCACCGCTAAAACTGATGACGACTCCAACAAGCTGCCTTTTGGTTGTTTGAAATTTCCAAAGCAACGCCCCCACGATAATCACAAAAATCGGCATCATCGAATTGATGATGCCCGCAATACTGCTGCTGACCTCTGTTTCAGCTATCGGGAAAAGAAACATCGGGATGAAGTTTCCCGTTACCGCAGCCAGAATGAGCCACTTCAAATGTTTTTTCGGGAACTTGCGGATATTCATTATTGCAAACGGAAGCAGAATGATTCCTGCAATTAGAACCCGCAGCGCTCCAACTTCGTAAGGATTAAAATGCTCAAGTGATTTTTTGATGAGTATAAAAGATGAACCCCAGATCACGGAGAGCAGCACCAGCAAAATCCATTTTTCTTTCTCAGGATTCATTGTTTCTTTTTAAAATTTGTAAATAATCGTTTTTAGGAATCATGCGCGCTCCCAAACTTTCGAGATGTTCTGAATGAATCTGACAATCTATAAGTTCAAGATTTTTATTCTGTAAGACGAAATTAAGAAATCCGGCTTTCGATGCATTGCTCACTTTTGCAAACATGCTTTCGCCGCAAAAAACCTTACCGATCTGCATTCCATAAAATCCGCCAACAAGTTCTTCGTTCTGCCAGACTTCAAAGCTTTTTGCAAAGCCATATTCGTGAAGAATCGTAAAAGATTTTATTAATTCATCGGAAATCCACGTCCCGTCCTGGTCTTTTCTGTAAGCGTTTTTGCACTGAGTCATTACTTCGCTGAAACATTTGTTTTCGGTAAAGGTAAAAACGCCGTCTCTTAAAATCTTTTTCATGGATTTTGAAATCCGCACCTCTTCCGGGAAAAGCACAAATCGGGGATCAGGACACCACCAGAGAATTTCCTCGCCTTCATTAAACCACGGAAAAAGCCCGAGCTGATAGGCAAATAAAAGCCGCTCAGGGGACAGATCGCCACCGATGGCCAGTAAACCGCTTTCGGACTCGGTTAATTGCGGATCGGGAAAAGAAATTTCATGCGGGTCGAGTAAAACCATTTTTCAAAATTAAATCCTGCTCTTGAACAAAGCAGGATTTTTATAGATTTTTTATTCCGTAAAAATTTAGAATGGTAAATCGTCATCATCTTCAGCGAAGACATCTGTATTGGAAGCTGCAGGTTTTGCATCAGCATTTCTTGCCTGAACCGGTTCATTTAAATCACCTGCTCCGTCAACTTTCTCGATTCTCCAGCCGGTGATGGAATTGAAATATTTTACCTCGCCTTGTGGAGAAGTCCATTCTCTTCCTCCGATATTGATAGAAACCTTCACTTTATCACCTTCTTTATAGGCATTAAGCAAATCTCCTTTTTCTTTTAAAAATTCTATGCTGATTGGCTGCGGATACTGCTCTTCGGTTACAATAACCATTTCTCTTTTCTGAAAGCCGCTCGCAAAAGTCTGAACGTCACCTAGTTTCTTTATAATCCCTTGTAATTCCATAATTGATTGTTAAAGGTGTAAAAGTAATAAATAAAGGAGAGAAAAAGAAGATGGGATTTAAAAACTTTAAAAAAATTAAAATTTCTAAAATTTTCTTGCATTAAAAGGGAAAAGTATATATATTTGCACTCACAAAAAAAGAGAAGAAGTTAATTAGCGGATGTGATGTAATTGGTAGCCATGCCAGACTTAGGATCTGGTGCTGTGAGGCGTGTGGGTTCGAGTCCCTCCATCCGCACTTTTATTGCGAAAATAGCTCAGCTGGTAGAGCACGACCTTGCCAAGGTCGGGGTCGCGGGTTCGAATCCCGTTTTTCGCTCAACAATCTACCTGCCTTGGTGGTGGAACTGGTAGACACGCAGGACTTAAAATCCTGTATCCGCAAGGATGTACGGGTTCAAGTCCCGTCCGAGGTACTTTAAACGCTGTTAATCTTAATTGATTTGCAGCGTTTTTTGCTTTGTGCCAAACGCTTCGGCAAACATTTTGTAACTTTATTTTTACAAAAAAATACAATCTGTTATGGCAAATCACAATTTAAAAACACTTTCCCAGGTGCTTAATATCCTGCGCGGACGAGGAATCACCAAAGAAATCTGCATGAATGAGCAAAAACAATTTGTTCTGGAAGGGACAGATACTATTTACAAACCCAGCGATTTATGCATCGTAAAATCTTACCGTTTTGAAGGCGACAGCAGCCCGGATGACAATGCCGTGCTTTATGTAACGCAGGACAGAGATGGAATTCAATCCCTGATCATCGACTCTTACGGAGCTGACAGTAATTATTCAGGGGAAGAATTTGATAATTTTCTGAGAGAAATTCCGGTGGAGGAACGTGAAGATTTTGACCTCGATTAAAATTCAATCCGAAATCAGTTTTCGGATTTTTTTCTGAAAATATTTCGGAGAAGGCCTTTCTCCTTAATTTTTTCCTTCGTTTGCTGCGCTTTTTCTTTTACTTCCTGTTTTGTTTCTTTAATATCGGCTTTATTCTGTTCAAGTGCCGTTTTCGTATTTTCAACAGTAGTCTTCACTGTTTTCTCTGTATTTTCAACATTTTTCCCTATCAACGTTTTCTTTAAACCTTCTTCAATACCTTTCCAGAAGAGATTAAAAAATGATTTAGAGGAATCCCTAACAATGTTGTCAACTGGAACTGAATCGGGATATTTGCCCGAATCTGTCTTCACAAAAATATTGGCCACTGCAGATAATACTTTGTTTTTCTCACCCGTTTCCTTCAATACCGAAACCCGTAGATCCTGATGTTTCATATTTAAAATTCCGTTCAGACCTTTGTTGTTCCCTTTAAAGTTGAAGATCAAATCGGAAATCAATCCTGTCGCACGGATTTTCAGATAAGGTTCAATAAAAGGATTAACACGCGAGGCCGGCAGATCGGCAATATTTCCTGCAATGCTAAAAACGTCGCTCATATTTGCTGTATCAAAATTCCACTTCACATTCATCGGCGAAGCGTTCATAAAAAGACAGCTTATGTTTATCGGGACCTGAGTCGGTTTGTCTTTCATCTTTCCTGAATTCAGATTTTTTACGTTCATGTTGAAATTATTGAAAGTAAGTTTGCCCGGTCCATCCGACTTTTTTGTGTCTTCTTCATACTCCAGAACCGAATTTTTGATATCTGTATTCCGTATATATAAAGGAAACTTAATGCTTCTCAGCAATTTGGAATAAAGCGGTTTTTCAGTTAAATCATCTTTGGGAATTTTACTTCGGAAGATATTCGCATTCATCTCTGTAAGTGTTAGCTGCGAGGCATTGATGAATTTTTGTTTTGACCATAAATCCCATTGTCCATTCATCGAAATCTGCGCAACTTTTAAATTATATAAGTCCTTTTCTGTAGGAATCATCCGGATATATTGTGCTCTGGAAACCGTCGGCTTCATCGCAAAATTAGAAATCTGCGCTCCGTCCCTACTGAATTTCAATAACGAAGCTGATAAATTGTAGAACTGCGTTCTGTAACTGAAGTTTCTTGTTGTGGCGCTGTAAAAACCGGTTTTAAAAGGAAATTCCTTTTTTGCAGTCTTTGCATTCATTTCCAGGTTTTGGATTTTCGCATTCAAATCATTAAAAACCAACGGACGGCCACCTTTATCGTAAACCAAATTAGAGTTTTGAATCGCAATATTTTTAATAATCAAAGGAAAATGAATTCCCTTAAAATCTGCCTGCTTCTTTGTAGGATTGTCTGCAGCCGAAATCTTACCGTTTAGAGTGCTTACCAAAACATTTTCTACATTGAGTTTAAGCTTATTTTCCACAAATTTGAATTCATTGATCTTAAGATTAATTCTCCGCACATTTAAATCCATCAGTGTTTTATCAGATTTTGACTGAGTTGGCTTTATCGAGATATTTCCGAGATCAACCGCTTTCGGACTTAGAGAAACTGCCGCAATCTTCATACTTTCAGTTTCTGAAGAGAAACCGATGTTTTTTCCTGAAATTTTAAAATCTGCATACTGAAATGGAAGCGGATCTTTAGAAGTATCGCCATTCATAAGGAATTTATTGATATCCAGACTGATATTTTCAGCATTTAAAAGTTCACTACTATTGGGTTTCAGAACAGTTATTTTTGCATTCTGCATTAAAACCTGCTCCATATTAACATCAAAGGTGAAATCTTTCTTGACAGCGGCTTTTGCGTTCGTGGTGAATATTTTTAATTCGGGATTATTAAAAACCGCATTCGCCAGCATTACCTTATTGCCTTCCAGAGCGATATCTGTAAACTGCATTTCAGAAGTTTTGAAATCGTAAAGATTCTTTTTCGCTGGATAAAACCGTATGAAATCTCTTTGTGAAAGCAGCGGAGTTACCGTAAAATCCACAAGACTCATTTTCCGCTCTTTGGTCGTAATATGTTTAGCGGTGACTGCATAAACAGGATCAGGGCGGAAAAAGAAGTTCTTCCCGCTGATATCGTACTGGTCGAAAACCACAGGCAATTTGTTCTCAACAGCTTCTTCGGTCATCTGCAGGTTTTCTACATTCAGGTTGAGATCATGAACCGATATAAATTTCTGTTTGGTATGTTTGAACACCTGCAGGGTGCCGCCACTGATTTTAAGATTTTCAAAAACTACAGGATTGCGTTTTTTCCCTGTTTTCTCATTAATTGGTTTGGCAAGAATGATGTTGAGATTAGGGTTTCGAAGCAGCAGATTAGAACTGTTGATGCGTTTTCGGAACAGCACGTCATAAATCCCCAGCCTGGAAACCGATAATGTATCGACCGTTCCCTGGATTCTTATTACATTTTGATTTTCAGGATTTTTATTGTTGACCGTAATTCCGGTAGCAAAAATATTTCCGGTACCTAAATCCACGTCAAGCGACTCGTAAGAAATTCTGTAATGGGAATGGTTTTTAATATAGCCTGGCAGTTTACTTTTCAGCCAGAAATTAATACCGAAGTTCACCACTAAAATAAGCAGAAACAGAATTGCTAAAATTTTGAGTAAAATTCTAAAGTAGTTTTTCTTCATTTTTTTGAAGATTAAATTCTGTGCCAATCAGCTTGTCAGATAAACAAAGGAAATTTAAAAAACTGTAATCTTAAATTTTCAAATCAATCACATACCCTTCGTGCCCTCTAACATTTATAAAATTGCCGCCCTCAAAAGACAGATACTGTCCTTTGATCCCTTTTAAAACCCCTTCGAATTCAGGTTTTTTGTCGAGCGTGAATGAGTTTATTTTTTCAGGAGCCTCATAAGGATAATCGAGCCGGAGCATTTCATGTTCCATTGAATAGAAGTTTTTGAAATTATCCGGGAAATAATCTTTTATCTTTTCGCGGAAGTCGGCAAGATCCAAATCATCTTCGAAATCATCTTCCAACATTTTGCGCCAGTTGGTTTTATCCGCCAGATGCTCTTTAAGCGCGACCTCGATCATTCCAGCTTCGTAACGGTTGTCGGTTTTAGCGATCGGAAGCGCGAAAGTAGCACCCTGGTCAATCCACCGGGTCGGAATTTGGGAATGGCGGGTAACTCCTACTTTTACATCTCCTGTATAAGCCAGGTACACAATGTGGGGCTGTAACTGAATTGCTTCTTCTACTGCCAAATCTCGCTCTCCTATACCCAAATGAGCGGTTGAAAGTTCCGGACGGATGATTGTATCACTTGCATATGGACTTTCAAAAAAGCATTTCTTACAAAATCCCATGCGGTAAATCTTTTCTTCGCTGCCGCAGTTTACGCATTCGTAACCGATATGTTTTAATTTTAGAGTTTTCCCGATGAGTTGATTCATATTAATAAGGTCATGGGAAAGATTCAGGAAATATTGAATGGGTTTCGCGTTTTGCGTTGTCATTTTCAGGATTTGTCCGGAGAACTGCATATTTGAATATTTCAGTAAAAATAATGATTTGAATTTAATTAAATTTGTAAGACTAAAAAACAAAGATGAAATATTTAGTTACCGGTGGAAGCGGCTTTATCGGTTCGCATCTGGTAGAACATTTACTGAAAAACAGACATTCTGTCATTAATATTGACAATTTTGATGATTTTTATGATTACAGGATAAAAATCAGAAATACTTTGGAGTCCGTAGGAAAACCTTTCGAATTTTCGTTTCATAATAAGGAGCATGACATTGAAAAACTCGTTTTCGAAACTTCAAAGAAACACTATCACATTTACTATCAGGACATTCGCGACAAAGACGGCCTTGAAAAAATATTCGCCAAACATAAAATTGATGCTGTAATTCATTTGGCAGCCTTGGCGGGCGTGCGACCTTCGATAGAAAAACCTTTGGAATATGAAGAAGTAAACGTGAAAGGCACAATGAATCTGTGGGAACTTTGCCGGGAATATAAAATTAAAAAATTCATTAATGCTTCCAGCTCAAGTATTTACGGAAACAATATTAAAATTCCTTTTTCTGAAACCGACAATGTAGATAAACCCATTTCACCATACGCAGCAACCAAAAAATGCACTGAAATTCTGGGTCATGTGTATCATAATCTTTACGGAATCGATATGATACAGCTAAGGTTTTTCACTGTTTATGGGCCAAGACAGCGACCGGATCTGGCGATTCACAAGTTTACAAAATTGATTAATGACAATACGGAAATTCCGTTTTATGGTGATGGATCTACCTCCAGAGATTACACTTATATCGATGATATTATCGATGGAATTATGAAATCAATTCAATATTTGCATCGAAATAAAAAGGTTTATGAAATCATCAATCTTGGTGAAAACGAAGTCATTAGCCTCGACGAAATGGTCGCTACTATTGAGGAGCATTTAGAAAAAAAATCAACAAAGAAAATACTGCCACCACAACCCGGCGATGTAGACAAAACCAATGCAGATATTACCAAAGCAAGGGCTTTATTAGGCTATCATCCCACCACTCATTTCCAAAATGGCATAAAAAAGTTTGTGGAATGGTTTTTGAGAAATGGTTGATGAAAAAATTTTGAAATAAAAATCAAAGTTTATTGAAACTCAGCGACAAAAACCTTTTTTATGTCGCCTAATTTTATACTTTTGCAAAAAATTATTATATGTATTGGACATTAGAACTGGCTTCATATTTAAGCGACGCACCTTGGCCGATGACCAAGTCTGAACTTATTGACTACGCAATTAGAACCGGCGCACCAATGGAGGTGGTAGAGAATCTTCAGGCCATCGAAGATGAAGGAGAGGTTTATGACGCTATTGACGAGATTTGGAGCGATTATCCTACAGATGATGACTATCTCTGGAACGAAGACGAATATTAAAAAACGCAGCCGGCTGTCTGCAGCCGGTTTTTATATTTTAGAAAAATTCTAAAAGTTAAAATCTTAAAATGGCTGAATGCCCGTGCATGCAGCCGAAAGCAAATACTATGGGTTTTATAGACAAAGTTCTTAAAGGTTTTCTTGGTGATAAAAATACGACCGACCTGAAAGAAGTAAAAAAAGTGGTTGGTAAAATAAAGGCAGTAGAGCCAAAAATTCAGGAACTTACTGATGACGGTTTACGCGACAAAACCGCAGAATTCAAAGAAAAAATAAAAACTGCCACAGCCAATATTACTTCACAGATCGAAGAAGTTAAGGAGCAGATTAAAAACGCTACCAATGTTGATGAGAAAGAAGAACTCTTTACAAAGGTAGAGCAGCTTAAAAAAGATTCTTACCAGGTTGAAGAAAAAGTTCTGAGTGAAATCCTTCCGGAAGCATTTGCCTTAATTAAAGAAACCTCGCGCAGACTTGCCCAAAACGGCGAAATCCGCGTAACAGCAACCGATCTCGACCGTGAACTTGCCGCAACGAAAGACTTCGTTGAAGTACAGGGCGACATTGCGATTTGGAAGAACAAGTGGGATGCTGCCGGAACCCCAGTGGTTTGGGATATGGTACATTACGATGTGCAGTTTATTGGTGGTGTTGTACTTCACAGCGGTAAAATTGCCGAAATGGCAACCGGTGAAGGTAAAACATTAGTAGGAACTTTACCAATTTACTTAAATGCACTGCCAGGTAGAGGTGTTCACGTAGTTACCGTGAATGATTACCTTGCAAAACGTGACTCTGCATGGATGGGACCCCTCTATCAGTTTCATGGCCTAACCATCGATTGTATCGATCTTCATCAGCCAAATTCTGACTCAAGAAGAAAAGCTTATCAATCGAGCATTACTTACGGTACCAATAACGAATTCGGTTTCGATTACCTTAGAGATAACATGGTTACTTCGCCTACAGAACTTGTACAGGGCGAACTCAACTTCGCGATTGTTGATGAGGTAGATTCTGTTTTGGTAGACGATGCCAGAACTCCGCTGATTATTTCCGGACCAGTTCCACAGGGAGACCGTCAGGAATTTGATGTATTGAAACCTTCGGTCGACAGAATCGTTGAAATTCAGAAAAAAACCGTTTCCGCAATCTTTAACGAAGCGAAAAAACTTATCGCCAACGGTAATACAAAAGACGGCGGTTTCAAATTACTTCAGGCTTACAGAGGCTTACCTAAATCAAGACCATTAATTAAATTCCTTTCCGAAAGCGGGAATAAAGCGCTTCTTCAAAAGACGGAAGGACAGTATATGGCCGATAACAACCGAGATATGCCAAAGGTTGATAAAGACCTTTACTTCGTTATCGACGAAAAAAACAACCAGATAGATCTTACCGATAAAGGGGTAGAATATATGTCTGCAGGAAACGAAGACAAAGATTTCTTCGTTTTAAATGATATCGGAACTGAAATCGCAGAACTTGAATCAAAAAACCTGACCAAAGAAGAAGAATTCGAAGCGAAGGAAAAACTTTTCAGCGAGTTTGCGGTAAAATCTGAAAGAGTTCATACGTTAAGTCAGTTACTGAAGGCTTACACTTTATTCGAAAAAGATGACGAATATGTAGTAATCGATGGCGAAGTAAAAATCGTAGACGAGCAAACAGGACGTATCATGGAAGGAAGACGTTATTCCGACGGACTTCACCAGGCGATCGAGGCTAAAGAAAATGTAAAAATCGAGGCTGCAACCCAAACTTTTGCAACCATCACGCTTCAGAATTATTTCCGTATGTACAACAAACTTGCGGGGATGACCGGAACCGCAGAAACTGAAGCGAGCGAACTTTGGCAGATTTATAAACTGGATGTAGTGGTAATTCCTACCAACAGACCTATTCAGCGAGACGACAGACAGGATTTGGTTTTCAAAACCAACCGCGAAAAATATAACGCAGTAATCGAAGAAATTGAAAGATTAACCGCCGCCGGAAGACCGGTATTGGTGGGAACAACTTCGGTTGAGATTTCTCAATTATTATCAAGAGCGCTGCAGTTAAGAAAAATTCAGCACAACGTACTTAACGCGAAACTCCACGCCCGGGAAGCGGAAATTGTAGCATCAGCTGGTGGACCTGGCGTTGTAACAATCGCAACCAACATGGCGGGTAGAGGGACCGACATTAAACTTCAGGGCGAAGTAAAACAGAACGGAGGTTTGGCAATTATCGGTACTGAAAGACACGATTCACGACGAGTTGACCGCCAGTTAAGAGGTAGAGCAGGACGTCAGGGAGATCCTGGAAGTTCTCAGTTCTATGTTTCTCTGGAAGACAATCTGATGCGTCTTTTCGGTTCTGAAAGAATCGCGAAGATGATGGACAGAATGGGTCATAAAGAAGGTGAAGTAATTCAGCACGGAATGATCTCAAAATCCATCGAAAGAGCTCAGAAAAAAGTAGAGGAAAACAACTTCGGAATAAGAAAAAGACTTTTGGAGTACGATGACGTAATGAACAAACAGCGTGATGTAATCTACAAAAGAAGAAAGAATGCACTCTTCGGTGATCACTTGAAATATGACATTTCGAACATGATTTTCGATGTTTCACAGGTGATCGTGAGCAAGACTAAGCTTGAAAACGATTATAAAGAATTTGAGTACGAAATCATCAAGCATTTCACCATGGAAGCTCCGGTTTCCGAGAACGAATTCAAAACAAAACAGGTTCCTGAACTTACAAATATTCTTTTCAAAGCCGCAACAGAAGATTACAGAATGAAACTGGAACTTCTTAAAGAAAAGTCATTCCCAATCATCGAGAATGTGTACCAGAATCAGGGCTCTATGTTCAAGATGATTCAGGTTCCGTTTACAGACGGGGTAAAAACCATGACCATCGTTACCGACTTAAAAGAAGCATACGAAACAAAATGTGATTCTTTGATCAATGATTTCGAGAAAAACATTTCACTCGCCATTATCGATGAAAACTGGAAACTTCACCTCAGAGAAATGGATGATTTAAGACGTTCTTCTCAAGGTGCTGTTTACGAACAGAAAGATCCATTGGTAATTTATAAGCAGGAATCTTTCTATCTTTTCAGCGAAATGGTAGAAAAAGTGAACAAAGAAATTGTATCATTTTTGTACAAAGGCGAGATCCCGGCATAACAGTTTATACTGAATAATATCATTAAACTTCTTCATTATTGGGGAAGTTTTTTTGTTAACCTAATGTGAATTTGTTGTATTTTTAATGTCTAAATTATTATTGAATGGCATTAATAGATTTGTCTAAACAGGTTGCATTAGGAATCGATATCGGTGGAACAAACACCAAATACGGTTTTGTAAATCACCGTGGCGAAATCCTTGAAAAAGGCAGTATCAGAACCGATGAATACGAAAGAGTAGAAGATTTTATCGATGCACTTTACACCACCATTTCACCGCTGATGAAAAAGCACTGTGGCCAGAGACAGATTGATGGCATTGGCGTGGGCGCACCCAATGCAAATTACTATACCGGAACCATTGAACAGGCACCTAACCTTCGCTGGAAAGGTATTGTTCCATTTGCAGAATTAATGACGAAAAAGTTCGGTCTTCCATGTACCATGACCAATGATGCCAATGCCGCAGCTTTAGGTGAAATGATGTTTGGGGCTGCCAGAGGGATGAAAGATTTTATCATGATTACTCTGGGAACCGGCGTTGGAAGCGGAATTATCTCCGGTGGAAGCTTAATTTACGGACACGACGGATTTGCAGGAGAACTGGGCCATACCATTGTAAAACCAGGTGGAAGAAAACACTGGAGCACTGGTTCTGAAGGTTCTTTGGAAGCTTACGCATCTGCCACAGGAATTTCGATCACTGCTAAAAAAATGCGTGCAGAATTCCCGGATTCTATGCTGAATTCTTATCCTGAAGAGGAAATAGATTCCAAAGTGGTGTACGAATGCGCATTGAAAGGTGATCCTACCGCTATAGAAGTTTTCAGATATACCGGACAGAAATTAGGTGAAGCTTTGGCTAATTTCGTGATGTTTTCTTCACCTGAAGCCATCCTTCTTTTCGGTGGTGTGATTAAAGCCGGAGATTTCATTTTAAAACCGACAAAACTACACATGGAGCGCAACCTATTACCCATTTTCAGAAACAAAGTCAGACTCGTTTTCAGTGAACTGGATGAGGCAGATGCCGCTATTCTTGGCGCCAGTGCTTTGGTGTGGGAAAAGTAAAAAAGCTTCAAAAACAATAAATGAACATCTTCGAAAAGAGGATGTTTTTTGTTGCCGTTAATTATTAAATAATAAAATTTTTATCATAGAAAACCGTTATTACAATATGAATAAGATTTTAGTATTTTTGATGGGTCTAATGTTGACTTCCTGCAACGGACAGGAGACAAAGAAACCTTTAATAAATAATCAAAAAATGGATAAACAGAATTTAGAATATATCACCTTCGGCGGCGGATGTTTTTGGTGTGTTGAAAGTTGTTTCAATATGCTGAAAGGGGTGGATGCAGCAATTTCAGGATATTCCGGAGGACATAAATCTTACCCGACCTATGAAGAAGTATGCACGGGCGAAACCGGTCATGCTGAAGTGGTAGAAATCGCTTACGATCCTAAAATAATTTCTTACGAACAGTTGATGGATGTGTTCTTTTTCCTTCATGATCCCACACAATTGAACAGGCAAGGAAATGATATCGGAACCCAATACCGGTCCGTGATTTTCTATAAAGACGATGCCGAAAAACAGAAAGCTGAAGCCGCGTTAAAAGCATCAGAAACTTCCGGAAGATGGAACGGAAAATATGTAACAGAACTGGCGAAATTCGAAAAGTTCTGGCCAGCAGAACAGTACCATCAGGGTTATTACAACAATAATCCAACCCAACCTTATTGCAGCGCGGTTGTTGGGCCAAAGATTACGAAGTTTAAAAAACATTACGGTGAACTTGGAATGCTGGAACCGGAAACTGAACAATAAAAAACAGCGGAGAATTTTCTCCGCTTTATTTTTGTCTGAAAATCGTGTAACCGGCTTCCGTAGAATGATCCTGAACAAAATCGTCCGGATCTTCCTTTTTGATTAACTGATAAATCATTAAATCACCTGCCGCAGCACCTGAAAATACAATTCCGAAAACCAGTAGAATAAGATTTCCACTGAATAAACTTATGATTCCCGGAATAATGCCCAGTATAATGAACGGAGCCAGTAAAGCGATGATATAATGCCGGATTTTCAGAGGTTCTTTGCAATGGCAATAAGGTGTGAGCATTTTCCACAGAATTCCGAATTTTACAGATTTGAAACCCTTTTGCGCATACATGGCAAAAAAAATACCGTGGATTAATTCGTGAATTATGATTCCTAAAATCATCCCTGCAACAGGTGCAAATAAATTCACAAAAATATGATCGCTGTCGAATAAGTTACCGGAAAAACTGTTCTGCCATATGATGAAAAATGGCACTGCAAAGATTACAGTAAATAATACGAGAAATTTAATTGCAACCAGATTGGCTTTCATCAAATCAATAATTTTATCTTCCTTTTCAAAGTTTTCGAAGTTCATATATTTTTTTTCTTATTCAAATATAAATCAATTTCGTTCATAAAAAAACCCACCAAAAGACTTCGGTGGGCTGAATAATTGTTGAAAATTAATTATTTCACTAAAGTCATTTCACTGATAAGGTGACCTGCTTTACCGTATTTTTCGATGATCCAAAGAACCATTCTTACGTCAACATTGATTGTTTTCTGAAGTTTTTCATCAAAAATGATGTCTCCGCTAAGCGCCTCACTGTTCCCGTCGAATGCAAGACCAAGAAGGTTACCTTGTCCGTCTAAAATGGGTGAACCTGAATTACCACCGGTAATATCGTTATTTGAGAGGAAGTTTACCGGCATAAAGCCTTTCTTGTCGGCATACTGACCGAAATCTTTTCTTTTCACCAAATCAAGGAAATCCTGTGGAAGATCAAATTCTTCGTCGCCTTTTTTGTATTTGGCTACCATTCCGTTGATTTCTGTGTAATAATTGTTTTTCGCTTTTATTCCCGCGTAATTTCGGTCGCTTCTTACAGGTAAGGTAGAAATAGAACCGGTTGTAAGTCTCATCGTAGAGTTCGCATCCGGATAGAATGCTTTTTCAGGCTGTGATTTTCTTAAACCATCTAAAAAGATTCTGCTGTTTTTAGCGAATGCTTCGTCAACTTTAGCGTACTTTTCTGCACCCAATTTCTGATCTTCAACAAATCCGTTAGCCAGCTTAAGCAATGGATCTGCATCAATTTTAAGACGGTCTGGATTTTCAACAAAATGCATTGCCGACTCTTTCGTTGCGAAAATTGATGAGTATGCCATAGTTGAAAGATTTTTAGCATCTGCAGCCAATAGGGTGGGTGAAGAGTCGCCTTTGCTTACTCTCTGTTGGTAAAGATTTACCATGGAATTAAGCATTTCGCCTTCCAGTTTAACATTAAATCCGTCATACATTCTCTCGATAGCATCAGTAACCTTAGTTTTCATTGCAGCTTTACCGTTGGCATCCTGATCTGCATATGTTTTCAATAGTGAACCCAACTGATATGCTACCGGGATGTATTTGGCATTTCTCTGAAGCTGGGAAGAATAGTTTCTCTCAACGTTTCTGGCAGAAAACTGTTCATAATTCGCTTTAATATCAGTTAAAACTCCTGAATACATTGTCTGGTTTTCGGGAAGAAGAGCCCAAGTCATGTATTTTGCTTCCAACGCTTTTTTGTCAGCGACGGTTCCATTTTTATTCACAGCATCGATAGTTCCCTGTCTGTTTTTCCAGTAGTTTGCGACAGATGCGTACTGCGAAGCATAATCTAATTTGGTTGCCTGGTCAGCATCCATATGTTTCTTCATTACATCCATTGCTACTTTAGAGGCTTCTACCCAAGCCGGATAGTCTTTATTCACCATTTGCTCGATCCCGAAAGAAGTAAGGTATCTGTTGGTTCTTCCAGGGAAGCCAACAATCATCGCAAAATCGCCAGGTTTGTATCCCTTAAGAGAAATAGGAAGCGCATGTTTAGGCTTCATAGGAACGTTGTTCGGAGAATATTCTGCCGGGTTTCCGTTAGAATCAGCATACACTCTGAATACAGAAAAATCTGCAGTATGTCTCGGCCATTCCCAGTTATCGGTATCACCACCGAATTTACCTAAAGCATTTGGAGGCGTACCTACCAATCTTACATCTTTAAAATCCTGATATACAAAATAATAGAATTCGTTTCCGTTAAAGAAGTCTCTTACGACAACACTGTATTTTCCGTTTTCTGAATTTTCGGCTTGTACTGCTTTATATTCCGCATCGATTACTGCTTTTCTCTCGTCTGCAGACATGCTATTATTTAGTTTAGCGTTGATGCGTTTGGTAACGTCATCCATTCTTACTAAAAATCTAACTGAAAGGCCTTTTGCAGGAAGTTCTTCGCTTTTTTTCATTGCCCAGAACCCGTTAGTCAAATGATCTTTTTCAGGTGTGGAAAGTGCTGCAATGTTGCCATATCCACAGTGGTGATTGGTAAATAATAAACCTTCTTTAGATACCATTTCTGCGGTACACCCACCACCAAACTGCACAATTGCGTCTTTCAGGCTGGAGTTGTTCACGGAATAAATTTCTTCCGGTGTAAGTTTCAGACCCTGTTTTTTAAGATCCACTCCGTTAAGTCTTTTAATCATCGTCATCAGCCACATCCCTTCATCGGCTCTCAACTGTACAAAGCTCAGCATGAATGTGAGCAGTAAAAATATTCTTTTCATTTATAAAATTATTTAATAGGCTAATTTATGAAAATCATTTTAAATACAGCTTTTCTACAAAAAAAATGGATGAGTTGCCTCATCCATTCCTTATTATATATATCAAAAATTATTTTTTGATAAGCTTCGTGTTTTCTACAGCACCTTCACCGTAAAATACCTGAAGAATGTAAGTTCCTTTTGGTAAAGAAGAGACATTGATCTGGTTACCCGCTTTGAAAGACTGAACTTTCTTACCTGTCATATCAATTACGGTAATGTTCTCGATTTTCTTGTTGGAAGAAACATTAACGATATCGGTAGCAGGGTTAGGATAAACTTTCAGGTTAGATTTTACTGCGTTATCAGAAACTCCAAGTGCTAAATTACCGCTGAACTTAAAGATTCCCTCACTTCCAGTAGGTCCATCTGAAAAGAAACCTGCCCAACCGGTAGTAGGATTTAAGAATGATACTTTACCTCTCTGTCCGCCGTCAATTCCTGGAATATTATCAATAATTGTCCAGTTTAAACCGCCATCTGTAGTATAAGAAGAACCAACACCTTGTGATGCATTCGAATTAATCCCGGTACTTACATAGGTATTTGCTGTTCCGGGCACATATGCGATATCTCCAAAAAACCAGGTTCCGTTTGGAGTCAGAAGATCCCAGGTCGCGCCTCCATCATCTGAAGCATATAGTCCTGCCGTAGTAGTAGCAGGTGAGTCTGCTCCGTCAACAGCCAGCAGCAAGCCATTATTAGCATCTTTGAAAGCATAGGAGCCAGATGATCCGGAAGTTATTACACCTCCAAAATCAAGTACCGGACTATAACTTCCTGTCCAGGTATTTCCTCTGTCTGTAGAACGTAAAATACGGCCAATACTTGTTCCTATCCAAATATTGTCTCCTACAACTTCCTTAAGGCCTACATAAGTAAAATCATCCCCATTGTCCGGGGTTGGTGCACCAGCAACTGCAGTCCACGTTGTTCCTCCGTTAGAAGTTTTGAACATTTCAAATTTTCCGTTAAGCGGATCACCACTCGTCCAGCCGTTATTGGCATCCCAGAAATATACATGGTTGGCAAAGGAGCCTGAAGTATATCCAACAGTTTGTTGAGTCCAGCTTGTCCCACCATTTGTAGTTTTCCAGATTCTGTTGGCATTGGTACCTGCAGCAAAAGGAGCTGTAACCACCCAGGCAGTGTTGCCATCAACCGCTGATAAATCAGAAACTAATGCATTTGATCCAGGCCCTGTAATATTAGAAGCAGTCCAGGTAGTTCCGCCATTAGTGGTACGTGAAACAATTTTAGGATAAGTCCCCGCTCCCGATCCATCGTAAGCAAAAATCCAAACAGTGTTGGCGTCAACAATATCGATCTCGTCTACCCCGAAATTAGCGGGGAATTTTGTCCCTTGCGGCACCCAAGACTGAGCCTGAGACACCATGGCGGCTAGTACAAAGCCAGTAAGTAAAAGTTTTTTCATAATCTTTAAAGTTTAATGATTTTTTGTAAAAGTATATAAATCCGAAACAATACACAACCTATATTATCATTTTTTTACCTTAAAGATGATTTTGGTGTAAATTAAAGAATTACGAAGTATGAATAAATATGAATTAAATAGGCTGATGAGACTTTAACATTTCGGTATGTGGAATATCATCTTCGAGATATTTTTTTCCTGTATCCGCAAAGCCAAATTCCGAATAAAAAGCCAAAAGATAATCCTGCGCCGAAATCCTAACTTCATTGGTTCTGAAGCGGGACTCAATTGTACTGAGCGCCAACTTTATTAATATCTTGCCTAACCTTAATTTACGGTGATCAGGATGAGTAAGCACTCTGCCGATGGAGGCTTCATGATATTTTATTCCGAGATCAAAAATTCGACAATACGCCAATATATTTCCTTCTCTTTCAGCCCAAATGTGAACCGCCACCTCGTCGTATCCATCTGCATCCAGATAATTGCAGGTCTGCTCTACAATAAATACTTCCTGACGGATTTTAAGAACGTCATATAATTCTTTTGTGGAAAGTTCACCAAAGGTTTTAATTTTCCAGATCAATTCTTTCATTACTGAAAATTGACTTTATTATTAGTTAAAAAAGTATTGGTATCAGAAATGAATTTAAGAATCGCATCGCCTCCCTCCTTCTTTTCAGCAGAAGTAACATAAATTTCGGGCAGGTCTTCCCAGGTTTTAAGAAGTTCGTTTTTATAGTTTCCTACGTTAGTAATAACTGTATTGGGTTTTACTTTGTCTGCCTTTGTAAAAACAATTGAAAACGGCACTCCATTTTCGCCACACCATTCTATAAACTCAATATCGATTTTTTGCGGGGTATGCCTTGCGTCTACAAGCACAAAGAGATTAACCAGATTTTTCCGGTTCAATATATAGTTGGTAATCAGCTTTTCAAAATCCTTTCTCATACTTTTTGACACTCGGGCATAGCCGTAACCGGGCAAATCCGTAAGATACCAGGATTCATTGATGACGAAATGATTAATTAGCTGTGTTTTTCCCGGAGTTTGAGACGTTTTAGCAAGATCTTTATGATTCAGCATCGCATTGATCAGCGATGATTTTCCCACATTCGACCTGCCGATGAATGCATACTCCGGCAAGTTAGCCTCCGGGCAATCCTGCCATCTCCCACTACTCTTTACAAACTCTGCTGTCTTGATAACCATTTTATTTTTTTTCAAATTTAATTAAATAAAAAATGGAAGTTAAAAACTCCCACCTTATTTTTCTAATTTTTGCAGCCAACTGTACAGAATTTCATTGAATTCATCGGGCTTTTCCATCATCGCGGCATGCCCACAATTTTCAATCCAGAACAAATCTGAATTAGGCAGGAATTTATTCATATCTACCGCAACTTCCGGTGGCGTAACATTATCTTCTTTCCCCCAGATGAGACATACCGGCTTTGTAATTTTCGGCAAATCGTGCAACATATTGTGTTTAATAGCACTTCTTGCAAGCATAACCGTTTTAATACCCTTCATTCTGTCGTTAACGACCGAAAAAACCTCATCTACCAACTCGTCTGTAGCGACGCTTGGATCGTAAAACACTTCCTGGGTTTTTTTTCTGATGTATTCTTTATCGGATTTACGCGGAAAACTGTCACCAAAAGTTCTTTCGTATAATCCTGAACTTCCTGTAAGAACCAAGTTCGAAACAAGTTCCGGCCTGGCAAGAGTGAGGATAAGGCCAATATGCCCACCCATTGAATTCCCTACAACAGTTACAGGCTGGTCTGATTTTTCTTCAATGAATTTCGCTACATATTTCGCGATCGTAGTAAGATTGGTGTGTAAAACAGGCAATTCATAAATAGGCAGTACGGGAACAAAAACCTTATACCCTCTTTCTGAAAAAAATTTTACCGTTTTGTCAAAATTGCTCAATCCTCCCATTAGTCCGTGTAATAGAATCAACGGATGCCCTTCTCCAGCTTCAATGAAAGAGTATTTTTTTTCTTTTTTCGTAATAAATCTCATAGGAATGCTTACTAAGCCCTGCAAAAATACAAATTAAAGACCAACTATTATTTAGATGACCGAATTTTCAATAAAAATAAAAATTTTCAGGAAAAAACTGACTGCTTTTTTGAAATATTTCTAAAAAATATCATTAGAGATAACTTCTTTTTAATCAAGCATTTAATTAGATTATTCAAAACTTATTAACAATAAGTCAAAAAGTGGGAAAAAGTGGGAAGTATTAGAAATTTTTATATAAATTTGTCCCAAATGAAGAATTTCATCGGTACATACGAATGCAAAATCGACGACAAAGGTCGCATAAAACTTCCTTCATCACTGGTAAAACAGATGGAGAATTTTGGCGGTGACTCTTTTGTGGTAAAGCGTTCCGTTTTCCAGTCGTGTTTGGAAGTTTATCCAATGACGGGATGGGAAAAACTGATGGAAAAAATTAATAAACTGAATCGTTTCCAAAAGAAAAATGCAGACTTTATCAGGCAGTTTACCGCAGGATTGAAAACGGTGGAACCCGATAACGCTGGCAGACTCCAGATTTCTAAGGACTTAACATTCTTCGCAAATCTGAAAAAAGAAATCGTCATCACAAGCGCCGGAGCACTGTTCGAGATTTGGGACAAAGAGGCGTACGAATCGGTAATAGCTACTTCAGAAGAAGATTTTGCCAAACTTGCAGAAGAAGTGATGGGCGACATCAATTTTGATGATGAAGAATAACGGTTGCAGAAAAATTGCAATAAAGTTTTAGTCGGGAAGTCTTTCTCCTTAATATAATATAGAATGTATCACAATCCGGTTTTGTTGAAGAAAAGTGTTGATGATTTGGTAACAAATCCTGACGGGATTTATGTGGACGTAACTTTCGGCGGCGGCGGACATTCCAGAGAAATCCTGAAAAGACTTTCATCCAAAGGCAGACTTTACAGCTTTGACCAGGATTTGGATGCTCTTAAAAATACCATTGAAGACGAAAGATTCACGCTCATCAACCAGAATTTCAGATTTCTGGAAAACTCGCTGATGGCTTATGGAATCAGCAAAGTTGATGGAATCTTAGCAGATCTGGGTGTTTCTTCTCACCAGTTTGATGCAGCCGAGCGCGGTTTTTCAACACGCAGCAACGCTCCGCTTGACATGAGAATGAATGTGATGCAGGGCTTAGACGCAAAAAAAATCATCAACGAATACGAAGAAGAACAGCTCGCAGGTATTTTTTACTATTACGGCGAATTACGCGAATCCAGAAAACTGGCCCGCGAAATTGTTCATCACCGAAAAATTAAACCTATTGAAACCACGGAGGATCTCAAGAAGTTGTTCAGTTACATTCCGGCATTTAAACAGAACAAATTTTTCGCGCAGGTTTTTCAGGCAGTTAGAATCGAAGTGAATCAGGAACTCGAAGTACTGAAGGAAATGCTGATGCAGTCGTATAATATTTTGAAATCCGACGGCAGACTAGTTGTGATTTCCTATCATTCACTGGAAGACCGCCTGGTAAAACGCTTCCTCAAAAACGGAATGTTCGAAGGAGAACCGGCACGAGATATTTATGGGAATTATTCGAAGGCATTCAATCTCCTTCAAAGCAAGGCAATCGTACCGGATCAGGCTGAAATAGAAGAAAATTCCCGTGCAAGAAGTGCAAAAATGCGTGTGGGAATAAAAATATAATCAAAGATGAGTGATCGCATTCATCATATAAATGGCTAAAAAACAAACATATCGCCCTCAGAAAAAATTAACCTTTATTGATATAATTAAAGGGAATTTCCTGAACCGTGATGAAGTAAAAATTCATTACAAGTATTTTATGCTTGTTTTTTTGTTGCTGATGATTATGATTTACAGCAACCATCAGGTCAGTAAAAAGATAGAACTGGTAAATGAACTGAAAGAACAAACCGAGGAATATAAATCCCGGAACGCATATGCCCAAAGCCGTTTAATCAAAGTAAAACTTGAATCGGAACTGGGTAAAGAAATGGTGGAAGACTCCCTTTTATCACTGGAAAACCACCCACACAAATTATTGATAAAACTGGACAGTACAGATGGCAGTACTAAATGAATTCGAAAATAAGCGCTCAAAAACATTGAGATGGGGCTACCTTTTTGCCGGGGCAGCATTCATCCTTTTTGTCGTTTTTTTAGGTCGTATCATCATGCTGCAGAATACTAACGTCCAGGAAATTAAAGACGATTACATTAATAAAAATTATCGCGAAGCAACCTTAAAAGCAGCACGCGGAAATCTTTATGCAGCAGATGGATCTATCTTGGCTACTACTGTAATGCGGTACGATGTTTACCTCGACTTCAAAACAATAAAAGATACCGTATATTCAAACAATATTGGCGCTTTAACAGATTCCTTATCTAAAATGTTTGGGAAGCCTAGAAGTTATTTCAGAGACCGCCTTGATCAGCAGAAAAAAGCAAACAACCAATACTATTCGTTGGTAAAAGGTCTTGATTTCGACGAATACGACCGTATCAGAAAATTCCCGATTTTCAAGAAAGGAAAAAACCGCGGCGGATTTATCGTAGACCGGAACTTTAAAAGAGAACTTGCCACAACACAAATCGGCGCAGGTACAATCGGAATGGATAACGGCGTTGCCAAATCAGGTTTGGAAGGCGCTTTCTCGAAATACATGACAGGAATCAACGGAACACGTCTGGAACAGCGTGTGAATTCCAGCCAATGGAAACCTATTGATTACTGGAAAGTGAAGGAGCCTGTTGACGGACAGGATGTTTACACCACAATTGACTTAAGAATTCAGGATATTGCGCATTCAGCACTTGAAAAACAGCTCATCAATTTCGATGCAGATCACGGTTCTGTCTTGGTGATGGAAGTGGCTACCGGAAAGGTAAAAGCCATGGTAAATCTCAAGCGTACTGAACCCGGAACCTATGTAGATTCCTACAATTACGCACTGAAAGATGCTACCGAGCCAGGCTCAACTTTCAAAACGGTTTCTCTTTTGGCTGCGATGGATGATGGTTTCATTGATGAAAACACAACAGTAAATGTTGGAAACGGTGTATGGACCTATGCGAAGCAGAGAATTTCGGACGGCCACGGAGGCGGAACTTATGAAATCGCTGATGTTTTGGCAAAATCAAGCAACGTCGGTTCAGCCAAGCTGATTACCCAATATTATGCAGACAAGCCTCAGGTTTTCCTCGATCACCTGAAAAGATGGAAAATGTTCGAAAAAATGGATATCGAACTTCCCGGAATCACAAAACCTTTCGTTGTAACTCCTGAAAATAAAAGATGGAATGCTGCAACGTTGGCATCGCTGTCTTACGGCTATTCATCAAGATTCAATCTTCTGCAGCTTACCACATTCTACAACGGAATTGCTAACAACGGTAAAATGCTGAAGCCTCTATTTATCGATAAAATCATGAAAGATGGTCAGGTTCTTTACAGTGCGAAACCCGAAATTATGGTCAATAAAATGGCTTCGCAAAAGGCGATTACTATGATGACCAACGCTCTGACCAAAGCTGTTGAAAAAGGTACCGCCAGAAGTATTTTCACACCAAATTTGAAAATGGCCGGGAAAACGGGAACCGCAAGATTCGAATACTGGAAACCCGGACCCGCAAAATATCAGGCGAGTTTCGCAGGCTTTTATCCCGCCGATAATCCAAAATATACGTGCATTGTGATGGTTAACCAGCCAGATCCTTCTAAAAGTTACTACGGATCTACTGTTGCAGCGCCAGTTTTCAAGGAAATTGCCGGAAAGACTTTCCTTAAGACGCCACAAAATATCGAGAGGGAAATGTTGGTCGATAAAAAAGTTGACCTCAGCAAAATGATTGAACCAACTGAAAAAATTGCCGTAAGAGGAAAACAGATGCCGAAAGTTGTTGGACTAATCGGTAAAAACGTAATTCCCCAACTTGAAAACCAAGGATATCGAGTTGATTATAAAGGCGTAGGACGAATTAGAGAACAGTTTCCTCTGGAAGGAACTACCATCAGTAAAAACCAGAGAATTTACCTGAGTTTACAGAATTAAAAAAAATGATTTTAGAAGTATTATTAAATAGAATCCCAGTACTCGAAATTTCGGGAAGTAAAACTTTAGAAATTTCAGAAATCGTTTTCGACAGCCGTAAAGCTGTGGAAAATTCGCTGTATGTAGCGGTGAAGGGAACGGTTTCCGACGGACATTCTTTTATTAATGCTACCATCGAAAAAGGTGCGAAAGCAATTGTTTGCGAAGTTCTTCCTGAAAACAGCAATGCAGATATCACTTATATTCAGGTGAAAGATGCCTCAAAAACCTTGGGCCAGTTGGCTTCAAACTTTTACGGAAATCCTTCAGAAAAACTTAATTTAATAGGAATTACAGGCACGAACGGAAAAACTTCGGTGACTACCCTTTTATTTGATATTTTTAAAAATTTAGGATTTAAATCTGCTTTAATTTCGACGGTGGAATACAGGATTGCGGATGAAATTATTCCGTCAACTCACACAACGCCGGATATTGTACGCTTAAATCAAATGCTGGCTAAAGCAGTTGAAATGGGTTGCGAATATGCTTTTATGGAAGTTTCTTCGCACGGAATCCACCAGAACAGAACGGAAGGCCTGACTTTCAAAATCGCAGGATTTACCAATATCACTCATGATCATTTAGATTATCATAAAACCTTCAGTGACTACATCAAAACCAAAAAAAGGTTTTTTGATGCACTGAATCCGGAAGCAATTGCCATCACGAATATTGATGACAAAAACGGAACTGTGATGCTGCAGAATACCAAAGCAACACAGAAAACCTACGCGCTGAAAACCATGGCAGATTACCACGGCAGAATTCTGGAAGCAGACTTCAACGGGATGTTACTGAATTTTGGCGGCAAAGAATTCTGGATCACTTTAACAGGGAAATTCAATGTATACAACCTGCTTTTGGCTTATGCTGTGGCTATCGAAAGCGGTTTTCATGAAGAAGATGTACTGAAAGCGATGTCGCAACTGAAAAGAGTAAAAGGAAGATTTGAAACGTTGAAATCCGACAGCGGAATCTTCTTTGTCATCGATTATGCGCATACGCCAGACGCGCTTGAAAACATTTTAGATTCTATCAACGATATCCGTACAAAAAACGAAAGACTGATTACGATTTTCGGTTGCGGGGGTGACCGGGATCAGGCAAAACGTCCGGAAATGGGGAAAATTGCAACCAGAAAATCTACTTTGGCAATCATTACGAGCGACAATCCCCGAAGTGAAGATCCGGCAGCCATCATCAAAGAAATTGAAGCCGGCGTAGAACCCCAGAACTTCAGCAAATACACCTCAATTCCTGACCGGAAAGAGGCAATGAAAATGGCAATTAAATTCGCGGAACCCAAAGATATTATCCTCGTTGCCGGAAAAGGACACGAAGATTATCAGGAAATTAATGGCGTAAAACACCATTTTGATGATAAAGAAACCATTGTGGAATTAGCAAAACTGATGTCGAAATAATTTTCGAGAACCTCAAATATTAACCGAAAACCAAAGAAAATGTTATACTATCTCTACGAATATTTCACCAGCATCGGGATACACGTTCCGGGACTTGGCATGTTCAGATTTATCTCTTTCCGTGCAGGCATGGCCGTGTTGCTTTCTCTGATTATCGCTTTGGTTTACGGAAAAAAAATCATCAATTACCTCCGAAAAAAACAAATGGGTGAGCAGGTTCGTGATTTGGGCTTAGAAGGTCAGAAGCAAAAAGAAGGAACGCCTACAATGGGTGGTTTAATCATCATTCTTGCGACATTGATCCCCGTTTTACTTTTCACCAGAATTCTGAACATTTACATCATTTTACTCATCATTTCAGTAGTTTGGATGGGCGCCATCGGTTTTATTGATGATTATTTAAAGAAGATTAAAAAAAATAAAGACGGCTTAAGCGGAAAGTTCAAAGTTATCGGACAGGTTGGTTTGGGACTGATCGTTGGAGTTCTCATGTATTTTCATCCTGATGTTACGGTGAAACGAAAATATGCAGACGCAAAGGAGATCAACAGAAATAACATCGAGAAAAACTTTATGCCGACTGAGAAAGCTACCGTTTCCACCGTACCTTTCGTTAAAAATAATGAATTTGACTACAGCGGAATCCTGTTCTGGATGAGCCCCGAAGAAGCACACGAGTGGTCTTGGATTGTATTCATCCCAATGGTAATTTTCATCGTAACAGCGGTGTCAAATGGCGCCAATATTGCCGATGGGATTGATGGTCTTGCGGCGGGAACCAGCGTCGTCATTCTGCTTACACTGGCGTTCTTCGCTTACATTTCCGGGAACATCATTTTTGCAGATTACCTCAACATCATGTTCCTCCCGAATATGGGTGAAACTACCATCTTTGCACTCGCCCTCGTGGGTGCGGTAATCGGATTTTTCTGGTACAATACTTACCCGGCTCAGGTTTTCATGGGCGATACCGGAAGTTTAATGTTGGGCGGCGTGATCGCGGTTTTAGCGATTATTTTGAGGAAAGAACTCATGATTCCTGTCCTTTGCGGGATTTTCCTGATTGAGAATATCTCTGTAATGCTTCAGGTCGGAGTTTTCAAATACAGAAAAAGAAAATACGGGCTGGAATATGCCCAGAACAACAGACTTTTCAAAATGTCGCCTCTTCATCATCATTATCAGAAAGAAGGTTATCACGAGAGTAAAATTGTGAACCGGATGATTATTATGGGGGTTTTATTTGCGATCATCTGTTTAATTACTTTAAAAGTGAGATAGCGGCAGGCAAGGCTTGTCATTAAAAACATAAAAATGAAAATAGTTGTTTTAGGAGGCGGAGAAAGCGGCTTCGGCGCGGCACACCTGGCAAAGAAAAAAGGCCTGGAGGTTTTCCTGTCGGACAAAGGTCTGATTAAGGATGACTACAAAAAGCTACTGATCGACGCCGGAATTGAGTTTGAGGAAGGAAAACATGATGAAGAAAGAATTCTCGCTGCAGACTGGATTATTAAATCCCCCGGCATTCCTAAGAAAGCTGAGATTATTTCAAAAATCAACAAAAAGGGAATCCGGCTTTCATCTGAAATTGAATTTGCTTCTGAATTTACCGATGCCAAAATCATCGCAATTACCGGAAGCAATGGTAAAACTACAACAACATCGCTGATTTACCATATTCTGAAAAACGATGATCTTAAAGTTGGTCTAGGCGGAAACATCGGCAAAAGTTTCGCAAAACAGGTTGCAGACGAGAATTTTGATTATTATGTTCTGGAAGTTAGCTCCTTTCAGTTAGATGATATTCAGAATTTCCGACCTTACATTTCTCTGTTGTTGAATTTGAGTCGGGATCATCTCGATCAGTACAATTACAATTACGAAGAATATGCGCTGGCAAAATTCAGGATTGCAGAAAATCAGGAGAATGATAATTTTTTCATCTACAACAAAGATGACGAAATGAGCATGAATCTTCTCGAAAAACTCGAAATCAAAGCCAAGATGATTCCTTTTTCCCTGAAAGAAAACCTGAAAGAAGGAGGTTATCTTAGTGAAGATAAAATGACAATAAAACTGGATGGAAATTTTTCCATTAAAATTGATGAATTAGCCTTGGTAGGAAACCACAATGTTGCTAACAGTTTAGCTGCTTCAATAGCAGGTAAAATACTGAAAATCAGCAACGAAAGCATCCGGAATTCATTAATGACCTTTCAGGCTGTAGAACACCGTTTGGAACAGGTCGCAGAATTTGATGGCGTAAAATTTATTAATGACAGCAAAGCCACCAACGTGAACGCTACATATTATGCCCTGGAAAGCATGAAGCAGCCGACTGTATGGATTGTAGGCGGAGTTGATAAAGGCAACGATTACACCGAAATCGAAGCCCTTGTAAAAAGAAAAGTAAAAGCAATTGTGTGTTTGGGAATCGACAACCAGAAAATCATCGATTTCTTTAAAGATAAAAAGGAACTTATTTACAGCACCTCGAGCATGGAAGAAGCGGTAAAAATATCGAAATCGCTCGCAAAAAACGGTGATACGGTGTTGCTTTCACCGTGCTGCGCAAGTTTCGATCTGTTCGAAAATTATGAAGACCGAGGCAATAAATTTAAAGGAGAAGTTTTAAAATAATACCCATAAACTGGGACGCAAAATGCAGGAAACAGAAAACAAATTCGAATTATTAAAAGGAGACAAAGTCCTTTGGAGCGTAATCTTACTGATTTCGTTCTTTTCGGTGTTCCCTGTTTATTCTGCAAGTTCGAATCTGGAGTATATCGTAAACAGCGGTACCACCACCTCACACTTAATCAAACACACCTTTTTTGTAGTATTGGGGTTAGCGATCATGCGTTTCGTTGGGGTTGTAAAATACGAATATATCGGAAAACTCAGCAGTATTCTGTTGGCATTTATGGTTCTCTTGCTGGGCTTAACAATGTTTGCTGGGCAAACCATAGACGGCGCATCCGCGTCTCGTTGGTTAAAGATTCCTGGTACACCAATTTCATTCCAGCCCTCATCGTTCGCTTACCTTTTGCTCATCATTTATTTGTGCAGATATTTAACCAAAAAGATTAAAAGGGAGCGCCATACCTGGGAAAACATTCTCTTCATTTTCGGGCCGGTTCTCCTCGTGTTTGGTCTGGTAGCAAAGGATAACGGATCTACAGCATTAATGATTTTAATTGTTTCGCTAGCGGTTATGCTTATTGGTCAACTGAGTAAAAAATACATTTTTGGCTTCGTAGGAATCTCTTCCTTAGCAATTGGGATCTTTATATTCCTTGCGCTGAAAACCGATATGATCGAAAACAACCGTGTGCACACCTGGATGAGCCGCGTGGAAGTTTTCATGGATTCTAAGCAGCAGAACCAGATCGAAAATGAAATTGACAAGGCTAAAAATTATCAGGTCATGCAGGCAAAAGCAGCCATCGTTCACGGTGGAATTGCAGGGATGGGACCTGGTAAAAGCGCTTTAAAACAAATGCTTCCACAGTCAGCGTCTGATTTTATCTTCGCAATTATTGTGGAAGAATACGGGTTTGTGGGTGCTTTGGCCTTAATATCACTTTATTTGATTATGATCATCAGAATCGTGATGATCGCAAGTAAAATGCCGGCATTTTTCGGAAGTTTACTTGTGCTGAGTCTCGGAATTATGATCTTCGTACAGCTTTCAGTGAATATTGCCGTGGCGGTAAATCTTATTCCGGTTACAGGACAGCCTTTACCATTAATCAGTTACGGTGGAACATCGATGCTCGTTACTTACATACAGCTGGGAATTATCCTCAATGTAAGTTCAAGAATTCAGGTTTATGATGAAGAAGGAATGGGCAAAAAACAGGATCTCGAAGAAATAAATGATATCGCATAAAGTGCGGTTTTTAGAATATGAACAAGAAGATAAAAGTTTTAATGAGCGGCGGCGGAACAGGTGGACACATCTTCCCGGCTATCGCTGTTGCCGACGAAATTAAAAAAAGATTTCCGGAGGCTGAATTTTTGTTCATCGGAGCCAACGGCAAAATGGAAATGGAAAAAGTTCCGCAGGCGGGCTATAAAATCATAGGTTTAAACATCGCAGGATTCGACCGGGGGAACCTTCTGAAAAATGTCGGTTTGCCTTTCAAAGTTGTTTCAAGCCTCGCAAAAGCAAGAAAAGCAATAAAAGATTTTAAACCCGATTTCGCTGTAGGAACTGGCGGTTTTGCCAGCGGTCCCGCATTATTTATGGCTTCGGCGCTTGGCGTACCGATTTTTGTTCAGGAACAGAATTCCCTTCCGGGTAAAACCAACATGTTTCTGGCCAAGCGTGCTAAAGCAGTTTTTACGGCATATCCGGATATGAAAAAGTTTTTCGCAGGAACGACGACTCATTTTATGGGTAATCCAATCCGCAAAAGCATCATTACCGATTTATTCGAAGGCGATGCAGCGAAAGAAAAACTGGGCTTAGATCAAAATAAATTAACAATACTTTCAGTGGGCGGATCATTAGGCTCACGAACGCTGAACAATGCCTGGAAAGAACATTTGGATGAAATTTCAGCAAAAGACTACCAACTCATCTGGCAAACCGGCAAAACCGATTATCAAAGTATTATAGCTGAAACAGAAGCGACACAACACAGAAATATTCACATTTCAGAGTTTATCCAAAGTATGGAATTGGGATATTCTGCAGCTGATGTAATCGTTTCCAGAGCGGGCGCTATTGCCATCTCGGAACTGGCGGTGGCAAAAAAACCTGTTCTTTTGGTTCCGTTTCCTTTTGCTGCTGAAGATCATCAAACCAAAAATGCATTAACTCTTGTAGATAAAAATGCCGCCAGAATGGTAAAAGACACAGAGATGAAAGAGAAATTCTGGCCCACTCTGATGGAAATCTGTGAAAGCGAAAACCTGAGAAAAGAAATGTCTGCAAACCTTGATTTCTTTGCGAAACCCAATGCAGCACAGGAAATTGTAACTGAAATATTAAACACCTTAAATATCAAATCCTAAGCGACAGATGAAAGCTTTATCAACATACCAGAACTTCTACTTTGTAGGCATCGGCGGCATCGGAATGAGCGCTTTGGCTCGTTACTTCAACGCTTCCGGAAAAAAAGTGATGGGTTACGATAAAACCGGAACAAAGATTACGGCAGCTTTGATTTCAGAAGGAATTGATATTACTTTTGAAGATTTAATTTCTGAAAGAATTCAGCAGTTAGATCCTGAAAACACACTCGTAATTTTCACGCCGGCCATCAAAAAACTTGAGATCCTTAACCATTTCAACAGTCTTGGTTTCACTGTCCTGAAAAGAGCGAAAGTGCTTGGTTTAATTACCGAAAACACCGCTTGTATCGCAGTAGCGGGCACGCATGGAAAAACAACAACTTCTTCGTTGGTGGCACATCTGTGCAAAGAAGCAGATCTTTCGTTTTCAGCTTTTTTGGGTGGAATAGCAGAGAATTTCAAATCGAATTTCCTTTACAACGGAAACGACATTTCGGTTGTTGAGGCTGATGAATACGACAGAAGTTTCCTGAACCTTTCCCCGGATTGGGCGGTGATAACTTCTACCGATGCCGATCATCTTGATATTTATGGTGATAAAGCAACGATTGAACAGGGTTTCAGGGATTTCGCAGATTTGGTTCCCTCCGAAAACCAGCTCTTTGTAAGAAAAGGAATTAATATCGGCAGAAACGCAAAAACCTATGCTGTAAACGAGGAAGCAGATTATTATTCAGACAATATCCGCGAAATCGGCGATAAAATTTATTTCGATTTTCATACACCAAGTGAGGAGATTGATGATTTCGAATGGGAAATTCCGGGAATTCACAATGTGGAGAATGCTACGGTTGCCATTGCGATCCTTCACAATTTAGGCGTGGATTTCGAAACCTTAAAACGCGGAATTGCCAACTTTAAAGGAATTAAAAGAAGATATACCAAACACCGTTTCGAAAACGGAAAAATTTACATTGATGATTACGCGCACCATCCAACAGAACTGAATGCCGTGATTGGTTCCATTAAAACTTTTTATCCTGGTAAAAAACTGTTGGTGGTTTTTCAGCCGCACCTTTTCAGCAGAACACGCGATTTTGCCGATGGTTTTGCCGAAAGTTTAGATAAAGCTGATGAACTCATTCTTCTCGATATTTATCCGGCGCGGGAATTACAGGAAAATTTTGAAGGCGTGACCTCCACCTGGCTTGCAGGAAAATTAAAATTAGAAAACAGTGAAGTTTCCACCTTAGATGAAGCTTTTAACAGAATTAAAGAAAAGGATTTCGAAGTATTATTAACGGTTGGCGCCGGAAATATCGACACTTTATACGACGGAATTGTAGAATGGCTTTCGGGCAGATAATTAATGCGGAGTTTTAAATAGCAATGAAAAACAAATTCAGAATATTAAAAATATTAATAACAGTAATCATTTTTGGATTTCTGCTGAGTTTTTCGTTGAAAAGATTCAATAATAAACCCATGGAAAAAGTGTCGGTGCAGCTTACACAAACCAAGCATCCGGTTTATTTTATTGATGAGAAAGACATCAGGCAAATCGTAAAAAAATCTAATCCTGGAAAAAGAATTGGCGATATCAATATCCCGGATTTAGAGAAAAAAATCAATCTTCTTCCGGCAGTTGACAGCGCAAATGTGTACCTCAATTTAAATGGAAATCTGAATCTGGATATCAAACAGAGAGTTCCGGCATTCCGGCTCAACAAGAACGGACGCGATTTTTATGTGGACGAAAAAGGCACCGAATTCCCGATTTCTAAAAATTATTCCTTCCCATGCATGCTGGTGACAGGAAATGTTGACAAATCTGAATATGTAAAGCTGGCAGAACTTGTCGATAAAATTGACCGTGATGAATTCAGTAAAAAATACTTCATCGGAATTACAAAAGAAAACGGCGGCTATAATTTATTGACCAGCCAGGGAAATTATAAGGTTGAAATCGGAGATTTAGATAAGATAAACCTGAAGGTGAAAGGTTTTAAGACTTTTGTTGAAAAGCATCTGGTTTATCAGGAACCTGACAAATACAGCAAAATATCGGTGAAATACGACAATCAGATCGTCACGACACTGAATCCTTATTTCAAAGAAAACGACAGTTTAATCAATATAGGAAGTAAAGAACTGGCAAAAGCTCCTACAGCAGCAAATATTGCTAAAAAGGAAGCAGCTAAACCAGTTGCAAAACCGGAAACCAAGCCCAGAGAGAAACCTAAGGTCGCCGTTTCCAAACCAAAAGCAGAAGTAAAAACTGCTGTAAAAAAAGAAAACCCGAAGCCAAAAACTTCAACCCCCAAACCGGCAGCAAAGCCGAAAGCAAAAGTTAAAATAGAGTAAAAAATCAAATCGACATATAAATGAAAAATCACGAGTATTCAGTAGGCCTCGACATCGGAACCACCAAGATTGTGACGATTGTCGGTAAAAGAAATGCCCACGGCAAAATTGAAATTCTCGGCGTAGGAAAGGCGAAGAGCCTGGGCGTTCACAAGGGAATTGTGAACAATATTTCCCAGACCATACAGTCCATCAAAGCCGCAGTAGCCGAAGCACAGGCCAGTTCAGGCGTCCCGATTCACAAGGTTACGGTAGGAATTGCAGGCAAACACATCCGTTCTTTACAGCATTCCGATTATATTATGAGGGACAATCCCGACCAATATATTACCGAAGATGATATTGAAAAGCTGAAAGACCAGGTAAAAAAACTGGTAATGCTCCCAGGCGAAGAAATCATTCATGTTCTTCCACAGGAATACAAGGTGGATTCTGAAGGAGAAATTCAGGAACCCATCGGCATGCACGGGAAACGTCTTGAAGCAAACTTCCACGTCGTAGTAGGACAGATGGGAAGCATCCGAAACATCGCAAGATGTGTTCGAGAAGCAGGCTTAGAAATGGAATCGTTAACTCTGGAACCATTGGCTTCCTCCGAATCTGTACTGACAAAAGAAGAAAAAGAAGCCGGCGTTGCCATTGTTGATATCGGCGGCGGAACAACAGACATCGCTATTTTTAAAGACAATATCATCCGTCATACCTGCGTAATTCCTTACGGTGGAGGAATCATTACTGATGACATTAAAGAAGGTTGTTCTATCATCGAAAAACATGCCGAGCAACTGAAAGTAAAATTCGGTTCTGCAATGCCAGAAATGGAAAAAGACAGCACATTTGTTACGATTCCCGGACTTCACGGCAGGCCTGACAAAGAAATCTCTCTTAAAACTTTAGCTCATGTTGTCAACGCAAGAGTTGAGGAAATTCTGGAGATGGTCAATACCGAACTGAAAGCTTACGGCGCTTTCGAGCAAAAGAAAAAACTGATCGCAGGAATTGTATTGACGGGCGGCGGATCAAATCTTCGTCACCTTCGTCAGCTTGCGAATTACACCACAGGTTTCGACTCGCGAATCGGTTTCTCTAACGAATATGTGGCCAACGATAAGAATCAGTTTCTTAAAGGTCCGGAATACGCTACATCCATTGGTTTATTAATGGAGAGTCTTAAAATCCGCGATAAGAAAAACGGTCATGAACACCCGGTAACTGAACCTGTTGAAACTGAAATTCCACCGAAAACTGAAAAGGTAGATCTGCCTGTAGAAACACCCGAATTCCGTGCAGAGGAGCAGGCCGTTGAAGAATCTGCGGACAAAAGACGGAACAAACTTACCATCGGACAGAAAATTATGGAAAGCGTAAAAAAATTCTTTGAAGAAGTTGAATAAATAAAAAATACAAATAATATGGAAAATATGAACACACCAGGATTCTCATTTGACTTGCCAAAGGGAAATTCATCAATTATAAAGGTTATCGGAGTTGGCGGCGGCGGAAACAACGCGCTGAAACACATGTACGAAAAAGGAATTCACGGCGTAGATTTCGTGATCTGCAATACAGATTCCCAGACTTTGGATAACAACCCTGTTTCCAACAAAGTTCAGCTTGGGGTAACCATAACCGAAGGTTTGGGCGCGGGTGCAGATCCTGAAGTAGGTGAAAAAGCAGCTATTGAAAGCATTGAAGACATTAAAGCTTCAATGGGACAAAATACGAAAATGGTTTTCATCACCGCAGGAATGGGCGGTGGAACCGGTACCGGAGCGGCTCCCGTGATCGCAAAGGTGGCAAAAGACATGGGAATTCTTACCGTAGGGATTGTTACCGTACCTTTTAGTTTTGAGGGGAAAAGAAGACTTGAGCAGGCTGATTTAGGTCTTGAAAAATTAAGAAATAATGTCGATTCATTAATCGTAATTAACAACGATAAGTTACGCCAGCAATACGGAAATCTCGGTTTCAAATCAGGATTCTCCAAAGCTGATGAAGTGTTGACCAACGCTGCAAAAGGAATGGCAGAAGTGATTACAGGATATTTCGACGTTAATATCGACTTCCGTGATGCAAAATCTGTTTTGGCTAATTCCGGAACAGCTCTGATGTCGAACGGTATTGCTTCCGGCGAGAACAAAGCTGAAGAAGCGGTGAAAAAAGCACTTGATTCACCATTATTGAATGACAACAAAATTACCGGCGCAAGAAACGTATTGCTTTTAATCAGAAGTGGTTCCGAGGAGGTTACCATGGATGAAATCGGCGTAATCATGGATCATATCCAGAAAGAAGCTGGAAACACGGCTGACATCATTTTCGGTGTGGGAACTGATGAGGAATTGGGCGATGCAGTGAGCGTTCTTGTTATTGCAACAGGATTTGCTAAGGATCACCACAAACATTCAGGAACTTCAGAAAAAATTAAATTTGCCCTTACCGATACCATGACGAGCCCTGCAAAACAGGAATCACCGTTCAAACAGAAAACAACGGAAAGAGAAGAAATCACCCGCGAAGATTTTGTGAGAGAAAGCCTTTTTGTTTTAGATGATGAAGATGATTTCCAGCAGCCTCAGTTCTCTACGAAAACAGTTGAGAAGAAAACGGTAATCGAAAAAGATACTACTTCAGAAATGCGTTTCTTTGACTTGAATGAGGAATCAAAACCTGACCAGACTTTTAATATTAGTGAAGCTCCGCAGGAACTTTCTTTATTCTCTTTTGAAGATGATCCTACGGACGCATTGGAAGTACAGTCATTCAAATTTGAGACTGAAGAAACTGTAGAGGAAAAAACCACTGAATCGCATACCACATTTACTGAAGAAAAGCCACTGGAATTCAGTTTTTTCGTAAACGAACCGATTGAGGAGCTTAAAGTTGAAACACCTCAACCTAAAGCTGAAATCAAGGAAGAACCGGTTCAGAAAACCGAAATTAAGGTGTCGCAAAACATAGAAGAACCGAAAACCACAACGCAGGTAGAAACTTCTAATGAATTCACTTTTATCAGTAAAGTTACGCCTAATGATAAAGTGGTGGAGCGAAGAAATAAGCTCAGAGAATTCAATTCAAGATATCAGACTTCAGAAGCAGAAAACGATTTCGAAACCGTACCTGCTTTCCGCAGAAAAAATATCGCGATTGAAAGCGGCAACGCATCTGAGCAGAAAATTAATAATTTTCTTGCTGAAAACAACGGAAGAATGCAGGTTCGTGAGAACAGATTTTTAAACAAAGACGTAGATTAATAATTATGAGTTTAGAACTTACCATCAGCGAGGCGATAAAAACCGCCATGAAAGATAAAGACAAAGTAGCGCTTGATTCTCTGCGTGCCGTAAAATCTCAGATTATGTTATTGAAAACTGAAGCCAAAGGCGCCGAAGTTTCCACCGAGCAGGAAATCGCCATTCTGCAGCGAATGATCAAGCAGAGGAAAGATTCTTACGAACAGTTTACTGCACAGAACAGGGCTGATCTTGCAGAAGTGGAAGAAGCACAGATGAAAGTCATAGAGAAATTTCTACCTCAGCAGCTTTCTTCGGAAGAATTAGAAACGGAAATGAAAAAAATCATTGCCGAAACCGGCGCACAAAGCGCAAAAGACTTGGGAAAAGTAATGGGAATGGCAGGTAAATCACTTGCCGGAAAAAGCGACGGAAAAAGTATTTCCGAAATGGCTAAGAAATTACTTTCCTAACAACAAGGATATTCAACCTTTGCATATCGATTTGATTTGAAGCCCGGAGCAGTTTTGCGCCGGGTTTTTTCTGACAAAAAGTCAAACATTGATTTTCGGAATGATTTTGATGGTCATTATGAATGAAATTTAGTGCACGGAATTCATTAAATTTGCAAAGAGAAAAGTCTCAATTTTAACCATAAATAATTTTTTATATGTATCCAGAAGAATTAGTAATGCCCATGAAGGCTGAGCTTACCGATAAAGGATTCCAGGATTTAACCACTCCTGAAGACGTAACTAACGCGATTAAAAAAGAAGGTACTACCCTTTTGATGATTAATTCTGTTTGCGGTTGTGCAGCAGGAGCAGCAAGACCTGGGGTAATTTTTTCTTTAACAGGAGATAAAAAACCAGATCAGTTAACCACTGTTTTTGCAGGTTTCGATAAAGATGCGGTAGCAGAAGCAAGAAAATTCCTGGCGCCGTTCCCACCAAGTTCGCCATGTGTTGCACTTTTCAAAGATGGTGAGTTAGTTCACATGCTTGAAAGACATCATATTGAAGGAAATCCTGCCGGAGCGATTGCTGCCAACCTACAGGCAGCCTATGAAGAATATTGCTAAACGAAACATTTAGTTAAAAACAGAATTCCGCTTTTTTGGCGGAATTTTCTTTTTGAAAAATCAGCCTCGTGTCTTTTGACGAAATATATTATATTTGTATCAATGGCAACAAAAGCACTTTTTAATACGGTTGTAAACTGGTTTATCCGCCAGAGAATCGATCAGATTCAGAATTTCATTAATCATCCTATTGAAACGCAAAACGGAGTTTTATTCTCGCAACTTTATCATGCGGAGAATACTGACTACGGTAAAATTCATGGCTTCAGTTCTATTTCCAGTTATGATGATTTCCGCAGAAATATTCCCATAGTAACCTACGAAGATTTCGAACCTTATATCGAAAAAGCACGAAAGGGAGCAGCCGATGTTTTTTGGCCGGGTTACATACGCAAATTTGCAAAATCATCCGGCACTACAAACGCGAAAAGTAAATTTATTCCGATCTCCGAAGAAAGTTTAGAAGACTGCCATTTTAAGGCAGGTAAAGATTTACTTTCGATTTACGCGAACAATCATCCGGACAATTCACTTTTTTCAAATAAAAATTTAAGACTGGGAGGAAGTTCAGAGCTTTACGAAGATTTCAATACGAAGTTTGGTGATCTGTCTGCCATAATGATTGAAAACCTTCCGTTTTGGGTTGAAATTACCACCACTCCAAGCAAAAAGGTTTCTCTGATGTCTGAGTGGGAAAGCAAGCTGAAAGCCATTGTATCAGAAGTGAAAAACGAAGATGTAGGAAGCATGACCGGCGTACCGAGCTGGATGATGGTTTTGCTCCAAAGAACACTTGCCGACACCGGAAAGGAAACCATATCTGATCTCTGGCCAAATTTGGAAGTGTTTTTTCACGGGGGAATCAGCTTTAAACCTTACCGCGACCAATACAGAAAAATTATAGGAAAAGACATTAATTATTACGAAATATATAACGCCTCCGAAGGATTTTTTGCGATACAGGATCAGCCAGGCAGCGACGAAATGCTTCTGATGTTGGATTACGGGATCTTCTACGAATTTATTCCGATGGATGCATTCGATCCGGATAATTTGCAGGCAATACCACTGGAGGAAGTTGAAATCGGCAAAAATTATGCGTTGGTAATCACTACCAATAGCGGATTATGGCGTTATCTTATTGGCGACACCGTAAAATTTACTTCACTGCATCCTTACCGGATCAAAATTTCTGGAAGAACGAAACATTACATCAACGCTTTTGGTGAAGAACTGATGATTGACAATGTGGAGACCGCATTAACCAAAGCGTGCGAAATAACCAATTGCTCAATAACCGATTTTACAGGCGCTCCTGTTTTCATGAAAGACGGCGAGAGCGGCGCACACGAATGGATCTTTGAATTTACTCAGGAACCGGACGATCTGGAGCGTTTTACCGAGGTTTTCGATAATTACCTGAAATCTGTAAATTCCGATTACGAGGCCAAACGCTATAATAATATGACCCTGAAAAAGCCGATCGTGCATATTGCAAAACCTCAGCTTTTTTATAACTGGATGTCGTCCCGCGGAAAACTAGGCGGCCAAAACAAAGTTCCGCGATTAAGCAATGACCGAGAATATATTGAACCTCTGCTTCAAATGAACCAATAGAAAAATCCGCTGATTTACAGCGGATTTTTTTTATTTTTTGAGGTCTTCCTTTACATTTTCGGCACCCTTTTCGACTTTTTCCGCACCTTTTGCGGCGGCATCTTTCACATCTTCGCCGGCTTTTTTAAGTTCAGTTCCTGCCCGGTCAGCGACTTCATCGATCTTTTCGCCTGCTACATTCAACTTTTCCTTCGCTTTGTCTACAGTAGCATTAATTTTCGCCGAATCAAACGCCGTAGATTTTTCGGTTTCCAGTGTTGTCGTGGTAACGGTACCATCCGGATTTTCGGTAGTTTCTATTTTGGTTTCAGACTGTTTACAACTTATAGCTGACACTGAAATTGCTGCAGCCATTAAAAAATATTTATTCATAATAATAAGTATTAGTGACGGTTAAAATTAAAAAAATATTATTGAACTGGTGTTTCGGATGCCGAATTTTCGGATTGAGAAGCAGATTTCTCTTTTTTAGCTTTTTCAGCTTCCCTTTTTTTCATTTCTTCTGCTGATTTTTTATCTGCCTTTTCCTTCTCTTCTTTGACTTTTTTCAGAATTTTTTCTTCTTCAATCTGGTCAGAAATTTTCTTAATCGAATCCTGATATTTGAGTGAAGAAATCCGAATTTTCCGCGCGACATCTACAGAAGTTGCTCCTACAGAAAATGAGTCAACAGCTGCTGTATCATATGGCGCAACGGGATTTTCCAGAACAGTAGCCGCAGTTTTCCCTGTTTCTTTTCCACAGGAAATTACTATCAACAAACTAGTAAATAAAAAGATTCTTTTCATCTTAATCAATTTTAAATTCTGTAATAACGGGATAATGATCCGAAAGTTTAACGCTTCGGTCGACTTTGTAGCTAACTGGTTTTATTTCCTGTGAACAGAAAACATAATCGATCCGTATCGGGAATTTATAGTCGTGAAAACTTGTTGCGCTGCCGTTGCCGGTTTCAACGAAAACATCTTTCAGATTTTTACTGATTTTATAATATTCGTAAGAATTGGGAACGGCGTTGAAATCTCCCGCTAAAATAACCGGATAAGGTGATTCCGCTATTGCTTTCTGAATGTCGGCAACTTCATCCTGATGATTTTTAAACGTGGGCACCAATTTGCGGATGACGTATCGCAGTTTTACTTTATTCTGATCAAGATCTTCTGTTGGTTTAACTTTGCCCTTTTCAAACGAGAAGGGACTTAAATATACATTGATCAGTCGAATAATTTTCCCGTTGACTTCCACATCAGCAAAAAAAGAGTTTCCGTTTCCAACCGTTGCAATTTTACCCTGGCGAATGATTTTATATTTTGAATTTAATGCTACAATTTCGTAAGAATCGGTCTGGTACTGGTAACCCTGAACATTAAACTCCGTGCTGTATTCCTGAGCTAATATTATATCTGCATCTGTATTTTTCAGATAGTCATAAATCTTTTCGTACCCATAAAGTAGGCCCCCTTTCGTATTGAGGGACACAATTTTCAGATTACCGCGCTGCTCCTTTGTGGTGCTGAAGTTAATCCATCTTTTCACAGGATTAATCAAAAATAAAGAAAGCAGTAAGAATACAACCGCGCGTTTTTTCCAGAGAACGATCCACAGAAGAATCATACCAACATTCAGGATCATTAAGACCGGAAAAGCCAGAGAAAGCATGTTAAACCAGGGGAAAATTCTTGGTGGAACATAGGCATTCAGCAAAGTTCCCAGTAAAAGAACAATGACTAAAGAGTGAAATACTGTCAATAAAAAACGGATTATTCCCACAATCACACCTTAATTAAACCGGTACAAATGCTTTTTCCAGATTTTGGCAAGAATAAAACCAACAAGTGCCCCCCCAACGTGTGCAAGGTGTGCAATGCCGCCAACATTCCCAGAGATTCCCAAATACACCGAAACCGCGATAACTACGGGCATCAGATATTTAACTTTAACCGGCACTGGAATAAACATCAACATAATTTTAGCATCAGGATATAATGTCGCAAATGCTGCTATAACACCGAAGATCGCGCCTGACGCACCAACCATCGGAACCGAAATAATAGACTGTAATTGGTTTACTAAATTCTGCTGTTCAAGTATCGCTGCAGAATTTCCTTTAAATGAAACACTTTCGCCATCCATATAACCCGCCAAATCAAACCCTAAACTTTGCAGACTGCTTTTTATCTGTTCGACTTCAACGAAATTCCAAAGGTTAAAAAGGAAAAACGCACCCAATCCACTTACAAAATATAAGATCACGTACTTTTTATCTCCCAGAACCTGTTCCAGAACAGGCCCGAAACTGTAAAGCGTCATGAGATTAAATAAAATATGCATAAAACTGCCATGCATAAACATATGCGTAATGATCTGCCACGAGTGAAAAAAGGGTGAAAAAGGATAAAATGCGGCCAGATACTGGTACATTAAATCGGTTTGCAGAACGTACGTCAGGATGAAGACGATTACGTTGATGATAATGATATTTCGCGTAATTGGCGGTATATTGTTGAACATGTACTTTAAAATTTATTTTTTAATTCGTCTAACGGAATCTCTATGAAACACCTTTTCCCGGAAGGCAGATATTCGGGAAAACCAAGCGCAGTAAAATCTTTTATAACCTGTTCTGCATCAACTTTGTATAGGAAATCGAAGCGCGATTTACTCTGTATTTTATTCCACTGGTTTTGGTAAAAATTCAAAAACTCTTCTTCTGTCCTGTATTCAAGGATTTCGAAAAGGTTTTCCATGAATTTCATGACCTGTGTTTCTTTCAGTCCTTCGGGAATGGCGTCTATCCGTAGAACATTATCATTGGCGATTACCATTTCGAAACCGAGTTCCGGCAGGTATTTCTTAATCGAACGGAATTTGTTTTTCTCCGTTTCATTCATGTGATATTCCAGAGAAAAAAGTAGCGTATGTTTTTCGCTGCTGCGCTTTTTCTTTGCATTCCTTTCACTGATCACCAGGCGCTGCATACGACCCAAATCAAGCATCAGGGTTTTTCCGCCTTTGTTGAAAAGCCAATATCCGTTCGGAAGCCGCATCAAATCCTCATCGAAATCTTCATCTTCAAACAGATTAATTTTAGAAGGTTCGGGTTGAATAGTCTGCTGGTACATTGCAGTGAGTGCCGTTCGGTCGCCCCCAGAAGCTCTTTCTTCAAGAAAAGGATTGTAATCGCGGTCTACCGTGATCTCCGGTGCCCGGAAAGTTCCACTTTTACTCGTCTGATGAACAAATGCATCAATGCTCGCATCCCTCTCGAAATCCAGACTTGGCGCAACATTATAAATTCCAAGAGATTTTTTGATTGTAGAACGGACCAGGGCGAAAATCAGGTTTTCATCCTCAAATTTAACTTCTGTTTTCTGAGGATGAATATTGACATCAACTTTCTCGGGATCAAGTTCTAGAAACAGGAAAAATGTAGGAATATATCCCGGCAGAAGCAAGCCTTCAAAAGCTTCCTGTACCGCTTTGTTGAAGTAAGCGCTCCGGAAAAACCTTCCGTTGACGAAGAAAAACTGTTCACCGCGAACTTTTTTCGCGCCTTCAGGTTTTGCAACAAATCCGTGGAGTTTTACCCAGCCAAGATCTTCCTTTATCGGAACGAGAATAGAATGAAGTTTGCGCCCGAAAATTTCTACTATTCTCTGAAGCAAACTCGATTTCCTGAGCCGGAAAATAATATCATCATTATGAAAAAGTTCAAAATCGATATTTTCGTGGGCTAAAGCAACTCTTTGAAACTCATCAATAATATGGCGGAATTCTACATTGTTATTTTTGAGAAATTTGCGTCTCGCAGGAACATTATAAAATAGATTTTTGACTAAAAAGTTAGAACCTTCTGTAGTCTGTATAGGTTCCTGAAACTGAAACCCGCCGCCTTCGATATAAATATTAGTTCCGGTTGTAGAATCCTTTGTTTTGGTTTTAAGCTCAACCTGTGCTACCGCTGCGATTGATGCCAACGCTTCACCGCGAAAACCTTTAGTGGAAATGCGGAAAATATCTTCGGTAGTACTTATTTTTGAAGTTGCGTGCCTTTCGAATGCTAGCCGCGCATCAGTATCGCTCATACCGCTCCCGTTATCTACCACCTGAATTAAATTCTTACCTGCCTCGCGCACAATGAGTTCAACTTTGGTCGCGCCTGCATCGATGGCGTTTTCCATGAGTTCTTTTACGATTGAAGCAGGCCGCTGCACCACTTCGCCCGCAGCAATTTGGTTGGCGACATGATCCGGCAAAAGTTTTATAATATCTGACATTTTTTTATTCTCCGACAAAAATACGATTAGATTCGGGGTTTTGTAAATTTAAAAATGAATACTTTTCTGCAATTATTTGTATTTAACTGCATCGATTTTGGTGGTAAGTTTATGAAATATCTTTTTGGAGAAGTTTCTTTGATCAGAAAGATGTTTCAGTTCGAAGTTTCTCTTTTTCCGGATGACCATAAAATGATAATCGTCCTGTTCCCAAATTCCATATTTTTCGAAATATATAAGTTCCAAACCGCTTTGTTCCAGATGCTGCATCAGGGTAAAAAGTTCGACTTCCTGATCAATTACCTGAAGGCTCTCAGGATGGTTAATTCGTGCATAACCAATATATTGGGGGTTAGGAATATTGATAAGAATATTGGTTTTTTCAGTAGCGATTTTAGCTAAATTTGCGAAGAGTTCAGCGTGATGTTCTAAAGGAATATGTTCGATAACATCCATCAAAGTGATCATATCAAAATCTGAATTTTTGGGCTGGTATTTCACCACATCAGCAACATCAAAATGAATATTATTCCTGTCTTTCAGTTCATTCTTCGCAACGGCCACACTTTTTTCACTAAGATCCACCGCTTCGATAATCCCGTTCTTGACTTTTTTTGCCAAAAGTTTAGTGAAAATTCCAACGCCGCAACCCAATTCAAGAACTTTGGAATCGGCATTTAACCCGCCATTCAGCAGCCTTTTATAAAGGGAAATAAGTCTTTCGTTAGCTCCTGTTTTTATCTGCCTCTGAACGTATTCATCATAAAAATCAGAGATTTCATTCTGTTTCATTGCGTAAAAATAATGATTTTATTTTTTGCTTAAATACATAAAAAAACTTCCTGATTCCTCAGGAAGTTAATATTCAGTTACGTGGTTTTTATTACTTCTTCAAAGCTTTAATTCCCATTTCATACAGCGCAAAACTCAATAAATCAGCATTTTCGCCAATAACCTGATCTGTACTTCTGCCTGCTCCGTGGCCTGCATTTACTTCAATTCTCACTAAAACAGGATTGTTGCACGACTGTTTTTCCTGTAGCTCTGCACCAAATTTAAATGAGTGCGCAGGAACAACCCGGTCATCGTGATCACTTGTTATAATCATGGTTGAAGGATAGCAAACCCCTTTTTTCACTTGGTGAACCGGCGAGTATGATTTCAGATATTCGAACATTTCTTTGCTGTCTTCGGCAGTTCCGTAATCGTAGCTCCAACCTGCGCCGGCTGTAAATTTATTATATCGCAACATGTCTAAAACGCCAACTCCCGGGAAAGCAACTTTCGCCAGATCAGGACGCATCGTCATGGTTGCTCCCACTAAAAGTCCACCATTTGAACGGCCTGAAAGCGCCATATATTCTTTTGAAGTATAGCCTTTCTGCTGAAGATATTCTCCGGCAGCGATAAAATCATCAAATACATTTTTCTTCTGCATTTTGGTGCCCGCATCGTGCCATTTCTTTCCGTATTCGCCACCGCCACGAATGTTTGGCACAGCGTAAATTCCACCATTTTCCATCCAGATTGCGTTTACCACAGAAAATGCCGGCTGTAAACTGATATTGAATCCACCGTAAGAATATAAAATCGTCGGATTTTTACCGTCGAGTTTTGTTCCTTTTTTGTAGTTGATCATCATCGGGATTTTGGTTCCGTCTTTCGAAGTATAAAAAACCTGCTCCGAAACATAATTTTCTGGATTGAATTTTACGTTCGGTTTTTGATAAACCTCAGATTTCCCGCTGTCGGCATTGAATTTATAGATCGTTCCCGGCGTAATATAGTTTGTGAATGAAAAATACAGATCTTTTTCTTTCTCCTTACCGCCAAAGCCGGACGCTGTGCCAATTCCAGGGAGCTCAATTGTTCTGATAAGATTTCCGTCATAATCAAACTGCTTTACGCTGGTCACCGCATCTTTCATATATCTGGCGAAAATGTATCCTCCGCCTGTGGAGATGCTTAACACGTTTTCAGTTTCAGGAATCACATCAGTCCAAACATTCGGATTGTTGATGTTGAATTTCACCAAACGCATATTCGGAGCGTTTTTATCGGTCAATGCATAGATGACATCACCTTTGGAATCGATAAAATCGGTGTTGAATTCATAACCTTTCTGTACAGGAATAAAATCGGTTTTATTTTTAAGATCTTTAATATAAAGTTCGTTTCCGTTGGTGGCTTCAGAAGCACTTAAAATCTCATATCTTTCATCATCGGAAACACCGATTCCCATGTATCTGCGCTTGAAATCTTCGCCACCAATTACCAGTCTGTCGGCAGCCTGTTTTGTCCCAAGTTTATGGAAATACACCTTATGAGTGTCTGTTTTTGCCGAAAGTTCGCTTCCTTTCGGTTTGTCGTAACTTGAATAATAGAATCCTTCATCACCCAACCACGATGTTCCGGAAAACTTCACGTCTACAATGGTTTCATCAATGATTTCTTTGGTTAAAGCATTCATAATGATGATTTTATTCCAGTCGCTACCGCCTTCTGAAATTCTGTATGCTACGAGATTCCCCTTTTTATTGAAGGAAACTCCGGCAAGAGACGTAGTTCCTTTATCAGAAAATTTATTGGGATCCAGGAAAACTTCAGTTTTACCATTTTTATCGGTTCTGTAAAGTACAGATTGCGCCTGCAGACCGTCGTTTTTATAGAAATAGGTGTAATCTCCCTCTTTAAACGGCGCGCCGATTTTTTCATAATTCCAGATATCTTTCAGCTGAGATCTGAGTTCTTCCCGAAAAGGAATATGGGCAAGATAATTATTGGTAAAAGCTACTTCGCGCTGAACCCAGTCTTTGGTATCTGCGGCCATGTCATCCTCTAACCAACGGAAAGGATCTTCTACCTTCGTACCAAAATATTCGTCGGTATGGATCACTTTTTTTGTCTCCGGATAATTGAGGGAATTGTTCATTTTTTGAGTAGTACAGGAAGCAAAAAACAAGGCTCCTGTCAGCATAATAATTGAATTGGTCTTCATTTAAACAGTTTTTTCAAATTTATAAAATTAAAACTGTATTAAGGTACAGCACTCCAATATTAACAAACTTTAAAAGTAATTGTTGCCAAAAAGGAATGGGATTTGCTTAACTTTCATGAATAAAAGTATTAAAAATGAGAAAAGAAACAGGTGTATTATTGGCTGGAAGCCTCGGAGTGATAGTTGGTCTCGGCATATTTGGTATTAAAAAATTTTTCGCCAAAAAACATAAAGACTACCACGATTACTACTCTGATTTTCACCGCCACTTTGAAAAACGATATAGAGATGATGGGCATCATGGTGTAGAATATTTAGCAATGCAATAATTTTTCATCTTCATAAACATTAATCCTGAGTTCTTCGAATTCGGGATTTTTTTGTGGAAAGGTGAAACCTTAAAACTCACTATATAAGAGGAAGCAGAAATTATTTTTGTAACCAACTTCAAAAACATTTTAATGTCCAGTGAAAATTTCATCAAAGGTCAGGGCGCACAGCGAAATGAGATCAACCGTTTCGACAAGTATACCTTTGAATCTGAGGAAGACGATTTTCTGAAGACAAAGACTACTTTCACAGAAGTTTTCCCGAAAACAATCGTAAACGAAGTAAAAAGTCCGGATTTAAGGATGGAGTATTCCCTAAACCCTTATCAAGGCTGCGAACACGGCTGCTCATACTGTTTTGCGAGACCTACGCACGAATTCTGGGGATATTCCGCCGGCACAGATTTCGAGCGAAAAATCATGGTCAAGAAAAATGCTCCTGACCTGCTTGAAAAATTCTTTCAGAAAAGAAATTATGTTCCGAAAACCATTACCCTTTCAGGAAATACCGACTGTTATCAACCTGCCGAAAGAGAATTTGAAATAACGCGGAAAATTCTGAAACTTTGCTTGGATTACCGGCACCCGGTTTCTATTCTAACGAAAAACGCTTTGGTTTTGAGAGATTTAGACATTCTGAAACCTTTGTCTGAACAGAATCTGGTTTCTGTTTCGTTCAGCATTCCGACCATCAATGAAGAGATCCGCCGAAAAATGGAGCCGCGAACTTCCTCTGTAAAAAATAAACTAAAAGCCATCGAAATTTTAAGCGGACATAAAATCCCTGTCGGCGTTATGGTTGCGCCCGTCATTCCGGGCTTAACAAGTGACGAAAGCCTTAACATATTAAAAACTATTTCTGAAGCGGGCGCGCAAAAATTCGGATATGTTTTGGTTAGACTGAATGATACGGTTGAACCGGTTTTTATCAACTGGATTAACGCCAACTTTCCCGACAGAGCAGAAAAAGTCCTGAACCTCATCCGTTCCATGCGCGGCGGAAAACTTGGCGATAAAAGATTTCACGAACGCTATAAAGGCGAGGGAAATATTGCTGAAATGATTCACGATACCTTTGCTTTAGGCAGAAGAAAATTCTTCGCTGACAAAGAAATAACCCCACTTTCGACTGAAAAATTCACGGGCAGTAGAGACCAGCAATTAAAACTTTTTTAAGCCACTGCTTATCTATCCAAGAAATTTTTTGGCGGCTCATCCCAATTGCATAAACTTTTTAGTTATTTTTAACAAAATTTTCAGCAATGGTTTTAAGCAGAATTTGGAGCGCATTTATAATTGTTGCCATCTTGGTTGCAAGTATAAAATATTTATTTTCAGATAATTACAAAGCAATTTACAATGACATGGTGGTCGGCAAAAGCGGCGACACTGTGCAGATTGCTTCAAAAAAAATAACCGAACTGAATCCCGAAATCCAGAGCCAACTGCTTGCAAATCCGGATTTTGATCAGAATCGGGTTCATTACAAAACAGATTCTGCAAAATCTGAGGTTCAAATTTATCGTGTTCAGGAAACCGATGGCGTTATCGGAACTTCCGAAACCGCCGTAAAAATCTGTCTCGGTTTGATCGGAATTATGACGCTTTTTATGGGTTTCATGAGCATCGCCGAAAAAGCCGGCGGAATCAATTTATTATCACGATTAATACAGCCGTTCTTCTCCAAATTATTTCCCGAGATCCCAAAAAACCATCCTTCATTCGGACATATGTTGCTTAATTTCAGCGCCAATTTACTAGGTCTGGATAATGCGGCAACGCCTTTCGGACTGAAGGCGATGGAAAGTCTGCAAACTTTAAATCCTGATAAAGAAAGGGCCAGCAATTCGCAGATTATGTTTCTGTGCCTGCACGCCGGAGGTTTAACATTGATTCCGGTTTCAATTATTGCAATTCGTGCCTCGATGGGATCGGCAACGCCTACAGATATTTTTCTTCCCTGCATGATCGCAACTTTTGCAGCAACTATGGCGGCGATGATAATCGTTTCTATTCATCAGAAAATCAATCTTTTTCAGCCTGCTGTCATCGCATACGTCGGCGGAATATCTGTGATCGTGGGATTATTGGTGGTTTATTTGGTGCAACTTACAAAAGAAGGCCTCGATAATTTCAGTATGCTTTTGAGCAACGGAATTATTCTGCTCATCTTCTTCGCCATTGTTATTGGTGCAGTGTATAAAAAAATTAATGTCTTCGATGCTTTTGTTGACGGCGCGAAAGAAGGATTCTGGACCTGTGTGAAAATCATTCCTTACCTGGTGGGGATGCTTATCGCTATTTCTTTGCTAAGAACTTCCGGAGTTTTTGATGTTTTAATTGACGGAATGAAATGGGTAGCAGCAGTGGTAGGTTTCGACACCAGATTTGTTGATGGTTTACCAACCGCGCTGATTAAACCGCTTTCCGGTTCCGGTGCACGCGGAATGATGGTCGATACGATGCAGACTTTCGGAGCCGACAGTTTCCAGGGAAGATTGGCGGCCGTTTTACAAGGAAGCTCAGATACCACTTTTTATGTCATTGCAGTGTATTTCGGAGCAGTTGGAATTAAAAACACCAGATATACCGTAACAGCAATGCTTTTAGCTGATCTCGTTGGAATTATTACTTCCGTGATTCTAGCTTATATTTTCTTCGCCTAAAAAATTCAATATGATACACGATAAAGATTACATCATCAGAATTGTAAAACAGTTTTCAGAATTTCTGTCGAAAATGATTTTAGGAGGAAAAAATGAAGGCGATCTTACTGAACTCGAACGTGTTTTCGACACCAACATGAGAGATACCTTTAAAATGAGTTTCGAAGAACTTGCTCTCAAATCAAGCGACGAAATCACAGATCTGATAAGCACAAAAGACACAGCGCACCATATTCCATATTTTGAACTTCTGGGGCATCTGTTCTATTTTAAAAATAAGGAGAATCCAAGTCCGGATCTCGCGGCGAAGGCAAAGGGTTTTTACGAAACCTATCTGCAGAAAAGCGGAATATTTTCAATGCCGATTGTGTCGAGAATTAACGAATTGAAGGCATAAGTGTAACAAAATCATAAAAATTGCGTCTTATTCTTTAAAATTTCCCATGAAAAAAACTGCGGTCCTTTTGCTGAGCTTTATCTCCTTTCTCGCTTTTTCACAAAAGAAATGGTCGCTTCAGGAATGTGTGAATTATGCGCTTGAAAATAATCTGCAGGTCATCCAGAATACATTAAATACCAAAACCCAGGATAATTCGCTGCAAATAGCGAAGCGTCAGTATCTGCCTTCGGTATCAGGAAACATCAATAATAATGCGTCATTCGGGCAGGGACGGGATGTTTTTGGAAACACCAACCGAAACGATAACTTCAGCAACAGCGCAAGTGTAGGCGCCGACATTCTCGTTTACAACAACGGAAGACTCGAGAAGAATATTAGAAGAACAGAATTTGACGTTGAGGCCAGCAAATATGATCTGGAGAGGATTAAAAATGATATATCCCTTCAGATTGCCCAGCAGTATTTATCGGTTTTACTCAATAGAGAGATTACAAAAATTTCGGAAAGCGCTTTAGAAAATGCAGACCGACTTTACAAAAGGGCTAAAATTACCACCGAAGTAGGAACTACACCCCAAACGGTTCTCGCTGAAGCCGAAGCCGCACTGGCGAGAGAAAAGCAAAATGTAAAAACTGCAGAAATCAACACCAGCAGAAGTCTTTTCGCACTTGCAATGCTTTTACAGTTGCCGGAGTATAAGAATTTTGATATTCAGGAGGTTCCGGTTGACGGGATTTTGGATGCGCCGCTTTTTACAGCAGAAAATATTATCACCAAAGCTTACGATAATCAGCCGCAGATTAAAGCCGCTGAAAACAGAATAAAATCTGCAGAGGCACAAACCGAAGTGACGAAAACTGCGTTCTGGCCAACAGTTACTGCAAATGCCGGATTGGGAAGTTCTTACTTTTATCTCCTTAGTCCAGCAAAAGACCTCAACGGAAATACAATTCAGCAGTCACAATTTTTTACCCAGTACAAAGACAATTTCGGACAACAGTTAGGTTTATCAGCCAACATTCCGATTTTCAATAAAGGGATTACCAAACTACAGGTAGAGCAGTCGAAAATCAATGAAGACATCGCAAAAACCACTTTGTTGCAGCAAAAACAGCAGGTTTTGCAAAATGTTCAGCAGGCACAGTTTGACGCAGAAAGTAATTACGAAGCCTATCTTGCGGCAACTGAGGCTGAAAAAAGCGCGAAACTGGCGCTGGATTTTGCCGAGAAAAGTTTTGCTGCGGGGCGCTCCACCGTTTATGATCTCAACAGTGCCAGAAATAATTTCGCCAATGCGCAGGGATCCGTTGCACAGGCAAAATACAATTACCTTTTCAGCATGAAACTGCTTAATTTCTATGCCGGAATCCCATTGAGTCTGTGATAAAATGTCTGTTGCCAACCTTCAGAAATATTTGCCTGAAAATACTTTGCCTTTCCTGAAAACCTGGTTTGGCGAACATTATATTCACATTAAAATCACGAAAGGACGGAATTCAAAATTGGGCGATTACCGGAAAATGCCGGATAAATCGCACCAGATTACGATAAATTCTACCCTGCAGCCGCAACTTTTCTTTTTTGTTTTAACCCATGAACTGGCACATCTGCTGGCTTTTGAGAACTTCGGAAACCGTATTTCTCCCCATGGCGCAGAATGGAAAAGTACGTTCCGGACAATGCTTTTAGAAAGCATCTCGGTTTATTCTGAAGATTTAAAACCCATTATTCTCAAGTTCTCTAAATCCCCGAAAGCCAACTTCATGTCGAGTCCGGATTTGGTAAAATACTTCCACATAGAAAATTACGAAGACGAAACTTCCTACATCGAAGATTTAGAGACCGACACCCGTTTTATTTACCGTAAAGAGACTTATATCATAGAAGGTAAACGCAAAAAGAACTATATTTGCCTCAATCTCGACAACGGGAAAAGGTATATTTTCAAACCCTTAGCAAGAGTAGAAAAATTAAGTTAAGCATGTCTAAATCAAACAATTACTGCGTTATTATGGCAGGAGGAGTCGGCAGCCGATTCTGGCCAATGAGCACACAGAAATTCCCTAAACAGTTTCAGGATATTTTAGGAACGGGCCGAACAATGATTCAGCAGACCTATGACAGAATCAGCCAGATTGTTCCGAAAGAAAATATCTATGTAATCACCAATAAAGAATATGTTTCGCTGACGGAACAGCAGTTACCGGAACTAAAACCGAAGAATATCGTAGGCGAACCTATGATGAAAAACACGGCGGCCTGCAATATTTATATGGCAAAGAAGATTGCTGCTGAAAATCCAGATGCCAACATGATTGTGTTGCCTGCAGATCACCTGATTCTGAAAGAAAACACCTTTCTCCAAAAAGTGGAACTGGCTTTTAATCTGGCTTCACAGCATGATTATCTGATCACATTAGGCATTACTCCTACTCGTCCGGATACCGGCTATGGCTATATTCAGTTTATTGAGAAAAAAAATGCGGACCATTTTAAAGTGAAAACTTTCACTGAAAAACCCATTCTGGAAATTGCGAAAAGTTTTCTGGAAAGCGGCGATTTCCTCTGGAATGCTGGAATCTTTATCTGGAACGTAAAATCTATTCTTTCGGCGTTCGATCTTTATCTCGAGGAAATGTCTCAGCAGTTCGTGAGTTGCGATTATAACACCGATGGCGAGGCGAGCTGCATTGAAATGATTTATCCTAAACTCACCAAAATTTCTATTGATAACGGTATTCTCGAAAAAGCTAAAAATGTATATGTAATCCCTGCAGACCTGGGCTGGAGTGATCTGGGAAGCTGGACATCGGTTTACGAAACCTTAGATAAAGACGAAAACAAGAACACATTGCAACCTAAGCACATTCTTATGTATAATGCGAAGGGAAACATCGTTCAGTTCAAAAATAAAAACAAAGCTGCTATCATCGACGGTCTCAAGAATTATATCGTTGTGGATACCGATAAAGCACTTTTAATATGTCCGCGCGATAACGATCAGCTCATCAAGGAATATATTCATGATTTGAAAACGCTAAAAAAAAGCGACAAGTTTTTATAAAAAACAAAAAATCTTTCAATATCTGAAAGATTTTTTTGTTAATCCTTATAAATTTTATTGATAATCTGCTGAATATTAATTTCACGCAGACAGGCCCAATCGCCACGGTAACACTTTTTGTCACCAAAAACCGAACACGGCCTGCAGGTCAGATCTTTTATTTGTACCACATCTTCTTCTTTCTGTCCGTAACCCAGAAAGCCTGCAAAAGGATGTGTCGCGCCCCACACCGATATGCATCGGGTGCCGGCTAAACTTGCAAGATGCATGTTTGCAGAATCCATAGAAATCATGATTTCGAGTTCAGCTATTTTTGCGAGTTCCTGTTTTAAAGTAAGTTGGCCAGCAACGTTCTCGGTATTAGGAATTTGAGCAACCCACTTATCCAGCGTTTCTACCTCATTCTTTCCTCCGCCAAAAAAATATATTCTATGTTTTTCCGAAAGATGTTTTGCAAGCTCTAAAGACTTTTCCAGAGGCAGCATTTTTCCTTCGTGCTGAGCAAAAGGCGCGAATCCGATTCCGCTTTTTTGTGACAAATAAGGTCTGTAATGATGAGATAAGGTCACCGGAAATCCTAATTCACGCAACACATCAGCGTAGCGCTCTGTGTTTTTTTTGAGCGGTGCTTTTTCCAGATTCCAGATATCGGTAAGATGTTCCTTTTCTTTCTTCCCTTTATTGATAATTGAAACCCTAAATCCTTTACGCTTAAAGATTTTGCTGAGTATTTTTGTTCTGATTACATCATGAAGATCCGCCACACATTCAGGCTTAAATTCATGTATAAGTTCCTGGGCAAGTTTTCTCATACCGAAAATGCCCTTGTAATCATCAATATTTACGCCTTTGAAAACAAGATTCGGAATGTCATCAAATAAATCGCCAAAGTTTTTCCGACTCACAAAAACGATTTTTACATTGGGATTCTGTTCCAGAAATTCGGTGACAACGGGAACCGTCATTGCAACGTCACCAAAAGCCGAAAAACGGTATGCCAGGATTGTTCTCACTTTTTGAGCTGGTATGCGACTGCGTAAAACTTAATCTGCTTTGTCATCGCCATCAAACCATTGGCGCGGGAAGGTGAAAGAAATTCCTGCAGCCCGATTTCAGAAATAAACTCGAAATCAGAATCCAGAATTTCCTGAGTGGAATGGCCGCTGTAAATAGAAACCAGCAGCGAAACAATTCCTTTTGGTAAAATCCCATCGGAATCTGCATTAAAAAACAACTTGCCATCATTAAATTCAGCGTCAATCCAAACTTTAGACTGGCATCCTTTAATTAAATTGGCATCCGTTTTTTTCTCCTCAGGAAACCCCTTAAGTTCTTTACCTAAATCAATAATATATTCGTATTTCTGTTCCCAATCTTCCAGAAATGCAAATTCTTCTACGATTTCATTTTGTTTTTCTTTGATCGTCATCTTGCTGTTTCAAATTTGTGCAAAGGTAAGGATTTCGTGTTTAGGAGTTCTGCGATCTAATGGCTCTGAAAAGCTGAATGATTTTAGGTTCTTCCTGCTCCCAGCAATGATGTGCTGCAGCAATATTAAGTGAATCCTCATAGAATTGCTTGCCGTTTTCGAGCACTATTTTCACTTTTTCAGCCAATTCCGTGTGGTTGTGGATCTTTTCACCCGCTCCGAAATTATCGATAACTTTTCTCATTTCCGGAAAATCTGAAACAACAACAGGAACTCTTGCCTGAATATAGTCTGAAACTTTATTGGGCATCGAGAAATAGTAACTTAGTCCGTTATTTTCTTCAATGCTCAATCCCACATCTGCTTTATGGGTGATTTCCCGGAGTTTTTCGGGTAAGAGTTTTCCCAGAAATTTCACTTTATCATTCAGACCTAAAACTTTAGTCAAAACTTCGAGTTCTGCTTTTTTGGGTCCGTCGCCCGCAATCCAAAATTCTGCATTTTCAATTTCCTGCATTGCCGGGATCATTTTATCCAAACCGCGGGATGGATTGATAACTCCTTGATAAAGAATAATTTTCTTCGAATTGATATTGGAATAGCGTTGCGGATTCGCTGTTTTGAGCGGAAAATTCTGCACTACGACCGGACGTTCTATTTCATAAGTTTTCCGAAACCAGTCTGCATAACTTTCGCTCGCGGTCATCATAAAATTTAATTTCGGAACGATAAAAGATTCCAGTGAGCGCCATATTTTTTGGGTAAAACGCCCATTTACGGAAGGCATCTCTGTGAAAATCTCATGACTGTCATAAACAAGCGGAATATTCAGTTTCCTTGAAACCAAATAGTTAGGAAGCAGCGTATCCAGATCATTCGCAAGGAGAATCGTCTCGTTGTCAGCGCGTTTCAACAGCTTTTTATATAATTTCCATTGGAATTCTATATAAGCATACCGCAGAACAGTGGATTTGAGGATAATTCTGGAGAAGGGATAGCTGCGCGTCATTTCGGGCAGGCCTCCCCAATTATTTCCTAAAAGTTCAATGGAAAAGCCGTTTTCGGATAATGTTCTGCAAACCTTTTCAACACGTTGGTCTGTATATAAATTATTAAAAACGCTTACCAGAACTTTCATGACAGAAATTTAGTCCTTTTTTACCAAATGGTAGCCTTGTATAAAGCAAAGAATGGCATTTGGAATGATAATAGGCCAAAGATAATCGCTGTAAATTCCATAAATGACAAAGAAAATGCAGCCAATAAGGTTTACAATTCTAATTTTTTTGATGTCTTTCAGCACAAAACTCAACACAACAAAAAATGAAGCGGCATAACCAATAAAGTTAGTAATATCAGGGCTCATAGTTAATTTTTTAGGGACACAAACCTAGTCATTTTCAGTGAAATGAGAAAATATTTCCTGCCATAAAGTCATTATTTAATTTTGGTAAAGTATTTGTAACTTTGATTGAGTACTAAAGATTCCAGCAGTCTTTAAAACTTAACAACGAAACAATAATATGGATCATAAATTTTCAAACGGTTTGGATCAGGTTTTCCAACACAGTAAAAACGAGGCAAGACGTTTGCAAAGCGAGTTTCTCAATACAGAACATTTCCTTTTGGGAATGATTAAAACTGAGAATTCTGCTAAGGACATTTTGCAGAATTTGGGTGCAGATTTAACCCAGATCAGAAGAAAAATTGAAACCATGGCGGTATCGGGACTGAACCCTTTTTCTCCGGATGGTGACAAGATTTCTTTCACAAAAATGGCAGATCAGGCCGTAAAACGATCAGAACTAGAATGCAGACAATACCAAGGTTCAGAAATTAATACAGTGCATCTTCTTTTAGGGATACTTTATAAATCTGATGACCCTTCAACCAACATTTTGGGTTCTTACGATATCGATTACGAGAGAGTTACAAAGGAATATCAAACGATGCTTAAAAATTCGGGACAGAATCCAAAAATGAGCGCGTACGACGATGACGAAGAAAGAGAAGAATTCGGGCAGATGCGTAAACCAACCGGAAATATCGGAACTGGTAAAAGCAAAACCCCTACACTTGATAATTTCGGACGTGATTTAACTTCCCTTGCAAGAGACGGAAAACTGGATCCTGTGATCGGACGTGAAAAAGAAATCGAAAGAGTTTCACAAATTTTATCCCGAAGAAAGAAAAATAATCCTCTTCTAATCGGTGAACCAGGCGTTGGTAAATCAGCGATTGCAGAAGGGCTTGCTTTAAGAATTCAGCAGAAAAAAGTTTCCCGTGTTCTTTACGGTAAAAGAGTTATTACGCTTGATTTAGCAAGTTTGGTTGCCGGAACAAAATACCGCGGACAGTTCGAGGAAAGAATGAAAGCAATCATGACGGAACTCGAGAAAAACCGCGACGTCATCCTTTTCATTGATGAACTTCACACTATTGTCGGTGCGGGAAGTTCTACCGGAAGTCTGGATGCTTCCAATATGTTCAAACCTGCTTTGGCAAGAGGCGAAATTCAATGCATTGGAGCGACGACTTTGGATGAGTACAGACAGTATATCGAAAAAGATGGTGCTTTGGAACGCCGTTTCCAGAAGGTAATGGTGGAACCGACGACTGTTGAAGAAACCATTCAGATTTTAAATCAGATTAAAGACAAATACGAAGATCATCATAACGTGACCTATACTGAAGAAGCGGTTTTGGCATGTGTGAATCTTACTGCACGCTATATCACCGACCGTTTTCTGCCGGACAAGGCAATTGACGCGATGGATGAAGCCGGCTCCAGAGTGTATATTAAAAACATGAAGGTTCCTACAGAAATCATCGAGCACGAAAAGAAAATCGAGGAAATCAAAGATCTCAAGCAGAAAGCCGTGAAAGCTCAGGATTACCTGGAAGCCCGAAAACTGAAAGATGAAGAAGAAAGGCTTCAGATTGAACTGAATCTCGCGCAGGAAACCTGGGATAAAAACGTGAAGGAGAAAAAAGAAGTCGTAACCGAAGAAAGTGTTGCTGAAGTAGTTTCAATGATGAGCGGCATTCCGGTGACGAAAGTCGGTAAGAATGAGCTTGATAAACTTTCGCAGATGGATGCCATGATGAACGGTAAAGTTATCGGTCAGGAAGATGCAGTGAAAAAAGTGGTGAAAGCCATCCAGAGAAATCGCGCCGGACTGAAAGACCCAAACCGACCGATCGGAACATTCATTTTCCTCGGAACAACAGGTGTAGGTAAAACAGAACTTGCCAAAGTAATGGCCCGTGAACTTTTCGACTCAGATGAAGCACTGATCCGTATCGATATGAGTGAATACATGGAGAAATTCGCTGTTTCGCGACTGGTTGGAGCGCCTCCTGGATATGTCGGTTACGAAGAAGGCGGCCAGCTTACAGAAGCTGTTCGTAGAAAACCTTATGCAGTTGTACTTCTCGATGAGATTGAAAAAGCGCATCCGGATGTTTTCAACATTCTGCTGCAGATTCTTGATGAAGGTTTTGTAACAGATTCGTTGGGAAGAAAAATTGATTTCAGAAATACAATTATTATCCTCACTTCCAATATCGGAACGAGAGATCTTAAAGATTTTGGTGACGGTGTAGGATTCGGGACTTCTGCGAAGAAATCAACTACCGATGCGAGAGCCAGAAGTACGATCGAAAACGCGCTTAAGAAAGCATTTGCACCTGAATTTCTAAACCGTATTGATGACATCGTAATCTTTAATTCTCTTGAAAAAGAGCATATTACGAAAATTATCGATCTGGAACTGGCAAAACTGTACAAGCGACTTGAAAAACTCAATTATCATGTTGACCTTTCTCAGGATGCCAAGGACTTTATTGCAGAAAAAGGTTGGGACAAAGATTTTGGAGCAAGGCCTCTTAAACGTGCGATCCAAAAATACATCGAAGATCTGTTGGCAGAAATGCTGGTAAACAAACAGCTTTCCGAAGGCGAAACCATCATTTTGAAATTAAATGAAGAGAAAGACGGACTTATAGGCGAAACTGTAAAGAAAAAGCAGAGCGCTAAATAATATTCAATATCATAAGAAAACCCCGGTCAAATTTGACCGGGGTTTTTTGTTATCTGTACAAAGATTACAATTATTTCTTCTTTGTTTTTACCTTTTCAACCTCATCTTTGATGAATGGATATTTCTGTTTCATATCTTCCAGAAGATTTGGATCCAGATCTAACGCCACATCCAAGGCTTTTCTGCCTTCTTTCTGGCTGTTCAGATGGAAATAACAGTTACTCAACTGATAATAGATTTCTGCGCGGTTATGGATTTTAGTTGCCTGCTTTAAAACAGTGATCGCATCTTCAAATTCGCCGATCAGCATTAAAACTTCTGAGTACGCATACCAGTTATAAAACCGGTTGGGTTCGAAATCTACAAGCTTCTTAAGACAAATTAAACTTTCCTCAAAACTTCCGGAATCGATGTAAAGAAACGCAAGCCTTTTCTGATAATCTAAATTGTTATCATTCATCGATACGGCTTCTTTTGCAAAATGAAGTGCTTCTTTCATGCCGCCCATTTCTTCGTAGATATAGGATTGCTCCATCATTGACAGATAAAACTGCGGATCGTCTCTCAAAGATTTCTGGAAAGCATTCAGCGCTAAAACCGGCTGCTTGTTCTCTTTATAACACAAACCGATTTTGTAGAAGGTAAAAGACTTCGTATACTCCAGTTCGAGCATTTCTTCATAAACAGCAATTGCTTTCGGCCACTCTCCCATCGCTTCATAACATGCCGCTTTATTTGCATACACCCCAACAGATTGCGGATTTATAGCCAAAAGATAGTCAAACCCGCGAATCGCTTCCTCATAATTTTTGCGGTTGAAATAGAACTGTCCGTATTCGTACCAGGCTGTTTCAGAGAACGCGAACTCGTTCAGATATCCGTTAAGGAATTCAATAGCCTCGTCGCTTCTGCTGAGCTGATTATAGCAGAACATCACGTTTTCTAAAGAATACTCATCCTGCTGATCAAATTTTAAAGCCAGTTTATAATGTTTCAATGCGTTGAAGGGATCTTCCAGATTCACATACTCATCAGCTATGAAATTGTGGAGGAAATTCTCCTCTTCTTCCAGTTCCAGGGCTCTTTCACAAAAGGTAATTGCCCGTCTCGGATTACCAAGATTCGAATAATACTTTGCGCAGCACACGAGGAAATCGGTGCTTTCCATAGAAGCTTCCTGCAGTTCCTGCATCAGTTCTTTGGCCTGTGTATAATTTTCGAGTTCAAGTAAAACCTCAAACTTTTTTATTTTCAGTTCTAAAGAATTGGGATGAAGTTTCAGCGCATAATTGGTCGCCATCTCCGCGAAGGAAATGTCGCCCATTTCTAGATAGTAAATAATGATATCCTCGTATTCTTCGGTTTCGAAGTAGAGTTCATCATTATTTTCTACCATTTCTTCGAACTTCCTAATGAGTTCGTTTTCAAAAAATTCTTCCAATTTATTTTCTCAATGTTGTTTCCAAAATTTGAAGCCTGCTTACAAACTTCGGAAAAACGATTTTATTAGTATTCCTAAAATTAATAAAAAGTGATCTTAAATCAGGCTTTTTATTTTAGCAATCATTTGATCTCCCAAACTGTCGGCTTCTTCCTGCGAAAAAGCTTCGGTATAAATCCTGATAATCGGCTCTGTATTAGATTTTCTTAAATGTACCCAATTTTTTTCGAAATCAATCTTTACACCATCAACTGTGGAAACCTCTTCATTTTGATATTCCTTTTCCATTTTAGTTAAAAGTGAGTCTACATCGATATCCGGTGTAAGTTCAATTTTCTTTTTACCCATGAAATATGACGGATACGTTGCTCTCAACTCGGAAACTGTTTTGTTTTCATTCGCAAGATGTGTTAAAAATAATGCGACGCCTACCAGAGAATCTCTTCCATAGTGAAGATCAGGATAAATAATTCCACCATTTCCTTCACCTCCAATTACAGCGTTTTTGTCCTTCATTAAAGTGACTACATTCACCTCTCCTACTGCACTTGCGAAGTATTCAGAATCGTGTTTTAAAGCAACATCACGCAAAGCCCGGCTTGAAGAAAGATTTGAGACTGCTACTCCTTTTTTATTTTTCAGGAGATAATCAGCCACAGCAACTAAGGTATATTCTTCGCCGAAAAGTTCACCATTTTCATCAACCAGCGCCAGGCGGTCAACATCCGGATCTACAACGATTCCGAGATCTGCTTTTTCTTTTTTCACGAGTTCGCAGATATCTCCCAAATGCTCCTTCAACGGTTCGGGATTGTGCGGAAAATGTCCGTTGGGTTCGCAATACAGTTTAATCACTTCGCAGCCTAAATGCTCCAAAAGTTCCGGGATTGCAATTCCGCCAGTGGAATTTACCGCGTCAACTACAATTTTATATTTCTTTGCTTTAATGGCTTCAGCATTTACCATCGGTAAATCCAGAATTTTCTGAATATGGATTGCAAAACCGTCGTCACGTGTTTCATACTTCCCTAAACCGTCTACTGCAGCAAAATTGAAATTTTCGGATTCCGCTAACGCTAAAACTTCCGCGCCGTTTTCTCCAGTGATGAATTCTCCTTTTTCATTCAAAAGTTTTAAAGCGTTCCACTGTTTTGGGTTGTGAGAAGCGGTTAAAATGATTCCTCCGTCAGCATTCAGTTCAGGAACCATAACCTCAACAGTTGGCGTTGTAGAGAGTCCTAAATCCACCACATGAATTCCCAGTCCCTGCAATGTTGCTGTAACCAGGGAATTAACCATCGCGCCGGAAATCCGCGCATCGCGGCCAACCACAAGAGTTAAATTCTTTTTGTTTTTATTATTTTGAAGCCAGGTTCCGAATGCGGAAGTAAATTTCACCACATCAAGCGGCGTAAGATTTTCGTTCACTTTTCCACCAATAGTGCCGCGGATCCCTGATATACTTTTAATTAAAGCCATTGAATAATTGATTTTTAAACGTTTGATTTAAACTGCTGCAAAATTACGAATAAAATAACTACGCGTGGTGAACAGATTATGAACAGCAGTTTGAATCACAGCCGGGTTTACCTTTCTTGAACTTCCCAGGAGAGAATGTTTTTTTTAATATTCTGTAAATCGAATACGCCGCAAACAATACAATTACCGCGACAAGAACATACTGCATAATTAATTCGGTTTCCATTATTTAAGCATCTGATAGGTTATAAATGAAGCGATATAAGCCAGTCCCGACATTCCAAAAAGCTGAGCCAGCGTCCATTTCCAGGATTTTGTTTCTCTGTAAACTACGGCCAAGGTAGATGCGCACTGCATTGCGAACGCATAAAATATCAGGATAGAAATTCCTGTAGCAAAACTGAAGACCTTTTCCCCATTGGGTTTTGTATCATTCCTCATTTTATCGATGATTCGTTCTTCAGGAGCTTCTTCATCCAAACTGTATAGTGTTGAAAGTGTTCCTACAAAAACTTCACGGGCCACAAAACTTGTCAGCACGCCAACACCCATCTTCCAGTCGTATCCTAATGGCTCAATTGCAGGCTCAATAAATTTACCGGCCTTGGCAAGATAAGAATGCTCTAACTTCACATCGGTTGCAACCATTTCATTCTCATTTTGTTTTGGTCCGAGATAACTGAATGCCCAAATAATGATACTGAAGAAGAAAATAATTTTACCTGCTCCGGTGATAAATTCCCATACTTTGCTCAGCATTAGTTTAAAATCGTACCCGAAAAGCGGCATTTTATACGAAGGCAAATCCATAACAAGGAAAGATTTCGACTTGTTTTTTATTAGGGTTTTAAGTAAAAGTGCGGAAAATAAGGCGGCAAAGAATCCAAGAAAATACATTCCCATCAGCACCAACGCTTTATAACTGATTCCGAGGAAATAATGATCGGGAATTACTAAAGAAATAATAATACTGTAAACCGGAAGTCTCGCCGAGCACGTCATAAAAGGCGTAACCAAAATCGTGATCAGTCTTTCTTTGACGTTTTCGATATTTCTTGTGGACATTACTGCAGGTATCGCACACGCCGTACCCGAAACTAAAGGAACAATACTTTTCCCGTTCAGACCGAAAGGTTTCAGAAAACGGTCCATTAAAAATATTACCCTTGCCATATAGCCTGAATCTTCGAGCAGATATAAGAAGTAAAGCAAAATACCGATTTGAGGCGCAAACATTGCAATACCGCCAATTCCCGGAATAATACCGTTAGAAATTAATGAGTTGAGCGGACCTGCCGGTAAATGTTCAGAAGTAAAGGAAGACATCCAGAAGAATGCATCTGAGATCCAGTTCATTGGATATTCTGCGAGGAAAAACACACTCTGAAAAATGATCAGCAGAATAAATGCAAAGACAACATAACCCCATACTTTATGTACAAGAATCCTGTCTAATTTTTCGGTAAGCAATTCCTTAAAATTAGGCTTTTTGGATAAAACTTTTGTAATAATACGGTCGATATTCCGGTAACGCCTGATCGTTTCCTGTGTCTGCAATCTCTTGGGAACAAGACATTTAATCTCGTCCTGATTCATTTGATCCTTTACAGATTCGAGTTTACCCAGATATGTGTCGGACGAGAGTAATGTCCAGACTTTATACTGATTGCTTTCTTTGGTTTCGGATAAAATTTTGAATACAAGACCCTTTTGTTCCAGCGGAATTTCAAAAGAAACACTCTCTGATCTTGAAAAATTATTCTTGAAAATCTCCTCGCGCAATTCTTCGATTCCCTGATTCTGTTTCGCATTGGTCTGCAAAACGGTTACTCCCAACTCTTTGGAAAGCTCATCAACATTAATATTAATTCCTCTTCTTTCTGCCTGATCAATCTGATTGATTACGAGTAAAACAGGAATACCCAAATCCTGAATCTGCTGAAACAGAAGCAGACCTCTTTTAATACTTAAGGCTTCAAGAATATAAATGACACCGGAATAATTTTGCTGTTCCTCTACTAAAAATTTAGAAAAGATGGCTTCATCTTCTGATGTGGGATAAACGCTGTATGAACCCGGCAAATCGATAACTTCCACCTCTTCACCTTTGTACTCGTAGTTTCCGGAATGACTCGCTACGGTAACTCCGGCATAATTTCCTGTCTTCTGCGTTTTGTTGCATAACAGGTTAAATACGGTTGATTTACCTACGTTAGGATTCCCTACGAGAAGAATTTGTTTGTTTTTTAAGATGTTCTGCATTGCTAATTCGGCTTATTTCCGAAGAAAATGATTGAAATTTAATTTAAAGCTTCTACGATGATAAACCGTGCTTCTTCTTCACGAAGTGCAATTCTGCTTTTTTCATCACCGAACTCCACGTAAAGCGGCCCGCTGAAAGGAGCCTGGTAGAGAATTCTGAAGGCCGTTTCCGGCAGAAGTCCCATTTCAATAATTTTATTAGGCATCTTAAGGTCGTCATTTTCGTAACCCACGATTTTCCCTAACTCGTTTTTCGGGAAACAACACAATTTGTCTGAATTATCTCTTCTCAACACTAAAAATTTATCGCAAATATACGCTATTTAAATTTAATCTAAATAAGCTTTCCGGGTGAAGAGAGTCATAAAAAAAACCCTGAAACATAAATATGTTCCAAGGTTTACAAAAATATAATTTAGCTATGAATGACTACTTTTTTGCCTTAGCTGCGGCAACCTCAATTTCTATCGGATTGTTGTTTGCTCCGTAAAAATCTTTCAGCATTTTTTCCTGCTGTTTTACCATATCTCCTATGGTCATATCGCTTCCGGGCATTTTTTGAGAAAGCATTTCGGGTCTTAACATTGGTCTTGCGGATGCAAAAGGATCTTTCTTAAAATCTGTGAAAGTTTTAGTGAATTTTTCACGGCTAACTTCCTGTACTTTTCCACCGTTTCCGCCGGGTGAAATGCTCTCCAGATAAGTAACCTCATTAAAGTTCTCCACCTTTTTATTTCCCTTCAGCTCCCATGAATAATTTTTGCCATCATCTTCAATCTTTACGATAAGGCCGGGCAAACCATGAAATTTATAAGGTCCGTCCTGCAGCGGAATATCTGGGGTAAACCATGCATTCCATGTTCTGCCACCAAATTCGGTTGTGGCTTTCTGGGTATTGTAACTGCCTATTTTTGCCTTCTCGTTGGATATTTTCCAGTTCAGTTTAGTATCGTCGTTATATCCGATATTTAGTGGGGTAAAACCGCTTGAAATGCGCTCCACGTATTGGATTTTCATATCCGGATAAAATTTATATACTTTTTCTGAAAATTTAGGCATCGTCACCATTTTCGAGAAATCCTTGAAAACACCGGATTTCTGCATCGCTTCCACTTGAATTTTCAAAATTGAATCCTGCGCAACCATTGTATAATCCCGGTAAATGGATTTCTCTTTTGTAATATCGAGAATCATCATTACTTTTTCAGTTCTTGCAGAATCTTTCTTCGGTTTGAAGTTGAGTTCATAGAAGAATCTGTTGGCGGTTTCCTGCGCATTTGCGGCAAAAAACAAAGTCAGTAAAAACAGGCTTGCAAATTTTTTCATGTTCTGATTTTAATAATTAGTGCGTGGTCTTGATAATTTGTTACAGAATTTTAAGAATAAATTATATTTTTTTGTGACCAGAACTTCTTCATTTCGTTTTAACTTTAATTCCTGAAAAAATAAATAATATGGAAACGTTACAAAATTTGAAAGATGAGCTCCAGCAGGAATATGAAACTACTAAACGTTTTATAGACCGATTTCCTGAGGGTAAAAATGATTACGCGCCTCACGAAAAAAGCATGAAAATGATGCCGCTGGCCACCCATATCGTGGAAATTGTAGGTTGGCCGGAGACTATCCTGAACACAGAAAAACTCGATTTCGCAGCAGGTGATTACAAACCTCTAAATCTGACTTCGGGGGAAGAACTGAAGGAAAAACTGGAAGAATTTTACGCCCAAAGTAATGCTGCGATGAATCAACTTTCGGAAGACAGCCTTAGCGGTAAATGGGCAATGTACATGGGCGATCAGCTTTTGGCAGATTACAGCAAATACAGCGCAATACGCCACGCTTTGAATCAGCTTACCCATCACCGGGCGCAACTGGGCGTTTATTACCGGTTAAATGACATTCCCGTTCCCGGAAGTTACGGCCCAAGCGCAGACGAACAGAACTTTTAGTTAAGTTTTAATACGTTAAGTAAATTGATGGAAACCGTTCTGCAGAAAACAGAACGGTTTTTTATGGCTGCTTTTCAATTTTATTATTGTTTCTGGCCATTTCTTCTTTTGCATTCTGCTCCATTGCGCGCAGGATCTCTGCAGGATCAGAAATTTCTTTCCCACCCATATTAATTTTCACCTTCGAATTGGGACGCGAAAGTAATTCGCGCATGCCCTGCACGGGATCATTTTCATACTGTTTCAGCTGTTTCACATACTGCTGGCGGTTTACTTCAAGCGGTTTTTTCCTGGTGAAGGGAATATCTTTCCCCTGCGTGTTGAGTTCATCTGTTTTGGTTTCCTGAATTTTCTTTAAGCCCTTAAGTTCCATTTTGTGGGTCCCTGTCTGATCATAAATTTCAACAATTAAACCAGGTAAACCCGAAAATTTATAAGGTCCGTCCTGAATAGGGACATCTGTGGTGAACCAGGCGGTCCACATTCTTCCGGCAAAATCTGTGGTTGCTTTCTGAACTTTAAATTCACCAAGCTGCTTCTTTTCGGGGAAAATTTTCCAGCTTACTTTGCGGTCCTCTAAAACTTTGTAAGCATCGTTTCCGATGTTGGCAATTAAATAAGTTTTATAGTCCGGATAAATTTTTTCAACCTCGTAATTAATCTCGCCGCCTTGTCGCTGTCGGGAAATTGAAACATTTCTCGTTCCGGAAGCCAACTGCTTCTTAATGCTTTCCTGAACAATAGAATCGCTTTCAAAAGTGCTTTTGCTGTAAAATTTCGATCCTTTTTTAGTGATGTCCAGATACATCCATTCAGTTTTCAGACTGTCTGTTTTGATAGAATCCGGCGCGAATCGGTATTCATAAATCACCCTGTTGTTCTGTGCAGAAAGCATTACACCAACAAATAAAAATAAGACGGCTAATCTTTTCATGATTACTATTTAAAGTTGAATTTCACCGTAAACATTACCTGGCTTGGACGTATTCTAATTGAGCTAACGGAAGTCAGCAAGAATTGCGGATCATAGGAAATTCTTTCAAAAACATCGGTATTCGCAATATTGAGCCACTTAATCTCAAAATCGATTTTCTTTTTTGCCCAGGTGTATTGGTATGAAATATCGTAAAAAGCGTTTGTAAAACTCTGGTTTTTGGCTTCGGTATTAATTTCGTCCCAGAAGAAACCAATGGTGTGGTTTTCGAAAGGATAAACATAGGCTGCGAGATTGTGATTCCAGCCCGAAGTTTTATTTTCAGAATTTTGACTTGTATTTTTTTGTGTCGCCCAGTTAAGCGTGGCTGTATAATCAACGCTTAGCCACGAGAAGTAAGTGTTGTTGAATTTAATTCCCATATTCTGGCGGCTGATTTTCGACTCTTGCAGCTGATTAAAAAACGAGAACGATTTAGAATCAGAATTTGAAAAACTCACCGAGGTATTGGTTTTAAATTTCGGAAAATATTTGCCGATTTCTGCGCTTTCGGTTTGACTTTCGGAAGTGTTATCTAAAGCAAGTAATGTCAATGATGAATTGAAACCGTCGCCAGAAAACCTCTCTATTAGATTTCTTTTGTTCACTGAATAACTGTAACGAACATTGAAAAATAAATTATTCAGCGGGTTACGGTACTCTAATCTCGATCCCAGATTGCTGTTTCTGTATTCCGGCATGATCATCGGGCTTTCGTAATTAAACCTTTGTGTAAGTCCTAAAGGTGATGTAAGCATTTTACCTTCATACAGGAACCCGAAATTCCCAAAATCATTGCTCTGACTCGCAAATGCCCAAATTTTAAAGAACGAAGCAAAATCCAGACTTGCAAACAAACTTGGTTCCAGCACAGATCTAGTCGTATGAAGACTGTTGCCGCGCAAATTATCCCTGTAAGTGATATCGTAGAAATTGTAAGGCAAATTAAGGCTCAGATTAAAACTGTTTGATTTGAAATTGATGCCAACCTGCGTATAAGGCTGAATTTCATTCCAGTCTGTATCATTCTGAAAACTTTGCCCCAATCCGGTGTAAGCTGTTCCGTTTGACCCGGAAAGAAGAGACTGAAGATTGTTAAATCCTAAATTTAAACCGACTTCCGGTGTAAACGTCCATTTTTTATAACTGAAGCCCACGGAAGCAGAATGATTTGCCATGAAAGTTTCTGACTCAGTATCTTGTCTCAGTGTTTCAAAACCGCCTGCTTGCGGAAAATTACCGTTCGCATTTACATAACTGGCCGGTAGAATATCCATAGTCTGGCGGTCTTTCTGGTAACTGATGTAACTCATCACGTTGAAAAGTTTCTCTTTCCACGGCAAAATCGTACTCAATGAGTTCTGGAAAACTCCCGAAGGTGAATTCAAAAACTGGTTACCGAACTTGGTTATTGGGGTATTTGTCCCGATTGCTGGCGGCAATAGGTTGTTGATCGTTGCATTGGTATCATTCCAGGAGCCGTTCCAGGTTGTGGTATTTTTAAAGAATCCCTTTTTAGCATTTTTCGTGAAAATTAATTCACCTTTACTGGCATTGGTATAGAAATGATTGGCAGATTCGGCGACATAAGTCCCGCCCGACGGCACAATTGATGAGCCCTGTTCGTAGATTTCGGTTTTACTATCCGTTCTTTCGATTGCGTTGTTCGTGTAGCTCGCGCTAGCTTTTAGTTCCCAGTCTTTGCTTTTGAAAGGCGTTGTTAAAACGTTCGCTGAAAAGAAATGAACATTATTCATTAAATATCTTTTCTCCGGAACATCAGGCACATCGGCAGTTTCCACTCGTAACCATGATTTTGGGGTTGCCTGACCTCTTCTACCTTCCCAACGGTTGCCAAAACCTAAAAGATTGCCTTCTTTTTCCACACTTTCACCGTTATTATTGGCTTTATAGTTTACGACCCATTGGTTTTTCTGCCCAAAAAACATGGGCGTGAGTTTTACGTTCCAGAGCAATGGATCCATTCCTACGCCCACTTCTCCCCTACCGGTCATCGTTACTGATTTTTTTAAAACCACGTTTAAACCTGCGTTTTCAGACGGAACTTTGTCCTGAAGAATTTTTACCGGCTGGTGATTTTCCATCACTTCAACTTTCTGAACGGCATCTTTAGGTAAGGAATTATTTACAGTGCCGTAACCGCCTTCCATCAAATCTTTACCATTAACATAAAATTTATTGATGGGCTCGCCCTGATAAAGAACTGAGCCGTCCCCATTCACCTCAATTCCGGGAATTTTCTTTAATACATCTGCTAATGTTCTGTCGGCCTTGCTTTCGAATGCTTTTAAATCATATGAAATGGTGTCACCTTTTTTGGTAATGAGTTTGGTTTTCAGTTTTACCTCTTTAATTTCGGTCGCATCTGATTCCATACTGAAGTTCAGGTTTTGATTTTCGTTTTTAATCGATTTTAAAAGCGGCTTTTGGTTAAAGGCCTTGATTTTTAAATCAACATTTCCGTCAGCTGAAGTAAACGTTACTTTATACTCCCCTTTGGAATTAGAGATCGAGAAAGCCATAATCGCATCTTTTCCCTGCTCTTCAATGGTTACACTGGCACTGGGAACCGGCTGTCCGTCGGAATCAGTAATTTTTCCGGAAACGGTTGTCTGGCCAAAAGCGACTGCTGAAAATACAAAAATGAGAAAAAGGGAAGCGTAAAATTTCATGAAAGTTTTTTAAAATTAGTATTCCTTTCACAGTTTTTGTTACAAATTTAGAAACTGTCAGGTTTGGATCAACCAATAAGCGGTTACATGTATTGAATAAAATATCGCACTATTTTCATATTTAGACTTCTTTTTACCTAATTTTGCTCACTAAAATACGCCTTATATGGGATTACATTTAACGCCTATAGATGTTGTAGAAGACATTTCTCAGGAAGAATTCCGAAAAAAATATCTGCTTCCGCGCAAGCCGGTAGTCATCCGCAATATGGCCAAAAACTGGCCCGCCTACCAGAAATGGACCATGGAGTATATGAAGGAAACCGTTGGCGATGTGGAAGTTCCGCTGTATGATTCTTCTAAAGCTGACCCGTCTGCACCCATTAATGCTTCCGCAGCGAAAATGAAATTCGGCGATTATATCGATCTGATCCAGCGCGAGCCCACTGACTTAAGGATTTTTCTTTTCGATCCTATTAAATCGGCACCGAAACTTCTGGAAGATTATCTTTCACCCAAAGAACTGATGGGCGGTTTTCTGGATAAATATCCCAATATGTTCTTCGGCGGCAAAGGTTCGGTAACGTTTCTTCATTACGATATCGATATGGCGCATATTTTCCACACGCATTTCAACGGCAGAAAACATATCCTGCTTTTCGATTACAAATGGAAAGACCGGCTTTATAAGATTCCGTATGCGACTTATGCTCTCGAAGATTACGATATTTCCAACCCTGATTTTGAGAAATTCCCGGCTTTGGATGGCGTAGAAGGAATTGAGTGTTTTCTGGAACACGGCGACACCCTTTTTATGCCGACCGGCTGGTGGCACTGGATGAAATATCTGGACGGAAGTTTCTCGATCTCGCTAAGAGCCTGGGATAAATCGTGGGCAGTGAAAGCGCATTCGCTGTGGAATTTAACGGTTCAAAGAAATTTTGACAACTTTATGAAAGCAAGATTCAAAAAAAGATATATGGACTGGAAAGAGAAAAAAGCTGTAGAAAGAGCAAATTACGCACTGAAAAAAGGACTTCCAAAATAAATATAATACTAAAAAAGGCAAACTAAAAAAAGTTTGCCTTTCTATTTACTTAATGCGGAAAATTGGATATAATCCAACAGATCCTTCATAATACTCGGAATTCCGATAAATCCACTCCAGCTGTGCATTTCCATCTTTTGCAAATTCTGGATTTGAAATTTTTTCAAGTTCAAAAGCGGTTCTTAAAACCTGGTTGTTTTTTAAAAGCTCGGCCGCCGTGTCTTCAAAAACATAATCTGAAAAATATTCCTTCTGCCCGAGAATTGCATCAAAGAAATTCCAGTTAAAGAACGAGTCTGTCGCTTCCGGTTCCAGGGTTTCTAACAGATATTTCGCACCTTCCTGTTTCGTAGAAACCAGAAAATCTCCCTTTCTTACGTTTACGTTTTTAAACTCTGATTTTATTTTGGTTTCATAATGCAGGTAATGACCTTCGTACGGATTTTTAACGGTTTTGTAGTCGGCAATGCGGTAAAGCTCAACACTGACCGTCGAATCCTGCTCAATTTCCTTCATGGCAATTCTATTTCTTGTCAGGTATTCAATGACCTTATTTTCGGATTTCGGAATGACATAATATCTCGGAATTATTACCGATTTCGTCGCTTTATATTCATTAAAGAATTTTACTTTTCGGGTGAAAGGTTTGGTTCTGTCATAATACAAACGCGCTTTTCCGGAAACTCCGCTCGTTTTCTTTCCGGCTTCATATCCTTTGAAATCGATAAGCTGATATTTGGTTTCATCCAATTTCCACTGCAGGGCGTATGTCATTCCGGGTTGATATTCCGCTAAACCATCCGCCATTTTCTTCTGGATTTCTTTTGCGTTCTTCTGGGCGTAATTAATCGAGCTCAACATATACTCGTAAGTAGCACGAACTCTTTCGTTATAGGGCTTCAACATGTGCGTTTCCGCCACAGTTCCCATCGTGTTGAAAAGCGTGGTATAGCCGGTTGCATAACGTGGGGAGTCCATAAACGCAGGAAAACCCTCATCAGGCGAATCACCGTGAATATTGACATAAGGAGTGGTAAGAACTCCTTTCTTCTCAATATTCTGCAGGATTTCCGGTTGCATCTTATCGTTAAAATAATTTCCCAAGTTAGTGCCCAAACGCTGTTTATTGGTTGAGATATAAGTGAAAAGATATTGGTAATCTGCACCGTTACTTACATGATTATCAATGAAATATATTGGCTTAAAATGCTGGAAAATCTGCTGGAACGCTTTCGCATTTTCAGAATCATTTTTAATAAAGTCTCTGTTTAAATCGTAGTTTCTTGCATTACCGCGGAAACCGTATTCTTCCGGACCGTTTTGGTTGGCCCGACTGAACTTTCCTCTTCGCAGCATTCCCGAGATATTATAGGCCTGGATGACTGCAATCTTTAAATTTTTCGCTGATACTTTTCCGGTAGCCAGATCACGCATCAACATCATTGTGGCGTCAATTCCGTCGGGTTCGCCTGGATGAATTCCGTTATTGATCAGGATAACAGGATTGTTTTTGTTTTTTGACGGATTAAAAACGACGACTTTAATAGGTTCTCCGTTATCATCTGTGCCGAAATTCTCAATGGAAATATCTTCAAAATTCTGTTCGAGGTCGTTATAAAAGCTCACCATTTCCTCATAGGTAACGGTTTGGTTGCCATTTCCTTTTTCGTAGGGAGTTTTGAAATTTTGCGCTGAAAAAAATATATGTTGTAAAAGAAAAAATAAGGTAAGTTTTTTCATAAGAATTAATTTAGTAGAATTCAAAACTCAACAATGTAAAGGAAAATATATTAATCATTATTGCATAAAAATTTGGTGAGTTCAATCCAAATTTTTCTTTTTTCCAAAGGAAAGGCAGTATAAATAATTGCGCTGATGTAAAAATTAGTAAAGGAATTACAGAAAACTCCATCAAAGTGCCAGTAACAATTCCCACATTTAGAAATAATCCAACGGCAATTTTATAATAAATTACATATAAAAGTATAATAGTGTTAAAAATTACTTTAGCATTCATACTACTGTGATATCTTAAAAATCCGCAGAAAAATTTCTGCGGATTTAATTATTTTCAGACGCTTACGTTCGGGTGTTCAAAATTAATCATTCAATTTCAACACCGCCATAAATGCAGATTGCGGAACTTCTACTCTACCAATTTGTTTCATCTTTTTCTTTCCTTCTTTCTGCTTTTCAAGAAGTTTACGTTTTCTGGAAATATCACCTCCGTAACATTTCGCCGTAACGTCTTTTCTTAAGGCTTTAATGGTTTCTCTTGCAATAACTTTCGCTCCTAAAGCTGCCTGAACAGCGATATCAAACTGCTGTCTCGGAATCAGTTCCCGAAGTTTTTCGCACATTCTTTTACCGATGTAATACGCGTTGGAATCGTGAATTAAGGACGAAAGTGCATCTACCATGTCTCCGTTGATCAGGATATCCATCTTCACCAGTTTGGATGCACGGAACCCAATCGGATGATAATCAAACGATGCATACCCTTTTGAGATAGATTTCAAACGGTCATAAAAATCGAAAACAACCTCCGCCAAAGGCATGTTGAAAACCAGTTCTACTCTTTCTGAAGTCAGATAACTCTGGTTAACGATTTCGCCGCGTTTTTCGATACACAAGGTCATTACCGCACCTACAAAATCGGATTTGGTGATGATTGAAGCTTTGATAAAGGGTTCTTCAACACGGTCCAGCATCATAGGATCTGTCATTTCCGACGGGTTATTGATGAGGATCATTTTGTCCGGATCTTTCTTGGTATAACCGTGATAAGAAACGTTGGGAACCGTGGTAATAACGTCCATATTAAATTCGCGGTCTAGTCTTTCCTGTACAATTTCCATGTGTAGCATCCCAAGGAAACCACAACGGAACCCAAAGCCCAATGCTGCAGAACTTTCCGGTTCGAAAACCAGCGAAGCATCATTGAGTCTCAATTTTTCCAGGGAAAATCTCAGTTCTTCGAAATCTTCGGCTTCGATAGGATAAATTCCGGCAAAAACCATGGGTTTTACCTCTTCGAAACCTTCAATCGCAGCGGGTGCACCGTTCTCGAAAGTGGTGATGGTATCTCCTACTTTTACTTCTCTGGCGTCTTTAATTCCTGAAATAATATAACCTACATCGCCGGTCAGAATTTCTTTTTTGGGCGCCTGTTTCAGTTTTAAAGTTCCTACTTCATCAGCCTCGTACATTTTTCCCGTCGCCATGAATTTAATTCGCTGGCCTTTTTTAATGCTGCCGTTGACAACTTTGAAATACGCTTCAATTCCTCGGAAAGGGTTATAAACAGAATCGAAAACTAAAGCCTGTAAAGGTGCATCAGGATCGCCCACCGGAGCCGGAATTCTTTTTACAATCTGCTCCAGAAGATCGTGAACGCCTTCACCGGTTTTTCCGGAAACGCGCAAAACGTCTTCGTACTCGCAGCCGATCAGGTTCATGATCTCATCGGTAACTTCTTCAGGATTTGCGGATGGTAAATCGATTTTATTAAGGATCGGAATGATGGTTAAATCGTTTTCCAACGCTAAATATAAATTGCTTATTGTTTGAGCCTGAATACTTTGCGCTGCATCTACGATAAGAAGCGCACCTTCACAGGCGGCGATGGAACGGGAAACTTCGTAAGAAAAGTCTACGTGTCCGGGAGTGTCGATAAGGTTCAGGATATATTTTTCGCCATTGAGTTCGTAATCCATCTGGATGGCGTGGGATTTAATGGTGATCCCTCGTTCTTTCTCCAGGTCCATATCATCCAGCGTTTGCGACTGCAGTTCTCTTTGGGTTACCGTGTTGGTATATTCCAAAAGTCTGTCTGCCAGTGTTGATTTTCCGTGGTCGATATGTGCAATAATGCAGAAGTTTCGTATGTTTTTCATTGAATATTCTAGATAGTTGGCAAATTTAGTGTTTTTTACCGGAATTTTTCTTACGATTTCGACCGGTATTTCGCGATAGGGATAGCAGCGGAAACCCCGCAACAGCATTGGGATTGCATTGGCGTGAGGAGTTGCAGCGTATAGCCCGACCCGGGAAGTGGGTTTTGCGGTGGCGAGGGTATCGCCCAAAAAAGAACGACCTCTGCAAAATAATTTGTAGAGGTCGCTCAAACATTAAAAAAATAAACTATTATGGTCGCCTGCTCTGCGGGCTGTTGGAGCGCCCGTCTTGTTTTTTGTCTAATATTTTGCTTCGCATTTTACCTTCCGTCTGGTACATTTGCAAAACCTGTTGTGGTTTTAGAACCTTAAGGAATTTTTGCGCATATATTTTTCTGTTATCTAAAAGTTGCTGGCCAACATCGAAACTTTCATTAAGCTGTTTTGTAGCTTCTTCATCGCTCATGTTGTCGTAATCTTCACTTGGCTTGAATCTGCTTTTAATGTTGTTCTGCTTATCCTGATATTCAGCATAAAGGGTTTTGAACTCGGTCTGGTCATTTTGCGGAACATCTAATTCTGAAACCATCATATTTTCGCGAAACTGTTTCAAAAGTGACATTTTTTCCTGAGGGCTCATTTTCTGGATGATTTCTTTTCGCTGTTCTGGTTTCATCTTTTTCCAGTCGTATTTCTGTTCCTGCGCATAACTTAGCTGCGAGCCGGTAATTACAGTGATGAGTATAAATAAAATCTTTTTCATGTTGGTTTCCTTTTTAATAATACAAATCGAGATAAATATCCTGTTCTGTATTTTTTCCTAAATCTGCCAATTCTGCAGAAGTAAAATTAGCAAGAATCTGGTCTACCTGAACCTCAGGGTTTGGAGCGTTTACTTTATTCTGAGCTGCTGCGCTTGTTCCTGTTTTTGCTGAAACTGCCAATGGCTCCCTGTCTTCTCTTTGATTAACTGCTGCTACAGAAGTTAAATCGTTTTCCAAAGTTTGATAAGCAATTCTAGCTTCTGTATGTGATTCGCTTTCTGATAAAGCGTTTGCTGCGGTGTTGTTAACCGCTGTTAAAGACTGCTCTTTACTGATTGTATTAATACTTTCACCATCCTGTGTTACAAAAAAGGTAACTCCAAAAATCAGTGCGACAGCGGCCGCTGCTGCATAAGCCCAGTTCATTTTAATCACCTTTGCCTGCTTCTTCGGAAGAGTTTCCTGCAAAACTCTGGCCTGAATGTCATCAAAAAAATGATTCGGGGCGGTGTAAATATTTTTACGTTCTAATTTCTCAATATCCAAATTTTTCATTGTTGAAAAAATTTATTCTGTGTAATTTAATTTGATATAATCTTCTACTTTCTGTTTCGCGTAATGGTAATTGGTTTTTAAAGTACCTACCGACATGTCCAGTATTTTTGAGATTTCCTCGTAAGGTAAATCCTCATAATACCGCATGTTGAATACCAGTTTTTGCTTCTCAGGCAGCGAATGAATGGCTTTCTGCAGTAAGATCTGAATTTCTTCGGCTTCAGCAGATACATTGTCGGCAACCAGATTCTGCAGATAATACTCGGAGTCTTCATCCGATTTCTGCATTCTTTTCAGTTTGTTAAGCTGCTGCAGCGATTCATTAGTTGCGATCCTGTAAAGCCAGGTATAAAGCTGGCTGTCCTGCTTAAACTGATGAAAATTCTGATACGCTTTTATAAATGTTTCCTGCAGTACATCCTGAGACAGATCGTGATCTACGATAATTCTTCTGATATGCCAATATAACCTGCTCTGATAAGCATCCATCATCAGGCGGACTCCTTTTTCACGGGATTTCTCGCCTGACATCAGCCGGATAATTTCTTCTTCCTTAATCTTCATTGAGATGCTTTCAGGGTTTTGATGGTAAATTTAATTAAAAGTTAAATAAGTATTTCAATTTTCAGTCCAAAGCAAAATAATTATCTTTGTTCATATTTATTTTCATGAAGATTGTAATTCTGGGTTCGGGGAATGTAGCTTTTCATCTGGCAAAGGCTTTCAAAGAAAAAAACATCGCTGTTTCACAAATTTTTGGCCGGAATGAAAATGCGCTGAAAGAGATTTCAGAAAAATTCAGTATTCCGTATTCTACCGACGAAGTTCCCGATGCTGATTTATACCTGATCTCTGTAAGTGACGATTCGGTAGCGGATATCTCGAAGAAAATTTCAAAAGAAAACTGTCTTGTAGCACATACTTCCGGTTCGCTGCCAAAGGAAATCCTGCAGGGAAATTACCGTAAATCCAGCTTTTATCCTCTGCAGACTTTTTCCAAATCAAAAGACCTTGATTATGCTGAAATTCCTTTTTTCGTGGAAGCGGAAAACGAACACGATCTGGAAATCCTGAAAAATCTGGCGCTGAAAATTTCGGAAAACGTAATGATTTCTGATTATGAAAAAAGAAAATACATTCATCTTACTGCAGTTTTTGCCTGCAATTTTGTGAACCATCTTTTTGCAAGAGCCAAGGAGATTTCTGATGCTCAAGACATTCCCTTCAGTTATTTTTTGCCATTAATTGATGAAACCGTCCAGAAAATTCATGAAATTGATCCCAAATCTGCCCAAACCGGACCGGCGGTGAGAAATGACGGAAGGGTTTTAGAACTTCATGAAGCATTAATCACGGATACGGAACACATGAAAATTTATAAAATGATGAACGAATCTATAAAGAAAATGTATGAGTTATAAATCGAAACTTAAAAATATAAAAGCTTTTGTATTTGATGTTGACGGCGTTTTTACCGATGGAAGCGTTTACCTGATGCCCGATAAAAGCATGTGCCGCGTGATGAATGTTCTGGATGGTTATGCCGTGGTAAAAGCGGTAAAAAACAACTATAAAATCTGCGTGATTACCGGCGGCGACGATCCTGCTGTACGGAATCGCATCCATTATCTTGGGATTAAGGAATATTACGCTAAGGTTTCAGACAAACTGGAAAAATATGAAGAATTCCGGCAGAAATATAACCTGCAAAACGACGAAATTCTAACGATGGGCGATGATTTACCGGATATAAAAATCATGCAGGCATCCGGAATTTCAACCTGCCCAAAAAATGCCGTGCCGGAAGTGAAAGCAATTTCTGAATACATCTCAAACACTGAAGGCGGAAAAGGCGCCGTACGCGATGTAATCGAACAGGTAATGAAAGTGCAGGGAAACTGGATTGAAGATAACACGAAAAGTGTTTAATTCCCATCATCTAAAAAATTAAAATGAAATTATTATTAGCATCCAATTCACCCAGAAGAAAAGAACTTTTAAGCAGTTTAGGCTTTGATTTTGAAGTAGTTTCTGTGGATTGTGATGAAATCTATCCGCAGGATTTAGAGGTTGAGAAAATCGCAGAATATCTTTCTGATCTTAAATCAAACGCTTTCCGCAGTTTAAAAGAAGACGAAGTTTTAATCACTGCAGACACGATTGTAGCAATAGAAAACGAAGTGTTGGGAAAACCTCAGGATGCGCTTCAGGCCAAGGAAATGCTGAGAAAACTTTCAGGGAGAACCCATGAAGTCTTTACAGGAATTACAATTAGAAATTCAGAAAAAAGCATCTCTAAAACCGATGTTACTCATGTAGAAATTGATGAATTGACCGATGATGAAATCGATTTTTACATTAACCGATATAAACCTTTCGACAAAGCCGGCAGTTACGGCGTTCAGGAATGGTTCGGCATGGCAAAAATCAAACGTATAACCGGCAGCTACTACACAGTAATGGGTTTGCCCACTCATTTGCTTTACAGGATTCTAAAAGATTTCCGGTAAGCTGCCAACAATTATAAAAATTCATTATTTTTACAGAAATAAAGAGGCATTTTTTCATAATAAAATGCTAATTTGAAAGTTATTATGAAATAATGAAAAAAACTATACTTTTCCTTTCAGCAATCGTTGTTTTCACTTCGTGCTCTTCACGGAAAAAAACCGATGATTCCACCTTTATGAAAGGATTTTTCTCTTACTACAATACGCTTTTCAATAGTAAAGATGCGCTTGAGACCGAATTTAAAAACCGCGATCAGGCTCATGTAGATAATTTTTATGCGCCTTATATCCAGCTTCTCACTTACGAAGAACAGCCTTTGGGAACCGATTTACAGTCGGGTGGTATGTTTGGTGAGGATCCGGTGCCGCCGGGAAGTATGAATTCCGAAGGTCCGGGCGTTCCGGGTGGCCGGAGTATTTTTCAGAATTCTTCTAATCCGGGAATTAAGAGCGGAGCTTCAATCTTAGAAATCTCTGAAGCTAAAGCACTTAAGGCAATTTCTAAATATTCTGTAATGAAAGGTGGGGAAGAGAAGAACAAGAAAATCTTTGATGCAAATATACTTTTGGCCCAATCCAGAATTTACCGAAATAAACCATTGGAAGCTCTGGACGGATTAAATTATGTGTTTGCAAACATGCGGAATGACAAAAGAATTCCGCTTGCACGCATTTATCAGGGGCTGGCTTATTCCAAAATGGGCGACTACTACAAAGCCGAAGAGGTTTTTGCGGATTTATCAAAAGATTCAAAACTTAAAAAAGATTATAAAAAACTGCTGAGCGTTTATTACTCAGAAATGCTGCTTCAAGCCGGCAAAAAAGAAGCCGCAGTAGACGCGTTGGAGAATGCATATGCAGTGAATAAAAACCGTAAGATGCGTAGCAGAATTGCTTTTCTCAGAGGGCAGATTTTAGCAAACCTCGACAGGAATGAGGAAGCGCGGGAAAGCTTTGTTACCGCGTATAAAAATGCAAACAGCTTTGAGTTTGAAGTAAAATCCCAAATCGAAATCGCCAAAACCTTTAACGGAAAAGATGATGATTACGAAGGAGCGAAAGAATATTTAGAGAAAATAAGCAAAAAAGGAACTTATGGTTCCAGAAAAAACGAGTTCTACTATGCATTGGGTCTTATGGCAAATAAAGCCGGTAAGAAAGATGAAGCTAAATCATTTTTTGCGAAGTCACTGACTGAAAAAATGTCTGATCCGCAGATTCGCGGACTTAATTATTACGAGATCGGAAAAGGTTTTTTCGAAGAGAGCGACTATCTGTCTGCAGGAGCTTATTACGATTCCGCGCTTACAGTAATGACTTATGAACCTTCGAAAATACTCCTGACAGAAAAATCAAGCAATATCAAACAGGTTTCAGCAAATTACTATCTGATCAGAAAAAACGACAGTATTCTTGCGCTCACCAGAATGCCCGAAGCTGAAAAAATCGCTTATTTCAACAAATACATTGACGGGATAAAAGCCAAAGAAGCCAAAGAAGAACTGGAAAGGAAAAAAGCAGAACGTTCCAAAGGATTTGATACCGGAGATTACGATGCTAACTCTGTGTTTGCAGGAAATACCGGTGGCTTCCAGGATTTTGGCGGTAGCAAAGGGGGCTTCTACTTCGCGAACCAAAGCACAGTAGCAAAAGGAGAATCTACTTTTAAACAATTGTGGGGAAACCGCGCACTAAATGATAACTGGCGAACATCAGCAAGAGGAAGTTCCATTGAAGATTTAAAAAATGAAGCGATGGGAATTGCGTCTGCTCCCGACCCTAGAAGACTTGAACCTGCTTTCTATATTGAGAAAATACCAACGGCTTCAGAAGATATCTTAGCGTTGAAAAAAGCCAGAGATACCGCGAGTTTAGGTTTGGGAAGGATGTACGAATCGTATTTCTCTGATACCCCGCTGGCCACCAAAACGCTTTATGATTTGGTGGATGCCAATCCGGAAGAAGAAACAAAACTTCTGGCGCTTTACAATATTTTCGCCTTTAATTACGAGAAAAATCCATCCGCTGCAGAACGCGCAAAAGAGATGATTTTAACGGATTTTCCTTATACGTCCTACGCAGAATTTGTAAAAAATCCTAAAAACAATTCTTTTTCTAAATCTTCAGAGGAAGTCGAGAAAGCTTACGCACAGGCTTTTGACCTTTATTCAACTGAGAAATATGAAGAAAGCAAAACACTCATACAGTCCTCTTTAGAAAAATATCCCAAAGATGCACTGGTACCGAAATTTGCGCTCCTTAATGCATTCAATACCGGTAAAACCGCCGGTAAAGAGATTATGATCCTCCAGCTGGAACAGATTGCCCTAAACTATGCAAGAACACCGGAGGGTAAAAAAGCAGAAGAAATGCTGAAATACCTTAAAAGCGAACTTGAAATAGAAATTACAGATGAATCCGGAAACAAAATGAAGACACCAGCTGCCACGCCAATTCCACCAACAGATATGGATGTGCCACCTGTTCCCGGAAAGATGAATGAGCCGGCTCCATTGAGGCCACGCCGCACACAGGATACACCGCAGATTGCAAGCCCTGTAGAGATGGAAATAAAAATTTAAAGCGAAGATTAATCTTCGCTTTTTCTTATGTACTGTTTAATCTACGCTTATTTCTTTTTCTTAACGCCCTGGAATTCTTTCAGGTAAAAAGGTTCGAAATAGGCGACATCTTCAAACTGACTGTTATTGAACTTCTCGGTTGCTTTTTTAACTAAATATTTAGCAGAAGGGTAGACATTTGCGTTAAATTCAGCATTGGAAAGCTGAAGAATTTCCTGTGCTTTTGAAGCCCCATCGCCAACAAAAATCACTTTTTTATCCGCGAACTCCTGAAAAGAAGTCTCCTCTAAAATTTTAGCTTCGGTTTCGGTGAGCATCTTGCCGGAATTCCCCTCAAAAACAGCGGTATAAACCTCCATTCTTCTTGCATCGAGCAATGGAATGATATAGTCAAATTTTTGATCTAAAAAAGGCTCAATCATTGTCTCCATAGAATTTACTGCAATAAGCGGAATTTTCAAACCATAGCAGAATCCTTTTGCTGAAGAAGCGCCAATTCTAAGACCTGTATAAGAACCCGGACCCATTCCTAACGAAACTGCGTCCAGATCTTTCAAAGAGATTTCAGCTCCTTCCAAAGCCCATTCTACAAAAGTGTGAAGACTTTCAGACTGTTTATAATTTTCTGAAACTTCTTCGCAAACACAAAGTAGTTTTTCGGCATCAGAAATAGCGACAGAACAGTTTTTGGAGGAAGTTTCGATATGGAGGATTTTCATTCTGCAAATTTAATAATCAAAAATCAATCTTCTGAAGATTTATTTTTTATAGATTCTTATAAACGGTTCTCGGTTCGCTCTGGGCGGTCGGATATATCGTTAAATCTGAAATCGCTACATGCTGCGGAGCGTTGATGCAGTAGGAGATGGCATCTGCAATATCTTCCGGCTGTAAGGCTTTATATCCCTGATAAACAGTGTTCGCTCTTTCTTCATCGCCCTTAAAACGGACTTTAGAGAAATCAGTTTCTACCAAGCCGGGCTGAATATTGGTGACTTTAATTCCAAATTCAGTAAGTTCGAGGCGCATTCCGTCGGAAATCACATCCACTGCTTTCTTCGATGCGCAATACACTACACCGCTGGCGTAAGTCTGTCTCGCCGCCACAGAAGAAATATTAACGATATGCCCCGATTTTCTTTCCCTCATCCCCGGAATCACACATTTAGAAACATACAGCAATCCTTTCACATTACCGTCGATCATGGCGTCCCAATCTTCCGTATTTCCCTCGGAAAGCGGTTCTAAACCGTGGGCATTGCCTGCATTATTAATCAGTGCATCAATATTTTTCCAGGAATCGGGTAGGGAAGTGATCGCGTTTTCTACTTCCTGAAGGTATCTTTGGTCGAAGTTTAAGGTGTAAATTTCAGTATTGGCCGATAGTTCAGTTTTAATCTGCTCCAAAACTTCGGTCCTTCTACCGCAAAGGATAAGTCTGAATCCTTTTGTGGCGAGCAATTGCGCGGTGGCTTTACCAATTCCGGAAGTTGCTCCGGTGATGAGCGCTGTTTTCATTGTATGGATTTTTAAAATTTAGTTCGCATCAAAACTCTGGAACGCATCTTCGATATGGTTGAGCTGCAGAACTCCCTGTTCATCGGGAAGAACGGTGATAATGTCGAACCTTACTTCTTTATCGATTTTTCTTTCGTTCATGAAAAAATCAGAACACATTACGATGGATTTTATCTTCTTTTTGGTAACGGCTTCCTGAGGCTCGATAAGCGTATTGTAACTTCTTGCCTTCACTTCCGTAACAACAATGATCCCTTCAAATTCTGCAACGATATCGATTTCTGCTTTTTGATAACGAAAGTTCCTCGCAAGAATTTTATAGTTCTTTTTGGATAAAAATTCAGCTGCAAGATCTTCTGCAAGTTGCCCGAAATCGTTGTGCTCTGCCATGGCATCAGAATTTTACTTCAACCTTCTTACCGACTGTCATTGAAATTTTGGCTCCAATAAGCAGCGGTCTGTTATCATAAATATGACCATTCGGAAATCCAAAAATCACCGGAAAATCATATTGGGAAATCCGTTCTGCGATAAGCTTATAAGAAAATTCATCAAAACTTTCTTCGTAGTTCATGTTCTCTTTTTCGTCTTCCATTAAGGTCATTCCACCAACGATAAGTCCCTTAATTTTCCTGAAAACTCCGGCAAGTTCAAGTGACATGATCATTCGGTCCAATGCATAAAATTTTTCCCCGATATCTTCAATAAAAAGGATTTTATCTTTGAAATCAAAGGAATATTTTGTTCCTAAAAGTGCATAAATCAAGGCTAAATTACCGCCAACCAATTCAGCTTCTACGGTTCCGGATTTGTTGAAAGGATTATTTTGGATGGAATATTTTGGAAATTTTCCTTTCAGAATATCAAAAGTAAGATCATAACCTTCAGGAGTCACTCCAAAACCTGATGTTTTAATTGTTTGGCCATGAATTGAGGCAAAATTATTCTTCAGTAAATAGCTTTGAATCACTGTATTGTCAGAATATCCGATATACCATTTCGGCCTTTTTTTAAACTCTGAAAGTTTTAAATTTCCCAGTAAATGTTGACAACCGTAACCTCCTCTGGAAGCCCAGACTGCCGAAATATCCGCGTCGTTCAGCGCCCAGTTCATATCGGAAATCCTTTCAGCCTCTGTACCAGCATAACTGTAACCCTTTGAAAATTTGGTATAAAGATGCTTGCCTACAACCGGCTCATAACCTTTAACCCGAATTAGATTTAAACCTGTTTCAAGCTGGGCTTCCTCTACAGAACCTGCCGGAGAAATCACCGCGATTCTGTCTCCTTTTTTAAGAGAATCCGGAAATATTATGGAGTTCATTTCTTAATCTGTTTTTGCTCTGTTCTTTCTGCTTCTTCCAATTGCCGGTCGAACTGATTAAATTTCTTGAAACTTTGAAGAAAGATGAAGATACTGAATCCAACTAGAATAAAACCAACACCTTTTCGGATCTGATTGGCAAGTCTTTCTGTAAGTTTATAATGAAACTGCTTAGCAAGATAAATCTTAAAGAAGTCGATGGCTAAATAAGTACCGACTACCAATGCCATATAAAGAAGAAATTCGTCGAGTTTTGGATAGGCATTTCTGACCGAAATTACTGTTACAAGCCAGAACAGCACGACACCAATATTCAGAATATTGAAGAAAAATCCGTTGAGAAAAGTCTTAAAATAGTTTTGCCCAATCATTTTTTCCTCTCCGGCAAGGTGCATCCTTGTTTTAGATACCACCATATAAACCGCATAAATTAAGATGATAAAAGAGGTTATACGGTAAAATCCGGGATGTTTATCAATGAGCTGTATTAAATCGGCACTTGCAAAAAATGCTGCGGTTATGCACAAAATATCAGCAAAAATTACTCCTAAGTCAAGTGCTAATGCATGTTTTGGTCCACGGGAAAAACTGGTTTCAATCAGAAGAAAGAAAATGGGTCCTATGAACACGAGGCTGAGCATAATTCCCAAACCAATTGCCGAAATTATAAGTTCGAACATATTTTAATACTGAAATATATAATTCGTTTTGTCCTCCGAAAATTTATAATCCTTCACCACACGAAAACCAAATAATCCGTCTTCTATATCGTATGTTATCAGTTTTTTATCTTTCATTTTTTCGTAATCTAAAACATTCGCGGCAGGTAGAATTCTTTATAAATCCCACGTTCCAGATTAATGGCAGTTGATCTGCCTTTCTGGGTGGAATATCTGCCTCTACTTTCCTGAATATCAGTAATTCCGTAGGCATACCGATAGGTTTCCTTTTGCGGGCGCTTAGAGAAAACATAATTAACCAGGAAGAAACAATTAAAAAGTAAAGGTAATAAAATTAAAAAAAAGACCTGTTTAGTGACTTTCGACTTTAGAAATCGATACGAAAGAGCGCCGAATAAGACGAGAAATATAAAGCTTATCAACAGTGTTTTTACAGTTACAAAGGTGTACGTAATGATCCTGAAAACAGAAAAGCGTTCAGAATAAATCCAAACACTTTTACTAAATCGGAGAGAAAAGCTCTGTAATGCAGAGACATTATTCCACAATCTTGAAATCCAACTGTTTTTGGATGAGATTGGCTTTCATAACTTTAATTTTTACTTCCTGACCCAACTGATATTGATTTCCGGTTCTGGAACCTATAACTGCGTGAGTTTTCGCGTCGTATTGGTAAGAGTCATCCATCAGATCACGAAGTTTAATAAGACCTTCAGCACCATTTTCTGGAATCTGTACCCAGAACCCGAAATCCGCAACGCCAGAAATTACACCGGTAAAGACTTCGCCAAGATGTTTCTCCATAAATTTAACCTGCATGAATTTAATTGAATCTCTTTCAGCATCGGCCGCCAAACGTTCCATCGCGCTGCAGTGCTTGCTTTTTTCCTCGTAATCCTGTTTATTAGGTGATTTGCCGCCATCCAGATAATGCTGAAGCAACCGGTGTGCAATTAAATCAGGATATCTTCTGATGGGGGAGGTAAAATGCGAATAAAACTCGAATCCTAAACCGTAATGCCCGATTGGATTTGTGGAATATATTGCTTTACTCATCGAGCGCATTGCTAAAGTCTCGATCATATTTTCTTCGCCTTTGCCTTTTACATCCGTTAATAAACGGTTGAGTGATTCAGCAACTTTTTTCGTGTTTGCCAGATCCATTTTATAACCAAAGGTGGATACAAATTCTCGAAGTGCTTCAAGTTTTGTAGGATCCGGATCGTCGTGAATTCTGTAAATAAAGGTATTTCCGGTAGGATCACCTTTTCTGTTCAGGGAAACAAATTCCGAAACTTTTCGGTTTGCCAAAAGCATAAATTCTTCAATCAAATGATTGGAATCTTTGCTTACTTTAAAGTAAACGCCAATCGGTTCGCTGTTTTCATCCAAATTAAAGCGTACTTCGCTTCGGTCGAAAGTAATTGCGCCATTATTAATTCTGTTTTTTCTTAGAATTTTAGCAAGTCTATCCAAAACCAGAATTTCTTCAGCTAAATCGCCTTCTTTGGTTTCAATTCTTTCCTGAGCTTCTTCATAACTGAATCTTCTGTCGGAATGAATTACGGTTCTGCCGAACCACTCCTTCACAACATCTGCATTTTCATCAAGTTCAAAAACGGCAGAAAAAGTATATTTATCTTCATTTGGTCGCAAAGAACAGACATCATTACTGAGAACTTCAGGAAGCATCGGCACCACTCGGTCCACCAAATAAACGGATGTTGCACGGTCGTAAGCTTCATCGTCAAGCATCGTTCCGGGAACCACATAATGAGAAACATCTGCAATATGAACGCCGATTTCCCAGTTTCCGTTCTCTAATTTCTGAATGGAAAGGGCATCATCAAAATCTTTTGCATCTTTTGGATCTATTGTAAAGGTGCAGATTTTACGCATATCGCGGCGTTTTGCCACTTCACTGTCGTGAATACGTCGGTCGATTTCTTCCGCTTCTCTTTCAACTTCTTCAGGGAAAGTATACGGTAAACCATATTCTGCTAAAATAGAATGAATCTCGGTTTCATGCTCGCCTGGTGCGCCTAACACTTTGATGATTTCACCTTCAGGATTTTTCTCGCCAGATTTCCATTCCGTCATTTTTACAACCACTTTATCTCCGTCTTCAGCGCCTGCAATTTTTCCTTTTGGTACGAAAATATCAGTGTTGATGGTCTTTTTATCACATACAACAAACCCAAAATCCTTATGTTTAATAAGTTGGAACGTGCCTACAAACTCGTCGCGGTTTCTTTCGATAACCTCAAGCACAGAACCTTCAAGTTTTTTGCCTTTAAAATGATAGGTGACGATGAGTACCTTGTCACCCTGAAGTGCATCTTTTACGTTTTTGGAATGGATAAATACATCATCATCCAAATCATCCACTTTTACATAAGCGTTGCCTGCCTGATTAAAATCGATGATTCCTGTCAGGGTTCCCTCAATCTTTAGGTTAATGATATATTTTCCTTTCTCGGTTTCTTTAATCCGTTCTTCAGAAAGTAATTTGTGAAGTGACTGAATCACCAGTTCCCGCTGTCGCGGATTTTTATAATCAATTCCATCTGCAATCTGCTTGTAATTGTAGATTTTAGTGGATTTCTGGTTCATAAATTTCAAGATTAAACGTCCTATTTCCTGGAGTTTCTGATTGTTTTTATGAGATATAAATTTGCTTTTTTTTGCCATATAGAATAGTTTACTTTGTGTAGTGAGGATTAACAGAACGGGATCTTATTAACCCTGTTTTCGTGTCTACCTCCTTCAAAATCAGTGCCGAGGAATTTCTCAATAATCTCGACTGCAAGCTCCTGTGCAATGAATCTTGCCGGGATTGCAACCATGTTCGCATTGTTATGTTTCCGCGCCAGTTCAGCAAGTTCGGGCATCCAGCATAATGCACAACGTATATGCTGATGTTTATTTGCAGTGATGGAAACGCCCTGTCCGCTGCCGCAAATCAGAATTCCAAAGTCACTTTCGCCATTTTCAACCGACGTCGCCGTGGGATGTACAAAATCCGGATAGTCTACAGCGTCTTTGGAATAAGTACCAAAATCTTTTACCTCGAAGTTGGCTTGCAGATGTTTTTTAATACTTTCTTTGTAATCGAAACCTGCATGATCGCAGGCGATGGCTATTTTTTTCATGATTAAATTATAAAGGTGCAGATTTATTACAAATTTACTACTATTAATATAAACAGTTTATTTTAAGCTATCAAATCTTGCAATTCGCCTCAAAATTGAACTCTACAATTTTCCTTTAAACTAGTTAACAAGGATTGTGAGGATAAGTGCTAAATCATGTTGATAACTCCTCAAAAGATTTACTTTTATAATCCGTTTTTAATTACTAATGGAAAATGTTTGGCGATATTCAATATAATTGTTGAAGAAACTTTCAGGGTGTAATTCGGGAAGTTTTCCATGAAGAAATTTTCAATACATAATATATTTAAGATTTATTAACATATGTTGGTAAGCGTTAAAAAATGTTAAAAATCAGTCACTTGTAATGTTAATGATTTATTAATTTAAGTTCGACTACGTGTGTCAAAGTATTTGCACTTTATTTCTCCCCAAATCCGTCTGCTACAACAACAACTATCATTTCTTTTTTTTAAAAGAAAAATGTAATGTAGATAAAATGAGGCATTGGGGATTGTGGAATTTTAAGTTGAATAAAATTTTTATTCAGGTGAATAAATCTTAAATTTGTGAAACATAAAACAAGGGATTTGTATGAAAACAGTAAACGATTTTAATTTTAAAGATAAAAAAGCGTTAGTGCGCGTTGATTTTAATGTGCCCCAAAGTGCAGATTTAAAAGTTACAGATAATACGAGGATTCAGGCAGTGAAACCAACTATTGATAAAATTTTGAATGACGGAGGTTCTGTAATCCTCATTACTCACCTGGGTCGGCCAAAAGGAAAGGCTACAGAAGAGTTTTCTTTAAAAAACATAGTTGATGAAATAGAGAAAGTTTTAGGTAAGGAAGTTAAATTCTGTGAAGACTGTATTGGGCCTGAAGCAAAGGAAATGAGTAGTGAACTGCAACCCGGACAAATACTGCTTCTTGAGAATCTGAGATTCTATAATGAAGAAGAAAAAGGTGATCGCGAATTTGCTGAAAAACTTTCTAAATATGCTGATGCTTATGTGAATGACGCTTTCGGAACAGCACACCGTGCGCACGCTTCCACTGCAATTATTGCTGAATATTTTCCAGAAACTAAATTTTTCGGTTTACTGATGGCTAAGGAACTTGAAGCGATTGATAAAGTGCTTGGTAGCGGCCAAAAACCTGTAACCGCGATTCTCGGAGGATCAAAAGTTTCGACAAAAATTACTATTATAGAAAATATTTTACCGGCGATTGATAATCTGATTATTGGAGGTGGTATGGCGTTTACATTTGTGCGCGCTTTGGGCGGGAATATTGGAAATTCCTTGTTGGAAGAAGATAAACTGACTCTTGCACTGGAAATTCTGGAAAAAGCAAAGGCCCAGAATGTGAAGGTATTTTTACCTACTGATGCCGTAATCGCCGATGAGTTCAGTAACGATGCGGAAAGAAAAGAAGTTGATATTTATGATATACCGGAAGGTTGGATGGGAATGGATGCCGGAACACGCACGAGAATGCTGTTCCACGATGTTCTTATGAATTCACGTACTATTTTATGGAATGGGCCTATTGGTGTTTTCGAGATGCCTAACTTTTCGGCAGGAACAGTTGCCTTAGGCGACAGTATTGCGGAATCAACCAAAATGGGTGCATTTTCCCTTGTTGGAGGTGGAGACAGCGTGGCTTTTGTTAAAAAATTCGGTTACGATGATAAAGTGAGCTATGTTTCTACCGGCGGAGGTGCAATGTTGGAAAGTTTGGAGGGAAAAGAACTTCCAGGTGTAAAAGCAATCAACAGTTAATTTTATACTTCAAGTCATCGAAATAAAAAAAGTTTCCGGATTAGCCGGAAACTTTTTTTATGAGTAAAGGTTAAATTGAAATTCCAGTTTAGAAAATTCTAAAAAGTGAAGAAATCGACTCGAAATTGACCTTCAGAAACCTATCAAAAATTGAAAATCTATTTTTTTTCGATAACGTATATCAAGCTTGAAAATTCGTCGTTTTTTAATGCTTTAAAATTAGAAATTGCTCCGTAAACGAATCCTTTCAGCCAGAAAATTGGTGATTTCTTATACTTTTCACTCAGCATAGAAATATAAAAGGCATCGAGTAGGAGGGGTCTGATATATTTGATATTCCACTGATCGTTGTTCATTAATTTTTCCATCCCTGTTTTTGAGAAGTGATAAATGTGACGGGGAACGTCATAAGCGGCCCAAAATTCTTTATACCTTTTAGCATCGTAAGAGGTATGGTTAGGAACTGCAATTACAAGTAAGCCATTGATTTTTAGCTTGTTATAAAATGTTTTTAAGATATCTTGCTGATTTTCAATATGTTCTAATACATGCCAAAGAGTAATTGCATCTAAACTTTCATTTTCTACTGAATGTAGTGTATCAATAATCTTTGTTTTTGATAATTTTTCAGAGGCAAACTTTCTAGCAGAAGGATTAGGTTCATATCCGAATGTAGTGAAATCATCTTCGATAAATTTTAAAAATTCTCCGGCCCCGCAACCATAATCCAGAACATGAGCATTCTTGTGAAGTTCTTTCGCGAGAATATTCCTTTTAAAGTTAAGATTGAAACCCTGTAAAAATTTGTAAACCTTTTGCTTGAGTGATACGGTATGCTGATAGTGTGAGATATATTCTTTACTCTCATAATACCTGCTTATATTTTCAGGAATAGGTTCAGTTTTATAAATGCCCGCAATGGATGTTTCAGCAAGAGTGAATCCTTCCTGACTTAAAAAGTGATCTTTAATTATCATATATTATACAAACTTGTAGATGGTATACCTTTAATGTTTCACGTGAAACATATAAAACTTAACGTCCCAGAAATATTAAAAGAACATTGATATCAGAAGGGGATACGCCGCTTATTCTTGCTGCCTGCGCAATTGTTTTTGGCTTAACCTTATTAAGTTTTTGTTTAGCTTCTGACGAAAGAGAACTTATTTTTGAAAAATCGAAATCTTCAGGTATTCTGATGGTTTCGAGACGGTTTAATTTAGCAACATTTTCTCTTTCCTTTTCGATATAACCCTTATATTTGATATTGATCTCAGCCTGTTCTTTTACCTCTTCTGAAATGTTTTTAGTTACTTCTTTTATAAAATCAATTTCACTCAATTTATCTAAAGTCATATTTGGTCTCGTAAGGATCTGAGAAGCGCGGTAAGCCTGATCAACGGGTGATGATTCAATACTGCTGAGGATTGGATTAATTACATCGGGTTTTAGTGAAGTTGATTTTAAATATTCCTCCAATTCATTACTTGCACTAATTTTCGTGGCGACATTATTCATTCGTTCCTCACTGGCGAGTCCTATTTTGTAAGATCTTTCTGTTAGTCTAATATCTGCATTGTCCTGCCTTAACAGTAGTCTGTATTCAGCTCGTGACGTAAACATACGGTAAGGTTCTTCGGTACCTTTGGTAATTAAATCATCAATTAAAACTCCAATATAGGCTTCATCACGGTTAAGAATAAATTCTCCTTTTTCGTGTACTTTATTGTGAGCATTAATACCCGCCATTAATCCCTGTCCTGCAGCTTCTTCATAGCCTGTTGTACCATTGATTTGGCCTGCGAAATACAGGTTTTCAATCAATTTGGTTTCCAGGGTGTGATGTAGCTGAGTAGGAGGGAAGTAATCGTATTCAATCGCATAGCCTGGCCGGAAAACTTTTACATTTTGGAAACCCGGAATATGACGCATGGCCTTTATCTGAATATCTTCGGGAAGGGATGAGCTGAATCCATTTACGTAGATTTCAACAGTTCTCCAACCTTCAGGTTCTACAAAAAGTTGGTGTCTTTCCCTTTCTGCAAAGCGGTTAATTTTATCTTCAATACTAGGGCAATAACGCGGTCCAATACTTTGTATAGTGCCATTAAACATAGGGCTTCTGTCGAAGCCTTCCCGTAGAATATCATGAACAGTTTCGTTGGTATATACGATATGGCAGCTTAACTGTTTGGTAAGCTTTGGGGTATTTGAATAAGAGAATTTTTGAGGTTTTTCGTCACCTTTCTGTTCTTCCATTTTAGAATAATCCAGGCTTCTACCGTCTACTCTGGGTGGTGTACCGGTCTTCATTCTACCAGCTTCGAAACCCAGTGATACCAATTGTTCGGTGATTCCGAAAGCTCTTGGTTCACCCATTCTTCCCCCGCCCAGCTGTTTATCGCCAACATGGATTAAGCCATTCAAAAAAGTTCCGTTAGTAAGTACTACTGCTCTGCCCTTAATCTGAATTCCCAATGAGGTTATTATACCTGTAACTTTATTATTTTCTACAATTAAACTCTTTACCATATCCTGAAAGAAATCAAGATTTGGAGTGTTTTCCAGGGCAATTCTCCACTCTTCAGCGAAAAGCATTCTATCGTTTTGGGTTCGCGGAGACCACATTGCCGGGCCTTTGGAAAGGTTTAGCATTTTAAACTGGATGGCAGACTTGTCTGCTATAATCCCCGAATATCCACCGAGTGCATCTATTTCTCGGACAATTTGCCCCTTTGCAATCCCGCCCATTGCTGGATTACATGACATTTGTCCGATGGTTTGCATATTCATCGTAACGAGAAGGGTTTTTGAACCCATATTTGCAGCTGCTGCAGCAGCCTCACATCCGGCATGTCCGGCGCCGACTACAATAACGTCGTATATTTCGTTTATCATTTATTCTAATGAAATAAAGTTGAGATGTTTCACGTGAAACATTATTAAAGACTACAGATTTTAACGATATCCGTAAAAGCAATTTTTTAGATTAATCTTTTACTCAGATAAAAATCCTCTTTCTGTCGCATTTCTGCAATTTCAGTATCAAGTTTATCTTTGTAACCGCAGAGATGTAAAACCCCATGCGCTAATACTCTATGTAATTCAGAATCAAAATCTTTAGATAAATTGACAGCGTTTTCAGAAATGCGGGGCAAAGATACAAAAATATCACCTGAAATGGTTTTGCCCTTTACATAGTCGAAAGTAATAACATCGGTATAGTAGTCATGCTGCAGATGTTCCCGGTTGATTTGTAAAAGATATTCGTCATCGCAGAAGATATAATTGATGTCTCCTGGCTTTTTCTGTTCAGAAACTATAAGATCTTCCAACCATTTGGTAATGTTACCATCCAGTTCTATTTGTTCAATATTTTCGAAAAAAAACTGTATCATATTTTTTTAAAACCAATGTCCGAGTATTACACTCAGTATATTATTATTCCGGTTTAATGACCTGCTGTAATTGAATTTTATCTGTCCGAAAGGTGATTTGTAACCAGCGCTAACACCTGCAGAAGACTCTGATAGGTGTAGAATGTCATCAACTTTTATATCATCAAAAAGATTTGCTATGCTGAAATTGGCATCTACATAATAACTTTTTGAAAAATTAAACTGGAATGTATTAGAGGCAGTAAGCATATTTTTGGAGTTAAGCTGCCCAAATTCGTAGCCCTGAAATTTCTCGAAATTCCCAATGTTCTGTTCAAAGATGCCGCCAATTCTGTAATTGTAGAACGGAGAAAGACTTTCACCAACGGTAATCCCGCCAAAAAGTCCTAGCCTGTAAGTAAACCACGATGTAAAAGGAAAATTTATTTGTGAAGATATTTTTAACTGTACAGTACGCCCTTCTAATTCATCATTAAGCAGATCTAAAACTTTACCTTCTGCATATAGAAACAGTCCTTTAGTGGGGAAACTGGTATCGTCCTGCGTATCGGTTTTGATAAAGACATAAGGATTAATGTAATTATGAGCATTTGAATAAATTGTTTCCCAGAAGACCTTAGATTCGTAATAATCGTGGCTAATTCCGCCTCCAATAGCGTATTTATCGCGCCAAACAGACTGTATAAAGGCTTCATTTCGGAACCAGTTCCATTTTTCGAATACATTGGAATCGGCGTCTATTAAATCAAGGCTCATCCCCGATGCATACAGTCCGAAACCTGGTATATAACCGTTATCAATAAAATAATTCAGGTAATATCGTGGCTTGTCACCCACAACAACATCAAGTGAAATGGCAGAGTTGCGGAACAGTAATCTTTTAGCAGTAAGATTCAGTAAAAGTCCTGTTTTAAAGATCTCATCATAATGAAGTCCGAATTTAAGGAAAAAACGTGCATCATCTTCAGTGACATTAAGTTTCAAATAATTACGATCATCCTGCTGAATTATATCGTAATTTATTAACCGATAGTTATTTGTAGCATAAAGACGGTCTATCATTTTATTTATTCCCCCATAAGTCTGAAGTGAAGGAACTCTAAGATTCATCTTCCCTTGAACATAATTTTTTCCGAAAATATGGTTGTTCTGAAGGATAAGACTATCTATTTTATAAACATTTGAGTAAATGGAATTGAGTGGGGCGCGCAGAAGATCTTTTTTCCGCTGCGGAAGTAAGGAAAGCGTTTCTATATATTTTTGTGCTTCTACATATCCAGAATCAAGAATTGCTGCTTTAGCGTCATAACTTGTGGCACTCATACCTGTAAGATCAGGATGAATATTAATGTCTGTATATTGATATTGGTTCTTAGTTTCCTTCTGAATTCCAAAGTCAATAACCTGATTCAAAATATCAATTGCACTTGAGAGTTTTTCCCGGGTGGCTAGACCCTGACTTAAATCTACACCAATCACAATATCTATTCCTTTGTCCTTCAAAGGTTTAGAAGGATAGTTGATGGTCATCGCACCATCGATATAAAGCGAATCATTAATCTTGACCGGATCCATCAGCGAGGGAAATGCTGAACTTGCCATAATGGAACTCACCAAATCACCTTTCTCGAAGATTTCGATTTTTCCACTCTCAAGATTGGTCGCAATGCACATAAATGGAATTGGAAGCTTAGAAAAATCATCGATAGTTGAAACGTTTTTAAACAATTCCTTCAGGAGATAAATATTTTTCTGTCCTGTCGATATGGCTTTCGGCAAAACATTAATTTTACCGTCTTTTACCGGGATGCTTAAGATATATTTATCAACGGCTTTATCGAAAAAAGTAGTCTCTTTTCGCGTCTTTTCATTGGCGATAATGGTGTAGAAATCTGTTTCGAGAACTATTTTTTCAATTTCTTTGCCCGTGTATCCGGATGCATATAGTCCGCCAACAATAGCGCCCATACTGGTTCCGGAGATATAATCGATCTTCACTCCGAGGGAGTCTAAAACTTTTAAAACACCGATATGGGCAAATCCTTTGGCACCGCCGCCGGATAGTGATAATCCTATTTTTGGATTTTTAGGTATGGTGAATCCTTCTTTAACCTGAGCGCTCAGGCAGAAATTCAGTAATACTGTAAGAAGGAAGACCAGTGTTTTTTTCATTTAGTTTTTGATGTAAATTCTTTTAACGCGCCGGGAAATTGATGTTAAAACCTCGTAAGGTATTGTTTTACAGTAACCGGAGAAATCCTCAAGAGTTGGATTGGAGTTGAAAATAATCACCTCGTCACCTTCTTTGGCCGTGGAATTTCCGATATCAATCATCATCATATCCATACAGACATTCCCTACAATTGAGTACACTTGTTTGCCAATGCCTACTTTCCCAACTTTGTTGCCTATCAGGCGTGGAATTCCGTCAGCATATCCAACAGGAATTGTTGCGATCTGCGTGGGCTGGTCGGGTTGAAAATTCCGGTTATAACCAACCGATTCTCCCTCGTTAACCGTAGAGATCTGTGAAATTACGGTTTTAAAACTAACTGCATTCTGTAGTTGTTTCCTGATTTCGGAATTTGACGAAATACCCACCATTCCAATTCCAATTCTTACCATATCGAATTGACTTGCAGAATAATGCACTATACCTGAGGTGTTAAGAATATGCCTGATTGGCTGATATTCCAGTCCTGAAATAATTTGTTCTGAATTTTTTCTGAAAATCTCAATTTGCTCTAAAGTATAATCCTTTCCTTCGGGAACGTCTGCAACCGACAAATGACTGAAAATAGATGCCACTTGTACGTTCATATTATTCAACTGCTTAATGAGGTCATCAATCTCATTATTCTTAAAACCAAGTCTGTGCATTCCTGTCTCCAGCTTGATATGAATCGGATATTTCTCCTGAATTCCTTTTTCAATAAGTTGCTGATTAAACAATTCCAGTACCCGGAAGCTGTAGATTTCAGGTTCCAGATTATAATCAATGATAATATTGTAACTGTGCTGTTCCGGATTCATAACCATAATCGGTGTAGTAATCCCGTTCTTTCTCAAATCTACACCTTCGTCAGCATAGGCAACGCCGAGATAATCAATGTGGTGATGCTGCAAAAATTCTGCAATTTCATAACCGCCAAGACCGTAGGAATAGGCTTTAACCATTGCCATCATTTTGGTTGAAGGCTTCAGCAAAGCTTTATGAACATTGATATTGTGAAGTATGGCATTGAGATTAACTTCCAGAACCGTATCGTGTTTCTGAAGTTCCAGGTGATTTTTAACTTTTTCAATTTCGAATTTTCTTGCCCCTTTTAAGAGTATCAATTCGTTTTCTATTTGATTAAGTAAATGACTTCCAATAAGTTCATCCACGTTAGTAAAAGTGTATGATTCGCTTTTAAAATACTGTTGGTAATTGATTATTTCTTCACCGATGAGAATAATCTTACTGAAATGCTGCTGATTCGTGATATCAATGACTTCACGATAAAGCTGATCAGAATTCTTGCCCTCAACAAAGTCGGTCAGTATAAGGGTATTCTTGGGTTTGTTGTATTCTTTTATGAACTGGTAAGCAATTTTCAGAGAATCAAGGTCCAGATTAAACGAATCGTTGATAATAAGATTGTTCCGAAGCCCGTTTACACTTTCCAGACGCATTTCTACGGATTTCAGGGCGTTAATCTTTTCTGTAATTTGCTTAAAGTCGAATCCAAATTCTTTCAGAACCGCCACGATACATAAAGCATTGCTCAAAGTTGCTTCATCTCTTTGCTGAGCCGGGAGTTGAAATATCTCATCAAAATTACGAACCTGTAAAGATTCAGATTTGTTACTGGGATCGTTTGTTACGGTAATATCGTTATGGATTTTTAAGCCGTATGATATTAAATTTTTACTGGAATAAAGATTATTTATTTTATTGTAAACCAACTCATTATCGCCATTAAAAATAATAGTTTCCGAATGTTTGAAAAGTTTAATTTTTTCATTGATCAGTTCTTCTTCATCAGCGAAATTTGACGAGTGCGCAGAGCCGATGTGCGTAAGAACACCAATTTTAGGAGAAAAAATATTTTCCAGAATTTCCATCTCGCCGGGTTTGGAAATTCCCACTTCAAAGATTCCGACTTCGTGAATATTCTCAATTTTAAGGAGTGAAAGCGGAAGACCCAGTTGAGAATTAAAACTCTTAGGGCTTTTAACGGTATTAAAATCAGTGAACAGGCTTTGGTAAAGCCATTCCTTTACAATCGTCTTTCCGTTACTTCCCGTAATTCCAACGGTCTTGAGATTAAAAAGTGAGAGATGGTGCTTTGCAAGTCTCTGAATAAATCTTAAAGAATTTTCTACAATAATCCAGGTAATGTCTTCTAAATCATGAGATTTATGCTCAGAAATTATAATTTTAATTCCTTTCTCAGCTGCGGACTGAATATATTTTTCACCAGAATTTTTTTTGGTATTAATGGCGATGAAAGCCGTGTTCGCCGAAGAGTAAATATTTCGGCTGTCAAAGGAAATACTTGTTACCAGCAGGTCTCCGTTCCCAATGACTTGTGAATTGGTAAGGTCTGCAAGTTGTTTGGTAGTGTAGTTCATTTATTTTTTCTGTTCAGAAATTCTTCATTGAAAACTTTTCGGCTTACTGCTTCATAGCTCTCGGTTTCGCCCAATTGTACAAGATCTTTATTAGCAGTTGTTCGCATGGAATGATTGGCGAGATTTCCTGTTCTTTTGCAGATGGCGTGAACTTTTGTCACGTACTCAGCTGTAGCCATTAAATTGGGAATGGGACCGAATGGTCTGCCCATAAAATCCATATCAAGTCCGGCAATAACAACACGTACACCGTTATTCGCTAAAGTGTTGGCAACTTCTACAATGCTTTCATCAAAAAACTGAGCCTCGTCAATTCCAATTACATCGCAGGTGGAACCCAATAAAAGTATTTCATTTGGACTCTCTACAGGGGTGCTTCTGATTTTATTCTGATTGTGAGAAACAACCTCTGCTTCAGCATACCGTGTGTCGAGTTTTGGTTTGAAAATTTCTACATTCTGACCGGCCATTTCCGCACGCCGAAGCCTTCTGATTAATTCCTCAGTTTTGCCTGAAAACATCGACCCACAGATAACTTCCATCCAGCCGCTCTGTTTTGCGTGATTAATTGTATTTTCTAAAAACATTTGTTAATTTAGCCGTAATATTCAAAGCTCAAAAATAAGGAAATTTAATAGACTTTATTATGCAAAACTTCCAAGATCTACAGGAAAAAATTTTTTTTGAATGCAAGACAATTCTCGAAACGCTTTCCCGGATCAGTTCAAAAGATGAGCTGCTCGGAAAACAGGATCTTTTTGCTGAAATAACCGACAGAATTGCTTTTTTGAGGATCCTGGAAAAAAATAAAGATAGTTTTATTGCTGAGGAGGTTGGGGAAAAATATGATGATGAAGACGTAAAAAATTTTTCTGTCAACGAGATTATGAGCCCTGATTTGGACATGCTTGATGACAATCTGATATCTGAAAATGCCATTGAAGAAGAGGTAATATTTACCAATGAACTTAATGAGATAGAAAATGAGGAGCCCTTAGTTCAATCCACGGAAATGGTGGAAGTACCTGAAGGAAATGTGGAGGAAAAAATCGAGGAAGATATGATTTCGGAAATCGAAATCGAACAAAATTACGAAGAAAGGGTAGCCCGGAAAGAAAGAGAATTCCTTGAGCTGGAAGAACGCCGGAGAAAAATTGTAGATTTCAAGAAGGAAGATATTATACATCCGCCGAAAAACGAAACATTACATTCGGAAACAAAGCACGAGCAGCTTCATTCGGAGAAAAAATTCAAACTGGCCCATATAAAAGGGCTGAAAGTAGTACAGAACCTGTTCGATGAAGATCCACTGGGAAGACTTGCAGAAGAAAAAATTCAAGTTCAGGAATCAAAAACAGAATCCGGGAGTATTTTGAAAACAAATATTCCTACAGATTTTATGGAGGCCGAGAAAAAGAAAAATGAATTCAAACTCGATTTGAATGACAAAGTGGCTTTTACAAAACTTCTTTTTAATGGCGATGCAGACGAGCTTAAATCTACCGTAGATAAACTTAATTACTATGATAATCTTGAAGATGCAAAACAGTTTTTAAGTGAAGTGTATTATCAGAAAGATTGGGGAAAAGTTGACGAATACGCACAGAGACTGTGGAACCTCGTAGAAAATAAATTCTTGTAACGGATACAGATGAAAGGAATGATAAACAAAATTGAGGATTTTCAGAATGTATTCTTCATCGGCGTTGCCGGGGTCGGCATGAGCGCCATTGCACAATATCTTAAAGGAATCGGCAAAGAAGCTTCCGGAAGCGACCGCTATTTTCATCCCGATGAATATAACCGCACAAAAGAACAGTTAGAAGCTGGAGGCATACAATGTTTCCTTCAGGACGGAAGTGGTATTTCTAAAAAAACGGATGTCATCGTAGTTTCAACCGCCATAGAAGAAACCGTTTTTGAAGTTCAGAAAGCCAGAGAACTCGGAATTCCTATCATCAAACGAAGTGAACTTTTATCCATCATCGCCAAAAGTAAGAAAACCATTGCTGTTGCCGGAACGTCCGGTAAATCAACAACATCAGCGATGTTATATCAGATCTTACTTGATGCCAAACTGGAACCGAGCATTATATCCGGCGCGGGTTTAACTTCCATCATTAAAGAAGGTAAAATCGGAAATGCTGCTGTGGGCAAAGGCGAGTGGCTTATTATTGAAGCCGATGAAAGCGACGGTTCGATTGTACAATATGAACCCGAAATCGGACTTCTCTTAAATATCGATAAGGACCATCAGGAAATTGATGAACTGATCGAACTATTTACGATATTTAAAAATAATACTAAGGGCTTATTTGTTGTAAACCAATCAAATACACTGGCAAAAACACTCTCCGAAACTTCCGCAAATGATTTTGGATTTGAAAATGAAAATGCAGGCTATTCAGCACAGAATTTTCTTCAGGATGGGCTTTCATTGACATTTGATCTCCATAACCAGAAGTTTCAGATGACTTCACTGGGCCGACACAGTGTCGAAAATGCTGCCGCAGCAATTGCAGTAGCTCATCAAATTGGAGTAAATCTGGAAATCTGTGCGGCAAGCCTTGCAAAATATGAAGGGATATACCGCCGTCACCAGATTCTCGGACAGAAGAATGGCGTTTGGGTTATCGATGATTACGCACATAATCCTGCAAAATGTGCCGCATCAATTCGCGCTTGCCAGCCTTTGGCAGAAAAAGTGATCGCCTGGTTTCAACCCCATGGTTACGGCCCGACGAGATTTTTAAAGAATGATTTCGTGGAAGAAATCGCAGATGCCTTACGACCTCAGGACGAAATCTGGATGAGCGAAATCTTCTACGCTGGCGGAACCGCAGTGAAAGATATTTCGGCTAATGATTTAATTGTAGATATTAAAGCTAAGGGTAAAAACGCCCATTTTGTGGAAAACAGAGATGATTTGTTGAAGGCTCTGAAACCTGAACTCAAAGAAGGAACGCTTCTGCTTTTAATGGGAGCTCGGGATCCCGGCTTGGAAGAATTCTGCAAAGATTTATTTGATAAATTGTAAGGGTGTTAAGTTCCGTAGGAACGACCGATAGATAGCTTCGGAATTTATTCCGATGAAATGAACGGTTTTTAAATGCATTGGAATTTATTCCGATGAAATAAATGGTTTTTAAAAAGCATCGGAATTATTCCGGTAAAATTGAAAAAAATGTCAGGAACCCTGTATTTTGTCCCCACACCGGTCGGGAATTTAGAAGATATGACTTTCAGAGCTGTAAAAGTACTGAAAGAAGTTGATTATATCCTGTGCGAAGATACCAGAACTTCAGGCGTTTTGCTGAAGCACTTTGAAATAGCTAAACCTCTGAAATCCTATCATTTACACAACGAGCATCAGATGACGCAAAAGGTGATTGAAGGCCTGAAAAGCGGCCAGAATATCGCCATCATTACCGATGCCGGAACACCGGGCATTTCAGATCCTGGTTATTTACTGGCTAAAGCAGGTTCTGACGAGGATATTGAAATGATTTGTCTTCCGGGAGCAACGGCTTTTGTACCGGCCTTGGTAGTTTCCGGTTTACCGAATAATGAGTTTATATTTGCAGGATTTTTACCCCAGAAAAAAGGCAGGCAGACAAAACTGAAACAGCTTGCGGAAGAAAAGAAAACCATCGTTTTATACGAAAGCCCTCATAAAATAAATACGACTTTAGAGCAGATCAAAGAGTTCTTCGGTGAAGAAACGAAAGTGAGTTTAAGCCGCGAAATATCAAAAAAATTCGAAGAGACTAAACGCGGATCGATCAATGAGTTAATTGAGTTTTCTAAAAGTAAAACTTTAAAAGGAGAAATTGTTTTGGTGATCAATAATGCAATTTAAATGTTTAAAAACCTTTCTGTCGTTGCCCTTATACTTCTATTTACGAACACTTACTCTCAGAACAAAAATCTTTTAGGAGTTTGGGTTTTGGATAAAGTTATTTATGCGGATGGGAAAGACATTGAAGTGAATAAAGAGTTGTTTTCATATAAACTGATCTACGAGGTCCGTAATAATAAAATTACAATTAACGATCGGGCGTTTGATGCGGTATTCTCTGATAAATCAATACAAACGACCACCCGGAAAATCGATTATGAGCTCCGCAGTGGCTATTTGCTGATCAGAGATAATGATGAAGATAAACTTTATGCTTTTCTAAAACGTGAAGATTTTATAAAGAAATATCCGGAATTTAAACCAAAAGAAGCAATTAGAAACGGAGATATTTTGTGGATTGCAGACGACGTCACTAAACCAAGTTACGAATCGGACCATTTCCCAACGAATTTGCTTGCAAACAGCATGTTCCGTTCATCAAAAAATGATGATTTATACTTTAAGGCCGAGTACGTTGTAACAACAGACAGTAAAATTCGAGATATTAAGATTATAGATGGATACGATTCAAGTTTTGACTCAGAATTTTTATCCGCCATCAGGGAAGCCGAAAACGCTGTTCATAATCCTTACGCGCATAACCTTTTAGTTATAAGAGAAATACATTTTTTGAGATACCTCAAAGATCTGAAAAATAAAGAAGACATATCCTTTTTTAAAATTATTGAAAAAGGGGAACAGTATTATAATAAACAACAGTTTGAGAAGGCTATTGCGGAATTTGAAAAAATAGAAAACCTTAATATAGGCTTGAACCGTTTTAAAACAACTATTGATCAAGCCAATCTAAAACTGGGAATTTCCTATCTTGGTACAAATCAAATTGCAAAAGCCTGTACCACTTTTAGAAGTATTGGAGATAAAACTAATTTCACTGTAAGAAATTACTTAATAAATTTTTGCGAAATAAATATAGAATAATTATGAAACTATTAGAAGGAAAAGTGGCTTTAATTACCGGAGCAACACGCGGTATCGGAAAAGGAATCGCTGAAGTTTTCGCTAAGGAAGGTGCTAAAGTTGCCTTTACTTACGCGGGTTCTGTTGATAAGGCCAAAGCGCTGGAAGAAAAACTTTCAAAAATTACGACTGCAAAAGGTTACCAGTCTGATGCGTCGGATTATGATGCTGCACAGAAACTCGTAGAAGATGTCATGGCAGAATTCGGCCAGATCGATATTTTAATCAACAATGCGGGCATTACGCGCGATAACCTGATGCTTAGAATGTCCAAAGACGACTGGGACACTATCATAAAAGTGAATCTGGATTCTGTTTTCAACCTTACCAAAGCTGTGATTAAACCGATGATGAAAGCAAAATCCGGCTCGATTATCAACATGACTTCGGTAGTAGGCATTAAAGGAAATGCCGGACAGGCAAATTACGCGGCTTCAAAAGCTGGAGTAATCGGCTTCTCAAAATCTATCGCACTGGAGTTGGGTTCCAGAAACATCCGTTGCAACGCCATCGCTCCTGGTTTCATTGAAACCGAAATGACGGCCGCTTTGGACGAAAAAACGGTTCAGGGCTGGAGAGAAGGAATTCCGTTGAAACGTGGCGGACAGCCGGAAGACGTGGCAAATGCGTGCGTGTTCCTGGGTTCCGATATGTCGGCGTACATCACCGGTCAGGTGCTGAATGTGGATGGTGGAATGCTGACTTAGGAGCAACAGACTGAATTATATCTCCCAAAAAAACACCCGCTTTCCACTGCAATCTTTTTTTTTCAAAAAAGGATTTCCGTTGCAATCGGGGCTAGAATAAAATTTATTTCTTCTTTTGAGGAAAAACGAAAATCCATTCAGTTCTTCTGAATGGATTTTTATGTTAATGTGACAGGGTTCCTGTTAGCTGTTGCGTAATCGACGACCTAGGAAATGGAGCCGTTAAAAAATTGTAAAGAATTTCCGTTAAAAATTTCCAGTGTTTGAGTGGCGGCACAAATCAGAATTATTCAAAACCATTTTCTTTCCGCCCGAGTTTGGAAATTTTAGGAAATTATTTAGAATTTTAGGCGGAGTTTCCAGTCTTGAACTTTTGGTTATTTTGTTTCAAGACAAAAGAACTAAAATCAGATAGTTAGAGATTACTTTTGCATTTTAATCCAACTCCTTACTAAAACAAACCGAAGTATCCACACCTTTATACTGTCCGTAATTTTCAATCTGCTCATAAGTCTTCCTGTAAAGCTTTATCGCTTCTTTTTGACCGGTTCCTGTCTCCAGAATTACCTTTTTAAACTGAAGCTCCTTTGCCCATCGTTCAAGTTCATTTAGAATCGCTGACGCATAACCCTTCCCCCGGAATTCCGGGATAACGAACATCCGTTTGATTTCCGCAGTTTCTCCATCATAACCTTTAATAGCGCCACAACCTACCGGATTTTCCTCCTCGAAAAGAACAATACAGTGTTGCAGCGCGTCAATTTTATTAAACTGGTCATAGAATGCGTGATCGTCGCCATCAACATACGCAAGGTACTCATCCAGCATTTTAACAAGCTGTTTAAAATCCTGGTTTTCAGAGTTGGTTCTTAGGAGTTTCATGTTCAAGATATCAGAAATTAATACAGTATTCGCTTACAGTTTATTTCCATGAATAGGACAGTAAACATAGTTTCCGGGGAGCTTCTCCTGATTTACAGGACATGTTTTATCCGAAAGTAAGGACACCAAAGGAAGCTGCCATGTAAAAACATCTTTATTCACTTCAACTTTAAATTCGCCTGCTTTTCTTGGATCAATCATAATTTTACCGTCTTTTTTGTTGTTATAAACGAAAAACGACATTCCCGAACCCATCTTTCCTGCCATTTCAGTAAACAGTGGTTTCAGTACTTCATTGATGATGATTGCAACTTTTCCATCTATTTGTGAATCTTTTAAAAGAGGAACTTTTTCACCCTGAAGTCCGTAGAGGGTGACTCCGTTATTAAGTTTATTGACTTTGAAATCAGTACCATTTATAGTATAATCTCCAGCGATAATAATAGTATATTCTTCAAGTAAATCCTTTATATAAGCGATTTGTTCAGGGGTAGCTCCTCCATTTTCTCCAATAGCAAGTTCCCAGTAATCAGCGGGAATCCACCATACAAGTTTAAGGTTTCCTTGAGACTGTCTTGTGTATTGTATTTCCTCAAGCATTTTTTCAGAGGTGCTTTTTTGCTGTGCAGAAATCTGAAGTCCGGCAAAAAAGGTAAGTAAAAAAAGTATTTTTTTCATTGATAATGGCTTAATTCCCAAAAACCTCATTATGCTGCTCCGCCACTCGGATAAAAGTGGTCCTTTTCGACAGTTCGCGCAGTTCTGACGCGCCTACATAAGTACACGTAGACCGCACGCCGCCCAGAATATCTTTCACAGTCTCCGAAACCGGTCCTTTATAGGGAACTTTCACGGTTTTTCCTTCAGAAGCGCGGTATTCAGCCACGCCACCCGCGTGTTTATCCATCGCGGTCTGCGAACTCATTCCGTAAAAAAGCCTGAATTTCTTGCCGTGTTCTTCTACAATATCGCCGCCACTTTCATCATGCCCCGCGAACATACCGCCCAACATCACGAAATCGGCACCGCCGCCAAAGGCTTTTGCCACATCTCCCGGAATTTTGCAGCCGCCATCAGAAATAATATGTCCGCCAAGTCCGTGTGCAGCATCGGCACACTCAATAATAGCTGAAAGTTGTGGGTAACCCACGCCGGTTTTAATCCTTGTGGTACACACAGAACCCGGCCCGATTCCCACTTTTATGATGTCCGCTCCGGCCAGAATAAGCTCCTCAACCATTTCTCCGGTCACCACGTTTCCTGCCATAATTGTTTTGTTCGGAAAATTCCTGCGGGTGTTCTTTACAAACTCAACAAAATGTTCGGAATAACCGTTGGCAACATCGATGCAGAGAAATTCTATTTTTGGATGCTGACCGATAATCTGTTTGATTTTTTCTTCATCAGCTTTCCCGGTTCCTGTGCTTAATGCGATATAATCATAAATCGAGTCGGGCTGACTGTTCAGAAAAGCACTCCATTCTTCCGGAGTATAATGTTTGTGAATGGCAGTAATAATTTTTTCTTTCGCCAGTGCTTCTGCCATTTCGAAAGTTCCTACCGTATCCATATTGGCGGCGATAATCGGCACGCCGCTCCACTTTTTCTTTGAATTCACAAACGTGAAATTCCGTTCTAAACTTACCTGAGATCTCGATTTCAGCGTAGATCGTTTCGGGCGGATCATTACGTCCTTAAAGCCCAATTTTATTTCGTATTCTATTCGCATTCTGCTGTTTTTTACTTTTAAGTGAGTAACTAAGGTAAGCGAAATAAATTTTAGAAGCAAAAATGTAATAAAGCCATTTTGGATGAATTTAACCAGACGAAAAAGGTTTTGCACTTTCTAAACTCAGTCTTTCAGATACACTTCCAGCTGCAGCTTGAGCCATGGGCCTTCCCATTCTTTGGCGGCCACTTTCGCGTAGAACTGCTTTCCCGCGTCCATCAGTCTGGCGATGGTCTGGTTTTTCGACTTGGGAATATACCCCAGCTTCTGGTCTTTAAAAAGGACTTTCACTGCAAAGCGGTCAAACTCATTATCGGGTTCCCGCTGCAGCATGAGCTCCGAAATCTTAATTTCGATCTGTGTTTCAATGTCGTGCAGGTTAAGGTAGGAGGTGCCTGCTACAATGGACTCCAGCGCCAGAATATCTTCTTCAAAAGCTTTAAAGGTAATCTGCCCTCCACTGATGAGTTTCAGCAGTGCAGGATCCGTTTTGCTGAGTCCGGTGTTGGGGTTATCGCTCATAGGTTTCCTTAATGAGTTCGTAATCTGCGGTTTTCTCCGCCAGTGCGGCAATATATTCCTCAATATCTTTAATCACCGCCTGCTGTTTTTCATCTACCCATTCTTCATCGTGCAGCTGGTCGGCGAGACTGAACGGAAAATCGCTTTCCAGCTGTTTTTTCTCAGCTGTGAGTTCGGTAATGCCGTTTTTTAAAGTATTAATCTGCAGGCGTATTTCTTCTTCCGAAAGATCTTTGGGTTCGCTCTCGGCCGCGGCAACCACGTCGGCATACACAATTTCCAGGGCTTTGAACCGCTCCAGGTCACCGGTATTATAGGCCTCTTGAAACTGATGCCACACCTCCTTTTGGTCGGGGGTAAGATTGGGATTGATGTCCGGATGCAGCGCTTTGGCAATATTCCGGAATAGCTTGCGAAGCTCAGCGCTCTCTTCCGGCGAACTCAGATTGCTGAGTACCGCTTTGCCGAAAGAGATCTTGTTTTTGGCCGCCGTGATCTCGCCAAGGGCTTCACGCGTCATCTTCGCCACAGCGCCTTCAATCTGTTTAAAATCTGGATAAACGCCAAGATTAATCGCTTGGTGCGCGAGCTGAATCTTTTTCTTCAGCGCTTTAAGTTCAATCTGGAGTTCGAGCAATTCTACTTCATATTTTCCGATTTGGGTGGAATACAGCGCTTCAAGCTGCACTTTCCCCCAGTTTTTCATCACCTCTACTTCATTGAGAAGAGCGGTATAACCGGATTTAAGGTACTGAAGGTCGGTATGAAGTTCCTGGGTTGTCATTACTGCAATTTAATAAAAAATCTTTAGAATGCACGGCATACACCAAGGAAGGCCATGAAGGTGATGGCTTGATGTCATCAATAATGGTATACTCAAACAATATTTAAAAAACCGCAGTAAACGGTTTGTTTTTAAGCCTATTTTTCTTACTTTTACAACACGCTGCTAATCAGACTGCTGTATTTCACAGTATCGGTCAAAACCAAGTTATTTTCGCTATTAAATTCTCCCCATCCCCTTACTGTAAACAGATCCCCGAGGTTGAGCCGTAGTTGCGCCATAATTGCGCCGTACTTCCCTGTACACTCCTTCAGGTGTCCCTCCGGACTCCTTCGGGAAAGAAGCATGTATCCCGAAGGTGATCCGAGCCAAGTCCGAATCATCCCCGAACGAGGTCCTTCCAAGGAGGTGGATTGCAGGAGGGAAAAAATAAAGAAGGTTAGCGGTAAGGTTATTCCAGAATTCCTTTAAGATCTTTCATATATTCATAAGCCGTTAAATCAAATTTCACCGGAACCACCGAAATATAACCTTCCGACAGGGCTACTTCATCAGCATCAGGACTCGTATCCATATTATTGAAATATCCTGAGAGCCAGAAATACGTTTTCCCGTGCGGATTCACCCGCTGGTCAAAGCTTTCTTCCCATTTGGCGTCGGCCTGTTTGCAGACTCTGATGCCTTTGATTTCATCTTTTGCAAGTTTCGGAATATTTACGTTCAGCACGACACCTTTAGGCATAGGATTTTTCAGAACTTTCTTCACAATTTCCTGAATATGGCTTTTTGCCTGAGTGAAATCGGCATCCCACGAAAAATCAAGAAGCGAAAAACCAATCGCCTGAAGTCCTTCTACACCGGCCTCAACCGCTGCCGACATGGTTCCGGAATAAATAACATTTATGGAGGAATTCGCGCCGTGATTGATACCTGAAACTACGATATCCGGTTTTCGGGTAAGAATTTTGTCGAGCGCAAATTTTACGCAGTCCACCGGCGTTCCGCTTAAGGAGTAATCTTTCTGCGGACCTTCCAGATTTATTTCTTCAAACGTAAGGGTAGAGTTGATGGTGATGGCGTGACCTTTTCCGCTTTGGGGTGAGTTGGGTGCTACCACCACCACCTCACCGATTTCATTCATAAAACTTACTAAATTCCGTACGCCGGGTGCGGTAATTCCGTCGTCATTTGTTACTAATATCAAAGGTCTGTGCATATAAATAAGGGTTTTCAACAAAATTACTTAAAAATATAGTGTTCAAATATAAATAAGGTATTAATTTTGATACTTTGTAAAATCCTGTAACAAAACAGGAATAACCTTAACCAATCAGATATTAGTAAATAATTATATGTTCAAGAAATTAAAAATCAATACTTTACTGCTGTTCATTCCGCTTACAAGCTTAGTGTTCTGCTTTAATTCCCCAAAAAATGATGACGATAAAATGTCAACAATTATGGTGAGCGTAAAAAATACGCTCAGTTATCTTCACTACGCTCCGAAACCCATTAATGATGCTTATTCTCAGGACGTTTACAAGCACTATTTCGAAATGGTAGATGCTTCTAAAAGATATTTCCTTCAATCTGATATGGACGAGTTTGCCAAACATAAAACCAAGCTTGATGATTACCTGAACCAAGGTGATTTGACCTTCTATAAACTCACGATAGACAGGCTTTATCAAAGGGTTGATGAAATCGATAAGATTACCCAGGATATCTTGAGCAAACCTATTAATTTAGAGGAAGATGAAACGCTGGTTCTTGAGCCTAAACTCAAGAAGAATTCCACCAACGCTAAGGAACTTTCGGCAGAATGGAAAAAATACATTAAGTATAATATTCTTCAGGAAATGGAATCTTTAAGCGCTAAAGAAGAAATGCAGAAAGAGAAAAAAGATTCTGTTCAGAAGTTTAATCTGAAGGATACTATCAAACTTGAAATCCTTACTCCCGAACAGAAAAGAGTTAAAGCAACAGAAGAGGTTAAAGACCTTATCACCGACACTTTCAGAAGGTTTAAGAAAAGAAACAAGATGGATTGGTTTACAGTTTATATGAATGCATATACTGAAGTTTTCGATCCGCACACGAACTATTATTCCCCGAAAAATAAGGAAGATTTCGATACGCAGTTCACTGGAAAAGTAATCGGAATCGGTGCTATTATTCAGGAAAAAAGAGGATATCTGTACCTTGGAGCCCTCACGATTGGCGCACCCGCGTGGAAATCGAAACAGCTTTCCGAAGGTGATAAAATCTTAAAAGTACGCTCGAAACCAAACGAAGATCCTGTAAATGTTGTTGGGATGCTTTCTGACGAAGCTGTTAGATTGATTCGCGGTGAAAAAGGAACAAAAGTGACTTTAACCGTTGAGAAAAAAGACAAAACCATTAAGGAAGTTACCATGATCCGCGAAGAAGTAGCTATTGAAGATACTTTTGCGCGAAGCATCATTATAAATTCCAAAGACGGTAAGAAATATGGATTCATCAATTTGCCCAGTTTCAATGCCGATTTCGAAGATGACAAAGGCAGAAATGCTTCGGATGATATAAAAAATGAACTGGTTAAACTGAAAGCCCAAAACGTTCAGGGAATTATCCTGGATCTTAGAAATAACGGAGGCGGAAGTTTAACGGAAGTTGGGGACATCCTGGGACTTTTCATGAATACCGGACCTTATGTCCAGGTAAAAGACGGGAACGGGAAAATCCAGACTCTTAAAAATAAAAACAGTGTTCCGCTTTGGACAGGTCCTCTGGTAATTATGCAGAATGAGCTTTCGGCTTCAGCGTCAGAAATTCTTGCAGGGGCTGTTCAGGATTACGGTAGAGGGGTGGTCATCGGATCTCCGCAGTCGTTTGGTAAAGGAACAGTGCAGACCTTCGTTGATCTGAACAGATTCCTGAATACGAATGATGATTTCGGATCTTTGAAACTTACGATTCAGAAATTTTACCGCGTAACAGGTGAATCTACTCAAAGAAAAGGTATTGAATCCGACTTCAAAATGAAGGATTTCTTTACCTATGCAGAGATTGGCGAGAGGTATGATGATTACGCCCTGGCGTGGGATAAAATTCCTGCAGTTCCTTATCAGCCGATGAACTACTTCAAAGCTCAGGCAATACAGAAAGATATGGAAGCCAGATTGATGACCAACAAAGCTTACCAGTTGGTTCAGGAATCAGCACTGTGGAAGGAAAATCTGGATAAAGAGGAAAGTATTTCTCTCAATCAAACCAAATTCAATGAAGTGATGAAAACGAGAAAAGCACAGATTGAGAAATTCAAAGCGCTGGATAAATTCAATAACGGGCTTACCTTCACTTTAAATCCGGATGAAGTAATCCGCGAGAAAAAAGATGAGGCATTTGCTAAGAAATCACAGAACTGGACGAAAAATCTTCAGCGCGACCTGTATCTTCAGGAAGCAGTTGCGATTGCCGCACAGATGAAATAATCAACATTACACACAATAAAACCACCGCACAAGTCGGTGGTTTTTTGTTTACAGTTCAGGCGTGGAATTTTGCCTCTCAGCAAGATATAATTTTGTATATCTTTATTTTGACATAGTTTTACTGAAGAATTTAAACAATGAAAAGAAAAGATTTTTATAACATCCTTACAATATCGCTCGGTGCGGGGCTGTTTTTCTTTACTTTTTTCGACAGTGAAAAGACGGTGCAGAATTTTCTTTTCACTTTGGGAGTCTCGCTGTTTTATACGGTGATGATCTCCACCGCAAACCACCTTATCAATTCGTTTCTGAACAGAAAATTTTCCTGGGTTGATCATACCCGGCAACGAACCATTTTCGGGATTATTGCCACGGTTTTGGGCAATGTAATATTGGTTCTTCTTTGCAATTACATTGTATTTATAGTCATTAAAAACGAAGATTCCGCTGAGTTTTTTTCAGATACTATGAACCTTGTAAACTGGTTTATGATCAATTTTGCCCTCATGATTTCTGCGATGTTACATGCTAAAGGTTTTATTGAGGAATGGAAAAAATCTGCCCGCAAAGAAATCGTAGAGCAGAAATTAATCGCCAAATCTGCCAACGCGCAGTTCGAAAGTCTAAAGAACCAGCTCGACCCGCATTTCCTCTTCAATTCATTGAATGTACTAAGTTCCCTTATTGATGAAAACCCTGATCAGGCGCAGCATTTCACCGCCTCAATGTCGAAGATTTACCGCTATGTTTTAGAGCAGAAAAATAAGGAGTTGGTGACCGTTGAAGAAGAACTTGATTTTGCGCGAACTTATTGCGATTTATTAAAAACCAGATTCGAGGACAGTGTAAATTTTGAATTCAACGTCAGTGAAAGCGATTTGAAATTTTATGTGGTACCGCTCTCGCTACAGCTGCTGCTGGAAAACTGCATCAAACATAATTTCGCCACGGCGCAGAAGCCGCTTACTATGAAAATTTATTCTGAACAGGGCTTTCTTTTGATTGAAAATAATCTTCAGGCCCGCGAACAGATGAAAGAAAGTGCCGGGATAGGTCTCGCAAACATTGTACAGCGTTACTCATTACTCACTAAACAAAATGTCTTTATCGAAAAATCGGAGGATTTCTTCCGTGTCAAAATACCCATATTAACACAAAAAATAACTGCCATGACTACACAGCCAACCCAGGAATCGATGGCTTATGAAAGAGCCTCAAAAAGAGTGAAAGAACTGAAAGGTTTCTACGGAAATTTAATCTCCTACTGCCTTGTAATCCCGTTTCTCATCTTCGTAAATCTGTACACCGTACCGCAATACCACTGGTTTTGGTGGCCGATGTTGGGGTGGGGAATTGGCCTGGCTTCCCATGCCCTTCAGGTCTTCGGAATCGGCCGGAGCTGGGAAGAAAAACAGATCCAGAAAATTTTAGATAAAGAAAAATACAAAAACTAAATAGTATGGAAAATAATTTAGAGAAATTAAGATTCAACAATGCGAAGAATCGAGTTGAAGAATTAAGAACGTTTTACATAATGTTAAGTGGTTATTTTTTACTGATGCCCTTTTTAATCTTTATTAATATGAAAACAAATCCTGAATTACATTGGTTTTGGTTTCCTTTAATTGGATGCGGAATCAGCATTTTGGGATATACGCTTTACGTTTTTGTAGGGAGAGACTGGGAAGAAAAACAGATCCAGAAAATTTTAGAAAAAGAAAATCAGCTATAAAAATCAACCATGGAATCACAAAATAACCACGACGCTAAATACGCAGAAGCACAAAAAAAAGTAAAGGAAATGAAGGGATTTTACATCCATCTTTTTGTCTATATTATTGTAAATCTTTTCATCATTTCACGGAATTTTCAGCAGGGCGATAACCTTGCGGATATTGATAATTACTGGACCGCCATTTTATGGGGAGTCGGAGTTTTGGTTCACGCGATTGGGGTTTTTGTTCCTAATTTCATTTTGGGAAAAGATTGGGAAGACCGCAAAACCCGTGAATTGATGGACAAGTATAAATAATTTACACTTCTAAAATGATACAAACGGTAATTATTGAAGACGAAAAGCCTGCCGCCCGAAAGCTCGAGCGATTATTGAGTTTATTTCCTGATTTAGAATTAGTTGCAATAATAAATTCCGTTGAAGAAGGATTGGCTTGGTTTTCTGAAAATGATCATCCGCATCTCATCTTTTCAGATATTGTTTTGGGCGACGGTTTGTCTTTTGATATTTTTGAAAAAGTTCCCACCAAAAGCTTCATCATATATACAACAGCCTTTGATCAGTATACTTTGAAGGCTTTCAAACTCAATTCAATCGATTATCTTCTGAAACCAATTATGGAGGAAGATCTTCAGAAAGCGATTGATAAATACAAAAGCTTCTTGCCTGCGGATAGCAATCATAACCTGAAGGAAATCAAGTCTTTAATTAAAGAAGAGAAACAGAAGCTTTCGCGGATTCTGGTAAAGATTGGGTACAATTTAAAGATTGTTCAGACCGATGAGGTTTCGTGCTTCTACAGCGAAAACAAAATCGTTTATCTTCAGACCAAAGAACGGAGTTTTCCGACAGATTTCACACTGGACGACCTTCAGGAAGTTCTGGATGAGAAATGTTTTTTCCGCGTAAACCGACAGTTTATCATCAATTCAAATTATATCAAAAACATCCACACCTCGCCGTATTACAAAGTGGAAATGGAGTTTCAGCCTGCCGAGGAAATCACGGTGAGCCGCGACCGGGTGAAGGATTTTAAGGATTGGCTATCGAAGTAGATCCCAATAAAAATAAAAGGCGGAAAGTTTACTTCCGCCTTTTGTATTGATTTTTTTAAGTGTGATTAACTGATCACTCCGCTTCCGATTAATTCATCCTCCAGATACCACGCCGCAAACTGACCTTCTGCCACTGCAGACTGCGGGTTTTTGAACTCGATATAAAGTCCGTCCTCAAACTGATATAAAGTGGCATCTTCCAAAGCCTGGCGATACCGGATTCTTGCTTTCACTTCCATCGATTCGCCGATCAGCAAGCGCAGGTCTTCTCTTACCCAGTGGATTTCCGGCGTGTCAATTTTCAACGCTGTCTGGAAAAGCCCCGGGAAATTTCTTCCTTCACCCACATAAATCGTATTCGTTTCCATATCACGCGAAATAATGAAACAGGATTCTTTATGACCTCCGATTCCCAAACCTTTGCTTTGTCCGATCGTGAAGTAATGAGCGCCCTGATGTTTGCCGATTACTTTTCCGTCGGGTTTTTGGTATTTAATTTTTCTGGAGAGAAACTGTAATTCTTCTAATTTTGAAGAAAATTGAGGTTTTTCTTGATGAAATCCTTCAAAATCATTGAAAATTTCCACAATTTCACCTTCTATTGGTTTAAGTTGCTGCTGTAGAAAAGTGGGCAAACTTACTTTGCCGATAAAACATAAACCCTGGGAGTCTTTCTTGTCCGCGGTTACCAAACCCATTTCTCTGGCAATTTCCCGGACTTCAGGTTTAGTCAATTCACCAATCGGGAAAAGCGATTTGGATAACTGCTCCTGATTCAGCTGGCACAAAAAGTAAGACTGGTCTTTATTATTGTCTTTTCCCGCCAGAAGATGAAAAATCTCCTTCCCATTTTCATCAAAATCAGAACTTACGCGTGCATAATGTCCTGTTGCAACTTTCTCAGCACCAAGCGATAAAGCTGTTTTCATGAAAACGTCGAACTTTACTTCCCTGTTGCATAAAACGTCGGGATTCGGGGTTCTGCCTTTTTCGTATTCCGCGAACATATAATCAACGATTTTCTCCTTGTACAGTTCGCTCATATCGATGACCTGGAACGGAATTCCCAGTTTCTGAGCAACCATTAAAGCATCATTACTGTCCTCAATCCAGGGACATTCGTCCTCCAAAGTCACGGAGGCATCATTCCAGTTCCGCATAAAAAGCGCCACCACATCGTGACCCTGTTTTTGCAGCAAATAGGCAGCAACACTGGAATCTACACCGCCCGATAAACCTACTACTATTTTCATATTTAAGTTACACTTTCGTCAAGGGAAAGTTTCACGCGGCAAATTTACGACATTTAATGCAGATTTTCAGGAGCAACAGAATGCTGATTTCTCTGGGAAACTTCACCCGCTGTACGCTGTATCTTTATCTTTTTTTGCAAAAAGATAAAGGATGCCGCTTCCATCGGGGCTAAAAACATCTTTTTGCGTATGTCCCGAAGATTCACCAAACCCGGAATCATTAAAGATTTCATTGTTATTGAAAATTTCGATTTCAAAAAAAGGCTTAATTTTATACTCAAGTATTACAACGATGAAAAAATCAGCACTTTTTATATTACTCCTGGCGGCTTTCAGCCTCAATGCTCAGATTGCCACTTCTGCACAACTCGGCAGCAGCGAATCAAAATGGACTTTTGGCGGTTACGCCGGGCTCGGTGGTACTTTCGGGAATGGCGGCGGCGTTTCTGTTTACCTTTCTCCCAGAGTCGGTTATAAGGTCACTGAAAATTTCGAAACAGGTTTAGCAGGAAGTTTACAATGGTCGAATACTGACTATTACTCATCTACAATGATAGGAGTAGGGCCTTTTGTGAATTACTATTTCTCCCGGAACTTTTTCCTGAGTGGTATATTTCAGGAGTTTTTTATCACCCAGAAAAACAAGGTGGATAACCTTAAATATTCTGCTGACGAAGCAGCGCTTTACCTGGGCGGCGGTTATATGCAGAAACTCGGTGAGCGGACGTATATGCAGATCGGCGGAATGTATAATGTTCTTTACAATAAAAATAAATCTTTTCTCGGCAGCGGTTTTATCCCCAGTATCGGGATTGTTTATGGACTTTAAAGAACAGAAAATCTCCTTATTCTTCAGGAGATTTTTTTTCAGTTTATGGCTTATTTGCGAGAAAGTATTCCGCTTCACCTTTTCCCCAGTTGGGATCTAAAGCCGATTTTGTTTTATAGATTTTGAACTGATCAAGTGATTTCTGAAACAGTTCCAGACCTCTGGCTTTACTGCCTCCAAACTGTTCAGGAGTGAAGTAAGTGTCTTCCGCTTTCATGAGTGTTATTCTGGGATTTCCGGCATCTATTTTTTCGGCTTTTGACAAGGCATCAGCGGCAAGCATCCCTTCGCTCATAAATCTCGCCTGGGGATCAACCATCATTTTAAGACCATGAATCATTTTCTGGAGGATCAGGTTTTCTGCATTGTCCTTATTCAAATCAATGGCTAAATCCAGCGATTTCTGTGCTTCAGCAGCAATAGGATCCAGGTCGGCAAGTTTTCCTTCCCGCATGGCCATTCTGCCTTTCTGAATGGTGGAGAATGCGGCGTAATAATAAGGAAGCCACTGTGTTTTTTCTTTGTCGCCAATTCTTTTAAAATCATTTGCGAGCGCGGTAAATTCATCGGCAGTCTGGTGTTTTTCAATGCTGGCGATTTTTTCAGTCATTACCTTATCGTAGGCGGTTTGGGAGAATGCAATTATTCCGGTCATCAGACACATTGCGAATATCAGTTTTTTCATGGTTATTATTTTTTATTTGTTTTACAATTTTGATGAATCAAAGGTATATGATAAGTTATTTATGCTCGGGATATTATTTCCTGAAAGGTTGGATTTTTACTCTGAATAGTATTTAGAGGTTATTATCGATTGCATCCTGAGTCCTGTCGATACCGAAACTGATGAACGCGCCAATGAATACAAAAGTGTTTGCAGAAGGAAGAAGTGGTTTGCTCCGCAGTCCGTCACTGGAGAAATTGTACCCGTAAATATTTTTCTGGTTAAGAATATTGTTAACCGAAAGAACCAAAACGGTAAAAGATTTGGCATCCTTTTTACCCAGATTCGGGAGGTAGTTCAGGCTGAAATTAAGGGCGTTGTAATCCTTTACTTTACCCTGCGTGTTCAGATAATAATTCCCGCCGTCATCTGTAAGAAAATTGTAATACGGTCTTCCGGAAGCATAACTGTAAGAGAGGTTGAATCCGGTTTTCCAGTCGGCCACGAATTTTTTTGCCACCACGGAAAGTGTATGTTTTGCCGCAAAATTCGGGAATAAACTCTGGTCATAATTCTGGAAATTTCTTTTGGAATCCAAAAACGAGTAAGAAACCCAATAATCTATATTCTTTATTGATTTTTTATCGCGCCAAAACAGTTCAATTCCTTTAGCAAAACCGTCTCCATTGTTGCTGATTGCGACTGGTCTGTAATTTTCAACCTTGTTTTTTATTAAATCTCTGTAGTTTTTGTAAAAAGCTTCAACTCGGAAACTTCTTCCTTCTTCAGATTTCTGGAGTTGTAGAACATAATGTTCTGCTTTTTGAAAATTAAGATCGTGAGTTCCAAAAAATTGATTTTCAGGGTTCTGATAAAATGTTCCGTACGCCAGGGAACTCGTCCAGTTCTTTGAAATTCTGTAAGCGAAAGCAAGTCTGGGCGCCAGATTCCACTGATTTACTGCAGTTGAATATTCGGATCGTAACCCAACTTTAGCGGAGAAATGATTACTGAAACCTAAATCTGTTTCGGCAAACACTGAAGTAATGCGGTCGTGGAACAAGTAAGGAACGGATGAAACAGCGACCTCAGTATTCTCGTGAGTTTGGTTAAATTCAATTCCGCCTCTTATGGCTGATATTTTATTGATTTTCCTTTCCAGAGTTCCTTTTGCATTGAAATAATTACCCGTAATATCAATTGAATTGGGATTGAATTCCGACTCCTGAAAAGTATTGCTTAAATCAATCAGATTATTATTGAAAGTGTAAGAACTGCCTAAATTAACAAGATATCTACCCAATTTCTGTCTGTAAGAAATATTGTGGAAGGTATTTTTGCCTTTTAGTGAAGTATTGTCGAAATCGGTTTCGGGTTCCAGACTTTCATTCTGAAGTCCAAGTCTGTTGGTATCAAAACTTCCGTAATATTTAAAGATACCTCCGTTTTTATTTTTAATTCTGAAATTGAAGTTGGTGCTGAAGCTTTCAGGAGCTTTCGTAAAGGTGGTGTTGAATTTGAGCAATTTGGTCATCAGCACCAAATTACTGTATGCTGCAGCGATACCGAAAGATTTAGTTTTTTCATCGTTCACATTTTGGAATCCTCCACTCACAAAGATTGGCAAAATTCCGATATCAACAGAATTGCGTTCAGGAAAATCAATGCTTTCCAGGATGAGAACCGAAGAAAGCGCCTGCCCGTACATCGCCGAATAGCCGCCACTTGAAAACACATTACCTTTAAATAAAGAAGTATTCAGCCGGTCCATCGCTTTCAAGCCGGGCACAGAATTTCCAAAAAAATTGTTGACGAGATTCCCATCCATAAAAAATTTAGTCTCAGCGCCTGTTCCGCCACGCACAAAAAGACCTTCAGTTTCTCCGATTTTCTGTACTCCCGGAAGCGTTTCCAGTGCCGACGAAACCTGTCCGTTAGCTCCGGCGGTCGTGTAAACATCGATGGGTGTCAAAAGAACAGTTGCCCTTTTTCGGTCGCTGGCTTCAATGGAACCGGCTGAAATAACAACCGCGTCGATTTCTGAAATCTGCTCCTTTAAATCTGCATTGATAGTGATTTCATTGTTTTCCAGTAGCAATGTTTTTTCAACTTCCACGAATTTAGGATTTGTAAATACGAGAATATGCTTTCCTTTTTCCGAAGTTTGAAACGAGAAATTACCGTTTTCATCGGTCGTGGCTCCGTCGTACGTATCTTTAAGGGTTACAGAAATATCCTTAACCCCTTTGTTCTTAAAATTTACTTTTCCGGAAACGGTGGTTTGAGCAGTCACAAAGAAACTCATCAGGAACAAAACAAGTGCGAAAATTTTTGGGAGCAATAATGTGCGCATGGGTAATAGTTTTATAAAGCAAAGCTATTGCGGAATGAGTTTTGCTGAAATATTTTTTAACTGAAAGGGGGAATTCCTGTACTGAGCGGTTTCATTTCTAAAAATTGAAATTATGCTTACCTTTATGAAATCATTTAACATTAAAATAAATCGTTATGAAAGTCGCTAAATTTTCTATCGTTGCTTGTACTGCGCTTTTAGCAGTGTCTTGCTCGACAACTAAGAACTACACGATCAATTCCAAAAGTGGAACAGAGACTCAGGGAACAGCCAAATTTGTACAAACCGGTAAAAATGTGGCACTTGATCTGAATGTCTACAAATTAACTCCAGGAATTCACGCGGTTCACCTTCATGAAAAAGGAGACTGTTCTGCAGCCGACGCAAGTTCTGCCGGCGGACACTGGAATCCAACTACCGAATCTCACGGAAAATGGGGACATGATGAGTATCACAAAGGCGACATCGGGAATCTGAATGCCGATAAAGACGGGACGGCAAGATTACAGTTCAGTACCGACAAATGGTGTATTGGCTGTACCGATGAATCTAAAAACATTCTCGGAAAAACATTAATTATTCATGCCGGACCCGACGATTTCAAAACACAGCCAACCGGAAATGCAGGTGGCAGAGTGGGCTGCATTGAAATTAAGTAAGAACTCAACTCTTTTTAAAGAATAAAAAACGCATCAGATGATGCGTTTTTTTATTGGTAATAGGCGGTAAGGAAATCGAAAAATTCCTGAAATCTGACAATATTGTTCAGTACTAAAAAAGAAAATAACACCCAAAGTGAAGCATAGAGAAATGACAGCGTTTTAGGGGAATTCCGGTAGGAGTGAAACAGCCATCCGATGAGCATCGGGAACACAAAAACGAAATGCCCGCCGTAAATATAAGAAGTATGCAGACCGAACTTCAGCACGCAGTGTATGATAATATCAACCAAAAACGAAATCATCAGGATCTGTACAAATTTATTTTTAAAGTTTTTTATGTAGCTCCATACAACCAAAAGCAGTACTGCAGCGACAAAAACGTAGGGAATCCAGGAATTATAAACATCCATGAAAAGCGCTTTATATTCAAATCCTTTTTTGTTATGATAATCACGGATGACGAAGCCCGGAAAAAGTATGTTCCCACCAAAAAACCAAGACGATATCATATCCCAAACAGGCGTAACTCTGGGTTTTGAAAACTTTTCTAACTGCTCGCCCGACTTGTTGAAGAAATTCATATAATTGAAATTCAACCGATTGAGGAATAAAAGGGCAAACACCGCAACTGAAATAAGAACACGCAGGAACGCCAGACCTAACTTTTTCCAGCTGCGGAATATTTTGTTTTCAAAAAGTAGCGGGATATAAATTTTTACGGCATTTGTAACCGTTAAACCGCCAACTGAAACGACCGCCAAAGTAAGCGCCGCCGCTGGTATTTTCTGTTCCTTTTTTAATTTAAGTGCTGCGTAATAATTAAATAATATGAGGAAAAATAAAGTGTAAGTATAGGTTTCCGGTGTGAAAGAAAGCAAAATATTGGTTGAAAAGGAGGCGAAGAAAAAGAGGATTAGCAGCGAGATTTTCTTTGGTAACCTTACAATGTTATTTAAATATTTGTAAATCTGAATTAAACTAAGACTTATGGCAAAGTTGCTGCACCACGCCAGAACCAGACGGAAAGTTTCATCTTTTTTGCCGCCGGAAAAAAGATAGGCAAACTCCCGGATCCAGTCGAAATAATAATTGGCCAGAGGATGCCTTTCGAATCCGCCGCCAGTCATTACAATCGCGCGGTTATCAAAACTGAAGTAAGCATCCCAAGGAATTCTGTCGTCAAAAATAATGCGGTAATTCAGAGCAATGAAACTTCCCAGAATACCATAAACGGTAATGAAAATGATGAATAGTAAAAGCTCAAATTTCGTAGATGGGAAAACTGTTTTAAAAAAATCAGTAATTTTTTGTTTAAAAACCAAGGTGAAAAATTTCGGCAAAAGTAAGAAATTTTAAGAACTGCAGGAAAGGGTGGAACTTCCGGTTTGGCCGTCATAAAACGGCGGACGCTTTTGCGAAAATTCCGGGAAAAGTTCTTCGTACGGATGTTCTAGAGCTTTCAGAATTTTATTCAGTAAATCTTTTTTGCCGGCAGTAATTTCATTAATACATTCAAACAAGATATAGTTTCTGAGGATAAATTTCGGGTTACTCTTTTGCATGAATTTCTTGGATTCTGTTTTGGAAATGGTATTCAGTTTCAGCCTTTCAAGATATAATGAAATGAAGTTTTTAAATTTTCCAAACTGCTCATCAGTAATTGCATTATAGAAAATGTTTCCGAAATGGTATTTAAGATCTGTGTCTTCTGAGACAGATTCTAATTTATTGAAAAACAGAGTGTAGTCTATCGAAAGTTCCGCCATTACATTTTGTGCAGTGGTGAAAAACTGATCATCATCTTTTAAAACTTCATTTAAGCCGAATTTCGCTGCCATCATTTTATCATGTTTTTTCCAGAACTCTGTACTGAAATCATTGAGGGTTTTCTCCAGAATCTTTTCATCTTTAATCAGCGGAAACAATGCATTAGCAAGTTGCCAGAGATTCCACTGCGCGATTTTTGCCTGATTGCCGAATGCATATCTTCGGCCTGGCAAATCTGTGGTGTTCGGAGTGAAATTCAAGCTGTATTCGTCCAGAAACGAGAATGGTCCGTAATCAATGGTGAGCCCCAAAATAGACATGTTATCGGTATTCATTACTCCATGTACAAAACCCACGCGGTACCATTCCACAATCATTTCCGAGGTTCTGTGGGCAATTTGTGCAAATAATTCTGCGTATTTTGTCGGACTTTCGGGATCGATTTCGGGAAAATAATTTAGAATCGTAAAATGGGCCAATTTGGTCAGCAGACTGATGTCGTTTTGCGCTGATATCAGTTCAAAATGCCCGAAGCGCAGAAAACTTTCAGCAGTCCGCATCATCACTGCACCTTTTTCGTACTGTGGGTTTCCGTCATAAAGCATATCGCGGACTATATTTTCGCCTGAAAGCGACAGAGACAAAGCCCGGGTTGTGGGAATTCCCAAATGAAACATCGCCTCGCTCATCACATATTCACGCACGGAAGACCTAAGTACTGCTCTGCCGTCCGCATGGCGGGAATAGGGCGTTGCACCCGCTCCTTTCCACTGAAGTTCTGTTTTTTTTCCATTTTTATCAGCAATCTCGCCTGCAAAAATTGCCCTGCCGTCACCGAGTTGCCCTGCCCAATTCCCAAACTGATGACCTGCGTAGGCAGTAGCGTACGTTTTTAAATGTTGAGGTACTGTAGCGGCATTAAGAAATGCGGAGTCTTGGTCATTTTCAATTTTGCCAAGTCCTATTTCTTCGGAAAGTTTTTCGTTAAAAATAATGAGCTCTGATTCCGTAAATCCCGAGATTGGAGTCTCTGCCAGGAGTACGCCCGGTGTTTGCCTCTGCATAATATTTTGGGAGGTATCTGCCGGAAAAAGTTGATAGTATTGTTGAGTTATTTCTGTTAAATTCATGATTCAAAGTTCGCTAAAAAAAAATCCTTCCAAAAAATTGAAAGGATGTTTGTAGATTGGTTTTTCAAATATTATTTGTTGAAGTCTATTTCGTCGCCGGTATTGATGTTTTCGTTGACGTTTTCTTCTTTCTTACCGTTCGATTTTTTCGGGGTGTTAACGGGTTCTTCAACTTTAGGATTCGTAAGTTCATCCATGGTTTGAAGTCCGCCTTCGTCGCCGTAGCCGCCAAGTCCCTGCAGGTCTGAGCAACTTCCGGTCCAGTTGGAAGGTTTAATGAATTTATCCTCGATCGTAACACCACTTTCTTTATCTGCCCAGACTTTTTTCATGAAAATTGCCCAGATCGGAAGTGCCATTTTCGCCCCCTGACCTTCGCCAGTTCCGCGGAAGTGAGTAGCACGGTCTTCCCAACCTACCCAAACTCCTGTGGCCAGATTAGGCGTGATTCCCATGAACCAACCGTCGGAATTATTCTGTGTTGTTCCTGTTTTGGCAGCAATTTCGATTCCTTTCTGTACGCCTCTTCTGCCCAATTCTCCGGATGCGGTACCAAACTCGGCAACGCCTTTCATCAGGTCGATCATTGTATAGGCATAAAGTTCATTCATCACTTCTTTGAGAACCGGTTTTACTTCCTTAATCACTCTTCCGTTTGCATCTTCGATACGCCAGATCATTTCAGGCTTAATATAATTACCGTAGTTTGCGAAAGTGGAGTAAGCACCTAACATTTCGAAGATCGTAATGTCTGAGGAACCTAATGCAACAGCATACTCGTTCGGAATTTCTTCTGTAACACCCAAATCTCGTGCTGTCTGAATTACACTTTTCGGAGTTGTCATTTCAATAAGCCGTACTGCAACAGGGTTTTTGGAATGAGCCAATGCATCTTTTAACGTGAGCATTCCGCCTGATCCTTCTACCTTCCAAGTTCCTTTGGTGTAAGTTGCGTTAGAAACCGTAGAACAAGGTGTCATTCCCAGTTTCATAATCGCGGTGGCATATACAAATGGTTTAAATGTAGAACCTACCTGACGTTTACCCTGTTTAATATGGTCATACTGGAAATGCTGCCAGTTGATACCGCCAACCCAAGCTTTAATTTCACCCGTTCCCGGCACCATCGACATCAAACCTGCCTGCGCGATCTGCTTATGATAGCGGATTGAATCCCACGGAGACATTTCTACTTCTTCCTCGCCGCTCCATGTAAAACGCGAAGTTTTAATCGGTTTTCGGAAATCCATCATAATAGAATCCTCGGGTACTCCTGCGTTCTTAAGTTGCTTGTATCTTCCGGTTCTTTTCACAGCCTGCATCATCACACCTTCGATCTGCTTGTCATCAAGAAAATAGAATGGTCTCTGCTTACGCCCGCGCTGTTCAGCATCAAACCTTTGCTGCAGATCTGTTAAATGTTCTCTAATGGCTTCTTCTGCATAAATCTGCATTTTCGAATCTAAGGTCACATAAATTTTCAGTCCGTCTTTAAAGAGATTAAGAGTTTTGCCGGTTTTCTTTTCGTAATCTTTTAAATATCCCTCTATTTCTTTTCTAAGATAGAATTTATAATAGGCAGAATAACCTTCATCGATAGATTTTACAGGATGATAATCTAAAACGACAGGAGTATCTACAGCTTTCTGGAAAGTTTGCTGATCGATATAACCCGTTTTTACCATTTGATCCAACACGACATCTCTTCTGGCTTTTGCCCGCTGTTCATTTCGCATCGGGTTGTTTTTCACAGGATTTTCGAGCATTGCGACGAACATTGCTGCTTCCGGAAGGGTAAGTTTTGAAGTTGGTTTGTTGAAATAAATTCGGGACGCCATTTCGATTCCGTTAGCATTGTAAAGGAAATCGAATTTGTTGAAATAGAGCGTAATGATTTCTTCTTTGGTGTATCTTTTCTCCAGACTTACCGCCACAACCCATTCTTTAAGCTTTTGAAAAGCTCTTTGAATTTTGTTCTGTGAAACCCTGTCGGTAAAAAGTAACTTCGCGAGCTGCTGGGTAATTGTGGAACCTCCGCCACGCTGGCCGCCATATACTACTGCTCTTGCAACTGACTGTAAATCAATACCTGAGTGCTCTTTGAAACGTTCATCTTCTTTAGCCTGAAGAGCATAAATAAGATGAGGCGGGAGTTCTTTATAGGTAACGGGCTGAGTCTTTTCTTTTTCGAATTTGCCAAGAAGTTTACCGTCAGAAGAATAAATTTCGGAGGCTACATAAATGTCAGGATTTTCGAGTTCCTTCACATCGGGCATATTGCCTAAAAATCCCTGTGAAGTTGCAAAAAATAGGGCTGCAATTCCTAGAATTACAGCAATTAGTCCCATCCAAACAAATTTCACCCACTTTTTCCAGCCGGTATTTTTCTGTTTCTTGGGCGGAAGCGGAAAGGTTGGCTTTGGCTTGCTCCCCTGGTTTTTTTTGTTTTCCATAAATGATGTTACGGTTTTGCCGTTTCTATTTTTACACCAATATCTTCAATCCCCTTTAGGTTGTCGGTTCTCATCGCCTGGACAACTCCAATCGAATAATTGCCGTTTTGCGGGAATTTATAATTCACTTTATATTGAAACAGCGTTTCTTTCGTATCTCCGAATCCTTTTCCGAGCCATTCTCCGTTTGGTTTTGCCAAAATATAATTCAGGGTATCGGTGGTTTTCTTTTTGGTTTTAGCCTCCATGAAATTCACGATAAACCGAATGTTGCTGTAAGGATATTCGTTATTATTCCTCACAACAAATATAATATTTTTTGGAGCCTGTGCATCCTCAATAACAAAATCGAATTTCTGTTCAGCTTTTTTCGGCCAGATTCCGTTCAGGTTTTTCATGTGAACTGTTTCAGAATCACTTGTACATGCCGAAAGCATTATCAAAACGCAGAAAACACCTAATATCTTATGCATTGTCATCTCGTTTTGGCTGAGGCTTCTTTTTAAATTTCTTCGGCTGCTGATTTGGATTCTGACTCTTGGCATTAGGCTGCTGTTTTTTCTCAGAAACATTTCTCCGTTCCGAAGGACCGGGAGTGGCCTTTTGCTCAGGTCTTTGGTTAGGATTATTTTTCGGACTGTTCGGTTTTTTCCTGTTCTGGTTTTTACCGGAGTTCCTGTTTTTCTTTTCGAAACGGTCCATATTATTTTCCTGAATCAGATCGACAGACTTCATCGGAATATCGTGCTGGGTGCGCAGTTCTTCCAACGGAAGGGCTTTTTCGCCTTTTTTGTTTTGAGCGATCAGTTTCTTTACGTCCTGAACATCAAGATCATACCAAGCCATAGAACGGTCAACATACGCAAACCACATTCTTTTTTTGAAGACGTCGATTTTAATACAGAAAGCTTTCCCGTTCACGGTATCAATCGTTGTCGATGACGACGGGAAATCGCTGAGCGCATCCAGATAACTGTCGAGCTCATAATTAAGACAGCATTTCAGTTTTCCGCATTGACCCGCTAATTTTTGGGGATTGATGCTTAACTGCTGATAACGTGCCGCATTGGTGTTTACAGACCGGAAATCGGTAAGCCATGTTGAACAGCATAATTCTCGTCCGCAGGAACCAATTCCGCCAACCTTTGCCGCTTCCTGCCGGAACCCGATTTGTTTCATGTCGATTTTCGTGCGGAAAGTGGAGGCGTACTCCTTAATCAACTGCCGGAAATCCACACGGGTATCCGAAGTGTAATAGAAAGTTACTTTGGCACCATCACCCTGAAATTCGACATCGGTAATCTTCATGTCGAGGTTTAAGGCGTACGAGATTTTCCGTGCCTGAATTTTTACGGACTCTTCTTTAGCCCGCGATTCGTGCCAGACTTCAATGTCTTTCTGATTAGCTAAACGGTAGATTTTTAAGGGGTTGTCTTCAGAAAAATTTTTCTTTTTCATCTGAATTTTTACCAACTCTCCGGTAAGGCTCACTACACCTATATCGTGACCCGGACTGGATTCTACTGTGACTACGCTTCCCATATGAAGCGGTAAATTATGTACGTTTTTATAAAAAAATTTACGATCGTTCTTGAATCTTACCTCCACAAAATCGGTTTGCGATTGGGAAGGATTGTTAATATTCGAGAGCCAATCGAAAACGCTTAGTTTATAACTATTTCCGCAGGTATTTACATTCTCACAGCCATTCGCAGATTTAGTTCCGCATGAATGGGACGAATCGCCGGATGTTTTACATCCACAACTCATATTGATTTTTTGATTATATTCATGCAAATTTAGTATAAATTTATTTGTGCAAACAATGCGGTGCCCATTTTGCTCCCGAATTTTAAATAATCGCCTAAATTCATCCTTACTTGCGAATAATTCAATAATAAGAATATTATTATGCAAATCATACAATGATAAAATTTCAGAAATGCTATGGGTTCCATGGTTATATTTAAATTAAATACAACGATAGGTTATTCTTTTACAACTATTAAAAATCCTTTATTTAAAGCGTTTTAATGTGTTTTTTAAAACTACTGAAATTAAACGGTGCTGTCATAATTGAAGTTGTTTAAAATTATTTATGATTTATTAACACTTGTTTAAAAAATAATTTTATATTTGGGACATTAATAATGAATTTATGAAAAAAATCGTTGTAACAACAGCACTTTTAGCCGGTATTCTTGCACAGGCAGGTGGCTTTAGAGTGTCATTACAGGGCGTGAAACAACTCGCTATGGCACATACAAGTGCCCACGCAGAAGATGCGAGTGTAGCATTTTTCAACCCAGCAGGTATTTCTTTTATTCCAAGTAAATTAAGTATTGCTGCAGGTGGTTTTGGAATCAACTCTGAAATTACTTATCAAAATGCTTCTACTTTAGAATCATTTTCTACCGACAATCCTATGGGAACACCGATTTATGCTGCGGTTGCTTATAAGGTTTTGGATGAAGTTTCTGTTGGTTTCAGCTTTGCGACTCCTTTTGGTAGCACGGTGAAGTGGCCAACCGATTGGGCAGGACGGGAAATTGTGCAGGAGATTAAACTGCAGGCATTCTATTTCCAGCCGGTGGTCTCTTTCAAGCTTGCGCCTTGGGTATCGTTGGGAGGAAGTTTCATTTACGCTAAAGGTGGTGTAGACTGGACTAAATCACTTACTCAGTTTGGAGGAAACCTTAACATTAAGGATGAAAAAGCGACAGGAACGGGATTTGGTCTTGGATTTTACTTTAAACCAAGTGAAAAACTTGATGTAAGTATTGCTTACCGTTCTCCTGTTGATATGAAAGCTGATGCAGGTGTAGCAACATTTGATGTAGCTCCGAGTTTATATCCGCTAATCGGTTTAAATGCCAGCGGGCAGGATAACTTTAAAGCAGTTTTGCCTTTGGTTGATGAGTATACTTTTGGAGTTACTTATAAGATTACACCAAAATGGTCGGTTTCAGGTGATTTCAATTACAGTGGGTGGGATCAGTACCAGCAGTTAACTCTTGATTTCGAAAACGCGCCGGTAGGCAACCAAGCAGGTGATCCGACGGTATTAGTGTCTCCTAAAAATTTCCACAGCACCCAAACATGGAGAGTGGGAACACAATATATGGTTACGGATAATTTCGCAGCACGTTTAGGATATTATTATGATGAGTCACCGTATGAAGATAAAGATTTCATTCCTGAAACGCCATCTTTCGACGCAAACGTAATTACAGGTGGTATCGGTTACAAGTGGAAAGGATTGGGTATTGATTTATCCGGAGCTTATAACTTCCAGACAGCAAGAAAAGTTGATAACAGCTATTACGATTTCTACGGACAGGCTAAAGCTAAAGCTTATTACTTTGGTTTAGGTTTATCTTACAACGCATTTTAAGAATTATTTTAATTATGAAAAGAATATTAATTTCAACAATAGCAGTCTCAGCTTTATTATTTAATATCAGCTGCGACACAGATTTTGATCAGGACGTAAGCAGTATCGTGGTTTCTAAAGGAAATGCAGATTTTACTAAATATGTAGCTTTAGGAAATTCACTTACTTCCGGATACCGTGACAATGCATTATATATTGACGGACAGAATGAATCTTACCCTTCAATGATTGCTGCACAGATGCAGCTTGCAGGTGGAGGCGCTTTCAAGCAGCCAATGATGCCAAATAATACCGGAGGTTTTAATAATCTTCCAGGTTTTCCAGGTAAACTGAATCTTCAGGTGGTTAATGGAGCTTTATCGCCAGTACCATCAGCACCGGCAGCGGCGCTGGATAATGTTACCTCAGGCGGACCTTACCAGAATCTTGGGGTTCCGGGAGCCAAATCATTTCATTTAGGCGTTGGTGGCTATGGTAACATGGCAGGATTGCAAACTGGGAAGGCTAACCCTTACTACGTGAGATTTGCAACAAGCGGAACTTCCTCAGTAATTGGTGATGCAGTTGCTCAGGCTCCTACATTTTTTTCGCTTTGGATCGGAAATAACGATGTTCTTTCTTACGCCACAAGCGGAGGCTCGGGTGTAGACCAAACTGGAAATGTTGATCCAACAACTTACGGCTCAAATGATATTACAGATCCTAATGTGTTTGCTTCAGTGATCAGCGGCTATGTGAATGCGCTTACGGCTGGCGGTGCGAAGGGAGTTATGGCAAATATCCCTAATGTAACTTCGATTCCGTTTTTTACAAGAGTTCCTTATAATCCTTTAACACCGGCATTGTTGGGATCTAATATTACTGCGCTGAACACTGGTTTGTACGGGCCTTTGAAACAAGCACTTACAGCTTTCGGAGCGGGCGACAGAATCAATTTGCTTTCAGCAACTGCTTCAAACCCATTGTTAATTGTAGATAATTCTTTAACCAATCTTTCTGCACAACTTACCCTGGCTTTAACGCCTTCTTTGGGAGCGCCTACAGCAGCAGCTTTCGGGCAGATTTATGGTCAGGCAAGACAGGCTACAGCTGAAGATTTGGTGCTTTTATCAACAAGTTCAGTAATTGGTACTCCGGTAACCGGCGCGCCGGCCAGTATTAATGTAAACGGAATTTCTTATCCATTGGCAAATCAGTACATCCTTACAAAGACAGAAAAAAATAAAGTTTTAGCAGCCACAGCGGCATACAACGCATCACTTAAAGCAATTGCAACTTCGAAAGGCTTAGCTTTCGTAGATGCCAATGCTAAAATGACTGAACTGTCTGCAGCATCTGGAATCCAGTTTGATGGGGTAAGATACACCGCAACTTTCGTTACAGGTGGAACTTTCTCTCTTGACGGAGTTCATCTTACGGGTAGAGGGTATGCATTAATTGCCAATGAATTTATCAAAGCGATTAATACGACTTATAAATCTACACTTCCGATGGTTAATGTAAACAGCTATACAGGAGTAAAATTCCCGTAAAAGGAATTCGAAAATAAATAAACTTAAAACCACTTGAACTCTTTCAGGTGGTTTTATTTTTTTAAATTTGCACCATCTAAAAAAGTAAAAATGGCTAATCAGGCAAGTTATCTTTTTTCTACAAGGACCAGCAAGGTTCTGGCGGAAAAAATTGCTCAACATTACGGGCAGGATTTAGGAAAGATTAAGTTTCAGGAATTCAGCGACGGTGAGTTCGAGCCGGTTCTGGATCAGTCCGTGAGAGGAGGACGAGTTTTTTTGATAGGCTCTACGTTTCCACCGGCAGATAATCTTTTAGAATTGTTGCTGATGATCGATGCTGCGAAAAGAGCTTCTGCCAAAAGCATTACCGTCGTGCTGCCATATTACGGTTTGGCAAGACAGGACAGGAAAGACCAGCCCCGCGCCCCGATCGGAGCGAAACTCGTGGCCAACCTTCTTACAGCAGCCGGTGCTACAAGAGTAATGACGATGGATCTGCATGCAGACCAAATCCAGGGATTCTTCGAAATTCCGGTGGATCATCTTTATGCATCAACGTTGTTTATTGACCATATTTTATCTCTGAATCTTGAAAACCTTACCATTGCCTCACCGGATATGGGTGGTGCAAAGAGAGCGAAGAATTATGCTGGTCATCTCGGTGCTGAGGTTGTAATCTGCTATAAGGAAAGAAAGAAAGCCAACGTGATCGAAGAAATGTTCCTGATCGGCGATGTAGAGGGTAAAAATGTAATCCTTATCGATGATATGATCGATACTGCAGGAACACTTTGTAAGGCTGCAGATATCTTGATAGCAAATGGAGCGAAAAGCGTAAGAGCAATGGCAACTCATGGCGTTCTTTCTGGAAAAGCCTATGAAAACATAGAAAACTCAAGAATTTCTGAAGTAATTGTTACCGATACCATCCCGGTAAAAACGGAATTATCTTCTAAAATTAAAGTGCTGTCGTGTGCTGAACTCTTTGCTGATGTAATGAAAATGGTTCACGAACACAAATCAATCAGTGATAAATTTATTATTTAAGAAAAATTATCTATCTTTGCACCCTTAAAATTTTTTTAATACATTATAATGAAATCAATTACAATTCAAGGTACAAAAAGAGAAAGCGTGGGCAAAAAGTCTACTAAAGCTTTACGTGATGCTGAATTAGTTCCTTGTGTTGTTTACGGAGGCGCCGAAACCCTTAATTTTTCTGCTGAAGAAAGATCTTTCAAAGGTTTGGTATATACTCCTGAAGCACACACGGTATCTATTGAGGTTGACGGACAAACAATTCCTGCCGTACTTCAGGACATCCAGTTTCACCCACTTACCGACAAAATCCTTCACGCGGATTTCTACCAGTTGTCCGATGACAAGCCGGTAGTAATGGAAGTTCCTGTAAGAATTACAGGACGTGCTAAAGGTGTAGTTTCCGGTGGAGCGATGAGACAGACTTACAGAAAGCTGAAAGTGAAGGCATTGCCTGCGAACTTACCTGACGAAATCGTAGTAGATGTTACTCCGCTGAAAATTGGTAACAAACTTTATGTTGGCGACATCAAAACAAACAATTTCACATTCATGCACCCGGACAATGCAGTAGTAGTTGCTGTTAAGATGTCTAGAACTGCAATGAAAGGTGGAGCAGTAGTAGAAGATGATGAGGATGATACTCCGGCAGAAGGAGAAGCTCCTGCAGCAGAAGCTACAAGCGCAGAATAATATTCTCGAAATATAAAAGAAAATCCCGGTACGTATGTGCCGGGATTTTTTCGCATAAAAAAAATCCTGCCAATTGGCAGGACTTCTTTCTTTCACTTTTTACTCTTTACATGGGTTCCTGTTTTTTTGGAGTCGGTTTTGCAACTTCTTCCTGTTTCAGTTCAGCCGCGGTTTCTGTTTTTACAGCCGCGTCATCTGCTGCTTTCACTTCCAAAGTTTCTACCGGAAGAGCTACAGCAGCGTCGGCCTTTACTTCAGCTTTCACTTCGGTTTTGGCAGCTTTTTCCGCTTTTACTTTCTTTGTCTTGTCAGTGGTTTGAGCGGTGGCGAAACTTACGCCTGCAGCCAATAATACTACTGCGAATAAGGACTTTGTCATAATAATAAATTTTAGGTTAGTGCTGAAGCTATAACGCAAGTAATACGGAGGTAATTATCCGCGAAAGGAAACTTTAACTCAATTTGTTAAAGTTTGTGATTTATTTAGAAAGTGAATTATCTCTCCAGATTCTTCTTTAAACGTTCTACAAATTCGAATGCTGCAGGGCAAATGAGCGTATTTTTAATGGTGAGATGATTGATCTGGTAGATTTTTCTACGGTCGGTATGAGGGAATTCGCGGCAGGCTTTAGGTCTTACTTCGTAGATTGAACAGGTGTTGTCGGCATTCAAAAACCAGCAGGGCAGCTTTTGCAGAACTTTGTCATTGTCTTCGTCGGTTCTCAGGAATTTGGCTTCGAAATCGGCCTGTTTCATCCGAAGATGCTTTGCAATTCTTTCGGTATCTTTTTCGGTAATAAGCGGTCCTGTGGTTTTGCAGCAGTTTGCACACTGAAGGCAGTTTATTTTGCTGAAAACTTCATCATGGGTTTCCTGGACTTTGTAATCCAGGTTTTTGGGTGGTTTCTTCTTTAAATTATCCAGAAATTTTTTGTGGTCTTTTTGTTTTAAAGTTGCCTGATTTTTATAGAAGTCCAGATTCATGATGCAAAAATAACTGTTATTTTCGGAAGCGCGGAGTCAATTTATAGCTGATTTGCGGCCGCGATAGCAGCGGTTACCCCACAGCGAAGCCACGGAACGCAGTGGAGCGGCTGAGCGAGGAGTATGAGCGGATAGCGCGAATTGTCCGCCCGAAAAAAAAATAGTTTCAAGTGCAGCCGTAAACCAATCGTTTTAAAAATCTTAATTTTGAGACATGAAAAATTTAGAATCAAGAAATGATATCGAATTTTTGGTCAACGCATTTTATGATAAAGTCAGTAAGGACGAGAAAATCGGATTTTTTTTTAATGATGTTGCTAAAGTAAACTGGAACCACCATTTACCCAAAATGTATTCGTTTTGGGAAAGCCTGCTTTTGGGGGAAGCCTCCTACAAAGGAAATCCTATGGCAATGCATTTCCCCATCAACGAAAAGGTAGCAATAGAAAAAGATCATTTTGCGCATTGGATCCGGTTGTGGACGGAAACTGTTGAGGAGAATTTTACAGGTGAATTGGCGGAAGCTGCCATCTACAAAGCCTCAAACATTGCCAATTTAATGGCGCATAAAATGGAAGTTGCAAGAAGATTGCGATAAACTTTTTAAGAAAAAAAATGTGAATTTTCGGAAGATGAAAATTCACATTTTTATTTTTTAAGGAATAATAACAGTAAAAATGTACGCTGCGAGATTCACGATTAACACTGCGCCGTACATAATATTTGTTTTGCCCCGACTCAGTGACAGCATCACGATGAAAACCGACAAAGCGAGTAGTATAATGGATTTCATATCCAAGCCCAGAACGAACGGGATATCGAACACGATACATACTACTGAGACCGCTGGGATGGTAAGTCCCACACTTGCGAGTGCTGAACCTAATCCCAGATTAATAGAGGTCTGTATCTGGTTATTTCTGGCGGCCCGTATTGCAGCAACACCTTCAGGCAACAATACCACAGATGCAATGATTACCCCAACCAACGCGCGTGGTGCTCCTATGTTTTCTACAAAATGCTCGATGACAGGCGATAAGCCTTTGGCCATAAAAATCACTACTGCTAAACTCACGACCAACAACGCTAAACTTAGTATGGTCTTCTGCATTGTTGGTGGATCTGCTTCGTGCGTGGTATGATCCTCTTCTTCAATAACAAAGAAATTACGGTGACGTACAGTTTGCACCCTAAGAAAGGTGCCATAGATTACCAAACAGGCCAGGGATACAAAAATTAACTGTGCCTCCGTATAAAACGGCCCCCGCACACTGGAGGTATAATTAGGCAATATTAGGGTAAGCACAAGAATGGCGACTAAACTTACTAAATAAGTTGTTCCGGAGCTGCGCATAAAAAACTGCTCTTTGTACTTCGCGGCACCGATCCAGATACAAGCTCCTAAAATACCGTTAAGAATAAGCATTACCGCCGCAAAAACGGTGTCACGGGCGTAAGTCATAGCGCCCTCGCCGCCGGAAAGCATAAAAGAAATAATTAAGCCTACCTCAAGGATTGTGATACAGATCGCCAAAATGATAGTTCCGTATGGTTCTCCCACTTTGTGTGCGATCACCTCTGCGTGATGTACTGCAGCTAAAACACTTCCAAAAAGAAGGATTGCCCCGGCAAGATTAGATATTGTATTATCCACTAAGAATCCGCCGAGATAAAATAGGCCGGCGATGATAGGAACCAGAATTGTCCAGTGTAAAAAGCTCTTTAACTTCATAAAAAAAATTTTTTACAAAATACAAAAAATCTATTGAAAATGAAATAATTATTTAAAAAACAAATCGAAAACTATCGTTTCATTGCCAAAAATAATAATCCTGAAAGTCTGTAAACATGTGAAAAAGAAGTCCGACAGATGCTATTTTATAATATCCTTTAAAAAAAACAGTGCCTAAAAAATATACTGCAATTGCAGGATAAGTATGAAGTGGATGAAATCCGATGCTCGCTCTGTTAGGATCAAAAATTGGGTCTGCAAAAATATGGTCGATATCTACAGCCATGGTAGCAATCATGATGAGATAGGCTTTACGCCAATGATCTTTAAAAAACACTTTCGCAATAAAAAACGGGAAAATAAAATGCAGAAAATAATGGAAGATTTCCCGGGCGTAAAATATTTCACTCATTCTAAAATTCTATTTGCACAGATCATCAATTCAATTCCCACAAAATTACCATTAAATTCTGCCTTTCAAAAAATCCTGTCTTAATTCTTCATTCATTTTTTCGATTGCATAGCGTAGCGTTGTTCTTGGCATTGTATGATAATTTGTTTTCAGGAAACTAAACAGTTCTGCTTCATTTTTGTTTCCCATTTCGCGCAGTAGCCAGCCATTTGCTTTGTGCATTAAATCGTGCGGGTGATGCAGATTATACAGTGCAAGTTCTTTAAGGAGTTCAAATGTCCCTTTTTTTACGTAGAACATCGTGGCGACAATTGCCATTCTTTTGCTCCACATATTCTCTTCAGCAGCCAAACTTCTTAAAAGATCCTCATTTTCGGTTTCGAATGCGTGCCTGCCCAAAATTTTGTACGCAGAATTATCAACCAAATCCCAGTTATTGACGAATTTTTTATGCTTGAGATAAAAACGGACAATATCGTTTTTATCTTTTTCGGATTTTGCTTTTTCGAATTTATTTACGAGCATCAATAAAGCGCAATGGCGGTGTTCATGAATTTTTGAAGATAAAAGTTCAGCAATTTCCGGTAAAGAAATTCTTTGCCAGTATTCTTTAACAATTTTTCGCTGGTCAGGAACCGTAACACCGATAAATATATCACCTTCAGCGTATTCGCCTTTTCCTGCTTTAAAAAAACGGGGAAAAAAAGCAGCCTTTTCGGGCAGAGCCAGATCTTGTAGCGCAGATTTTATTTCATCTACCACTACATGCAATTTATTTGTCTTCTTCCTCCTCAAAATACTCAAAAAGGAAATCATTGTACGGGAATCTTGAAATATGAATTTTAAGGACCTCGTCGTAGATCATTTTTTTCATTTCCTCAAAATTTTCTTTTGTTAAAGCCGAAATAAATACGGTAGGGAATTTAGATTTCGACATCCAGGTTTTTTCCCATTCGTCCAGAGAAATATTTTTACGTGATTCTGGTGTTAAGTCATCCTCTTCTTTTTTCTCGTAGCTGAAATCATCAATCTTATTGAAAACCATAATCATCGGTTTCTGATGGGCGTTGATTTCCATTAAAATCTTGTTTACGGAATCGATATGATCCTCAAAACTTTCATGGGAAATATCAACTACGTGAATAAGCAAATCAGCTTCCCGAACCTCGTCTAACGTAGATTTAAAACTCTCCACTAACTGTGTAGGTAGTTTCCTGATGAAACCTACGGTATCCGTCAACAGGAAAGGCAGGTTGCCGATCACTACTTTTCTAACCGTGGTATCGAGGGTTGCAAAAAGCTTATTTTCAGCAAAAACATCGGATTTGGAAAGGGCGTTCATGAGGGTAGATTTCCCTACGTTGGTATAACCTACCAGCGCCGCGCGCACTACCTTTCCGCGGTTATTTCTTTGGGTCGCCATTTGGCGGTCGATTGTTTTGAGTTTTTCTTTAAGCAAAGAGATACGGTCACGGATAATCCTTCTATCGGTTTCGATTTCTGTTTCACCCGGACCTCTCATTCCGATACCCCCTTTCTGTCTTTCGAGGTGGGTCCACATTCTTGTAAGTCTTGGTAGAAGGTATTGATACTGAGCTAATTCCACCTGAGTTCTTGCATAAGAAGTTTGCGCACGCTGGGCAAAAATATCAAGAATAAGATTGGTTCTGTCAAGAATTTTAACTTCAATTTCTCTTTCTAAATTCTTTAGTTGTGAAGGCGAAAGTTCATCATCGAAAATCACGGTTCCGATTTCGTTTTCTTTTACAAAATCGCGTACTTCCTGAGCTTTTCCGCTTCCGATAAATGTTTTGGAATCAGGCTGGGTTAATTTTTGAGTGAAACGTTTTACTACCGTAGCGCCTGCGGTTAGAGCGAGGAATTCTAATTCATCCATATATTCCACAAGCTTTTCTTCATCCTGATTTTGGGTGATCAAGCCTACCAAAACGGCTTTTTCGTATAGGTGTTCTTTATTATCGAGCATAGTTTAGTTTTTTCTGATGAGTACAAAATTAGTTTTTTTCTTTGTCATAAATGAGTTTTAACACAATCAAAACCCCTGTTGCAACTATTGAAATGCTGTTAGTGACCATCATAGAGATGTGCTCCTGCATAATGCCGTACCAGAGCCAAAGCCCAGAACTCACGATTCCGATGATGCAGGTAAGAAGCGCAATTTCCTCCGCAGATTTTTCTTTGATGATCTTTATGATTTGCGGGATAAATAATGCCGAGGACATTCCGCCGGCGATAAATCCGATAATTTCTGGGTTGATGTTCATTTTTTAATTTAAGTTTAAAAAAAGCATTGATTTTACAGACATTCCATTTTTATGCCGTGATTTTTCATAATTTTGAGTCTTACAACAATATAGTTTTACCAAAGTGACAGATAGTATTGAAACAGAACGCCTCCTTCTAAAACCGGTTTCGGTTGATGATGCATCGTTTATTTACGAATTATATAACTCGCCGCGCTTTATTGAGTTTATTGGGGACAGAAATATCCGCAATAAAGATGATGCACGGAATTATATTATAAACAGGTTTCTTCCTCAGATTGAAAGATTGGGTTACGGGAATTATGTTATTGTGCGTAAAGATGACGGGCAAAAAATTGGGAGCGTTGGCATTTTCGAACGTGAAGGACTTGATGTACACGATATCGGATTCTCTTTCCTTCCTGAATTTGAAGGTAAAGGTTACGGATTTGAAGCCGCATCTGCTTTAATAAAAGTTGCTTTGAAAGAATTTGGCTTGAAAAAACTCTCCGCAATCACTACAGACGCTAACATATCATCCCAAAAACTGATTGAAAAGCTGGGACTAAAATTCAAGAAAACCGTTCGGCTACCTGATGATGAAGAGGATTTGAGATATTATGAAATGGAAATCAAATAAAAAAGGAAACACATTAAGCATTTCCTTTTTTAATTTTTCTAACTAAACTTATTGACGCTCGCTTCGCTCGCGCCTTCTTATATTCTAATTCGGTTTCCAGTCAACAACTGCGCGAATGAACGCTTCAGCATTTTCTAAAGGAATATTAGGTAAAATTCCGTGACCTAGATTGACGATATAACGGTCTTTCCCGAAACGGTTAATCATTTCGTGAACCATTTTACGGATGGTTTCCGGAGAAGAATGTAGTCTTGTAGGATCAAAATTTCCCTGTAAAGTCATGGTGTGATTGGTTAAAACTCTGGCGAATTCCGGTTTGATGGTCCAGTCTACTCCAAGTGCAGAAACTTTAGACATTGTCATGTCCTCCAATGCAAACCAACAGCCTTTCCCGAAAACGACAACATGGGTTAGCGGACTCAAAGCCTCTACAATCTGGTTGATATATCTCCAGGAAAACTCCTCGTAATCGTAAGGAGATAACATGCCGCCCCACGAATCGAACACCTGAACGGCAGAAACGCCCTTTTCTACTTTTCTTTTCAGATAAGCAATCGTAGTATCGGTAATTTTTTGCAACAGTAAATGGGCAGCTTCAGGATTTTGGAAACAGAAGGTTTTTGCGATTTCAAAAGCTTTAGAACCTTTCCCTTCAACGCAGTAGCACAGGATTGTCCATGGCGATCCGGCGAAACCGATGAGCGGAATATCGTTATCCAGTTTCTGCAGCGTCAATTCGATCGCATCGAAAACGTAACCTAAAGTATCATTAACATCAGGAACTACAACATTCTGAACATCTTCCAAAGTACGGATTGGGTTTTCCAGCCATGGTCCAACACCTTCTTTCATTTCGAAATCAATTCCCATCGCCTGTGGAACAACTAAAATATCAGAAAAAAGTATCGCGGCATCCAGCGGATATCTACGGATGGGCATCATGGTGATTTCGGCTGCGAGTTCTGGCGTACGGCATCTGGTGAAGAAATCGTACTGATCACGAAGCGCGCGGAATTCCGGCAGGAATCTTCCGGCCTGTCTCATCATCCAAACCGGTGGTCTTTCAACGGTTTCTCCTCTTAATGCTTTTAAATATAGGTCATTCTTAATCATAATATCTTTTTAATCCTGATGTTTTGTTTATTTCATGCTGTTGTTCGCAATTACATTCAATAAATCATCAAGATTGCTTTCTTTACTGGTGAATACTGGGTTTTTGGTGAACTTTTTAATTTCTTTTTCGGTGGTTTCGCCGATTGAAAAAATCTTCTTGTCCTCAAAGGAATTGAATTTCGCAAAACTACGAACTCCGCTCGGACTAAAAAAACACACCGCATCATAGTCTGCTGTAACCTCGGGATAGAGAAGCTGGGTTTCGTAAACGGGAATTTTTTTATAAGAAATATTCTGCAGTGGCAAGGTTTTATTCAGTACATCGAGAGCAAGGTTTCCGCAGAAATGCAGAAATTTTTCTTTTGAACTGCTGTCGATAATGAATTCAGAAAGTTCCTTGGCGTGTTTGGTCACTTTAAATGTTCCGTAACCGAATTTCCGTAACTCCCTTTTTGTGGTAATTCCTACGGTGTAAATTTTATTGTATTTCTTGCTTGTAAAATCCTCGTCGGGTTTAAAACCGTTTTCGAAAAAACTCTGAACCGCATTAACACTTGTAAAAATCAATGACTTGTTTTTCAAATCAAAAGGTTCAACAGTTATTGGGTTTATCCTGATCACATCCACGAAATCATAAGAAAAATGACTCCCTAATTTTTTGGAAATCATTATTTTACTGATTCTTTTAGTGAAAATAATCCTCATTTTATATCTACTTGAAAAGCTATAGCTCGCTCTTAATCTGTTTCATTAACTCGCGGCCGCCGTTTTCAAGAACTTTCTGCGCCAACATTTTTCCGAAATTTTCATGTTCATTCCATTCGAAAATCTCATCGGTTTCGATACAGTTTTTTCCGTCCAGGGAACACAACCTTCCGATAAATCGCACTTCGTTGCGGTCATTAATCTCTGCAAAAGCACCGATTGGAGCAGTGCAGCCCCCTTCAAGGGTATTCAGGAAATTTCGTTCGATTTCAATACAAATCTGCGTGGGTTTATGATTAATGTCCTTGAAGATCTCTTTAATTTCTGCGTCATCACGTCTTGCACATACGGCGACAACACCTTGTGCTGGCGCTGAAATCATGATCGGAAGATGCTCATAATCAACATTCAAGCACATTCTTTCGATTGCGGCAAGCGAAAACATTGTAGCATCAAAATCGAGTTCTTCAAGTTTGTTTAACCTGGTCTGTACATTACCTCGTATATCTGAAAACTGGGTGTCCGGAAACTCCTTAAGCCAGAAAGCGCGCCGGCGAAGGCTGCTTGTAGCAATTTTCAGGTCATGAAGTTCTAAAGTTTCCGCATCTTTCTTTCTCACCAAAACATCCTGTGGATAATCGCGTTCTAAAACTGCTATAATTTCTATATTTTCCGGAAGTTCAGTAGGAATATCTTTCAGCGAATGCACTGCAATATCAACTTCATTATTAAGAAGTGCAATATCTAAATCTTTAGTGAAAATACCGGTAATTCCCAATGTATATAATGGCTGGGTAAGATTTTTATCACCCGTTGCAAGTACCGGAATGATGTCTGTAGTATAATTCAGATTCTGAAGATTTCTTGCCACTTCCCTCGCCTGCCACATGGCGAGCGGCGAATTTCTGGTTCCTATTTTAATGCTTCTCATTGAATTCATTATTGGGCTGTTCGACTAAAATCTCGTGCATTAGTTTGCTGATTTCCTCGGCTTTCCAGGGATTATCGATGATGTATTTGGCAAATCTGTTGGTGATTTTCTGAATCATTTTATCCGAAAGCTGCATATCTGTCACTTCCACATATTTGTGTTTTTTGTGGATATTGTGCATTTCATTGCGTTCCATATTCTTCAGCACCGCTTTGAAATGATGAATATTGGGTGCTAATTTTCTCTTTTTTTCCCACTCGAGAAAGTCCTTTGTCATTTCTCTGATGATTTCTTCGGCTTTCGGAATCTCTTTCTGCCGCTGAACCATCGTTTCGCTGATGTGGAGAGAAAGCTGGTCAACATCAACCAAACTTACGTTGGTATTCTCGGTAATGTCTTTTTCAACATTATTCGGGATCGAAAGGTCGATAACTAAAGTTTCTTTTCCGTTTGGGAAATGAGTTTTATTGATAATCGGATGCTGAGCTCCTGTTGCGACAATCAAAATGTCAGTTTGCGCCAGTTCTTCCTGAAAATTCTCGAATTCAATATGAGGGATTTTATATTTTTCAGCAATCTTTTCTGCTTTATCTGAGGTTCTGTTGGCAATTTTAACTTTCGGTTTATAAACGTGTTTTACCAGATTTTCCACCGTATTCTGGCCAATTTCTCCGACTCCTAAAAGAAGGATATTTTTATCGGAAATCTGGGTCTGGTTTTTCAGTATATAATGTACCGCAGCATAAGAAACTGAAGCTGCTCCATTGGAGATTCCGGTTTCATTTTTAATCCTCTTGGAAATCTGGATGGCAGAATTTATTGCTCTTTCCAGAAACGGGTTAGAATTTCTTTTAACTTTTTTGAAGCGGTGGTAAGCGTTTTTGATCTGTCCAATGATTTCGAAATCACCGATGATCTGGCTTTCCAAACCTGCAGCAACCCGGAACAGATGGTTCAGCGCTTCTTCGTGTTTCAGGATGTTGACGTACTGCATGAATTCCGTGAGGCTTACACCGATTGTTTTGCAGTATAATTCGGCAATGAGAAGATAATTTTGTGATGTGGTATAAATCTCGGTACGGTTACAGGTAGAAACCACAAATGCGTCACCCAGATTTTCATCATGAATTTCGCTGACAAAGTTTTTAATATTTTCGTCAAAAAACGCAAATTTTCCACGGGTCTCGGCATCGGCTTTTTCAAAACTGACGCTGAGGACGGCAAAATTGGCGGTTTTGTGAATGTTGGTATCCTGATTCATAAAGCAACGGCAAATTTAAGACTTTAAATTGAATTGGCGAAGATTATACAAGATGAACATTATCAGTAAAATATATGAATATTGGGTGCTTATTTTCCGAATTTTCATTTAAAAATGAAATAATTAAGAAATAAAAAAGTTATTGTAGAATAGCTTGTAACTTTAATAAAATTTTAACCTAATTTAGTCTGAATCTAATTTTTAGAACGGTTCTAAATTTATATCTTTGTACACTTAAAAAAATCACGAAAAAAATGGGTTTATTTGATATGTTCACGCAGGATATTGCGATTGACTTGGGAACTGCGAACACACTAATTATACATAATAATAAAATTGTCATAGATCAACCTTCGATAGTTGCCATAGAACGGTCCAGCGGAAAACCAATCGCTGTTGGTGAAAAGGCAAAACATATGCAGGGGAAAACCCACGAAGACATTAAAACCATCAGACCACTGAAAGACGGCGTAATTGCTGATTTTCATGCTTCTGAACACATGATCAAAGAGTTTATCAAACAGATTCCTGGAATTAAAGGGAAACTTTTTCAGCCCACTCTAAAAATTGTAATCTGTATTCCTTCAGGCATTACTGAAGTTGAAAAAAGAGCAGTACGGGATTCTGCACAGAAAGTTAATGCAAAAGAAGTACGCTTAATCTACGAACCAATGGCTGCGGCAATTGGAGTTGGAATTGATGTTCAGAAACCAGAGGGTAACATGATTATCGATATAGGAGGCGGAACCACAGAGATCGCTGTAGTAGCTTTGGGAGGAATTGTATGTGACAAATCCGTAAAAATTGCCGGTGATGTTTTCACCAATGATATTGCGTATTATTTAAGAACACACCATAATCTTTACATCGGTGAAAGAACTGCTGAGAGAGTTAAGATCGAAGTTGGTTCAGCCGTAGAGGAACTTGATGTTGATATTGAGGATATTCCGGTTCAGGGACGTGATTTAATTACAGGTAAGCCAAAAGAAATTATGGTGAACTATAAGGAAATTGCCCGTGCATTAGACAAATCGATCATCAGAATTGAAGATGCGGTAATGGAAACGCTTTCCCTTACTCCGCCGGAACTTGCCGCTGATATCTATAAAACAGGAATTTATCTTGCTGGTGGCGGCGCATTGCTTAGAGGACTTGCAGACAGGCTTCACAAGAAAACAGGATTGCCGGTTTTCGTGGCGGAAGATCCACTGAGAGCTGTAGTTCGCGGTACAGGTATCGCCCTAAAGAACATGGATAAATTCAACTTTCTGATTAAATAATTTTATAACTTTTACGACACTTAACTGATGGGATTTTTGCTGCGATTATTTTCGAAGAACGGCCTGTTCGTCTTCTTTGTATTTCTGCAGCTTATTGCTTTGGTATTGATTTTCAGCAGAAATTCAATGCAGCAGTCGTGGATTGCAGGTCAAACTGCAGCCTTTAATTCTCAGGTTTCTGGATATATTGACGAAGGCACCTCTTATCTGAAACTGAAGCAAATCAACGAACAGTTGGTTGCTCAGAACAAATTACTGATGGAAGAGGTGTACGGTAAGAATTCCGGGGTTCCGGTTTTCAGAAAAGTTCATGATACCATTGGCGGCGGACAAATCTATACATTTGTTGATGGCGAAATTGTATTCAACAGCATTAACCGTAAAGACAACTATTTCACCATTAACCGTGGGAAAAGAGATGGTGTTCTTCCCCAGATGGGTGTAATGGCACCGAAAGGAATCGCGGGGATTGTGATTAACGCTACAGATTCTTATGCTTTGGTACAATCGGTGCTGAGTTTAAATAAAATCAAAATTAATGCGTCGCTGAAAAAATCCGGTTATTTCGGGACCTTAACCTGGCGTGGGGACGATTCACGAATCATGCATTTATCTGATGTTCCAAAATATGTTCCGCTGCAGATTGGCGATACGGTTGTAACCGACGGTAAATCGGCGATATTTCCGCAGGGAATTATGATCGGTAAAGTATCCGGATACGAAGTCGACAGTAAAACAGGTTTCTGGGATATTTCTGTGGAATTAAGCGAAAAAATGGGCAACCTCAGCAAGATTTACGTGGTGAAAAACCTTAAGAAAGCGGAAGTTCAGAAAATTCAGGATACCCTACAGGCCACCATAAAAAGAGAGAAATGATAAGCAGAACACTTTTTACAGATATCCTGATGATCGTTTTTCTGGTGGCATTACAAATTTTTGTATTAAACCGGATTACACTTTTCGGGAAATACACGCCGGTTCTTTATCCTGTGTTTGTAATGTTTTATCCGTTTTTCAGAAATAAATTTCAATTTCTGCTCTTGAGTTTTCTTTTGGGACTCAGTATCGATGCATTTCTCTATACCTGGGGAATCAATGCATTTGCCACGACGGTTATTGCTTATTTCCGTACGTTGATCTTCCGTACTTCAACAGATACGTCGACGGATTTCTTTTCCTTCCAGTCTTTGCAATGGTCGCAGTATCTGTTCTTCATACTGTCGAGTATTTTTCTGCATCAGTTATTGGTTCAGTATATCGAATTTTTCAAATTCAGCCGTTTTTTCGAAATCTTCGTGAATATTTTGGCAACGAGCGCCATTTCCTTTATATTTATCCTGATGTACGCGCTTGCCTTTAAAATCAAACAGAAAGTTTAACGTTCCTGAACAAAAAACCTTTACAAAAGGTTATTAACAGACACATGAAATCACAGTATCTGAAAATCACCGTATTATTAGCGCTCCTTGCCATAATTTTTATCGCAAGGCTTGCTTATTTACAGCTTTTCACAGATCGCTACGCCTTAAATGCAGCCAATACTTCTATAAAAACAGAATATATAATTCCGCAGCGCGGCGTAATTTTCGACAGGAACGGTAAGATATTAGTGGGCAACCAACCTTCTTATGAAATTTCCTTTACAGAAGCTTTGATAAAACCCGATTTCGATACGCTGGATTTCTGTAATTTAATGCGGATCAGTAAACCGGATTTCGTTAAAAGAATTAATGCCATCAAAAACGAAAAATACTATTCTAAACTTACTCCCATGACTTTTATGAAAAATTTAAGTCGTGAAGAGATTGCCAGAATTCAGGAAATTATATTTAAATATCCTGCGTTCAGTATTGTGTCGCGACCGCAACGGCAGTACGAAGTTTCAACCTCCGGAAATCTTTTAGGCTATACCAACGAAGTAAATGATCGTGATATTAAGAAAGATTCTCTTTATTACCTTCCTGGAGATTTTATTGGAAAAACCGGTGTCGAAAAATCTTATGAAAAAGATTTAAGGGGGGAAAAGGGCGTACAGTATATCCAAAAAGACATTCGCCTGCGCAGCATAGGCTCTTATAAAAACGGAACTTTAGATAAAGATGTAGTTACAGGCAAAGATGTAACTCTGACTATTGACTACGATTTGCAGAAGATGGCCGAAGAAATGCTTGTAAACAAGCAGGGCGCTATTGTAGCATTGGATCCCACCAACGGAGAAATTCTGGTTCTTGCCACGGGTCCCGATATTGACCCTAATCTGTTCACCGGACCCGACAAAACAAAAAATCTGTACAGGCTCCAAATGGATACGGTATATAACAACCGGCCAACTTTTGACCGTTCCGTTCAGGCAGCATATCCTCCCGGTTCTACATTTAAACTTCTAACTGCCGCGGCAGCGATGCAAATGGGAGTTATGGATGAAAATACTATTTTTCCGTGTGGTGGCGGTTTCAATTACCGTGGGTTGAGGGTTAAAGGACACGGTGGCGCTGATCCCCTCGTACCGGCGATTCAGGTTTCAAGTAACTGTTATTTCTCTTATGCGTTTATTGCGATTATGAATAAATATCCCGGAAATCCGAGCAAAGGAGTTGATGAATGGAAAAAGATCATGAGCAGTTTCGGGTTGGGAGAATTCTTAAACAACGATATTGCAGTAGGATCCAGAGGAAGGATCCCAAGCGGCGCTTTCTATGAAAAAAGAAGCGGCGGAAAAAAGGACTGGAGTTCCGCATACACCATGAACGGATCAATCTTCAACGGAATGGGACAAGGTGACGTACTTCTCACCCCTTTACAAATGGCCAATGCAACAGCGGCTATCGTAAATAGAGGTTGGTATTACACTCCTCATATCGTAAAATCAATAGACGGGAAACCTAATCCGGATCCACGCTTTAAAGTAAAACATAAAACACTGGTCGATCCCAAACATTTTGGACCGATTATGAAGGGAATGGAAGCCGTAGTAACTGGCGGAACAGCAAGAAGTTTAAAATCAAATGATTTCACCATGCTCGCTAAAACAGGTACTGCACAGGTTCCGCAAGGGAAAGACAATTCTATTTTTGTTTTAGCAGCACCAGCAGAAAATCCTAAAATTGTAATTGCAGCGGTAATGGAACACGCTGGTTTTGGAGGAACATGGGCTGGCCCCGCAGCTACCGCAATTGCAGAAAAGTATTTAACCGGAGAACTTAAGCGCGAGCATCTTTACAATAAATTGGTCAACGCGAGTTTCATGCCTGAGTATAAAAGGCAATGGGTCGTTGACTTGAAAAGGAAAGGTCTTTATAAAGAACCGAACAAAGATTCAATGAGAATTGAGTCCATTGAAGACAGCTTAAAGTTTATCAAAAATGATCAAATCAAGGCAAGACTTATTTATAAAAGAGATTCGCTTCGCGCCAGATTAAGAACCCAAACAGTGAAAAAATGAAGTGGACCGAAGGACTTGATAAACTGAGCATATTTCTGTATCTCGCCATTTCACTTTTTGCAGTGGCGAATATTTATAGTGTTGATGAGGGTTTGGGAACAAAACAATTTATATTTTTCTGTATCTCGCTCTTCATTGGGCTCATTATTTTTATCATGAGAACTAAGTTCTTTGAAAATTTTGCCAGCATTATCTATGTTTTTGGAGTGCTATTACTGATTGGGCTTTTCCCCTTCGGAACCGAAATTTTGGGACAGAAGAACTGGTATAAATTCGGTGGTTTTACGATGCAGCCGGTAGAATTTGCCAAGATTGGAGTCTCGCTGATGTTAGCAAATTATGTATCCGGCCCCGACTTTAATCTCAGAATCCGGAAATCACTGTTAACAACTCTAGCAATTATCGGTATACCGGCGGTTGTGGTACTGATGATTCCCGACGTTGGCTCCCTGCTCGTTTTTACTGCATTTTTTATTGCTCTATTCCGGGAAGGACTTAACGGATGGGTTTTCGGCGTAGGTGCTATTCTGGCTGCGGTGTTTTTAGTGGCACTCGCAATCGATCCGCTTTATTTGATTATCGGGATTGCTCTAATTTATGGTGTGGTAATTCTTATGAATTATTATAAAATCCACTGGCATGTTCTGTCTATTGCTGGCATAGCGGGCTCGTTCCTTATATTGTGTGGTATTGCTTACGGCTCACCAAAAGCGTTGGAAAAAATGCCGAAACACCAGCGGGAAAGAATTGAGGTGTTATACAAAGGAGAAAAAGCCTTCCGCGATACTTCCGGTTATAATTTACTTTACTCGAAAACAGCCATTGGCTCCGGCGGTTTTTTCGGTAAGGGATATAAGGAAGGGTCGGTAACTCAGGGGAAATTTGTTCCCGAACAGGAAACCGATTATATTTTCTGTACAGTTGGCGAGGAATGGGGCTTTTTCGGAGCTTCTATGCTGGTGATTTTCTATGCCGTATTTATAGGCAGGATTTATTACTTATCTGAACGTCAGAAATCGGTTTTTAACCGCGTTTTCGGGTATTGTTTTGCTTCAATACTGTTAATGCACTTTGCGATAAACCTCGGAATGGTAATGGGACTTTTCCCCACCGTTGGGATTCCTTTGCCATATTTCAGTTATGGCGGCAGCTCTCTGTTGGCGTTCTCGATTATGACATTCATCTTCTTCAAACTGAATTATACCGACAGAAACAGTCTGGTTTAAAAATCTGAGTTGTAAACCCAATAACCTCACAGCATAAATTGATTTGTTTCTGTTGATGGCCATGTTAATAATATGGCCATGTCTTCATCATATAATATAGAAAACCCTCATTTAGTCCTAGTTTAGCTCATTTTATTTAAGGTGAAGGATTTACACAACGTACTGTAATATTGTTAATTTCTGAGCACAAAAAAAGCTGCCACAGGCAGCTTTAAATGATCAATTATTTATTTTAATTATTTGCAAAGTTTGTATTGAAGGTATCCTGGGAAATTATTCTCTTGGCAAACCTGTATTTAGGTCCCCAGTAAGAATCATTAAGTGAAGAAATCATTACCCCTTTTGATGTGGCGGCATGGATAAATTTCACGTCTCCCTCTTCTGTTACATTTTCTACGATACCTACGTGGGAAATTCTACCTCTACCTTGTGAAAAGAATACTAAATCTCCTTTCTGAAGGTTGCTTTTATCTACTTTCTCGCCTTCCTGAGCTTGTGATGCTGCTACTCGTGGTAAAGTCATGCCGGTTGCAGCGCCGAAAACAGATAATACAAAAGCTGAACAGTCAATTCCTCTTCTGGTCATTCCTCCATATTTATAAGGAGTACCTAAGTAAGATTCGGCTTCTGTTAAAATCTCATCGATTTTCTTTGTGAATCTGATGGTTTTTGCAATTTCCTCATTTTTAATTGTAGCTTCCAAAGTTTTTGCTGCTGCAAGTTTTTCTTCGTTGAAACTCTTAAGTAATTGAGATTTTGCGGTTTCTAATTTTTTGTTATCGATGGATGCAAGTTTGGCATCTGATTTGTATTGATTTGCGTAAGTTGTTGGGGTTGAAACAACATAGTTGGTTACGCATGATTGTAATGAAAATGTAGCTGATACAGCAACTAAATAATACAAGACTCTTTTCTTCATATATATTTGATTATCTGTGTTAAATTGAAATACTTCTTTTTAAATGCAAAGCAAAATTAGGTATTCGAGTTCGATGGGGGGTGAAAACACCCTTTCCGAAATCCCTATTTAACACTTTTTAACACTTTTCTTTACAATGTTAAAGGAAAATAAACCGCAATCCCTTTATTTTAGAGATTGCGGTTTTATTTTTTTTATGATATCTTAACATTTATGTAATATATCTATAATTGATATCAAATTCCTCTATAATGTATGTCTCGAAAAAGTAAGCCCTGAACAATGTCAGGGCTTATCAATATTATCTTGTGAACAAAAGTTCTCTGTATTTGGTCATTGGCCAAAGTTCATCGTCTACAACCATTTCCAGCGTGTCGGACGCATCCCTAATTTTTTCAAAACGTGGCTTCACATCGTTACAGAATTGTTCGGCACTCTCCTGCGGATTTTCAATTGATTTGGCGTTTCTAATCGCTGCAAGAAGAGCGTCTGCTTCAACTTTTATAATGGAAACGTGTTCGGATATTTCTGTAATCATATTCATCTGTTCTTTTGCCAGATTCCTGAAATCTTTGTCTCCAAAAATTTCTTTTAAACCTTTTACGTTTTCAATCAGCCTGTTCTGATAGTTAAGAGCACACGGAATGATGTGGTTTCGTGCAATATCTGCCAATACCGTTCCTTCAATGGCGATTACTGTAGAGTATTTTTCCAGTTTTATTTCGTTACGCGCCTCAATTTCGCGGTGAGTATAAATCCCGAGCTCTTCATATAAATCCACAAATTTTTTGTCGAGTTCTTTCTTTAAAGCTTCCGGCGTAGTCTTCAGGTTGTTCAGGCCCCGTTGTGCAGCTTCTTCAGCCCATTCTTCCGAATAGCCATCCCCTTCGAACATGATATTTTTCGAAACTTTAATATATTCTCTTAAAATGTTGAAGATTGCTTCATCTTTTTTAAGGCCTTTCTCTAAAATAAGAGTGTCTACTTCCACTTTAAAAGATTGCAGCTGTTTTGCTACGATAGAGTTCATTACGGTCATTACTTCCGCGCAGTTTGCCGAAGAACCTACCGCTCTGATTTCAAACTTATTTCCGGTGAAAGCAAAAGGCGAAGTTCTATTTCTGTCGGTATTATCAAGTAAAATTTCCGGAATCTTACCCACAACATTTAATTTGAGTTCCGTTTTTTCTTCAGGCGAAAGTTTGCCGTCTGTAACTTTTTCCAGTTCTTCCAACACACTGAATAGTTGGGTCCCAATGAAGGCAGAAATAATCGCCGGTGGAGCTTCGTTTGCACCCAAACGGTGATCATTGCTCGCAGAGGCGATACTTGCTCGTAACAAATCCGCATAATCATGAACTGCTTTAAGCGTATTTACAAAGAAGGTAAGGAACTGCAGATTCTTTTTAGGGTTTCTACCGGGCATCAAAAGGTTTTCACCAGTATCCGTCGCTAAGCTCCAGTTGTTGTGTTTTCCGCTACCATTTACTCCTGCGAACGGTTTCTCATGGAAAAGGATATGGAAATGGTGTTTATGGGCAACCCTTGCCATGATATCCATTAATAAGGAATTGTGATCCACGGCAACATTCACTTCTTCAAACATCGGAGCCAATTCGAACTGGTTTGGTGCCACTTCATTGTGTCTTGTGGTTACAGGAATTCCTAGTTTCATACACTCGATTTCGAGTTCTTTCATGAAATTCATCACTCTTGTAGGAATCGAACCGAAATAATGATCATCCAGCTGCTGGCCTTTCGCCGGGGAATGTCCCAGCAAAGTCTTGCCTGTAATAACCAAATCCGGACGGGACTGATAAAGGGCAGAATCTACAAGAAAGTATTCCTGTTCCCAGCCCAATGTCGGACTTACTTTGGTTACGTTTTTATCAAAGTAGGACTTACAGATATCAGTAGCCGCTTCGTCTACTGCGTGAAGTGCTCGCAGTAAAGGAGCTTTATAGTCAAGTGTTTCGCCTGTATAAGAGATGAATATGGAAGGAATACAAAGTGTAGTTCCCATAATAAATGCCGGCGAAGTAGGATCCCATGCGGTATAACCTCTGGCTTCAAAAGTATTTCTTATCCCTCCGTTAGGGAAAGATGAAGCGTCAGGTTCCTGCTGGATCAGCATTCCTCCGGAAAATCTTTCAATAGCGCGGTCGCTTTCAAACGGCGTAAAAAACGAATCATGTTTTTCTGCAGTGGATCCGGTTAATGGCTGAAACCAGTGGGTGTAATGGGTTACCCCTTTGCTTAGAGCCCAATCCTTCATTGCCACTGCAATTTGGTCTGCAACATCACGCTGGATTTTTGTCCCTCTTTTTATCGCATTCTGAATAGACGTGAACGCCTCTTTAGTAAGATACTCTCTCATGGTTTCCTCAGAAAACACATTCTGGCAGAAAAGTTCTGATAATTTTGCAGGAACTGTAACTGCATTATCTTTTCTAAAATCTTTAAAAGATAACATATCTAAAGCCTTAAATCTTAATGATGACATAATTGGGTGTTTTTTGATGGGGTAAAATTACAAAAAAATAGAAAACAAACAGTAAAAATGAGAAAAATATGGGGTGTAAGTAAAATAAAAGTGATTTAAGCCCTGTTTTACGGAGATAATTAATAAACTGTTAATCCTATCATAATAATACAAATTCGGAAATTCGGCAGATATGTATTATATTTGCCAAAAGATACACTATGGTAAATTCACGTGCACGGGAAACTACAGAAGCTATTGAAAGGCTTTATGTTTCTATGCGACACTTATTCTATCGCGGTTTTTTCAAACCATCCGGGATCTCCGGCGAGAGTCTTCGCTCCTTACTAACAACAATTAATCCCGAAATTTACGGAACTATGGGCGTTCCGAATAAAATTGAACTCGATGGACTTCTTTATGTTCTGGACCGTTTACCGGAAGGAATTGAAGAATGCTCTTTCATCCACCTGACTTCAGATGAAGGTTTCGAAAAAGGAAGTTTTGAAGTTATTGTTCCCAAAAAAAGAAGAAGAAACTGTTACCGGATCGATCAACACCAGATGAATATCGAAGTGCTGCTTGGCCGTTCCGAAATCTACGATATCCTTACTCACCTTACCTTCTTATATATAGAAGCCGATAAAATTAGAAATCTGGCGTTTATTTCTGATGAAAACGACAAGCCGACACGCGCCTGGAGAATCATCGAAGAAGTAGCGAAAGGCGAGAAAAAATTCAGCCGTAAAGAAAAAGAAGTTGCGCTCATTCATCTTTCTTCACTTTTGGGAAGAACTTTCGATGAAACTTTGAACGCTTATAACAATTTTGGCGACGATGCAAATCCGGACAGGCTTTTCAAAATTATTTATCATCTTGGAAACGAAAGTTTCAACGATAATAAAAAAATCAGAGAACGCGAAGTTCATTTCTCTGCGATTCTCCGCGAAAGAGTTGGGCACCATTTCTTCGGGGAAAAATGGGCGAATAAAGTAAAAGAAGTTCTGGCTGAAAATAACCTCCAGATGAGACCTTTGCACATTATTTCTGCCAATATGCACTCTGTGAAAAATATGCTTTACGCCAATGATGCCATTGGAAAGAAACCTACAAAAGATGTAGATTTCAAACTTTACGAAGAGATTTCCAATAAAAAATCGCTTCAGGAAAAAGTGCTTGCACATTCGCAGAAAGCCGGTTTAATTTATATAGATGACCAAAGCGGCAGTAATATCGATGTGCAGATTATTGATCTTGCAAAAACCGATCTTAAAAACACACCTTTTGGGGGCCTGAAATTTTCAGGAGAAGATGTTATTATGGTTTTCGATTACGCGTTTGGTGAGCAGGCATTTGAGGTGATGGATGAACTTCTTCGTCCCTACGATTTCAACGGCGAAATCTACACGATGAAAGTGAAATCTATTTCCATCATGGGGAAAGCCGGGATTTTAATGGGTGGAAAGGGAGATATTATGATCCCAACATCCCACGTTTTTGAAGGTACAGCCGATAATTATCCGTTCGAAAACGCATTAACGCTTGCCGATTTCGAAGATGATGAACTCCAGGCTTTCGAAGGTGGCATGGTTACCGTTTTGGGAACCTCACTTCAGAACAAGGATATTTTAAGATATTTCATGGATACTTCCTGGAAAGCAATCGGCCTTGAAATGGAAGGAGCGCACTATCAAAAAGCCATTCAGGTAGCATCAAAAATCCGTCATCACATCTCGGAAGACCTTTTTGTAATGTATGCTTATTACGCTTCAGATAATCCTCTGGAAACCGGCTCTACGCTGTCTTCCGGTGGTCTCGGTCTTACCGGGGTGAAGCCGACTTATCTCATTACCCTGAAAATTCTGGAGAAAATCCTGAAAAGCGGTAAAGCTTAAGAACGATTTTAATAAAAAAAGCCCTTTCAGTCGAACTGAGAGGGCTTTTACTTGGGTCACTTCACCCATAAATCAAAAATTCTTATCTTTCGCTTTTAAAAATTGATTAAAGATGAACAAAGGCCTTATCGTAGTTTTCGCGTTTATTTTCGGAATGCTTTCAGCACAGCAATCACCGTATTATCAGCAGTTTGCGAAGTATAAAATGGATATTGATGTTGACGCCCCCAATTTCACTTACAAAGGAAGCCAAACCTTAACGTATACCAACAATTCATCCGACGAACTGAAGGTGGTGTATTTTCATCTTTACTGGAATGCTTTCAAGCCGGGATCAATGATGGATCAGCGGGTTCAGAACCAGGGCAAGAACGGGGACTCGAGGTTACAGATTAACGGAATTTCAAGACTTGCATCAATTCCGAAAGGGGAAGAAGGCGCCCAGAATATCCACTGGATCAAACAGAACGGCAAAAATCTGAAATTCGAAGTTCAGGAAACCATTATGAAAGTGGAACTGAATACACCATTAAAACCAAACTCAACCACTACATTCACGATGGAATGGGATGCAGTAATTCCGCATCAGATCCGTCGTGCCGGAAGAAACAACCGTGAGGGAATCGATATGACGATGACGCAGTGGTATCCGAAAATTGCTGAGTACGATTATGATGGCTGGGCGACATTTGATTATATCGGCCGCGAATTTCATGCGCCGTTTTCCGATTATGATGTCTCCATTAAAATTGATAAAGATTATGTGATTGGTGCTGGCGGAACCCTTGAAAACCCGCTCGAAGTTAAAGGTTACGATGCGAAAGCAAATATAAAATCCGACAGCAAGAATAAAGCTACATGGCGGTGGACCGCTAAAAATCTCCTCGATTTTGCTTGGGCAGCCGACAGAGATTACACAGTTGAACAATTTACAATATTGGATGGACCGAAAGTGTATTATGTGTATCAGAAATCAGAGAAAACGAAGCTTTGGGAAGAGTCCAAACCTTATGTTACTAAATTTTTCCAGCTGATGAACGCAGCTTTCGGGCAGTATGTTTACCCATCATACTCCTTTATTCAGGGCGGCGATGGCGGAATGGAATACGGAATGTGCACCATGATTTTAGGAGAAGGAAGATCGCTTGAAGGTTTGGTTGGCTTAATGGTTCATGAAGGCGGACACTCTTACAACCAACAGATTTTGGCTTACAACGAAAGCGTGAGACCGTGGATGGATGAAGGTTTCACGAGTTATTACGACGATTATGTGATGCATCAGTTATTTCCGCCGAGAGAACCGGTAGCGAATCCGTTTGTGGGATCCATAAAATCTTATGTGAACTTTACCAAAACCGGAAAAGAAGAACCTGCAGCGTGGTTGGCGGATCATCACGACGACGGCAGAGCATATTCCATTGCTTCTTATGTGAAAGGTGATTTGTTTTTGGTACAGCTCGGATATATCGTTGGGGAACAGAATCTTTCGCTAATTATGAAAGAATTTTACAGCCAGTGGAAACTCAAACATCCTACAGACCGCGATTTTATGCATATTGCACAGAAAATTTCGGGGATGGATTTGAAGTGGTTCCACCATTACTGGATCAATACAACCAAGACAATAGATTACGCCATTAAAAATGTAGAATACGGCGCAGCATCTACTACGGTAACCCTGGAAAACAGGGGCCAGATTCCGATGCCTATTGATTTTTCTGTAATGACTTCAGATAAAAAGGTAATCAACTACCATATCCCGCTGAATATGACCCATACATGGAAAAGCAAAGATATTTACGGTAATTTCACAACGCTCAATTACTGGCCATGGACACAAAATGAATACAAAATCACCGTACCGTATACCAAAGACCAGCTTTCGGTGGTAGGAATCGATTTCTCGCAGCGTTTAGCCGATGTGAATCCGGAGGATAATTTCGTTGAGGTTAAATAATTAGAAAATACCTTAAATGACTTCAATTGTAATTAATATCGGGAATACCAACATCAGATTTGGACTTTTCAATGATGAGAACTGTGATATTTCCTGGATTCTCAATACCAAACCTTACCGTACAAGCGACGAACTGCAAATGCAGTTTATGATGATGTATCAGACGCATAAAATCGATGCGGAAAAAATTGATAAAATCATCATCGGGTCTGTAGTTCCGCAGCTTACTTACGATATTACCCGCGCCATTCAGAAAATTCATGGTAAAAAACCTGTGGTTGTCGACAGAAATACCCCTTCGGGCGTTCAGCCGAAATCAAAACAGATGGGAACGGATATTTACGCAAATCTGGTTTCGGCACATCATCTTTATCCGGAAGGAAAAAAGATAATTTTCGATTTCGGTACGGCATTGACGGCGAGCTGCATCGATGAAAAAGGCGAGACTTTAGGTGTAATCATCGCGCCGGGAATCATTACTTCCCTTAATTCTCTGATTCACGACACCGCACAACTGCCTGAAATTGAACTTATAAAGCCTAAAAAAGTATTGGGACTGGACACAGTTTCCTGTATGCAGAGTGGTATGGTTTATGGATTTCTGGGAATGGTTGAAGGTTTTATCGATCGGATTAACGAGGAGGTTCAGGAAGAATGTTACGTCATCGCGACCGGCGGAGTGTCGCATGTTTACAAGCCGCTTACCGAAAAAATTCATGTGGCAGACCGCCTTCACACGCTGAAAGGTCTTTATTATTTAGGGAGAAATTTGTCTTAAGTATCACCCGGAAGTATTCTTTACCTTTTATTCTGAAAGAAATCTTTTACAATCTGCGAGCATTGGGCTTCCAGTACATCCAGCACAATTTCTGTTTTGGGATGCAACGTGAGATGTTTGTTAATGAATCCGCGCTGTTCGTCTCGCGCACCGATGACCACTTTTGAGATTTGCGACCAGTTCAGGGCACCGCAGCACATTACACATGGCTCAAGTGTGACGTACATGGTGCAGTTCTGCAGATATTTACCGCCAAGATAGTTTGCTGCAGACGTGATGGCCTGCATTTCTGCGTGCGCCGTAACATCGTTTAGCGTTTCGGTAAGGTTGTGGGATTTTGCAATGACCCGGTTATTGGAGACAATCACGCAGCCAATGGGAACCTCATCTTTTTCTAAGGCAGTCTGGGCTTCCTGAAGTGCCATTTTCATGTAATATTCGTCGGTAAACATAACAAATTTAGGTATTGATGCTTGATATTATGTGGGCTGTCTTTAGAATATCAGTCAAAGGTCATTGATAACGGCAGTCGGAAACGGTAGCGCACCGCAGTACCGTTGATAATGGCAGGAGAAAATTTTTCCGGGAGAAGATACATTGCGATTTCTGCCTGGCGGTTGAAGGTGAAGTTATCGCCTTCAGCTTGCACATTGCCAATGCTTCCGTCCTTTTCTACAACAAAAACAACATTGGTTTTCAACAGTTTTTGATCAGGCAGAACTGAATCGGTATAAAATAAATCAGCCACCTGTTTTCTTAAAGTTTCGAAACCGCCCGGGTACTTTGCCTCTTCATTCAGTTCTTCTTTTTTAGGATTCGCTAAATGGAGTTCCGGCAGATTTTTAATGGTGATTTTTGTTAAATCTTCGCGGTTTTTTACTTTAATTAAAGTGCCGATGAAGGCGGTGTTCTGTATACTGTCGAGCTTCAGCATAAACTCTGAAAAGTCTCTTTTAATGGCGATTTTCTGTTCTATATTTTCCTCGTTATCAAACTTTTTCTTGAATTCATTATTCAGCATAAACCTTTGATAATCAAAATAGTTTTTGGCACTTTTGAACTCTTCATTTTGCTGTGCAAACAATAAATTTGCGCAGACCAACAGCATCAGAGAAACTAATTTTTTGCTCACTTGTGTTTAATATATAATGTAAAAATAGTTAAAATATTTAATACAATTTTAAGGGGAATTATAGCAGCAGGAAAGCCATCTTGTTTATGATTTGAATGTAGAAACCTTAGCATCCAAGTCTTTAATATCCTTTTTAATCTCCATGAACATGCTTTTTATTCCTGTATCATAAGACTGGTTCGGTTTGTAGTCCTGCGGTAAAATGCCGCGGACATATCGCCAGATTTCTACAAGATCCTCCAGAGGAATTTCGTACGGCGGATAAAAAGGGTTATCGGCGGATACGGTGATGGAAGAGGAATTTACTGCCACTAACGTTTTATAAGTGATTCCCTGCGGGGTTACAAAGATGTATTCCTTCTGCGGTTTCAAGTCTGCAATATTTTCAACATACTCGCCAATCACATAAGATCCGTCTGCAAACGGCGGCATAGAATCTCCATCTGCCAGGAATCCGCGGAATTTCCCATGTTTCAGAAACGGAAGGTTCATTCGCTGCAGGCTCTCCATGTATTCCGGATCGCTGTATCCTTTCAAATATCCCATCGAAGCCTTCTGCGGAACAATTTCAATAAAATTATTGCCCTGCTGATCCACCACCACCGGTAGCACAATGCGGTTGTCGGGAAGTTTCAGCATGCCTTCCAAAGGATATTTCCGGATATCAACCGTAAGGAGCAAGTCAATGCTGATGTGAAAAAACTTGGATATTTTGATGAGGATTTCATACGGAGGCTCCGAGCGGCCACTTTCGTATTTCGAATACCGGTCGCGGCTGATGCCAAGCTGATCTGCGAAACCCTGCTGAGCTAAATCTTTTTTACCTCTTAAAAACCTGATGTTATCTGAAAAAACTGACATTGGGACAAATTGTATCTGCAAATATAACATTTTTGGGACAAATAGTATATAATTTTGCAGCATGAATCATGCGATTGCACATATGGATTTGGATGCGTTTTTCGTTTCCTGCGCGAGGCTCCACAACCGCGACCTGCACGGAATTCCCCTGATTATCGGAGGTGGAGAGCGTGGTGTGGTGGCATCGTGTTCGTATGAAGCGCGTTATTTCGGTGTGCGTTCGGCGATGCCCATCAGAATGGCCCTAAAACTTTGTCCTGATGCTAAAGTGGTGAAAGGTGATTATGAAATGTTTTCGAAATGTTCACATGAGGTCACGGAAATAATTCAGCAACGCGTCCCGGTGATGGAAAAAGCCAGTATCGATGAGTTTTATCTGGATCTTTCGGGTATGGATAAATTTTTCGGCTGCTACCAATGGACACAGGAAATCGCTGAAGAAGTAACCAAAGAAACCGGTTTGCCCATCAGTTTTGCCCTTTCCGTGAATAAAACAGTGTCCAAAATCGGCACCGGAGAATCTAAACCGCATGGCAGGCTTGAAATAAAAGAAACTCAAATCAAACCTTTTTTGAATCCGCTTTCTATCCGAAAAATCCCAATGGTTGGCGAAACTACGTTTCAGTTGCTCTCCAGAATCGGCATCCGCACGATCAAGACACTTTCAGAAATGCCGGTTTTAGCCCTTCAGCAAATGATCGGCAAAAACGGAGCTGACCTCTGGAAAAAAGCCAACGGAATCGATGAAACACCGGTAATTCCTTATTCGGAAAGAAAATCAATTTCAAAAGAACATACTTTTTCAAATGATACCATGGATGTATTTGCATTAAGAAGCCTGATATCCGGAATGGCGGAAGAACTCGCTTACCAGCTGCGCAAAGAAAAATGGCTCACCTCCACCGTTGTCATTAAAATCCGTTACGCTAATTTCGATACAGAGACCAAACAGTGCAAAGTAGCTTATACCGCGGCAGATCATACTCTTTCGCGGATTGCTCTGGATCTGTTTAATAAAATCTATACCCGTAGAATGCGCCTGCGTTTGGTAGGTTTACGTTTTACCGGATTGGTACACGGAAGTCACCAGATGAATCTCTTCGAAGATACCGAAGAACTCATGAATCTTTACCAAACCATGGACCGCATCAAGAACCGCTTTGGCTCCGATGCGGTAAGACGTGCTTCCGGATTTCATTTCTCTGAGGTGAATGCGGATTCCCCCAAAATTGTCTAAATAATGTTCCTCAATTGTCATTCATATCACAGTTTGCGCTACGGCACACTCTCCATTGAGGCACTGGTGCAGCAGGCACTTGACTCTGGAACTAAAGAATTAGTTTTAACGGATATCAATACCGTTACCGGCATTTATGAATTTAAAAAAAGATGCGAAAACTGCGGAATCAAACCCATCGCAGGGGTTGAAGTAAGAAAAGAAAACAAACTGTTATACATTGCTGTAGCCAAAGAGTTCAGCGGGATAGGAGAAGTCAACCGCGTGCTGACCGCACACAATTGTGATGGCGAAGAGCTTACGGAAAAAGCACCATTGTTTGAGCAGGTTTTTGTGATTTATCCCATCACCAACATCCCTGAAACACTTAATGAGCATGAATTTATCGGTCTGCGTGAAGAAGAATTGAACTTAATGATCCGTCCGGAGTTAAAGAGTAGAACCTACAAAATGGTAATTCTGCATCCGGTAACTTTCAGCACCAAAAAAGAATATAATTTACACCGGGTTTTAAGGGCAATTGAATACAATACTTTGCTTTCCAAACTTTCTGACGAAGACATTTGCAGCAAATCAGAATATCTGAAACCTGAAACAAGTGTAATTAAATCATTCAGTCAATATCCTGAAATCATCAGAAATACAAAGAAAATTCTTGCAGAATGCAGTTTTGAATTTACCTACAAAAAACGCGGAAGTACCGAAAACAAGAACAAAAAATATTTTACCCGTTATCAGGAGGAAGATATGAAGCTTTTGACGAGTCTCGCCTATTCGGGATTGGAAAAACGATATGGTGCGGATGATGAGATTGCCCGTAAAAGAGTTGAAAAAGAACTTAAAGTAATTGGCGATCTCAAATTTTCCGCGTACTTTCTCATCACCTGGGATATCATTCAGTACAGCAACCGCATGGGATTTATGCACGTTGGGCGCGGGAGCGGAGCCAATTCTATCGTGAGTTACTGTCTCGGGATTACCGATATCTGTCCGATAGAACTGGATCTTTATTTTGAACGTTTCCTGAATCTCAACCGGACTTCGCCACCGGATTTTGATATCGACTGGAGCTGGCAAAACCGAGACACTATTCTCGAATATATTTTTAACAAATACGGAAAAGATCACGTTGCGTTTTGCGGAACCAATGTCGAATTCAAATACCGGTCGATATTCCGGGAAGTGGGGAAAGCATTTGGCCTGCCCAAAGAAGAACTAGATGATCTTGCGACAAAGCCCATGGAAACTCATGACGGCAATAAAGTGGTAAAACTGGTTCACGAATATGGCAAACTGATGGAAAAATTTCCCAACCAGAGAAGCATGCATGCCTGCGGAATCCTGATTTCGGAAGAACCTATTACGAATTATTCTGCCCTGGAAATGCCTCCAAAAGGATTTCCTATCGTTCAGTTTGATATGAATGTGGCTGAAGACATCGGTCTTGAAAAATTTGATATTCTTTCGCAGCGCGGCTTGGGAACCATCAGTGACACGGTAGAACTCATCAAAAAAAACCGCGGAATCGAGGTTGACATTCGCGATACTTCTATTTCTAAAGATGAAGCGTTGTGTAATGAATATTTAGCAGTAGGCAAAACAATAGGATGTTTCTATATCGAAAGCCCGGCAATGCGCGGACTTTTAAGGCGTTTAAAATGCGGTGATTACAGAACTTTGGTAGCGGCGTCTTCCATCATCCGGCCCGGTGTGGCGCAAAGCGGAATGATGAAGGAATATATCTTCCGTCACAACCATCCCAATCAGTTTGAATATTTTCATCCTGTGTTTGAAGAAAATCTTAAAGAAACCTACGGAATCATGGTTTATCAGGAAGATGTGATTAAAATTGCGCAATATTTTGGCGGACTCAGTCATGCCGATGGTGATATTCTGAGACGAGCCATGAGCGGGAAAGAAAGATCAATTCAGAAACTGAATGAAGTAAAAAACAACTTTTTTGAATCCTGTAAAAAACAAGGACATTCGGAGCAGATGACCACCGAAGCTTTCCGACAGATTCAGTCTTTTGCCGGTTACTCTTTCTGTAAAGCGCATTCGGCTTCTTATGCGGTAGAAAGTTATCAGAGTTTATATCTAAAGGTTTATTATCCGCTGGAATTTATGGTTTCGGTCATTAATAATCAGGGTGGTTTTTACCGCACTGAAGTTTATGTTCATGAAGCGAAAATGTCGGGCGGAATTATTCAGAATCCGTGCGTGAATACAAGCGAATTTCAGACTTCACTGAAAGGAAAAAACATTTTTCTGGGATTTATGCACCTTCAGTCACTTGATTCCAAAATTGCGCAGCTTATCTCCGAAGAACGGGAGAGAAACGGCAATTATAAATCACTCGAAGACTTTATCCGACGCATCCCGATTGGGATTGAAGGAGTACAGATTCTGATATTTATCGGTGCGTTCCGGTTTACAGGAAAACAGAAAAATGAACTTCTGATTGAAGCAAGATTACTGTTGATCAATTTCAAACCTGAAAACAGAGGTAAAATGCTGTTTGAAGAACCTGTTCAGGAATACCAACTTCCGGAACTGAAAAGGGATTTTTTTGAGGACGCTTTTGATGAGATTGAAATCCTTGGATTCCCGGTTTCCTGCACGCCGTTTGATCTTCTGGAAACTAAGTACAGAGGTTCGGTTTTTGTGAAAGACCTGCTGAAAAATCATAAAAAACAGGTTAAAATGCTGGCGTATCTCATTTCCCGAAAACACGTGCCGACCAAAAAAGGAACCATGTATTTCGGAACCTGGATCGACGTGAACGGCGATTATTTTGACACGGCGCATTTTCCGGATTCCCTGAGAAACTACGATTTTATGGGTGGCGGATGTTATCTGCTGTTGGGAACGGTTGAGGTAGATTATCATTTCCCGACGATTACCATTACCAAAATGGCTAAAATGCCCATGATTCCGGATCCGCGCTATGCTTATCACAAAGAGAAACAATACGATATTCACCGGCAGCTAAAAGAAGATGTAAGCATGACGTTCCGGAAACCTTATCCTCAGGAGCACGAAATCGGTTTACCGCGTCATAAACTCAGTAACTAGAGTAAAAAACTCAGCGTTTTTCGTATTTCCAGTTGCGTCCTTTGCCTTCAGCAATCCATTCCAGCGCCTGTTCCATTCTTTTGTTGCGGGTGGCTTCAGTCTTTGCATCGGTGATCCACATGATGTATTCTTTTCGGAAAGATGGCGATGCGTTTCCGAAGACTTTTTTAGCATCAGTATTTTGATTGAGTGCCTCAGAAAAATAGGCCGGAACTTCTGTTTCTTTCTTTTCGGGAGCAGCTTTCTTCAGCGTAACACCCATATCGGTAAGATCCATGGCTTCTTTAATCGCCGCTTTCAGTAGAACTTTCGATGGAAGGTCGTCGATGCTTGTAATTTTTCCTAACGTAAACATTCCGGTTCTTTCGGCATCTTTGGTAAGTTCCGTAATGGTTTTCATTTCCTTTTCGAGCCAGAAACCAAAGCCGCAATGCTGCTTAAATGCCGTGAAAGCACAGAGAATTTTTCCTTTATACATGAAATGCGGGAAACTCCATTTCCAGCCTTCCTCAACATCGGGGCAGGTTTCGTGAATGATTTCACGAAGATAATGGAGAATGGGTTTTGCAAATGGCTGGGCATTTTCAATATAGGTATCGATTCGTGGATCTGCTGTAGACATGATTTAAATGTTTAAGTAAAAATAATAATTTTCGGAATACAGAATTTACAACACATGAAAAAAGCTCAGAAATGAAATTGCAGCTCAGTTTGCACCAAAATAAAAAGCATTGAAAACTCAATGCTCTTTATCCTTTCATTTTACTTTTTACCCATTTTCCCGGGACAGGATTTAATGAAAAAAGCCGGAGGCAATCCGGCTTTAATTTTATACTACACCTTGCGCAAGCATGGCCTCAGCTACTTTTACGAAACCTGCGATATTCGCACCTTTCACGTAGTTTACATAGCCGTCTTCTTCTTTACCGTAATCTCTACAAGCTTTGTGAATACCGATCATAATTTCCTTCAGTCTCGCATCAACTTCTTCTGAAGACCAGTTTAATCGGATAGAGTTCTGGGTCATTTCTAAACCGGAAGTTGCAACGCCACCAGCATTGGAAGCTTTCCCCGGGGAGAAAAGAACTTTCTTCTCCAGGAAATAATTAATTGCATCTAAAGTTGAAGGCATATTTGCAGCTTCGGTAACGCAGATTACTCCGTTTGCTACCAGATTTTTTGCATCTTCCAAATTAAGTTCGTTCTGTGTTGCTGCAGGAATTGCAACATCACATTTTACTTCCCAAGGACGTTTTCCTGCATGGAATTCTGCAGTTGGGAATTTCTTCGCATAATCTTCAGCTCTGTTATTGCCGGATGCACGAAGTTCAAGGAGATATTCAATTTTTTCGCCGGAAATTCCGTCTTTATCATAGATATATCCATCAGGACCGGAAATGGTAAGCACTTTTCCGCCTAATTCAGTAACTTTTTTAACCACACCCCAGGCTACGTTCCCGAAACCTGAAACACAAACTGTTTTTCCTTTGAAATCCTGACCAATGGTTTTAAGCATCTGCTCAGCAAAATATACCACGCCGTAGCCGGTAGCTTCCGGGCGGATTAATGAGCCACCATAAGCCAAGCCTTTCCCGGTAAGAACTCCTGTGAATTCGTTTCTGATTTTTTTATACTGACCGAATAAATATCCGATTTCTCTTGCACCTACCCCAATATCTCCTGCCGGAACATCCGTTTCAGGACCAATGTGTTTGCACATTTCCGTCATGAAAGCCTGGCAGAAACGCATGATTTCCATATCAGATTTTCCCTGTGGATCGAAATCGGCACCTCCTTTTCCACCACCCATTGGCAATGTTGTTAAAGAGTTTTTGAAAGTCTGTTCAAAAGCCAAAAATTTAAGAACGGATAAATTTACGGTAGGATGAAAACGGATTCCGCCTTTGTATGGTCCGATCGCAGAGTTCATCTGAATTCGGAAACCGCGGTTTACCTGAATTTCGCCTTTGTCATCAACCCACGGCACGCGGAAAATAATTGTTCGCTCCGGCTCGGCCATTCTTTCCAGAAGTTTTTTTCCGGTGTACTGCTTTCTTGTTGAAATGAAAGGAATTACAGTAACTGCAACTTCTTTTACGGCCTGAAGAAATTCCGGTTCATTCGGATTTTTAGCTTCAATTCTGGCCATGAATTCCTGAATTTTCTGGTCTACGTTATAATTCTCCATAAGGGTTGGTTAATATTGTCAACAAATTTAATTTTTTTTTCAAAACTTGCAACAAAAATTTTAATAATTACTAAAATATTAATGATATTAGAGTTTATTTTTATTAAATTCATAATTTTAACACTTCTAATATCGATTATTGAATGTTAACAGAAGATTAATAAATTTTTAAAAACACTTGAATGCTAAATGGCCAGATATTGTCTTCCCGAAAGTGCTTTGATGTATCCTAAAATTTCGAGCTGAAGTAAATCGGGTAATATTTTATAAGACGGGATCTGAAGTTTCACCGAGATTTCATCAAGGGAAAGCGGTGTATTTCTATCCAACGAATGCAAAAGCGTTTGCTGAAATTCAGGAAGTTGAATCCTTATTTCTGAACTCGGAAACAGTTCGCCTGTTTTTTCGATATCATTAGAAAACCCCAATTGCTCCACGAGAGACGAAACCGTAGAAATCGCTGCTGCCTTATTCTGAAAAATGAGGTGATTGCAGCCCTGGCTGTATTTATCTGTTATCTTTCCGGGCAGGGCAAATACTTCGCGGTTGTAATTGTTGGCGAAGGTCGCTGTACTGATGGAGCCACCTCCGAAAGCAGTTTCCACCACTATAGTTGCGGGAGACAAACCTGCGATAACGCGGTTTCTCTGGATAAAATTCTCGCGGTCGGGTTTTTGGCTGGAATTGAATTCTGTAAAAAGAACGCCGTTTTCTTGTAATATTCTTTCTGAAAGTTTTCTGTTTTTACTTGGATAAAGCGTGTGGAATCCGTGAGCCAAAATGGCGACGGTGGGAATATTTTTCTGGATTGAAACTTCGTGAATTTCAGTATCTACTCCTAAAGCAAGACCGCTGATGGTGATTATTTTTCTGTCCTTCACTTCATTCAGAAAATCCTGCACAAAGTTTTTTCCGTAAGAAGTGATGTTGCGCGTTCCCACCATGCTTACAGGCTTGAGAGCGGTGTTGTAGTTGCCTTTCTGGTAAAGAATGGCTGGTGCATCTTCGCATTCATTAAGTTGATGAGGAAGGTTTCCAAGATGCCGAAGGTTGATTTGAATGTTATTTTTTTCGCAGAACCTGAGTTCATTTTCAGCAAATTTTAAATGATCCTCATTCCCAATTTCGAGAGAAATTTTTCTGCCGATGCCGTAAATGTTTTTGAGGCCGGATTTCGACAATTCCCAGACTTCCTTTGCCGAGCCTACTTCGCTCACCAGTTTTCTGAAGACCATGTCACCAATCAGCGGGCAGTGTCGAAGTGCAACAGAATAAAGAGTTTCTTCCGAAAACATGGTGGCATTTTTCTCAAAATTATTAAAAATTATTCGTTTTTCCGGATTTTGTCTAAATGTTCCCAGGGATCTTCTTTCTTAAGGTAAGGCAGCTCATGAAAATCATCCGGGTGGTTTTCTTTGTATTCCTGCCAAAGCTTATCGTCTTTCTCGCTATAGTAGTTCGGGAACTGCCAGATGAAACGCTTGTTTTTTTCGCCGGTTTTCCTGAAAACAAACGCCATGATTATTCCGACTACGGCACCCGAAAGATGCGACTGCCAGGAAATTCTGCTGGGCTCTTCCAGCTTTGAGAATAATTCCTCTGGCATTACGCCCCAAACTAAACTTCCGTAATACAAAGCGACAATAAGGGACACGGTAAGCAGTTTCATATTCCACCTGAAAACCCCGCTGAAAAAAAGAAAAAAAGCAAGTACATATACGATCCCGCTGGCGCCTATGATGCACACGTAATTGAATTCTCCGGTAATTATATCAATGGGAGGCAGCAGCCAAACCAAAAATGCGGATACCAACCAGCCGAGGAAAAAGACTTTTTTCGCAATGAACGGATAAAACTGAAAAAGCAGAAAGATGAGAACGAAAATGGGAACAGAATTCCCGAAAATATGTTCGAGATTGCCGTGCAGGAAAGGGGAGAAGAAAATGCCCTTCAACCCGTCAGGATTCAGCGGGACAATGGCTCCGCTGCAGCCATCAAACAGGCCAAGATATTGCAGGAGGAATCCCAGCCACATTGCCGAAACCATTATGGCAGCGTAAATTACCGCTTTGTAATTGAGGGATTCTTTTAGCATTCTTCTCTTTCGTCAAAACTGTGACCAAAATAATTTTTAAGTAAATATGGCTAATCTTTAGCAATCGAAAACCTAAAATAAGACAAAAAGTAATAAACAATTGATGGTGAAGTTTTAAGGTTTTATATGTTTGCCTTAAATTTGCAGCCTATGAGACAGTTTATTGCCTTTTTTTTATTGTTGATGTCGGTGTTTGCCTATTCCCAGGAAGGCAGAAATATTTTAAAGGAAATTGATTCTATTTCTCAGCGACGATGGGATTCTGTGTCTTTGGATTTGGACAGTCTTGCCAATCCCAAACTTATCAATTTCGATGTGCATTTCAAAGATACAATTGTGATCCGCGATAAAGTAGTGATTTCCAACATCACAGAAGATATACCAATCACGCCATATAATCTCCTGAAACTTAAAGAGCCGGTAAGGTGGTTTTACTTTGGCCAGAACAATCTGGTGTTCAACCAGTCGTCTTTTTCGAACTGGAACTCCGGTGGGAATAACAATATTGGCATTATCGGAAAAATCAACTATAATTTAAGTTATAAAAACCGCAAACATTTTCTTGATAACAACCTTCAGCTCGGTTACGGTTTTGTGACTACGCAGGGAGAATCATCCCGAAAAACTGAGGATTACATCAACCTCATGACCAATTACGGCTACGATATCGGTAAGAATTTCTATCTCTCTACCGGTTTTCAGTTTTTGTCGCAGTTTTCTCCCGGTTACAATTATTCGGTTACTCCCAATCCTGAGTTCGAAGATCGGGTTTCAAGATTTATGTCGCCTGGTTATTTAAATGCCGGTCTCGGTATCTCCTACAACCCGAACGAGAATTTTCAGGTGATCTTCCGGCCCGTGAACGGAAAGTTCACTTTCGTTACCGATCCTTATCTGCAGATAGCCGGGAAATATGGTTTGGAAAGAGACGGACAAGGTGTTCGTTCGGAATTAGGTGCGCTCGTAAATATTCTTTACCGACTGAAAATTTATAAAGACATCAATCTGGTAAATCAGGTAAACTTCTTCAGCAATTATGTAACCCACCCAGAACGGGTTGATATCGCTTACAATGGAACTTTAAATATAAGATTCAACAAATTTATTTCTACTGTGGTGAGTTTGGACCTGCTTTACGATCACGACCAGCTGCAGAAACTTCAGATGAAACAGACCCTGGGAGTTGGATTTTCGTACAATTTAGGTTTCGAACACAGAGAGAAAAACAAGAAGTTGATTAAGCCTTTCGCGGATTAACTGGTAGATTTTCTTTAATATTTAAACATTCCAGAATTCCCGGTCGAGGCTTCTGTACTGAATCGCTTCGGCAATATGACTCGAATTTAAGGTTTCGGCGAGTTCCAAATCAGCAATAGTTCTGGCAACCTTAAGGATTCTGTCATAAGCTCGCGCCGAAAGGTTGAGTTTTTCCATTGCGGTTTTGATGAGGTTTTGCGAGGTCTCATCGAGTTCGCAGTATTTTTCAATTTCCTTCGGACCCATTTGGGCATTATAATGAATGTCAGCGTTGTGGTATCTTTTGGTCTGAATTTCCCTCGCCTTTAAAACACGGGTGCGGATTTCGTCACTTTTTTCGCCTTTTCTTTTGTCAGAGAGCTGGTCGAATTCGACTTTCTGAACTTCGATATGAATATCAATCCGGTCGAGCAAGGGTCCTGAAAGTTTGTTCATATACCGCTGCATCTCGAACTGCGATGAAGTGTTGTTGGGATCATCCGGAAAATAACCGCTCGGACTTGGATTCATACTCGCCACGAGCATAAAACTCGCGGGATAATTCACGGTGAATTTTGCGCGTGAAATCGTGACTTCGCGGTCTTCAAGTGGCTGGCGCATTACTTCGAGTACAGTTCTTTTGAATTCGGGCATTTCGTCCAGAAATAGAACGCCGTTGTGAGCAAGCGAAATTTCCCCGGGCTGCGGATAACTCCCGCCTCCAACCAATGCCACGTCTGTGGCAATTATTTAAATGGAGGTTCTCTCATTCCAGGTTATTTTGTTACCAAGAATGCACTTGCACACCGCCACCGAATTTCTTACTTTTAGAATTCTAAATGCAACTATGTTTCAGAAGACGATAATCAAGAAATACCTTAAAACACAGGACTCCCAAACGTTACAAGAAAAATGGATAGAATTTCAGAACCATTTTCACAATACAATCATTCAGGACAATATCCGTAACTCAAAAGAAGAACAGTATCAGGAAGGTTTTCTTCGGGATCTGTTTGTGAATATCTTCGGTTATATCCTGAATCCCACAGTTGGGTTCAACCTTACGACTGAACTCCGAAACATTAAGGATGCTAAAAAAGCAGATGGGGGAATTCTCATTGAAGAGCATGTAGTTGGGGTTATCGAACTGAAAGGAACCAATACAACCGACCTTGGGAAAGTAGAACAACAGGCATTTAATTACAAAAACAACCAAACGGGTTGCGTGTACGTTATCACCTCCAACTTTGAGAAGCTAAGGTTTTATATAGATGACTCGGTAACCTTCATAGAATTCAACTTATTCGACCTTAAACAGGACGACTTCAATCTACTCTACCTGCTTCTATCTTACGAGAATATCAAAAACAATATTCCCAAGAAAATCAAAGACGAATCTCTTAGTCAGGAAGATACTATTACTAAAAAGCTTTATAAAGATTACTCCCTTTTCAAGCGGGAACTTTTCCAAAATTTGGTGGAACTTAATCCTGAGTTCGACCAACTCGAACTATTTAAGAAAACACAAAAGCTACTCGACCGATTACTGTTTCTCTTCTTTGGGGAAGACCGTGGTTTATTACCTCCCAACTCTGTAAGACAGATCCTTGAACAGTGGAATAAACTGAATGAACTTGATGAGTGCGTCCCGTTATACAACCGATATAAAAAATACTTCGGTTATCTAAACACAGGTTACAAGGGCAAGCACCACGACGTTTTCGCTTACAATGGTGGACTCTTTAAAGCGGATGAGATTTTAGATAATATTAAGATCGATGACCAATTGCTTTACAAACACTCCCTGAAACTTTCGGAATATGATTTTGCAAGTGAGGTCGACGTAAATATATTGGGACATATCTTTGAGAATTCCCTGAATGAAATCGATGAGATAAAATCCCAATTAGAAGGGAAGGAAGTAGATAAATCGAAAACCAAAAGGAAAAAGGATGGTGTTTTCTATACTCCGAAGTACATCACTAAATATATCGTAGAAAATACGGTTGGGAAACTATGTGAAGAAAAGAAGACCGAATTTGGGATCATCGAAGAAGATTACTTCACCGACAAAAAACGTCAGCAAAAGACCAAAGAAAACCTTCTGAAAAAACTTGATGATTACCGTGAATGGCTTTTACATATTACCATTGTAGATCCTGCGTGTGGAAGTGGCGCGTTTCTGAATGAAGCACTGAATTTCCTGATTGACGAACATCAGTATATTGATGAGTTGGAATCCAAGCTCACAGGATCATCCATTTCCTTTAGTTACCAGTCGGAAAGTATATTGGAAAATAATTTGTTTGGCGTGGATCTGAATGAAGAAAGTGTGGAGATCGCTAAGCTTTCCTTGTGGTTACGGACAGCAGAACCGAACCGTAAACTAAACAGTCTGAATGATAATATTAAGTGCGGTAACTCGCTAATCGATGATCCCAACGTTGCGGCTGATAAAGCATTTATTTGGGAGAAAGAATTCCCTCAGGTTTTTGGGAGAGGTGGTTTTGATGTGGTAATCGGGAATCCCCCATATGTAAGGCAAGAACTATTTAAAGAGATAAAGCCATACTTGGAACTAAATTATGAGTGCTATAACAGCATTGCTGATCTATACACATATTTTATCGAAAAAGGATTTAAAATACTGAATAGTAAAGGAATCTTTTCATTTATACTACCTAATAAATTTCTTAAAGCAAATTATGGGAAAGAAGTAAGAAAATTTATAAGCAACCAAAACAATCTTGAACTAATATATGATTTTGATGATTATCCCGTATTTGCCGACGCCACTACTTACCCCATTATATATTTGATCAACAAAAATTGGACAAACGATTACTTTAAATTTTCTGCAATTAATAAAAGATCGGGTAAAATTGATCCAATTAAAACGCTTATTAATAATGAAATTGAAGTTGCATATTTGAGATTAGATGAGAACCAGTGGACATTCTCAGATAACAATAATTCAACATTACTTTTAAAAATCTGCGAAAATAGCAGATCTTTAAAGGACGTTGTTGATGACAAAATCTTTCGAGGAGTTTCAACAGGTAAAAATGAAGTTTTTATTATTACTGAAGAAATTGCAAAAAACTTAATAAACGATCGCAACAAACATTTAATTAGAAAGGTTGTGACGGGAAAAGAAGTAAAAAGAAACTGTTTAACATTTGATAATCTGTATCTTCTGTTCATTTCTTGGGAGTATGATTTAGATTTCGACGATAACATTAAGAATTACCTTCTCGATAGGAAAAGTATTTTAGAAAGTAGACCCGAAGTTAAAGAAGGAAGGTTCAATTGGTGGTGCTTGAGCAGATATGGAAGTAAAAATGCTCAATACCTATTTAAACCCAAAATTATTTATCCCAGAATAAATAATCAATGTAATTTTTACTATGATTCGACGGGGGAGTATTCTTTATCGGATAATAACTTCTTTATATCCACCGAAGACAAGTACTTACTTCCGATCCTAAATTCCAAATTAATTTTTTACTACTTAAAATCGATAGCCTCAACTTTACAAGGAGGGTATTTAGATTTTAGAAGACCGTCAATAGAAACGATTCCAATCAAATCTCCTAATGACCCTGAGCAACTTAGTAAAATGGCAGATTTAATGGAAGTTTTAAATAAACAACTGCAAGAACTACCTGACAAATTTCAAAGAACATTAGAAAGAGAATTTGACCTAGACAACCTTTCAAAAAAGTTACAGTTTTGGTATCTCCTATCGTATAAAGATTTCCTGAAAGAACTCGCCAAACAAAAAGTAACCCTTTCCCTTTCACAAAAATCTGAGTGGGAAGATTACTTTGAATCGGAAAAGATAAAGGTATTGGAAGTAAGATCCCAAATAGATGCTACCGATAAAGAAATAGATAAAATGGTTTATGAACTGTATGGTTTGACTGAGGAGGAGATTGCGATCGTAGAAAACAGCTAAGATTTAAAGCCCTAAAAAAACTTCTGATTTGCCACAGATTCAAGGACTTTTCTAAAATTGCAAATTTTTTTCCCCAGAAATTTTTATCTCACGTGAGGAAATATCCCCCTGTTAAGGTTTTTGCAGGGGGGGTATATTGAGTTGGGATTCGAGGAGTAAACGAGGGGAGACGGGAGGTATCATAGTACCATTAATAGTGTTAACTTAATTTATGGCAAAGGAATTTTGGCATTTTAATTAAGATTATTAGTGTGAAATTCCTTTACTAATGGAGTTTTACATGGCCTTTCTTTTCCGGCCGTGCTCTTTGTTATGTTATTTGTTTGGCTCTAATTCTATGTGGGGTTATTTAAATCATAAAATTAAGGAACACATTAATCTCTTCAATTAGCTAATCTGACCAATCTTTGTAATCTCTTGTATGGCCCATTAACACTCGATTTTAGCTTGTGAGAGTGGCAAAATTATTGTAAATTTAATTCACAAATTTAAAATACTACAGTAATGAAGATAAAGTATAACCGAACTTCCACCATTTCTCAACAAGGATTAAGATTTGAAGCAGACAAAGACGAATACGATTTAATTTTATTCGATCAGATATCAGGAACAACACCATTCACCGAGAGACTTGCAGGAAAGAAATTATTGGATTTAGTTAGTAGTGGAGTGGTTAAGACTGTCGTTTTTGAGGAGATATCAAGAATTGCACGTAACACAATGGAAACCCTAAGGGTTTTAGAAATACTTGAATCTCATGGAGTAAATGTAATAATCAGGAACATGGGACTACAGTCAAGACCTGTTGATGGAAAATTGAATCCCATATATGGTATATGTGTGTCTTTGATAGGGTCTCTTGCTCAATTAGAGCTCGAACAACATAAAATCCGTATTGCGCAGGGGAGAGAGGTGGCGAGGATGAAAGGAATCGTGAAATTTGGGAGGCCTGTCGGTACAAATGAAAGTGAGAAAACCTTTCTGATGAAGGAGAAAAGTAAAAATATTTTAAAATATTTAAACAAGAAAAGAAGCATAAGAGAAATATCGAAAATTTTAGGAGTGTCCACTAAGACCGTTATGAAGGTAAAGACTTTGGTTGAAAAACATAAGAAAATTGCGGAAATGAGAGTTGGGTTACAATAGCTTTAATCAAAACCAGAAAAATCAATACCTTGAATCCCTTTGTTAAAGGGGTTTTTCGTTCTCTTTTTCTACTGGATCCGCACTTCGTAGTACGACAAAAAATGACTTTTCCTGATGAGAATTTAATAGCGTTTTTTGGTTTTTAGTACTCTATTTATTTATATTTTAAAAAAAAAAGAAATATGAATAAAATAAAAATTCCATCAAACATAGATGTTGAGAAGATAAACCAAAAAATAGATCAATGGTACGGCGATGCAAAAACCAAGACTGAAATTAAAAATCTTAAGGACTGCTCCCTTCTGCTTATCCATTTTCTTATTCCTAATGGAAGATACATAGAAGAAACCAAAGAGGATGGATATTTTAAAAAAATAAATAGCACCATCTTTAACGACCATTATGGTAAATGTTTTTCTGATGTAAAAGACATTCTTTATGATGATGAGTACCCTATAATTGAGACCGATGGGAAGAATTACACCGACAATAGATCCACTCGATATAAGTTAAGAGATGAGTTCTTCTATAACGTAGACACCAAAATGGTTTCAGGGATTGGGAAGTATATAGAAAAATATAATAGTTACGTAACTGATAAAAAGAAAAAAAATAACAAATTTCGGTTCTTAAGTGAACGTTTATCTAAGAGAATAACATTAGATCCAGAAGTTTATAAGTACATATCCCAACTAAATGACGAATTTAAATCTACTATTTCGACCCTCGATAGTCGTGCATATGATGCGGAAAAATTTAAGCAAACTCAGAAAATACTTAATCTAAAATTCGCAAGTGATATAAGAGATATTAAGGAGGGTAACTACAATGATGGAACATCAGACACCAACCATAGATTTAACTCAGTTTTTAGTGGTTTAAAACGTGAATTACGGTATTTCATAAGAATAGACGGTGAGACGGTCGATGAAATTGATGTAGGAGCGTCCCAACCCTATTTTTTGAACTGTACTTTAAATTCCGAATTTTATAATAGTAAAAAGGAAGGATCTCTGTTTTCACTATTTCCTGAATTCTATAAAGAGTTTACTACTACTAAAAATAAAATTAAAGTTGATGTACATAATTTTAATTATACATGGGGGAAGAGTAATATAATAAATCAAACTCAACTTCAAATATTAAAAGCTAATAGTACAAATAATAAAAGTTGTTCTAAGGGAAGTAGTTCTAATAGTAGTTCTAATAGTATTAAATCTAATAATATTTTAAATAATATTAATTCTAGGGGGAATAGTACTTATAATAATAGTAGTATTAAATCTAATAGTATTTTAAATAATATTAATTCTAGGGGGGATAATACTGATAATAATTTTAATAGTATTAAATCTAATATTATTTTAAATAATAGATATATTAATATTAATAAGATTAAATATTATATTAATAATAATATAAGAAGAATTACAGTCACAGGTGTGCCACCTGTTCCGTATATGTGTGGAAAAATTGAAGAAATGTCGGATATCAGGGAGTTTCGGAGCATACTGTATTCTTGTGATTTTTATGAATTTATATTGCAGGACGTTAAATTTATAATGGAGAAGACAAATTATCAGAAGAAAGAGACATTGGAAAGGAAATTAAGTAGGATAGATAGAAAACGTGTTAAGGGTGGTATGATGTATTTTTTAAATGATAAGGATAATAGACATTATAACCCATTTGTTAAATCTATGAAAACTGCCTTCCCCAATATTAATACTATTGTAGAATTTTTTCAAAACTTAAATTTCAGCAATGCTGAATTAAATAAAAAATTTGAGAATCCGTACTCCTTACTTCTTCAAAGATTAGAAGCGTATTATTTTTTGCAGCTTGGAGTGAAGAGTTTTTGTGATAAGTTTCCCAAGGAATCAGTTATAACAATTCACGATTCAGTTATAGTTAAAAAAAAATTCAGTGAGAAGTTAGAAGAATGCTTGCGCACCAGCATAGAAAAGGAAACGGGAATTCCTATGGGATTAAGTACCAAATCTAAGAACCCATTTCTCACTATTAAAGATTTGGTAGGTGAATATTTAGAAGATTGCAGGATAGCCAAACAAAGTAAAGTTGCCCTATAACACTGTAGATTTATGACCTTCTAACTATCCAGAAAGTTAAATTGAATAAACAATTGGGGTATTTTGCACCCCAATTTTCATGTAAAATTTTCAACCATTTCCTCTATAAGAGCGTTCTTCATGTCAATATGAAATTGCTCATCGACGTCATACCAGACGGAATTCCATAATGTATTACTCAGTAGTTTAATGAATCCCCATTTTGCTCCTTCGCTATCTATCTTACTGATTAGTTCTTTTGGTAACGAAGGGAAATTGTTCGTATATCGATCTTTCAAGGCAGCTTTATCCCACGTAACAATATTTGCACGGTCTAACTGAGGAGAATCTCCAATTTCTTTATCCGCAAAAGGTATAATTTCATCGCCATAAAGTAATTTACCCGATTTAATAGTATAATAGTACTTCTTATTCTTCTTTCGAAGTGCAGATTTATCAACCAAAAGTTCAAAAACAAATTTGTGATTATTTATTAATTTGATTTCAGCTGTAACAACATAGTTATTAGCATTATGAGAATCAATCACGATTCTATCATATACTTTAGAGAAATAATCTTGCAACACCGTTCGGTTTTCAGTAGAATCTAAAATTTCAGTTTTTGTGTTATTATTCAGTTCCTTTTTCTTAGCGGAGATTTCACGTTTAATTTCCTTTAGTCGTTTCTTTTTTTGGATCAGCTGTTTTTCGTTGTTATCTCTCTGCTTATAAAATTCACTTTTCTCCAATGCCTCATCGAGATAAATGTCGAGTAACCGATCATGTCTTAATTCTATTTTTTTAATTTCATATTCCACCCCAGTAATTTCATTTTCGAGTATTTCAATATTAGAAGAAAGGTCAGCACGAAGTTCACGTGAAAACTTTATGTAATTTACCACCCTTAAGATATGAAAAGAAAAATGATATAATATGCTCTCTATTTGTTTTATATTAACCCCCTTATTGGTGCAGTAATGTCCACCTATTCTTGTGGAGGAACATTTATATACCTTGTCTCCTTTAGTTTCAGGTTTGAACCTGCCTACGTAATTACGTCCGCACCTACCGCATACAATTTTACCTTTTAGAAGATAAATGTATACACTGTTCCCTTTTGAATTACGTTCTCTTAATCGTTCCTGAATTGTAATAAATTTTTCTTCTTCAATAATGATTGGACAGTCTACAACTTCATCAAGGTATTTTCTTTTTCCAATGTAAGATGTATTTGTCAGAATTGAATAAATCTGCCCATCAGTCCATTTTATATCTTTCCCTTTTCTACCAGTTTTTCTGTTTATTACTTTCTCAGGGAATGATCCCTTGGTCTTTGTTGGAATGTTATTTTTGTTTAAGATATTAGCAATTACCTTAACTCCATTGCCCTCCAAGTATAAATCAAAAATCCTTTGGACTACATTAGATTCTGTATCGTCAATGGTCATTTTTCCAAAATCATCTTTCCTGTATCCATATAGATGATATATACCACCTCCCATTTTACCGCTTCTTGCAGCTCTTAGTAAACCATATCTACTGCGTTCCTTAAATGTCTGAACCTCAAAATTATAAAACTCAACTAATAACCCAATAAGCATATGAGTAACCATATCCCTTTTGCCATTGGTTATTGTTTGAAGGTTGTTATTTCTAATATGGATATTAACTCCTAATTCAGTCCATTCTTCCACCAAATTCTTGACATCTCGAGGGGTTCTTCCCAACCTACTTAGTTCCGTCACAAAAACAGTACTGAAGTATTGGGGGTCATTTTTTATTCGGAAGGTGATTTCATTCAGTTTGGGCCTCTCACTTACCCTAAGATATCCCGATAGATTTTCCTCAAATATTTCAATTTGTTCTTGCTTATAACCTTGTTTTAAAGCCAAATCTACTAAAACGCCAACTTGACCTTTGGTATCTTGTTTACCATCGTTAGTAGAAACGCGAGAATAAATACATGCTTTTTGAGTCATCTGAATTTTTTACAAATATACACCCTCCAATCAAATAATAGCAACATCTGAAATTGTATGATGCGGACTTCTGAAAGGTCTTACCGTCATTAAAGAAGTTTCCGTCCCAATTTTGCCGGCTACAGAATGTATTTTGGTTGTTTCTAAGGCTTCTTTCAGGGTTAAAGGCGGAAGAATGCTCGGAACTCGTTTTGCAAGCATGGTTTTGCCGCTTCCCGGCGGTCCGATGAGAATAATGTTGTGTCCTCCTGCCGCTGCGACTTCCATGGCGCGTTTGGCGGTTTCCTGACCTTTCACTTCAGAAAAATCGGTCGGGAAGAAGTTGATTTTATCCTGAAATTCTTTTCGAGTATCAATAGTAGTTCTTTCCAGCGGGATTCCCTCATTAAAAAAATCGATAACTTCTTTGATGTTTTCGATGCCGTAAACTTCCAGCTGATCTACAATAGCTGCTTCACGGATATTCTGTTTCGGGAGAATGATTCCTTTAAAGCCTTCTTCCCGCGCTTTTATTGCAATGGGTAACACTCCTTTGATGGGTAAAAGACCACCATCAAGAGAAAGTTCCCCCATAATGATGTAATTTCCTATTTCTTCGGCTTTGATCTGCTCTGAAGCGCAGAGAATTCCCAGGGCGATGCTGAGATCATATGCTGAGCCCTCTTTTCGTAAATCCGCCGGCGCCATATTGATGGTTATTTTTTTGCCGGGAATCTTAAACCCTACGTTCTTCAGGGCTGCTGAAATTCTGTAACTGCTTTCTTTGATTGCATTATCGGGAAGTCCCACAAGATGATAGCCTACGCCGGAAGTATCTACATTAACCTCGATCGTAATCGTTTGCGCAGAAACTCCGAAAATGGCGCTTCCGTAAATTTTTACTAGCATATCTGTGTTTTGAGATAAAATTAATAAAAATTAAAAGATGTTTTTGGGAAATTTTATACTGAAGCGGAACATTGGGATATTAAACAAAAAAAACTCCTCAATTTCTTGAGGAGTTTGTGGGCCCTGAGGGATTCGAACCCGCTCTGGAATTTCCAATTTTACCCTATTATGTTAGTAAAAATGATCATAGGGTATGCCTAAAAGAATGCCTTTTTACTAACATAATAGGGAGATTTTGTATTAAATAAGATTTGCATCAGAAAAACTGAAGAATCCTTTCCGAGTTACTATAAGGTGATCTAGAAGTGTTATATTCATAATTTCACAAGCCTTTTGAAGTTCATTTGTGATTTTTCTATCCTCAGTACTTGGATTGAGATTTCCACTTGGGTGGTTGTGTACTAAGATTAATCCTGTTGCAAGCGTTTTAAGGGCAATAGATAATATAATTCTAATATCTACTACACATCCAGTGATACCTCCTTTAGCAAGATTGTAGATTCCAATTTGCTTGTTAGTTCTGTTGAGAAAAATCACTTTTACTTCCTCAATCATTTCAAGGATATTATCATCCCATTCTCTGATAATTAAATCATATGCATCTTTGCTTTGGGTTATAGGATTTAAAATAGTTGTAGATAGTGGTCTATAAGCCACTTCGATTTCTGATATAGTGTTCATTTTTATATGTAATAAGATTAATATTTTTATTAAATATCACTTTAAAATTCCTGAGTGATAAACAAGTTCTATACAGTCAGCAGATTCATTAATTTGAATTGAAAGCAGCAATTCATTTGGTAATTCTGCGTCTAAGTTTTCCAACATCTCGATAAGCGATTTTTGTAAGCTTCTTTTAAATACAAGCATGACCTTAACAAGCATCTGAGATTTGTAAAAAAGAAGTATCCGTGAAGTGGGCAGGTTGAGTATTTTATTGATTTCACCAAAATATTCATAAGGGTGAATTCCCACCTCCAAATTCCCTACCGGAGGAATAGGAATTACTTCATGCTTTCTAATTTTTAAATGTTCACCAATTTTAAAATTTAATGCGCTGTATATATCTTTATTCATTATTGTGCTATTATTACTATATTCTAAATATCTCCGATGTCAAATAGTTGATTTTCTAAGCTCTCCGGGCCCTAGTGCGCAAAAAAAAATCCCCAATGGGGATTGTTTTTACCTACTTAAAACGGGTTCTTCTTTTGTAGCTTCCACCTGTTCCGGGATGAAGAGATACCTGTGGTTGAGCGTAACCTGTTCTCCAGTCTGTTCAATAACAAAGGAGTAGGGTTCGCAAATTGTTTTGACAATTTTCCCTTCAAGCTCAGAACCTATAAGTGATTTACACACCTCCTCACTAAAAGTGCAAGGAAATGATGCTTTTTTGGAAGTCGCATAATAAAGGCCTGTAGTTTTGCTCATTACCATTTCAATACCTCCTGAAACTTCCAATACAAAAAATTCTTCATTCTTTGCTATTCGTTTTTTGTAGTCGATGATTTTTACCATTTTTTTTTAAGTTTTTGAGTTAGTTTAAATATTGATTAGTTATAACTTACGTTCTCAGCTGTCATCTTGGAATGCAAAATTATTTTCTATCAATAACGCTTACAATAAGTATGGACCAGCGTGGGATTCACTTTTGGCACCTCACAAAGAAAATATCATAATGAGGAGGTGTCTTTTTTAATAATGATATTTTTACCCCCAGGAAAAGGATCCTTAAAATAACGAAGGGGGAAGTTTTCCCTTTAAAAAAAGAGGGGGAGGTCTTTATTAGGGGATTGGCAAAAACGAATATTAAAACAAATAAAAATTTTATAAAAAAATTTAGTGTTTAATATTTACAATCAAAAAATTATACAATATGATATTTTTTGGATGTTTGGGGTTAGAAGGAAATTGGTGTTGGCCTGTAACTATAGCAAATGCACTAATGTCTGTAAGTTAAATTTCTAAAATTAGAATCCCACTTGTCCCTAGATTAAAAAGACAGTGATAAAAAGTGATAGGCTCCCGGAAGAATTAGTTTTTCCTACGTATGATATCAGCTTGATGCCGTGGGGGCAGAGCATGAGAATGCCTCTTAAGCCTGTTGTAAACTTCAAAGTTGTGATATTTTATTTCGAAAAACAGAATTTAAGGTCCTATAACCCATCGCTGCAATCTTTTTTAGATTAATCTATTAATACGGGAATCCTCAAAGATTACACCATTAATTTTCATTATATTTGTTAAAACTGATCATTAATGTCCCTCTTCCAGAAAACTGTAATTTCAAAATATCTAAAAACTCAAAATCAAGAAAGCATTTCCAAAAAGTGGGAGTTATTTAGGGAGCATTTTCACAACGCAACCATTCAGGAAAATATTAGAAGTTCAAAAGAAGAACAGTATCAGGGTGAATTTTTAATTGACCTTTTTGTGAATGTTTTGGGCTACATCAAAAATCCTACTCCCAACTTTAATCTTACCACAGAATATAAAAATGTTAAAGACAGCAAAAAAGCTGATGGTGCAATTATCATTAGTGATGATGTAGTAGGCATTATTGAATTAAAGGGAACCAATACAACAGATTTATCTAAAATTGAGGATCAGGCATTTGGTTACAAGAATAACCAACTCAACTGTAAATATGTCATCACTTCAAATTTTGAAAAGCTGAGGCTCTACATAGACAATGCTATTGAACATATTGAATTCAATCTGTTTGAGCTTAATCAGGAGCAGTTTAGCTTGCTTTATCTGTGCTTAGGATATGAAAACATTCAACAGAACATTCCTGGTAAAATAAAGGATGAATCATTAAGCCAGGAAGATGCAATTACTAAAAAATTGTACAAAGATTATTCTGTTTTTAAAAGAGAATTGTTTCAAAATCTGACAGCTCAGAATCCCCAGTATGATGCACTGGAACTTTTCCAGAAATCCCAGAAGCTTTTAGATAGATTGCTTTTCCTCTTCTTCGGAGAAGACAGAGGTTTACTCCCACCCAATTCAGTCAGACTGATTTTAGAAGATTGGAATGATTTACAAGACAGGGATGAATATGTGCCCCTTTACAGAAGATTCAAAAAATATTTTGAGTACCTCAACACTGGATTCAAAGGTAAAAGATATGATGTTTTTGCTTACAATGGAGGACTTTTTAAACCTGATGAAATTTTAGATCATATCACCATTGATGATCAATTGCTATTCAAACATGCTTCTAAACTTTCAGAATATGATTTTGCCAGTGAAGTAGATGTCAACATTTTGGGACATATTTTTGAAAATTCCCTGAATGAGATTGATGAAATAAAAGCACAGCTTGATGGGCAGGAAATTGACAAATCCAAGACCAAAAGGAAAAAAGATGGTGTCTTTTATACCCCAAAATATATTACCAAATACATTGTTGAAAATACAGTTGGAAAGCTCTGTGAGGAGAAGAAATCTGAATTTGGCATCATTGAAGAGGAATACTTTACAGATAAAAAAAGGCAGCTTAAAACCAAAGAAAACCTTCTTGGGAAACTGAATACTTACAGGCAGTGGTTACACCATCTTACTATTGTAGATCCAGCTTGTGGTTCTGGTGCATTCTTAAATGAAGCACTTAACTTTTTAATTACTGAGCACAATTATGTTGATGAGTTGGAAACAAAGTTAACAGGCTCATCTTTCACTTTTACCTACCACTCTGAGAGTATTTTAGAGAATAATTTATTTGGGGTTGATTTGAATGAAGAAAGTGTTGAAATTGCCAAGCTTTCCCTGTGGCTTAGAACAGCAGAACCCAACAGGAAGTTGAACAACTTGAATGATAACATCAAGTGTGGAAATTCCTTAATTGATGATTCTGAGATTGCTGGAGACAAAGCCTTTCATTGGCAAGAAGAATTTCCGCATATTTTTGCTAAAGGTGGTTTTGATGTGGTGATTGGGAATCCGCCGTATTTAAGAGTGCAAGGATTGCGTGAAAATTTTGAAAAGGAGACTAAATTTTACGAAGAAAATTATAATTCTGCCACGGGAAGATTTGATGTTTATGTTCTTTTCTTAGAAAAGTCGTATTCTCTTATTAACAGCCGTGGCATTGTTTCATTTATTTTACCACATAAATTTCTCATTAGTGAATTTGGTGAAGGAATAAGAAAATTCTTTGTTGAAACAAGAGCTGTGCAATCAATAATTCATTTTGGCTCCGAAATGGTTTTTGCAGATGCCTCAACCTACACCTGTATTATTAATTTAGGAGGGAGTAATGCAAATTTATTATTTAAACAAATCAGCCCAAATAAAATTTTTGATAGTTTTTTGTTTGAAACAATAGATTATAACTCTTTAACATCTAGCAAATGGAATTTAAATAGTAGTGCAACAGACAACCTATTAAAAAAGATTCTACACCAACCCCTTACTGTTAAAGATGTTTTTGAAAATATCAGTCAAGGAATTGTATCCGTTGGTGATGACATTTTCTTAATGAAGGGAAAAATTATTGATAACAAGTTCATTGGATATTCTGATAAGACAAATCAAGAGGTAATTATCGAAAAAGATATTGTGAAACCTATACTTAAAGGTGAAGACGTCAAAAAGTACTCACCTTTAAGGAATACTTATTTTTGCATATATCCACATTTTGAGAAAAATGGTAAAACTGTTCCCTACGAAGAGGACTATTTCAGGGACAACTTCCCGTTGGCGTACACATATATGTTACCTTTTAAAAATGAACTAATTGAAAAAAAAATAAGATATAAAACAAATCCCACAGCTTGGTACAGCCTACATAGGTCAAGAGAATTAAGTCTTTTTCTACAGGAAAAAATAATTACACCAGAAATATCTTTGGGAACTAATATGACCTATGATAACAGTAATTTTTTTCACAATACGAAATGCTATTCACTTGTTAAAAAGGATAATATTGGAGAGTCACTCAAATTCTGGCTAGCAATTTTAAATTCCAGGTTATTATGGTTTTATCTTAGTAATGTAGGATATGTGCTTAGAGGTGGTTTTTTCACATTTAAGACGAAATATTTAGAGCCCTTTCCATTACCTAAAATTGATAATGCCAGTAAACAGGTTGCATTTATTGAAAAAGTTGACTTATTACTTACTTTAAAATGTAGTTTCCAAGAGGTTACAGACAGATTCCAAGGTTCTGTAAAAAGAAAATTTGAGCTAGGAACCCTGTCCAAAAAACTTCAAGACTGGTACAAACTCTCTTACGCAGATTTCATCAAAGAATTATCCAAACAAAAAATAAAATTCACCCTTTCAGAAGAAGCAGAATGGGCAGATTATTTTGACCAGGAAAAAAGCAAAGCCTTAGAAATTCAATCCAAAATAGCTAGTACAGATAAGGAAATAGATCAGATGGTTTATGAACTTTATAGTTTGAGTGAGGAGGAAATTGCGATAATAGAAAACACAAAGTAGGCGCTTAATGCTCTTATGATAACTAACAAAATTATATTCCAATGGATATTAAGATGATACCACAGAAATTACAGGATATTATTGAACCTACTATAATTATTATAATAGCTTTTTTAGTGCTAGTAAATGCGGTTTGTTTCATGGACTTGATTATAATAAATGCATCTGGTTGGATTCTTTTACTTTACATAATGTTGATAGGGATATATATACTACGTATTTCTCTCCTTGATTATGACAGTAGAATTATTGTTACGGTCAAATGGCTTTTGTTTTTAACATTATTAGATGCCGTGGATAGCAATTCTCTATTTTTCATCTCTTTGTTACATTTTTCCAACATCTTCGGCTTTCTCGCTCTTGCTTACTTATATTTAGAAAAGGGCAATCGACTTGTAAACTTTCTCATAGGTATTATAGTGATATATATAACATTAATAATACTTCCTATTGCAGAAATTTATTGGAAAGTATTTAACCTTGGTCTTCTCTTTTTGTTGATCTTTGATTTTCTTTCTGTCGTAGTTTATTCTAAATCTACAGTAGAAAAGAACGCAAATAAACTAGGGTTGAATTCAGCCAATAAGCCGCATTTTATGAAAAGAGCCATAATATTTACAATTAGCATCTTAATCAGTGTGGGAATGTTTGCTGGTACACTTTATGCCACTCATACAGCAAAAACTGTTGAAGCTGGCTTTATTTCACCAGAAATTCATTTAAAACGAATACTTAAAAAAGAACAAGATAATTTTCCAGGGCTAAGGATTGGCGCCATTTGTTATGATGGAACCCGCAGTGATAACGAAGGATTGCAAACCTGCTCTCACCATGGTGGAGTAAGCGAATGGATATATAAACCACCGCTTTCATTAGAGATTGCGAAAAAGCGCGCACTGAAAAAGTCCTGGTTTGATTTTGAATAGACAAATTTTTAGAGCTGAATAAATTATCTTCAAATCGAAATGTGCCTACAGTTTGGAAGCAGATTAACAGTCTGCGGACTATCTATGATGAGAAAAACAGTTAGTTATCCCTTTGTTTTTTCTTCAATGGTTGTCAATTTATCACAAAGTTTATTTATTCCGCTATCAAAATCATATACTGATAACAACCTGTGATTTATTTCATTTATTTTCTTATTGGTCTCATCTAGTTTTGCTTCCATATTGGTTATCCCCATATTTAACATTCTTAGCTCTTGCCAAATTAGATAGCTAATGTCGTCATCTTTAGTTGGGGTAAGTGGGTATTCTTTGTTCATTTTGAAATTGGATTAAATTCGAAAGTCATTAGTTTAAGATTACAACTGTTATTAAGAAATTTTAGAGTAGTGGATTATTTATTCACATAAAAAATGGAGGGTGACCTAAGTCTGAAATCTTATGTTTATCGAAGTAGAGTTAAGTAGAGGCTTTTTGTTTATCCTTATACTTTCTATATAATTCATTTGCCTTATCCTCTATTTTGTCAGAAAATAAATAGCCTAATCCCAATCCTCCCAGGAATATTAATCCTACCAGCGTGGTATTAATATCTTTTTTTTTGGAAAGGGTATCCGTCCCATACTTTTCTTTAAAATCTTTATACTTGGCGTATTCTATCTCGCTTTTGCCATTGCTATAAAAATTATAATATTTGGTTTCAGAGGTTATTAAAGCTGTCAGGAGGGCGAAAATACAGCCTACTATTAAGCCTATTGCGGTTTGTCTGTTCATAGTTTTTATTCTTTACTCGCCTTTAAAAAATTCCTTTAAATAACCCTCTGTAATGTAAATGGGTCTCCCTGTCATTTGGCTCTTAATCTTACCATCCTTAATCTAGGTTTAAACGAAGAATACTGGATGCTTTTGTAATTTTTAGTCTCTATCGCCTAATTTATAAGACTCAATAGCTTCATCACCTATTATTTGATAAATATCTTCATGTAGGAGAGAATCACTTTCTTCTAACCAGTACAGAAAACGCATTGCTTTTGCTGTTCTTTTTTCCATCTCCTCTCTTTCTAGTGTCTGTTTTTTGCGATATTCTGCCCTCTCTTTCATCTCTTCGGGTGTGATGTTTTTCTTGCAAGCATAAACCGCAAATAAAAGTGATGAAATTAAAATTACTTTTCTCATATAAGTTATATCATGGGTTCATAGAATGGCTTCTTGTTTATCCAAGTTATTAATAAGATCATTATAAAAATTAAAAAGTTAAATATAAGTAAAAACCCTACATCCACAAACAGAAAAAAACCACCCCAAAAGGGGTGATCTGTCTAACTCAAAAACCAATGATAATCGGAATTACCATTGAGAGTTTTCTGAAGACCTTTTGAGAATTCAAAGGCATTCAGATTCCTGTCCAGGAAAGTATCAATATAGGATGATTTATTAGCCTGTGTAAAGAGGTTAAATACATCCCATAGGTTAATGCTCCCATCAGAACTCCTGCAGAAGTTTTGATCCTCATAGTAATCTTTAGCCATCGTGTTAACATGGCTGTCATTAAAGCTGAGTTCTGGTATTTTCATTCTTTCTGATTTTGGCAGATGCTGGTACAATCTTGATTTACCTAACAGTTGAGCAAACTGATGTTCAGTTAGGAAATCATAAGTGAGTTCTTTCATTTCCATAACGTGAAGTTCAGCATTGTACTCTGAAATAGTCTTCATGATTTTGTTTTCCAATTCAGAAGCGGAAGAAACCCTCAGGTCTGAAACAAACCCATCTGACCATACGCACATATTGCTACAAACCTTATTCTGAAACCCAATGAAAAATTTAAATCGCTCCAAAGATTTTTTAGAATAGAGATTTTCAAGATTGTAGCTTCTCACTGCGCCAAAGGTCAGGGAAAGCTCATTTCCGCTTATGTTGTCCTTAATCGAGGGAATAGTGCCAATGAACATCAATCTCTCGTAATAGAGCGTTTTATGATGATCCCGCAGCTCCTTTACATCGAGATTCAAAGCATCGGGGGTCCTTCCCTTGATTTGGTGGCTCACCCTAATTTCCGGAGCAGTGATTTTTTCCAAAGGAAAGGCCCGGGTAATGCAAACCATCACTGAATTAATCAGCTGCTGATGTGCTATTGTCAGTTCATTATCCTTGCTGAACACAGGTATAATGCATTCATTCTGGAGATGTTCTAGGGTAACCTCTGTTGTATTGGCCAGTATAAAAGGTTTCCTTTCACCTTCTTGGGAAGCAATAAGGCCCTGGAAACTTAAGGAATCTTGTTCGCTTTTCTCAACCCGAGGGATATTCTCTAAACCTACTAAAGCTTCGGAGTTATGCTCTCCCAATTCCCTTTTTACACCAGGGCCTTTTACACTATTATTTTTTGATTGAGGCACGAAAAAAGCTTCCTCAGGGGAAGCCTTATAAATTACTTTTTCCATTTAGTGAATATTGATTTTGGTTATTGACTTTAATTAATTGATTCTTTTTGCTTTCGAAGTGTTCCTGCAGGAGATCCCTATGTTCCGGAAAACATCTGTAAAGCTCCCGGAGAGCGGTTATACTCTGACAATCATTAATTCTCTGAATAAGTTGATCAAGGTGAGCACCTTTACTTTCCCCGGGCCCTGATCCGCCATATGAGAACTCCTGATTACACCATTCTAAAATCTTCGTTCCGGTTTCTGAAGTTATGAGAAATTGTGGTTTGTCCATGAAGAGACCTGTTCTGTCCTTAGAGGCCACACAGAAGTGCTTTATGTCAATATCCAGAACCAAAGTGAACTCATAGTCCATGCCATCTCTTTGAATCGCTTTTAGGCCCACTTTCTCCGGAATAAATTTCCCGTCTTTCTGATTCAACACATAATCCTGCTTTGTTCTCATCGTCGAAATTACATGAGCACCACACTGCAAAATTTTGTCAATTAAAGCTTTCTCCAAAGGTTTGATTTTAGACCAATTGGTAAATGAATTTCCAGCGAGTGAACTGTGGTAATCTAAAAGGTAATCCCAGCAGTGTGAGATACTGTCAATGATGATTACTTCCATCCCCGCTTCTTCACATACCCCTATGGCCTGGATGTATTGGTCTGGAGTAAAAGGTGGTCTCAACGAGACAACATTGTAATTTCCAAGATGGGCATAGAGATCTGCGCTTCCATTCTCAGTATCTATAATCGCTACACGAGAAAGGTCTCCATTACAGAGACCTTTTGCTATGAGTAAAGCACTCATTGTTTTTCCTGCTCCACTGGGAGCCTGTAAAGCCATTTTGATCTTGGCTTTTTTTCTTTGGGATTGTCTTAGTTTCATTTGCTTCAGTCTGATTGTTTGTTATATTTGATATACTTTAATGTTTATACTTATGCTTACCGATAAGGAATCTCTTGAATTTTTTTATTGGCTTCTTGAATCCGACAAGGGTGAAGATCTTTATCTATATTTTGTAAATAATTATAACCGGGAAAATCCTAATCATGTTTTCACAGGGGATCAGGCTTTCGAACCTTTATTTAATTTGGAAATTCGGAGACATTCACTGTTATTTGAGAAGGACTTAACCAGTAATTATCTAGCTCACGAACCTGAATATGATGAGTTACTTTCGACTTTGGATAAGTTTATTAATTTGTCAAGGATGCTTTATCCTAATTTCTCTTATTTACATAGCGAATTAGAAAAACTGCAAGCTCTTGCAATATCAATGGTATCAAAATCCAAAGAAAACTATCTCTCGATGAAGTGGCTTGTGGGCAATGAATCTCTTTCGGTGCTATATGATAAACTAGTTGAGGAGCCTCCAATGATATTTTGCGCTAAGTCAGATTTTATAAAGGCTTTTACGGGATTAGAAGTTACCACTGGGATTAATTGGCTTGCAAAAGGAAAAAATGGTCAGATCAATAAAGCCTTGCTAATGTATTTTTTAGATTCACTAGACGAGGACGGGTGTATTGCAGAGCTTGATAATTTTAGTAAAACTATTGAAACCATTTTTCGTGATGCTAATGGAGAGAAACTAAAATACCTAAAACAATCAAAAAATTCGAAAACGACATCCCCTCACGGACACCAAAGAATAGATGATATTTTGAATGAAATAAGGCCCCTCAAAGAGATAAAGCAGGAGTAAAGTGTAAAGCTAAGGTAAAGCTAAGGTAAGGATTAGTAGGGGTATTTACTCAGCATTTTTGAGCCATAAAAAAAAATTTATGGCAAAGAAATCCAAACAAACCTTGGCACTGTTTATCCCGAAAAATCTTAACCTCGACGAGTTAATTAATACTTATCCACCACAATTCAATTTCCACAAAGACGATTTTGTGTACATTTTGCATTTAATATCTGATATTCCTTCCAAAAATAAAGATAAGGAATACGATTATGTGCCCTTGAGTTCCGCAATGCTACAACGAAGAGTAAGGAATTACCGAAAAGGTCTCGATTATTTTGTTAGTCATGGAATTTTAGAAGAAAACTCCTCTTACCAGTCAAATAACAAATCAAAATCTTTTCGATTTACATCAGAATACGACACGGAACTGCAAGTGGTTGACATTACTAAGGCTGTACTTATCAAAAACAATTTATGTTTCAAAAAAGTAACCACAGGAAGCATTCCTGAAAATAATAACCTTCGAAAATTAATATACTCTGAAAAAAAGCCTTCTTTTAAGGCATTGTTAGGATGGTTTGAGGGTTTGGATGTGGATATGGAACAAGCTGAAAAAATCCTAAATAACTTAAAGGAACAAGAAAAAGACAAAGTTCCTACTGCGAAAGCGGAATATGAAAAAAATAAGAATGAGAAAAAAAATAAGGAAAAGTACTATAAACTGTTAAGATTCCAGAATAGATTTAATATGAGATGGATCCCTTTAAAAAAAATTCCTCAAGCTCAATATTGGGTTTCTGTAGATAGGACTGCTGGTAGACTCCACTCTCCACTAACGGGATTGAAGAAAGAATTACGTAATACACTTTCCTATAAAGGCAAAAAATTAGTTAGTATCGATATAAGTAATTCGCAACCATATTTAGCTACCGTTTTTTTTGAGAAAGAAGTATTTAATCGCAATAATATGGGGGTGCGCCTAAAACAGTATGATGCCCAATTAAATTATAATATGTCACCAGTTGCAAAGGGGGAAAATCGTCAAGATTTGAAAATGTATATTGATGCTGTTTCATCAGGACAATTTTATGAAAGATTTCAACAAGAATTAGAAAAATTAAATCTAATTCCCGATGATATAGATAATAGGAGAGATTATGTGAAAAGAATTATGTTTGCCGCATTTTTCTCTCCTAATTATCATTCAAATTTTGTGAAAGAGATTAAGGTTTTTCAAAAAGCTTTCCCATCAGTAGCTGCCATCTTTTCTTTTATCAAAAAAAAACAACATAGGGTCCTAGCATGTACTCTTCAGAATTTGGAGGCAGATATAATCTTAAATGATATCTGTGGCTATTTAACCGAAAACCATCCTGAAGTTCCACTTTTCACAATTCACGATTCTATAGCAACAACAGAGGACTATACAGACTTGGCATATGAGATTATGCAAAAAATACTTACAGAAAGAATTGGTGTTCCGCCAACGTTGAGTGTGGAACATTGGAAATAGGTTAGCCTTTTGAAAATTTTCTATCATTTAAAACAGATTGTACTTTTTGCATCTGCTCACTTACTTTTCTATTAACAACCTTTGCATAGTGGTTTTGGGTGGTTTGCATTTCGGAGTGCCCTAGAAGTTCTGAAACCACTTCCATTGGGACATCATTATAAAGAAGAATAGTAGATGCAAAAGTTTTTCTAGCTAAATGGTGGGTAAGAGTCTTCTCGATTCCTACAATGGCTCCTATTTCCTTTAAAAAGGAGTTAAAGCGCTGGTTTGAGATCTTTGGAAGTGCATTTTCGCCTGAATCGTATTTCCCTAAGATCATTTCGGCCTTGTGTAATAAAGGGATTTCATAAATCTTTTGGGTTTTAATTCTAAATACGGAAATCCATTTTCTTCCATCAAACCCTGTGAAAACATCGGTTTTTTCAAAATTTGCCATTTCCTTATACGCTAAACCAGTATAACAGCAGAAAATAAATAAATCTGCTACCTGTTGTAGTCTTTTAGAAGCAAAGTTATAATGCTCTAATGCAGCTAGCTCCTCTGTACTTAAGAATATCACCTGTTTGGTAGGCTTCTTATTCCTGTGTAGCAGAAAAGGATCTTTCTCTAAGAAGTCTAGTCCAACTGCCTGCTTCACAATCTGCTTAAACCTCTGCAGGGTTTTGTGAATGGTATTCTGCTTAAACTTCTTCTCAGCTTTCAGATAGTATTCAAATTCTGTAATAAATGCCATTGTCATTTCTCTCAGCAAAAAATCTGATTTATTAAATTTATGTTTAACAAAGGTTTTTACATGATTTCTAGTCTGATGGAATTTAGCTACAGATACTGCGGTAATAGAGATACCAATTAATTTTTCCTGCTTAGCAATATGTAGACTAAACATTTTCATAATCGTTTGGTCTTGTTTGATATTTTCACCTTTATATTGCCTGTAGATATCATCTACATCAAAGTCTTTATTTTGAATTTGGAGCAATAAAAAAGCCTGATTAATTTCTTGTTTAATCAGGCTTAGTTGAGTATTGATTTGCGTATTGTCTATATTTGGTGGATGTGCTTTCTGTTTTGAAGCATTCCAGTTATCAGGATTTATAAATAATCCTGTGGCAAAAGGTTTCCTTTGTTTATCTAGTGTTATTCTACACTCTATAGGACATATGCCTTTTGCGTTAATACTGTTCCTTCTCAGGAGGAATAAAATAGATAGTTTCATTGTTTTAATAGGGGTTTGAGTGTGTAACCTGGAAAAAAGTATGTAACCTAAAAAGTAACCTAAAATGGAATACTTTAAGGGAAAAAGGGAAATAGAGAAAGGAGTAAGAAATAAGTTAAACCTGATTAAACCCAGTGATAGATTTTAGGCACAAAAAAAACTCCTCAATTTCTTGAGGAGTTGTGGGCCCTGAGGGATTCGAACCCCCGACCCTCTGGGTGTAAACCAGATGCTCTGAACCAACTGAGCTAAGAGCCCTAATCCGCAATTTGATGTCTCATTGATGTCTCAAATTTTGGTGTTGCAAATATACAAGCTTTTTTTATTTCTGCAAATTTTTTTCAAGAAATTCTCCCACTACAAAGTTGCTTCCGCCGATAAAAATCATTTCTGCGTTTTTAAGATTCTGTTTTGCAGAAAGATACGCACCGTTCACTTCATCAAAAATTTTGTAATTTATTTTTGATTTTTTCAGCTGATCTTCATAAAAAGATGGGTGGAGACCACGATTGAGGTAAGGTTTGGCAAAATAGAAGGTCGAATTCTCCGGTAAAATCTTTAAAACATCATCGATTTTTTTGTCTTTTACGAAGCCAAGTACGATATGTTTGAATTTCGGAATGGAATTAAGCTGCGCAAAAACCTCTTCCAAACCTGCCTGATTGTGGGCCGTATCACAAATAATCAGCGGATCTTTTGAGAACTCGAACCAGCGGCCGATAAAACCAGTATTTTGCTGGACATTCAGCAAGCCGCTTTTTACCTTTTCCTGTGGAATTTCCATTCCTAAAATTCTAAGTTCGTCTATAAGTGCTAAAACTACTTTAATGTTTTTCTGCTGATAATTCCCTTTTAAGTCTGAAGGTAACTCGACATTAATTAAAGTTGCATCAACCCAATCTGAATTATTTTCTGCAGCCTTATTTCTGATGATTGATTTTACAGTTTCATTTTCGTCTCCGCTGATAATGGCTGTGTTATTTTTGATGATTCCGGCTTTCTCTGTTGCGATTTCTTCGACTGTGTTTCCAAGGATGTTCTGATGATCCAGTGCAACGTTGGTGATGGCTGAAACTAGAGGTTTAATGATGTTGGTTGAGTCTAATCTTCCGCCAAGTCCGACCTCAATAATGGCGAAATCTACTTTTTGCTGCGCAAAATATTCGAAAGCCATAATCGTCGTGAACTCGAAAAAGGAGGGTCGGATGTCTGCAGGCAGTTTTTTGAGTTTCCGGATGAAGTTGTAGACGAATTCCTGATCACAGTTTTTACCGTTCACCTTAATTCTTTCGGTAAAATCGATGAGGTGCGGTGAATTGTAAATCCCGATTTTAAATCCCGATTCCTGAAGGACTGAAGCGAGCATATTGCTTGTAGACCCTTTTCCGTTGGTTCCGCCGATATGAATGGTCTTAATTTGATCCTGTGGATTACCGAAAAACGCACAGAGTTTCGTGATATTTTCGAGGCCGGGTTTGTAGGCTTTTTTTCCGTCGATCTGGTAATTCGGAGCTTGCACAAAAAGCCATTCAACCGCTTCCTGATATTCCTGATTTGTCATGGTGCAAATTTGATTAAAGTTTTTAGATTCAGGAAATTTTGAAGGATTTTATGTCATTAAAATTCCTGAAAAATCTTGTGAAAGCCCGAACACGCACCCGATTGAACGGCATGTCTGAGCTCTCCCGGTGACGCAGGAACTGGGAAGCGAGTAGTGAAAGCGGGAAATATGCGCCCAAAAATTAAAAGGTAATTCGGTAAGTTCCTGTTGATGACGTGCTGGCTCTTTCGGCTTTTACATACTTTTTCACCCAGGCTACTGAAGTTGAAGCGACACATGGGTCGGAAATTCCCCCTGATCTGCGCGCTGAAGTAACATTTCCGGCTTTATCTACCGTATAAGCAATGCTGATCGTTCCGCTGGCAGAACAGTTATGTGAAGGCTGAGCACCGCCACGTCCCATAGTTCCCGGAATGAAACCTACGAGATTTCTGTCGATACCCACTTTACTGTCGCCGTTACCATCGCCACCCAGCGGGTCGCCCTGGTTTCCGGTGGTTCCGTTTGTTCCCTGAGTGCCGGTTTTGGTGCCGCGCCCTTTAATTAAATTCCCGACAGCTGCGGTTCCTTTTCCGTCGCCCGTTCCGGTAGTGGAGTTTGGTGTTACGGCTTTTTTTGCTGAAGTTTTAGCTGGAGCTGCTTTCACAGGCTTTTCGGCTTTGGGAGCTGAAACTTTCGTGTTATTTCCTGTAATAACTTTTTCTTTTACCACGGGTTTTGTAACAACGGTTTTGGGTTCCGGTTTGGTTTCGGAAATATTTTCCTGAACGGGTTCTGGAATAGCAACTTCAGTATTTGCGGCTAAACTTCCCTCCTGATTTGCAGGTTCTTCAGCATCAGCGCCGTTTTGATTATCACCGAAATTAATCAGCATCGTGGTGATTTCCTCGGGCTTTTCGGTAATTTTAGTGAATTTGTAAAAGAATATTCCAAGGAAAACCAACAGCGAGATAAGGAAAGTAATGATCGCACTGTTCCTTCTGTCTCTTTCTTCAGCTTTCTTATGTTGTAAGGTGTAATTCATTAATTCTCCTGAGTGGTTGCAATCGCCAAATTAAATTTATGCGTTTCTGCGATTCCCATTACAAAAACCACATCTTTGTGCTTAGTGTTTTCATCAGCCCGAATAGTGAAAGAGGGATTTGCCACATCTTTCAGTGCTGTTACCAGAACATTTTCAAGCTGTTCTTTCGGGATTTCCTTATCGTTTACAAAATATTTGCCATCTTCCTTAATGGTTACAGTTGACGGATCCTGAACGCTGGGATTGGTAGCGTCGGCTTTCGGAAGTTTCACGTCAATCGCGCTTTGGCTGATTGCCGAACTTGTGATCATGAAGAAGATCAATAACAGGAAAATAATATCTGTCATCGATGCCATGCTGAACTCAGCATTTACTCTGTTTCTGCGTTTCAGTTCCATTTACAACGGTTTGTTTAGGGCATCAAGAAAGTCGTTAACATGAGTTTGGATTTTCAGAACAAGTCTGTCCACGTTGGTTACCAAAATGTTATAGAAGAAATAAGCAGGAATCCCTACAAATAAACCCACAGCCGTAGTTGCCATCGCGGTATAAATTCCGGAAGCCAAAAGTTTAGGACTCACAGCACCGGTAACATTTGAAATTTCGAAGAAAGCCATAATCATTCCTACTACGGTTCCAAGGAATCCAAGCATCGGAGCCGCTCCCGAAGCGGAAGCCAGAATGTTTAGGTTTTTCTCAAGCTTTGAAACCTCTAATTGTCCCTGATTCTGCATCGCATTCGAAATGTCAGAAATCGGTCTTCCGATTCTTGCCAAACCTTTTTCAATCATTCTTGCTTCTGGCGAGTCGATGGTTCTGCAGTAATCTACAGCAGTCTGTATTTTCCCTTCCTGCACAAAATCTTTAATGTTTTCCAGGAAATTTGGGGTTTCCTTGGAAGATCTTTTGATGAAAAAATATCTTTCGAGAAATATATAGAGCGCAAGAATCCCCAGCAGAAAGATTGAAATCATGATGGCATTACCGAGCAGTCCGCCGCTGAAAAGAATTTCCCAAAGCGAGAACACGTGTTTTTCGGTCGTGGTATTAATGACTTGTGTAGGAGTTTGTAAAAACATTTTTTAATTCTTGATTATAAAGTTGAACGGCAATTTTAAATTAATATTGTAAAAATGCCGATGAATAGAAGTTTTTTGATAAAGAAAGCTCAGGAAATTACTCTTCCTCTACGATGATCTCGTCTGCCTTGAAATGACATTTGAGCTTGAAAGGAATTGGTTCATCGGATCCGGTGTAGAAATCATCGACATTTCCTTTCCAGTAAAGCTGCAGTTCACCTTCGGCATCCGTATCGAATTTTAACTCGTTATCGTAAAGATAAGCATCTTCATCATCGAAAAGATCAACTTCTGTATAGGTTTCGTCATTGAAATCGTTGATCACAAAGGTTTTACCGTTGAGTTCCGCCTCATCAATAAGAAAATCGAAAATCTTCAGCGACAACTGTGGAAACGGATATTGCAGAGAATCGTCATCTACATGATCTAGAGAATCATCTGTAATAATCTCCACTTCCAGAAAATGTTGTTTATTGCTGTAAACCGCTTTGCAGTAAGTGCTTCTGAGGTGATATTTAAGGGTTTCTTCAGGGTGGTAGATTTTTAAAATCCCTTTCATTTCTTTAAGAAAATAGTGTTAATTAATTGTTTGTGATCTAACCCAACAAAGATAAAAAATTGATTGATTGCGCAAAATTATTTGTTTCTTTTTTGAATTTCCCTCCGATATGGTTTTTTGAGCTGAAATTTTTCAACAAAATACTATAATTTAGCAATTCATAAAAAGAAAACAAATGAATAAAGTTTTTCACCGAATACTTATAATCATCGGTATATCGGCCGGTTTAGCTTCCTGCAAGAAATCCGATTCACCCATCACCAGAGAAACGCCGCTCGAAATAGATTCAATTGCGGCAAACTACTACGAGCAGTATCTGAAGCTTTATCCGCTGGAAGCCACTGCCCAGGGAGATTTGCGGTATAACGACCAATTACCCATCAATATTGACAAGGATTTTATTTCCGGCGAAATCTCTTTTTATAACACGGTGCAGAATCAACTGGATAAAGTTGATTATGAAAGCTTGAACGACGATGATAAAACCACGTATGATGTATTAGATTACACGTTGAAAGATAAAATAGAGCGTTATGCCTACCATCCGGAATACATTCCCTTCACGCAGTTTGGCGGACTTCCGCTGGATTTTCCTTTGCTGGGAAGCGGGCAGGGAAGCCAGCCATTCAAAACTGAGAAAGATTATGAAGACTGGCTGAAAAGAGCCGATAAATTCCCGGTTTGGATGGAGACCGCGATCGAAAATTTCAGGGAGGGAACAGCGAACAATTACGTATTGCCAAAGAAATTAGTGGCGAAAATGATTCCCCAAATGCGTGCAGAAGAAATTACGTCGGCTGATTTAGAGAAGAATATCTTTTATGGACCGGTAAAGAATTTCCCGAAAAACTTTACTGATGCTCAGAAAGAAAAATTCACAGGATTATTTAAAGAATTAATTTCTAAAAAAATTAGCCCTGCATACACTAAGATGGGTGATTACCTGGAAAAAGAATATCTGCCGAAGGCGAGAAATTCTGATGGTATCAATGCTTTGCCGAAAGGAAAAGAAATCTATGCTTACTATGTAAAAAGCTGGACGACTACCGGTAAAACCCCTGAAGAAATCAATAAAATCGGGTTAGAACAGGTTGCTGGAATCCGTGCCGAGATGGAAAAAGTGAAACAGCAGGTGCAGTTCAGCGGAGCTTTGGATGAATTTATCGCCCATGTTAAAACCGATCCAAAAGCATTTCCATATAAAACCAGTAAAGAAGTTTTGGACGGCTTCAACGGTATTTTAAAGAAAATCGAACCAAAGCTGAAAACCATGTTTACGGTAACACCGAAAACAGCATTTGAAATCCGCCAAACCGAAAAGTTTAGGGAAGCCAGTGCAAGCGCCGAATATATGGTTGGCACTCCCGACGGTAAAAGACCCGGTATTTTTTATATCCCGATTCCCGATCCCGCAAAATTCAATGTAACTTCCGGCATGGAGTCTCTGTTTTTGCACGAAGCTATACCCGGTCACCATTACCAGATTTCGCTACAGCAGGAAAACACTTCACTGCCCAAATTCATGCGGTTCGGCTGGTTCGGAGCTTATGGCGAAGGCTGGGCGCTGTATTGCGAGTCACTAGGGAAAGAATTTGGACTTTATACAGACCCTTATCAGAAAATGGGTTCACTTAGTGATGAGATGCTGCGTGCGGTGCGTCTGGTAGTTGATACAGGTTTACATTCCGGAACCATGAACCGTGAGGAAGCTATTAAATATTTTCTGAGCAATATTTCTTACGATGAAGCTGCGGCAACTGCAGAAATCGAGCGTTATATGGCGATGCCGGGACAGGCATTGAGTTATAAAATTGGCGCACTGAAAATCCGTGAACTTCGGGATCAATATCAGAAGGAGCTGGGCACTAAATTCAGTTTGGCGAAATTTCATGATGAAGTGCTGAATCAGGGATGTCTTCCCCTCGACGTTTTAGACCGGAAAATGGAACTCTGGGCAAAGAAGCAATAAGTTGTTTAAATTAACTATTTTCATTAAAAGGATGTAAATTAAGCTAAAATAGTGCTCCTTATTAATTATGACTATTGATTTATAGCTTTTAAAGGAATATTTTAGTAAATTTGTTATTTTCGTCTTTTAAATAATTAATTATCCGTTCATGGAAGCAAATATTCCAACTTCACCCACATCGCTAACCGAAGGATTCCTTACGAATGTTTTGGAGAAAACCCCATTTGGTATTGCGCTGATGAATGGGGATTATGTTGTGGAATTTGCCAACGATACCTGGCTGGAAATCGCGCATAAAACCCGTGAAGAGGTTACAGGAAAAAAACTTTTCGACCTTTTTCCTGAAACTGCCGAACAGCTGATTCCTCTTTGCGAAACAGTAAGAAAAACCGGGAACCCTTTTCATGCTCCTGAATTCTCCATCAAATTAGTCCGTAATGGAGTTTTGCAGAACGTGTATTTTAATTTTATTTACCATCCAGTGTACGATGATAATGGTGCGTTTCAATACTTTGTAACAGTTGCCATGGAAATCACTGAAATGGTTGAGATTAAAACTAAAGTTAAGGAAGATGAAGAACGTTTGCGTCTGGCTACCGAAAGTTCCCACACCGCCACTTGGGATCTTAATCTTGTAACTCGGGAAATTATACATTCAAACTATCTTTCTGAAATCTTCGGCTACGGAAGTGACGAACTTATGTCTCACGAACAGTTACGCAGCCACCTTTCCGAGTACGACCGCGTATATGTTGTGGAAAAAGCGTTTGAAGAAGCTCTTAAAACGGGAATCTACAAGTATGAAGCCCAAATCACTGATAAAAACGGAGTCGAAAAATGGGTGGCGACTAATGGAAAAGTATTTTTTGACGACCTGGGACAGCCTGCCAGAATGTTAGGCGTTATGCAGGATATTAGTGAAAGAAAGAAAAGCGAGATTTTGCTGAAGCAAAGCCACCATCAGCTGAATACCGCCATGGAAGCTACCAAACTTGGGACTTTCGATATGGATCCGGAATCGCTGCAGAAATACAATTTTTCGCCAAGATTCCTCGAGATTTTCGGGTATGATGCTACTAAAGAAACCATTGGCTCCAATATTTTAGAGAAACACATCCATAAAAACTTCATAAAAACACGCGCTGAAGCTTTGCAGGAGGCTAAAGAAACCGGCGACCTCCATTACCAGACAAAAATTGTTTTACGTGATGGCAGTGTAAAATGGATTGAACTCTATGGCAGACTTCTTCCTCCCGCCAACGGCAGTAAAGCTTACATTTCGGGAACTGTCCGCGACATAACAGAGCTTAAGAATTTTGAGGAGAAAATCAGTGCCAGCGAAAAAAAATACAGATTCCTTGCCGATTCTATGCCTCAGATGGTTTGGATTGGTGAGCCCGACGGAAGAATTACATACTTCAATAAATCAGCACTCGATTATTCAGGCAGGAATTATAATGATTTTATAGACGGCAACGGCTGGCTCGAAATTGTGCATCCGGAAGAGCAAAAGGAAAATTTGCGGCTTTGGGAAAAAAGCGTAAAAACAAAGAAACCTTTCGCTTACGAACACAGATTCCGTAATAAACACAATGAATACCGATGGTTTATGAGTCGCGCCTATCCGGAACTGGATGAGCTGGGTAATGTGACAAAATGGGTGGGCACCAGCAACGATATTGATGAGATGAAGAGGCAGGAAAATCAGAAGAACGATTTCATAAAAATGGCAAATCACGAACTGAAAACACCGGTTACGACAATAAAAGGTTACGTACAGCTTCTGAAGAAAATGCGCGGAGATTCCGAGGACAAGTTTCTCGTAAATTCTCTAAACACGATTGAAAATCAGGTGAATAAACTTACGGTCTTAATCGGGGACCTTCTGGATATATCGCGAATGGAATCCGGCAAACTGCCATTGAACAAACGGGAATTCTCCCTTCTGAAACTGGTTACAGAAACAATTGAAGATATAAAAGCTTCAGAGCAGAGTCACCAAATCAATTTTGAACTGAAACACACGACAGATGTTGAGGTTTATGGCGATAAGGAGCGCATTACTCAGGTTCTTAATAATCTGCTGACCAACGCAATTAAATATTCACCGCTGGCAACTGTCGTTAATGTTAAGCTTTATGTAGAAAAAAATCATGCCGTTGTTTCTGTTGAAGATTTCGGGATTGGTATGGACGGTAAAGAACTTAAGAAAATATTCGAACGATTTTACAGGGTTTCGGGTGATGATGAAGAAACTTTCCCAGGCTTCGGTATCGGATTATTCATTGTAAAGGATATTATGGACCGCCACGACGGCAAAATCTGGGTCGAAAGTGAAAAGAATAAGGGCAGCAAATTTTATTTTTCCCTCCCAATTTTTACGAATTTATAAAAAAAACTATGGAAATATTAGTGGTTGATGATAACAGGGACATCTGTATGCTTATCGAAAACATCCTTCTTTCTGAAGGCTATAACGTGCAATCGTGCTGTAATCCTCAGGATTTTAATACCATTATCGAAAAATCTAAACCTAAACTCATCATTACCGACATGCTGATGTCGGGTTTCGACGGTCGAACTTTAACCAAGGACATCAAGCAGAATCCAAAAACCCAGGACATTAAAATCATGCTCATGTCAGCACATCCGGACGCCTCTAAAATCAGCGAAACCATTGGTGTGGATGAGTTCCTGACAAAGCCGTTCGAAATTGATGATTTGGTTCACAAAGTGCAGGAACTTTTAAAAACCACCTAAATCTTATTTTTGGAACAGCATTTTCGTTAAAAAATCTTTGTCCTGATTTCCCCTTGCCGGCGAATATTCCCGGCCGTAAAAGATGATCTGAAGGTGAAGACGGTTCCACACTTCCTTTGGGAAAAGTCTTTTAGCATCATTTTCAGTTTCTACTACATTTTTTCCCGAGGTCAATTTCCACTGTTTCATCAACCGATGAATATGGGTGTCTACGGGAAATGCGGGAACACCAAATGCCTGACTCATCACTACCGAAGCCGTTTTATGACCAACTCCCGGAAGTTCTTCAAGTTCTTCGAATGTTTGGGGAACAATTCCGTTATGTTTTTTCACTAAAATTTCGGCGGCCCTTTTCAGGTTTTTGGCTTTTGTATTTGCTAGGCCTATTTCTTTAATTAAATATCGTATTTCATCAACCTCCAGATCCTTCATTTTAAAAGGATCACCTGCAACCTCAAACAGTTTTGGAGTAATTTGATTAACCTTTTTGTCCGTTGTCTGGGCTGAAAGTGCTACCGCAACCAAAAGCGTGTACGGATCGGTATGATCAAGCGGAATCGGAATTACGGGATAGAGTTTTTCCAGTTCTGTCATCACGGTTTGCGCTCTTTGCTTTTTAGTCATGCTTTTTAAGGTTAAGTCTTTAGGTTAAGTTACTCAAGATGAGTGATTATCTAAAAATTTAACTGCAAATATATAAAGTATTAGATGTTCCGATGCCTAAAATTGGTCCCATTTACGGTTTCCCTTTTGCGAATGCTCATTATAAGATTTTACTTTACAGATCATTAATATAATTAACCATTATGAAGAAAATTTTATTGCTAGCATTTGCTGTAAGTTCGTTAATTTCATGTTCAACGGTACAATCCGGAACGTCCAAAACAATGGATATCGTAGGAACAGGAGTGATTCATAAGCCTGTAATCGCTGATCTAAACGTTAGTCAGGAGAAAGTCTCCAGGACAATGACTTTTACAAATCTACAGTCTTTAGAAACGGCTAAAAATTCTGTGGTACGGGAATTATTAAAGGAGAAAGATGCTGATGTCTTAGTTGAGCCTACTTTTGATTCTTCTACTAAAAACGGAACTACGGAATTAACAGTATATGGGTGGACTGCAACTTATAAAAACTTCCGTCAGGTAGAAGAGAAAGATCTTAAAGTGCTTGAAGTAAGACCGAATTTTATTCAAAAAGCAGAAACTGCTCAACCTGCTACAGAGGTTAAGAAAACAGGAGCTCTTGCATGGATTGTTGGTGGAGTTGCTTTAGTAGCAGCCGCAGTTTTAGCAGGAGGAGGATTGTAATCATCAAAAAAATTAATTATTATAAGTCATTTCTTTAATTAGAAATGGCTTTTTTGTTATTCTATTCTTATTAGATTAAATTTGAACAAAATTAAACATTATGTTGAAAGTTGGCGATCAATTGCCCGAATTTGTAAGTGTAAATCAAGATGGTGAAACTGTAAATTCCCAAGATTTTTTAGGAAAAAGACTTGTCATTTTCTTTTACCCCAAAGCCAATACACCCGGTTGCATCGCGGAAGCTTGCGATTTGAATGATAATTTAGCGATTCTTAAAAAAGAAGGCTATCAATTATTAGGAATTTCTGCTGACCCCGTAAAAAATCAAAAAAAGTTCCATGAAAAATATGGATTTCAGTATCATCTGCTTGCCGATGAAAACAGAGATATTATCGAAAAATTCGGGGTTTGGCAGCTGAAAAAATTCATGGGCAGAGAATTTATGGGAATTGTGCGCACCACTTTTATCTTTGATGAAAACGGAATCTGTACCCGCGTGATCGACAAGGTGAAGACCAAGGAAGCAGCGAAGCAAATATTAGAAAACTAATCATTTAGCTCAACATTCGTTGGGCTTTTTTTACTCCTTCCGCTAAAACATCAATTTCTTCAAAAGTGTTGTAAACCGCAAAACTCGCGCGTACCGTTCCGGCAATATCGAAGAAATTCATAATCGGCTGAGTGCAGTGGTGACCGGTTCTCACGGCAATTCCTAATTTATCCAAAATCATCCCGACATCCGAAGAAATCCCAACGCCTTCCAGATTAAAGGAAACAACGCCGGTTCGCTTCGCTTTTTCACCGTAAATTTTTAAACCTTCAATTTCTAAAAGTCTCTTCTGGGCATAATCCAGCAATGCATTTTCGTGATTCTGAAGTTGTTCCTGACCGATGTTTTCGATAAAATCAATAGCGGCTCCCAATGCAATGTTTCCGCCTACATTCGGTGTTCCTGCTTCAAAACGGAAAGGCAGGTCAGCATAAGTTGTTTTCTCGAAAGAACAGGTCGCGATCATCTCGCCACCGCCGTGAAAAGGCTGAATTCTATTCAGAACCTCTTCTTTCCCATAGAGAATTCCTGTTCCCATCGGTGCGTAAAGTTTGTGTCCTGAAAAGACGAAAAAATCACAATCCATTTTCTGCACATCAATTTTAAAATGCGGGGCAGATTGCGCGCCGTCGATCACGATAAATGCATCAGATTTTGTCCTGGTTTTTGCAATTATTTCTTCAATCGGGTTTATAATTCCTAGAGCATTGGAAACCTGATTCACAGAAACTATTTTCGTTTTTTCACTGAGGTTTTCATCTAAGAAACCGAGCTGCAGAATTCCGTTTTCGTCCATCGGAATTACTTTCAGTTTTGCGCCGGTTCTTTCGCAAAGCATCTGCCACGGAACAATGTTCGAATGATGTTCGAGGTAAGAAATGATAATCTCGTCGTTTTCTCTAATCAGATTCGTGAGCGAGTAAGCGATGAGGTTGAGTCCTTCCGTAGTACCTTTTGTAAAAATAACTTCGAAATCATTTTTGGCATTAATGAATTTCTGGATCTTTCTTCTGGAAAGCTCCATTTCTTCTGTCGCAAGCTGACTCAAAGTATGTATTCCGCGGTGAACATTCGCGTTGATTTCCGTGTAATATTTTTGCCAGGAATCTAAAACGCTGATGGGTTTCTGCGAAGTTGCGGCGTTATCGAGGTAAACCAAAGGTTTGCCGTTGACTTGCTGATTCAGAATCGGGAACTGGCTGCGGATATTTTGTAAATCGAACATAACTTATTTAGAATGCTTCAAATTTACGGAATTTATTTTTGAATGATTTTCATTTGGATTCTTTCTCTTAATAATTTTTAGCCACCTGACTTACTAAAAAAGTTACCTGTTCTGGTCTCCCCTTTTGGTCTTTTGGCTGATCCTTGTAAGTTCCGGTTCTTACAATGACCATATTTTTTTCAGGAATGATGATGATATATTGGCCGTATAATCCCCAGAAATAATAATGTTTTATGGCGGTATCATTATTGATCCAAAGTCCCATTCCATAAGCGTTTTTTGAAAGTTCCGTCGGGTTTTTCATTTCATTTAAAAATTCTGAACTGATGATTTGCTGATCGCCAACTTTCCCCTTATTTAAAAACAACTGCCCCAATTTCGCGAAATCCCGTGATGTAGAATGAATACAGCAAAATGTCTTTTCCATCCCGAACTCATCGGTGCTCCAATCAGCATTATGTTCCATTCCTAGAGGTTTCCAAAGTTTTTCGGAGGCATATTGGGAAATCGTTTGATTCATGGATTTTCTTAAAGCAAAACCCAGCAATTGAGTCGCGCCGCTCTGGTATTCGAAATCGGTTCCCGGTTTCTCTTTAAATCCATGTAGCAGAACAGCTTCCTCCAGAGATTTTCCGTAATAGGCTTTGGCATTCTGAAGAAATGGATTTTTATAGTCTTCGCTCCATTTCAAACCGGCTTCCATTTTTGCCAAATCGCCGACCGTTAAATCTTTCCCAAATTCAACATTTTTATAATTCTCAAAAAAATCTGAATATCGCTGATGTAAACTGTTTATTTTTTTTTCTTCAATCGCTTTACCGAGCAGCAAAACCGTCACGGCTTTCGCCATGGAAAAGGAATTGGTTTTGGAGATTGCGCTGTAGCCGTCCCAATATTCTTCGTGAAGAAGCTTTCCGTTTTTAATGATTAAAAAAGAAGCCGTATTTGAATTTTTAAGATCCTGAACTAGATTTTTAGGCAACGATTTTTTATTGTAAAGAGAATCTTTTTCCCACAAAACAGGATTTCCTTTCGCGATGGTATGCGACGGAAAATATTTCCCGTCATCAATCGTAGAACCCGATGCTCCACGGAGATAAGTCTGGCGGATTCCATTGAAGAGATAATCGTAGCCGAAAGAATACGTAAGTGCGATGAGCAAAGCAAAAAATACGAGGAATCCTTTTAGAATTTTCAAAAACATTTATAAATCTTTAATCACAAATTTAAGATTAAAAAACAAAAAAAGTTCCGGAGTAAATCCGGAACTTCAGCTTGATATTTTTATTACGATTAAATCTTAGAAAGTAAGTTTCTGAAATTCGTTTTTTCATCGATAATTCTGCGCAAATCGGCTACCGGAACTCTTTCCTGCTTCATCGTGTCGCGGTCTCTTAAAGTAACGGTATTGTCCACTAAAGAATCGTGATCGATCGTGATACAGAACGGTGTTCCAATCGCATCCTGACGTCTGTAACGTTTTCCAATACTGTCTTTATCTTCATAAATCACATTGAAATCAAACTTCAGATCGTTAAAGATTTTCTCACCATATTCACCTAAACCGTCTTTTTTCATCAAAGGTAAAATCGCCGCTTTTACCGGAGCCAAAGCCGGTGGAAGCGAAAGAACTGTTCTTTCCGAACCGTCTTCCAGAACTTCCTCTTTCAGTGAATTCGAGAAAATCGCAAGGAACAAACGGTCTAAACCTACAGAAGTTTCCACCACATAAGGAATGTAGTTTTCATTTCTTTCGGAATCGAAATACTGTAATTTCCGGCCCGAGAATTTCTCGTGCGCTTTTAAATCGAAATCTGTGCGGGAGTGAATTCCTTCCAGTTCTTTAAATCCGAATGGGAACTTGAATTCAATATCTGCCGCAGCATTTGCGTAGTGAGCTAATTTTTCGTGGTCGTGGAATTTATAGTTTTCTGCGCCCAAACCTAAAGCCAAATGCCAGTTCAGACGTTTTTGTTTCCATTCTTCGTAGAAACCAAGTTCGGTTCCCGGCGGTACAAAAAACTGCATTTCCATCTGTTCGAATTCCCTCATTCTGAAGATAAACTGTCTCGCCACGATCTCATTTCTAAAGGCTTTACCAATCTGAGCGATTCCGAAAGGTAATTTATGACGCGAAGTTTTCTGAACATTCAGGAAGTTCACGAAAATCCCCTGTGCAGTTTCCGGTCTTAGATATAAATCAGTTGCAGAATCTGCGGAAGCTCCTAATTTTGTTCCGAACATGAGGTTGAACTGACGAACATCGGTCCAGTTTTTAGAACCGGTATCCGGATCGGCAATTTCCAGCTCTTCGATCAATGCTTTTACATCTGCTAAATCTTCGTTTTCCAGAGATTTCGCCATTCTCGAAAGGATGGTTTTCTGTTTTTCTCTGTATTCTAAAACGCGTCCGTTCGTGGTTTCAAACTCATTTTTATCAAAAGCATCGCCGAATCTTTTCGCTGCTTTATCGATTTCCTTCTGGGCTTTTTCTTCCAGTTTCGCGCAGTAATCTTCCAGCAAAACATCAGCGCGGAAACGCTTTTTCGAATCTTTGTTGTCGATCAGTGGATCATTAAAAGCATCAACGTGACCGGAAGCTTTCCAAATCGTCGGATGCATGAAAATCGCAGAATCAATTCCCACAATATTTTCATTCATTTGCACCATTGCTTTCCACCAATATTGTTTGATGTTGTTTTTCAGTTCCGCACCGTTTTGTCCGTAATCGTAAATTGCTGATAGTCCGTCATATATCTCACTCGAAGGAAAAATAAAACCATATTCTTTCGCATGTGAAATCAGCTTTTTGAAAACATCTTCCTGTTTAGCCATCGTTATTAAGTATTTGTGCAAAAATAGTGAATTTTACTCATAAAATGGAGCTGAACTTTAAGGAGCCGGGAACCTGCTCTCCGCTGTATCTTTTGCTCCACTTCGTGTCGCAAAAGGATGCCGCTTCGATCAGGGCTATTTGGGTGTAGATTTCGTTAGAAAGTTTGCTGACAAATCCTTAAATTTGCTAAACTTTTCTCCATGTACAAATCCTTCATCCGCCCGATTCTCTTCAAATTCGATCCTGAAGAAGTTCATTATCTTACTTTTTCATTATTAAAGAATTTCTCATTTCTCACTAAACTGTTTTTCCCGAAACCATTAGAAGACAAAAGGCTGGAAAGAGAAGTTTTCGGCCTGAAATTCAAAAATCCGGTTGGTCTTGCCGCGGGTTTTGATAAGGACGCCAAAATGTTCAGCGAACTTTCAGATCTTGGATTCGGTTTTATCGAAATCGGAACTTTAACTCCAAAACCACAGGAAGGTAATCCGACGAAGAGGCTTTTTAGATTAAAAGAAGATTCGGCGATCATCAACCGAATGGGTTTCAATAATGGAGGTGTAGAAGCTGCCGTAGAAAGGCTCAAGAGAAATAATAACGTACTGATTGGTGGAAACATCGGCAAAAATAAAGTCACGCCTAACGAGGAAGCAGTCAAGGATTACACCTTCTGTTTTGAACATCTTTTTCCTTATGTAGATTACTTCGTAGTAAACGTAAGCTCGCCCAATACACCAAATCTTCGCGCTTTGCAGGAAAAGGAACCTTTAACGAAACTTTTAAGTGAGCTGCAGGAACTCAATTCAAAAAAAGTAAAACAAAAACCCATTCTTCTGAAAATCGCACCCGATTTAACGGACGAACAACTTCTGGACATTATTGATATTGTAAGAGACACCAAAATTGCCGGAGTAATTGCGACCAACACTACGCTTTCACGAAAAAATCTGATTTCAGAAAATAAAAAAGAAACCGGAGGTCTTTCCGGAAAACCTTTAGCAAAACGGTCTACAGAAGTCATCAGGTTCCTTTCAGAAAAAAGCGGAAAAGCTTTTCCAATTATCGGTGTGGGCGGAATTCATTCTGCGGAAGATGCGCTCGAAAAACTGGAAGCCGGTGCAAGTTTAATTCAGCTTTACACCGGATTTATTTATGAAGGCCCGGGACTGATCAGGGAGATTAATGAAGCGATTTTACAGAAAAAATTCTGAGACGGTATAGATTATTAAACCCACCAAACCGCCGACTAAGGTCCCGTTGATTCGGATAAACTGAAGGTCCTTTCCGACTTCAAGTTCAAGCTTTTCGCTGAGCTCTTTGCCCTGCCAGTTTCCTACAGTTGAACTGATGAGGTTGCTGGCCTGATGCGTGTTTTTTAAGATATATTTATATGCAGTTACCCGAACCCAGTGATCGATTTTGTTTTGAAATTTCTCATCGTTTTTAAGATTCCCAGAGAGTTCAGACAGGTTTTTCTTGATATAATTTTTCAAGGCAGAATTTTCTTCCTCAAGCTCTTTTGAGAGTGATTTTCTGATAGAATTCCAGATGTCTTTTGAATACTGATGAAGTTTGTCTTCTTTCAGAAAATCATTTTTAATCCCCCGGAATTCTTCTGTCCATTTTTCTTCAGTTTTGATTTCGTGAGAGAAATCATACAGTTTTTGAGTAATCTCGGTGCGCAGAGAATGATTCTGATCCTTTTCCACTTCTTCGAAAAATGTGGAAAGGCCGATGGTTATTTTTTCAGCAATCGTGTCGTCTACAAATTTTGGGATGAGGAAATAGCTTTCCTTTTTTACGCGGTCTTTCACGATTTCCTGATGTTGAAGCACGTAATCTTTGATTTGTTTTGAAAGATTGGTGATCACTCTCTGATGATCGTCTTTATCAAGCACGTATTCAATTCCATTGCCGACGATACGGTTAATTTCCAGATCGTCACTCATTTCTTTTGCTTTATTCCCGATAAAAGTAATGACCGCAGAATCATCCAGTTTATTCAGAATATCTAAAACGATGTGCGAAAATTCTTTCACCAGGTTCTCCTGATTTCTTTGTTGAGAAAGCCAGTCACCAACGAAATGTGAAATTTTCAGTTTCTGAATGTACGGCCGGATATTTTGGGGCGAAAGGAAGTTGGAGACCACAAAATTTCCGAGATTATCGCCAATCCGCTCTTTGCTGTTTTCAATCAGATTGGTATGCGGAATCTTTAATCCCAAAGGATAATTGAAAAGTGCAGTAACTGCGAACCAGTCGGCCAAGGCGCCTACCATCGCCGCTTCGGAGAAAGCCCTTATATATCCGACCCAGTGAGCAGGATTTTTCTTTTCGAGAATGGTCATGATTACAAAAACAACCGCCATCAAAACAAAAAGTCCTGTAGCAAAGGTCTTGTATTTCCGGAGCTGTTTTTTTTTCTCTTCGTCGTTCATTGCTTCAAATTTACTAATTTTGAAGTCTAAATTCATTTTCAATACTAAATAATTTAAAAATGAGTTTTGAAAAGATGAAAATTATAATTTCAATTCTGATGCTCATTTCGCTGCAAATGTGTTCTCAGGTTAATCAACCTCAAAATAAACAAGTAATGGAAGATTCTGCTACAAAAAACAATCCATATTATTCACGGACCGACCGTACGAAACTGGATGTGCCTAATTCTGATTGGAAAAAAATTCTTTCGCCGGATTTATATGCCATTGCCCGGGAAGCTGCTACCGAAAGACCTTTTACAGGAAAATATAATGAGTTTAATGAACTTGGCGAATACTACTGTGCGGTTTGCGGCAATCATCTGTTCCGTTCAGACGCTAAATTTTCTTCAACCTGTGGATGGCCAAGTTTTTTCGAAGCTGATAAAGAGGGAACAGCTTACAAACGCGACTCCTCCCACGGAATGGAAAGGATAGAGGTGCTTTGTAAACGATGCGATTCGCATTTAGGACACGTTTTCAATGACGGACCGCCGCCAACAGGAACCAGATACTGTATGAATTCTGTAAGTTTAGAATTCGCAGGAGATTCAGAGAAAAAATAAAAAAAATTGCGGAATATTTAGTTCCGCAATTTCTATTTTTAGTAATTATATTTTTAAGTCAAAGGTGCTCCTACCTGCAGATCGCAACGGTGATGAGGTTCACCGTGCGCCGGATTTAATGACGGTTTAGGTCCTAAAGCTGACGTGGAAGATACCGATGGTGCAGCTGAGGGTGAAATAGGATTGGTGTTGAAATTATTACTTGTAGGTGCCTGTTGCGGAACAACCTGAGGTGCTGCGGCCTGAACCGGTGCAGGACTGTCGAGAGGTGCGCCTACCTGAATATCGCAACGATGATAAGGTTCACCATGAGCAGGATTCAAAGCCGGTCTGTTTCCTTCTGTGGAAGTAGTTACTGTAGTAGAATTCTGCGCTGTGGCGTCAGTATTTGCAGCATTATTATCTCCCGCTGGAGTCGCAGCTACTTCGGAAGCTGCTTTTGTCTGAGATTCTGTTGCTTTGGTGTTTTTGCACGAGACCGTAAAAGCTGCCGCTGCAAAAAGTACTAATGATATTTTTTTCATAAGAATTGATTTAATTTTTTCTAAAACGAAACATCCAGACCAAGATACACATTTGCCGGCATAATCGGGGCATACACCATTCCGCCGTCAAAATAATTTCCAAAAGGATTTTTCGAATCGATAATCGGCTGGTCCTGTGTATAGCTTGTCAGGTTTTCTCCGCCCAAATATACACGAATATTTTTATTGAAGTTTCTTGAAATCTGTGCATTCAAAGTTGCAAAAGAATCGGAATATTCAGGAAGCCTGAATTCTGCAGGATTTGCATTTAAATTTGGTAGTTTTTGTTTGCCGACAAGCTGCAGGGTAGTATCGAAATTCCAGAAAGCACCTTTGTCATTTTTATCAGTAGCATATGATGCATTAAAGAATCCACGGTTTTTTGCCATGAACGGGATTTCTCTTTTCCCGCCTGAATAATCGGCCTGAACATCATAATATTTATAAGCGAGACGAAGTTCCAGATTTTTTGCAGGAACAAAATCCAGTTGAGTCTGGAAACTGTTAGCGTAAGAATTACCCTCAAGGTTATAAAAAACAATTTTGTTTGGCGAAATATCAAGATCTGCCAACACCTGATCCTGGAAATCTGTTCTGAAGAAGTCGGCTACCAAAGTCGCTTTACGGTTAAAGAGTTTGAATTCCTGCTGAAGGCTCGCCCCGTAATTCCAGGCGATTTCAGGTTTTAAGTCGTAGATATTTCCACCGTTTCCTAAGATTTCAATCTGGCGGTTTGAAGCGAAATACTGTTGGTTTTCCGCAAAAATATTGGCAGTCCTGAACCCTTTTCCTGCAGAAAGTCTCAGGATCGTTTTAGGAGAAATGTCGTATTTAAAGTTTAGTCTTGGGGTAAACTGAGTTCCGGCCAAGTTGTGGAAATCGGTTCTTGCGCCTGCCACTAAAGTGTATTTTAAACCGGTTAAAGTATATTCAAAGAATAATCCGGGAACGGTTTCAGTTCTTTTAAAATTCTGAGTCAGATAATTTTCATCGAAATCATCATAAAGAAAACTTGCTCCGGTTTTGTATTTATGATTGGTATTCCCGAAAATACTTTCAAAAATTAGATTGGAATAAAAGGTTTTCTGGTTTCCCAGATAATTTCTTTGCCCAAAAAAACTGTCCTGCTGATGATAAGTGAACTGGTTCATTAAACCAATGCTTTGGTAAGGTTTGCCTTTAAAAATGTATCCTGTCTTGTTCCAGACATCAAATTTAGCGATATCGATGCCAATTCCATACGGGCTTTGCTGAGAACGGTGAACATTTTTGTCGAAATCTTTCTGACCGCCGAACCGCTCGTCTTTTACAAAACTGATTCCGAAATGTGAACCCAAACCAGAATTTTCCAGATCATTGTAATCCAATAAATACGCGGCATTGATCTGGTTCCCTGTTGGTTGATCCAGGAAACCATCATCGTTGGTATCCATTTTGGCTAAAGTAGCGTTCCCATGAAGCAGCACCGATTGGTTCCATTTATCGGAAATGTTGCTGATGGAAGTGATATTGGACTCGAATCTTCCATTGATATCACCGAAAAAATTAATTGCAGTTTCCGGTTTATCCTGCATTTTTAAAAGTTCGGTATTAATTTGTCCGGTAATGCTTTCGTAACCGTTAGTCACTGTGCTTCCGCCTTTCGTGAGCTGAATTCCGCCGATCCATCTTCCGGGAATTAAATTCATTCCGTAAGGTGACGCCAAACCGCGGATTGAAGGCAGAAGTTCTTTTGTTAAAGAGGTGTATTTCTGGTCTAAGCCCAACATTTTAAGCTGTTTGGTTCCGGTAACCGCATTGCTGAAAGAAACATCTACAGTGGCGTTGGTTTCGAAACTTTCAGACAAATTACAACAAGCCGCTTTCAGTAATTCTTTAGAACTGATGTTGAAGGTTAGGCCGGTTTCCTTTTTGTTGAGTGCTGTAGCTTCCGCCATTTTTATAAGTTTTACCTCTTCAATGCTTTTGTCAACATGATCAGCATGTTGGGTGAAATCCTTCTTTGGAGCGGGGCTTTCATCCATATGTACCAAATCACTTTTTACGCCCAAAGGCAATGTGCGGTCGTAAAGACAACAGTCTGGAAGGTTTTTATAAACCGAATCGCTCGCGGTATATTTTTCATTATCGTGACCCACATCGGCAATTTTTTTCAAAATTGCATCTGCTGAGGTTTTTGTAGGATTAAAATTAAGCGTTACTGTTTGGGTTTCGGCATTCCAGTCGGCAGCATCGGCACCGGCAGTTTTAGCAGCTTTTTCAATTCTTATCTTACACGAAACACAGTTTCCGCGCACAAAAAACTGATTGTCAGGTTTTTGAGGGTTTGAGTTTTCTTCAGTTTTTAAAGTCAGAATAGATGGTTGTCTTTCGTAATGACAGCAGCCAGGAAGGTTTTCGTAGACTTCGTTAGGAGCTGAAAATTTTTCGTTGTCGTGGCCTACCGCTGCGATTTGTTTCAGAATTTCTTCTGATGTCACTTTTGCCGCGTCATATTCTACAGCGAGTTCCTGTTTTTCAGCGGACCAGTTGGCATATGTTGCACCGCTCTTTTTAGCGGTAGTTTCGATTCTTTCTTTACACATTCCGCACTCACCTTTAACTTTAAAAGTTGATTTGGTGATGGTTTGTGCGAATAAAAAGTTGGTGAATAGGAGTGAGAAAGCCAGAAAGCTTTTCAATAATGTTTTCATTTTTTAAAATAAATTAATTTAATAAAAGGGAGCCAAAAGAACATACTTCAGGCTGTCAGTCAATAAATTAAGCTATTTTCGGCGGCTGCCAGATGTTATGAAAACTTGATGAAAAAAAAGAAATTTCGTAATTAAATTTCAGTTGATGATCGAAGAATGTTTTTTGCAAAGGCTGATAATCTTCGGAAAGATAGTAGTTAAGCGCTAAATTTACAGAACACGAATGACAGTTCGAGCAGTCATTGCTGCAAGTATTTTTCTCTGATGTTCCCGAAGGATTCTCCGAATGGCAGGATTGTGTTTTTTCAGTTTTGCAGCAGTCATCTTTTTTTTCTTTTTTTTCGCAGCATTCCATTTTCGCATCCTGTGCGAAAAGTGTCTGCGTTGGAAGTATGAAAACTCCCAAACCAAAAATTATTAAAAATATTTGTAATGTCCTTAACATCTTAACGCAAAATTACAAAATAATTTTGAACTGGAGACGAGTTAAAGTTTCTTAAAAAACAGTTAAAATAAACTAGGTGTAACGTTCTGAAAATTAAATAGCTGTATTTTTGCCGGGTCAAATTGATTTAACATAATACAGAATGAAGAAAGTCCTTTTATCACTAGTTGCCGCCCTCTTTTTTGCAACATCTTTTTATACGCTCGATTCAAAAGAAGAGGCCAAACCAGAAACTCAGAATATAAAAATACCATTTCCTACAGTTAATAAATCAAAATTATCGAAAGATAAGTCTACCGAAATCTACAATTCCATCAGTTTCGAAAACGGCAATACATTGAATCCTGAAGTTTTTGAAAAAGCTTTTTTAGGATTCAATAATCTTAAGAAAGCCGGAAAACTTCCGGAAGTTTCAAATTTAATCAGCGTAGTTGATTTTTCACTTTCATCTAGAAAAAAGCGCCTTTGGGTAATTGATCTGGAGAAAAAATTGGTGGTTTTCAATTCGCTGGTTGCACACGGAAAGAATACGGGAGAAGAATTTGCGCAGAAATTTTCCAACACCGAAAGTTCTTACCAAAGCAGCCTTGGTTTTTATATTACTGAAAGTACATACAACGGAAGCAATGGATATTCGCTTAAACTTTTGGGCATGGATCCGGGTTACAACGATGCCGCTTTACAAAGAGCCATTGTAATGCACGGTGCAGATTATGTAAGTGATGATTTCATTAAATCTCAGAAGAGAATTGGCAGAAGCTGGGGGTGCCCGGCAGTTCCAAGAGCTTTGGCAGAACCGATCATCAATACCATAAAAGGTAAAAACGTATTGTTTATTTATTATCCTGATGAGCAATATCTTTCAGCATCAGAATGGCTGAAAAACAGTGAAACGATTTAAATCAAAATCCCGAATCTCAATGGATCGGGATTTTTTTTATTATTTCAATTCAATAGGGTTGTTATTCTTTTTCATTTCTTCCTTCATTCTGTCTTCCATTTGTTTTCTTTGGGCAGGATCCGGTGTTCTCATCGATCCGCCCCGCGATTGTGGTGCGCTGATTCCTGATCCGCCCCTCATTGATGTCTGCATAAAAGATGCCGGGTCTTTCCGGAAAAGGGCTTCTTGTTTTTCGTAATCTTTTCTTTTCACTTTTACGATATTGCCGCCTTGGCTTAAATTTGTCAAAGCACCGATTTTTTTTGTTTCCTTCAAATCAAAAGAATAATCACCTTTTGAATCTTCAACTTTTACAATTAAACCAGGAAGTCCGGAGAATTTATAAGGTCCATCCTGAAAAGGAACATCAGTGGTAAACCATGCAAACCATGTTCTGCCGGCAAAATTAGTCTGGGCTTTCTGGGTTTTGTAATCACCGATTTCTGCCGTTTCCGGCAAGATTTTCCATTCCATAGTACGGTCTTCGTCATAAGAATACTGATCACGGGCAATTCGGGAATGATAAGTGTTTTTTCCGGTTTTAAAGTCTTTTTCTATGGTGAAATCTATATGGGAACGCAGATTTTGCATCTGAGTACGGTCGAAACTTCCGCCGTTTGTTTGGCGCATTCGGGTGAACAGAGAATCGCGCTGAAGGCGTTTTTCGCCATAAAAAATTGATTTTTCCGGAGTAACATCCAGATAAGCATTTTCTGTTTTTATCTCGCTGCGGTTTGTAGAATCGGTCTTCATGGTAACCTGATATATAAATCGGTTTGCCTGCGCGAAGATGATTTGTGAGGTTAATCCTAAAACAATAAGTCCAATCTTTTTCATTGATTTTGATTTGGTTTTTGATAAAAATTCTGTCCAAATGTTAAAATCATTCTTCTATCATTCAGATAGACAAATATACCGCCACGAATTTGATATTCATTATATTATTAGTAATTTTGCAATCTAAAATCATTCTAAATAAAAACAATGATAAAAGTTAGCGATCATGCAAAGGAAAAAGCCATTCAGCTGATGACTGAAGACGGTTTTAAGCCTTTCGAAGATTATATAAGAGTCGGCGTTAAAAGCGGTGGCTGTTCCGGACTTGAATATGTGTTGAAGTTCGATAACGAGAAATTCGACTCTGATCAGATATTTGAAGATAACGGCATTAAGATCATCATCGATAAGAAATCCATCCTTTATCTTGCAGGAACCACACTTGAATATTCAGGTGGTTTGAATGGAAAAGGTTTTATATTCAACAATCCCAATGCGAACAGAACGTGTGGGTGTGGAGAATCTTTTAGTTTATAAAAAATTATGTCAAAATATACAGAAGACGACTTAAGGGTCGATCTTGAAAACCAAAAATACGAATTCGGCTTCGAGACAGATATTGAGTATGAAGATTTTCCTACCGGTCTGAATGAAGAGATCGTAAGAATGATTTCGGCAAAGAAAAATGAACCGGAATGGATGACAGAATGGAGGCTGGAATCTTTCAGAATCTGGCAGAAAATGGAAGAACCGACTTGGGCAAATGTACAATATGAAAAACCTGATTTTCAGGCAATTAAATATTACGCCGCGCCTAAGAAAAAACCGGAGCTTGCAAGTCTGGATGAGGTGGATCCGGAATTGTTGAAAACTTTTGCCAAACTGGGAATCAACATTGAGGAACAGAAAAGACTTTCCGGAGTTGCTGTGGATATTGTAATGGATTCAGTTTCAGTAAAAACCACTTTCCAGGATACACTTTTAGAAAAGGGAATTATCTTCTGTCCAATTTCAGAAGCGATACAGAATTACCCGGAATTAGTAAAAAAATATATCGGAAAAGTAGTTCCAAGAGGAGATAATTTTTATGCGGCTTTGAACTCCGCAGTATTTTCAGACGGAAGTTTCTGCTACATTCCTAAAGGCGTGAAATGTCCGATGGAACTTTCTACTTACTTCAGAATCAACCAGTCCGGAAGCGGGCAATTCGAAAGAACTTTAGTAATCGCTGATGAAGGAAGTTACGTTTCTTATCTCGAAGGCTGCACCGCACCGGCAAGAGACGAGAATCAGCTTCACGCCGCGGTGGTAGAACTTATCGCGATGGATAATGCTGAAATTAAATATTCTACAGTCCAAAACTGGTTTCCGGGAGATGCTGAAGGAAAAGGCGGAGTTTTCAATTTCGTAACGAAACGCGGAATTTGTGAGAAAAATGCAAAAATCTCATGGACTCAGGTTGAAACCGGTTCTGCAGTAACCTGGAAATATCCAAGCTGTATTTTGAAAGGTGACAATTCCATTGGTGAATTCTACTCGATTGCAGTAACAAACAATCACCAGTATGCCGATACCGGAACAAAAATGATTCACATCGGAAAAAACACCCGTTCAACCATTATTTCAAAGGGAATTTCTGCCGGAAAATCTAATAATTCCTACCGTGGATTGGTAAAAGTAATGCCTTCAGCAAAAGGAGCAAGAAACTTTTCTCAGTGCGACTCACTTTTGATGGGCAATGAATGCGGCGCACACACTTTCCCTTATATCGAAATCAAAGATCCGACTGCGCAGTTAGAACATGAAGCTACGACTTCAAAAATCGGCGAAGACCAGATTTTCTACTGTAACCAGCGCGGAATCAATACAGAAAAAGCGATTGCACTGATTGTAAACGGTTTCGGTAAAGAAGTTTTAAACAAACTTCCAATGGAATTTGCGATCGAAGCTCAGAAACTACTTGAAATTTCCCTTGAAGGATCAGTTGGATAAAAACAGTTTAAATTAATAATGGATTCAAAATCCATTATTTAATTCAGACAAAACTCAAATACAGAACTAGATTATGCTACATATCAATAACTTACACGCTAAAATAGAAGACGGCGTAGAAATTTTAAAAGGAATTAATTTACAGATCAACCCAGGCGAAGTTCACGCCATTATGGGACCGAACGGTGCCGGAAAATCCACACTTTCATCCGTGATAGCCGGTAAAGAAGATTACGAAGTTACAGAGGGTGAAATTCTTTTTGAAGGTAAAGATATCATTGAAGATGCGCCGGAAGACCGTGCACATAAAGGAATTTTCCTTTCTTTTCAGTATCCTGTAGAAATTCCCGGAGTTTCCGTGACGAACTTTATTAAAGCTGCTCTTAACGAAACCAGAAAAGCTAAAGGTTTGGAAGATATGCCTGCAAAAGAGATGTTGGCACTGATTCGGGAAAACTCAGAAAAACTGGGAATTAAAAGAGATTTTCTTTCAAGATCTTTAAATGAAGGTTTTTCAGGAGGAGAGAAGAAGAGAAATGAAGTCTTTCAAATGATGATGCTGAATCCGAAATTAGCCATTCTGGATGAGACCGATTCAGGTTTGGACATTGACGCATTAAGAATTGTTGCCGACGGTGTAAATTCATTCAGAAACGAAGGCAACGCAGTTTTGCTGATTACTCACTACCAAAGACTTTTAGATTATATTCAGCCCGATTTTGTACACGTTTTGGCCGATGGAAAAATCATTAAAACCGGTGATAAGAATTTGGCGCTGGAGCTCGAAGAAAAAGGCTACGACTGGCTATTGAATTAGTTTGAAATGGTTTGAAAAATTTACGGTTTCTGATTTTTGGAGCCTTAAAAAAACAAGCACAAATCAAACATCATCAAACAAATAAATATGGCACTTTTAGAAAATATACAAAATAACCACGCAGCTTTTTTAGAAACCTTAAAAAACCGTTTTCTGGATAATCAGAGAGAATCGGCTTTAAAGAAATTCTTTCAGCTAGGGATTCCCACTAAAAAAGACGAGGAATATAAATACACCAACCTAAAGGAGATTTCAGAGAAAAATTATAACTTTTCCCCGAAAGAAACCCACAATATTACCAAGGAACAGATTGATGCGCTTCATTTAGGTGAAGAAAATTTCGACTGGATTGTCTTTATTAACGGGCAACTGCACAAAGAACTTTCAAAAATCTCCATTGAAAATGTAGAATTCCTTTCCTTTAATTTTGCCTTGAACGATGCAAAACATAATGAGGTTTTCGAAAAATATTTCAATACCATTGCTGCACAGGATCTGGCTTTTACCAACCTGAATTTAGCTTACTGCAAACAGGGGTTTTTCATGAAAGTTCCTAAAAATACAGTGATCGAAAAACCGATTCATGTTTTCTATCTTTCTCAGAATCAGGATGAAAATACGGTTTACAATACTAGAAATTTACTGATCGCGGAAGAAGGTTCCAAAATTGAAATTATTGAAAGCCATCACAATTTCGACGAAAGTTTCGTTTTCACCAATTCGGTAACCGAAATTTTCACTTACCAAAACGCAAAAGCAGACTGGCATAAAGTACAGAACGACAGCGATACTTCGTATTTGATCGATCATACTTTTGCAAAACAGGAACGCGACAGTTTAACCACAGTGAATACTTTCACTTTTGGAGGAAAACTCGTAAGAAACAACCTGGATTTCATTCATAACGGCGAGAATATCAACTCTTTCATGAACGGAATTACGATTATCGGAGGCGAACAGACTGTGGATCACCACACCGCCGTTCATCACAAAACTCCGAATTGCGAAAGTTACCAGAATTATAAAGGAATCTATAAAGACAAATCTCACGGAGTTTTCAACGGGAAAGTTTTCGTAGATAAAATCGCTCAGAAAACCAATGCGTACCAGCAGAACAACAATATTCTGCTCAATGAAGGCGCAACAATCGACACCAAGCCGCAACTTGAAATTTTTGCTGATGATGTAAAATGTTCCCACGGTTGTACCGTTGGTCAGCTGAATGAAGATGCGCTTTTCTACCTCCGTGCACGCGGAATTTCGAAAAATGAAGCACAGGCTTTGCTGTTATACGCGTTCGCAAATGATGCGATGCAGAACATTGATATTGAGCCGCTTAAAATAAAAATTTCGAAACTGCTCGCCGAAAAACTGGAAGTAGATATCGAATTTTAAAAATTAAAAACGTGTTTCTGACACGTTTTTTTTATTTTTAGGGCGGACAATTCGCGCTCTCCGCTCATACTCCTCGGTCGGCGGCTCCACTTCGTTCCGCCGCCTCCCTGCGGGGTAACCGCTGCGATCACGGCCGCAGACCCGTTTTCAAAATAAAACCAGTAATCCAATGAATTTAGAAAATATTACCGATCATCTTGAAGCTTACAAACAGCACGGTCAGATTATCGATGCTGCCAACTTCGTCATCAGCAGTTTTGGTTTGGAGCATGATAATTTTGCAGGGTTCGGTTTCCGTCCGGAGCTTGAGCCTAACAAAATGCTGCTTACGGCAGAAGGCGCTCTTGGTGAAAGACAGATGGTGATGATCCCGAAAAATCTTTTCGATTTCGATCTTAATTTAGTGGTGAATATGCTGGCTCACGAAATGCTGCACGTCCGTCAGAAAGCGCCGGGAAATATTGTCGAGGACAAAAACGAAAGAGAATTTCAGGCTTATTACGAAATGCTTTTTCATAAAGTTTTCCCGAATGTTCCTGAGGTTTCAGATTTCCATAAAAAATTCTTCGGCCAAAAAGCTTTGGAATATTACCGCAGAATGGGAGATAGCTCGAAATTGCAGGAGAATTATAAAGAACAAAAATTTGAGGTTGAAGCGTTGATCAATAATTTACTAACTGAGAGGTGAAGAAATCATCAGTGTTAAACAGATATAGATTTGGCTAAAGCCTATCAAATAATAAAAAAAAAACGGGCTAAAGCCCGTTCCTATTGATTTGAATTTTAAACGAGCATTTTTTCCAAAATCTCACACGCCGATTTCGGCAAATTGGTTCCCGGGCCAAAAATATGATCAGCGCCGTTTTGATAAAGAAATTCATAATCCTGCTGAGGAATTACGCCGCCGACAACGATCGTAATGTCGTCTGCGCCGAGTTTTTTTAATTCATCAACAACTTGCGGAACCAAGGTTTTATGACCGGCTGCTAAAGACGAAACCCCAAGAATATGAATATCGTTTTCCACCGCCTGTTTGGCGACTTCTTCCGGAGTTTGGAAAAGCGGAGCAACATCCACATCAAATCCCATGTCAGCAAAAGCTGTTGCGACAACCTTCGCACCGCGGTCGTGGCCGTCCTGGCCCATTTTTACCACCATAATTCGTGGTCTGCGTCCTTCGTGGTCTTCAAATTTCTGAGTTAAGGAAATGGCTTTCTCAAAATATTCGTTTTTACTGGCATTCATGGCGTAAACTCCCTGTATTGTTCTGATATTGGCTTTGTAGCGACCGAAGCTTTCTTCCATCGCATCACTCATTTCACCTAAAGTTACTCTTCTTCTGGCGGCTTCGATGCATATTTCCAGAAGGTTTCCGTTTCCTATTTTGGCGGATTCTTTTAGTTTTTCAATGATTTCGGCTACTTTTTCGGTATTTCTTTCCGCTTTTATCTGATTGAGTCTTTCGATCTGTTTTCTGCGAACTTCGGAATTATCGATGTCTAAAATATCGAGTTCCATTTGTTTTTGGGTGGATTTAAAGGAATTTACTCCGATGATAAATTCCTCGCCACTATCGATTTTTGCCTGTTTTTTAGCGGCAGCTTCTTCGATCCTCATTTTCGGAATTCCGGCTTCGATGGCTTTGGTCATTCCTCCTTCTTTCTCCACTTCATCAATGAACTTCATTGCTTCATCAATCATTTGCTGCGTTAAACTTTCGACTAAATGACTTCCGCCCATTGGATCAACGACATCGCAGATTCCGCTTTCCTGCTGAAGGATAATCTGTGTATTTCTGGCGATTTTTGCGGAATAATCCGTCGGTAACGCGATAGCTTCATCCAAAGCATTTGTGTGGAGAGATTGAGTCCCTCCCAAAGCTGAAGATAATGCTTCGATTGCTGTTCGTGTAATGTTATTGAAAGGTTCCTGTTCAGTTAAACTCCATCCTGAAGTTTGTGAATGCGTTCTTAACGCTAAAGATTTCGGATTCTGCGGATTAAACTGCGTTAAAAGCTCCGCCCAGATCACGCGCGCGGCTCTCATTTTTGCAATTTCCATAAAATGATTCATCCCAATTGCCCAGAAAAATGATAAGCGCGGTGCAAAATCGTCCACCTTCATGCCGGCTTTAATTCCTGTTCTTACGTATTCCAGTCCATCTGCTAAGGTGTAAGCCATTTCGAGAACCGGCGTAGCTCCAGCTTCCTGCATGTGATAGCCTGAAATGGAAATGGAATTGAACTTGGGAATATTGTTAGCCGTATATTCGAAAATATCAGCGATGATTTTCATGGAAGGTGTTGGCGGATAAATGTAGGTGTTTCTCACCATGAATTCTTTAAGAATATCATTTTGGATAGTTCCGGAAAGTTTTTCCTGTGAAACGCCCTGCTCTTCGGCAGCAACAATATAAAATGCTAAAACAGGCAAAACTGCGCCATTCATCGTCATGGAAACCGAAATTTCATCCAAGGGAATCTCGTTGAAGAGAATCTTCATGTCTTCCACAGAATCAATGGCAACACCGGCTTTGCCAACATCTCCCACAACTCGCGGATGATCAGAATCGTAACCGCGGTGCGTCGCCAAATCAAATGCAACGGATAAACCTTTCTGTCCGGCAGCTAAATTTCTTCTGTAAAAAGCATTGGATTCTTCTGCAGTCGAAAATCCGGCATATTGCCTGATAGTCCACGGTTTCTGAACATACATTGTTGAATATGGACCGCGTAAATAGGGTGCAATTCCGGCAGAGTATCCCTTTTCAGTTATATTTTTTGAGTCTTTTTCGGTGTAGGAAGATTTCATTTCCAAACCGTCTTTTTCGAAATTATACGGAATCAGCTGGTCAGATGTCACAGAAAAATCCGGAGTTTTGGCAAGAATCTTTTTACGCATTGGTCTTAAAAATTAAAAAAGTAAAGTTACAAAATTTAGACAAGGCATCGTATTTAGAATTGGTAGGGGAATAAAAAAAGCCTTCCCAAAAGGAAGGCTTTCTTATTTTATTGAATGGATAAATTATTTTGTAATGTCACCATCACCATCAGTAGCATCTTTAGCTGCGTCTTTTACTTCTGCTGCCCCTTCCTCTATTGCATCACCTGTAGCGTTTATTGCTTCGCCAACTGCCGTAGAATCAGAGATAATTGGTAAAGAATCATTATCCACTACAACTGCAGTTGCTGTAGAATCTGCGTTTACATCTGTAGCAACAGTTTCGGTTTTTTTACAAGAAATTAAAGTTACTGCTGCAAAAGCTGCCGCCATAAAGATTGATTTTTTCATAATATAATATTTTTAAATTTTTGCTAATATAAATAAAACTGATTAAAGTCCTAATAATTTTCTTCTTCACCTTTCATTTTCTCCGCGTTCTCTGCCATAATCACCGCATCAATCATTTCCTGCAGATCTCCATTCATATAGGCATCGAGATTATACATCGATTTGTTCACTCTGTGATCGGTAACTCTTCCCTGAGGATAATTGTAGGTTTTGATTTTTGCTGAACGGTCTCCTGTTGAAACCATCGATTTACGCTGTGCAGCAACATCACCAACTGCTTTCTGCACTTCGATATCGTAAAGTTTTGTCCTTAACATCTCCATTGCAAGTTCGCGGTTAGCCAACTGTGAACGTGCCTGCTGACATACAACAACCATACCAGAAGGCTTATGCGTGAGCTGAACTTTTGTTTCTACTTTATTTACGTTTTGCCCACCAGCTCCCCCGGATCGCGAGGTCTGCATTTCGATGTCGGCAGGGTTTAATTCAAAATCAACCTCTTCAGCTTCCGGAAGAACCGCCACGGTAATCGCAGAAGTATGAACTCTACCCTGAGATTCGGTTTCGGGGACACGCTGTACGCGGTGAACACCGGATTCGAATTTCATGATGCCATAAACTCCGTCGCCTTCCACCTTTAAAATCAGTTCTTTATAACCTTTGGAAGCTTCGCTGGAATCTGTTATTTCGTGTTTCCAGCCTTTTGTTTTAAAATACATCGCATAAGCTCTGTACACATCTTCTACAAAGATGGCTGCTTCGTCGCCACCGGTACCTGCCCGCAATTCGATGATTACGTTTTTATCATCGGCTGGGTCTTTTGGAATCAAAAGAACTTTCAGCTGTTCTTCGAGACCTGGAATTTTCTGAATGGCTTCATTTTTTTCAATTTTAGCCATTTCTACAAATTCCTTATCGGATCCGTCGGCAATAATTTCGTCGGATTCTTCAATGGTATTTAAAGTCTGTTTATACTGGTCGAAAACGGAAACAATCTTCCCCAAGTCGCTGTATTCTTTGTTCAGCGACGAGTATTTTTTCTGGTCGGAAATTACATCGGGCTGAATGATAAGGTCGGCAACTTCATTGTAGCGTTGCTTAATTGCTTCGAGTTTGGGAATAAGAGACTTTGACATTACTGGAATTTTGTGGGGGCAAAGATAGGAAAAAAGCAGAAAAGAATATTTCTTACCTGAGAACAACCGGCCGGTCTTCTAGCCCGGATTGAAACGGCATCCTTTTGCGGAGCGCAACGGAGCAAAAGATACAGTGGAAAGCCGGCATTTGTATGGAAATAAAACGGAAAAAGTTGCTCGAAAAAAAAAAATCAGCCTCTGAAAAAGAGACTGACTGTATATATGATTTTGCTTTGTGACTGCTGTTCCCGGAAATTATTGTGGGAGAGCAGTGACATCAACTAGTGATGACCATGACTGTCGTGGCTGTGTAAGAACGGGCCGTGACCTTTTGGGTTGCTGTAAACCAATTCTACACCTTCCTGTTCTGTAAGCGTTTTTCTTCTGATATCTTCAGGATCGAAAGGTTTGGTTTTACCGAAATATTCCATTAATCCGGAAGTAAGCCAGATTGGGATTACGTAACCGAAAAACATGAAGATACACCAGAATCCGATAAGGAACATGCACAGAAAATATACGGTCCAAAGGAACTGGTAGAACGGAAAAAATGCTGATAACATCATCATTGTAATAGATTTTAGGCAAAAGTAGGATAATTTTTGTTTTTGGGCAAAAGATTTCCGGTGATTTTTTGCTATTTAAAATGATTAAAAAATATTAGTGAGAAATGGATTCGAAAAAATCATTCCCTTTATCATCGGAGATGATGAACGCCGGGAAGTTCTGGATTTCGATTTTTCGCACGGCTTCCATCCCAAGTTCTTCAAAATCAACAACCTCAACGGATTTGATGTTTTCTTTAGCTAAAATGGCCGCAGGTCCGCCGATAGACCCGAGGTAAAAGCCGCCATATTTTGCACAGGCGTTAGTGACATCCCTGCTTCGGTTTCCTTTCGCAAGCATAATCATGCTGCCGCCGTGTGACTGAAATTCATCTACATAAACATCCATTCTGCCGGCAGTTGTAGGTCCGAAACTTCCGGAAGCCATTCCGTCCGGTGTTTTTGCAGGACCTGCGTAATAAATCGGATGGTTTTTGAAATAATCCGGCATCGGTTTTCCGCTGTCGAGAAGTTCTTTAATTTTTGCGTGCGCAATATCGCGGGCTACGATTAAAGTTCCGTTCAGGCTTAAGCGGGTTTTAATCGGATATTTAGAAAGTTCTGCTAAAATATCTGGCATTGGTTTATTCAAATCGATTGAAACTGCTTCTTCCAAATGTGGCGGAGTTTCAGGCAGATATTGTTTTGGATTGGTTTCTAACTGTTCGAGGAAAATTCCTTCACGGTTGATGAAACCTTTAATATTTCTGTCAGCAGAACAGGAAACGCCCATTCCGACCGGACAGGAAGCTGCATGACGTGGCAAACGGATGACCCGAACATCGTGGGTGAGGTATTTTCCGCCAAATTGAGCTCCAATTGACGATTCCTGGCAGATTTGCTGAACTCTTTTCTCCCATTCGAGATCACGGAAAGCCTGGCCACCCATGTTTCCTTCGGTGGGAAGGTGATCGTAATATCCGGCACTTGCTTTTTTTACGGCTGCTAAATTAGCTTCCGCGGAAGTTCCGCCAATAACTAGCGCGAGGTGATAAGGCGGGCAAGCTGCTGTTCCCAAATCCATGATTCTTTCGCGAACGAAAGCTTCCAGTGAGCTGTCATTCAATAAAGATTTAGTTTTCTGGTAAAGGAAGGTCTTGTTCGCAGACCCACCACCTTTTGCGAGGAAAAGGAATTTGTATTCTTCGCCTTTAGTGGCATAAATATCAATCTGTGCCGGAAGATTAGAACCTGAATTCTTCTCTTCAAACATCGTCAAAGGCACGATTTGGGAATATCTGAGATTGCGGGTTTGGTAAGTATTATAAATTCCTCTGGAAATCCATTCCGCATCATTCGCTCCGGTGTAAACATTTTCACCTTTTTTTGCCACACAAATTGCCGTTCCGGTATCCTGACATGAAGGCAAGGCGCCTTCAGCCGCAACTGCCGCGTTCTGTAGAAGATTATAAGCGACGAAACGGTCGTTGTCGGTCGCTTCCGGATCATCGATTATATTTCTGAGCTTTTGAAGATGTGAAGGGCGAAGCATGAAAGAAACGTCGGCCAAAGCCTGTTCACCAAGAAGTTCCAGTGCCCGGGGATCGATGGTTAAGATTTCTCTGCCGCCAAGGTACTCTACTTTTAAATATTCGGAACTGAGTTTTTTGTATTGGGTGTCGTCTTTAAGAATAGGAAAAGGCTCCTGGTATTGAAATTCCATATTTGATTTTTACGCGACAAAAATAATCAAATTAAAGGGATAATACCGAAACCTTAGCAGGACTTTTATCACATAAAAAAAGGCACAGAAAGTGTAAATTTCTATGCCTTTTTCATCATTCATCTTGTTGAGTACAAAGATAAACCGTGATCATGTCAATTTTTGTCAAGCACTTGAAGATTCATGAATGAATTACTGGAAGTTAAGGGGGTCTCGGATTGATAGTGATCCAGAATTTCCTGATGTTTCTCCTTTACGAGCTGTTTCAGTACCGTAGGTTTTATAACTCGGGCATTACTCATCCACTGGAAAATCCAGCCTACCAGTTCGCGGTTGATTCCGCAGCGCAGGGTCATAACATAATTACCGTTGTCGATTTTAGAAAAATTCTGTGAGTGGTGCCAAAAATGGTGTTTTACGAATTCTGCAGTAAGTTCAGAAAATTCAATTTCAATATCGTAGATTTCATCGTCCATATTATTGGTAATACCAAACCGGTTTTCCATTTCACGACTCAGGGTGGCTAGAAGATCCCTGTTATCAAACATATTATTGGTCAGGCTGTATTTTTTAAGCTGGTTGAGCGCGATAGCTATAATTTTATTTTTTCCTTTCACAAAGCCTAATAGATGAATAACACCGCGATGATAAAGAATCTGCAGCGGGAGGAAATCTACCGGATACGCAATAGCCTGTGGGATCGAAGTGTAGTCGTAACCTACTTCTAACAGTCTCATTTCTCTTTTATGCTGAATGCTCCATATGGCATCATTCAATGTTTTTTGATAGCCATCTAAGGAAAGCAGCTCATAAAAATAGCTGTTAGCAATCTGCTGGTCGGCGAAAACCGAAAAATCTTCGAAATTACTTTTGCTATAATTTTTATAAAAGAGATTCTCGATCCGGTCAAAAGTTTCTTCACGGGATTTCACCAAGGGTAGCGGCATTAGGTTTTTAAAAAGCAGATAACTCTGGATATCGAACTCATTGAGTTTTGCGGAACTTTTATCATACTCAATTTTCCAGGTTTTTTTGTTTTTTTCACCTTCTGTAATAATGAGTTTTTCATTGTGCTGCACAATATCTTCGAGTTCATCCAGATAACGGTATAATGTTCTTTCAGAGATATTGAGGTCGTGAGACTTCGCCCACTGCTTAATAACTTCAATGTTTACAGGTCCCCGCTTGAGACGGTTGTAAATTCTTAGCAAATTTCTAGATTTCTTAGACATAAATTTTTCTTCTCTATCAAATTTAGTTAATAATCTGTATAATATGGAGTTAATCTATTTATTTTTAATTCTGCATCAAATAGGAAAAACGTAACTTTAATCATTAAAATTTTACATCAATGAATTACAGAATAGAACACGATACAATGGGAGAAGTTCAGGTTCCTGCTGATAAATTTTGGGGCGCACAAACAGAACGGTCCAGAAACAACTTTAAAATAGGACCAGAAGCTTCTATGCCGCATGAAATTATTGAGGCATTTGCAATTTTAAAAAAAGCCGCGGCATTCGCCAATACTGATTTGGGCGTTCTTTCAGCTGAAAAAAGAGACAAAATTGCTCAGGTCTGTGATGAAATCTTAGAGGGAAAACTTAACGATCAGTTTCCGCTCGTGATCTGGCAAACCGGTTCCGGTACGCAGAGCAATATGAATGTGAATGAAGTGATTTCAAACAAAGCTCATGTGAACAGTGGCGGAGTTCTGGGCGAAAAATCAGGAATTCACCCGAACGATGATGTCAACAAATCACAGAGTTCCAATGATACTTACCCTACAGCGATGCATATTGCCGCGTACAAAAAGGTAGTTGAACATACGTTGCCGGCTGTTGAAAAACTCAGAGATACGCTTCACGCTAAATCTGAAGAATTTAAAAATATCGTAAAAATCGGCAGAACGCATCTTATGGACGCCACTCCTTTAACCCTCGGGCAGGAATTTTCCGGATACGTAGCACAGCTTGATTATGCCATGAAGGCCATTGCCAATACTTTTGACCATCTTCAGGAAATCGCTTTAGGCGGAACCGCCGTAGGGACAGGACTGAATACACCGGAAGGTTATGATGTGCTGGTGGCGAAATATATTTCTGATTTTACCGGACTTCCTTTTGTAACGGCGCCCAATAAATTCGAAGCCCTTGCAGCACACGACGCGATCGTGGAGACTCACGGCGCATTAAAACAGCTCGCTGTCGCCCTTTATAAAATCGCACAGGATATCCGTTTTCTGGCCTCTGGGCCGAGAAGTGGGATTGGCGAAATTTTAATTCCAGAAAACGAACCCGGATCATCGATCATGCCGGGAAAAGTAAATCCGACCCAGAACGAAGCGATGACCATGGTTTGCGCACAGGTTCTGGGCAATGACACCACCATTTCTTTCGCCGGAACACAGGGGAATTATGAACTTAACGTCTTTAAACCTGTAATGGCGTATAACTTCCTACAGTCTGCGCAGCTTTTGGGCGACGCCTGTATTTCGTTTAATGACCATTGTGCAGTTGGAATTGAAGCCAATGAACCAAGAATAAAAGAACTTGTCGATAAATCTTTAATGCTGGTTACCGCATTAAATACTCATATCGGTTACGAAAATGCAGCGAAGATTGCGAAAACCGCACACCAAAACGGCACCACTTTAAAGGAAGAAGCAGTTAATCTGGGGCTTTTAACCTCCGAAGAATTTGATGAATGGGTAAAACCGGAAGATATGGTTGGAGGTTTAGCGTAAATCAACTCATCGAAAATTAAAAATCCCCGGAAATTTTCCAGGGATTTTGTTTATTAATCTACAGTGACGGAACTGGCGAAAAAATCTTCGAGTTCGCGCAAGGTTTCGGGATTTGTTCGGATGTCTTTCACGAGTTCGCCTTTGTTTAATACAACAATCCGGTCGCTCACTTCAGTAGTATGGGCAAGGTCGTGGCTGGAAATAAGAAAAGTAACTGACTCATTTTGAGACCATGTTCTGATGAGTTTTTTAAGCTTTATCTGTGTAGATGGATCCAGATTTGCAAAAGGTTCATCAAGAATAATGATTTCCGGAGTGCCGATAAGCGCCCCAACAATTCCTACTTTTTTCTGGTTGCCTTTCGAGAGGTCTCGCACATATTTTTTGGCATCCAGAATTTCACCGTTGAAGAAATCATCAAACTGTTTCAGGAACTCATTAACCGTCGTTTTATCCTGTCCGCGTAGTTCGCCGATAAAATAAAAATACTCTTCGGGCGTCAGATAACCAATAAGAAATGACTCATCGATAAAGGCGGAAACTTTGTTTTTCCAGTTTTCGTTCTCATTTACTTTATCGCCGCCAATTTCAACAAAGCCGGATGACGGCTCTATTAAATCCAGCAAAAGCGAAAAAAGGGTTGTTTTACCGGCGCCGTTATTCCCTACCAATCCGAAACTTTCACCTTTAGGGATTTGGAGAGATTCAATATGAAGAACTTTTTTGCTGCCGTAAATTTTAGAAATATTTTGAATGTTTATCATGTTTATAGCTTAAATTATGCTGTTTTTTTGAAGGCTTCTATTGTTGAATATTTTTCGGATCTGTAAATTTTCACGATATAATCGAAAATTTTATCACGCAGTAAAAATCCGATAAGGCCTAAAGCTCCCAAACTTGCAACCGCAATTTCGATTCCCGCGAAAAATTTCACGAGTGCAAAAACGCCCATTGGGAGAACCATTTGCGGAATCATAATCAGCATTACTTTCATGTTAAAATTATTTCCTCCGCCGCCAAATGATTTGGAGCTGGAATTAAGGTCAATAGGTTTTTTGTTAAACGCTCCAGCCAAAAGCGTGAGGTAAGAATTCACCCCCAGATTATAAAGTCCGGCGGCAAAAATGGTAAGATAAAATTCCCAGCTGATGAGCAGGTAACCCAGCGCCAAAACCATAGAAACAGCGGTGGCAAGAACAACAAGCGCCCATTTCGCTTGCAGATAGTCTTTATATGGAACTTTCTGCGTCATCATCAACGGATAATAGGAACTGTCCCATGAAGGAACCCGCTGGCCGAACATAAACATAAATCCGCCGGTCACAAAGATTCCGAGAAAGACACGCATAAAATCTGTAGCATAAGCTTTTCCGGAAAAATAAAGAAGTCCGTAAAATAAAAACATAATCCCCGCAAATAACGCAGACTTTGCGGCTTTGCTTCTTTTCAGAAGTCGGATATCATTGTTGATGAAAGTGCCAAGTGTCCCGAAACGGTTAAGGAAATCAATATTTTCGGTTTTTCCTACTGCCTGTTCGAGTTCCAGTCCTTTGTCGAGATAAAAATTGCTGTAAATATTGCGGTAAGACCAGTATCCGGCAGCAACAGCGAGCAGTACAGGAATTAAAAAAGCACCAGGAACTCCATAAAAAGCCTTAAAAATTTTTTCGGAAAAAGCAGAAAGATGTACGTAGCCGTAATATTCCAGAAAACCGAAAATAATCATTATTGCCGCTACAGTATATAGAACCAGATTCTGTTTATTCAATACAATATTTACGAAATTACTGAAATAGAACACTGCCATTATTCCTGTGAGAAACATCAAAACCCCGGCGATAGAATAACTCCCGTGGAAAATAAGCAAACCGCAAAACGGCAACAGAAAAAGCAGATAACCCCAATTAAAAAAATTGAAAATAATTTTCAGGATGGTATAATTCACCAGTTTTTTCTTGGTGATATTTTGTGTGAGAAATGGTTTGATGTTTTGCGTTGGCATTTGCTGAATAAAATACCTTAGAACCAAATCCAGCACCGCATAGTAAAGGAAATACCGCGAAAAAAGTACGATAGGATCAGTCTTTAACTTGTCTACTGAAATAAAATAAAGACCCACAGCCATCATGACAAAAGTAAAACTCATTCCCGCATACGCGAAAGCCATCAGAATTTTCATAGCAAGCTGTGCCCCGAATTGTGGATTCCTGATAAAACTCTTGAATTCTAACTTCAGTAAATTTATATACATTCCATGGTTTTAAATATTAGTTAAAAACCTAACGGATTTGTTACAAAATAGATGAGATTAAAGCCCTTTTATCATCGTAAGAGATTTGTTTTGAAGCAAAAGATGATTATTTCATCAATTCCTGCGCCTGAGAAATGGCGGCATCTGTAATTTTACTGCCTGAAAGAAGTTGCGCAATTTCCTGAAGCTTTTCCTCCTGGTTAAGCGGAATAATGTTGGAGCGCGTTCTACCTGAAATGTCTTCTTTAATAACTTTGTAATTATTGTTTCCTTTTGCAGCGACCTGTGCGAGATGGGTAATTACGATAAGCTGCATGTTCGTTGACATTTCCTTCATTACATTTCCCATTTCTTCCGCTACCTTTCCGGAAACTCCTGTGTCGATTTCATCCAGGATCAAAGTCGGAAGCTCAGCATTTTCAGCCATCAGTTTTTTAATCGAAAGCATCACTCTTGACCTTTCACCGCCTGAAATTGCCGATTGAATTGGCTTCAATGCAAAACCGGAATTGGCCTGAAACAAAAGCTGTATGTTTTCTTTGCCAAAGCTGTTATAATTCCCACTTTCGGTTAGTTCTACGGCAATCTTCGCTTTTTCCAGACCCAACTGTCTGAGCAATATTTCAATTTTATTGGTGAAAATTGGAATGTTCTTCCGGCGGTTGGCTGATAAATCGGCGGCCATTTTTGCCAGTCTGTTTTCAGAATCGGTTTTTTCCTTTTCGAGTTGAACGATGAGGTTCTCCAGATCGGCAAAACTGCTTTGTTCGCTCAGCAGATTGTCGCGGATTTCGATCAATTCAGAAACATTGAGAACACCATGCTTTACCAGCAAAGCATTTACGATATTTAATTTTTGGTTCAGTGCGAGCAGGATTTCGGGACTGGTTTCCATTTTTTCAGCCTCGTCCTGAAGTTCAAAAACAATGTCTTTAAACTCAATGAAATTTTCCTGAAATCTTTGGTTCAGCAACGTGAATTCGTGAGAAAGATCGGCTACTTTTCCTAATTTACCTTTAATCTCAGTCAGCGAATCGAGAACGCCAATTTCTTCTGCATCAAGTTTTCCAAAAATTTGCGAAAGATTATCGGTAATTGCTTCAGCATTTTCCTGTTTTTTTACCTGGTTCTGAAGTTCTTCCAGGTCGAGATCATCAAGATTTACATTCTGAAGTTCTTCCAAAAGAAAGTTTTTGTAATCGCTTTCTTTATTGCTTTCTGCGAGCTGTTTTTTATGATTTTCTAAATCTTTCAGCAGGGTTTTGTATTGGGAAAATTCGGTTTGGTATTTTAAAATGAGAATTTTATTTTTCGAAAGACCGTCAATGATCTGAAACTGGTATTCTTCATCAAAAAGATTGGAGGTTTCGAACTGCGAATGAATGTCGATTAGCTTTGTAGAAAGGCTTTTGAGAAGGTCCAAAGTTACCGGGACGTCATTGACGAAAGCCCTGGATTTTCCATTAGGAAGTATTTCGCGGCGGATTACTGTTTGCGGTTCGAAATCAAGGTCGTTTTCTTCAAAAAAAAAGTGAAGATTTTCGTTGATCGCAAATTCTGCTTCCACGATGCTTTTGGTTTCCGAATTCTGAATGGATTTGGCATCAGCTCTTTCGCCCAAAATCAGGCGCAATGCACCAAGAATGATCGATTTTCCTGCACCGGTTTCTCCCGTAATTACCTGTAAACCTTTGTTTAAAGTAATTTCGAGGGTGTCGATAAGTGCAAAATTCTGAATGAAAATCCTTGAAAGCATGTTTTAAATGGCGAATTACAATGTTTTGAAAACTAAATTAAACGCAAATTTAATGTTTTGCTTTTTAAGTCGGAAATTAAATGATCATCATAAAATTTCCCTGTCATTCAGTTTATTTCCACTTATTCCATTTGCTGTCGATATCTTTTGGCGAAAGTGTTATGAAAAGTGATTTCAGGTCAGCCATATTCACATTCGGGCTGTTACCGTTGCTGAAGATGTCGAATATTTCCTGCTTTTTGGTGTCAATAAAAATATTGATCGGATAGTTCATCTGAAAATTATTTTCATAAGTTTTCAGCTGCATCAGCGCATCTGCAATAATTTTCTTGCCCGAAGCCTGATCCTGTTTTCCCAAATTATCTAAACCTGCGCGGTGATAGGTGTAGAAAATGTTTCGCAAGGTGTTTTGCTCGGGTTTCATGATATTGTCGATTAATGCCGCGCGTGTTCGGGTCCCTTCGATCAGCGACCATCCTGCGTAATTCTGATTCTGTGCGTTGTTTGAGATTTTCTGTGCTTTTTCGAACCACTGCTGCCCGCCGCGAACTTTGAAGCTGTCGCCGTCGTAACCTAAAATAGTATAAACATAAAAACTCACTACATCGATTAAATTTTTCCCTGAAAACTGTCTTTCATTGAAAACAAGATTTTCATTTTCGGTATAATCAAACCCAAAGTTGGTGTCATTAATATTCATCAGGGGCGTTTCATAGGTCGTGTTGAAAACCGGGCGAACTGCCTGCACCACAATACTTCCTTTAAAATTATTGCTGCCGCCACGCTCGGAAATTACTATGGCAAAATTGCATTTTATCTTCTCGAAATTCTGAAGTTTTTTCCCCGTCCAGCTGGTATTGTTGATAAAATCCCGAAGATTTTTTTCTAAAGTTTTGTAAACCTGATTGTTACTTCCGCCCAATTGTTGCGCGTTTACCTGAACTGTTGCCAGAAGTTCCTGTGAAAAACTGAGGTTATAGGAAAATATAAGGATAAATAGAGCGAGAAGTTTCTTCATGTTTGTGATAATAATTGAAAACGGAAATTTAGTCATATTATTTCAGAATCTCTTCTTCCATTAAGTTTAAAATATCTTTTGCGACTTCGTTTTTTGTTTTCAAGTTAAATTCTTTTCGGTCGGTTTTGGTGAAAATTTTAATTTTGTTGGTATCGCTTTTGAATCCGGCTCCTTCGTCGCGCAGAGAATTCAGGACAATCATATCGAGATTTTTTTTCTGAAGTTTACCTAATGCATTCTCTTCTTCATTTTGAGTTTCCAGTGCAAAACCTATTAAGAACTGTTTCGATTTCCTTTCGCCCATGGTTTTAAGGATATCAGGATTTTTAACCAATTCGATCGTTAAAGAGTCATCATTTTTTTTGATTTTTTCTCTGGCGATTTCCTTTGGAGCGTAATCTGCTACGGCAGCGCTTGCGATGGCAATGTCTGATGTTTCGTAATACTTAAAAACCTCACTGAACATTTCTTTTGCTGAGGTTACACGATGAATTTCAATATCCGTGTGAGAAGAACTCAAAGAACTTGGTCCCGAAATTAAAATCACTTTTGCGCCACGTTTTGCAGCTTCTTCAGCCAAAGAAAATCCCATTTTTCCAGAAGAATGATTCCCGATAAAGCGTACGGGATCAATCGCTTCGTAAGTTGGACCGGCTGTAATGAGGACCGTTTTACCAAACAAGGTTTTCGAGCCTTGGTTTGAAACTAAGAAATTTTCAATTCTTTCAGCAATCGTTTCCGGCTCTGCCATTCTTCCCTGGCCAACCAATCCGCTCGCCAGTTCTCCTGTTTCGGCAGGAATAATAATGTGACCGAAATCTTCAGCTAATTCCAGATTCTGTTTTGTAGAAGGATGTTCGTACATGTCGAGATCCATCGCAGGCGCAATCATTACGGGACATTTTGCCGACATATAGGTTGCAATGACCAGATTATCACACATGCCGTGAACCATTTTGGCCAATGTATTTGCGGTACAGGGCGCAATTAAGATTAAATCTGCCCAGAGCGCGAATTCAACATGATTGTTCCAGGTGCCGTTTTCCGAATAAAAATCAGAAAACACCGGATTTTTAGAAAGGGTAGAAAGGGTAAGTTTCGAAACAAAATTGTCTGCAGAAGGTGTCATTAAGACCTGAACTTCTGAGCCTTTTTTTATGAGGTCGCGGATGAGGTAATTGATTTTGTAAGCGGCAATTCCGCCGGTAATACAGATGAGTATTTTTTTTCCCTGAATTGCCATTTCAAACTGTTATTTAGGTCTAACGAATTTAGTTAAAATTTTAGAATTACCGAAAGCCAGAGCGTTGGTGTAAAATAAAAAAGCCACAAAAGCTTTTGCTAATGTGACTTTGTATGGTTTTGGACAAAAATTAGTTTCTCTCGTCTGTATTTCTGAAGTAAATTTCGTCATCAAGCCATTCCTGGATTGCAATAGACGTTGGTTTCGGAAGTTTCTCGTAGTGTTTTGAAATTTCGATTTGCTCTCTGTTTTCGAATACTTCTTCCAAAGTAGAATTATGAACAGCGAATTCATCTAATTTATTATGAAGTTCTGAGCGGATTTCTGCATTAATCTGCTCTGCTCTTTTCCCCATAATTACAATGGCTTCGTAGATAGAACCTACTTTTTCTTCAATTTTATCTTTGTCGTAAGTGATGGTACTTAATTCGGCTTTAGAATCTTTAACGCTCATTTTCAGTGAATTATTTATATTTAAAGTCTGCAAATATACAGCTTATTTTTGAATATTAAAAGTTGCTGCCGGAGCCGGAGTCGAAAGTGCTGCGCTGTCTCTCTTGATCTGGTTTGCTTTTTTCTCAGCTTCTCGCTGATCTTTTTCCATATTCAGTCTGGCTTCTTCTTCCTTCTGTTTTTCCTGAAGTTCTTTTTTTCTAGCTTCTACTTTTTTCTCCAGTTCAAGGAACGCTTCTTTCTCTTTAGCCAGTTTGTTTCTAAGATCTACAGCGATCCTGGCATTTTCGGTTCCCGGCATATCGCGCTCTACCTGTTTTGTGAATGCAAGCGCATTTTCGATACGGTCTTTTTTCAGGTCATAAACAGAGTTTACGGCAAGTTCGTATTTAGACCTTAAGATGTATTCGTAAATTTTCGGAGCCAGTTTTGTACTTGGGAAATCATTCAAAACATTCTCGAAAGCTACATTAGCGGCTTTATAATCAGCCATTTTGTAATACTGTCTCGCGTTTTCGTACGCTTTGAATTCGAGTTTATAACTCAGTTCATCAATCAGTTCATTGATGTTTTTAGACTTTTCTGAATTCGGATAGTTATTCAGGAAATTCTGAAGTTCGTTAATCGCAAGCTCGGTACTCGTCTGATCAAGATTATAATCCATAGATCCTTCATAAAAACAGAGAGCAGACATATAAGCTGCGTCTTCAGCTCGTGGATCCTGAGGAAAGGTCACTGCAAAATTTTTGAACTGGTGGCCTGCAAGCTTGTAATTTTTATCGTAGTAATTGGCGTAAGCTGAATTGTAAACTACATTCGGCGCATCATCAGTTCCTGCGACAAGGTTTGAAAGCCTCTCGTACAGCGCGAGAGCATTGGTCCATTTTTTATTTTCGAAATTCTCGTTCGCAACTTTCAGGATATAATCTTTGTCTGCGCTTTTCATTGCCATTTCCTGTTGTTTGTTACAGGCGGATAAAGCAAAAATAGCCAGCAGTACTATCAAATATTTTTTCATAAATCTTTTAAAGCGAAAATGATGGATTTTCATCTTCTGCGGTTCAGTCTGCAAAAATATAATTTTTTTATCAATAGATTTTTTTTTGTGATAATTTAACTAATAAATTAACTGAATTTTCTGTTCCGAACTCGATTTTCCAGGTAAATCAGTTAGTCTGGTATCCCAAAAGTGAAAAAACGGTGACCAAAAGGTTAGCAAGAACTTTTTTTTCTGCATCCTGAAGATAATTTTCCTCTTTTCCCGAAACATAAAGTTCGTAGAAGTTTTTATTTCTGATGACAAACAGCGAGGAGCCTAAAATCACGGTCAATACATCTTCCGGCTTTGGCGCATTATGGAAAACTCCTGACGCGACTCCTTTTTTTATCACCTCGTCGAGTTTTGAAGTGAATGTGGTGTAGAATTCAAGCAGATCGTCTTTCAGGTGTTCGGTGTGGCGAAGTTCCTGTGTTACGAAACCGTGGAAATAATTGAATTTAAATAACTGGTTTACAACATATTTAACCAGTTCTTTCATCTGCATTTCGGGTTTTCCGTCTTTGATGACTTCTGCAAATTCAGCGAAACTTTCGCGCGTTTTCTGAACCCGGTAACGGTACAGATACGACATCATTTTCTCCTTAGAACCGAAATAATAGGAAATCATGGCCACATTAATATTCGCCTGCGAAGAAATATCTCGGATGGACGTTCCTTCGAAACCTTTTTTAGCAATTAATTTTTCCGCAACATCCAAAATATGAATCTGTTTTTCGGAAAATTTCTTCTTCATAGTTGTTATTTGAAGTAAAGTTAATAAAATAAATAGTAGTTTCAAACGAATGTTTAATGTTTTAAATCAGATTTTTAATAATTTTGAGGATGAACTTTTTCGATTTTCATCATCACGATGCAGACAGAAAATCTGGAATTTATAACTTAAAATTTAATGAAGAGGCTCCGGAAAATTTCTTTTCTGCGGGAATACATCCTAATGCTTTATCATACGGTTTGGAAAAACAGTTAATCTGGCTGCACGAAATTTCAGTTGCTGAAAACTGTGTTGCAATCGGCGAATGTGGACTTGATGGTTTGATCGGTGTTGACGAAGAACTTCAAAGGAAGGCGTTTTTTGCCCAGATCGAAATCGCCAATTCTGTGGAGAAACCTTTAATCATTCACTGTGTAAAAAGATTTTCGCAAATCTATCAATTCCGGAAATTAGCTAAAGTTCCGATGATTATTCACGGGTTCAACAAACGCAAAACAATAGGCAATGATCTTTTGAAAAACGGATTCTGTTTAAGTTTTGGAAAATCAGTTCTGTATAATGTAAATTTGCAGGATTTTGTGAAGCACCTTCCGATCGAAAAACTGTTTCTTGAAACTGATTCAGCAGATTTTGAAATCAAGGAACTCTACCAAAAAGTAGCAGGCTTAAAAAACATGAGATTGGAGGATTTGAGCGAAAAAATCAAAAATAATCTACAGAATTTACAAATTCCGATATAAAAATGCATAAAAAGTGGCTGGAGCGAACAGAGCTTCTTATCAAAAAACAGGGAATTGAGAAACTCCAAAACGCAAATCTTCTCGTGGTAGGTTTGGGTGGAGTAGGCTCTTTCGCTGCAGAATTTCTGGCGCGTTCGGGAGTTGGAAAAATGACGATTGTGGATGGCGATACGGTGGACATTACGAATATTAACCGCCAGCTACCCGCACTGCATTCTACCGTAGGAAAGTCAAAGGTTGAGGTCGTTTCGGAAAGACTGCTGGACATTAATCCGGAGTTGCAACTCACCAAAATCAATGAATTCCTGAATCCTGAAAGAATGGAAGAAGTGATTGGAGCTGAAAAATTCGATTATATTCTCGACTGTATTGACAGTGTGACGCCTAAACTTGCACTCATCATCACCGCAAAAAGAAAAAAAATAAAAATTGTAAGCTGTATGGGCGCCGGCGGGAAAATGGATCCTTCAAAGGTTATGGTTCGTGATATCAGCAAAACTTATAATTGTTTCCTGGCCAAAAATGTGCGCAAACGTCTGAAAAAAGAACAGATCAACAAAGGAATCCGCTGTGTTTTTTCCAACGAAATTCAGAATGAAGAAAGTTTGAAGATGACCGACGGCGCGAATTTCAAAAGGTCTTTTTATGGGACCAGCAGCTTTATGCCAGCGATTTTCGGGTTGTATGCTGCTGCTGAAGTTATTAATCACTTGCTCAAAAAAACTGATGACTGATTTCAAATTTCCCAGAGAGGAAAAACTTAAACATAAAAGTGAAATCGATCTGCTTTTTGCAAAGGGAAAATGGCAGACCTGCGGAAATCTGCGGATCATTTCTATTGATCTTGAGAAAAAACCTCAGGAAGGTTTTGTGATTCCGAATCAGAAATTTGGAGTGTCTGTTTCGAAGAGATATTTCAAGAAAGCCGTAGACCGCAACCGGATTAAAAGATTGCTGCGCGAAGCATACCGTCTTAACAAAGAAATTTTCACCGACGTTTTTGGGGGAAAATCAATATCAATGATTTTCTGGATTTCAAACGAAAAACCAAGCAGTTTTCAATCTCTGGAAGAAAATTTCGTAACCCTCTGTAAATCAAAAAAATAAAATTTAATTTTTTGGAATGCATTATTTTGTAAATTTGATTGTTAATCTAAATCCATCAAAAAATGTCAGATCAAATTCCATTTCTTCCCTATATCATCAGTGCATTCATCGGGATCGGACTTGCCGCAGCGACAGGTTTCAGGGTTTTTATGCCTATGTTTGCTGTAAGTCTGGCTTCTTATTTAGGCTGGATTCCCATGAATGAAAGTTTTGAGTGGATAGCCGGACTTCCAACATTAATCACAACAGGGATTGCGATGGTTGCTGAAATTCTTGCGTATTATATTCCATTTATCGATCATCTTTTAGATACGATTTCGGTTCCGCTAGCCACTATTGCCGGTTCGGTGATGTTCGCCAGTCAGTTTGCCGATATCGGAACTTTTCCGCAATGGGCTTTAGCGCTAATTGCTGGGGGCGGAACCGCAGCAGCCATAAGTTCCGGTTTTGCAGGAACACGTGCTGCATCTACAGCCACAACTGGTGGTTTGGGAAATTCAGTAGTCGCTACAGCAGAAACTGCGGGTGCAGGAATTATGTCTTTTCTGGCGCTTGTGGCACCGGTAATTGCATTTATCGCTGCCGTGGCACTCATTATTACCGTACTGGTTTTGGGAAAAAAACTTTGGAGGAAATTCAGGAATTTTAATTCAGACCGAAATGCTAAAGTGATAAATATAGACGCAGTGGACCAAAAAAATTTGGAATAGCTGGCTTTTACTTCTGGAAAAACATTTTGACGGCGACCACGAACATAAGAATTGCAAACACTTTTCTCAACATTTCCTGAGAAAGAGTAATCGCTGTTTTACTCCCGAGATAACTCCCCAGAACGAATCCTGCACAGAGCAGAAGCGTTGTTTTAATATCAACATTTCCTGTTTTGTAATAATTCATGACTCCAAGAATTCCGACAGGAAGAATTAAAAGTGCTAACGTCGTTCCCTGCGCTTTATGCTGGGTGAAACCGAAGAGTAAAACCAGTACCGGTACCATCACAATACCTCCGCCGATGCCCACCAAACCGCTTAAATAGCCGGCCAATAATCCCAACAATATAAGTCCGATAATAAGTGTCGCATCCATTTTCATGAGGTTTTAGTTATTTGTTCTGTCTTAAATCTTTAACGAAACTGATCTGTTCGGCGAAATAGGTTTCTTTTTCCGGATGTTTTTCTGATAAAATCTGGTAAGCTTTTATGGCTTTGGAATACAGCTTCTGTTCAACGTAAAGTTTCGCAAGTGTTTCGGTCATCAGGTGCGAAATATTATCGCTTTTTTCCTTCACTACAAAATCTGATTCTTCTTTAAGTTTTGAAATTTTCGGTTCTTTCACGATGAAATTTTCAATAACAGTGTTTTTTATTTCTGCTTTTGAAGTGGGCTTTTTAACAGAATCGGTTTGAGTTCTGTCGATTTTCAGCCAGTTTTGCCAAGTGTTGATGAAAGTCGGAATGTTACTTTGTTCGAGTTTTGCGTTTTCTTCCTCAAATGGTTTTTCAGTTTTAGGTTCAATGGCAGCTACATTCTGCCCGAAAAACGAAACATTGAAAACAGGTCTTTCCTCACTTTTTTCTTCTGAAGGAATTTCCGAAACGGTTTGTATGTTTTCAGATTCAGGTTGGGCAGAAACACTTTTCTGAGAAACAGGCTCATCTTCTTTTCCAATTAACGCGTCAGGGGTATTCCCGGCAAAAGACATGGGTTTCCACGCTTTATTTTCTGCAGGAGTGGTTTCTTCTTTCGTAACCGGTTTTATAATTTCCCCGATTTCGTCATTTTGCTGCCCCACTTCTGAAATAATTTCTACTTCAGCTTCGGTCACTGTTTCCTGAGGGGTATTTTCTTCAGGTTTTGCGACTTCGAAAGTCTGGGTTTCAGAAAAGTTCAAGCCGGTGTTTTGAGTTTCCTCCTCTTTCTCTTTGGTCTCAGGTTTTTTCCTCGACTTCATTTTTGCTTCAACTTCTGCAATCAGTCGCTGCATCTCGATTTCATGCTTGTTGAGCTGCGGTTTTGGGACTTCGTAATCAGTCCTTTCCGCGGGTTTCGCAACGATTTTAACCTCAGACAAGAATTCCGGCGTCCCATGGAAACTGATTTCCGCCGGATCTTCCACCATCTCATTTTTTAAAGAAAGATCTTCATCAATGATGGTTTCAGGTTGTAGCGGCTGTGTATCTTTTTCGATACGAAGTTCTGTCTGTACGATCGGGAAGGACCTTTCGGCTTCTTCCGGCAAGTTTTGTTCTTTGGTATTTTCAGAAATTACATTCCCGGTTACTTCGTTTGGCTCCTGAACCGGTTTTGGAATCTCAGTGGTATAAGGTTCATTTGGTTTATTCTCAATACTTTGCGTAATAATTTGTCCGGACTCCAGAGTGGATTCCAAATCAATAACCTCATTTTTGCGTTCAAGAAAATCCTCTTCCCCTTCGAACAAAATCCTGTTCAAAGCGCCATTTACGTAAACGGGTTTGGGCTGCTCCTGCTGAACGGACTGTACTGCTGGAAAAATCTCCGCTCTGTTTTCTTCGCTCCTTTTCTTCAACTCAAGAACGTCGGTCCGGGGTTTTTTCTCTAGCTCTGAATTTTTATTGATAAACTGATAAAGTATTTTTTTATCTGTTGTATATGCCGCAGTGGTGGAAAGTGCGTTCTGGTATTCCTCCGGATTCAGCTTGTGGATTCCATACAGGTGTAACGCTCTGATGTTCTGAACATAAGGGTGTTTTTTTATTTCAGAATTCAGGATTTCTAAATCCTGAGTCTGAAATAATTCGGGGTTTTTTATTAATTCTAAAACTCTTGCGTTCATTACCAGTTGGCTACAATATCGTTAAAAATTTTATTGATGATTCTTTCGTTCACCACTTTCACCTGTGAGGCTTCAATAGCGTTAATGTCCAGATCACTGCTGAAAACCGCTTCGTCTGAATACGTTCTGTCGAAACTTTTGTCTGGTTCTATTTTGTTTTCGTAATGCACTTTAACAGTGATAGTTAACTTGTTTTGCGCTGCCTGAATATTTCCGCCCGGAGCGTTTACCGCAGTAGAGATGGTGGTTGGTGTGATGGAATAGTCCGTTATTTCACCTTCAATCAGGATATCAGGATTTTCAGCAGCGCCTTTTAAAGTTGTTCTCTGCAGGAATCTGTTCTGAATATCGGTAGAGAACTGCTGGGCCAGATTTGGATTCATAAGCGCAGCATTATTCGGGAAATCTTTTATCTGAATCGTTTTGGTTTCCGGGCTCAGCGATGAACCTGTGAAACTGTAACAGCTTTGAAGAAAGAATAAAGAAAGAAGAGAAAAGAATAAAACTTTTTGCCTTCTTGGTAATATGATATGATCCATTAATCTTCCAAATTATATTGTTTGATCTTTCTGTAAAGGGTTCGCTGAGAAATTCCCAATTCTTCTGCTGCCTTGTTTCTCCTGCCTTTGTGCTTTTCTAAAGCTTTGACAATCAGTTCTCGCTCATTGTTTTGTAGTGAAAGCGAATCCGGTTTCGTTTCCTCAATTTCTATATCTTCTACATCATCGTAATCATCATTTCCTTCTGAAATAATCGTCGGGTTTTGATACTGATTAGCATTATTGTTTTCAAAATAAAGCAGCGATCCGGAATTCTGAACCTGAGTTTCCGGCGTGAAAACCCGGTTGATCAGATTTTTTTCCTGATTGCTGAAATCGTTGTTCCCACGGTTCTTTATGAGTTCCGAAGTTAATGATTTTAAATCATTCAGGTCATTCCGCATGTCGAAAAGGATTTTATACATAATCTCCCTTTCAGAATTAAATTCCGAATTCGAAATTCCGGCACCGTTTTTCTGCACCACAGCCGGCAAATTTGTAGTAGTCGGAATATATTCAGCGAGTTTTACAGAATTGACGGTCCTGTTTTGCTCTACTACCGTCATCTGTTCCACGAGATTCCTCAACTGTCGGATGTTTCCGGGGAAAGGATATTTTTCGAGGTAATTCACCGCATCATCTGTCAGTACAAGTTCGGGCATTCTATATTTTTCAGCGAAATCTACCGCGAACTTCCGGTAAAGCAAATGAATATCTCCTTTTCTTTCTCTTAAAGGCGGCATGTCGATCTGCACCGTATTTAAACGGTAGTACAAATCTTCCCTAAACCTTCCGTCGTGAATTGCATTAAGCATATTGACATTTGTTGCTGCCACGATTCTCACATCCGTTTTCTGAATCTGGGAAGAACCTACTTTCATAAATTCACCGCTTTCTAAAACACGGAGCAAGCGAACCTGGGTTTGCAGCGGAAGTTCGCCTACTTCATCAAGGAAAATTGTGCCTCCGTCGGCTACTTCAAAATATCCTTTTCTGGTGGATGTTGCGCCGGTGAAGGCTCCTTTTTCATGACCGAAAAGTTCAGAATCAATGGTTCCCTCCGGAATTGCACCGCAGTTTACAACAATATAGGGCTGGTGTTTTCTTCTTGATTCACCGTGGATAATCTTCGGGATAAATTCTTTTCCAACACCGGATTCCCCCATCACCAATACGGAAATATCGGTTGGTGCAACCTGAATAGCTTTTTCCAAAGCACGGTTAAGCGCAGGATAATTTCCGATGATTCCGAAACGTGTTTTCAGTGATTGTAAATCTGTCATTTTTTAAAATTCAAAGTTTGCAAAAAGTTGTAGAGATTTACTTTTGGATCAAATTACACCGTAATCTCAGCTGCGGTTGTCCCCAAAAGTGTTCCCTGTGTATTGCCGTGAACAAAAACAGACACAATGTCGCCTAATTTCTGACCTTCGAGTTTATCAAAAACACAGACAGCGTTCTGCGAATTGCGGCCTTTCCACTGGTTTTCGTTTTTTCTTGAAGTACCTTCGATCAGCACTTCATGAATTCTGCCAACATAACCCTGCATTCTTGTGCGTGAAAGTTCGCCCTGAAGTGCGATGACTTCTGCCAAACGTCTCTGCTTCACATCCGCAGGAACATCGTCTTCCATTTTTTTGTGAGCGGGAGTTCCCGGTCTTTCGGAGTAAGCAAACATATATCCGTAATCGTATTCTACGTCCCTCATAAGTGAAAGCGTAAGTTGGTGATCTTCTTCAGTTTCGCCACAGAAACCTATAATCATATCCTGAGAAAAAGAGATATCAGGAACAATTTCTTTACCTTTCTTAATTAAGTCCAAATATTCCTGACGTGTGTGCTGGCGGTTCATTTTTTCTAAAATCCGGTCGCTTCCGCTTTGAACCGGAAGATGCACATATTTACAGATATTGTTGTGTTTCGCAATCACCCGGAAAACCTCTTCCGTCATTTCGTGTGGATTGGACGTGGAAAAGCGGATTCTCATTTCAGGTACTGCAACAGCAACCATATCAAGGAGTTGGGCGAAGTTCACCGCGGTGAGTTTCTGCATTTCGGTAGCGTTTTTGAAATCCTTTTTGGGGCCGCCTCCGTACCAAAGGTAGGAGTCAACGTTTTGTCCCAAAAGTGTGATTTCCTTATAACCGCTGTTCCATAAATCCCGGCACTCATTGATAATTGAGTGCGGATCGCGGCTTCTTTCGCGTCCCCTGGTAAAAGGAACTACACAAAATGTACACATATTATCGCAGCCCCGGGTAATGGTAACAAATGCGGTAACGCCATTTCCACCCAATCGCACTGGATTGATGTCGGCGTAGGTTTCTTCTTTGGAAAGAATTACATTAATGGCATCGCGTCCGCCGTCAGTTTCCTTTAAAAGGTTTGGTAAATCTCTGTAGGCATCGGGTCCCACAACTAAATCAACCAATTGTTCCTCTTCGAGGAATTTGGTTTTCAAGCGCTCGGCCATACAGCCCAGCACGCCCACCGTAAGATTGGGTTTGGCTTTCTTTAAATTTTTGAACTGCGACAAACGCATTCTTACCGTTTGCTCTGCTTTTTCACGGATGGAACATGTGTTCAGAAGAATTAAATCAGCTTCTTCCTGATTAAGCGTCGTGTTATAACCCTGCTCATTAAGGATGGATGCAACAATCTCGGAATCCGAAAAATTCATCTGGCATCCGTAACTTTCGAGAAAAAGTTTTTTAGTGTTCTGCGGTTTTTCTGCGATGGCGAAGGCTTCCCCCTGCTTGGTTTCGTCTATATATTTTTCCTGCACTTTTGTAGATTTTAGGTGGTTTGAAATTTAGAAATTACCTGAAAATGCAACAGCCAAATTCTCTTTATTCAACCCGAAAGATTAAAGCGCAAAGATAATAATTTTAGTGACAGAATGGCAGGATATTTAATCCATTTTAAATGATAAAGGTAATCTGAAGCGATATCTCACTGGAATTCCGTGGATGTTTCCAGGAGTCCATTTGTTGCGGATCTGCGATATTCCTTTAACTACCATATCGTCAAAAGCTTTTAGGCCTGAAGATTCCGCCAGCTGTATATTGCTTATTTTCCCGTCCGGCTCTACTATAAAAGTTACCTCAAGTCTGAAAGTTCCGTTAAAAGTAAAGCGCGATAAGTCAATGCTTTGGAAGACCTTCTTTCGGAAATTATTAATCCCACCCTCATATGTTGCCATTTCCATATCGTTTACAGGATCGTAACCTTGCGGTAATTCCTGAAACAGTTCATGAGGAATGATCCAGAAACTTGTAACGGCAGCAACTTTATTACCATCTACAAGAGCTGGATTCCAACCGGTTAAGTATTTGGCAACCTCTTTTGTAAGTTCAAATGCACATTTGTTTTTGTCCAGACTTTCAGAGTCTTCGCTTTTAACATACTTGATCTTCTTGTCGGGATACACTACAATCCGGAAACTGAAAGCTTCTTTTTTATTTTCGCAGGGCTGGAGTTTTTTATCTTTCAGGACCTGATGAAAGTCTTTGTAAAACTGAACATTCCCGCCAGTATAATCCGTTTGTCCGGCAGGGTACTGCTCGTAGATGTCTTGTGCAAAAGAATTTGAGTACAGTATAAATAAGATAAAAATAAGGTAATGGCGCATTTTAAAGTCTTTAATATTCAGGATCAGTAGTAGCGGTTAAATGGTATTTATAGCGAAAATCTACGGGAATGCCGTTAACTGTTGCGGGTTTCCATTTTTTCTTCATGCTTTTAAAGGCGTAAAAAAGCATACGGTCAAATTCTTCCAGTCCGGTTTTTTTGGTCAACACAATATCTTCCAGTTTACCCTCTTTGGTGATGATAAACTCTGCTTCTATCGTGAAACGGTCTTCCCACCGAAACCTTTTCAGGTCCAGATTTGACTTCAGCTGTTTCCAGAAATGGTTCATATGGTCTTCGCCGGCATTATTGTAAACGGGAGTTGTCACCGCCGGAGAATATTGGGCATTATTTTCCTCGAAAATCTGGTCCGGAAAAATCATAAAACGTGCAATAGCTGGCTGTGCGGACCCATTTATGATCGCAGGATTCCATTTTGTCTGGTATTTCGCAACTTCACGTGCAAGATCAGAGGCACATTTGTTATCGGCTAAGTAATTGGGATGCTGGTCTTTGATAAAATTGATCGATGCATCAGCATTAACTAAAACCGAAAATTGGTAGAACTGTGATTTATCTGCACAGGGCTGTAGTTTTTTTTCTAAAACAATGTCGTGAAAGTCTTTGTAATAAGCCTCGTAACCGCCTATATAAGGGGATTGAGCCGGAGGAAATTCATGGACAGTTTGAGACGACAGGAAGAGCGGAAATGCTAATAAAGGCCAGAGCAGCTGTTGTTTCATAGGGGTTTTTCGCTTAAGTATTTGAAAAAGACATAGGCATTCTAAACTTAAATCTTACCGGTACTCCGTGCAAAGTCGCTGGTTTCCACTTGTTTTTTATCTTTTTAATGCTGCGCAGAATCATCTCATCGTATTCTTTGAGACCAGATGAATTTTCCAGCTTCAAATTTTCCATTTCGCCTTTCTCATCCAGTACAAACAAAACCGTGACAGTTACTTTTCCTTTACCCTTTACGTAAAAGTCCTGAGGATCGGTCCTTTTCATAACTTCTTTCCTGAAAGCATCAATTCCACCCTCAAAAGTGGGCAATACTATTAAATCCTCAGCATTATACCCGGCTTTGAAGTTGTTGAAAAAAGCATCCGGATAAATATAGTATTGTTCTACAGCTGCTTTCGGGCTGCCATCGATTTTAGCCGAAACCCATCCAGGCATATTTTTTACAACTTCTTTTGTAATTTCCCGGGCACATTTGTTTTCAGATTTCTGTAATTTTTCGGGGTCATAAAGGACCGCTGTGTCATTTTCCAGCACTACAACATATGCGGATAGAAATTCATTTTTGTTGTCGCAGGGTTTAAGTTTTTTCTCAAGCAGTACTTTCTGAAAATCTTTATAAAAATTTGTTTTGCCTCCGAGGTAGCTGTGCTGATCGTTGGGAAAAGTTATGAGTTGAGTTTGGCCGCTTAAAAAAGTACTGATAAACAGAAGAAAATAGAATAATTTCATTCAATAATATTTTCCTAAATATAAAAAAAAACTTTGCACCGAATGCAAAGTTTAATTTTTTAAAGATCGAAACTTTCTGTCCTGAAATTTATTTTCTGTCTCAGCTTAGAATCTACCGGCGAACCGTTGCAGTTTGCAGGCGTAAATTTGGGATTCATCTTCCTTAATGCGAGTTCAATGTCACGGTAAAGAAGGTTGCTGTTCGGAACTTCGGGTTTTAATTCCAAACGCTGCAGATTTCCATTTTTACTGATGTTGATGATCAGCTCGAAAGTACCGTTCACTGAATAAAATCCTGTATCCAGATAACCGCGCATATTCGTTAAAAGCGTCTGTTTGAAAGCATTTTCGCCACCCGGAAACTGGGCGTAAACCGCATTTTCGCATTTTAGTCTGTAAAATTCGAGCGGATTATTGATGTCGTAAGAAATCGCCAGTTTGCCTCCTTCTGTAGTGTTTTCTGAAATGTCGTTATCCTCAACAAGGTATTGCGCATTTAAAAACGTACAGGAAAGAATAAACAGTAATGCTAATTTTTTCATTGCTTTAAATTTTGATTAAAGTTACCGCTTTTCTGAAAGAACTTAAAATTTTCAGCCCGCTTTTAATCGCCGTGATCAAAATGGTCTGTAGTGAAATTTATTTTGAGAACATATTTAGATTCTATCGGTACATCATTTTTCTTGGCAGGGATCCATCTGGTTTTAACTCTTTTCATCGCGAACTGCATGTCGTCAATAAACATCTCGCTGTTTTTCACCTGTGGATATACCTGTACATTTTTAATCTTTCCGTTCACATCAATGGTGAACATAAATTGAAATAATCCGTTGACTGCATATTTCCGGAGATCGATATATGCGTTGATCATTTCAAAGAGTTCAGCGCGGTAGGCGTCTTCGCCGCCGGGAAACTTCGCTCTTTCGATAAAGGTTATTTTGGGTTGGTTCTCCTCTTCTGCTGTTTGCGCAAAAACGGCTGCGGGAAAAAGAAAGAGTAAAAATAGAAGTTTTCGCATTGGATGAATTTCTATTAAAAATAGAAAAACTTTGCAATTACTTACAAAGTTTTTCCCAAATTCTTAAAAGCAGTTTATAAAACCTCGATTTGATTTTTCAGTAAATCTTCGAACTCATCGCGTTTCCTGATCAGGTGAGCTTTACCGTCAAGAAATAAAACTTCTGCAGGCTTCAGTCTGGAGTTGAAGTTGGAGCTCATTTCGAAACCGTAAGCGCCGGCGTTCCGGAAAACCAATATATCGCCTTCGCGGACTTCGTTTAGCTTTCTGTCCCATGCAAAAGTATCGGTTTCGCAGATGTTACCTACTACGGTGTAAATTCTTTCTGCACCTTTTGGGTTCGAAAGATTTTCGATGATGTGGTAAGAATCGTAGAACATAGGACGGATCAAATGGTTGAAACCTGAATTTATTCCCGCAAAAACCGTGGCTGTAGTTTGCTTGATAACGTTGGTTTTAACGATAAGATGACCGCTTTCGCTTACAAGGTATTTTCCCGGCTCAAACCAGAGTTCGAATTTTTTTCCGGAGTTTTTAGAAAACTCTGCCACTGCTTTCTCCACTTTTTTTCCTAATGCTTTTACATCAGTTTCCATATCACCTTCCTGATAAGGAACTTTGAAACCGCTTCCCATATCCAGATATTTTAAATTCGGGAAATGTTCCGCCAGTTCGAACATGATTTCCAATCCCTGAAGGAAGACATCGGGATCTTTGATTTCACTTCCGGTGTGCATATGAAGTCCTTCGACATTGATATTGGTGGTTTTCATTACCCGTTCGATATGACGAAGCTGGTGAATTGAAATACCGAATTTTGAATCGATGTGTCCTGTAGAGATTTTATAGTTTCCGCCGGCAAAAATATGCGGATTGATTCTGACGAAAATCGGGTAGCCGTCACCATATTTGTTCCCGAACTGTTCTAAAATGGAAATATTATCGATATTGATGTGAACTTTAAGGGTCATCGCTTCCTCAATTTCAGCAAGATCTACACAATTCGGCGTGAAAAGTATTTTTTTTGCATCAAAACCTGCTTTCAGACCTAATTTTACTTCATTAATAGAAACGCAGTCTAAACTTCCGCCCAGATTTTTCACATATTTTAAAATATTAATATTCGAAAGTGCTTTACAAGCGTAGAAAAACCGCGTACTTTTATGGAAGGAAGAGGTCAGTTTTTCGTACTGAATTTTAATAGATTCTGCGTCGTAAACGTAGGTGGGTGTACCGAACTGTTCGGCAATTTTCAGTAAATCTTTATTGTTCATTTTTATGGTGATTTTACATTAAAAAAGCAAGCCCAATAGAGCTTGCTTGAATATTTTACAGATCAAAATTTGCAGCTCCTAAACACCGATATTTCCCTTAGAGAAAAACTTTTTCCCCTTAGAAGCAACCTGTTTTATAGATGTGAATCTGATCATGTTTAAATTTCTGTCTTACAAATTTTTGGCAAAAATAAATGTTTTTATTTAATTGTACGTTATTTTATTTTTCCGGTGTCGGAATTATTTCGAAATCTTCTCTCAGCAATGCAAGTTTAAAATCATTCTCAAGATCCGTCATTTTAGTGTCCAGATCGATTTTTATTGCTGCGAGTTTTTTCCAGGTGTTGATTTGCGTATGAAGTTCGTAGAAGCCATAAGCTGTCACATTTCCTTTTGAAAAAATCATAAAGCATTTTTCACCTAAAGTTCGGCCAGAAGACAACCACATTTCGTTGCGGTTTTTCAGATTGATGGTTTTTTGCAGCTCATTTACATCAGCATACTTTTCTTGGGCTTTGATGAAACTCACGGCCTTCAATCCTTGTGTAAAAGAAGTGAATTTCAAAAGTGGGGTTTCTCCTTTTTTGGTGGCTATTTTTTCGACTACGTATTTCCCACCCTTATGGTATAACCCGAACGGAAGATTTTCCCGCTTGCGCAAACCTTTGGTTTTCATCATCAGTTTTGCCAGAATATTATTTCCTGTAAGTTCATAATGAATTTGCACAACATCTTCCTGAAGCTGTATCCAACGCTTGGACTTAGAGTTAAATAGCATTTTGGCGAACTTACTCAGGTCTTCTACAAAATCGAAATGTATAATTTTTCCTTCGGCGTTCTGCAGATAAATAATTCCTCTCTCGGAAGGTAGATCCTGAGTCAGTTCCTTGATTTTATTAAAGTACGTTTTCGCATTTAATTCATCATGGTGCTGCTGTATAATTTCTGAGTCTTTATCCTTAATCATCAGGAGTTTGAAAAGATCTAATGTTGCCCGCGCGTCGCCGGAAGCTCTATGGTGATCCACAAGCGGAATGCCTAATGATTTCACAAGCTTGCCGAGAGAATAGCTTTCTGCTTCGGGTATCAGTTTCTTAGCCAGCGGGATAGTGTCTAACGTGTTGATTTTAAATTCATAACCTAACCTTTTGAATTCCTGACGAAGCATCCGGTAATCGAATTCAATATTATGACCAACCAATGTCGTGTTTTCGGTAATTTCGACAATTCTTTTGGCGATTTCGGGAAATTTTGGTGCAGTTTTCACCATTTTCTGCGAAATTTTGGTGAGTTTCTGCACAAACGGGGTGATTTCGCTTTCAGGATTTACCAAAGAAATAAACTGGTCTACGATTTCGTGACCATCATATCTGTACACTGCAATTTCAATAATGCTTTCTTTTCTGAAACCTGCTCCGTTACTTTCTATATCAATTACTGAATACATTTTGTCTTTTTCTGGCATTAGCTTTTGGAGAATCCTAAGCCGGGTGCAATTTTACCTTTTTCTTCCGCCTAAACCAAACATTCCCAGAACAAATTTTGCGCCTTCGCGTGCAAGGGTTGTCGTAAAGGTTCTTCCTGCGCGGGATTTCATCACAGATTCAAACATGCCTGGTTCTTCTTTCACCGGTCTCGTTTTTTGAGTAGGCGCAGCATTCTGAACTGCCTGTTCCATTCTGCTGGTCAGCATTTCATAAGCCGAATCTTTATCCACACTTTGCTCGTATTTAGCAACCAATGCCGAACGGCTCGTAAGGTCTGCAACTTCAGCATCATTTAGAATATCCATTCTGGATTCCGGCGATATCAGATAGGTGTGCACCAAAGGAGTAGGGATTCCCTTTTCATCGAGCGCGGTAATAAACGCCTCGCCAATACCGAGATTTTGAATAAGTTCATCAGCTTTATAAAACTCAGTGATAGGATAATTATCTACAGCTTTAGAAATTTCTTTCCGGTCTTTTGCAGTAAATCCGCGAAGTGCATGCTGAATTTTCAGACCAAGCTGCGAAAGTACATTCTCGGGAACATCTCCAGGAATTTGGGTAATGAAATATATTCCCACGCCTTTCGACCGGATGAGCTTTACCATCGTTTCAATCTGGTTAAGCAGCGTTTTAGAAGCTTCCTTAAAAATAAGATGAGCCTCATCAATAAACATAACCAGTTTTGGTTTTCCGGAATCGCCTTCTTCGGGGAAATTCATATAAATTTCAGCAAAAAGCGAAAGCATGAATGTCGAGAATAACTGTGGTTTACTTTGAATATTGCCAACTCTCAGGATATTTACGACACCTTTGCCTTCTCTTTGCCGCAAAAGATCTTCAACATCAAAACTCGGTTCACCGAAAAATTGCGCGGCACCCTGCTGTTCGAGTGCAACAATTGATCGCAGAATCGCTCCTAATGAAGCCGGTGCAATAGATCCGTAATTATTCGATAGATCGGCTTTTCCCTGAGGGTTATCGGTAACATACTGCAGAACTTTTTTTAAATCTTCAAGGTCGATAAGCGGTAAACCTTTGTCATCGCAGTATTTGAAAACTATGGAGATAATGCTTTGCTGGGTATCATTCAGTTCCAGAATTTTCGAAAGCAGGATAGGTCCGAATTCTGTTACTGTAGCACGGAGTTTTACGCCTCTTTCCCCGGAAATCGTCATCAGTTCAACCGGAAATGCCTGTGGCTGATAAGGTAGCTTTGTTTTTGCGTATCGCTCAGTAATGTTTTTATTCTCCTCCCCGGGTTCTGCAATTCCTGAAAAATCACCTTTAATATCTAAAACCAGCGATGGAATTCCCTGATGCGAAAGCTGTTCTGCAAAAGCCTGTAACGTTTTTGTCTTCCCCGTTCCTGTGGCTCCGGCGATCAAGCCGTGTCTGTTAATGGTTTTCAGAGGAATAGTGACGCTCACATCGGTTACAACCTCACCGTCGAGCATGCCTTTGCCGAGTGTTATAAATTCGCCTTTCGGAGTGTACCTTGATGAAAGTTCCTCTATAAATTTAGTTCTGTCTGCCATTTGAAATCGGGTTTTAAATGTTAAAGGTAAAAAATTATAAGTATTTTTAATTCGTCAGTGAGTAAAATAATGGATTTCGTAAAGCAAATTATTTTAACCCCATTAAAAAATGTTGGCTTCAAACTGCTGATACTTCTCATGCTTGGAAATATTGGTAAGGAAAGTGAAGCTTTTTTAGTAAATTTGTTAATTGTCAAAATTTAAAGTAATGGAAAGGAAAATCATTATAAGCCAACTGATTGCCGAGCAGCGTAAGGTGATTCAGAGCCTGCAACGGTCTGTTCATCAGTATGAAACCGCATCCGATTTGGACGAAGAAAGCACGCACGATCCTGAAGATTTTTCTCACCAGACCGAAGCCAAGGATATGCAACTCCGTTTTGAAAAAATGTTGGCTGGAGCTGAAGAAAACTTAAAGTTTCTGGCTAGCGAAGAGAATTCCAGCCACAGCATTATTGAAAGAGGCAGCATCATCGAAACTGATCAATCGTTTTTCTTTGTAGGAATTTCCGTTCCGGTGTTCACTATTGAGGGCAGAGAAGTGATTTCACTTTCTGAAAAAACACCCGTTTTTGCAGAACTTAAAGGAAAAACGGTAGGAGACCGTTTCAAAGTCGGTAGCAGCAATCATATCATTAAAGCCATTGCGTAGTATCGTTTAGTAACAATGGTTACATTGATGTTGTACTTAAAGAATTAGTTTTGCCAAAAAGTAGCACATGGAATTTTTAGGATATTTTTCGGCAATAGTAATAGGTCTGGTAATGGGCCTAATTGGCGGTGGCGGCAGCATTCTAAGCGTGCCGATATTTGTATATGTTTTTGGCTTTGATGCAGTTACTGCTACGGCGCTTTCCTTGTTTGTAGTTGGGATTACAAGTCTGGTGGGCTCTGTAGGATTTATCAGGCAGAAACAGATTGACTTTAAAACGGCTTTTACCTTCGGAATTCCCTCCATTTTAGGGGTCTTGTTTTCCAGGAGACTTATATTACCTCATTTACCGGAATATATCATCAACCGATGGGGCATTACCCTCACGAAAGATATGTTTCTTCTGCTGCTGTTTGCTGTTTTGATGCTGATTGCTTCCTTTAAAATGATCCGGAAAAATGAAAGACCCAGACTACAGAATTTCGAAGATACCAACTATACGATATTGATCTCGCAGGGATTACTTGTAGGAATTATAACCGGTTTAATCGGAGCGGGCGGCGGATTTTTAATTGTTCCTGCTCTGGTCATGCTTTTAGGCGTGAATATGAAGAAGGCGGTGGCAACCTCGCTTTTTATCATTTCAATGAACTCTATTTTGGGCTTTGTAAGCACAATGGAAATGGTAAGTCATGACTGGGGTTTTCTGCTTATTTTCAGTGGTTTATCGGTTCTGGGGATATTTATAGGGATCGCAGTTTCAAAGAAAATGGATGGCCGCAAACTCAAACCTCTCTTTGGATGGGTGGTCTTGGGAATGGGCATATTTATAATTATTAAAGAAATATTTTTAAAGCAACAATTTTAATATGAAAAGAGTAATTTTATTGAGCACTATGGTGCTTTTTCTGGCTTCATGTACAAAGACAGAGACGGGGGCAACCCAAACTTCAAACACCGAATCATCTGAAATCGCATTACTACAGGAGCCGCTGAAACTGAAGAATCTTAAAGGCGAAGAGATCTCCGTAATCTATTTTTCTGAAGGCGATGTTGTCGCAGTGAAAATTCAGAAAGCAGGTGCAGATGAGCAGAAACTGTCTGCCAAAACCGTAAACCCGAGTGGGAATCCTGTATTTACGAACGAAAGTTATATGTGGGAAATCACCCAGGACGGACGGGCCGGAAAACTATCTGATAAAGACGGTAACGTAACCGAGTATAACTAATCAAGTGTCATTATTGATTCTTTCAATGTCCATTTGTATGGTGATGCATTCAAATAACCGAAATTTGCAGGTATAAAAATTAAAACAATGAAGATAGAACAAATATATACAGGTTGTCTGGCGCATGGAGCTTACTACATCGTTTCAGAAAACGAAGCCGCTATTATAGATCCTTTGCGCGAAACATTGCCATACATAGAAAGACTTCAAAAAGATGGCGTGACACTCAAATATATTTTTGAAACACACTTTCATGCAGATTTTGTTTCGGGGCATTTGGATCTTTCGAAGAAAACGGGAGCTGCAATTGTTTACGGACCCACAGCAGAACCCGATTTCGAGGCAATTATTGCAGAAGATAATCAGCTTTTTGAAGTTGGGAAGATAAAAATTAAAGTGCTGCACACGCCAGGTCACACCATGGAAAGTTCCACTTTTCTGCTGATCGATGAAAGCGGAAAGGAGACTGCGATTTTCTCTGGCGATACCCTGTTTTTAGGAGATGTTGGCCGGCCTGATCTTGCGCAGAAAGCAGCGCACATGACTCAGGAAGAGCTGGCGGGACTTCTCTATGACAGCCTGCAGAGTAAAATTATACCACTTGCAGATGATATTACCGTTTATCCTGCACACGGCGCAGGCTCCGCATGCGGGAAAAATATGCAGAAAGAAACCGTGGATACTTTAGGGAACCAGAAAAAAACCAATTACGCACTTAAACAACCGGACAAGGAATCCTTTGTGAGAGAAGTTTTGGACGGACTTTCTGCACCGCCCCAATATTTTGGAATGAATGTCGCCATGAACAAAGGCGGATATGAAAGTTTTGAAAACGTGTTGCAGAAAGGCAAAAATCCTCTTAGCCCCTCGGAATTTGAAGCTACTGCTGAAGATTCCGGAGCGTTGATTCTTGACACGCGTTCAGCGGCTGAATTTTACAAAGGATTTATTCCAAACTCCATCAATATTGGTCTGAAAGGTGATTTCGCACCTTGGGTAGGCGCAATGATTGTTGATGTGAAGCAACCTATTTTATTGATTTGTGATGATGGAACTGAAGAGGAAGTTATTACAAGACTTTCACGAGTTGGTTTCGACCATGTTTTGGGATTTTTAGAAGGCGGCTTTGATTCATGGAAGAATTCAGGGAAAGAAACGGATACGATTCACCGGATTTCGCCGGAAGAGTTTGCAGAAAAATTCGCTGCAGATTCAAAGGTTGTCGATGTTCGAAAAGAGAGTGAATATGAAGCTGAACATGTAAATGATGCCTTCCGCAGACCGCTCGCAGAAATCAACAGCTGGGCAGGAATGCTTGATAATGATGAACATTTCTTTATTCACTGTGCCGGCGGATACCGAAGTATGATTGCAGCCAGCATCCTGAATGCACGCGGAATCAGAAATTTTTCTGAAATCGAAGGCGGTTTTAATAAAATTAAAGAAACGGATGTGCCTAAAAGCAATTTTGTGTGTCAAAGTAAAACCCTGTAACAATGAAAAATCTGCAATTACTTTTTGCAGCGGCAATGATGCTGCTTTCCTGTACTGCAGCAAAACCGGCACTGACCATTCCCTGTGTAAGCATTAAAGAAATTGTAAAAAATTCTGAAACTACACTGATTGATGTTCGGGTTCCGGAACAGTTTGCAGAAAAGACAGCGGAAAATGCGGTAAATATTCCGTTGGCAACGATGCAGGACAGTATCGGTTTCTTTAAAAAGCAGAAAAATATTGTTGTTTTCTGCAATACCGGAAAACAGGCATCCGAGGCGATGGATCTTCTGAAGAAAAACGGTGTGGAAAATGTTTATTATGGCAAAACATTAAAAAATGTTGAAGCGATACAGAAGGAAAAAGCACAAGAGTGATTCACATTATATCTGAGATGAAAAAATTAGATCTTAATGAAAACTATTATTATTTGCTGTGCAAGCGGAATGCTTCGGCAAAGGTTATCCTCCAGGAAAACGGTTTCGAGGTTTATAATGGTGGTGGCTGGACTGAGTTGCAGAAAAAACTTAAGTAACAGCTTTAAACATCGCTCGCCTAAAAGTTTCATTTTAACGATAAAACCTAAAACTTATGTCACAAAAATTCCAGGAGCTCATCAATTCGGAAAGACCTGTACTCATCGATTTTTTTGCAACATGGTGCGGGCCATGCAAGGTGCAGTCATCTGTCCTTACCACGGTCAAGGAAAATATTGGCGGTCTGGCAAGAATTGTAAAAATAGATGTTGATGAATATCCTGCAATAGCTGCTGAATACGGAGTGAGAGGTGTTCCGACTCTGGCCGTTTTTAAAAATGGAGATTTACTTTACAAACAGAGCGGAGTACACGATGTAAATACTTTAACCAATCTTCTTCGAGATATTGCAGAAAATTAGGTTATCTAATTTCAAAGGAATCGCGGTCGCCTAAAAACTGAAATTTTTCGCGGTACTTCTCAAGATTTTCATGATCAAAAACTGTAGTCACCATATTCCCGTCTACTTCTGACGTAACACTTCCGTCCGCAAAAAAACAAGACGAACTCTCCGGATAGTTCAGGTTATTTCCATCCGTGCCAATGCGGTTAAGACCAAAAACATAACTCTGATTTTCGATCGCTCTTGCCTTTAACAAAGTATTCCATGCATCAATTCTTGTTTCAGGCCAGTTTGCAACATAGATGATAGCATCGTAATCGTCATTATTTCTTGAAAAGACGGGAAACCTGAGATCATAACAAACCTGAAGCAAAATTCGCCAACCTTTATATTCTACAATAACTCTTTCTTTCCCGCGGGAATAGGTTTTATCTTCCCCAGAATAAGAGAACAGATGTCTTTTGTCGTAATAATTATAGCTTCCATCGGGTTTTACGAAGTAAAAACGGTTAACAAATCTTTTATTTTCCAGAACAGAAGCACTTCCGCACACTGCGGTGTTGGTTTTATTGGAAAAATATCTCATCCAGTTCAAGGTTTCACCATTTCGATCTGCTACCTCTTCAGCATTCATATAAAATCCGGTGGAGAACATTTCAGGCAAAATAAACAGATCTGTCACAACGTCGGACAGCTGATTTTCTAAGGCTTCGAAATTTTCTGTTTTATTTTTCCAACAGATATCGAAATTTAAACCGGTGATTTTTAAATTATTTTTCATAAATCTTCATAAAAAACGTGATTAAATATAGAAAATGTCATCGCCTCTTCCGACATGCTTTTTTCCTTTGGTCTCATTTTTGATTATTCAAAATTATAACATTAAAACTATAAATTATAACATTATGAAAAAGTTACTATTAGTATGCTCAATGTTCTTTTTAGGACAAACGGCATTCGCACAGGCCTGGAACGGCAAAGGAGATCAAAAACTTCAGGTAGGTTTTAACGGTTGGGGATACGGAAATGGTATTACTGCAACTTATGATTATGGATTAGGCAGTATCGTATCATTAGGTGCGGGTGCAAACTTCTATTTTGATGGGTATAAGGACGATAACAAAGATAATAATGTTTTCTTATTCGGTAGATTAGGATTTCATTTACAGGAACCATTAGGATTACCTGAAAAATGGGACATCTATCCGGGAATTAACTTAGGAATATTAGGTAAAGATTTCGGATTCGGCGCTCATTTGGGAGTTAGATATTTCTTCAACAACAATGTTGGTATCTATGGTGAATTTGGTAACAATGGTAGTTTAGGGGTATCATTCAATTTCTAGAAAAACTCACTTTTCATATATATAAAGAGGTTCTCATTTTGAGGACCTTTTTTATTTGGCATGCTTTTGATAATTCGTATCTTCGCAAATCTTATAAAATTTTAATTAAAATCAATGACATTAATACAGTTATTTCAATTCATACTCAGTATTTCGATCTTAGTAGTCCTGCATGAATTAGGGCATTTCCTCCCCGCTAAATATTTCAAAACCAAAGTTGAGAAATTCTATCTCTTCTTTGATCCATGGTTTTCTCTCGCAAAAATAAACTTCCGCGGTACCGAATATGGTATCGGATGGCTTCCATTTGGCGGTTATGTGAAAATTGCGGGAATGGTAGACGAAAGTATGGATACCGAGCAACTGAAAAAGCCGGCAGAACCGTGGGAATTCCGAAGCAAACCGGCTTGGCAGCGTTTAATCATTATGATGGGTGGTGTTACCGTAAACTTCTTTTTAGCGTGGTTAATTTACTCAAGTTTAAGCTATTTTAAAGGTGAAACGTATCACGATAACTCCAAATTCGAAAATGGAATTGCCGTATCGCACGCCGGTAAGAAAATGGGCCTTGAAACAGGTGATAAGATCTTGAGAATCGACGGGAAACATGCCGAGCGTATGGAAACGTCAACCGTAAATATGCTTTTTGCAGATGAGGTTACTGTTTTGAGAGATGGTAAAGAGGTAACATTTCCGGTCAATGAACAGGGTGTTGCTGAGGTTTTATCACAGAATGAAGCCAAAGCTTATTTCACTCCCCGTTTCCCTGTTGTAATCGACAGTCTGGAGCCAAACGGCGGTGCGAAAGCAGCGGGACTTGTGAAAGGTGACAGAATTGTTGGTATCAACGGAAAACCTTTATCTTATTTCGACGAATTGGGAACTGAATTGGCAAAATTCAAAAACCAGAATGTTGTTTTGGATATTGAAAGAAATAAAGCTGTTCAACAAATCAATGTTAAAGTTAATGCACAGGGTAAATTAGGTTTTGGGACCGATGTAAATGTAGCCCAAGCAGAATTGGAAAAAGCCAGAATTACAAAAAAATATACTGTACTTGAAGCAATCCCTAGAGGTTTAACAAGAACGATTGATGTGCTTACGATGCAAATCAAACAGTTTAAAATTGTTTTCAATACCACTACTGAAGGTTATAAAAAAGTTTCCGGACCTATCGGAATTATTAAGCAGATGCCGGAAACGATTAATTGGGAGTTTTTCTGGAGTTTTACCGCGATGTTCTCCGTATGGCTTGCATTCCTTAATTTGATCCCGATTCCGGGGTTAGATGGCGGCCATGTCGTGTTTACACTGTGGGAAATGATCACCGGAAAACCTGTTCCGCAGAAAGTTTTAGAAAATGCCCAGATGATTGGTGTAATTTTCTTACTTGGATTAATGGTCTTAATCTTTGGAAACGATATAGTTAAGTGGATTACAGGGAAATTTTGATAAAAACTTTGCAAAAATATTTTGCAAGAATTAAAAAAGTTTCTATATTTGCACACGCTTAAAGCAAAGAGCAACACTCCTCTTTAGCTCAGTTGGTTAGAGCATCTGACTGTTAATCAGAGGGTCGCTGGTTCGAGCCCAGCAAGAGGAGCAAACCATCACAGAAATGTGATGGTTTTTTGTTTTTTTAAAGTGGTCAATGGATAAAAAATAACCTCCAATATTTACTGAAGGTTATTTACTAAAATGATCTTATTTTAAATCTTCTTCACGGCTTTCGCAATATTGATAATCACTTTTACCGCTTTTTCCATAGATTCTAATGCCACATATTCGTAAGGTCCGTGGAAGTTGATTCCCCCTGCGAAAATGTTCGGACAAGGTAAACCCATATAAGAAAGCTGTGCGCCGTCAGTTCCACCTCGGATGGCTTTAATTTTAGGCTCTATGTTGGCGTCTTTCATTGCCTGCTCTGCAATGTCGATAATGTGCATTTTACCTTCGAACTGCTGCTTCATGTTGCGGTACTGTTCTTTGATCTCAATTTCTGCAGTTCCTTCGCCGAATTTTTGATTGAATTCTGCAACCTTTGCGGTGATGAACTCTTTTCTAGTTTCAAATTTCTCTGCGTCATGATCACGGATGATGTACTGGATTTTCGCTTCAGAAACATCAGATTTAAGATCTGTCAGGTGATAAAAACCTTCAAAGCCTTTTGTTGTGGAAGGCGTTTCGTTTTCAGGTAGCATTTTAATGAATTCTGCTGCCAAAAGAGAAGCATTTACCATTTTACCGAAAGCGTACCCGGGGTGAACACTTAAACCGTGAATTTTCACCACCGCGCCTGCAGCGTTGAAGTTTTCATACTCCAGCTCACCAACTTCGCCGCCGTCCATTGTATAAGCCCATTCCGCACCGAATTTAGCAACATCAAATTTGTGCGCACCTCTTCCAATTTCTTCATCAGGTGTAAATCCGATTGCGATTTTACCGTGTTTAATTTCCGGATGTGCCAAAAGATATTCGGCAGCGGTAACAATCTCCGCAATTCCAGCTTTGTCATCAGCGCCAAGAAGCGTGGTTCCATCTGTGGTAATCAATGTTTTCCCGACATAATCTTTAAGACTTTCAAATTTAGTAGGCGAAAGTACGAAGCCCGTTTGTTTATTCAGAAGTAAATCCTTGCCATCGTAATCGTCCCAGATTTGAGGTTTTACGTTTTCTCCGTTAAAATCAGGCGAAGTATCATAATGAGAGATAAATCCTATAACGGGCTCATCATCATTTTCGAGATTCGATGGCACGTAAGCATAAATATATCCGTTCTCATCCAGAGAAACATCGCTTAAACCCAATGCTTTCAGTTCTTCAAAAATATAATTTGCAATATTCCACTGTCTTTCAGTTGAAGGTGTTGTTTCACTTTCCGGATCGCTTGTAGAAAATATTTTTACGTAATTGATAAAGCGGTTTTGCAGCTTCAGTTTCCACTCGAGGTTGAATTCTATGGTCGTCATTTTTAATAAAATTTGATTTAAACAAAGATAGCGATTTTGTCTGAGGCTCAACTTTGTAAAGCTGCTGTTTTTAGCTTTTGAGGGCTCCGCAGTCATAAAATGGGCGAAATATTCACCATTCAAAAAAATTATTATCTTTGAGAAAACCTAAAAGAGCCCATGTTTTTAACTGAATGTCCGCGCGATGCCATGCAAGGTTGGGGCGAATTTATCCCGACTCAAAAGAAAATCGATTACATTAATGCGTTGATGGATGTTCGTTTTGATGTGCTTGATTGCGGAAGTTTTGTTTCGCCGAAATCAATTCCCCAAATGGCAGATTCGGGAACGGTGCTCGATGAGATTGATAAATCGGTTTCAAATACAAAACTTTCTGTGATTGTGGCCAATTACCGTGGAGCGGAAAAAGCTCTGGCTCATGAACAGGTTGATATTCTGGGGTTTCCCTTTTCGATTTCGGAGACTTTTCAGCACCGGAATACCAATAAAAATCAGGAGGAAGCTTTTAATGATATTCTGAAAATTACTGAACTGCTGAAAACCGATGGCCGCACGCTTAATGTTTATTTTTCTATGGCTTTCGGCAATCCTTACGGTGAAATGTGGAAGTGGGAAGATGTGGATTTCTGGGCAAAGCGTTTTAATGAAATCGGAATAAAAAACATCTTACTTTCTGACACCACCGGAACAGGAACTGTGGAACAAATCGAGTTGCTTTTCGCGAAAATTCCGGCTAAATTTCCGGAAATCGATTTTGGGGCGCATTTTCATAACCGTTACGAGGATTCTTATAAGAAACTGAAAGCTGCTTATGACAACGGGTGCAGAAGATTCGATTCAGCGATTAAAGGAATTGGTGGCTGCCCGATGGCCAAAGACGATCTCGTTGGCAACATGCCGACCGAACAGGTGATTAATTTCATGGCTTCAGAAAAAGTGGAGCATTCGCTGAACTTACTCAATTTCGAAAGCGCTTATAACAAAGCGAAAGATATTTTTCATTTTTAAAAATAATAAGATGAATAAAATAGCGCCTCTATTAATAATTTTTTTTGGTTTTTTAGTAAATGCTCAAAGTAATGAGATTGCTGAATTAAGAAGAATTACTAAAGAATACGATTCTATATTAATTGAATATCAAATAAAAGCAAAAGATTCACTTGCAGGTCTTTCAAACAAAGATAGAAATAGAATAATGGCTCAGTATGAAATGAGAATTAATGAAGAACGACGGAATATAGAATTTGACTTACTTAAAAAAATTAAATTGAATGAAGTTGAAGAAAACAAAAACCCTGTAGTGAAACAAAGTATTAAATGCAAAGATGCGGGGGAGCATTTTCAAATGCCAAATTTTGAAAAGAAAAGCCAGTATAAAGCGACAAAATCTAAGGAAGTTAAATCGGAAAATGATTTATCGGGCGAATTTAAAAGTATCGTAACCTTCACCGTTACGGAAGATGGTAATGTAAAGAATGTTAGTGCAAGAGGTGAAAATTTTGAATTTAACAGAGAATTGGAGCTGATAATGTATAAAATGGAGAAAAAATGGACACCACTTTGCGTTGAAGGAATGGCAACTTCTAATAATTTCCGAATGCCAGTAACGTTAATATTAAAATAAAATCATGACTTCAAAAATAACTTACCTCGGCGATCTGCGCTGCGAATCTCAACATCTGCAGTCGGGAACCATTATTTTTACTGATGCACCTACCGATAATCATGGCAAAGGTGAAGTGTTTTCTCCTACCGATTTATGCGCGACTTCTTTAGCGCAGTGCATGCTTACCACCATTGCAATTTTAGGGAAAGACAAAGGAGTTAACATTGAAGGTTCCTATGCAGAACTGCAGAAAAATATGAAGCCTCAGCCAAGGAAAATTTCGGAGATTGTATGTACTTTATATTTCCCGGGAACTTTTACGCCGGAGCAGAAAACTTTCATTGAAGAAACCGCGATGAACTGTCCGGTCGCCCTTTCTCTAAGTTCAGAAGTTAAAAAAACAGTAATCTTTAACTATGGTCATTAACGCTTCTGAAATGGCGGGTATATTTTTTTTAGGTTATATATGATTTTAATTTTCAGTGACTTATGTCATATTTGCGTGGAACTATCGTAAATTATTGCTATCTTTATGGTAATAAAAAACGCAAAACTATGACTTCAACAATTACTTATTCAGGCGATTTTACAATCGTATCTCAACATGAAAAATCGGGGGCGGAAATCACCACATGTGCGCCTTTAAGAGACGGCGGAACATCAGAATATTTTTCTCCTTCAGATATTTTCGGGATTTCCTATGGGCAATCTATGTTAATGGCAGTGGCTGTTTTGGGAAAACACAAAGGGATCGATATCACAGGCGCAACTTGTGAACTGAAAAAATCTACCCACCCCGAACCCAAAAGAATCGGTACAATATTCTGCATCGTAAGAATTCCAGGAGAATATACGCCGGAACAGAAGAAATTTATTGAACATACAGCCCTCAACTGTCCGGTATCACTATCGATACATCCAAATGTACAGCGGACTGTGCTTTTCGAGTACGGACTTTAACCAAAATAACAATGCCGGAAATTTCCGGCATTTTATTTTTAAAACATTCCCAGTTCAAAACGGGCTTCTTCACTCATCATGTCCTTGTTCCATGATGGTTCGAAAGTGAGTTCCAAATCGACCTCTTTCACTCCGTCGACTTCAGCAACCTTTTCGCGTACTTCCGCGGGCAAACTTTCTGCCACGGGACAGTTGGGTGTGGTTAAAGTCATAATTACCTTCACTGCGCCCTGGTCGGAAATCTGTACATCGTAAATAAGTCCAAGTTCATAGATATCTACGGGAATTTCGGGATCGTATACTGTCTTTAAATTTTTAATAATATTTTCGCCGATATCGGCAATCTGATCGTCTGTTAAAGCCATTGTAATATTGCGGAACTCCTTCTGCAAAGCGCAGCAAAGTCCATTTTTATTTAAAAGTTAGTCTGTTTTCCTTTCGAGAAGTTCTTCCTGGCGCATCCGCCGGAAAATATTTGCCAAAGTTAAGACATCTTTTTCACAATATTGAACAATTCTAAATAAGTCTTTTTCTATATGGTAAATCGACGAAACCATAGAACCGTCGATATCATCCTTCGGAGTGGGAATTCCGAAAACATGAGCCAGTAATTCCAGCGAGATGAATGATTTGTAATCACCAAATTTCCATAACTCCATAGTATCCAGGTGCGGAATTTCCCAAGGTTTTTTCCCAAAAAGCTGAAATGGCCGCGGCGGCTGCATCCCGTTGATAAGAAATCGTCTTGCAATCCACGGAAAGTCGAATTCTTTACCGTTATGTGCGCAAAGAATCACATCATGAAGTTTGGGTCGGTTAAATATCTCGCCGAATTCCTCAAGCAGTTTTTTCTCATCGTCTCCGTAAAAACTTTTAACCATAAGTTTTTCACTTTTTTCTAAAATCCCCACAGAAATACAGATGATTTTACCGAATTCTGCCATAATTCCGCCTCTTTCTCTGTAAAAATCTTCAGCTGTGAAATCTTCCTTTCGCTGCATCCTTGTCTTCTTATCCCAGAGATATTGGTCGGCCTCATTCAGATCTTCCCAGTTGCCGGCTTGCGGTACAGTTTCGATGTCCAGAAAAAGAATTTTTTCTAAAGGAATATGTTGAATCATGACTAAGATTTTAAAATAATTTGCGAAAATTTATTTAGTGTTAGTAGTGGTTAACCGACAACTGATCCGTTTTTTACAGGTAGCGAAGGAGTTATAATCGTAACTTTATTTCCTTCACCGTAAACACCCAGTACAAGGCAATCACTGAAAAAATTTGCGATTTGCTTTTTGGGGAAATTTACCACCGCCAGAATTTGTTTCCCCTGCAGATCTTCCTTTTTATACAAGTCGGTGATTTGTGCTGATGATTTTTTTATTCCTAAAGCACCGAAATCTATTTCCAGTCGGTAAGAAGGGTTCCGTGCTTCTGGAAAATCGGACACGGAAATAATTGTTCCGGTTCGGATGTCGATTTTTTCAAAATCCTGGAATGTTATTTCAGGCTTGATAGGCATACCGATTATTTAACCGAAACGATATAATCGTAAACAAGTTGGTGTTGTTCGTCGTTGAGTTTCGCTTTTGGTGCCATCCTGTTCATGATTCCCACCCAATCCTGGGCAGAATGTGACGTAGGATTTGGGAGGTCATGGCATCTTCCGCATGAGTTTTCGAAAACCGTTTTTCCTAAAGCTAAATTTTCGGCAGTCTTGGTTTTCGTTCCTTCTACCACCGCCGGTTTTGGTGTGCAGGAAGCTAAAACCCCAAACGCGGCAATCGCTGAAAGAATTGTTATTGTTTTATTTGATGCTTTTTTTTGGGTTCGTAAATTCTGAGCTGTATTCATAGTTAATTTGTTTTGTTTCTCTCAAAAATAAACAAAATTCTGCTTAAATTTGTTTTGACCTGAAAAATTCAGGAAAATTTTATCTGCATGAAGATTTCCTGGACCAAGCACCGCCTTCTATTAAAAGAAACATTTTCGATAGCTTACGGAAGTTATGATTTCCGGGATTCCTTACTGGTAACGCTTTCGCAAGATAATCAAACTGGTTATGGAGAATGTGTCGCAATAAATTATTACGGCATTAATCTGGCTGATTTTGAATTAAAGCTCAAAGAAATCCAAAACCAATTGGAGCGTTTCGCAATAGTAACACCAGCTGAATTTTACATTTTTCTCTCAAGTTTGCAGCTTCATTCATTTCTTCGGTCTGCATTAGACTGCGCTTACTGGGATCTTTCCGGAAAACTGGAAGGAACGACATTCAATGAACTTAACCACTTCAGCTCTTTTGGATTGCCCCAATCTTCTTTTACCATAAGCATCGATTCCGTCGATATTCAGCTAAAGAAAATCAAAGAATCTCCGTGGCATAAATTCAAGGTAAAATGCAACGGACTCGACCGTAATAATGTTTTCAGGCTACTGGAAAGTGGAAAGGAAATCGCGCTGGATGCCAATGCAAGCTTTTCTCCACAAGACTGTGTATTTCTGCAAAATCATCCCTTATCCGAAGGATTCACTTATATAGAACAGCCGTTACCAGTGGGCGAGTATCAGATTTTGAATAAAGAAGGTTTCGCGAGATGGATGGCTGATGAGGACTGTCAGGATCTTTCTTATCTCGAAAGACTCCAACCTCATTATTCAGCCATTAATATTAAGCTGATGAAGTGCGGAGGAATAACCCCAGCACTGGAATTGATAGAAGAAGCAAAAAATCATAATTATAAAGTGATGATTGGCTGCATGACAGAGTCGTCAGTAGGAATTTCAGCAGGAATTGCTGTAGCATCATTATGTGATTACGCAGATTTAGACGGAGCTAATTTAATCTCAAATGATTATGCGAAAGGAAGTCTCGTAGAAAAAGGAATATTAGTCCCCAGCCGGAAACCCGGATTGGGAATTGAGATGATATCCTGAAAAGAATTCGTATTTTTGAGTTAATGAAAGAATTTTCTGTAGAAAAACTTATCCAAGGGGTTAAAGCGGGTGACAAAAGATTGCTGGGGAAAGCTATTACCTTGGTGGAAAGCAAAAAACCGGAACATCGTGAACTGGCGGAACAGCTGTTGAAAGAAATTCTGCCTCTAAGCGGCAAGTCAGTCCGTATTGGTATTACAGGAGTTCCGGGAGCAGGAAAATCTACATTTATTGAAAATTTCGGCAGGCTGTTGGTCGCGAAAGGTCGAAAAGTTGCTGTACTGGCTATCGACCCGAGTTCCTCACTTCATAAAGGCTCAATTTTAGGAGATAAAACGCGCATGGAAGAACTTTCGAAGGAAGAAAATGCGTTTATTCGTCCTTCTCCAAGTTCAGGATTTTTGGGTGGCGTGGCAAATACCACCTTTGAAACCATGCTGATCTGTGAAGCTGCAGGTTACGATACGATTTTAATAGAAACCGTGGGCGTGGGGCAAAGCGAAGTCCTCGTATCTGATATTACGGATGTCTTTCTTTTTCTGAAGATTATTGGTGGCGGTGACGAACTTCAGGGAATCAAACGCGGAATTATGGAAATGGTCGATATCATTTTCATTAATAAAGTGGAAGAAGACAACGTACAGAAAGCCAAAAATACCAAGCTGGAATTAGTGCGTGCACTTCATTTTTTGCCTTCAAAAGAGAAAAACTGGAAAGTCCCTGTATTGCTCGGTTCGGCATTAAAGAATAATGGGCTGGTTGAAGTATTTGAAAAGATAAATGAGTTTATTGAATTGAAGCTTAAAAACAGAACTTTTTATGAGGCCAGAAAAAATCAGGCAGAAAAACGCTTTGATTATTGGGTTCAGGAGTATATTCTTCAAAAAACCAGAGAAAACCAATCTGTCGAAAACTCCTATGAACTTCATAAAAAAAATGCCTCTGCACTGACGTCAAACCCAAGTACGGAAGCTAAAATTTTTGTGGATGAAATTCTGAAGAATTCCTCTACTTCTTAGGAGCTACATTTTCCATGATATATCCGTCATAAGAAATCGTAGCGCGGTCATTCGAATCTATGGAGACGTAGCTTTTTCCATTTTTAAACACCTCCATTATGATTCTTCGGATATTGGGCTGGTCCTTTGTAATAATAGTATATACTGTACTTCCTTTCTTTCCGGGATGTTCACTCAAACTGAAATCTTTCGACGTGAATCGGTAAGAATTTTTTGAAGTGTCGTAGCTTGGGTTGTACATTCGTCCGAAATAGGGTAATTCAACAGTGAATTCAGATTTTTTTAGCTGTATCGTATATCCATAATCAAGGTCCAGCATTCGTGATGAACTTGAAGTAGGCAAGGAATTCATTACATTTACCACATCATAATTTGTGGGATTGGCTTTTTCGGCCATGAATGTAAATTCCCCTGACTGAAGCAGATTAGCGACTTTTTCGGATGGGATTAAGCCGGCTGAAGCACAAGAATTTAGAAAAACAATCAGCATTGCTGCGCTTAAAATATTAATAAACTTTTTCATTACGGTTTTTTCTTTGTTCTATACAAAAATAATGCAAGTCTTAGGTGGAAAAAAATTTATGGAATAAAAATTGTTTATAGGAATTTATTACTGAAATATTCAAGCTATGAAAAATGTAAATAAAATTTTAGGTATCGGTGCATTATCTGTAATGATGATCGCCTGTACAACCAATCCTATTACCGGGAGAAAATCTCTGCAGTTAGCCAACGATCAGGAAATCTCTGCAATGGCTTTGCAGCAATATAGAGAAGCAATGTCTAAAGCTAAAATTGTAAGCGGGACAACTGCATCGAAAAGCGTTCAGAATGTTGGCGCAAGGATTAAAAATGCCGCCAACAATTACTATCGTGGTATAGGCCGCGAGGGCGACATTACAGATTACCAGTGGGAATTCAATCTTATTGATGACAAGCAGGTGAATGCCTGGTGTATGCCTGGCGGTAAAGTAGCAGTTTACACCGGTATACTGCCGATAACAAAAAATGACACCGGATTAGCAGTAGTTCTAGGTCATGAAATTTCGCACGCATTGGCAGGTCACGGTAACGAAAGAATTTCGCAGGCGATGGTTGCACAGTACGGTGGTGCAATTTTGGGAAGTGCCACCAGTGGTCAGATGGCAACTATTTTCCAACAGGTTTATCCAATCGGAGCACAAGTTGCACTTTTGAAATACGGACGTGGACAGGAACTTGAAGCTGATGAAATGGGATTATACCTAATGTCGATGGCTGGGTACGATCCAAGACAGGCACAGCCGTTCTGGGAAAGAATGGAAGCTTCTTCCACCGGAAACCGACCGCCAGAATTTCTCTCTACTCACCCAAGTCCTGAGAACAGAAGAGCTGATTTAGAAAAACACATGCCTAAAGCTTTGGAGTATTACAAAGCATCTGGCGGAAAAATTTAAGCAAGCAATAACATTTATATAAAACCTTCCCGAAAAATTCTTATTTTTGGGAAGGTTTGTTAATTATAACACTATGAAAAATTTACACTTTATTGGGTTTTTACTCTTGGGGCTGGCATTTTTGCTGTATTATATGCTTCCGGAATTCTCATTTGTGAAACTCTTTGAACCAATTAGTTTGATGGGAATTCTTGCAGGAATTGGAATCGGCCTCATTATCGGTGGAATTGTTGGATATGTGAGTAAAGGAACTGCTTTAAGAGAGGAGCAGAAAAGAAAAGAAATTCAGCAACTTCGGAGAGAAAAAGAAGACCTGGAAAAACAGGCTGCAGAGCTGGCTAGACAACAGACTATACACAATACATCAAATGAAAATCCTCAGAAGTACTGATTCTGAGGATTTTTTTGTGTGTAAGTCTTTTTGCTAAAATTTGTAGCCTAAACCGAGAATTAACATACTTGGTCTGCTATCGTAGCGGATAGTCTGATTGGTGTTATTGTTAATAAAATCTCTTTGGTCATCAGTGAAAGCTCCTTCGTAACGTCCGTTGATGATAAATCTCTGCAGCTGTACCTGCGCTCCGAATTGATATCCTACGGTGAAATCATTCTTTGCATTTTCTCTAAAATCATTAAACTGATTGTCAGATGAGAGATTGTATGATGCAACAGGACCTACAAAAACTCCCAACATATCTCCCATCACATTATAGCCCAATAAAACGGGAACATCTACACGGTTGCTTTTAACTTCTAATGTTGTACCTCCTGGCTCAGTAAATTCAGATTTTAGAGTTGTATAATAAATCTCCGGCATTAAAAACAGCGAAAGAGGTAAGTTGACTTTCGCGGAAAGACCAAAATTAAATCCTGCATTGTTTTTACCGGACTCATTATACGCACCGGATGCAGTATTGCTGATGTTTTCCCAATTAGGTTTATCAGTCTTAAAAAGTAAATTAGCGCGCCCGGATACTTTTACTTGGGCTGAGGCGAATACAGTAGCTCCCAATAGAGCGATGCTAAATAACTTAGTCATTTTCATTAGATTTTGTGATAATATTATCGATTGACGTTTTATTTGTTTCCAGGAAATACTCACGCAGTTCCTTGAACAATTCTGACGAATAAACGAAGTCGATGAGGTTTTTATTGCCTGCATTAATCAGGACGTCTTTATTTCCTTCCCATTCTTTTATTCCCAAACGTAGGTATACAATTTTCTCGCCAATCGTCATCACAGAATTCATGTCGTGACTGTTGATGATCGTTGTGGTATTATATTCCTTGGTGATTTCCATAATAAGATCATCGATAATATTTGAAGTATACGGATCGAGACCAGAGTTTGGTTCGTCGCAGAAAAGGTATTTCGGGTTGTTTACAATTGCACGGGCAATCGCAACCCTTTTCTGCATTCCCCCGGATATTTCTGAGGGGAATTTACGGTTTGCCTTTTCCAGGTGAACTCTTCCGATAACTTCGAAAACCCTTCTTTTCTTTTCTCTGAAGGACAGATTGGTAAACATATCAAGTGGAAAAGTAATGTTTTCTTCCACTGTCATCGAATCAAAGAGTGCGCTTCCCTGAAAAACCGTTCCTATTTCTGAGCGTAGAATCTGCTTTTCGTCTCTTGACATTTTGTTGATGTCCCGGCCATCAAAGAGAATTCCCCCTGAGGTAGGCTGATATACATTAAGTAAACTTTTCAGGAAAACAGTTTTTCCCGATCCACTCTGACCTATGATAAGGTTAACTTTTCCGGTTTCGAATGTGGTGGTAATGCCTTTTAGAACTTCAACCTCGTCAAAACTTTTCTTCAAATCTTTTACTTCAATCATCAGCTCAGGAACATTTGTGTTAATAATAAATTGGTAATAATGATGGAAACGATGGTCCACACTACAGCTTGTGTACTGGCGCGGCCTACCTCCAGTGAACCGCCTTTAACATTATACCCGAAATATGCAGGAATGGTAGCAATCAGAAATGCAAAAACCGCGGTTTTGAAGAGTGCGTACCATATAAAGTGTTGAGGCATATACATCTGAATTCCAGTTATATAATCAGCCTTACTCCAGTTTCCTGTAGCAGTTCCAGCCAGATAACCTCCCCAAATACCGAAAACAATACTGATCGCGATAAGCAACGGGTTGAAAACGATACTTGCAAGGATTTTCGGAAGTATAAGAAAATTGGGAGAGTTAACGCCCATAATATCAAGTGCGTCTATCTGTTCTGTGACTCTCATCGTCCCAATACTCGATGCAATATAAGAACCTACTTTTCCTGCAAGAATTACAGAAATAATGGTGGGCGCAAATTCTAAAATAAGGACCACTTTTGTTGCGTAACCAATAAATGAATTAGGAATGGGGAATGTTGATGCCTTGAAGTTATTAAACATCTGTATCGCCACCACCGCTCCTACAAAGATGGAGGTAAAGAGTACCAGTCCGAAAGAATTAACACCTAAATCGTGAATTTCTCTCATAAACAGTTTCCCGAAAACTGAGGATTTCTGGGGTCTTTTTATTGTTTTTGACAGCAGGAGAAAATAGGCCCCGATCTGGCTCAAAAATTTTTTTAACATTCGGCTAAATTAGTGTTTTATTTATTTCTATGTTTTTTAATTGGCATTTTTATCACCGCCAATAACGAGAAAAACAGTTTTTAAAATAATCACAAAATCCAGGCTGAAACTCCAGTTTTTTACGTAGAATGCATCTGCCAGAATTCTTTTCTGCATTTTAATGTCCATATTTCCGCTGTCACCACGCAGTCCGTTAACCTGGGCGAGTCCGGTTACGCCAGGTTTTACCAAACTCCGTACCGAATAGCGCCCGATTTTCAATTTATAAAAATCATCAACCAGAAGCATGTGCGGTCTGGGTCCTACCACCGACATGTCGCCTTTGAGAACATTGAAAAACTGCGGCATCTCGTCTAAACTTGTTTTGCGCAGGAACCTGCCGATTTTGGTTATTCTTTGATTGGTGGGAAGCGAATCCGAATTCACGTACATTGTACGGAATTTAATGCATTTGAAAACCTGGTCATGAAAACCGTAGCGCTTTTGCAGGAAAAAAACAGATCCTTTGCTGTCCATTTTAATAAGAATGTAAAGAATAGGGAAGAGCCAGGTGCATATACCGATTATTATGATGAGTGAAAAAATAATATCGAAGGTCCGCTTCAGAACGATATTGGTAAGATAATCCAAAGGAAATTTAGAGCGCTCCAATATCGGTTGCATTTCGATATATCCTAGGTCATACTGGAAGAAATTGTTCTTTACAATGCTGGGAATCAGTGATATTTTCACTTTGTGCAACGCTGCCAGTCTGTAAATTTCCTGTTCATCATTTTTTTCGAAACCGGTTGAAGGCATATACATCGTGTGGATGCCTTTTTCTTTCCAAAATGAAATGAGTTTATCCAAATCAAACTGCTCTTCTTCAGGATAATCGAAAATCTTAAAACCATAATCCTTTCTGTCGGTTAAAATATTTTTAAGGATTTCTGACGATGAATCATGGGTAAGAAACATGATATTTCTGTAATTAAGCCCCAGTGTACGCAGATATTTTAGGGTAAAAAATGCAACAGATTTAATAAAGAAAAGCAGAAAGAAAAGATTAATCGCAATAAGAAAACGGTCTTGTTTCAGGAAATCATTATTGCTCACCTTCGCCAATAAAATGACCCCAAAAATGAAAATGAATATATGCGTAACCAGCCGTTCAAGATAAATCGTGTAGGTAAGGTTTCGCGCGACAGAATACAGTTTTGTTCTGCCACTTAGAAGAATCCAGAACAGGGCAAGAAGAACTATGGATAATAAATTCTGCTCCCAGATATCCTTTTCGTATTGAGCCTCGTTATTCCTGATAAAAAAGAACAAAAAAACACTGGTTATTACCAATACATCCAGCAGTATAACTGTGATCTTAAAATATCGAGAATATCGAATTTTTTGCATAAAACCGAATTATAGAAAGAGTAAATTTAACATAATTTACGGAATATTCAAATATTTGTGGGTCTGCACTGATGCCTGCCACTTAGGATTTGCAAGAATAAAATCTGTAATTTTCGGGTACATTTCATTTCTCCGGCTCCATTCACTTTGCAGATAAAGTTTACAGTTTCCAGAAACTTTTGCCGCCTGTTCTTCAGCGAATTTAAAATCATTATTGTTGAACACAATCATTTTTAGTTCACTGGCTTTTGCATAAATCTCCTCTTTAGGCAAACCGGTTTTTTTCGGTGAAAGGGTAATCCAATCTAGGATTCCGCTCATTTCATAAGCTCCCGAAGTTTCAATGTGGATTTCGCAACCCAGTTCTTTAAGACGAGTTGTGAGGACATTTAAATTCCACATCAGTGGTTCACCGCCGGTAAGAACAATGGTTTTACAGTAACTGGCAGCGGTTTCGGCAATTTGCAAAGCATCCATAACGGGATGAAGGTTCGGGTCCCAGCTTTCTTTCACATCGCACCAGTGACAGCCCACATCGCAACCGCCAAGGCGGATGAAATATGCGGCTTTTCCGGTGTGTGCACCTTCGCCCTGCAAAGTATAAAAATGCTCCATCACTGGGAGCATTTTACCTTCTCTTAATAAAATATTTTCTTCTTCTTTAGTCATTATATACTGAAGTTTTATACGCTAAAATGGTGTTTTTCATCAGCATCGCCCGCGTCATTGGTCCTACACCGCCGGGTACCGGAGTGATCCAGCTCGCTTTTGTTTTGCAGCTTTCGAAATCTACGTCACCAACTAACTGATAACCTTTTTCTGAATCATCTTCTATTCTGGTAATTCCTACATCGATAATTACAGCTCCTTTCTTAATCATATTCGCTTTCAGGAAATTGGGATCGCCCAATGCGGTAATTACAATATCAGCGTGGTGCGTGAATTTCTCGATATGCGGCGTGTAGGAGTGGGTAAGCGTTACTGTTGAATTCCCCGGGAAATGTTTTCTTCCCATCAAAATACTCATGGGCTTCCCAACAATGCGGCTTCTTCCGATGATTACACAGTGTTTTCCCTCGGTCTGGATACCGTAACGTTCAAGCAAAGTGAGTATTCCGAAAGGAGTGGCGGGTAAAAATGTGTCCATTTCCAAAGCCATTTTTCCGAAATTTTCCGGATGAAAACCATCAACATCTTTCCGCGGATCTATTGCCATGATGATTTTTTCCTGATCAATCTGTTTTGGTAACGGCAACTGCACGATGAAACCATCAACATCCTTAGAAAGGTTAAGTTCCTTGATTTTCTCTAAAAGTTCTGCTTCAGATACAGTGCTGGGGAATTTAACCAACGATGATTTGAAACCTACTTCTTTACAGTCCTTGATTTTGTTGTTCACGTAAGTCATGCTCGCACCGTTGCTGCCGACCAAAATCGCAACCAAATGCGGCGGACGTCTTTTTCCCGCGATAATTTTGTCAACATCGGCCCTGATTTCTTGTTTGATTTCTTTGGAAACTTTCAGTCCATCGAGAATTTTTGCCATTTTACTTTTACTTTAGATTATGATTTATTTCTTAGCTTTATAATAATTCATCAATCCGTTGGTCGAAGAATCGTGTGTATTTACCGAGTTTTCACCGCCAAGTTCTGCTAAAATTTTTCCTGCCAGTACTTTCCCCAGTTCCACGCCAAATTGGTCAAAACTGAAAATATTCCAGATTACACCCTGAACAAAAATTTTGTGTTCGTAAAGCGCAATAAGCTGTCCTAAAGAGAAAGGGGTAAGCTCATCGAAAATAAAGGAATTAGTGGGTGAATCGCCGGCAAATACTTTGTAATTAAGCAGTTTTTCGATTTCTTCTTCCGATTTTCCGGTGGCGAAAAGTTCCGTTTTTACTTCGTCGGCATTTTTACCGAACGCCAAAGCTTCAGTTTGGGCAAAAAAGTTGGCCAATAATTTATCCTGATGATCGGAAACTTCGTTGCAGGATTTCGCATAAGCAAGGAAATCCGCAGGAATTAATTCTGTTCCCTGATGAATCAACTGATAGAATGCGTGCTGCCCATTGGTTCCGGGTTCGCCCCAAATGATCGGGCCGGTTTCATATTCTACGTATTCGCCGTTTCTATCGACAGATTTTCCGTTGCTTTCCATATCTCCCTGCTGAAGATAGGCTGGAAAACGGTCTAAATACTGCGAATACGGAAGGATTGCATACGTTCCTGCTCCATAAAAATTACGGTACCAAATGCCGAGGAGTCCCATAAGCACAGGAATATTTTCCTTGAAATCTGCTGTTCTGAAATGAGTGTCGGTTTCGTTGGCACCTTTTAGTAACTGTTCGAAATTATCGTAACCTACGGCAAGCGCGATACTTAAACCAATGGCGCTCCACAGCGAATATCGGCCGCCAACCCAGTCCCAGAATTCAAAAATATTTTCTTCTGCGATTCCGAATTCTTTTACCGACTTGGTATTTGTAGAAAGTGCTACAAAATGTTTGGCAACATCATCCTGAGAACCCTTTTTCAGGAACCATTCTTTTGCGGATGCCGCGTTTGTCATTGTTTCCTGTGTGGTAAAAGTTTTGGATGCGATGATAAAAAGTGTGGTTTCCGGATTTAGTTTTTTCAGGGTTTCTGCAATGTGATTTCCGTCTACATTCGAAACAAAATAAACGTTTAAACGCGTCTTAAAATGCTTCAAAGCAGAGCAAACCATCACCGGACCTAAATCTGAACCGCCGATGCCGATATTTACAACATCTGTAATTTCTTTTCCTGAAAAACCTTTGTGTTGGCCGGAAATAACTTTCGTGGAAAAAGTTTTCATCTGATCGAGAACTTTCTTAATTCCCGGTTTTATGTTTTCGCCATCAACCAGGATTTCATCGTCTGAAAAATCCCGCAAAGCAGTATGCAGAACAGCTCGGTCTTCGGTTTCATTAATTTGCTGACCTTCAAACATGGCAGAAATTGCAGATTTCAGTTGAGTTTCTTCCGCCAATTTCAGTAACAGGTTTAATGTTTCCTGATCAATTAAGTTTTTAGAAAAATCGAAAAGGTAACCCGGTCTTTTTATAGAAAAGTCGTTAAATCTGTTTGGATTTTGCTGAAAAAGTGATCTGAAATCAAAATCATTTTGTGCAAAATGATCTTCAAGATTTTGCCAGGATTGCGTGGTTTCAGGATTTATTTTTGGTAACATGTTCAGAAAGGTTTAATTAAGGAGTTCGGCTCCGTTGAATACGACGCTGCAAATTTACAGAAAAATAAAACCTCCAAAAAATTCCGGAGGTTTAAGTTTTTATAAAAATTTTAAAGGAAAATTTTCAGCGAAATTATTTTTCGATCGCTAATTCGATTACTTCGCTCATTCTGTTCACATAACTGATTTCCAATGTTTTTAAGTAATCTTTCTTAATTTCTTCCACGTCTTTTCTGTTCGCTTCACAAAGAATAATATGAGTTATTCCGGCGCGTGCTGCAGCGAGAAGTTTTTCTTTAATTCCACCCACAGGAAGCACTTTTCCCCGCAAAGTAATTTCGCCGGTCATGGCGAGATGAGGTTTTACTTTTTTATTCTTAAAGCTGGATACGATCGAAGTTAGCATCGCGATTCCCGCTGAAGGTCCGTCTTTCGGGGTGGCACCTTCAGGAACGTGAACGTGAATATTTTTTTTCTGGATGTCTTCGGAAGAAATTCCGAGTTCATCATGTTTTGCTTTGATGTATTCCAACGCGATTGTTGCAGACTCTTTCATGACGGTTCCCAGATTTCCGGTCATGCTGAGATTTCCTTTTCCTTCGCTTAAAATACTTTCGATAAAAAGAATGTCTCCTCCAACCTGTGTCCACGCCAAACCTGTTACGACGCCCGGAACACCTGTAATTTCGGAAAGACTTTTAGGTCTTGGAACACCCAGAATTTCATCAATTTTATCAATAGAAATTTTTGGGTCATATTCTTTTTCCATCGCTGTCTGCAATGCGACCCATCTTGCTATTGAGGCAATTTTTTTCTCCAGACCACGTACGCCGCTTTCGGAAGTATGAGCATCGATGATATGTTTCAGTTCGGGGTTTCCGAGTTTGAATGACTTTGCATGCAGTCCGTTTTCGTCCTGCTGTTTTTTAATCAGGTGTCTTTTTGCAATTTCTACTTTTTCTTCTAAAGTATAACCGGCAATTTCGATGATTTCCATTCTGTCCAAAAGCGGGCGCTGAACGGTTGATAGTGAGTTTGCCGTTGCAATAAACATCACTTTCGAGAGGTCATATCCCATTTCCAGGAAGTTATCATAAAAGGAACTGTTCTGTTCAGGATCAAGCACTTCCAGCAATGCTGAGCTCGGATCACCATGGATTCCCTGTCCGATTTTGTCGATCTCATCGAGAACAATTACAGGGTTTGAAGTGCCTGCTTTTTTGATGGATTGCAGGATTCGACCTGCCATGGCCCCAATATAAGTTTTTCGGTGACCACGAATTTCAGATTCATCGTGAAGGCCCCCTAAAGAAACCCGTACATATTTTCTTCCCAGCGAATCTGCAACTGATTTACCCAATGAAGTTTTTCCAACTCCCGGAGGTCCTACCAAACACAGAATCGGAGATTTCATATTGTTTTTCAGTTTCAGAACTGCCATGTGTTCGAGGATTCTTTTTTTGATATCCTCGAGTCCGAAATGGGCTTTGTCTAAAACCTTTTGGGCTTTGTTGATGTCGAAAATATCTTTGGAAAAGGTTTCCCAAGGCAATTCTGTAAAGAAATCCAGGTAATTACGCTGCACATTGTAATCGGGGGAATTCGGATTCTGTCGCTGAAGTCGGTTGATTTCTTTCTGGAAATGATTTTCAACTTCTGCATTCCATCTTACTTTTTGTGCTTTCAGCAAAAGTTCTTCCACATCCGATTCGGGGCCACCACCCAATTCTTCCTGAATGGCCCTGATCTGCTGGTTCAGGAAATATTCGCGCTGGCTTTTATCGAGTTCGCGGTTTGTTTTCTGGTGAATCTGGTTTCGCAGTTCAAGCTTTCTGTATTCATCGTGCATCAGCTCATAACATTTCTGTGCACGGTTCATGAGGCTTTTTTCCTCCAGAAGTTTCTGTTTTTCTGCTGAGGTAAAATTGGCATTAGTACAGATGAAATTCAGCAAATCCTCATTATCGCTCATGTTTTTGATCGCGAAGTTGGCAGCGGACGGAATGTTTGGATCCAGTTCGACAATTTTGAGAGCCAGATCTTTAATATTCTCCAAAAGGGCCGCATACTCCTCTGTTTTTTTGGATGTAACGTCTTTCAGTTTTGTGATTTCTGCTCTGAAATAAGGTTTTGATTCAACGATATTTTTAATTGTAAACCTCTGAAAGCCTCTTGTAATTGCGGTAACATTTCCTTCGGGAAGTTTTATAATCTTGATGATCTTTGCTAAAGTTCCTGTTTTGTACAGATCATTCTCTGTAGGGCTTTCGATATTTGAATTGTTCTGGCTCACGATCCCAATGAATTCATTATTTTTCTGGGCTTCCTCCAGCAGCCTGATCGACATTTCCCGTCCGGCCGTAATAGGAATCACCACTTTTGGGAACATTACCATATTTCTTACCGGTAAAATCGGGAATATTTTCTGTTCGCTACTGTTAGGTTGATCCATTTCGGAAAGGTTAATTTCTTCTGCTACGATACTGAATCCATCAGTTATAATTTCATCAAAGTTGAGATCATCAAATTCTGTCATAATATTGTGGAGTGACAAATTGTCATTTATAATAGGTGGTTAAAGTGCTGTTAAGTAAGATTACGCTTTATAACAGTCTTAAATAAATAGGTTAGTATAATTGCACAAGCGCTGTGCCTAAGGCAATATTTAGACAAAATTACCATCTTTCCGAAAAAATAACTTTAAAATGTTTAAAATTTTTCTTAATCTCTTAAAAATGTGTATTTTCGCAAACTGATAAAATTATACAAAAAAGATGGCAGTTTTAGGAGAGATTAGAAACAGACCTTGGCTTTTAATGGGAATTATCGCTGTTGCGATGTTGGCATTCGTGGTAAATCCTGACAGTTTAGAAAAACTGTTCGGTGCAAAACCAGGTGTTTACGGAAAGGTAAACGGCGACGAAATTACAAAAGAAGATTTTGATGATCAGTTGTTTATGCTTCAGCAACAAGCTCAGCAACAAGGGCAACCGGCTACAGGTTTGGAAGAGCAGGCATGGCAAATGGTAGTACAATCGAAACTGATTAAGCAGCAGTTCGATAAAATGGGACTTACCTTAACCGATGACATGTTCTATAACCAATTGCAGTTTGATCCAATGTTTGCACAAAACCCTGAAAACTTTGATGCAAAAGGCAATTTCAAAGTTCAGGAAATCAAAAAGCAGATCGAAGAACTTCAGAACAGCGGTAATGTTGAAATGTACAACAACTGGCTGAAAACTAAAAAAGCAATTGAATACAGAATGATGGCTCGCCAGCTTTTTGCAAATGTTTCTACCGGAATCACCGTGAGCAAGAAAGAAGCTGAGGAAATGATGAAACAGAGAGACCAGATTGCTGATATCGATTTTGTAAAAGTTGATTACGCAGCATATGCTCAAAAAAATCCTGTAAAAGTTACTACTAAGGATCTAGCAGATTATATTAAAAAACACCCGATTCTCTTCAAAAGAGATGCAAGCAGAAATATCGGATTGGTATATTTCCCTGCAGCGGCAAGTCCACAGGACGAAGCGGTAACTCAGGCGGAAATTAATAAATTGTTTTCACAGGGAACAGATATGAGTGACGGAAAAGAAAACTTCCAGAATACAACAAACGACTCGATGTTTGTTTCTCTGAATTCTGACCTTCCTTATAATCCAACCTATTTTTCAGCAGAACAGCTTCCGGCTTCAATTAAAGATAAAGTTGCCGGTGCTGCAGTAGGAACTACTTTCGGTCCGTACAAAGAACAGAATTTTTATGTTGTCTCTAAAATTTTAGATAAAAAACCTTCAGACTCAACATTATCAAGACATATATTAGTTTCGTACAAAGGAAATCAGGCCGGGGCTAATGAAACCAGAACAAAAGAAGAGGCTAAGAAATTGGCAGATTCTATTGGTGCAGTATTGAAAGCAACACCTGCTAAATTCACAGAATTCTTAAAATATTCATCTGATCCAGGTTCTGCAGGGCAGGGGGGAAGTGTTGGCTGGACTACTCCTGCAACGCCTTTCGTGCCTGAGTACTTAAGTTTCCTTGCAAACAATGGTAAAGGAGCAACAGGAGTAGTAGAAACTCAGTTTGGTTATCATATCATCAACATCGAGGATAAGAAATCCGGAGCGATGACGTACAAAGTTGCGAATCTGGTAAAAGCGGTAAAACCTTCAGACAAAACTGAAAGCGAAGTTTACACCAAGGCCACCAAATTCATCCAGCAGGTTCAGGGGAAATCGTTTAATGACTTTGCCAATGTTGCGAAGAAAAACAATTATCAGTTCTTCAATCCTAAAGAGGTTGGCCGTTTCCAAGGTCAGTTACCTGGATTGGGAACCGATAAAGATCAGGAAATTATTGCCTGGGCATTCAACAAAAAACGTAACAAAGGAGATGCAGATATATTCACCGTTGATGGAACTGGCGACCGTATCGTAGCGTACCTTAACGGAATACAGGATCCAGGAACAGCCGATCCGGAAGCTGTTCGTGACCAAATTGAACCTATCATTAAAAACAAAATTTTAGCGAAACAGATTTCAGATAAGATTACAGCTGCCAAAGCAACAAGTTTAGACCAAGTTGCAAAACTGTTTGGTACTTCTAAGCAAGCTGCACAGGTTAACATGCTGAGCCCGCAGATTGCAGGTGCTATGGAACCGAAAGTGGCAGGTGCAGCATTCGGTGTTGCCAAAGGCAAAGTTTCAAATCCAGTAGAAGGAATGACCGGTGTTTATGTTGTCGTTAAGAAATCAGAAACAATTAACAAACAGCCGGGAGATATAAAGCAGGTGACCCAGGCATTAGCAAGCCAGAATTCACAGCAGTTCGGACAAGCTCTGTTGAAGAGTCTTCAGGATAATGCTGACATCGAAGATTTCAGAATCGAGGTTTATAATCAGGCTGCACAGCAGTAATCTCAGAACAAAAAAATATCATCAAAAGCGACTCTTATGGGTCGCTTTTTGCATTGCTGACCGGAGATTTAAAAATTTCGTTGAAAATGTATTATATTTGTTCATTAAAAATTAAAGAAAAGTGAAGTTCACAAAAGAAATAAAAGCAGGATTAATCGCAATTTTAGCCATAGTAGGATTTGTAATTCTGTTCCAATTCATGAAAGGTAAAAGCCTTTTTACTACCGACAATATTTTTTACGCAAAATTCGACAATGTAGAGGGCTTGGCAGCGTCTAACCCAGTGTCGATTAATGGTTTAAAGGTTGGTCAGGTTGATCAGATTATCCCGATTACAGAACCCGACGGAAAAATCCATTTTGTAGTAAAAGTGACCGTAGATGATAATTTTGAATTTTCAAAAAGATCAACATTAGAAATTTTCGAACCTGGATTGATGTCCGGAAAAGAAATGAGGGTTAATCTGGCATACGGAAGCCCAATGGCTAAAGATGGTGATACCCTGAAAGGCGCATTTACGCTTTCGATGATGAATAATATCTCATCACAGGTAGGTCCAGTGAAAGATCAGGTACAGGTGGTTTTAAGAAGGGTAGACAGTCTTATGATGAACGCCAATGCGATAACCAATGCAGAAAATCAACAGGCAATCCGGGTATTGCTTTCAAGCCTGAACCGTACGGTAACTTCGTTTGAAGCTACTTCTCAACAGACTAACTCACTTCTCGCCAACAATGATCCCCGCATTCAGAAAATGCTGGATAATGCGAATCTGGCAACAATAAGTGCCAAAACAGCCATCGATAAGTACGGAAGAGTTGCAGACGAGGTAGATGTGCAGAAACTCAACAATACCATTGATAAATTAAGCTTAACAGCTGATAAACTGAACGGTGTTATTTCCGGCATACAGAATGGTGAAGGATCGCTTGGTAAACTCGCAAAAGATGAGCAACTTTACCAGAATCTTAATGAATCATCAGCAAATTTAAATAATCTGATTCTGGATCTGAAAGCCAATCCAAAAAGATATCTGAATTTCTCCGTATTCGGAAAGAACAGTACGCCAAAAGACTAAAAACCCTTTCAATATGCAATATATTGACAATATTATTTTCTTCATTGCCCTTATTGCCGGCTTTGGACTATTTTTTAAAAGTTTAAAAGAGATCTACCGAAATATTAAACTCGGGAAGAAGATCAACAGATCCGACAATTCGTCATTGCGGTGGAAAACCATGGCAAAGGTGGCCCTCGGCCAGAGCAAAATGGGCAAACGACCCATTGCCGGATTTCTGCACGTGATTGTTTACGTAGGCTTTGTGATTATTAATATTGAGCTTATTGAAATTATCGTCGACGGTATTTTTGGTACTCACCGTTTCCTGGCGGGAATATTTGGTGACACCCTCTATGGTGTGTTTACTGCAACTCTGGAAATTCTGGCGCTTTTAGTCATTATTGCAGTAGTTCTTTTCTTTATCAGAAGAAATTTCTACGGTGTGAAAAGACTCACCATGAAAGAACTCTTCGGTTGGCCAAAACAGGATGCGAACTGGATTTTGATCATTGAATTTGCCTTAATGACTGCATTTTTCACGATGAATTCTGCAGACTGGGTTCTTCAACAGAGAGGAGTACTCGCAGAACACGGTAACTTTCCAGTTTCATCGGGTTTAATTGCACCTCTTTTTGGCAATTTTGGTGACAGCACCCTTGTTTTCCTTGAAAGAGGGGCGTGGTGGTTCCATTTTGTGGGGATTCTGTTCTTCATGAATTATCTTTATTATTCAAAACACCTTCATATTATTCTGGCCTTCCCTAATACATGGTTTGCTAATCTGCAGCCGAAAGGAAAATTCAACAATTTAGACTCTGTTACCAAAGAAATTAAACTGATGATGGATCCTAATGCAGATCCATACGCAGCAGCACCGGACACTGATCCAAATGCCGTTCCTGATAAATTTGGTGCGAACGATATTTTTGATTTGAATCAGGTTCAGCTGTTAAATGCTTATTCATGCACGGAGTGCGGACGGTGTACTTCAGTTTGTCCTGCCAATATTACCGGCAAGAAATTGTCGCCACGTAAGATCATGATGGATACGCGCGACCGTATTGAAGAAGTTGCTAAAAACATCAATAAAAACGGGAAATTTGTCGATGATGGCAAGAAATTGCTCGATGATCATATCCAGAGAGAAGAACTTTGGGCATGTACAACCTGTAATGCCTGTGTTGAAGCTTGTCCGGTATTGATTGATCCGCTGTCTATCATTTTTGAAATGCGAAGATTTCTGGTCATGGAACAGTCTTCTGCGCCAAGCGAACTGAACGTTATGATGACAAATGTAGAGAACAATGCAGCTCCATGGGCTTATAACCAAGCAGACCGCTTGAACTGGGCAAACGAAAACTAATTTGAAAACACCGGAGATGAATATTGCCCATAGCCGGTTACTCATTACTCATATAATATGGATTTCACAATAAAAACAATGGCAGAATATGCTGCCGAAGGAAAAGCACCTGAAGTTTTATTTTTTGTCGGCTGTGCCGGGAGTTTCGACGACAGAGCCAAGAAGATCACCAAAGCTTTCTGTAAAATTTTGCATAAAGTTGGCGTAGAATTCGCTGTTCTTGGGCAGGAAGAAAGCTGTAACGGTGATCCTGCAAAACGCGCCGGAAACGAATTCATCTTCCAGATGATGGCGCTTACGAACATTGAAATCATGAATGCTTACGAAGTAAAAAAAATCGTAACCTCGTGTCCGCACTGTTTCAACATCATTAAAAATGAATATCCGAGCTTAGGGGGAAATTATGAAGTTCTTCACCATACCCAATTTCTTAGGAAACTGATGGAAGAGGGCCGTCTGAAAATCGAAGGCGGTAGTTTTAAAGGAAAAAAAATAACGTTTCACGATCCTTGCTACCTCGGAAGAGCCAATGGCGAGTATGAAGCGCCAAGAATGCTTCTCGAAAAACTGGATGCGGAACTGGTAGAGATGAAACGATGCAAATCCAACGGGTTATGTTGTGGAGCAGGCGGAGCACAGATGTTCAAGGAGCCTGAAAAAGGTGACAAAGACATCAATGTGGAACGTACCGAGGAAGCACTTTCAGAAACTCCAAATATCATTGCAACAGGATGTCCGTTCTGTAATACGATGATGACCGACGGCGTGAAACATTTCAATAAAAATGATAAAGTTGCCGTTAAAGATATTGTAGAGCTTTTAGCTGAGGCTGAAGATTTATAGCTCAATATCTTAAGTCTAAATTAATTTAAAAATGAAAATAGAAGAATCTAATATTGTCGAAACAAACGATTACAGAGTAATTATTTACCCGGCTTCAAGGCCTTTTGCTCCCAAAGAAAGCAAAGTAATTACAGAAAAACTTTATGATTTTCTGGCTACCTGGGCCGCGCACGGAAAACCACTTTCATCTTCATTTAAAATTGAAAAAAATCAGTTTATTGTCATTTGCGTTGATGAAGAGAAAGAAGCAGCTTCTGGCTGTTCTATCGATGCTTTAGGGCAAGTAATGAGAGAAATTAATGCGGAATTTCAGTTGGGATTATTCGATAGAATGAAAGCCAGTTTTGTAGAAAACGGTGAAGTTAAAACCATGAAGTTACAGGACTTCAGAAAAGGGTTGAAAGATGGTGAAATCTCTCAAGATATTGAGGTTTTCGATTTTTCTAAAAACACTTATGTTGCATTCCTAAGTGATTTTCTTATGCCGCTGAAAAAAAGCTGGGCCGGAATTTATGTAGATTAAATTCTTAAAAATATTAAATAAAAAAACCGTTCAAAATTAATTGAACGGTTTTTCTGTTTACTCCACGATCTTAAGCGTTGTTTCTGGCTTCTTCAGCGATTAGATTTAATGCAGAACCTGCTTTAAACCAGCCGATTTGCTGTTCGTTATACGTGTGATTTACAAGAATTAAATCTTTGGTGCCGTCCGAATGTACAAACTCCAGTTGAAGAGGATGTGAAGGCGCGAACTGATCCAAATCAAGGAAATTCACGGTGTCATCTTCACGGATTTTGTCGTATTCTTCAGGATTCACAAAGGTTAAACCAAGCATCCCCTGTTTTTTAAGATTCGTTTCGTGGATTCTGGCAAAAGATTTCACAAGAACTGCTCTAACTCCCAAGTGTCTTGGTTCCATTGCGGCGTGCTCTCTTGAAGAACCTTCACCGTAATTCTGGTCACCTACAACGATGGTAGGAACGCCGGCAGCTTTGTAAGCTCTTGCCACAGCAGGAACTTCACCGTATTCTCCGGTCAGTTCGTTCTTAACTTTGTTGGTTTCCATGTTGTAAGCGTTTACAGCGCCAATCAGCATGTTGTTGGAGATATTATCCAAATGACCTCTGTATTTCAACCAAGGACCTGCCATAGAAATATGATCTGTAGTACACTTACCGAAAGCTTTAATCAAAACTTTAGCACCAGTAATGTTCTGTCCGTCCCAAGGCTCGAAAGGCTCCAGTAACTGAAGTCTGTCAGAAGTTGGGCTCACCGCAACCTGTACGCTTGAACCGTCTTCTGAAGGAGCCTGATATCCGTTGTCATCTACCGCGAAACCTCTTTCCGGAAGTTCAAGACCTTTTGGTTCGTCCAATTTGATCTGCTCGCCGTTCTGGTTAGTTAAAGTATCAGTGATTGGATTAAAATCCAGTCTTCCTGAAATTGCTACTGCAGCGACCATTTCCGGTGAAGCTACGAAAGCGTGGGTATTCGGGTTTCCGTCGGCTCTTTTCGCAAAGTTTCTGTTGAATGAGTGAATAATTGAGTTTTTCTCCCCTTTTTCAGAACCTTCTCTGTCCCACTGACCGATACAAGGTCCACACGCATTAGTAAAGATTCTTGCTGATTCAAATTTTCTGAAAGAATCAAGGAAACCATCTCTTTCAGCAGTAAATTTAACCTGCTCGGAACCTGGATTGATTCCCAGGATTGCTTTTGGCTTAACACCTTTTGCAACTGCGTCTTCAACAATTGAAGCTGCTCTTGATAAATCCTCGTAAGATGAGTTGGTACATGAACCGATCAATGCCCATTCAACATCAAGCGGCCAGCCGTTTGCTTCCGCTTTCGCTCTGAATTCTGAAACAGGAGTCGCCAAGTCCGGTGTGAAAGGTCCGTTTAAGTGCGGCGCCAATTCATCAAGATTAATCTCAATTACCTGATCGAAATACTGTTCAGGGTTCGCATAAACTTCAGCATCACCCGTTAAGTGTTCTGCAATTGCATCCGCTGCGTCTACTACATCTTGTCTGCCAGTTGCAGCTAAATATCTTCTCATGGAATCATCATACCCGAAAGTTGAAGTTGTTGCTCCAATCTCGGCACCCATGTTACAGATTGTTCCTTTTCCTGTTGCAGAAAGGTTTTGAGCTCCTTCGCCAAAATATTCAACGATGCATCCTGTTCCGCCTTTTACGGTTAGAATTCCTGCTACTTTCAGGATAACATCTTTTGCAGAAGTCCACCCGTTCAGTTTACCAGTTAATTTTACCCCAATTAGTTTTGGCATTTTCAGCTCCCACGCCATTCCGGCCATTACATCTACCGCATCTGCGCCACCTACACCAATTGCTACCATTCCTAAACCACCTGCGTTTACAGTGTGTGAGTCGGTACCGATCATCATTCCTCCAGGGAATGCATAATTTTCAAGAACAACCTGGTGAATAATACCTGCGCCCGGCTTCCAGAAACCAATTCCGTATTTATCACAAACTGAACTCAGGAAGTTGAAAACTTCGGAGTTCTTATTGATCCCTTCCTGTAAATCTGCTTCCGCTCCCACTCTTGCCTGAATAAGGTGATCGGCATGTGCTGTAGAGGGAACTGCAACTTTGGATTTTCCGGCCTGCATGAACTGTAATAACGCCATTTGTGCCGTAGCATCCTGCATTGCAACACGGTCTGGAGCGAAATCTACATAAGAATTCCCTCTTTCGTAAGCCTGGCTTGCATTGCCTTCGCAAAGGTGTGTATAAAGGATTTTTTCAGAAAGTGTTAATGGTTTTCCCACGGCTGCTCTTGCTGCTGCAACTCTTACAGGATAACGCTCATACACTTTTTTGATCATGTCAAGGTCGAAAGTCATATCTGTTATTTTTTATTAAATTAAAAGAAGCTCAAAATTACAAAATTTTAACCTTATAAGTGATTATTATCATTTAGATTAAATATAAATACTATGCTGATAATCTATTTATCATTATTTTTAAAAAATAATATTTAACACCCATCGCCATTATTAAAAACAAAGGCTTTTTACTCCTTCTATTTCCTGTAATAATAGTTATAGGTGCATTTTACTATTTTTATAACCCTGAAAATTCTCCTTACTTTCTTAAATGTCCGTTTAAGCTTGTCACAGGTTTAAGTTGTCCCGGCTGCGGTAGCCAACGCGCAGTTCATGCGCTGCTGCACCTAAATTTTAAAGAGGCCTTCCACTTTAATCCTTTATTAATTGCATCAATTCCTTATGCTGGTTTAGGTATTGCATTTAATGCTGAAGTGTTGAAATCCAGGTTTCCGAAAACAAGAAATTTGCTGTACGGAAGTAGGGCAATGATCGCAGTATTAGTAATAGTAGTCTTGTTCTTTATTTTCAGAAATATTTAAAACCTTATTTTTGGCAGAAATATTGCAAAAATTCCTTTATGAAGAATGCGTTAAGTGTAGTGTTGCTGTTTCTTTCTTTTGTTTTCTATGCCCAGCAGAAAATGGTCAGCAAATCAAATTCAGTAAAACCAAACACAGATTTAGTGAAATTAAATGATTCCATTCCAGCCCTTATTCCCCAAAAAATTGACGGTAAATATGGCTTCGTGAATCAGAAAGGTAAAGTCATTATAAAACCCGAATACAGCAATGTTGGGTTTTTTACAGAAGACTGCAATCTGCTCAGTTCACCTAATCCTAAAGCGAGAATTTTTGGTTCTTCAAAATATGCTTCCGTACATTTAAATGGTATGGATTTCCGTATTAATCATGTGGGGAAACGCGTTTACCAGTTCAGAAAGAATGATTTGGGAAAATGTACGCCCGAGTTTAAAACTCAACTTTTTCACGCATACATCATGAATAATGCCTACGGAATTATTGAAGATGCTAAATTCGAAAATCCCGGAGATTACAGGCAGTTTACCATTTATCCTCAGTATGATTATCTGCATATTTTAGAAGGTGATGATTTAAGAAACCCAATGATTATTGCTTCTTACAAAGATAAATTCGGAGTAATCGACATTTATAATAAAGTAATCGTACCGTTTGAGTACAGCGATATTAAAAGAAACTTCAGCTGGAAACTTGCCCGCCTTTTCGAAGTAACTAAAGATGGTAAAAATTATTATTACGTTGACACCAACAATATCGCCTATTAATTAAATATTTTGTAGTTTAGCCGGTGAAATTAAAGGGGTGCTGTGAAAAGCTGAGATTATACCCAATGAACCTCGAACAGGTAATGCTGTTTAGGGAGCGGTCTTCGGACTGATTTATTGTATAATTTTTTTCGTCCCCTTTTATTCAATTAATCTTAAAAATTAAAAGAATGAAAGGATTTGTTATTTTAGGACTTGCCATAAGTCCGTTCTATCTTGCGCAAACGGCCCAGGATACCTTAAAAATTCACGAGATAGAAAGTGTGAATTTCACAAAAAGGCTGCCGGTTTCCAAAGAAATCATTAATGTCGAAAAAGATTTAGGCAATAAAAATCTTGGACAGGACTTGCCGATTCTTCTCAAAAACCAAACATCATTAATTGCGACATCAGATGCTGGAAACGGTATTGGTTACACGGGTTTCAGGATTCGCGGAGTTGGTGGCAACGGAATTAATGTAATGCTGAACGGAGTTCCTTACAATGATTCTGAATCTCAGGGAACATTTTTTGTGAACGTTCCCGACCTCACAAGTTCAGCATCGCAAATCATCATACAGCGAGGCGTGGGCACTTCAACAAACGGTGTTTCCGCATTTGGAGCAAGTGTGAATGTGATTTCAAAAAATCCCGAAGAGAAATTTTACCTGAAATCAGACAACAGTTATGGCTCTTTCAATACCTACAAATATTCTGCGGAAATAGGTTCAGGAAAATTATGGAAAGACAGATTATCAATGATGGGACGGTATACGAAGATTCATTCGGACGGATATATCGACCGTGCTTTTTCTGATCTTGATTCGTATAATTTAACCGCGCTTTTTGAGGAAAGTAAAACCAAAATCCGGTTGATGGCTTTTGGAGGGAAGGAAAAAACTTATCAGGCTTGGAACGGTGTTGATAAAGCGGCCTGGGAAACTAATCCACAATTTAACTTTTCAGGTGCCATTTACGATGCGAACTGGGAGAAGATCGTGGGTTTTTACGATAATGAAACCGATAATTACCGGCAAAACCACTATCAATTATTATGGGAACAGAATCTGAATCCGAACTGGAATTTAGAAACTACGTTTCATTATACCAAAGGCAAAGGATTTTACGAAAATTATAAACAGGATGCGAAATTATCAAAGTATAACTTACCAACTTTAAATATTGATAATCATAACGTTACGCGAACGGATTTTATCCGTAAAAAATGGCTGGATAATGATTTTTACGGTGCAGTTTCTACCTTATACGGAAAGGTTGGAAATACTGATTTGAATTTCGGAATTGTAGCAAACCAATACATTGGTGACCATTTCGGAAACGTTTCTGCAGTATTTTATCCTCAAATTTCAGAACACGAATACTACAGAAACAATTCAGTTAAAACTGAAGTTGCCGGATTCGCCAAAGCAATTTTTTCGGTTAGTAAATTTGAATTTTTCGGCGATCTCCAGATGAGAAACATCACTTATGACACGAAAATTGTTCAGCAGGGTGATGACGAAGGTGTTGATCTCAGTAAAAAATGGACTTTTTTCAATCCTAAAGCTGGAATTACGTACAAAATTCCTTCCGGGAAAATATTTATATCCGCCGCAGTTGCCCACAGAGAACCAAACCGCGATGATCTTTTTGCTAATCCTGAAACGGAAGCTGAAAAACTATATGATTTCGAAGCCGGAATTGAAAAGACGCTGGGAAAAGTTTCATTCACGGGCAATCTTTATTACATGAATTATGCAAATCAACTTGTACTTAACGGGCAGATTAATAATATAGGTGAATTTATCCGCGTCAATTCTGGACAAAGTTATAGATTGGGACTTGAGCTTGGTGCAGCGGCAAAACTATCAGAACAATGGAATTTGTCTGGGAATTTAACCTTAAGTAAAAATGAAAATAAGAATTTTAAAAACGAGACTTCAGAAGGAATCGAAATTCTTGGTGATACACCCATTTCATTTTCGCCGAACATCTTAGGGAACTTGCTTTTAAATTACAGTCCAACACGAAATTTTAGTTTGGGAATTCAGAATCAATATGTTGGAAGTCAGTTTTTAGACAATACAAACACCACTGCTTTAAAACTGAGCAGTTATTTTCTAAGCGACTTTAATGCGAAGTATATCTTAAATTTAAAGCGTACTGAGGTTGATTTTAAGTTTGTGCTTAATAATATCTTCAACAGAAAATATGTGAACAATGGATATGTTTATGAGGGACCCATCTATTTTTCACAAGCCGGAATGAACTTTATGTTTGGAATGAGTCTGAAATTTAGATAGATAGGTCAATAAGTAGTCCCAAAAATAATTTTCGTTAGTCGATTGTTTTTTCTAAAATTGAAGTAATTTTACTTCTTAATTTTAAACAATGCAATTATGAAAAAACTCTCTTTACTTTCAGCTTTTTTTGCCGCGGTTACCATTTCCGCGCAACTTACAGTACAGACCATTTCCCAGGGCGTGGTGAAGTTAACCTACGGTGCATCAAATGATTATTCCATTTACGATCCGGGATTCGAAGTACCTACATTTTATGTTCACGTATGGAGCAATGCGGGCGATAACAGTACAGGAACAGTTTACGATGACTTGTGGACCAATTCTAACGTTACGATGAATTGGGACAGCGGCGCCGGCGCTTACGTTGGCACAATCAATTTGAATACGAAGGTTTTCACTAACGGTAATAAAACTTTTCCCTCAGGTACGACTGTAAACAATTTAGGCTTTGTATTCAAAGACTTGCAGAACGGAAATACAAAACAGTCCGCAGATTTAGCGGCAGCTTCTTTCGGTTTCACTGCAACTACTACCAATTCTTCGTTAGCGGTTTCCAATTCTTTGCTGGGTAAAAAATCCAGTGTGATCGGCGGGAAACTTTATACTTCTACCAAAGGAAATCTGGCGATTTCGGTATATGAAATGTCTGGGAAACTGGTAAAATCATTTAATGCAGTTGCAGACGGAAGCGCAATTGATCTGAATGTTTCCAAAACTGGACTTTATCTGGTAAAAGTTACCCACGGTTCTGGAAGTGAAGTCGTGAAATTTGCAAAATAATGTACAAATCAACTGATTAAAGGCTGCTTTCCGAGGCAGCCTTTTTTTATTTTTGATTAAATCAGGCAAAAAACATAAATTTGCGGCATATGAATTTTTCTTTTCTCATTCTCGAATTTCTGAAGCAGCAGGGCCAGGTCCCGGTTCCGGGTTTCGGGACTTTTTATTTGAAAAATACCAATGCTCTTGTCGATGAAGATGCGCAAAATATTTTGCCGCCAGGCAAAGAAGTCGCGTTTAAAATCGATAATTCCGCTGCTGATGGCAGTTTTGCTCGTTACATTGCGCAGCAAAAGAATATTCCGCTTATCGACGCAGAAATTGAAGTGAAAAAGCAAACCAATTTCTGGTATTCGACACTTGAAAAAGAAGGAAAATTCGTACTCGAAAATGTAGGAACTTTTATCCTTGATGACAGCCAGATCTATTTCACAGGTAAACGCACCGACAATCTGTCGCCCGATTTCTACGGACTTGAAGAGATTAATATCTCAGAAATAAAGAATTCAAATAAACATTTGCATAATAGCAGTGAAAACTCTTCTTACCGTTTCAGCAAGCCTGTTTATTGGGTGCTTCCTCTGGTTTTAGTTGTTTCTGGACTGACATATTTCGCCATTGCACAGCCCGAACAGATCTTCGGAAAAAGATCTTTCAGTAAAGGTCTGGAACTTAAACCGGTTGAGAAAATTGTGAAAGATTCGATTAAGAAAGACTCTGCTACAATCATAAATCCGGTGCTGGATTCAGCAAAAACTGATTCTTCTAAATCTGCTGTAGTGGCGCCAGTTCCGGTTAAAAAATGGACTTCCAAAAATTATTCAAAATCTAAATGGAAAAAAGCAAAAAAGCGTCAGAATCATTAACGGTAATGACCAACATCGTTTTACCGAACGAAACCAATTCCCTCAGAAATCTTTTTGGTGGCGAGTTGCTTGCTAAAATGGACCGTTGTGCTTCAATTTCGGCAGCAAGACATTGCGAACGACGAGTGGTAACGGCTTCTGTAAACCATGTTTCCTTTAATCATCCCATTCCGGAAGGCGGAATTGTAGTGTTGGAATCTAAAGTTTCCCGAGCATTTTCAACGTCAATGGAGATTTATGTGGATGTTTGGCTGGATGATCCTATTAATCAGAAAAAAATTCATACCAACGAAGGGATTTACACTTTTGTTGCAGTAGACGAGTTTAACCGCCCAATCCCAATTCCCAAAATGGAGCCGGAAACCGACGAAGAAAAAATGAGATTCGAAGCTGCATTAAGAAGAAAAGAACTTTCCCTTATTCTTTCAGGGAGAATGAAAGCTGCGGATTCGGTAGAACTGAAGAGATTATTTTCAGTCTAGCTTCATGAAAATTCTTCAACTCGATAAAAATCATCCTTTAATTACAGAACAGCTTTCTGCAAAAGGATTTTTATTGGATGAAGATACCGCTTCAACTTATCCCGAAGTTTTAGAAAAGATTGCAGGTTACGATGGAATCATTATCCGGAGCAGAATCCCAATTGATCAGAATTTCATAGAACACGCCAAAAACCTGAAATTCATCGCACGAGTTGGTGCAGGAATGGAAAATATCGATGTAGATTTTGCTGAAAAATGTGGTATAAAACTCATAAGTTCCCCTGAAGGAAACCGCGATTCGGTTGCAGAACACGTCGTGGGAATGCTGCTTATTTTAATGCACAGACTTTTTATTTCTTCACTGGAAGTGAAAAACGGAATCTGGAAACGCGAAGAAAACCGCGGGGATGAACTGCTGGGAAAAACTTTCGGAATTATCGGTTACGGAAATATGGGAAAAGCGGTAGCAAAACGACTTTCTGGTTTCGGTGTAAGCGTAATTTTTCATGATATTATTCCTAATCTATCCGATAAGTACGGTACGCAGGTTTCATTGGAAACGTTAAAAAAAGAAGCAGATATTCTCAGTCTTCACCTTCCGATTACTTCGGAAACTCATCATCTGATTGATGCATCCTTTATTTCTGAGATGAAAAAGGATTTTTATTTCATTAATACAGCGCGTGGAAACAATGTTAAAACGAGCGATTTAGTTGAAGAAATCCGTTCTGGTAAAATTAAAGGGGCCTGCCTTGATGTTTTGGAATATGAAAAACCTTCCTTTGAGAATCTGGAGACGGAAAATAATGATTTAGAATTCCTTCTGCAGTCAGAAAATGTCATCGTAACGCCACATATCGCAGGCTGGACACACCAGAGCAAAGAAAAACTTGCACAGATTGTCGTCGATAAAATCCTGGCTTCCTTTCATCGCAGTTAACAAATCTTTATGATTTGAGTCCTATAAATTTTTGGCAAAATCCCTTATCTTGCGGGACTTTTATGTCCAAAAACTCTTCAATGAAATTATTACGGAGCATTATTCTTCTTGCCATTTTCAGTCTGGTTTTATTTTCCTGTAAAAAAGAAAACAGCAGCACCGACGAAAACGATACCACTTTACCAAATTTCGGAAACGTAGAACTTGATGAAATTTTTAAGCAAAAGGATAACAGACTTAAGAACAGGGATTCAATAGTTACTGTAATTGACAGCTATTATAAAACAGTTTGGGAGAAAGGCGATCTCTGGGGAAGTTTTTTAGTAGCAAAAGGCGATGAAATTTTATATGAAGGCTATCGCGGTTACACGCAGGATAACAAACAGGCTCCCGTTAATGATACGGTTGCACTTCACGTGGCATCTATTTCCAAATCAATAACCGCTATGGCAGTAATGAAACTCATTGAAGCAGGAAAATTACAGCTAGATGATCCGCTTACCAAATATTTTCCGGGTTTTCCCTATCCAAAAGTTACTGTTTTCACACTGCTCTCGCAGCGAAGTGGTTTGCCAAAATACGAATATTTCATCGAAAAAATCACACCTAAGCCAGCGGAACTTTCGAAGGAATTTATCTCGAATAAGGATATCCTCAACCTATTAATAAAGTATAAACCCGAACTTGCACGGGAAACTGACACAGGATTTATGTACTGCAATACCAATTATGCGTTATTGGCGCTTTTGGTGGAGCAGGTTACGAAAACGCCTTTCCCTGAAGCGATGCAGCAGATCGTGTTCCGGCCTTTAAAAATGAAACACACCTATATTCTTCAGGAAAAAGATATGGAAAGTGCCGCGAAATCTTTTTACCAGCGCGGTCCGCGGGTTTATCCTTACGACAGACTTGATTTGATTTACGGTGATAAAAATGTCTATACGACACCGAGAGATCTTCTTAACTTCTCTAAGGCGATGTTTGCCAAAAATTTCCTTCGCGATGATCTTCAGAAAATGGTTTTCGAACCGTACAGCAACGAGAGACCCGGAATCAACAATTACGGACTTGGCTTCCGGATGAAGGTTTTCAATGAAAATGAAAAACTTACTTACCACAACGGGTGGTGGCACGGTACAAACTCTGTATTCGGACATCTGTTAAAATCGAATGTCACCATTATTGCCATCGGAAACAAATATTCCAGCAGGGTTTATACTTCGCTGGCGCTTTCCGGCCTGTTTGAAAACTTCCCTTTCGAGACCGAAAAACTCCTGAAGACGATGAACCAGACTGATACTTTAAAAAATGCCGCAGGAACAGATTCGCTCAACGGGAATGATTCTTACAGCGAATAATTTTCTTAATTTTGTTCAAAATTATTTAATGAAGAAACTGGGTTTTCTTTTCATCTTAAATCTCCTTTTACTGTCCTGTGCAAGGGTAGGTTCGCCGGTTGGCGGTGTGAAGGATTCTATTCCGCCGAAAGTCATCAGTACGAATATCGATACTTCCAGAGTTAACGTCCCGCGGGATATTAAGGAATTGCGCATTGATTTTGATGAGTATATTACGCTGAAAGAGATCAATAAGCAGTTGATTATCTCCCCGCCGCTTCAGAAAATGACTAAGATTCTCCCGTCGGGAATGGCCAATAAATACCTTCTGATTAAATGGGAAGATACGCTGCAGGCTAATACCACGTATAATTTCAATTTCGGGAACGCTATTGTAGATAATAATGAAGGGAACCCGCTACAGTATTATAATTTTGCGTTTTCTACCGGCGAAAAGATCGATGATCTGTATATCAGCGGTGAACTGAAAAGTTTAATAAAGGACAAGGAATCAAATTCAGCCGAATCCAGTTTAGTCGTTGGGCTTTATCAGGACAAAGATTCTATGGATTACCGCCAGAAACCTTATTATATTACTAAAGCCGATCCCGACGGGTATTTCGAACTGAATTATCTCTCGCCCGGAACTTACAGGATTCTGGCTTTTGAGGACAGCAATTCCAATTCTGTATATGATCCAGGAAAAGAAAAAGTAAGTTTCCTGAAAGAGAGAATTGTTTTAGACAAAAATATTTCCGGCCTCAAACTCAACCTTTATCCATCCAGAAAACCGCAAAAATATGTAGAGATGAAAGAGACTCCGGGCGGAATTTTAATGACTTTCGAAGGCAATCCGCAAAACGTAAAAGTACTTTCCCTAAATGATAAACTGCAGGATTACAAAGTGACTCACTCCCCAAAATCAGATTCTGTAAATATCTGGTTTGATGCTAAAAAGCTTAATTTAGGAATTGCGAGTAGCGAGAATATGAAATTCAGTTATGATGATGGCCTGAAGCAGGATACCGTTTCGGTTTTTTACCGCCTGAATACAAAGAACGAAATGGCGATTTCTAATTCAAAAGGTAATATTTTACCTCCTAATCATGATTTTGTAATCAGTTCCAATTATTTTATTGACAAAATTCAGCCTGAAAAATGGACATTGGTTTCCGACAGTATTCAGCAGGAATTCACTGCTCAGATTTCTGACAAAAATCCTTTTGAAATTCAGATTAAATCGCAGTTCAAGGAAGGCAAAAAATACTCTTTAACCGTACCTAAAGAAACGGTTTCTTCCTTCTATGAAACGATTGTGAAGTCTTACCGCTTCGATTTTGAAGCTGATAAAACAGAAAATTACGGAACACTGGTGATTACACTTGAAAATGCTCCTGAGAAAAGTTTTTGGCTGCAGTTGCTCTCCGAAAATGGCGCGGTTTCATATTCAAGATATGGCAAAGAAACTAACCTCACTTTCGGCTCACTGAAACCCGGAAAATACCAGTTAAGAATTTTAGTTGATAATAACGAAAACGGAATATGGGATTCTGCGGATTTTGCTTCTGGTGAATTTGCGGAAGATGTATATGTTTTTGAAAAAACTGTGGAAATAAGACCACTCTGGGAAATCCGAGAAAAATGGAATCTCCAGTCTACTGAACCTGCGGCTTCTGAAATTACAGCTGCTCCGGAAAATCCTCAAACACCAACGCTGCCAGAACAGCCTGAAAAACCTTAATGAAAACTTTTAAAACTATCGTTTACTGGTCGCTTATCGTGATTGCTTTGATTCAGTTTATTCCGGTCGACAGAACCAATAAGCCGGTGGATCAGAAAGTAAATTTCGTTGCAGTTTTCGATACAACGCCAGCGGTTAAAAATCTTTTGAAAAATGCCTGTTACGACTGTCATTCCAACGAAACAGTTTATCCCGATTATGCTTATGTAGCACCGATTTCATGGTCGATTAAAAACCATGTAAGCGAAGGTCGGGAACACTTGAATTTCTCTGAATGGGGAAATTATAATCAGGATCTTAAAAAAAGCATGCTGCAGAATTCAGTACATTCCATAAAGGATTACACCATGCCTTCCGTAGGATATATCGCACAGCATCCCAAGGCCAATCTTACCGCCGCCGAAAGAACTTTACTCACAAATTACTTCGAAAATATCCTGAAATCAGGAAAATACTAGTTTATCTTCTTACCTGTCTAGGTCTGTTGAAGATGGAAAGAATTACGCCGGCAAAAAGACCAATGGTTTTTATGGCGATAAATTTAGAATCCTGAGGTAAAAATGCACCGATGATACAAAGCGCCGCTGCAGCATACATCGGGTATAGCAGATTTTTATTCGTTAAAGTAGGTGCCTGAAAAAAGAAACTTGCCCCGATTAAAACATAAAATAATCTGTGATAAAGCAAATTGTTGATTTCCGGGGAAAACAGGTCGAAGAAACCTACGACGAGGCAGATTAAAGCTGCGATAGATAATATTCCCTGAATGGTTTGTGTATTGGTATTCATTTAATAGCTTTCGGTTTTGTTAGGGAAATCAGCGGTTTTTACATCTTTTACGTATTGGGAAACGGCACCCGTGATTTCGGTGTATAAGTCTAAATATCTTCTTAAAAATTTTGGTGAAAAGCCCTGGTTCATTCCCACCATGTCGTGGTATACCAAAACCTGCCCGTCGCAATCCGGTCCGGCACCAATTCCGATGGTCGGGATGGAAATGCTTTCTGAAACCTTTTTTGCCAAATTAGCAGGAATTTTTTCCAGAACCAGAGCGAAACAGCCCAGTTCTTCCAGAAGTTTGGCATCGCTCAGCAGTTTTTCGGCTTCTGCATCTTCTTTAGCACGAACTTTATAAGTTCCGAACTTATAAATTGATTGAGGCGTTAATCCCAAATGTCCCATCACAGGAATTCCGGCGTTTACGATTTTTCTTATGGAATCTTCAATTTCAATTCCGCCTTCAATTTTTACGGCGTGTGCGCCACCTTCCTTCATCATCCGTACTGCAGATTCCAGTGCTTTTTCTGAGTTACTCTGGTAAGTTCCGAAGGGTAAATCTGCAACGATCAAAGCTCTTTCCACACCACGAACGACACACTGCGTATGGTAAATCATCTGATCCAGTGTAATCGGAAGAGTAGTCTCGAAACCGGCCATCACATTGGCAGCAGAATCTCCGATAAGGATTGAATCTACACCTCCTGCATCCACCATTTTAGCAGTTGTGAAATCATATGCGGTAAGCATGGTGATTTTCTCTTTGTCGAATTTCATTTTTCGCAAAGTCTCGGTGGTAATCTTTTTTATTTCAGAATGTACAGACATGGCTGATGAATTTATTTGGCTTCTGTGAAACGAAAGTGGAATGAATCGATCATTCCACCCGCAATTCACAAATTATTTATAGCGTTACGTGACCCAGTTTAATGAGTTTTTCGTGATTTAGAATCTTGATGTTTCGGCCTTCCACTTCGATAAGTTCGTCCTGTTTGAATTCAGAAATCAGGCGTATTGCACTTTCAGTCGCAGTTCCGATGATGTTTGCAATTTCTTCTCTCGTTAATGAGATTTTAATGAACCCTTCAGGATCAGTACCTAATTTCTGCTCAAGTAAAAGCAAAATTTCGGCAAGCCTTTCACGGACGGTTTTCTGTGCCAAAAACGTAACGGTGTTAGAAGATTCGCCCAATTCGAACGCAATTTTCTGTAACATTACGAAAGACAACTTGGGGCCAACTTCCAGAAGGTGAAGGAAAATTTCTGATGGTAAAAAGGTTGCTTCCACATCAGTCATTGCTTCGGCTTTTGCCTGAAACTGTTCACCGCAAAGCAGGGAACGGTAACCGATTAAATCGCCTTCCTTAATGAAGCGCAGGATTTGTTCCTTGCCATAAACGCCTTGTTTTGAAAGTTTTGCTGTGCCTTTTTTCAGGAAATAAACTCCGTTTGGAGTTCCGCCATCCTCGAAGATGGTTTCGCCTTTATGAAATTTAAGATTCTGTTTTACGGAAATATAGTTTTTATAATCTTCCGGCGAAAGCATTTCCTGGAAGGACTCATCACTGAACACCTTCAAGAGACTTTCCTCAATTAACGTTTGTTTTTCTAACGACATATTTTCATGACATTTATCAGCAAAAATAGGGTATTTATAACCCCGGCACAAATTTATTTATCATAATTTTGCATGAAATTTTTTATATAAAGTGCCTGAAAACTGTTTCCATTGCGGACAAAATATCGAAAAAGAGCGAATTTCATTCGATGAAAAGGTTTTCTGCTGCAATGGTTGCAAATCGGTTTATGAAATCCTTAATCTCAATAATCTGCAGGATTTTTATGAACTTAATAAACGGTCGGGAATCCGCCCGAGCGATGAAGCTAGTTCACAGTTCGATTATCTGGATACCCAGGAAATTTTCGACAAAGTGACCGATTTTTCGGAAGGAAATACTAGTCTTGTTAATTTTAAAATTCCTGTAATTCACTGTTCGTCGTGTATATGGCTGCTAGAAAGTCTGCAGACGCTGAATCCAAGCATTAATTATTCGCAGGTAAACTTCACGAGAAAAACGGTGCAGATTTCATTTAATCATAATGAGCTGAAATTAAGCGAGTTGGCAAAATTTCTGACGAGTTTAGGTTATAAGCCTGTTGTGAATCTGGAGACTGCGGAAAAGAAAGAAGAATCTTTAGACAAATCCTTGATCATTAAACTTGCAGTCGCAGGTTTTGCGTTTGGTAACGGAATGCTGTTTGTTTATCCAGAATACGCTGCACAGGTAATGGGAACAACAGATTTCTGGATGGAGCAGTATAAAAATCTTTTCCGATTTATTACCTTTCTGTTGGCTACACCAGTTGTTTTTTATTCCGCTTCGGATTATTTTAAATCCGCTTGGTTTGGTTTGAAAAATAAGATCGTAAATATCGATGTTCCTATTGTTTTGGGAATTATAATGCTTTACGGAAGAAGTATTTACGAAGTTTTAACCGATTACGGTCCGGGATATTTCGATACGCTTTGCGGACTGCTGTTTTTCATGCTTTTAGGCAAACTCTTTCAGAAGAGAACTTACAGCGCGCTTTCTTACGACCGGGATTACAAATCTTTTTATCCGATTGCTGTAACTAAGGTTGATTTTAACGGAAAGCAGGAAAATATTTTACTTTCGGATCTGAAAATCGGCCACCGGATTATGGTGCGTAATCAGGAAATTATTCCGGTTGATGCTATTTTAATTAATGGCGAAGGAAATATCGATAATAGTTTTATCACCGGTGAAAGTGCGTCTGTTCCGAAAAAACCTGGCGACAAAATTTTTGCAGGCGGTAAGCAGGTGGGTTCAGCGCTGGAACTTGAGGTGATTAAAACGGTCAACCAGAGTTATTTAACTCAATTATGGAACAAAGAAGCGTTCCGTAAACATGAGACCGGCTTGGACACATTGACCAACCATATTTCCAAATATTTCACTTTTATCATTTTAGGAATCACCTTGATTGCCGGAATATATTGGGGAAGAATCGATTTCGAGAAAATGTTTCAGGTCGTAGCGGCAATTCTTATTATTGCCTGTCCCTGTGCGCTGGCGCTCTCGGCTCCATTTACTTTCGGACATGTGATGCGGATTTTGGGCAGGAATAAATTCTACGTAAAAGATACTTTAACCATCGAAAAAATATCGAAAATAAATACTTTGGTTTTCGATAAAACCGGTACCATTACTCATAATAAAGAGGCGAATATTCACTTTGAAGGTAATGAGATTGAAGATTTTGATCTCAAAAATATTAAATCGCTCGTAAAAAATTCAAACCATCCTCTGTCAAAAGCGTTATATGACTTCCTGAAAATTGAAGACGAATATTTTCCGGTAGAAAAGTTTGCAGAAACTCCCGGCAAAGGCTACGAAGCAGAAGTACGTGGGATCAATTATAAGATTGGTTCTGCAAAATTAGTGGGCGAAGAATCTAAAAACCTAGAAACGGCGGTGTATATAAGCAAGAACAATACTTTCATTGGGAAATTTGTTTTTAAGAATGAATACCGTAAAAACCTGAGTGCCTTATTTAAAAATCTTACAAATTACCGGGTTCATGTTTTGAGCGGCGACAATGCTTCGGAGGAGGCACAGCTTAAAAAAATCATTCCCGATTTTGATGGAATGGCTTTTAACCAGAATCCGGAAGACAAGCTGAATTATATAAAAAACCTGCAGGATAGAAACGAAAAAGTGGCTATGCTGGGTGATGGACTTAATGATGCAGGGGCGCTTAAACAAAGTAACGTAGGAATTGCGGTGGCAGATGATACAAATTCCTTTACCCCTTCCTCGGATGTGATTATGTCGGGCGAAAAACTGGAGAAGCTGAATGATTATCTTCATTTTTCAAAAGACGCTATGGTCATTGTAAAAATAACCTTTGCGATCAGCTTTTTCTATAATATCATCGGGTTGAGTTTTGCGGTTACAGGTCATATGTCGCCATTGTTTGCGGCGATCTTAATGCCGATAAGCTCGATAAGCGTTGTAGCATTTACTTCGATTTCCACCTGGTGGAGGAGTACTAAATATTTTAAATTGAGATAGAAAAACCTGTAAAAAAAATATGATTTGGCTTACGTGATTCAGAATCAAAAGTTTACGCAAGGTCTCATTATTATTTAGAGGGATTTTAAATTAACAAACTTTAACGTTTCTTGAGGAATATCATATTTTTTGAGTAAATTTGAACCGGTTTATCCCTAAATTTGCACCGCACATGGATATATTATATTTAATGATTCTTTGCAGCGTGTCGCTGGCCGTAGTCTTTTTGATTGTTTTTATCATCAACGTAAAAAAAGGCCAGTTCGAGGACGATGAATCCCCTGCGGTAAGAATCCTGCTTGATTCAGAAATCATAAAAGAGGAACCTGAATCCGATCAAGAAAAACCAGAATTAAAAAATAAAACAGAAGCAAAAAGTGATTAGTTAATATGGAAACACAAAAGTTTAGTTATGACAACAGTATTGTGCGGGCGTTTCTTTATGCAACCGTGGTCTTCGGGCTTGTAGGTTTTTTATTGGGACTTACTGCCGCATGGATGCTTTTCTATCCGGAACTGCCTGAATTTTTTCTCGGAACCGATGATCCAACGATCGTAAGTTTACAAAGCGGTAACCTGCAGGGACTTATTAATTCTCAGGGTGCATTTGGTTTTGGCCGGATCAGGATGCTGCATACCAGCGCGGTAATCTTCGCATTCGTCTGCAACGGTTTTTTTGCAGGTGCGTACTACTCAATGCAGCGTTTGCTTAAAACCAGAATGTACAGCGATACCCTTTCATGGATTCACTTCTGGGGATGGCAGCTGATGATTGTAGCTGTTGTGATCACTTTCCTCATGGGAATCAATACTTCCAAAGAATATGCAGAGCACGAATGGCCTATTGATATTTTAATTACCATTATCTGGGTGATTTTCGGTATCAATATGTTCGGAACCATCGCAAAAAGAAGAGTGCGTCACCTTTATGTTGCAATCTGGTTCTATCTTGGAACTTGGGTAGCGATCGCAATGCTTCATATTTTCAATAACTTAGAGGTTCCTTTGTCTTTCGTAGGCTGGAAATCATACTCTGCTTATGCAGGGGTAAAAGATGCATTAGTACAGTGGTGGTACGGCCATAACGCGGTAGCTTTTGTATTGACAACGCCAGTTCTCGGTTTGATGTATTATTTCTTACCTAAAGCAGCCAACAGACCTGTATTCTCTTATAAATTATCGATTATTCACTTCTGGTCACTAATATTTGTTTATATCTGGGCTGGTCCTCACCACTTACAGTATACTGCAGTACCGGGCTGGGCGCAGGCTTTGGCAACAGGATTCTCTATTATGCTTATTGCACCATCTTGGGGAGGAATGCTGAACGGACTTCTTACTTTAAGAGGCGCTTGGGACAAAGTTCGTGAAGATCCGGTTCTTAAATTCTTTGTTGTTGCAGTTACCTGTTATGGTATGGCAACTTTTGAAGGACCTCTTTTAGCTACAAAAACACTTAACAAAATCGGTCACTATACAGACTGGGTTATCGGTCACGTTCATGTTGGAGCCCTTGGGTGGAACGGATTTATGACATTCGGTATGGTATACTTCTTATTACCGATCCTATGGCGAACAAAACTTTGGTCTGTTAAATTAGCTAACTGGCATTTCTGGTTAGGTACTTTAGGAATTATTTTCTATGCGGTTCCTTTATATATCGCAGGATTTACACAAGGTTTGATGTGGAAACAATTTAATCCAGACGGAACTTTAGTTTATAAAAACTGGCTTGATACTGTTACAGCAATTATTCCATATTACCAAATGAGATTTGTGGGTGGATTACTATATATTTCCGGAGCGGTTTTAATGGTTATAAATCTTATTGCTACAGTAAGACAGGGATCTTTCCAGAAAGAAGTTCCTGCAGAAGCACCAGCTTTGGCAAATGTTACCAAGAAAAGAAAAGAGGGAGAAGGACTTCACTTATGGTTAGAAAGAACTCCTATACTTTTAACAGTGCTTTCCTTTGTAGCGGTGGCAATTGGGGGTTTCATAGAGATTGTTCCTACGCTGGCAATTAAGGATAATGTTCCTACCATTGCTGCAGTAAAACCATACTCACCATTAGAACTTGAAGGTCGAGACCTTTATATCAGAGAAGGATGTAATTCATGTCACTCCCAAATGATCAGACCTTTCCGAGATGAGGTGGTAAGATTTAACGGGAAAAACGGACAGTACTCCAAAGCAGGTGAATTTGTTTACGACAGACCATTCCTTTGGGGTTCCAAGAGAACCGGTCCGGATTTGCACCGTCAGGGTGGTAAGAACCCAAGTTCATGGCATTACAAACACATGCTTAATCCAAGGGTTACTTCAGCAGGATCAATTATGCCACGATATCCATGGTTAATAGCCAACGATCTGGACAGAAGTAAAATGGTGGATAAAGTGAAACTGATGAAAAATGCATTTGATGTTCCTTATTCAACTGCGCAGATAGATTCAGCAGATCAGTGGGCAGATAACCAGGCAGCATTTATTGTTAAGCAGATTTATTCTGAAGCAGCTGATGTGAAACTGGCTTATGAGCAGAGAAAAGCCGCTGAAGGCGCGAACTTTACCCCACTTGAAAAGAAAGAGATTGTTGCTTTGATTGCTTACCTGCAAAGATTAGGTACAGATATTAAAACTACAGAAATTAAAACAGCAAGTTCAAATTAATCATTAAAAAAGTGCCTAAATGATACCACAAAATGTAAAAGATATTCTTTCCAACGGCGAAAATGTCGGTTTTTACCAGACATTGGCAATGTTGCTGTTTCTTTTCTTTTTTCTGGGGATTGTGTACTATGTTTTTTCACGTCCGAAGAAACATTATGATGAAGAGGCCAACGCACCTTTAGATGATGATATTGAAGATAAAAACTTATAATTTTATAAACTAACCCACAATGAAACAAAGAACACCGGTTTATATAACCATTCTCATTATAGTGTGCCTATTATATATTGTACTCTATATGTTTGTTCAGAATTCTTCTTTCCTGTCATCACCATATTTTTGGGGAACAGTAATCATTGCTGCAATAATAGCACTGATTCAGCACTCAATTGGTGATCTGGTTGAAAACGCAAAGTTTAAAGCGCTTTCAGAAGAAGATAAGAAATTGTATATAGAATCTAAAAAAGTGCCTTATTTTAAAGCGCTTTATAACAGTGCATTTAAAAAACAGTCAGCCACAGAAGAGAAAGATATACTTATCGACCATGGTTTTGATGGGATTATGGAGTTGGATAACCAGTTGCCAAAATGGTGGTTGGGGCTATTCTGGTTCGGTGTTGCTTATTGTGCGGTGTATATGGTTTCGTATTTCTTGACAGATTTTGCGCATCAGGGTGTTGAATATGACGAAGAATACAAGGCGCAGACTGCAAGCATTGCTGAGTATATGAAGAATACTCCGCCTCCAACAATTGAAAACGCCGTTTACTCACCGGATAATATTGCGGCGGGTGAAGAGGTTTTCAAAACGAACTGTGTATCGTGTCACAGTGACGGAGGTAAAGGTGGAATCGGTCCGAACTTAACAGATAACACATGGATTAACCAGCCGGAGAAAACTTTGTTCAAGAATGTATTCCATATGGTTGAAAACGGAAGTCCGAATAATCCAACAATGCAGGCATTCGGGAAAAACGGTGTCCTTACAGGATTCGATATTCAGAATGTAGCGGCATATATTTATCACATTAACCAGGAGCAGCCACCTGTAACACAGGATAAAGGAGGTGCAGCACCACAGGGTACACCAGCAAACTGGGAGAAATAAAGTTTAACATAATCTGTATAACTTGAAAAAACATAATTCGTTATCTTTGTAAAAGCAGATAACGGATTATGTTTTTCGTTTTAAAAAATAGTAAGAAAAATGTCGGAAGATCAGAACTTCAGAGGCGGACAGGGGCAAGTTGTAGAAGCAGAAACTTTCAGAGATTCTGTGGGAACCATGGATCAGGCAGGGAAACGACGGTGGGTATTCCCCCGAAAACCCAGCGGAAGATATACCAATTACCGTACTCTTGTAGCCTGGTTTCTTCTGGCAATTTTCTTTGCACTTCCGTTCATAAAAGTTAACGGTAATCCTTTCCTTCTCATAAATGTAGTCGACCGGCAGTTTTTCATTGGTGGCCAGCCATTTTACCTCCAGGATTTTTTCATTCTCGCACTGGGAGCTATCACCTCAATCGTATTTATTATTTTATTTACTGTTGTTTTCGGAAGGATATTCTGTGGATGGATCTGTCCTCAAACTATCTTCCTCGAAATGATTTTCCGTAAAATTGATTACCTGATCGAGGGAGACCGTAACAAACAGATGAAACTCGACCGTCAGGAATGGAATTCAGAGAAGATATGGAAGCGCTCTTTAAAATGGTCTGTTTTTATTGTCATTTCACTCATCATCACCCATTGGATGTTTATGTATATTGTGGGGTATCAGGGTGTCTTTAAAATGATTAAAGAAGGGCCCTTCACCAACTTTACGAGTTTTCTGGTGATGATTATTTTCACTGCTGCATTTTATTTCACCTTTGCATGGTTCAGAGAGCAGGTTTGTACCCTCGTTTGTCCTTATGGCAGATTGCAGGGCGTACTCATCGATAAGCAGACCATCAATGTATATTACGATTTTAAAAGAGGTGAAAACCGCGCAAAATGGCGAAAAGGCGAAGACAGAAGGGCAGGTGGAAAAGGAGACTGTATCGACTGTAATCAATGTGTTGTTGTATGTCCTACAGGAATTGACATCAGAGATGGTCAGCAGTTGGAATGTGTTAACTGTACCGCCTGTATTGATGCCTGTGATGAAGTGATGGTAAAGGTTGGACTCCCGAAAGGTCTTATTCGCTATGCGACCGAAGATGAGATCGAGAAAGAGACTAAGTTTAAGTTTACAGGAAGAATGCAGGCATACTCTGTCGTGCTGCTTCTCATGATTGGATTTTTAGGTTTTCTTCTGAACAACCGGGGTTCAATGGAGGCTAAGTTTATTAAACCTGCTGGCTCATCATTCTTCGTGAGAGACGGAAAAATAAACAATACCTATAATTATACGTTCCTTAATAAATCCAACAGAGATCAGCTGGTTACAATCAAAATCATCGAGCCGCTTCACGGTGAAATTACGATAAGTGATACCAATAAGATTCTTCTCAAAAAAGATCAGATGACCAAAGGAACGGTAAATGTTAGTTTCCCTGAAAAAGAAGTAAAACTGTCGAAACAAAATGTAATAATCGGCGTTTACGATCAGAAAGGTGAACTTCTCGACACCTTCGAAACGTATTTTGAAGGTCCATTTAAATTCCAATTTTAATTATGTTCAAAAATTTTAGCTGGGGACACGGTGTTATTGTAGCGCTTGGCTTATTTATGTCCTTTATTTTATTTATGATTTTCGTGTATTCGAACGGGATGCAAAACTCCGAACTTATTTCCGACAGTTATTATGAAGATGAACTTGCGTATCAGGAAATCATCGATGCTAAAAATAACGCGGATTTGCTTAGCGAAAAACCAGTTTATATACAGAATGCTGCGGGAATAACCTTAACCATTCCACAAAATGTGAAGCCTGAAAATTCAAATGTTCATTTTGAACTTTTCAGAACCGATGATTCCAATCTTGATGTAAAAAAAGACATCACGCTTGATGGTAAAAACCAGTTTCAGATTCCTGCAAAAGTGATTTTCCCAGGCTCATATACTTTAAAAGTGAAATGGGAAAACAATAAAAAACCTTATCAGGTCGATTACGACATCCAATGGAAATAGCACTTATTTTTTCTGCTCTGGCTTTGGGATTCGCTTCGGGTTTCCACTGTATCGGTATGTGCGGTCCTATAGCGCTGTCATTGGGTTTAACCAAGAAGCAGGCAACCAATTATTATCTTCAGAACCTAACTTACCAGTTTGGGCGAATTGTCACCTATTCATTATTAGGAGCGTTGCTGGGTATTTTAGGTAAAGGTTTTGAGATGGCCGGATTTCAGAAATATTTAACGATTCTTGCCGGGATTCTCCTCGTGATCATGGCAGTGTTTTCTTTTGGCGGTAAAGATTTTGCTTCTAAAATTCCGTTTTTATCAAAGTTTCTTTTCAAGGTGAAAATGAATCTTGGAAAATTTATGCAGAAGGCTGATTACAGATCGCGTTTCAGCACCGGAATTCTTAACGGTTTTTTACCGTGCGGCATGGTTTACATGGCGCTTACAGCAAGTTTGGCAGCTGGCGGAATATGGCAGGGGGCCACTTTTATGGCATTGTTTGGTCTTGGAACTTTACCATTCATGTTTTTTGTTGTTTTGCTCGGGAACTTGATGACTACAGCATTCAGAATCAGAATCCTGAAATTCGTTCCAGTGATGATGCTCGTTTTAGGCGGACTTTTCATCCTTCGCGGTCTGGAACTCGGGATTCCATATATTTCTCCAAAAGAGGAGGCATTACACATCATTCATAACGATTCTCCGGAACATCAGCAGGGCAATCACGAAACCTGTCATTAAATATGTATATTTGAATCTAAACAAAACGAATGGATTCAAAATTTACTTTCTTCCTGCTTATAGTAAGTTCCATCATATTTTCTCAGAAAAAAAATGAAAAGTTTTTCGATGAAGATATTTCAATTAAATATGAAAAAGTGCCAGCTTCAGATGTTGGAATAGGAGTGATGGGAAGCTTCGACAAGCAGGCATATGCAACTTTTGTAGGAAGTAATGTCGCTGAGAAAAACCAGCAGTATTTTCATTATATCAAATTCAAGAGTATCAATTTCACTGAGAATTCATCACAAATTTACCTTTGCATTTATAAAAACAACAGAGGTTTGCCGGGAGAAATACTTGAGGGTGCAAAGTTTCTTGTAAACATTCCAGCTCACAAGTCATTTGTTACTGCTGATTTATCAAAACTTAAAATTAAAGTTCCAGAGAACGGATATTTTGTCGGCTTTGAATGGGTTTTATCTAAAGAGAACGAAATGAAAGGTAAAATATCGGCTGCAAAATTACCTTATAATCCTACAATTTCAGGCTTCACAGATAATAAGGTAAATCTTTATTCAAGGCGCAAAGAATGGAGAAGACAGCAAGATTCAGATCTCGTTGCAGGTTTAGCTCTGGAGATTTCTTATTTTCAACTTACTTCAGATAAAATCGAGTAAGTTCTAAATTCAGTCACGATCATACCTTCTTTCCCACTTCTCTGAATTTTAACTTAGGTACAGAATTTGAATCTAAATGCAGTACGTAAAAAAGAAAGAAATGATTAATCACGTAAGAAGTTGGGTGTCAGCGCTTGCAGTTGTTGTGTTGCAGTCGTGCTCTGTAAATACAGAAACTACTTATTATAAGGATGCAGCAACCAGTATGGAGTCCAACATTCTGATGGATCAAAGCATGCTCGGAATGATGAATATGATGGGCGAGAATCAAGGTCTGATTAAAAATTCAAAAGAACTCAGCGCTCTTTCCACAGAATGGAAGAGTTTGTACGATATCCAGAAAGACGGGAAAATTACGCTTAACAAAGATTCAGCTAAAGTGCTGCAGAAACTTTTTCTGAAAGTTAATAAAGAAAAAGGTGAAGTTTACGGACTTTCTTTAAAATATGATAAACTTTTACCCGGAGAAATCGCCAGCCTTTTGTCACAGAGTAAACAGCTGAAAAACCTGCCTCTTCAGAACGTAGCAAGCTGGAATGGCAAAGTTCTGACCATTGACACCGATAAGTTCAATTCAACTGAATTCCTCAATGAAATCGCCAAAAATACACCAGACGAAGAAACTGATAAACCTCAATCCAAGAGCGATTCACTGGAGGCTTATGGACGACAAATGGCTCAGGGAATAGCCGGAATGATGAAGATGTTTAATATGAATCTTACGAGTACAATGAAATTTCAGAAACCGATTAAGACGATCGTGGGCAAACATGATTTTGTGAAACAAATAGATAATAAAACCATACAGATCAGCGTCAGGAGCAAAGACTTGCTTGACGGCGGAAAAGCCCTTACCAACAAAGACCAAAAAATAATTATTACTACAGAATAAAAAAAACCACCGATATGCCGGTGGTTTTTTTGTAAATATAAGTCACTTCTTAATCGATAAGATCAAATTTTGTGTATGCTGCAATTTTTTCCGGAATTTTAATTCCGTTTTCTGTTTGGTTATTTTCCAGAAGTGCTGCCATGATTCTTGGCAAAGCCATTGCAGAGCCGTTCAAGGTGTGGACTAACTGTGTTTTTCCTTCGCTTTTAAATCTGCATTTCAACCGGTTTGCCTGGAAAGTTTCAAAGTTGGAAACAGAAGACACCTCAAGCCATTTTTCCTGCGCCGCACTCCAAACCTCGAAATCATAGGTCATCGCCGAAGTGAACCCCATGTCGCCGCCGCAAAGTCTGAGAATTCTGAAAGGAAGTTCCAGATCCACCAAAATAGATTTTACATGCTCCACCATTTCTTCCAGCGCAGCATAAGAATTTTCGGGCTTTTCCAGACGTACGATTTCTACTTTCTCGAACTGATGAAGGCGGTTCAAACCACGTACGTGAGCACCGTAACTTCCAGCTTCACGTCTGTAACACTGCGAAAATGCTGTATTTTTTATAGGTAAATCCTTTTCGTCAAGCAAAACATCGCGGTATAAATTGGTTACCGGAACTTCTGCGGTCGGGATGAGATATAAATTATCTTCGTTCACGAAATACATCTGTCCTTCTTTATCAGGAAGTTGTCCCGTTCCGTATCCAGAAGCTTCATTCACAACATGTGGCGGATTTACTTCAAGATAACCGGCATCGGTATTTTTATCAAGAAAATACTGCACCAAAGCTCTCTGAAGTCTCGCACCTTTTCCGAAATACACCGGAAAACCTGCGCCAGCAATTTTTACTCCGAGTTCAAAATCAATTAAACTGTATTTTTTTGCGAGTTCCCAGTGTGGGATCGCACCTTCTCCCAAGCCTTCAACATCGTGAGACTGGTAAATAATTTCGTTATCGTCGGCTGATGTTCCAGCCACAACTTTTTCATAGGGTATATTGGGAATCAGGTACAGAATTTCTGCAAGTTTTGCTTCTGTATCTCTCAACTGTTGCTGAATGTTTTGGGAATTTTCTTTGTATTCCGCCGTTTTTGATTTGGCAGCTTCGGCTTCATCTCTTTTTCCATCTTTCATTAAAATTCCGATTTCTTTCGAAATTTTATTCATTTCGGCCAGATTCTGATCGAGGTCGAACTGAAGTTTTTTTCTTTCATCATCAGTAGAAATAGCTTCATCAACCAGTTCCATCTGTTTGAAATTTCTTTTATTTAAACCTGCCGTGACGCGTTCTTTATTTTCGCGCAAAAAATTAACCTGTAACATTTAAATCAAATTTAGATTTTGGATTTTAGATGGTCTAAAATCAAATAGCTCCCCGCAAATTTACGATTTTTAAAGAGGATTTTGTTCGAAATTATTTTTGAATTTTCACAATATTAGGCTCGTCGGCAACCTTGGTGAACTGCAAAACTTTATTGTACCATACTTTTGAAACCCGAAATATTTCCGGAGTGAAATTGTACTGCACCGTCATTGTATCATTAATGGTGGCAGTGGTAGAATCTGTAAGACGTTTGGTGAATGAAAGCGCAATCCTGGATTCATACGTTTTGGCGTTTCCGGTGGAATCTATTCCAATTCTTCTTGCTCCTGCGATGTACTCAATATAACTCAGCGTATCCTGATCTTTTTTAGTACCAAAATTCACCGGTGCCGAGTCGGTAAGTCCGTATACATCATTCATTCTGATATTGGTATAACCTCCTTGGATATTACTGTTAAGCATATCCTGTCCCGCAGAATCAATATAGAGACGGATAATCTGATCAATTTTCTGCACGCCAGCCTCGTCATTTCTGCAAGATAGCAATGCGAAAATAATTAGAAAGGAAAGGAAGAATACATTTTTCATTAAGGCAAAGATAATTTATTTTAGTTTTTTAAGGTAATTATAAAAGTAAATCATCAGCAGTAATCCGTTTGCGAGCATCGTTATACTTAAACTCAAAGCCATTCCGGTAATTCCATATTTCCCGACAAAAAAGAAGGAAATTAGGGGCAATAAAATTAATGTAAATACGGAAATAACTGTGTTAACACTCATTTTACCCACTGCGGAAATCAGGTTTCCGTAAAGGTTACGGAGAAGCATATTGAGGCAGAACCCAGCAAGTAAAATGACAAAAACCCAAGAATTGTCCGCATATTTCGCACTGAAGAAAAATTTAAGAATCTCGGATTTTAACAGTATTCCAAATCCCACTATCAGTACCGTAATGGGTACGAAGATTTTATAATAGTTAGAAATATAGTTTCTTAAGAAGTTTTTATTCTGATAATTTTTTGCCAAAACCGGAAAATCGCTTTGCATAAATGTAAGCGCAAGGAAAGTAATATTAGCCGGAATTAGGACTGCGACTTTGTAATTAGCCACCGCATTTTCGTTCATTAGAAGACTCAGCATCAGGACGTCAGCGGAAAATAATGCATCAGACAACAAAGCTGTGCCGGAAGCGTGCAACCCATAATCCCACAATTCTTTTTTATTGAAACTAAAATTCTCGGTTAAAGAAGAGAGCTGTTCATTTTTAAACCAAAACAATGCGATAAACGGAGTGATCGCTAATGCGATTAAATAGCCTTGCAGACCGAAAAAATAGGTGAGAATAAGTAAAGAAACAACTCCTGCAATATTTACACCATTGTTGACCTTTGCAAACTCGGAATTCTTACCGAAAATTCTGAGTTCAGACTGAATGTGGTTGAAAAAATAATGTCCGATAAGCCGAATTGCAAAGAATATAAAGATGTAAAAAACATTCTCATAGCGGTCGATGTAAAAGATACTGATCACTAAAAAGATGATGCTGAGCAGTACCTGAAATCCAAAACCCTTAAGAAAAAGGTATTTTGCAAGATGCTTCTTTTCTATTACGTTATCACGTAGGGAACCAAACCTGAGTAAACTCTGCTGGCTGCCGAATCCGCTGAATGGCGCGAAAACAGCAAATACCGATGCCACAATACTGATGGTTCCGAATTCGCTTTCGGGTAAAATCCGTATGATGAAAAGTGAACCCAGGAAAGCGCAAATCTTCGCAATTAGGAGTGACAGGAAAATATGCTGCCCCTTGTTTCTGAAGAAATCCTGTAAAAATTCCTTTAGGCCTTTCACGATTAAAAATAAAGTTTAAAGATGGCTAAAATGTTCACCGCCTGAGATTTGTCGTGAAATGTTACAGAGCTGAAAAGTTCTTTCACATCGTTTAAAAGGTCTGGATACTTCTGAACTCGGTATAAGTTTTCTTCGAAATATTTTTGATAATATTTTTGAATTTCCAGGTCATTATCGTAATAAAACTGATAGGGATACATGCTGGCATGTTGGGGAATTTTAAGGATTTTTTCTGTCAGTATCTTAAAACCTCTTTTGATAAACTGGTCTCCAAAACCAGTTTTCCACGTGGCATCGGGCTTAAGTAACGTGCGTTCCCAGCGGTATTTTGTAGCTTCTTTACAATGCTTGTTAATCCATTCGATATAAAACCGGTGATTGAATTTCCAATCTTCTGGAAGAGAAATGGCGAGTTTCAGAAAATCTTTAGACATAAACGGAGAAGTTTGGTAGCGTTTTTCCTGAAATACATGCGCTCCCAAAACCGTTCGGTTGAAGGCAACATTCCTAAGAAGAAATAGCTCCTCAGTTTCGTAACCGGTTAAAATTTCATCTAAATTTTTCTGAACTTTTGGGAGGTATTTGGGATTGACAACAATCTTAAAACTGCTTGGTTTTTTGCGTTGCGGTCCTGTGTTAAATCCTCCAAGGACACCGTCACCAATCTGCCCGCTGTGGAATAATCCAAAATTTTCGTACTGCATTTTTTCGACCGCATGCCGCGCATGAATAGCGCCGGTATAAAAAACCATTCCTTCAGAAATTTCGGTGAGAGCGTCAATTTTATTTAGGAATTTTCCGCCATCAAGAGGAATGAACTCATAATGAATCCCATAATCTTCCGCTATCTTCCGGGAAATAGTGTGATCGAAATATCCGGATTGTGAAAAACAGAGAGCATTTTCCGGGATTTCATTGTTTTTAATGGCGTACATCATTGCCACTCTGCTGTCTAAACCGCCACTCAACAGCGAAAGATGGTTTTTACCTAACTCCGTGTCTTTCTGATATTCCATTAATACCGCATCGGTAAAGACTTCATGAATCTTTTCGATGGCCTGCGCTTTAGTTCCCATAAACAATGGCGTTTCCGAAAGATTAAAGTACTGTTTTTCTTCAACTTGTAAATCAATGCAGTTAATTTCGAGATAATGACCATCCAAAAGTTTAGAAATTCCTTCAATCGGAGTTTTCTTTTCAGGTAAATTGCTGAAACAGAGTAATTGATAAAAAGATTCAAAGTCCGGATTTGAATTTTTGCCGGAATTTTTAAGACTTTGGTTGAGTCGTACCAGACTCGTATCGATGAAAAATTCATTCTCTAATTTTCCATGGAAAACCCTTTGAGTTGAAGTCACATTAGTAAATACAAAAATTTTTGCGCGGAGTTTATCGTAAATGAATCCGCGGATTTCTCCTTCGAATTCCTTGATTAAATCCTGCTTTTTCTGAGCAAAAAGTTCGCGGATTAACGTGTCAAAATCTTTTAGAGCATATTCGTGAAGGAGTTTTTTTTTGTTCAGTAAAACGCCTTCCAATAAAAAATCAAAATGTTCCGTCTGAAGGTGAAAATCATCATATTCGCCTGAAATAAAAGATTTTATATCGATATATTGCTCTGAAATCTGAATGGAAAATCCTTTTTTCATTCTGGTAAATAGTGAATTTTTGTTTGAAAAGTTAATTTACATAAAATTATAATCAGAAAACAGGTTTTTCAGATTTTAGTTCAGTACCTGACGATAAATCTTATCAAATTTCTCGGCGATTTTCCCCATGGAAAAATGATCTTCTACAAATTGGTGTAATTTTTTTGGGTCCTCGAATTCCGATTTTCGGGTTAAGACTTTTCTCATTGCCTCGTAAAGTTCATCTTCTGAATTGCTGATTAAAATCCCATTTTTACTGTTGATGATTTCCGGTATTCCGCCAACTTTCGTTGCAATTGCAGGCGTTCCTGTTGAAAGAGATTCCAGTAAAACACAGGGAAAATTTTCGTAATCACTGAAGAGGATAAAACAGTTGCTTGCGCGCATCTTTTCGGAAACCTCATTTAAAGTGAGCATGGGAAAGGTTTTGATAAAACTTTCAGCACCAAATTTTTTTACCATTTGATCCAGATTTTCCACATCGCCATCACCACCGATATGAAGTTCAAAACCAGAGATTTCTTTGTGTAAACGAACCGCTACACCGATAATCTTTTCAGGGTTTTTCAGCGGAATCAGGTTCGAAATATGTAGGAAAGTAAATTTTTCCGGAGCTGATGATTTTAAATAAAATAAATTGGTATCGACTACATTTTGGATGACTTCCATTTTGTTTTTGAATCCCAAAGTCTTTAAGTCCTTCAAAAGATATTGGCTCACCGGAAGAAGATAAGAAGCTTTTTCTGCCGTTTTCTTAGCTGCAAATAGCTGAAATTTAGAAAGTCTGTGATGGTTAATCCTCAGAAAACCAGACCAATGCTCGGTCACTACAAATGGAATTTTGTGCCTTATCTTTAAGTAAAGTGCAAATAGCAAATTGTATTGCAAAACATTTGCATGAACCAGGTCAGGTTTGTGAATTTTAGCAAATCCTTTTCTATAGGCCTTCATTCTACGGATAAAATTAACAGCGGGATTAGCGGTTTGTTGGTAATAAACGATCAGAGTGCGGATTCCGTTTATGATTTTATCATCGAAAATAAAGTCCTCTTTCTGGGTCGGATCACCGATAGCATGAAGCACCTCTACATTATGTAACTGCGAGACAGCTTCCGCGTGACGCTGAACAAAATTCCCGTTAGTAGGCTCTAATCTGTTCGGAAACCACGATGAAATAAAGAGAATTTTGTACCGCATATTTTTATAATCAAACAAAAATAGGGAATTATTTCAGCCAAAAAAAGCCTGAACAGGATTCAGACCTTAATTAGATGTTTCACATGCAGCCCAAACTGTGTCATTTTGCGGAAGAGGCGCTACAACCACCAGATTTTCTTTGGTTACAGGATGAATAAATTCTAACCTCCGTGCGTGAAGATGAATTCCGCCATCAGCATTGCTTCTTGCGGCACCATATTTTAAATCTCCTTTAATCGGAACGCCAATTTTTGATAACTGCGCGCGGATTTGGTGATGCCGGCCAGTTTCAAGATCGATTTCAAGCAGCTGAAAATTATCCAAAGATTTCAGAATTTGGTAGTTTAAAATAGCTTCCTTGGCATTTTCGGTAGGTTTTATGAAAACGGTAGATTTGTTTGTTTTCTCGTTTTTGTGAAGATAATGAACCAGCCTTTGGTTTTGTGGAATCATTTCTTTAGCCACAACCGCCCAGTATATTTTTCGGATTTCACGGTTTTTTACCATTTGAGTCAAACGCGTCAAGGCTTTGGAAGTTTTCGCATAAATCACGAGGCCAGATGTAGGTCTGTCAATACGGTGAACCAGTCCTAAAAATACATTTCCCGGTTTTTGATCTCTTTTTTTAATGAAATTTTTAATAATATCAAGCAGTGATGCATCGCCGGTTTTGTCGCCCTGAACGAGCTGACCTGCTTTTTTGTTGATGATGAGAAGATGGTTGTCTTCGAATACGATCTGAGAGTCGAAGTTTAATGTTGTGGATTGCTGCATGAGTACTGTTTCGAGTTCCAAAATTACAACAAAACTCTGCTTTAGGATTGTTGATTTTTATATTTCTCCAGAAAAATCCTTTGAGAATCAAATGCGATGTCTTCCGAATCGATTTCGTTTATCTTTAGCCAAACTGTTTCGGATATTTCAGAAATCTCCAGATCAGCATCAAATTTTTCATCAATTCTATATTCGTAAAAGAGATCTAAAGTGTTGTAAACGATGTTTTTATACTCATATACATTCGGTAAGCTCGCCAGATATTTGAGTTTAGAAATATCAACCTGAATTTTCATTTCTTCGTAAAGTTCCCGGACGCAGGTGTGTTCTGCACTTTCTTTGGGATCCACAAAACCACCGGCTAAATCGAGCTTTGCTTTCTTGGGCTCCTGATTTCGTCGGGTCAGAAGGATTTCATTTCCGCAGCGGATCACTACTGCTACAGCGCCAGCTACATTGTGAAAAAGTACGTAATCGCATTTAGTGCAGTTCCATTTTTTCTCCCCGTCCCACTTTAAGCTTTCATTACCGCACTTAGGGCAGAATCTGAGATTTTCCATCAATCGATATTTCGTGGATGATAATTAAGAATTACATCCCGCAGTTCTTCATTCTTCAAATGGGTATAAATTTCGGTCGTGGTAATACTGGAATGGCCAAGCATTTCCTGAATATATCGTAGATCGGCTCCATTCTGTAAAAGATGAGTCGCAAAAGAATGACGAAAAGTATGTGGGGAAATTTTCTTGTTAATCCCGGCTTTTTCGGTTAGTTCTTTAATAATAATAAAGACAATTACCCTGGACATAGAAGATCCGCGGCTGTTTAGAAACAAAATGTCCTCACATTTTTTATTGATTTTATATTTTGACCTGATGTCTCTTATGTACTCTTTAATGAGTTTTGAGGTATAAGCAGCCAACGGTACAAAACGGGATTTATCACCTTTTCCTTCCACTTTCAGATAAGATTCTTTGAAATTGATGTTCGAGATCTTGAGATCGATAAGTTCGGAAACACGAAGACCGCAACCGTACAGCACTTCAATCATACAGTGGTTTCTGCGTCCTAAATCTGTTGAAATATTGATGACTTTGATGATTCTGTTAACGTCGTCAAAACTTAGTGTGTCAGGTAGATAAAGTCCCAGTTTGGGTCCTTCCAGCAGTGTTGCAGGATTGTCTTCGCGGGCTTCGTCTTCCACTAAATATTTGAAGAAAGCTTTGATTGAAGAAATCCACCGCGCTTGGGTGCGTTCGCTGAATTTTTTCTTTGAAAATTGAAACAGGAATTCCTCAATGTTCTCGTAGGTAATTGTGAGGGGGCCGGTATTGTCCATGTCGAACTCAGCGTAATCCCTTAACTTCCGAACGTCCCGTAAATAGGCATCAAGCGTATTGTCGGAGAAGTTCCTTTCGAATCTTAAAAAGTTTTCGAAATCTTTAATTTTTTCATCCCAGGTCATATATTTGTGTTTTATAAAAGTTCTTCTTTCGGAATTTGCAGAATTTCTATTCCATGATCCCGAAGAAACCCCACCCCGGCATTATCTGAATAATCATCCATATATACTATTTTCTTTATGCCTGCCTGTACAGCAAGTTTGCTGCATTCCTTGCATGGCGATAAAGTTAAATAGAGTGTGGCATCTTTTGCCGACTGTGTAGAACCTGCTAATTTCAGAATTGCATTGGCTTCTGCGTGCAGAACGTACCAATGGGTTTTCCCGGCTCCGTCTTCACAGCAGTTTTCGAATCCGGAAGGAGTGCCGTTGTAACCGTCGGAAATAATCATGCGGTCCTTTACGATAAGCGCACCCACCTGTTTTCTTTTGCAATAGGAGAGTTTTGCCCATTCCATTGCCATTTTAAGATAGGCCTTATCAAATTTAGTAGATTCCAATAACGAAATATTTTTTTAATACTTAAAATGCAGGTTTCCTTTTTTCTAAAAATGCTGCGACGCCTTCTTTTTTATCGTCCATTTCAAACAATTCGCCGAAGGATTTTATTTCTGTTTCAAATCCATTTGAAATTCCTGCAAGATTTACTGCGGCAATTGCTTTAGAAATTCCCATTGGGGAGTTTCTGGAGATGAGTGTCGCCAATTCTTTGGTTTTCTCTAAAAGTTCCGAAGAACTAAAAACTTCGTTTACCAATCCGATTTCTTTAGCCCTTTCTGCCGTGATCATTTTAGCGGAGAAAATAAGTTCATTGGCAATTCCTTTGCCTACCAATTGAGGCAAACGTTGTGTCCCGCCGTAACCTGGGATCAGTCCTAAAGTTACTTCTGGTAATCCTAATTTTGCATTGTCTGAAGCGTAACGGATATGACAGGCCATAGCGAGTTCCAGACCGCCGCCAAGGGCAAATCCGTTTACGGCTGCAATTACTGGTTTATTTAGATTTTCGATTTTATTGAACAATAAGTTCTGCCCGTTTCTGGCCAAATCTTCAGCCGCTTCGGTTCCGAAGTCAGAAAACTCTTTGATGTCTGCACCTGCAACGAATGACTTTTCACCACTTCCGGTCAAAATAATTACCCTTATTTCGCGGTCATCATTTAGTTTTCCAAAAGCATCACTCAGTTCCCGTATTGTTTTATAATTGAGGGCATTGAGACTTTCGGGCCGATTTATTGTAACAGTGGCAATTTTTCCTTCGTTTCCTAGGATTATATTTTCGTAAATCATCTTTATGTTAAAAGTTTTTTTCTTTCCTGCAAATTAGCTTTTTTTTTCGGAATTTTCAAGAATAATGCAATGATATATGCATTTTGGGCAAACTTCAGGCAGTTTAATACTCACTTTTGGAGTGATTGATCATATTTCCATCAATGTTGATCTGTAGACCCATCGCAATTTTCATCCCCAGCTCAATATTTGCGCGGAAAAAATGGCAAAGCTGCCGGTTTATAATCTCTTCTCTTTTCGGACCGGAAATCCCCTTCATCGAACTGATAATGTTGTGGATTAAATTCTCCCTGTCCTGCTGATTCATTGCTTTGGTATAAAGCAGCCCGGGCTGTGTATAATGATCATCATCATTCTCGTTACGGTTGAAATGAGCAACACTGCTGCTGTCTAAATCATACTCGAAATTTCTGTACTGCGGATTCGGTTTGATATCGTCAAAACTGTTCGGATAATAATTGGGTGCATCCTGATACCTGCTGGAATCTGCCATGGCACCGTCTCTTTGGTAATTATTCACTGCAAAAGGACAGCGGTTTACTTCCAGTTGGTTGGCGTTAACTCCTACGCGATATCGCTGCGCGTCGGGGTAAGAAAACAATCTGCCCTGCAGCATTTTATCGGGCGAGAAGCTAATTCCGTTAATGAGGTTACTTGGTGAAAACGTAGCCTGTTCCACATGTGCAAAGAAATTGTTTGGGATTTCATTCAATTCCATTTCTCCCACTTCAATAAGCGGGAATTCGCTTTTCGGCCAAACTTTGGTAACGTCAAACGGATTCCATCGGAATTCTTTAGCCTGATCTTCAGTCATGACCTGAATGTAAAGTGTCCATTTCGGGAAATTACCGTCTTCTATGGCATTCACCAAATCTTCCTGTGCGAAATCCGGATTTTCACCCTTCATTTGTATAGCGCTTTCATTCGTGAAATTTTTGATACCCTGTTGTGATTTAAAATGAAATTTAACCCAAACTCTGTCGTTCTCATGATTAATCATCGAAAAAGTATGAGAGCCAAACCCGTGCATGTGTCTGTATCCATAGGGTGTTCCGCGATCCGACATTAAAATGAGGACCTGATGCAGGGATTCTGGATTATGACTCCAGAAATCCCACATCATCGTGGCGCTTTTTAAATTGGTTTTCGGAACACGTTTCTGGGTATGAATGAAATCCGGGAATTTTTTGGCGTCTTTGATGAAAAATACGGGCGTATTATTTCCAACCAAATCCCAGTTGCCGTCTTCGGTATAAAATTTAAGGGCAAAACCGCGTGGATCTCTTTCTGTGTCAGCGCTGCCTTTTTCGCCGCCCACGGTAGAGAATCGTGCAAACATCCGGCATTCACTGCCTACTTTAGAAAAGAGTTTTGCTTTCGTATATTTTGAAATATCATGTGTAACTGTGAATTTTCCATAAGCACCGCTGCCTTTCGCGTGTACAATTCTTTCAGGAATTCTTTCTCTTACAAAATGTGCAAGATTTTCCTGCAGAATAAAATCCTGGAGAAGGACCGGTCCACGGGCACCAACTGTTTGTGAATCCTGATGTTCGAAATAAGGTGCTCCTGAACTGGAGGTAAGTTTTTTTGAGTCCATAGATCAATTGTTTGAGGACACAAATTTAAGGAATTTAGTGTTGGAGGAAGGTTTAATTTTTGACCCAAATCAAGAAAAGGCTGTATCTTTGTAATAGATAAATGCAATTAAATGAACATTCAGCAATTAGAATATCTTATCGCGGTAGATAAATACAAACATTTCGGTAAAGCCGCGCAGGCCTGTTTTATCACACAACCCACTCTCAGTGCCATGATTCAGAAGTTTGAGGATGAGCTGGATGTAAAGATTTTTGACAGAACCACTCACCCCATCCGTACTACTGATGTGGGAGTACAAATCATCGATGAGGCAAAAAGGGTAATTGATGCGGTGAACGAGTTGCGCAACAAAGCAAGTTTGCTGAACAATGTGTTGGCCGGGAAACTGAATCTCGGAATTATTCCGACGGTTTCAAGTTATATTTTACCTTCAGAAATTTTTGATTTTTTGAACGAGAATCCAAAAATTGAATTCAACGTAAAGGAAATGACTACCGACAGTATTATAAAATCCCTGAAATCCGGTGAATTGGATGCAGGGATTATTTCCACACCGTATGATGCAGCGAGTGAATTTTACCAGCATTTTCTGTTCAACGAAGAGCTTATGATCTATTCCTCAGAAGCTTCTACGAAAGACGATACTTTTGTGGTGCCTGAAGAAATCGACAGTAATAAAGTATGGCTTCTTGAAGAAGGAAACTGCCTGCGCACCCAGTTTGAAAATATCTGTCCGTTAAAAGAAAATTCTCTGAAGCCTAAAAACCTGGACTTCCTAGCCTCGAATATTAATACTTTAATACAGATGGTTGACAAAGTTGGGGGAATTACCATTCTTCCCGAACTTGCCATTCCGCAATTATCTGATGCACAGAAGGATAAAGTCGCAAGATTCAGAAAGCCTTTTCCTTACAGGGAAATCAGTTTAATCTATTACAAGCCTACCTATAAGCAGAAAATTTTAGATGAGATGGCGCATTCAATCAAGAAATCCCTCGACAGCAAGTTGAATTTTAACAGCAATCCGGAAGATTATGTGAGTGTGAAACCGCAATGATTTTAATTAGGTTAATAAATTTTGTGATTCAATAAATATCTGTAAATTTGCAGACTGATACTTTCAAGAGGAAAAATTTGAACTGATTGCAACCTCCTTAAAAAATGCTAAAACAGAATTTCTATTTTAGTTTCTTTTGTAATCAATTCCTTTTTTCTTTAAATTTTAATTTAAAAAAACAAAAGAAATATGTCCTATTTATTTACGTCTGAGTCCGTTTCAGAAGGTCATCCTGACAAAGTAGCCGATCAAATTTCCGATGCACTCATCGATAATTTTCTGGCTTATGACCCAAGTTCAAAAGTAGCGTGTGAAACATTAGTCACTACCGGACAAGTTGTTTTGGCGGGTGAGGTGAAATCGCAGGCTTACCTCGACGTTCAGGATATTGCGCGAAAGGTAATTAACGAGATCGGATATACGAAAGGCGAATATATGTTCAATGGTGATTCCTGTGGTGTGATCTCTGCGATTCACGAACAGTCTCCGGATATCAATCAGGGTGTTGAACGTGCAGATGAAAACGCAGATTTCGAAACAAAAGCAAATGCTCAGGGAGCCGGTGACCAGGGAATGATGTTCGGTTACGCGACGAATGAGACCGAAAATTATATGCCTCTTGCTTTGGATTTGGCCCATACCATCCTTCGCGAACTTTCAGCTTTAAGAAGGGAAGGAGAAGCGATTCCTTACCTCCGTCCGGATGCAAAATCTCAGGTAACGATCGAATATTCTGACGATCATAAGCCTATTAGAATAGATTCAATTGTAGTTTCTACACAGCACGATGATTTCGGAAGTGATGAAGCAATGCTCGCAAAAATCAGAAAAGATATCATCGAAATCCTGATTCCTAAAGTTAAAGCTGCTCAGAAATTAGAAATTCAGGCACTGTTTAATGACCAGATCAAATACCACATTAATCCTACCGGGAAATTCGTAATCGGAGGACCACACGGTGATACCGGCTTAACCGGGAGAAAAATTATCGTAGATACCTACGGAGGTAAAGGTGCTCACGGTGGAGGTGCATTTTCGGGGAAAGATCCGTCGAAAGTCGATAGAAGTGCCGCCTACGCAGTAAGACACATTGCGAAAAATCTTGTTGCAGCAGGGATTGCGGACGAGGTACTGGTGCAGGTTTCTTACGCGATCGGTGTTGCTGAACCCTGTGGTTTGTATATCAATACCTACGGAACTTCAAAAGTAAGTTTCCATGACGGGGAAATCGCTGAGAAAGTTCAGAAAATATTTGACCTGAGACCATATGCAATTGAACAGAATCTGAAACTGAGAAATCCAATTTATCAGGAAACCGCTTCTTACGGACATATGGGAAGAGATTACTATACAGGAAGTAAAACTTTTAACAAAGGAAAATCTAATGAGTTGACCGTTGAAAATCTTGAGTTTTTCACCTGGGAAAAATTAGACAAGGTTGAAGAAATCAAAAAACAATTCGGGATATAATTCCTTAAAATATTTAAACTGCTTTATTCTGAACGATAAAGCAGTTTTTTTTAACTTTACCGTCGAAACAAAATCCTAAAATGAAGAAAATTCTGGTGCTGCCCATTCTGCTGTTGCTTTTTATGACCCAGTACGCGAAAGCGCAGCTTACAATGCATAAGCTTGTACACGTAGGATATGTTTACCAGAATCAAAGTTTTGCAGAGGTAGGAGGAAAGCTTCTTTTTCTGGAAAATGATGATATAATTTACAGATTGGGAGCAGCTGCAATGTTAGGCTCGGCGAACGGGGAATTTGCAGTTTTACCTAAGCTTCAGGGTGATATTTTAATTAATTTCGAAAGAAATGTCGATATCTATCACTCTTATTATTTTCTTGCAGGTGCAGAAGTGACTACCAAATATGTTGCACCTAAGATTGGAGCTACTTTATTCGGTATCATTGATTTAACGGGAGGTTACGCTTTTCCGATTGATAAATCCGGAATTAACGGAAAAGAATTAAAAGGCCTGAATATAAATTTTACTCTCAATATACCGATCGTTATGTTGAATGATTTAATGAAATAATAAATTATTTTTAAATTTCTCAAAATTTTTAACACGGTATTAACTTTTTTACTATTTTTACCAGCTAAACAAAACCATTTCTATCGATTAGACTCTACTTCGTACAAAACCCCGCAGTACTAACCTGATTTAACAGATCGGGATTATATCACGGGTTAAAAAACAGAAGTGAGTTATGAAAACAAAAACAGATAGCTGGTTGATTTCGGAGTACCGTAATGGTAACGAGAAAACACTTTCAATTCTTATAGAGCGCCACCAAAAAGATCTATTTTCTTTTATTTTTTATAAATTAATGGATGAAGATCTGGCCAATGATATCTTCCAGGATACTTTTATGAAAATTATTGTCACCCTGAAAGAAGGGCGATATAATGAGGAAGGCAAATTTATCCTTTGGGCAAAACGAATCGCCCACAACCTGATTATTGACCATTACCGTTTGAAATCGAAACACATAAAAGTTTCCGAGACTTCTTATGAGAATGATGAATTCTCAATATTCGATTTGATTTCCGGTAAAGAAGAGAATATTGAAGAACGGTTGATAAGCCAGCAGATTCAGGATGATTTGATGAAAATGCTCATATTTTTACCCCAAAATCAGCAGGAAGTCATCAAGCTTCGTTTCTTCGACGGGTTAAGTTTCAAGGAGATAGCAGATCAAACCGAAACCAGCATCAATACAACCTTAGGCCGCGTGCGCTACGCACTAATTAATCTCCGTAAAATTATGGAAGAACATAAGATTATTTTGACCAGATAATAATATTTTAAAAAAACTTTCGTTTTTAGAGAAACAACTTTTCGCCTATGAAAAAAAATGACACTCTAAACGAAAAACTTTTGAAACCAAAAAAGCAAACTATTGATTTTCTCTTAAGTTATTCTAAAAGCATCGCGGTTTTGAAAACTAAAAGTAAAAACCAAATTGTTTCCAAGAACTAATCTTAATCCCTAAATTTGTGCTGTATGAAAATTCAGCACATTTTTTTTGATCTCGATAATACGCTTTGGGATCACCGCAGAAACGCTTATCTAACCCTAAAAGATATATTTACCCGGGAAAACGTACAGGAAAAATATAACCTTGGATTCGAAGATTTCCATAAAGAATATTTTACGATCAACGAGAGACTTTGGGCGCAGATCCGCGATGGCGAAATCGATAAAGAATATCTGAGAAAACACAGGTTTTACGATTCTTTTCTTTTTTTTGGGATTGATGATTTCGAACTGTCACAAACCCTCGAAAATAATTTTCTTGATGAAATTCTTAATTATAATGATCTGGTAGAAGGGGCTTTCGAACTTCTGGAATATCTTTCCGAGAAGAAATATAAACTTCATATCCTTTCCAATGGTTTTAAGGAGGTCACTTACCGAAAATGTGAACTTTCGGGCATTAAAAATTATTTTGAAACCATTACGAGTGCCGATGAAATCAACATCCGCAAACCTCACCCGGAAGTCTATGAATACGCACTGAACAAAGCCGGCGCGCAGAAAGAAGAATCCATGATGATTGGTGACGACTGGATTGCCGATGTAGAAGGTGCAAAATCTTTTGGGTTGAAAGTGGTTTTCTTTGATGTTTTTAATGATAATTATAAGGCAGAAGAAGTTACAGTTATTAAAAAGCTGGCCGAGTTAAAAGCAATTTTATAATAGAAAAACCCTTTCAGAAACGAAAGGGTTTTGTTTTTTTATGTGAAATCGGAATTACATTCCTAAGCTCTCGCGAACTCTCTTCAGGGTTTCTGAAGCTACTTGTCTCGTCTTGTCGGCGCCCTGTTGCAGTTTTTCATCTAACTCCGGCAGATTATTCATGTAATATGCAAATAATTCTCTTTCCTTCGCAAATTTAGTAAGGATGAGATTTAGAAGCTCCGTTTTAGCATGTCCGTAACCAAAATTGCCGGCAAGATATTTCTGCTCAAGAACGGCAGTTTCTTCAGTTGTTGCGATAAGTTTGTATATCGCGAAAACTTTGTCGGTTTCCGGATCTTTTGGTTCTTCCAGAGATTTCGAATCGGTTTCAATTCCCATTACCTGTTTTTTCAGTTCTTTTTCAGAAAGAAAAATATTAATGATATTTCCGCGGGATTTACTCATTTTCTGTCCGTCGGTTCCGGGAACATATTTGGTGTCTTCCTGAAGTTCCGCATTAGGCAACACAAACACTTCACCCATTTGGTGATTGAATCTCGCGCCCATGTCCCGCGCCATTTCAAGGTGCTGAAGCTGGTCTTTGCCTACAGGAACCACTTCTGCATCATAAAGCAGAATATCCGCAGCCATCAAGACCGGATAGGTAAAAAGACCGGCGTTCACATCTTCCAAACGGTCTGCCTTATCTTTGAAAGAATGCGCTAAAGTAAGCCTCTGATATGGAAAAAAGCACGAAAGATACCATGAAAGCTCACAAACTTCGGGTATATCGCTTTGTCTGTAAAAAAAAGTCTTCTCCGTATCCAATCCGCATGCAAGCCACGCTGCAGCAATCTCGTACGTGTTTTTCTTCAGTTCAGCAGCATTTTTAATCTGGGTGAGCGAATGCATGTTTGCAATAAAGAGAAACGATTCGTTTTCAGATTTTTTCGACAGTTCGATTGCAGGAATAATTGCGCCCAAAAGGTTTCCCAAATGCGGCGTTCCTGTTGCCTGTATTCCGGTGAGGATTCGTGACATATTAGTGTAAATTCTGTTTTAGATATAGGATGAATGCAGCTTTTAAAAGCCGTACAAAAATAAGGAAATAAAAAACTTCAGACAATTGCTGAAGTTTTCATTACTATTTTAAAAATCAAATCCTTCCGGAAAAGCTTTCTTTCTGAAAATCAGCAGTAAGACTCCGCCTACGGTTATCGCAGCATCTGCAATATTGAAAATGTATTTGAAAAATTCAATATGCTTTCCGCCGATAAGAGGCCACCTTTCCGGCACCCACCAGTCTACAAGGGGAAAATGCAGCATATCTACCACGCAGCCCTTCATGAAATGAGAATAGCCGTTTCCGAATTCTGTAATCTTTGATATTCCCCCGTAATCGATCCAGCGGTTTACACTCTCGTCGTACATCGTACCGCTGTCGAAGATCATTCCGTAAAACATTCCGTCGATCAGATTACCAATTGCTCCGGCAAAGATCATCGCCATCGGGATTAAAAGATAATTGCTGTTGATGCCTTCCTTAAGCCATTTGCGGAAAAGATAAATCATGCCGCCGATAAGGAATATGCGTAGAATTACCAACGCATATTTCCCAAGAAGGCCGCCAAAATGAAAGCCGTAAGCCATTCCGGGATTTTCTACAAAAGTAAGTTTGAAACCAGGTAAAACATCAACACTTTCGCCTAAATGAAAAGTGGTTTTAATGTAAAATTTAGAGATCTGATCGATTAAAAGGATGATGAAAGTGATTAATGCGATTTTCTTCATTACAGATCAGTCTTTGGTTTGTCTTTAGTTTGTCTGGTTATTTTTTGGTCTTTTTTTACCGGAGTTCTGGGTTCAGATTTCTGCGGAGACTTGGTGTTTCTGGTATGAAACTTTTCATATCGGATTCCCATATCCTTCATCACGCTTTTCAACGCGTTGAGTTCCATCTGGTTTTTGGGATGAACAATTAATGATTCCATTTTATGGTTTATTTTTTTGAAAGTTCTTCGAGGCGTTTTCTGTCTTTTTCGGAAAGATCGTTCACTCCGTTTTTGCCCATTTTGGTAAGCAGACTGTCGATTTCAATCTCGCGGTTTCTGCGTTCGGCATTGTACTGATCATCGATTGTATAGTACTTTTCTTCTTTAGTGAAAATATTTTTCCGGCCAAACTTCCTGTACGCCAACAGAACAATTACAATTCCTAAAACAATGAATAACGCTTCCAAAAATAAGTGAAATTTTTAAAATTCAAATAGGTTTATAGTGTACCGAAACGATCAGATACGCTATAAACCTAGATGTAAATTGTGGTGATAAACGGCAGTAATTATCGCTGCAGATTTTTAGCTTCAATACTTAGCGTAGCGTGCGGAACAGCTCTTAACCGGTCTTTTCCAATTAATTTTCCTGTTACTCTGCAAATTCCGTAAGTTTTGTTTTCGATACGGATCAGTGCATTTTTCAGGTCGCGTACGAATTTTTCCTGTCTTCCGGCCAAAATTGCATTCTGCTCTTTGCTCAAGGTTTCTGCACCTTCTTCAAATGCTTTGAATGTAGGTGAAGTATCATCAGTTCCGTTGTTTTGGTCGTTGATGAAACTTTCGCGGATCAGCATTAAATCTCTTTCTGCCTTTTCTATTTTTTGCTGAATAAGTTCTTTAAACTCCTTCAGGTCACTGTCACTGTAACGTTGTCTTTCTTCTGCCATGTTTTTTTTGTTTGAAATCGTTTGTGTTTTTTAGGGTGTGAAGAATTTCGAATTCTTCATTAAATTTCCGTTTACATCAAACTTTGTTTACCAATAATTTAAATTTCACGTCGTCAATTTCAATTTCATCAAAATTTGAAAGTGAATTTACAATTTCTATTTTATCTGACAATACTTCTTCCGAAATATATAGTTGATTGTTTATAAGTTCCTTTTCAAAAGGAGAGTTTGCCTCAACCTGAATGGTTATACGGTCTGTAAGGTCGAAACCTTTATCTTTTCTAAGATTTTGAACCCGATTGATGAATTCTCTCGCAATTCCTTCTGCTTTCAGTTCGTCGGTGATCGTCAAATCCAGTGCCACAGTCATTTTTCCTTCACTGGCAACCGTCCATCCCGGAATATCTTTGGTGAAAATTTCAACATCGTCTGTTGAAATTTCATAACCTTCAATAGTCATTTTTCCATCTTTTTCAAGCGTAGAAATTTGCTCAGCACTTAAACCTGAGATGGCCGCACCGACGGTTTTCATGTTTTTTCCAAGCCTTGAACCTAATGTTTTAAAGTTGGGCTTAATCTGTTTCACGATCAGGTGCGAAGCTTCGTCAGCGTTGATCAGTACCAGCTCTTTCACATTAACTTCCTGTTTGATGAGTTCGGAAACGGCTAAAATCTGTGCTTCAGTCTTCGAATCCAAAACCGGAATCATTACTTTTTGAAGGGGCTGACGAACCTTGATATTTTCTTTCTTTCTCAAAGAGAAAACCATTGATGTAATCTGTTGCGCCAAATGCGTTTTTTCAACTAAATCCTGATCGATAAGTGCTTCATCCGCTTTCGGGAAATCCGTTAAATGCACTGATTCTGCCTGATCTTTACCGGTAATTTTATTCAGATCCTGGAACAGCTGATCCATAAAGAAAGGCGCAATGGGAGCTGCAATTTTAGAAACGGTTTGTAGACAAGTGTATAAAGTTTGGTATGCGGAAATTTTATCATCCGAATACTCTCCTTTCCAGAAACGTCTTCTGCAAAGCCTTACGTACCAGTTGCTTAAATTATCATTCACGAAGTTATTGATCGCTCTTGCAATTTTTGTTGGCTCATAATCATTGTAAAATTCGGTTACATCTTTCACCAAAAGATTGAGCTCAGAAAGAATCCATCGGTCGATTTCCGGACGGTTTTCAATATCTTTTTCTGAATACTTAAATCCGTCAACATTCGCGTAAAGTGCAAAGAATGAGTAGGTGTTATATAAAGTTCCGAAGAATTTCCGGCGAACTTCATCGATGCCTTCTACGTCAAATTTCAGGTTTTCCCACGGATTTGCGTTGGCGATCATGTACCATCGCGTCGCATCCGGGCCGTATTTCTGTAACGTTTCGAATGGATCAACAGCGTTACCGAGACGTTTAGACATTTTTTGTCCGTTTTTGTCAAGTACCAAACCGTTCGACATCACATTTTTATACGCTACCGAATCAAAAACTGCCGTTCCGATTGCGTGAAGCGTATAAAACCAGCCCCGCGTTTGGTCAACACCTTCCGCAATAAAATCTGCCGGGAAAGCTTTTCTTTCATCGATTAATTCTCTGTTTTCAAACGGATAATGCAGTTGTGCGTAAGGCATAGAACCTGAATCGAACCAAACATCGATAAGGTCAGATTCTCTGTTCATCCGCTTTCCTGAAGGTGAAACCAAAATGATTTCATCAACAATATTCTTGTGAAGATCAATTTTAGCATAATTTTCCTTGGACATGTTTCCGTTTTCAAATCCTTCAAAAGGATTTGTGGACATGAAACCAGCTTCAATAGATTTTTCAATTTCAGTCATCAGTTCTTCCACAGAACCGATGATTTTTTCTTCTTTCAAATCCTCGCTGCGCCAAATTGGCAAAGGGATTCCCCAGTATCTTGAACGGGAAAGATTCCAGTCGTTTACGTTTTCAAGCCAGTTTGCAAAACGTCCTTCACCGGTAGATTTAGGTTTCCAGTTAATGGTTTCGTTCAGTTCTACCAAACGGTTTTTCACCGCCGTCATTTTTACGAACCAGGAATCCAGTGGATAGTAGAGGACAGGTTTGTCGGTTCTCCAGCAGTGCGGGTAGCTGTGAACGTATTTCTCAACTTTAAAGGCTTTGTTCTCTGTTTTTAAAAGGATTGCAAGTTCCACGTCCCAGGATTTCTCGGGCGCAGTTCCTTCGTCGTAATATTCATTTTTAATATATTTTCCCGCAAAAAGTTCAGGTGTATTTCCACCTGAAATAAATTTTCCCTGGAGATCAACCAAAGGCACAAGGTTGCCGTTTTCATCCTTCACCAACATTGGCGAAATTCCACTTTCTTTCGCAACACGGGCATCATCCGCACCGAAAGTTGGCGCAATGTGTACGATTCCGGTTCCGTCTTCTGTTGTAACGAAATCTCCAATGATTACTTTAAACGCATTTTCAGGATTTTCAGCCGGTAAAAACCATGGAATTAGTTGCTCATACTCGGTTCCGGCAAGATCTTCACCGGTGAATTCAGCGAGAATTTGATAAGGAATTACTTTGGTTTCTGAAGTGTAATTCGCGAAATCTTCATCGCTTCCCTCCGAATATTTTTTTCCAAAGTTCTTTTGAACCAAGACTTTAGCTAAAATAATGTTGATTGGCTCGAAAGTATACTGATTGAAAGTTTTCACCAAAACATATTCAATGTCTCTACCTACGGCTAAAGCAGTATTTGAAGGTAAAGTCCATGGCGTCGTCGTCCACGCCAGAATGTGAAGTGGTAGTTGGTTTGTGGCCTGTGCTGAGCCTGCCGAAGCATCAAATTCTGCCCAGTGATTTACGCCGCCACAGGTTTCGTTTTCTAAATTGATGCTTTTGCCGAAATTCAGTTTTAAATTTAAAGTTTCCGACAGTTTTTTAACTTTAAACTGAGCAACAACGGTTGTGTCTGAAACATCGCGGTAAGTCCCCGGCTGGTTGAGTTCGTGTGAACTTAAACCTGTTCCTGCGGCTGGCGAGTAAGGCTGAATGGTGTAGCCTTTATACAGTAAACTTTTGTCGTAAAGCTGCTTCAGAAGCCACCAAACGGTTTCCATGTATTTTGGCTCGTAGGTAATGTAGGGATCTTCAAGATCAACCCAGTAACCGATTTTTTCTGTAAGGTCATTCCAAACATCGGTGTAGCGCATTACTGCATTTCTACAGGCCTGATTGTATTCTTCAACGGAAATTTTAGTTCCGATATCTTCTTTGGTAATACCTAATTCTTTCTCCACGCCCAATTCTATAGGCAGGCCGTGCGTATCCCAACCAGCTTTCCGGAGAACCTGTTTCCCGTTCTGGGTTTGGTAGCGACAGAAAATATCTTTCAGTGCTCTCGCCATCACGTGGTGAATCCCCGGCATTCCGTTGGCAGAAGGCGGACCTTCGTAAAAAACGTACTCAGGTTTTCCCTGGCGGATTTCTACAGATTTTTTAAATGTTTGATGCTCATTCCAGAATCCTGAAACATTTTGAGCGACCGCGGTGAGATCTAGATTTTTATATTCGGTAAACTTCTTCATTGTCAGTCAGTTCAAATAGATTGATCCTAATTAAGTTTGCGAATATAGCAATTTTTGACGTATTTTAAAGGCTAATTTTCAGGTTTCGGAATGGAGATTTCTACCGTTGTTCCGCTTGCGATATTATTTTCGTGAAGATCGGTGTAAACAACACTGAAATTACCTGCGCCGAAATAATTTTTCAACATATCACGCGCGATTTCAATTCCGAGAGATTTGGTGTGAGTGCTGCGGATCGCTTTAATCTGTGCAGCTCTGTCTCTGCCGATTCCGTTGTCGGTGATTAGGATAAGAATTTTATCCGGTACTGATAATATTTTGACGCTAATTTTTTTGTCGTGTACCGCCGCAATCCCGTGCAGAATGGAGTTTTCTATAAAAGGCTGCAATACCATAGGTGGCAATCTCACCCGATCGGGATCAATATCCGGGGCTGAGTGAATCGTGAAATCTATTTTATTTTCAAACCGCAGATTTTCAATGTCCATATAGAGTTTCAGAGTCTGCAATTCTTCGGTAAGGGTAAATTCCCTCAGTGATGATGCTGCTAAACTTATTCGGATAATTTTAGAGAATTTGGTCAAATAATCTACGGCGTTTTGGGAATCGTTTTCGAGAATGTAATATTTAACAGAATTCAGTGCGTTGAAAATGAAATGAGGATTCATACGGCTCTGCAGCAGTGAAAACTTAAGGTCAGAGATTTCCTGAAGGTATTTTATCTTGTCGTTTTCTACAGTTAAGCGTTTTTCGTTTTCCCTGGTCATTTCATCTTTAAGCCGTTCATTTCTCTGCAGTTCCAAGATTAAATCTTTGTGAAAGGTTACTTTTTGCTCATGATTTATCCTTTGTTTATGACCTAACGCCAGCGAAAATGCTATGTTTTCGATAAGCAAGCCCACGAAATAAATAAAATCACCCATTTTCCTGCTTAGATTAAGAGCAGGAATTTCGCGCACCGTTCTCTCTCCAACTATGGAACATATGAATAAGATAATCCCGCCGAAAATGATATAATATTTAAGATTGTTCTTTACTTTAGTAAGAATATAGAATGAAATTGCAGTCTGTAATGTAATTAAATAGATGAATGCATTTTTGTACCACTTGAAGATATGATCTAAACCATAAATTTTGTGTCCAATAAAAATTAAAGTGCCTGCAGTTAAAAGTACGGTTACAGGAAAGACAATGATGCGGTACCATTTCAGGTTAATACTTTTAATATTTAAAAAATCCGCAAAAAAGAAAAAATAGATACAGTTGAATACGATCGTGAAAAATATTTTAGAATCGTTATCCAAACCTGCTGTTTTAGAAAGTGACGATACGAAGCCGCTTTCTGCCACAGGCATATAGGCAATAAATGAAAATATAGTGTAGAGGCTGTAAAGCAGATAAGATTTATCTTTATTCTGCAGAAACATCCCAAGATGAAAGACAGCAAGAAGAATTAACCCACCTAATACCGTATACAGAATGCTGTTGTAGGCATCCTTTTCGATAAGTGCAGTAAAAAGATCTGTCATGCGGTACCGGAGTTTATTCAAAAATAGAAATTTATATCATAAAGCGTAGAATTTATTCATTTATTGCAGATTAATTTTCTACTTTATCGTTCTGAGGGATTGTTGTTTCCGTCTGCATCAGCTGTTAGAAAATACGATCATCGCAGTGAATTCAGAGCTGGTGGAAATAACATTAAAAAAAAACTTCTACTTTTGCAAAAATTTTCTTGATGTCAAAAAATTTAGTCATTGTAGAGTCGCCGGCGAAAGCAAAAACCATTCAGAAGTACCTGGGAAAGGATTTCGAAGTGAAATCCAGTTTCGGACACATCCGCGATTTACCCAAAAAAGGAATGGGGATTGATTTGTCAACATTCACCCCGGATTACGAAGTTTCTCCAGATAAAAAGAAACTCGTTACCGAACTGAAAGCCGCAGTGAAGAAAGCCGATATGGTTTGGCTTGCTTCCGATGAGGACAGGGAAGGTGAAGCTATTGCATGGCATCTTGCAGAGGAACTGAAATTAAAAGACGACAACACGAAACGTATTGTATTTCATGAGATTACAAAAAATGCAATCCTGAAAGCAATAGAAAACCCCCGTAAAATTGACCAGAATCTGGTAAACGCGCAGCAGGCAAGAAGAATTCTTGACCGTATCGTAGGTTTCGAAATGTCACCTGTGCTGTGGAAAAAAGTGAAAACAGGACTTTCTGCAGGTCGTGTGCAGTCTGTAGCTGTGCGGCTGGTTGTAGAAAGAGAACTCGAGATAAGAGGTTTTCAGCCTAAATCAGCATTTAAGGTAGAGGGCGTTTTCCTTAATAATAACAAGCAGGAAATTTCTGCGAAACTTAAAAAAGACTTTGCTAAAGAGAGCGATGCCGAAGATTTCCTGAATCTCTCCCAGAACACAGAATTTAAAGTTCTGAATGTGGAAAAAAAACCTGGAACCCGTACTGCTTCAGCGCCATTCACCACTTCAACTTTGCAGCAGGAAGCGAGTAACCGTTTGGGTTATGGTGTAACTGCGACAATGCGGGTAGCGCAAAGGTTATACGAAGAAGGTTTTATTACTTATATGAGAACCGATTCCGTAAATCTTTCTCAGGAAGCCATCAATGGCGCAAAATCTCAGATTATATCTGAATTTGGTGATCAATATTCCAATCCGCGTAATTATACGACGAAATCCGCGTCAGCCCAGGAAGCCCACGAAGCTATCCGCCCGACAGATTTTTCTGTAAAGAGAATCGGCGATGAGCAGCTTAATAAACTGTACCAGTTAATTTATAAAAGAACTTTGGCAAGTCAGATGACGAATGCCAAAATCGAAAAAACGGTGATCGAGATCGGTAATCCGAAACTTCCGCAGCATTTCGAAGCGCAGGGCGAGGTTATTGTTTTTGACGGTTTCCTTAAAGTGTACGGAATCACAAAGACCGATGAAGATGACGAAGAAAACAATGAAAAGTTATTACCTAAAGTTTCGGTAGGAGAACTCCTGGATTATAAGAAGATAGAAGCCACCGAAAAATTCACAAAACCCGCTGCAAGATACACCGAAGCAGGCCTGGTGAAAAAACTGGAGGAATTGGGCATCGGAAGACCTTCAACCTACGCGCCAACCATCCAGACCATTCAGAACCGCGAATATGTAGATAAACGTGAGATTCTTCCGCAGGAACGAGAAATTCTCAAGATGTCTCTCAGTAAAAAAGAGCTCAAAAAAGAAATCTTAACAGAAAAATTCGGCGGTGATAAAAATAAATTTGTCCCAACCGATATTGGTGAAGTGGTAAATGATTTCCTGACGCAGAATTTTGCTGAAATTTTAGACTTCGGATTTACGGCAAAAGTAGAGCAGGATTTTGATGAAATAGCCAGCGGATCAGAAAAGTGGAAAGAGGTTTTACAGAGCTTTTACAAAGATTTCCATCCTAAAATTGCTGATGTAGAAGAAAATGCTGACCGCGCAAACGGAGAAAGAACACTTGGTGTTGATCCTAAATCCGGCAAAAATGTAATCACAAGAATAGGCAGGTTTGGACCGATGGTTCAGATTGGCGAGCCGGATGACGAGGAAAAACCGATTTTTGCAAGTCTGATGCCTTCGCAGAATATCGCAACAATAACGTTAGACGAGGCTTTGGAACTTTTCAAAGTACCTTTTGATTTAAAAGAGTTTGAAGGTCAGTCGGTTACAGTCGGGGTCGGCAGGTTCGGGCCTTATGTGAAATGGGGCGAAACTTTCATCAGTATTCCACGTGGGGAGGATCCTCTTTCGGTAACTCAGGAACGTGCAGAAGAAATCATTAAAGAAAAAAAGATTGCAGATGCACCAATCGCAACTTATAAGGGCGAGCCGGTAACAAAAGGAAGCGGGAGATTTGGACCGTTTATTAAGTATCAATCACTTTTCATCAATGTTCCGAAGCGGTATGATTTCGAGAATCTTTCTCAAAGCGACATTAACGAACTGATCGATGCAAAGCTGGAAAAAGAAGCAAACCGATATATTCAGCAGTGGGAAAAAGAGAAAATCTCAATTGAAAACGGGAGATGGGGACCATTTGTTAAATTCGGGAAAGCCATGTTTAAAATTCCGAAAACAAAGAAAGATGAAAAATATAGTGCAGAAGAGCTAGCAGAGGTTTCTTTGGATGAGGTTAAAAAATGGATCACCGCACAGGATAAAAATGCGTTTAAGGAAAAACCTAAAAAAGCGGCTGCCAAGAAAACTACAGTTAAAAAACCTGCCGCTAAAAAGCCTGTGGCAAAAAAGAAATAATTTTCAAAATACTAGAATATAAGACCTGATGATTTATTCATCAGGTCTTTTTCTTTTAAAACGTAACGGTCACGGCAGTGATCGCCAGAAAGTATCATTTTATAGCAATTTAGCTTTGAAGTATTATCTAATTTACAAGGCATTGCATATTAATTTTTTATGAGAGAGACAAAATCTTCTGAATCGCTTTCTACGACGGTTTTTATCTCATATATAGTGACTTACATTCGGTGAAAATTTTATTTCTGAAGGTTTAATTGTGAAAATTTTTAGTTTGAATGTGGATTATATTTATATATTTGCCTCCGCACAGATGAATTTAGGAAAAAAATACTATTAGGATTAGGAAACACAAACACAAACGATGTTAAAAAAATTTACAAGTTAATCTTTGTAATATTTTTTTATCTATGACAAGACTTCATCTGTTAGTATTTTGCTTTTTAGCAAATGCTGCGTATTCGCAGTCAGCGAATTACGCTAAAGCTCCCAACAGTTACATTTACGATTTAGAATTAGCCCAGTCAAAAAATTACGGGGGCATAGAAATTCCCGTTAGAAAAGCTTATGAAATGTGGTCTAATTACGAGTATTTGAAAACCAACGGCTCCTTTACTCCGATTCCTGCCGGAATTCAGTCCGCTTCAATTTATTGGGAAGATGTTCCGGGACTTGTAGAAAAAGTGAGTATTTCATCTTCTTCCAATCCGGCGGATTCTAAAATCAAGGTAGCTATCAATAAAGGCAAAGGCAAGGGTAATGCTGTAATAGCCTTTAAAGTTGACGGAACCATATACTGGAGCTGGCATATTTGGGTAACCGATGATCCACAGAATGGGGTAGCTTATTATCATGGTACAGAAACTGATATTGATGGAAATCTGATTAGTGTCGAATACATGGACCGGAATTTAGGCGCTGTTACCGATAGTTTTTTGGGTAACGAGTGGCAGAAATCCGGTGGTTTAATGTATGAATGGGGCAGAAAAGATCCATTTCCGCCTTTAGTTTACAAGGATGCAGATTTCTATGAAGTTTCCGGCGAAGTAGGAGTTTTGAGACATCGTCAGATCGATCCTGTAAATACGATTCCGGTGCAGGTAAGACCTTTCAATGAAATCGAAAAAAACATAAAATATTCGGTCAACAATCCGATTACGTATATTATTAATACTGATGCTACCGGAAACTGGTTTTCGAGCAGCAGATACAAAGTTGCAGGAACAAGTCCCAATTATATGACATGGGATTTATGGTCAGATAATGCGAAAGGCGGCAACAGCAACGGAAACAGTTCTAACGCAGCATTGAAGAAAGAAAGCCGCTCTTATGAACTGAAGTCTGAACTGGATCCATGTCCGAACGGCTGGCGTGTACCATCTTATTACGGCCGCGAAACCCAGAACAATAATTTAGCTTTCTTCGGAAAGCATGACTGGAATAATGATGATAATGTGGTCGCAAACAGACAGCTTTTTCCCACCTCTGTAAATCCAAGTCTAGACGGGACCAAGGTTTACCCAGGTTTGGGAATGGATTTCACCAATGCACAGGGAGGAGCCAGAAACTTAGGAGTTGTACCCGTTTCGGGCGGATACGTATATTATCCTAATTCAACTGCACCTAATGCGCCGGTCGGCATCACATTTCAGGACGAAAATGCCAATGGTGGTCTGTGGAGTGCTACTTATGCCTACGATGGGGCAAGAATATTTTCAATGGTCTCAGATCCTTTCAGGACAAATACCAGCGTAGGTCTTCATGCGATTTACAATAACCAGACTAATCCTACCAAATCTGGAAATGCAGTAAAATGTATGAAAGATCCCAATCTTGCAAAAATCGGTGATTTTCCGACAGAATATTTTGCAAGTTCGAAGGAAAATTATACTGAAGGTTTAGAGAATCCTAACTCTTATGTGGTTGTAAATCAAAGCGAATTACAGATTCCGGTGAGCAAGGCATTTTCAGTCTACAATCAGATTCTGTCTGACCAGGAAATGCTGGATGACAAAGACCTTATTGCAAACGTACTATGGACTACCAATACAGCATTGATCGAGGAGGCGTATATTAATCATCATCCTAAAGATGCCAGAAAATCCTCAATCATTCTTAAGCTGAATCCGTCAGAAACAGGAAACGCAGTAATTTCCCTTCACAATAATAACAAAGACAATCCTGTGCTTTGGAGCTGGCATATTTGGGCGACCAACGAAGATCCTACTGTAAATGCGGTCACTTATATTACAGAAAATGAAGTTCCTACGGAATATAATTTTGTAAACGCCACTGTAAGTAAAATGCCGCCTTTAAAAACTATTTTTATGGACAGAAATTTGGGTGCGGAAAGCAGTGATATTAACTCTGGCTTGGCTGGCGGACTCCATTACCAGTGGGGAAGAAAAGACCCTATTCCTTCATTTGCAACCATGAATACCGACATCATTTACCTTGAATCAAAAGGACAGCAGGTATTTTGGCCCTATTTATCTTTTAAAGGTGAAACTATTAACTACATCGACCTGAACGGGAAGAATTATGAATATGATTATACAGATTCTTATGAAGTTTACGGATCATCAAATCCTCTGCGCTCCAAGAAAATCAGCGAAAATATCCAGTATTCGATACAGAATCCGCTAAGGTTTTTATACCACAAAGGAACGGGAGCAATCTACGATGGCGGTAACCATTATGGAAATGATTTGAAAAAAGTACGCGATTGGGTTTCCGATGAGCGTGGGGCAGCAGATAACCGATGGGGGCATGCAGACAAAAAATCACCTTTCGATCCCTGTCCTGAAGGCTGGCGTGTACCCGATGTTTCCCTAACACATCTTTACATCGGTTCCAAAGGAAATTCACCTTGGTTCAATAGCTACAGCAATGATGCCTACGGTAAACCCGGCGTAATCCAGGACCAGTGGCACGATATCGCCAACTTTTACAAAGGTAGTTCGGCAGGAAACAACGGGTGGAAATTCGAAGATGCATCTTTTGCCATCGGGCAGTTCCCTAAAGACGGTATAAGAGGCGAGTTAGGAGGAAATAAAGTAACACTGGAAAGAACCGGAGTTTGGACCGCAGCTATGGCAGATATGAATACAGGTTTTGCACTTGCAATGCAGTTTGAAGGGAATAAAATGCAGTCCGGAACCGGGGTGTACCCACAGGCAGGCATGAACGTGAGATGTGCTAAAGATGAAAAAAGACTGCTGGGAACCCCGGTAGAAAGGAGCAGCCAGACACTTACCACGCAGCAGCCGCAGACCGTAATTCAGCAGCCTGAAAACCGAGACCTGCAGGTTTATCCTAATCCTTTTAAAGATGAATTCTATGTCGCTAATCCCGATGCAGTGAGCTTCGAGATCTACGATTTCAGCGGTAAACTTATCCTTAGTGGCAAGATTAATAACCAGAAAGTATCGGCTGGAAAAATGCAGAACGGAATTTATCTCATTAAAATTGCAATGAAGGATGGATCTGCACTTACCAAAAAAATGATTAAACAATAATTGACTAATTAATTACCCAAAGCACAATCTTAAGGTTGTGCTTTTTTTGTTACTTTTGTTGATCTAAACCTCACATTTTTCATTATCAGACCATGAACATCGAAGATATTATCATTCCGCCCCGAGAAATTAAAACTGAAAAATGGCAACTCGGCAGTGTTATATCTCACGAAATCCAGGAAAACGGCATTGTACTTATCTTCTGTTCAGACTATCGCGGAGTGAAAAATGGGGAAGCCGAAATTCTCGATTTCAGGAAAGTGAGGAATGAATTTTACAGGCTCTCCAAACTCGATTTCGAGGTGCCGTTATGTGATTTAGGCGATGTTATTTCGGGCAGGTCGCATCAGGATACGCACTACATCCTCCAGGAACTTCTATCGATGTGTCATTACAAAAACGCTGTTCCGGTAATTATCGGGGGGAGCAATGATCTGGCATTCTCACTGTTTTCAGCACTTAATTTTCATCAGAAAAATTTAAATTATACTCAAATTTCAAATATTATTTCCCTTGCTAATGAGGCAGAAGAAATTACTGAAAAGAATTTCCTTTCAAGAATCTTAAGTTCAAAGAACTTCACCATTAAAAATTATTACCACCTGGGCTATCAGAAACATCTTAATGAAACAGACTCGGTAAAATTGATGAAAGAGGTTGAATTTGATGTGTTAAGGCTTGCAGAAATGATGAATTCTACCGAAAAAACCGAACCTTTTTTCCGGCGTGCAGATTTGGTAACAGTAAATTGCGATGCGGTAGAAAGTCTTGGCGACGGATTTTCGGTAAACCCTCAGGTGAACGGATTGAACAGACGCGAAATCTGTGCCTACATGAAAGAAATTGGCCTAAGCGAAAACCTGAAATCAGTCGGGATATTCAACTTTAATGCACATTCAGATACATTCATCAATCACCAGTTGCTTGCGCAAATGATCTGGCATTTGATCGAGGGCATAAATATTCAGCACTCGCATCCCAAAGACCGCCAGTACGAAACCTTCTGGGTGATGATTGACGAGGAGCAGTATGCATTTAAACGCGACAGTTTTTCGGGATTGTGGTACTTTGGCGACGAGGAGAAACCGGAAAATCTTATTCCGTGCTCCCGCCTGGAATATGAAGAGGCGAAACGCGGTCATTTAAATATCCGGTTTATGAAAAACTGATCTTTTTTAAATGACCTTAACAATTTATATTCAGGTAATTACAATCGCATGACAAGAAGAGAGCACTTAAGAAAAACGGTAAAAAACATCAAAAATCAGTTTGTAGGAGAACCGGTGCATCGGAGGCATTTTCTGGCGGCGTTTTACAACCACTACATTTCTAAAAACCTAAGGCTGCCGGTTTTCATTAGATTTCCTAAGGCGCAGTTCAAATACCAGAATGTAACTTTAGAAACACGCCCGAATACGATTGATTTCTGGGCAACACTGGAAAGCTACGAACCGGATCTCACCCAATTTCTAACCGAATTTCTGAATGGTGAAAAGGGTACTTTCATCGATGTGGGTGCGCACATCGGCAGGTTCAGTACGCTAATGTCAAAACAGGGCTGGAAAGTAATCTCCTTTGAACCTTTAAAAACGAATTTCAGGGCACTTGAGCATAATTTGAAGTCAAACGGAGTTTATGAAAATGCGCAGATTTTTAATGCGGGACTTGGCAATAAGACCGACAATGAGACCATTTATTTCAACAGTCTTGAACTGGGTGAAGCGTCTGTAAGCGAAAAAAATGGCGACAGCAAAGATGAGGTGAAGATTCTGCGGTTTGATGATCTTTACCAGGATTTTGAAATTGAGAATTTATGCATCGTGAAAGTTGATGTGGAAGGTTATGAGGAAGAGGTTCTGGAAGGAATGCACGAATTTGTAAGCAAGCACAAACCGCTCTTTGTCATCGAACTTTGGGCAGAAAAATCGCCTAAATTGGTTGAATTTCTGAAGTCGCAGGGTTATAAGCGGTTACATATTTTCTGGTTTGTAGAAGAAAAACACAGTCCATACATCAGCCAAATGTACGAGAGATACAACCGCTACCAATTGAATTATGACTATGAGTAAATCTTTACCCGGCATTTTCTCAAATCCATTTCTGCTTATCCTGGTTACGGTACTCATTAAGATTCCCGTGTTTTTTACGCATCATATTCAGGAAGACTCTTTCATTACCTGGCGTGTCGCAGGCAATTTGCTCAATTATGGCGTTATAGGTTTTAATGGCGAAGAAGAGCTTTCCGCTTCCACAACGCATCTGTATGTGCTGGTGTCTGCTTTTTTTCAGCTGAATTTTGGGGAATATTTTATTTATCCGCTGCTTGTTTTTAACTGCGTTCTTTTTGGAATAGGATCATGGTGGTTAGGGAAAATTCTGTTTCGGAAAGATATGCTGAACCGTGGTATTTTTGTGATTTTACTGAATATGGTTCCGCCGGCGCTTACTGCATCCTGTCTCGGAATGGAGTATGGAATCCTGTTTTTTCTTTACAGCGGCCTTATCTATTTTGGTTTACGGAAGGGCAAAGAATGGGCATATTTCGTCTTCCCGGTACTGCTGCTTTGGACCAGAATCGATACCGTCATATTCCTGGGTGTATTTTTTGTAGCGGATCTTATCATCAGAAAAAAACTCAATCCGGCTTTTATTCTCGGAGGAATTGTAGGGATCGCCAGTGTGGTGGCTTTTAATATGATTTATTTCGGTGAACTTGTAAACCATACCATTACGGCTAAAAAAATTGCCTATAAAAATCTTTCCAGAAATAATAGTTTAGAGTTTCTGCTCTTCCAGTGGGCGTATTACGGCGGACTGATCAAAAAGTATTCACTTTTTACATTTTTGATATTTACCGGTTTTCTTGCCGCTCTTGGATACGGCATCTACAAAATGATAAAGGAACCGGCCCAGATTACCTTTCCTACCAAAGTTATTTTGCTGGCCATGTGTGCCTTTGCGCTGATTAAAATTACGGTTTTTGCTTTCCTGCAAGCCTATTTCGATTGGTATTACTGGCTGCCACGGGTTTTTCTGTTTGTGGTGGTTTTATATTATTTGCTTCGGTTTGTCCCTGTTAGAAAAGCAGTTCTGTTGCCATTGATCTTTACATTTTGTATAAGTTTATATGGATTCCAACTGCTGCAGTCGTGGGCAATCGGTTATATGGAGGAGACCCAGAGGATGCAGATTGCAAAAGATATTCAGAATGAAAATCCCGACATTGGCGAGTCTATATTTTTGGAACCGGCAGGCAAAATACCGTATTATACTCATTTATACACTTATGATGAAGTAGGCCTGGTCAACAAGAAAATAACTGCTCACATGCAGAAAGATGAAAAGTACTGGTGGATGAATGCTGTAAAGGAATATAAACCCGATTATATTGTGACCATCATCTACAAACCCGGTGACGCAAAAAGTTATTACAGAATGACTGCTACTGATAAGGCTTATTTCGACTCCCATTATCAGTTTATAAAAAGCTATCCGATTGCAGAGCTTCACCAGAATGCGCCCCAAATTTTGCGCTGGATTTACGGAATCCGCCCAATTGGTCAGGATTATTACTTGTATCACTTAGCCAAATAAAAAGGACAGTTGATGATAAAAGTTTCAGTTATTGTTCCTGTTTACAACGTTGAAAAATACCTCAGAAAATGCTTGAATTCTTTGGTGAATCAAACTTTACAGGAAATTGAGATCTTAATTGTGAACGATGGCAGCCCGGATTCTTCACAAATAATTATTGATGAATTTGCGGCAAAATTTCCTTTAAAGATTAAATCTTTCGTCAAGGAAAACGGAGGACTGAGTGATGCCAGGAATTTTGGTCTCGATCGCGCAACGGGAGAATTTATGGCGTTTGTCGACAGTGATGACTCGGTTTCTGAAAGTATGTTCGCTGAAATGTATGCGCTGGCCAAAAAGCACAATGCGGAAATGGTCATCTGCAATCTGCAGAAAGTTGACGCGGCGGGAAACGTAAAGCAGAAGCTTACCCAAATTCCCAATATGCCGGAACGGATTGTTCTGGAAGATCATTTTTCAGTCTTCGCGGATTTATCCTATTTCGCGTGTAACAAAATTTTCAGAAGCGATTTATTTGATGAAAAAAGATTTAAAAATGGCATTCATTTCGAGGATATTCAACTTATTCCGCAGTTGCTTCTGAAATGTACAGTTATTGCACAGACACAAAACTATCACTATAATTATCTTGAACGGGAAGATTCGATCACTAAAACGCACACAGAAAAAGGTTTGGATATTCTGCATGCCGTTGATGAGGTTGAAAAAGCGTTTGAAAATTCCAGATATTCCCAGCAGAAAAGGGAAATAAAAAACTTTAAAATTCTGGAGGGCATTTATACTTTTCTTGCCTATCTCGCTTTTGTGAAAGATGAACAAATCTATCAGAAGATGTCTCAGGAACTGAAAGTTTTCCTCCGTAAAAATAAGATTTCCACTGTAGATATATTGTTGTATCGCCGTTTCGGAAGGAATTATCTGCTATATTTGCCATTGAAGAAAAAAATTTATTATTTGCTGTATTTCATTGGGCAGGAAAAACTGCTGCGGAAATTGGTATAGAACACGAATCTATTTATGCCCATTCTACATCCCGTTTTTACCGTAATTTTCCTCTTTCTTGCATTTGCGAGTTACTGGGAAATTTTCCGGTTAGAGAAAAAGCAGAGTGTTTTTACGTGGGTTACCGCCATCCTGATTATTCTTGCAATAGGTTTTAGAATAGACGTGGGAGCAGATTATCCTGTCTACAAAATGCTGTTCTCCGGATTTGCGATTTATACTACCTACGGAGATGTTCTCGATAAGGCACTTTTCCGCCCGAATTCTGAAGAGATCGAATGGATCTTCGTGCTCATCAACAAACTGGTTTTCGATTTTGGATTTCCGTTCTATATTGTAACTTTAATAATGGCTGTAATTTCGGTCTCGCTGAAATTCACGGCTATTTATAAGAATGTTGCGTTTCCTACATTGGCATTGCTGTTTTATTTTATGCCGATTATGTTTTTCGAGGATTCGGGACAGATGCGACAGGGACTGGGAATTGCGGTTTGCGTGGCTTCTTTTAAGTTCATCAAAGAACGAAATTTACTCATGTTTTTGCTGTGCATTTATATTGCCCTGGGGTTTCATAAAACGGCAATCATATTTCTACCCGCGTATTGGCTTGTGCTGATACCCATGAACAGCAAAAGAATTTTCTGGGTTTTGGTAATTGCGCTGCTTTCGTCACCCTTCGAGCTTTACCGATTGGGTGGTGGTTTTTTTGGTTCTATTGCACCGCAGGACATTTCGGGTGCGTATACAGGTTATCTGGATGACCGGTACTATGGAACTGAGGTAGAAACCGGTCTGAATGATTTGGTGAAGATTATATTTATTGTAATTTTAATCCGATATGATAAGAAAGGCTGCGATGAGGTCTGGTGGTACGAATATATGAGAAATCTGGCCGTATTTGGAATGGCGCTGTTCTATTTCTTCCGGTCTAATGAAATCTTTGCAGTCCGGCTTCCGGGAGCATACATGTTTTTTGTAACAATGTTCTGCCTGAGTAATTTAGTATATGCTGTGAAAGGCCGGCAAAGACAGATTCTGTATCTCGGATTTATGATGTATTTTGTAGCCATGTTTTTCTACTTTGGAAGTGGAAATGCTCACCGTGGCGGATTTACAACAGAACGGTATAAAAACGCACTTTGGTAAACACTAAATGGATGAAATAAAAGATTTACTCGCGCAATCCGGAATTCCGCAGTTCTATGTAAAATTGGGACTGGGAATCTTGTGTTCGTTTCTGCTGACATTTTATACGATTCCTACCGTGGTGAAAATTTCGAGACGAAAAAACTTGATGGATGAACCCGGAGCGCGCAGTTCGCATTTAAGAAAAATCCCTAATCTGGGCGGAATTTCTATTTTTTATTCCCTGGCAGTTTGCGCCTCTATTTTTGCGTTCGAACTTTTCGATATGTATAAATTTCTGTTTGCTTCGCTGGTAATACTTCTTTACATCGGCGTGATGGATGATATCGTGGTGATGCGTGCTTATAAGAAACTCTTTGCACAGATTATCGTGACCTCACTTATTGTAATTGGTTCCGATGTTCGTATCAGAAGCTTTTTTGGGCTTTTTGGAGTTTATGAACTGAATTATTTTTTCAGCGTCGCGATTAGTATTTTTACTTTCATCGTGCTAATCAATGCATTTAATTTAATTGATGGTATTGATGGTCTTGCCGGGGGTTACTCAATCCTTTGCAGCGCGATGTTCGGAATCAGTTATTACAGGCTGGGCGAATACAATTATCCTCTTGTCGTGCTTTCCGGCGTCATTATCGGGTCGGTAATCGGTTTCCTGTATTTTAACCTTTCCAATTACCGGCAAAATAAAATATTCATGGGCGATACCGGATCTATGATTCTCGGTTTTCTTCTGGCATTTACGGCAATCTGTTTTATTGATATTTTCATTGATAAGCAACTGCCTGAAGTTCCAAGATATTATCTCCAGTCGGCGCCGGCAATTGCGATGGCTATTCTTATACTCCCGATTATTGATACGCTGAATGTATTCCTCATCAGAATAATATCCGGAAAATCACCTTTAGTGGCCGACAAAAATCACATTCACCATTCTTTGCTGAGGTTAGGCTTAACTCACCGTAGGTCAACTGTTTATATATTGCTGTACTATTTGTTTATCGTAAGTGTTGCATATTTCTTCCGCCATATTAATGTTAATCTTCTGCTTTTAGTCATTATAGTTCTTGGTTTTGTAGGCGCATATCTTCCGAAAGTTGTGTTATTATTAAGAAAACCTGCATAATTATTGTTATTTTTGTAAAAACCACATTTTAAAATGATGAAAACCCATAAAGTTTTATTTTTCCTCCTTATTCCTCTTCTGCTTTCGTCGTGCATCTCTACAAAAGACGTCCGGTATCTTCAGCCTAATGAAAGTCTGGTAATCAACGAAGAAGGTTTGGTTCCCTATAATATTCCCATTTACAGAGTGACAAAAAACGATATGCTGAACCTGAATATTGTAACTACACCAAAAGGCGACGCAGCACAGTTTTATTCCACATTAAATGCGCCGCCCGCTGCAGCGGTAAGTGCATCTTCAGGATCAAATTCTGCAGGAGTAATGAGCTCCGTTGGTGGCCAGGGCGGAAATTCAAATTTCTATTTCAACGGACTGAAAGTAGATTCCAAAGGTGACATCAATATCATGGGAATTGGCTTTGTAAAAGCGGAAGGAAGAACTATAGAAGACATTACTCAGGAAATCCAGAACCGGGTAAATGAAAATTTTGTAGAAGGTAAATCAGAAGTCCGCCTCAATACCGACGGAATTACCTACTATATTTTAGGAGATGTGGAAACCATAGAAATTTCCGGCGAAAAAAAAACACATAAAAACACTTTAACAATTACCGAAGCACTTTCCATTAATGGCGGACTTAACAGGACGGTGGACCGAACCAACATCAAAATTCATAGAAAGCTGCCCGAAGGGATAAAGATTGCCCAAATCGATCTAACCCGCGAGGATGTAATGAATTCGCCTTATTATTGGGTGCAGAACGGCGATGAGATTTTCCTCACCACCAGATCCAAAAACCTGAACGGATTAGGCAAAGATCCGATCCAGACTCTTACAACAGGGGTTTCTGTAATTACCACCGCAATGTCGATTTACTTAATTCTAACACGACTCTAATGATTCCCGGTAAAGAAAACACAAGTAAATCTGCCTCTCAACAATCCGAAAAAGTCGGTTCTTTCGCCTTTTTTGATGTCGAGCATTTCGTCAAAAGAATTATTAGAAACTGGTATTGGTTTGCACTGATGGCGGCCTTTGGGTATGCTATTTCATGGGTGTACAGCAAGTATTATGCGCAGCGCATTTATGCTTCTAACCTGTCACTCAGTATTTCGAATAATACGGCTAGCTATTTCACTCCAAATCAATCGATTAACTTCATTTGGGGTCAGAATGGAAATCAGGACGGGATTTATCTGAAAAAGATGCTCCTCTCCCGTTCACACAACGAATACCTGGTAAAGCAACTGGACCTTTTCATTAATTATTCAACCAAAGGAGTCATCAAACAGACTTACCTCGACAAATATGATTCTCCGGTTTTTCTTGAAGTTGATAAAAGCCATCTGCAACAGGTAAACTATCCGATTACGCTTATTCCTAAAACCGGCGGAAGATATGAGGTTGTACTTCCGGATGAAGGTCAAACAACATCGCTCTATTCTTATGTTACGGAAAATTTCACGACCGTTTCCCCTTATAACAGGCCTGCGAATAAGGTGATTTCGGTGAACGAATGGTATGTGTCCCCGAATTTTAAATTCAGACTGGTAAAAAATCCACAGCCGACTCCGATTGTTTTAGAGAATATAATTCTTAATCTGTCAACTGTTAATCAAACAGTTAATGACCTGGTTTCAACCATCAATGTCGATTTCGATAAGGAAATCAATACCATTATGATTATTTCTAAAAGCGGTTATAATCTGAACGGAACGGTGAACTTTCTTAATACCTCGGTAGATGAACTTCAGCGAAAAAGACTTATTGACCGTAATACTGTAGATAAAAACACTGAGAATTACCTCTACGAAAATCTAGCAAAAATACGTAAGAAATTAGATTCCAGTGCTTTAGTGCTTAATAACATGAAGATCAGTGAAGGTCTGTATGATATTAAAGACCGCGATGAAAAAGCACTCTTACGGATCAAGGAGCTCGAAACAAAGAAAGCAGATCTCCTAACGCGGATTAATTCACTCAACAGTATTAGAAATACCCTTGCATCGCAGAATCTGGACCGAATGATCAGCATGAATGCAGCCGGAATTGAAGACGGCGTTTTCAGCGCCACAGTATCAGAACTTAAAGCATTATATTTAAAGAGACGCGAACTTGCGCTGATTTACACCCCGAACTCGGAACCGATGCGCGAAATCAACAGGTTGATCAACGAAGCAAGAGGAAATTCTAATGGTTCTCTCCGAAATTATTATAGCACTTACCTGAACGAAATCGCTAAGATTGACAGGCTGATTGCAGGCGAAAGTGTAGATTTAGTAGCGTACCCGGAGAAAGAAAGGAAATATCTGGACGCAGAACGCGGATACAATATGATTGAAGCAACCTACAACACTTTGCTGACCAAACAGAACGAAACGCAGATACGGGTTGCCACCAATAAATCCGATATTACCGTAATCGATCCTGCAAAGAATTTGGGACAGGGACCTATTGCTCCGGACGTGCAGAGAACGAAATATTCTATCATCGGTGGTTTGCTTTTGCTGCCATTATTGATTATTGGAATTTCTGAAGTGTTGGATAACCGCGTGAGGAACATTAAAGAATTGCTTCAGGCCACCAGGATTCCGCTTCTTGGAGTTATCGGCAAAAATACACATGATAATAACCTTACAGTTCTGGAGCAGCCACGATCATCAATATCTGAGGCCTTTCGGGGAATACGTGCCAATCTGAGGTTCCTTCATAAAGAAGATAATAAATCAAAAGTGATTTTACTTACCTCTTCGGTGGGTGGCGAAGGAAAAACCTACATTTCAATCAACATCGCCTCGGTACTGGGTTTAAGCGGAAAGAAAACAATTCTTTTAGGGATGGATTTAAGAAAACCTAAGATTTTTGGAGACTTCAAGATTGATAATAAATACGGAATTTCTAACTATCTTACCGGTGAAGTTGACATGGAAAGGATTATAAATCAGACCAAAATCCCCAATCTTCATGTAGCGACATCCGGCCCCATTCCGCCAAATCCTTCGGAACTCTTAATGAGCGACCGCAATATAAAATTCCTTGAAGATTTGAAAAAGATCTACGATTTTATCGTCATCGATTCTCCGCCGGTTGGTCTGGTCGCAGATCCCTTTGAACTGATGAAATATGCGGATGCGAGTATTTATGTTGTAAGGCACGAATATACCGAGAAGTATATGTTGAAGATGATTACAGAAAAATACCAGAATCAGGAAGTGCAGAATCTGGGGCTGGTTTATAATGATTATCAGCAGCAGCAGGGCTACGGTTATGGCTACGGTTATGGTTACGGCTACGGTTACGGTTATTTTGATGAGGATAAGAATTACCAGGAACCCACGCTGATTAAAATCCGTAATAAACTGAGAAAACTTTTCGGCCGAGCTTGATCTTAATAACCCTCGCAGTGGAGGGTTTTATTGTAGTGAAATCATAAACTGGTATAATTGCCGTTTTTAGATCAATAAATTATGCTTTTTTGAGGTTATTTAACTTAAAATTAAGAATTTCCTTAAAGTAAAAATGTTTTATATTTGCAAAATTATTTATGAAAATTGATGTTCAGTCATTCATGCACAACAAACTGATTTATTCCTTCTTTGCGCTTATTTTAATGTCGGGTTTCTATAAGGGACAACGGCACGAATTGGGGGTGCAACTGGGCATGAGTAACTTGGTAGGCGATATCGGTAGAACAAACTATATTCTCCAGAAACCTGTTTTAAGCAACATTGGTGATTATGGGATTCCTTTCTATGGCGGAATATTGTACCGAATGAATTTTAATCCGTACCAAACCGTACGGTTGAATGTAGGATACAGCCATATTCAGTTTTTAGATTCTGTGGCGAAAGAGCAGTACCGCAGGAACAGAAATCTGTGGGGAACCAATTCGATTCTTGAGGCTGATTTAATTTTCGAATATAATTTTTTCCCGGTAAATGATGAACAGAAAAGCCTTGCAAGTCCCTATATCTTTGCAGGTGTGGGCGGCTTACTTGCAAATTCTACCAAAGTTTCACTGGTTAATGATTTCAGACGTGATGCAGGTGGTACAGCAATTGCCCCTACGAGCAGCACCGATTTCGAGACCAATCCGACTTACGAGTCCGGTAACCAGCTTACAATGGCAATCCCGTTCGGCGTTGGTTTGAAGTATAAATTTAATTATAACTGGGCACTTTTCGGAGAGTTCATGTTCAGGCCTACATTTTCAGATTCAATCGACTACAGTGTTGTAAACGATAAAGAAGTGAAGGTTACTTACAATAAAGATATTCTGGCCCCGGGATCTACAAAATCACTGTTGCAGGAGAGCCCTTATCTTCAGGTAGCAGAAGAAAGAGCCGCAGAATTTCTGAAAAACCGTGAAGTAGGAAATATAAATTCAAAAGACTGGGTAAATACCGTATCGATAGGCCTTACCTATTCATTTGGCAGACCCCCTTGTTATTGTGGAGAGTAAAATAATGCAGTCGTTTAAAGAGAGAATCAATACGCATCAACTTCCCCAGCATGTCGCCATTATTATGGATGGCAACGGAAGATGGGCGAAATCACGTGGTGAAAAAAGAACTTTTGGCCACAAACACGCTATTAAAGCAGTTCGGGAGGCCGTAAACGCCTGTAACGAAATCCATATTCCTTTCCTTACCCTTTACACATTTTCCTCAGAAAACTGGAACCGTCCGGATGATGAGGTAGATACGCTGATGAGCTTGATTTCTGAAACCATCATTTTAGAAGCCGAGGAAATCTTCAGTAAAGGTTTACGGATGCATATCATCGGTGATGTTGAAAAATTACCTGCCGACGTGCGCGCAAGTATGCAGCATTTGGTGGATATCACTAAAGATAACAAAAAAGGAAACCTGATTCTTGCCTTGAGTTACGGCTCACAGCATGAAATCCTTAGCGCGGTAAAACAAATCAGCCACAAAGTAAAAACCGGTGAACTTACGGAAGACGAGATCACGGAAAAAGTTTTTGAAGATCATCTTTACACCAAAGATTTCCCCCCTGTAGATCTATTGATCAGAACCAGCGGTGAGGTACGTATCAGCAATTTCCTGCTCTGGCAGATCGCCTATGCAGAGCTGCAGTTTCTGGATATTCTGTGGCCGGATTTCGGGAAAGAAGATTTTTTCAAGTGCATCTACGATTACCAGAACAAAGAGAGAAGATTCGGCAAAATTAGCGAACAGCTCGACGAAAATATATAAAAGAAAAGTTAGCAAGATAAAAAATGAAGTTTAAATTCTTACCCATCATCATGTTTGCGGCTTCGGCGCATTTCTATGGTCAGATAACTCCCGAGCAGACGCCGCAGGACAATAACCCGGTGTACGCTCAGAACGAAACAGGATCCTACATCCTTAAAGACATTGTGGTAGATGGCGTAAAAAAATATACCCCCGCACAGATCTTAAGATTTACCGGTCTTAACAAGAACGAAAGCGTGGAAATTCCTGGGCAGAAAATCAGTAACGCCATCAAAAAACTTTGGGAAACCCAGTCTTTTTCAGAAGTTGAGGTCTATATTCAAAGTATTGAAGGCGAACAGATTGTCCTGCGTTTCAATCTTCAGGATCTTAAAGACCTGGGAGAGGTGAAATTTACTGGTAAAGGAATCGGAAAGTCGAAAAGCGAAAAACTCGCCAAAGACAATAACCTGAAACCCGGAACCAAAATCACCCAGAATTTAGTTTCAACCCTGAAAACAAATATTCCGAAAGAATATATTAAAAAGGGTTACGCAGACGCCAAAGTAACGATTGAAGATAAAGTTAATGCCCAGGATCCTGAATTGGTAGACTGGACGATTAATGTGGAAAGAGGCAAAAAGGTAAAAATCAGTCATATTGAGTTTGAAGGAAACGAAAATGTGTCCGACAGTAAACTGCGCAAAAAAGGTTTCAAAGACACGAAGCAGAAAAGATTCGGTATTCAGGGGATTTTAAAACCATCAAAATTCATTGAAGAGAAATATGAAGAGGACAAGAATAATCTTGTAAACTACTATCGCTCATTAGGTTTTCGTGATGCGAAGATCGTTTCCGATTCCGTTTGGAGAAATCCTAAAAACGACTTCGAAATCAACGTAAAACTTAGCGAAGGAAAAAAATACTATATCGGCGACATCAATTTCCTTGGAAATACAGCATTCTCTACCGATTATCTTCAAAAAGTTTTAGGATATAAAACCGGCGATATTTATGATGCTGTTGGTTTCAACAAGAAAGTAGGCGAAGATGGCGGAAAAGAAGACGATTCCGATATCAAGTCAATTTATATGAACAACGGATACCTGTTCTCTAACGTGACTCCGATCGAAAAATCAGTTGCAGGTGATTCCATTAATTTGGAAATCCGAATCAACGAAGGCGAAAAAGCAACCTGGAACCGTGTAACCTGGAGTGGAAATACCACGACTCATGACCACGTAATCCTGCGTTCATTAAGAACAAAACCGGGAAGTTTATTTGCAAAAAGCGATATTAAAAGAACGTATTTTGATTTAGCCGGGATGCAGTTTTTCGATCCGCAGCAGGTTGGTCAGAACATCGTTCCGAATCCCCAGGATAATACAGTAGATGTACACTGGACACTTGTGGAAAAAGGTTCTTCTCAGGTTCAGCTTCAGGCCGGTTACGGTGGTGGCTCGTTCATCGGGACTTTAGGACTTACGTTCAATAACTTTTCACTGAGAAACTTTTTAAAACTTAAAGATTTTAAACCGGTACCTCAGGGTGACGGGCAAACACTTTCAATCCAGGCTCAGGCCGGACAATATTTCCAGAATTACGGAATTTCATTCACCGAGCCATGGTTGTTTGGTACAAGACCTACTGCACTTTCTGTGAGTGTAAACCAGTCTTTGGTAAGATATTCTGACCAATTTGGCGATACTCAGAAACTGAATATTTTCTCTGCAAGTGCAGGATTAAACAGACTTTTGAGATGGCCTGATGACTATTTCTCCCTATATACGGGGATCCAGTATCAAAGCTATGATTTCAGCAATTACCCGTTCCAGTTTGGTAATGAAACTGAATATAACGGTTCTGCAAAAAACTTCAGTTTCAATGTTGGTTTAAGCAGAATGTCTGCCGGTTTAGACCCAATTTTCCCGACGCAAGGTTCCAACTTAGAAGCTTCGGTTAAGTTTACGCCGCCTTATTCACTCTTCAGCGACAAGAATTACGCTGCAATGAGCAATGTGGAAAAATACAAATGGCTCGAATTCTATAAAGTGAAGATGAAAGCCGATGTATACAATACCGTTGTTGGAAAGATGGTGCTGAGAAGTACTGCCGAAATGGGCTTCCTGAACGGTTATAACAAAGAACTTGGTGCACCGCCGTTTGAAAGATTTTATGTGGGTGGAACTGGTTTATTTGGTGGAAGATATGACGGTAGGGAATTGGTGCCGTTACGCGGTTATGAAAATGCATCCTCAACAGGCGGAACCCTGGAAGATGTAACTCCGTACGGTGGAGCAACAATCTATAACAGATTTGCGCTCGAACTCAGATACCCGATTTCTATGAATCAGACCGCTAAAATTTATGCATTAAGTTTCCTTGAAGGAGGTAACGCATGGAATTCGTTCGGAACCTATAATCCATTCCAGTTGAAACGTTCGGCAGGTGTCGGAGTTAGAGTTTACATGGGTGCGTTCGGACTTATCGGTTTCGATTTTGCTTATGGTTTCGATAAAACGATTATGGGTACTGAACCTGCAGGATGGAAAACCCACTTCCTCATGAATCAATCATTATAAAAGGTTATAAGATGAAACAGATCAAATTATTTTCGCTGCTGCTTCTCATATTTTCAGGTGTGCTAAGTGCACAGAAAATCGGAGTTGTCGATACCGATTATATCCTGAGTAAAATGCCTCAGTACAAGGATGCGCAGGACAGGCTTAATGAGCAGATTGCCAACTGGCAGACCGAAATCCAGACGTTACAGTCAGATTTTGATAAGAAAAAATCGCTGCTGGAAAATGAGAGAGTCCTTTTGGTAGGCGATCAGTTGAAACAGCGCGAAAAAGAAGTTGATGACCTTGATAAGAAAATCAAGAACATGATCAATAACCGTTTCGGTACTCTTGGTGAAATCAACAATGCAAGATCAAATCTCACCAAACCTTTTCAGGACCAGATATGGAACGCAATCCGTACAGTGTCAGAGAAAAACAGTTTGGGCATAGTTCTTGATAAAAGCAATAACATTAGTGTAATTTTCCTCGAAAAGCGTTACGATTATACAGATAAAGTGTTAGATTTGTTGCTGAAAAACTCAGGAACAAAAAGCCCGGAGAAGCCTGCAAGATCAGGAATGAGTGAGGCAGATGCAAAGGAGGAAAAATTAAGACTGTCTAGAGATAAAGAGAACAAGAACCCCGCTACGCAGTCTAGAAGATCAAAATAAATTTAAACAACAATAAATTATTCAACCCCAATTATGAAAAAATTAAGTGTATTATTTGCAGCAGTAATGATGTTGGTAACAGCAGGAGCAGTTAACGCTCAGAAAGTTGCATCTATGGATTACGAAGCCGTATTGGCAGCAATGCCTGAAACTAAGAAAATGACCACAGATTTAGATACTTTCAGCAAAACTAAAGGTGACGAACTTCAGAAGCAGGCAGAGTCTTTCCAAAAAGAAGTTCAGCAATATCAGGCTGATGGTGCTAAAATGACAGAAGCTCAGAGAACTGCCAAAGAAGGTGAATTGCAGAAAAAACAGCAAAATCTGCAGGCATTGCAACAAACTGCTCAACAAGATTTGGCTTCAAGAAGAGATGCAGCGGTAAAACCAATCATCGACAAACTGAACAATGCCGTTGCTAAAGTAGCTAAGGCAAACAGTTTTGATTTCATTATCGATTCTACAGCGTTAATCTACAAAGGTGGTCCGGACGCAACTCCGCTTGTAAAAAAAGAATTAGGTCTTTAATAAACCCTTTCTATAACCTAAACCATCCCGATACTTTCAGGATGGTTTTTTAATTTTGTAAAATGGAAAAAGAAATTTCATCAGTAGAGAAAGTGCGCTTCAGCGACTGCGATCCTATTGGTCACCTTAATAATGTAAAATATCTGGAATACATGCTTAATGCAAGAGAAGATCATGTAGAAAGCGGTTACGGTTTTACTTACGAAGGCTATACCCGCCAGACCGGATGCACCTGGATTACCGTACAGAACGAAATTGCTTATCTCAAAGAAGTGCGTTATAACGCTAAAGTGCAGATTTCGAGCAAAACAATCGAACTGGGCGACCGGCTTTCGAAAGTCGAGATTCTAATGAAAAGCGAAGACGGAAAAACCATTCACAGCATACTGTGGCTTACTGTAATCTATTTCAACATGAAAACACGCCGATCAGAATCACAGCCTGAAGAAACAAAAGACCTTTTCCGCAAATTTTTGCTAAATTTAGAGGAGAAAGATTTCCAAAGCAGAGTCTCCTATTTTAGAAAACTGAATAAATCAGCCGCAAAATGACAAAAAGAATACTGATCATCGGAGGTAACGGACAGTTAGGGAACTGTATCCGAAAGATTGCTCCTGACTTCGAAGACCGATACGAATTTAATTTTACAGATTCAGCAACGCTTGACATTACAGATGAGTCTGCAGTTTCAGATTTCTTCAATGACTTTAAACCGCATTTCTGTATTAATGCTTCCGCTTATACCGCTGTAGATCTGGCGGAAACAGAACCTGAAAAAGCATTCGCTGTAAATGCCGATGGAGTTGCAAATTTAGCCAATGCTTGTGCTGAACATAATTGCGTACTGATTCATGTTTCCACCGATTATGTTTTTGATGGTGAAACTAACATTTCCTATTCTGAAGATAATTTTACGAATCCGCAAGGCATTTACGGAGCCTCAAAATTGAAAGGTGAAGAACTCGCCATGGATATTAATCCGAAGACAGTGATTATCCGCACATCGTGGCTGTATTCAGAGTTTAATAAAAATTTTGTGAAAACAATGCTGAACTTATTCTCCACTAAGGATGAATTGGGAATTGTTGCGGACCAGTTCGGTCAGCCTACCAATGCTAATGATTTGGCAGCAGCAATCATGGAAATCATTGGAACGGAACCGAAAACTTATGGCATTTTTCACTTTTCCAATTATCCTGAAACAAACTGGTTCGGTTTTGCTGAAAAGATTGCAGAATTTTCAGATACGAAAATTAAACTCAATGCCATTACCACGCAAGATTTTCCTACGCCGGCAAAAAGGCCGAAACGAAGTACAATGGCTTTAGATAAAATAGAAAGTACTTACCGGATCGAACTGAATCATTGGGAGAATTCTCTTGAAGATTGCATACAAATTCTACAGAAATCATGAAAAAATCAGTCTTTTTATATGTGATTCTGTTCAGCCAGATTTGGTTCGCGCAGAATGTAATGTTGAATAAAGTATCGAAAACAAATTCGAACAGCGATAAGTTTCTTTATAAAATAAATCCAGAGGTAGTAACTTCAGAATACCTGGGCGAAATTGAAGTACAGGGATTTTCTGATGACGATGTCAAAGTTTTCGGAATGATCTATAAAAAAGCCAAAGAAATCGGAGCAAATGCGTTCTCCATTAAGCCTTTTGAATCTGTGGAAGGTGGGCTGCAGAAATTTGATCCGGCCCATTACAGGCTCAGTCTTTATTATGTTGCACCCGATCAGTTTCCAAAGGAAGACAATATTATTTATCTTATTGCCTCACCGTTTAAGGCACAGACGATCGCTATCAATAAAGCCAACAGGACTTTTCAGCCGCGTACATTTACAAGAATGACACTTACCCCAGGAGAAATTTATACCGTTTCCACTAGGAAGCTTTTAGGGTCAACCATCAAACTTTCTGCACAGGAAAACCAACCCGTGCAATTTTTTCAGTTTTCGGCCTTTTCAGTGAATTCTAATACTGATGGAAACGCTGGTATTAACCTAAAATCTGGAGATATTACCAGACTGGAGCAGTCTTATGCTCAGTTTTTAACCACCATTTATCAGTATCAGGACTAATATTGCTGTAAATTATATAAAAAATTAGACAGATGAAAGTAGATATTCTGGCCATTGGCGCCCATCCGGACGATGTAGAACTCGGTTGTGGAGGAACATTGGCTAAATTAATTTCCGAAGGGAAAAAGGTTGCGATTGTTGATTTAACACAAGGCGAACTCGGTACACGCGGAACCAATATTACAAGAGCTGAAGAAGCCGCTGAAGCCTCTCAAATATTAGGGATTTCGGCGCGGGAGAATTTAAAAATGAAAGACGGTTTTATTCTCAATACTGAAGAGTATCAAATGCAGGTGGTGAAAATGATCCGCAAGTATCAGCCCGAAATTGTTTTTGCTAACGCAATTGACGACAGACATCCCGATCATGCGAAAGCTTCGAAATTAGTTTCCGACGCATGTTTTCTTGCCGGATTGGTTAAGATTGAAACTGAACTTGAAGGTGAAAACCAACAACAGTGGCGGCCAAAGCAGGTTTTCCACTACATTCAATGGAAATATGTAACTCCGGAATTTGTGGTGGATATATCAGATTTCATGGAGAAAAAAATCGAAGCATGTCTGGCGTATAAAACCCAGTTTTACGACCCAAATTCCAATGAACCGATGACTCCTATTGCGACGAAGGATTTTCTGGAGAGTTTAACTTACAGAGCTCAGGATTTAGGCAGATTATCGGGTGTTGACTTCGCTGAAGGTTTTACTTCGGAAAAGTTGCTTGCTTTCAAAAATTTTAACGGAATAGTTTTGTAATTTCTCGAAAAACTCTATATTTGCAACCTCAAACGGTGATTGTAGCTCAGTTGGTTAGAGCGCCGGATTGTGGTTCCGGAGGTCGGGGGTTCGAGACCCCTCATTCACCCACTTAAAACGCATTGATTTTCAGTGCGTTTTTTTTGTTTTATACTTCTAATTTCATTCTACTTGAATAAGCAAATAAAAAAAGCATCCTGAATGGGATGCTTTTTATTTATTAAACTTCGTCGTCGGATTCAATGGTGAATGAACGGCTTTTAAAATCTTTGTCGTGTCTCTCAGAAATTACGTCTTCACCTTTCTGGCTGATGATAAAGTCTGTAGATTCTCTGAACATGTCCTCGAAACTTTTGAAATCTTCTTTGTAGAGATAGATTTTATGCTTTTCGAAAGTCGCTTCTCCGTTTTCCCCAAAATTCTTTTTGCTTTCGGTGATTGTCAGATAATAGTCTCCCGCTTTAGTTTCACGAACATCAAAGAAATATGTTCTTCTTCCTGCTTTCAACACCTTTGTGAAAATTTCATTTTCGTGGCGTTCCTTGTAATCACTCATTTGTAGCTATTTTTTCAAATCTTATTTAAACAAATATAAAAGATTTCTTTTAATTGCAAAATAATTAATCGGTTTTTGTTAACAAAAATGAATTATAAGTAACGAATCCGCATTTTTATGCTGATGCTGTCGTTTCTACTTTAGTGAGATTCAATATTTTATCTGCACGTTTTGCGCTGCTTTCGCGGTGCGTAATAATGATCGAACTGCTTTTCTGGATTTCGTTTTCGATATTCTGAAGAATGTTTTCCTCGGTTTCAGTATCCAACGCCGACAGAGAATCATCAAAAATCAAAATCTTCGGTTCCTTAATCAGGGCTCTGGCGATACAGATCCTTTGTTTCTGGCCTCCGGAAAGCATTACACCTCTTTCCCCAACCATTGTTTTGTACTGATCTTTGAATTCTACAATATTCTTATGAACATCCGCCTTTTTTGCATATTGTTCGACGAGTTTTAAAGAGGGCTTGTCCACCGCAAAACCGATATTGTTTTCGATCGTATCTGAAAACAGAAAACTTTCCTGAGGAATATATCCTATATGTCGGCGGTAGTTTTCCAGATTGTGTTCTTTCAGGTTTTTGCCGTCAACCAGAATTTCCCCTTCCGACGGGTCAATCAGTCGGCAGAGTAAAAGTGCTACGGTTGATTTTCCGCTGCCCGTTTTTCCCATTATCGCAAGTGATTTCCCAGCTTCGATGGTAAAGCTTAAATTTTCTAAAGCTTTAATCCCTGTATTCGGATAAACGTAGGATACATTTCGGAATTCAATATCTCCTTTGATAGGATAGATTTCGTGATTGGTATTAATGATGTCGGTTTTCATGTCCAGAAATTCGTTAATCCTTGCCATCGAAGCATCAGCTCTCTGGTTTACCGATGTAACCCAGCCGACCATTGAAAATGGCCAGATCAGAATATTGATATACATGAAAAAGTCAGCAATTTTCCCTACAGACAGTTCGTTGTTAAGATATTTTTGTCCGCCGATTACCAGAATCACTACATTCAGAAGCCCAATTACAAAAAGAATAATGGTAAAAAAATAAGCTTCGGTTTTCGCCAGATCCAGAGCTTTATCCTGATAGTCTTTAACTTTTATTCCGTAATTTTTCTCAATATACTTTTCCTTGGCAAAAAACTTCACCACGCGGATTCCGGAGAAACTGTCCTGCACGAAGGTCGAAATCGCAGACTGGCTTTTCTGCATGATTTTCGATTTGTGATTGATGATCGAACTTACTTTATAAATAACGTATGAGAGAATAGGAAGTGGAACCAACGACCACAGCGTCATAGAAACATCAGTTTTCAGCATATAAATGCTTGTAATAATGAGCAAAATTATGAGGTTCACTACATACATTACCCCTGGTCCCAAATACATTCTCACCGCGACAACATCTTCGCTGAGCCGGTTCATTAAGTCACCGGTTGTGGTTTTTTTAAAGTCGGTTAAAGACAGTTCCTGATAATGGGTGTAAATTTTATTTTTCAGTTCATATTCAATTTTCCGTGAAGCAACAATGATGGTTTGCCGCATCATGAAAGTGAAAAAACCTGTGAGTATTGATGAAACAACGATAATCGCTACGTAAATCAGTACCTGTTTGTTAAATCCCTGATTTGCGGTTTGTGCAATCTGGTCCACAGATTTCCCTACGAACTGCACCTTATAAATACTGAAGAAGTTGCTGGCGATAATAAACAGGAATCCCCAAAACAGCAGGATGCGGTGTTTCCAGAAATAGGGGTTCAGGGTTTTCAGTGCGTTCATAAATGGGCTTTTGGCTTTGGGAATTTTTTGAGGAAAATTTTCCTGATGCAAAAGTAATAAATTGAAAACTGATCGCGCATTTTTATTGAAATTCAAGACGCCAAGCGGGAGAGCAGTTTGCAAAAAAATGTTATCTTTGCACGCATAAAAAGCTCTTTGAAATGTTAGGAAGAAGACAAATCCGTGAAAAAGTTGTAGAATCGGTATATTCATATTACCAAAACCCTGTAAAAGCTGATGTTTTAGAGAAAAACATGTTTTTACAAATCGAGAAAATCTATCACCTGTATATCTACCAGCTGAATTTTCTGGTAGCCCTGAAAGCACTGGCGGAAAGACAGATTGAGATTGGTAAAAACAAATACATCAAGACCGAGGATAATGTAAATCCCAACCAGAAATTCATCAACAATAAAGTTTTGAATATGCTGGAAGAGAATACCGAAAGGCTTTCTTTCACCTCAAAGCATCAGGAGCTGAAATGGGATCTGCACGATGAGCTATTAGTGAAGACTTTCCAGCGCATGACTGCGGGGAAGCGCTATCAGGATTTCATGAAAGAAGAAGGAACTTCTTTTGAAGAAGATCAAAAATTCATAGGTAAATTATTTCTTAGATATATTGCAGAGAATGAAGATTTTCATGATTATATCGAAGGTAAAGAATTGAGTTGGGCTGATGATTTCCACATTTCAAATTCCATGATTCAGAAGACCATCGGGTTTTTTAAGGAGAATGAACCCAGCCATACTTTAATTAAGATGATTAAAGATGAAGAAGACCGCGAATTTGCAGGAAGGCTTTTAAAACAGACCCTCAACCACTGGGAAGAAAGCGAGAAAAAACTCGAAGGCAGACTTGAAAACTGGGACATCGAAAGAATTTCGCTCATCGATAAAATCATCCTGGTTACCGCAATCTGCGAACTCGATTATTTTCCGCTTACGCCAGGCAGAGTAATTATCAATGAGTATATTGAGATCTCGAAAGTTTTTTCTACGGACCGTTCCAACATTTTCATCAATGGAATTTTAGATAAGTATACCAAAGATATTAATAGAAATTAGTAAGAATTTATGAAAAATTTAGTGAAATTATTACCGTTTGTTGCGGCACTCGCTTTAGTAAGCTGCAAGAAAGACCAGGCCGCTGATCAATTGGTTGTTGAGGAAACTACACAGGCAGCAGTTGCTCCAGAGGTAGCTCAGGAAGCTGCGCCGATAGCACCTGCTGCACAAACAGGTCCTGCAACAACTGTTGCACTCTCAGAAGCTAATTTTGCTTTTGGGAAAATTAAAAAAGGTGACAAAGTAGAGCATGTATATGAAGTTACCAATACCGGAGCAAATCCTTTGGTGATTTCTGAAGTAAAACCTGCTTGTGGATGTACCGTTCCGGATTATACTAAAGAGCCAATTCTTCCTGGACAAAAAGGTAAAATTACCCTTAAGTTCGATTCTGCAAGTTTCGACGGATTGGTAAGCAAGCAGGCTGAAGTGTATGCCAACGTAGAAAAATCACCTATCGTGATTAGTTTCTCAGCAGATATTCAGCCCTAATTATTTAAATTAAATTAATATGATAGCTATATTTTTACAGGCTGCGCAACCGGAAGGTTCTATGATGCCAACAATGATTATGATGGGCCTTATGTTCGTTGGATTTTATTTTCTGATGATTCGCCCACAGATGAGAAAGGCCAAGCAGGAAAAAGGTTTCCAGGAAACCCTGAAAGTTGGGAGCAGAGTAGTAACCACTTCAGGAATGCACGGCAGAATTGCACAGATTCAGGATGATGGCGTAGTAATTGAAACGCTTTCAGGAAAATTAAAATTCGAGAAAGCAGCAATTTCGAGAGAATTTACGCAGCAGCGTTTCCCTGATTCAGCGCCGGACGATAAGAAGTAAATTTTTTATATACAGATAAAAAGAGCAGCCATTTTTGGGTGCTCTTTATTTTTTTCCTGCCTTAAAAAGTAGAAGGCCGGAAGAAGAATATAGAAATTTGTGTTTTTATATGGAAAATGCTTCTTCCGGTAAACTTCCTCGTAAATTTGTGTAATAACAACTGCCCAAAAATAACACGTTTAGACACGTAAACCTTACGGAAAACCGTAAAACCACTGCTTTTCATATTAAATATTGCTTAAATGATGCCCAAATCCTTGCATTGGGCAATAAGATGTTCGGAACTGTTTGCCCTGAAAGTATCTTTTAAAGAACTGATTGTTTTTTCAACAAAACTTAAGCTGGTTGATTTCAGCCCTTTTCCCTGCAGATGCTGCGGGATGTTTTTCTGTAATATTCCCTCTGCAAGAAGCTGAAGTATCGTAAGTTCGGTAGAACTTAATTCGATTGTATTCTTGCTGATGTTGTATTTGTTTTCTAGGGAAAGGTATTTTTTGTTTTCGGCCAAACTCAAAATTGCTTTTTTAAGTTCCCTTGCATCACCTCTTCCTTTTCCCACATAACCGTCGATATGAAACTCTTTGAAAAGTCTGTCGATTTTTCCGACTTTCTTTTCAATAGAGAAAATCAGGGTTTTTATTTCGGGCAGCAATTTCCTGACCTCCGAAACCAACTGTGCACCATCTTTTATAGTCTGCGGCCTGTGATCTTCATCGAAAGAAAGATCGGTAATAAGAAGGTCGAACGGTGTATGATCTAACACACTTCGTTTTACTCTCTCCATTGCATCGTCGCAGTAATAAACAAAATGCGTATCTGTAATTTCTAAATCAATCAGCGTTTTCAATACGGAAATACCCGAACTTTCATGATCTTCTGCAATAAGTACTTTCTTAAACATGCCGTTACTTTTTATCAAAAGGAAGCTGAATATTGATTTTAGTTCCCTTCTCTGTTTCAGTGTCAAAAGTAACAATACCATCGAAAGAAGAAATACGGTTTACCGTATTCTGAAGACCATTTTTTAAATTAAAATTATTTTTTGGCAATCCAATGCCATCATCAAAGTAAAAAATGCAGATAAAATCATTGTCTTTTTCAAACCTGAGCGAGACTTTCTGCGCCGAGCTGTGTTTTTTCATGTTGACGAGAAGTTCCTGCAGCACAATAATTAATCCTTCTTTTAAAGGTTGCGAAAGGTTTTCCCAAACAGTTTCGTTGTTGCCAATGATAATGATCTGCGTGTGTGAAGATGAAAAAGATTGCAGCAGATGGGCAATTTTCTCTGAATAATTTTCTTCATTACTTTTCATTGCGTCATCATAAGAAATGTCGCGGGATTTTTCATAGATTATTTCAAGCTTGTCGAGCAGGGCCTCTTTATCGAGATTTTCCTGATTTTCAACTTCGGTCATTACCTGATATACTCCGTTTGCGACTACATCGTGTACTTTCTTGGAATATTTCAGTTCTGTTTTTTTAATTTTTAGTTGGTTTTCCTGTTCAACTCTTTTCTTACGCCGTCTGTACCAAAATACACCACTGATAATTGTACAAACGGCAATGCCCAAAGCGATATACTGCTGAAGAATATGATAATTTTTTTTAGCGTTTTCGGCTTGTGCGTTCAGAAAGGCTGCCCGATTTTTCTCCGAATCATATCTGATCATGGCGAACTGATTTTTCACTTTATTTCTTGCAGTTTGCAGGCTGTCATCAACTTTCTGGTAGATTTTAAAATATTGTTTTGCATTCTCACCGTTTTCTAAACTGATCAGTTTTTGAAGCGCCTCAAGTTGATCAGGTGGACTTTTTGCATTTAATGCCACCTGATACATTTCCCGGGCATGATAAAGTGCCAGGGCCGGATTTTTTTTACTGAAATAATCGGAAAGGTGAGCATGACTCGCATTTTGGCCTAATAGCTGACCTTCTTTTTCGCGGATTTTTAAGGCAGCAAGCATTTCCGGTTCTGCGTTATAGCTGCTGTCTTTTTTCCATTTTATAAATGCGGAATTGTCGATAATCATTGCATTCTTTGCATTTTCTTTCAGTAAGTTTTGAAAGATGGCAAGTGCAGAATCATATTGCTTTTGTTTAGCATAGGTGATCGCCAGATTGTTTTGAATAATTTCGAGTTCCGGTTTTATATTGGTTTTTGATCCCGCTTTTTTCAGATATAAAACAGCGACTTCATAGTTTTTAAGATTTTGCTCATTGGTGCCTAGAAGGTTGTAATTTGTTGAAAGATAATCGGTGTCATGGGCTCTCTCGAAGATTTTCACTGCATCTACCGCGTTTTCCTGACTTCCCATAAAATCCCCGTAATCGGCCTGTATAATTGCCATATTCAGCATGCATTTTGCCATGCCGATACTGTCTTTGTTTTTGCCAAACTCAATTTTGGCCTTATTCAGAAAAGCGAAAGCGCTGTCTTTGTTATTCTGATCCATATGAAACCATGCCTTTTCGTAATAAGCATTAGTATTGCTGGCCGCAGGAAGCGATTTATTCTCTTTACACGAGCACAGGATAACAAGCAGAAGGACAAACTGAAACTTCAAGGATTTTTTTCTTAAATATAAATAAATTTTTAGGCAAAGATCAAGATCAGCAGACTCGCCACAAAAATTCTGAAAATGGTTACCAGCGGATAAACCTGCGCATAACTTTGGATCGGCACATCAGAATCCAGATAATTTGTACTGAAAGATAATGCCGCGGGATCTGTATAGCTTCCGCTCATGATTCCGGCCAGCTGCAGGAAATTAATCTTCATGATAAAACGGCCGATAATAACCATCGTGATCAGCGGTATGAAAGTAATCGCTGAGCCAAAAAGAAGCCAGTTCCATCCATTGTACTGTATGAAATTTTCATAAAAACCATCACCTGCATGAATTCCCACCGCGGCGAAAAACAGGCAGATTCCCAAATCCTTCATAAAATAAATTGCGCCGTTATTGATATAGGAGTGGATGAAAGAGATTCCGCCATATCTGGAAATCAGCAGGGCGACAATAAGTGGTCCGGCTGCAAATCCTAATTTTATCGGAACCGGGAGACTGGGAATTGCAATCGGAATTGAACCTAAAATCACTCCCAGCAGCAAACCGCCGAAAAGAGAAAGAAAATCCGGCTCAAGAAGTTTTTTTTCTGAGTTTCCTATAATTTTTTCTACTTCTTCAATCGCTTCTTTAGAACCGATTACCCTTAATTTATCGCCATAAAACAGTTCAAGCGAAGGTCGCGGAAGAATTTCCCGCCCTGCACGGAATACGCGCGTTACCTTTAAATCATAGGTGTTGTAAAGATCAAGTTCAGAAAGTTTTTTATGAATCACCGAAGGTTTGGTAACGAAAATGTTTTTATTGTGAATGTCAGAATCGGATTCGATGAAAAGATCACTGGATGGCCTGCCAAGTAGGGCAATAAAATCATCAACATCTTTCTCCAATCCCACCAGCATGAGCACGTCGCGGTCTCTCAGATGCATGTCGGAAGTAGGGGACTTTACCGCTTCGCTACCACTGTGTTTTAGCCGCGAAATCACAATATCATGCCCGAAATCTTTGATCGACTGGTGTATTGTTTTTCCGAAAAATTCAGGATTCGTAACCCTCATTTTTTTGTGAATCAGCGGAAGTTCACTGTTAATTTTCGACATGCGGAATTTACGCATCTCCGTTTCCGGATGAATTTTAAGCAGAATTTTCGAAAGGATAATCGTTCCGATGATTCCGAAAACGCCTAGCGGATAAGTGATGGCATACCCGATGGTTGGGTCATTAAAGGCACGGTCGGGAAATGAGACTTTTATTTCCTCGATCGTATTTTTTGCTGCGCCCAAACCCGGTGTATTTGTCACAGAACCGCTCATGATTCCCACCAAATCTTCCATTTTCAAACCCGTCAAATGGTACAGAATAATCGTAATTACCCCGCCAAACAGTACAGTTGAGACAGCTAAAATATTAAACTTTAAACCTTCATTGCGAAATGATGAAAAAAACGATGGCCCAACCTGTAAACCAATACCATATACGAAAAGTATCAAACCGAAATCACGGATGAAGTTTAGAATTCCATGATCAATGCGATAGCCGAAATGCCCCAAAATTAGTCCCGTAAACATCACGGCCGAAACACCAAAGGTAATCTTGCCGAGTTTTAACCTGCCAAAGAAAATTCCCGATCCCACCGCTAACATAATTACAACGATGGATTGAGTTACAGTAGGGTTTTCAACAGGAAGTAGTAATGCTTTTAACCAATCAAACATGTCTTGAATTTTAATCAAATTTAGTGCTTATAACTTCAAAAAGAGACAATAAAAGAGTGAATTATGTCAGACCTAGGTTATTCTTTCACTCTTAAAAGCTGAAAGCCAATCCCACAGTTCAGGCAGTTCTTGGTTTCGCAGAAATTTTTATAGTGAAAGATAAAAGCCTGACTTTCCAGCGAATTGCTGATTTCTAATCCCAATAATTTCCATCCTTCTGTCACAGTATTTTTTTCGGGGGGAATTTTGCGATAAAAATCGAGAATTTCATCGTTTATATCCTCATCTGAATTTTTGTGATAAGCATATTTAAACGGCAGCACCGCATTGATCAGAATTAAATTTATGAAATCTTCTGTAAGATATTTTTCGCCTTCCACCGGTGATATTTTTCGGAAATTAAAGCGGTTGTTCCAGTAATCGCTGGCCTTAACTCCGGCAAAAATTCCCCTTATCTCATCAATTTTTTTAGCAAGGATAAGTTTTGAAAAAAGGTTTTGATTCAAGTGATACAGCGATGCAAACTGGGAAAGCCTTATCGTGGGGAAATTTGGCGGCCGGAGTTTCGAAAACTTAGGGGTAATTTTTATAGCAGGAAGCTGGAATTTTGCATTGAGAAAATCAAATTCTCTTTTCCAGATTTGCATCTGTTCGTCCTCTGGCTTTTGCAACCAACCGCAGATGCCCAAGAACAGGGCTTCGAGTTGAATTTGATTCTGCCGGATCTTATTCACCACCGAAAAATCAAGACTTTCTGCAAGTTGGCGGAAAATTTCTGCATTCACCTTCAACCCAAATGCATACGCTAAATGCTGAAAAAGGACAGCTTCGTAGTTGTTTTTGTTGAAGTGTAAGGCTTTTTCGATTTCAAGAGACTTTTGATCCAATTTTTTTAGCAGCGTTTCTTCAGGAAAATAAAAAGGAACTGCGTCGGGTCTGAACAGATTTTCGCAGGGAATAAACTGGTGGTTTCTGAGCATGGAATCATAGTTCCTGAGCAAGGTTTCATCGATATAATTTTTCAGTTCGAGCGTGGGAATATTTTTATTTTTAAGTTCATCAACATCGACATCGTGATAGAACACTGCATGTAAAATTAAATTTTCAAATTCGGGATTTCCGGAATGCTGATGAAAAATGTAATCTGAAGATTTTACGTGCAGTTCGATATTTCCTGCTAGTATCAGCTCATTAAATTTTATTTTGCCAAAAAGAAAATCAGGGCCGGAGTCGAAATTCCACTTTCCAAAGTCCAGAATTTCCAGATTGTTTCCTTCCACATCTTTAAAATCAAAACTCGTGAAAATCTTGAAATTCCAAAGATATTGAAGGAGCTTCTCATTCATCTTCGAAGGAGTTGTTACATTAATTTCTGTTATGGAATCAGGGCCGGATTCTTGAAATTCTTCAGCGTTTCCTCGTACATCTGTTCATAAAGCGGCAAAATATTTTTAAGGTCGAATCTGATGGCCTGTTTCTTTGCGTTTGTTTTCATTTCTGCAAGCAGATCTTCGTTGCTTAAGAGTTTTATCGCGTAGTTACTCATCGCTTTTACATTGCCAATTTCAGCTAGAAACCCTGTTTCTCCCTGAATATTTACTTCCGGAATTCCTCCCGCGTTTGAGCTGATGACCGGCGTGTGTGCAGCCATTGCTTCAAGCGCTGCCAATCCAAAACTTTCCTGCTCAGAAGGGAGTAAAAACACATCGGAAAGCTGCAGAATCCTGTACAGATCGTTCACTTTTCCCAAAAGCCTGATTTTATTGATTAAGTCGGGATTCTCTTCGAGGAATCCGTTTACTTTCTCCATATCCGGACCTTCGCCGATAATAATGAGTTTAGATTTTACATGTTTTTCAACGTCTTTAAAAATCTCTAAAACATCTTCGATCCGTTTCACGGGCCGCAGGTTGGATACGTGAATAAGAATTTTTTCGTCATCAGTCGCAAACTGACTTCGGCTGCAGTCGGTACATTCATCAAACTCAGAATTATCAATAAAATTGGTAATGACCTTGATTTCCTTTTTAATATTGAAAAGTTGGAGCGTGTCTTTTTTTAAACTTTCGGAAACGGAAGTAATTGTATCTGACTGATTGATAGAGAATTCTACCGCATGTTTATAACTCGGATGCTGCCCAACCAGCGTGATGTCTGTGCCGTGAAGTGTCGTCACCAGCGGAATGTCTCTGCCTTCTTCCTTCAGCATTTGTTTCGCAGTAAAGGCTGCGTAGGCGTAAGGGATAGCGTAATGCGCATGCAGTAAATCGAGTTTATAAAGATTAACTACGCGGTAAATCATTGAAGAAAGCGCGATATCATACGGCTGATACTGAAAAAGAGGATAGGTTTGAACGTTTACCTTGTGGAAAAAAATATTGGGATTGGTAATGTCAAGTCTTGCGGGAAGATTAGAGCTTATAAAATGTACTTCGTAACCTTTATTGGCGAGCGACATGCCTAATTCTGTAGCAACAATGCCACTTCCGCCATAGGTTGGGTAACAGAGAATTCCGATTTTCATAACTGTATTTTTGTTAATTGAAATTACTCAATTACTGTTTTATTGTTTTTTTGTCCTGTAGGGCCGCTTTTCGCGGAAGTTTTCAGATCTAATCCCGCGCCTGCTTTCAGACTGGAGTTTACCAAAACCGGCAGCCGGCCTGAAATATTGGTGCTGCCATTCATCGCCTTCGCGGTAGCGGTCATTGAATCATCATTGTTTTCATAAGCCACCAAAACCGTTGAAATATTTGAAATATCAACATCTTTCAATGCATAAGCAGATCCGAATACATTAAGAATAACCTCATGGTTTTTGCTTAAATCTGCCAATACCTTTCTGCTTCCTGCGGATATTTTATAAGGTTTGTAAGCGGTGGAGTTGTCCTTATGGAATCCAACAATCACTTTTGAATTTTTCGGAATGGAGGCAATCTCTGTACTTTTCTTTACAGTAACTGTAGTTTTTAAATTTAACTGATTTGCAAATGTTTGGTAGGGAGCTTCTTCCAGAGGAACGTAGTAATAGGTTTCTTTACAGTTAAGCGGAAGTAGTTTTTTACCATCTTTAAGCAAGGTCAGAGCATTAGCATAAAGATTCTGAACCAGTATTTTGTGGGAATCATTATTCAGATCATGGTTGATGTTTTCCGGATTTCGGGGTTCATATTTATCCAGACCAAGGTAATACTTGGTCAGCAAAATTTTCTTCACACTTTCTTCTACGCGTGACTGACTGATTTCTTTATTATCTATCGCCAACTGAATCAATCTTTTTCCTTCTTTTACGCCTTCTGAAAAAAGCATAATATCGTTTCCGGCTTTAAAAGCAAGGGCATCCAGTTCACCCGGTTTATACCGTTTTGCTACAGCTCCCATGTTTAAAGCATCGGTAATAATTAAACCTTTGTAACCCAATTTCTCTTTGAGCAATCCCGTAATAATGTTTTTGGAGACAGAAGCGGGGATTCCATTTTCTTTTTCTAAAGCGGGTATATAAAGGTGGGCCACCATAACGCCGCCAATTCCTTTGTCCATAAGCGCTTTGAAAGGAGCGAGTTCAACTTCGTTCAGACGGTGGAGATTGTGAGAAACAACCGGTAAGTCCAGATGGGAGTCGGTGTTCGTATCACCGTGACCGGGAAAGTGCTTAATGGCTGCTAAAATATTATTTTCCTGCAAACCGTTGGAGTAGGCTAATGCAGAACTGATTACATTCGGAACTTCAGAGCCGAAACTTCGATTGCCGATGATGGGATTATCCGGATTGGTATTTACATCAACTACCGGCGCGAAATCCCAGTTAATGCCCATTCGTTTGGAATCTTCAGCAATTTTTGCTGCCATTTGAGTAATAAGATTTTTGTCCTGAATCGCCCCCAGAGTCATGGCCCAAGGAAATTTGTGTGCCGCCGCGATTCGCTGAAAAAGTCCCCATTCTGCATCCATCCCAATCATAAGCGGAACTTTCGATTTTTTCTGGAATTCATTCACAAGAGTAATTTCCCGCGCAGCATCATCCTGCATCAGGATTAATCCGCCAATCTGCTCTTTTTCTACGATGCTTCTCACATTACTGATATGTTCTTCGTCCTTATTGGTATAAAGTGCTACAATGAACAGCTGACCTAATTTTTCGTCCTGTGAAAGGTTATTATAGGTTTGATTAACCCAATTATTTGCCTTTTTTAAATCATCTTTTGATAGATTTTTCGGCTGATATTGAGCAGATAACTGCAGGGAAAACAAGAAAATAAAAATAGAGGTAAAAGGATGTTTCACTTTTTTCATTGATATAGATTGAGACGTTTAACAAAAATACGATTTTTAATATTCAAATTCTATATTTATTGGCATGCATATTGAGTTGTACGAAACAATTCAAACTTTAAAAATAATAGAAATGAAAAATTACTTTACCATACTGCTTTTGGCTTTATTTGGCTTTTTGGCAGTGAGCTGTACCGATAGAAATGATGATGTATTAGTAGATGATAATGATACTTATCCAATGATGCGTGATGTTACCGGCACATTTAACAGCGGAAACAGTTATACCATCAATCAGGGAATTAATATCGCCACTACCGATGTCGTTTTAGTATACAGAAATATAAATTCAGCTTCCGGCGGAAGTGCTGTTTGGCAGCTTTTACCTAAAACCGAATATTTGACAGGCGGCAGAGAATTAGACTACAATTTTTTATTCGATACCGCGGATATTGAAATTTATACTGAAGCCAATTTCGATCAGGCAACACTCAGTGCTTCGGAAGCAACAACGTACCTCAATAATCAAAGATTCAGAATTGTTTTAATTCCTGCCTCACAGGGCAAGAATGCAAACGTGAAATATGAAGATTATGAAAGCGTAATTAAATTTTACAATATTCCGGACCGGGATTAAAAATAAAGACTTACCACCCAAGTAAACCCGCTGAATAATTCAGTGGGTTTTTTCGATATGATTTTTGTCTGTTTTTGGGCATTTTCTTTGTTTTTCGCGTAACATAATTTTTAAATCAGGCAGATTTTCTTACATTTAAACTTCAATTTAAATTTAAAATTATGAGTGTTCATATCGCAGCAAAAAAGGGTGAAATTGCTAAAACAGTTTTGCAACCCGGTGATCCGCTTCGTGCAAAATACATTGCCGACAATTTTCTCACTGATGTAAAATTGGTAAGTAAAACCCGCAATATTTTTTATTTTACGGGATTATACAAGGGAAAAGAAATCTCAGTGGGTGCAAGCGGTATGGGAGCGCCAAGTATCGGAATCTATTCTTATGAACTTTATACGGAATATGATGTAGACACTATTATCAGGATTGGAACATGTGGCGGATATACTCCTGAGCTAAATCTTTTTGATGTGCTGAATGTTGAGAATGCCGCAAGTGAATCCACCTATGCAAAATTTGCATGGGGCATCGAAGAGGAGCTGATTGAAAATCAGGGAAATGTTTATGGCCTGATTAACGAAACTGCGAAGAATATGTCACTTAATTTAAAGCCGACAAATATTCATACCAGCGATGTTTTTTACAGAGCAACTCCGGGAACTCCGGCAATCGCGGAAAAGTATAATTGTACTGCAGTTGAGATGGAAGCCTTTGCACTCTTTGCTAATGCAAAACATTTAGGCAAGAATGCGGCAACAATTCTTACGGTTTCAGATATTATTCCTACACAGGAACAGATTTCGGCTGACCAAAGAGAGCAGGCTCTAACACCGATGATTCAGCTGGCACTGGAAACAGCTTTTCATCTCTAAAATAGAATCATTTTACTAAAAATAAAGAACGCTTTGATTTTTCAAAGCGTTCTGTTTATTATATCATCGTCATCTTCCAACAGATGCCCAAAATAGTCTTTTTTTACTTTCAGGTAACTTTCGCTGTCTGAAGTAGAATTAATCTGCAGCGGAATCCTTTTGTTGAGGCGAATATTGCTGTCTTCTACAATTTTCATTTTCGCCGGATTATTGGTAAGAAGATTTATCTCTTTTACTTCTAAGATATTGAGTACTTCTATTGCGTCTCCAAAATCTCGATCATCTGCCGGAAGTCCTAATTTCAGGTTGGCTTCTACCGTATCGAAACCTTTTTCCTGAAGAGAATATGCCTTCAACTTATTGATAATACCAATATTTCTGCCCTCCTGACGAAGATAAATGATAATTCCGCCGTTTTCGTGGATAAATTTCATCGCTGCATCGAGCTGCTGCCCGCATTCGCATTTCTTTGAATGGAAAACTTCACCGGTAATGCATTCTGAATGAAAACGTACATTGATTGGTTTTGAAAGATCAGTGTTTTCGGCAATAATAGCCATGTGCGGCATCCAGTCGTTTTCGTCTTCAGAAAAAGCAATCATTCTGAAATTCCCGTACTCGGTGGGAACCTGAGCCTCGGCTTGAATTTTTAACATGTAAAATCAGTTTTTAAAGGTAGATAGTGAATCTTTGGAAATATTGCCTTGCAGAAAACTCATATTGGTCTTAATTCTTACCAAATATCTGTTGAGTACCTCGTCTTCGTCTATATTAAGGAATTTTCTAAGTTTCTGGAGTTTCTTGTACGATTTCTCGAATTTTATTCTTGAATTTTCCATTTCAACAAGATTATAGGCATTAATTGCGCTTATATAATCTTTTAAATGCAGTTTCAGTATTGTGACTTCAGAATTCACCGCATCATTCCGGAATTTAGGAAATGAACCGATTAAGCTGGTAATTTCTGAGGAGTAGATAATAAGATTTTTTCGGTCGTTTAATGAATACGTGGGGCCTGATCCATTTAAAGAAACAGAGTTTTCACCTACAGGCGAAAGATTTATCTTTTCGGCAGAACAGGAAAAAATAAAAAATAACAGTAAAATGTAACGAACTTTAAGTTTGGTCATTTTTCACGTTTTGATACAGGACCGGATTAAGACTTTCATCATTATACATTTTCATCTGCTTATAAACTTTCATCTTAATCTTACCGTTCTCTATATCAAAAAGCAAATGGTCTATTGCTTCAGAAAGATCTTTTTTCTGCTCCAATAATACATTAAGCTTATTGGTACAGTTGCATCTGTGTTCTTCACTTGCAGAAGTTCTGTTGGCTTCCAGTGACATGTGGTAGACTTTCAGTGCGAGAATCGACAGGCGATCTACTGCCCATGCAGGGGTTTCGCTGTTGATTTTTGCGTTGGAATCCGGAGTTATATCTGAATATTTCTGAAGAAACCAACTGTCGATAAACTCCACCAAATCAGTTCTTTGCTGATTCGAAGAGTCTATTCTTCTTTTAATTTTTAATGCTTCAAGCGGCTCTATATTTTCGTCGCGAATAATATCTTCCAAATGCCATTGAACGGTATCGATCCAGTTCTTTGAATACAAAAGCCATTCCAAAGAATTTTTTTCAAAGGAATTGTTGATTGGAGTATCTACATCATCGTTTTGGTGATAATCATTAATCGACTGATTAAAGATTTCCCAGGCACTTTCGGAAAAACTCATAACTGAAAATTAGTTCGCCGGATTTGAATTGTTTTTCGGGTCTTCGGGAGTTTTTTTGTCTTCCTCCTTCACAGCATCTTTAAATTCTTTGATACCTGAACCTAAACCACGCATCATTTCAGGAATTTTCTTACCTCCGAAAAGGATGAGTAAAATTACAGCAACAATAAGTAGATGTTGCCAGGAAAGTGCTAATATAGTAAGTGTAACCATCTTCTAAATTTTGTGCAAAGTTAAATTATATTTTTCAATTTACCCAACCCAATGGGTCCACAGGATTGGTACCGTTCCAAATCTGAAAATCAAGCGTGTAAGTTCCGTCGAAATCAGCACCAACAGTGCCAATTGACGTTCCCGCTGAAACCTGCTGATTGGCAGATACCATAGTGTTCGATAAATTCGCGTAGATTGTAAAATAGTCCCCATGTTTTACAAAAACCATTTTAGATCCGTCGCCGGACGCAACTACTCTCGAAACGGCTCCAGGCGCTACACATTTGGCTACAGTTCCTTTGGCCACTGCAATTTTAATCCCGTTATTTTCTTCTATAATATTTTTAAATACAGGATGCGGTTGCCGCCCGAAGCGGTGAGTAATGGTTCCGTATGCGGGCATTCCCATTTTTCCTCGGTTCGCTGCAAAATTATTTCCTACTGCACTGGAGACTCCATAATTGGTCATCGCCTTGGTTTCTGCAGCTTTTTTCTGATCTTCATTTTTCTTGCTTAATGAAGCTTCAGCTTCTCTGGCATCTGCAGCTTTATCAGCGGCGGCTTTTGCGTTCGCTGCTGCAATCGCAGCGTCTCTGGCGGCGGCGGCTCTTCTGGCTTCTGCTTTTTCTGCGTCGGCTGCTTTTTTAGCGTCCTCAGTTTTCTTGGAATCAGCAGCGGCCGCAATTTTTGCTTTCTCGGCCTCGTCAGCTGCTTTCTTATCAGCGATATCTTTCAGTCGTTTAGCTTCTTCATCAGCTTTCTTTTTTTCTAATGCTAAAGCCTCAAGTCGGGCTCTGTTTTCACCCTCAATCCTAGCTTTCTCACGATCTGCAGCTATTTTTGCAAGTCGGATTTTCTCGGCTTCTGCTTTTTTCCTTTCCTCTTCCTTTGCTTTTGCAATACGGATTTCCTCGGCAATGATGGAACGGATTTGCCCTTCGAGTTTTTTAGATTCAGTCTGCTTCTGCTTCAGTTCTGCAGTAAGCTGAGCTTCGTTTTTCTTAAATTCCTGAAGAAGATTTTCCTTTTGTTTTTTTTCTGCAGCAATCGTAAGTAAATCTTTCTGCTGGTTAGAAAGGATTGTTTCCTTGTCTTTAACCGATTTCTGTTTCAATGAAATATTCTGGAGAAGTACCTGTGCGGCTTTGGAGATTTCAGCAGCTTTTTTATCCTGATAATCAGAATAATCTTTTAGATACTGAACCCGACGTAGAGCTTCGCCCAGGTTTTTTGAAGAGAGAATGAAGGTTACTTTATTCTGTACCCCCTTATTCTTATAGGCTTTAACTAGAACTTCGGCGTAATTTTTTCTCAGAACAGCCAGTTCCCGGTTTTGGCGGTTAATTTCAAGCTGACGGAGATAGATATCGTCCTCAATCAGTCTTTTTTCCTTTTGTGTATTGGTGTAAACTTTTTCGCGAAGCTGAATTTTTTTCTGAACATCGTTAAGATAAGCTACAGAAAGTTTAGACTGTTGCTGAGTTTTCGCTAAATTGGCATTGATGGAGGCAATCTGTTTCTTAAGTTCTGCATTCTGCTTTTGAAGTTGTTCTTTCTTCTGTGAGAATAAAATCCCGAACAGAAAAAGTCCTATTAAAAAGCTTAATTTCTTAATCATCTAATCTCAGTTTTCGTATAATTATTGGGAACGGAATACGGAGTTTCCATCTTTGAACTGTCAAATTTCGTATTTTCCAACATAATTTGGCTCGTTTTTGTGCCTTTTATTAATATTTTAACATTTGTTGGCAAATTCATAGATTCGAAAGTGGTCCAATTTGAATAGGAAACTTCCAGATTGTCCGCAGAGTTCACGTTCTTTAAATTAACTTTTGAAAGATTAAAATCATTAGCATAGTGTAATGTCACGGCATATTCAGATAAATTCCCGTCGTTCTCAAATTTCAAGTTTTTAGCGGAGGTCAACATGTAACCCTGGGTGTTTTTAGTTAAGACAAAATCCTTTTCATTTACCGGAATAAATGTTTTACCGATGAGAAGATTTTGCAGGGAATTAAAATCGATAAAGTTTACATTCAAAAGGTTATTAAGGTAAGAAAAATCAGATTCGATATAGGTTTTATTCCACTTCTCATAGCCCTGAATTCCATCCGGAGTTGCGATCCCGCGGCCCACATTCAGGAAAACTGCAATCATATTCATCCACACTTTTTGCCCATTTTCAATGTAAATGGTTGCATCGAGCGTAGGAATAAAGTTTCCGGTTTCCACATTGACTCTTGAATTAATTTTAACCTGCTGGAAACTCGGTTTCTTATTGATTTCTTTAAAAAACGCAGAAGTCTCAGCAACAGGAGCATTGGTGCTTAAAGGTGCATTAGCAGCATTTTGCGTTTTACACGAGAGGAGTGAAATTGAAGTCAGTAGGATGATGATATAGTTTTTCATAAGAACTTTTACTTTATATTGGGTGAAAAGTTTGCAATATTAACGCCAAACCACACAAATTGTTTTGTGTGGCTTCCGTTAAGTTTTTTGAATTGATAGATCAGCTTTTGGAAAGAAAATCGAGGACCGAGTAATCTCCCAGTGAAATTTCCCTGGCTACTCCGAAATATTGTGCGGAGTTTCCAATCATCGAATTGCTCAGGTTTCCGTGATCTATTAATGTATCTTCCTGAATCAGTGAGTGATCGATATTTGAATTAATGATTTTGGTGTTGTTGCCTACTGAAACGCAAGGGCCGATTTTCGAGTTTGAAATCTCTACATTTTCCCCAATAAAACACGGCGGGATAATAAGACAATTCGTGATTTTAGCGGTAGCGGGATAGTTGGCAACATTCTCTTTTTCATAATGAAGAACTTTACCATTGGTTTCTACTGTAGCGTTTTTATTGCCGCAGTCCATCCAGTCATCAACCTTCCCCAGGGAAAATTTCGCGCCTTTCTGACGGAGATTTTCCAGAGCGGTGGTCAACTGATATTCGCCCCCTTCTTTGATGTCATTACCCATGATGTAATTAATTTCATCCATCAGTTTCTTAGCCGAATTGAAATAATAAATTCCGATAATGGCAAGATCAGAAACAAAGGTTTTAGGCTTTTCAACGAAATCTGTAATAAATCCGTAATCATCGAGCTTTACTACCCCGAAAGCGGAAGGGTCATCCACCTTTTTCACCCAGATAACGCCATCGGAATTTTTATCAAGAATAAAATCTGCTTTAAAAAGGGTGTCTGCAAATGCAACAACTACATCGCCCTGCATGGATGCTTCAGCACATTTAATTGCGTGGGCGGTGCCAAGCGGTTCGTCCTGGGTATAAACACTTCCTTTTGCACCTAATTTCTCCGCAATTTGAATTAAAGAGGCTTCAACCTCAGGGCCGAAATCACCGATAATAAAAGCAATTTCATCAATTTTTTCACCTGCAACTTTAGCGATATCTTCTACAAGGCGTTGAACAATAGGTTTTCCCGCGATCGGGATTAATGGTTTAGGAACGGTTAATGTGTGCGGTCTTAATCGGGAACCTCTTCCCGCCATCGGAACGATAATTTTCATAATTTGTTTATTTTTTTTGGCTGCGAATTAAACTTCAGCAGCAATATTTTTAATATTTTAATTTATTTCCAAAACGGAAATTATATAGAGGTACTTCCGAATCCGCCAGCGCCGCGGTCTGTTTTATCAAGTTCTGTTACTTCTTCCCAAACTGCGGTTTCATGTTTAGCGATTATGATTTGAGCAATCCGGTCGCCGTCATTTATAGTGAAAGGTTCGGCTGATAAATTTACTAAAATAATGCCTATTTCTCCCCTGTAATCTGCATCGATGGTGCCGGGCGTATTCAGTACAGTGATTCCGTTTTTTATTGCAAGTCCACTGCGGGGGCGGATCTGCGCTTCAAAACCCTGTGGTAATTCAATGAGTAACCCTGTGGAAATGAGTTTTCTTTCTAAAGGTTTTAATGTTACAGATTCCTCAATGTTGGCGTAGAGATCCATTCCGGCAGATAGTGCCGTTTGATATTTTGGTAAAGCGTGTTTGGATTTGTTGATGATTTTTATTTTCATTGAATTTTATCTCTTAAATTTATTAAGCAGGCTTTGCGGAATCAGCTTTTGGGTTTTAACTAAAATCACTGCTAATAGTACAAAAATAAGGTTACCCAGCCAGAAATTGTCTTTGAAGTTTTGGTAATATACCAGCGAAACAATAATCGTTACACAAATAATGATGACATTCCCATAAAGATTATACGGAATTGGGTGTTTAATTTGCCCCCAAATATAAGAAACTACCATCATTACAAAATATGAAGCGATAGTAGCCCATGCAGAAGCCCAGTAGCCGTACCGCGGAATAAAATAAAAGTTAATGGCAATGGTAACCGCGGCGCCAAGAAATGAAATATAACCGCCCACGATAGTTTTATCCGACAGTTTGTACCAAACGGAAAGATTCAGGTAAATCCCTAAAAAAAGGCTTGCAAAAAACAGGATCGGAAGGATTGGAATTCCCTCGTAATATTCCGGATTTCTAAGGTAAAATCTCGAAATCCACTCCAGATTCACACAGAGAAAAACAATGATCATACAGTTTACCGCAATAAAAACATCCATGAGTTTCGCATAGGTTTTCCCTGCATTTTCGTTTTTTGAATGACTGAAAAAGAAAGGTTCAATTCCCAATACATAGGCTTGCCTGAATAGCACCACAAACGTTACAATCTTAGCCACTGCACCATAAACGCCCAATTCGTGCCTTCCGATTTCTTCGGGCAGAAGAAATTTCAGAAACTGCCTGTCCATGGTTTCGTTGATGATTCCGGCCAAACCTGCAATCATGATTGGCCACGAATATTTGATCATTTTCTGCCAAAGTTGCCATGAGAAATGTTTCAGTTTGGCGACGAAAATCTCATTAAATAAGAGCAGGAAAGTTACGCCACTCGCAACAAGATTAGCGACGAAAACATACCCGATACCAAACTGAGGATTATACTTTAAACCTAAAAATCCATCCGGCATCCTCGGCAAAATCTGAAGAAACAATATAACCAGCAGAAAATTGATAACTCCGTTGGTAATTTTCACCGTGGCATACTTTACCGGTCTTTCATTCTTTCTAAGCATTACGAAAGGCATCGCGCAAAATGCATCCAGTGACAGGATGATCACAAGAATTGTCAGCAAATCCACCTGTGTGGGCGTTTTGAAAGCGACCGCAAGTTCATTGCTGAAGGTGAGAGAGAAGATAAGAAACAGGAGCGTTGCCGCAGCTACACTGAAAAATGCGGTGGATATCAGTCTCTCATCATTCTTTTCATCCAGCGCAAAACGGAAAAATGTGGTCTCCATACCGTGAGTCAGCAAAACTGCAATAACTCCTGCTACCGAATAGAAATCCGCAAACGGCGCATAAGCTGCCGGCCCGAAAGCATTGGTGATATAAGGATTAATGATAAAGGGGAACAGCCGGATAATTACCGTGGTAAGTCCATAGAGCGCAGTTTGTCCCAGCAGTTTCTTGTACAAGATTCAGATATTTCTGCAAATGTATCGTTTTAATTAAAATCAAAAAAGTCCGCTTACAAAAGTTAATCTCTTTTCCGGCCTGGGAGAGATGTTTCAGAATGAAATTCTTAAATTTACACTGAAATAAATCTGAAGACTCAATAATGAAAACACTTATTAAAAGCGCGCAGATCGTCAACGAAAACAAGATTTTCGAAAGCGATTTGCTTATTGAAAACCATCTTATTGTAAAAATTGAAAAAAACATTTCTCCCGAAAGTGCTGATCGTGTGATTGATGCTTCAGGTAAATATCTTTTGCCGGGAGTAATTGATGATCAGGTACATTTTAGGGAACCCGGATTAACGCATAAAGGTGATATTGAAAGTGAATCAAGAGCTGCGGTCGCGGGCGGAGTTACGAGTTTTATAGAGCAGCCCAACACTGTTCCGAATGCCGTTACACAGGAACTTCTGGAAGATAAATATAAAATCGCGTCAGAAAAATCTTTTGCGAATTATTCTTTTATGATGGGCGGAACCAATGATAATCTGGAAGAAATTCTGAAAACAAATCCGCGAAATGTTGCCGGTATCAAACTCTTTCTCGGTTCTTCCACAGGAAATATGCTCGTTGATAATCCTGAAACTTTAGAAAATATTTTCAGCAAAACCAAAATGCTTATTGCTGTTCACTGTGAAGATGAGGCGACCATCAGAGCCAATACCGAAAAGTACATGAAGGAATTTGGCGATGATATCCCGATGAAATTTCATCACCTTATAAGAAGCGAAGAGGCGTGTTATATTTCATCTTCTAAAGCGGTGGAACTGGCAAAAAAAACCGGAGCGCGTCTTCATGTTTTTCATGTTTCTACGGCAAAAGAAACCGAACTTTTCAGAAATGATATTCCTTTAAAAGATAAAAAAATAACCGCCGAAGTTTGTGTTCATCATCTCACTTTCACAAATGCAGATTACGAAACCAAAGGAACTTTAATTAAATGGAATCCTGCGGTGAAAACTCAAAAGGATAAGGATGGTCTTTGGAAAGCGCTTTTAGATGACAGAATTGATGTCATCGCTACTGATCACGCGCCGCACACCTGGGAAGAGAAGCAGAATGTGTACACCAAAGCACCGTCTGGCGGGCCGCTCGTTCAGCATTCATTGGCTATTATGCTCGAAAATTTTAGAAACGGAAAAATTTCTCTGGAAAAAATTGTTGAAAAAATGTGTCACAATCCTGCCATTCTATTCCAGATTGAAAAGCGGGGTTTTATCCGCGAAGGTTATAAAGCGGATTTAATTTTGGTTGATCTAAATGGTAGTACCACCGTTTCTAAAGAAAATCTTCTTTACAAATGTGGCTGGAGTCCGTTGGAAGGAACAGAATTTCATTCTAAAGTTACTCATACGTTCGTTAACGGACATTTGGTTTTCGAAAACGGAAGGATTTCGGAGGAAAAATTCGGCGAGAGATTACTTTTTAAGAGGAATTATTAATTTTTGGACGCCTTCATCCGTCTTCCGCTCCCAATCTTTTTGTTCCGCTGCGCCTCACAAAAAGGATTTCCGCTCAAGCCGGGGCGCGGTTAAATATTTTATAGACAGTTTTAGTTGCTTAATGAAATATATCTTGCATCATTTTTTGGGCTGGTTTCGCTTTCATCAATAGGCTTTATTTCCAGCATAGCAATTCATTTATTCCGCTGATAATTTTCCTTAAATTTACAAAAACAAAGAATATGAATTTGTATACACAACCCATGCTCAAAGAAGGAGCATTAAAAGATAAAGTTGCCATTGTTACGGGTGGCGGAAGTGGTTTGGGAAAAGCAATGACCAAGTATTTCCTCCAACTCGGCGCAAAAGTGGTGATTACTTCACGGAATCTGGAGAAACTTCAGGCTACGGCAAAAGAACTTGAAGATGAAACAGGCGGAAAGGTGCTTTGTGTAGCCTGCGATGTAAGAAATTGGGACGAAGTTGAGGCGATGAAGGAAGCCGCGGTGAAAGAATTCGGTAGAATCGATATTTTACTCAACAATGCAGCCGGAAACTTTATTTCGCCAACCGAGAGACTTACACATTCGGCATTCGACTCCATTTTGGATATTGTTTTGAAAGGAACTAAAAACTGCACGCTTTCCGTTGGTAAATACTGGATTGATAACAAAATTCCGGGAACAGTACTCAACATCGTTACCACTTATGCGTGGACCGGTTCAGCGTATGTAGTTCCATCTGCCTGCGCAAAAGCGGGAGTTTTGGCGATGACCAGAAGTTTGGCGGTAGAATGGGCAAAGTACGGGATTCGATTTAATGCCATTGCCCCGGGACCTTTTCCGACAAAAGGAGCTTGGGACAGGTTGTTGCCTGGAGATTTACAGGAAAAATTCGATATGCGGAAAAAAGTCCCGTTGAGAAGAGTTGGGGAGCACCAGGAATTGGCCAATCTTGCGGCGTATCTTGTGTCCGATTATTCCGCGTATATGAATGGGGAAGTGGTAACGATTGATGGAGGCGAATGGCTTCAGGGAGCCGGCGAATTCAATATGCTCGAAGAGATTCCTCAGGAAATGTGGGATATGCTTGAAGCGATGATCAAGTCCAAAAAGTCTAATTAACAGACAATCAATATAAAAGCTCAAAAACGCAGTTTTTGGGCTTTTTTTATACCACAAATCTTAATATTTAAACAAACAAAAAACGCCCTGAAAATCAGAGCGTTATACCTAAATTTGTAGACCCACAGGGATTCGAACCCCAACTGGCGGTACCAAAAACCGAAGTGCTACCGTTACACCATGGGTCTGTCTTTATTTTGGTGGTGCAAATCTAGAAAATATTTTATTACGGCGCAAGACTTTTTCAAAAATAAATTTCAAAATTAAAATTCCAATCTCTTTCTATAAGATTTTTATTCCGTATTTTTGAGCAAATAATTTTACAGATGAGCAGTATTGAAGATAAAAAGAAAGCACTTTCGTTGGTGCTTGACAAACTAGATAAAACCTACGGTAAAGGAACCGTAATGACTTTAGGAGATGCATCCGTAGACGATTCAATCGAGGTGATTCCTTCTGGTTCACTAGGTTTGGATTTGGCTTTAGGCGTAGGCGGATATCCGCGCGGCAGAGTCATTGAAATTTACGGGCCGGAATCTTCAGGAAAAACGACCTTAACCCTGCATGCTATTGCAGAAGCCCAGAAAGCGGGCGGAATCGCGGCATTTATTGATGCTGAGCACGCATTCGACAGGCATTATGCTTCCAAATTAGGAATTAACCTTGATGATTTGATTATCTCACAGCCCGACAATGGGGAGCAGGCATTGGAAATTGCCGATAACCTGATCCGTTCAGGCGCGATTGATATCGTGGTTATTGACTCTGTTGCAGCGCTGACTCCAAAAGCAGAGATTGAAGGCGAAATGGGAGATTCCAAGATGGGACTTCATGCAAGATTGATGTCGCAGGCTTTAAGAAAACTCACCGCAACCATTTCTAAAACTAAGTGTACCGTAATTTTCATCAACCAGTTAAGAGAAAAAATCGGTGTGATGTTCGGAAATCCTGAAACAACAACCGGAGGTAACGCATTGAAGTTTTACGCATCTGTGAGAATTGATATCAGAAAAGCCAGCGCACCGATTAAAACAGGTGACGAAGCTGTAGGAAGCCGTGTGAAGGTGAAAATCGTTAAGAATAAAGTCGCTCCACCGTTCAAAATGGCGGAATTTGATATTATGTACGGTGAAGGCGTATCAAAAGTAGGAGAGATCCTGGATATGGCGGTAGAAACCGGAGTTGTGAAGAAAAGCGGTTCATGGTTCAGCTACGAAGAAACTAAACTCGGACAAGGCCGCGACGCGGTGCGGGACATGTTGAAAGACAATCCGGAGCTTGCTGATGAACTTGAAGGAAAGATTAAAGAAAGTTTGCTCAATAAATAGTTACGAGCGAACAGAATATTCAAAAGACAGCTATTAAGGCTGTCTTTTTTCGTGAAATATAGTAGGAAAATGACAATTTGGCATTTTCCCGATCATGGTACTTTTTTTGAAAAATTCAGTTCAAACTAAATCTAAATATTATGACTAAAGGAAATATTAATGTTTCAGTGGAAAATATTTTCCCGCTGATTAAAAAATTTCTCTACAGCGATCATGAAATCTTCCTTCGGGAACTTATTTCTAATGCAACTGATGCCACTTTGAAATTAAAGCATTTGACCAACGTGGGCGAGGCAAACGTGGTATACGGAAATCCCCAAATCGAGGTTAAAGTCGATAAAGAAAACAAAAAGCTTCACATCATCGATCAGGGTCTTGGTATGACCGGCGAAGAAGTTGAAAAATACATCAATCAGGTAGCATTTTCGGGCGCAGAAGAGTTTCTGGAAAAGTATAAAGACAGCGCGAAAGATGCCGGCATTATCGGTCATTTTGGTCTCGGGTTTTATTCCGCTTTTATGGTGGCCGAGAAAGTTGAAATTTTAACAAAATCCTACAAAGAAGATACAACTGCAGTACGGTGGATCTGCGATGGCAGTCCTGAATTTACATTGGAAGAAACCGCGGATAAAACTGATAGAGGAACTGAAATTATTCTTCACATCGCTGAAGATTCTACAGAATTTCTTGAAGAATCGAGAATCCGCGAACTGCTTTTAAAGTACAATAAATTTATGCCTGTACCGATTAAATTCGGAACCAGAACAGAAACTTTGCCGTTACCGGAAGACGCAGCTGAAGACGTGAAACCGGAAACGAAAGAAGTGGATAACATCATCAATAATCCAACTCCGGCGTGGACGAAAGCGCCTGCAGACTTAAAAGATGAGGATTACAAGAATTTTTACAGAGAACTGTATCCTATGCAGTTTGAAGATCCTTTGTTCCACATTCACCTGAATGTAGATTATCCGTTTAATTTAACCGGAGTGTTGTTTTTCCCGAAACTTGCGAATAATCTGAATATCGAAAAAGATAAAATTCAACTCTATCAAAACCAGGTTTATGTAACTGATGAGGTGAAGGGAATTGTTCCTGATTTTTTAATGCTTCTCCGTGGTGTTATTGATTCACCCGATATTCCACTGAATGTTTCGCGTTCTTATCTTCAGGCTGATGGTGCGGTGAAGAAAATTTCGTCTTACATCACGAAAAAAGTGGCCGACAAAATGGCTTCACTGATTAATGAAAACCGGGAAGATTACGAGAAAAAATGGAATGACATTAAAATTGTCATTGAATACGGAATGATCTCTGAAGATAAATTCTATGAAAAATCTGACAAATTTGCCCTGTATCCCAATGTAGACGGAAAATATTTCCTCTGGAATGAACTCACAGAAAAAATTAAAGCAAACCAAACCGACAAGGACGGTAATTTAGTAATACTTTATGCTACCAACGAACACGATCAGCACAGTTACGTTCAGGCAGCTCAGGGCAAGGGTTACGAAGTTTTATTGCTGGATTCGCCGATCGTTCCACATCTGATCCAGAAACTGGAAAGCTCGAAAGAGAAAATTCAGTTTGCGAGAGTAGATGCCGATCACATCAACAATCTCATCAAAAAAGATGAGCCCGTAATTTCTAAACTGAATGACACAGAAAAGGAAACACTGAAGAAAAATGTTGAAGAAGGAATTTCCGATTCTAAATTTACCGTTCAGCTGGAAGATCTTGAAAGCACCGATGCACCTTTTATCATTACGCAGCCGGAATTTATGCGAAGAATGAAAGACATGCAGGCTACCGGAGGAGGCGGGATGTTTGGAATGGGGAATTTCCCGGAAATGTATAATTTGGTGGTGAATACGAACAGCGAACTTGCCGGAAAAATTCTTGCTACTGAAAGTACCGACGAGAAGTCCTCACAAATTAAGCAGGCATTAGATTTGGCGAAACTATCACAGAATCTTTTGAAAGGAAAAGAGCTTACAGATTTTATTCAGAGAAGTTATCAGAATCTTACTCGATAAAATTTTCGGAGCGCTGTTAGGGCTTGAAGCCCTAACAGCGCTTACATCATAACACATTATAAATCCGGGGAGCTAAAGGCTCCCCCGGATTTTATTTTAACCGCGGCCCCGCAGCCACCGCGCAAAAACTATAATTCATCCAACGGATTCCAGAATACCTTCTTGAAATCCTTAATTTTATTTCCCTCCACGGTAATGCCTTCTTTTTCCAGCTTTTCCGTAAGCGCTTCCAGACAACTTGCTGTGATATGGCCAGAAGAATTGCACACCCGGTGAGCCGGAAAATCTTCATTGTAATCACGTAGTGCATTTCCAACATGTCGGGAGTGATTCGGGTAACCCACTGCTTTTGCAATCGCGCCGTAACTGGTTACTCTGCCTTTTGGAATCAAATGGATAATTTCGAAAACCTGCCGTTTAAATTGTGGATCCATTTTTAAATTTCATGGAGTAATAATATTATTTAGTGGGGAGTAATAAACTTCCGTCACCATAACTTAGAAAGCGGAAATCATTTTCTAAAGCGTGTTTGTAAATCTTTTTCCAGTCATTTCCTATCAACGCAGAAACCAACAAAAGCAGCGTTGATTGTGGCTGATGAAAATTCGTAATCAGACCTTTAACGATTTTGAAGGAATATCCAGGTGCAATAATAATTTCGGTTTCGATGGATAAATGCTTTTGCTGCGTGTTTTTTATCCAGTTTACCAGAGCTTTGATCGCTGCTTCCGCGGTGCAGACTGCCTCGGTTTCATATGGCAGCCATTGGGTGATTTTGAGTTCTTCGTAGCTGATCTCAGGGTTTTTAGCAATCATATTTCCCATCCAGTATATACTTTCCAAAGTACGGGTAGAAGTGGTGCCAACGGTGATAATCGGTTGCTGAATTTTCGTAATCAAATTTTCAAGAAAGTCTGTGGTGATGTTGAGGTATTCGGCATGCATGATGTGATCTTCCATCACTTCAGATTTCACGGGCTTAAATGTCCCTGCACCCACATGCAAAGTGGTGAATAAAGATGAAATTCCTTTCTCCTCGAAATCATTCAGTACCCGTTCTGTAAAGTGCAGGCCGGCGGTAGGTGCCGCTACCGATCCTTCGTTTTCGGAATAAACGGTTTGGTAAGAATCTTCGTCTACTTTTTCTGCAACTCTTTTGATGTAAGGAGGCAAAGGGGTTGCTCCGGCAGCATCCATTACTTTTCCGAAAGGAATTTCTCCCGGCGACCAAGTGAATTTTACGAGGTAAGCATCCTCCAGCTTGCCGACGATTTCAGCAGAGAGTTTTACCTGAGTTCCGTCCAGGTTTATAATTTTTGCGAGGTGCTGCTCTCTCCATTTGGAAACTTTGCCGATGAAACAGATCCACGTCACGGAATTCTGTTCCAGAAAATGTTGTTCATAGTCAATGGCTTCACCGTAAGGTTCCAGACAGAACACTTCTATGTTTGCTCCGTTTTCATTCTTAAAGAACAGCCTCGATTTAACAACCTTTGTATCATTAAATACTAAAACAGCATTTTCGGGGAGATAATCACAGATGTTCCGGTAAATGTTTTCTGATATTTTTTTGTCCTTATAAACTAATAATTTTGACTGGTCGCGTGGATTAACTGGATTGTAGGCGATTTTTTCTGCCGGTAAATCGTAGGTAAAGTCTTCGATCTTTAGATGTTTTGGATGCATTCTGCAAATCTCTGAAAATCTAAAGTTTTTCGCCAGAAAAATTCATTGTTTTTGATGTCAGTTCTTTAACAAAAACTCCCGCAAAAGATTGCAGGAGTTTAATGATGTATTATTCTCTTTTAAGAGTTCTCTAAAATATAAGTGAACATCAGCGGTGCACAGATAGTGGCATCACTTTCAACGATGTATTTCGGGGTATCGATATCGAGTTTCCCCCACGTAATTTTTTCGTTCGGTACAGCTCCGGAATACGAACCGTAAGAGGTTGTAGAATCAGAAATCTGGCAGAAATACGCCCAGAACGGAACATCTTCCCACTCTAAATCCTGATACATCATCGGTACTACACAAATCGGGAAATCTCCGGCGATTCCGCCTCCAATCTGGAAGAATCCAACACCTTTTCCGCCTGAATTCGCGCGGTACCATTCAGTAAGGTAAATCATGTATTCAATCCCGGATTTTACAGTATGAACATTCAGTTTGCCTTTAATAACGTTGGAGGTGAAAATATTTCCAGTTGTGGAATCTTCCCATCCCGGACAAACAATCGGAAGGTTTTTCTCAGCCGCAGCCACAATCCATGAATCTTTAGGATCGATTTCATAATACTGTTCCAAAACTCCTGAATTCACAACCTGATATAGGAATTCGTGCGGGAAATAACGCTCTCCTTTTTCTTCAGCAGCATGCCAGACATCTTCCAAATGAGTCTGTAAACGACGGAACGCTTCCTCCTCAGGAATACAGGTGTCGGTTACGCGGTTGAAGTGCTGATCAAGAAGTTCTCTTTCCTGCTCCGGAGTTAAATCTCTGTAATTCGGTACTCGTTTATAATGAGAATGTGCCACCAAATTCATTACATCTTCTTCAAGGTTGGCGCCGGTACAGGAAATAATATCAACTTTGTCCTGACGGATCATCTCAGCCAGAATTTTACCCAACTCTGCAGTAGACATTGCTCCCGCCAAAGTTATCATCATTTTTCCGCCATCTTTTAAGTGGGCAACATAACCCTTGGAAGCATCCACCAAAGCTGCTGCATTGAAGTGCAGGTAGTATTTTTCTAAAAATTCTGTAATCGGTTTATTCATTTCTTATATTGTTTATGCAAAGATAATATTTTAGGACGGAAGTCTGAATTCACAAAAATCTAAAATCAAATTCCAGTTAATTCATCCTCCCGGAATTATTCATTCATTAAAAAAGTACAACCTGGCAAAGGCTGTACTTTAATTAAATCATGGAGCGGAGAATTTATCTGAAAATTAGTTCTGCCAGTGTTCAACTTTCAAAATTTCGATTCTTCTTTCGCCGTCTTTAAAAGGATATTCTACGATGTCGCCCACTTTATATCCCATAGTTGCCAGCGCCATATCGGACAGGATTGAATGTTTGTTCTTTTTCGGTTTTGCCTGCGCAACGCCCACAAAAATATATTCTTCTTCTTTGTTTAGGGTGTGGTCTTTTACAGTAACTACGCGGTCTACCGTCACTACATCTTCGGGAAGTTCCCTTCTTCTAACCTGCTTAGCATTCCGAAGTTCGGAAGTAAGTCTTGCTTCTTCGTTTGGGGTTACTTTTTTTCTTCTGAGGTGATCCTTAATTGCGTCGTAGATTCCGGTTGTTAAAATTATGTTTTCTGACATTTCTGTATATTTTTTTGAATTCATGACATGCTTTATGCGATCCAACGCAGACTGTAAACATCAAAAGACGTTTTGCCTGTGAAAACACATCAAATGGTATTGAGATTAAAATGTTGGAATTCCCTGTCTTGGACCCGACAGGGTTTAATTGATGAAGTCTTTGGAACTTTTCAGAAATGAATCAGTATGCAAATAAAGCAAGGACAGCAAAAGCCTAGATATACCGGTTTCGGATAAAAAGAATGATGTGACCATGAACTTATTGAATTGATTTTTACAAATTTAAGAAATAACCATTTACTAAACAAGTGTTTAGCATAAATTAACATTGCTACTACAATCTGAATTTTCGGTTCTCCTTTTTTTCTGAGAGCTGTTTTTTTGCCTGAATTCTCTTTTCCACTTGTCTTTTGCTCGGTTTAGTAGGTTTGCGGAGTTTTGGTTTAACGAGCGATTTATTTACCAGATCCAGTATTTTCTCAGTCGCGATCTTTTTATTCTGAAGTTGGGTGCGGCTCTCCGAAACGGTGAGCTGAAGAATACCTTCAAGATTAATCCTGTTTTTTAGTTTTAGCGCGATTAATTCTTTTTCTTCTTCTTTGAAAAATTCAGTGCCAGCTATATTCCACATTACGGTTACAGAAGTTTCTACCTTATTTACGTTCTGTCCGCCTGCGCCACTGCTGCGGGAGGTTTTGTAAGTAAGTTCCTTGGTGAAATTTTTCATGTAGATAAGAATGGCTAAAACAAATGTAGCAATTCTTTGCGGTTAATTTTTCCGTTGGGAATCCTGGGAAATTTAGGAATAAAGTGAATTTCCTTTGGAAGATGATTCTTAGAGAATTTTTTTTCTATCTCTTTAAAGGCTAATTCCAATTGCACGGAGATGTTAGAATCTTCATTTCCTTCAATCACTGAAATCAGTTTCTGTCCGAATTTTTCGTCTTTAATCCCAAGAAAAGCCACTTCATTATGCAAATATCTTTTCAGTAAATTTTCAAGTTCTTCGGGACGAATTTTAAGTCCACCGGAATTGATTACATTATCGATTCTGCCTAAAAATTTGAATTGATTTTCTCCTTTAAGCTCAATTAAATCGTTCGTTTGAAGAATTTCCGGGTTAAGTTTCGGAGCTGAAATCTTTAAACAAGCTCTTTCATCGAGACAAATTTCAATACCTTCAAAGACAGAAAAGTATTCTTCGGGTGTAGGATAAATCTGTTTCAAGGCGATATGAGAAAGCGTTTCGCTCATACCGTAAGTTTCGTAAATACGGGGTGCCGGATGATGGATGTCGGGTGGCAGTTGCTTATGAATTTTAGTTTTTAAACTTTCCGAAACCTGAGCACCACCAATAATTAAGTTTTTAATGAAATGAATTTTGTCTAGAGAATTTTCAACCTGTAGCGGCGACATCGCGCAGAAATCAACTTCCTGTTCTAAATATTCCAGCGCTTTTGAGGAAGGGGTTGCAATCAACAGTTTCAGTTTTCTTTCCAGAGCCCGCACTATCATCATCTTACCCGAAATGTAATCAACCGGAAGACACACTAATGCAGTGTTTCCAGGTTTTAAGTTCAGGAAATCGCAGGTCATCTTTGCGGAACTCAGCATTCTGCTTTTTTCGATTTCAAAAACTTTTGGGGTTCCCGTAGAACCTGAAGTCTGGACCGAAACATAATGAGATTCCGAATACCATTCCTTTAAAAAGGAAATCACTTTTTCCTCAAAATCGGTTTGGGGAGAAAGTGATTCCAGATTGATATTTTGGTCGAAATCGATGAACATTACATTCTGTCAACTGTTCCGATTCCCAGAAGGGCGAGTCCTTTTCTTATTGTTTTTCCGGTTACTGCAGAAAGTTCAAGGCGGAACTGTTTCGCGGTAGCATCGTCCTGCTTCAGAATCGGATTGTTCTGATAAAAAGAATTATAAGATTTCACAAGTTCATATATATAGTTGGCGACCAAAGCAGGGGAGAGCGTTTCGGCTGCTTTGGAAACTACGTCCTTAAAGTTGAGCAGATTCATTATCAGATCTTTTTCGGAATCATTGATTTCGTAATCTGAGATGGTTTGCTCCCGGTATTCTGCCTTGGTAAGCAAAGACTGAATTCTTGCGTAGGTATACTGAATGAAAGGGCCTGTATTCCCGTTAAAATCGATGCTTTCTTTCGGATTGAAAAGCATTTTTTTCTTTGGATCCACTTTGAGCATGAAGTATTTCAAAGCGCCTAAACCAACTGTTTCGTATGATTTTTCTCTTTCCTCTTCACTAAGATTTTCGAGTTTGCCGAGTTCTTCTGCTTTTTCTTTGGCAGTTTCTACCATTTCCTGCATCAGATCATCAGCATCTACCACTGTTCCTTCGCGGGATTTCATTTTGCCTTCGGGAAGTTCTACCATTCCATAGGAAAGATGGTAAAGATCTTCAGCCCAGCTATAACCTAATTTCTTAAGGATTTTAAACAATACATCGAAATGATAATCCTGTTCGTTACCTACCGTATAAATAAGTTTCTGAATATTATTTTCCTTGAAACGCTGAACTGCTGTTCCCAAATCCTGTGTCATGTAAACCGAAGTCCCATCGGAGCGAAGGAGTAATTTGTGGTCGAGACCTTCATCAGTCAGATCGCACCAAACCGAACCGTCGTCTTTTCTGTAAAGAACACCGCTTACTAAACCTTCCTGAATGAGGTCTTTTCCCAGTAAATAAGTATTGCTTTCGTACTGAACCTGATCGAAATCGACACCCAACTTTTTATACGTTTGGCCGAAACCTTCATAAACCCAGGTATTCATTTCGTTCCAAAGGGTTCTTACGCTTTCGTCACCTTTTTCCCAGTCCAAAAGCATTTTCTGCGCTTCCAGGATAATGGGTGCCTGTTTTTTTGCGGTCTCTTCATCATACCCCTGCGCGACAAGTTCAGCGATTTCCTTTTTATAGTTTTTGTCGAATGCGACGTAATAGTTCCCCACGAACTTGTCACCTTTTGTCGCGGTAGACTGTGGAGTTTCTCCGTTTCCGAATTTTTCCCAGGCGAGCATTGATTTGCAGATGTGGATTCCACGATCATTAATGATTTGGGTTTTGATCACATCGTAACCATCTTCTTTAAGGATTTGTGCGACAGAGTAGCCCAATAAGTTATTACGGATATGCCCTAAGTGGAGCGGTTTGTTGGTATTTGGGGAAGAATATTCTACCATAACGGTTTGGTTTTTCTTCTCTGCGGAGTCAAAATTTTCTTTTACGTAATTAAAATTATCGAGGAAGAAACTGTTTTTGATTTTCAGATTCAGAAATCCTTTAACCACGTTGAAGTTCTCAACAAAGTCCGCTTGAGTTGATAGTGCGTCACCAAGTTCCATGGCAATAAGATCGGGACTTTTCTTAAGGACTTTCACCAAAGGAAAAGTAACGATGGTGAAATCACCTTCGAAACCTGTTTTGTTCTGCTGTACTTCAAGTTTGACGTTGTTTCTCTGGTTTACATCATCAATCTGAAAAACATTTTGAACGACTTCAGCGATTTTGTTCTCAATACTATCTTTAATATTCATCTTCAAAATTTTGAATGACAAATATACGGAAATAAAAAAACCACTCCGAAGAGTGGTTTAGTAATTATAAAAACTTAGTTACTTAGTTTTTATCCCAGATAAGTTTTGTATTCATTTTGTCACCTCCAATTGCAGCTGATGCAGCAGCATAATTTTCAGGATTCAATGTTTGGATTACCGTTGGATAGTATAATCTTGTAGGTAAATCTGTGAGATCAGCAATTAGCGGTTCAAATACGTAAGTTGTAGCGCCACTTACAGGGTCAGGTACATTAAGGGCATAGGTTTCACCTGGCAATAAAAGAACACTGGTATCAGGATATCCTGTTCTTCTGTAATCTGCCCACGCCTCATAAGGCTGCATGAATAATGCTACATATTTCTGTGTTAACACATTTTTCATGTTTGCAGGAGGTAAAGTTGCAACGAAAGCATTTGCAGCAGCTTCGCTAACACCCCATTTGGTCATTGAAGCTTTAACACCTTTTTCGTAGTTAGACTGACTCCAACCGTTTGCTTCACTTAATAAGAACTCTACTTCAGAATATTCCATTAAGATCTCAGTATAGTTTCTCTTGTAAACATATTTGCTGAAGAAGTTAGACTGACCTGCTTGTGCTGTGGACATAGACTGATCTAAACCATATGGTTGACCTACATAATCCGCAGGATCGGTAGATTCAGTGTAAGAACCATCAAGGATTGTTGATTTAAGTGTCCCAATAGGAGCAGCATATTTGAACAATCTTGGATCCAGTCCAAAGTTACCATTAGTTCCTTTCAGTAAATCGATGAATGTTTTTGAAACTGAGAAGTCAGAACGTGTTCTGAAATCATTGTACATCGGTGATGGGTTCACAAGATTATTTTCATAAGTTACCCCAACATTATCAGCATTAGAAGTCATTACACCCGCAGCAATAGCTTCAGCGAGGTGAGTTTCAGCTCCTGGCACAACACCTTTCACTCGCGTAGCTACTCTTAATCTAAGTGAGTTGGCAAACTTTTTCAGCTTGTTTCCGTCACCTCCGAAAAGTATATCTCCTTGGATGAAAACTGGCTGGTCAACTTCAACCATCGCAGCTGCTTCCTTCAGTTCTTTCATAATGTCAGCATAAACCTTTGCCTGAGAAGCAAACTTAGGTTTTAAATACTGATTTGCATTGAGAGCTTGAAAATCCGCGTCATTGTTTCCATAAGAATAGTAAGGAATGTCTCCGAACGTATCTGCAAGATTTAAGAATACATAAGATAACATTACTCTAGATGCTGCAATTTGGTTAGCATTAGAACCGTAAGCACTTGTAGGTCCTGCAGTAGCGGGATCGGTGTTCATTCTAATAATTTCTCTGTAGTTTGATGCTGCAGTATAAAGTTGGGTCCAGATAGCATCACCGCTAGTTAACCTGTATTGATATCTGTCTTCTTCAGTATAAGCTACTTGGGCTGAATACTGCATCCACGGTAAAGTAACCCTTGCTGATTCGAATGAATTTCTGGTAGCATCTGTTACAATCTTATTTGCTGCGTTCCAAACTCCATAACTTAATGCACTCTCTGGTGAGTTGGGGTTTGCGTTAATCTCATCGAAATCCTGAGTACAACTCACAATTGCGGTAGATGTAAGTAAAACTGCGGCAAAAGCGTAAGCAATTTTTTTTATATTTTTCATTGTCTAATTAAAATTTAAAGTTAACGTTAAATCCGAACTGTCTTGTAGAAGGAAGTGAACCACCTTCCAGACCTTGGATGTTTCCTGAACCATAAGAAGTGTTTTCAGGATCCATTCCCTTCCAATCTAAATTCCACGCAAGCAGGTTTCTTCCGAATGCTGAAATTCTAACTCCTTCTAAGAAGCCACCGATGATAGACTTCGGTAAGTCATAACCAAGAGTAACATCTCTCAGTTTAATGTAGTCTGCATCAAAAACATTCAAAGCATCTACTGTATTATAGTGCATTGCACCATATTGTTGCGCAGTAATGTTTCTGGTATTTGGAGTTCCATCAGCAAGTACTCCTTCTAAAGTTATACCGCCAGCTCTGTTTCCACCAAAAGCAGATTCCTCAATCATCCCTGAATACATTCCCCACATGTGTGAAGTAGAGAAATACTTACCACCTTTTTGCATATCAAATAAGAATGATAAACTTAGGTTTTTATATTTCATGGTATTTCTAAGACCCATGTTATAATCAGGCAAAGTAGAACCTAAATTTTTGATTCCTGAAGCTACGTAACGGCCGTTTGAGCCAATTACCTTATTTCCGTTTGCGTCGTAAACAAAATCTGTACCGTAGATTGCTCCGTAAGATTCACCTTCTACTGCCAGTAAACGTGCTCTAAATGGTGCAACTGTTAACTGGTAGGTAGTAACACCCTCGTAAAGTTTTACGATTTTGTTTTCATTTTGTGCAAAGTTCCAGTTAAGAGTCCAGGAGAAATCTTCAGTTTTAACCGGTGTTACAAAAACCATTGCTTCAATACCTTTGTTGCGAATTTCACCTGCGTTGATTAGGTTTTGTCTGAATCCTGTAGCAGGATCAATTGTTAATGGAAGAATTGCGTCAGTAATATTAACATCGTAATAAGTTACATCTAAACCAAATCTGTTTTTAAAGAAGTTAGCTTCAATACCAATTTCTTTGGTCTCCTTCATCTCTGGCTTCAACTCAGGATTGTTGTTCTGTGTGCTAAGTGTATATCGTGGAACACCGTTGAAGTTAACCGCCTGAGCCATTACATTGGTAAGTTGGTATGGTGCGGTATCACTTGCTACTGTTGCCCAACCTGCTCTGATTTTACCGAAAGATAGCCAATCTGTTTTCAATACGTTAGAGAAAACAAAACTACCCGTTACTGAAGGGTAGAAACCGTCCTCATACGTTGTACTGAACCAGTCATTTCTTCCTGTAGCTTCAATGAACAATGTTTCTTTGTATCCTAATGAAACCGATCCGAATACAGAGTTAACTCGTCTGTTGAAATCATCATTCTGAGCCAGCGGAGTCTCAATACTGTTCCTTAAGTTATAGAAATTAGGGATAATCAAACCACCTACAGTCTGTCCGAAAAGTCTGCTTAATTTAGAGTTTCTTCTGTTCGCTCCAACAAAAGTATTTAAAGTGAAATCATCAGAAATTCTTGGATTCCAGTGAACACGTGCCTCGTAGTTGAATTCTGAGAAGTTTCTCGAATTTGTTTCATAACCTGAAGTTGACTGCGAACCGATCGCTACACGGGAATCATTATCCTGTGCGTAAATGTCTGCATACACTTTACCTACAACATATAAGTTGTCAAGAATGTTGTACGTTAAACCAGCGTTTCCAAAGAATCTGTTTCTTCTATCGTTTGAAACGTTTTCGTAGATCGTCCAGTACGGGTTATCAGAGTATAGTGGAGTTCCATCGTCCCAAGCTGTTCTGTTCCAGCTTCGTTGATTTCCGTTCGCTAATTTATAGTCTTTCAGTTTAGAGAAATCCAACTGTCTTTGTCCCCACTGGTAGAATTTTTGAGCTACGGAGTTGTCACCATATCCCTGTTCCGGTCTGTTGAAACCGTGAGTCTGTACAAAATTCAATCCTGTTTCAACTTTAAGTTTTTCGCTTAATTCACTATTTAAGTTAATTGCGAAGTTGTGTTTCTTAATACTACTAGTCGGCACAATACCCGAAATATCTGTATTGGTGTAAGAAACTCTCAAGTTTGACTTTTCAAAAGATTTTGAAACTGAGATGTTATTCGTAAGGGTAATTCCCGTATCGAAAAAAGAATCTACATCGTGATTAGGAGCAACCCATGGGATTGTTTTCATATAATCACCTGCAAATTCAGGATCGAACGCATTCCAAGGAAGATACATTAAATTAGGATCGTATTTTGGACCCCAAGATTCATCCATACCATAATCAGCGATATTATATGTTTGACCGTTGATTACAGCAGTTGGTAACTCATCAGCTAAACCACCACCATAGTAATTCTGTAGTTGTGGACGGATATAAATCGACTCGAAAGAAACACCGGTATTCAGTTCAATAGAAGTTTTACCTCTCTTAGCCTGCTTGGTGGTGTAAATAATTACCCCGTTGGAAGCCCTTGAACCATAAAGTGCAGCAGCCGGACCACCTTTCAATACTGTTACAGACTCGATATCGTCTGGGTTGATATCAAAAGTTGTATCACCGTAATCTCTACCTCCCGCTCCTCTTTGGGTGTTGGTGTCGTTGATGTTACTGTTGTCTAATGGGACCCCATCAACAATAATAAGCGGTCTGTTTTCACCGATGATTGAACTTACCCCTCTCATTGTGATTCTGGTAGAACCACCCATAGATGAAGGAGATGTAACCGTAACCCCCGCTACGTTACCAGATAAAGCACTCAAGGCATTGTTTTGCCCTGCGTCAGAGATAGTTTCACCTGAAACCTCTTGGGCAGCATACCCAATAGATTTTTTCTCTCTCTTAATACCCAAGGCTGTTACTACAACGCCCTCGATATCCTGCGTTCTGGCAGTGTCAACCTGTGCATTTACCAAAGCAAATGAGGAGGTTAAAACTACAGCTAAAACGCTTGTTGTTAGTTTCTTCATATCAAATTAAATTTTTTCATTGTAGCAAATGTGCAAAACTTTCACAATATGACCAAACTTTTTGTTAAATAATTCTTAATAATTTAATAATTGCACTGTATAGCCATATAATGTTTAAAGAATGTGTTAAATATGTGAATTTGTCAAAATTTGCAGCTTTTTTATGATAATTATCATGTTATATTATTTAAAATGGTAAAATGGTATAAGTTTTTTGCGGTGTTTTTTGATGATTCTGTAGTGAAAATTAAGTTAAATTAGGTTAATCAAGTATTAATTTTACGATTGTAATATGATGCTAATGTGTATTTTATCCTAATGTCCCTGATTAAACATTAGTAAAGCCTAAGCACAAATTTCTTTTTTACATAGGATAGTGGAAGGCTTCTATTCCCTTTAAATATTTGTAATTTTACCCCGCAAATTATATGAGAAACATTGCATAAAAGGATATGGAATTATTGAAAAGATGGTCTAAAACAGATGTAGAAGCGGGCTGTGATGAAGTCGGAAGAGGTTGTTTATGCGGCCCTGTTGTGGCAGCTACCGTTATTATCGACGAGACTTTCAGCCAGTATTTAGTCAACGATTCTAAGAAACTCACATTCCAAACCAGGATGCAACTAGATGAATATATTAAAAGCAACGCAGTTGAATATGCGATTGCCGAAGTTTCACCCCAGCTTATCGATGAACATAATATACTTAATGCGAGCATCCACGCGATGCATAAAGCGCTTGATCAGCTGAAAAACCGGCCCGGACTTATTCTGGTTGATGGAAACCGGTTTCATCCATACCAGTTTATCCCTCATGAGTGTATTGTAAAAGGAGATTCCAAGCTGCTTTCCATTGCATGCGCCTCAATATTAGCGAAAAATTATAGAGATCAATTGATGATGAAACTTCATGAGGAATTCCCGGAGTATGGTTGGGATACCAATATGGGTTATGCGACTAAAGTACACCGCGATGCACTCAATAAATGGGGTCCCACAGTGCACCACAGAAAATCTTTCAGGCTCGATTACAGTTTTTGCGAATAAAAAACTGACTGACCCTGCAATTTTCTATTTCTTCAGTACAAAATAAATTTTCTTCAGTACAAACTGGACAACTTGTACCTACGAAATTTTTTTTCATCAGTACGAAAATCTCGAATTGGCAGACAAAAAAAAAGCGGAAAATGAATTCCGCTTTTTTTAATATATGATAAGGTGTCAATTATTTCTTTTTATTCGCCTGTTGCTGTTGTGCTTTCTGCTGCTCTTGGGCTTTCTCCATCATTTCGCGCATTCTTTTCTGAAATTTCCCTTCTTTTTTAGGCTCTTTCTTTTTGTTGGCCTGAATGGTTGCATGAATTTTTTTCTCATCAAGAATCCAGTATTTAATAACAAGAATAATGAGGATGTTAATAGCATTCGATACAAAATAATACCATGAAAGTCCTGACGCTGAAGTGTTCAGGAAGAAAAGGAAGGTGATAGGGAAGATGTACATCAGCACTTTCATATTCGGCATGCCTTCCTGCTGTGGCTGCTGAATGTTCCCCGAAGTCATTACCGTATAAATTAAAATCACTACCGTACACGCAATCGCGAAAATACTTAAATGTTCGCCCAGGAAAGGAATATTGAACGGAAGCTTAATCACATCATCGTAAGCAGTCAAATCTTTAGCGAACCAGAAACTTTTCCCCCGAAGGTCAATCATATTCGGGAAGAACCGGAAAAGCGCATAGAAAATCGGGATCTGAAGCAATGCCGGCAAACATCCCGCCATTTGGTTCACCCCGGCTTTACGGTAAACTGCCATCGTTTCCTGTTGCTTTTTCATCGGATCTGCATCCTTGAATTTTGCGTTTACTTCGTCAATTTCCGGACGGATTACCTTCATCATCGCACTCAGTTTATGCTGCTTAAACATTACCGGCGAAAGAATGATTTTAACGATAATCGTCATTAGGAAAATTACCCAGCCTGCAGCCAGTCCCCAGCTAGAGATCAGGTTGTACATTGGGATGAAGAACCAACGGTTCATGCTGCCGATAAATGACCATCCTAAAGGTAATAACTCGTCGAAATTTTTGTCATATGATTTCAGTAACGGCAAATCCAAAGGGAGAAAATACCATTTGAAATTCTGGTTCAGTTCGCTTCCTGCCAAATCAACCTGTCCGTTGAAATTAAATTTTTTCAAAAATTCGCCTTCATCGATCATTTCCTGAGAACCTTTCGAGTTTTTAAAACCGTGCTGAGGTTCGATCACGGCAGAGAAAAACTGCTGTTTAATAGCAAGCCAGTTCAGCGTTTCATCGGGTTCGTCCATTTCGGTTCGTCCATCATAATCGAAACTGCTGTAATTGTCGAATGAATAATTGAATTCTGTATGAGTTTGCTCCTGAGCGCGTCCTTTTTCCATTTCGCGTGCACTGAAATCCCAGATGAAATCTGCTTTCTGGTCAGAAACCAATTGACTCAAGCCCTGCGTTTTGATATTGAAATCCACCGTATATTTATCCAGAAGCGTATAAATAAACTGAATTACCGCCCCGTTTACATTCGCCTGCATCGTAACGGTGTTTCCGTTTTGTGTAGGCGTAAAAATCAGGTCTTTGGTGTTGAAGGTTTTGCCGGTTTTGTCTTTGAACTGAAAACCATAAGAGGAATTATTCTTATCGAAAAACATTAAAGCTTTATCGTTGGCATCGGTCTGTCTGTTATATGCTTTGTATTCATTAAGCTGAACGGTAGAGATTTGTCCGCCCAGTGTAGAAATTCCAACACTCAATTCCTTGTTTTTCAGTTCGACCTGTTGTATAGAAGTTGCTTTTACGCTGTCGTTTAAATTGGTGACTAACGCAGGTTTTGTTGCTTTTGCAATGTTGGTTTGCGTTGTTTTCGCCTGATTTTGGGCATCCAAAATCTGCTGTTCTGTCGCCTGTTTGTTTTGGAAGTAAAACATGGCGCCAATCAGAATCATGGAAAACAGGGCGAAACTTATCAATTGGTTTTTATCTAAACCGCTATTTTGTTGCATCTTTCTTTATATTGAATTTTTGATTATTGGGTATGAACTATTATTAAATCAACCCTTTAATTTTGGCTGACAAAAATACTGATTTTTTTGGCAATGAAGAATTTTTTGTCAACTCATTTAAAAACAAAGAGATAAAAAACATTTTGTCTTTTATCTCCTGTAATTATTTTTTGCTTGCCGCCTTTATAAGTGCTTTAAACAAAGGATGTGGGGAAGCGACTGTACTCTTGTACTCAGGATGGTACTGTACGCCAATGTAAAAAGGGTGGTTTTTAAGTTCCAGAGTTTCTACCAAAGCAGTTTCCGGATTCAGACCGGTTGGGATAAGGCCATTTTTCTCGAACTCTTCCTTGTATTCGGAATTGAATTCGTAACGGTGGCGGTGTCTTTCCGAGATGTTTTTTGAACCATAGATTTCCTGGAGTTTGGTGTTTGGTTTCAATACGCATTTCCAAGCGCCTAATCTCATGGTCCCGCCTTTGTCGACAACATTCTTCTGTTCTTCCATTAAAGAAATTACAGGGTCCGGAGTCGAAGTGTCAAATTCCATGGAGTTGGCTTTTTTATAACCCAAAACATTGCGGGCAAATTCTATGGTCATGATCTGCATTCCCAGACAGATTCCCAGCAACGGAACATTATTTTCCCGGGCATATTTTGCGGCTGAAATTTTACCTTCAATTCCGCGGTCTCCAAAACCTGGCGCAATCAGCATTCCATCAATACCTTTAAAAGTTTCCTTTGCGTTTTCTTCAGTAATATCGCCACTGTACACCCAGCGGATTTTCACTTCGGTCTCCAGATCGGCACCGGCATGAATAAATGCTTCTGCAATGGATTTATAGGAATCCTGCAGTGACACATATTTTCCAACCAAAGCAATTTCAACTGATTTTTTAGGATTCTGGTATCTTTTCAGGAAGTTTTTCCAGTCTTTTAGATCGGCATCTTTATCAGACTTCAAATTAAGTTCCTTAAGTACAACATCATCAAAATTCTGTTTCTGAAGATAAAGCGGAACTTCATAAATGGTATCCAAATCTTTACATTCAATAACATTTTCAAGAGATACATTACAGAACTGCGCAAGTTTCGCACGCTGTTCCTTAGGGATTTTATGCTCCGTTCTGCATACCAGAACGTCCGCCTGAATTCCCGATTCCATCAGCTGGCGCACAGAGTGTTGGGAAGGTTTAGTTTTCAGTTCACCGCTTGCTGCAAGATAGGGAAGCAAAGTAAGGTGAATCACCATGGAATTATGTTCGCCAAGTTCCCATTTGAGCTGTCTCACGCTTTCTATATAAGGAAGCGACTCTATATCACCTACGGTTCCGCCGATTTCGGTGATGATAATATCGTAATTCTGCTTGGCCAGAATTTTAATTCTGCGTTTTATTTCATTGGTGATGTGTGGAATAACCTGGACCGTTTTTCCTAAAAAATCTCCTTTTCTTTCTTTTTCAATAACCGTTTGGTAAATTTTACCCGTGGTAACGTTATTGTTTTGGGAGGTGGTTGAGTTGAGAAATCTTTCATAATGTCCTAAATCCAAATCAGTTTCTGCGCCGTCTTCGGTTACGTAACATTCGCCGTGTTCGTAAGGATTTAAGGTACCGGGGTCGATGTTGATATAGGGGTCAAGTTTCTGAATGGTGACATTGAAACCGCGGGATTTTAGAAGAAGTCCCAAAGAAGCGGATACAATTCCCTTTCCCAAAGATGAAGTAACACCTCCTGTTACGAAGATGTATTTCGTGTTCTTTTTACTCATTAGATTAGGTTTGTGCAAAGTTAAGTGAATTTGCAACATGGGACAAATTAATCCTGTCGAAAGTCATTTAAATAAAAAAGGATAATTAAAAATTTTTCAATATTTTGTACTTCAAACAGATAAGGTTTTAATAGGATGAGAAATGTCATTTTTACTTATGGGAAAATGCGTTTAACTTTACATAGGATAACAACTCCAACCAACAGTTACAATTAATACTAACTTAAATATTAAAGAAATGAAAAACACTATCAAATCCGCACTCCTCCTCTTTGCTTTCACCTTTTTTGGACTTGTCAATGCCCAGAATATTACAGGTAAATCTACCAAAATTTCTGTTGATGGAACTTCGCCGATGCATGACTGGACAATGACAGCTTCTACAGCAAACTTCAGCGGTACTGTAAGCGGAAACACTATCTCCAACGTAAAATTCAGTATGCCGGTGAAAAACCTTAAAAGCACAAAGGGAAAGATGATGGATAACAAAGCTTACGATGCACTGAAATCTGATAAATCACCGAACATTAGTTTTACCTCTACATCCTTAAACGTGGGCAAAAGTAATCTGGCAGGTAAACTCACGATAGCAGGGGTTACCAAAGATGTAAGTTTTCCTGTAAACGTGACGAAAAACGGTGCTTCTTACCATATCACCGGAACCGAAAACCTGAAATTATCAGACTTCGGAATGGCAAGACCTGGCTTCATGGGCGTAAAAACCGGTGATGCGATTAAAGTTACTGTGAATATCGTAGCCAACTAAGAAAAAGTTAAATCCTATATAAATAGCCGCGTTTGAGCGGTTATTTTTTTGGCTAAAATCTGCTTAATTGAAAAAAAAGCAGGAAATTCGCAACATGGCAAAAGTGAAAACGGCATATTTCTGTCAGAATTGCGGAACACAGTATCCGCAATGGCTTGGGCAGTGCAAAAACTGCGGCGAATGGAATACTTTGGTGGAAGAAATTGTAGAGAAATCTCCGGTGAAAAGTTTTTCCGACCGCTCCAAGCAGCACATCATTAACATTATTGAAGTTGAAACCCACGAAGAACCCCGAATTACCACACCCTCCGAAGAACTGAACCGTGTTCTGGGCGGCGGAATTGTTTTAGGATCTGTCACATTAATCGGCGGTGAGCCCGGAATCGGCAAATCAACTTTACTGCTGCAGCTTGCTTTAAAAATGAAGAAGAAAATTCTTTACGTTTCAGGAGAAGAAAGCGCGTCGCAGATTAAAATGCGTGCAGACCGGCTCACAGAACTCCAGAATCCCCACTGTTATCTTTTTACAGAAACCTCCGTCGAAAAGATTCTTCATGAAGCTAAAAAACTGAAACCTGATTTTGTAATTATTGATTCCATTCAAACGCTTCAAAGCCAGTTGATCGAAAGTTCTCCCGGAACTGTTTCGCAAATCCGGGAATGTTCAAATGAAATCATCAAATACGCAAAAGAGAGCAACACGCCGGTATTTTTAGTCGGTCATATCACCAAAGACGGACAAATTGCAGGTCCCAAAGTTTTGGAACACATGGTCGACGTCGTTCTGAATTTTGACGGCGACCGAAATCATTTGTTCAGATTGTTGCGTGCGAACAAAAACCGTTTCGGTTCTACATCAGAAATTGGGATTTATGAAATGGTTTCGCAAGGGTTGAAGGAAATTAAAAATCCGTCAGAAATCCTCATCACGAAAAAATTCGAAGAACTTTCCGGAAATTCCGTCGCCGTAACTTTAGAAGGAAACCGGCCGATGCTGATTGAAATTCAGGCTTTGGTAAGCACAGCAGTTTACGGAACGCCGCAAAGAAGTTGCACCGGTTTCGATTCGAAAAGACTTAATATGCTTTTAGCAGTTTTAGAAAAGCGGGCAGGTTTTCAGCTGGGCGCAAAGGATGTTTTCCTGAATATTACCGGCGGCATCAAAACGGATGATCCGGCGCTGGATTTGGCTGTTGTTGCTTCCGTGCTTTCTTCAAATGAAGACATTGCCATTTCCGAACATTTCTGTTTTGCGGGAGAAATTGGCTTGAGTGGAGAAATCCGGCCGGTTTCTCAAATCGAACAGCGCATTTCGGAAGCCGAAAAACTGGGCTATGAAAAGATTTTTGTGTCGAATTTAAATAAGATCCCAAAGAAGAAATTCGGAATTACGATTGTTGAAGTAAGTAAAATTGAGGATTTCCATGAATATTTGTTTTAAACGGGCAGCGCTGTTAGAGCTCTGAGCTCTAACAGCGCTCACAATAATTGATGAAAAAAAATATATTTCCTTTGCAGCCTGAGCGTATGTATCACATTTATAACCGGGGAATAAATGGAGGACCGTTGTTTTTTGACCGCCAGAACTATCTTTATTTCCTGAAGCTTATCAAACTGAAAATAAGACCCATCGCCCAGATTTACAGTTATTGTCTGCTAAAAAACCATTTCCATCTTCTTGTTAAAATAAACAGCGAAAAAACAATCAGAGCGCTGTATTCTGAAAAAAATCAGACCGGAATCGAAACGATAATCAGTCAGCAGTTTTCCAATACCTTTAACAGTTATTCGCAAGCTATCAATAAACGGTATGTGAGAACAGGGAAACTATTTGAACTGCCTTTCAGACGAAAGGATATCGATTCTTCGGAAGAGCTCATCCGTACCATTCTGTATATTAATAAAAATCCTGTTAAGCACGGAATTACTGAGGATTATATTTCGTATCCTTACTCGTCTGTGTGTGAGATTATAAACAATAACAATGCATTTATTGATGGCTGCGATATTGTAAATTTATTTAGTGATGTTGATGGGTTTAAAGATGCTTTGCTAAATTATGATGTGTAATCAGCGCTGTTAGAGCTTCAAGCTCTAACAGCGCTCCAAAGAAAAATATGAATTTCCTCGCCCATTCTTACCTCACTTTTACCGATGAACAGATCGTCGGGCAGTTCCTGCAGGATTTCATCCGGAACAAAGACCGGTTTTCGTTTCCGGAAAAAATCGGCGAGGGCATTACTTTACACCGCGCAATTGATACTTTTACCGATTCTCATCCGGAAATACACGAGGCTAAAAAAATCTTCAGTCCTATGGTAAGACTGTATGCCGGAGCTTTTGTGGATGTGGCTTTCGATTATTTTCTTGCCAACTCCATGCCTGATAAAGCTTTAAAAGAACATTCAGAAAAAGTGTACCGCGTTTTGAGAAATTACGATGAATTTTTGCCACCAAATTTCCTTAGAATGCTCGACAGCATGGAAAAAGACAACTGGCTTTACAATTATCGGGAAGACTGGGGAATTGAATTTTCTATGAAAAACGTGCTGAACAAAGCGAAATATCTGAATAAAAATCTGGCAGTTTTTGAAGTTTATCTTAACAACAAACCGCAACTCCAATATCATTTTGATCATTTTTTTCCTGATCTCGTGGCGGAAGCGCAGAAAATTAATGCGGGATTTCCTTCTTAGAAGTTCTGGTACAGATAACGGTCGGGATAATTTAATCTTTGGCTTTTTCGGTTTCCATTCACAATAATATGAACGATATTCATCTGATCATCGTACAGATTATAGAGAAAACTTACTGCAGTTTCCACCTTTTTTGGCTGAATGACTTTCTCGGATTCCAGATAAATATTTACGGATTCGCTGTCTTCTTCGTAACCTAAGTATTTAATTTTTAAAAACTTATTGTCTGCTTTCAGTTTTAAATATTCGTGGCAATATTGAATGAGATAGGCATTGATTTGAGATTTATATGTTGCATCATTGAAGTGAACCGCCTTTCCGTATTTTTCCTTCAAAGCATTTTCCAGATCATCCAGAAAGAACTTCCCGCTGATCTCGAATGTCTCTGATTTTGAATTGTAATTAAATTCCACTGATCCTACGTGATAAGGGTGAATTTCTTTTGCAGAGCCAAGGCTGAAAACAGAAAAAAGGAAGATGAGAAATAACTTTTGCATGGGTCAAAAATAGAAATAAATTTTGTATTATCGTGCCGCTAAAAATATGCGGTTTATGAATGATTTTTTATTTTATCTGAATCTGGGTTGGGAACATATTATTTCACTTGACGCTCTTGATCATCAGCTTTTTGTATTGGTTTTGGTGGCAGTTTTTCTGATAAAAGACTGGAAAGATATTCTGTGGATTATTACTGCATTTACCATTGGGCACTCAATTACTTTGGCTTTAAGCGTGTTTGATATTGTACGGGCACCGGCAAAATGGGTGGAATTTTTAATCCCGCTTACCATTGTCATTACGGCTTTTGATAATATCCTGATGAGAAACCGGCCGAACAATCTGATGAAGATGAATTTTTATCTCGCGCTTTTTTTCGGTTTGATTCACGGGATGGGATTTGCAAACACCGCAAGAATGATGATCGCAAATGAACAGCACATTTTCGTTCCCCTGCTTGGATTTAATATCGGATTGGAGCTAGGTCAGCTTGCAGTAGTAGTTGCGATTTTAATCATTCAGTTTATCCTGCTAAACCTTTTTAAAGTCAACCGGAAAGACTGGATTATGTTTATCTCTTCAGGAGTTTTTGCACTGTCCTTAAAAATGACATTAGAAAGAATTCCGTTTTAAGCTGTAAAAGTTTACATTTATAATAGGTTATCTGTAACGATTTCTTAATTTTGATGACTATTGTATCAAATCACCACATTCCTATGAAGTTCAAATCCATTTTTTTATCACTTTTTATTCCCTTGGGAATTTTTGCCCAGGATATTAAAAACAATCCGAACAGCAACCACGGCAATAAGTTTGAGCAGCTTGGCACAATCCTGCCGACACCAAATGTTTACAGAACTGCTTCCGGCGCGCCGGGTCAGGGTTACTGGCAAAACCGCGCAGATTATGATATTACTGCTTATCTGGATGAGGATAAAAGAAATTTAAGAGGCTCTGAAACTGTTACCTATTACAACAATTCTCCCGACGATCTGGATTATCTGTGGCTTCAGCTCGATGAAAATGAGCAGTCTACTGTAAAAAATGCCGGCTATCATGATTCATCGTTTATTCCAAAGCAGACCACTACAGAGCGTTTGAAAGTCACAGACCTTCCTGAAAAAAACAACGGCTACGGCGTAAATCTCGAAAAAGTAACTGATGCTTCCGGAAAACCTTTAAAGTATGTCGTGAATAAAACCATGATGCGTATTGACTTGCCTAAAGTTTTGAAAAAAGGTGAAAAATTCGTCTTTAAAATCGACTGGAATTATAATATTCCGAACCGGATGACGATGGGCGGAAGAGGCGGCTACGAAAATTTTCCTGAGGATGGCAATGATTTGTATACCATTACTCAATGGTTCCCAAGAATGTGCGTGTACAGCGATTTCAAAGGCTGGCAGAATAACCAGTTCACCGGAAGAGGCGAATTTGCCCTTGCATTTGGTGATTATAAAGTAACGATGAATGTTCCTGCTGACCATATCGTGGCTTCAACGGGTGTTGGTAAAAATTTCGAACAGGTTCTAACCTCTGCACAGCTGCAGCGTTGGAAGCAGGCGCAGACTGCAAATGAGCCGCTGGAAATTGTAACTTTAGAAGAAGCAAAAAAAGCCGAAAAGAGCAAATCAAAACAGAGAAAAACCTGGATTTTCGAAGCGGAAAATGTGCGTGATTTCGCCTGGACTTCTTCAAGAAAATTCGTTTGGGATGCGATGAAAGTTGTAATTCCTGAAAACAATAACCAGGTAATGGCCATGAGTCTTTATCCGAAAGAAGCTTACAACCTTTACCGAAAGTTTTCGACGAAGGCGGTCGCTCACACCATCAAAACCTATTCAGAATATACCGTTCCTTATCCGTACCCTGTTGCCCAGTCGGTGGAGGCAGCGAACGGCATGGAATATCCGATGATCTGTTTCAACTACGGAAGAACAGAGAAAGACGGAACCTATTCCGAAGGAATTAAAAACGGAATGATCGGCGTGATTATTCATGAAGTCGGACATAACTTCTTCCCGATGATTATTAATTCCGACGAAAGACAGTGGAGCTGGATGGACGAAGGTCTGAACACTTTCGTAGAATACTTAACAGAAGAAAAATGGGACAATAAATTCCCTTCAAGAAGAGGTCCGGCACACACAATTGTAGATTACATGAGGCTGCCGAAAGATCAGCTGGAGCCAATAATGGTGAATTCAGAGAATATTATTCATTTTGGTCCCAACGCGTACGCAAAACCGGCAACAGGACTTAATATTCTGCGCGAAACTATTATGGGAAGAGAACTTTTCGATGAAGCATTTAAAACGTATTCAAAAAGATGGGCTTTCAAACATCCGGAACCTGCAGATTTTTTCAGAACGATGAATGATGCAAGTGGCGAAAACCTCGACTGGTTCTGGCGCGGCTGGTTCTACGGTACGGATGCGGTAGATATTTCAATTGATAAAGTTACGGTTGCTGCGCCTGATTTAGACGCCGCTCCAAAATCCCGTGAAATTACTTATAATATTGAAAAGCCCTTGCAGAATGATTTCGAGGATATTTCTAAAATAAGAAACCGAAACGATAAAAACATCGAGTTTTATACCGACAAAGACAAAGCAACTCAGGATTTTTACTGGAGGTACAACCGCGGAATGGAGAAAGTGGATGATACGAAGAAATATTCCATGAAAGTGGACAATATGGAGAAAGTGCCTTCAAAAGATAAGTCACAGCTGCAGAATGTTTTGGCTTACCAGATCGATTTCAGCAACAAAGGCGGATTGGTCATGCCGATTATTCTTGAGTTCACTTTCGAAGACGGAACCAAACTCACCGACAAATCTTCAGCTCAGATCTGGAGAAAGAACGAGCAGAAAGTTTCGAAAACCTATTATTTCGACAAGAAATTAAAATCGATTCAGCTTGATCCGATGAGAGAAACTGCAGATATTGACACCTCAAATAATTTCTGGGGCGAGATTCCTGCTCCTGCTTCTAAATTTGAAGTCTTCAAGCAGAAAAACGAAGCAGCTGCAAGAGGCGCCGCACAGGGACAGGTAAATCCGATGCAGGCAGCGGGTAAGAAAAACTAAATCCTTAGTAATTAGGACTAATATAAAGTCATTCAGTAAATGAATGGCTTTTTTTTCTGCCAAAATTTCACATTCCTTTAACAGTGAATGACAGATTTTCAGATTACTTTTGTTGGCATCGTTTTAGAGAATAACAGTTCATCATTTAATAATTTAAACCAAAAAAATATGTCAGTAAATTTTAAACCATTAGCAGACCGCGTTCTGGTAGAGCCAACTGCTGCGGAAACTACTACCGCATCAGGAATCATTATCCCCGACACCGCAAAAGAAAAACCACAGGAAGGTATTGTTGTGGCAGTAGGTCCGGGCAAAAAAGATGAGCCAACAACCGTTCAGGTAGGCGACAAAGTACTTTACGGAAAATATTCAGGTTCTGAATTAAAACTTGATGGCAAAGATTATTTAATTGTAAAAGAAGGTGATTTGTTAGGAATCATTGGCTAACAGATGCTTTTGGCTGATAGCCTCTGGCAATATTAACTAAGGCAATCTATGAGAGATTTTAAAAAGTTTGAAGTTTGGCAGTTGAGTCATCAATTAACATTAAAAATATATACTTCAACCAAAAGTTTTCCGAAGGAAGAAATTTTTGGATTAACTTCTCAAATCAGAAGATCGTTCGCTTCAATCGGATATAATATTTCAGAAGGAAGTGGAAGAAATTCGGACAAAGAGTTTGCAAATTATATCAATATTGCATTAGGATCATCCAATGAAGCCGAAAACCAATTAATTCTTGCTAAAGATTTAGATTATCTTAATGAAAATGATTATCAAAATTTTTTAACTGAATTAACGATTTTAAAAAAGAAGCTTGTTACCCTTTGGAACAGGTTAAATGGAAATTAAAAACAAATTACAAATCAAAATAGCGAATTGCTAAAGCCAAAAGCCAATAGCAAATCGCCAAAAGCAATAAATATTATGGCAAAAGAAATAAAATTCGATATCGAATCAAGAGACGCCCTGAAAAGAGGGGTTGATGCATTGGCTAATGCAGTAAAAGTAACTTTAGGTCCTAAAGGCCGTAACGTAGTGATCGAAAAATCTTTCGGCGCACCGCACGTGACTAAGGACGGAGTTTCCGTAGCGAAAGAAATCGAACTGGAGGACCGTGTAGAAAACATGGGCGCTCAGATGGTGAAAGAAGTTGCTTCTAAAACCAACGATATCGCCGGAGACGGAACCACTACTGCAACAGTTTTGGCTCAGGCAATCGTTCGCGAAGGTCTGAAAAACGTAGCTGCCGGAGCAAACCCAATGGATCTGAAAAGAGGAATCGACAAAGCTGTAATCGCGGTGGTTGAAAACCTGAAAACCCAGTCTCAGGAAGTGGGTGATTCATCAGAAAAAATCAAGCAGGTTGCATCGATCTCTGCTAATAATGATGATACCATCGGAACTTTGATCGCTGAAGCGTTCGGTAAAGTGGGTAAAGAAGGAGTAATTACTGTTGAAGAAGCAAAAGGAACCGATACAACTGTAGATGTTGTAGAAGGTATGCAGTTCGACAGAGGTTACCAGTCCCCGTATTTCGTAACCAACCCTGAAAAGATGGTTGCAGAACTCGAAAATCCTTATATCCTTTTGGTAGAGAAAAAAATCTCTTCCATGAAAGAATTGCTGCCAGTTTTGGAGCCGGTTGCTCAGGCAGGAAAATCACTTTTAATCATCTGTGAAGAAGTTGAAGGCGAAGCATTAGCTACTTTGGTAGTAAACAAACTGAGAGGTTCACTTAAAATCGCAGCAGTTAAAGCTCCTGGATTTGGTGACAGAAGAAAAGCAATGTTAGAAGACATCGCGATCTTAACCGGTGGAACGGTTATTTCTGAAGAAAGAGGGATCACCATGGAGAACGCCACTTTAGAAATGTTGGGAACTGCTGAAAAAGTAACCATCGATAAAGACAATACTACGCTTGTAAACGGTGCTGGTGAAGAAAGCCTGATCAAAGGCCGTGTAAACCAGATCAAAGCACAGATGGAATCTACAACTTCCGATTACGACAGAGAAAAACTTCAGGAAAGACTTGCTAAACTGGCAGGTGGAGTAGCCGTACTTTACGTAGGTGCCGCTTCTGAAGTAGAAATGAAAGAGAAAAAAGACAGAGTTGACGATGCTTTGCATGCAACCAGAGCTGCCGTGGAAGAAGGAATTGTTCCCGGAGGTGGTGTTGCTCTCGTAAGAGCGATCAAGGCCTTAGATTTCGAAGGGGCAAATATGGACGAAACAACCGGTATCAAAATCGTAAAAAGAGCCATCGAAGAGCCATTGAGACAAATCGTAGCCAATGCAGGAGGCGAAGGTTCCGTAATCGTAGCGAAAGTAGCTGAAGGAAACGGAGATTTCGGTTTCAACGCGAAAAACGACGAGTACGTAAACATGTACGAAGCAGGAATCATCGACCCTACCAAAGTGGTGCGTGTAGCGTTAGAAAACGCGGCATCAGTTTCAGGAATGTTGTTGACTACAGAATGTGTCATCACCGAAGTGAAAAGCGCAGAACCAGCCATGCCAATGGGCGGCGGTATGCCGGGCATGATGTAATACAGGCTGCCTCAACCTTATAGGTTTCCGAAACCTATAAGGTATCAAAGGTGTCGAAATATATAAATCCGTTCAGAATTTTCTGGGCGGATTTTTTTGTAGCCGGGAACCTGCTCTCCGCTATTACTCCTCGCTCAGCCCCTTGCTGCAGCATGAATACTTCGTGTGGCACAACATTCCGCCAGCCAATTAAAAAACTGCCGGTTCCGTTCCGAAAGATTTGCGTCCCAGACAAGAACGTTTAGCTTCGAGCCCTAAAACTTTACCCCAAAACCATAAAATTTTAGGCTACCGACCTAAAAGTTTAGCTCAGCAACCTAAACGTTTACCCACAGAACCTAAAATTTTACGTTACCGACCTTAATAATTAAGTCAGAAACCTAAAACTTTACACTCTGCACCTAAAGATTGGTGTCGGGAACCTAAAAGATGTGGTTCCGAACCGAAACATTCACATCCAGAACCGGAACGTTGTCGAATGGAACGATATTCTTCCGCTTCAGCCATCCAAATATACAAAAGCCCGCCATATCGGCGGGCTTTAAATATTTAATAATAACAAATTAAATCGTTGTTAATCTCAGCGTATTGGTTTTACCGCCTTCGTAAGCCGGTGTTGCGTTCAGGTTGATCACGAAATCGCCCTGTTCTACAAAACCGTTGCTGTGCGCCAGCATATTCACCTGAATAATGGTTTCGTCGGTAGATTTCTGCATGTCGTAATAAAATGCACGTACGCCCCAAAGCAGGTTCAGCATCGTAAGCACTCTTCTGTTAGATGAGAATACAATGATATTCGAGTTCGGTCTGTGCGCAGAAATCTGAAACGCCGTGTAACCCGAATAGGTGAGGGTAATAATCGCTTCTACGTTGGCAGATTTTGCAATTCTTACCGCTGCCAGGCAAACCCTGTTCGTAATAAAACGCTCATCAATACAGTTGAATTCGTGCTCAATCGGTGAGTTTTTGGTTTGGTAGAAATGGGTCTGCTCGATATTTTTAACAATCTTCGACATGTTTTTCACCACATCAACGGGATATTTACCCACAGATGTTTCCCCGGAAAGCATTACGGCATCAGCACCGTCAAGCACCGAGTTTGCAACGTCGTTTACCTCGGCTCTGGTTGGGGTTAAACTGGTGATCATGGTCTCCATCATCTGGGTTGCAATAATTACCGGTTTAGAATATTTTCTGGCGATTTCTACCAGATTTTTCTGAATGGCGGGAACTTCTTCCATAGGAACCTCCACACCCAAATCTCCACGGGCAACCATCAGTCCGTCGCATTCCTGAAGAATCTGTTCGATATTTCTTACGCCTTCCGGTTTCTCGATCTTTGCGATGATCGGAGTTTTCAGTTTGTTGGTAGGATGCTTTTTCATGAGTTCCTTCAGATCCACGATATCCTGTGCATGGCGCACGAAGGATAAAGCGATCCAGTCCAGTTCCAGATCAAGCATGAAGTTCGCGTCTTCCACATCTTTTTCAGTAAGTGCGGGAAGCGAAACATTGGTGTTCGGAAGGTTCACCCCTTTTTTAGAACTCAGCGGTCCACCCTGTATTGTTTTTGCTCTTACGGTATCAATTTCGTTGGTTTCAATAACTTCTAAAACCAGTTTACCGTCATCAATAAGGATTCTTTCGCCCACTTTCACATCCTGTGGGAATTTCTGATAGGTCATGTAAACCCTTTTAGAATCTCCCTCTATCTTTTCGTTGGTAAAGGTGAGGATGTCGCCAGGGTTAAGGTACGACCCTTCTTTTACAACGCCTACACGGAGTTTCGGACCCTGAAGGTCACCGAGAATACCTACCGAGAAACCGTGTTCCTGATTGAGTTCGCGAATCGTTGCGACGTTTCTTTTAACTAAATCGTAATCGGCGTGAGAAAAATTTATTCTGAAAATATCGGTCCCTGCCTGGATGAGCTGCAGCATTGTTTCCTTGTCGGATGAAGCAGGTCCCAATGTGGCGATAATTTTGGTTTTTTTTAGATATTTATTCATAATATTGAATTAATTGATAAAGCTCCTCAGAGGGGCTCAGACGAAAATTCTGTATTTGGAACAGCAGATTTTCAGGGAGCAAAATTACGGAAAAATCATCAAATGGCTCTGATGTTTTCATGATATAATCTACGTCCTGAAAATGTTCGAACAGGAATTTGGTTTCAGTTTCACCGGAAAAGAGTTCGGATGAAATTTTTTTCTGAATGTGGTGCGAAGATTTGTTTGAAATAAAATGGATACAAAGTTTAGAATCACAGTGAAAAGCACGGAATCTAGGAAAAAAATAATCGTTGTAGTTTCCCTCGAAAGCAAGGTCTGAAATGCGAGAAAAATTAAAAGAATTCTGCGAATTGAGGTGGTAGAAAAGTTCGTGAGCGGGTACATCTTTGGCAAGGCGTACTAACCCTATGTTGAGGTCTTCTTCTTCTCCGTCAATATCCAGCAGGATCTTTTGAGTTTTCAAGGATGCTTTGTTTTTTATTTAGAATATAAAATGCTCTTTGTGCGGCTTTCTCTTCGGCTTTCTTCTTTGAGGTTTCTGTGGCATTCGATATTTTTTCATCTTCCAGCCACACATAACTCCGGAACACCAGGTTTTTGGTGACCTGCATTTCTTCGCAGGTTTCGTAGCGGATCGAGACTTTCTTTTTCTGGCTCCATTCCAGAAGCAGACCTTTATAACTTACGATCTTATTTTCGAGTTTGTTGATTTCCGAGGGTGTTAAAAGCCTCTCGAGGACCACTTTTTTACAGGTTTCATAATCAACATCAAGGTAAAGCGCACCAATCAGTGCTTCGAAAAGATTCCCCGATATATTTTCGCTGAGCGTGCTGGGAGAATCGTTCTGCAGAAATTTCTTAAGTGAAAGTTCATCGCCCAGTTTGTTGAGGTTTTTCCGGTTGACGATTTTGGATTTCATCTGGGTCAGATAGCCTTCATTCGCGTTCGGGTACGTTGAAAACAGATGGCAGGATATGATTGCGCCCAAAACAGAATCGCCCAAAAACTCGAGTCTCTCGTAATTGTTCTTTTTTGAGGAGGAAGTTTTTAAAGAAAATGCTTCCCGGTAAAGACTGATATTCTGCACGCTGCAACCGGTAATTTTACTGATTTCGTTGCTGAGGTAATAATCTTTTTCGGAAAGGTTTTTTTTTCTGTTAACTAGGAATTTAGGAAAATACTTCTTTAACTCCATCGAATTTTTTGTTTAGATTTTGGAGAAAAGTACACACGCATTGTGGCCACCAAAGCCGAAAGTATTGCTCATCGCAACATTAACTTCTTTTTCTACCGCATGGTGGAAAGTGAAATTAAGGCGACTGTCGATTTTTTCATCATCAGTAAAATGATTGATGGTTGGCGGAACAACGTTGTAGATAATAGTGTGTATAGCGGCAATAGCCTCAATTACACCGGCTGCACCCAATAAGTGACCGGTCATTGATTTCGTGGAATTAATCTGGATATCGTAAGCGTGATCTCCTAGTAATTTAGAAATTGCATTGGATTCTGCGATGTCGCCTAATGGAGTAGAAGTCCCATGCATATTGATGTGATCTACTTCGTCAGCCGTTACACCTGCGTCTTCCAGGCAGTTTTTCATTACAAGGTAAGCGCCGAGTCCTTCCGGATGAGGTGCGGTCATGTGATAGGCATCTGCACTCATTCCCCCGCCTTTCAGTTCAGCGTAGATGGTTGCACCGCGTTTTTTCGCGTGTTCGTATTCTTCTAAAATGATAGAACCTGCTCCTTCGCCAAGTACAAATCCGTCTCTGTCTTTGTCGAAAGGTCGGGAAGCTGTTTTAGGATCATCATTTCGGGTAGAAAGTGCCATCATGGCGTTAAAACCTCCGACACCACTTGCTGTAACTGCAGCTTCGGAACCACCGCACACGATAACATCAGCTTTACCCAGTTGGATAAGCATTTTAGCATCGATAAGTGCATTGGCAGATGAAGCGCACGCAGAAACAGTGGTATAATTGGGACCGTGGAAACCGTATTCAATAGAAATCTGGCCGCCGGTAATGTCCGCAATCATTTTTGGAATAAAGAATGGATTGAAACGTGGAATGTCGGTATTCGCCCAACCCAGAACTTCGTTTTCGAAAGTTTCTAAACCGCCGATTCCTGAACCCCAGATTACCCCAACTCTGTTTTTATCGAGTTCGCCGTTCAGGATACCGGAATGTACTACCGCTTCTCTGGCAGCAACAATTCCCAGCTGGGTATTTCGATCCATTTTCTTCGCTTCTTTTTTGTCGAAGTGATCTAATGGGTTGAAATTCTTTACCTCGCAGGCAAATTTGGTTTTGAATTGGGAGGCATCAAAAAGAGTAATAGGAGCGGCACCGCTCTCGCCTTTAATAAGACTTTCCCAGTATTCTTTGGCATTATTTCCAATAGGGGTGATAGCACCAAAACCGGTAACAACTACTCTTTTTAATTCCATAAATTTTAGATTCTTGTTAATAGAAAATTATTTGTTCACCACTTCCTCAATATAAGTAATAGCGTGACCCACAGTTGTAATCTTTTCTGCCTGATCATCAGGGATCTGAATGTTGAATTCTTTTTCAAATTCCATGATTAATTCTACAGTATCCAAAGAATCTGCTCCTAGATCGTTTGTGAAGCTAGCTTCTGGAGTTACTTCTGTTTCCTCAACGTCGAGTTTATCAGCGATAATAGCTTTTACTCTTGATGCAATGTCTGACATAGTAATTTAATTTTAATTAGTTGTTAATTGGTGCAAATATATAAAATTCTTTATCAATAGCAGTTTTTTTATAAATATTTGCGTTTTTATTTGGTCTTTGAACCGTTGTTTTTGGTTCGGTCATTTGACGAAATATTCGCATAGGAAGTATATGCTGAATTCCTTACTTTTAAGGCTTTTAGCTGCGTTTTAAAATACTGTTTGGCTTGCCGCTGTTTTTCTTTAAAACCTTTGATTTTCGGTATTAAAAATGGCCCGATAATTTATCGGACCATTTCATAGTTTAAATGTTAATGGATTATTTCTTAACAACCTTGAAGGATTCTTTCTTACCACCCTCCAGGACAGTAGTGATGATGTAAATTCCAGGAGCTAATCTGCTCATATCTACTTTACCGTTAACCAGTTTTGCACTTACAGGCATTTTTTGTCCTGCAATGTTATGTACTGTAACAGACTCAACTTTTGTGCTTGCGCTGATGTTCAGATAATCTACTACTGGATTTGGATAGAAACTGAATTTGGTATTGCTGGCGTCACCTACTGCCAACAGTGAGCTGCACGCTAGGTTGAATACGTAATCTGTAGTTCCGGCAACCCAAGCGCCCGATGTTCCACTGTTGTTGAAAACGTCCGGAGAGCCCAATCGGTTAACTGTTGTAGATTCCCAAGCCACTGCATCAGATGTTACTTCCACCCAATAAGTAGTGTTGGCCGTAAAGTCGATTGGTGAATCAAATGCTACCGTGTATTTCTTGAAATCATAACCAAAAGCAGTTCCCGTTACCACACTAGATTGAATGATTCCGGTGCGGGTTGCGATTTCTGCCCCCGGTAAACCGGCGTTATTAGAATAGAACTTAAATGAGAATGAAGTAGCGTCACCAGCTACAATAGGCTCCATTCCGTGTACCGTAAATCCAGTGCTTCCTACAGGTATGTCGATCGCCAATCTCTGAGCGGTATCTCCTCCGAAGAATCCTCCGTTCTCCCTGTTATTGGATGGAGTTTTGAAATCAGTACATGCTGTTGGCGGCGGCGGCGGAGTTCCACATTTAACTGATCTTGTGTGGCTAGAGCTGGTTCCATCACAATTGCTTGAAAGGTGAGAGTAAAAACGTACAACACCGTTTGCTGTTGGGGTATATGTCACCGATCCTGTTCCTGATGCAAGAACTGCAGTGCCTGCTTCGTTGCCAATAGTAATGAAATACGTATTTACTGAAGTAGAGAAGGTGTAAGTTGTGCCGGCAATTACATTTACCTTAGAGTACTCGTTCAACCATGCTGCAGTAGTTATGTTACCCACTGCTCCGTTACAGTTAGGGGTAAAGGTCGCTGCAGGGTATTGCCCGTTGGTTGCTGTTAGACATCCTGTTGGTGCAGGGGCTCCAATTATTAAGGTGTAATCTTCGGTTTCGCCGTAGCCTTGCTCCTCATCACAGGCCAGAGTATTGTCATCTGCGTTTGCGCCATCTGCAGCAACTCTTACTCTCATTCGGTAGCTTCCGTTCGCTGTTCCTGTAGCAATGGGAATGTTTCCTGTTACTGTCAGCCCAGATGAAACTGTATTTACGTTGCCTACATAAGTGAATTCTGAAGCGTCGAAAATGTCGTTTTTATTGTAATCAATCCAAACTGAAACATTTTCGTTAGGCCAACCATCTCCTACGGTAACGGCAATTGGATAAGTCTCTCCTGCCAGCAATGTAGTAGTATTAGATACGGAGGTATAATCTCCATACCCTGCAGGGCTGCATGTAGTGGTGTTGTTGATGCCTGCAAATGTTACATTTGAGATTAAATCTCCATCAGTGCAGTCAAGCGCTGGCGTACAATAAGCAACGGGAGCAGCTAAAAGATGTGGTTTGGCTTGTTTTGTTACTGCCTGTTTTTTCGGATGTACCGAAACTTTAGATTGTGCACTCTGTGCGAAGGATGCCAACGGCATAATTGCCATCAACAACAGGGGTAATTTTTTTCTCATAGGTCTTAAATTTAATTAATGTTTTTAAATTCCGACCAAATTATAAAAAAATATCAAATAAACAAAGTCAAATTTAGTTATTTAGCAATAAAATAAATGTTTTTATGAGATATGTGATGTTTTGTATTGGTTTTCGAATGTACAAAGATTAGGTGTAACGCCCTGATAGTCTTACTTATCAGGAATTGTCATTTTTGAGGTAGAAGAAAAAAAATATGCTTATTTCAGCAGAAACCATTCATTCACTAAACTTGCAGCTAGTCTTGCGGTACGTTCGTTTAGATCAAAGACGGGATTTACTTCTGCAATATCGAAGGCTAAAAGTTTCTCACTCTTAAGAATGTGTTTGAAATAATGCATGAAGGCAGAATCAGCGAAAATGCCGTTATATGCTGCGGCTGAAACACCCGGCGCAATGGAAGCATTAAATACATCCATACAAATCGTAAGGTATAAGACATCGCAGGAAGCCGTGACTTCATCAATTTTCTGATAAACTGCAGGAAGGTTTTCGAAAAAAAGTTCTTCCGCCAGAATGTATTTCATGCCGTACTGGTGTGCGGTGTCGAATAATTTAAGGGTGTTCGAATTTCTCTGGATTCCGATATGCAGCGAATTTATCGGGCCTTCCTGTACGATTTGCCAAAAACCAGTGCCGGAGCTGGGACCGACGGATTCTTGGGGCTCGCGGTTATCAAAATGCGCATCGATATTGATGATTCCTATTTTTTTTCCGGGAAATGCATTTTTGATTCCTGAATAGTGGGCATAGGTAATTTCGTGGCCGCCGCCCAGAACAATGGATTTTCCGCCTCTTTTTAAAACTTCAGTAACTTTTTCTGCGAGCTCGTTTTGGGATTTATCTAAATTTCCGTCGTCGCAGTTGATGTTTCCGAAATCTTTCAGTGAAAACTGAGGATTTACAACAGGGAAATTCGACATATTTTTCCGGATGATATCCGGCGCGTCTTTGGCGCCGACTCTTCCTTTGTTTCTTTTCACGCCTTCATCTACAGCAAAACCGTGTAAAACGAAATCGTTCGGTGAGACATTGCTGTAATTGTTTTCGAGAGAAACTCTCTGGAAAATGCGGTGATAAAGTGGGTCTTCGCCGTCAAAGCGTCCTTGCCAAATCATTTGTTATGAGTTGCTGTTGATAGAATTTGCTTTCTCCGCATACGCAATCGCAGCTTCCTTCACCCAGGAGTGTTCGCGCTGGGCTTTTCGTTTCGTTTCGAGACGTTTTTTATTGCACGGTCCGTTTCCTTTTAAAACTTCCATGAATTCATCCCATGGCAGATCGCCGAAATCATAATGTTGGGTTTCCTCATTCCATTTTAAATTCTCGTCAGGTATTTTCAAACCTAAAAACTCTGCCTGCCCGACTGTCACGTCTACAAATCTCTGTCTTAAAGAATCGTTGCTTTCTCTTTTTACCCGGTAATTCATAGATTTCTGAGAGTTCGGAGAAGCGTCGTCATTGGGTCCGAACATCATTAAAGCCGGCCACCAGAAGCGGTTCAGTGCTTCCTGAGCTAAATCTTTCTGCTCTTTAGTCCCGCGGCAAAGAGTCATCAATATCTCGTAACCCTGTCTTTGGTGGAAAGATTCTTCCTTGCAAATTCTGACCATTGCTCTGGAGTAAGGTCCGTACGAATTTCCCATCAGCATGACCTGATTCATAATTGCAGCACCGTCAACCAGCCAGCCAATTGCGCCAATGTCTGCCCACGAAAGTGCCGGATAATTGAAAATGCTGGAGTATTTTGCTTTACCGGAAAGCATATCATTATAAGTGGAATCGCGATCGGCGGCGATTTCACCGTTGTTTAAAGTTTCCGTTGCGGCATATAAATATAAACCGTGACCGGCTTCGTCCTGAATTTTTGCCATGAGCGCCATTTTTCTACGAAGCGACGGCGCTCTGGTAATCCAGTTGGCTTCCGGGAGCATCCCTACAATTTCGGAATGGGCGTGCTGAGAAATCTGTCTTACCAACAGTTTTCTGTAATCCTCGGGCATTACATCTTTGGGTTCCACTTTATTCTCGGCCTGAACGTATGCTAAAAATTTTTCCTGATCCATTTCTTTGTATGTTATTGTTAAAATACCATTAATCCTATAATTTTCCTTCGCTTAGATCATCTTTCAGATAAATTCCAACGCTGGAGTCAATAAATTCTCCCGCAACGAATCTGATGGTTTTGTCATTCCCTTCGATCTGATATTCTTTGAAATAATATACATTTCCGTTATCCGGGCCTTTTACTTCAACTTTTTTGTCAACGCAATGCCAATAGTGATTCCAAATGTTAAGTCCTTCGATTTTGAACTCTTCATTTTCATTGACTGCTTTTGCGAATTTCCAGTTAGTCATGGTTTAAATTTTTAATAAAGTGAATTTACTACGGCAATTCACTTCTAATTATACATCATAATTCAGCATCACTACATTGGTAGTAGGGTGACACTGGCAGGTCAGTACAAATCCGCGCTCCACCTCTTCTTCGGTAAGCGCGAAATTCTTTTCCATAAATACTTCTCCTTCCATCACCTGGGCTTTGCAGGTGCAGCAAACGCCGCCTTTGCATGCGAATGGAACCGGAAGTTTATCATGCAGTGCCTGATCCAGAATGCTTCTTTTCTTTGAATTCAGGTGGAATGAATATTCATCATCATCAATAATTAAAGTCACCATGCTTTCCAAATTCGGAATCGCTTTGAACTCGTCGCTCATTTCTGCGTTTTCGCCATCATCGGGTGCTGCGTAATATTCATACATGATCTGAAGCGACGGTACTTTCACTTCGTTTTTCAGAAATCCGGAAATGTCTTTGATCATCTCCGCAGGACCACATATAAAATAGGTGGATTCCTGGGCGGGGATTTCTGGAAATTTTTCGAATAGCTGCGAAAGTTTTTCTGCCGAAATCCTTCCTTCAAATAGCTCATCTTCAAAATGTTTTTCGCGGGAAAGAAGGTAAATCACTTTTAACCGTCCTTCGAATTTTTCCGCTAAAGCATCAATTTCATCTCTGAAAATAATGTCATTAAAGCTTCTGTTGCTGAAGAATAAATAGGCATTGCTTTTCGGCTCCTGATAAAGTGCTTCTTTCAGGTTAGAAAGCACAGGTGAAATTCCGCTTCCTGCTGCAAGTCCCACGTATGTCTTCTCGTTTGAGGGGTGATAGTGTGTATAGAAATGCCCCATCGGCGCCATTACTTCAATATGGTCACCTTCTCTGAGTTCGTTATTGAGATAGGTTGAGACTTTCCCGTTCTCCAAATGTTTAACCAGAATTTCAAGTTCAGAATTTCCTTCGCTCGGTGCGTTGACGATCGAGTACGACCTCCGAAGATCTTCGTCCCCGAAAACGAAACGGACATTAAGATATTGACCTTGCTTAAAGGCAAATTCGTACCTTAGATTTTGAGGGATTTCAAAAGCGATATTTACGGAATCATTCGTTTCCTTCTTTACCCGGGCTGCTTTTAACAGATGAAAATGATGCATGTTTTTTTAAAATAACTCTATAAAGGTGAGTTCAACAAATATACTTTTTTTTTGAATGGTACAAAAAACAGATAACAGATGTTGGAGTGGTCTAAACTATAGAGCGGACATACACATATATTGCAGTAATCGGAAATTATGTCTTAATCAGCACGCTTTCAATTTGTTAAAACCGGAAATTATGTCTTAAAAAAGCGCTGAATATTTAACAGAACAATTTTTGTTTATAAGCATTTGATCAAAAAAAGCTTTAAAAACGACAATAATAATTCGTAAATTTATAAGGGTTTTTATTGTTCCTGAATTTTTGAAAAAATTAAAATCATAATACGATGAACTTAAACCAATACACTGTAAAATCGCAGGAAGCCATACAGAAAGCACAGCAAATTGCCATGGAATTTGGCAACCAAAGTATTGAGCCTCAACATATTTTGGAAGGAATTTTCCAGGTTGATGAAAATATTTCGGAATTTTTAATGAAAAAATCGGAGGCTGAGCTGGGTTTGGTGCGCGACCGCAACCGTGAAAATCTCGAAAAACTCCCGAAAGTTGAAGGTGGAAATATTTATCTCTCACAATCGGCTAACCGTGTTTTGCTCGATGCGCCCAATGTCGCGAAAAAAATGGGCGACGAGTTTGTCACCATCGAGCATCTTTGGCTCTCGCTTCTTGATGTAAATTCTGATGTTTCGAAAATGCTGAAAGATATGGGCGTTACAAAAAAAGGTCTGGAAACCGCCATTAATGAATTACGGAAAGGATCAAAGGCAACTTCGGCAAGTTCCGAAGAAACCTACCAGAGTTTAAATAAATACGCCAAAAACTTCAATGAACTTGCCGCGGAAGGCAAACTTGATCCCGTAATTGGGCGCGATGAAGAAATCCGCAGGGTTCTGCAGATTCTTTCCAGAAGAACGAAAAACAATCCGATCCTCATCGGTGAACCGGGTGTAGGTAAAACCGCCATTGCAGAAGGAATCGCACACCGGATTATTTCTGGCGATATTCCTGAAAATTTAATGGATAAAACCCTTTATTCTCTGGATATGGGCGCCTTGATTGCCGGGGCAAAATACAAAGGAGAGTTCGAAGAGCGCTTAAAATCGGTTATTAATGAAGTGACAAAATCGGACGGACAGATTATTCTCTTTATCGATGAAATTCACACGCTGGTAGGAGCCGGCGGTGGTGAAGGTGCTATGGACGCTGCAAATATTCTGAAACCGGCTTTGGCCAGAGGTGAGCTTCGTGCAATTGGCGCAACAACTTTAAATGAATATCAAAAATATTTTGAAAAAGATAAAGCGCTCGAAAGACGTTTCCAGAAAGTAATGGTAGAAGAGCCTGATACCGAATCTGCCATTTCGATTCTGCGTGGTATTAAAGATAAATATGAAGCCCACCATAAAGTTAGAATTAAAGATGAAGCGATTATCGCTGCGGTAGAAATGTCTCAGCGTTATATTTCCGACCGGTTTTTACCGGATAAAGCCATCGATTTGATCGATGAGGCGTCAGCAAAACTCAGAATGGAAATTAATTCCAAACCTGAAGAGTTGGATGTTTTAGACCGAAAACTCATGCAGATGGAAATTGAACTTGCAGCGATTTCTCGGGAAGGAAATGAATTGAAGATTAATCATCTAAAAGAAGATATTTCTAAGGTTTCTGAACAGCGAAACGAAATCAATGCAAAATGGCTTAAAGAAAAACAGAAATCTGAGGATTTAACCTCAATTAAAAAAGAAATTGAAGCGTTGAAACTTGAAGCTGAGCGGGCCTCCAGAGTAGGTGATTATGCGAAAGTTGCCGAAATTCAGTACGGAAAAATTAAAGAAAAAGAAGCAGACCTGCACAAGCTTGAACTTGAGATGCAGAACAATCTTAACGAATTAATTAAAGAAGAAGTTACCGCAGAAAATATCTCGGAAGTAATTTCGAAATGGACAGGAATTCCCGTGACTAAATTATTGCAGTCTGAGCGTCAAAAGCTGCTGCACCTGGAAGACGAACTTCATAAGAGAGTAGTAGGTCAGGACGAAGCTATTGTTTCGATTGCAGATGCGATCCGCAGAAACAGGGCAGGACTCAACGACGAAAAGAAACCAATCGGATCGTTCCTGTTTTTGGGGACTACCGGTGTCGGGAAAACTGAACTCGCTAAGGCGCTTGCCGAATATCTTTTCGATGATGAAAACAATATGACCAGAATCGATATGAGTGAATATCAGGAAAGGCATTCGGTGTCCAGATTAGTCGGTGCGCCCCCAGGATACGTGGGGTATGATGAAGGTGGGCAATTAACGGAAGCTGTTCGGCGAAGACCATATTCGGTTGTTCTTCTGGATGAAATCGAAAAAGCGCATCCCGATGTTTTCAACACGTTGCTTCAGGTTTTGGATGACGGAAGACTTACAGATAATAAAGGGAGGCTGGTGAATTTCAAAAACTCAATTATCATTATGACTTCCAACCTTGGTTCGCATTTGATTCAGGAAAATTTTGAAAATATCACCGATGATAATATTTCCGAAATCGTGGATAAAACCAAAGATGAAGTTTTCGGTTTGCTGAAACAGACTTTGAGACCTGAGTTTCTGAACAGAATTGATGAAATTGTTCTTTTCCAGCCTCTCAACAGAAAAGAAATCGGCAAAATTGTACATTACCAGTTGCGTGGGTTCAATAAAATGCTGGAAAAACGAGGAATTTTTATGACAGCCACTGATGATGCCATAAATTACTTGATGAACAAGGGCTATGATCCGAGTTTCGGTGCACGACCGCTGAAAAGGGTTCTGCAGCAGGAAGTTTTGAATAAATTATCAAAAGAAATTCTGGCCGGGACTGTAAATGACGGTGACAGAATTACACTTGATTATTTTGATGAAACAGGTTTGGTTTTCCGTCCGACGGTGTAAGTTCTGCTTAATATAATTAAAAAAGCGGTCATTTATTTGATCGCTTTTTTTTATGGAATTCTCACCTATTCCATAATATCCTTGTTAAAACAATAGTTTAATAAGTATTGAATTGCTTTTTAATTATTTAAACTGAATGTTACTTTTTTACTTTAATTTATCAATAATCGTTTTAAGATGAAAAATAATCAACTGAAAATCATTCATTTAATTAAAATCTTATTAAATATTTGATTTCTTTGCAGTAAATCTATTGCACAGTAATTTTCAACTCTATAAATTCGTTTTACAAAAATTAAAATTCAGACAATGAAAAAACTGTTATTCGGCGCATTTGCTTTGTCAATGCTTGCTGCGTGTAATGTGGGTGAAGATCATCTGCTCAATCAGGAACAAACTGATGATTTAACATCCGGGAGTTCTGTAACCCAAAGAGTATGTCCTTCTGAGGACATCCGAAAGGAGGCTTTGGCCAATAATCCTGAACTGATGGCAAGATTTGTTGACAACGAAAGTAAAACTGAAAAATTTATTGAAGATCTTAAGATGGGAAGAGTATTGGCTGATGGTACAGTCGAAATTCCTGTCGTTGTAAATGTACTTTACCGAACTGCTGCCGAAAACATTTCAGATGCGCAAATTGCTTCACAAATCGCAACGTTGAATAATGATTTTGGAGGAACAAATTCCGACGTGAATAAAATTCCTTCCGAATTCGCTTCCGTTGCGGCTGGTGATACCAAAATTAAATTCCGTTTAGACCGCGTTATCCGTAAATCGACCACGGTAAGATCATGGAGAACAAATGATGCCATGAAGAAGACTTCATCAAAAGGTCAGGATGCCTTTAAGCCAGCTAACTATTTCAATATATGGGTTGTTGGTGATATGGGTGGAGTTCTTGGTTACGCAACTTTCCCTGAATCTGCAGGGCTTTGGAATGACGGTGTGGTAATTGCCGGAAAATATTTCGGTACTACCGCAAACGCGCCATACAACTTGGGACGAACTGCAACTCATGAAGTGGGGCATTACCTGAATCTTCGTCATATTTGGGGCGACGGAAACTGTGCTACAGATTATGTAGATGATACGCCAACGCAACAGGACAAGAATTTCGGGAAACCAACTTATCCGCAGTACGATCTTTGCGGCGGAGTTAACCGTTCAATACAGTTTATGAATTATATGGATTATGTTGATGATGCTGCGATGTATATGTTCTCTGCAGGACAAAAATCTAGAATGCAGGCGATTACAAATGCATCAGGTGCAAGATCAGGACTTAGAATTTACTAGAAAAAACTTGTTTCAATTGATAATCTACCGGTTTTCCGGTAGATTTTTTTATTTGTAAAGCGTTCGTTCTCCACCGATTTAAAAAATTAACTTTTTCTTAGCATTAGTTTGCGCGGTTTTTGATATTGATTGTTGAAATTTAATTTCAACATTTGTGTTTTTAGAATCCACTGCTATATGCCGTGGATTCTTTATTTTACTGGTATTCAATTTAATGAATCATTGTAAGTAAATAATTTGAGATTAATTTTGTTATATCAGAAATTATATATTTCTTTGCTGTATTCTAATGCCTCAACAGCGGAAGAATAAATTTTTTTTCATCATTTGTGTTTATCCACCGGAGTCATCTGGTGGATTTTTTTTGGCTGATTATCTGAATTTTAATTCTGCTAAAACCGGAAAATGATCAGATGGGTAAAGCAAATTTTCCCGCCTGTCGTTAATGGTTCTGATAGAGGTGCACTCAAACCTTTTTGTGAAAATATAATCGATCCTGTCCTTTGGTATCGTGTTTACATCAAAAGCTGTAAAAGTCGCCGTTGGGCCGTAATGCGGTTTTACCGAATGGTAGAATGAGTCGTTGAGGGTTTCTGACAGAAGTTTGATGGGTTTCGTATCATCTGTAAGATTAAAATCGCCGGTAAGAACCACGGGAAGATTTTTTGTATTTAAGTTTTTAATTTTATCCAGAATTAATTGCGCAGACTTTTCCCGTGCGACATTTCCCACATGATCAAAATGAACATTAAAAGCCCAAAACTTCTTACCGCCCTTTTTCGTTTTAAAAAGAGCAAAAGTGCAGACTCTGTTGTAAGCAGCATCCCAGCCTTTTGAGGGTTTTTCAGGTGTTTCGCTTAGCCAGAAAGTTCCCGATTGCAGAACCTGCAGCTTTTCCGTATCGTAGAAAATGGCCGAATATTCGCCTTTATTAGCTCCGTCATCGCGTCCAACTCCAACAAAATCATAATTTTTAAGACCTGTTTTGATGTCCGTCATCTGTTGCGGAACCGCTTCCTGAACTCCGAAAAAATCGGGATGATAATAATCCAGCAGTTTCAAAGCGTCAGATTTTCTGTTGTCCCACGAGTTTTCTTTGTCGGAATCCAGCGAAAGTCGGATGTTAAAGGTCATTACATTTAAATTCTGAGCATTGATGTTAAGACATAAAAATGTACCGATCAGGATGATTAAATTTTTCATTTTAAGTTGAATTTTACAGGGTTAAAGTTAAATGTTTTAATGCGCTTTTCCTGAAATCCAAGCTGTTTTCTTAAAAACGGTCAGTTCAATAACTTTTCCTTACTTTTGCACCTCGAAAATACTCATTACTAATTGCTTAATATATATGTTGTCAGTTCAGGGCCTAGGTCTTCATCACTCAGGGAATTATCTCTTTCAGAATGTAAATTTTACCATTAAGAAAGACGATAAAATTGGTCTCGTCGGTAAAAACGGAGCTGGAAAATCTACGCTTCTGAAAATGCTCACCGGCGAAATTAATTTCTACGAAGGAAATATCGTTCCTGAAGGTAACATTACCATCGGATTCCTGAAACAGGATCTTGATTTTGTAAAAGGCAGAACTGTTTGGAATGAAACCCTGCAGGCTTTCGAACAGATCAACGCAATGAAAAACGAGTTGGATGAGGTGAATCATCAGCTGGTTACGAGAACCGATTATGAAAGCGATGCTTACGAAAATCTGATTCATAAAATGACTGAACTTAATGATCTTTTGATGCATCACGACGCCTATAATCTGGAAGGTGATGTGGAAAAGGTTTTGTTGGGTTTAGGTTTCCGTGCAGATGATTTTCATAAAATCACCGACGAATTTTCCGGTGGATGGAGAATGAGAATCGAACTTGCAAAACTGCTGCTTCAGAAAAATGATCTGATGCTCCTGGATGAGCCTACCAACCACCTGGATATGGAATCCATCATCTGGCTGGAAGAATTTCTGAAGGATTATCCCGGTGCTATCGTTTTAGTGAGTCACGATAAACAGTTTATGACTTCCGTCTGTAACCGGACTTTCGATATCAATAACAAGAAAGTTGATGATTATAAAGCGAATTATACAAAATATCTTGAATTAAGTAAAGAGCGTAAAGAAAAACTTACGCAGGCAAAGAAAAATCAGGATGTCGAAATCAAGCAGATGGAAGATAACATCAACCGTTTCCGTGCTTCAGCTACCAAATCGTCTTTTGCTCAGTCTTTGATTAAAAAACTCGATAAAATCGAGCGTATTGAAATCGATAACGAAGATGTTTCCAAATTCAACATCCGATTCGTGCAGTCGGTGGTACCGGGTAAAGTAATTTTCGAAGCTAAAAATTTAGGGAAATCATACGGAAACAAACAGGTTTTCGATAAAGTTGATTTCTTTGTAGAACGCGGCGACAGAATCGCTTTGCTCGGACAGAACGGACAGGGAAAAACAACTTTGGCAAAAATACTTTCCGGCGAAATTAAAGATTATTCCGGCGAATGGAATCTTGGTCATAACGTAAACATCGGTTATTTCGCACAGAATCAGGAAGAGGTTTTAACACCCAATAAAACCGTTTTGGAAGAAGCTGAGGACGCAGCAACCGAAGAAACCCGGCCAAGAGTTCGTGATTTGTTGGGAAGTTTTCTTTTCCAGGGTGATGATGTTCAGAAAAAGACGAAAGTACTTTCCGGAGGTGAAAGAAACCGTTTGGCTTTGTGTAAACTTTTGCTTCGGCCGTTCAACACGCTGATTATGGATGAGCCGACGAATCACCTCGATATCCAGTCCAAAGAAATCATCAAATTGGCGCTTCAGAAATTTGAAGGAACTCTAATCGTAATTTCTCACGACCGTGAATTTTTACAGGGACTGAGTGATAAAATATTCGAATTCCGGGACGGAAGAATGAAGGAATTCTTAGGCGATGTGAATGAATATCTGGAATTCCGCCAGAAAGAAAGCATTAGAGAAGTTTCTGCAGAAAAATCAAAACTTCAGGAAATGCGGAATGAGCCCGTGGTAGAGAAAGTGGTTGAAAAACCGGTAGAAAAGAAAACTGTGATCGTTTCTAAAGATCAGAAAAATATTCAGAACAAAATCAAGAAAGTTGAAGAGAAAATCGCTGAACTTGAAGTGAAAATCGTGGAAATGGAAGCGACATTCGCCAAAGAAAATCCTTCTGAAGAAACGCTGGAACTTTACAACGCGAAAAAAGCAGATTTGGATCTTGCACTGCAGGAATGGGAATTCCTGGGAACGCAGCTGGATTAAAACACTATAACATATCAATAAATCATCACCGAAAAAATTCGGTGATTTTTTTTGTCATTCGTTTGATAAAAGTTGCGTCGGGATTATGATTAAAAACTTCTAAAATTGGTGGGTTTGAAGAAATATCTGGCGGTTTTCGTTTCGTCAGCATTTACATCTAAATCATACCACGGTGAAATTTCTTTATCAAAAGGATTTTTCAGTAAATGGATCGATTGAGCCGGCGTAAAACCTTCTGCCAGCAAAAACAGTTTCTTTCCCTGCTGATTTTCAGAAACACCGGCAATAAAAACGATATGCCCCGGACTTCCCGCCGTAATCAGGATGTCACCAGTTTTTAGATCCCGCGTATTCAGGACCGGCTTTGTTTCTTTATTTAGAGAAATCGTTCCGGCATAATTAAAAACCAGATCCAGGTACTTCCGGAAATTTTCTCTGGAATCATCAAAGTTTTCTGTTTTTCGAAACTGTACCGCATTGCCATTGACAATTGCGCGGGTTCCGTTTTTATAGTCGTTCCACGTCATTAAATCTCCGCTGGTAAAATGAAATTTAATTTCGTCGTATTTTTTTAATTTAAATAAATATTCTGCCCGTAACCGAATAATCGCATCGGCACATTGCTGCAAATCTTTTGTTCCAGTATCAATATCAAAAATAGCTTCATGGAGATGTTGTGTTTCGATTTCTGTTCCGTCATATTTCAGGATCGGAGAGCCGTATGCTTTCAGTGGAAAAGATTCAATATATTCCGCAAAGGAAAATGGTCGTGAAGTTGAATATTCGTAACCATCTGGTGCAGGAAATCTTTCCTTGATCGTGTTTTGATCTTTTTTTATTTTATAAGAGATGGTGTTTCCAACCTTTCAGAGCCTTCACTGCCGTTGTTTTTAGCTGAAGAATCTGTTGTTTTATTACAACTTAAGACGAGAAATAATAAAGTAGAAAGAAATACTGTTTTCATCTATTAAATATAATTAAATTTCCGAAGCGAGATGATCGTTCTTCACTGTTCCCATATTCTAAAACATAGTACCAACTGCCTTACATCCGACCGAATTTCCTATCTTTGAATTTCAAATTAAAATTCAATGAATCACAGTCCTGTAGAAGGTTTTTCTAAACTTTCTAAACAAAGAAAAATCGATTGGCTCATCAAAGAATATCTTAATGACGACCGCAGTTACGAGCAGATTTTACAGCAATACTGGAATGGCGATGCAACGCTTCAGAAGCTTCACGAAGAGTTTTCCGAAAATACAATTTCCAACTTTTATATGCCGTACGGAATCGCACCCAATTTCCTTATCGATGGTAAATTGCTGGCGCTACCAATGGCAGTTGAGGAAAGTTCTGTTGTTGCAGCAGCTTCCAAAGCAGCCAAGTTCTGGATCGATAAAGGCGGTTTCAAAACGACCATCATTAATACTAAAAAATTAGGTCATACCCATTTTATTTTAAATGTAGAGCCTCATAAACTGCAGCATTTTTTCAATTTTAAACTGAAGAAAAAACTGTTTGAAGCAACAGAGGAAATCACCAAAAACATGAGAAACCGCGGCGGCGGAATTCTTAATATCCGTCTGATCGATAAAACCGCGGATCTTGAGAATTATTTCCAGCTGAAAGCCAGTTTCGATACGGTGGATTCTATGGGAGCTAATTTCATCAACTCCTGTCTGGAGCAATTCGGAAAAACTTTGAAAGAAGAAGTGGCGAATGAAGAAGTTTTCACTCAGGAGGAAAAAGATTCTTTGCAGATAGTGATGAATATACTATCGAATTTCACACCTGACTGTATCGTTAGAGCTGAGGTTTCCTGCAAAATTGAAGATCTGAAAGACGACAGCGGCATCTCCAACGAAGAATTTGCGACTAAATTCAAAAGAGCTGTAACGATTGCGGAGATCGAGCCTTTCCGTGCAACTACGCACAACAAAGGCATTATGAACGGGGTAGACGCTGTGGTAATCGCTACCGGGAACGATTTCCGCGCAACTGAAGCCTGCGCTCATGCGTACGCAGCGAAGGACGGAAAGTACACCAGTTTGACACACTGCACGATTGACGACGGAATTTTCAGATTCTGGATCGATCTGCCGATTTCTGTCGGTGTTGTAGGCGGTTTAACGAATCTTCATCCCCTCGTGAAATTTTCGCTTGCACTTTTAGGAAAGCCTTCCGCGCAGGAACTCATGAGTATTCTCGCGGTTTCAGGCCTGGCGCAGAACTTTGCGGCGCTGCGTTCTTTGGTCACTACGGGAATTCAGAAAGGTCATATGAAAATGCACCTGTTCAATATTTTGAATCAGTTAGGAGCTACTGAAGAAGAAAAAAATCATTTCGTTACGTACTTTAAAGATAAAACCGTGACACATCACGAAGTGATTACGGAGTTCAATAATTTGAGAAACAAAAATTAGAAAATGTTTCAACTGTTTTTAGGCCTGTTGCTTTTAATTTTCGGAGTCTTTCTGAAAACGACAAAAGATCAGGGATTTGCAAAATCGAAGAAATTTGCCTGGATGTTTATTGGAATTGGAATTCTTTCAGTTGTAGGGCAGTTATTAATCATGTATCAAAAAGGAGAATTATAATATGAAGACATTTACGTTAGTTGTCGGAGCGGTTTACGGACTGCTTTCCGTTATTTTAGGTGCATTCGGTGCGCACGCATTAAAGAAAGTTTTATCGGTGGAAAAACTCACGAGTTTCGAAACCGGAGTAAGATATCAGATGTATTCCGCATTGTTTTTACTCATTGTGGGTTATATTTTAAAATTCGAAACTCCTTCAGAAAAATGGATTTCGATTTTAATGATCGCCGGGACATTTATTTTTTCGTTCAGTATTTACCTGTTGGCGTTCAATGGCGTTTCCGGAATGAATTTTAAATTCTTAGGACCCATTACACCGCTTGGCGGACTGATGATGATCATCAGTTGGGGAATGTTGATCTGGTATTTTGCAAAGGCTAAATTCTAAATGAGGTTGTTAATTTTTCTTTTTTCAGTTTGTTGTTTTGGCTCTATAAACAGTCAGAAAACACAATCTATTTATGTTTTGACTAAGAAAGAAAAATTCGCTAATCATTATAAAAATTATACTGAAAGAGACAGCTTAGTCTTGTACAAAGACTCTACCTTTAGAAGGGAAAACAATTACTGGGGGTTCGACGAAATCGACAAAAGTATACTTTTTGGCAAATGGAAATTTTCTAAAAAATCACTTATTTTAAAAGTAGAAAAGAAGGACGATTCTTCCAGAATATTAATAGTGAATGAAACCCAAATTATTAATAAAAATCGACTAAGGAAGTTTAAAAAATCACTTTAATAAATGTTCTTTTTCATCGCAGGAAACACCAAAAAATTAGTCGGTCACGAAACCAGAAAAATCAATAAGAACGGTTTTATGGTGAATGCTGAGATTAAAGTCTTCAAAAATTACATCACCTTATTTTTCATTCCGCTTATTCCTTTAGGAAAAAAGTACAGTATTTATATTCCGCATACAGATGAATATTACGCGACTGATTATTTTTCTAAAATGCCAGAGAATTATTTAGAAATCTGTAAAGACGTCGGTAGAAAATTTTAAAAATGACCAAAGCAAGAATCGCATTATTCATCGGGATTTTGTGTATTTCCATATTTCCCGTGATCGTCCGTATGAATCTTACGTCGGGACTCATTTCTGCATTTTACCGAATGGCAATTGCAACTGCCATTCTTTTGCCTGTGGCGCTTTACAAAGGGAAACTTGGTTTAGAGAACCGTAAACTGATACTCCCGATTGCGATTTGCGGGATACTTTTCGCCTCAGATATTGCCGTCTGGAATATCTCGATTCAGCACTCATCAGCAACCCAGGCAACGCTGCTGACAAATCTTTCACCGATTTGGGTGGGCGTTTTTTCATTTGTTTTTCTGAATTACCGCCCCAGAAAAAGCTTCTGGCTGGGAACCTTGATCGCTTTAATGGGAATGATGGTTTTCGTTGGTGTTGACACGATTTTAGAATTGAAATTAGACACCGCTTTTTTCCTCGGAGTTTTATCGGGATTACTATATGCTTTATATATCTTAGTAAGCAAAACAGTTTTGGAAAAAGTTGAAGTGATCACTTTTATCACCTACAGTATGATTTTCTCTACGGTTTTTCTCTTCATTGTAAATATCGCTTTTGGGGAGGAATTTTTTGGGTTTTCAGGTCAAGCCTGGATTTCGCTTTTTGTTCAGGGAATCGTATGTCAGTTAATTGCGTGGCTGCTCATCAGTTATTCGACTCAAAATATGAGGGCGACCCGCGTTTCGCTAAGCCTTCTCAGTCAGGCTATTTTTGCGGCTCTTTTGGCTGCTGTGTTCATCGGGGAAAAAATTACTCCTGTTCAAATATTTGGAAGCATCATCATATTGGCAGGAATCGCAACTACCTTTTATGAAAAAACAAAACCAAATGCCACATAACAGTAATTTTTTAAACTGTTTTTGGTGACAAAAATTTCCGTCCGTTCAATCATTATCTTCTCAAATTTTCTTAAATTTGTCAATCTTTAAAAAAAATTAAATCTAATTCAAATATTATGAATCTTCACGAATACCAATCTAAAGAGATTTTGGCAAAATATGGAGTAAACATCCAGAGAGGTTTTGTCGCAAACAATGTAGATGAAGCAGTAGATGCCGCAAATAAATTAAAAGAACTGAACGGAAATGAAGGCTGGGTAGTAAAAGCTCAGGTTCATGCTGGTGGTCGTGGAAAAGGCGGTGGCGTGAAGTTTTCACCAAATTTGGAGAAACTCAAAGAAAATGCCGGCAACATCATCGGAATGCAGTTGGTAACTCCACAAACTTCCGCTGAAGGTAAAAAAGTGAATTTCGTTTTGGTTGCTGAAGATGTTTATTATCCGGGAGAAACAGAAACAAAAGAATTTTATGTTTCTATCCTTTTAGACAGAGCTCAGGGGAAAAACATGATCGTATATTCTACCGAAGGTGGTATGGATATTGAGCACGTTGCAGAAGTAACTCCACATTTGATTCATAACGAGGTAATTGATCCTGCTGTTGGTCTTCAGGGTTTCCAGGCAAGAAAAATCGCTTTCAACTTAGGTTTAAGCGGAGATGCTTTCAAGGATTTCACAAAATTCATCACTAATTTATACAGCGCTTACGTAGGTATTGACGCATCACTTTTTGAAATCAACCCAGTTCTGAAAACTTCAGATAACAAAATTATCGCGGTAGATGCTAAAGTTTCTTTAGATGACAACGCACTTTTCCGTCACAAAGATTTAGCGGTATTGAGAGATACCAGAGAAGAAGATCCTACAGATGTAGAAGCTGGCGAAGCTGGTCTTAACTTCGTGAAACTGGACGGTGACGTTGCATGTATGGTAAACGGAGCTGGTTTGGCAATGGCTACTATGGATATTATCAAACTTTCTGGCGGTAACCCTGCAAACTTCCTTGACGTTGGTGGAACTGCCGATGCAGAAAGAGTTCAGAAAGCTTTCGGTATCATCCTGAAAGATCCAAACGTAAAAGCAATTTTGATCAACATTTTCGGTGGTATCGTTCGTTGCGACCGTGTAGCTCAGGGTGTTGTAGATGCTTACAAAGCAATGGGAAGCCTTCCTGTTCCTTTGATCGTACGTCTTCAGGGAACCAACGCTGTTGAAGCAAAACAGCTGATTGACAATTCAGGTCTTCCTGTACATTCAGCAATTACTTTGGAAGAAGCAGCCAATAAAGTAAAAGAAGTTTTAGGTCACTAAGATTCTAAGATAAATAAAAATCCGTTCAATTAATTTTGAGCGGATTTTTTGTTTTTTTAGGAGCCGGGAACCTGCTTTCCACTGTATCTTTTTCTCCTCGTTCCTCGTCAAAAAAGGATGCCGTTTCAATCAGGGCTAGGGTTTTGCGTTGAAAAATTTCAGTCATAATGAAACCTACATTTTGCGATTAGAATTTCATCTTCCCCATATTTATAAATTAAGCGATGTTCATCATCAATCCTGAGTGACCAAAATCCTGAATATTTATGCTTCAGTGGTTCTGGTTTGCCAATTCCTTCAAATGGACTTCTCGCAATATCTTTTAATAAATCATTGATGCGTTTAAGTTTCTTTTTATCTGTTTTTTGCCAATAGAGGTAATCTTCCCATGATTCATCAACAAAGGTATAGTTCATATCATTCCTCTATTAAACTCTTAGAAAATGATTTTCCATTTTTCAGTTTTTCGATAGCCGAATCTAACCGCTGTTCGTTGGTTCTCGAAGACAATTCGTAATTGGTAGCCATCAGGGAATTATATTCTTCCAGAGACATTACAACAATTCCTGAGTCTTTCCCACGATTAATAATCAGGGTTTCAAAATTTTTCGCCACTTTGTCCAGATATGATTTTATGTCTTTCCTGAAATCTGAAACACTCGTAATAAGCATAATTTGTATTTTATTTTGTACAAATATACGTACAAATATCAAAATGAAACTATTTTTGTTGCGAATTCCCTTCTGTTTTTATTCAGCAGCAGTCCCGCTGTCAATCTGCGTCTGTGTTGCCAGCTGAATTCCGTTGTCATCAAGTTTTTTCTTGATTCTTAAAAGCGCCTCGCTGCGAATATGTGCGATCTTTTCTCCGGTTTTCATCTGAAATCTTGCTTCCAGATAGAAGATTCCGAGACTTTGTTTCAGGAAAATTACTTCTGCAGAATCTTTATTATCGGCAAAATCAAAAGTGTGGATTTCATCCAGAATCACTTTTTTAGCTTTATCTAAGTCCTCATTATTGGGGATTTCTAAATCGATGAAAATTTTTCTTTGCGATGACGCTGAATAATTGATAAACGGCGCACTGAAAATTAGCTGATTCGGGATATAAACTTTCTTGCCTTCATCAGTGATAACTTTAGTCGTAAGAAATCCTATCGTTTCAACGGTGCCTGAAATTCCTTTAATCGAAACATAATCGCCTACAGCAAATGCTTTATCAAAACTGATCAGCATCCCGGAAAACATTGATGAAACCAAATCCTTCAGCGCAACACCGGCAATAACACCGGCAACACCTAAACTTCCCAGGAACTTCATCACAAATCCGCCCAATCCCATAATTTCAAAAGCGATAAAAGCGCCCATTAAAATAATCAGGAATTTAAAAACCCCGATTAGCGTAACAATGGAGTTGCTTTTGCTGTTCGGAAACAGCCGGTGGAAAATCTTTACTGAAACTTTACTCAGATAAGAACTCATCATCAGAATCAGAACAAAGACGATAATTCCGACGGCGATATTAGGAGTGGTTTCTGCGAATTTGGTATACCACCGTTCCAGAACGCGGTAAACGATATCTATGTATTTAATTTTAGTTACATCTACTTCCATATTTCAAATATATCCTTTTTAAAACGTTTTGGCCAAACAAATTTCAGTCCAGATAATTGTTAACCGCAAAACTTGAAAATTCAGTATCTTTGTCGCCCACAAGAAGAACGGCCTGTTGATTCCGGGAAACCGGGGTAGGAAAGTCCGGACACCACAGAGCAGCAAAGCGGGTAACACCCGTCGGTCGCAAGATCAGGACCAGTGCAACAGAAAGTATGTATATTAATTTATAGTGAAACCAGGTAAACTCTTTGCGGTGCAATGTTAAGTATATCGGATTTCCCGGTTCGCCGGGATAGGAGTTGCTCGTTCCAAAAACCGAGGGGTAAACAGCTAAAGCCCTGCAGCAATGTATGGCGCAGATAAATAACAGGCATTTTCGCTTCGGCGAATCTACAGAATCCGGCTTACAGTTTTTCTTGTGGTTTTTTAATAAAAAAGAAAAAGCAGAAATTCAGGTTTCTGCTTTTTTATTTTATTCGCTTTCCAATTGTTTTCTCGCTCCATCCAACGCTTTTTCATCTTCCGCTGAAAGTTTCGGGAATTTCAGATCCATGCCTTCTAAAGCATCGATAATAATCTGAATGGCCGCAACTCTGGCAAACCATTTATCATCACCCGGAATGACAAACCACGGCGCATGATCTTTCGAAGTTTCGTTGATGGCTCGTTCGTAAGCCTTCAGGTATTCGTCCCAAAGTGCACGCTCAGGTAAATCTTCCATGGAGAATTTCCAGTTTTTTTCCTGCTCATCGATGCGGTCCAGGAATCTTTTTTTCTGTTCGTCTTTAGAAATGTGGAGAAAGATTTTGATAACGGTGGTGCCGTTTTCAGAAAGGTGTTTTTCGAAATTCCTGATGCTTTCGTAGCGTTCTTCCCAGAATTTTTCATCGAAATCGGAAACCGAATCCCAAACCTTCTCATTCAGGTTATATTCTGGATGAACTTTGCAGACCAGTACACTTTCATAATGGCTTCTGTTGAAAATCCCGATTTTACCTTTCGCAGGAAGCGCAATGGCGTGGCGCCACAAAAAATCATGAGAATATTCTCTGTGGCTTGGCGATTTAAAACTGTGAACTTCGCAGCCCTGCGGATTTACGCCGCCGAAAACATGCTCAATCAAAGAATCTTTTCCAGCTGCATCCATGGCCTGAAGCACTACAAGTAAAGATTTGCCGGAGTCCGCATACAGGCGTTCCTGTAACTCGCGGAGTTTTGCTTTTTCATTCAGAAGCATTTGCTGGCCGTCTTCTTTTTCAAGCTTACTTTTATATTCTGTTTTCACATCGTTGATCGAAAATTTACCTTTAACAATAAAATTGTCGCTGAAATCCAAATCCATAATCCTTATTTTCCTTAAAAATAAAAAAATCACTTCAGTTAAGAAGTGATTTTATGATTTAATTTGTTGAATATTATTAATTCGCTGCTTTTTTAGCATTTTTTCTTGCGGTTGCCGCAGGTGCAACTGTTGCTTTTGCAGATAACTCAGCAGGTGCAGCAACAGCCTGTACTTCTCTTTTCGCAGCAGCTTCAGGAGCTACATTACCGTCAACTGTTCCTTTAATGGTAATTACTGATCTGCTGTTATCGGGATCATTAGAATATACTTCTATAATTTTGGTGAAAGGTCCTACGATTTTTGTGTCGTAACCTACCTTAATCTGTGCGGTTTTTCCCGGCATGATTGGTTCCTTTGGCACTTCTGGAGTTGTACACCCACAAGATGCCTGTACTCTGGAAATAATAAGTGGTTTATCTCCTGTATTCTTTACTGTGAAAAATCTGTGACCATCAGCACCGTTCTTTACAGTACCGTAATCATAAGTAGTTTTATCAAAAGAAATTGACTGTGCTGAAGCCATTGCGAATGATGCGGTTAAAAACAAACCTGCAAATAGTTTTTTCATATTTTTAATTGTTATTTTGATTTATTGATAAAAATGGAAGGACAAAGTTAAAAATTATTTCAATACATGAATAATTTTTTTTATTTGCCTATTTTTGCATTTATTAAGATAAAGAAAGATCCTATGCAGATTTCAGACAAATATAGCCCTCAGGAAACCGAGAACAAATGGTACAGTTACTGGCTCGAAAATAATTATTTCCATTCAGAGCCGAATGAGAAGCCTCCTTATACGATTGTAATTCCGCCGCCCAATGTAACCGGAATCCTTCATATGGGTCACATGCTTAACAATACCATTCAGGATGTTTTGGTAAGACGCGCCAGAATGCAGGGTTTCAACGCATGTTGGGTTCCGGGAACAGATCATGCATCCATCGCTACAGAAGCGAAAGTGGTAGCAAAACTGAAATCTGAAGGAATCAATAAATCGGATATCACAAGAGAAGAATTCCTGAAACACGCCTGGGACTGGACCGACAAATATGGCGGAACCATACTCGAACAGCTTAAAAAGCTTGGTTGCTCCTGCGACTGGGAAAGAACCCGTTTTACTATGGAACCGAAGCTTTCTCAGCAGGTAATCAAATCTTTCGTTGATCTGTACAACAAAGGTTTAATTTACAGAGGCTACCGTATGGTCAACTGGGATCCGGAGGCGAAAACCAATATTTCCGATGAAGAGGTAATTTTTAAGGAACAGAATGGTAAACTTTATTATTTAAAATATAAAATTGAGGGAACTGAAGATTTTCTTTCAGTGGCAACCACGCGTCCGGAAACAATTTTCGGGGACACCGCAGTCTGCATCAATCCTAATGATGAAAGATATACGCACTTAAAAGGTAAAAATGTAGTAGTTCCGATTGCAAACCGTGTAATACCGATTATTGAAGATGATTATGTCGATATCGAATTCGGAACAGGAGCTTTGAAAATTACGCCGGCTCACGATACGAACGATTACGAAATCGGTCAGCGTCATGGTTTGGCAATGATCGATTCATTGGATGATGATGCCAATTTAAACAGCCACGGACTGCATTACGCAGGAAAAAACCGTTTCGAAGTTAGAAAAGCCATCGCGAAAGAACTTGAAGAAAAAGGACTTTTGCTGAAAGCTGAAGATTATGTAAACAAAGTAGGAACTTCCGAGAGAACAGGAGCCGTGATTGAACCTAAAGTTTCCGTTCAGTGGTTCCTTAAAATGTCGGAAATTGCAAAACCTGCCTTAGATGTGGTGATGAATGATGAGGTGAAATTTCACCCTGAAAAATTCAAAAACACCTACAAACACTGGATGGAAAACATCCGCGACTGGAATATTTCACGTCAGTTATGGTGGGGACAGCAGATTCCGGCCTATTTCTATGGTGAAGGAGAAAACGATTTCGTGGTTGCCGAAACCATTGAAGAAGCTCTGGAGTTAGCTAAACAGAAATCTCAAATCTCAGATCTAAAAATCTCAGATCTAACACAGGACGAAGATGCCCTCGATACATGGTTCTCTTCCTGGCTGTGGCCAATTTCCGTTTTTGATGGAATGCTCGATACCGAAAATAAAGAAATCGATTATTATTATCCGACTTCTGACCTTGTAACCGGTCCCGATATTATTTTCTTCTGGGTGGCACGGATGATTATGGCAGGTTTGGAATACAGAAACGAAGTTCCCTTCAAAAATGTGTATTTCACAGGAATCGTACGGGATAAGCAAAGACGCAAAATGTCGAAATCGCTTGGTAACTCTCCGGATCCTATTGAACTGATTGAAAAATATGGTGCTGATGGAGTTCGTGTAGGGATTCTATTGAGTTCGGCTGCCGGAAACGATTTGCTTTTCGATGAAGAGTTAATGCTTCAGGGCCGTAATTTTGCAACCAAAATCTGGAATGCCTATAAACTCACCCAAGGCTGGTCTCAGGATGAAACTATTACAGCAAATGATTCCGACAGACAGGCAATCGAATGGTTCGGAAATCAAATGGATAAAACTATTGCCGAAATTGCTGACCAGTTCGAAAAATTCAGAATTTCAGATGCTCTGCATCTTGTTTACAAACTGGTTTGGGACGATTTCTGTGCCTGGTACCTGGAAGCGGTGAAACCTGCATTCGGTCAACCAATTTCAAAAGAAGTTTATGATCAGACGATCGCTTATTTCGAGGAATTAATGAAACTGCTCCATCCATTCATGCCGTTCTTATCTGAGGAATTATGGCAGAATATCGCTGAACGTTCACCGGAAAATGCTTTGGTAATTACACAGCAGAGAAAATCCCAGACTTTCAGTGAGGAACTCATCAAAAACTTTGAAGCATCAAAAGAAATGGTTTCCGGCGTAAGAAACTACCGCCAGAGCAAAGGCATTTCGCCAAGAGAAGCGGTTGAAATTTTCACCAATGCAGAATCTTTCAGCAATGAAAATCTCGTGAAAAAATTAGCGAATATTTCTGACATTAATTTTGCACGAAAGACCGATAAACCTAGTTTTACTTTTCTGGTTGGCGGAACAGAAATTTCTATTCCGTTAAGCGAAAACCTTGATCTTGCTGAAGAAAAAATCAAAACAGAAGAAGAATTGAAATATCTTAAAGGGTTCCTGATTTCGGTTGAGAAAAAACTTTCCAATGAAAAATTTGTCGCTAACGCAAAACCGGAGATTGTAGATGCTGAGCGTAAAAAGCAAAAAGACGCGCAGGATAAAATTGCCTTACTTGAGGAAAAACTCAAAACCCTCTAAACCAACTCACAGCAATGACTCACCTTAAAAATATCGCCAAACTTTTCAACAAAAATTTTGTCGAAAGCCCTTTGATTGAAACCTTCGATGGAGGAAAAATACATCTTTCCACCGGAAAAATCGTGGCCTGCGACCCATTGATTACCAATGATATGGCTGCTTTTAAAATTAATTTCCCGCAAGGTGATTTTCCGGTTTTGGTGCATAAAGAAAGGGAGAGTAACTGTATTGCGTACGTAGAAATCGTTTTCAGTGATGCGCAGATTTCTGAATGGAAACTTGCCACAACCGAGGGTCAGGATATCGATGAACTGAAAGGTGAAGAGATTTTCGGATACCCCGTTGAAAGCGGAATGGGATGTTTTATGGATGTGGAAACTCAGGATTGCCTCAATCATCTTGAAACAAGATTATTTCACCGAAAAGGCGCCGAGTTTATGGGAATTTACGAAGAATTTTTCCACGAATATTTTTTTGACGAAAACGGGGCTATCGATCAGTTTGCGTTCCTGAAGCCAGATGATGAAAAATCCGGAAATATCTTTGCTTTCGAAACAGGTTATGGTGAAGGATTTTATGCAAGCTACATCGGCTTCGGGATTGATGGTGAGCCGGTAAAAATTGTGTCCGAATTTATCGAAATCGAGGTTAATTAAAAGTTAAATAATTTCTTAATCTGCAATTAAAAGAATAGTTTTGTTTGTCTTCAAAAATTATTAATCCCTACAGAAACTATGAATATCACTTCTGAACAACCGAAAATTATTGTTGTTGGCAGTTCTTCCATAGATTTGGTGCTGAATACTGAACATCACCCGAAACCTAATGAAACGGTGATGGCAATAAAATCGGAGAGTTTCTTTGGTGGCAAAGGTGCGAATCAGGCCGTAGGAACAGCCAGACTAGGTGCAAGCGTATATTTTATAGGTTGTGTTGGTGTAGATCCCTTCGGACAGCAAATTCTCAGGAATCTGGTTGATGAAGGCGTGAATGTAGGTTATGTAGCCGAAACCGAAGAATCTGCCACCGGAACGGCATATGTTACCGCTGCGGGTGGAGTAAATTCTATTGTCGTGGTTCCCGCGTCTAATTATTGCCTCAAACCACAACACATTGCCAATGCTGAAAAGTTTTTTGAAACTGCTAATTTGGTTTTGCTCCAACTTGAAATTCCGATGGATATAGTAGAATTTACAGTGGAGTTAGCAAAGAAAAACAATGTAAAAGTGGGCATTTATGCTTCTCCGGCGAAAGAACTTTCAGTTCAGGTTTTGGAAAGCGCAAGTTTTATCGTAGCAAAGAGCAATGAATTATCCATTGTTTTCGGGCAGGAAAAACGGGAAGAGATTCTGAAAAAGTATGCGAACAAACTTTTTGTACGCGATGATTCAAATTCTACCACGTACTTCAACGGTTCCGAAATGAAATATTACAGGAACGATCACGATTCTGTACTTCACAAACTGGGCATGGGCGATGCTTTCGTCTCCGGTCTTTCGATTGCACTCTGTCACGGCAATTCTGTGGATGAAGCCGTAAAATTCGGGAACGATGTTTCGCTGAAAGTAACCAAAAACAGAGGTTCACAACGAGGCCTGCCTTATCTTAAAGACTTCGCGGGACAATAAACAGTTATCTCCTGCATAGTGAAATTGGCTGTCAATAACAGGAATTCGTTAATTTTAGAACTTAATTTTTCACTTTAAAAAAGTGAAATGCTTTCTATGAAAGAACTAGTTCTACAAACCTCAGATCATTTTCCGATCTCTGCCAGGATTTTCGAACCCGAAATTTCCAACAGTAAACTATTGCTCATCAATTCTGCCACCGGAGTAAAACAGCAGGTCTACTTTTCGTTCGCTAAATATTTCGCTGAAAAAGGATTTACTGTAATAACCTACGATTACAGAGGCATCAGCGAGTCGAAGCCCCATAAAATGAAAGGATTCGAAGCTTCGATGCGAATTTGGGGAACCAGGGATTTCAAAGCAGTGACAGGTTATATTAAAGAAAATTATCCGGCGTATACCAAATTCTGCCTCGGTCATTCGGTAGGTGCGCTGATTCTGGGCATGAACGAGGATTCTGCAATTTTTAAAAAATTTATTTTCGTGGCAACTCAGGATGCTTATATCGGTCATCTTTCCTGGAAAGTGGCGATTACTGCCGCCTTGGGTTTCGGTCTTGCACTTCCTGTCGCTGTTATTTTAAAAGGTTATTTTCCGGCCCATCGCTTTGGTTTGGGAGAGTCGCTGCCGAAGGGAAGCGCTTATGACTGGCGTACTTTAATTCTCAATCGGAAATCAACCAGCCGGCTTCTCGAAAAAATTAGGAAGGATTATTCTAAAGAACTAAATCAGGAAACTTTTATCATTCATGCCGAAGACGATTCGTGGGTAACTATGAAAGGAATGGAAAGCCTCATGAATAATTCATATCCCAATTTAAAGAAAACCTACCGGGAAATAAAAGTGTCAGAATCTCCGAAAAAAGAGATTGGTCACATCAATTTCTTCAGAAGTTATAACCGCAATCTCTGGAAGATTGTTTCAGATAAAATTCAATAATCGAGAATTTTGTGGAGATAATGCCCTGCAATCTTTATATTTGAATAAATAAATTGAAGATCATGGGCGAAACACAAAATAATGATGAGGTTTTCCGCGAAAAACTCGATCAGCTGAATGACTTTGAGTTCAACGATAAAGTTGCTGGTGTTTTTGACGATATGGTAAACCGATCGGTACCTTATTATGACGAAATGCAGCGCATGACCAGCGAACTGGTAAAAGATTTTGCCAAAAAAGATTCATTGATTTATGATTTGGGCTGCTCTACAGGGACAACCATGATCTTGATGGATAAAACTGTAAATCCTGAAATAAAATTTGTGGGAATCGATGATTCCGAAGAAATGCTAGGCAAATGCCGGGAAAAACTCAGCAGGTTTAATCTGCACCGCGAAATCGATTTAAAAATAGCTGATTTAACCGAAAATGTTCCTGTAGAAAATGCTTCAGTGGTAACCATGGTTTTGGTACTTCAGTTCATCCGCCCCATTCACCGGCTCGAGATTGTCCGCAAGATTTACGAAGGGATGAATAAAGGAGGCGCGTTCATTCTTATTGAAAAAATTCTTACCGAAGAAAAATCCTTTAACCGAAGTTTCATTGACTATTATTACGAATTTAAACGCCGAAATAATTACAGTGAACTCGAGATTTCCCAGAAACGGGAAGCGTTGGAGAATGTTTTAATTCCCTATAAACTGAGCGAAAACCTAAATATGCTTAAGGAAGCAGGCTTCGAAGAGACAGAGGTGTTTTTTAAATGGTATAACTTCGCAGGAATCATCGCAAAAAAAATATAATGATACAGATTGGCAATTTTTTCTTTAAATACAGGAACCAGCTTTTCATCGTTCTTTATCTTCTCCTCTTTCTTCCCTCGCCGCCTCTGTTTGAGGAAGATCATTTTGGACGGAAATTCTACTGGATTCCTATAGTTCTAGGACTTGTGGTGACTTTTTCCGGACAGCTCATCCGCGGTGCTACGATTGGCCTTGCTTATATTGTTCGCGGTGGAAAAGATAAAAAGGTGTATGCTGATGGTTTGGTGACAGAAGGTATTTTCAGCCATGTCCGAAATCCCCTTTATGTTGGCAATATTCTTATGCTTCTTGGAGTTGGGATTTTAGCCAATTCACTCTATTTTGTAGCGATTGTAATGCCGGTATTTCTTTTTATTTACCAGTGTATTGTTTTGGCAGAAGAGCATTTTCTGCGGGGCAAGTTTGGCGAAGGCTTCACCGAGTATACTAATCATGTAAACCGCTGGATTCCTAATTTCGCGGGAATCAGTAAAACTTTTTCATCGATGAATTTCAAATGGAAAAGATGGCTGATCAAGGAATACAATACACAATTCATCTGGCTTTCCGGAATTGCGCTTATTCTTCTCTTTAAATATCCGCATTTTACGCATGATGATGCTAACTTGAGAAACATTTTGGCAATCATGTCGGTGCTCGTTTTTGCGGTGTATTATTTCAGCATCCGGTATATGAAGAAGTCTAAAAAATGGACCGAATAATCGGACAGGAAAAATTATATTTTTAAAATTTTATTTATGAAAATCTACACCAAAACAGGTGATAAAGGCGAAACAGCCTTATACGGCGGAACCAGAGTTTCCAAAGCATCAGCAAGAGTTGAATCCTACGGAACAATCGACGAACTCAATTCATTTATCGGTTTTGCAAAAACTGAAATCAATGATGAGAAGGTTTTAGCCCAACTTAAAAAAATCCAGTTTGATTTATTTACGGTAGGTTCAGAATCGGCCACGCCAACTGATAAACTCACTTTAGCCAACGGGAAATCGCGGTTGTCTTTGATGATTTCTGAAACCGAAATCGAAGAATTGGAAAAATGGATGGACGATTTTGGGGAAGAACTGCAGCCTTTGCAATATTTCATCCTTCCGGGCGGTGGAAAAGCCGCAACATCACTACATATTTGCCGTACGGTTTGCAGAAGAGCCGAACGCAGTCTGGTTTTTTTGAATGAAACTGAAACCGTACGACCCGAACTCATCAAATATCTGAACCGACTTTCGGATTACCTTTTTGTGTTGGCAAGGTATATGTCTAAAATCAATAATGAATCAGAAGAATATTGGAATCCCAATGACCGATAAAGCACTACTTTTCATCAACGGTATTCCGCCCGAAAATCTTCCCGAAACAGTAGGTTATTCTTTGATTGCCTGTTCCGATGGTGCTTTTCATTATTTAAAAGAGAAAAGTTTTCCGATGGAGAAGCTTGATTTCATTTCGGGCGATTTTGATTCACATCTAGGGAGCGACGGAGAAATTTATCAGGAGAAATTTATTTTCACACCAGACCAGGATAAAACCGATTTTCATAAATCTTTAGAAATTATTAAGGAAAGAGGAATTAAAGCTGTTCATGTTTACGGTGCTAGTGGCGGCGAAATGGATCATTTTCTCGGAAATTTAACCGTGGCTTTTCTTTTTAAAAATGAATTGGAGATTACTTTTTACGATGAGTTTTCAACCTATTTTTTTGCGCCGAAAAACTTGATATTAGAGAATGTGAGAGGAAAAACTATTTCGCTTTACCCATTTCCTCTCACAGAAAATATTACCACTAAAGGATTAAACTGGCCTTTGAATAACGATACTCTCGATCTTTCAAAACGAATAGGTACCCGCAATTTTGCTTCCGAAGAAACGGTGGTTATTAATTACGGGAAAGGCGACTTAGTGGTGTTTGTGGAGAATTAAAGCTGCTTGTCCGTTACCTTAAAATCTTCTTATTTACCCTAATCGATGATGTTGACATCGCTTAAAAATTGAAGAAATTTAAACCTAAAAACCAACTTTTTTCACCAAATTTGCAGTCTTAACAATTACATACTTTTACCAGGAAATGAAAATTAAATATTCAGAACTAATTGACCAAACCCTGTATTTCCCGACTGAAGAATTCAACGTTTCGGAAAATACACTTCAGTTTCACGATATTCCTTTGATGGAGGTCGTCGAGAAGTTTGGTACACCTTTGAAATTTAATTATCTGCCGAAAATTTCCACCAATATTCAGCGTGCAAAGGCCTGGTTTAAAGAAGCCATCGAAAAGAACGATTATAAAAAAGGCTATACGTACTGTTACTGTACCAAGTCGAGCCAGTTTGCTTTTGTGGTAGAAGAAGCTTTGAAAAATGATATTTCTCTTGAAACTTCTTCGGCTTATGATATGGATATCATTAAGTCGCTTTACGAAAAAGGCAAGTACGGCAAAGACGTTGAGGTGATTTGTAACGGATTTAAAACCGACGATTATCTGGCGAAAATCTCAGATTTAATTAACAGCGGTTTTCAAAACATTATCCCGATTCTTGATAATTACCGCGAACTTGATAAACTGACGGAAAGTATCGATTCCACTTTCAATATTGGAATCCGAATCGCGTCTGAAGAAGAACCGAAATTTGAATTCTACACCTCCAGATTAGGGATTGGGTACAAAGATATTATCCCGTATTACAGCCAGAAAATTGCTGAACACCCCAATGCGAGGCTGAAAATGCTTCACTTTTTCATCAACACCGGAATCAAGGATACCGCTTATTACTGGAATGAGCTTTATAAATGTCTTCGTGTTTATGCAAGACTGAAAAAAATTGCTCCAGAAGTGGATTCCCTAAATATCGGTGGCGGTTTTCCGATCAAAACTTCTTTGAATTTCGATTACGATTACCAGTATATGGTGAACGAAATCGTGTCGCAGATCAAGAAATTCTGTGAAGAAGAAGGAGTAGAAGAACCAAATATTTATACCGAATTCGGCAGTTTTACCGTAGGCGAAAGTGGCGGACATCTTTACAAAATTATTTCCCAAAAACGCCAGAACGACAGAGAAAAATGGAATATGATCGATTCGTCTTTTATGACGACTTTGCCGGACACCTGGGCGATTTCGCGTCACTTTATCATGTTGCCGCTCAACCGTTGGGAAGATACCTATGAAAGAGTTTTCCTGGGAGGCTTAACCTGCGATTCAGATGATTATTACAACTCCGAACAGCATACGAATGCGATTTATCTGCCGGTTTTCAGCGACACAAAACCTCTGTATATCGGCTTTTTCCATACCGGAGCTTATCAGGAAACTATTGGCGGTTACGGCGGCGTTCACCACTGTCTGATGCCACAGCCAAAACATATTCTGATCAATAAAGACGAAGACGGAAATTTCACCTACGAAGTTTTCCGCGAAGAACAGCGGCCGGAAGAAGTTTTGAAACTTTTAGGATATTAAAAATTAAAGGAGCAACACAGGTTTGCTCCTTTTTTTATGTTCAGTCCCGCTTTCCGCTGCAATCTTTTTTGCGGCGGCGGAGCCGCCGCAAAAAAGATTTACACTGCAATCGGGGCTAGAAGATCCAGCGGAAATTCTTTCCAACCACCCAAATGCCGGATTGCGCTCGCTTCGCTCGCGCCGCCTTAAAAACTCAAAAATATTTCCCGATTTTCTCAAATTCAATATCCGTAAAATCAGAAACCAATAAACTTGCTTTGTCGTAAATCTGTTTGGTAGAATGAGCACTTTGGTAAGCCACACAGAAAATTCCCGCAGAAAACGCAGCCTGAATCCCGTTGGTAGAATCTTCAATAACCATACAGTTTTCTTTCGGTTCACCAGCCATTTCGGCAGCGGTAATAAAGATTTCGGGATGAGGTTTTGATTCCTGTAAATCTGCACCGCTGATCTTTCCGAGAAAGTATTTTTCCAATTCAAACTTTGCGAAAACCCAGTTGATAGTGTTCATGTGAGCAGAAGATGCAAGAATGAGTTTCAGGCCGTTTTCAAAATAATTTTCAATTAGCTTTTTAACTCCGGGAAGAAGTTCAAAATCATTATCCGTATCAAAATAGTGTTTAAAATAGCTGCGTTTTATAGCGGCCAACTCTTCGTGCGAATACTGCAAACCGAATTTTTCGATTAGGGTAGTACAGACTTTTTTTGTTGACGATCCTGTAAAAGTGGTGTACAATTCTTCCGGAACTTCGATTTCCAAATCATCAAACATTTTAAAATATGCTTTTCGGTGAAGCGGTTCCGTGTCCACAATTACACCGTCCATATCGAAAAGAACTGCTTTTAAAGGCATATTGAATTTTTCACAAAGGTAAATAAATTTCAGATTTAGCTTTAAACAGTAGTTGTTAGCTGTTTCTTTCGATCATGAAAATAATAAAATAAAAAAAAGCAAGCATCGCAACTAGAGCTGCTATCGATTTCCAATTCGCGAAATTCACGGTCCAACCCATCCAGGGAATTCTTTTGGGCGGAAAAATTCTGTCGTCTTCTTTATTGTAATAAAAAATTCCCCAAATCCATTTTCCGGAATTATTTTCTAAATTATCTTTTTCCATCATTAAAGCTTTGAACTAAAGATATGAAAATTCCAATTTACCAACTGTCAGCGAATTGCCGGTTATGTTTTACGGTTGATTTTTTTATCTTTGAAAATTCAAAATCTATAATTCAAAATTCAAAATTTCACATGAAAACATACGCAGGAATTCCGGAGGAAAATGCACAATTAGAAACCTCGAAAGTAGTGCTTGTAACCGTTCCTTACGACGGAACTTCAACCTGGGGAAAGGGCGCAGACAAAGGCCCGGAACTTTTTCTTGATGCCTCAGAAAACATGGAGCTTTACGACATCGAAACCGGAACAGAACCTTATTTGGAAGGTGTTTATCTTGCGGGAGAAATCACCGAGAAATCTTCACCCGAAGCGATGACAGAAGCGGTTTATCAGAAAACTAAAGAACTCTTGAACACGGATAAGTTATTTACACTTTTCGGTGGGGAGCATTCAGTTTCCATCGGTTCGATCCGTGCGGTTGGGGAAAAATTTGAAAACTTAACCGTTTTGCAGTTTGACGCGCATACCGATTTACGTCCGGATTTTCACGGGTCTACTTCGAACCATGCGTGTGCGGTTTATGAAGCAAGTAAAAAACACAATTTAGTACAGGTCGGAATCCGCTCTATGGATGTGGAAGAAATGGAACATGTGAATAAAGAGCAGTGTTTCTGGGCGCACGAAATCGCTACAAACCCGAACTGGATTGATGATGTTCTTGCAAAGGTTTCAGGAAATGTGTACATCACCATCGATCTGGATGCTTTTGATCCTTCGATTGCACCTTCTACAGGGACTCCGGAACCGGGCGGACTTCAATGGTATCCAACGCTGGAATTACTGAAAAAAGTTTTCGAAAAATGCAACGTCGTTGCTTTTGATATTGTAGAATTAATGGATTCCCCGATGTCGAAACCAACCGCTTTCCTTGCTGCGAAGCTTTATTACAAGATGTTGGCTTATTATCATACGGCTAACTAATTTTTGTACAATGTAAAATGTACAATGTAAAATGTACAATGTAAAAAGTATAATGTACGATGTGAAAAGTACAAAGAGCAAAGAATAAAGAAATCCCTTTCGGCGCAATGCTGAAAGGGATTATTATTAGAGTAAAATAATTTAATCTTTTAATTTTCGCTTCTTATTTCTACTTCAACACATCCGCCTCCAAATAGCTGTCGCCGAAGATTTTAATGAAAGCTTTGGTGTAATCTTCCTTTGTTGCAAAGTTTGGATTATCCATAAATTTTTGAGGATTGACGGCAAACAGCGGGAACCAGGTGCTTGAAATCTGAATTTGGATTCGGTGTCCTTTTTTGAACGTGTGTACCACATCCTGCAGTCTGAAATTCACGGCCGTTTTCTGGTTTGCAACCAAGGCTTCCGGTTTTTCTTTTGAATTTCTGAATCTCGCAGGCATAATTTCGCTTCTTACCATTTGGTGGTAATTTCCGTAGAGGACGCCATCCTTCTTTTCAGCAGGTTTAAAATCTTCGGGATAAATATCGATCAGTTTCACCGCAAAATCTGCATCGGTAGATGTGGAAGCGATATTCAGTTTTGCCATAATTTCACCTGCGAAAGTCAGATCTTCGGTTAACACATCTGTCGTGAAAGTTAAAACATCAGGTCTTCCAACGGCGAAACGCTGGTCTTCACTCATATAGTTTCTCGGAGTAAATCCGTTGAACCCTTTTAAATTATCAGAACTTAATACAGGGTTATTAGGATCGCTGTAATATTCCGAAACCGTATTGGAGGCGCTGTTTTTTAAAGTTCCGTCAGCAAGATAAAAGTTAAGTTTTACTGCTTCTTTTGGCGGATAGTTTTTGAATTCTTTCCACTCTTTTTTTCCGGTGTCATACATAACAGCTTCCGGCAATCCTGCATCAGTTTTGGTGTTTCCTTTCAGATAATGGCTGAAGAATTTGGTTTCCAGATTTTTTTGATAATAAGTCGCGATGCTGTCTCCGAAATAAATATCGTTGTGAAAATGCTTTCCGGTTTCCCTTGCCCAGGCTCCGTGCGAAAACGGTCCCATAACGATCGTGTTTTTAGCTTTCGGGCTGGTTTTTTCAATGGTTTTGTAAATGTTTAACGGTCCAAATAAATCTTCTGCGTCATACCAGCCACCAACGGTCATCACGGCGTGGTTTACATTCTTCAGATGGGGAAGCAGGCTTCTTTTCTGCCAGTATTCATCGTAATTTGGGTGATTCATAATTTCGGTCATAAAGAAATTGTCTTTGTAATATTTCTCGTATCCGTCTTTTAAAGTACCCATATCCCGATAAAATTTCAGTCCGTCCTCCGAAGTTTGTTTGATGGACGAATCGGTGTACCATGCTTTGTTTTCTGCTTTGGTTTTCTGAACGCCAAATACGGGAAAGGTGCGGAAATATCCGAGCATAAATTTACCGTTGTGCAGGAAATCGTCATTCCAGAAATCTGAAATCGGTGCCTGCGGTGAAGAAGCGACTAAAGCAGGATGGTCCGCCAAAATTCCTGCAGCAGTATAGAATCCGGGATATGAAGTTCCGTATTGGCCAATTTTCCCATTATTATTGCCAATATTTTTCAGGAGCCATTCAATGGTATCGTAGGTGTCGGTACTTTCATCAACGTCTTTTTTAGTTTTACGCTCAACCTGTGGCGTCATATTGGTAAAAGTCCCTTCGCTCATGTATCTGCCGCGCACATCCTGATATACAAAAATATACTTGTCATTCATCAGGTATTTATTGGGGCCTAAGGAAGCACGGTATTCATTTTCGCCGTACGGCGCAACGCTGTAGCAGGTACGCTGCATGATGAACGGATATTTTTTTGTTTTGGAAAGGTCTTTCGGAATGTAAATTGAAGTAAATAATTTTACTCCGTCCCGCATGGGGATATAAACCTCTTTTTTGGTAAAATTTTCTTGGACGAAAGTATTGTCCGGTTTAGTTTGGGCAGCAACTGCCAGGAAGCAGAACAGAAGAATAATCTGTAAGCATTTTTTCATGGATAGTAATTTTGAACGAATGTATAAAAAAAATCAGAAATTTAATTTTTTAAAATTTAATGATGACCTTATTCGGAAATTTTAGTGATTCTTCTCTGAACCTCCTTCCACGGGACGGAACAGTAAATTATTATGGCAAAATTATTGATAGGGAAGATGCAAATCGGTTTTATCAGAAACTGTTCGAAAATATCGAATGGAAAAATGATGAGGCTGTTATATTCGGAAGAAAGATCTTAACAAAAAGAAAGGTCGCATGGTACGGAGACGAAGGGTTTGAATATACTTATTCGAAAACTACCAAAACTGCATTACCTTGGACTGAAGAACTTCTTATATTGAAGAAAACCGTAGAAGAGGAAACCGGCGAGAAATTTAATTCATGTTTGCTGAACCTTTATCATTCGGGTGATGAAGGAATGGCGTACCACAGCGATGCAGAAAAAGATTTAAAAAAAAACGGTGCGATTGCATCAGTTAGCTTGGGGGCAGAAAGAAAATTTTCGTTCAAGCATAAGGTGACTGGTGAAAAAGTTGAGCTCGTTTTAGAACACGGAAGCCTTTTGGTGATGAAAGACGAGACCCAGTCTTATTGGCTTCACCGCCTTCCTCCGACTAGAAAAGTGACTATGTCCAGAATTAATCTGACCTTCAGAACTATTGATGAACGCCAGTAAACTGTAATATTAAACTTGTATATTTGAATTGTTTCTTTTTAGAACGGTGTAAATTCCCAAATGGGCGGAAATTTTAAGAAAATTTTATCATTCTATTATAAAGGGGACTTCTGTTTTATATTTAAATTTGAAAAGCAATATTAACATTAATAAATTCACTATGAAAAAAACACTCGCAATGGCAGCGTTAGCGCTCGCAGTATCCTTCGGATCTATCGCCTGTAAGAAAAAAGTTACAGATGCCGACCTACAAACCCAGGCTACAACAGTAGTAACCTCTAACCCGACAGCATCAGTTGAAGTAAAAGACGGAACTGCACACCTGAGCGGAACTTTCGCTGATCAGGCTTCAAAAGACGCAATGATTGCTTCCTTAAAAGCGATTCCAGGAATTAAAGATGTAATGGATATGGCTACCATTGAAGCTCCAGTGGTTGTAGAAACAGTATCTGCAGTTGATCCTGCAGTTCAGCAAAAGGTTTCCGACGCGGTTAAAGATTTCCCTTCGGTTAAGGTAGAAGTTATTAACGGCGAATTAACGCTTACAGGAAATGTTTCTCCGGAGCAGGCCAGAAAAATCAAAATGTCTGTAGATGGTTTACAGGCTGGAAAAGTTAACTATAATTACACCGTAAAATAATCGTCATGAGTACATTACAGGATAAATACGCAGGAGTGATCTCGGCTGCTCAGTCAGCGGGAGTCTCTAATCTTCAAGTAACAGAACAGGACGGTATTCTTTACGTGTCAGGAAGCGCAGCTTCTACAGCAGCGAAAGATGCGGTATGGAACGCTCTTGGAGCAATCGATTCCACTTATTCAGCTTCAGATATCAATGTTGATGTTCAGGTTTCCGGATTAGCTTCCGGTTCCTCTTTAACAGTTGCCACTGAAGATTCTAACCTTAATATCAGACAGGAACCTTCAACAGAAGCTGCCATCGTAGGGAAAGCTGGAAAAGGCGAATCTGTAACTTTAGTAGAGCAGACTTCTGATGACTGGTGGAAAGTTAGAACCGCTGACGGTGAAGAAGGATACGCTTATGCAAGATATTTAAGAGCTTAATCCGACCTCTAATTAATTTACAAACCTCTGAATCTTTCAGAGGTTTTTTTATGACCTTTTTAAAACGGATTTATTATTTGTTTTTTTGATGCTTTGTTTTGCATGAGCCCATAATTAAAGATAATCCGTAAAAAAACATATATTTGTATTCTTACAAATTTTATATCCAAAGATCGCCATACGCGGTTAATTCACAGAAAAAAACAATAAATTCATGAAAGGTCAAAACAAACTGTTCATTGCCATTATCGTTGCATTAATAGTAGGAGTTGTAATGGGCGGTATCGTTCACACCCAATACCCGGAAAGTTCCGAAGGATTTGCTCAAAACATTAAACTTTTGGGAACTGTTTTCATACGTTTGGTGCAGATGATAATTGCACCGTTGGTATTTACCACGCTTGTGGTGGGTATTGCAAAAATGAGCGACATAAAGATGATTGGCCGTGTGGGAACAAAAGCAATGCTTTGGTTCATTACCGCTTCTCTGGTTTCATTAATGATTGGGCTTGTTTTCGTGAACTGGCTGGAGCCGGGCAAAGTAATGCAGCTTCCGATTCCTGCGGCTGGTGATGCCGGCGATGTAGTGGCAAACAGCCAGGGACTTTCTTTAGAACAGTTTGTAAAACATATTATCCCGAAAAGTTTATTTGAAGCATTCGCAACCAACGAGGTTCTGCAGATCGTAGTATTCTCCATTATGTTTGGAGTTGCCTTGGCGAATATGGGGGAGGAATACACAAAACCGATCGTTCGTGCTCTCGATATTTGTGCACACGCAATTTTGAAGATGGTAGGTTATATCATGTGGTTTGCACCACTGGGTGTTTTAGGTGCCATCGCGGCGGTGGTAGCTACTAACGGTTTTGATATCTTTAAAGTTTATGCCATTTATCTCCGCGATTTCTTTTTTGCTCTTGCTATTTTGTGGTTAGTATTACTTATTGTGGGATATCTGATTTTAGGAAACCGTCTTTTTGAATTGTTACGCAGAATAAAAGCACCTTTGCTTATTGCTTTTTCTACAACAAGCTCCGAGGCAGTTTTTCCGAAATTGGTGGAAGAACTCGAAAGGTTCGGCTGTAATAACAGGATTGTATCTTTTATCCTTCCGCTCGGATATTCTTTTAATCTGGATGGTAGTATGATGTATATGACTTTTGCTGCCATTTTTATTGCGCAGATTTACGGAATCGATATGACTTTAGGGCAGCAAATTACCATGCTTCTCGTTTTAATGCTTACTTCTAAAGGAATTGCAGGCGTGCCGAGAGCGAGTCTGGTGATTATCGTAGCGACGTGTACTATGTTCGGTATTCCGCCGGAAGGCATCGCTTTAATCTTACCGATTGACCATTTCTGTGACATGGGCAGAAGTATGACTAATGTTTTGGGTAATGCGCTGGCAACATCTTCTGTTTCCAAATGGGAAGGACAGCTGGATGATCATGGGGGAGATTTATAAAATCTTCCTTAAGCCTTAAAATCATTTTTAAAGAAGTTTACAATTTCAATGAAAAATAAATTGGGAACGGCAATAACCTTAGGTTTTGCCTTGTTTGCTATGTTTTTTGGAGCAGGAAATTTAATTCTTCCTCCTTTTATCGGACTGAAATCCGGAACCGAATGGTTCGCTGCGGTTACTGGCTTCTTCACCACTGGAATTGTGGCGCCTTTTTTAGGAGTTCTTACTGTTGTTCTTTTTGGGACATCGTTTACGGATCTGGGCCGAAAAGTAAACCCGCTGGTCGTAACGGTGCTTGCATTCTTAATTATGCTGTGCATTGGTCCGCTGGTTGCAATCCCGAGAACCGCTGCCGCAACTTTTGAAATTGGTATTCAGCCACTTTTTCCTGATTTTAATAATATCCTTTTTTCTGTATTGTTTTTTGGAGTAGTTATATTTTTGTCCGTGTCGAAATCCCGGATCGTAGATATCATCGGGAATTTTCTTACGCCATTTCTCATTTTAAGTTTAGGGATACTGGTGGTAATGGGAATCATAAATCCGCCGGATGTTTCCCATATTTCGGAATTGAACAGCCAGCAATCATTTGTCTTTGCTTTTCATGAAGGATATCAAACCCTAGATGTGTTGGCATCGGTAATTTTTGCGGGTATAATTATTTCTGCCGCGATCGATAAAGGATATACCAATGCTAATGACCGTTTCAAAATTACCATTGCAGCGGGCTTAATCTCGATGATTGCATTGCTGTTTATCTATGGCGGTTTAATTTATCTCGGTGCGCACTCGGGCTTTCCTTTGTCTGAAACAGTATCCAGAACAGAACTTCTTCTGCATATTTCAAACGTGGTATTGGGTAATAACGGAACGGTGGTTATTTCTTTTGCTGTCGCATTGGCTTGTCTCACTACTGCAATTGCCCTTACCTCGGCAATGGGCAGTTTTCTTGAAAAACTCACTTTCGGAAAAATCAACTATAAAATGGGAGTGTTGCTTACCTGTTTGGTTTCCGGTTACTTCTCAGTAAAAAGTGTTGAAGAAATCATCGATTACGCAGTGGTAATTCTTGGTTTTATTTATCCAATTACGTTTGCGCTTATCCTTACGGTTTTGTTTTTCGGTAAACTTATATTCTCCCGGGCTCCATTTATCGCCGCGGTTACGGTTGCTGCCTTGGTGGCGTCGCTTTCGGTATTCCAGCATTTTAATCTTTTTCCGCAATCGATAGCTCAGATCAACAGCTGGCTTCCTTTATCCCAGCACCAGTTGGGTTGGCTGCTCCCGTCATTCCTCGCTTTTTTCATTGCCGCAGGCTTTAATTCTGGGCGAAAAAAAACATCTCGGCAAAATTAATACTGATTCATGTCAGTTCATCTAACTTTTATTCATTCTAAATTACAGAAAAATTTCCGTAATTTTGTCAATCAATTTTTAGCAGATAATTATGTTGACGAAAGAAAAAGTTCAGTTATTTCTGAAAGAGATAGAAGTAGATGATTTAGTGCACAATTTCCAGGTGATGGGAAATGATGTATATATTGATATGACCGCGCATTCTCCTGCAATGCACGAGAAAAAGAAACTGGAAGCCGCTATGAAACAGGCATTCGCATCAGAATTTGGTGAAGATGTTGTGTTGAAGTTAAAAATAGCGTCTCCCGAACCTTCTGAAGTTCAGCAGAACCAAATCAAAGGAAAACAGATCCCGGGAATCCAGAATATTATTGCCGTTGCATCGGGAAAAGGAGGGGTGGGTAAATCTACGGTAGCTGCTAACCTTGCGGTAACCCTTTCTAAAATGGGTTTCAAAGTTGGGATTTTAGATGCTGATATTTACGGACCTTCTGTTCCGACGATGTTTGATACAGTGGGTGCAAAACCCATTTCAGTAGAAATCGACGGTAAAAACCTGATGAAACCTGTAGAAAATTACGGTGTGAAAATGCTTTCAATAGGTTATTTTTCAGGGGCTAATCAGGCAGTAGTTTGGCGGGGACCTATGGCGAGCAAAGCTTTGAACCAAATGATCCGCGATGCGGCTTGGGGAGAACTCGATTTTCTATTAATCGATCTGCCGCCGGGAACCGGAGATATTCACCTTTCAATCATCCAGGAAGTTCCTGTAACCGGAGCTGTAATCGTAAGTACGCCGCAGCATATTGCCCTAGCAGACGTGAGAAAAGGAATCGCAATGTTCCAGATGGAAAGCATCAATATTCCTGTGTTAGGTTTAATCGAAAATATGTCTTACTTTACTCCTGAAGAATTGCCGGATAATAAATATTATATTTTTGGAAATCAGGGTGCTCAGTTTCTTGCCGAAGATTTAGGAATTCCTGTGTTGGGCGAGATTCCGATCATCCAAAGCATAAGGGAAGCCGGCGACGTTGGCCGCCCAGCAGCAATGCAGGAAGGCGCAGCAATAACCGAAATTTACAGGAATGTAGCCCAGAAAATGGTGGAAAGTCTTGTAGAAAGAAATAAAAATTTACCCGCAACCGAAGCGGTGAAAATTACAACCATGGCGGGTTGTTCCCCCAAAAAATAAGATTGGAAATTATCTGGAATTTATCCGGATTTCCGATTACTAAAGACCAAATTATGAAAACAGAAATCAATCACGAAACTACGGTTACCAAAGTGATGTTTGCATTAGACAGTATTCGTCCGTTTCTTAATAAAGATGGGGGCGATATTGAGCTTATCGATGTGAAAGACCAGAAAGTATACGTAAAACTTCACGGTAACTGCAACGGTTGCCCCATGAGTTTTTCAACCATGAAACTGGGGGTGGAAAGTACCATCAAACAACATGCTCCGGAAATTCTGGAAGTCTTGAATGTAGAATAAGCTCGCAGCTAACAAGATAACTCAGGCAATTCGTTTTTTGAATTGCTTTTTTTTATGCAGTGATTTTCTGTGATTAAGTGGTGATGAAAAATTCCGGATGAAATAAAAAAGTTTTGAAATTAAATTGATATTTTAGCAGATTAAACCATACAGCATATGATTGCCATTGTCGACGGCGGCTCCACGAAATGCGACTGGGTAATTCTCGAAAATTCCGGGAAACCCAATCTGAAAACCACCACGCTGGGATTCAACCCAAATATCATAAATCCTGAGTTTATCATGCAGGAAATTGATAAAAATCAGCAGCTTTTCTTTCTTAAAAATCATATTGAAAAAGTTTTTTTCTACGGATCCGGATGCGGAACTCCTGATAACAAAAAGAAAGTGGCCGATGAGTTCGCCAGAACTTTTCCCAATGCTGAAATTTCAGTGAAAGAAGACATGACGGCGGCAGCATATGCAGCCTACAACGGTACTCCCGCGATTATCTGTATTTTAGGTACAGGTTCCAATTCATGTTATTTCGATGGCGAGAAGATACGCACAGATTTGCCCTCACTGGGCTTTCTGATTGGTGATGAAGGCAGCGGAAGCGCTTTGGGAAAACATCTTTTAAGACGTTATTTCATGAAGAAGCTGCCGAAGGATCTGGAAGATGATTTTATCGCAACTTATAATCTTACGATCGAAGAAGCAATTAAAAGAATGTACCATAATCCCCGAGCCAACGCCTATTTAGGAGAATTCAACAAGTTTGTGGCAGACCGAAAAAAGCATCCTTACTTTCAGAATATGGTTTTCGATGAGATGAAAAATTTCCTGGATTATCAGGTTCTGCCGTATCCGGAAGCAGGAAAGGTTGAAATTAATTTTATTGGCTATATCGCCTTTATTTATGAAGATATTTTACGGGCCGCCGCTGCAGAACTCAATTTAAAAATCGGAAAAGTAGTGCAGAAACCCATTGAAAGTTTAGTAGATTATCACAAAAAGTATATTCTGGATTTAAACTGATTATCAGAAAGAATTTATTAATGCAGAGATTTTATTTAGAAATCTTATTCAGATGTTGCTAAGGCAACTTTGATATTGAAAAAACAAAAATTATGTCAAGCAAAACAAACCGCGACGAGAAGAACTTTAACCAGGCCGCACTCGATTATCATAAAACAGAACCGAAAGGAAAGATTGAGGTAATTCCTTCAAAACCGCACTCATCGCAGCGCGATCTTTCTTTAGCTTATTCACCAGGTGTGGCAATTCCGTGTCTGGAGATTGAAAAAGATCCCAAAACAGTTTACGATTATACAGGGAAAGGAAATTTGGTAGCCGTAATCTCCAACGGAACCGCTGTTTTAGGATTGGGAGATATTGGTGCAGAAGCGTCGAAACCGGTAATGGAAGGAAAAGGTCTGTTGTTTAAAATCTTCGCAGATATCAATGTTTTCGATATTGAAATCGATGAAAAAGACCCCGATAAATTCATCGAGATTGTAAAAGGAATTGCTCCGACTTTTGGGGGGATCAACCTTGAAGACATCAAAGCTCCCGAAGCTTTTTATATCGAGCAGCGTTTGAAGGAAGAACTCAATATTCCCCTGATGCACGATGACCAGCACGGAACAGCAATAATTTCTGCAGCAGCGTTAATTAATTCACTCGAAATTGCCGGAAAGAAAATTGATGAAGTAAAAATGGTGGTGAACGGCGCCGGAGCTGCGGCCATTGCCTGCACTAAACTTTACGTGGAATTGGGTCTGAAGAAAGAAAATATCCTGATGTGTGATTCCAAAGGAATCATTAATCATAAAAGAGAAAATCTTACCCCAGAAAAGATAGATTTTGTCGCACAAACTGATCTGGAAACGCTTTCGGATGCACTGAAAGGCGCTGATGTTTTTGTCGGTCTCTCAAAAGGAAACGTCATGACACCGGAAATGCTTCTTTCAATGGCAGACAATCCTATCGTTTTTGGTTTGGCCAACCCGAATCCCGAAATAGAGTATGACCTGGCAATGGAAACCAGAAAAGATACCATCATGGCAACCGGCCGAAGCGATTATCCTAATCAGGTAAACAATGTACTCGGCTTCCCTTACATTTTCCGTGGCGCGCTCGATGTGCAGGCGACCGGCATTAATGAAGCCATGAAACTTGCTGCAGTTCACGCAATTGCGAATTTGGCCAAAGAACCGGTTCCGGAAGCGGTGATTTTAGCCTATAATTTAAAGAATTTAAGTTTCGGAAGAGAATATTTCATTCCTAAACCTTTCGATAACAGATTGATTACTAAAGTTTCCATGGCCGTAGCTAAGGCTGCTATGGAAAGCGGAATCGCCGGAAAACCGATTGAAAACTTTGAGGATTACGAAAACGGTCTTCTCGACAGAATGGGCCGTGACGAAAAACTCATCCGTATGATGCAGAACCGCGCGAGATCGAACCCGAAAAGAGTTACCCTCGGAAACGCCGAAGAATACAACGTGCTGAAAGCTGCACAGATTCTTTATGAAGAAGGAATTGCACAACCGATACTTTTAGGTGAGAAAAAATACATCAAAGAGCAGATGAAGAAATTCGGGATCGAAATCGAAGTCCCGATTGTTGATCCTGCAGATGATGACCAGGAAGAAAACCGAAAAATTTATAGAGAAGACCTTTGGAAACTCCGCCAACGCAAAGGCATGAACGAATATAAAGCCAAAAGATTTGTGCGACAGCGCGATTATTTTGGTCCCTTGATGTTGAGAAATGGTGATACAGATGCGTTAATTGTTGGTTTTTCCAAAAATTATTCTTCGACTTTAAGACCTGTGCTGGAGATCATTGAGAAAGAAAAAGGAGTAGACAAAGTTTCATCGATGATGATGATTTTGACGGAGAAAAAACCGATTTTCTTCGCTGATACTTCAGTCGTGCAAAACCCGACAGCTCAGGATTTGGTAAGTATTGCAAGAATGTCTGAAATTGTGGTGAAATCTTTTGCGATCGAACCGCGAATTGCCATGCTTTCTTTTGAGAATTTCGCGGGGATTTCCGAGACTTCTAAAAAAGTTGCGGAGGCAGTGAGTATTCTTCATGAGAAATATCCGAAAATGATCGTTGATGGGGAAATACAACCTGATTTTGCGATGGATGCGGATCATCTTTCCGATTATCCGTTCTCTAAACTGGGAACCACACCGGCAAACGTATTTGTTTTCCCGAATCTTGAAAGTGCGAATCTTTCCTACAAAATTATCCGCGGAATGAAAGTGGCGCAGGTTGTGGGGCCAATCTTAATGGGTCTTAAGCAGCCGGTTCACGTGCTTCAGATGCGCGCAAGTGTTGATGAAATCGTCAACTTAGCTACAATCGCAGTGCTTGATGCTCAAAAAAGAGAGGAAATGAAACAGTAATAAAACTGTGTAATAATTTATATAAAACTGCGGACCAATGTCCGCAGTTTTTTTATTTCAATCGTGCAAAAACTGTTCATAGTAATTTCTGGATTTTACTAAAAAACATGTAAAAAAATGGATCTTTTACGGAAAGGAGAAAAGCATATGGATTAAAATTTTAAAAATCTTATATTTGGCTCTTTCAAAAACATAAAATGATTTATTCTTTAAAAGGGACAGTTCAGGAACTTAATCCCACTTCAGTAATTGTTGATGTAGGCGGTGTCGGTTATTTTGTCGGGATCAGTTTGCAGACTTCAGAAAAACTGGTTTTAGGCCAGCCAACGTTTCTCCATATTCAGCAGATAATTCGTGAGGATGCGCACTTGCTCTTCGGGTTTAACACAATTTTAGAAAAAGAACTCTTCAATCTGTTAATTTCTGTTAATGGAGTAGGTCCGGTTTCTGCCATCATTATGCTGTCCTCTTTAAGTCTTGAAGAAATCGCTTCGGCCATTATGAACAATAACAGTTTACTGCTTCAGAAAGTGAAAGGAATCGGGACGAAAACCGCGGAAAGAATCATTGTGGATCTGCGTGATAAAGTCCAAAAATTCAAGGTTTCTGATGAAAATATTTCTACATTTGTAAATAATAAAGTAAAAGAAGAGGCGTTATCTGCATTAGAGGTTTTGGGGATTTCCAAAAAAATGAGTGAGAAGATTGCAGACCGTGTTCTAAAGCAAAATCCGGATTTCTCAGTTGAAGATTTGGTGAAGCAAATTTTAAAAAACATTTAACATTTGGAGAAGAATAGTTTTTTTCAGCATAAATTTTTTCTGTTAGTATTCCTTTGTGTCTCTTTTGCGAATGCTTTTGCGCAGGTAAAACCGGCGGACAGCAGCTCAGTAAGACAGGATTTTTCGTTACCTAACCCAACACGATACGAGGCATTTTATGATGTCGCAAGCGGAATGTATGTTCTGTATCCTAAAATCGGAAATATGGTGGTCGGCAATCCTGTGTCGATGACTTCGGCAGAATATTACCAGTACATGCTCAATAATCAGCTGAGCGAATATTACAAAGAAAAATCATCGGTAAATAATCTGGGTTACAGAAAAGATCAGACTGATGCGGAAAAAAAAGGGCTGCTGCCAAGCCTCAACATTAAGAATAAATTATTCGAATCGATTTTCGGAGGCAATAAAATTGAAATTATTCCTCAGGGGTTTGCTTCTTTCGATATTGGCGGACTTTACCAAAAAATCGACAATCCATTAATCCTGCCTCAGAACAGAACCAATTTCGCTATTGATATCCAGCAGCGTATTCAGTTGGGATTGCTGGGTAAAGTAGGTGAAAATCTGCAGCTTAAAGCCAATTATGATACCCAGAGCGGGTTTGCTTTTGAGAACAGAATGAATCTGGTGTGGCAGGCAAAAGGAACCTGGAAAGATCTGCAAAGCAAAGGATTAAATGATAAAACAACCGGCGGCGAAGACAAAATTATTAAAAGAGTAGAATTCGGTAACGTAAATATGCCGCTTTCTACAAGCCTGATCCGTGGTTCAGAATCTCTGTTTGGTTTAAAGACTGAATTTCAGTTGGGTAAAACTACCGGAACCCTTGTATTCTCACAACAACAGGGAGAAGCACGTAACATTATCGCGCAGGGTGGCGGCGTAATGAATACCTTTAAACTCAATGCCATTGATTACGAAGACAACCAGCATTACTATTTAGGTCATTATTTCCTGAATTCTTACGATAATGCATTACTGAATTATCCTCAGATTAATTCCAGAATCAGTATCACAAGGATCGAGGCCTGGGTTTTGGATCAGGGTTCGGGAAATCTCCAGGATCAGAAAGGAATTTTGGGGATTCGTGATTTGGGAGAAGGTGTTTCCGGTTATCCCGACAACTCGCAGAATAATCTTTACCAGGGAATCGTAAGTCTTGGCGCTGGAATCCGGGACGTCAATACTGCATACAATGCGATTAATGGGCAGTCTTTTCCAAATGCCAACGGTTCTCCGGAGACTTATACTGATGGGGAGCAGTTTATCTTCAACCGAAAGGCGAGAAAATTGAATCAGAACGAATTCAAATTTCATCCGCAGTTGGGGTATTTGTCATTGAATCAAAGACTTAACGATAATCAGCTCCTAACGGTCGCTTATACCTACACGCTGAACGGAGACAATAAAGTGTATAAGGTGGGTGAATTTTCGGAAGAAAGTCCGGTGCTCATCACGAAGCTTTTGAAATCGAATACCAAAACAACGACGACTACGCCGATGTGGGATTTGATGATGAAGAATATTTATGCGCTGAATTCAAATGACATTAATCAGGACGGATTTTTACTGAATGTTTATTTAAGAGATGCCCAGAACGGGAAAGTAAATTATTTGCCGAATACACCGGTTCAGGATATTAATCTCCTGAAACTTTTCAATTGGGACCGTCTCAACATGAATAACGATTTACAGGAGAACGGAACCACAACCGGAGACGGTATTTTCGATTTTGTACCCGGAATTACGGTAGACCCTGAAAACGGAAAAATTATTTTCACTAAAGCAAAACCTTTTGGTGCTTATTTGCAGAGCGTGCTAGGAAGCAGCGATCCGAAGTTCGTGTTTAATGAATTGTACGATCAGTTCAAGAACGTGGCTTCTGAAAACCGACTTGCTTTAGGATACACCCTGGAAGGCCGATTCAAAGGTTCGCAGGGGACCGGAATTTCTTTGGGAGCGATTAATGTTCCGCAGGGATCGGTGAAAGTTATGGCAAACGGCGTACAGCTTCAGGAAGGAATCGATTACACCGTAGATTACATGCTGGGAACTGTAAATATCATCAATGAAACGGTGAAGCAGTCGGGACAGGCGATAAACATTTCCCTTGAAAACCAACTGACCTTCAATACCCAGAGAAAGCGATTCTTAGGACTTAATCTGGAGCGAAAATTCAATGAGCATTTAACCATAGGTGGAACGGTTGTAAACTATGCTGAAACGCCTCTAACACAGAAGGTGAATTTCGGCCAGGAAGCCGTGAATAATACTATGGCTGGCTTCAATATCCTGTACAACAATGAATTGCCCTTCCTTACCAGGCTTACCGATAAAATACCTTTTGTAAATACTGAAGCGGCTTCAAATCTGAGTTTTGCGGCAGAAGGCGCTTATCTGATTCCGGGACAGAACAAAGGAATCGGCGACCAGTCTTATATCGACGATTTTGAACAGACCACATCGAAAATTTCTTTAAAGGAACCTGCAATGTGGAGTTTAGCCTCAAAACCTGAAAAAAATCCGGAGCCTTATTTCTCGAATTCAATATTGAATGATAACCTGGCTTACGGAAACGGCAGGGGTTTGATGACCTGGTATAATATCGATCCGCGTTTTTACGGAATTGGCGGAAAAGCACCGAACGGAATCAATGCTCAGGCGGTTTCCAATCATGCTTCCAGAAGAGTTCAGACTCAGGAATTGTATAATTCGCGTGATTTCGTAGCCGGCGAACAGCTTTATACCAATACATTTGATATTAGCTATTTCCCAACCGAAAGAGGTCCGTATAACGTAAATCCTAACAGCGAAAGCACTCAGGAAAGATGGGGTGGGTTGATGAGACCGATTTCAGTTTCCAATTTTATCAATTCCAATATTGAATATGTTGAATTCTGGATGATGGATCCTTATGCTGACGGAAATAACTTAGGTGCAAATCCTAAGCTTTTGCTTCACTTGGGTAATGTTTCGGAAGATGTTCTGAAAGACGGAAAACTACAGTACGAAAATGGTTTGCCAACTCCGAATGTTCCGGCAAATACCACCACTACAAACTGGGGAAGCCAGCCAAACCAATTCCCGATCCTTTATGCTTTTTCCACTGAAAATGAAGAGAGAACAGCGCAGGATTTAGGGTATGACGGTTTGGACGCTTTTGGTGAAGCTGCAAAGTTCGGGACCAATTTCATCAACCCGGTATCCAATACTCCCGATCCGGCTTCTGATGATTTCTTATTTTACCTGTCGGATAAATTCCAGGGAACACAGGCATCTTCGCTTACTGAACGTTATAAATATTTCCGGAATCCTGAAGGAAATTCACAAAGCAATACGTTGGAAGTAGCTACCCAAACGCCGGATGCAGAAGATGTAAACCGTGATTATAACCTGGATCAAAGCGAAAATTATACACAGTACACTATCAATCTGGATAAATCGAGCCTTGCGTTGGGTCAGAAATTTATTGTTGATGAAAAAGAAGTTGAAGTTAAATTCCAGAACGGGCAGACTTCCTCCAATAAATGGTATCTTTTCCGTGTACCGGTTTCCCAGTTTGATCAGGGACCGAATGAAGGAGGGGTGAAAGATCTTTCAATCCTTAATAATGTGCGTTTTGCAAGAATGCTTTTGACAGGATTCGATCAGGCGGCGACCATCCGTTTCGGAACTTTGGATTTGGTAAGAAGCGACTGGAGAAAATATACCAAAGACATCGCAACCAACACCACGGATACTGAAGGAATAAATCCTGTAGACAATAAAAATCTGGATGTAGGAAGCGTAAACCTGGAAGAAAACGGCTTGAATAAACCTCCGTACGTACTTCCTCCGGGAATCGAAAGACAGGTTTTAAGCGGAAACGCCGGTGCACAAAGACAGAACGAAGCTTCGCTTTATATGAAAACCGCGCCGATTGAGCCTAAGACTTCTCGTGGGGTTTTCAAGAATGTGGCTTTAGATATGAGACGTTACAAAAATCTTGAACTTTTTGTACATGCTGAAGATGTAAAAGCTGGCGCACAGAGCAATGGTTTGGACCCGAACGCTAAATTCTTCATCCGTTTCGGTAGCGATGCGAGCGATAACTATTACGAATACGAAACTTCTTTAACATACACTCCTAAAAACGCAACTTCGCCGATGGAAATATGGCCGGCGGAAAATTCAGTGGATCTTCTGATTCAGAATTTTGTGGATGCTAAATTGAGACGTGACGGAAATTCACAGATTCTGATTGATGACAGAACCGAAGATATGGAATATTCCACCATTGATCCGAACAAAAAAATCTTCATCAAAGGGCGTCCAAGTTTAGGTAATGTAACCACCATTATGCTCGGTGTCAGAAATAAAGATGAAGTGAACTCGAAAGACCTGGTACTTTGGGTAAATGAAATCCGTCTTTCTGAAATCGAAAACAAAGGCGGTTATGCCGGAAATGCAAGTGTGAACTTCAATCTTGGTGATTTTGCTTTAGTGAATGCGAATGCTTCCTACTCAACCATCGGATTTGGTGGAATTACCGAAAAACCTTCGGAAAGAGCGCAATCAACCCTTTCAGCATTTAATGTAAATACAACCGTGAATGTTGATAAATTCCTTCCTGAAAAAGCAGGAATGAAGATTCCGGTGAACTATTCATACACGCAAACGATAGAGGATCCTAAATACAACCCGTTGGATAATGATGTGACTTTTGAGGAAGCTCCGAACAGAGATCAGCTGAAAAAAGTTGCAAGAACTTATACCCAGCAGAGAAGCATCGGTGTGATAAACATGCGTAAGGAAAGAATGAATCCGAACAAAAAACCGAAGTTTTATGATGTAGAAAACCTTTCTTTAACTACAGTTTACAACGATGATTATTACCGCGATGTTTATACCAAGAAAAACTACCGCCAGTATTTACGGGGCTATGTAGATTATAATTACAACTTCAAACCTTGGGTTTTAAGACCATTTAATAAACTGGTTAGCGATACCGCGAAATCTTATAAATATTTAAGGTTCATCAAAGAAGTCAACTTCAACCCAGTTCCGACAAGATTATCTTTCAGAACAGAGATCGACAGAAATTATAATGAACTCGAATTCCGCAATATTGAGGCGATTCTTAACGGAAATACAGGTCAGGATTTTGATGTGATACGAAACAGAAACTTCTATTTCGGCTGGCAATACGGTTTAGGATTTAATTTTACTAAATCTTTAAAACTCGAAATCAATTCCGCGATGCGTACACTTAATGACAATTTGAGTGTGAATGACATGAACACTAAGTCGATCTTCGCGGATCCGTTCCGTGCCGGAAGACCGGTACTGTACAACCACCGTGTTCAGTTGAATTACCGTTTCCCGTTCGAATATCTGCCTTATCTGGATTTCATCAATGCTGAAGTAGGATATGGATTCACCTATAACTGGAATGCACGAAGTACGGTGATGACTAATTTTGTAAACCCTGAAACCAATGTTGCTGAAAGTCTCGGAAGCATCGGGCAGAACACCAATAATATTGTTGCCACTTCAAGTGTTGATGTTCCCAAGTTCTTCAGCAAATTCAAATATTTCCAGAACATCAATACCAAGATGCAGAAACGCAGACAGGAAATCGATTCCCTGAATAATGTTTACAATCTGGCCTGGCAGAAGAAAAACGCAAAACGGAACTTTAAATCTTATAAATTCAAGAACAAGCTGAATCCGGTTCAGAGTATTGCTTATGCTTTAACCTCGATCAAGCAGCTCGATATTTCTTATAACGAGAATAATGGAACTGTTCTTCCGGGCTTGCTTTCTGCGCCGAACTGGTACGGTTACGGACAGACTTTAGGCGGCCCGACTTATGGTTTCCTTCTTGGTTCTCAGGCAGACATCCGCAGAACGGCAATTGAAAACGGCTGGCTTTCGGACTCTCCGTATATGAATGATCCTTATACGCAGATGAAGAACCAGAATTTCCTTGCCAATGTTCAGATTATGCCGGTTAATGATTTCCGGATCGATGTGAATTTTCTTAAGAATTACAACAGCAATTTCATTCAGGGCGGTTATAATGTTGATGCAGACTCCAATGCAGCAAACGGATTCCAGTTTTCATTCGGAACAGATATGATTTCGTATTCCAGAACAGCGTGGACTTTTAACACTGCGTTTGTTGACGGGAAAAGTATTTATGATACCATGTACGAAAACGCAAGACAGATTTATCAGCAGTCCGGCGGGGTTTATAATCCAGTTGATTTTGCCAGCGGTAAAGGTTTGGGAGATGCTTATATCCTGATTCCTGCTTTCCAGGCAGCAGTAGAAGGAAGATCAGTAAACGGCGAACTTACCGATCCGAAAAAATCCGGTTTCCCGCTTCCGAACTGGCGTGTGACTTATTCAGGGCTAAAGAACATTCCGTTTGTAAACAGCCAGTTTTCTAAATTCGATATTCTTCACGGGTATACTTCAACCTACACGGCGACCGGAATACAGTCTAGTGTTGATTATTATAATTTCCAGAATAACCCAACTGCACCGCAAACAGATACTTTTGGGAACGAATTCAACCCGTATACCTTCTCGCAAGTCGGTTATGTAGAAGCTTTTGCACCGCTTATCGGCGCCGATGTAACGATGAGAAACAATATGCAGTTCCGTGCGCAGTACAACCGCGACAGAATGTTTATGCTCGGCTTGGTGAATCATACGCTGACTGAAGATGCAGGAAATGAATATATCCTCGGTTTCGGTTACATTATGAAAGATTTGAAACTGAAAATGAACTTCAAAGGAAAAGAAAGAACGCTGAAAAGTGATCTGAATATCCGCGGAGATTTTTCTTTAAGAGACAGCCAGACCAGAATTACCAATATTCTTCAGAACGATTCTCAGGTAACAGGTGGTCAACGGATGATGAGCATCAAACTTTCGGCTGATTACAACATGTCGCAGAATTTCAACATCAGATTATTCTACGATCAGCTGCTGACGAGATACAAGATTTCTACAGCCTTCCCGCTGTCCACGGTAAGAGCCGGTTTAACGGCGACATTTACTTTTGCAGGAAGCGGCGGCGGTTTCTAAATTATAAAACTCAGAATATTTATTCTGAGTTTTTTATTTACCGTTTGCGTTTTAGCATCTAAGGTGTGATAATACATTTTAAACTAACTCCAAAATCAAAAATTAAATCCCTAATTTTGTGTTTTCATTAAAAGATATGAATCAGGATATAGATAACGACGACGACCTGTTTACCGGAAAAGATCATACTCCCTTGCGGACAGATGCGTTCGAAAAATCCCCCGAGGAAAAAATTGAAATCATCAAGCACCATTTTCATCAGATTATGGAGACTTTAGGGATGGATATGACAGATGATTCTCTGAAAGATTCTCCTAAGCGCGTAGCCAAAATGTATGTAAATGAGATTTTCGGCGGGCTTCTTCCGGAAAACAAACCGGGTATTTCAACCTTCTCTAATAAGTACAAATACCGACAGATGTTGGTGGAGAAAGATATTACGGTATATTCATTTTGCGAACACCATTTTTTGCCCATTATCGGAAAAGCGCATGTTGCCTATATTTCAAACGGTGAAGTAATTGGTCTTTCTAAAATTAACAGGATTGTAGATTATTATTCCAAACGTCCGCAGGTTCAGGAAAGATTAACCATGCAGATTGTGGATGCCCTGAAAGAAGCGCTCGGAACAAAAGACGTTGCCTGTATCATCGATGCGAAACACCTTTGTGTGAATTGTCGCGGGATTAAGGATACTGCCAGCTCTACAATCACAGCAGAACTCAGCGGAATTTTCAGAACCAATCCGATTACAAGACAGGAGTTCCTTCATTATGTAGGCAGTCATGCAAAGTTTGATTAACGTATTGTAATATTACTCTTTTAAACCACAATTTTAAAAATGGAACTTAAAATATACAACTCGCTTTCCGGCGAAAAGGAAATCTTCAGACCGATCCACGAGAACAATGTCGGGATGTATGTCTGCGGGCCTACGGTTTACAGCAATGTTCACCTCGGAAATGTGCGTACCTTTATGTCTTTCGATTTTATTTACCGCTCACTTGTTCATCTGGGTTATAAAGTTCGGTATGTACGGAATATTACCGATGCAGGACATTTAACCGACGATGGCGATGTAGATAACGACCGCTTTGTGAAACAGTCGCGTCTCGAAAAGTTAGAGCCTATGGAAATCGTTCAGAAATATACTGTAGATTTTCATAAAGTTTTAGATACCTTCAACCTGCTTCCGCCAACAATTGAACCTACAGCAACAGGACATATTTTGGAACAGATTGAATTGACGCAAAAACTGATTGAAAAAGGCTTCGCTTACGAAAGCAACGGTTCAGTTTATTTTGATGTTTTGGAATACAACAGCCGTGGCCTGAATTACGGTGAGCTTTCACGAAGAAATATTGAAGAGCTTTTTGCCAATACGCGGGATCTGGACGGGCAGAACGAAAAGAAAAATCCCCAGGATTTTGCTCTTTGGAAGGCAGCTTCTCCTGCACACATCATGCGATGGAACTCACCTTGGGGCGAGGGTTTTCCCGGATGGCATCTGGAGTGTACAGCAATGTCAACGAAATATTTAGGAGAAAAGTTCGACATTCACGGGGGAGGAATGGATCTTAAATTCCCTCATCATGAATGTGAAGTCGCTCAAGGTAAAGCCTGCAACGGAACCGAGCCTGTAAATTATTGGTTACATGCCAATATGCTTACCATGAACGGGCAGCGAATGAGCAAATCGACTGGAAATTATATTCTTCCGATGGAACTGGTTGCAGGAAATAATGATTTTTTCGAAAAACCGTTTCATCCTGCGATCGTGCGTTTCAACTTTTTACAGGCACATTACCGAAGTGTACTTGATATTTCGAATGAAGCGATGGTCGCGAGTGAGAAAGGTTTTCAGCGTTTAATGGAAGCGATGAAATTGCTGTCAGGTTTTGGATTTTTAACTTCAGATTCTTCCACTTTCGATATCTCAGCGTGGAAAGAGAAATGTTATACGGCTTTGACTGATGACTTCAACTCACCGATCCTGATTTCGCACCTGTTTGAAGCTGTAAATTTTATCTTCAAACTGAAAGACGGGAAAGAAACTGTTACTGAGGCTGAGTTAAAAGAGCTTCAGCATATCATGAGCGGCTTTGTATACGAAGTTCTGGGATTGCAGAATATTGAGGAAAATAACAATGAAAAACTCGACCAGACGCTGCAGGTTTTAATTGAACTTCGTAATCAGGCGAGAAAATCAAAAAATTTCGATCTTTCTGATCAAATCCGTGACCGGCTTTTGGCTGAAGGAATTGAACTTAAAGACGGAAGAGAAGGTACTACTTATTCTCTCAGTTAAGAGATAATAAATCATAACTCAACCTTTTTGGCAGACTGCCGGAAAGGTTTTTTTGTGTCTTTGTGTATTGTCTTTGTAAGTAATTGTTTTTCAGTAGTTAAGCTGATTAAATTAATTCGCAGTTCAGCACCTGAAAAAGCGGCAAATTTCATAAATTGCATAGCAAATTGCAAACTGTTATGAAGCTTTTCTTTAATATTAATTTCCGCACCAAATTGGGCGAGAATCTTCAGGTTTTAATCATCGAAGAAGCAGCAGAAGATAAAATCTATCCGCTGTATTATACTGATAATGGAAACTGGACAGCTGAAGTGGATTATTTTTCAAAAAATATAATCTATAAATACCGTCTTGTCAACGAGACACAAGAGGTTTTGGATGAAGAATTCTCTCTGCATGAGTTGAATTTTCCCCATAATTATGATGAATTCATAATCTATGATTCCTGGAATTCGAAAAACTTCCCTGAAAATTATCTCAATAATAAAATCCTCAAAAATAAATTAAGTGGGTTTAGACCGGAAAAAACTTCGGTTTTAAAGAGACATACCCATCTGTTCCGAATAGAAGCACCAATTTACCAGGCAAACTGGCAGCTGGTGATCATGGGGAGTAATGATTCGCTGGGCAATTGGAACAAGGATTATGCGGTAAATATGGCGCAGACCGATTTCGGTATTTGGGAAGCGGCTGTAGAAATTTCTGAGGATCTTGTGATTCAGTATAAATATGGTCTCCGCGAGAGAAATACAGGTGAAGTTTTTGATATAGAATACGGCGACAACAGATGGGCACTCCCAAATCAGGAAAAGAATATTTTGCAGATCAAAGCGGATCATTATTTCCGATTTAAGTCTTTCGAAATGTATCATGCTGCCGGAGTAGCTGTTCCTGTTTTTGCGATGAGAACTGAAAACGGTTTCGGTGTTGGGGAGTTTGCTGATTTAAAAAATCTTGCCGATTGGGCAAAAGAAGCAAATCTTTCTATCCTCCAGATCCTGCCGATTAATGATACGACGGCAAATTATTCCTGGACAGATTCTTATCCCTACGCTGCAATTTCGGTATATGCGCTTCATCCGCAGTATCTTTCTATTGAAAAAATGGAATTTGCGTTACCGGATGAATTCGTTGCCGAATATCAGGAAGAGAAGAAGCAGTTAAACTCTTTAAATCTCATCGATTATGAAAAGATGATTTCAGGGAAGTGGAAATTTGTAAACGCAGTTTTCGAACTCCATCAATCAGAGATTCTAAAGGACAGAAATTTTAAGAAATTTATCAAGGAAAATGAGGAATGGCTTGTGCCGTATGCCGCATTCTGTGTACAGCGCGACAAATACAATACGCCAAACTTTAACCTGTGGAAAACCCACAAAAAATATATTGCGGGGAAAATTGCTCCGTTTTTCAGTGCCAAAAGTAAAGATTATGCGAAGTCCATGCTTCATGCCTGGGTTCAGTACCAGCTGCACTTGCAGCTAAATGATGCGATAAATTATGTGCATTCCTTGGGGATTTCGGTAAAAGGCGATTTGCCGATCGGAATTTACAGATACTCTGTAGAAGCCTGGACAGAACCCGAGTTATTTGGAATGGATTTTCAAGCGGGTGCACCGCCTGATCAGTTCACCGATTTAGGACAGAACTGGGAATTCCCGACTTATAACTGGGAAGCGATGAAAGAGGACGGTTACCGCTGGTGGAAAAACCGTTTCAAAGCTCTGGAGCAATATTTCGATGCGATGCGGATCGATCATATTCTTGGGTTTTTCAGAATCTGGCGGATGCCAATGAGTGCCACGCAGGGTATTCTGGGTTATTTCTATCCTGCAGTTCCAGTAAGAATGGAGGAGTTTGCCGCAAGACATCTTCCTTTTTATTATGACCGGTATTGTAAACCTTTTATCAACGATCAGATTCTGTGGAATGAATTTGGGGACGAACGCGACTCGATTCATAACCACTTTATGAATAACCATTTCGACGGAACTTATTCCTTCAAAGAAGAATTCGATACCCAGAGAAAATTAACCGATTATTTTAAAACGAACCCTCATCCGTGGGCGGAAGAAAAATTAATCTCGCTTTGTGCGAATGTTCTTTTCCTTCCTGAAGAAACTGCTGATGGAGAAGTGGTTTACCACCCGAGATTTAATATTGATAAAACGGCGTCTTTCCATAATCTTCCGCAATGGGAGCAGCATGCTGTTTACGATTTGTATGTAGATTACTTCTTTAAGAGACAGGATGGGCTTTGGTACGAAATGGCAATGGAAAAACTTCCTGTGATACTTAACGCAACAGAGATGTTAATTTGTGGTGAAGATTTAGGTCTTGTTCCGGAATCTGTTCCTCAGGTAATGGACCGGTTGGCAATTACCGCATTGAAAGTTCAGCGCATGCCTTCCGATGATATTCCGTGGTACAATCCTAAAAATGCAGCATATCTAAATGTAGTTACTGCGAGTTCCCACGACAGTTCTACACTGCGCCAGTGGTGGCACGAAGACCGCAATTTAACTCAGCAGTATTTTAACCAGCAGCTCGGCCAGTCGGGAACAGCACCGTGGAATCTGGAACCGCAACTTGCGGAAATCATTATGAAACAGCATCTTTATAACGATGCGATGCTTGCTATTTTCCCGATTCAGGAATTTCTGGCAACGGATAATGATTTATCCAATCCGAATATGGATGACGAAAGAATTAATAATCCTGCTGTATTTCCGCATTACTGGAGATACCGTATGCATCTTACTTTAGAAAGCCTGTTGGAAAAGAAAGGCTTTAATTCAAAGATTGCCGGATGGGTTGCTGATTCTAACCGCGGTTAAATGTGAATAGTTTTAAATTTTTTGAAGTTTACAGAAAGTATGGATTCGATTTTTTAACTATTGAAAATCAGGTGTTTACAAATTTAAAATAAGAAGTTATTGCTTTTGCTTTAACTTCTTTTTTTTATTTGAATCAAAGTAATGTGAGAGGTCTGTAAATCCTTTATTTAAAGGCGATAACACAGATTTCAACCGTTGAATTTGGCACGTTTTTCTAATGATTGGTATTAACGACCAAAATAAGTTTAATAGAAATGAAAAAATTACTTCTTGGACTTTCGGTGTTCTTCGCAGCATTGATCTCCGCACAGAATTTCCCGGACTCTTATCCAAACCACAATAATGGATATTATTATAATGATTACGATGATGAGTTTTATTTTCCGGATGATTATTATTACGAATATCCTTCAGACTATTACCGTAATGATTTATACCAAAGTTATTATAATGATTACCACAGAAGCATTTATGATGTAAACTGGGGCAGGTTTTTTTCCATGTACCGGCTTTCGCCATGGCAGATTGAGCAGATTATGATGCTTAATGACCAATTTCCGTCGTACGCTTCGTGGAATTCGTATTACCGATATAATCCAGACAGATGGTATTATGACAGATTCTACGCTTTAGAAAGAATTTTAGGCCCACGTGTTTTTGTCATTTATCAGAATAATTATTACAATGGTTACCATCCTGTAAATTACTGGCAGAATTACAGAAGACAGCATTATGTAACCAACGTATATGTAGTCCCAAGGTATAAGAATATTAATGTGAACCGCTATCGGGTAAACCGTGTGACTTATCACCAGTCAAATCCGCGAAATAATATTGGATTCCAAAATTCACCGCGTACAGGAAATGGGAACTGGAATAATACTCCAAAATCAAGTGGTTTTAGAAATGATGGAGGTGTAAATAATAATACCCGCGATAACGGTTTCCGAAACGGAAATGAGGTACCGGTAAGGAACGCGCCCCGCGCTTCAAGTGGAACAAGAAATAGCGAAATCCGCCCGCAGGCTGAGAATATACAGAATAACAGCGGTTTCAGGGATAACTCTGGATCGCGTGATGCAACCCCTCAGAAAAAGATAGAAAGTAATTCAGGAGGCTTGAGAAATCAGACTCCGGCAGCAACACCGGGAAGTACAACCCGTATCCCGGGACAGAGATTAACCTCTCGATAATTTTAGTTTTTAGTGTTAGTAGTGATAGAAGAGCAGTTTCAGTAGAGGCTGCTCTTCTTATTTAAATTTTGGCACAGTTATGGAGATTACCTTCACATAAAAACTTTAAATATTACTAAAATGAAAAAGTTAATCACAATACTGACTTTAGGAATTTTCAGCCTTGGTTATTCACAGTCAGATTATTACAATGACTACAGAAGAAGTATTACCGATGTGAACTGGCAGACGGTAGCAGCGAATTTACTTCTTAGTCCTCAGCAGAAATCAGATTTATTTGCGCTTAATAATCAGTACTCTGATTATGATTCCTGGAACCGTATATATGGCCACAATCCCGATCAATGGAGAACTGACCGTTATGCTTCTATAGAAAGAATTATGGGTCCAAGTAAATATGAAAAATTCAAAAACAAATATTACAAAGGCAAGAACCCTGTTGCAGTTTATAACAGAAATAAAAATAACTACAAAAGCAATCAGGTTAAAAAGTATAATACCATTCAGTCTAAAAAAAGAAATAATGGTGTAAATACCAAATCGATGAACGAATATCAGAGAAGAAAAAAACTGAATGACGGCTCCCATTTACATGTTAAAGGAAATATGAATAATAAAGGAAAGTTAGGAAAATAGAATGAACTTTATAAGACTAAGAGAGAGCAATTATTTGTTCTCTCTTTTTTGATTTTAAATGTAGGTGTAATATTATTAGAATCGGTAATATTATTACTACGATATAGGATTTTGTGCTTTAACAAAAAATTGTGATTCCACCGTTTAACTTGTTTTATTTTTTGTCATCAAACCTTCAAATAACAAACAAATAGTATTGATATGAAAAAAATTGTTTTAAGTGCGGCTTTCGCAGTAATCGGAACTTTCGCAATGGCGCAGCAAAAACCAATGATGCATAAAAAAGATCCCGCTCAGATGGAGCAGAAAAGACAGGAGAAACTCAAAATGATGCAGACAGAACTTAATCTTACGAGCGCACAGGTTGCTCAGATCAAAGCTCTGCAGGATAAAAAAATAGCTGAAAGAAAACAGAATGCTCCACAAATGCAGGCCGAAAGAAAAGCCAAAATGGAAGCGATGAAAGCCAAAAGAGAACAATGGAATGCTGAAATGAGACAGATCTTGACACCTGAACAGTATAAAAAATGGGAGGCGAAAAAACAGCAAAATATGCAGGAGAAAAGAAGTAAAATGCAGGAGAAACAAATGAAAAGAATGCCTGCCAAAAGCTAGTTCATAATTTTAAATTTTTTAGGGAAGCGGAAAAAATAAATTTTTCCGCTTTTTTTGTGCACCTTAAGTTAATTATTTATATTTGGTAAAACGAGAGTTATTATGATAAGTACAAAAATTGGATCGTTGATCAACGACCAAATCGCTAAGGAACAGTATGCTGCACAGTATTATTTATCAATGTCTGCATGGTTTTCGGCGAAGGATTTAGATGGGATTGCAAATTATTTCCGGGTTCAGAGCAAAGAAGAACTGATGCACGCAGACAAAATGTTTGATTATATGAACGATGTAGGAGCAGAAATTGTGATGGGCGAGATCCCAAAACCTCCACATGAATTTACAGATGCGAGAGAAATTTTCGAAAAAGCACTCGAGCACGAAAAAATTGTAACCAAAAGTATATTTAATATCCTTAAAAATGCCAACGATGAAGGAGATTTTGCTACCGTTTCCTTTCTGCAGTGGTTTGTGAACGAGCAGGTTGAAGAAGAAGCCAATGCCTCACAATTGGTTACCAAAATAAAAATGGTATGCGACAACCCTTCAGCGATGTATCTTTTTGACCAGGAGCTTAAACAAAGGGTTTTCGTGCCAGATCCGACTAATTAATCAATTAATCAAGAAAGTATTTGATGAGAAAATTCTACCTTCTGTGTTTTGCAGTGGTGTCTGTGTCATTTATTGCACAGGATTACAGCATAACATCTGTTCCTGAAAATCTATTAAAAAATTCTAAGGCAATCATTCGCGAAAGTTCTGAAGATCATATTCTGAAGGCGGTGAATGAAATGGAAATAAAGAATAATGTTGCCATTACAGTTCTGAACAGTTCCGGCGATGAGTTTGGAGTTGTGACGATCCCGTATAATCCTACCACAAAAGTCAGCAATATCAAGGTTGAACTTTATGATTCAGCAGGTAAAATCTTCAAGACATTCAGCAAGAAGGATTTCTCGGATTATACCCACAACCCGAGTGCGGGTCTTTATGTAGATGACAGGATTTTAGTGCTCAGACCGGTTTCTACGAAATATCCGTACACGGTTAGAACTTCATATGAGGTGAATACCTCGGATACTGCCTTTCTCAACTTTACTCCGGTTTGGACTTACCAGCTCGCGGTACAGAAAAGCTCATTTTCCCTTTTGAATAAATCGGGGATTAAAATCCGCACCAAAATCAGCGATAAGCCCATTGCAAAAGTTAATTATACAGATGAAGGGGGAATCTGGAAGTATTCTTACGAAAACATACCGGCTCTTAAACATGAGCCGCTTGCGCCAAGTCTGGATTACCTGATTCCTACGGTAGAATTTTCACCGGAGAAGTTTTCCCTGGCAGGCAGACAGGGCGATATGACCAGTTGGGACACTTTCGGCAAATGGTATTACCACCAACTCATGTCACCAGTTTCCGAAGTAACTCCGGAGATTATGGCCGAAGTTGCTAAACTCAATTTATCGGGTACAACTTCAGAGAAGGTTAAGAAACTTTATCAGTACATGCAGGATAAAACGCGGTATATATTTATTTCGATAGGTATTGGTGGCTGGCAGCCGATGCATGCGGCAGATGTAAGCAAAAAAGGGTATGGCGACTGTAAGGCACTTACCAATTATATGCGGACTTTGCTCACTGCAGCGGGAATTCCTTCTTATTATGCAATTATCTATGCAGATGATTCTGTAATCAGTTTTGACAAGGATTTTCCGAAGTTTTCGGGCAATCATGCGATTCTGATGATTCCAACAGAAAAAGAGCCGATCTGGCTCGAGAATACTTCGCAGAAAGTCGCTTTCAATCATCTTTTCTACAATTCCCATAACCGGAATGTTCTGGCAGTAAAGGAAAACGGAATCGAAATCGTCAACACACCAGTGTATAAACCAGAACAGAGTAAAGAAAAGATTTTAGCAAAAATCCAACTGCAGGAGGACGGGAGTATCGCTTCCGACGCTAGTTTTGTTTTTTCGGGAGGACAATATGATTCTAACCTCAGGCTTTTCAGTCTTAAAAATGATGAACTTCAGGAAGCCATGAAAAACCGACATTATAATCTTAAGATCGATAAGATTAATGTGGAAAATCTCACCAATGACAGAGATCAGGCTAGAATTGTTTACGATTTGAAACTAAGCGCAAACGGATTTTCAAAAAAACTGGGGACAGATCTGTTTTTCCCTGTAATGCCTTATTACCAATCGGTCACGTTTTCGGCTGATGAAGAAAGAATGCATCCTTTCGAGACCTCCTTCCCATTTCAGGATGATTATGAGATCGAGTACAATTTACCGGCGGGATACAGGATTGCCGAAGTTCCACAGTCTTCTACACTCACCACTGAATTCGGCACCTATTCTATCAATTTTAAGGTGAAAGATGATAAACTGGTTGTTCACCGTGTTTTAACAATTAATAAAGGATTGTATCCGAAAGAGAAATTCAAGGATTACATGGCGTTCCGCAAAAAAACCGCCAGCAATGACAATACAAAAGTCCTAATATCTAAATTATAATGAAGAAAATTTTATTGGTTCTCGCCGCGAGCTTATCAGGTCTGATCTTTTCGCAGCACAAATTCCTTGATACGCCGAAACTTTCGGAGGAAGATTTAAAAAGTGAAAAATCCGCAAAATTCGGAGACGTTCCGGCAGAAATTCTTTACCGGTCATACCACTTCAGAATCGATTATGACGGCAGCCTCTATAAAAATATAGTAAGCCGGGTAAAGATTTATAATAAAGATAATGCCGCCGATTATCTAAACCAGGAAATTGCGGTCTATGATGATAACAGAGGTTCCCGCGAGACATTAAGCAACCTGAAAGCCAATACTTATAATTTTGAGAATGGGAAAATGGTAGCTACAAAAATCTCGAAAGACGAAAAATTCAAGTCCAAAGAAGATAAAAACTACAATATCACCAAATTTGCATTTGCCAATGTAAAGAACGGATCGGTGGTAGAATATTCGTACACCGTTCTCACACCGTTTCTCAGTTCTACACCACGTGTGCTGATTGAAGAAGAAATCCCTGTAAGGTATATTGAATACGTGTTCGATACGCCTAAACCTTTAGGATATTCCATCAATTATAAAGGTTCTTTATCTCCAACTCACAGGGTTATGGAAGAGAAACAACTGTATGGCAATGAGTACCAGACCTACCGTTTTGCTTATGAGAATGTGCCTGCTTACAAAGAAGAAAAGTATGTAATGAACAATAATAATTACAAGACGGGTATTAAGGCAGAACTCAATTCTACCCTCATCAATAATGTATATAAATCCTACGCCACAACTTGGGAAGATATTCGCCAGCGTCTTTACCAGCATGAGGATTTTGGTTTGCAGCTTAATAGGGAAGGGGTCGTGAAAAATTTACTGCCTGCTGAAATTATGGATTTACCTACGCTTCAAAAAGCGGATGCTGTGCTGAAATTCGTTCAGAAAAACTACACCTGGAACAACGAAGATGAAGTGTTTACTGATAAAGGCGTGAGAAATCTGGTGTCGACTAAAGTGGGGAACACTGCAGAGATCAATCTGCTGCTTACCATGCTGCTGAGAAGTGTGGGAATTAATGCCGATCCTGTGGTTTTGTCAACTGTAAACCGAGGATTCCTGCTTTCCTATAATCCATCTATCACCCAGTTAAATTATGTGATTTCTTCTTTCGTTGACAATAACAAGATCTATCTGCTCGACGGCGCTTACAAACACAGCGAGATCAACATGATTGCGCCCAAAGCCCTTAATTATTACGGATTGATTATGGGGAAGAAAGAGGTAAAACAAATCGATATCTTTTACCCGGACGTAAGTAAAACTTTACTGACCGTTGACGCAAATCTGAATCCTGATGGGACTATCGAAGGACGTTTTGCAGACCGGGATACCAAACTTTACGCAATGGTTGTTAATGAGAGATATGTTGATGATAAAGAAAAATTTGCCCAGTCTTATAAAGATGAATACAAGTTTGCACTTTCAAATATGAAGCACAGTTTACTTGAGAACAATGATTTCGAGACCGTGTTCAATTTCTCTGCTGATACATTCGTAGACGCGATTGGCAGCAAGCTGGTTTTCAATCCTCTGCTTTTCCTTTATGCGCAAAATCATGAATTTAAACAGGACACGGAGAGAAAAGCACCGCTGGAGTTTTATTCGCCTAACGATAGGGTGAAGAAAGTAACGATAACACTTCCTGAAGGTTACGCTTTCGAAAACCTACCGAAATCGAAGAAATTCCGCACAGAAGATAATGCCCTTCAGTACACTTATCTTGTAACCCAAAACGGAAATAAATTAACCGTAGAAACAACAACGCAGATTGATGATTCGGTTTTCCCGAAAGAATATTATCCGGCATTTACCCAGATATTTGATAATATCACAAAACAGGAAGCACAGGTTGTAACTGCGGTAAAGAAATAAATTTAATGCTTAAATAAAAATCCTGTCTCGGTTTCTGAGACAGGATTTTTATTATACATAAATAATTTCAGTTCTTAGAACTTTTTTGCCGAGTTTTTCAAGTACTGAACGGTATTCAGCAATTTGTTCCTGATGCTTTTCCCGTTCATCACCGGTTTTGAAATCGATGATGATATAGCCGGTGCCTGTATTGATCATTCGGTCTGGTCGGTAGATTTTCGATTCGCCGTTTTCAAAAATCATGATGTCTTTTTCATTGATCACAAGTTGATTTTCGGCGAAATAATCAGAGTATTTATTGTCTTTCAGAATATGCAGAATTCTCTCTGCAATTTCTGCCTTCTCTTCTAATGTGATAGTTCCTTCCAGCAGATAGGCTTCCAATGTTTTTATGACATCTTTTTCGGAGTTGATTTTGGATAAAATTTCGTGCGTGAAGATTCCCGTGCGCACTTTTTCAATCCTGTTCTGATAGTTTTTGGATGGCGTTGCTATTTTCACAGCTTCTGGATTTTTCTTCTCATCGCTTTTAAACCGAATCGGTTTAGTCTGTAATCCTTTACCTTTCTCTTTGTTTTTTCTCAGTGTGTTTTCATCAGAAGTTTCATAAAGGTCAAAAGAAGATAGGGCTTCTCCATTTTCATCTCTCGGAATTTTCGGTTCCAGGAAGTCGTAGATCTCGAGATTGTTACTCGATTTATTGGGCTTTTCTATATAAAAGAAAATCTGTTCCACTGCTCTGGTGGTAGCTACATATTGCAGGCAATAACGGTCAATCTTGTTTTGATAAGCGTTTTCCTGATTAAATTTTGCCATGTCTTCGTCATAAGCCTCCAGTTCTTTTCCAAACGGGTCAATATTTACGGATGATAGTCCATTTTCTTCCTCAATATTGAGCCAGTTGCTGAATTTTCCGTCTTTGTGTTCATTTCTCATAGGCAGAAAAACCACGGGAAACTCCAAACCTTTGGCTTTATGAATGGTCATAAGTTTTACGGCATCCAGATTATCGGAGGCTTGAATGGTAGTTGCATTTGCTTCCTCATCCCAGAATTTAATGAATTCTTTCAGCGTTGCTGCTGAGTTCTGAGAATACGCAAACAGCATCTCAAGATAATTGAAAAGAAAATCGGTTTCTTTATTCTGAACTGAAAATTCCTGTAGAAAATGTTCAATAAAATTGTAAAGATTAAGCTGAAGAAGACCTTTGCTGCTTAGCTGCAAACCATATTTTGCAGCAACAAATTCCTGCATCTCGGTTTTATTGCTGTAGGCAAGCATAGCCATCATTTCGGCGCTGAAGTCCTTCACCTCAATTCTCCCCAGCACCATTAAATAATAGAGCATTTTAACCGGAAACTGAAAATTTTTGGGATTTTGTTCCCAACGGAGGAATTCTGTCAACGCAAGTAAAGTTGATGATAAATTAAGCGTTAATCCCGATTCCGAAATGGTTTTTATATAATCTTCTTTTCCCTGATACGTAATTTTGGAGTTACCAAGAAGTTGCGAAAAGCTGAAAATATCAAAATTTCCGCGGCAAAGAACCGTAATATCCGAAAGCTTGAAGCCTTTATCCACGCATGTTTGAATATCTGCCTGCATTTTTTCGGCGACTTCTTCGTAAAAAACTTTCTTTGTCGCATTTTCGATCAGATTAATCCGCACATTACCTTTCAGCTTAGACTTTGCAGCCTGCTGAGAACCGTTGCCAAAGATTTCGCAGTGTTCAGCCTGAGTAGTTCCGGAAAGATACAGATAGAGCTGGTTGTTGAAATCCACAATGTTTTGGGCACTCCGCCAGTTGTTTTCCAGATTTTCTAATTCAGCATACACCAATGATTTTTCTTTTTTGTTGATAATGTCGAGCATGAGTTGAGAATCTCCTCCACGAAAGCGGTAAATGCTCTGTTTGGGATCGCCTACCAAAGTAAAACTCATGTCCTGCGAAGAAGTTGCGTGATCCCGTAACGGGATAAAATTTTGCCACTGCAGAAAAGACGTATCCTGAAATTCATCAAAGAAATAGTGACTGAATTTGGTTCCTACTTTTTCATAAATAAATGATGAAGGCTCTTCGCGAAGATTTTCATGGATAAGAATATTGAATTTCGAAAGCAGAACAACGTCGTTTTTTTCTTCAATTTCTGCCAGTTTATCCTGAATTTCTTTGTTGACCTTCAACGGAAGAATAGCCTGCAGTATTTTTTCTTTTTTCTTTGTGAGAATATAATTATGAAAAAGCTTTTGCCGCTGAATAATTAAGTAATCAATGATTTCTAAAATTTCTCCTTGCCGGTTTTTTCCGGAACCAGATGCGCCGGCAAGAAATTTAGTCAGTGCACCATCCTCATTTGTAGGAATTGGAAAATCTGGTCTTTCTTTATGAAAGAATCTTTGCGCTTCATTAAAGAATTTTGCAATACTGTTGCTGTTTCCGCCTGCAAAATCAGCAATTTCCAGATTCTTTTCCTTTAAAAGTTGGGTAACTTCATCGTTTATTTGGATGGATTCAGCTCTCAGGTTTTTGATCTCATCCCTAAGATTTTTCTTTGATTTTTCATAGGAAGTCCAATCGAAGTCCTTGTTTTCCCCAAGTCGGAAATAGTGTTTATCCTGAACATATTCTTTTGCTGATTGGTAAAGCGTTTTATTGAGGTTAATTCTTTCGTTGTTATCTAAAGTATAGTTTACATAATCCATGAAGGCTTCGGAAACTTCATTGTCGGCGCCAATGTCTTCCAGCATTTTTTCAACAGCTTCGATCAGAAAAGGCTCAGCGTTGATCTCGAGATTGAAGTTGTGCGCAAGTCCTAATTCGTAGGAAAAACTCCTTACCAGCCGCGAATTAAACTTGTCGATTGTACCGATATTTAAAGTAGAATAGTGGTGCAGTACATAATCGAGGATTTTTTTTGCGCGGAAATGAATGTCCTGTAATGTTAACCGATATCCTTCAGTTTTGAGTTTCTGCTGAATATTGATTAAGTCCTGGTTGTTTTCATACCCTTGCTGCGAAAAAGCCTTCAGCCAATCGATAATCCGGTGTTTCATTTCATTTGCGGCTTTATTGGTAAAAGTCAGCGCGAGGATATTACCAATTTTGTCGGGCTGGGATGGGTGTTTAAGGCAGATTGCCAGCAGATTCTGAACCAAAGCATAGGTTTTTCCCGAGCCTGCTGAGGCATTGATGACTTTATAATTTTTTTGCTGCATTGAAAATAAATATCTTTAAATGTAAATAAAAAATTTGTCAATCCGAAATAAAATCTTACTTTTGCAGTCCAAAATGAGATGTAAATTATGTTAATTATCCCAGTAAAAGATGGCGAGGCTATCGACAGAGCGTTAAAAAAATACAAAAGAAAATTTGACAAAACAGGAGTTGTAAGAGCTTTGAGAAGCAGACAGCAGTTCCTAAAACCGTCGGTAACTTCAAGACAGGCAAAGCTGAAAGCTGCTTACAAGCAGAAGAACGCAAGCCGCGAAGAGCAGGCATAAATAATTTTCTTTAAGAAATACTTAAATCACTTTTCAAATAGTTATATTTGGAAGGTGATTTTTGTTTTATATGATCATGGTTGAAAGATTTCTGGAATATATTGCCGTAGAAAAGCGGTATTCGCCGCACACATTCACGAGTTACAGAAAAGATCTGGAAGATTTTGCTACCTTCCTTCTTCAGACGGAAGGTAATAATGATGTGACAAAAGCTGATAAAAAGATTATTCGGAATTTCATGGTTCACCTCAGTGAAAAAAAGATTTCGAAGCGTTCCATTAACAGGAAACTCTCTTCCCTCCGTAGTTTTTATCTTTTCTTATTGAAGGTTGGTGAGATTAAAATTTCACCTCTGGAAAACATTCAATCCCTTAAATTTTATGCTGAGAAACAGATTCCCTTTTCCGAGGAGGAAATGGATCACCATCAGTCTGTAGTGGGTAAGTCCGAAAATCAGGGTTTGCTGAAAGAGCTTATTATCGAAGCTTTATATCAAACCGGTATCAGACGTGCCGAGCTGGTTAATCTTCTGCTTGAAGATGTAGATTTTGGGAAAGGGGAAATAAAAGTTATCGGTAAAGGAAACAAGGCCAGAATTATTCCTGTTTCTGAGAAACTTTTAGTTCAAATGGCAGAATATTTGCAAGTGAGAAAGCCGCTGGAAGAGTATAGAATGTATTTTTTCATCAATGCTAAAGGTAAAAAACTGAATGATAAATTTGTTTATTCTGCTGTTAATACCTACCTTAGTCTTGTAACTTCCAAGAAGAAAAAAAGCCCTCATATTCTAAGACACAGTTTCGCAACTCACGTCCTGGAACATGGGGCTGAAATTTCTAAAGTAAAGATGATCATGGGGCATAAATCGCTTGCCTCTACGCAGGTTTATACCAGCGCCAATATAGAACAGTTAAAAAAAGTGTTTAACAAGGCTCATCCTAGAGCCACAAAAAATTTAGATTTATGAAAATTTCAGTACAGTCAATGGGATTGACTCCACACGCACCGCTAGAAGAACATATTGAGAAAAAATTAAGCAAACTAGAAAACTATTACGATAAGATTGTAGAGTGTAAAGTTTACCTGAAAGTGGAAAACAAATCCGACAAGGAAAACAAAACGGCAGAAATTATTTTAGCAGTTCCGGGCGATGATATTGTTGTAAAAAAGACAAGTGCAAGTTTTGAAGAAAGTTTGGATCAATGTGCTGAAGTTGCTAAAAAGCTGCTAATCAAGAAAAAAGAATTAGCTTAAAAAAAATTATTAAAATTTTCCTAAAATAATTTGTAGGTTTCAAAAAAACTCCCTTATATTTGCACTCGCAAAAAGAGATAAGCGTTCTTTTGAAATCTATTTGCCTCCATAGCTCAGTTGGCTAGAGCAGCTGATTTGTAATCAGCAGGTCGTGGGTTCGAGTCCCTCTGGAGGCTCATTATTTTTGTAAAATTGGGGAGATTCCAGAGTGGCCAAATGGATCAGACTGTAACTCTGCTGTCTTACGACTTCGCAGGTTCGAATCCTGCTCTCCCCACATTTTATAAAAAACGCTTTGTAGGTCTCGAAATTTATTTTAGATTTGCAAACCGTTTACCAACAGTTTTGGAAACAAAATGCGGAAGTAGCTCAGTTGGTAGAGCGTCAGCCTTCCAAGCTGAATGTCGCGAGTTCGACCCTCGTCTTCCGCTCAAAGAAAATCACAACCAACGCGGCTTGTGATTTTTTTTTAAATTTTTTGCCGACTTAGCTCAGGGGTAGAGCGCTTCCTTGGTAAGGAAGAGGTCGTGAGTTCAAATCTCATAGTTGGCTCTATTTAAATCTCCTTCTTCATTAAGGAGATTTTTGCTTTTTTAAGACCACTATTTAGTCGGTAATATGGTCTTAATTCTTAAAATTATTTTAAAGGAAAGAGTAAAGTTTAATTAAACTTTAAAAAATATTTCTGCCTTTTGCGAATAAATAATTTTTCCCTAAATTTGCAGACCAGTATTTTATTGGGAAATGGTGCCGTAGGCTGCGGAATTTGTAATTTGAGGATTTTTGTTAAAAAAAGATTTTCAATATACAAAATTTCACTATATTTGCGCACCGAAAATTTAAATAATAATTAAATAAATAATTAAATCATGGCAAAGGAAACGTTTAATCGTAACAAACCACACTTGAACATTGGTACCATCGGTCACGTAGACCATGGTAAAACTACACTTACTGCAGCAATCAGTAAGGTATTATCTGATAAAGGATTAGGTACTGCAAGAGATTTCTCTTCTATCGACTCTGCACCAGAAGAAAAAGAAAGAGGTATTACTATCAACACTTCACACATTGAGTACGAAACTGCTAACAGACACTACGCTCACGTAGATTGTCCAGGTCACGCCGACTATGTTAAGAACATGGTAACTGGTGCTGCACAGATGGACGGAGCTATTCTTGTAGTAGCTGCAACTGACGGACCAATGCCTCAAACAAGAGAGCACATCCTTCTTTGTCGTCAGGTAAACGTACCTAACGTATTGGTATTCATGAACAAAGTGGATATGGTTGATGATCCAGAATTGTTAGAATTAGTAGAATTAGAAGTTAGAGATCTTCTTTCTTCTTACGATTACGATGGTGATAACACTCCAGTAATTCAAGGTTCAGCTCTTGGAGCTCTTAACGGAGAACCAAAATGGGTTGCTACTGTAGAAGCTCTTATGGATGCTGTTGATACTTGGATTGAACTTCCAGTAAGAGATCAGGATAAGCCATTCCTTATGCCAATCGAAGATGTATTCTCTATTACAGGTAGAGGTACTGTAGCAACTGGTAGAATTGAAGCTGGTGTTATCAACACTGGGGATCCAGTTGATATCGTAGGTATGGGTGATGAAAAACTTACTTCTACTATTACAGGAGTTGAGATGTTCCGTAAAATCCTTGACAGAGGTGAAGCTGGTGATAACGTAGGTCTATTGTTGAGAGGTATTGAAAAAACCGACATCAAGAGAGGTATGGTAATCGCTAAGAAAGATTCTGTTAAGCCACACAAAAAATTCAAAGCTGAGGTTTATATCCTTTCTAAAGAAGAAGGTGGTCGTCACACTCCATTCCACAACAAATACCGTCCACAGTTCTATGTAAGAACTACAGACGTTACAGGTGAGATCTTCTTGCCAGAAGGTGTAGAAATGGTAATGCCAGGTGATAACATCTCTATTACTGTAGAATTGTTACAACCAATCGCTCTTAACGTAGGTCTTAGATTTGCGATCAGAGAAGGTGGTAGAACAGTTGGTGCAGGTCAGGTAACTGAAATCTTAGATTAATTTCTAAATAAATATTAAAGTTCCGTAGGGAAACTTACGGGACTTTTTTAATCTACGGGCATCGTCCAATGGTAGGATACCGGTCTCCAAAACCGTTGATCAGGGTTCGAATCCTTGTGCCCGTGCAAAATATAAATAATGAGCTTAGTTGAATTTATAAAAGGTTCGTATACCGAATTTAAAGATAAAGTAGAGTGGCCGAAGTGGCCAGATCTGCAATCCTCAACAATCGTGGTTACTATCGCAACTGTGATACTCGCGCTTTTTGTTTTTGGGGTAGATTCATTATTCAGTAAATCTATTGCGAATGTAATCTCTATTTTCATCAACCTGTTCAATTAAAATTATTTTCCAAAATGAGTGACTTGAAGTGGTATGTTCTGAAATCCATCAGTGGACAGGAAAATAAGGTGAAAACCTATATTGAGAACGAAATGAAGCATCTTGGTTTCGAATCTTTCGTAACACAGGTAGTCATTCCTATGGAAAAAGTTATTACCATGAGAAATGGTAAAAAAGTTCCGAAAGAAAAACCTTATTACCCAGGTTATTTAATGGTTGAAGCCAATCTGGTAGGTGAAATTCCGCATATCATTAAGAATATTCCCGGCGTAATTTCATTCCTGAGTTTAACCAAAGGAGGCGATCCGGTACCAATGAGAAAATCTGAGGTTAACAGAATGCTCGGCAGAATGGATGAACTTTCTGAATTTGCAGTCGAAGCCAGTATTCCTTTCGTAGTTGGAGAAAATATAAAAGTAATCGACGGACCTTTCAACGGATTCAACGGAACTATAGAGAAGATTTTCGAAGACAAAAAGAAAATTGAAGTTTCCGTAATGATTTTCGGTAGAAAAACACCAATGGAACTCAACTACATGCAGGTTGAAAAAGTATAAAAACATTATTTTATTATAACTAAACCGCTCCTTCAAGAGCGGTTTTTTACATTTTAAATCACAATTTCGAAAATTTCACTTTTATGAAGAAAATTTTTATCCTTTTGGCAGCCATATTATTTCCACTTCCTGCACTGGCGCAAATGTTTTTTGAAAATGCTTACATTATTGATTCCCGTGGAAGCAGAAAGGAAGTACTCATTAAGAACGAAGGCTGGGTAGAAAATCCTTCTACTGTCGTTATCAAAGACGGTGTCACTGCCAAAGAATCCTCCCTGGGTCTTAATGATATTGAAGAGTTTGGCTTTGTAAACGGAACCACCTTCCGGAAATTTACTGTGCCGATAGGTCATTACGAAGATGATTTGAGTAAAATAGATTCCAATCCAGATCTAATTCCGCAAATTCAAACAGTATTTTTAAGAGTACTAGCCACAGGCGCGGTTAGTCTGTATTCCCATCATCGTGGAACCACCAAGTTTTTTATTGGTAAAAACCAGGAAATTCCGTCTCAGCTATTATACAAAAGATTCTATAATAACAATTACGATCTGCAGAAAAACAAAACTTACCAGAGTCAATTAGGTCAAGTGATTGCCTGCCCAAACACTAACGTCTACAATGTAGATTATAAATCTGAGGCTCTTACAAAATTGGTGAAAACTTATAACAACGGCTGTGTTTCACCTGCTCCAAGCTCGAAAAATAAACCGAAGGTCGTGGTGCACGTTCTCGCGGAAGGCCACATGATTTCAACCACAGCCGACGCCAGTGAGTATTTCCTAGACAATATCGAAATGAAGCCAAAGCAAGTTGCAAAAATTGGTTTAGAACTTGAATATGTGCTGCCAATGCTCGGGAATTCGTTTTCTGTATTTGCCGCACCAAAATATTACCGGTACAAAAATGATTTTGTTCGAGAATATGCCGTTTATCCGCACACACAAACCGTGTCAGTAGATGCCTCAATTCTTGAAATTCCACTGGGTTTTCGCTATTACAAACACTTCACTGAAAGCAATGCACTATTCTTATCCTTCGCTTATGTACTTAAGAATTCGCTGAACTCTACTCTTCGGGTTAATACACGGGAATACGAACTTGCTGCGGGCGGTGTCGGAAGTTATCACGTTGGAGTTGGGTACAAATACAGAAAATTTATGGCAGAAATGCAGTACGAAAGATCTGGTTTTCAGACTACCGAAAGAATTAAAAATATTCGTGGCAATGGTTTCGGAATTTCCCTTAAATATAAACTGCTCTAAAGCAGTTTTTAGCATTCTGAAATTTATTGCTTCAGAAAATTCTTTCTAAATCAATGTCTTACACTTGCAGAATCAAAATAAATTCTTAATTTTGCAATCCGAAATGTAAAGTTGTATGGTGAGACTACAGCTTTGCAGATTTATAAATGCTTCCACATTCATAAATTTCTTAATTTTTAAAAAACAAAAATGGCTAAAAAAGTCTTTAAAATGGTTAAGCTTCAGGTGAAGGGTGGCGCTGCTAACCCGTCTCCACCAGTAGGTCCAGCTTTGGGTTCTGCAGGTGTGAACATCATGGAGTTTTGTAAACAATTTAACGGAAGAACGCAAGATAAGCCGGGGCAAGTTTTACCTGTAGTAATTACAGTATACGAAGACAAATCCTTCGAATTCGTAATTAAAACTCCACCCGTGGCAATCCAGTTGATGGAAGCTTCTAAAGTGAAGAAAGGTTCAGGTGAGCCTAACAGAGCTAAAGTAGGAAGTGTATCTTGGGATCAGGTTAAAAAAATCGCGGAAGATAAAATGACAGACCTTAACTGTTTTACAGTTGATTCTGCATTAACAATGATCGCGGGAACTGCAAGATCTATGGGATTGAGAGTAACAGGAACTAAACCAACTAACGCTTAATACTAATAGAAATGGCAAAATTAACTAAAAAGCAAAAAGAAGCTTTAAGCAAAATAGAAAAAAACAAAATTTACAGCCTTGACGAAGCTTCTGCTTTGGTAAAAGAGGTAAACTTTGCAAAATTTGACGCTTCTGTAGATATCGCAGTTAGATTGGGTGTAGATCCAAGAAAAGCGAACCAAATGGTAAGAGGTGTAGTATCTCTTCCACACGGTACCGGTAAAGATGTAAAAGTTTTGGCGCTTGTAACTCCAGACAAGGAGGCAGAAGCTAAAGAAGCTGGTGCAGATTACGTAGGTCTTGACGAATACTTACAGAAAATTAAAGATGGTTGGACAGATGTTGACGTTATCGTTACCATGCCGGCTGTAATGGGTAAATTAGGTCCATTGGGTAGAGTTTTAGGTCCAAGAGGATTAATGCCAAACCCAAAATCAGGAACTGTAACCATGGAAATTGGTAAAGCAGTAGCTGAAGTGAAAGCTGGTAAAATCGATTTCAAAGTTGATAAATACGGTATTATTCACGCAGGTATTGGTAAAGTATCTTTTGATGCTGCTAAAATTAAAGAAAACGCTCAGGAATTAGTGCAGACTTTAATTAAATTGAAGCCAACTGCTGCTAAAGGTACTTATGTGAAAAGCATCTACATGTCTTCTACAATGAGTCCGGGTATTGCAATTGATACTAAATCTGTAAACTAAAATCTGTAAGACAATGACAAAAGAAGATAAAGTATTAGTAATACAAGAATTAAAAGATCTGTTACAGGACGCGAAAGTGGTTTATGTAGCAAGTCTTGAAGGAATGAATGCTGCTGCGACTTCAGATTTCAGAAGACAGGCATTTAAACAAAATATCAGCCTTAAAGTTGTTAAGAATACACTTTTGCAAAAAGCAATGGAGCAAATCGAAGGAGTAGATTACTCTGAGATGTTCCAGACTTTCAAAGGAAATTCTGCACTGATGATCTCTGATACAGCAAACGCTCCGGCAAAGCTGATCCAGAGTTTCAGAAAAAAAGCTGAAATCCCTGCATTAAAATCTGCTTTCGTGCAGGAAACTTTCTACGTAGGTGATGAGAATTTAGGAGCGCTTGTAAACATCAAGTCCAGAGAAGAAATGATCGGAGAAATCATCGGATTACTTCAGTCACCAATCCAGAGAGTTGTTTCTGCACTTCAAAACAAGGCCGAATCTACAGACGCGCCAGCTGGAGAAGCTGCACCGGCTGCTGAAGAAGCGAAAACAGAGGAAACTCCAGCTGCAGAAGCTGCTCCAGAAACACCTGAAGCAAGCGCTGAAGCTACAGACGCACCTAGTGCAGAGTAATTAGACTCAAAAAAAATCAAAATAAATCGTTCAACAAATTAAAACATTACAAAATGTCAGATTTAAAAAATTTAGCTGAAACGCTAGTAAACTTAACCGTAAAAGACGTAAATGAATTAGCTGCTATCCTTAAGGATGAGTACGGAATCGAGCCAGCTGCTGCTGCTGTAGTTATGGCTGCAGGTGGTGGTGCTGAAGCTGCTGAAGAAAAAACAGAATTCGATGTAATTCTTAAAGCTGCTGGTGCTTCTAAATTAGCTGTTGTTAAATTAGTAAAAGATTTAACAGGTGCAGGTCTTAAAGAAGCTAAAGATATGGTAGACAGCGCTCCTGCTCCAATCAAGCAAGGTATTTCTAAAGACGAAGCTGAAGCTTTGAAAAAACAATTAGAAGAAGCTGGTGCTGAAGTAGAATTGAAATAATTCTTTTACACCCAAATATTGAAACCTCACTTTTAGTGAGGTTTTTTTATTTCGTAAATTTTTAAACTATATAGATCTTCAATGAGTTTTAACAAAACTTTATAACACATCGAACTTTTCGTGTCACTGTAAATTTGTGTAAGTTCTTTATTTTGAGTACATTTGCACTCCTTTTGGCGCTAACCATTGTTTGTAAATCACTAAAATATTGAAAATCAACTCTTTCTGTTTTCTGAAAGAGAATTTCTTGTTTTTACAGATTTCCTTCATCTTAGCACCCGAAAGTCCAAAAAGTATTTTGCACTACTCCGTGAAAAGATATACCGGCGTTGCAGTTAGAATAAGCCCCGTTTTTATAAGAGCCAAGTCTATTTGTTAGCGCCTATCTTCTTGATTCTCTTATTCTTTAAAGGCTTTATCTGATATTTTTTAAACAAAATATTTTTTAACCCCTCATTCTTTAAAATTTTTATGAGTAAATCTAAAGCAGTCGCTAAAACTCAGGGAAACGAAAGAATCAATTTCTCCGCAGCAAAAGGAAAAATTGAAACTCCTGACTTTTTGGACATTCAGATCCAATCTTTCAAAGATTTTTTCCAGTTGGATACCCTTCCGGAACAGAGAGTAAACGAAGCTCTTTACAAAACCTTTGAAGAAAATTTCCCAATTACCGATTCCCGAAACCAGTTTGTACTGGAGTTTTTGGATTATCTGGTTGATTCGCCGCGTTACTCGATCGACGAGTGTGTGGAAAGAGGACTGACCTATTCAGTTCCTTTGAAAGCCCGACTAAAATTGTATTGTACTGATCCTGAACATGAAGATTTTCAGACCGTTGTACAAGATGTTTATTTAGGTCCGGTTCCTTATATGACGCCTTCTGGTTCATTTATCATTAATGGTGCTGAACGTGTTATCGTAACTCAGTTACACAGATCTCCGGGGGTGTTTTTTGGTCAAACATACCACGCCAACGGAACTAAATTGTATTATTCCCGTATTATCCCTTTCAAAGGATCTTGGATGGAATTTACAACCGACATCAATAACGTAATGTACGCTTACATCGACCGTAAGAAAAAATTACCTTTAACAACTTTGTTAAGAGCAATCGGGTTCGAATCCGATAAAGATATCCTTCAGATTTTTGATCTTGCCGAAGAAGTGAAAGTTTCTAAAGCAGCTTTGAAAAAAGTAGAAGGAAGAACATTGGCAGCGAGAGTTTTGAACACATGGTTCGAAGATTTCGTTGATGAAGACACTGGTGAAGTAGTTTCTATCGAAAGAAACGAAATCATCTTAGACAGAGAAACGATTCTTGAAAAAGAACATTTAGATCTAATTCTTGATGCCGGCGTGAAATCGATTTTGATTCACAAAGAAAATTCCAACGAATTCTCTATCATCCAGAATACTTTACAGAAAGATCCAACCAACTCCGAAAAAGAAGCGGTTGAATATATCTACCGTCAGTTACGTAACGCAGATCCGCCAGATGAGGAAACTGCAAGAGGAATTATCGAAAAATTATTCTTCTCCGAGCAGCGTTATTCATTAGGAGAAGTCGGACGTTACAGACTGAACAAGAAATTAGGATTAAATATTCCTGAAAAAACTGAAGTTTTAACTAAAGAAGACATCATTTCGATCGTAAGACATTTGATCGAGTTGGTAAACTCTAAAGCGGAGGTTGATGATATTGATCACTTATCAAACAGAAGAATTAAAACTGTAGGTGAGCAGTTATCAGGACAGTTCGGTGTAGGTCTTTCAAGAATTGCAAGAACAATCAGAGAAAGAATGAACGTTAGAGATAACGAAATCTTTACTCCGATCGATCTTGTTAACGCAAAAACTTTAACATCAGTTATTAACTCATTCTTTGGTACCAACCAGCTTTCTCAGTTCATGGACCAAACCAACCCACTATCAGAAATCACGCACAAACGTCGTCTTTCTGCCCTGGGACCTGGTGGTTTATCAAGAGAAAGAGCAGGTTTCGAGGTTCGTGACGTTCACCATACCCACTACGGTAGAATTTGTCCGATCGAAACTCCTGAAGGACCAAACATTGGTTTGATTTCCTCTTTGGGAATCTATGCGAAAATCAACAACCTAGGTTTCATTGAAACGCCATACAGAAAAGTAAATAACGGAAAAGTTGACCTTAAAACTCCTGCAGTTTTCTTGAATGCAGAAGACGAGGAAGATAAAGTTATTGCTCAGGCGAACGTTGAAATGAACGAAGACGGAACAATCTCTACAGACCGTGTAATTGCGCGTCTTGACGGTGATTATCCGGTAGTGGAGCCACAGCAGGTTGATTTGATCGATGTTGCACCAAACCAGATTTCCGGTATTTCCGCTTCATTAATTCCGTTCCTGGAGCATGATGATGCGAACCGTGCGCTGATGGGATCTAACATGATGCGTCAGGCAGTTCCGTTGTTGAAGCCACAGGCTCCAATCGTAGGTACAGGTTTAGAGCAGCAGGTTGCTAAAGATTCTAGAATCTTGATCAATGCTGAAGGAAACGGTACTGTAGAATATGTAGATGCTGACAAAATCACCATTAAATACGAAAGAAGCGAGGACGATGATTTAGTATCATTCGAATCTGCGACTAAAACTTATAAATTAACCAAGTTCAGAAAAACCAACCAGAGTACAACCATCACTTTGAGACCAAACGTAAGAGTAGGCGACAAAGTTCAGAAAGGTCAGGTACTTTGCGACGGTTATGCAACTGAAAACGGAGAGCTGGCATTGGGTAGAAACCTTGTGGTAGCCTTCATGCCTTGGAAAGGGTATAACTTTGAGGATGCGATCGTAATTAACGAAAAAGTTGTTCGTGAAGATTGGTTTACTTCAATCCACGTTGATGAATATTCATTGGAAGTTCGTGATACCAAAATAGGTATGGAAGAATTGACAGCTGATATTCCTAACGTTTCTGAGGAAGCTACAAAAGATCTTGACGAAAACGGTATGATCCGTATCGGTGCCGATGTGAAACCTGGAGATATCATGATTGGTAAAATCACTCCAAAAGGTGAATCTGATCCTACTCCGGAAGAAAAATTGCTGAGAGCGATCTTTGGTGACAAAGCCGGTGATGTAAAAGATGCTTCATTAAAGGCAGATTCTTCGTTAAGAGGTGTTGTAATCAACAAAAAACTCTTCTCAAGAAACATCAAAGACAAAAAGAAAAGAACTGAAGAGAAACTGAAACTTGAGGAAATCGAAAACACGTACAAAGCGAAATTCGATCAGCTAAGAAACACCCTTCTTGAAAAATTAGGAACCCTTGTTAACGGTAAAACTTCTCAGGGAGTAAATAATGATCTTGATGAAGAGATCATCGGAAAAGGCGTGAAGTTTACAACGAAATTACTTCAAAGTGTTGAAGATTACGTGAACGTAAGCGGAGCTGACTGGACTGTTGATGCCGATAAAAACGAACTGATCAAGCAGTTGATCCACAACTACAAAATCAAGTTCAACGACATTCAGGGTGTTAAAAACCGGGAGAAATTTGCAATCTCTATCGGTGATGAACTTCCTGCAGGAATCATCAAACTTGCTAAAGTTTATGTGGCTAAAAAACGTAAACTGAACGTAGGTGATAAAATGGCAGGTCGTCACGGTAACAAAGGTATCGTATCAAGAATCGTTCGCGAAGAAGATATGCCTTTCCTTGAGGACGGAACTCCTGTTGATATCGTGTTGAACCCGCTTGGGGTACCTTCTCGTATGAACATCGGGCAGATTTACGAAACAGTTCTTGGTTGGGCTGGTCAGAAATTAGGAATGACATTCGCAACGCCGATCTTCGATGGTGCGAATATCGACCAGATTACTGAATACACCAAGCAGGCAGGCCTTCCGGAATTCGGTTCAACTTATCTGTTTGATGGGGGAACTGGTGAAAGATTCTCTCAGCCGGCAACAGTGGGTGTAATTTACATGCTGAAACTGGGTCACATGGTTGATGACAAAATGCACGCACGTTCTATCGGACCGTATTCATTGATTACGCAGCAGCCACTTGGTGGTAAAGCGCAGTTCGGTGGACAGCGTTTCGGTGAGATGGAGGTTTGGGCACTTGAAGCTTTCGGTGCATCCAATATCCTTAGAGAAATCCTTACCGTGAAGTCGGATGACGTTATTGGTAGAGCAAAAACTTATGAAGCGATTGCAAAAGGTGAAGCAATGCCAGAACCTGGTATTCCTGAATCTTTCAACGTATTACTTCACGAGTTACAAGGTCTTGGCCTTGATGTAAGACTTGAAGAATAATTTTAAATTTTAAGTTATGAATTTTAAACTGTGTCCAACATCGGAGCATTTTAAAAATTAATCTAAAATCTAAAATTTCAAATCTAAAATTTCAAAAATGTCAAATAAAAATAAAACAAGTAATTTCAGTAAAATTACGATCGGTCTTGCTTCTCCTGAATCTATTTTACAGGATTCAAGAGGTGAAGTTTTAAAACCGGAAACCATTAACTATAGAACCCACAAACCGGAAAGAGACGGTCTGTTCTGCGAGAAAATCTTCGGTCCTGTGAAGGATTACGAATGTGCTTGCGGTAAATACAAAAGAATCCGCTACAAAGGAATCGTTTGTGACCGTTGTGGGGTGGAAGTTACCGAGAAAAAAGTACGTAGAGAAAGAATCGGCCACATCGGTCTGGTTGTTCCTGTGGCTCATATCTGGTATTTCCGTTCTTTACCGAACAAAATCGGTTACCTTTTAGGCTTGCCATCCAAAAAACTGGATATGATTATCTATTACGAAAGATATGTCGTAATCCAGCCAGGTATTGCTAAAAAAGCTGACGGTTCTGACTTTGATGACAAAGAGTTTTTAACAGAAGAAGAATATCTTGATATCCTCGAGACGCTTCCTGCTGAAAACCAATATCTTGATGATATGGACCCGAATAAATTTGTTGCCAAAATGGGAGCAGAAGCGGTTGAAGAATTATTAAGAAGAATCGATTTGGATACTTTATCCTTCGATTTACGTCACAAAGCACACAACGAATCTTCAAAACAGAGAAGAACTGAAGCATTAAAAAGACTGAATGTTGTAGAAGCCATCCGTGGTGCCAACACCAGAATGATCAACCGTCCGGAATGGATGATTATGCGTGTTCTTCCGGTTATACCACCAGAATTGAGACCATTGGTTCCATTGGATGGAGGTAGATTCGCGACATCGGATCTTAACGACCTTTACAGAAGAGTAATCATCAGAAACAACCGTCTGAAGAGACTTTTAGAGATTAAAGCTCCGGAAGTAATCCTTAGAAACGAGAAGCGTATGCTTCAGGAATCTGTAGATTCACTATTCGATAATACAAGAAAATCATCAGCTGTAAAATCTGAATCGAACAGACCATTGAAATCACTTTCAGATTCATTGAAAGGAAAGCAGGGTCGTTTCCGTCAGAACTTATTGGGTAAGCGTGTGGATTATTCAGCGCGTTCGGTAATTGTTGTAGGTCCAAACCTTCAGCTTCACGAATGTGGTATCCCTAAAGATATGGCTGCCGAGCTTTACAAACCGTTTATCATCAGAAAACTGATTGAAAGAGGAATTGTAAAGACCGTAAAATCTGCAAAAAGAATCATCGACAGAAAAGAACCTGTTGTATACGACATCCTGGAAGGCGTAATGAAAGGCCACCCGGTTCTTCTGAACAGGGCACCTACGCTTCACAGATTGGGGATCCAGGCATTCCAGCCGAAAATGATCGAAGGAAAAGCAATTCAGCTTCACCCATTGGTTACTACGGCATTCAACGCGGATTTCGATGGTGACCAGATGGCGGTACACTTGCCTTTAGGTCCTGAGGCTATTTTGGAAGCTCAGCTTCTGATGTTAGGTTCTCAGAATATCCTTAACCCTGCGAACGGTTCACCAATCACGGTACCTTCTCAGGATATGGTTTTGGGTCTTTATTTTATGACCAAACAACTGGATTCTACAGATACAATGAAAGTGAAGGGTGAAGGTTTAGCCTTCTATTCACCGGAAGAAGTAGAAATTGCTTATGCTGAAGGACAGGTTTCTTTAAACGCGAAAGTAAGATGTAGACTACCGATCAAAGAAGATGGTGTAATTACCACTAAATTGACCGAAACTACTGTAGGTAGAATTTTATTCAACCAGATTGTACCTAAAGAATCAGGATTCATCAATGAACTTCTAACCAAGAAATCATTGAGAAATGTTATTGGTAGAGTATTGGCAGATACCGATTTCCCTACGACGGTGAAGTTCCTTGATGATATGAAAGACTTAGGTTATTCAAACGCATTCAAAGGAGGTTTGTCATTTAGTTTGGGAGATATCGTAATCCCGGCTGAAAAGAAAACCATGATCGCGCAGGCGGTAGAAAATGTTGACGAAATTAAGGCCAACTATAACATGGGTCTTATCACCGATACAGAACGTTATAACCAGGTAATTGACGTTTGGACCAACACCAACGCAGGATTAACAGAAATGATTATGAGCAGAATGAAAACCGACCAGGGTGGGTTCAATTCAGTTTATATGATGCTTGATTCCGGTGCGAGGGGTTCCAAAGAGCAGATCCGTCAGCTTTCAGGAATGAGAGGTTTGATGGCAAAACCACAAAAAGCAGGTTCTACAGGAGCGGAAATTATCGAAAACCCGATTGTAGCAAACTTTAAAGAAGGTCTTTCGATCCTTGAGTACTTTATCTCAACCCATGGTGCACGTAAAGGTCTTGCGGATACCGCACTTAAAACTGCCGATGCTGGTTACTTAACCAGAAGATTGGTAGATGTTGCGCAGGATGTTATCATTACTGAAAACGATTGTGGAACTTTAAGAGGAACAGAAATTACTCCATTAAAGAAAAACGACGAAATCGTAGAAAAACTTTCCGAAAGAATTTTGGGTAGAGTTTCTCTTCACAATGTTTACGATCCGGATACCGATGAAGTAATCGCGAATGCAGACGAACTGATCAACGAGGCATTAGCCAAGAAAATCGAAGCAGCAGGAATTGAAGCGGTAGAAGTACGTTCACCACTTACCTGTGAAACAAAGAAAGGAATCTGTGCGAAATGTTACGGACGTAACCTTGCGACAGGTAAACCGATTCACATGGGTGAAGCAGTAGGAGTTATCGCAGCACAGTCTATTGGTGAGCCGGGAACCCAGTTAACACTGAGAACCTTCCACCAGGGTGGTACTGCAGGGAATATTTCAGAAAATCCATCGATTGTTGCACGTCGCGACGGTATCGTGGAAATGGATGAAGTAAGAACGGTAACTTCAGAAAACGATGAAGGTAAAAAAGCAGAAATCTTGGTTTCGCGTTCTACCGAATTCCGTTTGGTTGCAGACAATGCAGCAAGAACACCATTGATGATTGCCAACGTTCCTTACGGTTCCGAGTTATTGGTGAAACCAGGTGATAAAGTGAAAAAAGGTGATGTTATTGCGAAATGGGATCCATATAACGCGGTAATTATTGCTGAATCTGCCGGTAAAGTGGAGTACGAGGATATCATCCAGGGTATTTCATTCCAGCTGGAAATCGATGAGCAGACTGGTTTCGAAGAGAAAGTAATTTCTGAATCAAGAAACAAGAAAGCCGTACCTACTTTGAAAGTAGTAGATTCCAAAGGAGTTGAGCAGAAAGCATACAACTTACCGGTTGGTGCCCACTTGATGGTGAACGATGGTGAAAAAATTAAGGCAGGTAAAGTCTTAATCAAGATCCCAAGAAAATCAGCAAAATCAGGGGATATCACCGGTGGTCTTCCAAGAGTTACCGAACTTTTCGAAGCGCGTAACCCTTCAAACCCAGCAGTAGTTACAGAAATCGACGGTGTAGTTTCTTACGGAAAAATCAAGCGTGGTAATCGCGAATTGATCGTTGAAGCGAAAACCGGAGAAATCTCTAAATATTTAGTGAAACTTTCGAACCAGATTCTCGTTCAGGAAAATGACTTCGTTGTAGCAGGTGCGCCGCTTTCCGACGGGTCTATCACTCCGGATGACATCCTGAAAATCAAAGGCCCAACAGCAGTTCAGGAATATCTGGTAAATGAAATTCAGGAAGTTTACCGTCTTCAGGGGGTAAAAATTGATGATAAACACTTCGAAATCATCGTAAGACAGATGATGACGAAAGTATCGATCGTTGATGGTGGTGACACCCAGTTCCTTGAAGGAGCTCTGGAACATAAATTCGATTTCCTCGAAGAAAACAACAGAGTATTCGGACTGAAAGTAGTAACAGAAGCTGGTGATTCCAAAGTATTCAAACCAGGTCAGATGATTACTGCAAGAGAATTGAGAGACGAGAATTCTAAACTGAAGCGTGAAGATCAGGCATTGGTAGAAGTTCGCGAAGCCCTTCCTGCAACCGCAACACCGGTTCTACAGGGTATAACAAGAGCAGCGCTTCAAACCAAGTCCTTCATGTCTGCAGCATCGTTCCAGGAAACCACAAAGGTTCTGAACGAAGCAGCGGTATCAGGAAAAGTAGATTACTTAACAGGTTTGAAAGAAAACGTAATTGTAGGACATAGAATCCCTGCAGGTACCGGACTTAAAGACTACCAAAGTGTAATCGTAGGTTCCAAAAAAGAATTCGAGGACATCAATTAAGTAATTATAGATTTTAGATTATGAATTTTAAATTGAATTCATAGTCTAAAATCATTTACAATCTAAAATTTATAATTTATAATTAAAAAAAACATGGACAACAACCAAAACCAAAACCAAGATCCAAACAACATCAACATCAACCTGAACGAAATGATCGCTGCAGGAGTTTACTGTAACCTAGCGTTGGTAAACCACTCACCTTCAGAATTCGTAGTAGATTTCATCCAGCTTATGCCGGGTGTTCAGCAGGCTAATGTACGTTCAAGAGTAATCTTGGCGCCGCTTCACGCGAAAAGAGTACTTACTGCATTGCAGCAAAACGTGGCAAACTACGAGCAGCAGTTCGGCGAAATCAAAGAAGTTGAGCCTTTCGTATTAGGACAGAACAACGTTCAGGCATAATTCGAAACGTGGCGACACTTACATTCCCAACCTTATAGGTTCTGAAACCTATAAGGTTTAGACAGAAATCCCGGTTCAGCAATGAGCCGGGATTTTTTTTGTAGCCGGGAACCTGCTCTCCGCTGTATCTTTTTTGGTGGCTTCGAGTGCCTCAGCCACCAAAAAAGGATGTCGCTGCGATCAGGGCTATGGGTTGGGGATCCCAAATAGAACTTTGATAAATTTTCACGATACAATTTTCGGCTAAAGCCACTTCAAAGGTCGCACTTAGAAGGCGGGCTAAAGCCCGCCCCTATTGATTTTTATTTTCTTTGTAACCAAAAATTTAACAGACGAATGTTTAAACCTTGACAATGTTTACCATAACAAATCCCGGTTCGCAAGAACCGGGATTTGTTATTATTTATTAAGCTTCAGCCAGAAGCCATCAGCAGAAAATTTAAAGCTGCACCATTTCCGTCACTTCAACATCGTATCCGCCAACCAGAGGTTTCTGGTTTACGTTCTGTGTAATCACCCGGAATTTTGTAATACCTAGATTTTTTAGAATCTGGGTTCCGATTCCGTAATCATGGAAGTTCGAAGCCAAAGTCGGTCTCTGTTCCTGTCCATCCTGAAAATCAATAAACTGTTGCAGTTTTCTCAACGTATTTTCTGCATTCGAAACATTATTGATGAAGATCAATACACCTTTTCCTTCGTCGTTGATCATTTTAGTTACTTTCTCAAGCAGCGGTTTTTCGCCCGCAGTAAGTCTGCTCAGTACATCAAAATACGCATTCGAAGCCTGCACTCTCACCAAAACCGGTTCGTCAACAACCCAGGTTCCTTTCGTCAGTGCAAAGTGAATCTGATCTGTACTCGTTTCTTTAAAGGCAAAAAAGTCGTATTCACCGTAGTGGGTTTTCACTTTTCTCTCCTCAATTCTTTCAATCAGGTCGCCTTTCTTCAGCTGATAATGAATGAGATCTTCAATTGAAATGATTTTCAGATCGTGTTTTTTTGCCAGTTCCACCAATTCCGGAAGACGCGCCATAGATCCGTCGTCATTCATGATTTCGCAGATCACGCCTCCTTCTTTCAGGCCTGCAAGCTTGGTTAAATCAGTTGCTGCTTCAGTATGTCCGGCCCGTTTCAGAACGCCGCCTTTTTTTGCGCGCAAAGGGAAGATGTGTCCCGGACGCATAAAATCGGTAGGTTTGGTATTCTCGTCCATCAGCGCAAGAATCGTCTTGCTTCTGTCACTGGCAGAAATTCCGGTAGAAACCCCGTCACCCAGCAAATCCACAGAAACCGTAAATGCAGTCTCTTTCGGGTCGCTGCTGCGCGTCACCATAATATCAAGGCCCAGTTCGTCACAACGTTTTTCGGGAAGTGGCGTACAGATCAGTCCTCTGCCGTGAATGGTCATGAAATTGATGATTTCCGGAGTCGTTAATTCCGCTGCAGATAGAAAGTCGCCTTCGTTCTCACGGTTTTCGTCATCAACAACGATGATGATTTTACCGTTTTTCAGGTCTTCGATCGCTTCGGGAATCGTATTGAGTTTAATATCAGACATTTTACTTTTTTAGATGGTGCAAAGATACTTAGATTTAAGAAAATCAGCAATGATTATTTGGGCGTCTTCTTCCGCCCTACTTTCCCTCCCGAAAATCGGGATCCACTCAGATCGGGGTGCGGGGAAGTGCATAAAAACACCTTTCGCAGATTAATCTGATTTCGCAGGAATAATTCATTTCTCAATTTTCTTGCATCCCCAAATCTGCTTGATCAACGCAATCCGCGGGATATTTTTTTAGATCAGTTCGTCTGCAGCTTTCTTCATGATCTCATAAGATTTTAGCCTTGCTTCCTGCTCATAAATATGAGAGGTAATCATCAGTTCATTCACCTGAAAAGCATTCTGGAAATTCTGCAGCTGATTTTTCACGGTTTCCTGGCTACCGATAAAAATGTAATGAAGCATTCTCATTACGTGGGCTTTTTCCATAGGATTCCAAACATCGTTGATATCATCTACCGGAGGCGAGTAGGGTTTTCTGTCGTTTCTGATAATATTCAGAAAGGCTTGATAAAGGGTAGTAGCCAGTTTTTTAGCTTCCTCATCACTTTCTGCAGCGATTCCGTTTACGCACGCAATGACGTAGGGTTCCGGGAATTTTTCACTCGGGTTGTAATTTTCTCTGTAAATGTTGATGGCATTAACCATCATATCGGGAGCAAAATGTCCTGCGAATGCGTAGGGCAATCCCATATCTGCGGCAAGCCAGGCGCTGTCGGTGCTTGATCCTAAAACATAAATCGGAATGTCGCACCCTTCACCGGGAATTGCGCGCACCAGACTGTCGGCATTTTCTGGGGAGAAATATCGTTGTAATTCCTGAATCTGCCTCGGAAACTGTTCGTTGATGATCATGGGGTTTCTTCCAAGTGCTTTTGCGGTTAAACCGTCGGTTCCGGGAGCTCTGCCAACACCTAAATCAATTCTACCGGGAAACAGACTTTCCAAAGTCCCGAACTGTTCGGCAATCACAAGTGAGCTGTGATTCGGCAGCATAATTCCGCCCGATCCTACACGGATTTTTTCAGTTCCGTTAGCAATAAATCCTATTAAAACTGAAGTTGCAGAACTGGCAATGCTCGCCATATTGTGATGTTCCGCGAGCCAGAATCTTTTATAATCCAATTTCTCGGTGAATCTTGCGAGTTCCAGGCTGTCGTTAAATGTATCGTGAATGGTTTTGTTCTGTTTCACCGGCGCTAAATCCAGTACAGACAATTCAAATTTCTTCATGTAAATCCTTTTAAAAATGACCTCAAAAATACGGCCTTTAAATCTTTAAAAATAATTTCGCCGATACTTAAAACAAATAGCCGGTATTTTTTAAAGCTATCTATAAAATTTTGTGGAAATTTGCGTTTCATTGAAAACTAAAAAGTGCAAAAGTTTCTTACTGTTCTGCTGCTGATTTTAACTTTAAATTTGTTTTCTCAGCAAAATCCGGTCACTGTTCCTCTGGATTATAACTTTCCGCGAATAAAATCTTCGATCACCATGCCGGTGAAAATTCCGCTTTCAGAAATCGGCAATGTCATCAATGCGTCTGTACAGAATTTAATTTTTGAAGATAATTCGTACACCGACAATAATAATGACCAGTTCAAGGTAAAAGTCTGGAAAACCAGACCGATACGGCTGGTTGGAGGTACGAAGCAGAATCTTCTCATCGAAGTTCCGCTGAAAATATGGGCTGAAAAAGGAATTGGAACACTTGGGATTTATTCTTATCAGAACACCACTTTTGAAACGGTAATGTATTTCAACACGCAACTTACCTTTAATAATAACTGGACGATGACGACAAAAACATCGCCGATGGGTTTTAAATGGGTGACAAAACCTGTGTTGGATTTTGGAAAAATTAAGGTTCCGATATCATCGTTAGTGGAAACAAGTCTGAAACAGCAGCAGGCAGAGTTCAGCAAAACCATTGATGAAATGATGCGTTCTCAGCTTAATTTTCAGAAGTATGCGGTGATGGCGTGGAATCAGTTTGCCGAACCTTTTAATATTTCCGAAGATTACAGCACCTGGCTGAAAATTACTCCCGTAAGTGTAAATATTTCGCCATTGGTGTTTTACGGAAACCAGATTGAAGCCAACATAGGGATTGATACTTTTTCCGAAACTTTTACCGGGAAAAAACCTGCGTCAGCCCCTGTGATAAAAACGATAGCCAATTTTAATTCAGTCCAAAGTTTACCGCAAAAATTTTTACTGCAGATTACGGCTAATATTCCGTTTACAGAAGCGACAAAGATTGCGGAAAACATGTTTTTGGGAAAAGAATTCGAGTTCCGCGAAGGCAAATCAAAAATTAAAATTACTTCCGTAAATGTTTACGGAGAGGATGATAGAGTAATGATTGAAGCGGCAACTGAAGGAACGGTAGAAGGTGTTTCATACATTTCGGGAATTCCGGTTTATGATGACGTAAAAAGGAAAATTGTGCTGACAGACACGAAGTTCAAACTGAAAACTAAAAATATTCTTCAGAAGACAGCAACGCTTTTGTTTCAGGGAAAAATCGTGAAGATGATTGAAGAGGAATACGGTATTCCTACCGCCGAACTGGAGGATTCGTCAAAGAAAAGTATTGAAGAAACCTTTAATAAAGAATACTACAAGGGCCTGAAAATGCAGGGCAAAGTTTTTAAATTGAAGCCCTCGCAAATTCTGCTTAGTCCGGTTGGTATTACAGCGATTATCGATACCGAAGCCCAGTTAAAACTGTTGGTTCAGGGAATGTGAATTATTTTTTTTGAAATAGAGCTGGCAAATTTTAAAATATTTTCTATATTTGCAAACCCAAATGGTTCTTTGGCCGAGTGGTTAGGCAGTGGTCTGCAACACCATCTACAGCGGTTCGAATCCGCTAGGAACCTCATAAAGCAAGTTACTGATAGAAAGTAACTTGCTTTTATTTTTTAAGGAACTTTATAATATTTAACGTTTTGTTAACACTCAATTGGTTTCGTTTTTGGCATATACCGCACAATAGTAATCTAAAATCCAAAATTATGAAAAATATAGTAACAGCAGGTTTTATGTCGGTAGTATTTATGACAGCCTGTACAAAAGATAACACCGTTGCAGAGAAATCTCTGGAACAGCAGAAAATGGAATTCCAGGCAAGACAATTGGATATTGAAAAACAAAAATTAGCTATCGAAAAAGAAAAGATGGCTTATGAAACACAGAAGAAAATTGACAGTATAGAGGAGGATAAAAAATCCAAAGCTCAGGCTGCAGCGGCCAGACCTCAAGTAATCAGAGAAACCAAAACAGTTTATGTTAACAATACGCCAAGAAGTTCTTCGGGATCATCGAGTTCTTCCGGTTCAAACTCTGGAACTTACGCCGGAACTTCGCAGGGAACTACCCAGAAACAGGGGATGAGTAAAGCTGCTAAGGGTACAATTATCGGTACCGTAGGTGGTGCAGCAGCGGGTGCCATCATCAACAAGAAAAACCGTGGAGCAGGTGCCGTAATTGGTGGTATTATCGGTGGTGCAACTGGTTATACAATTGGTCGAGCCGGAGACAGAAAAGACGGCAGAGTACAACCAAGAAATTAATATTCAACATACATATACAGAAAAGATTGCTTATTTTTAAGCAATCTTTTTTTATGCTGTACCTCTTCTTCATGCTAATCATTCTTCTGCCTGTTTTTACAGGCTTTGGGGAGATTTTTCAAAGAACTTTCGGAAATCTCTCAAACGGTATTGCATCTAAACTGCTTACAGGACTTCTTTCGGTCTCTTTTATATTTAGTGTAATCTCTTTTTTTGCCCCGCTCACTTTCGCGGTGGAATTGTCAACAGTAGCAGTAGGTCTAATTGCTTTTTTCCATTACCGGTCTTACGTTAAATTTTGGGATTTCTTTTCGGATAAAGGTTTGTCATTCAGTGTAATTGCGTTGATCTCCATTTTCTTTGCAGCTGGTTACCCTTTTATACTTGATCATTTCGGTTATTTTGTTCCTACTGTAAAATGGGTTGCTGAATTCGGCCTCGTTCGGGGAATATCTAATCTGGATCTGCTTCTTGGTCAGATGTCGGTTTGGCACATTCTGCAGGCGGGATTTTCACATTTTTCAGATCCATTCCTGCGGATCAATCTTCTCATGATAATCACATATCTTATCTATGTTTATGAGAATAAAGCCTGGACTCATCTGATATTTTTTCCTGTTCTGTATTTCTTTATCCAGTCGCCCAGTCCCGATCTTCCGGCAATTGTGCTTTCGTTGATCATTCTTAACGAAGTTTTGCTGCAAAATAAAAATTACGGACTGGTATTCACCCTTTCGGTGCTGGTTTTTGCCATTAAACCTACCATCGTTTGGTTGCCCTTGTTTGTGGGTTTTCACATTTTCTTTATTTCAAAATCTGGGATTAAAGCATTATTCCCGGGAAGTGTTTTGCTTCTTCTATTCTTATTTAAAAGTATCTGGGTATTTGGTTATCCCGTTTTTCCGGTACAGGTCATTGATCTTGATTGGTCTTGGAAACCAAATGTGGAGTTGCTGCGGAATTCTTCAGAAATGGCGATTCAGAAAACATATGACATGCAGTTTACAATTGCTGAGATTGCAAAATTTTCATCACTTGATTACCTAAAAAACTGGCTGTTTCTTGATGGGATTAAAGGAAAAATCCATCTTTTTTTTATAATAAGCTTGCTGGTTTTTTTAGTTTTTGCAGTCCGGCAGAAATCAAAATTGATTTGGCTGCTGTTCACGACAATTATGTTTAAAACTTTTCTGGTTCTTGTGTTTTCCGCACAATACAGATTTTTGCTTGATGTATTTTTTGTAGTGTTTTTTATCATTTTTTATAAAACATTTACCCAGAAGAGGTGCATTGCTATGTTCGGAGTTCTCTCTCTTGCCGTCGCCCTGCTCCTCTCATTTCCAGTTTTAATGACTAAAGTATTTCCAGGTTTTAAACTGGGGAATTTTATGACAGGTTTCAGTAAAAACCAATGGTATAAACCTTCTTATTTTGAATTGAATAAATTTAAATCTTACCAGATCGGAAATCTTAAGTTTAATGTCGTACAGAATTATCCTTTCAGTTTCGATACACCTTTGCCCGCAATTTCTCCACAGTTTATACAGGAAGATCTTGATGCCGGAATTTTCCCACAGATGAAAGGGAAATCATTGAAAGAAGGTTTTATCTGGAAAAAAATTACAGAAGAAGAGAAAACGCAGATCCGGAAAATTCTCGACGAATGGGCTGTTGAAAATCAAGACTGAAATCATTGGTATTGCATATTACGCTTCGTTTACCTCACAACTTTTGATTAACTTTGTCATATGTTCGATTTAGGAAATTTTCTTACACTTTCTACCTTTGGCGAAAGTCACGGAGTTGCGTATGGTGGCATCATCAATAATTTTCCGGCAGGTCTGCAGGTAGATTTAAATAAGGTTCAGCACCAACTCGACCGCAGGAAACCTGGGCAATCCTCTATTGTTACCCAAAGAAAAGAAAGTGATACGGTAAAATTCCTTTCCGGTATTTTCGAAGGAAAAACCACCGGAACACCCATCGGCTTCACCATCGAAAACGAAAATCAGAAATCAAAGGATTACGATCATATTTCTGGGGCTTACCGGCCGAGCCATGCAGATTTCACTTATGACCAAAAATTTGGAAACCGTGATCATCGCGGTGGCGGAAAATCGTCAGCGCGCGAAACCGTAAACTGGGTTGTCGCCGGAAGTTTAGCGAAACAACTTCTCCCGAAAGAAGTTGAAATTCAGGCATACGTTTCCTCTGTGGGCGAAATTTTCTGTGAAAAACCTTATCAGGACCTTGATTTTTCTCAGGTTGATTCCACTGATGTCCGCTGTCCTGATGCAGAAACCGCGGAAAAAATGATTTCAAAAATCAAAGAAATCAAAAAAGAAGGAAATACTATTGGCGGAACCATCACCTGTGTCATCAGAAATCTGCCGGTCGGAATCGGCGAACCTGTTTTCGGCAAACTTCAGGCGGAATTGGCGAAAGCCATGCTCAACATCAATGCCTGTAAAGGTTTTGAATACGGCAGCGGATTCTGCGGTGCAAAAATGACGGGCAAAGATCACAACGACCTTTTCAACGAAGATTTTTCCACCAAAACCAACCTTTCCGGTGGCATTCAGGGTGGTATTAGTAATGGAATGGATGTGTATTTCAGAGTGGCTTTCAAGCCTGTAGCCACGATTCTGCGGCCTCAGGAAAGTGTAGATAAAGACGGAAATACAATTACGGTTGAGGGAAAAGGAAGACATGATCCCTGCGTCTTGCCACGAGCGGTGCCGATTGTAGAAAATCTGGCAGCATTCGTTCTCGCCGACTTGTTTTTGATTAATAAAATACGAAGAATTTAAGATTAATAAAAATTTCAATTTTAACATATGGAAAAGTATTGGGAAAATGCATTGAGTTTCGAAGGGTATATGGCAGTAGCCAAAGACAGAGTTGAAAACCCGGTTGATGGAGATGATAAAAATGAATATTATGAGTTGGGTTTGCAGAGGATGGACCGCACGCTCAAAACTTTTAAAGTAAATCCTGATACGCTTGAAAAGCTGAAGTCTAAGAATTTCACAGGAAAAATACTGATCATTTCGGAACCGTGGTGTGGCGATGCTAGTGCGACTGTTCCTGCAGTCTCTAAATTTTTTGAGGCGGCAGGGAGCGAAGTGAAGATTTTCCTGAGAGACAGTGATACTACATTAATCGACCAGTATTTAACCGACGGAACCCAGTCTATTCCAAAAGTTTTAATTCTGAATGAAGATTTTACAGTAAAAAATGTTTGGGGACCAAGACCCGAATTCGGAACGCAGCTGCTGAAAAAATTCAAAGCGGATGAAGTCGCTTATCCACGTGAAGAATTTTATAACGATTTGCAGGTCTATTATGCTAAAAACCGCGGTGCAGACGCGATTGAAGAAATTATAAACTTAATTTAATATGACTTTTTTTAAGAAGAATGCATTATATTTAATTGTCGTCGCCCTTGTGGCGGTGCTTTTTCTGTTCCCTTCTTTGCAGACGAAACTCAAAGAGCTATTTCTGCCGGTTGCGGCCATTGAAAGCGCTGTGACTCTTCAGGATTCTGATTATGATGTACAGCTGAAAGGGATCAATGTACCGAGCACCAATCTCAAAAACCTGAAAGGAAACAAGCTTGTTTTTCTGAATTTCTGGGGAACCTGGTGCGCGCCTTGCCGCGAAGAGTGGCCTACCATTCAGGATCTTTATGAGGCCAGAAAAGATAAAATCGATTTTGTGCTGATTGCGATGCAGGATAAAGAAGAGGATGTTATTAAATTCATAAAAGAAAAAGGCTATACTGCACCGGTTTATATCGCGCAGAGCCCGGTTTCCAAGAATATTTTACCCAAAGCCTTCCCGACGACTTTTCTGCTCGATAAAAACGGGCGAATCCTTTTGAAAGAAGATGCATCAAAGGATTGGAACAGTAAATCTGTCAATGATTTCATCGATAATGTAACCCAATAACTTTAACTAAAATTAGTATTTGTTGGTATAAAATTTGTGAAATTTACTCCGTTTTTAAAATCGAAACACAATAATGAAACTATCAAAAATTGCACTCGCTAAAGAAGCTTTCAAACACAAAGGCTTTATTCAGAAAATCCCTGTAATCGCCAGAATGATTAAATCCATCATGGGAAAAGGCGGTTACAAACCCGAATTCAAAAACGTAATACTGCCAGGATTGGTTTTACTGTATTTAATTTCTCCGTTGGATATTATTCCGGATTGGCTCCCGGTCATCGGTGTTTTCGACGATCTGGCTCTTTTGGCCTTCGCGATTCCGATGCTGATCGCTGAAGCTGAAAAGTTTGTAGCATGGGAAGCCTCTCAAAAATTGGATGACAAAGTAGTAGAAGCCGAAATCATTAAATAAAAGATTTACAGTCAGAAGATAACCGTTCAAAGATTTTGAGCGGTTTTTTTATGAGCTTCAAACTTAGGATTTCTTTCCACATTTTGGTCCCGCTTTCCGCTACAATCTTATAATTTTCGGGCGGCGGCGAAGCCGCCGCCCGAAAATTATAAGGATTTCCACTCCAATCGGGGCTAAAAGAAAAGTCCGTTTTTCTACGAAAATATCACGTTGGGATTTATTCAGAAAAATTCAGGAAATTAGCGCCGTGAAAAAACTCATTTCCATTATCGGAACTACCGGAATCGGCAAAACAAAACTCGCCATCGAACTCGCAAAACATTTCGGGACCGAAATTATTTCCTGCGATTCGCGCCAGTTCTTCAGAGAGATGAAAATTGGAACTGCTACACCTTCAGCCGCAGAATTAGCCGAAGTTCCCCATCATTTTATAGGAAATCTCTCAGTGGAAGATTATTATTCCATCGGACAGTTTGAAAAAGATGCAGTTCAGAAAATCGAAGAATTATTCCTCAGCCATGATATCGTAGTTTTGGTCGGCGGAAGTATGATGTATGAAAAAGCGGTTATCGAAGGACTTAACGACCTTCCCGAGGCGAACGAAGAAAATCAGCAGAGATTAGAAAAATTATTCCGCGAAGAGGGAATAGAAGCACTTCAGGAAATTCTGGAAAACCTTGATCCTGAATATTTTAATACCGTAGATCAAGATAATCCGAGAAGACTGTTCAGAGCGATCGACATCATCTGGCAGACTGGTAAAACCTATACTGAGAACATTGCTGTACAGATAAAAAAACGGGATTTCGAAGTCATCAGAATTGGGATTGAAGCACCGCGTGAAATCATCTATAACAGAATAAACCTACGGGTGGATAAAATGCTGGAAGAAGGTTTGGTTGATGAGGTAAAGTCGCTACTTCCCTTCAGAAACCTAATTTCACTCCGTACTGTGGGGTATTCCGAACTTTTCAGGTTTTTTGATAAAGAATGGAGTATTGAATTTGCCATCGGAGAAATCAAAAAAAACTCCCGAAGATTTGCAAAAAGACAGTTGACCTGGTACCGCAAAGAAAACGATATCAATTGGGTTAACTATGAAAATTCAGTGCAGGAATCCTTATCTTTGCTCAGTAATTTAAACATCGAACCCAAAAACAGTTAAAATGGCAAATACTCCTTCAAATATGCTAGAGCTTGGAACGAAAGCTCCTTTTTTCGAACTTCCGAATCCATCGCACAGCAACGAAATTCAGTCGCTTGAAGAATTGAAAGGTGAAAAAGGAACTTTGGTAATCTTCATGTGCAACCATTGCCCGTTCGTTCTGCACGTTATCGATAAACTGGCGGAACTTTATGAGGATTACAGTGATAAAGGAATCGAATTTATCGCCATCAACGCTAATGATGTGGAAAAATATCCTGCCGACTCACCGGAAAAAATGGTGGAATTTCAGGTAGAAAGAAAATTCGATTTTCCATACTTATTTGACGAAAGCCAAGCGATTGCAAAAGCTTATGACGCCGCATGTACCCCTGATTTTTATTTCTTTGATGAAAAACTGGATTTAATTTACCGCGGCCAGATGGATGATTCCAGACCGGGAAACCAGAAGGAAATTACCGGCGAAGACTTGATTATCGCTTTCGAAAACCTTCTTGCAGGCGAGCCTCAGGAAGAATTCCAACGACCGAGTATGGGCTGTGGAATTAAGTGGAAAGCTTAGTAAACCAAGCATAAAGTAAAAGAGCCAGTGTTAATACGCCTGGCTCTTTTTAATTTTATCCTATTACTTAGAAAAAAGGATTGTGATTCTTCTCGAATCCAACCGTCGTAGGGTTTCCGTGTCCGTTGTACACTTTGGTTTCCTCATCAAGAACGAAGAGTTTCGTTTTGATACTTTCAATCAACTGTTCATGATTTCCTTTGTATAAATCGGTTCTTCCGATACTACCTTCAAATAAAACATCGCCGGAAATAATGAATTTCTGCGTTTCGTTATGTAAAGCAATATGTCCGGGCGAGTGTCCCGGAACGTGCAGAATTTTAAACTCATCATTATCCAGTTTCAAAATTTCACTTTCGCTGATAAATTCAATCTCACCTTCAAAAGGCTTGAAGAAAAACCCGAAACGGTTTGCATCCATAGGATTTCTGTCGAGCATTTCCTTCTCCAGTTCATGAAGAATAACCGGAACATTATATACATCATAGGCTTTCTGTAAACCCAGAACATGGTCGATGTGTGCGTGGGTAAGAAGAATATTCCGGACTTTTAAATCCTGATCATGAATAAATTTTTCAAGCATTGCGGTTTCCGGATCGCTGAAATTTCCCGGATCGATGATGAACGCGTTTTTAGTGTCATTAAAAACGATATATGTATTTTCCGAAAACGGATTAAAAGCGAATGATTTTATCTGTAACATTTGAATTTAATTTATCCTCAAAAATACGGTTTTGCGGAGAACCTCGCGAACCGCGTACAACAAATTCGCGCATTTTTCGTTAACTTCGTAGGAATGAAATTTTTATACTTTTTTTTAGTTGTCCTTAGTTTATCTGTTTCTGCGCAGGATATTCGAAGCATTCAGCTTTTTAATCCGCAGACCAACGACCAGACGCCGGTAATTGGATTCAATGAGCAGCTGATTCTTAAGTTTGACGACCTTTCAAATTCAAGCACGATTTACTGTTATACGCTGAAGCATTTCGACAGAAACTGGCAGGATGACGGGCTTTTCTTTACCGAATACGCCAATGGAAGCCTCAACGGACTAATTGATCAGTTTCAGTATTCCTTCAATACTTTACAGCCTTATACCAATTATACTTTGGCATTTCCGAATGATAAAATCAGGCCTAAGATTTCAGGCAATTTTGAAATCATCGTTTATAAAGACTCCCAGAGCAAACCGCTTTTCACCAAAAGATTTTCTGTGGTGGAAGACGGCGCAAATGTAGGTTTGAATATCAGCCGGACTTCAGATGCGCGCAGACCACAGATTAACCAGCGCGTTGAGGTGCAGGCGATCGAGAATAATACCGCACTTTCGCAGAACATCAATTCTGTAAGTTTAAATGTCATTCAGAACAACAACTGGAACACCGCTGTGTATAACCAGCGGCCAAGTTCAACTCTGGGAAATAAAATTCTGTTCCAGCAGATGAATCTAACCTTTCCGGGGAATAATGAGTTTTATTATTTCGACAACAAGAATATGAATCAGGCGTTCGATATGGTAGCCGGCGCGGATACGGTGGAAGGAATTAATTACACTTATCTCTATCCCGTTTGGGCTTTTCCGCTGAATTACCAGTATCAGCCAGACGTAAACGGTGCTTTTTATTTCCGCCGTAATGATTTGGGAATTGAACGCGTCGCAGATAAAGAAGCAGACTACTCATGGGTTTATTTCGCGCTGGATTCACAGAAGACAGATAAGGAAATTTATATATTGGGAGGTTTTAACGACTTTATTCCTACCAACGAAAACCAGATGTTCTACGATGAGGCCGCAAAGAAATATATCGCAAAGATTTACCTGAAACAGGGTTTTTACAATTATATTTTAGCCACAAAAAACGCGGACGGAAGTCTGAATTTCGGCGAAATCAACGGCAGTTTCTGGCAGACCGAAAATCTTTATCAGGCTTATCTTTATTACAAACCTTTTGGCAGAAATTACGATGGATTGATCGGCTATGGCGAGTTCCGCGCGCCAGTACGGTAATTTTTTTCAGGAGCTTTTTCCCGCTATCCGCTTTATCTTTTGCTCTTCGTTCCTCATCACAAAAGGATGCCGCTACTATCGGGGCTAGGTTGGGTTAATCTTAAACCAGATAAAACTCCCCAAGTTTCTCTTCACAAAGTGTTTTCACCACCTCAATCCAGCGGTCTTCATCATTAAGACAGGGAATGTAGTGGAAATTTTCGCCTCCCGCGTGAATAAATTCTTCTTTCCCTTCCACTGAAATTTCCTCTAAAGTTTCCAGACAGTCAGAAACGAAAGCCGGACAAACAATCGCGAGATTTTTTACACCTTTTTTCGGTAAATTTTCTAAAGTCTCATCGGTGTAAGGCTCCATCCATTTGTCATTTCCCAAACGTGACTGAAATGAAACTACGGTTTTTTCTTTCGGAATATTTAATTTCTGAATCACCATTTCCGTTGTCTTAAAACACTGGTGGCGGTAGCAGAACTGATGGCTTGGATTCTGGTCTCGCGAGCAGCAGTCATTCAGATTGCAGGTCTTCGTTGGATCGGTTTTATAAATATGTCTTTCCGGAACGCCGTGATAAGAAAACTGCAGCGCATCGAAATTTTCAGGGAGTTTCTCGCGGATGCTTTCCGCTAAACAGTCGATGTAGATCTCACGATTGTAAAAGGGCTGAACATAATTGATTTTAATGTTTGGAAAGAATTTTTTTCGGACTTCCTCTGCCTTATCAACCACCGTCTCCGTCGTGCTCATTGCATATTGAGGGTAGAGTGGGAACAGCACGATCTCAGTAACGCCCTGTTCGGTAAGTTTACGGATTCCGTTTTCAATGCTGGGTTCTGCGTATCGCATTCCAATTTCGACAGGAACGTCAACCAGTTTCTGTAATTTCTGCTGAATCTGTTTGGTAATAACAATCAAAGGCGAGCCTTCGGGAGTCCATACAGTTTTATAAGCCGCAGCAGATTTTGGCGGACGGGTGTTCAGAATGATACCCTGCACCAGTAGCGACCGGAAAAACCAGCGGTAGTCGATCACCTTTTCATCCATTAAAAACTCGTCGAGGTATTCTTTAACGTCTTTTACATCCGTTGATTTCGGTGACCCGAGATTGACTAATAAAATTCCTTTCATAAAATAAGTAATGCGTAATAAGCAATGAGTAATAGCCTTGCGCTCATTACTCATTGATGATAAAAATTTATCCGTTTACTGCTTCCACATTTTCTACCAATTCCGGTACAAACTGTTTCAGGAGGTTTTCAATGCCGCCTTTTAATGTTGCGGTAGAACTTGGGCAGCCCGAACATGCACCCTGAAGCAACATTTTTGCGGTTTTGGTGCTCTCGTCATATTCAATTAGTGAAATTTTTCCGCCATCGCCTTCGACAGCTGGTGCTACATATTCATTCAGAATATCCGAAATTTTCTGTTCGTTCTCGGTATAATCTCTGTTGATGAGATTTTCAACCGGATTGGCGTGTTTCTGGGGCGGAAGATTAGAGATTTTCCCGTCATTATGAAGATATTCTGAGATAAATGTGCGTACGGCAACCATTACTTCATGCCATTCCACAGAGACATTTTTAGTCACTGCTACGAAATTGTCAGAAATAAAAACTTCTTTTGCAAAATCATATTCCTGAAAGATGGCCTGGGCCAAAGGAACATCAGCAGCTTCTTCGCGGGATTTCACTTCCACAAAACCGTTTAATAAAGGTTTATTCGAAACGAATTTCATCACCATAGGATTCGGTGTCATTTCTGCAAAAACCAGTGGAATGTCCTGTATTTTCTTCTGATAGATTCTTGGGTTAGCAATGAGTTGGTCTTCAACAATATTTTTCAGACTTTCGGTTACAAACTCCCATTCTACACTGTCCTGTTTAGCAACTGCTATAAAATTGGCCGTAATGAAAATCCTTTCGATAAAAGGATAATTGAAAAGTTCCTGTGCCAGCGGAATTTCTGAGATATCGGAGTTTCGGTCGAGCTCCAGAGATCCTGGAATCAGGTTGTAGTCTGCAACAAACTTCATCACTTTTGGATTTTCGGTAGGCTCTATAAGAATTTGTCTCATTTTAATTCATTAAATTTGAATGGCAAAAATACGGATTATAAACCGGCTTTCAGGATTCGAAAATTAGATATTTTCAATCCGGCAGAAATCAAATATCAATAACCTGATACATTTAAAAATGGCTTTAATAAAAGAACTTCTGGGAAAAACCCCACAAATTGGCGAAAATACTTTTCTGGCAGAAACTGCGACCGTTATCGGCGATGTTACGATGGGCAAAGACTGCAGTATCTGGTATAACGCAGTAATCCGCGGCGATGTGCATTTTATAAAAATGGGCGACAAAGTAAATGTTCAGGATAATGCGATGCTGCACTGTACATTTGAGAAATTCCCCCTCTCCATCGGAAATAATGTTTCTATTGGTCATAACGCGATTGTTCACGGCTGCACGATTAATGACAATGTACTTATTGGTATGGGCGCGATTGTAATGGACGACTGTCTGGTTGAAAGCAATTCCATTGTGGGCGCCGGCTCTGTGGTGACTCAGGGTACGCATATAAAATCCGGTGAAGTGTGGGGCGGAATTCCGGCGAGAAAAATCAAGGATATTTCGGCTGAATTACTCGAAGGTGAAGTAAACCGAATTGCCAACAACTACGTAAAATATTCCGGCTGGTATAAAGAATAGTAAGAACTAACAAAAAACTTAATAAGTAGGAACGAAATTTGAAGGTAGTCCAAAAGAATATTCACTCGAAATGACCTGTAACCAGGTTTTTTATACGAGGTGAATATTCACCCCTTAAAATTTCGTTATGAAATACCTTAAACTTACCTGGGAACTTCTTAAAGAAACCTTTAAAGAATGGAATGGAGGCAGTGCCTCAAGAGATTCTGCCAGCCTTGCCTACTATGCGATTTTTTCTCTTCCGGGATTGCTGATTATCGTCATTTGGGTTGCCGGACTCTTCTTTGGTGATGAAGCAGTTCGCGGGCAGGTGACCGCACAGGCAAGCGGAATTGCAGGAAAAGAAATCGCCGACAGTCTTCAAAGCATGATTGTAAGCGCGGTTTGGGACAACCAAAATATCCTGATGAAAATATTCGGGATTCTGACTCTGATTTTTGGTGCAACTACCTTGTTTTTCGAGATGCAGCGCAGTCTCAATACCATGTGGGATGTAGAAGCCGCGCCTAAAAAAGCGTGGCGGAAATACATTTTAGACCGCGCTAATTCCTTCGGAATGATCCTGATAATTTCTTTCCTGCTCTTAACCAGTCTTATCCTATCCTCGGTTCTTGGCCTCGCCAACGAATGGATTACACGGCATTTCGGTCTGGAAACATTTGTCCTCGCTCAGGTCCTCAATTTTGTCGTCAGCTTTTTGGTGGTAGTGGTGCTGTTTGCACTGATGTTTAAAGTTTTGCCTGATGTGGAAATTTCCTGGCGTTCCGTATGGATGGGGGCTTTCGTTACTGCACTGTTATTTAACATCGGAAAATTCCTGCTCGGTTATTATTTCGAAATCTCCAAGCCGACTTCCGTATTCGGAACTGCCGGAACCATCATCCTTCTGATGATGTGGGTAAATTACTCCTGCCAGATTGTATTTTTCGGTGCTGAATTCACCAAAGTTTATGCGTATAAAATGAATCACACCATTAAACCTTCGCGGCACGCAAAATGGAGCGCAGCTAAACTGCTTAAAGATGCCATGCATAAAACCGACAGCAACCAAAGTGTCGGCTGATTATTGAATGGCGGACTCTTCAGAATTGCCGCTAACCAGTATTGCTTTCCCGTCTTCGCAACGGATTCCGTTTGGTGGCATGACCATAGCACAATCAGACATTAAATTGTATTTTTTATTGAAAGCAGTCTGCATTGCGGTGAAATGTTCAATACGCGGAAGGATTTCATCTTCCAGTTTCAGAGGATACGCGATATAAGAGCTTGGGCCGCCGCAGGGTTTTGCGCCAATTGCAGCGAATTTCCATTCGGAAGAATCTGTGCATGGTTCTGTGGCAATTAACGCGTCTATTTCTCTGATGATTCTTGTAAGATCTTCGCGGTCATCCTGTTGCGAAAGATTGTTTTCCGGTTTCAGCGAAATGTCTTTTGGTAAGGTCTCAGTATCAACTGCTTTTTTGCTTTTACACGAGGCGAGAGAAAGCGCGGCAAGCGCAAGGATGAACAGATTTTTCATTGTGAGTTTTCTAGGTCGCAACAAAAATATTGCCTTTTTATGAACTGCACCAATTTTCATCTTAATTTCCTTTAAAAAATTATCACAAAGGATTGTACCCCGGAAATTAATCATTTTCGTTAAATTTGACCGATGAATGAATCCCTCTTCAGTTTGGCAGAACACACCAACCGCAGTATTTTTCTCACCGGAAAAGCCGGCACGGGAAAAACCACTTTTCTAAATGATTTCGTGCGCAAAACCCGCAAGAAGCATATCGTGGTGGCTCCGACAGGAATTGCGGCGATTAATGCGGGCGGAGTAACGATTCATTCGATGTTTGGACTTCCCTTGAGGACATTTCTGCCGACAACCGATCGGGTAGACAGTAATATGGCGAACAATATTGCTGACCTCATGCACCATTTCAAATATCGCAAAGACAAGCTGAAACTGCTTCGCGAAATTGAAATCATCATCATTGATGAGGTTTCGATGTTAAGAGCAGATGTTCTGGACATGATGGATTTTTCGCTTCGGCATGTGCGGCGGAACCAGCAGAAATTTGGTGGAGTTCAGATGCTTTTTATCGGGGATTTGTATCAGCTTCCACCGGTGGTTCGGGACGAATATGTTCTCAAACAGTACTATCAGTCACCTTTTTTCTTCGACAGTTACGCGCTGAAGGAACTCCCGTTAATAACACTGGAACTTACCACTGTTTACAGGCAGAAAGATGAGAAATTTCTTGAAATTCTGAACGAAATCAGAGACGGAGAAGTGAGGGATATCGATTTCGATACCCTTAATGAAAGATATCAGCCCGATTTTGAGCCTTCAGATGAGCCTTATGTTTATCTGACTTCTCACAACAAAATGGCCGATGAAATCAACAGGAAAAAACTGGCCGCGCTTCCCGGAAAAGCACGTTTATATGATGCGGAAATCATCGGTAATTTTAATGAAAACCAGTATCCTAACGATGAGATTCTGGAACTCAAAGTAGGCGCCCAGATTATGTTTATCCGCAACGATGCAAGCGGTGAGAAAAGATATTTTAACGGTAAACTGGCTGAAATTGTTGATGTTGATGAAAAGGAAATCAGCGTCATTATCGACGGTGAAGACGAGATATACAAACTGAAAAAAGAGACCTGGGAACAGAAGCGGTATTCTCTCGGCGAAGACAAAAGCATTCAGGAAGAGGTTTTGGGAAGTTTTAAACAGTACCCGATTCGCCTGGCATGGGCGGTTACCATTCACAAATCCCAGGGTTTAACATTTGACCGCCTCATTATTGATGCGGGTAAATCATTTGCCTCCGGGCAGGTTTATGTAGCACTTTCGCGGTGCCGCACGCTTGAAGGCATTGTTTTAAAATCTAAAATTACTCCGGAAGTTATTTTTTCAGATAAAAGAGTGTCGAAATTTCAGGATGAGACTCATGCAAACAACCGCATCGAAGAAATTCTGAACACCGAAAAGTACGATTACAGCATCCGCAAAATCATCAACCGCCTCGACTGTAAATGGATGTCAACCGCGCTGATGCACTGGCACAATACTGCATCACATGCCAAGATACTGGATAAGGAAAAAGTAAAATTCCTGTATCACGGCATAAAACCGGAAGCTGAAAAATTTAACGCCATTTACGAAAAGTTCGAGAAAATTATTCAGCAGAAAACCCGCAAATTTATTAACGGAGGTGAGGAGTGGAGCGAAATTGAAAGCAAAGCCAAAGGTGCCGTGAATTTCTTTTTTACGCATGTGAATGCCAAAATATTCAGTCCGCTGAAAGATTTTTATGCTGAAAGCAAAGGGGTGAAAGGGCTGAAACAGTATAACGAAGATTTCCGGGTTTTTCTGGATGATCTGGAAGATTATCTGAATGATCTGAAAGACCTCTATCTGCTGGAAACCAAACTTTTCGACGCTGAAAATGATGTGAAAGTAACCACGAAAATCTCAAAAGTTCCGTCGCATGTTCTTACGTTTCAGCTTTTTGAGGATGGCAGGACAATTCCCGAAATCGCCAGAGACCGCGGTTTGGTGACCGAAACCATTTACGGGCATCTTGCTAAATTCGCAGAGCAGGGATTGCTGGATTTAACACGGGTTTTCGATAAGGAAAAGATTAAAACCTTTGAGAAAGAATTCAAAAAAAACACTCCACACGAAACCTTATCCGACTGGAAAAAAGTGCTGCCCAATGATTTTGAATTCAACGAAATACGTATTCTAATGAATCATTACAATCACAAGAAAAGCAAGTAGAAGGCTCCCGCAGATTTCACAGATGGCGCAGATTAATACGTAATATTTGAATAAATTTTCACTGAATTATATGCTTCCAAAACCATGTTCCAAAAAGAATGCTCAAAGTTCAGGGTAAGCAACAACCGTTAACCATTAATCACTAACCACTAACCATCAACCATTAACCATTAAGCTTTCTTCTTCCTGTTCTGAAATTTCTTGATCAGCGTATAAAACACCAGAAATCCTAAGACAAAAACAGAAATCCTGGACATTAAGTCGCCGGCCCGGGTGTAAAATGTCATGCCGTCATAAAGATTTACTTTCGCATAAAGCGCAGTTTTGTCGCCATAAAGGGTATCTGCCGTTACATCTCCTCTTGCGTTGATATGAGCGGAAATTCCACTGTTGGCAGAACGGGCGATTTCGCGGCGGGTTTCAATAGCACGGAGTCTTGCATACGCCATAAGCTGCTGGTGACCCTGCGTAACACCCCACCAGGAATCATTCGTCATAATGGCTAAGAAATTGGCACCTTCTTTCACATAATCAGTAACGAATTCGCCATAAATGCTTTCATAACAAATGATCGGAGCCAGTTTTCCGGGATTGTAAGGGTTGCTGAAAGCGGTTCTTTCTTTATCAACGCCCAAAGAAGCAGTAGTTCCGCCAAGATTCAGCATCGCGTCGCCTAAAAGCGGTTTCAGTACGTTGATGTAGGGAAAAATCTCGACGCCCGGAACAAGTTTTCCTTTGTGGTACACTTCCACTTTCTGGTTCGGGATAATCTGAACCGCAGAATTGTAACTGTCGACATACACTCCCTGCGACGTTTGGTAAGCGGTTTCTGATTTTTCACTTTCGTCTGCATAAAAGCGGTGAGAGGAAATTCCTGTCGCGAAAACCGATTTAGGATGTTTGGTGAGAAAATCTTTTACGGTATTCAAAAGTATACTTTGTTCAAAACCGTTTTCCGAAATCGAGCCGTATCCCGGTAGTGAAGTTTCCGGACCGATATAATAATCGATCTGCCCTTTTGAATTGACTTCCGCCAATGTAAGTAAATCATTGAGGATGGTTAAGCTGTCTTTTGAATATTTTTCGGTGTAGGGATCAAGTTCGGGCTGCAGCATCAGAACATTCACCGATCCGATTGGTTTTTCATCAAAATTATTGTACTTCACCAGAGAGATCAGCATCGGAACTGCGATGGCGATCACTAAAACCGACGAATTGATGATTAATGACTTTCTTTTCCTGCCCGCTTCCCAAATCCTTAGCGTATAGAAGATATAAACATTAATGAGTAAAATCCAGAAACTGCCGCCTGTGGCCCCCAGGGTATCATACCACTGAATGATTTTAGGATAATCTGCGAAAACATTTCCCATATTAAGCCAGGGCCAGGTAAGTTCCCAGCTCATATGGAATTTCTCGAAACACATCCATATGGCAACAAAAAATGTAAGTCCCCAATAGGTTCCCTGCGCGTTTTTGTACCAGTGGTAGAGTTGAAAAATAAATGCGTAAAACAGCGAATTGAGAAGAACAGGAATCACTACGGCGAATAAGGAATGGGATCCGTCGGGATTTTTAGATCCGTAAAGCCAGCCTGTTGTGATAATATTCCAGATGATAAAACAGATGTAGGAGAGGGCAAAAATCAGACTTCCTTTGTTTTTTATAGCGGAAAACTTCGAAATTTCGTGTTCCATCATCAGTAATGGAACCAGGGCAAAAAATATAAAAAAAGGAATTCCGTAAGTTGGCCAGGAAATGCTGAGAAGCATTGCAGAGATTAATGAAAGTATAATATATTTCATTGAATTTTAGTCTTTATTTTGGATTTGATGGGCACGAAAGAGTTCGTGCCCGCGCAAATTTACTGAAAATATTTGGGGATGAAGCCTGAATGATTTTCCGCAAATCTGCTAAAGGTGGAAGATTTTATAGCTTTAAGTTTGGGCTAAAGCCAATGGTGTGGTAAACAAAATAAGCGGGCTAAAGCCCGCCCCATTGATGTTCCTTAATTCAGGTTAATCCGTTTCAGAATTTCTTTTCAAAATGCACGCTTACACCGTCCATTTCACCCTCCATCGGCGGGCTTTTTTTCGTCATTTTTACTGCGATAAAGGTGATCTGTGGAAAAGTATTTTTCATTTTTACCATGATTCTTCCTACCACGTGTTCCATCAGCTTCGAAGGGATTTTCATTTCCTTATGAATGATTGCATTGATTTCCGCATAATTAATCGTGTCATTTAAATCATCTGTTTCGGTGGCTTTCCAAAGATCGGCGTGAATTTCTAAATTCAGGATGAAGTAGGTGCCGATGATGGTTTCTTCGGGAAGAACGCCGTGATAAGCGTATATTTTTAAATTGTCGAAAATGATTTTTGAAGTCATAATTTTAAATGCGGGAGCGCTGTTAGGGCTTTAAGCCCTAACAGCGCTGTTAATTATTTAATCGTTTTACTCAGTTCCAGCATCGCTTCAATAGGTTTCAAAGCTTTTAAGCGGAGTTCTTCATCAATTAAAATTTCCGGAAGTTCGTATTTCATGCAGAGATAAAGTTTTTCCATCGTGTTTCTCTTCATATAAAAACACTCGGAACAGTTACAGCTTTCATCAAAAACCAATGCGGGAATAAGTTCTTTGTGCGGTGCACGTTTTCTCATTTCGTGCAGAATTCCTTCTTCAGTTGCAACGATGAATTTCTGGCAATCGTCTTTTTCGACATAATTCAACAACGCAGAGGTGGAGCCGATGAAATGCGCCAGATCCAGAACCGCTGATTCACTTTCAGGATGCGCAATCAGTTTTGCATCGGGATTTTCTGCCAACTGTTTTGCAATTCTTTCCATGGAAAAAGCTTCGTGAACGATACAGCTTCCGTCCCACAGAATCATGTCGCGTCCGGTTTTCTTCGCGAGATAGGCGCCGAGGTTTTTATCCGGTGCGAAAATGATCGGCCGGTCTTCCGGTAAAGATTTAATGATGGTTTCGGCATTGGAACTTGTCACAATGATATCAGATTCTGCCTTGGTTTCCGCGTTACAGTTGATGTAAGTGGCGATTAAAGCATTCGGATGTTTCGCGCGCATTGCGAGTAAGCCTTCTCCGCTGCAACCGTCGGCCAGGGAACAGCCGGCCTGGGTGTCAGGCAAAACTACTTTTTTAGTCGGATTAAGTATTTTCGCTGCTTCAGCCATGAAATGAACTCCGCAAAACGCGATCATGTCTGCATCAGTGTCTTTTGCCTGTCTCGCCAACTGAAGGGAATCTCCCAGGAAATCAGCGATATCCTGAATCGCAGGCGGCTGATAATAGTGAGCCAGAATCACGGCATTTTTTTCTTTCTTCAGTTCCAGAATGGCTTTTACCAATTCTTCACCCTGAGGAATAACGAGATCATCTATTTTTAAAAATCCTCTTACCGGAAGATTTGATTTTGCTTTATCTAATGTTTCTGTACTCATTTCTGTGAATTTAAATAAGGGTTAAAATTAGTGATTTTTCGGCTAATTTTTTCAGGAAATCTCAATTCCCGAATGCGTCAGTAATCCGGCAAGATCGTGTTGGGAAAATCTGGCTTTTTTCAGGAAATTGTTTTCCGGAATAATGCTGAAATTCAAAGCTTCCCTAAAGTCTGCTTTTTCAAGATGAGTCCTGTCAAAAATACTTCCCGAAAGATCTGAATAGCTGAATTTGCTTTCCGCCAAATTTGCCTGGGTAAAATCGGTTTCATGCAGAATACAGTGTTCGAAAACTGTTTTTCTGATGTCTTTCTGAAAGAAAACTGCATGCGAAAGGTTGGAGTTTTTAAAACTGAAACGCAGACTGAAACTGTTGGCATATTCAAAATCAACGCCGACCATTTTACAGCTGTTAAACTCAACTTCCCGAAATGCGGTGTTTTCAATTTTAACCAAACTCAGATCGCAGTCATTGAACACGCAGTTTATAAAGGAAATTTCGGTAAGCCGGCTTTCATAAAAAATGCAGCTGCTGAAAACGCAGTTGTCGTATTCACCACTTTCCAGAGGTGTTTTGGTGAAATCTTTTTTGGTAAATGTTTCGTCGGAAATACTGATCATGAAAATAAATTACAGAATATTAATTTTAGCCTTTGTTTTCAGGACTTACGCATAAAAAAAATTTTGGATCCGGATGCAGAAAAGTATAATTGAATTCCTTGATTAAAAGTTCCGAGGAAATAATTCTTTGCCCGGAATCGTACGAATCAACAGCGTATGCTTCTTTCTTATTTAAAACTTCTCCCATTGCAGGATGTTCCGGAGCAACCACATTGTAAATTCCGGAAGCTTTATCTGAGTCGATCAACAGTTCCACGATCGCTACAATATCTTCGTAATGAATATAATTCACGCGTTTTTCAGGATTGCTGATTTCTTTGTTTCTGAAGAAATTCTGCAGTGATCTTTCACCGCCCATCAGGCCGCCGAAACGGAGGATGTTGGTTTGAGGATATTTCTCAGTGACCGTTTTTTCAGCCGCTGCAATATCCGGTCTTAAATTCGTGGTGTCTTTTTCTGTGAAAATTCTGTTTTCCTGAGGATAAATTCCTGTAGAACTGAATAGAATGGTCTTAGGAAATGAGTTTTGCATTTCTTCAAATCCTTTAAACCAGCTGCTGTGGGAAATCGGCATGCTGAAAATGGCTGCATCCGTATCATTTAAAAATTGAGATCCCGAGTCTTTGGTGAAATCCAGTAGATGTGCTTCCGCTGCTACCGTTTTCAGTTCCTGTATTTTGTCGGGAGATGTGGTGGTTGCGATGACGTGATGGCCTTTACCGGTGAGATATTCTGCCAGTTTTTTCCCTACCCAGCCACAACCGATAATGGCAATTTTCATGCGCTCAGAAAGTTTTTCAGAAGTTGTTCAACAGAGGATTTAGCCTCATCCAGATCATTATTCACCACAATTTTATCAAACTGATCTTTAAACGTCATTTCTTCGGATGCTTTTTCCACTCTTGTCCGGATGGTTTCTGCGTCATCTGTTGCCCGGGAAACCAGTCGGCGCTCCAGTTCTTCAATCGACGGAGGCATAATAAAAATTGAAAGCGCCTGCTTAGCGAAGTATTTTTTCAGGGAAATTCCGCCTTTTACATCTACATCGAAAATCACTGTTTTTCCGGTGTTCCAGATTCTCTCGACTTCAGACTTCAGGGTTCCGTAATATTTGTCGGTATACACTTCTTCAAATTCTACAAAAGCGTCCTCAGCAATTTTTTGGCGGAATTCGTCGGGAGAAATGAAATGATAATCAATGCCGTTTTTTTCTGTTCCGCGCGGATTTCTGGTGGTACAGGAAACTGAAAATTCCAGTTGTGGAAATTTTTCCAGACAGTGTCTTACCAAAGTGGTTTTTCCGCTTCCGGAAGGTGCTGAAAAGATGATAACTTTGTTCATATTTAGCTAATGGTTAATGGCTTTTTGCTTTTTGCTGGCTCTTTTTACAAAACATTCAGCGTCTGTTCTTTAATTTTTTCAAGGTCGTCTTTCATCATCACTACCAGTTTCTGTATTTCCGCGTGGTTGGCTTTCGAACCTAATGTGTTGATCTCACGGCCGATTTCCTGGGAAATAAAACCGAGTTTCTTGCCGTTGAAATCTTCATTTTCCATCACTTCGGTGTAATATTTCAAGTGCTGGGTGAGTCTCACCTTTTCTTCAGCAATATCCAGTTTTTCGGTAAAATAGGCCATTTCCTGATAGAAGCGGGTTTCGTCAATATTATCAAATTCATTCAGCGTACTGCGGTATTTTTCCTTAATCGTTTCCAGCCTCACGCTTTCGTAAGGGGTCACCTGTGAAAGATAACTTTCAATATTGTGGATGTTGCGCTTGAGTTCTTCATGAAGATTGCTGCCCTCGGTTTTTCTGAAACTGTTGAATTTTGTAACTGCTTCCTTTAAAAGGCCGTTCAGGAAAATCCATTCATTTTCATTCAGTTCATCGGGACGGGTAGAGATCGCGTCGGGCATTCTGATGGCCATTTTCAGGTATTCGAAATCCGGTCCGTCGCCGGAGATTTTCTTTAGATCTTCAATATAAGCTTTCACCAAATCGTGGTTGATATTCACATCTCCCGAATCATCCAGAGACTCAAGATTGATGTAGCAGTCAACCTTTCCGCGAAGAATGCTGTCGTTGAGCACTTTGCGCATTTCGAATTCCTTCTCTTTATACCGCACGGGCATCTTAATATTCAGGTCAAAAGATTTGCTGTTGAGGGATTTAATATCTACGGTTATTTTTTTTCCTTCGAAAACGCCTTCGCTTCTTCCGAAGCCTGTCATGGATAGAATCATGGATTTGCTTTAGCAGACAAAGATAAATATTTCCAGACTCCTGAGCATCAAAAATTAGGGCAATAAGTTTCGACTCTATCCGAAAAGATTATTTTATATATTTGCACATCTATTTAAAGTTTGAGAAATATGCTTAAATCGCTTTTCCACTGGAAAGTCCTGGTTAATATCATTTTGGCGGCTGTAGTTTTCACGGGATTGGTTTGGTTAACATTCCGGTGGCTTGAGCTGCATACCAATCACGGCAAGGAGATCGCGGTACCGAATGTGATGAACAGGTCGGTTCACGATGCCATCAAAATCCTCGATGATTCCGGACTCGATTATGAGGTTGACAGTTTTAAATACGATCCCAAATTCCGCCCTTTCCAGGTGCTGCAGATTTATCCTTCAGCGGGCTCCCGGGTAAAGGACGGAAGAACGATTATGTTGAAAGTTAACCCGAGAACTTATGCACAGGTTTCCGTCCCAGATGTTTTAGACCGATATAAAGGTTTGGCATTCCGACAGTTGGAGCAGGTCGGATTAAAGGTGGGTGACACGATTTACGAACCAAGCATTCAGCGCGATGCGGTACTCAGAATGCTGTACAACGGAACATCCCTGAAACCCGGTTCTTTGCTTCCGCGTTTTTCAACAATTGATATCGTGATCGGGGCAGGACCCAAACGAAATATTACCGTTCCCAATTTAGTAGGTTTAACCGTTCAGGAAGCCAAAGCGATCATAAAGCAGAATCTTTTTGAGGTAGGTCTTGTGGAAAGTGAAGACGGCAAGCAGGACGAATCCGATATTGTATATTATCAGGATCCGGCTCCGTTTGATGTCCGCGACCAGGGAATGCAGATCGACATCTGGGCGAGCAAAAAAACTCCTGCCGAAATGGGAGGCAAGATTTCTGAACTTAACGCGATATACAGAATCAAACTTCAGGAAGTAGAACCGCTGTCAACCAATCCTGATCCGCCGGTTTACCGTGAACCTGAACCAACACAGGAGGTGCCAAGGAGTGAAACGCCTAAAGCAGAAACACCGAAGACGGAAACACCAAAAACGGAAACACCGAAGACTTCGGCAGATCCAAAGCCGAAAACCGGAACATCCACCACTCCGGTAAAGCCAGCTGAGAAGCCGAAAGCAAAAAAAGTAATTGTAGAGTAATCCATAATCAATAAAATGATAAAGCTTCAGCGGTAAGTTGAAGCTTTTTTTAATCCTATGTCCGACGAAAACGACGATTTTTTAGAAGAAGATTTACCCGGCCAGGAAACGGGCGAAACGGATGATGCCGAGTCGGCAGGCCTTTATGAGCACCTGAATATTAAAGTAGACAGGAATCAGGAGCCGCTCCGCATTGATAAGTTTCTGTTCATTTTCCGGCAGAATTCTTCCCGGAACAAGATTTCTCAAACCTGTCGCGCCGGCAACGTTGTCGTGAATGGTAAACCGGTAAAGCAGAATTACCGCGTAAAACCCGGTGACGAAATATCAGTGCTCCTGGCTCATCCGCCACGTGAAAATATCATTATCCCTCAGGATATTCCTGTAAACATCGTGTATGAAGATGATGATCTTGTGGTTGTAGATAAAGATCCCGGCATGGTTGTGCATCCGGGTCACGGCAATTATACCGGAACACTGGTGAATGCGCTTGCATTTCACTTCGAGAAAAACGGTCAGAAATCTGATCTCGACAGGGTAGGACTCGTGCACAGGATCGATAAAGATACTTCGGGACTTTTGGTTATTGCCAAAAATGAATATGCGCTGAGTTTCCTTGCGAAGCAGTTTTTTGACCGAACCACCAAAAGATTGTACTGGGCTTTTGTCTGGGGCAATATGCCTGAAGACGAAGGAACCATTACCGGAAATATCGGGAGACACCTGAAAAACAGGATGCAGATGGCTGTTTTCCCTGACGGCAGTTTCGGTAAACATGCGGTCACTCATTACAAGGTGGTTGAAAGGTTTAAATACATCACCTGGGTCGAATGTAAACTGGAGACGGGGCGAACCCACCAGATCAGAGCGCATTTTAAACACATCGGACATACGCTCTTTAATGACGAAAGGTATGAAGGGAATGTGATCCTGAAAGGAGTAAATCTCCCGAAATACAGACAGTTTGTAAAAAATGTATTCGAGGTTCTGCCGCGACATGCCCTGCATGCGCATACGTTAGGCTTTATTCATCCTACCACCAAAAAGGAAATGTACTTCGAAAGTCCCATGCCCGCAGATATGGATGAAGCCGTGAAAAAATGGAGAAATTATCTGGAACATTAATAACCCGAAAAGTTTTTTATATTTGTTAAAAATTCACCCATCCTTAATTATGAGAAAAATATATACGTTATTTTTCGTTTTAGTGTTTTTTGTTCAGTACAAAAGCCAGGAAACGCTCCCTTATTATCAGCAGTACCTGCTCGAAGGCGATTTCCTTTTTAATCCTGCGCTTTATGGCAAAACCGACGATGTGGTGTTGAATTTAAATTATCAGAAACAGTTTTCACAATTTGCGGAGTCACCCAATGTACAGTCCATCGGGCTGCACGCCAATATCTTCGACCGTGTTGGCGCCGGACTTTCGTTTTTCCGCGACCAGAACGGTCCGGTTTCCTCGAACGGAATCGGCGCCGGTGCTTCTTATTTTATTCCTATTGATGACGATGGCGAAAGAAAAAGCCAGTTCTCTTTTGGTACCAACGTGAATTTTTATAATATGAACATCGACCTCGGGAAACTGAATCCTCAGGATCCGGGGGATCCCACGCTGGCTTCAGATACCAACAGTCTCTTCCTTGTCTATGCGAATCTTGGGATGGCGGTGACTTTCCGGAATTTCTTTGCCGGGGTTTCTGTAAATGATATTGCGCTGACCAATGATATTCCTATCGTTAACGGCATTGAGCCCGAACCAACTAAATTTATCCTGAACGCGGGCTATGATTACTACCTTACCGAGCAGTTTTATGTATCTCCGTCGGTGCTGATGAATTTCAATACCAATTCATCCAGAATCACCGATATGAATTTAATGGCGACCATTTTGGGCGAAGAAAATTCGTTTTCTGCCGGAGCCAGTTTCAGAACCTCAAAGAACCAGTTCGGAAGCCAGAATCTGGGAATTTCGCCCATCCTGAAAGCGACCGTAAACAATTTCTTTTTTGGCGCAAGCTATAATTTCGGACTTTCAGATATACAGCAGTATGCCGGCAGCAGTTTTATGCTGAGCGTTGGGTATAATATCGAAAACTTTATCAATACGAGAGGGTACAGGTATTAGGATGCCGGGTGTCTGATGCCGGTTGTCTGATGCTGGGTGTCTGCTGTTTGATGCTTGGTGTTTGATGCTTGATGTCTGATGTCTGATGCTGGATGCTGGAAGTTTGATGCTTGATGTCAGTAAATGACAGAATACATCTGAAGTTCTAAACTTAAAATTTTCACCAACAGCCACCCAATCACCCATCACCTAACACCCCACCTCCCGAACCCATCACCCCGCAACAGACATGATCTACCTTCATATTCCTTTCTGCAAGCAGAAATGCAGTTACTGCAACTTTCATTTTTCTACTTCTTTGAATTTTAAGGAAGAGATGATTGTTGCGATAAAAAAGGAGATTTTTCTGCGCAAAGACGAACTTCAGAACAGAAACCTGAAATCCCTTTATTTCGGCGGCGGAACCCCTTCCATCCTGAAAGTCGATGAACTGAAATCAATCATTGATGAGGTTCTGAAATATTTCAGTTTTAATGAAGATATCGAAATTACCCTTGAAGCCAATCCCGACGATCTGGACCAGTCATTTTTGAAAGAACTTTCACGAACTGAAATCAACCGTCTGTCGATCGGAACCCAAAGTTTTTTTAATGAAGATCTTATGCTGATGAACCGTGCCCACAACGCCGGTGAAGCGGAATCTTCCATCAAACGGGCGCAGGATTTCGGATTCGAAAATATCAGTATTGACCTGATTTACGGGTCGCCGACCTCGAATTTTGAGATTTGGAAAGAAAATCTCAACAAAACCATTGAACTCGAGGTTCCGCATGTCTCGTCATATGCTTTAACCGTGGAACCGAAAACAGCCCTGAACCAGTGGATTAAACAGCAAAAAGTTGCTGCACCGAAAGAAGCGGAACAGAACCGCGAATTTTATTATATGTCGGATTTTCTGAAAGATCATGGTTTCGATCATTATGAAATTTCGAATTTTGGGAAACCGGGTTTTCATTCCCGTCACAATTCCGCCTATTGGAAATCACATGAATATTTAGGAATCGGTCCTTCTGCCCATTCGTACAATGGCAGCAACAAAAGAAGCTGGAATGTCGCCAACAATAAACTGTATATCAATGCTCTTGAAAAAAATACGGTTCCGAGCGAAAGCGAAATTTTATCGGAAGCCGATCAGTTTAACGAAATGCTCATGATTGGTTTAAGAACGGTTTGGGGCGTTGATCTGAATGTTTTAAATGAAAGATTCAGTCAAGAAGTTCTGGCGCATCTTCAGAAAGAAATTCAGTTTAAACTTGGAGAAGGACTTTTAATCAGAGAAAACAGCCACCTGAAAATTCCTGAAAAACACTGGTTTATGGCCGATGGGATTGCCTCGGACCTTTTTATGGTGAGGTGAGGAATTTGTTTTACCACAGCGGGCACAGCGGTTTAACGGAGGGCACCGGAAACTTTTATGAATGAGATTTTTACCACAGTGAGCACAGGGATTTTCACGGAGGGCACTGAGAAACTTTTAGGAGTGTAAGGTTGAAATATTTTTTGGAGCTGGATGAAGGACGCGCGGGGTGTCAAGAATATTGCACCCGCAAAATCAGCGAAATCAGCGGGAGGCTTCACTGAATCAACGGTACAATCTGTTAACAAACATCAAACATCTGACACCCCGCATCCAGCATCCCATCATTTTTCTTATTTTTGCACAAAATTCTTTCCCTTGAAAAAGAAAAAACAGGATTTCAGCCATCTTTCTGCAAAACAGCCTATTGGGATTTTCGATTCCGGTGTTGGAGGTTTAACGGTTGCTAAGGAAATCAAAAGACTTTTGCCTCACGAGGATCTTATCTATTTCGGTGATACCAAGCACCTTCCGTACGGAGAAAAATCCAGGGAAGCAATCGTAGGTTATTCCACCAAAATCACCAGTTTTCTTCTCGAGAAAAACTGCAAAGCGATCGTAATTGCCTGTAATTCTGCCACCGCAAATGCCTTGAAAGAGGTTCTGGACCTGGTAGACGAAACGGTTCCGGTTATCGATGTGATCAATCCTGTAGCGGAAAAAGTGTCGTATGAAATTCACAACAATGTGGGTGTGATTGCTACGAAAGCGACTGTAAATTCAGGGCTTTATAAAAAATCGATCCGTAAGCACAATAAATTCATTAAAGTAGACGAACTGGCGACGCCGCTTCTGGTGCCGGCGATTGAGGAAGGTTTTAAAAACCATCCGATAACGCATTCCATCATCTATAACTACCTCAGTAACAGTAAGCTGAAGAATATCGAAACTTTAATTCTGGGCTGTACGCATTATCCGCTTCTGATTGACGAAATCCGTCAGTATTACGGAAACCGCGTGAGGGTCATTGATTCACCGAGTATTGTTGCGAACCAGTTAAAGATGATTCTGGAAAAACACCATCTGCTGAATGATAAAAATCCGGACCCGAAATACCAGTTCTATCTTTCGGATCTCACCAAAAACTTCGAGAAAATATCAAAGAAATTCTTCGGAAATTCGATTGAACTGGAATTGAAGACGCTTTGATGGGGGGATGCTGGGTGTTGGATGTTAGATGCTTGCTGCTGGAGTCGAAGCTTGAAAATTTAAAGCAAGGAATTTTTAATGGGATTTAGTCTCGCTGATGATGCAGATGATGCAGATTTTATCAGTAAACCACTAATCCACCAGCCCACCAAACCTGAACCTTAGCCTTAACCTGAACCTCATTCTCACCCTCAACCCCAGAGTGCACAGAGGCTTTCACAGCGAGCATCGATTGTAGTGTGCCTTCTGTTTTATTTACACCGCTCACCTTTTTTGGTCTTTTGAACAGCTTAAAAGGCAGGAACTTTTGTCACTATTGCGGTAAAGACCTGAAGAGCAATTTCCTTCTCAGCCCTAATCCTTATCGTCAACCTTATCCTCAGCCTCCGCCTCAACCTCATTCGGTTTAAAGAAAGAGAAACTCACATTTCCGTATTTTCTCGTGTCGAGCAAGTTCGGGTGCTGCAGCTTCATGCGGCTTTGGTGTTCGAGAATGAAAACACCGTTTTCCTTAACGTAATTATTGTTCAGCACCAGCGAAATCAGTTCCTCATATTTTTTTTCCTCCATATCAAAAGGTGGGTCAGCCACGACAATCTCATACGATTTGCGGTTTCGGTTCTTTTTTAAGAATTCAAAAACGTCTCCCCGGTTTACTTTTACCTGCATCGCCATTTCCAGTTCTGCGGCGGTGGCATGAATAAATCCCGAGTGTTTCGCGTTCATTTCTACGGAATTCACATCATTGCAGCCTCTGGAAGCAAACTCAAGTGAAATGGAGCCGATTCCGGCAAAGAGATCGAGCACTGAACTTGATGCGATGTCAAGGTCAAATCGGTTTTCAATAATGCTGAAGAGTGCTTCCTTTGCAAAATCGGTGGTAGGTCTTACTTCAAAATTTTTGGGTGCGGAAATTCTTTTGGATTTCCATTTTCCGGATATGATTCTATACATAATGTTGGGTTTTGGGTTTTGGGTGATGGGTGTTGGGTGTTGGGTGATGGTTGGTGGTTGGTGGTTGCTGGATGGTGGGTGTTGGCTGTCTGTTGCTGGGTGTTTCATCAGGTTTATTTCTAAAAGCGATGATGTGATTCATTATTTTAAAGGATTCATTTGGGAACGAAACTTTTCTTACATCCCGCATCCATCACCCCACATCCAGCCGATATTACCCATTCATCACAAAATTCCGCTTCGGAATGTTATCAAAAACAATCTTCAGATGCTTTACGAATTTTCTGAGTTCAGTAATGAAAGTCTCGTTTTCTGTGGTTTCACCGTACACGAAAAAGTGCGTTTCATTAATTCCGAACCCGATCTTGCTTAAGGTGAACATGATGAAATAAAGAAAATCAACTTCGGAATTCACGTCCAGATTGTTATACAGCACCATTTTCTTCTGGTCGAAGGCGAAAAACTCGCATTGGTGATGATAAAGGTTGATATGGATTTCCTTCTGATTTCTGAGGTTCAAGGACTGCAGGAATTTTTCGCCTGAGAAGTTAAATTTCGCCGGAATGTTCTTTTCTTTGATCTGCCCGTAATATTTTTTAGGAAAGGTATAATAAAACTGAACGCCCAATTTTTTGTTGACAGAAAGCATCAATTCTTCATTTTCTCTGTCTACAGGCGCATTAAAAGCAATTAAATCGTACCCCAGATCGTGTTCTGAAAATCCCTGAGGCATTACGGTGAAGTGGTTCAGCGCAGAGACTACAGAGATTTCGCTGAAGTTTTTCTTTGCCAGGATTTCATCCAGTTTTTGGGCGACTGTTTCGCCCGGATTTTCTTCCTCAGCAAAATAAGAATGTTCCTCTAAAACGGTTTTGTTTTTGGAAATCTGGTACTGCAAACCGTCTTTGATGAAAAGTAGCGAAAGTTTCTGCATAATTTTTTGTCGTGAGCAAATTTAATAAAAAAAAAGAAGTGTTGGATGTCCGGTGTTGGGTGCGCGATGCGGGAGGTTTATGATTTGTTGATGTGATGAGGCGGTGGAAGGTTTGCTGATTGATAAGGTGGTGGACTGGATATCAATTGCTCACTCAATCACTCAATCACCCGACCACTCCGCCACTTGCCCGGCACCCAGCAAATTACCCATCGTTCATCACTCATGAATTGGGAAAAGTTTTTTTCAAACCGGTTTGCTTTCAACTTTGTCAAAGTATTATTACGCTGTTTAAAACTTTGACAAAGTAACATTCACGTGGATGAGTATTTAAACATGGTTTAAAGAGCCCCTCTTCATCGGGATGAAAAAGTTCGGGATGAAAGCCGATTTAATCCAGCCCCGTCACTGGGGAGCTGAGCGAAACAGAAATCTTTTTTGCAAAGCAATAGCCCTCAACCTCAACCCCAACCTTAACCTTAACCTCAATCTCAACCTCTACGCCCTGATGCTAATCATATTTCAAGTCGGAAGAAAAACCTACTTTTACCTGAAATATTGATTATGAAAAATCTTCTTATCATTTTCCTTATGTTGTCAGGAATTAGCATCAGTTCCCAAACAAACCAACAGAAAGCCCAGATTGTCGAAGCAGCGTGCGGACAATGCCAGTTTAAGATGCAGGGGAAAAAAGGATGTGACCTTGCTGTAAGAATCGGTGGGAAATCTTATTTTGTTGAAGGCACAAAAATCGATGACCATGGTGACGCCCATTCAAAAGAAGGGTTCTGCAACGCGGTCCGGAAAGCTGAAGTCAGCGGAGAAGTAAAGGACGGAAAATTTGTAGCCACCTCCTTTAAACTGCTGCCTGCGGAGAAAAAGTGAGATTACTGGTTGTCGGATGATGGTTGTTGGTAGAGTTTATCCGAAAGTTTAAAAATGCTTCGTGAGAATTCCTAATCTCCTGGACTTATTATCCCTCATCTCTTACCTCTCATGTCTATTGCCTATCACTGATCGCTCATCACTGATGAGTTCCCTCAACCTCAACCTCAACCTCAACCTTAGCCTTATACTTTACCGCAGCGTCACCATCACACTTCCCCGCTGATGATAGAAAAAATCATAGTCATCAAATTCCAGATTTGTCTGTCCGACAAGGTAATCGTGTACCATACGCTGTAACACTCCATCACCGATGCCGTGGATGATTTCCAGTTTCTTGAGGTTGTTGGTCCTGCAGAATGCGATGGTCTCCTCCAGTTTTTCCTTCTGCAGGAAGATCCGTTCAAACGCATTATAATCTGAAGGGTTTTTTACCAGATTTTCGAAATGCAGATCAAGTACCATGTGCTTTCTGTTATGTTTTTTGGAAAGCGGTTTCGCGGCCTCCGCTTTGCGAACTGTTGCCACGTTTTCGTAAATCTCTGGATTCTGAAGCACGACTTTTTCTTTACGTTCCTGATGCGTAAAGCCGTGTTCATCCCTGAAAACGATCACTGCTCCTTTTACAGAAGTAATGGTGCCTTTAAGATTGTCATCAATGACCGATATTTTATCGCCTATTTTCATGGGTGGATTGAATGAGGCAAAAATAGGGAATTCTTGGGGATGTTTGGTGATGGGTGATGGATGTCGGGTGAGGGGTGCTGGAAGTTGGATGAAGATCGCAATTTGATAATTTGATGAAGTGGCGATGGATGGTTTGATCATCTGATAAGGTAGGTGACCCGCGATTAATTGGGCTCACCAAAATCACGCGACCACTCCTTCACTTGTCTTCACCCATCATCCTTCACCCCGCACCCATCAAGGTACCCATCATTCATCCTCTGCCGATGCCTGAGGGTCTCGAAGGCGGAGGAAGAGGGAAGCTGATAGGATAGGTTGATTTGATAATTTGTTGATGTGATGAAGCGCCGGCCTCACCAAATCACTAAACCACCTAACCACTCCTTCACTTGCCTTCACCCATCATCCCGCACCCAACACCCCACTGAATTCAAATAAGTCCTGAACTTTCTCTGAAATGTCCCAAATTCTTACCGAAAAATTTACGTATTTTTGGATTCTTAATAATCATTTATCAATAATAACTCAGAAATATGGATCCAATTTTCGACCTTATCGAACAGGAAAAACAAAGACAAACGCACGGAATTGAACTTATCGCTTCAGAAAATTTCGTTTCAGATAACGTGATGAAGGCTATGGGCAGTGTCCTCACCAACAAATATGCGGAAGGCTATCCGGGCAGACGCTATTACGGCGGCTGTGAAGTGGTGGACGAAGTGGAAACGCTGGCCATCGAACGTGCAAAAGAGCTTTTCGGAGTAGAATATGCGAATGTTCAGCCGCATTCCGGTTCTCAGGCGAATGCTGCGATCTATCTTTCTGTCCTTAAGCCCGGTGATAAAATTTTAGGGCTTGATCTTTCCATGGGCGGACACCTTACCCACGGGTCTTTCGTGAACTTTTCAGGAATCCAGTACAACGCCAATTTCTATGGTGTAGACCGTGAAAGCGGACTGATCGATTATGAAGCCATGCGACAGAAAGCTTTGGAAGTAAAACCTAAAATGATGATCGCGGGTTATTCTGCGTATTCCAGAGATATTGATTTTAAGAAATTCCGTGAAGTGGCCGATGAAGTGGGCGCTACCCTTTGGGCAGATATCGCTCATCCTGCAGGATTGATCGCGAAAGGACTGCTGAGTTCGCCTTTCGAACACTGTCATGTAGTGACCACCACTACCCATAAAACCCTGAGAGGTCCGAGAGGCGGTCTTATTATGATGGGCAAAGATTTTGAAAATACTTACGGACATAAAACTCCAAAAGGCGAAACCAAACTGATGAGCGCGGTGCTCGACAGTGCGGTGTTCCCGGGAATTCAGGGCGGTCCGCTCGAGCATGTGATCGCTGCAAAAGCGGTGGCGTTCGCCGAAGCGATTGATCCGAAATTCGAAACCTACGCAAAACAGGTTGTCGCCAATGCCCGTGCCTTAGCTAAAGCAATGACCGAAAATGGTTTTGATATTGTAAGCGGCGGAACCGACAATCACCTGATGCTCGTAGACCTCAGAAATAAAAACGTCAACGGTAAGGAAACCGAGAAAGCGCTGGTAAAAGCCGACATCACCTGCAACAAAAACATGGTGCCTTTTGATGATAAATCAGCCTTCACCACTTCCGGAATCCGTCTGGGTACCGCTGCTATCACCACGCGCGGACTTAAAGAAGACGATATGGCTACGATCGCCGGACTCATCAATGACGTCGTAATGAATCTAAAAGATGAAACCGTAATCGCCGGTGTCCGCAAAAAAGTGAATGCGCTGATGGATGCGAAACCGCTGTTTCAGTATTAAGGGCTTGGAGCGGGATGATGGATGCTGGATGCTCGGTGAGGAATGTTGAAGAATCGATGCGGAATGCTGGGTAATGGACGCCAGATAGGAATGAAGGATGTAGTATTTTTATTGCCCCATCATACGCAAAAAAATCAGCTTCTTTTACCCCGACCCTAAAGGGAGTGAAGCTGATTTTTTTACAGTGCTATATTATTTGGAACGACTTGGAGTTATTTCCTCGAGAATCCGCCACTGTCGAATTACTTATTTATTAAATCCATAGAGATAGGTGAGTAATAAATGAAAATTTATTTTAATCATTCTGTTCAGAAAGCAACATTTAACATAAATCAAAGTTTTAAAACAGAAAGTTCGACGACTCGAAGGAACTGAACAAAAGTAATAGTTATTTTTCAGTCCTTTTTACTGTGTATTATTTGTGATCTTCTTTGCAACGGAATAGAGGGGAAAGAATTTATAGCGCTTACCTGGATGTAAATTTTAGAACTGAACTTTAGAGAATCCATATTTTATCTTACATTGAACCAAGCGACCTAGGAGATTTTTGCGTAAAAAAATTACAATTATTTCTTATTTAAATCTTCAACTATCCTGAATAAAAATCCCCACTGTTTGCCTCACTCTTTCTTATTGATTTTAAAGGAATCGGCGAATAATCATTTGAGTGGCGGCTATAAATTAAATATTTATAAACCCGCTTACTTTCCGCCCGAGTTTTGGGGATTTTCTTAGAAATAATTGGAATTTTTAGCAAAAAGCTCCAGTCTTGAAACCGAAGGTTCGACGATTCCATTAAAAAAATGGAAAAGAGGAGTCATTTTTTCGTTCTTTTGCATCAAGGCAAAAGAACTGTAAAACTTAAATTGCGTCATGGAACACAAATCCTACACTTTTCTCGAAATCAAACAGAAGATGGCGGCGTACTGCACCTATCAGGACCGCTGTCACCAGGAAGTAGAGCAGAAGATGCGTGATTTTCTGCTGATACCCGAGGCGAGGGAAGAAATTCTCCTGTACCTCATGCGGGAGAATTTATTGAATGAAGAACGGTTCACGAGAAGCTATATCCGCGGCAAATTCTATATCAAGTCCTGGGGACGCAATAAGATCCGCAATCACCTTAAGTTTAAAGGCGTCCCGGAGAAACTGATTAACAGCTGTTTTAATGAAATTGATGATGCGGATTATGAAAAAACACTGCTGAAAATCTATGAACAGTATTACTCACGCCAGACCGGCAAGGAATACCAGAAGAAATCGAAAACGGTAAAATACCTGCTTGGGCGAGGTTATGAGTATGAGGAGATTTTGAGGGTGAGTGGTTTAGTGGGTGAGTGATTGGGTGGTTTAGTGGGTTGGTGGTTGAGTGATTGAGTTTTTCGGTGATTGAGTTCTTGAGTATTTGAATAGTGATAGGGTTTTTCCATCCCACTTTGTCAAAGTTCTGTTCACACGCATAAATACTTTGACAAAGTTGATTCTGTCACTGGTTTTTGCACCAGCAACCAGCAACCAGCATCGCGGATAAGTATTTTGACAAAGTTTAGCTCTTAAAGCTTACATTTTACCGATTCAGCGCCCTTTCACTAATCCACTAATCCACCAACCCACTAACCCGGTTTAATTAAAGTTAATATGCCGTGGAACGAAAAAAAATGCCCATTATTGAAATAATTTTAATTAATTTGCACAAATATTACGTTACTAATAAACAGTCAATGTTCTCAGCTATGAAAAAAATAAGTACAGTTCTTGCCATATTCTTTGCGCTAACCATTGGTGCACAATCATTTAAATATGGGGTTACCGGGAACGTTCACAGGGGTTCTATTGTAGGAGTACATGACCGTTCTGTAGGGAAGTATGGAGGCGGATTAGGGGTTTTTGCGGAGATTCCGCTTGTAGAGAACGACGTTTTCGATTCGGCATGGCTTTATATTGTGCCGCAGATTGAATACAGCATGCAGGGGGAGAACGCAAAAGTGAAGGTAGACCGCTTTGGAGTACAGAAATACCACTATGATTATGCCGCAATGCAGGTCTATCTCAAGTGGTTTTTTCATAAAGGAAACATGAAAAGGGATGTCTTTCTATTTGCCGGACCCCGCATTGAGTATATGGTGAGACAGAAAGAAACTGTGGACCCTGCCTATGACGTCATTCATTATAAATTGAATCTGGATGACGAGGTGAATAAATTTGGATACGGTGTTTCTTTCGGGGCAGGTCTGAAGATCACCCGGCAGTGGTCTGCTTTTCTTCGCTACGACCGCGGCTTCAGCAAGGTGTACCCTAATAATGACCGCAACAATACCTACAACCGTCTTATCGCGCTTGGAGTCAACTATTACCTGAATGAAAACTGGTGGTAAACAGCCACTTTTAAACTGAGATTACAGCCTATTTAAATAACTTTACCTTTGTAATCTTAAAACCAACCCATGACTAAATACGCATCTGTATTCATACTATTATGTCTTTTCCTGTTCTCCTGTAAACCGAAGAAAAACATCGTTTACATGTCTAATGACAATTTCGAACAGGAAGTTTCACGCGCTAAATATTCCGGCTTACATATCAAGGAAGGAGACCAGCTCCAGATTCTGGTTTCTGCATTTGACGATATTGCGGTAAGACCGTTTAATCTTGGGACCATGACCCGCACGGGGAATGCTGCATCAGGAACGTCCGGTGCCAATACCTCAAGCAGCCCCAGCGAATATACCGTGAGCAGTGACGGGACCATCATTTTTCCGGTCCTCGGTGCAGTGTACTGCAAAGGCATGACGAAGCAGCAGCTCAAGGAAGATCTGGAAAGCAGGCTTAAAAGATACCTTACCGATCCTTTGGTTACCATTACCCTTACCAATTTTAATATCAGTGTGCTGGGTGAAGTGAAAAGTCCCGGACAGAAAACCAGTCCGAATGAGAAATTGAATCTCTTTCAGGCTATAGCCCTGGCAGGAGACCTCACCTACGACGCGAACCGTACGAATGTGAAGCTGATCCGGACTTCAGAAGCAACCGGTAAAGATGAAACAGTATCCCTCGATCTCTCGGAAGCCTCCATTGTGAACTCTCCCTATTACTATTTACAGCAGAATGATATCCTGTATGTGGAACCCGACCGCAACAAGCAGGTGGCCGTGAATAATGATTCCGCTACCGATAAGTGGATCCGCTACGGCGGTATTGCTCTGGGGCTGGTAACGCTGATTATTTCATTAACCCGAAAATAAAAACATGGAACTTTTAGAATCTTCGGGACCCGTACAGAAGGCGAAACCCCTTAACATTAAGAAAGAAGTTGTAAAATACCTCAGAAAATGGCCCTGGTTTCTGGTCAGTATGGCACTTTTCTATACGGCAGCCCAGGTTTATCTGCGCTATGCTGAACCGCAATATTATACCAAAACCTCACTGAAACTCCTGGAATCAAAGGGGAAAAGTACCAGCGCGCTTAACGATCTTAAGAATCTGGGAATGGGGGTAAGCGGTTCCGATGAGCTTCAGGGAGAAACCACCGTGATCGTATCCAAGCCTATACTCCAAAAGGTGGCCAAAAATCTGAATCTCGATGTTGCGGTGTTCTCCTCAGGAAAAATTAAGGAATTCGAGCTTTACACGAATTCACCTTATGATGCACGGGTCATCAGTATCAACAATCCTTCCGGTTTCAGTGGAGCAACCTATATGCTGACTCCTGTAGGCAACAATTCCTACCGGCTCTCAGGATCCTCTAAAATATACCGGTTCGGAACCCCCGCTAATGTGTCGTTTGGGGTGATTCAGATCGATGCCAAGCCCGGAACGAATAACAGAATTCCTTTAAAATTTGTCTTTAAAAATATTTCCAGAGTAGTGGGCGGACTGGAAGGAAGTATTAATGTAAGCCTTCCTCCGAACAAAGGGATGCTGATGGAAGTCTCGATGGTTGGACCTGTTCCCAAAAAATCGGAGGATATCCTCAACGAACTCAGCAAACAATACCTCATCGACGGCGTGAATGATAAAAATGAGGAGGCGCAGAATACGCAGAATTTCATCAATGAAAGGCTTGAAATCATCACCGAAGACCTTTCAGGTATCGAAGGAGAAAAAGAAAATTTCAAGCGTTCGAACCAGATTACCAATTTAGATGCACAGGCAGGTATTGCTTTGGGCAGTGCGGAAGAAAATACCAAAGCGGTGGTCGAAAAAAGCATGCAGCTCGATGTCGTGAATTCCGTGCTTTCAGCAGCCGGTTCAGAACAGCTTTTACCCTCAGGAATGGGACTCAATTCAGGGGCGGAAACGGCGATTAACCAGTACAACGAACTCATGCTTACGCGCAACCGTGTCCTGAAACAGGCTACAGGTGAAAACCCCGCCGTCGTGGAGATGAACAAACAGATTGGTGCACTCCGCAACCTCATCCGCAAGAACCTTATTGAAAGCCGCGAAACCCTGCAACTGCAGATTGCGCAGGCCAATGCCCAGCTCAATGTCGCGAAAGGAAATATCAGTAAATATCCCACTCAGGAAAAAATCTTCAGAAGCATTGACCGGCAGCAGACGCTGAAGGAACAACTTTACCTTTATCTTTTGCAGAAAAGGGAAGAGAACGCCATTACCCTGGCGGTAACCGCTCCCAAAGCCAAAATTGTCAACCCTGCCTTCACGACCGGCAAGGTTCAGCCACAGAACCAACAGATTATCCTGGGCGCACTGGCGGCAGGTTTCCTTCTGCCTCTTGTTTTCTTCTTCGCAAAAAATACGCTGGACACCAAGGTGCATACGAAGGAACATATCCTGTCGCACTTTCCGGATGCTTCCATTATCAGTGAGATTCCAGTGCAGGAAGTTCAGGACGAACTGGTACATCCCAATGATTTCTCGGTCTTTTCTGAATCGTTCAGGATTCTCAGTTCCAACCTTAAATTCCTTCTCAAGGCAAAAAATCAGGAAAAGGGAGGCGTTGTGCTCGTTACTTCCTCCATTAAAGGAGAGGGTAAAACCACGGTCTCCATGAATACAGCGCTGACGTTAGCCGGAAGCAGTTCCGTACTCATTATCGGGGCCGATATCCGTAATCCGCAACTTGACCGGTTTTTCAAAGGGAATAATACCGGGCTCACCGATTATCTGGTCTCAGACGATCAGGAGCCGGATGCTTTTATAAGGCCTTCAGGTCTGAATGAAAATCTGGATGTGATGTTTGGCGGACAAATTGCCCCGAACCCGAATGACCTGCTCGACATGCAGAAATTCGATACCATGCTTGCCGGACTTAAAAAACGCTATGATTATATCATCCTCGATTCCGCGCCTGTGATGCTGGTGAGTGATACCCTTCACCTTATCGAACATGCCGACGCCGTACTCTATGTCGTGAAATCCGATTTTACCGAGAAAGAAATGGTGGATTTTGCTTACGGATTCCGGAACGAAAACAGGATCGATAATTTTGCTTTTGTCCTCAACAGTGTAAAACCCGAGAATACCCGATATGCCGGGACCGCGGGCTATGGCTATTATTCCTATACCCATCAGGAAAAACCAAAATGGTGGAAACGCCTCGGGCTGTGAGTGATGCAGTATTTGAAGCTAATCGCTTAAGATAAAAAGATCTCGGTTTCAGCAAGCAGACTTCCAGTCGGATGAAATTCATGCTGCATTGTTATTACCACAATCTAAATACAAACCTTTGTCACTCTGTAAGAGTCCCAATGTACAAATAACCGCATAATGTTATGGCACCCTCACGCCTTCACACCGGTGATGCGCAAAACTCCTTACTACTAATGTGACCTAGGATATTTTTGCGTTAAGAAAAAGTTGGAATGAAGCGTTAAAAAAGATTTTTTGTCCGAAGCGCGGCCATACTTTAATTTGAGAAAAACAATCGTATTTCCGCGCAAGTTTAAATCTTTTAGCGGAATGTAAACTTTTTTAGCGAAAAGATCCAGTCTTGATTTTTTTCGTTCTTTTTTTATCAAGAAAAAAAGAACAACATTAATGCACCGTTTCGGCTCCGCCGCGGTGACACTCCTGCGGAGTGACAAACGCTATTGTTGATGATTCGGGAACTTAAAAGAACATTTTGTCACGCTCTAAGAGTCCGATGTATAAATCACCTGTTAATTATTGTGGCACCGTTTCGGCTGCGCCGCGGTGAGACTCCTCCGGAGTGACAAACGCTATTGTTGATGATTCGGGAACTTAAAAAAATCTTTTGTCACGCTGTAAGAGTCCAATCATGATGGGTGCTGGATGTCAGATGATGGATGACTTAGTGGTTTAGTGGTTTGGTGGTTGAATGTGTAATTATTGTTGCACCTTTCCGGCTTCGCCGCGGTGAGACTCCTCCGGAGTGACAAAAGCTATGTTGAAGATGCGGTTGCAGCAAGCAGACTGGTGCTAGTAGAAAATACGTAACGTGTTGTTATTACCGCTAGCTAACCACACAACTTTGTCACTCTGTAAGAATCCCCACTTACAAAAACCCGTAACAGATTATTACACCGTTGCGGCTTTCGCCTCGGTGAGATTGACTCCGTCGAACCGCTTCGCTAGGTTTCCTACGGAGTAACAAAAGCTAGTGTTGATGATTCGGGAATTTAAAAGAACTATTTTGTCACTCTGTAAGAGTCCCAACGTAGAAAAAGCCGCAACAGATTATTACACCGTTGCGGCTTCGCCTCGGTGAGGCTTAACATATCTTAAAATAATGTATTTAATGACCTAGGAGCTTTTTGCGTTAAGAAAAAGTTGGAATGAAGCGTTAACAAACCCGCCGAAGGCGTGGTTCGCCGATTCACATAAAGAAATAAACAGAATGAGGCAAAGATTTTTTGTCCGAAGCGCGGCCACACTTTAATTTGGGAAAACAATCGTCTTTCCGCGCAAGTTTAAATCTTTTAGCGAAATGTAAACTTTTTTAGCAAAAAGATCCAAGTCTTGACCTTTTGGTTACTTTTTGTGTCAAGACAAAAAGTAAAAAAAAATGTATCTGCGTGTAGAGGAACTTGACGAAAGTATTCAGCGTACAACGAACAGTAACTTCAAGGAAAATATTAAACGGATAAAATTCATGCACCGTTTCGGCTACTCGGTGGTAATGGACAATACTCCTAACTACTAAGGTGTTTAATGACATCGGAGATTTTTGCGTTAATAAAAATGAAAATTTCTTCTTAACGTATTATCTAGATGAGAAACGCACAAAAAATTCCACTGTTCGAGTGGCGGCAAAAATTAAAATACACAAAATCCCAATAATCTTTCCGCCCGAGTTTGGAAGTTTTCTTAAAAGAAATTTTCATTTTTTAGCAAAAAGATCCAAGTCTTGATCTTTTTGGTTACTTTTTGCATCAAGGCAAAAAGTGACAGGAGGAACAATCGGATAATTACCACTGCACCGCGGTGAGGCTCCTCCGGAGTGACCAATGCTGTGGTGAAGAACAGGACCTATTAAGCTACGGTCTTTTTCAATATTTAAAATTGCATTAACCCTTGATTTTGTAAATTTGCACCAGATCATCATTTTCCAACAGACTTACGCTACAATATATAATAATGAACAAAATACTCATCACCGGCGGTGCCGGATTCATAGGATCCAATCTCTGTGACCATTTTATCGCGAAAGGCGATCAGGTGACCTGTCTCGATAATTTCGCGACGGGTTTCATGCATAATATCGAACACCTCATGGGTCATTCCAACTTTACCCTGATTGAAGGTGACATCCGCGACCTGGAAACCTGCATGAAAGCCTGCGAAACTCAGGATTATGTGCTGCACCAGGCTGCGCTGGGCTCGGTTCCACGGTCCATCAATGATCCCATTACGAGCAACGACGTGAATGTAAGCGGGTTCCTGAATATGCTCGTGGCGGCCAGAGACGCGAAAGTGAAGCGTTTTGTTTACGCCGCTTCCTCCTCGACCTATGGCGATTCCGCTTCTCTGCCGAAAGTGGAAGACGTCATCGGTAAGCCGCTGTCACCGTATGCCATTACCAAATACGTCAACGAGCTTTATGCCGATGTGTTCTCAAAAACTTACGGTATGGAATGTATCGGACTCCGCTATTTCAATGTCTTCGGCAGAAGGCAGAACCCTAACGGAGCCTATGCGGCAGTAATTCCTAAGTTTGTCATTCAACTCATGAATCATGAAAGTCCGGTGATTAACGGGACCGGTGATTACTCACGCGACTTTACCTATATTGACAATGTCGTGCAGATGAATGAGAAGGCCATGCTCTCTGATAATCCTGCCGCCATCAATACGGTATACAATACGGCGGTAGGCGACCGTACCACGCTGAATACCCTTGTCGCTTATCTGAAGGAGTCGCTTTCGGCTTTCGATCCGGAAATTAAAAATATACAGACGATCCACGGGCCACAGCGTGCCGGTGATATCCCGCACTCCCTGGCCTCGGTAGAGAAAGCCAGAACCCTGCTTGGCTACGAACCCACCCATACGATAGAGAACGGCCTTCAGGAAGCGGTAAACTGGTACTGGGAGCATCTGAGATAAGCAGGAGGAGGTCGCTGTCTTATTTTAAGACTCTATTCAGTATATTTGGAGCAGATAAAAATTCAGGAAAGGGATTTCTGTACACAAGAGAACTTATGAAAAAAATACTCATTACCGGGGGCGGGGGATTTATAGGCTCTCATCTTGCGGTGGCCCTCAGCAGTGAAGGTCATCAGGTTACTGTTCTCGACAACCTGTCTCCCCAGATCCACGGTGCTGACCCTGAAATTCCTGACTTCGGCGGAGCTGATGTCTCGTTTATCCGCGGTGATGTGCGGTATTATGACGACTGGGAAGCTGCATTAAAAGGGCAGCAGGTGGTGGTGCATCTGGCTGCGGAAACAGGTACCGGGCAGAGCATGTATGAGGTGCACCGCTATGCCGATGTCAATATCGGCGGCACTGCGCATCTGCTGGATTATCTGGTGAATGCCCGACACTCCGTGGAAAAAGTTATTGTCGCCTCTTCGAGGGCGGTGTACGGAGAAGGCAAGTACCGGTGTTCGGAGCACGGCACCCTCTGGCCCGGAGCAAGAAAAGAAGCAGCACTCCTTCAGGGATATTTTGAACCCCGGTGTCCCCTTTGCGGGGTTCCGCTGGTCTCCGTTCCTACAGACGAGGATTCGCCCCTGCAGCCTACTTCGGTGTACGGAATCACCAAACAGAATCAGGAGCAGATGGTGATGCAGGTCTGCCGGTCCGTGGGTATTCCCGCGGTGGTTTTCAGGTACCAGAACGTGTACGGCCCAGGACAGTCGCTCAGAAATCCCTATACCGGAATCCTGTCGGTATTTTCCACGCTGATCCGCAACGGTCAGCCTCTTACGGTTTTCGAGGACGGCCTTGAAAGCCGTGACTTCGTGTATATCAGCGATGTGGTGGCCGCCACGGTGTTGGGTATCCGGAAAAGCGAAGCCGACCATGAAATCTTCAATGTAGGCAGCGGAACAGCCACGACGGTGCTGGAGGTGACAAAACTCATGAAGGCACATTACAGGGCCGACGTCCCGGTGAATGTTTCAGGCGGTTTCAGGCTTGGGGATATCAGGCACAATACAGCGGATCTCAGCCATATCCGCAAGAAGCTCGGCTTCAGTCCCCAAACTGATTTTTACACCGGCAGCGGAAGGTTTGCCACCTGGGTGGAAGCGCAGTGTATTGAAGCAGACCGCTATGAGGCGTCCATTCATGAAATGGAGAAGAGGGGGCTGTTTAAAAAGGGAATTCGGTAATGATCACGGGTGCTGCGGGGTAACCGATACAGGAGGTGGCCTTACAGTTTTTTTAACCGCCCACTTTCAAATCGCCTACCATGGCTCATTCCTAACTGACCATCTTCCTGTTTCACTTTATGTTAAATACACTTCATGCCTGATGGGCTATATTAAATAAATACTTACCTTTGTGGCTTTAAAAAATAAGTAATAAAACAGGCGAACCTACGCTTAAATAATTTTTAATCAGTTATTTACAGGACTTTTGCCGCTTTTGTATTTTCCATATATGACGCATAAAATTGCCATCATCGGATTAGGCTACGTCGGCCTTCCCCTTGCGAGACTTTTCGCTACGAAATACCCTGTCGTAGGGTTCGACATTAACCAACAGCGGATCGCGGAACTGAATGCCGGGACTGACCTTACCCTTGAGGTAGAAGAAGAACTTTTGAAATCGGTGTTGGTAAACGAAAATCCGTTTGTCATTCCGAGTGTTAGTGAGGAATCTCATTCCGAAGGAATGCAGAGCACCTCAGCCACCGGAAAGCAGGACGTATCCGACATCCAGCACCCCGCATCCAACACCCATCACCCATCACCCAACACCCAGCAAACCGGACTGTACTGCACCCACGAGCTTTCCGACATCGCAGAAGCCAATACCTACATCATCACGGTCCCGACCCCTGTGGACAAAAACAACAAACCCGACTTAACACCACTTTACAAAGCCAGCGAAACCGTAGGTAAGGTCCTGAAGAAAGGGGATATCGTGATTTATGAATCTACGGTCTATCCAGGGGCTACGGAAGAGGAATGTATTCCTGTGCTTGAAAAAGTTTCGGGACTGAAATTCAACGAAGACTTCTTTGCCGGCTATTCCCCGGAAAGGATCAATCCGGGTGACAAGGAACATACGGTAGAAAAAATATTAAAAGTAACCTCCGGTTCCACGCCTGAAATAGGGAAAACAGTGGACGACCTTTACAAATCGGTGATTACTGCCGGAACGCACCTCGCACCGACCATTAAGGTTGCCGAGGCGGCAAAAGTGATTGAAAATTCACAGCGTGACATCAATATCGCCTTCGTCAATGAACTGGCCAAGATTTTTAATCTCATGGATATCAACACCCACGACGTTCTGGAAGCAGCCGGTACAAAATGGAATTTCCTTCCCTTCAAACCCGGACTGGTAGGCGGGCACTGTATTGGCGTTGATCCCTATTACCTGGCGCAGAAAGCCCAGGAGTATGGTTATCATCCGGAGATTATCTTAGCGGGACGACGCATGAACGACTCCATGGGCGCCTATGTTGCTTCTCAGGTCGTAAAAGCGATGATTAAGAAACATATTGCGGTGAACGGTGCGAAAGTACTCATGCTGGGAATTACCTTCAAGGAGAACTGCCCCGATGTCCGCAACACGAAGATCGTGGATGCCGTAGCTGCCTTAAAAGACTACGGCATGGAAGTAACCATCTATGATCCCTGGGCCAACCCTGAAGAAGTTCTTCATGAGTACGGACTGGAGTGCCTGAACGAATTGCCGCCATCCAGCACCCAGCACCCAGCACCCAGCCAGCGCTACGACGCAGTTGTCCTCGGCGTAGCCCACACCCAATTCCTTAACCTCGACCTTAATCTCAACCTTAAACAGAATGCAGTGGTGTATGATGTAAAAGGGATATTGGCCAGCGCAGACCAGAGGCTGTAATAACGAACCAAATAAAGATGCCCTTAAAAAATAAAGCCCTTTCCGGAATGCTGTGGTCTTCCATACAGACCTTCGGAAACCAGTTCATTAGTTTTGGTGTTTCCATCATTCTCGCCCGGCTTCTTTTGCCCGCTGAGTTTGGACTCATTGGTATGATCGGTATTTTTATGGGGATCGGCGGAGCGCTCATTGGCAGTGGTCTCGGTGCATCCCTGATCAGGACTACAGACGCGGACCAGGCAGATTACTCCACCGTTTTTGTCTTCAATCTCGCAGGAAGTATAATTATTTACGGCATCATGTTTATCGCTGCACCCTATATCGCTGATTTTTTCAAACAACCGATTCTGGTGGAGATCACCAGACTCTATAGCCTCAGTTTTATCATCAGCGCTTTCACAGCGGTTCAGGTAACGCGACTCCACAAACATCTGGATTTTAAGACCGAGACGAGAGCCTCGCTCGTTTCCACTTTGGTGTCTGCAGTTGTGGGGGTAAGCATGGCGTACTTAGGTTTTGGAGTTATGAGTCTCGTCTGGATGGGACTCGCCGGAGCTTTAGTGAACACCGTGATGCTCTGGGTACAGTCCGGCTGGAGGCCCTCCCTTCTTTTTGACCGGCAGAAGTTCCGTTACCATTTCGGTTTTGGAAGCCGGATGATGTTTTCCGGAATTCTGGACATTCTTTTTAACAATGCCTACACCATCATTATCGGAAAATTTTATGCCCCGGCACAGTTGGGTTATTATAACAGGGCCGACAGCCTCAAGCAGTTGCCGGTCAGTACCTTTTCAGGGATCCTGAATAAAGTCACGTACCCGCTTTTCGCTGAAATTAAGAATGACGATGTCCGCTTAAAATCGGTCTATAAACAGATCATGAAGATGGTCATCTTCATTATCGCACCTGTACTGGTGCTGATGGGGGTGCTTGCTGAACCGCTTTTCAGGTTCTTATTTACCGAAAAATGGTTGTCTGCAGTCCCGTATTTTCAGATTCTGTGTGCGGCAGGAATCCTGTATCCCTTACACGCCTATAATCTGAACATTCTTTCAGTCAAGGGCAGGAGCGATCTTTTCCTGAGGCTTGAGATCATCAAAAAAATATTGTTGGCAGCTGTATTGGCAGCGAGTTTTCCGTTTGGCATTATGGGTCTTATATGGGGACAGGTAATATTCTCAGTCATTGCTTTTTTTATCAACACCCATTATTCGGGGAAGTTTCTCAAATACTCCTCCTGGGAACAGCTGAGGGATATTTCACCCGTACTTTTGCTTACCACAGCTATGGCTACGGTAGTGTATCTTGTAAATACTTTACTTGCTGGCGCACCGGATGTCCTACGCCTCATCATAGGCGGTTTTTCCGGAATTCTGTTTTTCCTTATCTTTGCCCGCATATTCCGGTTTGAGAGTGGACAGTTTATCGCAGAGCTTCTTAAAAAGAAAATCCCGGTTTCCATTCCCATTCCTTTTATAAAATACTTATGATCCCCGTAACCAAACCCTTTTTACCACCCCAGCAGGTCTACCAGACTTACCTCGACGGCATCTGGAAACGGCAGTGGCTCACCAATATGGGCCCACTCGCCAGTGACCTGGAACTCCGGCTCAAGGAAACCCTCAAAGTGAATCACTTGCTTTTTGTGACCAACGGTACGGTAGCCATTCAGATGGCGATTAAAGCTTTGGAACTGAAAGGCGAAATCATCACCACGCCGTTCTCCTTTGTGGCCACCACTTCGTCCATTGTCTGGGAAAACTGCACGCCGGTCTTTGTGGATATTGATGAACATTCCTTAAATATCGATGCGGATAAAATCGAGGAAGCCATTACCCCCGAGACCACCGCTATTTTGGCGACTCATGTGTACGGAAATCCCTGCGATGTGAAGAAAATTGAAGCTATTGCGAAAAAGCATCAGCTTAAAGTCATTTACGATGCGGCCCATGCTTTTGGCGTTGAGGTGAATGGCAAATCCATTTTTGAATACGGCGATATTTCGACTTGCAGTTTGCATGCGACCAAACTCTATCACTCGGTGGAGGGTGGATTGGTGGTAACCAAAGATGCAGCTTTGCTCAAGAAGTTGGCGTACATGAGAAACTTTGGTTTTGATGGTCCTGAAAGTTTTGCCGAATTGGGCATCAATGGAAAGAATTCCGAATACCACGCTGCAATGGGATTGGCTAATTTAAAATATTTGGAAGCGATTCATCAGAAAAGAAAAGAACTTACAGCAAGATATGATGAGAAACTGAAGAACCTGAAAGCACGCCGACCAATATGGCATACTGCTTCGGAAAACAACTTTGCCTATTACCCGTTGGTGTTTGAATCGGAAGCATTGATGTTGAAAGTTATCGATAAGTTAAGAGGATATGAAATTGGGACAAGACGTTACTTTTACCCAAGTTTGGCTACCGCTTTGCCTTATTTAGAACCTACATCATTAGTAATTACGGATGAGGTATCTAAGAAAGTTTTGTGTTTGCCTTTGTACTTTGACCTTACTTTGGAAGAAGTGGATTTAATTTGCCGTTTAATATTAAGAGTTCAAAATAATTAGTATGAAATTAGCGGTGATGCAGCCTTATATTTTTCCTTACATTGGATACTTCCAGATGATTCATACAGTGGATGTATTTGTTTTTTATGATGATGTGAATTATATTAAGCAAGGGTGGATAAACCGCAACAGAATATTGGTAAATGCTACAGATGTACTGTTTACCATTCCTCTAAAAGATGCTTCATCATTTAAAATGATAAAAGATACAGAGATTAATAAAGATGGAACTGGATATAAAAAAATTCTAAAAACAATAGAACAAAGTTACAAGAAAGCTCCCTATTACGAGACTATTTTTCCACTAGTGGAAAATGTATTTAACCGTACTCATGATAGTATTGCAGACTTTGCTTTTGAGAGTATCAAAGAAGTGAATGCTTATCTTGGAATTTCTACGATTTTGGAGCGCTCGTCATCAAACTATGCAGAAAGTAAAAGATTAGATCGTGCAGAAAGGCTAATTGAAATTTGCAAACGTACAAGTGCGACAGAATACATCAATGCTATTGGAGGGATGGAATTATACAGTAAAGAGCATTTCGCATCCAAAGGAATCGATTTGAAATTTATTAAATCTAAACCGATTGAATACGAACAATTTAATAATAATTTTGTTCCTTGGCTTTCTATTATTGATGTATTGATGTTCAATTCTGTTGAAGAAATTCATGATATGTTGAATTGCTATGAACTGATTTAAAAATGGAAAATAAGGCAATAGGAGGATATTTCGAGTTGGAAACTGTTAGCAGAAAAAAATATCTGCATGATAATTTATTGTCTTTAAACACGGCAAGAAATTGTTTTGAATATATCCTTTTAGCAAAAAAATACAAACATATTTATCTTCCTTATTTTACCTGTGATGTACTGCTAGAGCCTATTGAAAAGTTAGGACTTAGTTATTCTTTTTATGATGTTGATGTAAATCTGGAGCCAATTTTTGATTTTTCTATCATAAAAGATACAGAAGGTTTTCTTCTGAATAATTATTTTGGTGTAAAAGGAAAAATTGTGAAAGCCATCTCAGAAAAGATTCCTAATGTCATTATAGATAATGCTCAAGCGCTTTTCGAGGATCCTATTAGTGGAATAGATACCTTTTATTCACCTCGAAAATTTTTGGGTATTGCTGATGGAGGATTTGTTTCTTCATCTGCTAAAATTGACTTGGTATTGAAAGACGACCAAAGTTATCATAGAATGGATCATCTTTTAAAACGTGTCGAATTGGGTGCGGAATCTGGTTATGAAGCATTTAAAACTAATGATGAATCTTTGGAGAATCAACCCATTAAAAATATGTCAAAATTGACTAAAAGGATATTGGAGGGATTAGACTATGATCAAATTGCAATGAGACGGCGTAAGAATTTTGATGTGCTACATCAATTTTTAGGAAAGGCGAATAAACTAAAAATGGATATAGAAAGAACGACTGTACCAATGATATACCCATTTCAAAGCACTGATGCTAAAAGCATTAAAAATAAATTGAAAAGTAAACGTGTTTTCTGTGCTACATATTGGCCAAATGTAACAGAATGGTGCACTATGGAAAAGTATTCCTACCGTTTGGCTAATGAGATAGTAGCATTGCCTATTGATCAAAGATATAGCGAAAAAGAAATGGAATTTATTTTAAAAATAATATCATGAATATTGAAGGAAAAAAAATTGTTTTAAGAGCAATTGAAAGGACTGATTTGCAAAATCTTAATAGCTGGGCCAATAATCCTGAAATACAATATTGGTTAGGAGGTTGGCATTTTCCCACTAACCTAAATGATCAGGAAAAGTGGTTTGCTGGTTTATCAGCAAATTCTATTCACCAAAGATTTGCTATCGATTCTCCCGATTTAGGTATGATTGGAACTGCAAATCTTGTTGATATCGATTGGAAAAATAAAAATGCATTCCATGGAATGTTACTGGGAGATAAGGATATTAGAGGTAAAGGTTACGGTATAGATACGGTAATGGCGATAATGAAATATGCTTTTGAGGAACTGGGACTCAATCGTCTCGATGGCTCAATAATAGAGTATAATGTAGCATCATATAAGTTATATGTGGAGAAGTGCGGTTGGAAAGAAGAAGGGCGGCAAAGAAAATGGTATTTTAGAAAGAATCAATATTGGGACCGCATCATTGTAGGAATTACGAAAGAAGATTATTTTAATCAACTACAGAAAAATAATTATTGGGATGAAGAACTATAAAATTATAGACGAAACATCGCCAAGTCCTATGGTGTCTGTGGCTATGCTTACTTATAACCATGAAAGGTACATCGAAGAAGCCATTGAAAGTGTCCTTATGCAAAAAACTAATTTTCCAATTCAATTGGTAATCGCAGAGGACTGCTCGACAGATAATACTCGCAGTATTATTATGAGATACCAAAAACAATTTCCTTCAAAAATAAAACTACTTCTACAAAATGAAAATATAGGAGCAGCACATAATAATGTAGATCTATTGTCAAATTTGAGTGGAAAATATGTAGCTGCTTTAGAAGGTGACGATTATTGGATAGATCCTTTGAAATTACAGAAGCAGGTCGATTTTTTGGAGGAGAATAAGGAATATATTGCAGTAGGACATCAGAGGATTGTTGTTGAAAATGATATTGAAAAAAACTATTTTTCCCAAGATATTCTTTATACGCAGTGCGTTTTATTTAAAAACATAATAAACGAGGACTACATTAAATTTTCTGCCGGTGTTTTTAATGGTGATACATTTCTATTTAATTATCTGAAGTTATTTGGAAAAGTGAAAAATCTTGATTTTGTTGGAGCGGTTTACCGCATGACAGGTTTTGGTGTTTATTCCTCCATTGATGAAATAAATAAAATTAATAAAGCATTAGAGACCTATTCGACTCTGATATCATTACAGGGAAAATTTAAAACGAAAAACTCACGTAATGTTTTTAGACAAATAAAATTTTCATATGCCGACAATTTGTATGCAAAAGCTTTATACTTAATACCTACAGATAAAAGTCTTGCCCTTAAACAGTTTTATCAATTTATAATTTTTATTATTCAGAACAATCTATTTTTCAAAAAACAATTTGTAAAAAGTGCGATTAACTTTATGACCAGGATTTTCTCAAAAATAAAAAACGAAGCCGTATGAAAATTCTTCGCCTGACTACTCTTCTTGACTTTGGAGGTCAAGAAAAACAATACATCAGTTTCACAGAGAAACCTGAATTATTGCAAAATGAATATATATTTGCGTCCATTGGATATGGTGGCTTCGCCGAAAAAGTATTAAAAGAGCGAGGGTTTAATGTGAAAGTTTTTAATCTTCCAGTTGCTCATAAAAATCTAAAAAACATAATTATTATTGCAAAATGGTTAAAACAAATTAAACCAGATTTAATTCACACGGCTGCTTCGGAAGCAAATTTTCACGGTGTTTTAGCGGCGAAAATAGCAGGAATTCCTTTAGTTGTGGTTGAAGAAATAGGAGTTCCTAATAAGCACTCTAAGATTGCTCGAAAAGTATTCAGATTCATCTATAAATACGCAGATATGATCATTGCGATTTCAGAAAATGTTAAAAATGTTATTGCTGAGATTAAAGAGGCTCCTGCAAGTAAAATCAAAGTTATATACAATCCCGTTTCACAACCACCTTTTTATCCTAAAAAAGAAAATAAAAAATTTCAGTGGGTTTTTGTTTCCCGGCTTATTGCAAGAAAAAACGTTACCACTTTAATCAAAGCTTTTTCAAAATTAGATCCTGAAAAAAGAGGAATTCTGCACATTGTTGGAGATGGTGTTGAAAGAAATATTTTAGAAAAGGAAGTGCGAGAGCTAAATTTAGAAAATGAAATTTTTTTCCACGGATTTCAACCAGAACCAGAAAGATTTATAAGCCAAGCAGATGTGTTTGTATTACCTGCTTTTGATGAAGGTTTTGGAATTGTTATAATTGAGGCAATGCTTCAGGGTATCGCATGTTTATGTGGAAAAGGTGGTGGTATTCCAGAATATTTAACAGATAATTCGAACGGCTGGTTTTTCGACCCTTTTTCTATAGATGATCTAAGTGTTAAAATGAATCACATCTTAGGACTAAACAAACAAGTTATTAACAAAATGGGTGAAAAAGCATATAGTTCTGTTAAAGATAAATTCACTATCGAAAAATATGTGGAAAATGTAGAAAAATTATATAGTACTTTATCTAAATGAAAATTCTTTACATTGTAAATCATTTTAAATATCATGGCGGTATAGAAAGAATGTTGTCAAATAAAATTGATGCGTGGATAGAAGAATATGGCTATGATGTAGTGGTTGTTACTATCAACCAAAATAATGCTCCGATAGTATATCCACCAAAAAATGACTTTAAATTAGTTGATTTAAAGATACAGAGAAAAAAGAAAAGATATAGTGTGTATGAGTTATTTACTTTGATATCGAAAGTGAATAAAATTTTAAGAAAAGAATCTCCTGATATCGTCATAACTACTCTCACGGGTATTCCTTCTCTACTTTTACCATTTATTCTACCAAAAATAAATAAAGTTCTTGAAATTCACAGCTCCGGTGCTTTATCAGTTACCAAAAGTTGGAAATATAAGTGGTGGTTTTTAAATAAGTACCATAAAATAGTTTTATTAAATGAAGACGAGAAACAGTATTACCAATTAAATAATCTTATCGTAATTCCAAATTTTATCCAAATTGATAGTGGAGACAATATTGTGTATCGATACAGACAAAAAAAAATAATTGCCGCTGGTCGCATTCATCCCGACAAACAATATGACCATTTGTTACAAATTTGGAATTTAGTTTATCAGAAGTTTCCTGATTGGAAATTGGAAATTTATGGGGATGGCGATAAATCAATAATAACGAGATTAGAAGATTATATTCACTCAAATAAATTAAATAGAGTTTCTATTTATCCGGCAACAAATAATCTTAATGAAGTTATGAGGAGGTCTTCCATATTTTGTCTAACTTCCAAAACAGAATCTTTTGGAATGGTAATTTTAGAATGTAAAAAAAATATGTTACCTGTGATATCTTATGATTCGCCAAATGGACCCCGGCATATCATATCAAATGATGGCGTATTGGTAGAACAAAACAATATGGAGGAATTTGCTGAAGCGCTCGAAAAAATGATTACGGAAGAAGATTATCGAAATCAAATGGCAGAAAATGCAAAAATAAATCTTAACGAATTTTCTTCTTCTAAGATAATCAAAATGTGGAAGGAGCTAATTTAAAAAAATATATAGAATGAATTTATACAGGATTAAATTATTATTATCAAAAATTTATCGAAAACTTAAACCCATTAGAGGAAGGAATAATATAATTAAAAATGATGCTAAGACAAATCACTTATCTTTCAATATATCAGGAGATAATAACCAAGTGATAATATCAAAAAAAGCAGTCTTGAATAATGTTTTAGTTTATGTAAGAGGAAATAATAATAAATTAGTAATTGAGGAAAGTTGTTTTGTTAATAATTCTATCTTTTGGATAGAAAACAACAATGGCTTGATTCATATCGGAAAAAAAACAACTATTGAAGAAGCACATTTTGGTTTGGCAGAAGATAATAAAAAAATTATGTTAGGAGAAGACTGCATGCTTTCCAGTGGAATATATATTACAACAACTGATTCACACAGTTTATTGAATGATGATAAAATTAGAATTAACCATGGAAAAAATGTCACAATAAAAAACCATGTCTGGATTGCTAGAAATGTACAAATCCTAAAAGGAGTTACTATAGATGATGGAGTAGTTGTGGGAGCAGGTTCAGTAGTATCTAAAGATTTAGAAGCAGAATCTTTATATGTGGGAGTGCCTGCAAAAAAAGTAAAATCTAATATATCATGGTTGAGAGAAAAGATCTAAATAAAGAAAAAATATATTTACCTGGACTTAACGGAATTCGGGCGATTGCTGCATTAGCTGTGGTAATTTCTCATACCAACGGTCATTTGGGAAATTTTGGACTTACTACCTTACCGTATTTAGGATTAGCTAGCTTTGGAGTAACCATATTTTTTACATTAAGCGGTTTTTTGATTACTTTCTTATTGTTCAAAGAAATTGAGAAAACAGGTACTATAAAGATTAAAAAATTTTATTTAAGACGGATTCTAAGGATTTGGCCTCTATATTATTTTTATTTGTTAGTTGTTTTAGCTATTGTTGGATATGCAGCTTTAGGAAAAACTTTTATAATGTATTTAATGATTTTGCCCAATATCGCAAATGCTTATGTTACCTATAATGCATTGCCTTGGGAAATTCCGACAGCGACAGCGATGTTTTTGATTGGTCATTACTGGTCTTTGGGTGTAGAAGAACAATTTTATTCTTTTTGGCCTTGGATAATTAAAAAAGTAAAAAATATTTTACCTGTTCTTATTGTTTTTCCGATTCTATTTTTATTAATAAAAATATCGGCTAAGTATCTACACTTTTCAGAACCGATACAGTTTATTCTTCATTATTCAAGATTTGGATGTTTGGTTATTGGGGCTTTAGGAGCATATCTTTATTGGAATAATCACTTTGTCTTATCTTATTTAAAATCAACTACAATACAAATTTTGCCTTGGATTGTCTTAATAATTGTTTCACTCAAATATATTAAAAAGAGTTTCTATTTATCCAGCAACAAATCATCTTAATGAAGTCATGAGGAGATCCTCCATATTTTGTCTAACTTCAAAAACAGAATCTTTTGGTATGGTTCTTTTGGAATGTAAGTGGGCGGCGCTACCAGCGGTTTCGTACGATTCGCCAAATGGACCCCGACATATCATCAGTGATGACGGCTTGTTGATAGAGCACAACAACATAAAAAAGTTTGCTTTTGAATTATCTGATCTTATTAGGGATGAAGAAAGACGTGTAAAACTTTCTGAAAACGCATTTAAAAATCGGCATATGTTTTCTGCTAAAGAAGTGATGAAAAAATGGAATGATTTGTTATGAGTGAGAAAATAAGAATTTATTTACTGGGCTTAAAATTTTACTTGTGGTATTGAAGCGATAGCGGTTGTATTCTTTCAAACGCCTATTGAATCAACAGGCGAAAAGCTTTACTAAAAAAAACAAATTTAAATTAAGTGAAAAAAGATAATATTTACTGGATTGATAGTTTACGAGTTTTTGCAACAATCGCTGTAATAGTTTTACATGTAGCTGCACCCATTGTTTACCAATTTGGATCTATTTCTGGTACAGTTTGGTGGATTGGAAATATAATTGATAGTTCAGTTAGATTTTGTGTTCCTATTTTTTTAATGATTTCAGGAGTACTGTTACTATCGAAGGATTATTCAAGTATCAGAGGTTACTTAAAAAAGAGAGTTTTAAGAATATTTTATCCGTTTCTATTTTGGAGTATAATATATTTATTAAAAGATATTCTTTATTATTCCTATATGGGCTCAATGAACATTCATAAAATTGATGAACTTATAAAAAATGGAGTAATAAGTGGGGTGAGTTACCATTTTTGGTATATCTATTTAATTATTGGGCTTTATTTAGTATTTCCATTACTTAGTAAGTGGATTAAAAATTCAACAAAAAGGGAAATTGAATACTTTTTAACTCTCTGGTTTATTACTTTATTTATTACATTTCCTTTTATATCTTCTTTCATCCCTAAAATCAATATTATCTACTTTTCCGGTTTTATTGGGTTTCCAATTTTAGGATATTATCTAAACAATTATGATATAAATAGTAATAATAAAAAAATTGTATATTTTCTTTTAATAGTAATAAGTATAACTATTACAGCAATTGGAACATTTATATTGTCAAATTTTAAAAATAAATTTATCGATTGGTTCTATAATTATTTGACTCCCAACGTTACGATAGTTTCTATTTGTATTTTTTTATATTTTAAAGAATTTGTAAATCCAAATGAAAAAATAAATTCTATTATTAGATTTTTTAGTAAATATAGTTATGGAATTTATTTGGTTCATATACTTGTATTATGGAGTATTCAAAAGATAGGCTTGTATTATAATTTTATCAATCCTATTATTGGTATCATCATAACAAGTTTAGTGTGTTTCGTTTTATCAACTATCATTATCTATTTTGTTAATAAATTTCCTTTAGGTAAATATATTGCAGGCACTTAGTTAAATTATCTAGAATGAATACCCTCCTCTTCATCACTTGGGACGGCCCCCAGACTTCCTATATGGAAGGATTGTTCATGCCTATTTTTCAGGAAATCGCAAAGCAGGGAGATTATCAATTCCACGTGGTACAATTTACCTGGGCAGATGCACAAAAAATCGCACATACCCAAGCAGCAGCCGATCAAATGGGAATCACCTATACGGCCTGGCCTGTTCTTAGAAAACCGAATATTGCCATAGGAAGTCTTTTGACGGTGCTTACCGCAGCTGGGAAAATCAAAAAATACATCAGGGAAAATAACATTCACATCGTAATGCCACGAAGTACTTTCCCAGCGATGATGGTGAATCAAATTAAAAATAAAGCTTTTAAACTCATTTTCGATGCAGATGGTTTACCCATCGAAGAAAGGATTGATTTTGCAGGGCTAAAAAAAGAATCATTCCAATACAAGCTGATGAAGTCGGCAGAGACTAAAATGCTGAAGTCAGCAGATGCCGTCATCACCAGATCGCAAAAAGCAATAGACGTCCATATCGCCCATATCGGCGAATCTTTCAGATCGAAGTTTTCTGTGGTTTTTAACGGAAGAGACAAAAATATATTTGCTTATCGGCCACATTTAAGAGAAGAACTAAGGCAGGAATTGGGCTTGAAAGACGAAATGCTGTTTGTGTATGCCGGATCTTTGGGACCGCAATACTGCCTGAATGAAATGTTGGAAATATTCCAGGCATACGCTGAAAAGCAGAAGGCAAAATTCCTCATCCTGACTGGGAATACAACATTTGCTGAACAAAATATTCCCTCTGAGCTGAAACCGCACGTTATTTTAAAATCGGTGCCTTCGGAAAAGGTGTCGTTTTATCTCAATGGCGGTGATGTAGCATTCGGACTCAGAAAACCCACCTTCAGTATGCAGGGGGTAGCACCCATAAAATTAGGTGAGTATCTCCTGTGCGGACTGCCCGTGATTGCCAGCAAAGGCATTGGCGACAGTGAAATGATTCTCGAACAGTTTGAAAAATGCCTGCTTTATGACCATGATCATCCCCCTTCCATGGAGAGGATCTTCAAGTTTACAGAAAAAGCTACATTTGCAGACCGGGATGCTATCCGCCAGAAAGCGATAGGATTCTTCTCACTACCTGCTGCTGCGGACTCTTACCTGAAAACGTTAAGGAGTTTTTGTTGATGTAGAAATGAGTGGACAGGGTTCACATATTTGATGTTTTATTATATTTTTTGTGTTACTGATGAAGTATATTTTTTTCACTTTGCGGGATTTCAATAAAATTGGTGGTGGATCGATCCGGATACATGGGGTAGTGAATGCCCTTTCGGCGAAGGGTGAGAACGTAATCCTCATTTCCGGTGCGGAAGATTACAGCCGTTTTCATCCTGATATAAAGCATATTAAAATTGACGCCGGGTTTAGGAATAAAGCAGTTCTGCAGGGACTCACGGCGCTTTTGCCTGCCACCGCAGTAATCACGTTATTTCCAGATCTATTCTGTAAAATCTTGGCTGGTTTTAAACAGGTTGATTTAAAGAATGTAAGGATTTTCTTCTTTGAGTATTTGGATAATTCCATCGGTTATCTCTTAAAAAAAACAGGAAAGATCGATCATTATATTACGGATATCCACGGAATTGCGCCCATGGAGTTCGCTCATCAGAAGAGAAACAGTCCTTCTTTTTTACACAGAGCTATAGCCGCGCTAAAATACGCATTGGCAATGCGTCACGATCATAAAGTCTATCAGTACGCAGATGGAATTATTTACAGTAGTGCCCAAATGAAAAAGTACTTTGGGAACCATTTCCGAATGGATCGCGTACAGTCTTTTGTACTTCCCAATCTTCTCGCTGATGAGGTGTTTGCGAAAACGGAAGATATAGCAGAAATAGATTCGCTCTCAGCCGAGTTGGGAATAAGAACAGAGGATATCGTTTTGTTTTTTGCAGGGGGTTATAAACCCACCTCTGGCGTTGATGACTTGGTAAAGGTTTTTGCAAAGCTAAGAAAGGATTTCCCGGAACTGAAACTTATTCTCATCGGTAGTGGTCCACTGAAGACCAAAGTGCAGCGATTAATCAGTGAATTCCGGTTAGAGCCATGGATCGTTCAGCAGGATGGTTTGGCTTATGAAGAGTTGTTCCGGTATCAGGCTTTAGCCGATATTATTGTGTGTCCTGACCGGATGAACGAATTTTCGGATATGATACTCCATCTGAAGTATATGGATTCACTGGTGTCCGGTAAGATAGTCGTCAACGGCGCGTTCAGCAGTGTGCTGGAGATCAATACAGATGAAAAGCTGTCGGTGAACTTTACGCCTTCAGATGAAGCAGACTTGTTTCAGGCCCTCAAGAATTGTATTCTGCATAAGGATGAATTGACCGAAAAATATAAAAATGTACGCGAATACATCAAAAACCATTTGACTTACCGTTCACAGATTGACACGTTAATCCAATAATCATGCTGCTTCTCGATCTTATTTTCTCGCTCCTTTTTCTGATGATGACTTTCAATCTGAAGAATCTCTATGCTTTTAACGCAAGTGAAAAGAAAATGATTAACTGGGTGTTTGTATTTCACACGGCGGTCTGTTTGGCAGCAACGCCCATTTTGTTTTATGGGGGCGACGCTAAGCATTACTGGATGTATCCTAAAACGGAACCTTTCGAGGTGATCTGGGGTCTGGTGGTGGAGACACCCCGACCCTCACAGATTATGTTTTTGCTTAATTATTTTCCGAGTAATGTTTTAAATCTTTCTTTTCTTCCGGGGATGCTGCTTTATTCCTTATTAGGTTTCTGGGCGTTTCTGTTTATCATGCTCATTATTAAATCTTTTATCCCTGACTTAAGCAGATTAAAGGACATTACGTTAGCCGGGCTTCCGCTTTATCCCTTCATCTTTATGCTTCCCAATATGCATTTCTGGTCTGTCGGCATTGGAAAGGATTCCTTACTGTTCTTTTCAGTAAGTATTATCCTCTATTCGCTCATGAATGTCAGAAAGCGCTGGTTGGGATTAATGATTGGTGTGGCAATAGGTTATTATCTGAGGCCTCACGTTCTTCTTTTTTTAGCCGCCGGATATGGGCTTGCCATGGTTCTCAGTGCCAAACTCAGTCTTTTTCAGAAAATTGCCTTTGCAGCGGTTGGCTCCGCCATATTTTTCCCTCTTCTGGCTAATGTTTTGGAATTTGCGAAGATCGAAGCATTTACAACGGAACATATTGAAAATTTTTCTACAGGGAAATCTACAGCGCTGGCTGTGGCAGGATCTGGCGTAGATTTCTCCAATTATCCCTACATCGCAAAAGTACTGACCTTTGTTTTTCGGCCCTTTTTTTTTGATATCAATGGTGTGCCGGCTTTTATTGCCTCGGTAGAGAATCTGATCCAGCTGCTCCTCTTTTATTTTTTCTTCAAGAACAGATCGCTTAAATTTATCTTTAAATCGAATATCATCATCCGTGCAAGTTTCTTCTATTTTGTTATCGGTGCTCTGGCATTCGCACCGGTCATGAGTAATCTCGGTATTATTATCCGGGAAAAAAATATGCTGATGCCGGCTTTCCTTATCTTTGTCCTCGCATCGGTAAGGTATAAACAAATTACTTTAAATAATAATGGACGAAATTAAAATCTGTATTGCCGGAGATTTTTGCCCTATCGGCAGGAATGAAGAATTATTTATCGGGCGTGATTTCACCGCACTACAGGAGATTAGAAGTGAAATAAAGGAAGCTGATTTCAGGATCGTGAATCTGGAGGCGCCGCTTACTGATGCTGATTTGCCGATAAAAAAAACAGGTCCGAATATTAAAGCATCTCCGAAAACAGTGTACGCGCTTCAATATCTTAATATCAATTTGGTGACGATGGCCAATAACCATATTCTGGATTTTGGACAGGCAGGTATTCAGGACACTTTAAATCTGTGCCATGACAATCATATTCAAACGGTAGGTGCGGGGCTCAACCTTGCCGCTGCAAGAAAGGCGCATACGGTACTGCTGAAAGGCAGACGTATCGCGGTCCTCAATTTTGCAGAAAATGAATTCTGCGCGGCGACTTCCGATACTGCGGGAGCAAGTACGGTAAACCCCATTTCTAATTTTTATGATATTGCTGCGGCAAAAAAAGAAAATGATCTTGTCATTGTAATCGCCCATGGTGGCCGTGAACATTATCAGCTTCCTACGCCACAACAGCGGGAGCGTTTCAGGTTTTACGCGGATGCAGGAGCCGATTTGGTGGTGGGGCATCATACCCACTGTTTCAGCGGTTATGAAATTTATAACGGGAAACCTATATTTTACAGTTTAGGAAATTTTATCTTCGATTATAAAAAGAAGTATCAAAAAGGAAAGTGGACCGAAGGCTATGCTGTTATGTTTTCGATAGCAGATGAAATATCATTCGACTTAATTCCTTTTAAACAGGGAAGAGAAGAAAATCCTGCGCTCACCCTTATGAATGAAGAAGAGAAAGTGCTGTTTTTTAAGCAGATTGCCGATTTAAACAGAGCGATTACCGATGACAGCTTATTCGCTCAGGAATGGGAAAAGTATCTCAGCTCACAGGATCTTAATTATACGGGTATGGTGACGATCCAGAATAAATATGTGCGTGCTGCAGTAAACAAAAAATTACTTCCTTACTATCCATTACACAGTCGGGAACATTTACTGCTGATTTTGAATCTGCTGCGGTGTGAAACACATCGTGAAATTACTGTTGATATCCTTTCAAAAAAACTTGAAAATGAAAGATAAATTATACCGTCTTGTGCCCGTTTTCCTCCAGGAACTTATGATTTCGCTTTTCAATTATCAGGCATACAAGGTCAGGTATGGAAAGAAGTATAAACACTACAGGAAACTTTTTTTAAAGAACAGAACGCTTACACGGGCAGACTTAGTTAATATTCAAGCCGAGCGCTTTCATTCATTGCTCAATTTTTCCCGTGCTTATTCGCCATATTATAAAGATTTACCCAATGTTGGAATCAGTCATATTTCCCAATTACCGGTCCTGAAAAAAGAGGATTTAAGATCGCACAGCAGTGAAATCGTTACACTGGATAAAAAAGAAGGAGTTATTTCGAAAACTGGAGGAACCACAGGGACGTCACTTGAAATAATTTATACCCGAGATAATATGCAGGAGCGCTTCGCAATGCTCGATGATTTCCGGTCACGGTTTGGGTATGAGCTTGGAAAGAAAACGGCATGGTTTAGCGGAAAAGCACTGTTGACGGAAAGGGATATAAAGAATAAGCAGTTCTGGAAAACAGACCGCTGGCACAAGGTGAGATATTATTCTACTTTTCATATTCACCCGCAGTTTCTTGATCATTATGTAAAGGATTTAATCAGATACAGCCCTGAATATCTGGTGGGTTTTCCGTCGTCTATTCTGGACATTGCAAAATTTGGTTTATCCAAAGGGTATGAATTTCCTGCGGATAAAGTAAAAGCGATTTTCCCAACGGCAGAAACAGTGACTCTGGAAATGAGAGAGATTATCGAAAAATTTTTCAAGACAAAGATGTATAACCAGTACGCTTCTTCGGAAGGTGCACCATTTATTTTCGAATGCAGTGAAGGGCATCTCCATTTGGAATTACAGAGTGGTGTCTTCGAAGTGCTGGAGGAGGACAACAGACCGTCGCGAAGCGGTAAATTGGTGGTAACTTCTTTCACCACAGAGGGAACGCCTCTGATACGCTATGATATTGGTGATTCAATTATCCTAGAAGATGAATCATTATATTGTTCGTGTGGAAATGAAAATCCTATGGTAAAAGAAATACTGGGAAGAATTGATGACTTTGTTTACTCCCCTGAAAACGGAAAAATCAATCTGGGGAATGTATCCAATACATTAAAAGACACTCAAGGAATTAAAAACTTTCAAGTGGTACAAAACAGTTTAGATACTATCGATATTTATTTTTCAGTCGACCAAGAACAGTTTACTGAGCAAATAAAATCTGTTTTTCTAAAAAACTGGCGGGATAGAGTTGGGCAGGGGATGAAAATTAATCTCTACATCACAGATGAATTAGCGGTCGAAAAAAGCGGAAAATTCAGAATGGTAAAAAATAATATTAAAGATCTTTTATAGGCGAATGACTGAGCGATATCCTCTGGGAAATTTTGGGATCATGAACCGGATGAGGAATATGTTCCTGCCCGGGATGCTCATTTACCTGTTGTGGGTGTTCTCCTACCAGCAGCAGGTGGCGCGGGAGCAGATGCTGGCGTACCGCGAGAAGCTCAGGCAGCGGCCGAAGCCCAAAGACCAATTGGCAAAGGAATAGCCACCCGGTTAAACCATCCCGATTAAAACCACCCATTGAACCACCCCGTCATCCGCTTTCGCGGCTGCCACCCCTCCGAGGGAGGGGAATGTGCGGTACTTCTTTTTTGAAGTGGGTTTTAATAATTCAGCTTTGGGTAGTTTTCGAGAGTGTAGTTTTATTCCTTCGCGTGTTAAAAGGTAGTTTTCGGTAGAGTTCCACCGTACAACGTTATCCGAATCTATATTATACACCGGGATATTCCCCTCCCGTGGAGGGGTGTTCGTGTGCCTGCACACGGACGGGGTGGTTCTTCTATTCGGGGAATGCGCGGTTTTTCTTTTGTGAGGGAGGATTTGGGAAGAAGGGTTTCGGGGTATTTCCGCGGGAAGACCACCCCGTCATCCGCTGGCGCGGCTGACACCCCTCCGAGGGAGGGAATACGCGGTTCTTCTTTTTTGAAGTGGGTTTTGATAATTCAGCTTTGGGTAGTTTTCCAGAGTGTAGTTTTATTATTTTCCGTGTAAAGCGGTAGTTTTCAGTAGAGTCCCACCGTACATTCTTATCCGATTTATATTAAACACCGGGATATTCCCCTCCCCTGGAGGGGTGTCCGTGTGCCTGCACACGGACGGGGTGGTTATTTTGCAACCGACAGGGCTGTTTTCCACCCAAAATACGGTTCATTCCGGACCTTATTCACTGGATTCCTTTACCCCATAATGCTCGATGATGAAGTTTTCCAGATCTCTTATGACAATCAACATATTGTTCTTAATATCATGATTTGAAATCCGGAACACCTTTACTCCATAACTTTCAAGATCACCCTGCCGTTTCGCATCATATTCCTCCTTGAAGTCATGACTCCAGCCATCAATTTCAACGGCCAGACCTAAATTTTTCACATAAAAATCTACAATATAGTTTCCAATAATTTTCTGCCGGTCAAAATCAATTTGGTGGAACCTGCCGCGGTGAACCTGTTTCCAGAACAGTACTTCACAAAGAATCCGGGCTTTCCTTTTATCCGGAAGCAGCGGTTTCAGCTTTGCATCATAAGGCAGATTTTCAATTCTGTTTTTTCGGATGGGAGTACCCCGGATGTGGGTGAGGATTTTCATGTGTTTCTTTTAAATAAAGATAGGGAATTATGAGAAATAGCCAGGCCGTGAGACCACCCCGTCATCCGCTGTTGCGGCTGCCACCCCTCCGGCGGAGGGGAATGCGCGGGTTTTCTTTTGTGAGGGAGGTTTTGGGAAGTCAGCACTGGGCACTTTTCGGAAGTGCAATTTTATTCCTTCGGGTTTGATAATGTAGTTTCCGGTAAAGTTCAACCGTACAACCTTATCCGATTCTCTATTATACACCGGGATATTCCCCTCCCCTGGAGGGGTGTTCGTGTGAACACGGACGGGGTGGTTATTGCTGTGTACGGACATGGTGCTTTCCTCCGCCTATGCATCACCATAACACCGTAAAAACAATCATTTTAATCAAAAATTACTTTTTTTTCAAGAAAAAGGAAAGGTTAAAGCCCGTAGAAAGCATCTTTCAGAGTAAAAAAAATCAAAGACAAATCCTATTAAAATCAGCGTACGGACTTAAATCGAGATCCGTACTGTGAAAAAAATTTTCTGCAGGGACAAAAAATAATTTCATAAGGACGAAAAAAAAATTCATCAGGACGAAATTTTTTTTTGTCTTGATGAATTTTGGATAAAAAAGGGTAATTTTGGAGCACAAAAAAGCCCGGTTGCAAAACCGGGACTCATTTAAATCAAACCGTTCAGGTCGTGGGGCTACACGTCCTGAACTTTTTTTACCGGGGCAGAGGCCACCGTACGTTTTAGAATCGGCGACGGAGCGAAGAGGATCCGCTTTTTCGTCACGCTCGAGGCGGTGAGTTCATCAGCGGTATCGGCTCCCGTTCCGCTCACTGAGGGGCGGAAAGTTCCCAGATCTCCGAATTTCACGATATATCCGTCCTGCAGATACTTCAGCAGGGATTTCTCCAGCCCGAAAAGTACCGCACGGATGTCGACGCTGTTCAGCGTAGAAGCATCCGAAAGCTCTTCGGAAATGGTTCTTACATCGATGGTTCCGGTGCTTTTCACCAGCGGATAAAACTTCTTAGGATCATCCGGTAATTGCGGGTTGCGTCTTTCGACGGCTTTAAAACTAATCATAATAACATTTTTTAAATTAAGTTCAATTTTTGAATGCCCTGGCTTTACCATTTGGCTGGGCGGACTTTGCTGGTTGCTGAACCTGGAATGGTGGTCGGTTCATGAGTTTTTACGTCATTGGGTATATTTTTATTATTATTGTTTTGTACTGAAATAAAATATGTTTATCTTTACATCACTACAAATATGATAAATTGTTTTTAATTAAATACAATTGTTTTTAAAAAAATACATATTGATTAAGTTACTATGGAAACCAATGAAAAAATAAAGCAAATCCGCATACAGCATGATATGACCCAGAATGAGTTTGCAGCATCGCTGGGAATCAGCCGCAGTGCCCTTACACAGCTGGAAGCGGGACATACCAAACCCTCCTTTGATGTTCTTGAGAAACTCATTGATCAGTATGACGTTGATGTATCCATTTTTTTTAACACGACGGTGCCTGAAAAGAAAAAACTGGATAATGTCCAGGAAATCGGCGAAAGAGTGCAGAAGATCATGGCTTTTTATGATGAACAGTACGGACTCAGGTATAATGAACTTCTGGAGGAACGCCTTGTTCAGCAAGTTGCGGAGGCATATCCGGACCGCGAGAAAGCAGATCTTCTGCTGAAGTTTTATGAGGCTTATGTAGTTCTGAGGTCGATCACCGCTGACCTGGAGTTTCTGCTCATGGATCCGCTGAAACGGTATGCGAATAAACTCCGAAAGCAGCGCGAAAGCGCGGAAGAGCATGATGACCGTTTGCTCCGCACGCCTGATTCTCCGGACATTGTGCGGCATTTAGACAGCATTATGGATGAAATCTGGAGTATCGCCTATGGTGATGGCGGTATTGTTCTGGACTGGGTGGCAGAGCAGAAAAAAAGAAACCCCCAACTGGGAGAACTTATATTTTTTACCACCCCGCTCAGTAAACTGCTCTACAGTTCCCGGGAGGAGCTGTTGAGGCAGTTTGAGATCCTGCTGCGGCAGGCTGACGCGCTGGATGAGGTAAGTCACTATTATCAGAAAGAGCATTTTTTCTACGGAAACCCGTAATACAGCAATGACGGTGTGGTATAAGGCGGGCTGGGTTGCGCTGAACGGATTGTTTCGCTGCCTTCGGCGGCTCGCAATAAAGAACGCGCTGAATTTGGGGACCTTGTCATCGCGGGGAGTCAAATTACAGTCACACCTGAGTTAGGATTCCAAGTCATTGCGAGGAGCGAAGCGACGAAGCAATCCGTTAATAAAAACCCCATCTCATTAAAATACCCTACTTTTATCCCCGAATGAAAATCCTCCACCGTATTTTTCCCTTTCTGCTGTTGGCCTATCATCTGGCGTTTGCCTGGGTGGGCTATGAATATATCCTTACCCATCACGGGGATGCGGACCGCTATTGGTTTTTGGGACAGGATCTTTCATCTTCTTCCTGGATTGATTTTCTAAAACCCGGGACTGATGTGGTAAGGTTCCTTACTTTTCCGCTCGTCAAGTTTTTTGGGATGCCCTTTTGGAGCGGGTTTTTTATTTTCAGTCTCCTGAGTTTTTCGGGAATAGCGCTTCTTTACCGAACGCTGATGCAGCGCGCCGGTGACAGCCCCCGCCATCAGTTGTTGGTAATGGTTCTGATGCTGCTGCCCAACTTTCATTTCTGGACTTCCCTGATCGGGAAGGAGGCCGTGCTTATCATTCCTATCGCTCTTTTTATCCGCGAAGTTTCTCTGAAAAAATATTTCAGCTTCCTGCTGTTAGGCTCTGTGTTTTTTATTGCCCTGATCCGTCCGCATATCGCTTTCATTCTTTTATTGAGCTATGTGCTGAGTCTCCTCTGGACGCTCCGGTTGCCAAATCGATACAAAGCAATAATACTTGGAGGTCTCTTCGCAGCCACCGCCCTGTTTGCTTTTCTGCTGACCCGGCTGCAGGATTTCAGCGGCGGATTTCAGCGGGTCCTGCAAAAGTATGAAGCCCATATCCGGCATTTTAAAACTACCGATGGCTATATTCCGCTTGACGAATATCAGCTGCCGTATAAAATTTTTACCTTCTGGTTCAGGCCGCTGCCTTTTGAGAAAGTGGGAGTGCTGTATACGGTCCTCAGTATTGAAAACATGTTCCTGCTTCTCCTTTCTGTGTGGGTGGCCGTGTACGTGGTAAAATATTTCCCTGTTCTCAAAAACAGGATGCTTTTCGTGCTGCCTGTAGTTTTTGTTTTTATTTTTTCGCTCATGTATGTCTACGCCTACGCCAATTACGGCATCATTATGAGGACGCGGGTAATGGCGGTCCCGTTTCTGTACCTGCTTTTTATGGAGGTGTTCGATATGCGCTTTTCCAGAAATTATTCAAATACATAAACCCCCGGACTTCTTTCTGGAGATCTTATTATATTTGCAAATAATTCGCAATGCGCAATCAGTATCAACAGTCAAAATCAGGCAATATCCTACATTCTTTTGAAAAAAATTATCCGCATGACCACTGTTCCTATCTCCCTCGACAAACTTCTTGGGAAGCAGCTTGGTTTTATGAACCAATATTATAAGGTTACCGCAGTTTCGGCCGACAAGCCTGAGCTTGAAAGAGTGGCAAAGAAATACGGAGTTGGTCACCATCACGTTGAAATGACCAGAGCCATCACTCCATTTAAAGATCTGGTAGCGGTCTGGAAATTTTACCGTTTTTTACGGGACGAAATGCCGGAGATGGTGCACTCCCACACTCCCAAAGCAGGCCTTGTGGGGATGATGGCTGCTTATTTTGCGGGCGTGCCGGTCCGCATGCACACGGTTGCCGGATTGCCATTGCTGGAAGCTACAGGTATAAAAAGAATAATACTGAATATTGTCGAAAAGATTACGTACGCATTTGCCACGAAGGTTTATCCCAACTCATTTGCCATGCGGGATATTATCATCAGGGAAGGTTTCTGCGCCGCCGGAAAACTTAAGGTTTTAGGCAATGGCAGCAGCAACGGTATTGATACCGAGTATTTCTCTCCGTCGGCCATTCCTCTCGTAAAAACCACTGCGCTCCGTGCAGAACTGGGGATTACGGACGATGATTTCGTTTTTATATTCGTAGGTCGGCTGGTAGGTGATAAGGGCATCAACGAACTTGTTGAGGCGTTTGTTAAGGGTAAGGGTAAGGCTAAGGTTAAGGTCAAGGCTGAGGTTAAGGGTTTTTTCGCCGCAAAAGAGGTTGCTTCTCCGTCTGTGGCTGATCGGAATGACAGTGTTGAGGTTGAGGTTAAAGTTGAGGATGGGGGTAACACTAAAGGTGAGGATGAGGCTGAGGGTGACTTTATGCGCCATGGGAGGAATGTCAAGCTGCTTCTTGTAGGACCATTGGAGGAGGACCTGGATGCGCTCCTTCCCGAAACGCTGGAAGCGATCCAAAGCCATCCGGACATCATCAGCGTGGGTTACCAGGATGACGTGAGGCCGTACTTTGCGCTCTCGGATGCACTGGCTTTCCCAAGCTACCGTGAAGGGTTTCCCAATGTCGTACTCCAGGCGGGTGCGATGGAACTTCCCTGCATCGTTACCAATATCAATGGCTGTAACGAAATTATCGAAGAGGGCAATAACGGAATGATTATTCCCGTAAAGGACTCCGCTGCGCTGCAGCAGGCTATGGAAAAAGTGGTGGACGATACCGAAAATTATTATTCCATGAAATCCAACGCAAGACCACTGATTGAAAGCCGCTACCGACAGGAGGTGGTGTGGCAGGCGCTGTTGGAGGAGTATAAAACCCTTATAGGGAATGTGCTGCGGTGAACGGATTGCTTCGTGGTTCCGCTCTGCTTCATTCCCGCAATGACGGTTGCATTGAATGAGGGTTCCTGGTCAGTGCGGGGTACGAGCAACAGAGCAATCCTTTGGTATGGTACAATTTATCTTCCGCAGAAACCACCCCGACCTTTCATCGCAGATGAAAGGCCACCCTTCGGAGGAGGGGAATACGCGGTTCTATTTTGGAGCTTAGGTTTAGTGCAATGGTTTGCTTCGTCATTTTGCTGCGCTGTATTGCCTGCAATGACTGGTTGAGATTTGGCACCGTTACGGCTTCGCCGCGGTGAGGCTCCTCCGGAGTGACAAAGACGTGTATTGAAATTGTAGGATTTGCTCAAAGGTTTGCTTTGTAATTGCGCTTCGGGTGCACCCCCCCCCCGCAATGACGGTTACTTAAACACCTCCATCACTACGTCAACCGTCACCTTTCCAAAGTAATCGGTTAAGTCAACGCTTCCTAGAACGCTTCGCAGCTCCTCTTCCTCATGCTTATGTCCGATGAGCAGGTCTTCAAGCTCTTCAATCGGCTTGGGGGCAAAGAAGTCGCCGAAAATCTTGGCTTTTTCGATCGTGCCTTTCACCACGTCGAGATGCACTTCAATAAATCCCGCCGGGACTTTTATCGCCTTCTGGAAACTGTAGTTAGGGGAGAACCCGAAATTCCAGTCCCAGGTCTCGTATTTTTCTGCCATCAAGTTTTCGATTCCTGTGATGTCTTCAGGGGTGAGTTCGTAGCGTTGCGCACCCGGATTGTTGCGGATGATTTCGTCGGTCAGCAGATTTTTGAGTTGCTCCGTGGTCGTGCCTTCCGGAAGATAATGGATGAGGTTGGTGACCCGTGATCGGTTGGATTTCGTGGCTTTGTCGATAAATTTCAGGGGATTGGCTTTGAGGGCATCGCCCAACACCTCCATTTCCGAGTTCAGCAAGATCGTGCCGTGCTGAATCATCTTCCCGTTTTTGGCAAGTTTCGCATTGCCACTGAATTTTTTGCCGTCTACCAGCAGATCGTTGCGGCCCTGGAGTGCTGCCGGAACCCCTAAACGGTTCAGGAGCCGGAGTACCGGCTGCGTGAATACCGAGAAATCCCCGAAATCATGGTCCCCGAGCAGGGTATGGAAGGAGAAGTTCAGGTTTCCAAGATCGTGGTACACCGCACCGCCACCCGACATTCTTCTGACCACCTTAATCTCCTTTTCCTGTACATAATCCAGATTGATTTCAGCCAGGGTATTCTGAAATTTCCCTACAATAATCGAGGGCGCATTCACATACAGCAGGAAAATATCCTCCGTCGGAAAACGACCGAGCAGATACTCTTCGGAAGCGATATTGAAATACGCGTTGGTAGAAGGCGAGTCGATGATAAGCATAGGAAAATATTTTGGCAAAAATAGGGAAAAATGTTGGGTGTTGGTTTTGGGAACTAAGGCATCTTAATGTTCTTGTTGTCTTCCCAAGAAGCAGCGCTGTAGCTGCACTTCAAGCGGTCATAAGATTGCCTGTGGTCTCTCTGGGAAAGCTTGTGAAAGATAAGGGAATTAATGAACTCAATCTGTCATTCACCAGCCTTTTTACCGCAATTTCCTCATCTAAAACTGCCCCTTCTATAACCCACAGAAACCGAAATTCATCCTCTTTTGCGTGAAATGTTAGATCAAATTGAGAAGCATGGTCATATTTTTTATTTTGGTTTACTGTTAGTTGATTGGCTTTTCTTTTCTATTTCAAATTCGTATGTCCTGCCAAGCTATAGGAATGGGTTTTTAGATGTGGTTTTGAAGGCATCAGCAATGAAACTGCTCGCGACTGTCGTCGACATTAAGGGTTGCAAGGTTGCAACGAAATCTTTTCCCACGGCGAAAACTGCTTTACTTACCTCTCAAAAACCGCAAGATACTGGAAGAAGCCATGCTCGCCATCTACCGCAACAGGTGTTTGTAGCATTTTCTAAAAGCCAATTCGTGAGAGAGAATCGAGGATCGTTATTTTCAGAGTTGCCTTTTTCGGGAATTCCAGAAGAAAACGACATACATCTTAAATTCAAAGTTCATACATATTTTAACAAAAAGGGCTACCGCAAAAGAAACCTTGAGAAGGCGTTTTCCTTGTTATCATGGTAATACTAATTGGTACAAACCACAGTATTAAACGAAAGTACTTCACAGGGAAAATAATAACAAAAATATTATATTAACTTTTTGTAACGGCTTGAAAATCAAATAATTTTTTGCATAAATTTGCACCCTAATTTCTTTGATATGGGAACAAGATTATGCACTTTAAATAAAAAGTTTTTCGGATTGTTTTTGGCAATGGTTTGGGGATTTGCGTCGGGGCAGGTGACGCTACCACATACACGTACAAGTTGGAACAGTACTCCGACAGGGTGGGTTGATACACCACTAGATTCTTACACCACCACTTTTGCATGCTCAGGCAATAATGGAGCAAAATTTGACACTACAGGAGATTTAAAAACCATCTTTTTAGACAGTGCCCCTGACAAACTGTCATTCGTTGTAAAATCAAACACAAGTACAAACTCATCATTGCTAGTAGAACAATCAAGCGATGGTACTAATTTTACAACATTAATTAATCTTTCCGGAACAAGCGATTTACCTACTACTTGTACAACAAATGGACCTTATCAGCTTGATCCTTTGACTAGATATATTAAGTGGACTTTTACTAAGGGCACTAGTAATATGACAATGGACGATGTTACAATAACAAAGCTAGCCTGCACCACCCCCACAACCCCCTCAGGTGCGTTCTCGGGTGCTACCACTGGCTGCGGGTCTGTACCGATCGTTTTTACAGGGACTATTCCTGCTGGTGAATCGTATTATTGGCAGAGTTCTGCTAACGGAACGGCTACAACTTATCCGGTGACTTCGGGTGATAACTTCCTTGCTCCAAGCGCTGGCACTTGGTATGTAAGATCTAAAGTTGCCGCATGTTGGTCAGTGGCGCAGACTGGTCCTGCGGTTACGGTGAGTCCTGCGATTTCCATCGGGACGCAGCCGGCCAATCAAACAGTTATCGCCGGAAACAATGTGAGTTTTTCTGTTGCAGCTACGAATGCCGCGGGCTATCAATGGCAAGCGAATACGGGAACAGGATTTTCTAATTTGTCTAATGGTGGCGTTTATTCTAATACGGGCACTTCAACTTTAAACATCACCGGAGCAACAACTACCATGAACAACTACCAATACCGTTGTGTGGTTACTGCAAATGCTCCTTGTGCGGATGCGAGTTCTAATGCTGCCACATTAACTGTAAATACTCCCTCCGTAAATACGATTCCAAATCAAAATAATGTTTATGGATCAACAATTAATATAACTCCAACCGCAACAGGAGCCGTCAGTTCATGGACTGCAACTTTACCGGCAGGGCTCTCCATTAACACAAGCTCAGGACTTATTTCAGGAACATTGATGGAAGATGTTGTCAATTCTCCTTTTTCCAGTTCTGTAACGGCAATTTTTGCAGCAGGCGGTGCCGATACCAAAAATTTTACTTGGACCATTACCGCAAGACCGCTCAGTGTTTCGGGATTAACGGGAACTAATAAAATTTATGATGGAAACACATCGGCAACGGTTGGGGGTATTGCAACCTTAAATAATAAAGTAGGCAGTGATGACGTGAGTCTCATCGGTACACCCATCGGGGTTTTTGTTAGCAAAGATGTGGCGAACGGAATTAATATAAACATTAGTGGTTACACACTTAGCGGAACCAAGGCAGGAAACTATACCTTGACTGCCCCCACTACCACAGCGAATATCACTAAGAAAGCGCTCACTATTGCCGCGCCTAGTATTGCAACTAAAGTTTATAATGGTACCACCGCTTCAGGCCTAGTAACACCAGGAATATTATCCGATTTAGTTGGAACAGAAACTTTGAATGTTAATGCAACAGGGACTTATGCCAATGCCAATGCAGAAACGGGTAAAACGGCAACGGTCACCTATAGTTTATCTAATGGTGGGAATGGTGGATTGGCCAAAAATTATTCATTGGCAAATGGAACTGGGACAGGAGACATTGCAAAAGCGAGCCTAACTGCTACTGCCGACAGCAAGACCAAAACGCTGAATACTGCCAACCCGGCGCTGACCATAACTTATACAGGATTTGTAAATAGTGAAACTACGGGAACAGCAGCTGGCTTTGTAGCACCAATTGCTTCTACCACAGCGGTGATCAATTCACCCGTTGGTACTTATCCCATCACCTTATCCGGTGGGTCAGCAATGAATTATAATTTTACATTGGTGAATGGAACGCTGACGGTAAGTTCCTTTAGTTTTCAAAATGGGGATGTAAGGCCATTGTATGCTGGTGCAGATTTTTCATACAATAGTGCTTGGGAAGAATACAACAATGGAATATGGTCTAATCGTGCTGCATCACCAGAATCAACTAAACCAAGTGGTAGAATTATTATAGATAAAGAAAGCGTCGGCGGTGGTGGAAATGCTTCGCAGTCTTATCCTAATGATATTATTATTTTAAACGGAGCGGAATTATATTTAAGAGACCTTGCAGGGGATAGGAACTATTCATCTTGGCCGTATTTTTTAGGTCTAAATAAAAGTCTAACTGTACAATCGGGTGGAAAATTAATACTTGAAGGAGATATCAGATTAGGCACCAACACTTTTACGGTAGAAGATAACGCCGATTTTATTTTAGACAACCCTTACATGTTAAATGTGCATCCTATTTGGGCTGGAACAGAGAATTTTATGGCTGGTTCTAATGTAATAATCAAAAATTGGAATTGGGAAACAAATAATAATACAGAAAAGACTTTGTTTCAACCTGCTGGATTAGGAGTCTCAAACAATGCATCAGGATATAAGTTTGGGAATTTATTGATCGATGTTAATGCCGGTTCAGAATGGACTCTCATAGGCGGCAACAATGATCAAAATTTTCCACTTTGCTACAATAATCTTGAAATAAGTAATACATCATCAAATTTTATCACTGGTACTTCTAGTACTACCTCCAGTTTTATTGTTAATGGTGATATGATTATCTACGATGGTTGGTTTAACTTTGGAACTATATTTTCTAGTGGAAATCAGTCAAATAATTATACGATTAATGGCGATTTCGTCAATATAAGTGATGATAAGTTTAAACTTCATCATAATAATGGGACTTATACCGGAACACTTTCTGGTTCTGTGACCGTAAAAGGGAATATTGAAATCGGGCCAAATGTACTTGTTACAAATGATGGAACAAAGAAGTTTGTTCTTGAAACTGGTTCTGAAGCTTCTCCAAAATTTATTGATATTGCGCCAGTCTTTGGTAATACTAGCGTTGATGTGAATACAGGTTATAGGAGATTGAAAAAGGATTTCCAATTGGGAACTAATTCAAAAGTTACAGTCTTTGCTTCTTCTGCTTTAGATTTTGGTTTTGATAATGATAATGCAGGAACAACACCTTTACATATTCTAAGAAATGGCACAGATAACGGAACTGCATTTGAAATTAAAACGGGTAGTATCTTGAAAATTACCTCACCAAAAGGGATTTATAATGTAGGTAGTCCCGTAAATTATGCAGATGGAAATGTGAGGGTTACCACTAGAACCTATAATCCCGCCGCCACCTACCACTACATTGGGAAAGAGAATCAGGAAACTGGAAATGGATTACCTAACGCAGCTGCGAATAAACATGTAATTGTAGAACTTGCCAATGATAATTTAGAATTTATATCAACTAATGGTATTATTAGATTTAACAATCCGACTACAGCAATAGGTTCTAACTTTAAAGGACTTGAAATTAGAAAAGGAACGGTGATTGTCGATGATATAGGAAACCGATTTGAAGACAGCAGCACACCCGGAGAAAAAGGAAACCTGAAAATGACAGGTGGTGTTTATAAAATCTTCACAAGCGATGTACAGCCGGCTGTTTCTGGAAACTATGATTTATCAGCTGGAAGTAAAATTGTTTTTGCGCACACTACAGCAACCTCCACAACCCAAGCGATACGAGGGGACACAGACTTCCAATATCCTGAAATTGAAGTCACAGGAAAGGATGTGCGCTATAGCAATGTTAGCATCAACATGAAGGCTAATGGTTTGTTTACTGTTAAAGAGAATGCAAGACTCACCAATACCGGAAATGTAGGTCAGATTGTTAGTCTAAATGATGCAAATCCAGCCACGCTAACCATTGAAAATAATGGAACCTTTTACACAGAAAAAGAAAAAGGATTCACTGGAGCGCCAGACGGAATTAATCCTTCACCAAGTGTGCGTACCAATCATAACACTGGTAATGTGAGGGTTGTTTTACAACAAGGAAGTGTGGTTAATTACAGCCGCAATGGAGACCAAATCATCACCAATGCTGCCCTGCATTTGCCTGCCGATGCACATTACGAAAATCTTACTATTTCCGGTACCGGTGAGAAAAAAATTGCGGCAGGAAAAGAAGTCATCGTCAATAATCTTACGAAAGTAAATGCCGCAACATTAAAAGTTGAACAAACTGCGGAAAGCACTGCGCCTGCTGTGCTCACCGCAAAAAAAGGTTTGCAAGTAGCCAACACAGCGAATGCGCTTTTTCAAAACAACGCCCAACTGATGCAGGATGCTGATGCATCGAACAGCGGAACGATTACGATGAACAGAATTTTTCAACTTTCTAATGATTTTATAGGAAGCAATGGTCAGACTATTCCGGGACGTTCCCAGTATAATTTCATTATTTCACCGGTTACTGATCAGAAAATAAAATCTATTTATCCAGGTGGCGTTTTGGCTCCATATGTTATTAAATATGCGGAAGGTGCGGACTGGTTTGTCAACGCAGGCGACGGTGACTATGTTCCCGGCAAAGCTTACGCCATAAAAGAACCTAAAAAAACAGATTTTTCTGGTGCTACTTCAGTAACTACAGAATTTAAGGGTAAACCTGCAAATGGTGACGCCATCAGTTATACGTTACAATATGGATCTGCACCTAATCATGTAAATGGGATGGATAATAAAGGCTGGAACTTGGTAGGAAATCCGTATCCTTCAAATTTGGATATTGAACAACTTTATGATGCAAATGATTCTAAAATAGAACCCACATTTCAGTTTTGGGACAATCGTGGGAATATTTATACTACCCAACAAGGTTCTAATTATGTAGGTCATAATTATGCTTATTATAATGCGCTAAATGGTACAGGAGTGGGATCTGGTGGAAAAGCTGATGATGCAACCGGAGAGGTGAGAATCCCTACCAAAGAGGTGAAGGTAGGCACTGGTTTTATGGTTAGAGCTTTATCCAGTGCCAATGGTCAGCATTTAGAATTTAAAAACGCTTACAGACTGACCACCAGCGGACCTGGATTTTTTGGTAAAGGAACTGAGAATACCAATAGTAAAGATCGTTATTGGTTAGAGATCGCAACACCGGATCAGCTGAAGTTTATGACGGCTATGGTTTATTTTTCTAAAGGGAAATATGAATTTGGAATAGATGATACCGAAAGTCCCGAAGCCTCAGATGATATCTATAGCCTTGCAGATGAGCATAAATTGGTCATTCAAGGTCGTCCTCTTTTTGAAGATACCGATGTGGTTCCATTGGGGGTGAATGCTTTCAAAGATGGAAACTACAGCATCGGAGTTTATAAAAAAGATGGGATTTTTGCAGCTGATCAAAGCATTTATTTAAAAGATAAACAAACGGGTATCGTTACAGATATTAGCAATGATCGCTACACCTTCTCTGCCAGTGCAGGATCTACCATCGGCAGATTTGAAATCCTTTACCGTCCTGGTGTGGTCTTAGGAACATCCAACGCCACAGGAAACGACATATACATTTACCGGGATGCCAATGCCTTCGTGATCCGTTCATCTCAAAAGCTTTTAGAATATGCAGATCTTTATGACACTTCCGGCAGAATGCTCCACCGTCAGCACGCAAAAAACAGCAAAGAAATGCGAGTTGAAGCCGATAAACTAGCAGACGGAATCTACCTCTTAAAAATCCGCACCCAATCCGGTGAAGAACTCACCAAGAAAGTCAGGAAGTAAAGTGAGAAGTCGGAACAGGAAAGCCCCGTCAACAATCACCGAATTGCATTGATGGAGACTTCTACACATTGACACAAGCAATGTAGTAAACTGCGCCTGTCATTCAGAGTGCAGTACTAAATTAAAAAAACATTGTTTTGTAGTACAAAATTTTCTACTTTTGCAACAGCCTGAAGAGCGATTGCTTTAAAGGCTAAAAACGCTTAAAAACAAAACTTTACGATGATAGCAAAATTTATTTTTCCTCAGGAAGTACGACGGTTCTTCGTGGGATTCCTTAAATATTAGAATACTATGTGCGTGGTGTGCATTACGGGCAGCTAGTTTTACTGAGTCTGCGTATTTGCGCTCAGTAACACCTGAACTTTAAAAAAGTACAAACACTTTTTCTTGCTAAGAGCATAAGGCGGCAGCTATCCCTACTCAATTTCTCTCTGTTCATCTTTTAAAAATTAATGCTATGATAAAAAATTTATTATTTACAGCAAAACTTGCGCTTCTCCTGGTCTTTAGCTTTCTGAGCTTGAATTTTGCAGCGCAAACTACCGTAACACAAACTCTTACGACATTGGATGGTGTTTTTACAGTACAAGAATGTGGAGTAACTTCTATTACTGTAGAAACTTGGGGTGCTGGTGGTGGTGGAGCTGCTGGTTCTTGGATGGCAACTGGCGGCGGCGGAGGTGGTGCCTATGCAAAAAAAACATTTGCAGTAACCGTGGGTGATTCGTTTAATTATTATGTAGGTAGAGGTGGCTCCGGAGGATCTTCCAATAAAGATGGGGGAGATACTTGGTTTAAAGATGCAACTTTTGTAATGGCAAAAGGTGGTAAAGGCGGTGTGAATAATGATAATAAGTCTGTGAAGGGTGGTCTTGCTTCTGAATCCATTGGAGATGTGAAATATAGTGGAGGGAGTAGCGGTATTGCGGTAGACAAAGGCCGGCGAATATGGGGAGTATGGGTGCCAGACTGGTTTTCCGGTGGTGGTGGTGGAGCTGCAACAACATCAGGGATTGGTGGAGATGCTAGTTATGAAGTTGGAGGTTCTTCAGCTAGCCCAGGTGGGAACGGTGGAAATGGTGATAACAGTTTAGGTGCAGGTGGAGCAGGAACTAATTATGGTGGTGGTGGTGCAGGTGTAAAAGCAGGAATATGGGCTAGCGGAGCTAACGGTGCCCAAGGTTTAATTCGTATCACCTATACTAAAGACAATGCTACACCTATCGCGGTTACGGCAGCTACACAGATTACTACCACTCCTACAACAGATTTTGGTTGTACCAATAATAATATAACTTTACAAGCTAAAGGTGGATATACTGGAGCCGGGGTTTCTACACTTTGGTACGAAGGAAATACCTGTCCAAATTTTAGATATATTCAGGAATTTATGGGTTCTTCTTATTCTGTTAGCAATGCCACAATTGGTACGCTTAACAATGGTAACAGAACTTTTTATTCTGGTACTACTATCCCTGCTGATCCACAGATTCACATGGAAAATGTATTGACATCTCCGATTGATCCTACTCTTTATAAATATATAGTAGTGCGTTATAGAGTAGTTTCTGGTACGGGAGGAAATGTGGAGATTTTTTTTAAAAAGAATGGAAAGGATCTTGCTGACGATAAACGAGTAAATGGAACTATAAATTCTGATGGTAATTGGCATATCATGACCATTGGGATGTCCACAAATACAAACTGGAACAACACTGGAGGTGACATCACAGGATGGCGATTTGATTTCACGACCAACCATAAAGTTGAAATGGAAATAGATTATTTGGCGCTTTCTTCTGTTCCAATCTTAGAAAATACCAATGAAGATGATTCTCAAATTTCCTTACAGATAAATGAGGCTTCCAAAACCATCGGTTCTTTAAGAATTTCGGATCAGGCCTTAATATGTGGGAGTACAATTCCATTTACAACTTGCGTACCTACAACTATTGAAAGAAAAGACAGAAGATATACCGGAACAACAGGTGGCAATTGGAGTATTCCTGAAAACTGGACTTTCTCAGAGATCCCTAATTCCACTAACTGTGTTTTTGTAGATTCCAGCAGAAGTGTTTTAGTAGATATCCCAAATGCCGGAGCCAAAACACTCCAAGTGGCTGATGGTGGTGCAGTAGAAATTACTTCCGGAAATGCACTTACCGTAACCAGAGGAATCACTAACCTCGGCAACGGCGTTAACTTCGTGGTTCGTGACGGTGCTAACCTTAACCAAATAGAAAACTCAGCGGCGAACGTAGGTGCTATCACTGTAGAAAATACTTTTACACTATCTGCCGGTAGGCAACAATATAATTATGTAATCTCTCCGGTGAAAGGTCAGTCACTTAAAACCATTTACAACGGAATTCCTTTTGTAATTTACCATAATGAGAATACCAACTTCTTCTACAATGCCGGAGATGGTGATTATGTAGCAGGTAAAGGTTTTGCGGTAAAAGAACCTACTTTGGCTGCTTATCCCCTTAGTACAACTAGTGTAACCGGAAAATACAAAGGTGTACCTTTTAATGGGACTTTAGATTATCCCATTGCTTATACCACAGATAAAGTCAATGTTTCCCATGGTTGGAATCTGATAGGGAACCCTTATCCTTCCAGCTTAGATTTAATAGAATTTTATAATAAAGCAGGAAATAAAGACAAGATAGAATCTACGTTTAAATTCTGGGATAATAGAAATAATCTTAATACCACCCAACAAGGTTCTAATTATGGTGGTTCTAACTATGCATTGTTTAATGTAGAGTCCGGTACTAGTGGAACTGGTACTTCTATTGGTTCATCTATTGCTACCGAAAGAAAACCTACACGTTATGTGAAGCCTGGTATTGCTTTTATTGTTCGCGCAAAATCTACAGCTAATGGTGCAACTTTGCATTTTGATAATTCTTACAGATCGGTTGCTGCTGCGCCAGATTTTCATGGCAAACAAAACGCAGAACAAGATGACAGATTCTGGTTGAACCTAACCTCCCCAACAGGAATTACGGTAACCAATGCAGTAGTATATTTCCCGAGAGGTAATAATGACTATGCTTCTGATGATTCTGATTACCAAAATCTTTCTGATGATATTTATACGATTGTTGGAAATAATAAACTCGCTATTCAAGGAAAAGCATCTTTTGAAGATAACGATGTTTTACCTTTGGGTATCAACACCTTTAAAGCAGGAAGCTATACAATTAGCTTGAATGAAAAAGAAGGGAAGTTTGCTAATGGACAAGCGATCTATTTGAAAGATAAGCAACTGAACATCGTTACCAATCTATCAGAAGGAGCATATACCTTTGAAACTGCAGCAGGTGAACATACCGGCAGATTTGAAATCGTGTATCTCCCTACCACCACACTGGGAACGCAAACCGCAGTGAAATCTGGCCTGGTAGTCTATAAAGATGGCGGAGATTTTGTCTTGAAAAATACGGATACCATGAATAAACTTGATGTTTATGATATGTCAGGAAGAATGATTCATTCTGCAAAACCACAAGATAAAGAGTTCAGGCTGCATGCCAACACAATGAACAGTGGCGTATATATCTTGCAAGTGCAAACCCCAAGCGGAATTCAGACAAAACGAGTGATAAAATAACAATCATCACCGATAAAGAAAAGCCAGCTTCCTAGGAAGCTGGCTTTTTCGTATGCAGCATCTGACCCAGCAGTAGGTGCAACACAGCTCCCACTAGTCAGCTTCACAAAGTCGAAAGACACCAAATCATCTAAACAGGGTAAAAAATTATGCAATTCTTCGTATAAAATTAAAAAAGGTATTTTGCTAATTTTTTCAATTTGGAATGAATCGGATGAATAATAATAATAATAATTTATATATTTGTATAAATTATGTGTTTCTACGAAAAATATAAACTAAAGCAATGATTTTATGAAAGCAATTTTATTTCTTATATCTTTATTGATAAGCTTTAGCAGTCTTGCCAATGTGCCTTCCTCTTATACAAAAGCAGAGTTCAAGTCCGTTAAAGGTGGTAGCTGGGAAGATGTAAATACTTGGCAAGTCAGTTATGATGGCGGAGGTTTTAATCTCGCCACCGAAGTTCCGGGTGCTTCTGGTCATGCGCAGATCTCTGTAGAAATACTATGCGAACATGCTGTTGAGATTAAGTCGGCCACCGATAAATTGACGAAAGTATTCACCTTGGAAAAATTAACAGTAAGGGGAGTCTTGAATTTGACTAATCAAGGAAACCAGCCCACCACAGAATTTAAGACTGTAGGCAATTTCACGCTTTTAATTGATAATGGCGCTGTTGTGGTTGCGGATAAATTAACTTTAAAATTTCCAGCTAATGCGATTATTTCAATCGTTAATGCTACAGGAGATGCTTCTTGTAGAGGATCCTATAATCTTGGATTTAATGGAAATTGCAAGGGAAATGGAAATACTGGTATTTTGATTGGCAGTATATCTTATTCATGTAATCAATTTACTGTTATTAATCAGAACGGCGGTACTGCGATCGGAGCCTTAGCCGGTGCAAACCCGGGAATTGTTTGTTTTTATGACAATACCACTATTCCTGAAATCATAGTTGGTTATATGAATTATACCGGCACTGGTACTGTAAATTATACACTGTCTTTGGGTTCTCCAATAGTTGAAGCTCTAATACCTTCAGGGAGTGATTTTCGTACAGATTACTATGAAGTAGGCACTATTAGTAGTACAGCACCGCAAGCTACAGAATCTCTGGGACAGGTTTTAGATATGGCGGGAAATTATAAATTTAAACTTGTTGTTTCAGTAACTGACGGTGCTGTAACAAAGAGTAATACAGGATATATAACGATTACAAAAGGAGATGAAACGGTGTTTGATGGACAATGGGATATTGATAAACCCGAACCTACATTATTTAATGGTTTGTCTGCACATATCAAAAGTGATTATGACACGAGTTCACTAGATTCTTTCAATGCTTGCTCATGCAAAGTGGATGCCGGAAGCACGCTCACAATTAGAAAAGATAAATACGTGCGATTATTGGGAAGCTTGGAAAATAGCGGAAAAGTTTTCGTTGAAGATGGCGGTAATTTTCTTCAGGTCTATGATAAGATAACCAACACCGGCAACATCACTGTAGAAAATACCTTTACACTTTCTACCGGTAGGCAACAATACAATTATGTAATCTCTCCGGTGAAAGGTCAGGCACTTAAAACCATCTACGACGGAATTCCTTTTGTAATTTACCATAATGAGAATACCAACTTCTTCTACAATGCCGGAAATGGTGATTATGTAGCAGGTAAAGGTTTTGCTGTCAAAGAACCTACTTTGGATGATTATCCGGCTCATACAACCACGATAACCGGAAAATACGAAGGTGTACCTTTTAATGGGATTTTAAATTATCCTATTGCTTATACCACAGATAAAGTCAATGTTTCCCATGGTTGGAATCTGATAGGGAACCCTTATCCTTCCAGCTTAGATTTAATAGAATTTTATAATAAAGGAGGAAATAAAGACAAGATAGAATCTACTTTTAAATTCTGGGATAATAGAAATAATCTTAATATCACTCAGGAAGGTTCTAATTATGGTGGTTCTAACTACGCATTGTTTAATGTAGACACAGGTACTAGTGGAACTGGTACTTCTATTGGTTCATCTATTGCTACAGAAAGAAAACCTACACGTTATGTGAAGCCTGGTATTGCTTTTATTGTTCGCGCAAAATCTACAGCTAATGGTGCAACTTTGCATTTTGATAATTCTTACAGATCGGTTGATGCTGCGCCAGATTTTCATGGCAAACAAAACGCAGAACAAGATGACAGATTCTGGCTGAACTTGACCTCTCCAACAGGAATTACGGTAACCAATGCAGTAGTATATTTCCCGAGAGGTAATAATGACTATGCTTCTGATGATTCTGATTACCAAAATCTTTCTGATGATATTTATACGATTGTTGGAAATAATAAACTCGCTATTCAAGGAAAAGCATCTTTTGAAGATAACGATGTTTTACCTTTGGGTATCAACACCTTTAAAGCAGGAAGCTATACAATTAGCTTGAATGAAAAAGAAGGGAAGTTTGCTAATGGACAAGCGATCTATTTGAAAGATAAGCAACTGAACATCGTTACCAATCTATCAGAAGGAGCATATACCTTTGAAACTGCAGCAGGTGAACATACCGGCAGATTTGAAATCGTGTATCTCCCTACCACCACACTAGGAACACAAACCGCAGTGAAATCTGGCCTGGTACTCTATAAAGATGGCGGAGATTTTGTCTTGAAAAATACGGATACCATGAATAAACTCGATGTTTATGACATGTCAGGAAGAATGATTCATTCTGCAAAACCACAAGCTAAAGAGTTCAGGCTGAATACCAACACAATGAACAGTGGCGTATATATCTTGCAAGTGCAAACCCCAAGCGGAATTCAGACAAAACGAGTGATAAAATAACAATCATCACCGATAAAGAAAAGCCCGATTCTTAGAATCGGGCTTTTCTTGTGGCTTACCATACGCCTGTAATTCAGACCGCAACTAGGAATCCCGTAATCAAGGTCAAAATTCTGTTGAGGGGAATACTACGTAGTGACAAGGAATAGCCATCACATAATCACTCACTTCATCAATTCCTCAATTCTAGAATTCCGACCCCCTACCTTGGAATTCGCATCTCTAAGCCCAAAAACCAAACTCCTCTCGCTTCTTTAGCGGTATAAAAAAATAAACTCGAAGATGATACGGTGACCGAAAAGTAATTAAATTCTTTGAAATCTGCTGTGAAAAGCGCTTCCAAAACAGTATCTATTTTTGTGTTAGTGGTTTTTAGGGGTTTTATGTCCAGGTTCAACAGTTTAAATTTTGTTCAAACGGTTGTAGTGCAAAAAAAAGTAGTTATATTTGCAGTGAAAAAAATGTAAAAAACCACAAATATTGATGAAAAAAATGGTGAAAATTCTCACCTTTTTTAATTTATTAAAATTAAGTAAAAAATGCGAAATTTTATATTCATAATGTGCTTGATGCTTTCTGGAGAATTTTTTTCTCAGGCAATGCCAGATAACAGGTTTGACAATGGTAATGAGCAAATTTATGAACAGCAACAAAAATTACCGGTGCAGGATGATTATCAGCAAGATCCTCAACAACTGACTAATAATACTGGACAACCCGGAGACCCCGTACCCATCGATGACTACCTACCAGTATTGCTGATTACCGCAGTGGGAATTATCGTACATGCCGGTTGGCGTAAAAGAAAACAGACTGCTTAAATACTTATTAAAAACTCGAAAGCAGTTTCGGGTTTCTTTCCTTTTTAGCAAGTAAGAAAATAAAGTGTACGAAAAGTTTCTGAAACCCGTTATAGATTTTGTAGCCGCACTGGCGGCCCTGGTTTTGCTGAGTCCGGTTTTTGTGATTGTTGGTTTGATTCTTGCTGTCGGCAACCGGGGAACTCCTTTTTTTGTTCAGAGACGACCCGGAAAGCACGGGCGCATTTTTAAGATCATCAAGTTTAAAACCATGAATGATCAGAAGGACGAAAAGGGGAATTTACTGCCTGATTACCGCCGGCTTACTTTTTTCGGCCGGATGGTGAGGAAAACATCGCTGGACGAGATCCCTCAGCTCATCAATGTACTGAAAGGCGAGATGAGCCTGGTGGGTCCCAGACCTTTGCTGCCTGAGTATCTGCCGCTCTATAGTCCTCAGCAGCAGCGGAGACACGATGTGAAACCCGGTATTACCGGATGGGCACAGGTTAACGGCAGAAATGCACTCTCCTGGGAAGAAAAATTTGCCTATGATGTAGAGTATGTGGAGAAAATCTCACCTGCACTGGATGCCAGAATTGTGGTAAATACGGTAGAGAAAGTGGTGAAAAGACATGGAGTCAACGCCAATAACTACGTTACGATGGAAGCTTTTAAAGGGAACGCAGTATGATTTTATACGGAGCGGGAGGACAGGCCAAAGTGATCTACGATCTGATTTTATCGAATAATCACCTTCTGGAGTATCTGGTCGATGACAACCCGAATGAGAGCTTTCCTCACCATCTGAGAATTTACCGGCCTTTAAAGGAAAATATTGAAAATAAGAAACTGATTATCGCCATTGGTGATAATGTGATCCGCGAGCAGATCTATCATAAAATCAAGGACTGGTGCACCTTCGAAACCATACAGCATTCCAGCGCTTATGTTTCCCGTTTTTCTACGGTAGGCGAGGGGACGGTGGTAATGCCTCAGGTGTGCATCAATGCAGAAGTGACCATCGGTAAGCACTGTATCATCAATACTGCCTGTACGATAGAACATGACTGTGTGATTGAGGATTTTGTGCATATATCTCCCAAGGCTTCCCTTGCGGGGAATATTACAGTGAAGAAAGGAGCCCATATCGGTTTGGGCGCCAATATTATTCAGGGAGTAACGGTAGGTGAAAATGCACTGATCGGTGCAGGCACCGTAGTGCTGCGGGATGTACCGCCGAATGCCATTGTTGTTGGCAATCCCGGAAGAATTATAAAAATGAAAGAAGAACATGGAGCAATCTAAAATATGGCTTTCCTCGCCTCACATGGGCGGCGGAGAGATGAAATATATCCAGGAAGCGTTTGATGAAAACTGGATCGCTCCTCTTGGTCCCAATGTCAACGGTCTGGAGCAGGATCTGGAGCATTTTCTGCATGAAGAGGGCATCTATGTGGCAGCACTGAGTTCAGGAACAGCCGCCATCCACCTTTCCCTGATTCTTCTCGACGTGAAACCCGGAGATCTGGTGATCTGTCAGTCGCTTACTTTTTCGGCTTCTGCTAATCCTATTGTTTATGTTGGGGCAACCCCTGTTTTTGTGGACAGTGAAAAGGATACCTGGAATCTCTGCCCTAACGCGGTGGAAGATGCTATAAAATATGGAATCTCCCAGGGGAAGAAGCCCAAAGCCATTATCGCAGTGTCTCTGTACGGCATGCCTTACAAGGCTGATGAGATCAGAGCGATTTCTGAAAGATATGATGTACCGGTGATTGAAGACAGTGCAGAAGCTTTGGGAAGTATGTATAAAAACCGCAAGTGCGGGACTTTCGGTGATCTTGCAGTGCTGAGTTTCAACGGAAATAAGATTATTACCACCTCAGGAGGTGGAGCGCTGATTCTGAAAGACAAAGCCTTTAAAAAGAAGGCAGTCTTCCTTTCAACCCAGGCGAAAGATGACGCTCCCCACTATGAACATACCACTATCGGTTACAATTACCGTATGAGTAATATTTGCGCCGGAATCGGACGCGGACAGATGGAAGTACTCCCAGAGCGGGTGGAGCAGCGCCGGGCCAACCACCGTTTTTATGCGGAACTCTTTAAAGATTTTCAGGGGTTCAGACTGCATACCGAACCGAATGGCGACTATTTCTCGAACCACTGGCTCAGTGTAGTAACTGTGGATCCGGACTGTGGAATTACCGCAGAAGCGATAAGGCTTGCGGCACAGAAGGAAAATATTGAGACCAGGCCCATCTGGAAACCCATGCATCTGCAGCCTGTATTTAAAAACTCTCTGTATTTTGGTTCTGATCTCGCCGAGAAGTGTTTTGAGACCGGTCTCTGTCTTCCTTCCGGCTCTAATCTGAGTGAAAATGATTTTGTCCGGATCAGTCACCTGTTTGCTGAAATCTTCAGTTTATCCTAAATAAAATATCCGTAACTGTATAATATTTCGTATTATTACAACTCGATTTCCGGCTGAGTTTGGGATCGTATCCTAATTATTATTTAAAGCTATGGGCTTTGGCAAGAATCTGAAAACAAAACTATACAGCGGCGATAACCTGATGAACCTGTCTGATGTAAGGTACCTGCCGCGCTGGGTCGTTCTTTTTATCGATATTTTCTTTATTTCGCTCGCGATCTTTTTTTCGTGCTACCTTATTGAAAAGCTGAGTTACAGCACCATAAAGGTTTTTGAACACCGCGCTCTCATGTACTTCCTGATTGTGGGGGTGAGTGTGGTTTTCATGTTCATGTTCCGTACGTTTTCGGGGATTATCCGGCATTCCACCTTCATTGATCTTTTCAAGCTTTTCCTGGCTACGGTCTGTACCACTGTGGTCATCGGATTTCTAAGTTTCGGATATTACTTTGTTACAGGCAGGCGAATTATTCACATGTCAGTGCCTTTTCTGGCGATCTTTTTTGCCACCTCTTTTATTCTGCTTTTCCTTTTCAGACTCTTTGTTAAAGAATTCTTCCATATTATCCGGGAATTCCGCAGAAGTACACTGCGAAAAAGAATTCTGGTACTCGGTATTGATGAGCAGTCGGTTGCGGTTGCCCGTGCAGTGCTTGATAATCCGAGTCTTCCTTACCATATTGTGGGATTCCTGACCCAGAGGCATGATTACCGCAGAGCCAATCTGCTTGGTAAACCTATTTACGGAAAGGAGAGAATTGAAAAAAACACGAAGGACGACCTTCTGCTGGACGGGGTACTGCTGGTAAAAGAGATGATGACGAAAGAAGAGATGAACTCCTGGGTGAACCTTTTCCTCGAGAAAGACCTTCAGGTTTTTAAGTCCCCTTCGGTACAGAAGCTCCGCGATAATGACATTGAGGGATCGATCAAGACCCTGCAGATTGAAGATTTACTGAACCGAAAACCTATCCGCATCGAAAATGAAGACCTGAAGAAGCGGCATTACGGCAAATCGATCCTCATCACCGGAGGTGCAGGTTCTATAGGAAGCGAAATCGTGAGACAGGTCGCCCTGCTGGAACCGGACCTGATCGTGGTACTGGATCAGGCTGAAACCCCGCTCTATGACATTGAGATGGAAATGACTGCCAAATTCCCAAGAATCCGCTTTAAATTTGTTCTTGCCGATATTTCTAACCGCCACCGGATCGAACCGCTGTTCCAGAAATATCAGTTCTCGATGGTGTATCACGCTGCAGCCTATAAACACGTTCCGCTCATTGAAGAAAATCCGCATGAAGCCATTCTGGTGAATATTCTCGGCAGCAAGAATCTTTCTACTTTAGCGAGCAAATACAGGGTGAACCGCTTCGTGATGATCTCTACGGATAAAGCGGTGAAACCTACCAACGTCATGGGCGCATCAAAACGTGCGGCAGAACTTTTCGTCCAGGCCTTGCAAAATACTGAAAACAATACCACCAAGTTTATCACTACCCGTTTTGGAAATGTGCTGGGCTCCAATGGCTCTGTTATTCCGCATTTTAAAAAGCAGATTGAGAAAGGCGGTCCTGTCACCATTACCCATCCCGATATTGTGAGGTATTTCATGACCATCCCGGAGGCATGCGATCTGGTGCTTCAGGCAGGAACAATGGGTAAAGGAGGTGAAATTTTTGTTTTTGATATGGGTGAGCCTGTGAAGATTCTGGACCTTGCGAAGCGCATGATTAAACTTTCAGGATTTGAACCTCATACGGATATCAAAATTATCTATACCGGTCTGAGACCCGGTGAAAAGCTGTATGAGGAACTTCTCAGCGACGATGCCAAGACCCTGCCCACCCATCATGAAAAGATTCTCATTTCCAAAGATCCCAATATGGAATTTAAGGACATTGAGCACTATACCAACCACATTGTAAAAGCTGCCATACGCCGCGAAAAGACCGAAGTGGTGCAGATTCTAAAAGATATTGTGCCTGAATTCAAAAGCAACAATTCCGTCTACGAAGTTTTGGATAAGTAAGATAGAATTGTATATTTGCAGGCATCGATATTTTAAATGGTACTCATGAACAAAAATAAAGTCATTCTTTTATTCGCTTTTCTTCTTGCGCTTTCGGCGTGCAAAACGAAAGACAGAACTAGTGAACTCAATTATATGCAGAATGTGGAGCAGATTGCCACTGAGGCGGTACTGAAAAATCCTGTTACAACAATTCAAAAGGGTGATCAGCTTGCGATATTTATTACTGCCAAAGATATGACCGTAGTAAAACCGTTCAACCAAAACTATTCATCTGCCGAGGCCTCACAATATTCTACCCCAAGTACCAATGCGCCTGCTGCCCAGATACTGGATAAAAGTACGGCTCCGATCTATCAGGTAGACAGTAATGGAGAAATTGATTTTCCAGTATTGGGAAAACTGAGCGCAACTGGCAAAACCTTAGTTGATTTTAAAGATGAAATCAGGGATAGGGTTGCAGTATTTGTGAAAAATCCTTCAGTAAGCCTGAAAATCACCAATTATAAAATTACGGTTCTGGGTGAAGTACACAATCCCGGACAATATACCGTGCCCGACGGACAGGCTAATGTGTTGAATGCTCTGGGTTTGGCAGGCGATCTCACCATGTACGGAAAACGGAATGATATTCTCCTTGTAAGAAACGAAGACGGACATATTTTAAAAGAACGCATCAATCTTATGGATGCCAATTTTATTAATTCCCCTTTTTATGAACTGAAACAGAATGATGTGATTTACGTTTCAGCAAATGAAACCAAAGAAAAAACTGCCCGTCTGAATCCGAACACGGGTACTTATATCGCAATTGCCGGTACCATCATTGGTTTGGCGGGAATTTTCATTACGATTTTTAAAAAATAATTTTACTTTAAATTAATTAGATGAGCCAAAGTTCAGGTCCCGAAGTTCAAGTTTCAAATGAGGTTAATATAAAAGAGATTATTAAACCTTATATCGCAAAATGGTGGTGGTTTATGATTTCTGTCTTCATCATGCTGGCACTTGGGATTTTTTATATCAGAACAGCTACGCCCGTATACAGTGTACAGTCATCCATTCTTGTAAAAGACGCACGTAAAGCACCATCTTCGGAAATGGGAATGCTTTCACAACTCTCAGGATTTGGCGGGATGCAGACCAACAGTATTGAAAATGAAATGGAGATCCTTAAATCCAAAAAACTGGTACAGGATGTAGTAAAGGAGCTCGATCTTCAGACTTCACTGATTTCGGAGCTAGGATTTAAGAGAGAGGAACTTTACGGAAAAACCGCTCCGGTTCTCATAAAGGTCATCGCTGAGAAAGAAACCGCTCCAAAATTTGAAAAACCGGTTAATCTAAAAATTTCAGGTGATCGACTGGAAATTACGTCTGAAGAACTTCCTTCCGGTATTGTAACTACCTATAAAAAGACGGTAAATTTACCTTTTGCGAATCTGATGATACTTAAAAATCCAGAGTATGTCGGTTCTCTAAAAAAGCATGAGGGAGAGTTAAAAATCGAATATTCTACAACCGAGGGAGCTGTAAATACTTTGCAGAAAATTATCAAGGTGGATCTGGTAGATAAAGATGCCACCGTAGTAAGATTATCAATCAATCATTCCAATATAGATAAAGGCAAGAGCATCATCAATAAACTTGTAGATGCATATAATAACGATGCCATCAGTGATAAGAATACGGAGTCGAAAAAGACGAAGGATTTTATCGACGAGCGCGTGAGCATTATCGCAGGGGAACTTGGGGAAGTGGAAAGTGAAAAAGAAAGATTCAAAACTGCCAATAAGATTACCGATATCCCAACTGAAGCCCAGCTTAATTTGGGAAGCTCGCAAGCAGCCAAAACCAGAATCCTGGAAACTGAAGGACAGTTGGATATTACCAATGGTCTAATAAGCTATATGCAACGTTTGGGCGGCACCCAAACTCTACCGGCCAGTGTAGGATTAGGGAATCCTCTCGCGGCGGCAAATATCAATGCCTACAATCAACTCGTACTGGAAAAAAACAGATTGCTGGAGAATGCGACACCGCAAAACCCTCTTGTGATTGAGCTGAACAAGCAACTGGCAGTCATGAAGACTTCAGTTACTGATGCATTGTTAAAATACCAGAATTCACTTGTAATAACGAGAAACCAACTCGTAGGTGAACAGAATTTACTCACCGGTAAGATTTCTAAAATTCCCGCGCAGGAGAAAATGTTCAGGAGTATTGAAAGACAACAGCAGATTAAAGAAAATCTTTACCTTTTACTATTGCAGAAACGGGAGGAGGCCGCAATATCATTGGCAATCACTTCACCGAAAGCACGGATCATTGACTATGCATTTGCCTCAGATAAACCGGTAGCGCCCAAGAAACTTATCACGCTGGCTGTGGCCCTGTTATCAGGTTTACTCCTTCCTTATGCCTTTATTTATATCAGAGAACTTTTCAATGATAAAATCCGTTCGAAACATGACCTTGAAAAGTTGTCTACTACCCCAATTATTGGCGAGGTGCCAAGTACAGAAAAGGGCAAAAGCGAAATTGTGGAACATAACGACATTTCGCCTATGGCTGAAGCATTCAGGATTCTTGTTACCAATATGAATTTTATGCTTCCGAAAAAGGAAAAAGGTAAAGTAGTTTTTGTTACATCAACTATCAAGGGGGAAGGGAAAACCTTTGTTTCTGTGAATCTTGCCCTTACGGTTGCAGGACCAAGACATAAGGTTATAATCATTGGGGCAGACATTAGAAATCCACAGTTACAGCGCTACAATCCTGCTTCTAAAGGTTTGGACGGACTAACGGAATATCTGTATAATGAAAATGAAAAACTTGAAGATATCATTCATTTATCAAGTTTTAATCCGCATCTCGATGTGATTTATTCTGGAAGTATACCTCCTAATCCAGCAGAGCTCCTGTCTAATGGAAGATATGAAAAACTTATTGAGCAGCTTCAGACCAGATATGATTATATTATTGTTGATACCGCTCCACTGATGCTTGTAACCGATACCTTGCTTACGTCAGCACTTGCAGATGCTACCCTATACATCACACGATCTGCCTATACCGAAAAGTCACTTATTGAATTTGCCAACAGACAGGTCAGTGCCAACAAAATAAGAAACGTAGGATTTGTACTTAATGATGTTGGTAAAGAGCATTTCGGTTATGGTAATAAATATGGCTACGGCTATCAGGCTGAGGAAAAAGGTTTTTTTTCAAGACTAAGAGATAGATTTTAAAGCGGATATCAATGGATATGGAACATGACGTGCGTCCGTGGGGCGAATATTGGGTTCTGGAAGATACAGAGACTCATAAAGTGAAGAAAATTCTGGTTAATCCCGGACACAGGCTCTCATTGCAATATCATGAACACAGAGCGGAAGTATGGACTATGGTTTCTGGAACGGGAACCGTAACCATCAACGATCAGATACAAGATTACGGGCCGGGGACTGTAGCTCAGATTCCGCTGGGAGCACATCACCGAATAGAGAACAGAACAGAAAATCCTCTCATTTTTATAGAGGTTCAGTACGGTAATTATTTTGGAGAAGATGATATCATCCGTGTCCAGGATGATTACAGCAGGATTTAAAAACATTAAACACTTATGAATAAAGTTGCGCTTATCACTGGAATTACAGGACAGGACGGCTCGTTTTTGGCAGAATTTTTACTTGAAAAAGGTTATGAAGTTCACGGTATCATCCGGCGATCATCATCATTTAATACCGATAGAATTGAACATCTTTACTTTGATGAGTGGGTGAGGGATATGCATCAGAAAAGACTCATTAATCTGCATTATGGTGATATGACAGATTCAAGTTCACTAATGAGGATTATACAGCTGACCCAGCCGGACGAGATCTATAATCTGGCGGCACAAAGCCATGTAAAGGTAAGTTTTGATGTCCCTGAATATACAGCAGAAACAGATGCAGTAGGAACACTGAGATTACTTGAGGCGGTAAGAATTCTTAAGATGGAGAGTAAAACCAGGATTTACCAGGCTTCTACCTCAGAGCTTTATGGTCTGGTACAGGAAGTTCCCCAAAAAGAAACTACCCCTTTTTATCCGCGCTCTCCGTATGGGGTAGCTAAGCTCTATGGCTTCTGGATTACCAAAAATTACCGTGAATCCTATGGAATGTACTGTGTAAACGGTATTTTATTCAATCACGAGAGTGAAAGAAGAGGTGAAACTTTTGTAACAAGGAAAATAAGTTTGGCAGCAGCCAGAATCGCGCAGGGCTATCAGGACAAATTATATATTGGAAACCTTGATGCGATGCGGGACTGGGGCTATGCAAAAGATTATGTAGAATGTATGTGGATGATGCTTCAACACCCGACCCCCGAAGATTTTGTAATTGCAACAGGTGAAATGCACAGCGTGCGAGAATTCTGTACTAAAGCTTTTAAAGGGGCAGGTATTGATCTTACATGGGAAGGAGAAGGAGTTAACGAAAAAGGGAGTTGCAGCAGGACTGGTAAAGTATTAATTGAAGTGGATCCAAAGTATTTCCGTCCCGCAGAAGTGGAACTGCTACTTGGAGACCCTACCAAAGCTAGAACGGTGCTTGGTTGGAATCCAACAAAGACATCATTCGATGAGCTCGTGGATATTATGGTAAAGCATGATATGGAATTTGTAAAAAAAAATCACGCTTAAAGAAAATCATGGAGAAAACCAGTAAAATATATGTTGCAGGACACCGGGGACTTGTAGGCTCTGCTATTTTTAAAAAGCTTACTGACCTGGATTATACCAATGTGATTGGCCGAACATCTTCTGAACTGGACCTTTTGGATGGTGGTGCAACTTCAAAATTTTTTGCGGAGGAAAGACCTGAATATGTCTTCCTGGCGGCTGCGTATGTTGGCGGAATTATGGCCAATAATACCTACCGGGCAGATTTTATATATAAGAATTTACAGATTCAGCAGAATGTAATTGTCAGTGCATTTGAAACAAAGGTAAAAAAGCTGCTGTTCCTGGGCAGCACCTGTATTTATCCTAAAGAAGCACAGCAGCCGATTTCTGAAACCGAACTTCTCACCAATACTTTGGAATATACCAATGAACCCTATGCAATCGCCAAAATTGCGGGTCTAAAAATGTGTGAGAGTTTTAATATACAGTACGGGACAAATTTTATTTCCGTAATGCCTACCAATCTGTACGGACCCAATGATAATTTCGATCTCGAGCGAAGCCATGTACTTCCTGCCATGATCCGTAAAATTCATCTTTCTAAACAGCTAATGGACAGGAATTGGGGAGAAGTACGCAAAGATCTTAAAGCGAGACCGGTGCAAGATTTAAATGGTTCCGAAACTGAATCGGAAATAATCGAAATGCTGGCACGGTACGGTATTTTTGAAGACCGCGTTGAATTATGGGGCTCAGGAACACCAATGCGCGAATTCCTCTGGAGCGAAGAAATGGCCGATGCATGCCTATTTGTGATGAATAATGTTGATTTTAAAGATTTGTATTCAGGTAAAGAGATCAGGAATACTCATATTAATATCGGCACTGGCAGAGATATTACCATCAGAGGGCTATCCAAACTTATCGCTGACAGAATACATTACCAAGGTAAAATTCTTTTTGATTCCTCCAAACCGGACGGCACCTTCAGGAAACTGGTTGATGTAAGCAAACTGAACGCGCTTGGGTGGAAACACGAAATTGAAATTGAAGAAGGCGTAAACCGGATGTACGACTGGTATGTAAAGAACCTATAAAGTAATAGAAATTGAACATCAGAGGCAGCATTAAAAATTTCCTATTTCTCATTTTCTCGCAATTGGTGGGGCTGCTTTTTTATATCGTCATTAGTTTGGTTTTTCCTAAAATGATGACAGTGGAAAGTTTCGGATATTGGCAGCTATTTTTGTTTTATTCCTCTTTTGTCGGTTTTTTTCATTTGGGTCTCAACGATGGTATTTATCTGAGATATGGAGGAAAAAATTACAGCAAAATCAATAAATCACTATTGAAAGGGCAGTTTATAATGCTTGCTACAGCCCAATTCCTTTTTGCATCAGTTTTTTTTTTAGCGTATAAAGCTACCACGGCAGACCAGCCGGACCGACTTTTCGTTATTTTTTATACAATGTTTTTTTTAGTGATTTCCAATATTACCTCTTTTGTGACTCTTTCCCTACAGTCGATGAATAGATTAAAGGATTTTTCGCGCGTAACTCTTCTCACAAATGTTCTTCTGGTGCTCTTTTTCATCATACTGGCAGTAAGTGGTCAGCGGTCGTACGAACCTTTCGTCAGGGTTTACCTTGCGGCTCATGGTGTGGCGATGGTTTTTTGCATTTACCTAATTAAAGACGTCATAAATCAGCCTTTCTTTACCAACCTAATTCCTTCATATATTAATGAAATAAAAAAGAATGTATCGGTAGGGAGTCAACTCATGTTTTCTACGATAGCAAGCATGTTGATTCTAGGCACCGGCAGATTTTTTATCGAGAAAAAATGGGGGATTGTAGAATTTGGTAAAATCTCATTTATACTTACACTCACCACTTTTTTTATCTTCTTTATCCGGCAGATCGGTGTTGTAATTTTTCCGCTGTTAAGAAACAAGGACAATGATGAAAAGAAATCTATTTACCACTACACCCTTGGGTTTCTGAATACTTTATTATTTGGTCTCTTACTATTTTTTCCCCTATTAGAATGGGGTATAGATTTTTGGCTTCCGAAATACAGCTCACATCTGTCATCCATGATTATTATTTTGCCTGTATTAGTTTTCGAAGGCAAAATGCAGGTTTTGTTGGGTACGTATATGAAGGTATTGAGGAAAGAAAGAAAACTCCTGATCATCAATGTCATGGGCTTACTCCTGTCACTGGCTTTTTCTGCCATTGGCGTGATGATGAACTCACTTATGCTCCTGGTAGTGGGAATGACTTTAAGCATTGCGTTAAGGGGATATCTCGTCGAGAATTACCTCAGCCGTCATTTTCAACTCAAACAACTCAAACAGGAGATCTTCGGGTTACTGCTCCCCGCCGTTTTTATCCTTGCGTTTTTAACTCTTGGAAATCTTTATGCTTTTGGAATCTACCTGATCATCTATTTTATATTTTTGCTGATACAGCGAAATGACCTGGGAATTTTTTGGAATCTAATATCAGTTACAAAGCAAAAGTTATGATGATTATCTTTAACATATTGATGCTTTTACTTGCAGGATGGCTTCTTCAGAGAAGACTGAAGGTTTATGACTATGTGTTGAACCACCTCACTTTATTCAGTTTTATTTGGTTATTTATCATTATAGGTGTACAGTTGGCATATCCCGGTAAAGTTGATGACAGTTCCGTTATCCTGTATTATGGCTGTTTTTTTACCTATCTGTTCGGTTCATCCATATTAAAAATGCCAAAGTATGAAGTCGCAAAGCAACGGTATTACAATTTCAACACGCTAAATGTTATTGTTTTTTTACTGCTAATTCTTGGGCTTATTGCGAATTATGACTTGCTGAATAAGGTAGTCTTTAATTTCAGTTCACTGGATGCGTGGGTCTCTATGCGTACCAAACAGGAATTTGAAGAAGTAGATGAAAGCAACATCTTCAAAGCCTTGTTTCAAAGATCGTATCTCATTTATATACCGCTCGCTCTGTTTTGTGTAAAAAATAAGAAAATGAGCAAAATTATATTTGTCGGACTTATTGTAGCAGGCATTATGATTTCCTCGCTTCGTTTTACCAGAGCACCTTTTCTGCAGCTTCTTATCATGCTCCTTATTTCCTATGTTTATATTTACCGCGTAATGATTCCTGTTAGGACAATTGTGATATCGGTGTTAGTTACAATAGGAGTTTTCGCGGCCTCACAGCTTTTGCTTTTAGGCGACAAAGCTTCCCTGAATGATGTAACGGATGAAATCAGTCTTTATCTTTTTGGTGGCCTGTACGTTTTTCAGGATATAACGGATGGAAAATACCTCGACAGTAATTCTTACGATATAGGTTATTACACCTTCGACGCATTTAATTATATTTTAAAAAAGTTTGGGCTCATTGATACGTATCCGTCTTACGTCCGGGAATGGTCCGACAGGCTTACCACAAACACTTATTCTTTTTTAGATGCTTTTGCTTTGGATTTTGGTATTATTGGTGCATTATTAGGATCGATGATCATCGGTTTCTTCTCCGACTACTGTTACAGATTAGTAAAACAGAATTACAATAATCTTTTCAATATTATTTTTTACGGATATATCTGTTATTTCAATGTATTTGTATTTGCAAATAATGAATTTATCCGCTTTCCGGTATTGCTCACTGTCGTCATTTTATTAATCATCAATTTTTTCACAAAAAAAATTACTTATGAATAATAATCCAGCCGTCAGGATTGTAATTTTAAATTACAATGAAAGTTCTTATACCATAGATCTTGTAAAGCAATTGGAAAAGCAGACTTATCCATCTCTCGAAATCGTGGTGGTGGATAATGCAAGCAGGATGCAGGAAAAAGATATCCTAAACCATCTGCCCGCAAATGTAATTAAGCTGTTTTCTGAAGAAAATTTGGGATATGCACGCGGAAATAATTTAGGTATAGTTCATGAAACTGGAAAAAGGACAGACTATCATCTTATTCTAAACAATGATCTGATTCTAGATGATGCAGATTTTGTCAAAAAATTGGTTCACGGGATGATAATGCATCCGGAAGTTGCTGCATCGTCGCCCTTAGTTGATACTGTTGCGGTTGATCAGCCCCTTGAAGAACAGATTCAGGTACGCCGGATATTATCTGCAGATCAAATGTTTAAACTTTCGGTACCGTTATTTACTCCTTTTATTAAAAAACTTACCAACTATTTTCTTTACCGGGATCAAATGCCGTTTGTAAATAAATACATGCATTGTGATTCTATAAACGGCGCAGCATTTATTATCGATGCAAAATTTATAGATCAATATGGCAGTTTAGATGAAGGGACCTTCCTGTATTATGAAGAAGTGATTTTAGGCAGAAAGATTCTGGAGGCGAACAAAAAATGTCTGCTGAACGGTTATACATCAGTAAAGCACCTTCAGGGCGTCTCTACCAATTCCAATGCTAAAAATATTAACCGGAAGATGGAGGTATACAAGTACCAAAGTGCTTTGTATTATTTGAAAAAATATGAAAACATAGGAATGTTTAAAAGTTCAGTTTTCGTAATTTTAAATGAGATATCAATTCTGTTGAAAAAACTCTTAAAGTAAAAAAATGAAAGCTCTGCAAATCCTTACCTTGTTTTTTTTCTTTACAGGCGGTATTGTTAACAGTCAAATCATATCACTGGTTGATCCTGTTTCCAAGAAAGTCCTTACCTATGAAGAAATAGCAATACTTCCCAATGGCCAAAAGGTTACTGTAAAAGATGTTGACGGTAGTTTTATCATCCAGCGGAATCAAAAATTTTACAAAACAGTAAATTACAATAGTATTACTCCCAAAAATTACGGGGCTAAAGGTGATGGCGTTTATAGCAATTCCGGTGATATGAACGCGCTAAAATCTGGCAGCGACGATACACAGCCCCTTTCCGTTTTTTTTAAAAACCGTCAAAAAACTTCTGCGTTTGGTTCACACATGGGTGGTAATTCCTTATACATTCCGTCATCGGTATATCCATCCAGCGGAAGTTATGTGATCGATGACCATTTTACCAAAATATTTGGTGATGGGCCCGGTGCAACGGTAATTCATGCAGTTGCAGATAAAAATGAAAATGCTCCTGTTTTTTTGTACGGTAGAAAACCGGTCGGAAATGCCTGGGATAGTCTTCTCACAGGAGGCGGAGTAAGTAATTTACAGATTAACAGTGAAAATGCCCGAATAAGAAATTTCGGCATTATCCTGGACTTTACCGAATATATGAATTTTGAAAATCTTAGTTTCAGAAATATCGGCAAAAGTGCAATTAAAGGTAATTTCTGGGAGTCTTATTTTAGTAATATCAAAGTAGAGAGTTCCGGACAGAATCAGAAAGCAGAAGAGAATGGTGTTCCCGAAACCGGAATCATTGATTTTGCCTATTCGAGCAAAAACCCACACCGGGACGCAAGTAATAACAGTTATTTTAATAAAATTACATTCAGCAGCTGCACAGGCACCCTCATTAAATTGGCTGCAGCCTCAAACACAACTGTTAATATCAATTTTAACGGACTATATGCTGAAACTTATCCGGGCAATACAGGGATGCCTGAGGAATTACCGCTTATTTACAGCATTAATTCACAAAACAACAGCATTAACAGCGGTTTTATAACGGTCAACAGTTCGGGCACCCAGCGAAACGGTTTAACTTTTTTGCTCGATGGAAACAGTTCTCTGGCAGTTTCTAACTTCAGTTTTAATGTGAATCCTGTCGAAGGTTATCTAAAGCGTTCGGTAAGACGCCTCAGTGCATTTGGAGGAATATCTTTTGGCAGTACCATCTCCCTTACTAATGTGAATTTCGAGGATCCAACCGATTCAGTAGGTTTTGGGATCAGTTCACCCAAACCGCTTCTGTATGGCACAGGCAAGTTACTATTAAATCTGGTGCAGTTTCATATCCTGGATATTAATAGTGGCGGCACAAGGAGGCTCACTAACCTGATAGACAGAACACTGAAAGCTACGGGAAACGTACTTGTAATTCCTTATGACAGAAATGGCAAAGTACAGTCTTTACAGAAATCACTGCAGTTTAATGAAGGGAAAATTACCTTTCTTACTAATTCCGCACCCGCAACTGTAGATACCTGGGAAAAGGGAGATAAAATTCAGTATTCGGAGCCAAATGGCGGGGTGGTGGGCTTAGTATGTACAGAGCCGGGTACCAGCGGAACCATAAAAAAAATTACAGTTTCGGGTAAAAAGGGGGATAAGAGTGTAAAAACGATATACAGCGACAGCCTGCTTGTTGGCGATTGGATTAAATTTGCGAGCACGGAGGAATATAACAGAATATCTGCCATTCGAAATAATGAAATTTTACTGGAACAACCGCTCTCAAAAAATTTGAATAACGCTGCATTAAGTTTCAAACCTCCCGTTTGGGAAACCTTTCAAATAATAATTAAATGAAAAATCATGTTAAACTTTGGGGAGGACTTGGCAACCAACTTTTCCAGTATAGTTTTGGGAAATACCTGGAGAAAATGCGGGGAGTGCCCACTAATTTTTTTTTCTCCAGAATAACACCCATAAAAAAATTAGACTTGAACTACTTTGTGGATATTGAATTTTCTTCAGAAAATGAACTGAAAAGCGCTGGTTACGGTTTTGTTAGCCCTCTTACTGAACGTGTTTGCCGTAAGCTTTTTGCTACGCTTCCTTTTTTGAACTGCAAAGTACATATTGAAAGATACTCTGGTTTTGTTCCAGAATTTCCTGCAGGTACGATGGTTTATGACGGATACTGGCAATCGTACAAATATCTTGAAGCTATTGATATTGAACTGCGTTCCGAATTAAGATTTGATGAATTATCATTTAAAAACTTACACTGTTTGGCTGAAATTAAAAAAAATAACAGTGTAAGTATGCACATCCGAAGAGGAGATTATCTCTTAAAAGCCAATCAGCAGCTTTTTGCCGAGTGCTCTTTGCAGTATTATATAGCCTCGGTTCGGGAAGTACTTACAAGGGTTGAGAATCCTGTTTTCTATGTGTTTTCAAACGATGTGAATTGGGTTAAAGATAACTTGGTAAAAGTTTTCGATAAGGGTACCGAATTCGTTTTTGTAGACAATTCTGCAATCACAAAAAGTCCCGTCGCAGACCTTTATCTAATGTCTTTGTGCAAAAGTAATATCATCGCCAACAGTACTTTCAGCTGGTGGGGCGCTTGGCTTAACAATAATCCCCATAAGATTGTGATTGCGCCCAAAAACTGGTATAATGGTGCCCTAAATGAAACTACGAAAGATTTAATACCTGCCGAATGGATAAGACTATAGATCGAAATATACCATTGGTAACCATTGGAATCCCGGTGTATAATGCGGAGAAGTTTTTGGATTCAGCTTTAAAATCAGTACTGAGCCAAACATATAAAAATTTTGAATTAATTATAACGGATGATGGGAGTACCGATAATTCTGTAAAGTGTGTAGAAAAATTTCGGGATCCCAGAATTATACTTTTGTCCGATGGAAAAAATAAAGGAATTTCATACCGCTTAAATCAGCAGATCAGTCTGGCGAATGGGAAATATTTTATCAGAATGGATGCTGACGATATCATGTTTAAAGACCGTGTTGAAAAACAGGTGGCATTTCTGGAAAATAATCCCGATGTAGATGTAATTGGGAGTTCTGCAGTAATTATTGATGACGAGAATCATATCATCGGATTAAGAAACTCATCACCTCCGCTTACCTATGAAGAGGCTTTGAAAACCGGTGCATTTATACACCCAACTGTGGCAGGAAAAACGGCATGGTTCTCTAAATTCAGTTATAAGGAGGATCTTATTGGTGCAGAAGATTTTGATCTTTGGCTCACAAGTCATCAATCTTCCGTTTTCAAAACTCTTCATGAACCTTTGCTTTTTTATCGGGATCCATTAACCTTTAAACTGCCTACCTATTTATTCAGACTTAAACAGCAACGCAAAATATTTAGAACCGATAAGTATCTGGGTGGAAAACCAGTCCTCAAACTGAAGACGATTTTAAGTTCATATATCAAAAGTATTATAGCACGAATAATCTGTTTTTTTGGATTGGATGATAAATATATTGCGATTCGTAACAAACAGCCCCGCACAAATAACGTAGATTTTACTCAATTTCAAAAAGAATTGGATACTTTTGCCTAAGACGAAAAATTTACGATGAATATATCTAAGCTGTTATACTTTTATATTTTTAAAATTACTGAGGCGTGCCCTTTTCAGCTAGTAGGCCGTATTAAGAGGATATCTGCAAGCTATTACGGCATTAGGAAAATCACTTTTAGCTCTAATAATAGTAGACAAAAATTTCTAAATCACAAGTTAAAAACCTCAGGTTTTGTTGTAAATCCTAATAATTTTAATTTAAATGGCAGGTTTGAATAAGATTATTCGGGTAGCTACGGTACCTTTATCATTAAATATTTTGCTGAGAAATCAATTTAAATTTCTAAGCAGATATTATCACGTTATTGCGATATCTAGTCCAGGTAAAGATTTGGTCGAGGTAGGCGAAAGAGAAGGTGTCGAGACAAAAGGTATAGAAATGAAGCGAAAAATCTCAATTTTTGATGATTTGCTTTCGTTAATTAACCTGTATACCTACTTTAAAAAAGAAAAGCCGTTGATCGTACATTCCATAACACCAAAAGCTGGACTGCTATCTATGATTGCAGCTAAGCTGGCAAATGTACCAGTTAGAATGCACACTTTTACGGGATTGATTTTTCCCACTTCAACAGGAGCAATGAAGCATCTCCTGATCGCTATGGACAGGTTGCTCTGTTACTGCGCCACCAATATTTATCCTGAAGGAGAAGGTGTTCGAAAAGATCTTCTTGCTTACAATATTACAAGAAAACCCCTCAGAATACTGGCTAATGGAAATGTGAACGGTATTGATCTTGATTTTTTTAATCCGGCGTTATTTACTCCGGAAGATAAGCAGTTATTAAAAAATCAGTTGGCTATTTTGCCTGAAGATTTTGTTTTCATTTTTATCGGACGTCTTGTAAAAGATAAAGGGATTAATGAATTAATCTCAGCTTTAAAAAAAATAAACGGTGTACCAATTAAACTCCTTTTAGTAGGACCATTGGAAGCAGATAATGGGCTGGAACCGGAAACCTTGCAGGAAATGACAGATAATCCGAATATCATCTCTGTAGGTTTTCAGCAGGATGTGCGGGCTTTCCTGGCAATTGCGGATGCGCTTGTTTTTCCGAGTTACAGAGAAGGCTTCCCTAATGTAGTAATTCAGGCCGGTGCGATGGAACTTCCCTCGATAGTTACAGACATCAACGGGTCCAATGAAATCATTATTCACCATCAAAACGGTATTATTATTCCTCCGAAAAATGACTTAATTTTGCATGAATCCATGGTAAAGATCATTTCTGATTCGGAATTGAGAGAAAAGCTGAAACAGAATGCCAGATCAATGATTGCGGAACGTTATCAGCAATGTGTGGTGCTTACCGCCCTATTGGAAGAATATCAAAATCTAGAAAAAAATGTACAAACACCTATTTAAACGATTTTTCGATTTTACTTCTTCCGTTATTGGTCTGATCATCCTGAGTCCTTTGTTTATAATTATTACAATAGGTCTCTATTTCGCTAATCAGGGCAAGCCGTTTTTCTTTCAGAATAGACCGGGTAAGGACGGTAAGATTTTTCAAATCATCAAGTTTAAGACCATGAATGACAAAAAAGATATGCATGGAAATCTTCTACCAGACAGTGAACGGTTAACAGAAATTGGTGCTTTTGTGCGTAAAACTTCGCTAGACGAAATTCCCCAGCTCATCAATGTAATTATAGGCGAAATGTCGCTCATCGGGCCAAGACCACTGTTGCCTGAATATCTAAAACTTTACAACGATTTTCAGCGCCGCCGCAATGAGTTGAGGCCGGGAATCACAGGTTGGGCACAGGTTAACGGACGCAATGCCATCAGCTGGGAAAAAAAATTCGAGTACGATGTATGGTACGTCGATCATATCAGTTTCGCACTGGATGTAAAAATCCTGTTGCTTACCGTGAAGAAAGTTTTTGTTTCTGAAGGAATCACCCAGGAAGGGCATGTTACTTCAGAAGAATTTAAAGGAAATCTCTCATGATTGTTTTCGGAGCGAGCGGACACAGTAAAGTGGTTTTGGATGTGCTTCTGTCGAATGGGATCGAAGTGGAAAAGGTAATTGATGATTCACCCAAAACGTCCGAAATATTTGGAATTCGTGTCGAAAAGGCTGAGAACATCGCCCCGAGCGGCGATGCCATAATTGCGGTCGGCAGTAACATGAGCCGGAAAAGAATTTCGGAACGGTGGCTCTTTAATTATCAGTCAGTACATCATCCCAGCGCCGCGGTTTCTCCATTTGCGAAAATTGGAGCCGGTACCGTAGTGATGCCCCAGGCCTCCATAAATGCAGACACTGCAGTCGGCAAGCACTGCATTATCAATACCGGTGCGGTGGTAGAGCACGACTGTTTGGTCGGCGATTTTGCCCATGTTGCCCCTAATGCCTCTCTCGCGGGTGGAGTTGTGGTGGGCGAAGGTGCCCATATCGGGATCGGTGCCTGTGTTATTCAGGGAATTACCATCGGAAAGTGGGCGTTAATCGGTGCAGGTGCAGTTATTATTAAAGATGTTCCGGATTTTGCTACCGTCGTGGGTAATCCGGGAAAAATTATAAAAGAACATAAAAATCACTGATGAAGGATAAAATATGGCTTTCGTCCCCACATATGGGCGGAAATGAACTTAAATATATTGACGAAGCCTTTGAAGAAAACTGGGTTGCTCCCCTGGGTCCCAATGTGAATGGTTTTGAAGAAGATTTAGAACATTATCTAAAGCAGGATGTTGAAGTTGCTGCGCTAAGCGCCGGAACCGCAGCCCTGCATCTGGCATTAATTATTCTGGGGGTAAAGACAGGTGACGAAGTGCTGTGCCAGACCTTCACATTTTCAGCCACCGCAAATCCAATTACCTATGTAGGAGCGGTGCCCGTTTTTATCGACAGTGAGCCCGAAACCTGGAATATGAATCCGGCAGCTCTGGAGGAAGCTATTAAAGACCGTATTGCTAAAGGGAAAAAGCCGAAGGCTATTGTTATTGTTCATCTTTATGGGATGCCCGCAAAACTAGCCGAACTTATCGCCATTGCCGCAAAGTATGAAATTCCGCTGATCGAAGACGCCGCGGAAGCTTTAGGTTCCACCTTTAAAGGCCAAAATTGCGGAACTTTCGGCGAAATGTCGGTGGTGAGTTTCAACGGGAACAAAATCATTACCACTTCAGGGGGCGGTGCGCTGATATGTAAAACAAAGGAGCAAAAGGACAAAGCGGTATTTCTTTCTACCCAGGCCCGGGATCAGGCGCCACACTACCAGCATTCCGAAATTGGCTACAATTACCGGATGAGTAATATTTCCGCAGGCATCGGAAGAGGCCAGATGGAAGTCCTGGATAAAAGGGTGGCAGCACGCCGAAAGAATCATGAGTTTTATCTCGATGTTTTCCGGGATTTCTCTGGAGTGAAGGTTTTTACTGAGCCTAATGAGGATTATTTCTCGAATCACTGGCTGTCGGCAATTACCATAGATGAGAAGATAGCAGGGTTTAGCCGTGAAGATCTACGTTTGACTTTAGAAAAACAGAATATTGAATCGAGACCCCTTTGGAAACCGATGCATCTTCAGCCTGTTTTTAACAACTCACCTTATTACGGCGGTAAAGTTGCTGAAGAACTTTTTAATATCGGTTTGTGTTTGCCCTCAGGATCCAGCCTTACCGATGCAGACCGCAACAGAATTAAAACCACCATATTAAGTTTAAGAAAGTAATTGACAGCTGATGAAAATCCAACCAACCCCCCTGAAAGACTGCTATATCATAGAACCTACCATTTTCGAAGACGACCGCGGTTATTTTTACGAAAAATTCAATGAGCAGAAGTTTGAGGAGCTTACCGGAATGAACGGCCACTTTGTACAGGATAACATTTCCAAATCTTCTTACGGCGTTCTGCGCGGGCTTCATCTTCAGAAAGGCGAACATGCACAGGCCAAATTGGTTTCATGCCTGGAAGGTAAGGTGTTCGATGTTGCCGTAGACCTTCGTGAAGATTCGCCAACTTTCGGCAAATGGTTCGGCGTTGAACTTTCTGCTGAGAATAAGCTGCAGTTCTATGTCCCGAGAGGTTTTGGACATGGATTTTCTGTGCTTTCAGAAATGGCTGTCTTTGCCTATAAATGCGATAATTTTTATAATAAAGAAGCTGAAGGAGGCGTTTTATGGAACGACAAGGAACTCAGCATTGATTGGAAACTTCCTGAAAATGACGTGATTTTGTCGGAAAAAGATAAAATTCAGCCTACCTTTGCGGCCAAAAATTATTAATTTAAAAATTCATGAAAAATATCATCATCACTGGAGGTGCAGGATTTATCGGTTCCCACGTTGTTAGGGAATTTGTAAACAACCATCCCGAAGCGACCATCATTAACCTGGATGCATTGACCTACGCAGGTAATCTGGAGAATCTAAAAGACGTTGAAAACGAACCCAATTACGTTTTCGAAAAAGCAGATATCACTAAAGTTGACGAACTCCGAAAAGTATTCGAAAAATATAACCCAGACGCGATTGTTCATTTAGCGGCGGAAAGTCATGTTGACCGAAGCATCACGGATCCTAATGCCTTCATCAACACGAATGTGATCGGCACGGCCAATCTTCTGAACCTGGCAATTGAATTCTGGACATTGAATCCGGAGCATACCCACGGCAGATTCCCTGACGAGCCGAGAAAAAATCTGTTCTATCACGTTTCAACAGACGAGGTTTACGGAAGTTTAGGCGAAACGGGTTTCTTCTTGGAGACTACCGCATATGATCCTCAATCACCGTACTCTGCAAGTAAAGCAGCTTCAGACCATTTGGTAAGAGCTTACGGCAATACCTACGGAATGCCGTTTATCCTGTCCAACTGTTCGAATAATTACGGTCCCAATCACTTCCCTGAAAAGTTGATTCCACTGTGTATTTCAAACATTCTGAACGGAAAGCCGCTCCCGATATACGGTGACGGAAAATATACGCGTGACTGGCTTTTTGTGATTGATCATGCTAAAGCCATTCACCAGATTTTCCATGAATCCAAAACCGGCGAAACTTATAATATCGGAGGTTTCAACGAGTGGCAGAATATCGATCTGGTAAAAGAACTGATTAAGCAGATGGATGAAAAACTCGGAAATTCTGCCGGGCATTCAGAGAAACTGATTACTTATGTGAAAGACAGACCGGGACACGACAAACGTTACGCCATTGATGCCTCCAAACTTAATAAAGATCTTGGCTGGAAACCGTCTGTTACCTTCGAGGAAGGACTTTCGAAAACCATCGACTGGTTTCTGGAGAACAAAGAATGGCTGGAGCATGTGACAAGCGGAGATTATCAGAAATATTACGATAAGCAATATTCGGAGTAATTGAGTATTTGTGTGTTTGCGTTCTTGAGTGATTGAGTTAATAATTTCATATAAATTTGAAGATGAGTTTTGTTAAAGTACATAAGGATTTAGTCGTTTATCAGAAAGCATTTGCTGCTGCGATGGAAATTTATCATCTCTCAAAATTATTTCCAAAAGAAGAAACGTACTCATTAACCGATCAGATTAGAAGAAGTTCACGATCTGTCAATGCAAATATCACTGAAGCCTGGCGCAAAAGAAGATATGAAAAGTCTTTTATTAATAAACTGAATGATGCAGACGGGGAGGCTGCAGAAACCCAAAATTGGTTTGATTTCGCATTTGCATGTGAATATATTGACGAAAGGACGCACAGAAACCTCTACGAAAAATATGATGAAATTTTAGGAATGATTGTTTCAATGACAGTAAATTCCCACAAGTGGACTTTCTCCGATAAAAATCTGAATCCCGCGAATCCAAGCACGAAATAATCTTTACTCAAATATTCAAATACTCAATCACTCAATCACTCACCAACTCAACCACTCAATATGAAAGGTATTATCCTCGCCGGCGGATCCGGCACACGACTTTATCCGTTAACGATCGCAGTCAGCAAGCAGCTGATGCCGGTTTACGACAAGCCGATGATCTATTACCCGCTTTCTACATTGCTTTTGGCGGGAATTAAAGATATTTTAATCATTACCACCCCGCACGACCAGGAGGGTTTTATTAAACTTTTGGGCGACGGTTCAGCGATTGGCTGTAATATTCAGTACAAAGTGCAGCCAAGTCCGGATGGATTGGCGCAGGCGTTCATTCTGGGTGAAGAATTTATCGGCGATGATTCTGTAGCCCTTGTTTTGGGCGATAATATTTTTTACGGCGCAGGACTTCCGAAATTGTTGTCATCAAAAACCACTGTGAAAGGCGGTTGTGTTTTTGCGTATCAGGTTTCTGATCCCGAGAGATATGGAGTTGTGGAATTTGATGAAAATTTAAAAGCCATTTCCATCGAAGAAAAACCGGAACACCCAAAATCTAATTTTGCGGTACCTGGCTTGTATTTTTATGACAATTCGGTGGTTGAGATCGCTAAAAATCTTAAGCCGTCGCCAAGAGGTGAGTTGGAAATTACCGACGTCAACAGGATTTATCTCGAAAAAGGTCAGTTGGAAGTTGGCGTAATGTCCCGTGGAACTGCCTGGCTGGATACCGGAACTTTCGATTCTCTTCATGAAGCTTCGGAATTTGTAAAGGTGCTTGAAAAACGACAGGGCTTCAAAATTTCCTGTATTGAAGAAATCGCTTATGTTAAAGGTTTCATCAATAAAGAACAGCTTTTAGAATCTGCAAAGAAATACGGCAAAAGCGGTTATGGCGATTACCTGAAAGCACTTGTGTAAACGCTTTTAAATGAAATATTTAGAAAGACTTTAGGCAAAACCTTAAAGTCTTTTTTTTATTCCTAAATTTGCACCCTGTAAAAAAATTATAGTCATCCATTCAAATTTATTATAAAGATGCGCACGAAATCCGTCGGAAAAAAGAAAATTAACATTGTCACTTTAGGCTGTTCCAAAAACGTTTATGATTCAGAAGTATTGATGGGTCAGCTTCAGGCGAACGGAAAAGAAGTGGTGCACGAGGACCGCGGCGATATTGTGGTCATCAATACCTGCGGATTTATCGACAACGCGAAAGAGGAATCCATCAATACAATCCTCGATTTTGTGGAAGCCAAAAACCGCGGTGAAGTAGAGAAGGTTTTTGTGACCGGATGTCTTTCTGAAAGATATAAACCGGATTTAATCCGGGAAATTCCCGATGTTGACCAGTATTTCGGGACAAGAGATTTACCGATGTTGTTGAAACAGTTGGGAGCAGATTATAAACACGAACTGATTGGTGAACGAATGACGACCACGCCAAAACACTATGCCTATCTGAAGATTGCTGAAGGCTGCGACAGACCTTGTTCTTTCTGTGCAATTCCACTGATGAGAGGAAAAAATGTTTCAACACCGATTGAAAATTTAGTGATTGAAGCGGAGAAACTGGCAAAAAAAGGGGTGAAGGAACTTATTTTGATCGCTCAGGATTTGACGTATTACGGTCTTGATATCTATAAAAAACGTGCTCTCGGAGATTTACTTCTCCGTTTGGTAAAAGTAGAAGGGATTGAATGGATTCGTCTTCACTACGCATTTCCCACAGGTTTTCCGGAGGATGTTCTGGAGATCATAAAAAGCGAACCAAAGGTTTGTAACTATATAGATATTCCTTTGCAGCACATCAATTCAGAAATTCTGAAAGCGATGAAACGTGGAACTTCGCATGAAAAAACCAATGCGCTTCTGGATAAATTCAGGGAGATGGTTCCCGATATGGCCATCAGAACTACGTTAATCGTTGGTTTTCCGGGAGAAACCGAAGAAAGATTCCAGGAGATGAAAGAATGGGTGCGTGCCCAGAGATTTGACCGTTTAGGCTGCTTTACTTACTCTCACGAAGAAAATACAACCGCTTTTGTGTTGGAAGATGATGTTCCGCAGGAAGTAAAAGAGGCGAGAGTAGAAGAAATTATGGAGCTGCAGTCCCAGATCTCTTGGGAGAAGAATCAGGAGAAGATCGGTAAAACTTTCAGATGTATCTTCGACAGAAAAGAAGGAAATTACTTTGTAGGAAGAACCGAATTTGATTCACCGGATGTTGACAATACCGTTTTGGTTTCGGCTGAAAACACCTATTTATCGATTGGCGAATTTGCAGAAATTAAAATTACTTCAGCAGAAGAATTTGATTTATACGGAGAAGTGATTTAAGAAATCGACAGAAAAAAAAGTCAAATTTTGACATTTTTTCAAAGACAAATAAACAAAAAACCTTTCAATATATTTGGAAGGTTTTTTTAATTCTTAGTGTTTGGTAATCAGTGTTTTGAGTACGTTAAAAGCTATTTATTATGCTATGTTTTGTTAATTTTGTTAACGTTTTGATAATTATTTTAACACAATTTAACAATCTTTGTGAGCTACCACGAATAGGGAGCAGACAGCCTTTCTTAACAAAATATTAACGAATCCTTAACGGAGTTTAACCATGTGAGTGTTGCAGGTTATCATTTCGGAATAAATTTGCAGAGTCAAAACCAATAAAAATAATTCAACATGATGAAAAGAGGTATTCTCGTAATCATAATGATGATTTCAACACTTGGTATTTATTCTTTCAACAAGTATAATGCCAATGATGCCAAAACAAGTTTTGCATCGTTCTACCACGATAAGTTTAACGGTAGGAAAACCGCAAGCGGAGAAATTTTCAGCAACAGAAAGCTTACCGCTGCACACAGAACGCTCCCGTTCGGTACAGTTGTAGAAGTAACCAACTTAAGAACAGGAAAAAGTGTAGAAGTGAGAATTAACGACCGGGGTCCGTTCCACTCTTCCAGAGCCTTGGATTTATCCAAAGCAGCGTTCGATTCAATTGGTAATACCGCCCGCGGTACCATGCCTGTTGAATATGAAATTGTCGATTAACATTTACGTTATTTAAAAGCAAAGCCGATTCTTTAGAGTCGGCTTTTTTATTTTAAGTTTGATTTCTTTAATGAAGTTCTACCATCACCGGACAGTGGTCGCTGTGTACAGCTTCTTTCAGAATTACTGCGCGCGACAGTTTCTCTTTTAAAGTATACGACACGAAATTATAATCCAAACGCCAGCCTTTGTTCCTCTCGCGTGAATTCTGCCGGTAACTCCACCAGGAATAATTATCGGGCTGGTCATTGAAGAATCTGAAACTGTCAATAAGCTCACATTCTTCAATGAAGGCAGTCATCCATTCTCTTTCCATCGGTAAAAATCCCGAAACATTTTTCAGCCCCACCGGATTATGGATATCTATTGCATGATGACAGATATTGAAATCGCCGCAAATAATAAGGTTAGGAATGGTTTTCTTAAGTTCCTTAATGTAAGCCAGGAAATCATGACAGAACTGCATTTTAAAGTCTAACCTTTCTATATTTGAAGCAGAAGGAACATACACTGAGATTACTGAGAAATCCTCGAAATCTGCCCGCATAATACGGCCTTCCGAATCGTAATGCTCAATTCCGCAGCCATATTTCACATGTTTAGGTTTTATTTTGGAAGCAATTCCCACTCCGGAATAGCCTTTGCGCTGAGCTGAATGCCAGTAACTGTGATAACCGATTTTTTCAAGACTTTCGATATCGATCTGGTCGTTTCCTGCTTTGCTTTCCTGTATGCAGATTACATCGGGATCCGCAACCTTCAGCCAGCCGAGGAAATCCTTAGTGAATGCTGCCCGGATTCCGTTGACATTATAAGAGATAATTTTCATTGAATTATAAATTTATTCAAAATTACAAAAGGTAAACTGATCATTGATACAACTGAAGTTAATGATCACAAAAAAGGCGGAAAAAATCTCAGATTTTTTCCGCCCAATTGAACCCAAATTAAATAAACTATGAAAAAAAACTATTTGGGTTCCAGTATGCTGATCGGGATGATGACCTCCTCAAGGGAGATTCCGCCGTGCTGATACGTTTCTTTATAATAATTTACGAAATGATTATAGTTCTTCGGATACGCCAAAAAAGTATTGTTCTTGGCGAAAATGTATTTAGAACTTAAATTTCCTTTCGGTAAAAACAGTTTTTCGGGATTAGAAATTGCCCATACGTCGTTGTTTTCGTACGTAAGACTTCTGCCGGTTTTATAGCGGATGTTCGTAGAAGTTTCTCGGTCTCCAACCACTTTGCTCGGTTTTTTCACGTAAATCGTTCCGTGATCGGTCGTAATAACGAGTTTGAAACCGTTCTCTGCCGCCTGCTTAATGATTTTCATTAATGAAGAATTCTCAAACCAGTTGTAAGTGAGTGATCTGAAAGTTTTATCGTCACGGATCAGTTGGTTTACAATGACGTTATCGGTTTTCGCGTGCGAGAGAATATCAATAAAGTTATATACGATTACGAGAAGGTCATTGTTTTTGTGCTGGTTGAAATCCTCCAGGATCTTTCGCTCAAAATCAGCATTCAGGATTTTCAGATATTTCATCGATTTCCCTGAAAGTCCAAGCCGTTTCATCTGGTCTTCAAGAAATTCTCTTTCATGTTCATTTTTATTGCCGTCTTCGTTATCGTTAAACCATTTATCCGGAAAACGTTTTTCAATTTCCGAAGGCAGCAGTCCTGCAAAGAATGAATTTCTCGCGTACTGCGTAGCGGTAGGTAAAATGCTGAAGTAATAATCCTCGGACGTCTTATTGTAGAATTTGGTAAACAGCGGTTCAATCACTTTCCACTGGTCGTACCTCAGATTATCGATCATAAGCAGAAGCACTTTTTCTTTTTCGAGTTCCGGTTTCACCTTGTCTTTAAATAAAGTGTGGCTCATCATCGGTTTTTCGTTCGTGTGAAGCCAGTCTTCGTAGTTGTTTTCAATAAATTTTGAAAACTGAATATTCGCCTCTTCTTTTTGTGACTGCAGTAAATTCGAAAAATCACTGTCGAAAACCTTATCGAATTTTATTTCCCAGTTCAGGATTTTCTTATAATACTCTGCCCAGTCCTGAAATGTTCTCATGTATGAAAGTTCCATAGAAAGATTTCTGAACTGCTGCTGATATTCCAGAATCGTCTTTTCTTCGACCAAAGTTTCTTCCTGAAGGTTTTTCTTCAGTGATAGCAGAACCTGGTTTGGATTTACGGGTTTCAGGATATAATCGGCAATCTGCGACCCAATCGCCTGCTCCATGATGCTCTCTTCTTCATTTTTGGTCACCATTACAATCTTAATTGCAGAGTCGATGTTTTTAATCATCGGAATCGCTTCCAGACCGCTTATTCCGGGCATGTTTTCATCAAGCAGTGCAAGCTGAAAATTTTCTTTTTCGATCATTTCCAGCGCTTCATTTACGTTATTCACGGGAGAAACATGGTAACCTTTGTTCTCTAAAAATACAATATGAGGTTTCAGTAAATCTACTTCATCATCGATCCATATTAATTTTGCCATATATTTTTTTCAAATATTTCTTCTTTAAAGCCCGATCTTTTCAGGCTTACTGTAAGGCGTCAAAAGTACAACCAAACATTGCTAAATTTCTTCTAAAAACACGTTAAAGTTGCGTTAAATAATTGAATACGTGAAGTAAGAAAGCATGTATAACTCGTGATTTGAGATTAGAAAAACCTAAATTTGCAGATCAAGACTGATTTATTTTAAGAGACCTAACGAACATGACGAACAAATTCAAAATCATCAATGATCCGGTTCACGGCTTTATTAAAATCCCTTACGAAATCCTTTTTGATGTTATTGAGCATCCTTATTTTCAGCGGTTACGGCGAATTTCCCAGACCGGTTTACTCAATTTAATTTTTCCGGGAGCAACGCATACCCGTTTTCATCATGCTTTGGGAGCCATGCACCTGATGTTCACCGCTCTGGAAACTCTAAAATTAAAAGGTATTAAAATCTCCAGAGACGAGGAAAAATCTGCAATGCTGGCGATTCTTCTTCACGATATCGGTCATGGCCCTTTCTCCCATGCTCTGGAAAATATGCTCATGGACGACTGGCACCACGAGAAATTATCGCTCCTGCTGATGAATGAAATGAACGAAGAATTTGGCGGTGAACTCAATATGGCCATTGAAATGTTTCAGGGAAAATACCAAAGAAAGTTCTTTAACCAGCTGATTTCTTCTCAACTTGATGTTGACCGTCTGGATTATCTGAAGCGCGACAGTTTCTACACCGGAGTTTCCGAAGGAAATGTAAACACGCAGCGAATCATCTCGATGATGAATGTTTCTGATGATGAATTGGTAATCGATGCCAAGGGAATTTACTCGATCGAAAACTATCTCACCGCCCGAATGTTTATGTACTGGCAGGTATATTACCACAAAACGTCGGCACTCGCAGAGCATCTTCTGGTGAAAATTCTTGCCCGTGCGAAAACTTTGGTTTCAGAAGGTCATTCTTTGCCGGCTTCGCAGAATTTAATGTATTTTCTTCAAAGAAATCATTTCGGAACAGCAACCGATGAAGATATTCAAAGGTTTACCGAGCTTGATGATAATGACATCATTCAGGCAATGAAATTCTGGACCAAAAGCGAAGACAAAATTTTGTCCTATCTCTGTAAATCGGTTATTGAGCGGAATCTTCTCAAAACCAAAATCTCTTCAAAACCCTTTGATACTGAGTTTATTAAAGAAAAAATCACTCTTACCAATGCTGTGTTTAACATAGAAAACGGTGCTGAACTTGTAGACCAGATTTCCAGAAGTTTACTGCCGTACAGTGCAGGAAAACAGCCCATTTATCTCCTGTTAAAAGATGGTCGCAAAATTACGTTAGAAAATTCTGAAAATCAGATACTTTCATCGTATATCAATCAGCCTAATACCAAGTATATTTTATCGTTTCCGCGAGAAATCTAGCCTGTTAATAATCCGCAAAAAAAATTGGGAATATTTGGGAATTTCCTATCTTTGCAGGATATGGAATTTACAGCATCGCAGATTGCAGGTTTTATCAACGGAAAAATTATAGGCGACGAAAATGCCACCATCAGCGGTGTATCACCTATTGAAAGCGGGGAGGAGGGGCATCTTTCTTTTATCGCCCAGGAAAGATTTGCAGATTATATCGAAACCACCAAATGTTCGGTTCTTATTGTTTCCGAAAAACTTTTATCCCAGGATACTTACCCGGTAACTGTTATCGCAGTAGAAGATGCTTATCTGTCTTTTCAGGTTCTTATGAATCTTTACAAAAAAATGCAGGGCCGCAAAAGCGGCATTGAGCAGGGAGCGGTATTTCACGAGACTTCCCAGGTTGGTGAAAACGTGTATGTAGGGGCTTTTACCTGTGTTTCCGAAAAAGTGAAGATTGGCGATGAAAGCCAGATTTATCCTCATGTGTACATCGGTAAAAATGTAAAAATCGGTAAAAACTGCATCATTTACAGCGGCGTAAGAATTTATGATTACTGCGTGATTGGTGATGATTGTGTAATTCATTCCAATACTGTAATCGGTTCTGACGGATTTGGGTTTCAGGTGACCAAAGACGGTTACCAGAAAATTCCGCAGCTTGGGAATGTAGTGTTGGGAGATCACGTAGAGATTGGGTCTAACTGCAGTATCGACCGTGGAACAATTGGTTCAACTGTTATTGGAAAAGGTACTAAAATCGATAATTTAATTCAGATCGCCCATAATGTAAGGATTGGTGAAAATAATGTTATTGCAGCTCAGGCTGGGATCGCAGGCTCTACGATAATTGGCGACTGGAACCAGATTGGCGGCCAGGTTGGCATTGTAGGGCATATCACTATCGGAAATCAGGTTAGGGTGCAGGCGCAAAGCGGTGTAAACTCCAATACCAAAGATGGTGAGATTCTTTATGGATCACCTGCCATTAACGCCGGCGAATATAGAAGAAATTATGTGCATTTCAGGAATTTCACCGAGATTGTGAAGCGCATCAACAATATTGAAAATAGCTCAAAAGATAAAACCAGTGAGTGATAAACAAAAAACTTTAAAGGAAGAAGTTTCCCTTTGTGGGATTGGACTTCATACCGGAAGAGAAGTAACGCTAACCATCAAACCAGCCAAAGAAAATACCGGCTTTGTGTTTGTCCGTACCGATTTAGAGGGTCATCCTCATATTGAGGCCGACGTAAATTACGTGACCACAACCGAACGCGGTACGACGCTTGAAAAATTAGGAGTAAGAATTCATACCTGCGAACATCTTCTTGCCGCATTGGTAGGGTGCGATGTTGATAATGCCATTCTGGAAATGAACAGCGCAGAACCTCCGATCCTGGACGGTTCTTCTAAGTTTTTTGTAGAAGCGATCGAAAAAGCAGGTGTTACCGAACAGAATTTGGACAGGGAATATCTCGTGGTAAAAGAAGTGTTGAATTATGTAGATCCAGCCACCGGCTCGGAGTTAACCATTATCCCTTCTGATACCTATGAGGTAACCACAATGGTTGATTTCGGGACTAAAGTCTTGGGAACCCAGAATGCAACTTTGAAGGATATTTCAGAATTTAAAGAAGAAATATCCGCGGCACGTACTTTCAGCTTCCTTCATGAACTCGAAATGCTTTTAGATGCCGGTCTTATCAAAGGCGGGGATATTTCGAACGCTATTGTTTATGTGGATAAGGAACTCACCGCAGAAACTTCAGAAAAACTTAAAAAAGCCTTCGGTAAAGATGATGTTTCAATCCGCCCGAACGGGATTTTAGACAATCTTACTTTAAATTATCCTAACGAAGCGGCACGCCATAAATTATTAGATGTTATTGGTGATTTGGCACTTGTAGGAGTTAAGATTAAAGGTAAAGTTATCGCTAATAAGCCCGGACATTTTGTAAATACCCAGTTTGCCAAAAAGCTTAACAGACAGTGGAAACTGCAGCGAAAGAAAAATGTGCCCGATATCGATATCTACAAAGAACCGGTTTTCGACATCAACGGAATCATGAAATTGATGCCGCACCGTCCGCCTTTCTTATTAATTGATAAAATTCTTGAACTTTCTGATTCCCACGTGGTTGGGCTGAAGAACGTAACCATGAATGAACCGTTTTTTGTAGGACATTTCCCTAAGGAGCCGGTGATGCCGGGAGTTTTACAGGTAGAAGCTTTAGCACAGACCGGAGGAATACTGGTACTTGCTAGTGTTCCTGATCCTGAAAATTATTCCACTTACTTCATTAAAATGGATAAAGTGAAATTCAAGAAAAAAGTGGTTCCGGGTGATACCATGGTGTTCAAAATTGAATTAATTTCTCCCATCAGAAGAGGAATTGTTCACATGCAGGGTTACGGCTACGTAGGCGACAGCGTTGTGGTTGAAGCTGAACTTATGGCACAGGTTGCAAAAAATAAACCGGACTAGATGGTACACCAACTCGCTGCCGTTGACAAACGGGCAAAAATTAAGAAGAATGTTATCGTAGATCCTTTTACCACCATCGCCGGCGATGTAGAAATTGGTGAAGGAACATGGATCGGCTCTAATGTAACGATTATGGATGGTGCCAGAATCGGCAACAACTGCCGTATTTTTCCAGGTACCGTAATATCTGCGGTTCCCCAGGATTTAAAATTTGAAGGTGAAGATACGCAGGTGATTATCGGAGATAATACGACTATCCGCGAATGTGTAACCATAAACCGTGGTACCAAAGCACTGGGTTATACCAAAATAGGAAACGACTGCCTGATAATGGCAACCTCGCATATTGCACACGACTGTGTCCTCGGGAACGGGGTAATTATTGTAAACGGCTGTGGAATCGCAGGCCATGTTGAAATCGGTGATTATACTGTAATGGGTGGCCTTTCCGCCGTTCATCAGTTTGGAAAGATCGGTAAGCACGTGATGATTTCCGGAGGGACTTTGGTGAGAAAAGATATTCCGCCGTATGTGAAAGTGGCGAGAGAACCCATGACTTATGCTGGGATTAATTCTGTAGGATTAAGGAGAAGGGGTTTTACCAATGATAAAATCTTTGAAATTCAAAAAATTTACCGCGCCATCTTCCAGATGAAAATGAATGTTTCTCAGGCAAGCAGCTATATCGAAAAAGAGATGCTTCCAACCGCGGAACGTGATGAAATCTTAGAGTTCATCAAAAATTCACCGAGAGGAATTGTAAAAGGCTACGGTACAGGAAAAGAATAAAGATAATTATTAATGGTAAATTGTTAACAATCAACCATCAACCAACAACCAACAACTATCAACTAACTATAAATAAATGGCAACAAGCAACGATATTAAAAAAGGAATGTGTATCGAATTCAGTAACGATATCTTCAAAATCATTGAATTTTTACACGTGAAACCTGGAAAAGGTCCGGCTTTCGTAAGAACAAAAATGAAATCCGTAACCAACGGAAAAGTTCTCGACAATACTTTTTCTGCAGGTCACAAAATCGACGAGGTTAAAGTAATCACCAGAAAATTCCAGTACCTGTACGAAGACGACAATGGTTTTCACTTTATGAACAATGATGATTTCTCTCAAATCTATCTTAACAAAGAAATGATCGAGAACTCACAATTCATGAAAGCAGGTGAAGAAGTTACCATTATCCTTAAAGAAGCAGATGAATCTCCGCTATCTGCAGAGATCCCGCCGACTGTTTATTTAGATGTTATCGAGGCTGATCCTGGCGTAAAAGGAAACACAGCAACCAATGCATTGAAAAATGCAATCGTAGAAACCGGCGCCAGAGTAATGGTTCCGCTTTTCATCGAAGCAGGAGACAAAATTAAAGTGAACACCGAAGACGGAAACTATCTGGAACGCGTAAAATAAAAAATGATGGAAGGTGTAAATCTTCCATCTGCTCATTACAATATGACCTTCAACCACCCTCAAACGCTTAAAAGTATTGCAGATCTCATCGGAGCCCAAATGATTGGCGACGAAAATTTTCCTATTCTTGGGACCAACGAGATTCACCGCGTAAAAGCCGGCGAAATCGTTTTTGTAAACCATCCGAAATATTACGATAAAGCGCTCAATTCAGATGCCACCATTATTCTTATTGATAAAGTGGTAGATTGTCCTGAAGGCAAAGCACTTTTGGTTTCAGACGATCCTTTCAGGGATTTCAATAAAATCAACACCCATTTCACCAGAATTTACAATTTCACCGAAGAACTTCACGACATTGAAGTGGGCGAAGGAACACGCATTCATCCTTCCGCAGTAATCGGAAATGAAGTAAGAATTGGTAAGAACTGTACTGTTTTCCCCAATGTTGTTATTGGCGACCGAACGGTGATTGGTGACAATGTCATCATCCAGAGCGGAACGGTTTTAGGTGGCGACGCGTTTTATTACAGAAAACTTAACGGAAATTTCGACCGCCTTATCTCTGTTGGAAATGTCATTATTGAAGACAATGTGGAAATCGGAAACAACTGTACAATCGACCGCGGCGTTACTGATTCCACTATTATTGGTGAAGGTTCTGTGCTTGATAATCTCATCCAGATCGGCCACGATACGGTCATTGGAAAAAAAGTACTTATTGCATCACATGCTGCCATCGCCGGCTGCTGCATCATCGAAGATGAGGTGACGGTTTGGGGACAGGTGGGCATGGCCTCCGGAAACCGCGTAGGTAAAGGAGCGGTGCTTTTAGGAAAAACCGGTGTAAATAAAGATCTGGAAGGCGGTAAAACTTATTTCGGGCAGTTGGCTGAAGAATTCAAGCAGTATCTGAGGAAAGAGGTGAAACTGAAAAAGCTTTAAGGAAACATTAAAGTTATTGAAAAACATAACGAATAAAATAATTGATAATTTTTTTTAACTCGGCAGATTCAGTAAATTTGTGAGAGTTAATATTACGAATAAATTTAAAAAATATAAGATGTCAGTATTAGTAAACAAAGATTCTAAAGTAATCGTACAGGGCTTTACAGGGAATGAAGGAACCTTCCACGCAGGACAGATGATTGAATACGGAACCAACGTTGTAGGCGGTGTAACTCCTGGAAAAGGTGGTTCTGAGCATTTGGGAAAACCGGTTTTCAATACCGTTGCTGAAACTGTTGAAAAAGCGGGTGCAAATGTTTCCATTATTTTCGTTCCCCCTGCATTCGCTGCAGACGCGATTATGGAGGCTGCTGATGCAGGAATTAAAGTAATCGTTTGTATTACTGAAGGAATTCCTGTAGAAGATATGGTGAAAGTAAAAGCTTATATTGCTGACAGAGACTGCAGACTTATCGGACCAAACTGTCCGGGAATTATTACTTCAGACGAAGCTAAAATCGGTATTATGCCAGGTTTTGTTTTCAAAAAAGGTAGAGTAGGAATCGTTTCCAAATCAGGAACTTTAACGTACGAAGCTGCAGACCAGGTTGTAAAAGCCGGTTACGGAGTTTCTACCGCAATCGGAATCGGTGGTGATCCAATCATCGGAACAACTACCAAAGATGCTTTAGAATTATTCATCAACGATCCTGAAACTGATGCAGTGGTAATGATCGGAGAAATTGGTGGTAACCTGGAGGCTGAAGCAGCAAGATGGTACAAAGCCAGCGGTTCTACAAAACCTGTTGTTGGTTTTATCGCAGGCCAAACTGCACCTAAAGGAAGAACAATGGGTCACGCAGGTGCTATTGTAGGCGGAGATGATGATACAGCACAGGCAAAAATGGCCATCATGAGAGAGAACGGAATCAACGTGGTAGATTCACCAGCCGAAATCGGTTCTACCGTGGCTCAGGTTTTAGGATAATATTTCCCAATCAATTCAATAAAGCGTTCCGAATAATTTCGGGGCGCTCTTTTTTTATTCAATATTTTTTATCTTTGTTCATAAACACCATTATGAAAAATAAACTTTTAATCACCTCGGCACTCTGTGCAGCAACCTTTCTGTCCGCACAGATTGATTTCCGGAGTACAAGATTCGGTATTACCGGCGGAGGAACATACTCGCGGGTCAGTAATGCGCACAATCCGTCCGGACCAATTTTCTCCGGCTTTGGCGGCGTGTTGGCTTTAATTCCTGTAGACAATAACGATCAGTTTTATCTGCAGCCAGGTATTGAATATTTGGGTGCCGGCGAAACCGGAAAAGATAAGGATGCGAAAGGTACAGCAGGTTATGATGCGGTTTACGCAAATAACTACATTAGTGTACCTGTTTATTTTAAAGGCTACTTTTCCGAAGCAGAATCAGAGTTTTTTGGGATTGCGGGTCCAAAATTTAATTTCCTGGTCAACCAGAATATTAAAAATGCCCCGTTAAGATATACTGAAGAAGGTGATCCAGTTACCGGAATTAATGGCAAAGCTGCCAGTTTTAATTTTGCTGTAGGTCTGGGTATAGGGTTTTCTTATAAAAGAATGCTCGAAGTTACCGGCCGTTACGATATCGGTTTAACTAATACCTATGAAGGCTTAAAGAATGAGCAAACCGGTGATCCAAATATTGGTAAAAAAAAATCAGAACAGGTTCTCAGCGTTGGCCTGAGCTATATCTTTCAGTAATATCTTTACAGATCTAAAGGAAAATCCCGTCAAATTATTTTGACGGGATTTTCTTTATCTTAATCTCAGGTTTAACTTGTGATCCATTTCCAAAGTTCTTTTGCACTTGCTTTGTTGCCGTACATCAAAATTCCTACGCGATAAACCTTAGCGGCAATATAAATCATCAGCAAAGTTGAAATCACAAGAAGAAACATCGAAAGTGCAATCTGCCAACCCGGTACACCAAACGGAATTCTCGCAATCATAGCCACGGGCGAGGTAAACGGTATAATCGAGAGCCAAAATCCAAGCGGTCCTTCCGGATTATTCATGATCGTAAAGCTTCCGTACATTCCCACCATCAAAGGAATTATGGCAAAAAGGGTAAACTGCTGGGTCTCCGTTTCGTTGTCGACTGCTGAACCAATCGCGGCGTACATCGAACTGTAAAAAATATAGCCCAGCAGGAAGAAAACAATAAAAACGAAAATAATCAGCGGAACATTCATGTCCAGAAGAATATGAGAAACTTCAGAAGCGGTTTGCTTAAAATCGAATGACTTCATCATCTCCGCCGACTGTTCACCACCCGGAATGTTCTTCTGCATCGCTGAAAAACCTGTGTTCAGAAACAATGCGCCCAAAACCGACATCGTGATCCAAATACTGAACTGGGTGAGCGCGACTAAAGTTACCCCCAAAATTTTACCCATCATCAGTTCAAAAGGTTTTACAGAAGAAATTATGATTTCGACCACGCGGTTGTTTTTTTCCTCTAAGACGCTTCGCATCACACGTACTCCATAAATAATGATGAACATAAAAACTGCATACATCAACACCATACTCAATCCGGACTTTACCCCGAAATCAAGATCAGAATCTGCTTTGGAATTTTCTACAATATTTTGAGTGTTGAGATTGAAATTTTTATCAAGATTGATAATTTGATCCTCAGAAATCCCTAATGTTTTTATTTTTTCCTGCTTGATAATTCTTGATAAATCAGCTGCCACACTCATTTTCGTATCAAAGCCAATTTTTTTATTAATGAGCAGTTTTGTGTTTTTCTCCAGTTCATCAAAATTATTGTCTCGAAGTTCCGGAATCACAAGCAGCCCCTCAATACCGGTCATGTCCTTTAAAGTTGAGGTTAACGCTCTTTCATTTTCTTTAGGAACAAAAACGTATTTTATTGATTCGTCACTTTTCAGATTATCTACAAATAATCCGCTTCTGTCGACTACATTAAAAGTGCTTTTACTTTCATTCGCTTTAAAGAGAAACGCGATAAAAGCACCGAAAGCGATCATCAGCACCGGCGCAAGAAGCGTAAGGATGATAAAAGATTTTTTCTTTACCTGAGTAAGATATTCTCTTTTGGTAATCAGAAATATATTGTTCATGAATTTGTTTTGAAATTATTTTTTACCTGCTGAAACGGCATTGATAAAGACTTCGTTCATACTCGGGATTTTTTCATCGAAAGACCGGATTTTTCCTACTTTCATCAGTTCATTCAGTAAAATGTTCTGGTCGTTGTCATTCTTTAATTCAAATGAAATGAGTTGGTTTTCAGTGGAATAACTGTTGATCTGAAACTGATTTTTAAAAGTTTCAAATTTTTCGGTATTCACGTCTGAAAGCGTGACCCCGAAAATGTTTTTCTTGAACTGTTCGCGCACATCAAATACTTTTCCGTCTAAAACCTTTTTTGCATGAGAAATCAAAGCTACAGAATCGCACATTTCTTCCACGCTTTCCATGCGGTGTGTTGAAAGGATAATGGTGGTTCCGTTATTCTTTAAATTCAGGATTTGATCTTTAATTAAATTGGCATTTACCGGGTCGAAACCTGAAAAAGGTTCATCCAGAATCAGAAGTTTGGGACGGTGCAGCACCGTTACAACAAACTGAATTTTCTGCGCCATCCCTTTCGAAAGTTCACTGAGTTTTTTCTTCCACCACTGATCAATTTCCAGTTGCTCGAACCAGTATTTTGCCTGGCTAAGCGCGTCATTTTTACTCATCCCTTTCAGTTCCCCAAAATAGAGAATCTGGTCGCCGACCGACATGTTTTTGTACAGACCACGTTCTTCCGGCATATAACCGATTTGTTTGATGTGATCGGGATTCAGTTTTTGATTATTGATGAAAACCTCACCGGAATCTGCCTGAGTAATCTGATTGATGATTCTGATGAATGTGGTTTTACCGGCACCGTTTGGCCCCAGAAGTCCGTAAATACTTGCTTCAGGAACTTCAATGGAGAAATTTTCGAGCGCCAGTTTTTTCCCGGCGTTATAAGTTTTGGTAACATTTTCTGCTTTCAGCATCAAAATAATTTTAAGTATTAGTCCGCAAATGACCTGGAAAGTTACGGAATTTATATCCTTTGCATATTTCAGATGCTCTGACCGAATGTGAGCAAATTGCAATCAGGATCAAGTAGTGAGAATTCTTTCTGTCCCCAGGGTTTAATTTGAAGCGGCGCGTTGGGATGGATCGGGACGTTCTGATTTAGAAGATCTTCATAGAATTCTTCAATATTATTCGTCCTTAGATAAATCTGCCCGTAATTTTCTTTGATATCCAGTTCTTTGAATTCAAAAAAATGAATTTCAACCTCGTCTTTCTTCAACATCAGATATCCATCATAATCTGTGATTCCTATATTCTGAAAACCTAATTGGTTGACATAATAATCTTCAGTCACGATTTTATCGCGCATCGGAAGTTTAGGATGAATATGGGTAAGCATCTTTTAAATTTTTATGAAGTGTACAAACTTTAATCTGTCTGAAACTGAAAAGTGCTGTAGAAGTTGGAGGCTTCTGCAATCACTTCATCCATTTCCTCCAAAGTGAAAACCTCAAGGAATTTTCTTCGGAAATCTTTAAAATGAGGGATTCCGCGGAAGTAATTGCTGTAATGCTGGCGCATTTCAATTAAGCCTAAACGTTCGCCTTTCCATTCCATACTCCATTCTGCATGTTGCCGAACCGCCTGAAGTCTTTGAGCAATAGTAGGTTCGGGCAATTTTTCACCGGTTTCAAAAAAATGTTTAATTTCATTGAAAATCCACGGATAACCAATTGCACCGCGACCGATCATAATGCCGTCGCAGTCGTATTTTTGTCTGTATTCAAGTGCTTTTTCGGGAGAATCGACATCACCGTTTCCGAAAATGGGAATTTCGATATTCGGATTGTTTTTTACCTTCGAAATATAATCCCAGTCGGCTTCTCCTTTATACATCTGGGCGCGTGTTCTGGCGTGGATGGTAAGAGCTTTAATACCGACATCCTGAAGGCGTTCTGCTACTTCCATAATGTTGATCGTATCGGTGTCCCACCCCAAACGTGTTTTCACGGTTACCGGCAGATGAGTGGAGTTGACCACCGCTTTTGTGAGACGAATCATGAGGTCAATATCTTTCAGAACTCCTGCACCGGCACCTTTACAAACCACTTTTTTTACGGGACATCCGAAATTGATATCCACCAAATCAGGATTTACCGCCTCAACGATTTTAGCGGAAAGTGCCATCGCTTCTTCATCTCCGCCGAAAATCTGTATTCCTACCGGTTTTTCGTAATCGAAGATATCAAGTTTCTTTTTGCTTTTCATCGCATCACGAATCAAGCCTTCTGAAGAAATAAATTCCGAATACATGAGGTCTGCACCGTGCATTTTACATAGCCGGCGAAAAGGCGGATCCGAAACATCTTCCATAGGCGCGAGCAGAAGAGGAAAGTCCGGAAGTTCAATATTCCCGATTTTTATCATGGTGCAAAGATAATTTTTTTGGACGGAAGACAGAAACGTTAAAAAAGCAGATAAAAAAAACAGACTTTACACAGTCTGTTTGTTTTTAATGTAAAATCATTTTAATCAAAATCATGATGGGTGTCGTCCTTTGAATTTTTGTGAACGAACCACATCCCGATGGTGAGGCCTACAACGCCTGCAACAGCAGTCATGAGCGCACGCTCGAGTCTATCTGGCATATCATTTCCTACATAATTCATCAAAAACAAAATTGCAAAGGTGATTACGGCAACAATTAAGAATTTTTTACTTTTAATATTCATTACTTTAATTTATAAGATATCATTATGCCGCCCTTATAGGGTATCCATTCACCGCTTTGATTATAAGTACGGTCCGGATCAGTGTCATACCGCACACCTAAATATTTGTGGAATCCCTTGTAATAACTCTGGGCGATACCGCCTCCAAGGAAAATATCCATATTCAGGTTTTCGTTCAGTTTAAACTGATAGCCTATAACAGCGCCCAAAAAGAATGAGAATCCATCCTGATAAAGATCTTCCATGGAATATATCGGGGACTCGGGAGAAAATTGGGAGGGAATATCTTTCCAGTAATTCCACTTCTGTATTTTATAGCGGGCAAAGGAGAGATTAGCACCTACATACCAATGTTTAAAGGCTTCAGTAAAATAATAACGCGTGTCCGCCCCAACCATATAGACTTGCGCATATTTCCCTGCAAATGATTTCCATGGGGAAATGAATACTTCGCCCTGAAGAGTCATTTTTTTACTCAACTGATACTCGAGTCCCGCATTTAAAACGCCAACCGGAAGAAATACCGCATTGGCTTTTACGTAAAGTTTTTTGGAGGTGGAATCTTGTTGCTGAGCTTGGGTGAATGATAGAATAGAAAAGGCAAATGCCAAAAATAGCTTTTTCAAAATCGTATATTATTTTAAATTTTCTAACAGTTGCTTTGCCATCGCAGCATCTTTGCCCTGGCTTTCTGCAAGGGTTTTTGAAAGTTCAGCATACATCTTCGCATTTTCCTTTTTTCCGGTTTTCGAATATATTTTTGCTAGTATATAAGTGTTTTCCGGGTTTTCCGCTCTCATTACCGATTTTTCCGCCCATTCTTCAGCTTTTTTTAATGAGCCGGTATTCGAAACATGCTCACTGAATATCCAGGCAGCTTTCAGCAGTTCTTCTGGTTCAAACTGATCGGAATTGTTATAGTATTTCAGCGCAGCTTTTTCATATCCTGTGAAATTTCCATAAGTGGGATAAAGAATCACTTTCATTCTGTTCAGGGCAATTTCAGCTTCATCTTTTCCGATGAGCGGAATCGCATTCTTATAAAAATATTCATCATTAATGGTACCGGTCTTTTGGTCAAGAGAATTTTCAAGAACCTTAGCTATTTTAATATTGGTATCAAACTGATTATAAATATCTTCGGACATCAGCGAAACAATTTCCTTTTTTTTGGAAGTAAAAGTCTGATAATTGGCATCACTTGGTGATTTGATAAAGTACAGCAAGAGACCAACTTCATCCTTCGTAAGCATTTGATCATTCTTTACCTTAAAATATCTTTCAGAAGCCTTTTTAGCAAGTTCGTAATCGCTGTCTGAATACAGCCTCATCATATTAATCAAAAATTCAGGGTCAGCTTCTCCTTTTTCAAAGAGTTCTTTGTTTGATGCGGTGCGGAATTTAGGGTTATTCGCTTCTTTCGCCACCGACAGAAAAGCTTCTTCACCCATATAACCGTAACTGTTCATTACCACTTCACCGTCGCCATTCAGAAACAGGAACGATGGATAGGAACGGATTCCGTATTTCGCCGCAATTTCCCGGCCTTCACCTTTCTCCATATCAAAACGTGCATTAATGAAGTTGCTGTTAAAATATTCGCGCACCGCTGGTAACGGGAAAATGTTTTTCTCCATCAGTTTGCATGGGCCGCACCAAACCGCAAAAGCATCCATAAACACAAGCTTTTTTTCTTTTTTTGCTTTTGCCAGAATTTCCTTGAACGTGCCTTTTTCAAAATTGATGCTTTCCTGCGAAAACACCGATAGAGAAATAAAAAATATAAATAAAGAAAATGTTTTTTTCATGAAGTTAAAAAATGTGATGCGAATATAAATATAATATATAACGGTAGAAAATTTTTATAAATCTTCTGGATTTGAAAACCCCTTCAGCTAAATTGCAGAAGGGGTTTGAGATTATTCGGGTTTATAACCGTCTTTGAGTGTTACAGTTCTGTTGAATACCAGTTTGCCGGCAGTAGAATCTTTATCTTTCGTGAAATAACCGATTCGCTGGAACTGGTAGTGCTGCCCGATTTCTGCATTTGCCAGACTTGGTTCTGCAAATCCCATCACGGTTTTCAAGCTTTCCGGATTGATGAATTCCATGAAATCAGTCTCTTTCTCCGCATCGGGTTGTGGAGTAGTGAAGAGTCTGTCGTAAATTCTCACTTCTACAGGCAGAGCATGCTTTGCTGAAACCCAATGCAAAGTTCCTTTTACTTTTCTCAGACTTTCCTCAGTGCCGCTTCCGGATTTACTTTTCGGGTCATAAGTCGCAAAAATGGTTGTGATCTCTCCGTTTTCGTCTTTTTCAACGCGTTCTGCTTTGATGATGTAAGCGGATTTCAGGCGAACTTCACCTCCAAGTTTCAGACGGAAAAATTTATTTCCGGCTTCTTCTTTGAAATCTTCCCGCTCAATATAAAGTTCTCTTGAAAACGGAATTTCTCTAGTTCCGGCATTCTCATCTTCAGGATTGTTTTCTGTTTCCAGCCATTCCTCAGAATCAGCAGGATAGTTTTCAATCACCAGTTTTACAGGATCTACCACCGCCATAACACGTGTAGATATTTTATTCAGATCTTCGCGAACGAAAAATTCAAGCAGCTGAATATCAATTAAATTTTCTCTTTTGGCAACACCCACTCTTTCAATGAAATTTTTGATGGCTTTCGGAGTGAAACCTAATCTGCGCATACCGGAAATAGTAGGCATTCTTGGGTCATCCCAACCGGTTACGGTTTTTTCAGCGACCAAACGCTGCAATTTTCTTTTCGAAGTAATCATATAAGAAACATTCATTCTTGCGAATTCACGCTGTTTGTTTCTTACTGAGTTTTCATCATAAACCTGATCCAGATACCAGTCGTAAAGTGGACGGTGATTTTCGAACTCGAGTGAACATAGGGAGTGAGAAATCTGCTCGATATAATCTGATTCGCCGTGCGCCCAATCGTACATCGGATAAATCTTCCACTTATCTCCGGTTCTGTGGTGCGGTCTTTTCAGGATTCTGTACATCACAGGATCACGCATGTTCATGTTCGGTGAAGTCATATCGATTTTTGCACGAAGCGACATGGCTCCTTCTTCATATTCCCCGTTTTTCATCTTTTCGAAAAGTTCCAGACTTTCCTCAGTCGGCCGGTTTCGGAAAGGAGAATCGATTCCGTCTTCAAAAGGGTTTTTTCTTTGGGCCGTAATTTCTTCTGAAGACTGCTCATCAACATAAGCTTTACCGTCTTTAATCATCTGAACTGCCCAGTCATAAAGCGTGTCGAAATAATCGGAAGCATAAAGTTCCTGGTCATATTTGAACCCCAGCCAGTCGATATCTGCTTTAATGGAATCTACAAATTCCTGTTCTTCTTTCTCAGGGTTGGTATCATCAAAACGCAGGTTTACCGGTGCTCCATATTTTTCACCCAAACCAAAGTTGATGCAGATGGCTTTTGTATGACCAATGTGCAGGTAGCCGTTCGGTTCCGGCGGGAAACGGAAGCGTAGTTTATCCTTTGGAAACCCGTTCGCTAAATCGTCTTCTATAATTTGCTCAATAAAATTGAGTGATTTTTTTTCTTCTTCCATTGTCGATTCTTTGTAAAAGGCAAATTTACGGATTATTGATAAAAGGAAGCTACTTTTTCCTAAAGCTATTTATGTGGATTGAAACGAAGGTTTGATTTTTGATGCTATGCAGAAAATAACTTCGTGTATGAGAATCAATCTGATTTGTTCTCAACTTTATCCAACCTAAAAAACACAAACCATGAAAACCTTATTTTTTGCCCTGCTGGTTTCGGGCTCCCTGTTTGCGCAGGAAACCAATTCCGAAAAGTTGAATATTGTGAAAACCAATGTTACCGCCTATGCTTTCAGGAATGTTAATTTGACTTACGAACGCATTCTAAGTAAGAAATTTTCAATCGCAGCAGGCTACGGAACGGTGAGTAAAGGGAAAATTCCGTTCAGCAGCAGTATTCTGAAAGATACCGAATTTACCGATACCCAGGTGGGACTTACTCATTTTACGATAGAACCCCGTATTTATTTCGGACAGGGCTACGGCAGAGGATTTTATCTCGCTCCGTATTACCGGCACACGACTGTTAATGCAGATAATGTCACATTAAATGTGGATTTTGCAACCGATTCAGTGCCAATGAAAATTGCAGGTAAAGCCACGGGCGACAGCGGGGGTTTAATGTTGGGTGTACAGTGGTTCCTGGGAAAAACCGACAGCTGGATTCTTGATTTTTGGATAATAGGAGCGCATTACGGTAAAGGAAAAGGTGACTTCCGCGGAAATTCTGGGCGACCGCTTACTGCGGAAGAGCAGGCGCAGGTAAGAAAGGAAATCGAGGATATCGATATTCCATTCGTAGAATATACGGTCACTACTGATACAAACGGCGCGACCATTAATGTTGACGGTCCCTGGGCCGGGCTGCGATCAGGTCTTTCTTTCGGTTACCGGTTTTAGGAGGTTAAAGGGGTTTTCAAACCGCGTTAGATATTTTAATGATAGCAAAGTTAAAAATAAATTTAAAAAAAAAGAGTATCAATGAGCGTTTTGGTACGATAATGGATGCTGGAAAAAACATCATTCATTAACACTTAATTTTTTATTTCTATGAAAACTTTTAAAAGAAAATTTGCACTCATTGTGCGGAATTTGAAGAGAAACATTTTTATAGAAAACGTAATTTAATCTGTGGGGGATTAGATTTCAAAAGTCTGAAAGCAATTTCAGACTTTTTTTATGGAAAGTTGGTCACCCAAAAGTTCCAGCCGCGTTTCAAAATTATTCGTAAACAGTCCGCCGGTTCCCAAACCCTGAGGGATTTTGGGGTTCTTGGAAAAGGTATATTGAGCAATTGCGTTGAGCCCAATGTTGCTTTCAAGCGCAGAAGTGATCCACCAGCCTATTCGCATATTTTCCGCCAGAGAAATCCATTCGTCACTTCCGGAAAAACCTCCGATTAATGACGGTTTTAGGATGATATACTGCGGAAGGATTTCTTCCAGAAGTCTCTTTTTTTCTGAATAATCTATAACTCCAATTAATTCTTCATCCAGTGCAATGGGAGTAGGGGTGCTTGAACAGAGTTTATGCATTTCTTCCCAATTTCCTGCCTTTATTGGCTGCTCAATTGAATGAATTTCCAACTCATGCAGTTCTACTAAAACTGTTTTTGCTTCTTCAAGACTGAAACCGCCATTTGCATCCACCCTGAGTTCAAGCTGACTGGCAGGAAATGTATCCCGAAGTTTTTTCAGGATCTGTTTTTCAGAATTCCAGTCGGTACCGATTTTCAGTTTTAAACAGTCGAATCCCAGATTTAATTTTTCCCGAATCTGTTCCTCCATAAATCCGGAATCACCCATCCAGATTAAGCCGTTGATTTTGATGGATGACTTTCCTTCGGTGAAATCACTCGGGAAATAGAGATCACTGCCGTGTTTTAAATTCAGTATTGCCTGTTCGTACCCGAACCAAATAGATGGAAAATGGATCAGTTCTTCTCTAAGGATTTCGTGATCTGCATCGATGTTTTCGCAAAGCCAGTGCAATTTTTCCTCATATTCAGGCACGTCATCATAACTCAGTCCCCTGAAAATTCCGCATTCACCTGTTCCGGTCTGCCCGTTTTTGGTAATTTTCAGGAAAAAAGTTTCTTTCGTATTTAAAACACCGCGGGAAGTTCCGCCCGGCCTTTTAAAGTTGAGAATGTATTTGGAGTATGTTGCCTTCAAGACGGGTTTAGTAATATATTCTAAAATTATTCTGCCGAAGCTCTCATGAACTCTTCCGCTTTTTCCACCATTTTGTAGCTTCCGCAGAAAAACGGTACGCGCTGGTGCAGCTCGGTAGGTTCAATTTCCAGAATTCGCTGGAAGCCGTTGGTGCATTTTCCGCCTGCCTGCTCCGCCAATAGCGCCATAGGATTGCATTCGTAAAGGAGCCTTAGCTTTCCGTTCGGAGAATGTGCGGTTGATGGATAAATGTATATTCCGCCTTTAATCATGTTTCGGTGAAAGTCCGATACCAGACTTCCGATGTAGCGGGAAGTGTAAGGTCTGTCTTCCTCCTCGCGCTGGCAGTATTTGATATAATTTTTCACGCCCTGAGGGAATTTAATATAGTTTCCTTCGTTAATTGAGTAGATTTTTCCTGTTTCAGGGAATTTCATACAAGGGTGAGAAAGGTAATATGTTCCTAAACTCGGATCGAGAGTGAATCCGTTGACGCCATTTCCGGTCGTGTATACGATCATGGTCGATGAACCGTAAACCACATATCCCGCTGCAGCCTGATTGACGCCTTTCTGTAAAAAATCTTCTAAACTCACTGGCGTACCAGGTTCTGTAACCCTTCTGTAAATCGAAAAAATGGTTCCTACGGAAACATTCACGTCGATATTTGAGGATCCGTCTAAAGGGTCAATCAAAACAACATATTTACTCAGGTGAGCGTTTGAACTCGCTTTTATTTCAATAAAATCATCGCTTTCTTCGGAGGCAATTCCGCAAACAACTTCCCGTTGGGAAAGGGCTTCAATAAAGATTTCATTGGCCAGAACATCCAATTTCTGCTGTTCTTCACCCTGGATGTTTTCGTTACCTGCTTTGCCGATGATATTGGCAATTCCGGCCTTGTTTACTTCGCGGTTTACTACTTTTGATGCTAAGCGTATTGCACTTAAAAGCCGGGATAGCTCCCCGGTGGAGTACAGAAAGTCTTCCTGTTTGTCAATGATGAATTCGCCGAGGGTTTGAAAATTTTTTTCTGACATTTTTACTTTATTGATATTTACAAATTTCGTAAAATTCTTTGAATTCACCGCTTTTAAATGTGATTTATATATGGGTATTCTGTAATCTTATTTTTAAAGTTGGGAAGGGATTTAAGCTGCAGCAACCCCGTTTTTTTATGTCGCTCTAAATTAATAATTTTGTCGGCGGATATTTTCTGTTGGAAAATATTTACGTTACGGATCTAATATATTGATAAATAAATATTTAAATGAAAGTTTTCAAGTTTGGAGGCGCATCGGTTAAAGATGCCGAGGGAGTGAAAAATGTTGCACTTGTTTTGGAATCTCAGGGTTTCGAAAAATGTCTGCTTGTAGTGTCAGCCATGGGCAAAACAACAAATGCACTTGAAAAGGTGGTTGAAAACTATTTTGCAAAGGAAAATTATCATGCAGAAATAGAAAAAGTAAAGCAGAATCATTTGGAAATCTCTAATGGGCTTTTCCATGAAAATCACCCTGTTTTTGCTGAAATTTCTTTGTTTTTTGATGATATTGAGTCTTTTTTAAGAAGAAATAAATCGCCCAACTATAATTTTGTTTATGATCAGGTGGTAAGTTGCGGTGAGATGATCTCTTCCAAAATCCTTAGCGAGTATCTGAATGACATTAAATTCAAAAATACCTGGCTGGACTCCCGGGATTACCTAAAAACCGATAGCAATTACCGCGAAGGGAATATCGACTGGGAAGAAACGCAGAAAAATATTTCAGCTCTGGATCACGGAGTTTCGTATGTAACCCAAGGTTTCATAGGTTCTGAAAGCAATAATTTCACGGTGACACTGGGTAGGGAAGGTTCCGATTATTCTGCGGCCGTTTTTGCATATTGCATGAATGCGGAAGCGATGACCATCTGGAAAGACGTTCCCGGAGTGATGACAGGCGATCCCCGAAAATTCGATAATGTGTCGCTTCTTTCGAATATCTCTTACGAAGAGGCAATTGAAATGGCGTATTACGGGGCATCAGTCATTCACCCTAAAACCCTGCAGCCGCTTCAGCAGAAGAATATTCCGTTTTATGTAAAATCCTTTTTAGAACCTCAAAAACCTGGAACTAAAGTAGGGAATACCGATAAGAACCGTTTCGAAGAATCTTATATTCTTAAAGAAAACCAGCATTTAATGCGCATCGCCACGCGCGATTTTTCGTTTATTGCCGAGGAACATCTAAGTCAGATTTTCGCGTTTCTTGCAAAATTTAAGATAAAGATTTCTCTTATGCAGAATTCAGCAATTTCGCTTGCGCTTTGTCTGGAGGATAAATACAACAATATTGATGAACTGAATAAAGAGTTGCATATAATCTTCGACACCGAAATGGTGAAAAATGTTTCGCTTTTTACCGTAAGAAATGCTAATTTAGAAGACCTGAATAAATTCTACGAGAATAAGAATATTCTTTTGGAACAGATTTCTAAAAAAACGATACAAGTTGTAACTAACTAATAACCAATGAGTCTTATTTCAAGGAGTGATTTAATTAAAGTTTCGGGTTTGGGCCGTATCGGGTTTCTGAAAAATCCTGTTGCTTCTGCTATCATGAATCTCACCAGGATTAATGAGGTCAACAAACTCTACGACGTTCTGAAAGATAAAAGCGGGAAAGATTTTTTCGATTCTTTCGTCCGGGAAAGAGATCTGAAGTATATCGTCTTCGAAGAGGATATTGCTAAAATCCCGAAAACCGGTCCTTTTATCCTGGTTTCAAATCATCCGTTGGGTGCAATTGACGGGATTCTGATGGCTAAAATCCTAACCGAAATTCGTCCGGATTTTAAAATCATGGGGAACTTTCTGCTTGAAAAGATCAAGCCCATGGAACCCTTCGTAATCCCAGTGAATCCTTTTGAAACCAGAAAGGATGTCCGAAACAGCGCAACGGGAATGCGCGAAACTTTGAAGCATCTGGAGAATGGCGGCTGTGTCGGGATTTTCCCGGCCGGCGAAGTATCTAACAGAAATAACGATTTCAGCGAAATACGCGATAAAGCCTGGGAAAAGCCAGCGCTGAAACTCATAAAAATGGCGAAGGTCCCGGTTGTTCCTATGTATTTTCATGCGAAAAACAGCCGTTTGTTTTATCAGTTGGCCAAAATGCATCCTGACCTGCAGACATTGCTGCTCCCCGCAGAAATGATGCATAAAAGGGAAAAACCCATCCGCATCAGAATTGGAAAGGCTGTTTCTGTAAAGGTTTTGGAAGATCATGATTCTATTGAAGAAATGGGTGAGTTTCTGCAGAAGAAGATTTATATGCTGAAATCTTATTACGAAAAAAGAAAATCGATTGCCGAACACCTCAAACTTCCGAATCTTAAGCTGAATTTCCCGATCTTGAAAGAAGAAAATGTGGTGCAGAACATCATCGACGAAACTCCGCAGGAAGATATCGAAAAGGAAATTAACGGGCTTTACAGTAAAGATAAAATGCTTTTCAGGAATGCGAATTACGAAGTCTTTTTCTGTACCTATTCCGAAATTCCGTCGATAATGCGTGAGATTGGCAGGCAGCGCGAGCTTACTTTCAGAAAGATCGGTGAAGGCAGCAACCTTCCTTTCGATCTGGACCGTTACGATGAGCATTACCATCACCTTTTTCTTTGGGATAACGCGGCGAAAAAGTTAGTGGGCGCGTACCGGATGGCATTGGGCTGCGAAGTCATGAAAAAGCACGGTATAGAAGGTTTTTACACCAGTTCACTTTTCGAATTTGATCCGGAATTAAGACCTTTTTTCAGGAAAGTCATCGAAATGGGAAGGGCATATATCTCCGCAGAATACCAGCAGAAACCTTTGCCACTCTTCCTTTTGTGGAGAGGGATTGTGCATGTATGTCTGAGAAATCCGGAGCATAAATTCCTGATGGGAGGCGTGAGTATTTCTGATAAGTTTTCAGAATTCTCAAAATCCCTGATGATCGAATTTATGCGTTCACATTATTACGATTCTGCCGTGGCCCAGTATATTCACCCGAAAAAGGAGTTCAAGGTAAAGTTAAAAGACCGCGATAAACACCTGTTTTTTGATGAGGTAGAATCTGATCTCAACAAGCTAGATAAGATTATTGATGATCTGGAACCCGAAATGCGTTTGCCTGTGCTTATTAAAAAATACATCAAGCAGAATGCAAAAGTGATCTCGTTCAACGTGGATCCAAGTTTCAATGATGCTATTGACGGGCTCATGTATATCCGGATCAGTGAACTTCCGGAGAGTACCATCAAGCCAGTGCTGGAAGAAATGAGTGAGCAGATCCAGAGAGAAGAAAATAATTCAGCTGAGAATCAGTAAATTTAGGCTTTGGTGCAATATTTTTCACGAAATCATTTGCATCGTAAGGGAAAAGATTATACTTTTGCACCACTCAATAACGGAACGGTTTCTTAGCTCAGTTGGTAGAGCAATGGATTGAAAATCCATGTGTCCCTGGTTCGATTCCTGGAGAAACCACTCTTAAATCAGTCACTTACAATTTTGTAGGTGACTTTTTTTATGCTCTTGCGCGTTCTTTGCACGATTTTAAAAAATTGTCAATCATTTCAGTAGTTTTGTTTTAATCTTACACCGACTGCAACTTCAAAAATATTTCTTCTGCTAAAATTTCTGAGTCCCGTAACGCACCATCGCTAACTACAGACAAAAATCCAACCTTACAGTTGCAGTATGCAAGATGATAAAGAAAATAGGAGCTGGATGTTTTGCGCAACGCTCATTTAAAGTCTGTACCGTCGTTCCGCTTTAAATGTGGTTTAATGAACTGAAGCAGACCGGGCTGATCTTAAAAATAAATTTTACCGCAATATTTCACACAGATCAGTTATTTTTACTATCTTTACAAAACCCTTAAAAACAGCACTTTACCTTTTTTAAACAGATTACAAAACGCTGTTTTTTGCAGTATTAAATTCTTTGTATCCCTTTCACACAAGTAGTTCCCCGAGGTTGAGCCGTAGTTGGCCCGTACTCGCGCCGTACCATCTTCTGGTCTCCTTCGGGTCATCTTCATGTCTCCTTCGGGTCATCTTCGGTAAATACCCATGTTTTCGCAAGCGCTCCCGAACCATTCCCGAATCGTTTCCGAAGAAGGACTTAATAAAATAATAAAGATTGATAGGAATTGGCTTAAATCCGTTCCAGTTCTTCCGCGGAAATCTGGGTTTTAAACATGCCGTAATTCACCGTGACTTTCTGGTTCTTGTCGATCTTTTCAATGGTTCCAACGCTCGTACTGCCGGCAATGCGCACCCGCTGACCAACTTTAAGCCAGACAGCACGCTCCTTTACTCTTTTATCTTCGAGTTTCTCGTTGGTTTCCGCAATCTTTTCCTGAACGTCAACTTTCTTCAGCTGTTGGGTAATTTTGCGTTTGACGACCTGAAGTTTCTTTGTCTCATCTTTGTCTGAGCCTAACTTCCGGAATTTTTCCTGTTCGAGAATCTTCACAAAATCTTTCACCACATCCTTGCGCGATTTTCCTTTTACATAGGAATCAATAAAACCTTCGATCTTATTCCCGAACTGCAGTTTACGGTGCTCTTCTTCATACAGTTTCTGGAAATTGAAAAGTTTCTGCTGAAGCTGCTCATTCAGTTTTTCGAGGTTTTCTTTTTTATTCTGGGTCGATTCTTTCTGTTCTGTAAGATTGGTTTTGAGCTTTTCAACTTCAAATTTTTCCTGTTGAAGTTTTACGATGGTTTTATCGAGGTTTACGATATCGTGCTCCACCTTTTTCTTGGCAGAATTAATGATGAAAGCCGGAATCTTGTTTTTCTGCGCGACTTCAAATGTGAAAGAACTTCCGGCCTGTCCGACTTCAAGTTTGTACAATGGCTCCAGTGAATGCTCATCGAAAAGCATCGCCGCGTTCTGCGCGTTCGGAAGCTGCTCGATCACCAGTTTGATGTTGGTGTAGTGTGTCGTAATGATAGCGAAGCTTTTCTTTTTATAGAAAAATTCAAGGAAACTTTCCGCCAGTGCGCCGCCGAGTTCGGGATCAGAGCCGGTACCGAACTCGTCAATCAGCAATAAGGTGTTCTCGTCAGATTCACGAATGATAGCAGACATTTTCTTCAGCCGCGACGAATAGGTGGAAAGATGATTCTCAATCGACTGGTTGTCGCCGATGTCGGTCATGATACTTCCAAAGAAAAACATTTCGGATTTCGGATGAACAGGCACCAAAATTCCGCTTTGAATCATAAGTTGAAGTAATCCTACCGTTTTTAAAGTGATGGATTTTCCACCCGCGTTCGGGCCGGAAATACACAAAATACGGTTGTGTTCGGTTAACGTAAAAGTCTGGGGGAAAATCTGTTTTTTCTCTTCGCGGTTTCTCAACAGTAGCAGTGGATGATACGCATTGACCAGACGAAGCGTTTTGTGACGGTTTATTTTGGGTAAAATACCTCCGATGTTTTCAGCAAATTTAGCTTTCGCTCTTGTTAAATCCAGATCGAAAATGTAAGTCTGGTAGTCTGAAAGCTGGGGCTGGAATTCTGCAATTTCAGCGGTAAGTTTTCTTAAAATTTTATCGACTTCTTTTTTCTCCTCTTCAATGTCTTCGCGGAGTTTAAACTGATGTTTCACCACTGATTCGGGCTGAATGTAGGTAATCGATCCGGTTTTTGAAACGCCTAAAACCCTTCCCGGAACTCTTTTTTTATAGCCCGATTTTACGGCTAAAACCCTTTGGTCATCAATGATACTTTCGCGGATGTCGTCAAGAAAATCTGTGGAGGAAAGCGCCGTTAAAGTACGGTTGAAGTTTTCCTGGATGGCTTTTCGGGCGTGGGAAATTGCTGTTCTCAAGGTTTTAAGAACAGGTGATGCTTCACTTTTTACTTCAGCAAAACGGTTGAAAACCTTGTCGATTTTGTCGATGATTTCTTTTCGGTATTCCAGGCTGCTGATGTCGCTGTTCAGATTCAGGAACAGTTCTCCGTACACAGGAAAAAATTTCTGAAGTCTTCCGATTTGCTCGGTAAGACTCTTTATTCTGATGAAAGCTGCGTTCTCTAACCTGAAATTTTCAATAACCATCAGCTTCAGTTCTTCCTCGATATCTTCATATTCGTTGAAAGGAATCGCATTGCCGCTCTCGAAACTCGAAAGGAATTCGGCAACTTTTTTTAATGAAACTTCTGCCTCATCAATGGAAAAAGGTGTGAGCTGTGTGATTTTATATGCGGTTTTTGGGGAATACGCAAACGGAGCGATTTCCGCGAGTAATTCGGGAAACTCCAGTTCTTCTAATTGATCTTTAGTAATATGCACGGAACAAATTTAATGAGATTTTCGGGAACGCAATATTTATTTATATTTGATGAACTTATTATAAATGTTACCATCGCCAATCACTCATCATTCATCACTCATGCCTTATGACGTGGACAGAAATACTTGCCCCAATTAAAAACACCGAATATTTTGAACATCTTTGGCAAAAAGTGAAAGAAGAATATGCTGCAGGGAAATGTTTTCCGCCAGAAGAGCAAATCTTCCGAGCACTGGAACTTACGCCTTTTGATGACGTGAAAGTGGTGATTATCGGCCAGGATCCTTATCACAATGATTTTCAGGCAAACGGTCTTTGCTTTTCGGTTTCTGAAACTGTAACAGCGCCGCCTTCACTCAAAAATATTTTCACAGAACTGAAAGATGATTTAGGAGTTGAAAGAACGAAAAAGGAACTCGACGACTGGGCACAACAGGGGGTTTTACTATTGAATGCCACACTTTCGGTGAGGGCGCATTTGCCCAACTCGCACAAAGATTTGGGTTGGGAAAAATTCACCAATTTCATCATCAGCGAAATTTCTGAACAAAAAGAAAATGTGGTTTTTGTCTTATGGGGCGCTTTTGCACAAAAAAAAGAGGAATTCATTGATTCCTCTAAACATTTTATCATAAAATCTGCGCATCCATCGCCGTTTTCAGTGTACCGCGGATTCTACGGAAGCAAGCCTTTTTCTAAAATCAACAGTTATCTAAAATCGAAAAATTCAGAAACTATCTCGTGGTAGTTCCGCTTTTTTGGGTTTGGCCGCCGGTAGTTCCTTTGGTAAACTGAAGGCCAATCCGGTAACTTCCCTGAAGTGCTTTGAATCCTTTAGCTGAAGTAGTTTCAGGAGTAACTTCCATTAAAGATATTGTGTAGCCGTTAAATTCCTGAGATTTGGTGTAGCCTTTTTTTGCATCGTTCAGTGTGCTCAGTTTCAGGGTTACAGGTCGTGTGTAAAGACCCATTAATTCTACTTCTGCAGTCGCAACTCCGGCCCAGATGCAGTTGACGTCTTTCGGACAGCGGCTGTCTTCAGTCATTTTTTTGAAGGTAACATTCATCTTATATTCTTTCAGGAACTTATTTTCGCCTTCCTTCAGATAAATGATGCCGGCGGTGTTTTTCATGGTTGAATTTTGCTGTTCTTTTTTTGCGGTTTCCACGGCTTCTTTATCCGGAGGTAAGCCTACCGACATTTCGGGTTCGCCGTTCGATTTGGATTTTGTTGTACCTGAAGTTTGGTTTTTGGTCACGTCTAAAACTTTTGGTTCTGTTGAATTCGCTAAAGTTTCTGTTTTTACAGATTCCTGTTCAGCATTAGTTTCTGAAATTTTCGGGTTTTGGCAGGTCGCTAAAGTTAAAATGCCAAAGGAAGTGAGGATAAGTCTGTGTATCATCATGTTAAATTTAAAGAATGTCGAATAACACGACCAAAAACATTGCCAGACCCACCATAAAGTTGAAACCTGTGCCATAAAGAAATCCGATAAAAGCTCCTTTGGTTGAATTCCAGGCTTTCTTTTTATCCGAAGCGTCGTGCAGCAACTCTCCTATGAAAACCCCCAGAAACATCCCGATTAAAAAACCAAACGGAACCGGAATAAAAAACATTCCCGCCAGCGTTCCTATTACCGATCCTACGCTTCCCCAACGTGTTCCGCCATATTTGCGGTTTGTTCTTGCCGGAATTACGTAATTTAAAACTACCGAAACCGCGGTAAGGAATACGAAAATCCAGATATAAACCATTTCCAGCGGTGCATCTGTGCCGAATTTGTAAATGAGCAGTCCGCAAAGACTCAGAAGCAAACCGGGTAAAACCGGAATAAAAGTTCCCAGAATTCCCAAAATGAGTAATACAATGCTGATGAGCTGAATTAAAGTGGTATCCATGAATGATAAATTTTGTTAAAAATACGCATTAATCCTATAAACACAATCGGATTTCTTATTTTTGCTGTAATGAATGACGAACTTACAAATACCAAAAATTTTTTACAGGCAATAAGCGACACTATTCATTTTTTTATCAAGAATAATGTTTCAAGTAACTGGGCGACACTCTTCCAGATTCTGGCAAAATTCGTGGTTTTTGCTGGGCTAATTTATCTGGTTGATTTAGTGGTTAAAGTAATCATCAACAGTATTTTTAAATTGTTGTACGACAACAATAAATATCCGGTGATGAAATCAATTTATGTAGCTAAAATCACCAATTCTTTTGCTCATATTATTGCAGTTTTATTTGCCAGTTTTGCTGTTGATTCTTTTTTTTATGGACGACATCCTAAAAGTTTTATATTTTTAGAAAGGATTATTGGTTTAGTGATTGTTTTCGTCGTGGCAGGAATGCTTTACCGTGGTTTAAGCGCCTTCAGAAATTACTTTACCATTAAGCAGGATTATTATAATATCATTGCCCTGAATGCGGTTTCTCAAAGTGTAAAGATTTTTGGAGTCTTTGTGTCATCCGTCATTGCAATCAGTGTTATTTTCGGTATAAGCGGTTCCACAATTTTGGGAAGCTTGGGAGCGATTACTGCAGTTTTGGTTCTTGTGTTCCGCGATACAATTTTAGGATTTGTGACGGGAATTCATGTTGCCACTTCAAAAAATCTGAAAGTCGGCGACTGGATCGGAATCCCAAAATATAATCTGGAAGGAAATATTCAGGATATTGATCTTCTGACGACTAAAATTCAGAATTTTGATAAAACAATTTCTACGATTCCGACTTACGATTTTTTGACGACGGAAATCAAGAATATCCAGGTGATGACCGAAAGCAATACGCGGAGAATCAAGCGATCCATTATTTTCAATATCAATTCCTTTAAATTTCTTGATGATGAAACGCTTGGCCGATTATCTAAAGTAAATTTAATTAAAAGCTATCTGGAAATTAAGAAATCGGAAATGTTTCAGGAAAGAAAACTCATCGAGAATCCCGAACTGCTTATCAACGGAAGACAGCTTACTAATATCGGTGTTTTTCGGGAGTATGTTTTCAATTATCTTAAAAACAACCAGCATATTGATCAGGAAGGAACGATTCTGGTTCGTCAACTCGAAAATACTCCGCAGGGAATGCCGCTGGAGATTTACTGTTTTACCAATGATTCCCAGTGGGCCAACTACGAAGAGATTCAGGCCGATATTTTCGATCATCTTCTTGTAGCTTCAAAGGAATTTGACCTTGAAGTGATACAGTTTGCAAAAATTCAATAACAATGACAAAACTTAGTGTAAATATCAATAAAATTGCAACGATCCGAAACGCCCGCGGAGGAGAACTTCCAAGTGTTACGGAAGCAGCAGTAAAACTTCAGGAATTTGGAGCACAGGGAATTACAATTCACCCAAGGCCGGACGAAAGACATATCACCAAAAAAGATGTCTATGACCTGAAACCTTTGGTTCATACCGAATTTAATATTGAAGGAAATCCGCACCGTCCTTTCATCGATATGGTTCTTGAGATTAAGCCCGAGCAGGTGACACTGGTTCCGGATGCAGAAGATGCAATTACTTCGAACGCAGGCTGGGATTGCGAAATGCATCTGGGGTTTTTAAAAAATGTGATTTCAGAGTTTAAAAATGCCGGTATACGAACCTCAATCTTCCTCGATCCCAATCCGGAAATGGTAAAATTCGCGGCCGAAACCGGTACCGACCGAATTGAACTGTACACAGAAGCTTATGCTAAAAATTACAGTCAAAATAAAGAAGAGGCCATAAAGCCGTATGTAGACACAGCGAAAGAGGCGGAAAAATATGGTCTGGGTATAAACGCGGGACACGACCTAAGTCTGGAAAACCTTAAGTATTTTTCGGATCAGGTTCCGAATCTGCTCGAAGTTTCCATCGGTCACGCTTTGATTTCTGAAGCCCTCTATATGGGCCTCGAAAACACAGTGCAGGCTTATCTGAAGAGATTGGCTAAATGGTAAAATCAGTGGGAATCGGGCTTTAGCCCGATTTTTATATTCAGTAATTATTGGCTTTTCGCCGAAAATTATGTTAATTTTGAAACTTAAATTTTTATAGATGGAAATTCTACACGCGAAAATCTTCGGACAGGATAAGCCGGGAACTCCGCTTCTCGTTTTTCACGGCCTGTTTGGGATGCTGGATAACTGGGGAAGTTTCGGTAAAGAAATGGGCGAATTCTTTCCGGTTCACCTTATCGATTTAAGAAATCACGGTAAAAGTTTCCATTCGGCAGAAATGTCTCATGATGATTTGGCGCACGATATCGCACATTATATGGAATTCCATCACATCGAAAAAGCGAATCTGCTCGGGCATTCTTTAGGCGGAAAAGCCGTGATGCAGTTTGCCATTAAATATCCCATTAAAGTACAGAAGTTAATCGTTGCAGATATTGCTCCAAAAGCATACCCACCGCACCACCAGGGGATTCTGAAAGCCCTGGAAAGTGTAGATTTTGAAAAAATAACCACAAGGCAGGAAGCTGAAGAAGTCCTGCAGCAGTATATTCCGGAGAAATCGGTTATTCAGTTTCTGGCAAAAAATTTATATTGGACTGATGATAAAAAACTGGCCTGGCGTTTTAATCTGAAAACCCTTTCGGAAAGATACAGTGAATTTGTTTCGAACGCAATAAAATTTGGTGTGTTTTCCGGAGAGACGCTGTTTATTGCCGGTGCAAAATCGAATTATATTTTACCGCAGGACGAATTTCAGATCAGGCAGCAATTCCCGCAGGCTTCCGTTATAAAAATAGACAATGCCGGACATTGGGTTCAGGCAGAAAATCCTAAGGATTTCAACGAAGCAGTGAAAGATTTTCTTTCAGAAAACAGAATAGACTAAAATTTACGCATGATTCTAGTTACCGGCGCTACAGGAATTCTCGGACGGGTTATCGTTTTACAGTTGTTGAAACAGGGTAAATCTGTGGTTGCCGCAAAACGAAAATCAAGCAATATCGGGGAGGTAAAGAATTCCTATAAATTCTATACTGACAGTCCTGAAAGTTTCTTTGAGAAGATTAAATGGGTGGATGTAGATTTCGATGACATGTTCTCACTTCAAAATGCCCTGAAGGGAATCGAAGAAGTGTATCACTGCGCAGCGACAGTTAGTTTTCATCCGGCCGATCAGCGAAAAATGTATCACACCAATATCGAGGGAACTAAAAATCTGCTTTTTGCGTGTGAAGGCTCAGGGGTTAAAAAATTCTGTTTCGTGAGTTCAATTGCAGTACTTGATGGCGTAAACGAAAAAGGCGAAACAGATGAGAGTTCAGATTATAACCTGAAATTAGATCATTCAGCCTACGCGGTTTCCAAACATTTCTCTGAAATGGAAGTTTGGCGTGCCGCAGCAGAAGGATTAAATACGGTTATTGTAAATCCCGGAATCATCATCGGCAGCGGAAACTGGACGCAAAGCAGCGGACTGATTTTCGAAAATTTGGCGAGACCTTATACTTTTTCCGGTGGAGCATCTTATGTAGATGTGCGTGATGTGGCCAGGACATCCATAGAACTTATGGATAAAAATATTTTCGGTGAGCGGTTTATCCTGATTTCTGAAAATAAACGCTATTTCGAGGTGGGTTCTTATGTAAGACAAAAATTGGGACTTGCCGCCCCGAAGATCATTCCATCGGTATTGCTTATGGTGGGAAGGGTTTTGAACTTTCTTTTTGGATGGCTTTTTTCACCTTTAAGAATGGTGGATAAAGTTAACACAGAATCAGTTACCACTTTCAGCACCGTAAGTAATAATAAAATTGTAGAAACCCTGGGATTCAAGTTCATCCCGGTAAGCGAAAGCATAAATTTCCACCTCGGAAATTACAGAACTGATAAAAAAAGCTTAAAAAAGTAGAGATGAATTTCGCAGAATTTTTAAACACGAATGCAGAGAAGTTCTCCATAAAACCGGCAATAGGTTTTAAAAAGAAAGACGTATGGAAAGAAATACACTGGCGCGATTTCCGCAGGATGGTGTTCAAGACGGCCAATGCGCTGAAAGAAGCCGGAATTTCTGAAAACGACAGGGTTGCAATATACTCCGATAATTCGGCAGAATGGATCACCTTCGATCTGGCGATTCTCTCTCTGGGCGCTGTTACTGTACCTATTTATTCTACAAACAACGGCCCGCAGGCCGAATATATCATTAATGATTCTGAAGCGAAAATTATTTTAGTCGGCAATCAGGAGCAGTATGATGCCGCTTTCGAAATTCTTCAGAAAGAAAATACGCTGCAGCAAATTATTGTCGCCAAAAAATCGATCTGGATCAAAAAGGACCGGAGTATGTATTTTGAAGATTTCATCAAAAAAGCTGAGGAACATTTTGATATTGTTCAAAAAGAAGACGATGATCTTGCGACCATTATCTACACTTCCGGTACCACCGGTGTACCGAAAGGAGTAATGCTTACACACCGCAATTTCCACGAATGTATCAACGCACACTTCGATTTTTTTAAGTTCAAAAATTTCGAAAACGAAACTTCACTTGCTTTTCTTCCGCTTACCCACGTTTTCGAAAGAAGCTGGACTTTACTATCGCTTTACGGCGGGGCAAAGGTTTATTTCCTCGAAAATACGAAACTCATTGCTCATGCCTTAACCGAAGTGAAACCTACGATGATGTGCGCGGTGCCAAGATTCTACCAGAAAATCTACGCAGGCGTCAACGAAATGGTGCAGAACGGTTCGGAATCTAAAAAGAAAATATTCAACTGGGCAATGGAGATAGGAAGCCAGGTTGCTGATCTAAAACGCCTGGAAAAGTCAGTTCCTTTTAATTTAAAACTGAAAAATAACATTGCTGATTTTCTGGTTTTCAATAAAATCAAGAAAAAAATGGGTGGAAAACTTTGGTTTATGCCTTGCGGAGGAGCCTCTGTTTCTCCTGAAGTAACAAGGTTTTTCGATGCTTTGGGTGTTCACATGACGGTAGGTTATGGACTCACTGAAACTACGGCTACCTTAACCGCTTTTCCGTTTACTAAATATGAACACGGAAGCGCGGGAATTCCGCTTGGCGATACGCAGCTCAAAATCGGTGAGAACGACGAAATTCTTGCAAAAGGAAGCGGAATTATGAAAGGATATTATAAACTGCCGAAGGAAACTGCTGAGGTTTTCACGGAAGACGGATGGTTTAAAACAGGAGATGCCGGTAAATTTGATGATAAAGGCAATCTTTATATTACCGACAGAATCAAGGATTTGATGAAGACGGCTAACGGAAAATATATCACGCCTCAGCCTATTGAAAATTTACTGTCCAACAATAATTACATCAACCAGGCAATGATTGTGGCAGAAGATAAACCTTTTGTCACAGCGTTGATTATTCCTAATTTCGAAGCGCTGAAAGAGCAGCTTCCTAAAATGAATATCCCGTTTACCAACTGGCAGGAAATTGTTGATTCAGAAAAAATTAAAGAGTTTTACCGCGAAAAACTCGAGGAAATTCAAAAAAGCCTTTCCGGTTTCGAAAAAGTGAAGAAATTTGTATTGATGCCTGCGGAATTCGAAATCAATACGGGAGAAATCACGCCGACATTAAAGGTGAAGAGAAATGTAGTAATGCAGAAATACGCAGCGTTAATCGATAAGATGTACACTGCTTAGCGCAAACTTAATAAGAAAAAATGAACGATTTTACAGGAAATAAAAACTTCAATATATCCAGCCAAACGGTTTCGGCGAGCTGTCCTTCGAATATCGCACTCATCAAATACTGGGGAAAATATGAGAACCAGATTCCCGCGAACCCAAGCATCAGTTACACCTTAAATAACTGCAAAACAAATACGTCGATGGAATTTGTCGCGGATGGGAAATTTTCTGTACAAACCTTTCTTTCCGGCAATGAGGAGAAGAAATTTGCCGAAAAAATCGAAAAGTATTTCCGCAATATTGAGGAATTTCTTCCCTGGATTTTAAAAGGCAAATACATCATCAGAACCGAAAATACTTTTCCTCACAGTTCCGGAATTGCAAGTTCGGCGTCGGGATTTGGTGCGATCGCCAAGTGCTTAATGGAGCTCGAGCAGAATTTTTCAGGTATTCAGGATTGTGATTTTAAAGTGCGGAAGGCAAGTTTTCTTGCCAGATTAGGCAGCGGAAGCGCATGCAGAAGTCTGTACGCCGGTTTGGTAGTCTGGGGAACAACAAAAGAAGTTGAGGATAGTTCTGATCTTTATGCTGTGCAATACCCGAATGATGAAATTCACGAAGTTTTTAAGAGTTTCAATGACTGGGTTCTTCTGATTCATGAAGGCGCAAAATCTGTAAGTTCTACGGTAGGTCACGGTTTAATGAACACCAATCCTTACGCGGAAAGAAGATTCCGCGAAGCACATGAAAGTTTCAGAACTTTAAAAGTAATTCTGAAGAACGGCGATCTTCAGAACTTCATTAAACTTGTTGAACATGAGGCGCTTACCCTCCACGCGATGATGATGATGAGTGAGCCTGCTTTTATACTGATGAAAACCGGTACGCTGGAGGTGATTAATAAAATCTGGGATTTCCGCAAAGAGACAGGTTTGCCGCTTTTTTTCACCTTAGATGCGGGTGCAAATGTTCATCTGCTTTTTCCTGCGGACAATGAAGAAGATAAGATCAAGGAATTTATTGTAAAAGAACTTTTACAACATACCCAGAATAACGGTGTAGTGAAAGACGTGATGAAATTCTAGAACTTCGCGAAATTATTTCTTTGCGGAGAATCTGCTTAAAGTGTGGAGTACGAAAACCACCAGAATTCCTAAAACCGCAGCTGACATTGATAAAATGAATTTAGCGTTTTCTTCGTGCCAGAAACCAAGCTGCCATTCCATTGCATAAAGGTTAAAGCCAATGAAAATTACGAATAACACTAAGAATATTTTATAAAAAACATGCATTTTGTAAAGTCTTAAAATTTAACGTACGTGCTGAACAGCTGTGCAAAGTTGGCTGTAAACAGTTTAATTGAAATTGCGAGTAGAATAATTCCGAAAACTTTCTGTAAAACCTGAAGAGTTCCGTCACCCAGTTTTCTTTCGATCCAGTTCGCTGATTTCAGCACCAAATATACGAAAATTGTATTGAGGATGATTCCTGAAATGATATTAATATCATGATATTCCGCACGTAGAGACAGGGTAGTAGTTAATGTTCCGGCGCCGGCAATTAACGGAAATGCGATGGGAACAATAGAAGCGGATTTTGCTTCCTGATGTTTCTGGATCTCAATGCCCAGAATCATTTCCACAGCGATAATGAAGATCACAAATGCCCCTGCAATCGCAAATGAATTTACATCTACTCCGATAAATTTCAGAATTTTATTCCCGATAAAAAGGAAGGAAATCATCAGAATACCCGAAACAATCGCAGCTTTTTCCGATTCAATATGCCCAAATTTCTGCTTTAAGCTTACGATAATAGGAATGGAACCCACAATATCGATTACGGCGAAAAGAACCATAGTGGTAGTAAGCGTTTCTTTTAAAGAGAATGAGTCAAGCATTTCTAAAATTATTAATTTCGCAAAAATATAAAAAATAATTGATTATTGCCTAATCTGGGAATATAAACGGATCACCGATTTTAAAAGTTCATCAATGTGCTCATCCGTATGAAATGGAGCATATTTTTCCATCTGAATCTGTTCGGAAAGCGCACGGTAATCATCTGCAAATCGCTGGCCTTTATGTTTTTCCAGAAATTTTTTAAAATCTGATTCAGTATTTACACCAATGATTTCTTTTGTATCTCTGTGCAATTCATCATACACGGAAAGCAGTTTAGAGTAATCTTTATTGTCTGCTAATTTTTTTAAATATTCTATACTGTCATCAAACTGAACGCTTAATTGAGTTCGGAGTATCTCTTCAGTTTCTGCAATTGTTGTGATAGGCTTCAATTCTACAACAGGTTTTAAGGTACGGTTTGTCATTTTCTTTCTGACCACAAGAAATAGAGAAAGTAGTGCCCCCATTAATGCGAGATTACCAAAAACAATTTTCCAGTTTATAGTGCTTTTATCTTTTACTTTTAAATTATGGGTCTGAAGAACCGGCGTATTCACCGTTTCCAGAACATTGTTAGTATAATCATTAACTCTTTCAAGTGTTGACTTTGCATCTGCAATCTGCTCAGGCGTCTTCACATCCAATACAATAAATTTGGAGCCTGCATCCACATAATTCTTTTCTTCCGGATTGAAGTAGGCAAAATCTTCAAATCTTACGGTAATTGGCCCCGCCTTTTTGGGAATAACCACATATTCAGCTACCAGATTACCAATCAGTCCGTCTTTTCGCGCATTGGTTTTGGTTGAAATTTTTGGGGCAAAAAAAACATAATCGTCTGAATTCAGAATTTTTGGCAAATGAAGAGTACCGAAGTTCCCCGAACCGGAAACCTGTACCGCAATATTTACAGGTTTTTCAACCTGTGGTATTTCGCCGGGATTTTTATTGGCTACTGTAATATCGAAATTACCCACGGCATTTTTAAAATGTACAGGCATGCCCTCGGGAAGTTTCTGGACGTTCAGCCTGACCTTATTGGATGATATTTTTTCAGCTTTTGGCGCCCGGCCTAGTGAGGCAGAAATCGGAGGAACCTCTATATTACCTGTTTCTGAAGGGAAAATCATAAATACAGCAATGATCTGAGAAGCTATTCCTGAGTGGGATTCAATTTCTGATTTGGCAAAGCTGACAGGCTTTATTCTGATATTTCTATGCTGCGGATATTGGATGTTATTAACCTTTCTGAAATTATCGTAATCGCGGCTATATGCCCGCAGAACTGCGATAGTGGGTTCGTTTTTATAGACTGTTTTATCCTTGATCTCCATGTTGAGGTACAAATCATCTGAGAAATTGGTTGTGGCTACTGAAGATTTTTTATCGCCTTCCCTTACATTAATTTCGAAAGGTTCAGTTTTGTAAATTTTGCCGTTTACAGTCACGAGTACAGATCCGAACTTGAACTTGCCGGCCTGTTTTGGGTTCAGCACCATTTGGTAAACCAGTTGGTTCAGTACGTTTCCTTTTTTAGGATCTAGAACCACGGTATTCTGTTCAGAAGCCGTACCTATGATATCGAACTTAGACGTATCGGGCATTCTTAGCGGGGTTTCCTGCTCCATATTTTCCCCGGCAATTTCAAGTAAAACAGTAAGATTAAAGGGTTGGTTGACCTTCTGCTCTTTTACTTCAGAAATGGCTAAGGTTACCTGACCGTAAGTTAATACGGCTGAAAATAGAAATAATATGTATGGAATTCGATTTTTCATTACCAATCCTTTTCGTTGCTCTGAGGCATCGAATAGGAATTTTTGTTTAGGATCCGTTTCGCGGTTTCCCTTTCTTTGTTTTCTACACGGTTAAGTATTGAGTTTTCCAGGTCTTTTGGCATTTTGCCTGAGTTACTGTTTTTATTTTTATTGGGGTCGTCGCCTTCACCTTCACCTTTGTTTTGCTGCCCTTTTCCTGCCTGGCTTTGCGGTGTGTCACCTTTTTCCTGACCCTGGTTTTTTTCCTGATTTTCGTCGTTTCCGCCACCACCTCCGGAATTGTTTTTCTGCTTTTTCTCTTCCTCTTTTTCTTTTTCTTTCAGCATTGCGATCTCATAATTCTTACGGATGGTCTCATTATAAGGATCCTGTTTCAAGGCCTGTTTATATAGTTCCGCAGCTTTTTTTGAATTATTAGTCTGCATATGGGCGTTTCCTAAATTATAGAGTGCTGCTGCTTTATCAGGAATCGAAGCAGATAATTTTTCTGCTTTCTCATATTCTGCCGTCGCTTCAGCATACATCTTTCTTTTGTACAGCGAATTTCCCAAATTGTAATGCGCGGTGAAATCTTTTTCGTTAACTTTTATTGCCTCCATATATTTAGAAGAGGAAGATTCATAATTCTTCTTCTCAAAATCTTTATTACCTTCAAAAATAAGGGTGTTGTAACTTTTCTGCGCGGAGAAAGTGGACGTGCTAAAGATCAAAAATATAAATGTATAAAGTAAACTGCGATTCATTACTGCAAAATTATCCCTTTAAATGTTAAGTTGTGCGCCTGTTTCTGTTAAATTTCGGTTAAAAATACACCGAATTAGCTGATTGTTAGTTAAATATTGAACTCTCTTTTGGGATTCGTGAAAAAGATAATAAGAAAAAATAGTATTGAAATGCCTAAAAAATATTGGTAATAATGAATCGCATTTTGAGATTTTACAATAGTTTCGGATGAAGATGAAGTTTTGGAAAGTGCATCAATAATTTGTGAGGTGGCACCATCCAGATTATTTCCATCCACATAAGAACCTCCGGTTTCTTCGGCGATGTTTTTAAGGGCGTTCAACTGCCTTTTAGAAATTACGGTTTGCCCTGTCAAATCAGTTTTGTAACCCATGAGCTGTCCGAAAACATATTCAGGAATCGGAGCACCTTCTTCGGTACCAATTCCAACCGATACAACATGAATTCCCTCACGGTTTGCCAACTTTATGGCTGCTTTTTCGTTACCTTCATTATCTTCTCCATCACTTATTAAAACGACTTTACGGGAACCTTTTGCAATGTTTTTAAATTTATCTGCAGTGGTTTTCATGCCATTTAAAAAATCGGTTCCCTGAATTTTTACGATGCTGGTTTCAACACCACCCACGTAAGTCTCTGCTGCCGTAAAATCTGTTGTCAAAGGCATAATTGACGAAGCTTCGCCGGCGAAAACCACGATCCCTACCTTGTCATTCTTCATCTTAAACATGGTATTGATGATGATGTTTTTGGCTTGGGTCAGACGGTTTTGTTCCACATCTTGGGCATTCATCGAGTTGGAAACATCAAGAAGAAAAATAACATTATTCATTTTCTGCTTGGTTTTCACTTCTTCGGAACCACTCAGTAAATCTACGATGGAAAGGATCAGGAAGAGGGTAGCAATTAAATATAAAACAGGAAAAAATCTGGAAAATCCGCTTTTCTTCTCGAAGAGTTCTTCCTGAAATCTTGCTTCAGCGAAAACAGTTTTCTTGCGGTTTTTCCACTTTATGTATCCGGCAATAATAATCCCCAGCAGCGGTAGCAGCAACAGCAAAAGTAAATACCAGTTATTTCCTAAATACCAATTCATATAAAATTCATCATCAGCTTAAAAACTTATAAAAAAACCACCGTAACAGCGCGTCCAAAATTAAAACACCCAGGGCAATCCACAGAAATATTCTGAAATATTCCTGATAATTGTACAGTTTGGTAGATTTTAGTTCCGTTTTCTCGAGCTGGTTAATTTCTTCGTAAACTTCCTCCAGACTTTGGTTAGATGTCGCGCGGAAATATTTACCACCGGTAGTTTGCGCAATTTCGCGCAGAACAGGTTCATCAATCTTCACTTCCGCCTCATTAAAAACCAAATCTCCGAAAATATCTGTTGCTGTCGGCATTAAAGCATAACCGTTGGTTCCGATACCGATGGAATATACTTTAATATCATTGCTTTTTGCAAGTTGGGCACCCACCTGCGCGGGCATTGCATTTTCTATCGTATTCACTCCGTCGGTCATCAGAATGATGATTTTCGATTTCGATTTGCTATGTCGTAAATGACTCACCGCTACGGAAAGTCCTTCACCAATTGCTGTTCCGGGCTGTAATTCCAAAGGATTCAGATTTTCAAGTTCCTCAAGCAGAACCGCATGGTCGGAGGTTACTGGAACTTTTGTAAATGCCTCGCCGGAATACGTAACCAGCCCAATTCGGTCGCCAGGCCTTTTATCTACAAATTTCTTGGCGATTTCCTTCAATGCCGTAAGGCGGTCAGGCTCCAGATCTTTTGCTAACATGCTGAGCGAAACATCCACCGAAAGCATGATATCAATACCTTTGCTGTCATCGTTGTCCTGGGAAATTGTGAAAGTTCGGGGCCGCGCCATCGCAATGATCAACGCAGTAAGAATGATATACTTGGAGATTTTCAGCAGGAACAGAACAAAAATAATCCCTTTATTCTCCTGCATATTTCTAACGGTCGGAACGCGCACGCCGCTTCGTTTCTTTTTCCTCAAATCCAAAATGATTAAAGGAATAAAAACGACAAACAGCAGTAAAAACCACGGACTGTAAAATTCTAAATTGAGTAAATCGAATGCCATTACACGCCTGTTCTTAGTTGCTCGGCTTCCAGATCTTTGGAAGAGCGTTTCACAAAAGTTTTCATGTCATTGAAATCCGTTTCCATCGTCGGCTGATCGGGGAACGTCTTTGCGAACTTCACCAGATCACCGCGCAGAAAAATATTTTCGACAATTTTTTCATTTTCCGGGGAAATGGTATTGTTGAGTTTCATGACGTCTATGAGATCATCGGTCAGCAATACATCTGCCGGAATTTTATACTGTTTGGTAATGAAATTCCTGGAAATATCGATCAGTTCCACATAGAAAGAACGGTAATCCCCATTTTCAATAAATTTTTTCTTCTTCAAATTTTCAAGATCTTTCAGCGTTTGGTTCGTCATCACCGCCGGCGAATTTTTTCTGCGTTTGGCATATCTCACCAAATAGTAGATGATGAAAATTAGCGCCAGTAAAATCAGGAGACCCAAAATATACCATTTGTAAAGTTCCCAATAATCTTTAACATCAAGTTTTACCTCTTTGTTTTTCATGATGTCATTAATTTCATCACCCTTCTGAGCGGTGTTGATGACTTCAACTTCGTAGGGAATAGTATGGAAAAGCTGCCCTCCAATATTAAAATCGAGCGCAGGAATCGTGTATTTACCTTCTTCGAAAATAGCGAATTCAATTACTCTTTCATAGTAATCCGGTCTTTTGTTGATACTGTCTTTAATCTCTTCGAAATGAAATGGTAACAATTCGTTTTTCGGTGAGGATAAAACATCTTTCCCGCCAAGATCAGAAATGCTTACCCGGAAGGTTACCACCTCGCCAAGAGCCAGAGTTTTTTTTTCGAGACGGGAACCCAATGTCTGCGAAAACGCAAAAATATTGAGTAAAGAGAATATGAGAAATAATATTTTTTTCAAAATGTAATATCTGTTTTAATATGCTTCGTAGCCGAAATTTATCTTTTCCGGAAATACTGATAAAGGAATTTCGAATAATCTTCACCAGTATTAATATTCATGAAATTGGCGGAAGAATTTTCGAAATCATCGGTTACGGCGCGTACTTTCTGTTTTTGTTTTTCGGCGAATTCATAACGCCATCTTGCGCTCGAAGTGTTTGCCCATATCTGTCTGCCAGTTTCGGAATCCTGAAAAAGCGAATAACCGATATCGGGGATTTCACTGTCTTTATCATCATAAATCCGCATTCCCAAAAGCTGATGTTTTCTGGCTGCCACTCGCAAAATCTTCAGATCGTATTCATCTTCAAAATCCGAAAACATAAAAACAAGCGATTTTTTCTTGAAAATGTTCATCATATATTGCAGTGCACCGTCGATTTTTGATTCCGACGGAACATAATCTGCCGTTAAAATATTACTGATAATCGCTAAAATATGTTTTCTGCCTTTTTGCGGCGGAATAACTTTATAAACTTTGTCGGCAAATAAAATAAGTCCGACTTTATCATTGTTTCCCGCGGCTGAAAATCCTAAACTTGCGGCTATTTCTGCGACAAATTCACGTTTAAGCTGGGTTTTGGTACCGTAATCCATTGATGCTGAAATATCCACCAAAAGCATCAGCGTAAGTTCGCGCTCTTCTTCCATCACCTTCACGAAAGGTTCGCGAAACCGCGCAGTTTTATTCCAGTCGATTCTGCGGATTTCGTCGCCGAACTGGTAAGGCCGCACTTCAGAAAAAGTCATTCCCTGGCCTTTAAATGCGCTGTGATATTGACCCATTAAAGTAGCTTCCGACTTTTTTTTAGTCCGAATCTCAATCTGTTTTACTTTTTTGATGATGTCTTTAATCTGCATTGCTTTCTATTTCAGTAGCCCAGAGATTTGTTCTTCTCAGGCCTGTGGTCCCGCTTTTTCGCTGTATCTTTTGCTTCACTGCATTTCGCAAAAGGATGCCTCTTCAATCGGGGCTATAAGTGAACTTAGGATTTTATAACTGGGATTAGGGTGCCTGGACTTTCCCTAAGATTCTGTCAACAATTTCATCGGCGGTAATTTCTTCAGCTTCCGCTTCAAAACTAAGCCCGATTCTGTGTCGCAGAATGTCTTTTGCAATTTCCTTCACATCTTCCGGAAGTACAAACGCCCTGTTTTTCAGGAAAGCCATTGCCCGCGAAGCGATTGCTAAGTTAATGGAAGCTCTGGGAGAAGCACCGAAACTGATGTAGTTTTTAAGTTCTGCCAATCCGTAATTTTCAGGTGATCTTGTGGCAAATACCATATCAAGGATATATTTTTCAATTTTCTCGTCAAGATAAATCTGATTGATGAGATTTTTCGCTTCCATAATATTGTGGAGCGATATCACAGGCTTAATCTCCGGTTGGTGCGCTGTAGCTACCATCTTCATAATCTTTCTTTCATCCTCGAAATCCGGATAACTGATGGTGCATTTCAGCATAAAACGGTCGCTTTGCGCTTCTGGTAATAAATAAGTTCCCTCCTGATCAATCGGGTTTTGGGTTGCCAACACAAGGAAGGGTTTTGGTAAAGGCATGGTTTCGTCGCCGATGGTTACCTGTTTTTCCTGCATCGCTTCCAAAAGCGCCGACTGTACTTTCGACGGAGCACGGTTAATCTCATCAGCCAAAACAAAATTCGCAAAAATAGGTCCGCGTTTTATCGTGAAATCGTTATCTTTTATATTGTACATCATGGTTCCAACAACATCTGCGGGCAAAAGATCAGGTGTAAACTGGATACGGGAAAAATCGCCCTGAACAGCATCAGCCAATGTTTTAATTGCCAAAGTTTTGGCCAGTCCCGGAACACCTTCCAACAGCACGTGCCCATTACCAAGTAGACCGATCAGTAAGCGGTCTACCATATATTCCTGTCCGATAATTGCTTTGTTGATTTCCTGTTTCAGAAGGGTGAAAAAGTAATTCTGTTCCCTTACTTTTTCGGTGAGTTGTCTTATATCTTCGGCCTGATGTAGTTCTGACATAGTGTTTTTTTAAATTTAAAGTGTAAATTTCTAATAAATACCGTCATCAGTCAACACAATTAGTGCCAAGAGTGAGTTAAAGTTTTGTTAAAGAAAACGCGGAAAGTTCAGTCAACTTGTCGAAATTACTGCTGTCTTTAAAATCGTCCTTTAGAATTGGATGAATTTTATAGGGTAATCTGCAGTTCCCTATTTTGGCATTTTTGTCTTTTCCAGTTAATTAACCTATTTTTGAAGATTAAAATTTGCTCAAATGAATTATCATTTTCAGGCACACCGGCAAGTCCGAAGGAATCTTCTGGAGATTTTACGGATTACTTCGCATAGAGATTTAATGCAGATTCCCGACGGTTTTAACAATAATATTTACTGGAATATCGCACACACGGTCGCTACCCAGCAGCTTTTATGCTACTATCTCAGCGGAAACCCTTTCCGAATCGATAAATACTGGATCGAAACCTATAAAAAAGGCACGCTTCCGAATCTGAATGTACAGCAATCGGAGGTTGATGATCTGGCGTTTCTGCTAACGGAAACCTCGAAAATTTTGATGAAGGATTATGATGCCGACTTTTTTGCAGATTACACGCCTTATACAACCAGTTTTGGTTTGGATCTGAAAAATATTCAGGATGCCATTATCTTCAATAATATGCATGAAACGCTGCACTACGGCTACGCCATGGCGCAGAAAAGAGCGATTATTGGAGAAAACTTTTAAACTTAACAACAGATAATTAATTTTATTTATCCATTTACCATTTAATATAATGAAAGACGACTTTATTTTTGGTCTGCGGCCTGTAATGGAAGCAATTGAAGCCGGAAAAACAATTGACAAGATATTTTTGCAGAATGCTTTGCAGGGCGAAATCTATCACGAGCTCAAAACTCTTTTATCCAAAAATAACATCCGCCCGAATTATGTTCCGGTAGAAAAACTCAACCGTTTTACCCGTAAAAATCATCAGGGGGTTGTTGCATTTATTTCCGATGTGCCTTTTGAGAAGATTGAAGATGTACTGCCTCAACTTTTCGAAGAGGGAAAAACTCCTTTCTTATTAATTCTGGACCGTTTAACTGATGTTAGAAATTTCGGTGCAATCTGCCGTACAGCAGAATGTGTGGGTATTCATGCGATTGTTTTACCTGAAAAAGGCGCAGCGCCCATTAATTCAGATGCCATAAAAACTTCCGCAGGGGCGATTTATAATGTAAGAATCTGTAAAGAAAAAAATCTGGCACATACCGTAGATTTCCTGCAGCAGTCGGGAATTCAGGTTTTTGCGGCTACAGAGAAAGCTCAGAAACTTATTTATGACGTAGATTTTACCCAGCCTTGCGCTATCGTAATGGGAAATGAGGAAACCGGAATTTCTAAAGAAGTTCTGCATCATTCTGACGAGAAAATTAAACTTCCCATTGAAGGAAAAACACAGTCTCTTAATGTTTCTGTAGCGTGCGGAGCCATTCTATATGAAGCGGTCCGCCAGAAACTTTCGACGCCGGTTTAAAATTTCTCAACTCAAAGAGTTCTCCATTTTTAACGGTTAGCATCAATTTTGAATTCAAAAGAATTTTTAACTTTATTAAAAATTGGAGTTTATGCGAAGCAGTACGGTTTTAAAAAGTGATATACGCAATCACGTTATCGATATTATCATCGGGAAAATCAAGAAACTCGAAAAGTTTCTGGATTTCACTTTGGAAGCCAGCCGCGAAATCAAAAAGACACCGAAATACGATTCGATCCGCGAGGAGATGCAGGAAGAAATCTATCAGATGCAGAAGCAGCTGGCTTCACTGAAAGATCTGCAGAGAAATATGACTAAAGTTCTCAATACCTCCACGCAACGGGTCGCGGTCGGATCATTGGTTTTTACAAACAAAGCAAGATTCTATATTTCAGTTTCTTTGGGTGAGTTTTTTTATGAAGGCGACCGTTTCTATGCGATTTCTGAGGAAAGTCCTATGGCAAAGATTCTCTTCGGTAAAAAAGCCGGAGATTCTTTTGTTCTCAATAACATCGCCCAAACTATTGAAAACGTGATATAGTGGGTAAATCTTAACATAATTATTTTAGATATAATGGAAAAATCACAAGTATTAAAGGAAATTATAGAAAGCAGAAAAAGTATTTTTCCAAAAGATTATACAGGCGCGGACATAGAGCAGGAAGTTTTGAATGAAATTTTGAACTCCGCCACATTTGCCCCAAATCACAAGAGAACGAAGCCATGGCGTTTTAAAGTTTTTAAAAATGAAGAGAAGCTGTTATTGGGTCAGAAATTGGCTGAAATCTATAAATCAACGGTTTTACCCGAGCAGTTTTTAGAAAAAAAATATCTAAGCATCACTGAGAAGGCTGGCAAAGCCAATGTTATCGTTACGATTTCCGTCAACTTCAGCGGATTGCTCCCCGACTGGGAAGAAATTGCGGCTACCGCAATGGCTGTGCAGAATATGTATCTTACCTGTACTGCCCATAACATAGGCTGCTACTGGAGCAGTCCCGGAATGATTAAGCATCTGGATGAATTTCTTGGTTTAGAGGAAAACCAGAAATGTTACGGTTTATTTTTTATGGGAAATATTTAATTAAGCTGTAACTTTTTATTTGGCAGGGCGACTGATTTCCAAACAATTAATCATAAAACAAATTCAATGGAAACTTACGGCTACAATAATCCCGAATCCCAAAATCAAAACTTCAGTAATCCGAATTACCGTTCGGAAAAAAAACTGGCGGCAGGACTTTTAGGAATTTTACTTGGCACTTTTGGCGCTAATAAATTTTATTTGGGCTACATCAATGAAGGAATCATACAGATTGTCCTGAATATTGTAACCTGTGGAATCGCAACCGTAATTCCGTTTATCGAAGGAATTATTTACCTCACCATGAGCGACGAGCAGTTCGACCGCACGTATGTACAGGGCAGAAAAACATGGTTCTAACTGAGGTATAAAGTAAAAAATCTTTCAAATAATTTTGAAAGATTTTTTTATAAAAGTTGGCGCGAGCGAAGCGAGCGTCAATAAACTGATTGAGTTTACTGATTAAGTAAAACTGCCGCTTCTTTCGCTGCGTAGGTGAAAATCATGTCAGCACCCGCTCTCTTGATGCAGGTTAAACTTTCCATAATCGCTTTGTCATTATCCAGCCAGCCGTTTTGTGCAGCAGCTTTCAACATCGCGTATTCACCACTCACGTTATAAACCGCTATTGGTAAATCGATTGCTTCGCGAACTTTTGCAACAATATCAAGATATGGCATTCCGGGTTTGATCATGATGATATCGGCTCCTTCGGCAACATCCTTCATCACTTCGTCCATTGCTTCCCGGGAATTATGAAAATCCATCTGGTAAGTTTTCTTGTCCCTCGGTATATCTGCATTTTCTTTAGGTGCAGAGTCTAAAGCGCTTCGGAATGGGCCATAAAACGAACTGGCGTATTTCGCTGCGTAACTTAAGATTCCTACATCTGTAAAGCCGCTTTCTTCCAGACTTGTTCTTATTGCTGCAACTCTTCCGTCCATCATGTCGCTAGGTGCCAAAATGTCTGCTCCCGCTTCTGCAAGTGAAACCGACATTTTTACCAGCGCGTCATTCGTTGCGTCATTATCAACTTTTCCGTTGGTGATGATTCCGTCGTGTCCATAGATCGAGTAGGGATCCAAAGCAACATCCGGCATTACAATCATTCCTGGAACAGCGTCTTTAATAGCTTTAATGGTATTCTGCATCAAGCCGTTTTTATTCCAGGACTCGGTACCTTTATTGTCTTTTAAATTTTCTGAAACTTTCATGTAAAGATTCACCGCTTTAACTCCCATGCTGTATAATTCCTGGCATTCCTTGACTGTAAGATCAAGTGTTCTGCGGAAGATTCCCGGCATTGAAGAGATAGTCTCCTGGGTATTTGTGCCTTCCATTACAAATATGGGCATCACCAAGTCGTTCGTGGTTAAAACAGTTTCCTGAACCAATGCCCGGATTGACGGGTTCGTGCGTAATCGTCGGTTTCTAGAGTATATAATCATTTTGGAATAGTATTTGAATTTACTGATGCAAATTTAATTATAGTTTTACAAAAAAACTATTGCAAATAAAATTCAATTTCTTACATTTGTGAGGATATTTATAAATATAAAGTTCTATAAGGTGAAAAAATTATTATTTTCAATCATATTTATCGGCAGTTTAACAGTTTTATCGGAAAAAGTTTCCGCTCAATCTGTGGTAAGAGAGCCGATTTCAGCATCTCAAAAAACTGAGGATGCGGTGATCGTCGCTTATCCTAATCCTGCGAGAGATTTTATCGTTGTAAAATCAAAAGATTCCTTTGTAAATATTAAATCTGTTACCTTTTATTCAATTCTTGGAATGCAGGTGGCAGAATATACTTTAAATAAGAACTCAGCCGAAATAAGACTTGACAGGTTAAGGCCGGGCAAATACTTGATGCGTTACACGATGAGTGACAATACACAGAAAGTGACCCAAATCGTTAAACAATAAATTAAATCCTGAATTATTTTCAGGATTTTTTTTGATTTCTGAAAATTGCTTCCTGAAATGTAACTGTAAAAAAATCCCTAATTTTGCTCAAATGGAAACACGCGAAAAAATAGTGATCATCGGTGGTGGATTTGCGGGCTTGCAGTTGGCCAAGTCTCTTAACAACAAGAGAAAGAAGGTCATTGTAATCGATAGAGTGAACCATCACATGTTTCAGCCGCTGTTTTATCAGGTTGCCTGCGGCCGAATTGAACCCAGTAATATCTCCTTTCCTTTCCGTAAGATTTTTCAGCGTTCCAGAAATATACAGTACCGGATGACCGACGTACAGAAGATTTTGCCCGAGCAGAATAAAATTATTACTGAAGATGCAGAATTTACTTATGATAAATTAGTCATTGCCACTGGATGTAAAACTAATTTTTTCGGGAACAGTAAGATGGAAGGCCTGACCTTTGGGATGAAAAATACCCAGGAAGCTATTGCCATCCGAAACCATGTCCTTCTTACTTTTGAGAGACTTATAATAGAAAGAAAACGGAGCGATGACGGAAACTGGAATATTGTAATCGTAGGAAGCGGACCAACCGGTGTAGAACTCGCAGGTGCTTTCGCGGAAATGAAGAAAGATATCCTACCCCGAGATTATCCTAACATGAATTTCGAGAATCTTAATATTATTCTGGTAAGTTCTACGCTGACGCCGCTTAGTGTGATGAGCGAAGATTCTCAGAAAATGTCAGAAAAATATCTGAAAGAACTTGGAGTCCGTTTCATGAGCGATGAATTTGTAACCGATTACGACGGCGACAGGGTGTATATGAAAAGCGGTAAAACAATTCCATCGAATAACGTCATTTGGGCAGCCGGAGTAACCGGAAATATTATCGACGGTCTTGCGCCGGAAATTATGATAAGAAACCGTTATAAAACCGACCGTTTCAACCGCATCATAGGGTATGAAAATATTTACGCAATCGGCGACATTGCTTACATGGAAACTCCCAAATATCCGCAGGCACATCCTCAGGTGGCAAATGTCGCCATCAATCAGGGTAAAAATCTCGGAAGAAATTTTTTAAGGAAATCTGAGAGCGAGTGGCAGAAGTATGAATACAATGATCAGGGAAGCATGGCAACGATAGGGAAGCATAGAGCAGTTGTTGATTTGCCGAATTTTAAGTTCCAGGGTTTTCTGGCGTGGTATTTCTGGATGTTCCTTCATTTAATGCTGATTCTCTCGGTAAGAAACAAAATTGCCGTTTTTTTCAACTGGATGTGGAGTTATGTCAATAAAGACTCTTCCCTGCGATTGATTATTATCCCCAACAAAAAGAACGATACCGAACAATGAGAATTGATATTATAAGTGTGTTGCCGGAGCTTATGGAGAGCCCGTTCAAAACGTCTATCCTGAAAAGAGCAGTTGATAAAGGTTTAGCTGAAGTTCATTTTCATCATCTCCGCGAATTCGGACTAGGAAAGCACCGTCAGATCGATGATGCGCCATACGGTGGAAGTGCCGGGATGGTGATGATGATTGAGCCATTGGATCAGTGTATTTCTCAGTTGAAAGCGCAGAGAGACTATGATGAGGTAATTTATCTTACCCCTGATGGAGAAACGCTTACTCAGAAAATTGCCAATACCTTTTCCACCAAACAGAATTTTATTTTTTTATGCGGTCATTACAAGGGTATTGACCAACGAGTCCGCGAACTTCACATTACAAAGGAAATTTCAATTGGTGACTATGTCCTTACGGGCGGTGAGTTAGCTGCGTGTGTTTTGGCAGATTCCGTAATCAGGCTGCTTCCAGGTGTTTTAAATGACGAACAAAGTGCCCTTACCGACAGTTTTCAGGATAATCTTCTCTCGCCTCCAATATATACCAGACCTTCTGAATATAAAGGTTTGAAAGTACCTGATGTATTGCTCAGCGGCAATCTGAAAAAAATTCAGGATTGGCTTCACGAGGAGTCGGTTAAAATCACGCTGGAAAAAAGACCCGATCTTTTAGAATAAATCAGCCATAATCAATATTTTTTATAAATTTACAATTCTGAAAAAATAGACTGATAGATTTTGCTGATGGTACATGAACTGAAAGAACTTATTGCATTTTATAACGTGGAGAATTTATTTTCTCCCGACCCGCCGTCAGTTCATCGCTTAGATCCCACATTATCAGGCTTAAGAAACTGGGACGAAAAAAGGTACAAAAACAAACTCCTGAAAATTGCGCAGGTTTTTCAGTTAATTCAGGAGGCTGAAGAGACTTTGCCCATGTTCATTGGTTTTTCCGAAATCCAGGGGCAGGCTCCGTTGGATGAGTTGGCTGCCATGGCGCCATTTAATTCGGAATATGGAGTGGTACACTATGATTCCATGGATGAGCGAGGAGTTGATGTAGCGCTTATTTATGATAAAAATAAAGCACAGCTTGTATCATCAGAGCCGATTACTTATTTTTTTGAGATCGAAGACAATAATCCTGCAAACTACGACACGACAAGAGATGTGTTATGGTGTAAATTTCGGTATGCGGGGCAGTTGCTCAATGTATTTGTACTGCATCTTCCTTCTAAAAGAGAAAGAAATATCAATCGTCCCAAACGCGAATTTATCCTGAAAGATATTCGGGAGAAAGTGATCAATATAAATTCTGAACAGAATGAAGCAGTAATTATCTGTGGGGACTTCAATGAAAATCCAGATGATGAAAATGTAAAAAATCTTCTTTATGATAATCAATCTGATAAAATTCTCATAGACCCCTTTTTTGAGCTCTTTCAGAATAAGACCTATTCCACTTTCCATTATAAAAGTGGCTTGCTTTTTGACCAAATTATTTTGTCAAAACAGTTCTTTGACACCTCTTTCCCGCTACATTTTACGTCAGCGAAAGTCTTTAATCATCCTAAATTAAGCAGCTGGGACAGGAAATTTGCCGGCCGGCCATTCAGGACCTACGCAGGCACGCGCTATTTAGGCGGCTACAGTGACCATTTCCCTGTGATGACTGAATTCACAGTTAATATATAAATAAGAACAGAAATATATCATATGAAAAGCGCAATAAATTCAAGTTATCACCTCGATTCTGTAGATAAGGAAATTATTTATATGTTGATGGATAATGCCAAAACCTCATTGGCTCACATCTCGAAAAACGTCGGGATTTCAACAACTGCAGTTCACCAAAGAATTAAAAAACTGGAGCAGGCAGGAGTTATTGAGAACTCGATCTCTTTTCTTAATCCCAGAAAAATCGGTTACAAAGTAGTTTCATATATCGGTGTGTTTCTTGATCAGCCAAGTTATTATCATGACGCCGTAAAAGCATTGAAAGAGGTAAATGAAGTGGTAGAAGCACATTATACAACTGGTAATTATACCATTTTTTTGAAGGTACTTTGCAGAGACAATGACCATTTGATGGAAATTCTCAATAAACTTCAGAAACTTAAAGGCGTAACCAGAACCGAAACTTTCATATCTTTGGAGCAGAGTATTAACCGACAATTGAAAGTATAATTAAAATGGAAATTTCCAAATATCTAGATTCTACCTATCTTAAAACGCCTAAACAATCAGGCCTATCGGAAGAAGAAACTTTAAAGAAAGTCTACGAGCTTACTGATGAAGCAATTGAAAATAATTTCTTTGAAGTAATGATCCGGCCGGATTACGTTAAGGAAATTAAAAACTACCTAAATTCGAAGAGTTCAGCTGTAAAAGTTGGAACTGTGATTGGTTTTCATGAAGGTACAGCGGATACACAGTCCAAACTTGCTGAAGCTGAGAAAGCGATCGCCGATGGTGTTGACGAATTGGATTATGTAATCAATTATGAAGCATTCAAAGCCGGAAATATCGATTTGGTGAAGAACGAATTTGTTGAAGGGACAAAGCTGGCACTTGAAAATAATAAAGTTGTAAAATGGATTATTGAAATTGCTGCACTTACCGATGATCAAATCGTTGCTATAACTCAGAAAATGAGAACCTGGGCGGAACAAAATTTTGCTGCGGAAGATTTAAAAAATATTTTCGTAAAATCATCCACAGGATTTTATCCCACAGAAAACGGAAAGCCAAACGGAGCCACTTTCGAAGGAATTAAATTAATGCTCGATAACGCCGGGAATCTCTCTGTGAAAGCTGCTGGAGGCGTAAAAACTCCTGCGGATGCAGAGAAAATGATCGAAATGGGAGTTAAAAGAATTGGAACTTCTTCTGCAAAATCTTTAGTTTCCGATGAAAACGCTGTAGATGGGTATTAAATAATAACATATTTAGCGAAATATTAAATCGTGCTTCAGGTGCGATTTTTTTATGTTTATATACTATTTTTGCAGAGATGCCCAGTAAAAGTACCAAAAGAAAAATTACCAAAAAAGTTCACCATAAGCGCAGAAGGCATTTCCTTTTGCGGCGTGAAATTTTACTCCTGATATTGGCGCTTGCAATGCTGGGAACAGGCTTTTATCTGAAACAGAAAATCGCGTTTTATTATGCGATGTATTTCAATAAATTCGAGCATAAAGAACTTTCAAATACCGAATTCGAAGAACAGCGGATTAACCGGATTGTTGGGCAATATGCTGATAAAACTTTCGGGATTGATATGTCTCACTATCAGAGAAAAGAAGATATAAGATGGGACAGTTTAAGTATCGGAAACCGCGCCATTCCGATAGAATTTGTAGTATTACGCGCCACGATGGGGAACCGAAGTGCCGACAGGCATTTTGATGAATTCTGGGATCTTGCCAAAAAACACAATCTTGTGCGTGGGGCTTATCATTTTTATCGGGCAGATGAGGATCCTGTTCGACAGGCCAATAATTTTCTGGAAAATGTGCATCTCGAGGAAGGCGATCTACCGCCCATTTTGGATATTGAAAAGATTCCCAGGAGAAAATCGAACGAAAAACTGATTGAAGATTTAAAAATATGGTGTAGAATTATAGAAGAAAAATACGGCGAGAAGCCCATTATTTATTCTTATTACCATTACTATAAAGATTTCCTCAGGGGAGAATTTGATGATTATCCGTTGTGGCTTGCAAACTACAATGATGTTTTGGTTCCCTCCCCGGATGATCCCTGGCAAATATGGCAATTCACCGAAAAGGGAATTGTTTACGGCATCAATACCAAAGTAGACGTCAATGTTTATAACGGAAGTTTATGGTCGCTGAAACGGCTGACCTTAGATTAATCACCCAGGCTGCTTTCCTTTTTCGAAAGGCAGAACCGGTTGTCCGAGAGGGTATGACGTGACCGGAACCGTTGTCGGAAAATAAATTGAAATTAATTCAGGTTGTGTATTTTGGTTTAGAGGCAGCAGTGTTGTTGCCTTTATCTATTGGTATAAAGTTCTGCTCAAAATTCAGTACTTTCGCAGCTTGCAATTATTAATACAGCTACAGAAAAAATGAATTACGTTTCCGCCGAAAATCTTACCAAATCTTATGGTCTAAAAGACTTGTTTAAAGACATCTCCTTTAATGTAAATGAAGGCGACAAAATTGCGATCGTAGCCAAAAACGGTTCCGGGAAATCGACTTTACTTAAAATTTTAATGGGTAAAGAAATCGCTGATTCCGGAAATGTTGTGATTAATAAAGATATTCAGGTGGTTTTGTTCGACCAGGAAATAGACTTTGAAGGTGACCTGAACGTAGAGGAATTTATGATGACCTTGGATTCCGCACCCATTATGGCTTTAAAAAATTATCATCATGCGCTTCTCACAGAGAATCCAGATGATATGGATAAAGCGTTAAATGAAATGGAAATTCATGAAGCCTGGGATCTCGAAAATGAAATGAGTCAGATTCTTACTCAACTGAAAATTACAGATTTACAGGCGAAGATGAAAACGCTTTCCGGAGGTCAGATCAAAAGGGTTGCGCTCGCAAAACTGCTCGTAGAAACCCGCGCTCAGCACCGCCACACCTTGCTGATTATGGATGAGCCAACCAATCACCTCGATGTTGATATGGTTGAATGGCTCGAAAATTACCTTTCAAAAGCAATGGTAACGCTGCTTCTTGTAACGCACGACCGTTACTTTCTTGATGCGGTTTGCGATATTATCTGGGAAATGGAAGATCAGAATCTCTACCTTCACAACGGGAGTTATGCCACTTACCTTGAGAATAAGATTATCCGCGAAGACAACCTTAATTCAACCATCGATAAGGCTCAAAACCTTTACCGAAAAGAACTGGAGTGGATGCGTCGCCAACCAAAAGCACGTACAACAAAATCCAAATCAAGAATCGGAGATTTTTACGAAACCGAGAAAGTTGCCAAAACCAATACTAAAAAGGAGAAGCTTGAACTCGATTTTGAAATGAAACGCTTGGGTAATAAGATTCTGGAGCTCAAAAACATTGATAAAAGTTTTGGTGACAAATTGCTGCTGAAAAATTTCAGTTATCAATTTCAGCGTGGTGAAAAAGTTGGAATCGTAGGTAAAAACGGAGCCGGAAAATCTACGCTTTTAAACATCATTCAGGGATTTGAGCCTTATGACAACGGTTCGATCGAAACCGGAGAAACCATTAAATTCGGTTATTTTTCACAGAAAGGCCTGCAGTACAAAGAAGAGGAAAGAGTAATCGATTTCATCAAGGAAATCGGTGAAAATTTTCCGCTGGCAAACGGAAGAACCATTTCGGCATCGCAGTTTTTAAAGCTGTTTCTTTTTGATGATCAAACACAGTATTCGCCCATCTCCAAACTTTCAGGCGGTGAAAAAAGAAGACTTCATTTGATGTATGTGCTCTACCAAAACCCTAATTTTCTGATCTTCGATGAACCTACAAACGATCTGGATTTGCCGACTTTAACAGTGTTGGAGAATTTTCTTCTCCAGTTTCAGGGCAGTTTAATTATTGTTTCTCACGACAGATATTTTATGGACAGAATTGTTGATCACGTTCTTGCTTTTGAAGGCGAAGGTGTGATTAAGGATTTTGTCGGGAATTTTTCGGAATATCGCGATGCTAAAAGTCAGGAACAGAGTAAAAAACCTGATGTGGAAGTAAAAGATGTGCCTAAAAAAGCAGACCCTGTACAGATAAGTAAATCCGAGAATTCTTCACCGCAGAAAAGAAAACTCTCTTTCAAGGAACAGCGCGAACTTGAAATGGTTGATAAAGAGATCCCAAAATTAGAGAAGCAGCGTTCCGAAATCCTTGAAAAACTCAACAACGAAACTGATTATGAAAGGATTTCTGCCTTTTCGGCGGAATTGGAAAAGATTTCTGAGAAAATGGAAGAGCTGGAAATGCGATGGCTGGAACTTCAGGATTAAAATTAAATTTCAATTTTTACTCATTATAGAATTATATTTCCGAAATTAATTTTGAAAACTAATGGAAAAGGAGCAGCAACTCGAAGCGAAATACGGCTTATTCACGGCAATCTCGATGGTAATCGGCCAGGTAATCGGTTCCGGAATTTTCTTTAAAGTTGATGATATTCTTCTGTCCACGCAGGGAAATATTCTGGCTGGGCTTCTCGGTTTCATCATCGTTGGGGTAAGCGTTATTTTTGGAGCGATTTCTATGGCAAATTACGCCGAATTGCTCCCGAAAGACGGCGGGATCTTGAATTATGTAAACTACAGGTTCGGTGAAAAAGCGGCTTACTTTGTCGGCTGGATGTATCTCAGCTTGTTTTATCCTCTTCTTACAGCGGTTCTTTTTACGGTTTCCGGGATTTATATTGCGCACCTCTGTGCAGAATTTTTAAATTTTGAGCCTACCACACTTCATTTTGCGCTGATTGGTTTTGTAAATCTTCTTATCTTTTTTGTTTTCAATATTTTCCGGCCCAAAAGCAGCGGAATTTTTCAGCAGTTTACCACCGTGCTGAAAGTGTTACCGCTGATCTTTATTGCCTCAATGGGAATTTTGAGTTTAGTGAAAGGCGATGTAAATGAAGCAAACACCTTTGCTTATGCTGCGAAAAATGTGAAGGAAAATCAATCTTTGATGTTGCTTATTGCCGCAAGTTTTATCCCGATTTCCTTTGCTTTTGACGGCTGGTATATTGCCACGCAGATTTCTGGTGAGATAAAAAATTCAAGCAAGAATCTTCCCAAAGCACTGATTATAGGAACTATCGCGGTTATGCTGATTTATATTTCTTATTATATGGGAATTGTGTTCAGAATGAGTGGCGACGAAATTATCCAGCTTAAAGATACTTATATCACAGAATTTTCGCGCAAAATTGCTTCAGATTCCGGAGCGTTATTGATGCAGTTGTTTATTATAATATCGGTATTGGGAACATCGAACGGTTTGTTGCTCGCGACGATCCGCGTCCCATATCAGTTTGCTAATCTCGAGAAATCCAGAAAATTTCTGAATCTGCATGCTATTGATTCCAAAACCAAAATGCCGGTAAACAGTGCATTTCTGGGGCTGGGACTGATTATTTTTTATCTGCTCATTTATTATATTACTGGTACACATCCTTATTTTACGGCAAGTAATTTCGATCTTTCCGCGATTCCTATCGTGTTTATTTATCTGGTAAATGGGGCGTTATTTCTTGGATTGTTCAGACTGTTCAGGAAGAATGTCTTTTCCGGTAAGCCGGTTTTCAAGCTTTTGATGGCGGTTGTTGCGATTCTCGGTATTGTTGTAGTGCTTTTTGGTACTGCAACAGCGCCAAACGGAATGCTGTATTTCCTCGTCAATATCCTATTTATTGCCGCTGGATTCCTATTTATGAAGAGAGCTGATAAGAGTCAGTTTTAATTAAATTCTCTCATTTTCAATAATTTATACATCCGGTTCAAAGTTTATTTAGAATTATCAAAATATATTTTGTGAAAACAATCTGCTTTTTTACATTTGCATCGTTATTTTAATTCATTCTAAATAAAAACTTGTAGATGAAAAAGCAGATATTGTCGCTCGGATTGTTGTTAGTAAGCATGTCAGTAAGCGCTCAAATGAGTTACGACGCTATTAGTGATACCATTAGAATTCAGGAAATCGAGGACATTAACCTTCATAAAACCGGAAATCCAAACAAAGCAAAGGCATTAACTGTGAAATCTAATTTAACGGTTATGGAAAACCCACAGCCTATTTCGATCGTTACCCACGAGGTCATCGAGCAGCAGCAGGCAAAGCAGTTGGGAGACGTTCTTCAGAATGTGAACGGCTTGTACACCACTTCATCCAGGGGAAATTCACAGGACAGTTTTGGAGGTAGAGGTTTTAATTTCGGAAACGACAATATTTTTAAAAATGGCGCGCGCGTAAACAGTGGTGTGTTTCCTGAGGTTTCTGGCTTGGAGAGAGTAGAAGTACTGAAAGGTGGTAACGCAATGCTCTACGGAAATGTAGCGGCCGGGGGCGTGGTAAATTTAATCACGAAGAAGCCGCGTTTTAATTTTGGCGGAAGTGTCGGTTTAAACGCCGGAAGCTGGAATTCCTATAAACCCACAGTTGATTTTTACGGTCCGATTTCCGAGAAGATTGCCTTCCGTGTGAACGGTGCTTATGAAACCGCTGAAAGTTTCCGTGATGTGGTGGAATCTCAAAAATACTACTTCAATCCGTCTTTTCTCTTCAATATTGGTGAAAAATCACAGCTAATTGTTGAAGCAGATTATCTAAAAAATGAATTTACGCCCGATTTCGGAATCGGTGCCATCGAAAACAGGGATAAATCTTATAGTCTTAATACTTTTCTCCCAAGAAATGCCTTCTTAGGAGCAGATTGGCAATTTCAAAACACGGAACAAGCTACTGCCGGAATTACTTTTAACCACCAGTTCAGTGAATTCTGGACCTTAAATACAGTGGCATCTTTTCAGAATTATACCAAAGATTATTTTTCTACAGAAAGAGTAACCTGGACCTACGACAATGCCAACCGCCTGAAATGGAACCGCCCTGTGAACAGAACTTATAATGAACAGAATTATAGTGCGTTACAGATAAATTTAAACGGTGAATTTAATACCGGCCGTTTAAATCACAAAATTCTTGTCGGAACTGATGGTGATTATGGAACAGCGGACGCTTATACCTATAATATTTCCCAAACGAGCTATGGAACTAACGGCAGCACGAACGGAACCATCTATCTGGATGATGCATCCACTTGGGCAAGCGGCGCCATACCCACAGCTACAAAAAAAGACAGAACCAGAATCCCGACCCAAAGATTTGGCATTTATCTTCAGGATTATATCGGAATTACTGATAAATTCAAAGTTTTAGCCGGCTTGAGATGGTCTTATATCCAAAATAAAGATGCAGAGAAATTAACCTTTGCGGACAACAAAACCGGAATCGCTGCAGGAACTGTAGACAGAGCATTTTCACCCAAAGCAGGATTGGTTTATATGCCCAATGAAAATCTTTCGGTTTTCGCGACGTACACCAACTCTTTCTCGGCAAATACAGGAACAGACATTAACTACAATTCACTCACGCCATCCATTATCGACCAGTTTGAAGTTGGGATGAAAAAGAATTTCTGGAACAATGCGGTAGCTTTGAATCTTTCACTTTATCAGATTGAGAACCGAAATTTCTATCAGATGGCAGAATTAAATGCCCAGGAACAGGTAAATAACGATTCCATGATTAAAGAATTTGCCGGCAAGATGCGGAGTCGCGGCGTAGAGCTTGATATCACAGGAAATCCGACTCCGGATCTAATGATTATTGCCGGTGCGTCTTATAACCATGCCGTTTATTTGGATACTCCTGATGGATTTGGTTACGTTGAAAATCAACGTTTGGTTCGTACTCCTGCTACTACAGCAAATGCCTCGGTATTTTATACGTTGCCGGATTATATAAAAGGCTTGAAATTAGGTGCTAGTGTATATTTTGTAGGCGACCGTATCGCAGGATGGAATGATACCAAAGAAACACTCGATACCAGAAGTGGAGTTTCAAGATTATTACCAATTGATGATTACACAACCGTGTCATTATCGCTAGGATATGAATGGCAGAAATTCTCGATCATGGGTAAAGTGGGTAACTTGTTCGATACCGTAAATTTCAATTATCACGAGAATTATTCTGTTAATCCTATAACACCAAGAAATTATTATTTCACATTAACATATAAATTGTAATTCAGACACAATTTAAGGTAGATGATAGTGGAAACTCCGGTTTCCACTTTTATCGTAAACTGCAGAAACATCAAACTAAACAATAAACTATGGCAAAAATTAAAGACACCAAAACATTTATGCGGATCACGCACCGCTATTTGGGGTATTTCGCGGCAGGAATTATGGCAGTGTACGCAATTAGCGGCGTCTTGCTTATTTACCGAGATACCAACTTTCTCAAGAAAGAAAACAAATATGAAATTGTTCTGAAACCCAACCTCACCGAAAAAGAACTTGCAAAAGAAATCAAGATGAGGAATGTGGAATTTAAAAGCAGTGAAGGCGATATTCAGAAATTTGAGCAGGGAACGTACAACTTAAAAACAGGAGAGGCTAAGTATTCCAAAATGCAGCTTCCTTTTGTTCTTGAGAAATTCAACGAACTGCATAAATCCACATCAAAACACCGTTACGCTACGCTGAATGCGGTTTTCGGTCTGGTTTTGTTTTTCTTTGTAATTTCGTCCTTCTGGATGTTTAATTTTAAATCTAAAGCTTTTAGGAAAGGAATGATTTATGCCGGCATCGGATTCATACTTGCGCTGATCATGGTATTCTTTCAGTAATTTGAAGTTGATTAATTTCTATCGGATTTTATTTTTACTTCAGATAAATTCATTATCTTTGCACCCTTATAATTAATCGGGACGAGTTCCCACAAAATCAAACATTTATGTCAGTAAAAATCAGATTACAAAGACACGGTAAAAAAGGAAAACCTTTTTTCCACATTGTTGTTGCAGATGCAAGAGCAAGAAGAGATGGTAAATTCATCGAAAAAATCGGTACTTACAATCCGGTTACCAATCCTGCGATTATCGAATTAAACGTGGATTCTGCAGTAAAATGGCTTAACAACGGTGCACAGCCTACCGATACTGCAAGAGCAATTCTTTCTTACAAAGGAGTGCTTTACAAAAAACACCTTATGGGTGGTGTTGCTAAAGGCGCATTTGATGAAGCTGAAGCTGAAAAAAGATTCAACACTTGGTTGGAAGGAAAAGAGCAGCAGGTTCTTGGTAAAAAAGACGGGCTGAAAAAAGCTAAAGAAGATGCGAAAAAAGCAGCTCTTGAAGCTGAAGCAAAAGTTAACCAGTCAAGACTGGATGCTGCCGCTAAATTAGAAGCTGATGCTAAAGCTGAAGCTGATGCTAAATTAGCAGAAGAAAAAGCTGCTGAAGAAGCTGCAAACGCTCCTGTAGCAGAAGAAACTGCTGAAGTTGCAGAAGCTCCTGCTGCTGAAGAACCAACTGCAGAAGCAGAAGGAACTGAAGAAGCACAAGCTTAATTGATGCTGTAAGAATCCTTACAAAATACTAACACAGAGACGCCCTTAAAGGCGTCTCTGTTATTTTAAAACCTATTATATTTGCAATGGAAATGCATTAATTCTAAATGTAATATTCCACCGCTAAAAATTAATAATGAAAAAAGAAGACTGCTATTTTTTAGGAAAAATCACCCGCAGACACGGCCTTCACGGAAATGTTTTCCTGAAACTCGATACCGATCAGCCGGAAATGTATAACAAGTTAAATTCGATTTTTGTAGATATCAACGGATTGCTGGTGCCGTTTTTTGTAGCCAAACAATCCTGGAGCAAAGGAGAAACGCTTATTATTTCCTTTAAAAATTCCACTGAAGCTTTAGTCGATCAGTCGTTGGGCAAAGATGTGTATCTGCCGCTGTCGACCCTGCCTAAGCTTACCGGGAACAAGTTCTATTATCACGAAGTCATCGGGTTTGAAATCCGGGAAGAAGACGGGAAAAGCTGTGGAATTATCGAATCGGTAAATGACCAGACAGGTCAGCATTATTTCCTCCTGAATCTGGCAGACAAGCAAATTGTAATTCCGATTATTAAGGATTGGATTATTGAACTTAACCGTGAAGAAAAATATATAAAAATGGCGTTGCCGGAAGGTTTGATGGATGTTTTCCTGATTCCTTCAAAGAAAGACGAGTAACTTTCCGGGGATTATTTGGGCGGCTGTTTCCGTCCTCCGTTCCCGCTTTTTTGTTTCGCTTCACTCCACAAAAAGAGCTTCACTCAGGCCGGGCCGCAGGAAGTTTAAATTGAGAAAAAACGGGCAAAAGGATGGGAACTTTTTTGAAGAATTATTTTTATTTTGCAGCAAAAATTACGCCAAATTTTGTTACATTTGTAACTATTGATAAGATATTTGCGGAGAGATTGCTTCGCAAGACCATTAAAAAAACGAAGATTAGCAATGAGAACCACGATTAACGAACTGCTTTCAGATTATAAAAAACTTTTACATCACGATATTACCGTACAGGGCTGGGTAAGAGCTTTCCGTTCCAACCGCTTTATTGCCCTGAACGATGGTTCAACCATCAACAACTTACAGGTGGTAGTAGATTTCGAGAATTTTGATGAAAATACCATCAGAAATATCAGTACTGCAACGTCACTGAAAATTGTTGGTGAAGTGGTAGAAAGTCAGGGAGCCGGACAAAGCATCGAGATTATTGCAAAGAAAATTCAGATCTTAGGAGACAATTTTACCGAAGAAAGAGACAAAACCATTCTTCAGCCAAAAAAACATTCCCTTGAAATTCTTCGCGAACAGGCGCATCTTCGTTTCCGGACGAATCTATTCGGGTCTGTTTTCAGAGTAAGAAGTGCGGTAAGTTTCGCCATTCACCAGTTCTTTAACCAGAACCAGTTCTTCTACATGAACACTCCAATTATTACCGGGGCAGATGCAGAAGGTGCAGGGGAAATGTTCAGCGTAACGAATTTCGACATCAATAACATTCCTAGAGATGAAAACGGTGATATCGATTATGAGCAGGACTTTTTCGGTAAAAAAACCAACCTTACCGTTTCCGGACAGCTGAACGTAGAAACTGCAATGATGGGATTGGGAAGAGTTTATACTTTCGGACCAACTTTCCGCGCAGAAAACTCCAATACTACGCGTCACCTTGCAGAATTCTGGATGGTGGAGCCTGAAGTCGCTTTCAATAACCTTGAAGATAATATTGATCTTGCAGAAGATTTCCTTAAATACGTCATTGGATATGTTCTCGAAAACTGTAAAGATGATCTGGAATTTTTAGATAAAAGATTTGCGGAAGAACAAAAGCAGAAACCTGAAAAGGACAGAGCTGCGGAAGGTTTGATTGAAAAACTCGAGAATGTTATTAAGAAAAGATTCAAGAGAGTTTCTTATACGGAAGCAATTGATATTCTGAAAAATTCAAAAGAAAATAAGAAGGGCAAATTCCAGTTCCCGATTGAAGAGTGGGGCGCAGATTTGCAGAGCGAGCACGAAAGATATCTGGTAGAAAAACACTTTGAAAGTCCGGTTGTTCTCTTTGATTATCCCAAAGAAATCAAGGCATTCTACATGAAACTTAACGAAGACGGAAAAACAGTGGCGGCAATGGATGTGCTTTTTCCAGGCATCGGCGAGATTATCGGAGGTTCACAGAGAGAAGATAAATTTGATGTGCTTACGGCCAAAATGAAAGCCATGAATGTTGATGAACACGAGCTTTGGTGGTATCTGGATACCAGAAAATTCGGTTCGGTTCCGCATGCTGGGTTCGGGCTAGGCTTAGAAAGACTCGTTCTTTTTGTTACAGGAATGACGAACATCAGAGACGTGATTCCGTTCCCAAGAACACCAAATAATGCTGAGTTTTAGTAAACTCACTATAAAAATAATAAACAGAAATTAATTTTTTTGTAAGACTAAATCAAGAATGTTAAAACAAAACCTACAACTTAGACTCGGGCAAAAACTTGCTCCACAACAAATCCAGTTGATGAAGTTGATACAGCTTCACACCCTGGAATTTGAAGAAGAACTCGAGCGTGAGCTTGAGGAAAACCCTGCGCTGGAAAAAGTTCAGGAAGAATCCAAAGAAGATGATTACGCCTCTCTGGACGAAGGTTTTGAAGAGGAAGGAACCGACAGCATCAGCACAGATTTCGATGTGAACGAATATATTTTTGATGATGAACCTGCCTACAAAACAGCATCAAGCAATTATTCTGCAGATGATGAAGAATTCGATAACGAATCGCTTTTAACCGAAGGTCAGTCCCTCTATGATTATCTTCTCGAACAAATCCGCTTAATTACCATTGAAGGTGATGATCTGAAAATTGCCGAATACATCATCGGTAACCTGGATAACGACGGTTATTTACGCAGAGAAAGCAAGCAACTTGTTGATGATCTGGCATTTTCTCAGGGCGTATATACCACGAAAGAAAAAGTGGATGATATTCTGGAAAATTATGTTCAGAAACTCGATCCACCCGGAGTTGGAGCAAGAAATCTTCAGGAATGCCTGCTTCTTCAGATCGAAAAGAAAGTTAGTGCAGACAAAGCGGTAAGTTTAGCCGGAAGTATTCTAAGAAATCAGTTCGATGCGCTTACCAATAAGCATTACAATAAAATTATTCAGAAATACGATATCGAAGAAGAAGATTTGAAAGACGCTTTGGAAGTGATTTCTAAACTTTCTCCTAAAGTTGGCGGAAATTTCGATACCCAAACGATAACAATCAATCAGGAAATTATTCCGGATTTTGTTCTTCAGATTAAAGAAGGCAAAAACGGTCAGGTTGAAGTTATTCCTTTGCTGAACAGTAAAAACGCTCCCACACTGCGGGTTTCAGAAGAATATAAGGATATTCTCACCACGTATTCTCACGATAAAAAATCTGCGGATCATAAGCAGGCTGCACTTTTCATCAAACAAAAACTCGATGCCGCAAAATGGTATATCGATGCAATTAATCAGCGTCAGAATACATTGCTTCAGACGATTTCCGCAATCGTGAAGTTGCAGAAAAACTACTTCATCACCGGAGACGACAAATCGCTGAAACCGATGATTCTGAAAGACGTCGCAGATATAACAGGTTTTGATATTTCTACGATTTCAAGGGTAGTTAAAAGTAAATATGCCGACACACCGAACGGAATTGTATATCTGAAAAGTCTCTTTTCTGATTCCCTTACGAATGACGATGGTGAGGAAGTTTCTACGAAAGAAATCAAAAACCATTTACAGGAAGTCATCAGCAACGAAAACAAGCGCAAACCTTTAACAGACGATGCTTTGGTTGGTTTGTTGAAAGAAAAAGGATACAACATCGCAAGACGAACAATTGCAAAATACCGGGAACAGCTCAATATTCCGGTAGCGAGGTTACGTAAAGAATTATAAATTTAAAAGGTCAGTTATTAAACTGACCTTTTTTTATGGTTGAAGTGAATCTATTTTCTTCAGTTCACTCAGGTTTTTCCCTAACCTTTTAAGGATAATGCCGTAAACAACGCGGTAGTAAATCCAGATCAGGACTATACTCAATATCGTCATGACAATAATTCCTACTAAAAATCCGATTAAAGTGGGGTGTGTAAGATGAATGTTTTGCTGGGATAAAACCGTAAAGGTAAAAACGGTTAATACCGCCGTGAAAACGATAAGAAGTAGAATATTGGCTAATATGAAAAGATTAACTGTTTTCTTGAACCTGATGATCTGTAGAATAAGTTTTTTAAGGTTCGATTCTATATTGATTTTCCGGTAATTTTGATAAAAACAAACCACGAAATAAGCAGTAATAACAAGGCTTATGACTTTCAGGATTAAATAAAGATTGCCGAAACTGGTTTGCAATTCTGTGGAATTCTGCACTCCAAGTCTTGCCAGGATTTTAATAAAACTGTTGGAATCATCACCAAGAAAAGTGTAGTAAATATTCATACAAAGAATGATCAGGAATTCCGCAATGCTGATCCAAAGGATATACTTAACGTAATTCCGCGACGATTTATTCAACATCGCTTCGATTTCTGTGCTGTTATATTTTGGCTGAACTTCCTGCTCCTGCCAGCTTTTCTTGAAATTATCTAAGTCAAATTCAGGCATGTTTTTCCATTAGTTCTTTTAAGGTTTTCTTCAGTCTGTTCATTTTCACACGTGCGTTTACCTCGGTAATCCCAAGGTTTTCAGAAATATCGCGATACGGCAAATCGTCCAGATACATCATCACGATTGCGCGTTCCACGTGGGGAAGCATTTTTACTACTTTATAGAGAAGCGAAATCTGCTGGTGCTTTTCGTCATCATCTTCCAGAAATCCCTTTTGATGAAAATCCATAAGTTCATCAGTCTGTGGTGACTTTGTTTTTTTTCTGAAAAGCGTAATGGCGGTATTCAGGGCAACGCGGTACATCCAGGTGGATATTTTCGACTGTCCTTTGAATGAGTCGTAAGAACGCCAGAGTTGTAACACAATCTCCTGAAAAAGATCCTGTTCATCTTCCAGTGAATTGGTATAAAGCCGCGAAACCTTGATAATCAACCCTTGGTTATCCTTAATCAGTTTCGAGAATTCCTGTTCCTTAGCGCTCAATTTTTTGCAATTTGAAGTAGCGAATATAAGATTTTTTCACCTGTATTTTATATCTTATCAACTTCCTTCCTGCAAATCACATTCTGCAACTCTCAATCAAAAATTATATATTTGTTGCATGATTCTACGCGGAGAAAATTTAATTAAGGAATACGGACCAAAAAAAGTGGTAAAAGGCGTTTCAGTCGAAGTTTCACAAGGCGAAATCGTTGGACTCCTTGGTCCCAATGGTGCCGGAAAAACCACCTCCTTTTACATGATTGTAGGATTGGTGAAACCCACGTCCGGAAAAATTTTCCTCGATGATAAAGAAATTACAAATGATGCCATGTACCGCCGCGCACAGAAGGGCATTGGTTATCTCGCTCAGGAAGCGTCTGTTTTCCGTAAACTGTCCGTTGAAGATAATATTCTCGGTGTTCTGCAGCTCACCAAACTTTCTAAACGCGAGCAGCAGATGAAATGTGATGAACTGATTGAAGAATTTTCGCTGCAGCATGTCCGAAAGAACCGCGGCGATCTGCTTTCCGGAGGTGAAAGACGCCGGACCGAAATAGCAAGATGTCTCGCCACAAGCCCAAATTTTATTTTATTGGATGAACCTTTTGCCGGAGTTGACCCGATTGCGGTTGAGGATATCCAGAAAATCGTGCGCAGTCTTGTTGATAAAAATATCGGGATTCTCATTACCGATCACAATGTTCAGCAGACTTTAGCGATTACCCATAAAACCTATATTATGTTCGAAGGCCGGATTCTGAAGGAAGGCCTGCCGCATGATTTGGCGAACGACCCTATGGTTCGGGAAGCTTATCTTGGAGAAAATTTTGTGTATCAGGATATTCTCAACAAGCCGAAGAAAAAATCTTTTGTCTATAATATCTGGGCCGGAAATTTCGATTCCAAGCAGCTGCTTCAGGAGTTTGTGGATGATCATTTTCAGGGTGTCGACAATTTGCGTTTGATGTATGGATTTGAAGATATCAGTTTTGCATCGCTTTCAAATTCAGAAATTGAGTACATTTTTAATGAAGTCGTAGATAAAAATGCTAATAATTCATTTCTTTTTCAGAAAAAACATATCGGCGAAACCTACAGTAAAGACCAGGCTGAAACTGACGCCAAAGCACTCAGTAAACCCGAACTGCATTATTTAACAACATACGCTTACGAAGGGTAAAGAGCGCACGGTTTTTGTATTCTGAGCCGTCCTAGCCTGAATTTTATGCCAAAACCATTCACAAGAAGCATTACGCTTTATCACATTTACCGCCAATTGGTTCCATTTATTAAACCGTACCGTTTAATGATTTATGGGACGTTGTTTCTTACCTTTCTGGGCGCATTAATGGCGCAGGTAAATCCGCTCGTGCTGAAATATACGGTTGATGAGGTTACTGAACTCACCAAACTGCCCGATCCCATGGAAGAAGGAATTCATATTCTGGTTGTTATTTCAGCAATACTTTTAGGTAAGGAATTACTCAATATATTCATTCAGTTTGGACAGAAATTTTACGGCGAAAAAATCCGTATCAGCACCAGTTCGGTTCTAGCGCAATCGGTGATTGATAAAATTCTACTCTATAAAGTCGCCTATTTTAATGACGAAAACCATGAATCGGGTAAACTTCAGATCCGGATTGACCGTGGCATAGAGAGTTTAACCAAGTTAGTGCAGAATTTTTTCATCGATATTCTGCCGCTGTTTTCCAATGCCATTATCGCCCTGATTATTATGTATATGCAAAACATGTACGTGGGTCTGGTTTCTACGATTGTAGTTCCTATCTATTTTTATGTCAGTTCTCTGCAGGCGAAGAAACTTTCCGGCGTAAGGAGAACTTTAAGAAATCAAAGAGAACAGAAAACATCGGGACTTTTAAATTTAATCAACTCCATTATGGTGATTAAAAGTTTTGTACGCGAGAAGTTTGAAGGCAAGAAACAGTACGATTTGCAGATGCAGTTGATGGAAAGTCAGTTATTTACGCGGAGGACCAATTTTATTTACGACGGACTGAAGACCTTTATCGAACAGTTTGGCGTTGTGCTCATCATCCTTTTAACCGTTTATCTTGTTTTGGACCAGCAAATGACCATTGGTGCGATCATGCTCCATATTTTGCTTTTCAATAATGTTTCTGCGCCGATACGACAGCTGCACCGGATTTATGATGATATGAATGACGCGATGATTTATGCAGAAGGATTTTTTGATATTTTGAATGCAGATGCCGAGACCGAACCGAACGGAAGCTTTGTTGAAGAAAATATAAAAGGAACCTTCGAACTCAGAAACGTAGATTTTTCTTATCCCAACGGAACAAAAGCGCTCAACAATGTTTCAATGCTCATCGAAAACGGGAAAACTACAGCTTTGGTAGGTTTAAGCGGTGCCGGAAAATCAACGGTGATCAATCTTTTGTGCAAATTTTATTTACCCACTTCCGGGCAGATTCTGCTGGATGATGTTAATCTGAATGACTTTGAAAATACGGCACTTCGCGATGATATTGGATTGGTACTGCAGAAAAACCACATTTTTCAGGGAAGTATTGAAGACAATATCCGCTACGGTAACATGAATGCTACTTTTGAAGAAATTGAAGCTGCCGCGAAAAAAGCTTATCTTCACGACCAGATTATCGATTTGCCCCAGAAATATCAGCATGATGCTACACAGCTTTCCGGAGGACAGCAACAGAGAATCGCAATTGCAAGGCTGTTCCTAAAAGATCCGCCTATTATTTTTCTAGATGAACCTACCGCCAGTTTAGATGCCATCGCGACTGAACAAATTAAAAACTCACTTGATGCGATTAAAGAGGGAAGAACGGTAATCATCATTTCGCACTCGCTGTCGCAGATTTTAGATTCAGATAAAATTTATGTGATGAAGAAAGGCGAAGTGGCAGAAAGCGGGAGCCACGATGAACTCATCAGCATGAACGGGACTTACCGTGAAATTTTTGATGCGTCTGCCCGAAGCCTTAATCTCGATAAACTCATGAGTTCTTACCGTGAAAATTAACCTTAAATTAAATAGATATAAAATAAAAATGAAAAAGATAGCTTTAGGAATTATTATTTCCGCAACATTATTAAACTGCAGTAAAATTGAAGAAACGGTAAACCAGACCGTAACTTCTGCGAAAGAAAAAGCGCAGCAGAAAACCAGTGAACTTGTTCAGGAAACGGTAAACGAGCAGCTCACCAAATTAGTGAACGCCGAAACCGTAACATTCAGTTCTGTTTTCCCCAATGAGAGCAATTTGGTTCTGGAAAATGAAGTAGGGAAGAAGGTTGCATTTCCGAATGGGACTCCCTTTTACGTCTTTAAATATAAAGTGTCGGATAAAGACCTCTTGCTGAAAACATTGGTGGAGCAGCCTACAAGCGATGAAGCACAATCGACTAAGGAATTTCAGAAAGTTGACGGCGCATCAATCGTAGAGAAAATGACTTTTTTTGAGAAATTTCTGCCTTCAAATACATTTGATATGAGTTTTCTGGATGATATTAAAAATGACAAAAGCATCGAATATTACAAAGTAAAACGCTTCCCTAACGCAAGTACAGTAATTTATAATCCGAAAACGCAGATGGTTTATCAGTTTGTGGAAGTAAAAAAATAATTTCCGGTGGTGAATACTGTTTTAATTGAACGCACTGTTGATTTTGTTAAAGAAAAACTTCACGGTGCCGAAGCCGGCCACGATTGGTTCCACATCGAACGCGTTTGGAAACTCTCAAAAAAAATCGCCGAAACTGAAAAATGCAATCTGGAAGTGGTGGAACTTTCTGCATTGCTCCATGACATTGCAGATCCCAAATTTCACGATGGCGACGAAGCTTTAGCATTAAAAATTTCCCGGGAATTTCTGGAAAGCGAAAATGTATCAGAAGAAATTATCGGCCAGGTTTTATTCATCATCAAAAACATTTCCTTTAAAAACAGAGGTGAAGTTCCTGAAAATCTAATGCTGGAACTGAAAATTGTGCAGGATGCTGACCGTATTGATGCGATTGGTGCAATCGGAATCGCCCGCACTTTTAACTTCGGAGGTTTCAAAAATAATCTGATGTATCATCCCGACATTCGTCCAAAACTGAACATGTCGAAAGAGGAATACAAGAAAAATGAGGGAACAACCATCAATCATTTTTACGAAAAGCTGCTGTTGCTGAAAGATTTAATGAACACTGAAAAAGGTAAAGAGATTGCAGCTGAGAGGCACGACTTCATGCTGAAATTTCTTGATGAGTTCTACAGCGAATGGAATGTTGATTAATCTGCGCCTATTTCTTATATCTTATTTCGGGTGAAATTTAGACTTCGGATTTTTCTTTATCTTTACACATGTTTTATCTGTTTTTTCTTTTGTTTATTGCGCTTTCCGCAGGTTTATTCTCTACGGTTTTCAAAACGGGGAGTTTTAAAACCTGGGCCAGAATCTTCAGGGTTTTTGTGGTCGTGATTGCGACGGCGGTTTTCGCCTATTATTTTACCACCAAAAGTCTTACGAAATTCCGTCAGGATTCTTTAACTGTGCAGATGATTAACAAACTGCCTTTTCCTCTGGATTTTTATATTATTAAAGTGAACAGAGAAAAAGATGCTGCCGATATTTACGAAACCGGTCATGTTGGTAGTATCCGGAGTAATTTTTACAGAATCGAGTACCTTGATATGAGTAATTCTGACGAGTTTTGGATCGCCGGATTCATGGGCAGAAAAAATATGGTTTATTTCTCCCAACATTCTGTCCCCAACAAGAATGAAGACCAGATTATCGAAATCCAGAACTACATTAACCAAAGCCAGAAACTCTCGGAAATCGCTGAAAAGCAGATCGAAGTTTTGAAATTTGAGAATATGAAAACTGCGATCTGGATAACATTAGATATTCTTCTTCTCTTTCTGAATATTGCGCTGCTGTTTAAGAAATCAAACAAAAAAATCCCGAAACTTTCCGGGATTTAGTATCATTTTCAAAGAGAATTATTTTTCTTTTTGTGCCTTCAGTGCTTCTTTGTCTTTATCCGAAGGATTCCACACTTTCACTTCAGAATCTTTTGTGATTCCGGATAGGATCTGAACATTTATTCCGTCGCTGGCACCCAGTTTTACTTTTACTTTTTTGAATTTTCCGTCAGGCTGTTTCACTTCTACAAACGGGCTGTCGTTTCCGTTTACTTTTTCGTACTGAATTAAAGCTTCATCCAGAAGCAATGCATTTTTCTGTGAACTGAGGATGATCTCTCCATTGGCAGAAAAACCAGCTCTGATATATTCGTTCGTTTTGTTGAAAACATCGCCTTCAATGGGGAATTTTATAGTTCCGTTTTCATCTTTACCTTTTGGTGCAATCATCGTAACCCGTCCCGGGAAAGTCTTATTCTGTAAAGCGCCGATCACCACGTTCATTTCCATGCCTTCTTTCAGTTTTCCGGCCTGCGCTTCATCAATCGTTCCCTGAAATATCAGTGAATTCAAATCCGCAATAGAAGCAATTGTAGTTCCTGCATTAAAGGAGTTGGCTTCAATTACCTGACTTCCTACTTTCACCGGAACTTCAAGAACGGTTCCGTTGGCTTTCGAACGGATTTGCGTGGTGGCTAAACCTGCAAGTTCCGGAGTTGCGCCAGTTTTGGCGATCTGAAGATTTTTTTGTGCGGTCTGCAGTTGCTGTTGCGCATTTCGGAGTTGCTGCTGTGTAGACTGAAGCTGCTGTTGGGCAGAAATATATTCCTGTTTAGAGATCACACCCTGCGCGTAAAGCCTTTGCTGCATTGCGTATTGTTGCTGCTGATTGTTTACGTTAGCTCTCGCATTGCTGATCTGCAGGTTTGCGTTATTGATTTCCTGCTGGGCTGCGTTTACGTTCTGTACGCTCGGCACGATGCGCAAAGTAGCAATAAGCTGTCCTGCGGTAACTTTGTCACCTTCATCGACCATGATTTTATCGATAATTCCCGACATGTTCGGTTTGATTTCGATTTCTTCGCGTGGCACAATGTCTCCGGTCGCCATCACTTTATCGTCCATATTCTGGACCATCGGTTTTTTGGTGAGGAATGTTTCGCTCTCTTTGCTGTTTGATTTGACGAGATAACTAATTCCCGAGATTAAAGCAACGGCTAAAATCAGTCCCAAAAAGATGTAAATTCCTTTTTTTAAAGTGAACTTCTTTTTCATATTGTAAGTTTATTTTTTAATATTTTCTGGTTTGAATTTTTCTTTATAAGTAGAATTATTCTGATCGCAGGGCTTCAATAGGTCGGATTCTCACCGCCCGCTGCGCCGGAATCATTCCGATAATCAACCCCAGAATTACCATTACGGCCATTGCGGCAAAAACTTCAAGATAATTTACCGTCGGATTATAAAACGGAAACTTATCCTGGTCTTTGGTTAAAATATTGAGAATCATCAGCAGGAAAATTCCTAAGATAAATCCTAAAATCCCCGATACCAAAGTAATTACAACACTTTCCAATAAAATCTGGTTTCTTACTTCGGCGGGTTTCGCTCCTAATGCTCTACGGATTCCGATTTCCTTGGTTCTTTCGGTTACGGTAATCAGTAGAATATTGGAAATCGCGATAACACCTGCAAGAATTGTTAATGTTCCTACAATGATGGTTAAAAGCTGCATTCCGGTGAGGAATCCTGTAAGTTTCTTGAATTCCTTACCAAGATTGAAACTTCCGAACGCATTGGTGTCTTCCGGTGACACATTGTATTTCTGCTTGAGTTCTGTTTTCACTTTTTCTTCCACTAAACTTAAATCTGCATCGGGTTTGCTGACGATAGCGAAGAAACCTACTTTATCACCGTCGTTATACATTTTGGTGAATGTGGAAAGCGGAATGTAGGCAGACTGGTCATTTTCTGGCCCGCCACCTTTCTGCGCGCGGAAAACGCCAATTACATGAAAGAAAATTCCTTTTACGTTAACCGATTTTCCAAGCGGGTTTTCGTTCTTTTTCGCATCAAAGAAATTCTTGTAAATTTCTTCGCCAATTACGATCACATTTTTACTTCCGGTTACATCGGCATCGTTTATATATCTGCCGTAGATAAGTTTTTTCTGAGAGATTTTATTACCAATCGGGTAGTCTCCGGTTAACGTATAAGTGGCTTTTTTTCCGTTCCGTGAAAAACTTTCACCCGGACTGCCGAAATTACCGCGTGAATTTTGCGGCGATATATAATCTATTTCCGAAATCTTGCGCGGGAGCAATTCCATATCACTCAGGTGAAGATTCATTTTCCGGCCTTTTGCAAATCCATCATAAGGAATAGTAGTGTTTTGGGCCCAAAGAAAAATTGAATTGGTCGCAAAACCTGAAAATATTTTATCGAAACCATTTTCCATTCCTTTTGCTGCGCCAAGGAGAGCAACAAACAGGAACATTCCCCAACCTACGCCAATCATGGTAAGAAAGGTTCGCAACTTATTATTCCGCAGGGAATGATAAATCTCTTGCCAGGTGTCTATTTTGAAGATGATATTCATTTTGTTTGCCAGTTGATCGTTTTCAGATATCTACGTATTAATTTATGTTTGAGTATTATTCAGATCTTAATGCTTCAATCGGCTTAATCCGGCTAGCTCTGTAGGCCGGCACAAAGCCTGCAACCAAACCAGAAATCACCAAACTTATAAACGCAACGATAATTAAGCCCCAGCCTACCGATGGATCTTTGATGAAAAATTTCTCCAAACTGTCGCCAATCAGCGCCAGAGACATTACGCCCAATCCAACACCTATAAAGCCTGAAATTACGGTAATCACCACACTTTCCTGCATAATTAAGGCGACAATACTTCCCGGTTTAGCACCGATGGCCTTTCTTACACCAATTTCCTGTGTTCTTTCCTTAACAATATAAACCATGATATTGCTGATACCAATTATTCCTGCAAGCAAAGTTCCCATACCGATAAATCCAACTATTAAAGTGATAATGAACAGGAACTGAATCGTATCGCCCATGTTTTTTGCATTGTTTCTTACAATAATCGCATTCTCATCATCAGGAGAGACTTTGTTTTTTGCCTTGAGTTCTTTCTGAAGCTGATCACCGTATTTTATCGCTTCATCGGGGGAAAGTTTGGTATCGTAAGTGATGAAAATAGAACTCACCGTGTCTGAGCCTTTTTTCATTTGCTGCAAAGTGGTAATGGGGATAGTAATCACACGTTCTTCGAAATCGCCTCCATCATCCGAAAATACGCCGATAACTTTAAAAAAGGTACCATTGATGTCAAGATCTTTTCCAACGGGACTTCCGTCTTTAATGAGATCGCGCTGAACCATTCTGCCAATTACAGCTACGTTTTGTTTGAGACTGAGATCTCTGTTGCTCAGGTAGCGGCCTTCTGTAAGTTTGCGGTTTTCAATAATCACTTCTTCAGGATTCGCGCCGGTGATCTGGTAACTGCCGCTTTCTTTGCCGTATTTCACGGTCATATTGGTCGAATATCTCGGGGTGGAACTTTCCATTTTGGTAGGATCAGATTTTACTGCCTGCTCGTAGTCATCATTTTTAAGGATAATCTGGCGGTCAGACTGCAATCCGCCATAAGCGATTGTGGTTTTGCCGGTGAATATTGATATTAAATTGGAAGCATCGCGCGTAAAACCTTCGGTAAAAGCATTTTTAAGTCCGGTTCCAATTCCGAAAAGCACGATGAATATAAAAAGACCCAGGGCCACCGTAAATCCCGAAAGTACCGTCCGCAAAAGGTTATTGCGAATCGACTCAAAAATTTCTCTCCATCGGTCTAAATCAAACATGCTGTTGTATTTGGATTAAGCGAGAACGCGTTGGGTAATAAATTCGTCGCTCTCGATGATTCCGTCTTTTAAAATCACGTTTCTTTTGGTTTCAGCGGCAACATCGGGCTCGTGGGTAACTACAATGATGGTTTTTCCTTCGCGGTTGATTTCCTGAAGGAGTTTCATAATATCATAGGTAGTTTTAGAATCCAAAGCTCCGGTAGGTTCATCGGCAAGAATGATTTTCGGATCTGTAACCAATGCTCTTGCAATTGCAACCCTTTGTTTCTGTCCACCCGACAGTTCATTCGGCAGGTGAGTTGCCCATTCGGCAAGGCCTACTTTTTCCAGATATTCCAGAGCTCTTTGATTACGCTCCTTTCGTGAAACATTCTGATAGTAAAGTGGCAGTGCAACATTCTCCAGCGCGGTTTTGTAACCGATCAGGTTGAAGGACTGGAAAATAAATCCTAAAAATTTGCTTCGATATTCCGCAGCTTTGACTTCAGATAAATCTTCGATCGGAATCCCGTCCAGATTATACACTCCGGAGTCTTTTTCATCCAGAATCCCTATAATATTAAGGAGTGTAGATTTTCCGGAGCCCGAACTTCCCATAATCGAAACGAATTCTCCTTCGCCAATGCTTAGGTTTATTCCTTTCAGAACGTGCAGTTTGCTCTTTCCTGTATCGTAAGATTTATGTAAGTCCTTTATTACTACCATGAATCGGTGGGATTAGTTTTAAAGATAAGTAGAAAAAAGTATTTGTTTGTTACAACCGGCTTTTATCTTTTCTGAAAAGTTGCTGTTTAACTATTAAAGACTTTTGTATCGTACTTTTGTATTGGGTGTTTAATGTAAAGAGGCCTGTGATATCGTGTTTCACTTATCAATCTCTGCAAAATCACTAACAGCGCAAGGTCTGTGTGATTGTGGAAAACTTTTACCGCTTAAAGTCAGACTTTTAATTTTTATCGCTTTCAGTATCACATTCTATTCTATACTTTTGTGATTCACGCTTAGAAAAACATTTAACATTAATTTTAAACAAAATTTGCTTCGTAACAAATTATCAAACAATGAGTTATGATTGTAGTGTTTTGCTGAAGTTTTACGTGGTAATTCATTTATAAATTCAATCTGTTATGGGAATTTTTGACAAAAGAGTAAGTTATAAACCGTTCGAATATCCGGAGGTTCTGCAGTTTGTAGAAGCGATAAACAAGTCATTTTGGGTACATTCTGAAGTTGATTTTACTGCAGATGTACAGGATTTTCAGTCCCAGCTTGAGCCGCACGAAAAAAACGCGATCAAAAATGCTCTTTTAGCGATTGCTCAAATCGAAGTTTCTGTAAAAACTTTCTGGGGAAATCTTTACAATCACATGCCGAAGCCGGAACTCAACGGTTTGGGTTCAACTTTTGCTGAATGCGAATTCCGTCATTCGGAAGCATATTCCCGCTTGCTGGAAGTGTTGGGTTATAATGATTCTTTTAATCAGGTGGTTGAAATTCCTGCGATTAAAAAAAGAATTGATTTCCTTTCGAATGTTCTGAAACATGCCAATTCCACAACCCCGAAAGAATATGTTTCCTCGCTTTTGCTTTTCAGTATTCTGATTGAAAACGTGTCACTGTTTTCTCAGTTTGCGATTATTTTATCGTTTACAAGATTTAAAGGTTACATGAAAAATGTGAGCAATATTATCGCCTGGACTTCCGTAGATGAGCAGATTCACGCCAATGCGGGGATTTACCTGATCAACAAAATCCGCGAAGAACAGCCGGAACTTTTAACAGATTCTGATATTGAGGATATTTATACTTTGGTTGATCATTCGATTACGGTTGAAGAAGAGATCCTTGACTGGATTTTTGAACTCGGCGAAATCGATAATTTCACAAAAGAAGATTTACTGAACTTCATGAAATTCCGTGTTGACGATAGTCTGAAGAAAATCGGCATGAAAACCCGATACAACATTTCGCCTGAACAGTACAGACCGATGATCTGGTTTGAAGAAGAAGTTTTCGCCAATTCAATGGATGATTTCTTCGCGAAAAGACCGGTAGATTATACCAAACACGATAAGAGTATTACGGAGAACGATTTGTTTTAATCCAATTCGCGTTTGTAGTACGTGGTAAGGTTTTGGCGCGAGCGAAGCGAGCGTCAATACAGCAAATTATTATCAATAGGAACGGGCTTTAGCCCGTTTATGATAAAGAAAGCATAATCGGCTTTAGCCAAAACCTATTTTACGCTGAAAACCTTCGAAAGAAAAACGACAGAACTTTTAGCCCCGATTGCAGCGGCATTCTTTTTTGGTGATTGAGCGGAGCCGAAATCAACAAAAAAGATACAGCGGAAAGCGGGACAGGTTTTGAAAAAAAGCGAAAATCGGGTTGCTCCTGAAAATAAAAAATTAATAACGCAGAAAGCAAAAGCCAACTGCCCAAAAGCATACATAAATGGAAGAAAATACAAATATCTGGTGGCTCAACGAAGAGTCCGAACAAATGCTGAACCGGGGTTACCTTTTGAAAGGCGAAACTGTAAAAGGCGCCATCGAGAGAATTACAACGGCCGCAGCCAAAAGATTATACAAACCTGAACTTCAGCCCGCTTTCGAGGAAATGATCACCAAAGGCTGGATCAGTTTTTCATCGCCGGTTTGGGCGAATATGGGAACCCAGCGCGGTTTGCCGATTTCATGTTTCAACGTTCATGTTCCCGATAATATTGAAGGAATTACGCACAAGTTGGGCGAAGTCATCATGCAGACCAAAATTGGTGGCGGAACTTCCGGTTATTTCGGCGAGTTAAGAAACCGTGGAACTGCCGTAACCGACAACGGTAAGTCTTCCGGAGCGGTTTCGTTTATGAAACTCTACGATACCGCGATGGACGTGGTTTCGCAGGGTGGCGTTCGTCGTGGCGCTTTTGCCGCTTATCTGGATATTGATCACGGAGATATCGAGGAGTTTTTATCGATTAAAGATATTGGAAGTCCAATTCAGAACCTCTTTACAGGAATCTGTGTTCCGGATTACTGGATGCAGGATATGATTGACGGCGATATGGACAAACGTAAAATCTGGGCCAGAGTTTTGGAAAGCCGCCAGCAGAAAGGTTTGCCGTATATTTTGTTCTCCGATAATGTAAACCGTAACAAACCTCAGGTCTATAAAGATTTAGGCATGACGATCAATGCAAGTAATTTGTGTTCTGAAATCATGTTGCCTTCAAGCGCCGAAGAATCTTTTATCTGCTGTCTTTCTTCCATGAATCTTGAATTATATGATGAATGGAAAGACACCAACGCCGTGAAACTGGCGATTTATTTTCTGGACGCGGTTTTATCAGAATTCATTGAAAAAACGGAAGGGAATTATTATTTAACCGGTGCAAGAAACTTTGCATTACGTCACAGAGCGTTAGGTTTGGGCGTTCTGGGTTATCATTCTTACCTGCAGAAAAACATGATTCCATTTGAAAGTTTTGAGGCGACTCAGTTTAATGCGAGAGCGTTCAGACAGATCAAAGAACAGTCGATCGCAGCTTCTCAGGAATTGGCGAATATTTACGGAGAACCCGAAATTCTTAAAGGTTACGGTTTACGAAATACCACGACCATGGCGATTGCTCCGACGACTTCGAGTTCCGCGATTTTAGGCCAGACTTCCCCGGGAATTGAGCCTTTTGCTTCGAATTATTACAAGGCCGGTTTAGCGAAAGGAAACTTTATGCGCAAGAATAAATATTTAGCGAAATTACTTCAGGAAAAAGGTTTGGACAACGAAGAAACGTGGAGAACCATTATGTTGAATCACGGTTCTGTACAGCATTTAAATGAGTTGACAGAAGAAGAAAAAGCAGTTTTCAAAACGTTCAGAGAAATTTCACCGATGGAAATTATTTCTCAGGCAGCACAAAGACAGCAGTATATCGATCAGGCGCAATCTCTGAATTTGCAGATTCCATCAACCATGCCGGTAAAAGATGTAAATTACCTTTACATCGAAGCCTGGAAAAAAGGCGTAAAAACTTTATATTATCAAAGAAGTTCGTCGGTTTCCAAGGAGATGATGGTAAACTTTGTGACTTGTTCGAGTTGTGAAGCATAAGCCGTACTTGTAAAACGAAAACCGCAGAATTTCTGCGGTTTTTTTGTGGAATTTTTTTTAAAATTTCGTTTTCACATCGGCCATTTCCGGAACATGAATTTGGGTCCCAAATTCTTTATTTAAATTTTCAATAAAATAGGCTGAAAGCAGCGGTGACGCTTTTTCAATGTTTTGGTGAACAAAGAAATAAAGCTTTTCCAAACCTTCCTCTTTCCATGTTTTTATTCTTTCAATCCAATCATCGAGTCTTGTGTAATCGCTTTCAGCGTTCGCACCAACGTAACGGATAAACGCAACCGGAGTGGTAAGTCTCATGTGTAGCATATCCCGTCGCCCGGCCGTATCTACAATAATGTTTGTGATATGGTGTTTTTCAAAAAGGTCGCAGATTTTATTGAAAATCTCTTCGTCGGCAAACCATTCATTATTTCGGAGTTCTATAGCCAATGGCGCTTCTTTGGGCCAATCCTGAACAAATTTTTCGAGTCTTTCGTAATCCTTTGGTTTGAAATTGTCGTGAAGCTGCAGGAAAACCATCCCCAATTTTTCATCGAAATTCAAAACTGCCGTGGCGAACTGCGTTACGACATCTGTAATATTGAGCAACCTCCGGAAATGCGAAACGGTATTCGTGATTTTTGGGAAAAATTTAAAATCCGCGGGCGTTTTTTCTTTCCAGGTCTGTACTTGGTCAGCACTGGGCATTCCGTAGAACGTCGCATTCAGTTCAATAGAATTAAACTGGGTTGCGTAATAGGTAAGCTCGTCTTTGGTGCCTTTGGGGTAAAATCCTTTAAGGTCGGTTTTGTTCCATTTTGCACAACCTACACAGATTTCCAGATTCTTAGCTTTGGATTTTTTTAAAACCTGTGCTGTCTTTTCGTGGTCCTTAGGGAGTGTAAAATCTATCTGGGAGGGATCTTCAACTTGTCCGAATTTCATAAATGCTGTTTAAAAAATAATTTTTAAAGTTAATAAATTTTTATATCAGAATGATTAGATTTGTGTGATGATGAAAATTTACTCTGTTTTATTTATCCTCTTTTTAATTTGTGCTTCTTTTGGGCAGAACATATTTAAAGTATTGATTAGAAGGTCAGAACCGGTTTTCGCACCTCCGCACAGAGTGACTGAAACTTCCCAATTAAAACTGAGAAATTCTGCATCTGCAGGATTTCAAAAAACTAAAATTCCCAAGCCCGGAAATCTGAAAATTCAAACAAGAAAATCAAAAATTCACTTTGCTTCGGTGGCAAATGATAAGCAGTCAGCAGAAAGCGGGATTGCAAAACTTGAAACCGGCCAAACAGGTGGCAGTAACATTGTTTTTCCTTATACCACAAACACCATCAGGGAAAAAGAACTGGAAAATAATATACTTACCGCTAAACGGTGGAACAGCCTTCTTTTTGTGCTTAGTTCCCTGCTTGTTGTTTTTATTTTGCTGCTTCTTTATTCCTTGAGCCTCCTTTCAAAAAACAAGAGAAAGATTGAACTTCAGAAACAAAGTATTTTTGCTAAAAATGCAGTATTGAAGAGAAATGTGCAGGAAAAGGAATTTCTGGTGCGCGAACTGAATCACAGGGTGAAAAACAATCTTGCGGTTATTTTAAGTCTGATCGGTTTTCAGAAAGATGAAACGCAGAATGTACTGTATAAACACAAGATCGAGCAACTGTATCTTCGGATCAACACGATTGCACTTGGGCATAATTTGTTTTCCTATAACATGAACAGTTTCGAGAAGTCCACGGTGGAAATCAAAGAATATTCCGAGAAAATTTTCGAGTCTCACATAGCGGGTTTTCCCAAAGAACTGCAGGTTCAAAACGATTTACAGGAAATACTGCTCCCTGTTGATAAAGGGCTTTCTTATGGATTATTGCTGAATGAACTCGTGACTAATTCTCTGAAACATACCGCGCCAGCACAGGGTCAACCACTGAAAATTTCGCTTAATGTGCAAGAAAGTAACGGTGTGGCTCATATGAAGTACTGCGATAACGGCGTCTTTTTCGGAATCAATGATGGCAGCAACTCGCTGGGTCATTATATTATCGATGCTATGGTGCAGCAGCTCGACGGCACATTCGAAAGAGAGGATTCCTGCTATCGTATCGTTTTTTCTGTTGACGCCAAAGCTTCTCCCCAGGCTGAAAAAATAATTTCGCTAAAAAGGTGACGGTCTAAGCTAAAAATTCGATTTCCTTATCCGTGAAATTTCCTTTTTCTACAAGCTTATTCATGGTTTTAAGCATTTTTTTTCTGAGTTTGGCGAGTCTGCGGATGTTTTTATCCTCACTGTAATCGAAAATGTTGTCCTCAAACGAAAAAGTGTCACCCTCTTTGAACGAAATATTGTGCTCCTTCATCTCCTTCAGCAACATAAGGTTGGTCATGGTTTCCAGCAGCGCATATTCTGTTGTAGCCATTTCTTTTAAAGACTTCAGGATCTGTTTTTTATATTTCTTCTTAGCTTTCATATTGTATATTTTTGAGTGTTGCAAAATAAGGATTTTAAAGTGAATCACCTAAAAATATCGACTTAATATTGGATGATTTAGAAGGCGAAGATTCCGGGAAATAAATTCATTATCTTTGTTTCGATATGGAGAAAACTGAACTCTTGACGCTGATTTCCCTAGCCAAGAAAAAAAATCAGAAATCGCAGACCAAACTCATCAATTCTTATTGGGTTGATGTTTTCAGTTTTATAATGAAAAAAGTTCAGGACGAAAATGTTGCCGATGAGATTACAGTCTCAGTCTTTTCAAAAGTACTTGCAAAACTCGACCTCTACGATCCCAATTTTCAGTTCAAAACCTGGATTCTTACCATCGCACAGAATACGGTGATTGATTACTGGAGAAAGAAAAACCGCGAAAGCGAAGATGCTACAGACAGTTTCGAAGGCTTTAAAAACCAGTTCGCGCGCTCTCCCGAAGAACTTTTAATTTCCGAAGAAGAGCAAAAGCAGATTATCACCATCATCGAAAGTCTCGATTCCAATTATCAGGAGATTATCCGTTTAAGGTTTTTTGAAGAAAAAAGCATTAAAGAAATTGCCGAAGAACTTAATTTAACAGTTGCGAACACTAAAGTTCGAATTATGCGCGCAAAAAAAGTTCTCGCCGAATTATTGAAAAACAAAGAATTCGAGGATTGACAAAAACAATTTCTTAATTCGTAAATTTGCACTTTAGATTTAAAATGAACGAAGCAATAATAGATACCACAGTACAGAAGCCAAAATGGATCCGTGTAAAACTTCCGACCGGAAAAAATTACCGTGAACTCCGTACTTTGGTTGATAAATATAAGCTCAACACCATTTGCCAGAGCGGCAGCTGCCCGAATATGGGCGAATGTTGGGGCGAAGGAACCGCAACTTTTATGATTCTGGGGAATATCTGTACCCGAAGCTGCGGATTCTGCGGCGTGAAAACCGGTAAACCTTTAGATGTAAACTGGGACGAACCCGAAAAAGTGGCCCGATCTATTAAATTAATGAAGATTAAACACGCGGTTCTCACTTCTGTAGACCGTGATGATTTGAAGGATATGGGTTCTATTCTTTGGGCAGAAACCGTGAATGCAGTACGCAGAATCTCACCCGGAACCACAATGGAAACTTTGATTCCGGATTTTCAGGGAATTACGAAACATATCGACCGCTTAATTGAGGTGGCTCCGGAAGTGATTTCCCATAATATGGAAACCGTTAAAAGACTAACCCGCGAAGTTCGGATTCAGGCGAAATATGAAAGAAGCCTTGAGGTTTTACGCTATATGAAAGAGGCCGGCCAGAACCGGACGAAAACAGGATTGATGCTTGGCTTAGGCGAAGAAAGAGATGAGGTTTTCCAGACGATCGAAGACATCAGAAATGCGAATGTTGACGTGATTACGATCGGACAATACCTGCAGCCTACAAAAAAACATCTGCCAGTGAAGAAATTTATCACTCCGGAAGAATTCAGTGAGTTTGGTGATTTTGCCAGAAGTTTAGGATTTCGACATGTAGAAAGTTCGCCGCTGGTAAGAAGTTCATATCATGCGGAAAAACATATTCATTAATTAGCAATAGTAATTAACTGAAAACTAAAAATAAAACACACCATTCCGGTGTGTTTTTTATTTTTTTACCAAAAGTTTTGCAGGCATTAAAAAAAATCCCAAGGTTACAATTTCTCATTTTTAAATAGTCAGCAGATACTTGTTCAAAATATTTTCTTTACTTTTAAATAAAATATTATTATGAAACTTTTATTACTCACCGTTTCGCTTTCGATCTTGTTTTCCGCCGCTTCCTGTAAAGAGAAAACTGCTTCTGAAAAAGAAAATACAACAACCGCAGAAAATGTAAGAGGTAATATTAAAACTGAAGAACTGAAAACCGAAATCAACGGTGTTACTCACCGCTCTTTTGCAGCTTACAATCCTGATATTGAAGGAAAATTGCCTGTAGTTTTCGTACTGCCGGAATGGTGGGGACTAAATGATTATGTAAAAAACCGTGTGAAACAGCTTGCTGAATTGGGTTATTACGCAGTGGGTGTCGATTATTATGGTGACCAGAAAGTGGTTGAAACTCCTGAAGAAGCACAAAAGCTTGCCTCGCATTTCTATAATATTCCGGTTGATGCCCGTAGAATGTTCGATGCGGCAAAGCATCAGGTAATCCTCGCGGAGAAATCTGATTACAGTAAAATGGCCATCATCGGTTATTGTTTCGGTGGAGCTCAGGCATTGAATATGGGCCGACTTTCAAGCGATTTCAGAGGTGTGGTAAGCTTCCACGGAAATCTGAAAACAGGCATCCGACCAAAAAACAATAAAGTCAAATATCTTGTGCTGAACGGCGCTGCGGATGGCTTTGTTCCAAAAGAAGAAATTGCAGCTTTCAAAAAAGAAATGGACAGTGCAAAAATCGAGTATAAATTCGTCGATTATCCCAACGCGCTGCATGCTTTCACCAATCCGGACGCTACTGCAACCGGAAAGAAATTCAACCTGCCGATTGCCTATAACAAAGAAGCAGATGAGAAATCCTGGAACGAAATGAAATCCTTTCTTGCTGAGATTTTTAAATAAACGGTTTCTCTTGAAAACAAAAATCCGGCGCAAATATGTTGCACCGGATTTTTTTTGAAAATTACATTTAAAATTAACTTCCTTTAAAATATTTTCGCAGTTTCCACGCCATCTTTTCGTGCGCCTGCATTAGCGCAGTGAGGAAATCAGATGTTCCCTTATCGCCAAATTTTTCTTCAGTATCATCAACGAATTTCCGCAACGCTTTTACGATGGTTTCATGATCATTTACCAGTTCCTTAATCATTTCCTGATTGCTTGGGATTTTTCCTGGATTTTCAATCAGTAAGGAAAGTTCAGCAAACTCTGAAGTTGTTCCGATTGCGATGCCGCCCAGCGTGCTGATTCGCTCTGCAACTTCATCGATAGCCTCAGCTACAGCGTCGTATTGCTCCTCAAAAAGTTTGTGAAGTTCCATAAAATTATCCCCGGATAAATTCCAGTGAAATTTTCGGAGTTTTATATAAAGCACGTTACCATCGGCGAGTACGTGATTAAGTAAGTCATTAATTTCGTTTAAGTGTTCCTGTGATATTCCTAAGTCTGGTTTCATAAATTATTTTTTAAATGTTCAAATTTCCTTCTACACCGTCACTGTTATCAGTTTTAATTCCCGTAAGCGCGGCTGCGGCGAAGGTTACGAATGATACCAGCTTTCCCGCTTTGGTGTCCCAATAATATGTTTCATCTGGAGTTACACGGATGACTGTAACTTTTGGGTCATCTTTTCCTTCTTCAAACCATGCATTTGCGATTCTGGTCCATTTCTCCTCAATCATTGCGCGGTCTTTATAGACGAAAGCTTTCCCGAAAACTGAAAGATATTCGTAATCACTGTTATTCATAAAAAGCAGCTGTACGCGGTTATCATCGGCAATTTCAAAATTTTTATTGCTGTCGGAACTGCTCAGAAACCATAAATTTCCTTCTTCGTCAGTTTCGCGCAGACTCATTGGGCGGGTATTGATCGGTAAAGTTTCAAGGTCGGTACAAAACATGCAGGTTCCGGCTTTTTCAGAGAGTTCCTTCAACTTTTTAGCAGCTTCCGCCTGGGTTAAATTTTCGGTAGACATAATTGTATTTTTTTAAGGTTAAATATCTTTTTGCTTTCCTTCAGCGCACCAGCAAATCGCATTGTATAAATCATCTTTATCAAATGATCTGAATTCACCCGGCATCAACACGCTGAAAATTTCTGTAAAATTCTGCACCGCTTTTTTATCAGTCATAATCGCGGCACGGTTCCATTTGGTGATGTTTTGCAGTCCCAATAGCGCATCCTGAAGCCAGGCTCCTGCAGTGAAATTATTCAGGTCGGTATCGAGGAGAAGTAAATAATTGAGTTCATTGAAGGTGTTGACTTTAGTTTTTACATGAGGGATTACAAGGTTTTCAAAATCCTCGCGGGTGATTTCTCCGCTGGCCTTAAACGCGGCAACATTTTCCGGTGTATCAGGAATGATAGTTATCATAAAAGAAAATTTTAGTGTTATAAAGTGATTGATGATTCTCTGTGTGAAAATCTTCCGCACATTTCAAAACAACAATTAAACCATCACCATGGAAATTTTTCTTTTAATGGTGTTAAAGATTTCATAAAATGAAATCTTTAAATAAGGCGCAGTTTTTGATTCTGTAGGTCAAAAATAAACTCAATGGATCTGAAATCTAACGAACCTTTCTGGTTGGTGAAAAATGGCATTCTGGAATCTTATCCTTCTTTGAAAAATGACGAAAATTGTGATGTCCTTGTAATCGGCGGCGGAATTACCGGAAGTTTAATTGCTCACCAAATGATTAAAGACGGTTATAAAACAATTCTGATTGATAAACGTGAAGTTGCCAACGGAAGTACATCTGCAACCACTTCCATGTTACAGTATGAAATCGATGTACCTTTGTTTGAACTTACCGAAATGATTGGTGAAAATGGTGCGGTAGCAAGTTACAATGCCTGTTCAAAATCAATTGACGATCTGGAGAAAATTTCGGACGAAATAAAATCAACCGCGGGTTTCGAAAGGAAGAAGTCTCTGTATTTTGCCACAAAAAGAAAAGATTTGCCTTGGCTTAAAAAAGAATTCGAAGCCAGAAAATCTGCTGGATTCAAGGTGAAATGGTTGGATGCTGATGAACTTCAGGAACAGTTCGGTCTGGAAAAAACCTTTGGAGGAATTCTGTCTGATCAGGGAGCAAGTGTTGATGCTTTCATTTTGGCACACGAAATTCTGGCATTTAATGTAGAAAAAGGCCTGAAGATATTTGATAAGACAGAAATGAAATCAGTGAAATATTATCCCGATTTTAATGAAGTTTCCACCACGGAAGGTTTTAAAATAAAGGCGAAAAAGATAATTTACTGCATCGGCTACGAAAGTAAAAATCTGATTAAAGAAGATTTTGTTCAGTTGAAAAGTACTTTTGCAGTAGTTTCCGAAAGGGAAAAATCTCTCCCGGATAATTTGGATAAAATGCTTTTCTGGAATACTGATGAGCCTTATCTTTATATGAGAACCACGGATGACGGGCGGCTTTTGATCGGTGGAGGTGACGAAGATTTTGCCAATCCACAAAAACGCGATAAAATAATCGGCAAAAAGGAAGGTGAAATTCTCAAGAACCTTAAGAAAGTACTCCCCGAATATCAGTTTTACAGCGATTTCACTTGGGCCGGAACTTTCGGAGAAACCAAAGACGGACTGCCTTATATCGGCGAACATGAAAAGTTTAAAAACTCTTATTTCGTTTTAGGTTTTGGCGGAAACGGCATCACGTTTTCTGTAACAGGAATGGAAATGGCGTCGGCATTTATGAATAATAAGTCTCATCCGCTGTCTGAATATTTTAAATTCGGACGCTAATAAAAATTTATATTGTGAAGCTTGTAGAATTCACCAACAAAGGCATTTACTGCATCCCGGGAAAATTTTATCTCGATCCGTGGCGACCGGTGGACTTGGCGGTGATTTCTCACGGGCACGGCGATCATGCCAAATGGGGAATGAAGAAATATCTGTGTCATCACTTCACCAAACCGATTTTACAGCATAGAATTGGACCTGATATCGAAGTCCAGTCATTGGGATATAATGAAGAAATTAATATCAATGGGGTCAAACTATCATTTTTTCCTGCAGGTCATATCGTGGGCTCCTGTCAGATCCGGCTGGAATACAAAGGTTATGTGACCATATTTTCGGGAGATTACAAAGTTCAGGATGATGGGCTTTCGACGCCTTTCGAAGTGGTGAAATGCAATGAGTTTATTACTGAAAGTACTTTTGGCCTGCCGATTTACAACTGGCTTTCTCCGGAGCAATATGCGGAACAGATGACAACCTGGCACGAAAAGAACCGTGAACAGGGAAAAACCTCTGTTTTCATCGGTTATTCACTTGGGAAAGCACAGCGGATTATAAAAGCCATCGAAGGCAGCGGTAAAATCTTTGTCCACAGTTCCATCTCAAAAATCAATGAAGCAATTGAGTCTGTGGGAATTGGTTTGCCTGAATATGAAACCGTATATTTTAATGATGACTTAAAGAAAGTAAGCGGCGAAATTGTAATTGTTCCGCCGGCTTTGCTGGATTCCAATATGATCCGTAAAATTCCGAATCGCGCAACGGGATTGTGTTCTGGCTGGATGCAGGTCCGCGGTTCCAGAAGATGGCGTTCGGCAGATGCAGGTTTCGCTATTTCTGACCATGCCGACTGGCAAGGACTTTTAGATACAGTAAAAGCTACCGGCGCCGAAAAAGTGCACGTCACGCACGGTCAGACAGCGGTCTTTTCAAAATATTTAAATGAACTCGGCATCGAAGCCTATGAAGTGAAAACCAATTATGGCGACGAGGAAACTGAGGGAAAAGAAATATTTGAAAATAAGGACGAAAACGAAAATTAAGTAAATTCTCAGTCAGGTAATGAAACATTTTGCAGAACTCATATCCTCTCTGGAAAGCACCAACAAAACCAACGCAAAAATAGATGCGATGGTTCATTATCTGCAGACTGCCCCCGAAAACGATAAGCTCTGGTTTTTAGCGCTCTTTACGGGTAAACGGCCGAAAAGGCCTGTAAATACCAATTATCTGAAACAATGGGCTTTAGAAATCATTCAGCTGCCGGAATGGCTTTTTCTGGAAAGCTACTCTTCTGTTGGCGATCTGGGAGAAACGCTCTCCCTTATTCTGCCGCCGCCCCAGAACCAGATTGAAAAATCACTTTCGCAATGGATGGCAGAACTTATTGATTTGAAAGATCAAACCGATGATGAAAAGAAAGTCTACGTAACAGAATCATGGAACGGTTTAGATTATACCGAACGTTTCATTTTCAATAAACTCATTGGAGGAAGTTTCAGAATTGGGGTTTCAAAAAAACTTTTAATCAGTGCTTTGTCTAAGTATTCCGAAATCGATTCCAGCCAGCTTATGCACAGTATTATGGGGAAATGGAGTGTTGGAGATATGAATTTTGAAGATCTAATCACCGGAACTAATATCAATCCCGATAATTCAAAACCTTATCCTTTTTGTCTTGCTTATCCACTGGAAAAAGAAACAGAAGATCTGGGCAATCCCGAAGACTGGCAGGCGGAATACAAATGGGACGGAATCCGCGGGCAGCTTATTAAAAGAAATGAGGAGATTTTCATATGGTCGCGCGGGGAAGAATTGGTAACTCCGCAATTTCCGGAACTGGTTTCCGCGCTTGAAATGCTGGAAGGCAATTTCGTTATCGATGGTGAAATTTTAGCCGTTATTAACGATGAGGTTTTAAATTTCAATGAGCTTCAGAAAAGGCTGAACCGCAAAACCATCACCCCGAAAATGCTCAGAGAAATTCCGGTGAAGGTTTTTGTTTACGATATTCTTGAATTTAATAATGAAGATCTGCGTGAAAAACCGCTCTCTGAAAGAAGGAGAATTCTCGAAAATTTAATTGAAAAGCATCCGGTTGAAAGCATTAAAATTTCTGAAATTATAACCTTCAAAAAATGGGAAGACTTAGTTGATATCCGGGAAAATTCCCGTGAAAACAATAGCGAAGGTCTGATGCTGAAACAGAAAAATTCTCACTACCATTCCGGACGTAAAAAAGGCGACTGGTGGAAATGGAAAGTGGACGCGTTGACGATCGATGCCGTATTAATCTACGCCCAGAAAGGAAGCGGAAGAAGGAGTGGATATTACACCGATTATACTTTTGCCGTGAAGAAAGAAGATCAATTAGTTACTATAGCCAAAGCATATTCCGGGTTGACTGACAAAGAAATTATGGAAGTCAGCAGGTTTGTAACCAAAAATTCTCTGGAGAAATTCGGACCTGTACGGACGGTAAAACCTGAACTTGTTTTTGAAATCGCTTTTGAAGGAATTGGATTTAGTAACCGTCATAAAAGTGGAGTAGCACTGCGATTTCCGCGGATTTTAAGATGGCGCCGCGATAAAAAAGCAGACGAAATTGATGATATTGAGGAAGTGAAAAAACTCATCAGATAATGGCGAAAAATTTTCTTGAATCTGAAGGTTACAGCATTGTAAAAAGTTGGCTCGGGGAAAAAGGTTTCGAGCCTTTCGGTTTTCAGCTCGAAACCTGGGAGAAATTCGGGAAGAATTACAGCGGAATGGTCATCGCGCCCACAGGTTTTGGAAAAACATATTCTGTGTTTTTGGCCGTTATCACAGATTTTCTCAACAATCCCGACAATTATAAAGACGGTTTGCAGCTGCTTTGGATCACGCCGCTTCGCGCTCTTGCGAAAGATATTGCCAAAGCAATGACCGAAGCCATCGACGAAATCGGACTCGACTGGAAAGTTGCGGTCCGTAACGGAGACACGCCTCAAGCTGAAAGGGTTTCCCAAACCAAGAAAATGCCGGAAATTCTCATCATCACTCCTGAAAGTCTTCAGCTTCTTTTAGCTCAGAAAAACAACCACCGGTTTTTTAAAAATCTGAAATGTGTTGCTGTGGACGAATGGCACGAACTTTTGGGTTCCAAACGCGGGGTTTTGGTTGAATTGGCGTTATCGCAGATCATCAGTTATCAGAAAAAACTGAAAATTTGGGGAATTACTGCAACTATTGGAAATCTTGATGAGGCGATGGAAGTTTTAATTCCTTATCCGATTAAAAAAGCAAAGGTTGTAGCAAAAGAAAAAAGGAAAATCGACATTATTCCCATTTTCCCTGATGAGGTTGAAATCCTTCCGTGGGCAGGGCATTTGGGAGCAAAACTCGTGGACAAAGTGGTTCCGGTCATTTTGCAGAGCAACACAACTTTGGTTTTTACCAATACAAGAAGTCAGGCGGAAATGTGGTATCAGTTATTGCTCAAAGAATATCCCGATTTCGCCGGACAAATCGCGATTCACCACAGTTCCATTGACCGCGAATTAAGAATCTGGATCGAAGAAAATTTAAGTTCAGGATATTTAAAAGCGGTAATCTCAACATCATCTCTCGATTTGGGAGTGGATTTTAAACCTGTTGATACAGTTATTCAGGTTGGATCAAGTAAAGGCGTTGCCAGATTTTTGCAGCGGGCCGGCCGAAGCGGACATTCCCCTTTCGAAACATCCAAAATTTATTTTGTTCCTACCCATTCTTTGGAACTGATTGAAGTTTCGGCGCTTAAAGAAGCTGTCAAACAAAAAATAATTGAGCCCCGAACGCCTGTGGTAATGGTTTTTGACGTGCTGATACAGTTTCTAATGACTTTGGCAGTTGGCGACGGTTTTGAAGAAAAGCCGCTGTTTGAACGCATCAGATCTACCTTTGCCTTTTCGGAAATTACTCCTGAAGAATGGCAAAGTCTGCTGCAGTTCATTACGGTTGGCGGCGGTGCGCTCAAAAATTATGAAGAATATCACAAAGTCGTTATTGAAGACGGAATTTACAAGGTAAAACAGCGCCGTATTGCCATGCTTCACCGCATGAATATCGGTGTAATCGTAAGCGATGCCATGCTGAAAGTGAAATTTTTGGGCGGCGGTTACATCGGGATGATCGAAGAATATTTCATCACAAGACTTAAACCTGACGATAAATTTATTTTGGCGGGACGCGTTCTCGAAATTTCCCATATTAAAGAGATGACGGTTTTCGTAAGAAACTCAAAAGGGAAGGCGATAATTCCAAGTTATTTGGGGGGAAGACTGCCTCTGACATCACATTTAAGCCATTTTTTAAGACTGAAACTTTCCGATTCTTTACAGGCAAAATCTTCTGAAAAAGAATTAAAATTCCTGCATCCATTATTGGTAAGTCAGGAACAGAATTCTCACATCCCAAAAGATGATGAGTTTTTAGTGGAAATGATAGAAACCCGCGACGGTCACCATCTATTTATGTATCCGTTTGAAGGCCGGCTCATCCATGAAGTTATGGCGGCTTTAATTGCTTTCAGGATTTCTAAAATCACTCCGATTTCTTTTTCTATGGCGATGAATGATTACGGTTTCGAGCTGTTGAGTTCGCAGGAAATACCGATTGATGAAGATATTTTGAAAGATATTCTATCCAAAGAAAATTTAATTCAGGACGTGATGAGCAGTGTAAATGCCACTGAAATGGCAAGACGGAAATTCCGTGATATTGCGGTGATTTCCGGAATGGTTGTTCAGAATTATCCGGGAATTCAGAAAAATAATAAAAGTCTTCAGGCGAGTTCGGGTTTAATCTTTAATGTTCTGGAAGATTACAGCCCGGAAAATTTATTGTTGAAACAAGCTTATGCTGAGGTTTTCAATCAGCAGATCGACGAACACCGTCTGATGAATGCTTTCAAAAGAATAGAAAATTCCAAAATTATCCTCAAATTTGCAAACGCATTTACTCCGCTCAGTTTCCCGATAAAGGTCGATAGTTTAAGACAAAGTCTCACAAGTGAAGATTTGGATTCACGTATCATGAGACTTCAGAAGGAATCGATGAAAAAAATCATTGACAGCTGAAAATGAAGCGTTCAAAATAATAATGATTAAGATCTTAGAGAAAACAATACAGCACGAAAAACTTATTTTCACCAACCAGAAAGCAGTTTATTGGGAACGCGAAAAAACATTGATCATCAGTGATTTGCATGTTGGAAAGTCAGCGCATTTCCGTAAGAGTGGAATCGCAATTTCTTCTCAGGTTTTGCATGATGATTTAGAAATTTTAGAAAACCTGATTTCGTTTTTTGAGGTAAATCACGTTCTGATTGTCGGCGATCTTTTTCATGCCGGACACAACAGTGATCTTGAAATTTTCTGTGACTGGAGGAACCGCTTTCCGGATTTAAAAATCACTTTAATTAAAGGGAATCACGACAGAATTGCACCAAAATTTTACGAAGAATACTGCATCGATGTGGTAGAGAAATCTTTACAGATTCCGCCCTTTACCTTTGTACACGAACCTGAAAATAATACAGATGCTTTTTCGATTTCCGGCCACATTCATCCAGGCGTTGTTTTTCAGGGAAAGGCTCGGCAGAGAATTAAACTGCCATGTTTTGCTTTTTCCGAAAACCAGCTTATACTGCCGGCTTTCAGTAAATTTACAGGCCTGGATACGCGGACGTTGAACGCTGGTTTTAATCATATCGCTTTTTCCGAAGGCATCATATTTGATTATGAAGGAAAAAAATAACGATTTATGAAAAAGCTTACGAAAATTGTAGTTCCTGTTTCTTTGGGAATTTTAGGTTTATTGATTTTTAGTTCTTGTTCTGTAAAAATTCCCGAAGGCGCTACTGCCGTAAATAATTTTGAAAAAGAAAAATATCTTGGCAAATGGTACGAAATCGCAAGACTAGATTTCAAATGGGAAAAAAATATGGAGCAGGTTACTGCAGAATATTCGCTGGAAGATAACGGACACATTAAAGTTGACAACAAAGGCTACAATTTTGTAAAAAAAGAGTGGAAGCAAAGCATCGGGGAAGCCAGATTTGTTGATGACGAAAAAACTGCACGCTTAAAAGTTTCATTTTTCAAACCGTTTTGGGCCGGTTATAATGTGATTGACCTCGCCGGCGATTATCAATATGCTTTAGTTGTAGGAGATGATTTAGATAATATGTGGATTCTTTCACGCGAAAAGACAATTCCTGAAGATATTAAGCAGCGTTTTCTTACAAAAGCCAGGAGCTTAGGTTATAAAACTGAAGAATTAGTCTGGACAAAACAGAATTAAGAGATATAATTAAAGAAAAAGTATTAAAACGGACTCAGGTCCGTTTTTTTTATTTTCATACCTCTGGGTTTTGGATTATTATTGATTATCCGTGTAGAAATCATTAATTTTATGCTTTCAAAATCTATTATGAAAGCAGTTCTCATCACTATTGGCGACGAAATTTTATCCGGAAACACCGTTGATACCAATTCAAATTTTATTGCGACACAGCTTAAAAGTATCGGGATTCCTGTAGTTCAGATTTTTACAGTTTCTGATGAAATTGAAACCATCAAAAAAACGCTGCATTCTGCTTTTGAAATCGGAGATATCGTAATTACAACGGGAGGTTTGGGACCAACAAAAGACGATAAAACCAAAACCGCCTTTGCGGAATATTTCCACGACGAATTGAAACTGGACGACGAAACTTTTGAGCATTTACGGAAACTCATGATCAAAAGAAAACGTGAACATTTACTTGAGATCAACAAAAGCCAGGCTGTTGTTTTATCAAAAGCAGATGTTTTCCAGAATGAAAACGGAACCGCTCCATGCCAGATGATTGAAGAAAACGGGAAGATCGTAATCTGCCTTCCTGGCGTTCCATATGAAGTGAAACCTTTGATAAAGGATAAAATCATTCCTTATTTAAAAAGTAAATTTTCTCTGAACCATATTGCTACACGAATTATTTCGGTCGTTGATTTCCCTGAAAGTCTGCTCGCTTTAACAATTGAAGAGTGGGAACTTTCTCTTCCCGAAAATATTTCCCTTTCGTACCTGCCCGTTGGCAACAGAATTAAACTGAGGTTAACTGCGGTTGGAAACAATTTACCGGAAATCGAAAGCCAGTTAAATGAGGAAGTTGTAAAAGTGAAGCCTTTAATCGGTGAAAAAGTAATTTCCTGGGATGGAAACGAGATTCAGGAAATCCTCAAGGAAATTTTGAAGGAGAAAAATCTTACAATTTCCGTTGCTGAAAGCTGTACCGGGGGAGAACTTTCTAGGCTGATTACTTCAGTTTCCGGAAGTTCAGCATATTTTATGGGTGGAATAATTCCTTACGATTATCATAAAAAGATCCAAATTCTGGGAGTTTCGGAAGAAACAATTTCGGAAAAAACTGTGGTTTCGGAAGAAGTAGCGCAGGAAATGAGTTTGGGTTGCCGGAATTTGTTTAAAACTGATATTTCTGTTTCTACGACTGGAGTTTCCGGACCTAATTCTGATCAATTCAATAATGAAATCGGAACTGTTTTTTACTCGGTTCGTATTAAGGACTACGAAAAAACCAACCGTCTTCATCTACCGCACATGGAGAGGAATGATTTTGCAAATTTCGTGTCTCAAAGGGTTTTACAGGATTTGGTAGAAATTCTTGTCCGGGAAAAAGCATGAAAAATTTAAAGTCATTAGAATAAATCTCTTCTGAAAACGTTTGTCAGAAGTAAATCTATATCATTATGAAGAAAATAATAGGAAGCTTAATGATTGTCGCATGTCAGTTAACATTTGCGCAGTCAACAAGAAATGTGGGTGATTTTTCGTCACTGAAAGTGTATAACAAAATTAATGTTACGCTTATTGCGTCCAACCAAAGCAAAGTTGAAACTGAAGAAAACGATCCCGATATCGAGACCGTTAACAAAAATGGTGAGCTGAAGATTAAACTTTCACCAGCAAAAATTCTGTCCGGTGATCAGGTTTCAGTAAAGGTTTTTTATGAAAAGCTCAATGATATTCAGGCGAGCCAGGGTTCTTCAATTTCATCATCAGAAGAATTGGATGCCAATATGCTGTCATTAACTTCAAATGAAGGTTCAAAGGTGAATTTAAATTTGGATGTTTCCAAACTCAACATCAAAACCAATTCGGGCGGCGAAATTAAGATCTCCGGAACTGCAGATAATCAGGATGTTGTAGTGAATTCGGGCGGAAAATATTTTGGTAAGGAAGTGAAGTCACAAAATACCAAAGTTACTGCAAATGCAGGCGGCGTAGCTGAGGTAAATGTATCAGAATCGGTAAATGCAACCACAAGAGCCGGGGGCATTATCGAAATTTATGGTGATCCTGAAGACCGGAAAGTAAAAAATATAATTGGCGGGAAAATAAATTTTAACTAAGCAAATTCATTAAATTCAAGTCACATTTGTAACAATTCTCTAATACAAACGACTTAATCAGGAAATAAATTTTATCTATGAAAAGAATTACAATAAGCGCGCTGGCGTTTTCAGGAATCGTTTTCCTGAATTCCTGCGGAACCACCAAATCAGCTGAGACAAGCACTGATAATGCACAAACCGAGCAAACTCCCGTGAAAGCAGAACCTATCAAAGAAGAAGGTCTTAATCTTTCTTATATGGACAATTCAGTTCGTGCGCAGGATGATTTTTTCAGCTACGTCAACGGTAACTGGATCAAAACCGCAGAAATCCCTTCGGATAAATCTAGTTGGGGTAGTTTCAATGCGCTGCGCGAGGATGTAGATGTAGCCTCTTTAGATATTCTGAATAAAATCTTAACCGATAATTTTTCGGCGGGTTCTGAAGGACAGAAAATTCAGGCACTTTACGGTACATTCATGAACTGGGACAAGAGAAATGCCGATGGAATCGCTCCAATCAAGGCGGATCTTGCTAAAATTGACCAGCTTAAAACAATTGCAGACCTGCAGAAATATCTAATTGAAGCAACCAAAACCGGCGACAATCCTCTGTACGCTTGGCGTGTAGGTGCAGATTTAAAAAATTCTAAAATGAATGCCGTTTATTTTGGAGGTCCAAGTTTAGGTTTAGGCCGAGATTATTACCAGAAAGAAAACGAAGCCAACACCAAAACACTCAACGAGTACAAAAATTATGTTGCGCAGCTTTTCACTGTTTTGGGTTATAAAAATGCGGATCAAACTGCGCAGAGAGTTGTAGCTTTCGAAAAGCAACTTGCTGCAAACTTGTTGACCAACGAGCAGAACCGTGATGCAAACCTTCGTTATAATCCGAAAACGGTTGCAGAACTTCCGTCTTTGGTAAAGAGCATCAACCTTCCGGATTATCTTAAAAAAGCCGGGGTAAATACCGATAAAGTAATCGTAAGCGAACTGAAATATCTTCAGACCATGGATTCCTGGATGAATGAGCGCACGCTTCCATTGATTAAAGAGTACATGAAAGCAAGACTGGTTGCAGGAAACGCAAGTAATCTGGATCAGAAGCTTGATGACATCAACTTTAACTTCTATTCAAAATATTTGCAGGGTCAGAAAGAGCAAAGATCCATGGATAAAAGAGGTTTAGGAGTAATTAACGGAACTTTAGGCGAAGCTTTCGGAAAACTGTATGTTGAAAAATATTTCCCTGCTGAAGCAAAAGCCCAGATGGAAACTTACATCAGCTACCTGAAAAAAGGTTTCGAACACCATATTGCAAACCTGGACTGGATGTCGGCTGAAACCAAGGTAAAAGCACAGGAAAAACTCTCGAAATTCAGCGTTAAAATCGCTTATCCAGATACCTGGAAAGATTATTCTAAACTTCAACTCACAGCACCTGCCGATGGTGGAACGTATTATTCAAACCTTCAGAAAGTTTCAGAATGGCAGTATGCGAAGAATTTAGACAAAGTTGGGAAAGCAGTTGACAAAACCGAGTGGGGAATGTCGCCACAAACTGTAAATGCTTACTACAGTGGTTCCAATAACGAAATTGTTTTCCCAGCTGCGATTCTGCAGCCGCCTTTTTTTAACTTCAAAGCAGATCCTGCAGTGAATTTCGGTGGAATTGGTGCGGTAATCGGTCACGAAATTTCTCACGGTTTCGATGATTCAGGATCAAGATTTGATGGCGACGGAAACCTGAACAACTGGTGGACAGACGCTGACCGCAAAAACTTCGATGCGAAAGTAGGGGAGCTTGCGGCGCAATATGATAAATACGAGCCGGTGAAAGGCAGTTTCGTGAACGGAAAATTCACAAGCGGAGAAAACATCGGTGATTTGGGTGGTGTTGCAGTGGCGTACACTGCATTGCAAATGTACCTGAAAGATCACGGAAATCCGGGATTAATCAGTGGTTTCACTCAGGATCAGCGATTTTTCATGAGCTGGGCAACGGTTTGGAGAACCAAGTCAACCGAGCAGTATATGGTGAATCAGGTGAAAACCGATCCGCATTCGCCGGGTTATTTCAGGGCTTTTGGACCTTTGGTTAATCAGGATTCGTTCTACAAAGCGTTCGATGTGAAGCCGGGAGATAAACTTTATAAAGCACCGGAAGAAAGAATTAAAATCTGGTAATAATATCAAAATCACTCATTAATTTGGGTGATTTTTTTTTGGCGTGGCCCTCGCCGGCGCTTCTGCAGCCGCGCAGGTCGCTACGTCCGCTGCAATCTTTATAGTTTTTTGGGCGGCGGCGAAGCCGCCGCCCAAAAAACTATAAAGGATTTCCACTACCATCGCTCACGCAAACTCAGCCTCGCTCTCCATTTTGAATAATGACATCAAAATAACTAAATTTGAAAAGCTCAACATTAACCCCATGAAAATATCCGTTCAGAAAAACATCGTCATTCGCAATCCCGAAACACGCGATTTCCTTGCAGATGCCTATTATCCTGAAGGAGCAGAAAATCTTCCGCTCGTGATTTTCGTTCACGGTTACAAAGGTTATAAAGACTGGGGCGCCTGGAATCTGATGGCCGAAAAATTTGCAGAAGCCGGATTTTACTTTGTGAAATTTAATTTTTCACACAACGGAACTACTGTAGAAAACCCCCTAGAATTTAATGATCTTGAAGCCTTTGGAAATAATAATTTCTCAAAAGAAATGTCGGATCTCGATGCACTTTTGGAGCATCTTGCAGAATATCCGGAAATTGATTTTACTAAAATTGCCATCATTGGGCACAGCCGCGGTGGCGGAATTTCATTAATAAAGGCCTATGAAGATGAACGAATTAGAGTTTTGGTAACTCTTGCGGGAGTAAGCAATTTCAATTACAGATTTCCCTCCGGCGACCGTCTGGAAAACTGGAAGAATTCCGGCGTGATGTATTCCGAAAATCAACGAACACATCAGCAGATGCCGCACTATTACCAGTTTTATGAGGATTTTAAACAAAACGAAGAAAGATTCACGATACAGTATTGTGCACAACATCTCGAAAAACCAATGCTTATTATTCAAGGTACTGAAGATGAGGCGGTGAAAGATAAAGAAGCATTTTTGCTAAATGACTGGTGCAAGAAATCGGAACTCTATATCATCAAAGGAGCAAATCACACTTTCGGCGCAAAAGAGCCATGGATGGAACAAAATTTGCCTCCTCACCTCGAAAATACAATTGCTGAAACTGTAAGGTTTCTTAGAGAAAATTTGTAAAAAGCATTTTTAAAACTGTATTTTTGACCCTTAAAAAAATAACCAATGGATTTTATATCAATTATTGATTTACCCAATTTCGCGGACCCCCAGATTTGGATCAGTTTACTCACATTAACTTTTCTGGAAATAGTACTTGGAGTTGACAATATTATCTTCATATCAATTATTTCCGACAAATTGCCGAAGGAAAAGCAGCGTTTTGCGAGAAATCTCGGACTTGCGTTTGCAATGATTTTCCGTGTTATATTACTCCTCATGATCAACTGGATTATAGGATTAAAGGAGCCGGTTCTCACGCTGGAATGGTTTAATGAACCAGGGACCGATCTGCCGCTTGCATTAAGCTGGAAAGACATTATTCTTCTGGGTGGTGGTATTTTCTTGATCGCAAAAAGTACTTTCGAAATTCATGGGAAAATGTCCGGCCATGACGATGTGCCGAAACCAAAGTCCAGTGCCTCGAGCTTGATGACAATGGTGATTCTTCAGATTATTCTTGTCGATATGGTATTCTCTCTGGACTCAATTTTAACGGCTATTGGTTTGGTTGATAACGTTTTATTGATGATTATCGCAGTGGTGATATCAATAGGAATTATGATGGCGTTTGCCGGACCGATTTCTGCAATCATCAATAAGTATCCGAGTCTGCAGATGCTTGCGCTTTCGTTCCTCGTGGTAATTGGAGTAATGTTGGTGGCAGAAGGGATTCACCAGCACGTAAGCAAGAATATTATTTATTCATGTCTGGCTTTCAGTTTGGCCGTGGAAATGCTCAATATTAAATTCAGAAACAAGCAGAAACAGAAATATCTTAAACTTAACCCGGATTTAAATGATGATTTAAGCATCCGCGAAGAAGACAAATAAATAAAAGGAGTGAAAAATTTTCACTCCTTTTTTATTTAGATTTTAACCGTTAATATCTTCCAGGCTTCTTCAATATTGTTGAGCAGAAGGAATTTCCTGGCTTCGGAATGAATGTTTTCATCATTTGAAAAACTACCCTCCGGAAGCTGTTCAGTGTTTGCCAGCATTCCCAGATCGTTTCCTGTAAATATATTGCTGTATTTTATTTCATTAGGAAGTAAATCGAAGCCGATTCCTTTTGTTACTAAAGGTTTCGGAACTTCGAACAGATTGTTTTCGTTGTTTCTGGAATACCAGTTTCCGCCTAATCTCGCAACTAAATCCAGTTTTTTCTGATCAAGATTTCCTTCTTCATTGAGATATTCTTCGCGCACGTGAATTTTAAGAACTTCACAGATGACCAGGTTTCCTGCTCCGCCTTCGGTTCCCAGCGCTTTAATTTCAAGAACTTTGCATTCAAGATTGACCGGACATTCTTCGATGAGTTTTGCTTTCACCAAATCTGCATCTTTCATCGTTAAACCTGCTTTCACAAACTCGTTCACTTCTTTTTCATATTCTGTAGAAGCCAGAGAAATCTGCTGTACGATATTGTAATTTACAATGCCGATTACGACTTCAGGAACTTCGTGAACATTTTCTAACGTATGTTTCGTCGTATTGTCGCGCACTCTTCGTGACGGTGAAAAAATCACCACCGGCGGATTCGTACTGAATAAATTGAAAAAACTGAACGGACTCAAATTCATATTTCCGTCTTTATCAACTGTTGAAGCTAGGGCAATGGGACGTGGAGCAATTGCAGTCTGCAAAAGGGTTTGTAACTGTAAATTATTTAAATCTTGAGGAGAAATTGTTTTCATTGCTTAAATTCTCTAGAAAATTATAAGTTTGCCGGTAATATTCTTCCTGAAACTTCTCCGAAGCCAACCCTGATTCCGTCTTTTTCACCAAAACCGCGCATGATTACGGTATCATTATCATTAATGAATTTTCTTTCTTCGCCGTTATTCAGTTTCAAAGGATTTTGTCCCCTCCACGTCAATTCGAGCATCGAACCGAAAGAGTTCGGATTCTCGCCTGAAATTGTTCCCGATGCATACACGTCGCCAACTTCTACATTACAGCCGTTTACGGTATGGTGAGCGAGCTGCTGAGCCATGTTCCAGTACATGAATTTATAATTACTTTGAGAAATGAGATTCTCCTTACCGCTTTCAGGTTGGAGATAAACTTCGAGATTGATGTCGAAATTTTTGTTTCCTTCAAATTTTAAATAATCTAAAACCGCAGGTTCCTGTTTTGGAGATTCAGTTCGGAACGGTTCCAGCGCTTCGAGCGTCACAACCCACGGCGAAACTGAACTTCCGAAATTTTTACCTAAAAATGGTCCGAGTGGAATATATTCCCAACTCTGGATGTCTCTTGCAGACCAGTCATTGAAAATGACCATCCCAAAAATGGCGTCTTCTGCTTCAGCTGTCGTAATGCTTTCGCCCATTTCGGTGTGTTTGTTTACGATGAAAGCCATTTCAAGCTCGAAATCCAATTGCTTTGATGGTCCGAAAACCGGGGAATCAGCATCTGCAGGCTTGGTTTGACCTTTCGGGCGGATGATATCGGTGCCCGAAACTACAATGGAGGAAGCGCGCCCGTGATAACCTACCGGAAGATGTTTCCAGTTAGGTAACAAAGCATTTGCAGGATCGCGGAACATTTTTCCAACGTTGGTGGCATGTTCAATGCTGCTGTAAAAATCAGTGTAGTTCGGAATATGAACCGGCATCATCATCTTCACTTTATCAAGGTCGAAGAAACATTCTTCTTTTGTCTTTTCGTCGTTCGCGAGCTTGGAATTTTCATCAAGAAGTTCCTGGATTTTCATACGCACCGCATTGGTTACCGGCTTTCCCAGTTCAATGAATTCATTCAGCGTGTAGGCTTCAAAAACATTTTCATTCAGGCCTTCAATTTCATCAAAAAATCCATAATCGTACATGGTTGCCAGATCAATGACCAAATCACCAATCCGCGTACAGCAGGCAATATATTCCTGGTCGAAAACCGCGACTCCAAAAGGAATGTTGTAAATTGAAAAATCTGAGTCCTGTGAGTAGTTTACAAAAGATTTCATAAGTATTTTTTTAAAAGAAAGGTTCAAGTATTAAATTTTTTGATTTAAACCTTGAACCTTATCATTGTTATTTGTGAATTATTATTTGTTGAATGCGCTTTCTTCAATCCAGCGTTCCTTGTTATTGACGTCGATGAGGTAAAGAACTTTTTTCTGCATGGTCATGAGAAAGGTTTTGGTAACCGCCAACGCGATCGGTTTGCCTTCAAGTTTATCGGCACGCAGCGAAATAATATTATGCTTCGAACGTACAACATCCCCGGAAAAAACGTTCGAAGAAGTTTCGCCGGTCTTTTTATCATCAAACATTTCCACATAAGTGGCTTTATTTCCTTTGATGATAACGAAGCTTCTCTCGGTGTGATCATCAAAATTCTTGATTAAAACAAATTTTGTATCATCAATATTTACATCTTTCAGGTTTTTATTGACGCCGCGTTTCTCTTCCAGCCGGTCAAGAATCGCATTAAGGGTGCCGTACTGTGCTTTCAGTGCAAGTGAAGATGCGAGGATTGCGATAAGAAGAATTAGTTTATTCATCAGGATTTGAGTTGAAGATGTTGATTAAAGATTACCTCTTCTTTCCTGTTCTTTTTCTAAAGCTTCAAAGAGGGCTTTGAAATTTCCTGCACCAAAACTTTGTGCGCCGTGTCTTTCAATAATTTCGAAGAAAAGGGTAGGGCGGTCTTCAACCGGTTTTGTAAAGATTTGCAGAAGATAGCCTTCTTCATCACAATCTATCAGAATTCCTAATTCTTCCAGTTTTTTAAGATCTTCATCAATTTGGCCTACTCTTTCCGGAACCATTTCGTAATAAGCATTTGGTGGAGCCGGTAAAAATTCAATTCCACGTGCTTTCAACTCGGTTACTGTTCTGATGATGTCTTTGGTAGCTACTGCGATATGCTGTACGCCTTCGCCTTCGTAGAAATCGAGATATTCTTCCACCTGCGACTTTTTCTTTCCTTCTGCCGGTTCATTGATCGGGAATTTGGCGAAACCGTTTCCGTTGCTCATTACTTTACTCATCAGTGCGGAATATTCGGTGTTGATCTGTTTATCATCAAAACTAAGAATATTTACAAATCCCATCACTTTTTCGTACCATTCTACGGTCGGAATCATTCGGTTCCAGTCTACGTTACCAACGCAATGGTCTACATATAAAAGGCCTACATCGGTAGGATTATAGTTGCTTTCCCATTTCTGGTAGCCCGGCATAAAATCGCCGCTGTAATTTTTGCGTTCTACAAACATGTGAACTGTTTCACCATAAGTATAAATTCCGGACATGCGGACTTCACCGTGTTCATCGGTTAAAGTTTGAGGTTCCAGATAGGGTTTTGCGCCACGTTTTGTGGTTTCTTCAAATGCGGAATAAGCATCATCCACCCAAAGTGCCAAAATTTTCACCCCGTCGCCGTGTTTTTTCTGATGCTCACAAATGGGTGAATCAGAGTTAAGGCCGGATGTTAGTACCAATCTAATTTTTCCCTGCTGAACGACATAAGAAGCTCTGTCACGAACTCCTGTTTCCGGTCCGGCATAGGCTACAGACTGAAAACCAAAAGCGGTTTTGTAAAAGTGCGCTGCCTGTTTAGCATTTCCAACATAAAATTCGATATAATCGGTTCCGTTAATCGGTAAAAAATTTTCTGCCTGAGCTATTTTTTCGGCAAATGTGAGTGTAGACATGAGTTTGTTTTTTAGATACGGCAAATTACAAAAATTTTCAGGACAGATAAAATGGAAAGGATGCGACAGTTAAAGCGGAAATCAGTTCAAAGAAGTCCAAAAAAAATCCCGAAAAACTCGGGATCTGGTTATTTTAAAGACTTTTGAATCTTTCGAAGGTTGCTTTTTCCAGCATTTCCCTGTCATCAGGGTGGGAAATATCGATCAGCGCTTTTGCCCGCTGTCTTAAACTTTTTCCGTAGAGATAAGCGGTACCGAATTCAGTTACAACATAGTGAATGTGACCTCGGGTTGTTACAACACCGGCGCCGGGCTTCAGGAACGGAACAATTCTGGGAACGCCTTTTTTTGTTCGCGAAGAAATGGCAATAATGGGTTTTCCGCCTTCTGAAAGTGCCGCTCCACGCATGAAATCCATTTGTCCGCCGATTCCGCTGAATTGGAACGTGCCGATGGAATCTGCACAAACCTGCCCGGTAAGATCGATTTCAATGGCTGAATTGATCGCCACCATATTTTTGTTTTTCATAATGTTGATGGGATAATTTACGTGCTCCACATCCATGAAAGCAAAAGAAGGATTGTCGTCAATATAATCGTATAATTTTCGAGTCCCAAAAGCGAAACTTGTAATGGTTCTGTTAGAATGGGTGCCTTTATATTTATTGTTGATGACGTCGTTCACTACCAAATCAACAATACCATCGCTGATCATTTCTGTATGAACTCCCAGATCCTTGTGGTTGTGGAGACATTTCAGAACTGCATCCGGAATAGTCCCGATTCCCATCTGTAAGGTGGATCTGTCATCAATGAGTTCTGCTACATTTTTTCCGATCAGGAGTTCTTCTTCGCCAACTTTTGCACCGTAGTCTACGGTAAGCAGTTCTTCTTCATGCCAAACCATCTTATGGATTTTGGAGTAATGAATCATCCCGTCGCCATGAGTTCTGGGCATTCTGGGATTTACCTGCGCAATAATTATTTTTGCTGTGTCAACCGCACTTCTTGCAACATCTACAGAAGTTCCCAGGGTGCAGTAACCGTGCTGATCAGGAGGCGAAACAGTAACCATGGCTACATCAATGGGCAGAAGACCTTTTTTAAATAGTGTCGGAATTTCACTCAGAAAAACAGGGACAAAATCTCCACGGTCCGAATTTACAGCGTCGCGAACAGGTGTTGAAACAAAAAGGGAATTGATGTAAAAGCTGGCTTTATACTGAGGTTTGGCTACTTCGACGTTTCCCTGTTGGGTGATGGAGACGAATTCTACACCTTTAAGTCTTGAGGACTGCCTGGCAAGTTCGTCAATCAGGAGGTTGGGAGTACAGGCGCTGCCGTGAGAAAAAATCCTGTCGCCACTTTGAATCATCGATACTGCTTCTTCGACACTTACATATTGAACCATAATATTGAAATTAGATTGCTGTTGTTAATTGCTCAAATTTACCCATTTCAATTAAGACTGGAAATGAGGAAACTCAGTTTTTAGAAATATTTAAAAATTTTCTTGTGACAGAGTTAAAAATGTTTTTACTTTGTCGTTCAAAGTACTTTTAAAAATAACTTAAAACTAACAATGATGACACAGAATCAACGCACCTTGGCCTTATACACAGTTCCGGCAGCACTGTTACTTATGCCGCTAATTGCCATGCAGTTTACGAAGGAAGTGGATTGGTCCGGCTCTGACTTTATCATCGGGGGAATTCTACTTTTCGGAACGGCGGGAGTAATTGATTTGGTGTTAAGAAATGTAAAAACTGCAAAAAACAGAATAATTTTCAGTCTTTTGGTTTTAGCTGTTCTGTTTTTAGTTTGGGCAGAATTAGCGGTCGGTGTTTTCGGAACTCCGTTTGCCGGAAGCTGATCTGAATCTTTGTAAATTAAAAAAAGCTAACAGTACGTTAGCTTTTCATTTTTTATTCCTGAGATCTGTCTTCGATATGATTTTCAATATCTTCCAGCCAGGAAGTCATATAACTAGGATCTTCTACTTTCATCGCCTCTTCCGTGAGTTGTAAAGGCCGGAAAGGATCAACCATCACTGCGTATTCTTCGGTGAATTTTTTGCCGATGCTGCGTTCCATGGCGCCGGGATGCGGTCCGTGAACAATACCGCCCGGATGGAGCGTGAAATCCATCAGATCGATATGATTCCTGCTCATGAAATCACCTTCGGTATAAAATAAAACTTCGTCGGAATCGATATTGGAGTGATTGTAAGGTGCGGGAATCGCAAGCGGATGATAATCGTACATTCTCGCTACAAATGAGCAGACCACAAAATTATGAGCCTCGAAAGTCTGGTGAATCGGTGGCGGAAGATGAACGCGCCCGGTAATCGGTTCGAAATTCTTGATGTTGAACTTGAAAGGATAGAAAAATCCGTCCCAGCCCACAACGTCAAACGGATGCGTTGCGTAGATGAAATCCCAGATTTGGTTTTCCTTTTTTACTTTAATGAGAAAATCGCCTTTTTCATCTTTCGGTTCCACAAAAGTTGGTGTTTCAATATCTCTTTCACAGAAAGGGGAATGTTCGAGCAGTTGTCCGAATTCGTTTCTGTACCGTTTTGGTGTATAAATGGGCGAGTGGCTTTCTACAATTAGAAAAACATTATTTTCTGAGTTCAGCTCCAGCTGATAAATAGTTCCACGCGGAATGATAAGGTAATCGCCGACTGAAAATTCCAGATTCCCCACAAAAGTTTTCAGAACTCCGTTGCCTTCATGCACGAAAAGCATTTCGTCGCACTCCGCATTTTTATAAAAATATTCGGTGGATTTCCGTGGTTTTGCGAGACCCATTTTCAGGTCGTTATTCAGCATAAGAATCTTGCGGCTGTCGAGAAAATCGTCTTCAGCGGTCACATTCATTCCCTTAAACATACGTGGAGTCACATTTTTACCGACAGCTATTTTTGGCGTAACATCTTTCGGTTCGCTGATCGATTTTATCTGTGTCGGGCGGTGAATATGATAGAGTAGTGAGGAAATTCCGTGAAAACCTTCAGTCCCGAAAAGCTGTTCGTAATAAAAATGGTCGTTTTCGGATTTAAAAACCGTATGTCTTTTCTGAGGAATTTTACCGGACTGGTGATAGCGCATTGTTTTACTTTTTGTTTCAAGGTAAATTTAAATAAATTTTCAGACTTTGAATTGAAGTAAAAGCGAACGCTTAAAATCCTGATCAGTAATTATTCGCAGCTCATCAGCGCTTCATAGAAATCTTCTTCCATTATCCCAAACTGCTGGCAGAGCAGCTTAATTCCGTTCATGTTCTGCACTAAATTTTCAGCTGTGGAACCAAGTGGAATTTCGCCCATTTCAGTACTGATGCTGATTTTTTCTCCAGAACTTTTAAATACTGAGTAAGAAAAAGGTAATCTTCTGAAATAGTTTTCAGCTGCATTAACAATTTCTTCCAACTTTTCCGGATAAACCAATACGCCGCCGCCGGTGATGTTTTTAAGAATAGGAGAAAGTTTTTCGCTTTCTTTGTCCTCCGCAATCAGCACAATATTGGGTTTGAAGTCTGTTGCTTTTTGTGAATCAGAGGTTTCTAAGATGACAAAATCGCTGTCTGTCTCCTTTTTGTGGCCGTTTTCAAGAAAATAATCAAAATCTTTTTCAAAAAAATTCAGTACGTAGATTATAAAGTTAGCAACAGGTTGATGCGAGCTGTAGACTAAAACACGGGTTTTGTGTTGGGAATACGCAGAAATTACTGAAAAATCGGTCATTGCGAGCAGTCGTTATTTAGCTTCAGAAGTTTTGGAATCGATAAGCTTGCGGAAGGTGTTTTCAACATTTTCCCACCGTGATTTATCTGCTTCCATTATATAAGACGCGTCTGATTTGCTGGCAGACTGGCTTCCTTTTTTCACGATGATGGAAGTCGAAATATAATCGTACAATTTCTTGTAATCTTCCTGTATCATCCGGAAATTGTTCTGCTCCAAAACATTCTGGATATTGCTGAGCTCGTCTTTTGAAAGCGTAAAATCTTTTTTGATGTTTTTGCCCTGACCTTCGAAGGAATAATGGGCATTATTCCCTTTAATCCAAAGATTTTCGTAGATCGGAGAAAGACCGCCGCTGCGGGAATAACTGTAATCGAAATCGGTGTATTTTTTCTGTGTAGTACAAGCCGCAAGAGCCATTAAAACAAAAAATGCAATAAATCTTTTCATTCAGAATTTTTTATGATTTTAGAGTAGATTTTTCTTCAGTTTTTTGAGCTTTAAGTTCCTGGTCGTATTCATGTAAAACGTTGAAATCCTCAGTTTGTTCTATCGCGACCATTATTTTTGTTAAAATAGTTTGCGCATCATCGTTATCATAATCAATTTCCAACGGCTTTTTGAATTCCATCGTGGGCTTTACACCGGTAACTTTTACTCTTAATCCTTTTTTATCGAAAGCTCTTCTGAAACCATTGATTTTTATAGGAATTACGATCGGTCGCTGATTTTTCACCAGTTTTGCAGTTCCTTTTCTGCCCTGCGCAAATGCTGAAGTTGTGCCCTGTGGGAAAGTAATTACCCAACCGTTATCCAGCGCTTTCATGATATTTTCAACTTCTGTTAAATCTACCATTCTGTTCACGTTCGCGCCTTCAGCACGCCAGGTTCTTTTTACGGTTACTGCGCCTGCAAGTTTAAATATTTTGGTCATAAAACCTTTATTCATCGTTTCTTCAGCAGCTACATAATAGAAATCTACTTTAGGATTCAGCAGGTAAACCGGATTTTTAATTGTGTTCAGATAACCGTTATTTACCGAGCAGAACGCATGGTACATCGCCGCTACATCTGCAAAATAGGTTTGGTGGTTCGAGACGAAAAGTACGTTGGAATCGGGCAGATCTACAAGATTTTCGGTACCGGAAATTTTCAGTTTGTTGAAGCCATTGAATCTTCGGTAAGATACAAGTCCCAAAATGATGATAATTAATCTTTTGAGGAAATAAAGATTGCCGAATGCATCTGTGAAAATATTTTTCTTCGCCATTATCAAAATTACATAGACCGCGAATTTACAAATTTTTCATCAATTTGCTGAACTCACTCAAAATCATCGAAGTTGCTCCCCAGATGATGTATCCGTTGAAATTAATCACGGGAACTTCCACACCTTTTGAGCTTGGCAGTACCATCATTTCCGGCTGTTCGGTGAGTGTTAAAATGGAAGAGACTGGAAATTCTATCAATTCCACGGCTTCGGATTCCTGCAGGATAAATTCCGGATTCTTCTTGGTATACGAAACGAAAGGCCTTACATAAAAATTGCTGGGTGGAATATAAATGGGCGACATTTCGCGGATGATCCGGATATAATGCTCCGCTATTCCCATTTCTTCACAAGTCTCCCGCTTTGCAGTTTCTTCGAATGTTCGGTCAGTTTCTTCTTTTTTTCCGCCGGGCAGTGAGATTTGTCCGCTGTGGCGGTCGCGTTGGTTTGTACTTCTTACCATCAAAGGGAAATACCATTCGTTATCCTTCAGGTAAAGTACAATATTTACGGCCGCGAATTTTGGGTTTTTAGCTGCAATTTCATCATACGAAAAGAGCGGACGGTAGGGTGGCGAATAAATCATGTGGGCATTTTCGCCCAACAGTTCTGCCTCCTGAATTTTTTTAATAAGGTCTCTCCCGAAAACTTCCATTCCACAAATTTATAGAATTGAATGTGGAAAGTGTTTTAAAGGAAAGTTAAAATTTTATTTAAAGCGCTGCTCCCGTTTTTACGTTAAGGTTTATCCGGTTTTTGCTTCGCCATCTTGTTCGGATTTTTACCAGTTCATACCAAAGCACAGAGATTAGACCAGTCAGAACACAAAATCCCACTTCCCTGAAGGATAGTCTTTCGAATAAAAAGAACTCTGTGAAGACAGGGATGTAAAGAAGCATCAGCATTACACCCGCAGTGATTGAAATAATAAGAAGCACGAGATTGTTTCTGTACCTTAGAGTCGTGAAAATTGAATAGTAAAATGATCGGTTTTGTAACGTTAAAAATATATTGGCGGCAACCAAAACTGTGAAAACCATAGTACGGGTGTGCGCTTCATCAAATCCGTTTTGCACCGCATACTGATAGGTGAAAAGTGTTCCGGCCGAGATTGCTAATCCCTGAATTATGCTCGTAAGCAGCTCTCTGCTGTTGAAAAAAGTAGTTTTGAAGGAACGCGGTTTCTGGAGCATCGCATTTTTTTCCATCGGTTCATTTTCGAAGACGATAGAGCAGGTGGGACCCATAATCAGTTCTAAGAAAATCACATGAGCTGGCGTGAAGATATTCGGATAAATCCATCCCAACGCAAGCGGAATGAAAACCGTAAGAATTATCGGGATATGGATGGAAATAATATATTGGATTGCTTTTTTCAAGTTGGTATAAATTTTCCGGCCCATCGCGACCGCATCTACCATTTTCGAGAGATCGTCTTCCATCAGAATTAAAGAAGCTGCCTGTTTGGCAATTTCTGTCCCTCTTTTTCCCATTGCGATCCCAATGTGCGCAGCTTTGAGCGCAGGACCGTCGTTTACGCCGTCGCCGGTCATTGCTACAATTTGATTCTTTGCCTTTAAAGCATTAATAATTCGGAGTTTTGCTTCAGGAAACATCCGGGTGAAAATATTAGTTTCCATTACGGTCTCCTGCAGTTCGGCCTCGGAAAGCTGCATGAGTTCATCGCCTGTTAAACTCTTGTCGGCACCTTGAAAATTAATCTGTTTAGCGATTGCCTGTGTGGTAGCTGCATTGTCGCCGGTAATAATTTTTACAGAAATGCCTGCCTGGTAAAAATCTTCGAGTACTTTGCTGAAGTTTTCTTTCGGCGGATCATAAAATGCAACAATTCCCATGAAAGTAAAAGGAAGTTCCTGCTGGGTTTTAGGATAGTTCTCGCCAGAGAAATTGCTTTTCCCAACTCCTAAAACCCGGTAACCCTCTTTGGTTATTATTTCTATGGCATTTTCTACGATATGTTTTTCTTTGTCAGAAAGGTTGCATACATTCATGATCGCTTCCGGAGCTCCTTTTGCAGCAATGATTTTTTCGCCGGAACTGTTTTTGAAAACGTGAGTCATCATCGGCGGTTTTCCTCCCAAAGGATATTCGTGAACCATTCTGAAACGGGGTCTTTCATCTTCAGGATTAAGATTCTGATACGCATCGTGAAGTGCGGTTTCCATAGGATCGAAAGGAATCGGTTCGCTCGCCCACATCGCGAATCTGATGAGGTCTTTTTCTTCTGCCGTTAAAATTTGGTCAGGACTGGAAATTTTTTGAGTTTCCAGAGTGAAAATTTTAGCCAAACTCATTCTGTTCTCGGTGATCGTGCCGGTTTTATCGGTGCAGATTACGGTGGCACTTCCTAAAGTTTCCACGGTTTTCATCTGTTTTACCACAATCTGCATTTTCATGAGTCGCCAGGCGCCAATCGCCATAAATGCGGTGAACGCCATCGGGATTTCTTCAGGCAGGATACTCATGGCTAGCGTTAAGGCTTTAAGCAAACTGTCAAGAATATCATACGAATTAAAGTAGTTGATTCCCCAAACGAAAAGAAATGCAGCAACTCCCGCGATGACCATTTTTTTCACGAAATCATTAATCTGTATTTCGAGTGGAGTTTTTTCTTCCTGAATGTTTTCGAGACTTTTACCGATTTTACCCAGTTTGGTTTCGTTTCCGATGCTGGTCACGGTAATAATTGCCAGACCGCTCTCAACAGTTGTGCCTTTATAAGCAAAATGATCTTCTTTGTTTTTATCCTTAAAAACAGCAAAAGATTCGCCCGTAAGAATGGATTCATTTACTGAAAAATCGTTTGAATGTACAATAACCCCGTCGGCCACAATCAAAGTTCCTTCTTCAATAATCAGGCTGTCGCCTACGACCAGATCTTCGCTGTTGATTTCCACCGTTTCACCGTCCCGAATTACTTTACAGTTGGGCTGTGTAAAATATTTGAGTTTTTGCAGCGCATTCCGGCTGCGCGAATCCTGGTAGAGTGAAATAAGTGAAATGACGACAATAGCCGAAACCATGAAAATTCCGTCGCTCACCAGGCCGTTCACAAAATAGATCAGCGATGCGACCAAAAGCAAAATAATCATAGGTTCTTTAGCAAGGCTTTTTACAGCATCTAAAAAAGTGTTTTCCTTTTTATACTTTAAAGTGTTTTCGCCAAATTTTTTGCGGGCGAGAACTACTTCTTCAGCTGATAAACCTTGAATGTTAAAGTGATTTGCCGGCATAGCTCATTATTTTAAACTGTTTGTAGTAAACGAACTGTAATTTACAAAATTTCCGGCTAAATTTTTAATAGAATATTAATTACTTATAAAAAAAACTCCCTCTAAGAGGGAGTTGTAAATTGTAACAGCAAATTTTTGAATGAAATCTGCTTTGATGTTTTGGTTTTTAATTAGAATAGCTCATGAGTTCTTCTTTCTTGGAATTGATAAGTTTATATTCCAGATATTTAAATGAATCACGGGGTATGATTGTGACCCATTTTTTGTATTTCAGATACCATTTGGTCTGGATGCTAACGATGCCTTTTGTGAGGTAAGCTTCAACAAAAGGATGTACGTGAAGGAAAATTTTGCCTTTTTCTTTTTGAATCAATCCTCTTATCACTTCCTCCATACGTTCAACAACAACGATTGGAGCAAGAATTTCGCCGTCGGCATTAGGGTTTTCTTCTTTGGTTTCGATGATGTTTTCCGGGCGCGTTCTTTGTCGTGTAAGCTGTATTAATCCGAATTTACTAGGCGGTAAAATTTTGTGACGGGCTTTGTCGCGGCTCATTTCCGATTTCAGATGTTCGTATAAATCACGGCGGTGATCTGCATTAATCATGTCAATGAAATCAATCACGATGATTCCGCCCATGTCGCGAAGTCTAAGCTGGCGGGCAATTTCGGTTGCTGCCATCTTGTTCACAGTCAGCGCGTGTTCTTTACTTGCTGAATTTCCTGATGAAATATTGTTCCCTGAATTTACGTCAACCACGTGAAGGGCCTCCGTATGTTCAATCACTAAATAAGCACCTTTGGAACTTGGAATGTTTACATGCTTGCCGAAACTCTGTTTCAGTTGCTTTTCAACATTGTAATATTCCATCAATGGAATGGGTTTATCGTAGAACTGAACGATGTTTTTGCGTTCCGGCGCAATGACTTCGATGTAGGCTTTCATGTCATCAACCATCTGCTCGTCATCACAAATAATAGAAACAAAATCTGCATTGAAATTATCGCGGAGAATTGATGAAGCTTTGTCTTCTTCACTTAAAACGCGGCTCGGAACTTTATTTTTCTGAAGATTCTTGAAGGTAGTTTCCCATTTCTGGACCAACTGATTCATGTCGTTGTGCAGTTCTGCAACTTTTTTGCCTTCTGCAACTGTTCTGATGATTACACCGAAACCTTCGGGTTTAATACTTTCAATTAAAGTTCTTAAACGCTCTCTTTCTTCAGCGCTTGCGATTTTCTTGGAGATGGAGACGCTTTTGTCGAAAGGGATTAAAACGAGAAATCGTCCTGTTAAGGAGATTTGGGTCGAAATTCTGGGACCTTTTGTAGAAATGGGCTCTTTGGTAATCTGTAGAATGACGCTGTCGTCTTTTGCCAGAACCTTGTCGATGAGGCCGTTTTTATTAATTTCGGGCTGAATTTCGAAGTTTTTAAGAGAAGAATTCTGCTGCTTTTTGGCAACAGTGTCTTTCAGAAATTTTTTGTAGGTCAGGAATTGTGGTCCCAAATCCTGATAATGCAAAAAAGCATCTTTTTCGTACCCTATGCTCACGAATGCAGCATTAAGGTTGGGTGCGAGTTTTTTTACTTTACCGATAAATAAATCACCAACTACAAAGTCGCTTTTATCTTCCTGTTCATGAAGTTCAAAAAGCCTTCCGTCTTCCAAAAGGGCAATTTTAGATTTTTCATCTTCATGCGATATAATGAGTTCTTTCTTCATTCTTGTATAGAGGAATTAAAAATCTTAGATAAAGGAAATTTAATCAAATTCCGCAAATATCACTAATATTTTTAACTGTTTTGGTACGTAAATAATGTTTACCGGCTAAGAATGGGTATTTTATGGGGCATAATCAGCTTGAAATCCGGTATTGCCCAATCCTTTAATCCTTATTTTTAAAATTTGGAGCAAAACAAAAATATAGTCGGTGAAATTTTATAAATATAAAAACACCAACTATATTGTTATATTGTAAATCGCGAATAGCTTATTTTTTCTTGTGTCTGTTCGCTCTTCTTCTTTTCTTTCTTTTGTGAGTTGCAACCTTGTGTCTCTTTCTCTTTTTTCCGCTTGGCATAATTTAAAAATTTTTAGTTTGTAACTTATATATTCTCTGGTTTATTATTTAATTGCTACTTTGGTTTTTACCTTCTCAACAAAAGTTTTAGATGGTTTAAAAGCCGGGATATTGTGAGCCGGGATTTCGATTGCCGTATTTTTAGAAATGTTTCTTCCTGTTTTTGCTGCTCTTGTTTTAATAACGAATGAACCGAAACCTCTTAAATAAACATTGTCGCCATTATACATTGAAGTTCTGATCTCCTGCATGAACGCCTCTACAACTTTCTGAGTTTCATTCTTTTCAGTTCCCAATTTATTCGAGATGGTGCTCACCAATTCTGCCTTTGTCATTTCCTTTATTTATTTATATTTTTGGTGTGCAAATATAAGAACATTTTTTGAAAAGTAAAAAACAAAATGCTGATTTTCTTCACGTTGGTGAATTGCTCTTGGCATGGTACAAAATACACGGCAGGGATTTACCGTTCCGAAATACGAATGATCCCTATAAGATCTGGATCTGCGAAATCATTTTTCAGCAAACAAGAATCGAGCAGGGTTTAAATCATTATAACAGATTTATAGAGCGGTTTCCGGATGTGAGAACCCTCGCCAATGCTGAAAATGACGAGGTTTTACTGTATTGGAAGGGACTCGGTTATTATTCCCGCGCCCTTAATCTTCATAAAGCAGCTCTTCAGATTGTGCATGAATTTAATGGAAAATTTCCGGAGGATTATGATGACATCCTAAGTTTGAAAGGGGTGGGAAAATACACTGCAGCGGCAGTTTCCAGTATCTGTTTCGGTGCGAAAATTCCAGCCGTTGACGGGAATTTCTACCGGGTGCTCTCTCGGGTTTTTGCTGATGATTTCGATATTTCAAACTCGAAAGCGTTTTCGTATTTCTCTGAATTGGCTTTAGGAATGATGCCTGAAAACGAAGCCGGACATTTCAACGAAGCCATGATGGATCTCGGATCAGAAATCTGCAAGCCCAAAAATCCGAAATGCGTAATCTGTCCTTTAAATAAGGAGTGCATAGCGTTCAGTTTAGGAAAAATTCAAGAATTTCCTGTGAAGTCAAAAAAAACAAAACCCACAGATCTCGAACTTACTTATTATTACGTGGAATGCGGCGGAAGATTTCTCATTAAAAGGAGAGGTGATGATTTCATCTGGAAAAGACTTTATGAGTTTCCTGTTGAAGTTCCGGAGGAATTCAAAACAGAAATCGTTCATCACAAAACTGTTTTACATAAACTCACGCATAAAAATCTGACGGTACAGATTTATAAAGTGATTTTAAATTCAGAGAAAATATTCAAAGATTTTGCCGGAGAAAACGGTTTTACCATTGTAAATATGGAAGAATCTCACCAGAAATCTTTCCCGAAACCGCTGGAAAATTATTTAAAATGGATTGAAAGTGAAATTTAAATTTAACATTATCAGTTTTATGGACTCTAACTACAAATCAGTCAATAGTAGTAACTGTTTGAAATGGATTTAGGAATCTTTTAGAATTAAATGATTGATATGCAAAATAAAAAGAAGATTCCTAAATCCTTTTTCTTTGAAAATTTCTTCCCGTTCATCTTTGGTTATTTCATCATTTCGATGCTAAATCACCCGCTAAAATCTCAAATCAAATTTGTACTTTTGCGCAATGTTTAAAAAACTCATTTTCACATTTTTAGGATTTGTTTTGTTTTCGTGTGCCGAAGAGGCGCAGCCGAAACCTTCCGGTGAACTTCGGTTAGAATATCCGCTGGCAAAATACCAGAAATACAGTTCGCCCTGCGGTTTCAGCTTCGAATACTCAGATTTTGCTAAAATTGTAAATGCAAAAAACAACTGCTGGTATTATATTGAATACCCGGAAATGAAAGCAAAAGTCTTTCTGACCTATTTCCCCGTTAAAAATGATTTCAACCTTCATGTGAAAGAGTCGGAGAAAATGGTTTATGAACATACCATTAAAGCAAGCAGTATCGATACCCAATCATTTACTTATCCCGAACGGAATGTTTTCGGGAATTTCTATGAACTAAGCGGGCCCACTGCCTCTAATCTGCAGTTTTTTGTTACAGATTCCACCAGACATTACGTCACTGCAAACCTCTATTTCAACTCCAGACCGAAGCCCGATTCTCTGGCGCCGGCAGTTGCTTATATCAAGAAAGATTTACAGCATTTAATCGATACATTTGAATGGAAATAATTTTCCGTCAATTAAACTAAAACTTAAAAACAAATATAAATGAAACTATTAGTCGTTGGTTCTGTCGCTTTTGACGCTATTGAAACTCCTTTCGGAAAAACAGATAAAATTTTGGGCGGTGCGGCAACCTATATTGGTATTGCTTCTTCGATTCTTAATGTTGAATCGGGAATCGTTTCCGTAATTGGTGGCGATTTTCCGCAGTCCGATCTTGACATGCTTACCTCCAGAGGTGTAAATGTTGAAGGAATTGAAATTATTAAAGAAGGCAAAACTTTTTTCTGGAGCGGCAAATATCACAACGACTTAAATTCCAGAGATACTTTGGTAACCGAAGTAAATGTTTTGGAAAATTTCGACCCGAAAATTCCTGAATCAATGCAGGATTCCGAAATCTTATTATTAGGGAACCTGCATCCGGGTGTTCAGCTTTCTGTATTGGAAAAAATGCATAACCGCCCGAAACTGGTCATTTTGGATACGATGAATTTCTGGATGGATTCTGCTTGGGATACTTTAATGCTGATGATTGCAAAAACCGATGTAATCACCATTAACGATGAAGAGGCGAGACAGCTTTCCGGAGAATATTCTTTGGTAAAAGCTGCCAAAAAAATCCATGAAATGGGACCTGAGTTCGTTATTATCAAGAAAGGCGAACACGGCGCGTTGCTTTTCCACAACGGGAAAATATTTGCCATTCCTGCGCTTCCGCTTGAAGAAGTTTTCGATCCAACCGGAGCCGGCGATACTTTTGCAGGTGGTTTTGCTGCGTATCTTGCTAAAAAGGAAGATTTCAGTTTCGAAACGATGAAGTCAGCATTGATTGTAGGTTCTGCAATGGCGTCATTCACCGTAGAAAAATTCGGAACCGAAAGATTACAGGAAGTTACCGAGAGCGAAATGATCGCAAGAATCAAGAGTTTCAAAGATTTAACCACTTTCGAGGTTGAAGTTTAAAATTCTGAGCCATTCAGTAATCACACCCATGTCATTTTCAAATTAAAAGAACATTTAAGTATGAAGAAAATATTTGCTTTCGTTATGTTGGCAGGCCTTGGCAGCACAATGTCTGCCCAGTACATGATTATCGGAAAAGACAGCATTTCATTAGCCGATTTCAAAAAAGAATACCAATACGGTTTACAGAATACCGGTATTGAAAAAACCCTGAGTGCAACTGAGGATTTTATTCTTCTCCAGCAGTTTGCAGCCGATAAAAAAGCCGATACTGCAGCCTCGTTCCGTGAAAGAATGATGGAAAAAGAAGCCGATTTGCGCGAGCAGTATTTTTACCCGAAGCAGGTTCTGGATCCGGTTTTGAATGACTACGTAAAAGATAATCAGACCGAAAAGCAGGTTCAGATTTTCATGGTTCCCAAGACCGAAGGCGATACCAATAATTACCAGCAGATTTACAACGATGTGAAAGCAGGTAAAATAACGATGGATGACGCCATCACAAAATACACGAAAGGAGCCCCGAAACCGCTCTTCATTAAACCGGGAAGTGTTGACAGTGATTTGTATACCCAGCTGAAATCCTTACCCAATAATTCTTATACAAAACTGCAGGATTCACCCGGATATATTGCTTTTGCCAAAGTTCTCAATTCCAGACCAAGCCTTGGTTACATGATTTTCGGGACCATTTCTTTTCCTAAAGATGCGAATTCCGAAACCGTTAAAAATAAAATTTACACCGATCTGAAAGCTGGCAAAAGTTTCCAGGAAGTAGCAAAACTGTATGGAGCGAATGAGCATGAAAAGGATAATGGTGGAGTAGTGATGGGTTCGCCGACATTGCCTGACGAAGTTTATGAACTTTTCAAAGGTAAAAAAGCGGGCTACTATTCGCCGGAACCTTTATTGTTCGGGGAGAATTATTTTGTTTTCAATATTTATAATGTGGAGCCTTATGTGATTACCGACAAAAACAGAGATTTTTTCCTGCGTGATATGAACGGTTCGCTTTATAATGAAAACCTGCAGGACAAAATGTTGGCTTACCTGAAATCTGACCCGACTTATAAAGAATTCCCCGCATTTCAGAATGTGAAAAAATCTTACCAGGCCTTTAATGCAGCCAAAGATGATACTGTTCTTTATCAGTACAAAAAAGACAAAACAACAGTGGGCGACCTCAAGAAATTAATCGGAGACAAAAAAGCTGAAGCCGAGAAACTTACTCCGGCTTTATGGAGCGACGCACTTTCCGGGGTAAATACACAGGATTTAATGAGATTTTATTCCGCCGACTTTACCAACCAGAAAGATATTAAGAAATCGCTTAACGAATTTAAAAGAGGACTTTACTCCGATTATATTTTCTCCAAGTTTCTTAATGAAGAAGTTGACAAACACCCCGAATGGCTTACCGATCATTATAACAAAAACAAATCGAAATACATGTGGGGAAACCGTGCCGATGGCCGTGTAGCAATCATTGCTGATGACAAACTCACCAAAGAAATCGAGAAAGACATTAAAAATCCTAAAAACTGGGAAACCCTGAAAGCAAAATATTACGGAAAACTGAACGATAAAAAACAGATTCTCGTAAACTTCGAAAAAGGTGAAATGTCTGAAGATGCCGATGTTTTCACGAAATACAAAGTTCCTTTCAAAACCGGAGTTCACCAGACCAAAATGGAAGAAAGAACTTTGGTGATTGCAATCGATAAAATTTTACCGCCATCTCAAATGACTCAGGCCGAAGCTGCCGAACTTTTGAAAGATGCCGTAAACGAAGAAAGACTCAAAGCCATCATCGCGGAGCAGAAAGCCAAAACCAAAATCGTGATTCAGCCCGAATTCAGAAAGGATTTGGAAAAGAACTTTAAGAAATAATTATAATAAAATATGCAGGTTATTTCGTTTAGAATGATAATTTTGCAGATCGTTAAAAAATGGATATGAACAAGAACATAAAATTTGCACTCCTTTTTTCATTTATATTCGCCTTTTTGGGGGTTAAAATGAATGCACAGCTCAAGACCGGAGATTTGGTCGATGGTATTGCAGTGGTGGTGGGAGATGAAATTATTTTGGAATCAGATATTGAGGAGCAGGCAAACTATGCCCAACAGCAGGGCGCCACGGTAGCCGACAAATGCGAATTTGTTGAAAGCATCATCAACAATAAACTTTTGATTTACGAAGCGAAAAGAGATACCCTGATCGAAAACCGTTCTGCGGCAATTAAAGAAAACGCAGCTCAGAAATACACCCAGATTCTTGGTCAGTTTCCAGACGAAAAAACAATGCTTTCTGCGTACAAGTTCCGTACATCATACGAAATGAAGAACGCCATTGAAAAAATTGATGCGGATAATTATTACGGGCAGATGAAATTCGGCAGAATTACCGAAAAAGCCGACGTAACTCCAAACGAGGTTACAGATTTCTTTAATACTTACAAATATCAGCTTCCGGAAGTGAAGGACGAGGTAAGTCTCTCGCAGATTACCATGTATCCGAAACTTACAGATGCGCACAAAGACGAAATCATTGCGCGCCTCAATAAGATCAAGCAGGATATTCTGGGCGGCGAATCTTTCGAAAGCCAGGCTAGGATTTATTCCGAAGATCCGGGATCTGCTGCCAACGGAGGTTTGTACAAAAATGTTGCAAAAGGTAAAATGGTAAAACCATTCGAAGCCGCAGCACTCAACCTTCAGGAAGGCGAGCTTTCCGAACCTGTAGAATCTGAATTTGGCTATCACCTGATCCAGCTCGTGAAAAAGAGCGGGAAAATGTACGATGCCCGTCACATCCTTCTTAATGCAGAACCTAATGCCGACGAAATTGCCTCGGCAAAAAAGGAACTCGACAGTATCCGGACTTTGATTCTCGACGGTAAACTTACTTTCAAAGAAGCAGCCTACCGTTTTTCAGATGATAAAAGAACAAAGTTCAACGCCGGAATCATCACTTCCGAAGACGGATCCGACAAAATGGAAAAACTCAATCTTCCGCCGACCATCTCTTACCAGATTGCCGGTCATAACAAAGGCGATATTACCGATGTTTTCCAGGATACCATCGCTCAGGACAGAAAAGTGGTAACCATCATCAAAATCGACGACGTAATTGCGGCGCACCAACTCGATATCGCTACAGATTACGACAGAATCAAGCAGATGGCACTCAACAAAAAGAAAAACGAAATGGTAGAAAAATGGGTGAAAGAAAAATTACCCAACGTATTTATCTCCATCAACAACCGTTACAAAGACTGCACTTTCAAAACCGACTGGCGCAAAAATACCGACGGTAAATAAAACTTAAGCTCTGCATTTTTGCAGAGTTTTTTATTTCAGGAGCAGCGGAGTTTTGCCTCTCCGAAATCTCTACCCGCTGTCCGCTATATCTTTTCCTCGGCTGGTACCACGCAGAAGAATACCGCTGCAAAAACAGGAATAAGTTTCCACCATTCAAATAAAAAATAAAAACACCTCTTACCTCTTACCTTACCCCCTTCCCTTTACTTTGTACATAGTACATAGTACATAGTACATTCTACATTGTACATAGTACATAGTACATTCTACATAGTACAAAGCAAGTACATCCCACATACTACTTGCATCTTTCACAGCTCTTCCTTATTTTTACGCATGAGCAATTTTATCCATTTCGGAATCGCCGAAAAAATGTACCACGAGGAGCAGAACAGAATCACAGAATTATTTCAAATCAAATATCCCGTCATTCAGGGCGGCATGATCTGGCATTCCGGCTGGCGTCTGGCCTCTGCGGTGTCCAATTCCGGCGGTTTGGGTCTCATCGGTTCCGCAAGTATGTATCCCGACATTCTGCGCGAAAATATCCGCAAATGCAAAGCCGCGACCGATAAACCTTTCGGGGTAAATATTGCCCTGCTTTACCCGAATCTCGATGAAATTATTCAGATTGTTCTCGAAGAAGGCGTGAAGATTGTTTTCACTTCCGCCGGAAATCCCAAAACCTACACCGAAACCTTGCAGAAAGAAGGAATTAAAGTTGCTCATGTCGTTTCCTCTACCAAATTTGCCATGAAGTGCGAAGATGCCGGTGTAGATGCTATTGTTGCCGAAGGTTTCGAAGCGGGCGGTCACAACGGAAGAGACGAAACCACCACGATGGTTCTCATCCCGAACGTAAAAAAGCATATTTCCAAACCCCTAATCGCAGCGGGTGGAATTGCGCTCGGTTCTCAAATGAAAGCCGCCATGATTCTGGGTGCCGACGGTGTTCAGATCGGTTCCCGCTTTGCCGCAACAGTAGAGGCAAGTTCTCACGAAAACTTTAAAAATAAAGTCATTTCCCTTAACGAAGGAGATACCCAGCTCACTTTAAAAGAACTTGCACCGGTGCGTTTGGTGAAGAACAAATTCTTCTATGACCTCGAAAGACTTTACGAAACCGGAAGAGATGCCGAAGCACTGAAAGAAACTTTGGGCCGTGCGCGCGCAAAACGCGGCATGTTCGAAGGTGATCTCGAAGAAGGCGAACTCGAAATAGGGCAGGTGTCTGCACTGATCGAAGAAATCCTGCCTGTCGAAACTGTTTTCCAGAACTTGCTGAAAGAATTTAAACAGGCAGGTTTCACAGACTTTTAGGCATTAGCTCAATCCTGTAATAACACCGTTTTTATCGATCGACATTCCTTCGGCTGCCGGAATTCCCGGTAAGCCCGGCATTCTCATCATATCACCCAGAATCGGAATAATAAATCCAGCCCCCGCCGCAAATTCGAATTCCCTTACCGTGATTTTAAAGTTGGTAGGGCGGCCGATTTTAGTTTCATCGTCCGTTAAGGATTTCTGCGTTTTCGCCATACAGATGGGCAGTTTGTCCAGACCCAAATCATAAATCGTTTTCAGCTGGTTTTTTGCTTTCTGCGAATAAACGACATTGTCGGCGCCGTACACTTCGCGCGCAACGGTTTCTATTTTATGTTCCACGCTTTCCTCTACTTTATACAGGGGTTGGAAATCGTTTCCACATTCGAAAGCGCATCGTGCCACTTCGGTGGCCAGTTCTGTCATTCCGTTTCCGCCGTGTACAAATTCATCGGCGATAATGGCTTTTACGCCTAATTTTTCGCATTCATCTTTGACAAACTGTATTTCCTCCTCGGCATCATTCGCGAAATGGTTGATGGCTACAATCGGTCTTAATCCGAATTTAAAGGCATTTTCAATATGCTTTTTCAGGTTGTCGATTCCGTTCTTCACGAACTGAAGATTGGGTTTGTCGAATTCACCTTTTTTCGTTGCGCCGCCATGATAACGGAGCGCGCGGATGGTCGCCACAAGAACAAAAGCATCAGGCTTCAGTTTCCCGTAATGACATTTGATATGGAAGAATTTCTCCGCACCCAGATCCGCCCCGAAACCTGCTTCGGTTACCACAAAGTCAGCCAGCGAAAGTCCGGTTTTGGTCGCAATAATCGTATTGGTTCCCTGCGCGATATTCGCAAACGGGCCGCCATGAAGAATCGCCGGATTGCCTTCCAGAGTCTGTACCAAATTGGGTTTTATGGCATCTCTCAGCAAAATCGCCATCGCGCCTTCTGCTTTCAGATCACGGGCGTAAATAGGTTTTTTATCGAAGGTATATCCCACGAAAATATTGCCCAGTCTTTCTCTCAAATCCTCGAAATCTTTAGAAAGACACAGGATCGCCATCACTTCAGAAGCAGGCGTAATGTTGAAACCTTCTTCCCGCGCAATGCCGTTGTTGGCTCCGCCCAGACCGATCACGATCTGTCTCAGGCTTCGGTCGTTCATATCCATCACGCGTTTCCAGGTGATGGTTCTCGGATCGATGTTCAGATTGTATTTTTTGTTTTGTAAATTGTTGTCGATAAGTGCAGAGAGCAGGTTGTTGGCTTTCTCGATCGCCGCGAAATCTCCTGTGAAATGTAAATTAATATCCACCATCGGGATCACCTGTGCATATCCGCCGCCCGCAGCTCCGCCTTTAATCCCGAAAACAGGCCCCAAACTGGGTTCGCGCAACACTGCGATGGTTTTCTTCCCGATTTTATTCAGGCCGTCACACAGGCCTACCGAAACAGTCGTTTTTCCTTCGCCCGCCGGAGTAGGGTTGATGGCCGTGACTAAAATAAGCTTCGCTTTCTTTATTTTCTCTTCGTCGATGTACGATAACGGGATTTTCGCTTTGTATTTTCCGTAATATTCCAGATCATCATGGTCGATGCCAATTTTGTCTGCGATATGTTTAATGTGCTGAATCTGCGCCGAGGTTGCGATTTCTAAGTCAGTTGGGAAATTCATTTTTACTTAATTTAGGTACTCAAAATTAATCATAAGAATCTCTTCTGCTTCATTTTCCCTAATGCGATTCGTCAGTTTTCAGGTTTTTTTTCGCTCATCCGTTTTGGGAAATAAAGACAAAAAAAATCCAACTTCATTTTTGTAAGTTGGATTGTTGGTTTCTAAGCCGTACCGCTTGTCATTGCTTTTGCCTGTTTTTTTCTGGCCTGTTTCTCTTCGTATTTTTTTACGACGTAACCTATTGCTAATGGCGCGACCCACATCAGGAGTCTTCTTAAAAGTGTTGGATTCATAATATTTATTTTTACGGATCAGGTTTCAAGAATTAAGCCAAACATGCCCTGGGTTTACTTCTTCTCCGCCAGCGCCTCGCCCTCAAAAGAAATCCCGTCCCACCCGAATTGCTGGAAGTTGCGGATGTTCTGGTGGTCGCTGCCCTCAGGATTTTCAAGCACATCCGTTCTGTAGAAATCGCCGAACAGCGCCAGCGTTTCCTCTTCGTTAAGCCCCTTCAGCTTTGCAAAACTGAAAACCTTACACGAGCCGTTATTTTCCCCCGCTTCATTCACCGCAGATCCGTTCCTGAATTTCGTCGGCACGAAATCGTAATGTTCATCAATATAGGTAATGACTTCTTTAAAGTTGATGGTTTCCGGGGAGGTTTTGAGTTGGTCTAAGATCATTTTATTTTTTTAAAGTTGGAAAGGTCTAAATTATTTAGTGATTTTCCAAAATACGTGTAATAAATTTGTTTCTGAAAACTATTTAGTAAAGTTGCTTATATTTGATTGGTAACTAAGATCCATTATTGAGGCAAATGCAACATAAAGCATTATGCATAATTTCAGAAACTATTAGAAGATGATAGAAATACCAAAGTTCCACGAAACGTTCATGCCAATACTAAAAGTTCTCGAAAATGGACAAACACTGAATACGCGTGAACTATATCAACTGGTAATTGAGAAGTTTTATTCCGAATTATCTAAAGATCAATTAGAGCAAAAGACGAAGAGCGGCGACACATTAATTATTAACCGAATTGCCTGGGGTAAATCTTATCTCAAAAAAGGTGGTTTTATAGAATTTCCGAAGCGCGGAATGGTTCGTATTACTGAAAAAGGCTTGGCTAATATTAATAAATCACTCTCATTGCGTGATGTTGAGAACTCAAGTGGTTTTTTCGAATTCTACAATGAAGAAAACAATAATTTAGCCGGTACTCCAAAAATGATTGTTAACTCATCACCACAGGATTTAATTGATGAAGGATTTGATCAAATTGAAAAACAAGTCAAGGATGAATTACTTGATAAATTGAAATTAATTGATCCTTTTTATTTTGAAAAAGTAATTCTTATTCTTTTAAAAAAGATGGGATATGGGGATTTCATTGAAACGTCTAAAACAGGTGATGGCGGAATTGACGGAATAATAAATGAAGACAAATTAGGATTAGATAAGATTTATATTCAAGCCAAGCGGTATGGTGAAAATAAAGTTAGAGAAAAAGATATTCGAAATTTTATTGGGGCTATGAGTGGAGATACTCAAAAAGGTGTTTTTGTAACTACTTCGTCTTTTGACAGTGGTGCAATAAAAAAGGCTAGTGATGCTCATCACACCATAATTCTAATCGATGGAATAAAACTGGTGGACCTCATGCATCAATATAATGTTGGTTTACAAATAAAAGCAACTTATGAAGTTAAGGAGCTTGATATGGATTTCTTTGAGGAGGGTTAATAAAAACTTGGCGACTTATGGGAAATAGATGGGGAATTCCAACAGAAGTTGAAAGGTATGTTTTAGAACGGGATTCTACGTGTGTCTATTGCGGAATAGAATTCTCCATTGACACACGTAAGACAAAAGCTTCTTGGGAACATATTGTCAATGATATTCGCATAAATGGAATTGATAATATTGCCCTCTGTTGTATGTCATGCAACGCTAGTAAAGGAGCGAAACTTTTATCAATATGGTTAGAAGGAGATTATTGTAAGAAGAAAAACATTACTTCAGAAACCGTTGCAAAAGTTGTTAAAGAAGCTCTTGTTAATCCACCAAAACTAATCAAATAAAATCCTCGCACTCAAAAGTCTCCCAGCCTCAAACGCTGGAAAAACTCGGCATTATCGTAAAAAAGGAAAACAGTTTCTAATAATACATTATATCGATATTATAAAACAAAAAAAACCACCGATCTCTCGGTGGTTTCATTATTATTCATCTGTTAGATTAGAATCCTTCCGGCTTCTGATCTTCAGTGTTTTCACTTTCATTCAATGGCTTGAAGGTGTCTTCACCGGCAGGTCTTTCGTTTTGTCGGCCACTGTGTTGTGGTCTGTCGTTGCCTGGTCTGTGGTTTCCGCCTGGTCTTCTGTCGCCGCCCTCTCTTCTGTCGTTTCTTGGGCCACGGTTGTCGCGGTTTTCGCGGTTGTCACCTTCACCTTCCTTACGTTCCGGTCTTGGAGGTCTTTCCAACAATACTTTTCTTGAAAGCTTCATTTTCTTACGGTCATCATAACCCATGAATTTCACTTCCACCATGTCGCCTTCGTTGTAAGGAACCTTATCAAGTCTTGCCCATTCGATTTCTGAGATGTGAAGAAGACCTTCAGTACCTTTAGCAATCGCTACAAACGCACCGAAATCCATTACTTTCACAACTTTACCGTTATAAACTTCGCCTACAGTCGGTACAAAAGTAATTTCGTTGATGGCTGCGATAGTTGCATTGATATTCTCTCTGCTAACGCCGGAGATTTCAATTCTTCCGATCTCACCGATTTCTTCAATTGCGATAACCGTATCGAAATCTTTCTGCATCTGCTGAATGATTTTTCCGCCAGGTCCGATAACGCCACCGATAAACTCCTTAGGAATCTCGAGTACTTCCATTTTCGGAGCGTGTGGTTTAACGTCAACTCTAGGGGCATCAAGGGTTTTCAGCATTTCACCAAGGATATGTAGACGTCCTTCTCTCGCTTGTTTCAAAGCCGTTTCCATGATGTCCATAGAAAGCCCCTGGATTTTGATATCCATCTGGCAGGCTGTGATTCCGTCTGCCGTTCCGGTTACTTTAAAGTCCATATCACCTAAGTGATCTTCGTCTCCTAAGATATCAGAAAGAACAGTAAACTTACCTGATTCAGGATCAGTTACCAATCCCATTGCAATACCCGAAACCGGTTTCGTGATCTGTACACCTGCGTCCATCAGAGCCAATGTTCCGGCGCAAACCGTTGCCATTGAAGATGAACCGTTAGATTCAAGGATATCAGAAACGATACGGATCGTGTAAGGGTTTTCTGCTGGAATAATTCTTGAAAGAGCGCGCTGTGCCAGGTTTCCGTGACCAACCTCTCTTCTTGATGTTCCTCTTAAAGGTCTTGCCTCACCTGTAGAGAACGGCGGGAAGTTATAATGAAGGAAGAATTTCTCGTCGTAATTGATGGCTACTGAATCTACCATGTTGGCATCTTTCACAGAACCTAAAGTTACGGCTGTTAAAGACTGAGTTTCCCCTCTTGTAAATACTGCAGAACCGTGAGCACCCGGCAGATAATCGATCTCAGACCAAATCTGACGGATCGTTTCCGGCGTACGGCCATCCAAACGGATTTTATCATTAAGGATCATCTGACGCATCGCTTCTTTCTCCACATCGTGGAAATAGATCTTCGCGAATGGCTTCACTGTCTCTAATTCTTCTTCTGAATATTGAGCTAAGAATTCCTCAAGAACTGCCTTGAAGTTTTCGTGTCTTTCTTCTTTTGCTGAAGGCGTTTTAGCAACCTGATATACTTTATCAAAAGTTTCTTTCCACACTTTGTCGCGAATTTCTTCGTCGTGTGTTTCGTGGCTGTATTCTCTTTTAGGTAAAGATTTGCCAACTCTTTTAGCAAGTCTTACCTGAGCATCAACCTGAACTTTAATTTCTTCGTGCGCGAATTTAATGGCTTCGATCATTTCCTCTTCGGTAATCTCGTCCATCACCCCTTCTACCATTACGATAGAGTCTTTGGTGGCACCTACAAGGATGTTTAGATCAGCTTTCTCTAAGTTTTCTCTGCTTGGGTTTACCACCAGCTGTCCGTCGATTCTGGCTACAGTAACTTCAGACATTGGCCCGTTGAAAGGGATATCGGTAATCGCGATTGCTGCAGAAGCGGCTAAACCAGCCAGTGCTTCAGGCATACATTCTTTATCATAAGAAATCAGGGAAATCATCACCTGAACCTCTGCATGGAAATCTTCCGGGAAAAGCGGACGCAAAACGCGGTCTACCAATCTCATTGTTAAGATTTCTTCATCAGATGGTCTTGCTTCTCTTCGGAAAAAGTTTCCTGGGATTTTACCTCCTGAATAGAATTTTTCTCTGTAATCTACCGTTAACGGAAGAAAATCTACACCCGGGCTTGCTTCTTTGTTGGCAACAACGGTTGCTAAAAGCATGGTGCCGCCCATTCTTACTACTACGGATCCGTTGGCCTGCTTAGCCAGCTTCCCCGTTTCGATGGTGATTTCTCTACCATCTTTTAATTGAATTGTTTCAATAATTGCTTGTGGAGCATTCATAAAATTTGTTCGTCTTTGGCACTCCGTATGAGTGCGGTTAATATTTGATCGTTTTAAATTATCGGAAGCAAAGATAGTTAAAATCACTGGAAATCTTAGATTTTAAACCACATTAGTGCAGTGTGCTTAAATCCCTTTATGTAACAAACAAAATATGTTTCCGACAAATCGGGAAACTTTAAACATGAAAATTTTATTAAAGCTGGAGTATGTTTCTTTATTTCTGATCGGCGTTTTAGCCTTTATACAAACCGGAATTTCCTGGTGGTGGTTTGCGGCAATGTTTTTTTTACCGGATCTTTCGATGCTTGGTTATATGGCCGGAAGCAAAGCTGGAGCGTTTTTCTATAACTTATTTCATCATTTTGCGTTAGGAATTCTCTGTTTCGTTGTCGGTAAATATTTAGGCAGCGATTATCTTACCGTTGCAGGAATTATCCTTTTCACTCACTCCGCTTTCGACAGGATTCTTGGGTATGGATTGAAATATCCCGACAGCTTCCATAATACTCATCTGGGAATCATAGGTCATCAGCAATGATTTTAAATTTTAAAAATTATATTTTTTTCTGAAGGGTTAGTTCCAGTGGCATAATATTGGAATTTAATCCGGAAATCATTAAAAAAAATATTATTATGGGAATTTTATGGACGCTTATTATTGGCGCAATCGCAGGCTGGCTTGGCTCACAAATTTTTAAAGGTGGTAGCCTTGGTCTTATCGGAAACATTATTGTAGGAATCGTGGGCGGGGTAATTGGATATTATCTTTTAGGGACAACCTTTGGTACCGCGGTTATTGGTCAGATTTTAACCGGAGCAGTAGGTTCTATTATCCTTCTGGCGGTAATTAATCTGCTTACAGGTAGAAGAGTGTAGAAAGTTCTTCACTTTATCACATAAAAAAAGCAACTCGATTGAGTTGCTTTAATTTTTCCCGGAAAATGATTATTTTCTTAAACCAAGTTCTGCGATAATCGCTCTGTATCGGTTGATATCTTTTTTCTTAAGATAATCCAAAAGCGCTTTTCTTTTACCTACCAAAGCTACCAGTGAACGCTCCGTGTTGAAGTCGTGACGGTTTGCTTTAAGGTGTTGAGATAAGTGGTTGATTCTGTAAGTGAAAAGGGCAACTTGTCCCTCAGCGCTTCCTGTGTCTGCATCAGACTTTCCGTGTTTTGCGAAGATTTCTTTCTTCTTTTCTGTTGTTAAGTACATTCCAATATTATTTAATGATTATTATGTAACGGGTGCAAAAGTACGACAATTTTATTTTCTATGAAAACATTATTGAATTAATGACTGATGTGTTGACTGAAAAATGTTAAAAAAATCTTAATTTATTTATTGCAATTCCGGTAAATGGCAGTATTTTTGTAAACACAAAACCATGATGAATCATCTTTACCTGTTTGCGTTAGGCACTTTTTTTCTATTTACTGGCTGCCAGTCACTTCCGGCTCAAAATATTACCGCTCAAAAGGATTTGAAGAACCAGAATATCATCTATTTCAATCCTGAAGTTTTTCCCGATATTGAAGAAATCAAGGAACCGACAAATACCGCTTTCTATGCTGCGGTATCAGAGCGCGTTTCGTTTTTTAAAAATTACAATGTTCTGAGGGTTGATGCCTATATTCCCTTTGACGAGGTGGATGTGGATGTAGTAAAAGAATATTGTGAAAACAACAATGCTCAACTCGCTGTAATTCCGAAAGTAAAATATTTCAAAGTGGGAGTGGGGAAATATGTCTTCTCAAATCAGGTGATCATCAGTATGAAATTATACGATTCTCTCGGCAATTTCCTTGCAGAAACAGATTACGATACCTACAAGAAAAATGCAAGAATTTTGGGTTCCGCTGAAAACTCCATTAAAATCGGTGCGCAGGGAGCCATGACAAATTTAGGAAAGAACCTCAGAAAATCTAAAACGTATTCTATTTCTGGTGAGAACTAAATTTCTAAGCCTTTAATCACGCTTCATTTCGTATTTGTAAGTTTTTGAACTATTTTTGCAGTTCAATACCTATTTTTTTTTGGAAACTCAGGAACTTATTTTTAATCCCGCAGATATTGCAGAAACGCTCAGCGAACTTCCCGTTAAAGAGCGCGTTTTGGCATTTCTGAAAGTTCCGAAACAGTACAAAGCAGATGTATTCTCGCATCTGGATCCCGATTTTCAGGAAGAAACCATCCGTAATATTGGCAGCGAAGAGGTTTCCGAAATTCTGAATGCCATGACCCCGGATGACAGAACCGCTCTTTTTGAGGATTTCCCGGATGAACTCATTAAATATTCCATCAATCACCTAAATCCGCAGGAAAGAAGAATTGCCCTGAAGCTTTTGGGCTATAATTCCGATTCCATCGCGAGGCTGATGACGCCTTATTACATCCAGATCCGGAAAGAATGGACGGTGAAAAGATGCCTGCAGCAGATTAAAAAAGTGGGTAAAAAGATGGAAACCATGAACCATCTTTATGTGGTGGATGAAAGAAACCAACTCATTGATGACATAGCGATCGGCTCACTGCTTTTGGCGGAAGAAGATACATTGATTTCTGAGATTACAGATAACCATTTTGTCGCCATTACAACCACCACGAGTAAAGAAGATGCGGTACAGTACTTCGAAAAGTACGACAGAACAGCACTCCCAATTGTAACAGAAGCCGGTGTTTTGGTTGGAATTGTTACGATTGATGATATCTTAGACCAAATTGAACAGCAGAATACCGAAGACATCCAGAAATTCGGGGGTATGGAAGCGCTTGATGAGCCGTACCGCCAAACCCACTGGTTCGAGATGATTAAAAAAAGAGGTTTCTGGCTTATTCTTTTATTTTTCTTCCAATTGTTAACGGCATCTGCGATGGGTTATTTTGAAGATGAAATTCAAAAAGCTGTTGTGCTCACTTTATTTGTACCGCTGATTATTTCAAGTGGCGGAAATACCGGTTCGCAGGCGGCTACGCTTATTATCCGTGCGATGGCACTTCAGGAAATTACCGTAAAAGACTGGTGGCTCGTTATTAAAAAAGAGCTTGTTACGGGAATGGTGCTCGGTGGGATTCTAGGAATTTTCGGATTTTTCAGAATTATGCTATGGCAGTATGCAGGCTGGTTCGATTATGGCCAGTATTGGGCATTTATTGCTTTAAGTGTCGGGATTTCTCTTTCGATGATAGTGATGTGGGGAACACTTTCAGGTTCCATGGTTCCTTTTGTTCTGAAGCGTTTTAATCTGGATCCTGCTACTTCTTCGGCGCCTTTTGTGGCAACTTTGGTCGATGTTACAGGTTTGGTTATTTATTTTTCTGTTGCAGGACTGCTTTTGAGCGGAAAACTTCTTTAAATTTTTTTATGGAACATATAAGTAAAACATTCCATCTTCAGCTCTTCTTTGTACTGTCTTACATTTTACTGTGCGTTAGCTCAGTAGAATTAATAATTGATGATGCATATATAACATTTCAGTATGCAAAAAATTTAGCACATTTCGGAAAACCATGGTATAATTTAGATCCTACTTTTCAAGGGAATGGTCAAACTAGTATTCTTTGGATGGCGATTCTCGCAGGGCTAAATTTTACAGGGCTTAAAGTAGAGTATTTCTTCATGGTGATTAATATAGGTGTTGGGTCATTTTTGATTATAAAATTGGTTGAATTTCTACAATGGAAGAATATCATCAATATCGAAAGTGTTTTTAATTTATCCCTAACTGTATTTTTTGTTTTATGGCTTTATTTTAATTCTTTACATGGACTAGAAACGGTTTTATCTTGTTATATACTTTATCTCCTGTTTAAAAATTGGGATAAAGAAAAATATTGGTTTATGTTAATTCTGCCATTTGTTAGACCTGAATTTATACTTTTTCTTCTTTTTTGGTCGATAGATGTGAAGTTATTTTCAAAAGAATTTTTTCGGAGAATATTTTACGTTCTTACAACAATCGGAATCTACATTCTTTATTATTTAATATTTTTCGATTTCCATATTTTATTGCCATTTTTATATAAATCAGAATTTAAAACTTACACCTTACAGCAGTTTTTTGTATATTTTGGTTTATTATTAATTTTTTTTCCTGTTATCTTTTCTTTGTTAAATAGGCGAAAATTTCTAATTCTCGTTCCTCTAAATATTTTTCTCTTTTACTATACATTTAATGTTCAAAGTTATTCATCGGGAATATTTACAAGATATTATTTCCCTTTGATGTCTTTATATCTTGTATTTCCTATTTACATTTCGTTCCATTTTCGATATTTTAATAAAATTGCAAAAGTTATTTTGAAACTTCTGATGATCTTTGCAATTGGGAGAATGTTTGATTTGTCTAATAATTTCTTGGAGCAAAAACGACAGATTGCTAACGAAAACGTCGGTTATTATGGTTCGTATGCAGAGGTAGTTAAATTGTTAAGTCCGCAGGATAAAATTATTGTTAATGACGCTGGATTCACTGCTTATTTTGCAAATGCAACATGTTACGACGGTGTAGGTTTAAACGATGCAACAATTATGCTAGCCCGAAAGAATATGGATGCCAATGCATATCGAGATTATATTGAAGATAAAAAAATCAACTACGTCACCGTTGTTTCATTAAACCCGGAAAAATTTATTTCGCGTTCACCTGCGGAGGATTTTATTTTTAAAACCTTACACTTAGAAAATTTAAAACCTTTTAGAATCTTTCCAATGGACAAAGGGTATTATCTATTTCTTTACTATTTCCCACAGGGGTACCATAGATTTAATTTTAATGAAAATAATTTCACTGGTTCCGAGTATTACCGAAGCCCTTTTTGATCTGGGCCTAACTGAAGTTGAAATTATCGGAAGAACAAAATTCTGTATTCATCCGGACAATCAAGTTAAAAATGTGGCAGTAATTGGCGGAACAAAAAACCTTAATATTGAAAAAATAAGGTCACTAAATCCCGATATTATTATTGCCAACAAAGAAGAGAACACAAAGGAAGACGTAGAAGAGCTTCAGAAATATTTTAAAGTTTTAGTGACCAATATTTCTACTTTGGAGGATAATTATTATCTGCTGAAAACCCTCGGGAATCTTTTGAATAAACAGGAAATCGCGCAGAAATACAATTCGAAAATCAATGAAATTTTTCAGGATATTCAGTGTAAAGAAAAAAGATCCTGCGCGTATCTCATTTGGAAAAACCCTTATATGACCGTGGGTTCAGATACCTACATCCATGCTGTTTTGGATCAGATTGGTTTTGAAAATATTTTTAAAACTCAGAAAAGATATCCAGAAATTTCGATAAAAGAACTGAAAGCTGCTGAATTTGTTTTTCTTTCTACCGAACCGTTTCCGTTTAAGCAGAAACATGTAGATGAACTTCAGAAACAGCTTCCGGATTCAAAAGTGATTCTGGTTGATGGTGAAGCTTTTTCCTGGTACGGAACGCATCTTGCCAAATGTGAAAGTTATTTCAAAAACCTCATCGAAATCTGCAAATAAAAAAAGGACTCTTTTGCAAAAGTCCTTTAAATGTATCTGTGTTGTGGTCTAAATTTTAGCCATTTCAGCTTTAATCTTGTCTTGTAATCCAGCGCTTGCTGCAACCAGAGGAAGTCTTAAATAATTTTTAATAATTCCTTTTTCAGCTAGAACAGTTTTAATTCCGGCCGGATTTCCTTCTGCGAAAATCAATCGCGTAATTTCTACCAGTTTGTTGTGGATTTCGTAGGCTTCTTTCACTTTTCCGTCAAAAGCCAACTGAACCATTGTTGAAAATTCTTTCGGATAACCTTGTCCAATTACCGAAATCACACCGTTTCCACCCGCCAGAGTTACCGGAAGAGTATATTCGTCATCACCGGAAACCAAATTGAAATTTGCAGGTTTCATTCTTAAAATATCGAAATACTGCAGAATATTTGGTGCAGCTTCTTTAATCATGATGAGATTCGGGAATTCTTCAGCCAAACGGAGTGTTGTAGATGCTTCGATATTCTGTCCTGTTCTGGATGGAACGTTATAAATGATGATCTTCTTTCCGGTTCCTGCTAAAACTTTATAATGCTGGTAAAGTCCTTCCTGATTAGGTTTGTTGTAATAAGGAGAAACAGAAAGAACAGCCTCAAATGCGGAAAGATCGGTTTCTTCGATTTGCTTTTTCACTTCCATTGTGTTATTGCCGCCGATTCCTAAAACCAATGGCACGCGGTTATTATTAACCTTCACAATATGCTCTGTTACCTGCTTCTTTTCTTCTGTAGAAAGTGTGGCTGCCTCGGCGGTAGTGCCTAAAACCACTAAATAATTTGTTCCGTTTCCGATATTGTAATCCACCAGTTTACTCAGCGAATCAAAATCAACGGATAAATCTTCATTAAAAGGTGTGACCAAAGCAACACCAACTCCTTTTAAATTGCTCATTTTTGTATTATTAATCTTTCAAAATTACAAAATTTAAAGCAAGAATTTAAGAAAAATAATCATTAGTTTATATTCATATCTTTATATTTGCAACAATAGATTTTATCTTCATGAAAATTAAATTCCTGCTTATCGCATCAGCGTTTTTGTCCGTTACGGCTTGCAAAACACCGCTGAATATTGCCAAAGTAAGCCCCGAAAAAAATATTTCACTTTCCAAGGATTTACCGGAAGACCAGCATTTCAAAAATGTTATTGAGCCCTACAAGGTAGAAGTCGAGGGTAAAATGAATACTAAAATTTCGCACACAGCAGTGGATCTTAATAAACAGGGCGACAACAGCAATCTGGGGAATCTTCTGGCAGATTATACGTTCGAAGGCGCGGATGACTGGGCGATAAAAAACGGGATTCCTGGCGGAGTTGGAGTTGACGGTGCGGTGATTAATGTTGGCGGAATCCGCTCTACGATTGGGGCCGGAGATATTCTTACCAAACATGTTTACGAAGTAATGCCTTTCGAAAATGAAGTGGTTATCGTGAAAATGAAAGGTTCGGATTTGCAGGGACTTTTTGATTATTATCTGAAGACTCAAAAAAACAATCCGGTTTCTCATCTCTACATTGAAACCGAAAACGATCAGGTAATCAAAGGACTTGTCAAAGGAAAAGAAGTTGTTCCTAACCAGGATTATTATATTGCAACGTCGGATTATTTGGCTTTAGGCGGAGATAATATGGCTTTTTTCGGGAAAGGAGAATTAATTTCTACAGGATTAAGGCTTCGTGATTTGTTTTTAGAGAAATTTATTTCAAATCCTGAAATCGTTGCGCCGAAAGACATCCGTTTAAATTTTAAAAACAAGAAAAACAAAACCAATGAATAGAAAGAAATTTCTGAGCACTATTGGCGGCGGAACATTGGCATTAACGCTTGCTCCGAATTTACTTCTGGCGGAAAATCTGAAATTCCTTGACCAGAACTCCGATTATAAACTTACCATTTTACATACCAACGACCAGCACAGCAGAATTGAGCCTTTTGACTCCAGTTACAGCCGTAATCCCAATCAGGGCGGTTTTGCAAGGCGGGCAGCTCTAATCCAAAAAATCCGTGAGGAAGAGAAAAATGTACTCTTGCTGGATTCGGGTGATATATTTCAGGGAACTCCGTATTTCAATTTTTTTGGAGGTGAACTGGAGTTTAAGTTAATGTCGATGATGGGTTATGATGCGTCTACAATGGGAAATCACGACTTCGACAATGGTTTGGAAGGTTTCAAAAAAGTGCAGCCGAATGCAAAATTTCCTTTCATCTGTTCCAATTACGATTTCAAAAATACGATTCTTGACGGACAGACATTGCCTTACAAAGTGCTTAACAAAAACGGAATAAAAGTCGGAATCTTCGGTGTTGGGATTGAACTTGCAGGCTTGGTAGGAAAAAAAAGCTATGGCGAAACCGTTTATCTGAATCCGGTAGAAATCGCGCAGCATTACGCCACATATTTACGGAATGAGAAGAAATGCGATATGGTAATATGCCTTTCGCACATTGGCTATGATTATAGAGATGATCCCAAGAAGATTTCAGACAAAATTCTTGCATCACAAACCGATGGGATTGATTTGATTTTGGGCGGACACACGCATACATTTTTACCTGAGCCGCAGACTTTTGTTAATAAATCAGGCCAAAATGTAATGGTGAATCAGGTTGGGTGGGCCGGACTACTTCTGGGAAAGATTAATTTTTATTTTGACAAAAATAAGAAGGTGAAAAATATTTCCTGGAATAATCAAGTTATAGATGACAGCATATTGGTTTAAAATAACATGATGCCTTCGGCTATATGCAGCCAAATAAAAACAGAACATGAATATCCAGATGAAAATTTTTTTACCCTTTATAATTCTCTTTCTTTCTTTGCAGATCACTGCCCAGGTTATTTCTTCAAGCAAATGGACCGATTTGTTTTCCTATAATAACGTTTTGGCGATTCGCGAAGACAACGGAAAATTAATTGCCGCAACCGAAAACGGTATATTTTTCTATACTCCTGCGACTGGTGAACTAAAAAAACTTTCCAAAGCAAACGGTTTGCACGAAGTGAAAATTTCGGCTTTTGATTATAATCCAGAAACCAAAACCGGTTTGGTAGGATACAGGAATGGTTCTATGGATGTTATTACTCCGGACGGAATCACCTACGTAGTTGATATTCCTATTGCGACCGGTTATGCCGGCGATAAGAAGATTAATCATATTTCGATTACAGGAAATTTAGCGGTAATTTCAGTGGGATATGGCGTTTCAATCTTCCGGTTGGACAGAAAGGAGTTTGGCGATTCAGCGTTTTTCACCAGTGGAGGAGCCTATGAATCCGCGCGGGAAGCTGTAATTAAAGATAACTCGGTTCATGTAGTGACCGCGACAGGATTAAAGTCTCATGAAATGAATGTGACCTTTCCTATTTATTCAACATGGAATACAGTAGCGGCCGGCAGTTATAACCAAATCAGCAGCGGCAGTGTGTTAGCTTACGCCAACGCAAATACAGTAAGATATGGTAACGGAACTTCATTTACAGCGATTCCCCGTAGTTTTACAGATATTCAGGATGTTGTAATTACTTCGGGAAACATTATTGTTGCAGATTATTCTACGGTTTACGTGTATGGTACAGCCGGTAATTTCATTAAATCTTATGATGCTTCAGAATTGGTTAACAGCGGGACATACATCGACTCTAAAATTTACGCAGGTACGAAAGTTTCGGGAATGAAAAACGAAGCGGGTGATTTGCTGAAACCTGACGGTCCTTACAATAACACGTCATATAAAATTGATCTTCGTGACAACCAGATTGTAATTTCTACAGGCGGCCTCGACGCATTTAATACGCCAGTTATCAGGGGTTTTGGATATTATCATTTTAATGGAACAAACTGGATATATCCTGAATTATTCAGAAATACTGCTGTCCCTTTTAATGTTTTGGATGCGGTTATCAATCCGTCTAAGCCAACAGAGATCTTTTTTACTAATTATACGTTTTTAGATGGAAGTAAAGGAATTTACCGAATGGATGATAATCAGTTGGCCAAAGTTTATGCAAGTTCTGGTGGTGTTTACAACAGAGTAGTAGGCTGCGTGTTCGATGAGAATAATCAGCTTCTTGTTTCGCAATGGAGTGCTAAAGGAACTTCCGGTGAAATAGGATTTTATCACTATAATCCAACCTCTGACCAATTTGGCTTTGTTTCTTCTGTAACCGCAGGGCTTGTACAGAAGCCTTTTGCAAAGTCAGGAATAGTTTTTATTCCGGCGCCCTTCTTTTCTTCGGGGGGGCTACTACTGTATGATTACAAAAATACGCCCGCAGCAACAGGGGACGACCGTTTTAAAATTCTTAGAAAAAATAATAATCTCCCTGCGGACGGAGTAGTGTCTGCCAATATTGATAAAAACGATGATATCTGGATCGGGACCAGGATAGGCCTCAGAATCATCAGTAATCCATCATCTATTATAAGTGAAGAAAATCCTCAGGCTGAACCCATAATTATTGAAGAAAATGGTCTGGGCGAGGAACTGTTCCGCGACAGTAATATTTTGCAGATCGAAGTTGATGCTGGAAACCAAAAATGGATATCCGTAGACGATGGTGGAGTATTTTACCTGAGTTCAACAGGGGAACAAACGCTCAATCATTTTACAAAAGAAAATTCCCCACTGCCAAGTAACAGTGTGACCGACATAAAGGTTGACAATAAAACCGGAAAAGTGTATTTTGTTACCCTTGATGGAGTTATGGTTTATCAGGGTGATGTGTTGAATGTGACTTCAGATTTCGGCGATGTATTGGTTTACCCAAATCCCGTTGTTTACTCGAAATATAAAGGTAATGTAAGAATCCGCGGTTTGGCAGAAAAAACCAATATGAGAATTACCGATGCGGCCGGAAATTTGGTCCATCAGGCGGTCTCCCGTGGCGGATATTACGAGTGGAACCTCAATAATAACCGTGGTGTGCGTGTAGCATCGGGAATCTACTTTGTACTGATGACCAATGCTGATGGTACCGATACTGCCACAGCCAAAATTGCAGTAGTGAATTAATGCAGAATCAAACCTGTTTTTTACTTTCTTATGTGAAATACGGTGATCAGGACGCCATTCTTCACTGCTTTTCAGCGGAGCGTGGTTACCAGAGTTTTTTCGCAAAAGGAATCTATTCATCTAAAAACAAGAAGAAGCCTTATCTTTTCCCGCTGAATTTATTGAATATCACTGTGGCAAGAGGAGCAGGAAACAAAACTTTACCACCAATAGCTAAACTTGAGCCTGCTGCTGATTTCTATGATTTTACTGATGTGAAAGTGAATTCAATGCTGTTTTTTACGGCAGATTTTCTTCACCAGATTTTACGGGAAGAACATCAGAATGAAATGGCTTTCAAGGAGATAAATAGGTTCAAAGAACAGGTTGAAGTCAATAATCTCATTTCGCACTTGTCTCTGATTTTTCAATTCTTAAAAGTTTCGGGGATTGCGCCGCTTTTACGGGAAGGAAGTTATCTGAATCCTGAATCGGGAACCTTTACTCCAGAGATTTCACATCCCTGTTTTACAGCAGAGATTTCATCGTTGTGGAGAATTTTCCTGACAGCGGAAAATCCCTATAAAATCCAGCTTCGCAGAAACGAAAGAAATACTTTTTTAGACAGCCTCATGATTTACTATCATTTGCATTTTACAGGATTTTATACCCCGAATTCTTTGGGGGTATTACGGCAGATTTACGAATAAACAGGTCATAAAAAAAGTTCCCCAAAATGAGGAACTTTTATTTTATCAGTTCACGAAATTATCTTTCGTTGAGGTAAGGTGTTGATTTATAAATCTGGAAATTAAATACAAAACTCCTGTTTCTATAGGCAAGGCCAGTGTAATTAAAATGAGCATCTCGGGCAAAAGCCGCTCGTGAAGGTACAATAATTACCCCCTGCAGATTATAATTGCTGTCATCAGGAATATTAAATGCCTGGAATTTCTTAATCGCTTCCTGAAATCCTTCAATTTCGTAATATTTTCTTTCCTTTGCTGCTGGAACGGTAGCGGCTGTAAGAACAGATTTTTTAACATAAAAATAAGCCGGATCTACCTCTGGGACGCCGCTTCCTGAAATTGTATTTCGGAATGTTGATGGGGATGCATATGCAACCTTGTTATCTGTATTTGTTGCGATATAAGTTGTAGATCTGCTCATTAATCTCAATAAATCATATTGTCCGATTGCTGTTCCAGCTGCGGGCTGTGCTCCCGGTCTTACGATATAAATAACGCCCGATGGCAATGTTACAGGGTTAAGATCAGCTAATTTTACATTCACTGTATCTGTAGCAACAAAATCCTGTATATTTCCTTTTGCATCGAGATAATGGGTCTCCAAAAAGTTCTGTGCAGCCTGGTCGTCATATGTATTCTGAGTCTCTATGCTTACTTCCTCGATGGTCTCCGGAGTGTCATCTTTTCTGCAGGATACGATGGCAATGGATGCTAAAGCGAGATATAAGAATGTTTTTTTCATTTTTAATATTATCATTAAATTGCTAAAATTTTCAATCCAGCAAAAGTATAAATAAAATATGAGAATCGATAAATTTTTATGGTGTGTGCGTTTTTACAAAACCCGTAGCATAGCTGCCGATGAAATCAAGAAAAACAGAGTTTCCGTGGGAAGCAGCGCTGTGAAATCATCAAAAGAAGTGAAGCCCGGAGATTTAATTAAAATCCGGAAGAACCAAATTGATTATCAGATAAAAATCCTGGAGATTCCCAAGAGCCGGATAGGCCCCAAACTGGTTCCACTCCACATTCAAGACAAAACCGAGCCTGAGCAGTACGAGATCCTTAAACTTCGCAAACTAACACAGGATTATTACCGTGGAAGAGGAGAGGGTAGGCCGACCAAGAAAGACCGCCGTGATATGGATGATTACATCAGTACCGATGCAGGTTCAGAGATGGGAGATGGTGAGTGGGACTTGTTTTTCAGTGACGTTGATGAAACAGCGGAAGATTAAAACAACGCCGCAATTTCACCTGCGATTTGCTCTGGATCTTTGCCGTCGGTATCAACAGTAAATTTCGCCTGAGAATAATAGTGGTTTCTTTCGAACAAATGTTTTGCGATAAATTCCGGCAAATCTTCATCCTTCTGAGATGCAATTAATGGCCTCTTGTTTTTTTGCTTTAGCAGCCTTTGAGCGAGTGTGTTTACCGAGGTCCGCAGAAATACAGTTTGAGAATGCGCATTGATAAGATCCATATTGTTGTAATATGCAGGCGTGCCGCCACCGAGGCTCAAAATACATGGTTCGGGTGTCATTAAAATCTCTTCCAGTATTTCCCTTTCCTGCTTTCTAAAGTATATTTCGCCCTTTTTTTCGAAGATTTCGTTAATGGCAGAATTATTTTTAAAAGAAATTTCTTTGTCGAGGTCAATTAATTTAAACTGCAGTTTTTGGCTCAAAACTTTGGAAATGTGAGATTTACCGCTGCCCATGTATCCGATGAGTGAAATAATCATTTTTGAATTTTATACAAATTACTAAAAAAATTTTGAGATTTTAAAAAAAGGCCTATCTTTGCACCACTCAAAAAGGGAAAATAATTACTGATTTCGGTTTTTAATTATTCGTTTTAGAGGGTGACCGACTCGGTAGCTCAGCTGGTAGAGCAATACACTTTTAATGTATGGGTCCTGGGTTCGAATCCCAGCCGGGTCACTAGCTAAAAATTCCGTAACTGTTACGGATTTTTTTTGCCTGCGTGGTGAAATTGGTAGACACGCCATCTTGAGGGGGTGGTTTCCTAAGGATGTGCTGGTTCGAGTCCAGTCGCAGGCACAAGTTAAATTTATTAGAAGGTAAATTTTATTGTTTACATTTTCTAAGACTCGGTAGCTCAGCTGGTAGAGCAATACACTTTTAATGTATGGGTCCTGGGTTCGAATCCCAGCCGGGTCACTATTTTACTCTTCGGAGTAAATTTTTTTCATATTAATATTTTGTGATTTGGTGATCAAAAGTCTTCCCGCAAGGAAGACTTTTGACGTTTTTATAGCATGATGCTAATCCAGATGCATATTATCAATAAGCCGTACATCGCCAACGTTTACTACGATGAAGGCACGGTAGTTTCGGTCTTTGTAGAAGAAATCGGTTTCCTTCAGCGTTGCTTCGTCTGCAATTAAAAAATACTCCAAAGTCATCCCCCTCTGATTTTCGAAGATATCTTTTACACGCTGGTTAATTTCAGGAACGGTGATCACCCTGAACCACTCATTTGCTTTAACTAAGGTTTCGTAAATCACTTTTGCAGCTTCGCGCTGGGTAGAATCTAAACGCTGATTTCTGGAACTCATCGCAAGTCCACTGCTTTCCCGGTGAATTGGTACCCCGTGAATTTTTATGGATGAATTGTGTTTTTCTGCCAATTTCTTAATAATAGCAAGCTGCTGATAATCTTTATCCCCAAAATAAGCATTGTCTGGTTTCACCTGTTGGAAGAGCTCTTCTACCACTGTTCCTACACCATCGAAGTGGCCGGGCCGAAACTTACCTTCCATTTCATTTTCCAGACCGTCGAAGTCATAGTTTTTGCTTTTGAGTCCATCGGGATAAATATCATTCACTTCCGGAATATAAACTGCATCAACAAATCCGGATTGTTCTAAAGCTTTAATATCATTCTCGATTGTACGCGGGTACTTCTCGAGATCTGCTGCATTGTTAAATTGAGTCGGATTAACGAATATTGAAGAGATAACAAGGTCGTTCTCTTTTCTGGCCTCGGTATAAAGCGACAGGTGACCCTGATGAAGTGCACCCATGGTCGGAGCAAATCCAATTTTTTTGCCCATTTCCTTCTGTCTTTCAATATAATCGAGAAGTGTTTTCTTAGTTTTAAAAATTTCCATAATGTATTAATGTACTTGTAAAAATAGGTATTTCTGATAAAAAATAATACGCTGAGAGAAAAATGTTTGTACTAAAACAAGGCCTTTTCAATTATAATTATTAAAATTTGTTAATTAAAAGATATTAGCTTAAAATTTCGTAATTTTGCGCGACAGAATATTCTGTTTGATAATTAGAGAAACGATAGATTTTATGCCGAACCAAAAAATATTATACGTCACTACAGAAATGTTTCCTTATCAGGAAGACAGCAATATGGCCTCCATGGTTAACAAAATGTCACTGAAGATGCACCAAGATGGTAACGATGTACGCGTTTTCATGCCAAGATTTGGCCAGATCAGCGAACGTAAATTTCAGCTTCATGAGGTGATTCGTCTTTCCGGGATGAACATTATTATTAATGATCTTGACCAACCGCTGATTATAAAAGTAGCTTCGCTGCCAGGCGAAAGACTTCAGGTTTATTTTATTGATAATGATGAGTATTTCAAGAGAAAGCAGTTTTATGCTGATGACGAAGGAAATGCTTTTGTTGATAATGACGAACGCGCCATTTTCTTTGCAAGAGGTGTCATCGAAACCATCAAGAAACTTAACTGGGTTCCGGATGTTATACATCTTAACGGATGGATGGCTTCGTTTATTCCCGTTTACTTAAAGACTTTCTATAAAAACGATTCGTATTTTAAAGATTCAAAGCTGGTACTCTCTGTTTATAATGAAGAAGATGCAGCACTTTCTCCGTCAATCGAAGAAAAAATGAAATTCGACAATATTACTTCACTTAAAGCGTTTAAGAAACCTAGTTTTCAGCAGTTCGTAATAGAAAGCATGGATTTGGTAGATGTTGTAGTTAAAGGTGATGAGTTCCTTCAGGATGAACTTGATGAAGCTTTTAAAAAGACAAAAACTACCAAATCGGAATATCTAGGCGCCGAATCAATCGCAAACTTATACTAATCAATTTAAATTTTAATGATAAAGAATATTAAGAAATTATTCAATATTACGGCTTCGCTGGTAATTGGAAGTTTAATTTTATATAGTTGTGAGCCCGATGCGGATATGCTGGGTTCACAGTTTTTTCAGAACGGAGCTCAGGGTACAGAAACGTCATATGATGTAATTGCATATAATATCGATAATGGTGATTCAATCCGTACAGATAACGAAAGGCTTCAAAGTGCAACTTTAGGAGCGTTTAACGAGCCTCAGTTCGGGTTGCAAAAGTCGTCCTATGTTTCGCAGGTGCGACTTTCTAATTACAGCCCTGATTTTGGAACAAATCCTGTTTTAGACTCTGCAGTATTAGTAATAAAACCGATTTATGCTGCTGATTCTGTAACCACTACCACTGCGGATGATTATATTTATCCGGTTGGAGCAGTACCCGCTAAGAAGGTTGTAACCACTTTTCCCGTTGCTAAATATGGTAAAACTAAAATTGATGGTAAAACCGTTTTTAATATAAAAATTAATGAGGTTAATGACTTTCTCGGATTAGCATCAGGGGATTCTATTATGTCTAACAGAAGTGTAGCGGAGGGTAATTTGCTTGGAACGAAAGTTTTTAACGGCAGTATCAGCGCTATTAAAATCACGAAGGATTCAGATAATTCAGATCTTTATATTAGAGACGCTGCCTTAAGAATCCCGTTAGATAGTACCTTTTTCCAAAATAAAATCATTGCCAAGGGTAAATCACCTGAACTTGCTGACGCAGCATCTTTTACGAGATATTTCAAAGGAATAAAGTTATCTGTGGCTGAGAACGATGGGTATATTTTCAATTTTGATCCCAACAGTGTTATGATTAATCTTTATTACAAAAAAGACAAGGTTGATAATGGAACTACCACCCGCGAAGATGATGTTTTTGCGCTGGATTTAGGATCCGCTAATACTCATTTTAATCAGATTGCTTTTAATCGCACTAATACTCCGGCTGCAGCGGCAATGGCGGTTTATGACACCATTATAGGTTCCCAGAAACTGTTCGCGCAGGGAATGGGCGGACCTGGAATCGGGTTCAAAATTCCTGAATCAAAAATTGCAGATATCCGTGATTTATATAATAATGAAAAGATTGGGATTATCTCTGCCAAAATAAGAATGTACACCGATGAAGTAAGCTGGAATAACAAATACCAAAAACCTTCATACTTTGTAGTGAAGCAGAAAAAACTAAATACTTTTCTTGAGGATATGAGTGCTTTGGCTTACACAGGACTCTACAATTTAGTAAAGCCATTTAATTTAGATAAAAATCCGGCTTATTACGAAATTGGTATCACTCAGACCTTTAAGAAAGTAATTGAAAAAGAGGCGAAAGCTGACCACTTCATTTTAAATGTTGGTAGTTATACATTCGATGCCAATGGTAATTTAATCGGCTCGATTTATCCGGACCTTGGTCCTCAGAATTTCAACACACGGGCTTACACTCCTAACCGTGTTGTGTTGGTAGGGACAGATCCCGGTAATCAAAAAAGCGCAAAGCTTATTCTGACTTACGGCAAAAAATAGATTTAAAAATTAAAAAAATTAAAAAAATATGTGTGGTATCGTAGGATATACCGGTTTTCAGGATGCATATGAAGTTGTAATCAACGGGCTTCGTCGCTTAGAATACCGCGGTTATGACAGTGCAGGAATTGTACTTGATAGTGAAAACTCAGACTTTGTTGTAGCTAAAACAAAAGGTAAGGTTGATGATTTGGTAGCCATTTCAGGGGCTCTTTCAGGGAAGTCAAACGTAGGAATGGGTCATACCAGATGGGCAACGCATGGTGTGCCGAGTGACAGAAACTCCCACCCGCATGTTTCCAATAACGGTAAAATTGCCTTGGTGCATAATGGTATTATCGAAAATTATGATACTATTAAAATTATGCTCACCGAGAAAGGATTCACCTTTCAGTCAGAAACAGATACCGAGATTCTGGTTAACCTTATTCAGTTTTTCATGGATACCAATGCGGAAATCGATTTTCCTACGGCGGTTCGCTTTGCACTGAATGAAGTTTATGGTGCATATGCAATTACGGTAATGCACGATGATTACCCTGGCGTACTTGTAGTAGCCCGATTAGGTTCTCCGTTGGCAATTGGTCTTGGTGATAAAGAATATTTTATCGCTTCCGATGCTTCACCTTTTGTTGAATTTACCAAAGAGGCTGTTTACCTTGAAGAAGGTCATATGGCTACAATCTCTCTCGAAAAGGGGGTTGATATTAGAAACATAAAGGATAATGAGAAAGTAATTCCTGAAATTCAGGAACTTAAATTAAGCCTTGAGCAGATTGAAAAAGGAGGTTATGAACATTTCATGCTTAAGGAAATTTTTGAACAGCCAAAATCTATCCATGATACATTAAGAGGAAGACTGCTTGTAGATGAGGGAATCATTAAGATGGCCGGAATCTGGGATCACCTCGACAGAATCAGCCAGGCACAGAAAATTACAATTATCGCCTGTGGGACTTCATGGCACGCAGGATTAATTGGTGAATATTTAATAGAAGAATTTGCAAGAATTCCTGTAGAAGTTGAATATGCCTCAGAATTCCGTTACAGAAATCCAATCATCAGCGAAAAAGATGTGGTAATTGCCATTTCCCAGTCGGGTGAGACTGCAGATACTATGGCCGCTATCAAAATGGCGAGAGAAAAAGGAGCTTTCATTTACGGAATCTGTAACGTGGTTGATTCGTCGATCGCAAGAATTACTGATGCCGGATCCTATACTCATGCAGGACCGGAAATTGGTGTAGCTTCAACAAAAGCATTTACTGCCCAGTTAACGATTCTTTCGCTTATTGCCCTAAAATTAGGAAAACACAACGGACACTTGAGTAATCAGGAGTTCATGAAACTTATTACAGAACTCGATGCACTTCCGAAAAAAGTAGAAGAAGTTTTGGAAAGTACGCACGAGATTACAAAAGATATTGCCAAGAACTTTGTTGATTCTCAAAACTTCCTTTATTTAGGCAGAGGTTATAATTTCCCTGCGGCATTGGAAGGGGCATTGAAGCTTAAAGAAATCTCTTATATTCATGCCGAGGGATATCCCGCAGCAGAAATGAAGCACGGACCAATCGCTTTAATCGATGAAAACATGCCGATTGTGATCATTGCTCCTAAACAGGGACATTACGATAAGATTGTAAGTAACGTTCAGGAAATTAAGGCACGTAAAGGTAAAGTAATCGCAGTTGTAAATAAAGGTGATACTCAGGTTTCTGCAATGGCAGATTATGTTATTGAGTTCCCCGAAACTTCAGAATGTTTCTCGCCAATTATCGCATCTGTACCTTTGCAGTTACTGGCCTATTATATTGCTGTTTACCGTGGGGCAAATGTGGATCAGCCGAGAAATTTGGCAAAATCAGTAACAGTAGAGTAAAAAAAAATGTTAATTCCTGTAAAATAATCGAAGGAATTTTACGTTTTGCAAAAAAAATCATAATTGTTTTTCTAAAAAATTATATATATTTACCGCTTAATTTCTAAAAAATAGCATGAAAAGAATATTTCTTATATTAATATCAGCATCTGTAGTAATCTCTTGTTCTAAAGGTGGTGGAGGTTCTGCCGGTAAACCCGGAGTGAAAGGAGAATTGGTTCCTAAGGGGAAATCTAAATCCTTTGTAGCAGAAAGACCATATGGAATGGTAGCTGTGCCTGCAGGTTCCTATGTAATGGGGATGGCAGATCAGGATTTTACCAATACTCCAGAAAAAGCACTTCTTAAGACGGTAACCGTTTCTTCGTTCTTCATGGATGAGACTGAAATTACTAATGCAGAATACCGCGTTTTTATCAATTATGTAAGAGATTCAATCGCAAGGTCTTTACTTGCTGAGGCAGCTGGTGATGGTGGATCTACCGGCGACGGGAACTCGATAGCAGACTTTGCATATGCTTCAAAAAAAGCGGGCGACACAAAAAATGCTTATCAGGAATTTATGGATTCTCAGGGAGGCAGAGAAGGTTACGATGAATCGAAAAAACTAGATTGGTCGGTTCCGCTCCGTTGGAAAACTTCTGATTATCCCGATGCTCAGTATGCAGAGATTTTAGAATCAATGTATCTTCCACCAGCTGAAAGAATCAATAACGAAAGAATTTTAGACAGCAGAAAGCTTCTTTATTCTTACCATTGGGAAGATGTAGAGGCCTCAATTAAAGACAAATCAAGAGGAGCAAATTACCTCAAAAAAGAGAGTATCGCAGTTTATCCTGATACTACGGTTTGGATTAAAGATTTCAATTACGCTTACAACGAACCGTTATACGACGGTTATTTCTGGCACAGTGCGTACAAAAATTACCCTGTAGTTGGGGTAACGTGGGATCAGGCACGAGCATTCTGTGATTTCAGATCTAAAATGAAATCTGATTGGAATGAAAGTCAGAAAAAGAAGAAGCAAAAACCAATGTCGTTCCGTCTTCCTACCGAAGCAGAATGGGAATATGCTGCTAGAGGAGGTAAAGAAAATGCAACTTATCCGTGGGGCGGACCTTATTTACAGGATGACCGTGGCTGCTATCTGGCAAACTTCAAACCGAAACGTGGTAATTATATAGAAGACGAGAAGAAAGGAACTTATACATATACAGCACCTGTTAAGCAATTTCAGAAAAATGGTTTTGGATTATATGATATGGCAGGGAACGTTGCAGAATGGACCGAATCTCCTTATAACAATGCAACCTATCAATTTGCTTCTACCTTAAATCCTTATCTTTCAAATGAAGCGTATAAAGAACCGAGAAAATCTGTACGTGGCGGATCCTGGAAAGATGTTGGCTATCTGTTGATGACCGGCGCCAGAGATTACGAAAGAAAAGATTCTGCAAGAAGTTATATCGGATTCAGAACCGTTCAGGATATTCCTGAGGGAACTGCCAAATTCAAAAAAAGAACAAACTAGGATTAGCAAAAAACAAAACAAATAATTAACTACTAAAAAAATTCAACTACAATGTTTAAAACTAAAGAGGCTGTATACAATTTCATCTATTCATTTGGAGCAGCAATCGTAATTTTGGGTGCATTATTCAAATTAACCCACTGGAGCATAGGTCCTTTGACAGGAAACGTAACATTAGCAATCGGTCTTGTCACCGAAGCGATTATCTTTATCATCTTTGCATTTGATGCGCCAAAATCAGAGGAATCTTATGCCTGGGAAAATGTATATCCAGAATTGCTTGACAAAGATGCAAATCCAAACCCAAAACATTCTTCATTAGGTATTCAGTCAGCTGAAGTAAAAGAATTGGAAGTTTCTCTTTCAGATAAATTAGACAAAATGCTTGCTGATGCGAAATTAGATGTAAACTTATTCGAAAGATTAAGAACAGGTATCGACAAGTTTTCAAGTTCAGTTGATCAGATTAACCAAACTGTAGACGTAACCGGAGCTACCCAAAGATATAACGATCAGTTAACACTTGCTGCAAGTCACTTAGAAAGCATGAATGCGTTATATGCATTGCAATTGGAGCACGGTAAGACCCAAACTGAGTACAGCAAAAAATATGTGGAAGATATGCAGAGATCTGCAGCTCATTCAGAAAAATTCAACGAAGAATTAACAGGATTAACTTCAAACCTTAACAGTCTTAATAGAGTGTACGGCGGTATGCTTAGCGCAATGAAATCATAGTTTTCTAACCATTAATTAAAATTTAAGATTATTAACAAAATTTACTAAAATGGCACAAGGAAAACAGACCCCTCGTCAGAAGATGATCAACTTGATGTATCTGGTCTTCATTGCGATGCTTGCAATGCAGATCGACCAAGAGATCATCAGGTCATATGATGATACCAATAATACGCTTACCAGTACAAGAAAATTAGTTGAAGAAAAGAACGATAAAATTTTCGAGAAAACTTTAGAAGCAAAACAGGTTAATACACCTGAAACATACACCAAACCACTAGAGGATTATCGCGGTTTAAAAGCGCAGACCAACGATTTGGTATCTTTCATTGAAGGTTTAAAAACCAACCTTAAAAAAGAAGCTGAATTTGTTGAAGGTATTGATGTTGGTGACAACTTCGCTGCATTAAACAACACAGAGCCTTCTTCAAAAATGTTTTTTACCAATGCGGACGAAAACGCTCCTTCTAAAAATGCGGTTGATTTGAAAGCTAAGATTGAGAGTCTTAAAGGCTATATCAACCAGACTTTTGGGAATAACAGCGATATGAAACCTGTGGTTGACAGAGCAAATGCGATGTTACTTACAGAGTTTAAAAAAGGGCAAACAATTAAAAATAAAAACTGGTTACAGTACAAGTTTTATGGTCAGCCGCTTATTGCAGCACTTTCTAATTTAGAAGTAATCCAGTCCGAAGCTAGAAACCTTCAGTCTGATGCGTTAATGACAATGCTTCAGGAGAAAGTTGATGCAGATATTAAGTTTGATGCTTATACCGCAATCGTTTCTGCACCAACTACAGTTATTCAGGGCGAAGCAGCTCAGGCTAAAGTTGCAATCGGTAACTATTCCAGCAATGTTCCTGGTTTATCGATGCCAGGTTTAACCGTGACAAACGGGCAAGGCGTAAGAGGATTGGATACTGGTTCCACGGGAGATAAAAGTTTTAGCGGAAAAATTTCATTCACTGATGTAAATGGAAAAGTGATTGAATTACCATACAGCCATACTTACAAAGTAATTGCTGGTGCACAGGAACTTAAAGCTCAGAAAGGCGCAATCGTAACTGCGGATAAAATGAATGTTTTATACCGTGGATTACCAAACCCAATTTCTGGTTCGATTCTTGGTGCAGATATGTCTGGGATTTCCCTTTCAGCATCTGGAGCATCGGTTAGCGGTAGCGGCGGTAAATGGACTGTTACCCCTGGAGGTGGTACTACAGTTAACTTAACAATTTCAGGACGTGATCCAAAAGGCGGCGTGATTTCTCAGTCTTTCCCTTTCAGAATCAAGAATGTTCCGCCACCAGTGGGGCAGGTTCAGGGCAAGTCTGTTGTTTCTATGCCGGCAAGTTCAATTCCGAATCAGCGTGTAACCGCAGATATGCCGGATTTCGATTTCCCAGTAAGTTTCACAGTGAACAGTTTTATGTTTAAGGTTCCTGGAAAAGCGGCAATGTTAGTTAACGGAAATTCACTAAGCAATGTAGCATCTTTGACAAAGAATCTTAGAAACGGTGACATCGCTTATATCTTTAATATCCAGGCTACCGCAAGTGGTCTTGGTGGGCAGGCATTAAAACAGATTCCGCCTGTTGTAATAAACGTACAATAATTGCGTTATTGATTTGATGATATCAAGTCAGTAGTATAAAAATTTTATAATGAGAAAGTTCGTATTTTTATTTCTTGCGTTGAGTTTCCTGTCTGTACAGGCTCAAACGAAAAAGAAAACAACCAAGAAAAAAGCCAAAGCTAAAACTACTAAGGTAGCAAAAACTGTAGAAGAAGCTCCTGTAGTTGAGGCTCCTGTAGTAGAAACTCCTGCTGCCGGAGGCGTAGTGGATGATACTCCTATTAATTCGATGTCAATTCTGAATGCGAAATCTCCGGAATCTTTCAGAAAATATAGAGAAATGGGGCTTATTAAGAAAGGTGATTCTATGGTTTCAAATAAAATTACTCCGCTATCATATGGCTTTATTGAAGATAAAGACATTTTGAAAAGCATGGTAGTTTGGGAAATTATTGATATGAACGATAAAGTGAACCAACCGTTCTATCATAATGAAGATGGTCTTGTTTCCCAAAACAGATCTCTTTATCAACTTTTGTTTGATGCTATTAATGATGGTAGAATTAAGGAGGTTTATGATGACGAAATGTTTATGACACGTCTTAGCCCAGATGCGATTCAGTCAAGAATCAAAAATGAGGTGATGAGTGACGCGGGAATCGACAGACTTAATGAAGCCGGAAAATTAACTGCTGATGAACTGAAGGAATTTACCAATGTTTATGAAACCAAAACGGAAAACGTAAAGGTTTTAAAAATCAAAGGTATGTGGTATATCGACAGAAGAGACAGCCAGATGAAGTACAGACTTTTAGGTATCGCAGCGATGGGGCAGGATCCTGCCACAATGGGTCAGTATGGTCCAGACGGTCAGCCACTTGCTTCAAAAGATGAGCTTATCGACCTGTTCTGGGTATACTATCCGGATGCAAGAGAAGTATTGGCGAATGCAGTAGTTTTTAACAGTAAAAACTTGGCTTCCGATATTACTTTTGATGATATTTTGAATGCCAGAAGGTTTTCAACCATCATTTACAAAACAGATAATGGTTTAGGAAATGGCGTAATCAAGGATTATATTCCGCGTGACGCAGATGCTCAGCTTGAAGAAAGCGAGAGAATCAAAGCACAGATTCTTCAGATGGAAAATGATATGTGGAATTACTAATCTTTTCCTTTGAAAATATAACAAAACCTGAGTATTTTTACTCAGGTTTTTTTTGAACCAAATTTTAAGATAATGAAGAATGTGGATTACATTATTGTTGGTGGCGGATACGCCGGGATTTTCTTTGCACACCAGCTGATTTTGAACGGTAAATCTTTTGTGATTTTTTCCGAATGCGGAAAGAGCGCTTCGCAGGTTTCTGCCGGGATTGTAAATCCTGTTGTATTAAAGAAATTTACCACATTTTGGCTTGCCAAAGAGCAGATAAATTTTCTGAATACAACTTTAAATGAAATTGCCGAGTATACAGGAAAAAACTATCAGATTAACGAAAATATTCACCGCATTTTCCACGATCAGAAAGAGCAGGAGCTGTGGCTTACAAAATCCCATACCGACGAGCTAAAGCCGTTTCTGAATACTGAATTTAAGTCTCTGGGGACAATTCTGAACTCTTTTGGAGCAGGATCTGTAAATTTATCTTCTAGACTTAATGTGAAAGGGTTTTTTAATGATTTTAAAGCTTTTTTCAAAGAGAAAAACCATTTAAGAGAAGACTTTTTTGACTATTCAAAAATTTCAGCGAATTCATATGAGAATATCAGTTTTAAACATATTGTTTTTTGCGAAGGAATTGGGGTTAAACACAATCCTTTCTTTTCGGAAATTCCGGTGGTTGCCAATAAAGGGCATCATCTCAAAGTAAAACTTTCACAACCGTTAGGTCACCAGCTCACACTTAAGAAGAAACATTTCCTATTTCCTTTAAATGAAGAAATTCATTATTATGGCGGAACATATGACCCCAATGAAAGAGGCGATGAAGTTGATGAATTTGCGAAACAGCAGCTTATAGACGGGCTTTCAGAATTCTATCCGCACAGTTTCGAGATTAAGGAAGTAAATTACGGTTTCAGGCCGACGGTAAAGGACCGCAGACCAATTTTGGGAAGCCATCCTGAATATCCAAATTTTTATGTTTTTAATGGTTTAGGAGCACGCGGAATCCTAAACGGCTGTTATTTTTCAAAAGAACTTTACGAGCATATTGAAAAGCAAAAACCGCTGATGCCTGAGGTGAATTTGAAAAGGTTCACTAAATAAAAAATCTCTGAAGAAAACTTCAGAGATTTTAATTAGCAGAGAGGAAGGGATTCGAACCCTCGGTACAGTTACCCGTACACTAGCTTTCCAGGCTAGCTCCTTCAACCACTCGGACACCTCTCTAATTGAAGACTGCAAAAATAGATTATTTAATCGAGAACTGAAAATTGAAAACGAATTATTTTAATCTTTAGCCAACGGTTATTTCACCACAAATGTTTTTCGCGAATAATTCAGCAAAAGTTCCTTTATACTTAGGATTGTCGAGCAAATGCATCGCTTTGGTGATGGAGCTTTCCGCCGTCATATCATGCCCGCTGATTGCATCTATTTGGGTGAAAATATTTGAATTTGAATATTTCCCGAAACTTACACCTCCGGACACACATTGCGAAACCACTACGATCTCGGTTCCGCGGTCGCGGAGTTTCTGCAGAATCTGTTTTGTCTGAAGCGAATTGAAAATCGTTCCGGAACCGAAAACCTGAAGAATCAAAACCTTCATCTTCGGCATCTCCAGCAGATGTTCCACATGCATCCCCGGAAAAATTCGCCAGAATAAGACATCGCGAGAAATATGGTCGTCAACTTTAAATCCGTGATCACTTTTTGAACGCCAAAGAAAGTCCTTCTCAATATTCAAATGAACGCCCGATTGCCCTAAAACCGGATAATTTGGTGTCTGGTAAGCATCAAAATATTCAGCCGAATATTTCAGCGTGCGGTTTCCGCGAAGCAATTTATACTCAAAATACACCGTAACTTCCTGAATCACGGCTTCATCATTTTCGTAAAGACTTGCGTAGTAAAGACTTGTCAGCAGGTTTTCCTTTGCATCCGTCCGTAAATCCCCGATAGGTAATTGTGACCCTGTAAGTACCACAGGTTTTTTAAGGTTTTTCAGCATGAAACTCAGTGCAGATGCGGTGTACGACATCGTGTCGGTTCCGTGCAGAATCAGGAATCCGTCGTAGTTATCGTAGTTTTTACCGATGTAATTGGCAATAAGCTTCCACTCCTGCGGCCCCATGTCCGACGAATCAAGCGGTTTCTTGAAAGGATGTACAGAAACTTCACATTCTATAAGTCTCATTTCAGGCAGTTTCTGAAAGATATTCCCAAAGTCGAAGGCACGCAGACTTCCGGTTTCATAATCTTTTTCCATTCCGATGGTTCCGCCGGTATAGATGAGAAGTACTTTTCTTTTCATAAATCCAAAAATACATATTTTAAGCTGAATTCAAATGATTTGGGCGCCTGTTTCCGTCTTCCACTCCCGCTTTTTTGCTCCGCTGCGCTGCGCAAAAAGAGCTCCGTTCAAGCCGGGGCGCGGGCAAGGCTTTCAATTGAATGTGATTAACGAACAATTCTGCGATTTCTAATATAAGCTTTCAGCACTTTTTGACGCTCGCTTCGCTCGCGCCTCCCACAAAAAATTCTTATTTTTGAAACATGAATAACCAGCAGACCTTCGACTATATCAAGCAGTTTTTAACGGACGAAAGACTTGCGAAGATTGAGCATTTCGCGCCCGAAAGTTCAGATTTTGTTTTGCCGGTGATGGAAGATATTTTTCAGTTCCGAAATGCTGCGGCCATTGTAAGGTCGGTAGAAGCTTGCGGATTTCATAAGATTGTAGCAATGGAAAGTGAGAACGAATTCAATCCCAATCTTCGTGTGACAAAAGGTGCGGAAACCTGGGTAGAAGTGGAGAAAATGCCGCATAATCTTGAAAGCCTAAAAGAGATTAAAAACCGCGGTTATAAAATTCTGGCTGTTTCACCTGAAAAAAATGCCACGATGCTTCCGGACTACGAATTAAAAGAACCGGTAGCATTGGTTTTCGGCACAGAAAAAGAAGGAGTAACAGAAGAAATTCTGGAATTTGCAGATGAAACTTTAGCGATTCCGATGTATGGATTTACGCGGAGTTTCAATGTTTCAGTCGCGGCGGCAATCTGTTTCTACGAACTCAAACAGAAACTCATCAGATCAAATCTAGACTACAAATTATCCGAAGAAAAATTATTGAAGATGAAAATCCGGTGGGCTGTAAATTCAATTGCCAGCGGTCCGCAGATTTTAGCAAAATATTTAAACGAACAGAAAATATAATGAATCAACTTTTTAATGATCCGTTGTTTAACATGACGGCAATTACTGGAGGCATTTTCTTCGCAGCAGGATTGTTCATGTTGAAATTTCCACCGAAGAAAATTAATTTCCTTTACGGCTATAGAACAAACTCGTCGATGAAAAACCAGGAACGGTGGGATTTCGCGCAGAAATATGCAGCCAAGGAAATGATGATAACGGGATTGGTGTTGGCAGCCAGCGGTGCGCTGGGTTTTGTCACGGATTTCGGAAGTTCCGTAAAACTTTGGGTTGGAGTGGCAATGCTTGGTTTGGCTGTAGTAATTTTAAAGCTGAGAGTTGAAAAGGCGATCAAGAAACGTTTTGAATGATCATAGCCTTTGCATCATCTTAAAATAATTCCATGCTGCGACAAAAACCCCGGCGGTTTCTGTTCTCAGTCTTTGATTTCCGAGAGATACCGCTTTAATTCCGCGTTCTGCCAAAAGTTGTGTTTCCTTATCAGAAAAATCGCCTTCCGGACCGATTAAAAAGGTAATGTTTTTCTGAGGATTGATTTCTTTCAGATCAATTCGTTCCAGATTTTCATTACAGTGTGCAACAAAAGTGCTTTTCGGATCCAAAGTTTTTATAAAATCTGAGAATTTCGTTAAATCAGTGATTATTGGGAAATGAAATCTCAGACTTTGCTTCGACGCAGAAATACTTTGTTTTCTAAGTTTTTCGATGTTGAGATTTTTCCTTTCCGTTTTTTCTGTCTGAATCAGAGTAATTTCTGAAACCGCCATTTCTGTTGCTTTTTCAAGAAAAAATTCAATTCTGTCGATATTTTTTGTGGGCGCAATCGCGATATGGAGTTGGGTAGAAAAGTTCGGCAAATTTTGTTGGATTTCCGTGGTTTCAATTAAAACTCTTTTACCTTCAAAAGTAAGATTTCCTTTTGCCAGATTTCCTTTTCCGTCGGTTACAAAAATTTCTTCACCTTCCCGCATGCGAAGTACTTTTGCGATATGCGTTTGTTCCTCTTCACTAATTTTTACTTCGGGAACGATTTCTCCAAAAAACAGTTTCATATCTGATCATTTTTCTGGCTGAAACTTTCTTCAATATCATATCTCGCTGTTGCAGAAACAGAAAGGTCGGCAAATTCGCCTCTGTCGAATTTCAGTTTGGCAACCATCGCGATCATTGCAGCGTTATCGGTGGTATATTCAAACTTCGGGATATAGATATTCCAGCCCAGTTTTTCAGCATTCTGCTGCATTGCTTCGCGTAGTCCGGAATTGGCGGAAACCCCGCCGGCAATGGCAACTTCATTAATGTTTAACTCTCGTGAGGCTTTTTCAAGTTTATCCATTAGAATTTCAACAATCGATTTCTGTACGGATGCGCAAAGATTCGCAAGGTTTTCTTTAATAAAATCCGGATTTTTCTTCACCTCTTTCTGAACAAAATAAAGAACAGAAGTTTTGATTCCGCTGAAGGAATAATCATACTGTTCGAGCTTTGGTTTGTTAAATTTAAATGAATTTTTGTCACCGGTTTTAGCCAGACGGTCTACGATGGGTCCCGCAGGATAATCAAGATCAAATATTTTTCCGATTTTATCGAATGCTTCCCCGGCGGCATCGTCAATTGTTTTTCCGATAATTTCCATATCGAAATAGTCTTTTACGAGTACGATCATGGTGTGTCCCCCCGAAACTGTAAGGCAGAGAAAAGGGAATTTTGGGGGCATAATATTTGCATCGTCGATGAAGTGCGCCAGAATGTGTGCCTGAAGGTGATTTACTTCAATTAAGGGCACATTTAAACTCATCGCAAGTGATTTGGCAAAAGATGTTCCTACGAGTAATGAACCGAGAAGTCCGGGACCACGCGTAAATCCGACGGCAGAAATATCTTTTTGTTGTATATTTGCCTTAGACAGTGATTTTTCGACTACGGGAATAATGTTTTGCTGGTGCGCACGTGAAGCCAGTTCCGGAACCACACCGCCGTAATCGTTGTGAATTTCCTGATTAGCGGCAATGTTTGAAAGGATTTTGTTTCCCTGAATAATTGCTGCTGAAGTATCGTCGCAAGACGATTCTATCCCTAAAATTATTGAGTCGCTCATAACAATGGCAAATTTAGAGAATAATAACGATAACGAAAACAAAAAATCTGTAGCCCAGAACATTGGCGATTCTGTGCAGAAGGGTGTAGAGAACGTTCAGGAAACGGTAAAAGATACCGTTAAAGGTGCTGCCGAATTGGCTTCCGACGCGATTACACATCCTGTAGAAACTGCAGGTGAGTTTGTGGATCAGGCGGCCAAAGATGTTACCAACTATAAATGGTGGGCAAAACTGTTGCTTATATTATTCTGGCTCGGGCTGTTTCTGGTTGCTTCATTTCTGATTGTTATAAGCCTGCCTGCAACAAAAAACTGGGCTGCACAAAAAGTTATTGCCAAGCTTAATGCAGATATGAAATCGCAGATGTCTTTTAAAAGTGTTGACATCAATTATTTCGGTGATATTCATATTCACGAAGTTGCAATTAAGGATCATAAAAACTTCGCTTTCCTAAAGGCTAAGGAACTTTACGCTGATTCCAATTGGTTTAACATTATCAGCAATTCACGTAATCTTCAGTTCCAGTCGCTGTCTTTAGAAAAAATGGATTTGAAAGTGATTACGTATAAAGGGGACAGCACCGCAAATTTTATTCGTTTTGTTGATCTATTCAACACTCCCGCGCCCACTGTGAAACGAGAGCCTTTTCAGCTAAAATCCAGAATATTTATTACTGATTCTAAAATTTCAATTGTAAATCAGAACAGTGAAGGTGAAGCCGGAAAATGGCTTACTGCCGAGAATGTTAATCTTGTGGTACCAGAGCTCCGCGTAAACGGATCTGATGTTTTTGCGCAGATTAATAATATGCGTTTCACCACCGAAAGATGGGGCAAAAAACATTTTGTTGATACTTTTTCGACTGAGTTTGGACTCACGAAAGAGGCTCTTACGCTAAAAGACCTCACACTTAATACCGATAATTCTCTTCTTCAGGGAGATTTAATCTTCAATCTCAACGACGGTTCCTGGGCAGATTTCAGCAATAAGGTGAAGTGGGATATGGTGATGCAACCCGGCAGCCAGATCAGCGGTTACGATATAAGCTATTTCGTCACCAATTGGGATAATTACAAGCCGATCAATATTTCGGGGACGATGACTGGGCCGCTCAATGATTTTTACCTTGAAAATTTTGTAGTGAGAAATCCTCAGGTGAATGTACGTACTAATAAAATGAAGGTCAGGAATATTCTGAATGGGGATTTCCAGATCGAAACTAATTCTTTGTCTACAGATTTCACTTACAGAGAACTGAAAGCCATGATGCCTACTTTTATCTCATCAAAAATGAAAAATTTTGCTGATGATTTTGGAAGGTTAAAATATAACGGAACAGTACGGCTAAATCCTAAACAGGTGTATGTTTCGAACGCAAAATTAATCACAGGAATCGGCCAGGCGAAACTCAGCAATTTTTATCTGGAGGATTACAGTTCTAATTTACCAAAATACCGGGGTTATGCGGAAGTAAATGATTTGAATACTTCAGTCATTACAAAAATGAATCAGGTCGGACTGATTTCCGGGAAATTTAACCTTCAGGGCCAGAGTTTTGACGTAAACACCATGAAGATCAGAACAAGATCCCAGATTTCGAAGATTGAAATCATGAACAAAGAAATAAATAATGTATTTCTTGACGGTTTGCTGGATCATAAAACCTATAATGGAATTGTAAATGTAAACGACGAGCAGGCAAAAGCAAATGTAAAAGGACGGATAGATTTCCGAACCAGTCGTTTGCTGGCAGATGTTGCAGCAGATGTTAAATATTTGAACATTAATTATTTTACCGGCGGAAAAGGCCAGCAGGTCGTAAGCGGTTTTGTAAATGGTAAAATCGCTATGACCAATATTAATGATCTGAATCTTGATGCTGATTTAAGAAATGTAAGTTTTGCGAACGCATCTCAGAAATATTTAATCCCCAACGCTAAGATAAAAGCTTATTTCGAAAACGGAAACCGCATTGTATCTGTAGATGCTCCCGGAGCTGTAAATGGCAGAATCGCCGGCAGGTTTAACCTCGGGGATTTGGCGGGAATGATTGAGAACGGCTTAGGGAAAATTCTCGTTGGCCCTCCACCCAGAAAGTTTTACCGAGGTCAGCATTTTACGATGGATTTTGATGTAAAGCAGGGATTAGTGAGTTATTTTGAACCCAATCTACAGCTTCCCAAGGGTGCAACTGTGAATGGCGCGTATGAAGGAAATTCAAATAATCTGGTTTTAAATATTGATGCAGCCTCACTAAAATATCTGATGACCAAAAAAGCAGAAATCACAGATGCAGATAAAGCGCTGGCAGCCGCAAATCCGGCTTACAGAATTACGGAACGCGATAAAATCAGCCGCGACAGTGCCATGGTAGACAGCCTGATTGTAAGAATTAATACAGCGAATCTCAATGAGCAGATTTTTGCTAAAGTTAACAGAGTAGAGTACAATAAAAATATACTGAAAGACATTACTTTAAGCGGACGAAACGAAAACAACAGCGTTCTTCATATCGCCGCAAATTTTAAACACGGCAGTCCGGAGGATGAAATTAAAGAAACCCTGAAAGAATATGCGGTAAACCTTAATCAAACGACCGACAGGGCAGGTGATTACGTATTCCGTTTCGAGCCTACTACTGTTAAATTTAACGATGTTGCCTGGAGTGTGGATACGAGTGCGGAACTTAATCACTCTATAACATACAGGAAAAAAGCGGGCGATTTCTTAGTACAGAATCTGCGTTTGTATTCTGATACAAGTGAACTTATTCTAAATCAGGCAGTGTTTAAATCTGCGAAGGATTTTTCAGCCGATGGTGAAGTTAAAAATCTGGACATTGCGAAAGTATTTGCGCTCACAAACAGCGATAACAGCATGGATATTCAGGGAACCGCGAACGGAACCTTCGATATCACCATGGATAAAAATAATCTTGAACCGCTTATCGATTTGAACATCAATGATATTCTGATGAACGGGAAAGATATGGGTAATGTCATTGTTTCAGCTAAAAAAAGCAGCGTACCGAATGTTTTCGATGTTGAAGCAAAAGTAATTTCGGCTGGAATTATTGGCGATAATAATCTGCATCTTATCGGAACAATAAATAATAATACCTCCTCGCCAACTCTGGATTTAACAGCAGATATGAACGACTTCGATATCGCTTTTGCTCAGGAATTTGTAAAAGGCGTCTTCGGAAATCTGAGAGGAAAAGCCTCCGGAGATCTTAAGATTTCCGGTAAACTGAATGATGTGGACTACAGCGGTGATATTGCAATGAAGGATATGGGATTGAAACTTAATTTTACGGGAGTAGATTATTCCTTTGATGATACGGTAATTTCACTTTCCCGAGGCTTAGCAATACTAAACGACATTGGTGTGCGGGATGGCAGGGCGAACTCCCGCGGTTCAATTTCCGGTGCGATTCAGTTTGAAACTTTAGCTTCAATGGGGGTCAACTTAGTGATGCGGGCTGATAATTTAATGCTTCTTAATACAACGCAAAAAGATTATGACCTTTTCTGGGGAAGAATTTACGGTACCGGAACACTTTACGTAGACGGACCGGTTTCAGCTTTAAACATTTCAACTCCCGAAATGCGGGCTTTAAATAACAGTGTTTTCACCTTCAATTCAAATTCAACTTCTAATGTTGAGGAATTCAAGATGCTGCGATTCCTGAAAAGAGACGAAGCGGGAATTGTTTCTGTAGAAGAAAAGAAAAGATCCAGCGCCAACATGAATATCGATTTTACGATTGCGGTTGATAAGGGAACTACAGTAAACGTTATGGTGGGCGATGATATTGGTGATATAACCGTACGTGGGAACTCCGATAAACTCCGGTTTTTAATGACCAGGACAGGAGCCATCTCAATGAATGGAGATTATTTTGTCGATAACGGAACTTTTGTTTCCAAAGCGATTCTTAACCGAACTTTCCAGATTTCCAAAGGAAGCAGCATTCGTTGGGATGGCGATGCAATGGCGCCGCAGCTCGATATTAATGCAACTTATCTGCGTACGGTAACCAATGCCGGCGCGTACCTTAACATGGGAAGTCTGCAGCCAATTAATGTATTGCTTACAACCAGAATTTCACAAACCCTAAATAATCCGAAAATCGAATTGGGCGTTTCCGCACAGGATGTTTCCAGCAGTTTACGGGAAACGCTTGCCGAGAAAATGAGCAACGAGGACGAAAAAATCATTCAGTTTGGATCTGTTTTAGTGATGAGCAGTTTTAATGTTGGAAATTCAGCTTTTGACATCAATTTAGGAAATACGCTGGAAACTTCGGGTTATAATATGTTGTTTAAACAGTTAGGCTCTGTTTTAAACCAAATCAGCAACGAATTTCAGGTCGATTTAAATTACCTGAAAGGCGATGCAAACTCCAACAGTGGCGACCGTGCCAATGCCAGTGTGAGTATTGCGCTTTCGCCGAGAGTAACGGTAAAAACAGGGTTAGGAATCCCAATTTCCAGATCAGATAACGCGAATACCGATTATCTTTCAGGTGAAGGGATTGTAGAATACGATTGGTCTAAGAAAAACGACGGTACAAGATTGTTGCGGGCTTACAGTAAACCGACAAATATCGGATTGAACGGTGCTGGAGCCGGAAATGCAAGTGCCAACCAAAGCTACGGAGTCGGTGTAGTTTATAGTAAAAGTTTTAATACGATCTTTAAAAGGAAGAAAAAAGATAAAAAAACCAATGCTCAGGAACTGGAAAGGAAAAGAGATTCAATTAAAAATGATACAATTAAATAAAGATATTTACTTAAATAATAAACAATGCGTTAAAACCTGTTAATGTTTATCTAAATTTTTTCATTTTAATATTTTTTTGTAAATTTGCAAAAATATTCGCTTAGAATTATCAATTATACAATACATATATAAAATGAATTATCAACTCGACGAAATAGATAAAAAAATCCTAGATTTTTTAGTAGAAAACACCAGAATGCCTTTCACAGAAATCGCCAAGCAAATGGAAGTTTCTGCAGGTACAATTCACGTAAGAGTTAAAAAGATGGAAGATGCAGGTATTATTTTAGGATCTTCTCTCAATATTGATTACGGTAAACTCGATTATCATTTCACTGCATTCATCGGAATCCTGCTTACAAAATCAAACAGAACCCAGGAAGTTTTGAAGGAACTTACTACGATTCCGAACGTGATCGAAGCAAGTGTAATCTCCGGAAAATATAACATCTTCTGTAAAGTAAAGGCCAAAAACACCGAAGACGCGAAGAGAATTATTTACCAGATTGATGATATTCAGGATGTAATGAGAACAGAAAGTATGATCTCCATGCAGGAATATATTTCTGATAAAAACAGACTGATCGATGCGGTTTCAATTTAATTGAGCTTAATCTTCAGTTATAACTTAAAACTTTTGAATTCTTTCAAAAGTTTTTTTAATTTTACCCCTATGAACGAAGAATTCTCTAACGAAAGTCCGAAAAAAGATCTTGGATTTTTTTTATCACTCGCGGCTTTGCTGCTTTTCACTCTGATGGGAGTAGGGATTGATTATGATGAGTATCTGCAGCAGAACGACCTCAATATTCCCGGCTTTTACTTTATGCTGATTTTTTTGATTGATCTGCTGATGTTGTTGGGACTCGCCTTCATTTTTTTCTACAGAAAAATTGGGATTTATCTTTTTCCTGCGGGTGTAGTGCTTCATTTTTTTCTTCACAACTTCTATCTTTCTACATTTCTGTATACAGATGTGACCAATCTTTTTATCTTTATCTCAGTAGGTCTTCTTGCATTTATTCCAAAATGGCAGTTCTTTAAATAAACGTGTATGTTTTCAAAAGCCTGCGAATACGCCATAAAAGCTTCCATCTACATTGCCCGGCAAAGTCTGCAGCAAAAGAGGGTGAATGTAAAAGAAGTTTCGCAATCTATAGACGCTCCTGTTGCATTTACCGCAAAGATCCTTCAGGTACTTTGCCGTGAAGATATTATGCAGTCGGTGCGCGGGCAGCAGGGCGGATTTGTTTTTGAGGAATATAAACAGCGCGAAGTGAAGATCTTTGATATCGTAAGACTTATCGATGGTGACGGGCTTTTTACCCAATGCGGCTTGGGGCTTCAGAAATGTTCTGCCGATAACCCTTGCCCGGTTCATGATGATTTTAAAATCGTGCGCGAGAAACTCATTGAAATGACTCAGAAACATTCCCTATACGACTTGGCACTAAAAACCGAAAGCGGTCTCGCCTGGCTGAAATAACATTCAAAAGCTAACTTTTCAAAATCAAAATAAAAGCACATTATTTAATTTTAAAATTAATTAGGATAAATTTGTCCGAATTGAAAATATTTTATAGCTTTGTACTATAATTTAAAACCAAAGTAAATGCTTACTCAAGAAAAAACCATTGGCGACTTCGTAGCAGAGAATTTCAGAACTGCAGAAGTTTTTAAAAAATACCATATTGATTTCTGCTGCAAAGGCGGGAGAACGGTAGAAGAAGCTTGCGATAATAAAAAAGTGAGTCCTGAACAGATTTATCAGGAATTGGAAGAAATAGCAAACAGAAAATCCGAAGACATCGATTTTAATTCCTGGCCACTCGATTTATTGGCAGATTATGTAGAGAAAACCCATCACAAATATGTGGAAGAAAAATCTGCGATGCTCATTCCTTACCTCAACAAGCTTTGCAAAGTACATGGTGAAAGACACCCGGAACTTTTTGAAATAAACGAACTTTTCATTGGCAGCGCCCAGGATTTGGCAGCACATATGAAAAAAGAAGAACTCATTCTTTTCCCGTTCATTAAGCAGATGGTAGAAGCGAAGAAAAATGGCGAAACATTACCTGCGCCACGTTTCGGCACCGTAGAAAATCCGGTTGCCATGATGAAACATGAACACGAAGCTGAAGGCGAACGATTTGTGAAGATTGCTGAACTTACCAATGATTATGAGTTTCCGGATGATGCCTGCGGCACTTACCAGGTAACTTATAAAATGCTGGAAGATTTCCAGAATGATCTGCACAAGCACATTCACTTAGAAAATAACATTCTTTTTCCGAAAGCAATCGCAATGGAAAAAACATTCTAAATTAATTCCGTAGTTGTTTATTTGATAAGAAACCGTTTCAGAAATTTCTGAAACGGTTTTTTTTTGTATTGAACTGAGAATTGATATTATAAAAAATGCAGATTTTTTAGCGAGAATTTGACTTGAAAAATATGAATTTATTTATCGGCCTGTAAATATTATTCGTTTCACCCGGTCGTGCGAATAACCCAGTTGGGTTATTTTATCCCGATCCGAAATGTTTTCAATAGATTTTATTTTTTCCTTCTTCACCAGGTGTTGGAGTCTATCATAAGTGATTTCTCGGCCATTAAACATAATAACGGTTTGATCATTATACCTTTGTATTGCCCCGTCCAAATTCCTCTGCTGATTATAATATTCGTAAGATTGATTATAATCAACTATTGGTTCGTTCTGATCTAATTTATATTTAGTTTGAGTGCCACAGGACACTAAAGAGAACGATATAATGATGATGAAATTTTTCATAACTGTTTTCAAGTTGAATGTCTTGTTACGTAAATATAAAAAAAACACGCCCAAAAGACGTGTTTTAAAAGTGTATATAAAAAGATTATTTCGCCATAATTCTTTTTACCGCCCCTACCACTGCATCAGCATCAATTCCGTATTTTTTCATCAGTTCTGCAGGTGTTGCAGATTCACCGAAAGTATCGTTTACCGCAACGAATTCCTGGGTTGTCGGTCTTTTTCTGGCAAGCATTCCCGCAACCGATTCACCTAAACCACCAAGATAGTTGTGTTCTTCTGCAGTAACGATTTTTCCGGTTTTTTCTACAGATTTAAGAATGATTTCTTCATCCAAAGGTTTGATAGTATGAATGTTTATCACTTCACATGAAATTCCTTCTTTTTCCAGTTCATCCGCTGCAAGCAAAGATTCCCAAACCAAATGTCCGGTAGCCACGATGGTTACATCGTTACCTTCTTGAAGCAGAATTCCTTTTCCGATTTCGAAAGGCATATCTTCCGGAATGAAAACCGGAACTACAGGTCGACCGAATCTTAAATAAACCGGTCCTTCATAATCTGCGATCGCTAAAGTTGCAGCTTTGGTTTGGTTGTAATCACAGGTGTTGATTACCGTCATTCCAGGAAGCATTTTCATCATTCCGATGTCTTCCAGAACCTGGTGTGTTGCACCGTCTTCTCCTAAAGTCAATCCTGCGTGAGATGCACAGATCTTTACATTTTTATTGGAATAGGCGATGCTCTGGCGGATCTGGTCATAAACCCTTGAGGTTGAAAAGTTTGCAAAAGTCCCCGTAAAAGGAATTTTCCCGTTAATGGTTAAACCGGCGGCGATTCCCATCATGTTGGCTTCAGCGATACCAACCTGAAAGAATCTTTCCGGAGCTTTTTCAATGAATTTCTCCATTTTCAGGGAACCGATAAGGTCGGCGCAAAGTGCTACGACATTTGGATTTTTATCAGCCAGTTCAGCCAATCCTGCTCCGAAACCGCTTCTTGTATCTTTTTTTTCTGTATAGGTGTATTTCATTTTTATTTTTTTAGCGAATTGCTTCGAATTTTACAAATTTTAATAATCATCAGGAGCTTCTAAGTATAACTGTTTGAAAGCGGTATCCAGCTGCTCATTATTCGGAGCTTTTCCGTGCCATGCGTGGCTTCCCATCATATAATCGACACCATAACCCATTTCCGTATGAAGAATAATTGCAACAGGTTTTCCGTTTCCGGTTTCTGCTTTTGCTCTTTCAAGGATTGAGATTACAGTTTCAAGATCGTTTCCGTTTTTCTCATTAAGAACTTTCCATCCGAAAGCTTCAAGTTTGGCGTGAAGGTCGCCTAAACTCAATACATCATCAGTATCTCCGTCGATTTGTCTTCCGTTATAGTCAATGGTCGCGATGATATTATCTACTTTTTTCGCAGCGGCAAACATCAGTGCTTCCCAGATTTGACCTTCCTGCAATTCTCCGTCTCCGTGAAGGGTATAAACCAAAGACTTATCACCGTCCAGTTTCTTAGCTAATGCTGCTCCAATGGCTACAGATAAGCCTTGGCCCAAAGATCCTGAAGCAATCCTAACGCCCGGTAAATTATCGTGCGTCGTAGGATGACCTTGTAGTCTTGTATTCAGTTTTCTGAAGGTAGCGAGTTCCGAAACCGGGAAAAATCCGAATCTGGAAAGAGTGGAGTAGAACACGGGTGAAATGTGACCGTTGGAAAGGAAGAAAAGGTCTTCGTTTTTACCTTCCATGGTGAACGGAAGTTGATAGTTCATCACTTTTCCGTACAGTGCGGTGAAGTACTCGGTACAGCCCAAACTGCCGCCGGGGTGACCGGAATTCACTGCGTGAACCATTCTTAAAATGTCTCTTCTGATCTGTGTTGTAAGAGATTTCAGCTCTTCAATACTTTTACTCATTATATTGGTTTATTTGCCAGCGAATTTACGAATTTTTGATGGTTTCGCGAAATGAAAAATCCGGGTTTTTGACCCGGAATATTCTTGATTATTAATAAGTTTTATTTCTTCCTGATCAGCCACAAACCGATAAATGTGAGTAAACCATTAATGATAATAAGCTCCACACCGATTTTGTAATCGGAATTCTGCGTCACAAAATAATTGATGAAGTAGGTTAAAACAGGCGCCAGCAAAGTAACTGCAATGATGGCATATTTTTTTGTAATCTGATATTTGGTTAAAATTCCAAAAGCAAAAAGTCCCAGAAGCGGTCCGTAAGTGTAACCCGCTACCTCCATGATGAGGTAAACGATAGATTTATCATCAATCGCTTTGAAAATCATGATCAGCACAAAGAAAATCACCGTGAAAATAAGATGGATTTTCATCCTTAATCTTTTTTTCTGCTTTTCAGTTTTGGTGGCATCTTCGTTGATATTCAGTAAATCTACACAGTAAGAACTTGTAACTGCTGTCAGGGCGCCGTCAGCAGAAGGAAAAAGTGCAGAGATCAGTCCAATGATAAAAATTACCGAAATAAAGAGCGGGAAATATCCCTGCAGCGAAAGCGCCGGAAACAGGTCGTCGCCCATAATATTATTGATGGTTCCTGTAGCAGCATCTTTAAACCCAAAAGCATTGGTAATGCTTTCTTTTCCGTTTACGATATCAACGATTTTTCCGTATTCAGCTCCGTTTTCCATTGCGAAAAGGTAAAGAAGACCGCCCAGAAAAAGGAATGCCAGATTCACAAGTAACAGTGTGCCGGCAAACGTTAGCATATTCTTTTTTGAATTTTTCAGATTGTCAACAGAAATGTTTTTCTGCATCATTTCCTGATCCAAACCTGTCATTGCAATAGTGATAAACATACCGCCCAGAATAGTTTTCAGGAAAAATGTTTTGGAATTCACATCGAAGTTAATGAAATGCGTATAATCCTTCGCCGCGAGTACATCGTAAGCCTGGCCGGCTGAAAGGTTTAAATTCGAGAGAATGAAAACAATACATGCAACCAAACTGAGGATCATAAAAGAAGTCTGAAGCGTGTCTGTAATTACGATGGTCTTTACCCCGCCCTCGAAAGTATAGAGCAGAACCATCAGGAGAATCACAGCAGATGTTACCCAAAACGGAACTCCCAAGCCCGACAGAAGAAAGATCTGTAGAACATTTACTACCAAATATAATCTCGCAGTAGCGCCAATCGACCTTGAAATTATAAAAAACAAAGACCCGATTTTGTGCGCTTCTACATTAAATCTCCGTCCGAGGTAGGTGTAAATCGACGTAAGATTCATTTTATAGTAAAGCGGCAGAAGTACGAAAGCCACAATAAAATAACCGATGAAAAACCCGATCACAAGCATGTAATATTCGAAACCGCCGAACGGATAATCACCCGCAGTCATTTTCCCTACTGTTCCCGGCACCGAAATAAAAGTTACGCCGCTCAGACTTGTGCCAATCATCCCGAAAGCCACGAGCCACCACTTACTTTTTTTGTTTCCGATAAAGAAAGACTGGTTGTCGGCATTTCTGCTGGTGATGTATGAGATCACGAGTAGTCCGATGAAATAAGCGAAAACAAATAAGAGCAAAATTGTTCCTGGGTTCATTTTTTTCAGAATTTAATGAGCAAATATAGTTTTTTTGCGGTATTTGCGGCTGTTTATACTTTTGGGATTGTAAATTATTCTTTTGGGCGCCTTTTCCGGCTGTCACTACTCGGTTTTTGCAGGCCTTGTTTAAATCCCGCAGCTGCAAAAGAGCTCAAACATGCCGTTCCATCCGTGGCGCGGTGCAGGATTCCAAAAAAAAGCCTTTCATAATTTTTATGAAAGGCGTATTGTTTAAATTTCAGTTTTCAGGATAAAACATCCTGCAGGTCTGTGTTTCTGTCAATGGTTGCTTTAGCATACGGACAAAGAGGAATGATTTTTTTGCCATTTTTTCTGGCATATTCCACGCCTGCGATGACAAGCTTTTTTGCGAGACCTTTTCCGCTAAAAGCTTCATCAACTTGGGTGTGATCGATAATGAATTTATCCTCACCGGCCCAGGTATAAGTCATTTCGCCGGCTTTTTTATTTTCAAAATAGATTTCAAATAGTCCTTTCTTCTCGTCGTTGTGATGTTTAATTTCTGTCATATTTTTATTTTACTTAAGTGCTGGAAAAATGCAGTAATTTAATGGGTATTAATGAAAATAAAAAGTGGAAATTTTGCAACTTCCACTAAGAATATTTTACGATTTCTGTGGTGCCCACTGGTCATGTGGTGACATATCAAAATTGAATACGTCCATCATATCCAGACCCAGAGCTTTCGCAACGCCTTCACCATATTCGGGATCAGCTTTGTAGCAGTTTCTGATGTGTCGGATCTGAATGAATTTTTCGGCACTGCCAACATTTGCCGCAGTATTATCAAACAGAGCCTGCTCTTTTCCATCAGCTTTGATGATTCTGAATAAATCGCCAGGTTGGGTGAAATAATCCTCATCATCATCCCGGAAATTATGTGCATAGGCATCGCCGTAAAGTTCAAGTGGCGGTTCTTTGGCTTGAGGTTGCTCCTGCCATTCTCCATAACTGTTGGGTTCGTAATGTTTCGTACCGCCATAATTACCGTCAACACGCATTTGTCCGTCTCTGTGGAATGCATGATAAGGACATCTGGGTTTGTTCACCGGAATCTGGAAGTGATTTACACCCAGTCGGTAACGCTGTGCATCGCCGTAGGAGAATAATCTGCCCTGAAGCATTTTATCCGGTGAAAATCCGATGCCGGGAACAATATTCGTTGGATTGAAAGCTGCCTGTTCAACATCCTGGAAATAATTCTCTGGATTTTTATTCAGCTCGAATTCGCCCACTTCGATTAAAGGGAAGTCTTTTTTAGACCAAACTTTCGTTAAATCAAACGGATGGAACCGGTAAGTCTTGGCCTGCTCCTCTGTCATGATCTGTACAAACATTTTCCATTTCGGGAAGTTGCCTTTTTCAATATTGTCGAAGAGATCACGTTGCGAAGATTCGCGGTCCATTCCTATTAATTTCCCTGCTTCTTCGTCACTTAAATTTTCGATTCCCTGCTGGGTTCTGAAATGGAATTTTACCCAATGGCGAACATTTGCATGATTGATGAAGCTGTAGGTATGGCTTCCGAAACCGTGCATGTGCCGGTAACCATTCGGAATTCCGCGGTCGCTCATTACAATGGTCACCTGGTGAAGTGATTCCGGCAGCAAAGTCCAGAAATCCCAGTTGTTATTGGCGCTACGCATATTGGTTTTCGGATCGCGTTTCACAGCGTGGTTCAGATCCGGAAATTTCATCGGATCACGGAAAAAGAAGACGGGAGTATTATTTCCTACCAGATCCCAAATTCCCTCATCGGTATAAAACTTTAAAGCGAAACCACGGATGTCCCGTTCTGCATCTGCGGCGCCGCGCTCTCCGGCAACGGTAGAAAATCTTGCAAACATTTCAGTTTTTTTACCGATTTCGTTGAAGATATGAGCTTTGGTGTACTGAGTAATATCGTGAGTAACCGTAAATGTCCCAAATGCTCCTGAACCTTTAGCATGCATTCTTCTTTCGGGAATTACTTCTCTGTCGAAATTGGCCATTTTCTCCAGAAACCAAAAATCCTGCATCAGCATTGGTCCTCTGGGACCTGCGGTCTGTACATTCTGATTGTCCGGAACCGGCGCGCCGGTTTGTCTGGTAAGTTTTTTTCTGTCTTCCATGCTTAATTTTTTTTTGGTAATCTAAAGTTACGAATTAAAATGTAAGCTTATGATTTATAAAATCTAATACGTTGATTTTAAATGGAAGATAAGGTTGGAATCGAGAACCTGAGTTTTTATTTAGAGAGTTTCGAGTTTAAAAGAGCTTTCGGAAGCACAACAAAATCTTCTTCATCTCCCGGAACCAAAGGAAACGCATCATGGTTTTGCCGATACCAATTATTTTTTGCCTGTTCTATTATTTCTTTATCTGAGTTTACGAAATTCCAGAAGATAAAACGTTCTTCATCAAAAGGCTCCCCTCCGAACAGATAAACCGTAGCACTATCGCTCATTTCAAATTCGCATAAGGTTGCGTTCTTCGCTATAATAAGCTGTTTTCCGCCGAAAGTATTTCCTTCGATGCTAACCGTTCCGTCCAGAATATACATCGCAACTTCGCCGAATAAGTCGGCGCCAATGTTAATTTTCTTAGTTTCCTGGCTTTTGATTTCAAGAAAAAAGAGTTTTGAATGAACCGGCACAGGCGATTTTCTGCCGAAAAGTTCACCTGCAATTAACTTATACTCAAGATTGCCATCGCTCCATGCCGGAATATCATCGGCTTCTGTGTGATGAAAGGTGGGCTTACTTTGTTCCAAGTGTTTTGGCAAACCTACCCAAATTTGAAAACCGTGCAGATTCTTATCTGAATTTCTGAGATATTCCGGAGTTCTTTCGGAATGTACCACGCCTTTTCCGGCAGTCATCGAGTTTACTGCGCCGGGCTTTATTTCAATATCACTTCCGAGTGAATCTTTGTGTTGGATAGATCCTTCAAAAAGGTAAGTCAAAGTTGAAAGTCCAATATGAGGATGCGGAGGAACGTCTAGGTTTTGATATTCGTTCAATGCAGCAGGTCCCATATGATCAATAAAAACAAAAGGTCCCACTGATCTTTTTTCCCTGAAAGGAAGCAGTCTTCCGACTAAAAAATTACCGATGTCGGCTGCTTTTTCTTCTATGATTAATCCAATATTTGACATACTTTATGCTTTGTGAGTTAAAAGAATGGTTTAAATTCACTAGTAAGTTACTAAGTTTTGCAGAATCACTGAAAAGATTTATTCAATTCCTAACCTTTTCTTCACAGCAGGAATTACTTCTTTCCCGAACAGTTCGATCGATTTCATCGTAAGTTCGTGCGGTACAAATCCTACACTTGCCTGCGCAAAGAATCTAGTGAAACCGAAAAGTCCGTATTCGTAGACGATTTTTTCAGTAATCTGTTCTACACTGCCAACCATTAAAGAACCTTCCGGACTGCGCATATATTCAAACTGTTCACGGGTCATGGGTTGCCAGCCGCGGCTTCTGCCAACACGATCCATCATCTGAGCGTAATACGGGAAAAAATCATCTGCTGCCTTCTCACCATCTTCGCCAATAAACATGTGATTGTTAATTCCGACTTGTAAAAATTCTGGATTATGGCCATTTTCAAGCCAGGATTTTTTATAAAGATTAATGAAAGGCGTGAACTGCCGCGGCATTCCGCCAATGATTGCCAACATTAAAGGCAGCTGAAGCTTCGCGGCTCTCACTGCAGAAGCTGGATTTCCGCCCGCAGCAAGCCAAACCGGAATTTCACCGTTTAAAGCCCTTGGATATACGCCTAAATCATGAATTGGGGCACGCAGGTTTCCGCTCCACGAGACCTTTTCTGGTTTGTTGATCTTCAGTAAAAGGTCCATCTTTTCTTCAAAAATTGCATCATAATCATTCAAATCAAAACCAAACAGAGGGAAAGATTCAATAAATGAACCCCGCCCTGCCATGATTTCTGCTCTTCCGCCGGAAATTGCGTCTACCGTAGCAAACTGCTGATAAACACGAACCGGATCTTCAGAACTCAGTACGGTTACTGCGCTCGTAAGTTTAATGTTCTTTGTAATTGCCGCTGCTGCACCAAGTACTGTGGTGGGTGACGACACCGCGTAATCCGGTCGGTGATGTTCGCCGATCCCGAAAACATCAATCCCCAGTTGGTCTGCTAGTTTTATTTCTTCTAGAAGATCCTGTATCCGACGATGCGCATTATTTCCTTTCCCCGGAGCGGTTTCCGGTGCTGCATCAGCGAAAGTCATTAAACCGAATTCTAATTTTTTCATGTAAAAGGTTTTATCTGAGCTTATTTAAATGAATTAGTAGGCCGCTGTGAAAATCTGATGATTGAATTTTTTATTTTCGATTTCATCTGCTATAGCTACTGCTAAATCCTGTACCGAATGTCTTGAACGTCCTTCATTGTCAAAAACAGGTGAATCTGTTGCCAAACGGTATTTTCCGGTTTTAGCCTGGTCTTCACTGAACATATTCATTTCTAATGCGGGGCTGAAAAATTCCCAGTCTAAAGTTTCGTTTTTCGAAAGAGTGTCTACGTAATACTTACGCACCGCACTTGCTCCCGGATAAATTTCTTTCGGGAAATCCGGTCCGTCAACGATATGATTTCCGTCAATTTTTAAAGTTCCGGCACCTCCAATAACGATGAGTTTTTTTACACCGGATTTCTCAGCTGCGTTTTGGATGGATGCGGCACCTTTCAAATAATCCTCGTGGATATTTGGGTTTGTCCAGCCCGGGTTGTATGCACTGATAATGGCATCACTTCCGTTGAGGATTTCTGCAAGGTCGTTTTCATTAAAAACGTCAACATTTTTCTTCTGCAGATTTTTATGATCCTGGGCTATTTTGTCGGTATTTCTGGCGATGGCGATTACTTCATGATTTCTTTCGAGCAGTTCGTTTAGGATTGCATTTCCAACGTAGCCTGTGGCGCCGATAAGGGATATTTTCATTTTATGGTATTTAAATATTTTACAAATTGCGAGTGATTAGTCTTCCAGATAGCCGAATTTTCCGGTGTTGAAGTCATCAAAAGCCTGAATGATTTCCTGTTTTGAATTCATTACAAAAGGTCCGTGGGAAAAGATAGGTTCATTTAACGGCTGCCCGCTTAATACCAGTACCACGCTGTCTTCTGTAGCTTCAATTTGGAACACTTCTCCTTCGTTTTCAAAAAGAACAAAATGATCACTGAGAACTTTTTCATCATCATTTACGGTAATGCTGCCTTCAATGACTAACAGAGCAGTGCTGAAATTTGCGGGAAAACTGAAATCGGCCTTACCGTTTTTCTTCAGTTTGGCGTTCATTAAATTTATGGGACTGAATGTGCTTGCAGGACCTTTTTCACTTTGATATTCTCCGGCAATAATTTCTACAAAACCATTTTCGCCTAGATCAACCTTTTTCATTTCTGAATTTTTTATGGACTGATATTTTGGTGGACTCATTTTGTCTTTTGCCGGAAGGTTGATCCAAAGCTGCACCATCTGGAAAATTCCGCCCTGTTTTGCCCATTCGGTTTCGTGGAATTCTTTGTGCAGTACTCCGGAAGCCGCGGTCATCCACTGTACATCACCTTCACCAATGATTCCGCCGCCGCCTGAACTGTCACCATGTTCAACCCGGCCCTGGTAAGCAATGGTCACCGTTTCAAAACCTCTGTGCGGATGCACGCCCACTCCTCGGGGTTTGTCGGTTCCTGAGAAATGGAACTTTGAATTGTAATCTAACATGATGAATGGATCCATTCTTTTCATGTCTAAACGGAATCCACCTGGGATAAAATTATGAACCCTGAAACCGTCGCCCACGAAATGAGGCTCTCTAGGTGGTACAATTATTTCTACTTTTTTTGTTGTCATGACCATCTTTAATTATTAATACAAAAGTACAGATGTAACATCTAAGATACATTGATGTAAGATAAGAATGTACTCTTTTGTGAATCAGTAAATTAAAAAGCATCTTAACAGGTATGGGTTTTTTCTGCCATTTAACTTTAAAAATAGTATTAATGATAATTTAGTGATCGGTTCTCATATTCTCTCCATCTTTGGAATGGAGTCTTCTGAAAACAAACCCTGAAAGTATAGTAAGAATTCCCATTACAATAAATGTATACCGAAAGGCGGGATGTGTGTTCTCGTAGTTGAGGTTTGCATTGTTTTCAAACAGTTTCAGAACAACCAGTCCAAACGCAATCCCGAAACCGATCGCAAGCTGCTGATTTACTGCGATAAGTGAGTTGCCGCTGCTGGTGTGAGAATTCCGTAAATCGGCGAGCGAAATCGTATTCATTGAGGTAAACTGAATGGAGTTAAAGAAACCCATCACTGAAATAATCGGAACAAACCACCAAATTGAGGTTTGTATGCCGGGAATTGCGAGGCAACAGATGAGAAAACCAATAATGAAAGTATTTATCATCAGGGTTTTGCGATAACCAAATCTGTTAAGGATTTTAATTACTGAAGATTTCCCGAACATTGCGGTTAAAGCCATAGGCGCAACGATCCATCCTGAAACTACAGCACTTGCTCCGTAGGCAATCTGAATCATTAATGGCAAAAGTAAAGGAACAGAACTTATTCCCAAACGGGTGGCCAGATTACCTAAAATACCCACGCGGAATGTTCTTACCTGAAAAAGATTCAACGGGAAAATAGGGTTTTCCGTTTTAGACGCGTGGCGATAATAAAAGTACACCATTAAGAATCCCAAGATGAAAATCATCAGCACCGGGGTAGTGTGAGTAGCAGTTCCGAACATTTCAAGAGAGATAGAGAGCAGGAGAGAGGCTGTTGCAAAAATAAGGAAGCCTTTTAAATCAAAAGTGATTATTTTGGACTGGTAATTCGGCATGTATTTTAAACTGAGAACGACTCCCACAAATCCAATAGGAATATTGATAAGAAAAATCCAGTGCCAGGAAAGATAATCTACCATGTAGCCGCCAACCACCGGTCCCAAAACAGGTCCTATCAATGCTGGAACAATGGCGTAATTCATTGCTCTGAGCAATTCATTTTTATCGTAGGTTTTGAGGAGTGCCAATCGGCCAACTGGCGTCATCAGACTTCCGCCTATTCCCTGTACCACACGCGAAATGACTAACTGTGTAAGATTTTGTGACATCGCACAGAACAACGATCCCAAACTGAAAACTAAGATGGCAAATATAAAAACCTTCTTGGTTCCGAATTTATCTGCAAGAAAACCGCTGACCGGCATGAACAAGGCAAGCGTCAGGACATAACTGATGATTGCATTCTGCATATTAAGCGGCGATTCATTCAGGTCCGCAGCAATGGACGGTAATGATGTGTTGAGAATTGTAGAATCCAACATCTGCATGAAAATAGCTGTTGCAAGAATGAATGGAAGGATTCTCTTGGTTGGGGTGTCAAAAGTTTGTAAAGAATCGGACATCATTCATCATTAGCAAAAAGTGAACCTAAAAATCCTGCAGGTTGTGCAGGATTTTACTAACAAAAAATACATTTAATAGGAATCTTCGTGGACACTTATAACGGCTCTGCCGCTTGGATCGTTCATTTTTTTGAAGGCTTCGTCCCATTCCAGAGCGATTGGAGTTGAACATGCAACAGATGGTACTGAAGGTACTGTTGCTGCTGCTGTTTCACTAGGGAAATGTTCTTCAAAAATTGTTCTGTAACGGTATTCTTCTTTGTTTTGGGGCGTGTTTAGCGGAAAACGGAATTTTGCATTAACCATCATTTCATCGCTGACTTCTTTCTCTGCCAAATCTTTCAGCGAATCGATCCAGGAGTAACCAACCCCATCAGAAAACTGTTCTTTCTGTCTCCAGACAATGGATTCGGGCAATAGGTCCTCAAATGCTTTTCGCAGTACCCATTTCTCCATTTTTCCTTCCGCTTTGCTAATCATTTTGTCTTTAGGATTTACGGTCATCGCCACATCCATAAATTCTTTATCCAGAAAAGGTACACGTCCTTCAATTCCCCAACTCATCAAGGCTTTGTTCGCGCGCAAACAGTCATAAAGGTGCAGTTTACCTAATTTTCTTACGGTTTCTTCATGAAATTCTTTCGCATTCGGGGCTTTGTGGAAATATAAATATCCGCCAAAAAGCTCATCGCTTCCTTCACCGGAAAGCACCATTTTTATCCCCATGGATTTAATTACTCTGGCCAATAGATACATTGGAGTTGAGGCACGAATCGTGGTAACATCATAGGTTTCCAAATGGTAAATAACATCCCGTACGGCATCCAAACCTTCCTGAACCGTAAAATGAACTTCGTGGTGAATGGAACCGATATGATCCGCAGCTTTTTGTGCAGCGATGAGGTCGGGGCTTCCTTCCAATCCCACGGCAAAGCTGTGCAGTCTGGGATACCAAGCTTCCTGAGTGTCGCCACTTTCGATTCTGTTTCTTGCGTATTTTGCAGTAACCGCCGCAATAATCGACGAATCCAAACCACCGGAAAGCAGAACGCCGTAGGGAACATCGCTCATTAATTGGCGGTGGACCGCTGCTTCAAGGCTTTTTCTGATCGCATAAATATCTGTAACATTGTCTTTAACATTTTCGAAATCTTCCCAGTCGCGGTGATACCATTTCTGCATTTCGTAACCGTCTTCACTGTAAAGAAAGTGGCCTGGCAGAAAAGTTTCAATGGTTTTACAGACTCCTTCCAAAGCCTTCAGTTCAGAAGCTACGTAGTAGTTTCCGTTTTTGTCCCAACCCTGATACAGCGGACAGATTCCCATGTGGTCGCGGCCGACGAGATAAATATCGTTTTCAATATCATAAAGCGCAAATGCAAATATTCCGTTGAGTTTTTCAAGAAAATCTTTCCCGTACCGACGGTAGAGTGCCAGAATAACTTCACAATCTGAATGCGTCAGAAATTCATAGTCGGGAAATTCCGCGCGCAATTCCTGATGGTTGTAAATTTCTCCGTTTACAGCTAAAACTACTTTTCCGTCTTTGGTAAAAAGAGGCTGTTTGCCTGAAGTTGGATCTACAATCGCCAGGCGTTCGTGAGAAAAAATTACTTTTTCATTCTGAAAAATCCCGCTCCAGTCCGGGCCCCGGTGACGGATTTTTTTAGACATTTCCAATATTTGAGGACGGAGAACATCCGTCTTTTGTTTTGCATCAAACAGGCATACAATTCCACACATAGGTTTATGATTATAAGAGATTATTAATAAATGATTAATTTTGTTATGCAAACATAAGTTTTATGTGTACAAAACAAAAGTAAATTATTGAAATTGCGAATATTTTTCTGAAATTAACTTTTAAAGCGGAAAAAATTAAGTTTACCATATGATTTTCGTTGTTTAGGCGGAAAAAATTCAAAAAAAATAGCAGACAGAAGCCTGCTATAATATTGTTAATCTACGTGAATTATCCGTTTCTTCCGATCAGGGCCATATAAAACCCATCAAAACCGTCGCTCGGCATCACTTTTTCTTCCTTAATTAATTTAAACTCTGCATTGTTTTTCAGGAAAATTTCAACCTGCTCGTTGTTTTCGCTTGGCAGAATTGAACATGTAGCATAGATCATTTTTCCGCCTTTTTTCAGCATTTTGCTGTAATCCTGAAGAATCTGCTGCTGTTCGTTTTTAATTCTGTCGATAAAATCCTGATCGATTTTCCATTTGGAATCGGGGTTTCTTTTCAAGACACCTAAACCTGAACATGGCGCATCGATCAAAACGCGGTCGGCTTTCTCGTGAAGTCTTTTGATTACTTTATTGTCTTCGATAAATCTCGTTTCAATGTTGTGAGCGCCGGCTCTTTTTGCCCGGCGTTTCAGTTCAGCAAGTTTCCACTCGTAAATATCGAGCGCGATGATTTGACCTTTGTTTTTCATTAAAGCGGCCAGGTGGAGGGTTTTCCCACCTGCTCCAGCGCAGGCATCTACAACGCGCATTCCTTCCTGAACATCCAGCAGTTCACCGATTTTCTGTGAAGAAGCATCCTGAACTTCAAACAAGCCATCTTTGAAAGCGGAGGTTAAGAATACATTTTTCTTTTCCTGCAGCTGTACAGCATCCGGATAATTTCGGATCTGGAAACTTTCTACATCCTCATCCTTAAGATCGGAAACAAGTTCTTTGGCTGTTGTTTTCAGGGTGTTTGCACGGAGAATTGTAGGAGCCTGCTCATTAAGTGCATGCATCTCTCTTTCCCATTTGCTACCCAATTCTTTTTCCAGAGTTTCGGCAAGCCATTCAGGAATCGAATATTCAATCGATTTTGTAGGAACCGTATTTTTCTTAAGTTTATTAAGAATGTCAGCGTTTTTAATGCCATTAAACTCCTCGAATTTTTTATAATGCGTTTTGGTCCAAAGACAATATGTGAGAATGAGTTTATAGATATTGTTGGGTTTCACGCCTTCGCCCATGTAATATTCAAGGCGTTTTTTCCAGCGGATAATGTCGTAAAAAATTTGCGAAACCACTTTCCGGTCTTCGCTGCCCCATTTTCTGTTGGCTTTCAAAAGCCGCTCTATCACTTTGTCGGCATATTTTCGGTCTTCAAAAAAAGTTTCCTGTAAAGCGTCGTGAATCCCTATCAGTAAGTTTCTGTGTATCAGTTCCATATATGGATGTTTTAATGTTCAATTTGTCCTCGAATCGCCGGGACAGAATTTTTGCAAAAATAAGGTTTTTAAACCGAATAATGATGCCGTAGATTTGGGCGCCTTTTTCCGTCCTCCGTTCCCGCTTTTTTTCCTCCACTGCGTTCCATAAAAAAGAGCTCCACTCAGGTCGGGGCGCAGTGAGTTTGTACAAAGATGTCCCCGTTTGTATAAAATGCTGCATTTTTAATCACTGCAAAAAATTCTTACTTTTGTGGTTCAAAAAATAAACAATGAGCGATACAATTATTTGTCCTAAATGCCAGTCAGAATTTACTTACGAACAGGATAACCTCCAGGTTTGTTCCCAGTGCTTTCATGAATGGGATCCGAATGAGGTCAACAGTGGCGAAACCATTCTGGACATGAATGGTAATGAACTTCAAAACGGAGATTCTGTAATAGTAATGAAAGATTTGCCGGTTAAAGGTGCACCAAAACCTGTGAAAGCGGGAACTAAAGTTAAAAATATCCGTTTGCGTCCCGATTCAGATCATAATATCGACTGCAAAATCGATGGTTTCGGAGCAATGGCTTTGAAGTCGGAATTTGTGAAGAAGGCATAAAAAAAGGAAAGATTTGGACAGGGTTCTTTTCTAGACTTGGTTGTCCGAATACATCGGGACTAATTTCGTCTTAAAGGCAGAAAGAGAATTAACCAAAAATTTCCTTATTTGGGAATGATAAAGTTAGGAATTTTATTTCAAATTCCATAGCGGTCCAATAGAAATTTTAAAAAAAATCTGATTTTTTTCAGCCTTACAAATTAAGATATACTGTACCTTCTATTTGGTTTTCGGTATAGATCACGATGTCTTTTCCGCTTAGTGAAATCTTGTTCCAGTAGTAGTTTCCTGCGAATCGGCTTTCGGTAATCTGTGCTTCTTTTCCGGAATCTGCGATTTTAATTTCTGTTGGATACCAGAAGTTTTTAGCTAGTCCGAAGGATGCTTTCTCTTCATCGGAAAATACATTCACTTCGCCAAAAAGTTTTGCCACGTAGGGGTTGTAAGGATTTTGATAAATTTCTTTTGGATGATCATTTTGAATAAGTCTTCCGTCATGTAACACAATAATTTGGTCAAGCCACGGCATCACTTCCTGAATTTCGTGAGTTGAAATTATCAGAGAAATCTCTTTCTCTTTCACATAATTGAAAAGCCGCTCACGTAGTTCAATTTTTCTTGAAAAATCAAGATTGCTGAAAGGTTCATCAAGCAGAAGAAGCTTAGGCATTACAGAAAGTGCCCGCGCGATGGCCACACGCTGCTGTTGCCCGCCGCTCAGATTTTTGGGAAGTATTTGCGCATATTCCTCGAGTTCTACAACATGAAGCAGTTCCAGAACTTTTTCTCGCTTTTCCTTTAAATTGATATTAGAAATAAATTTTCCAACATTATCTGCCACCGTAGCATAAGGCATCAGGTCATAGTTCTGCGCTACCAGTTTCATTTCACTTTCACCGGGAACAATGTTTTTTTTCGGTCCGTAGATGGGTTTTCCGTCAAAAATAATTTCGCCCTGCTCCCAGTCGAGCAAACCGTAAATCAGATTCAGCAGGGTAGATTTTCCGCAGCCGCTTTCCCCAGCCAAAGCAATGATTCTGCCTTTTTCAATCTTTAAATTAAGGTTTTGGAAAAGATCTTTTTCACGGGAATGCGAGAAAAATAAATGATTGATTTCTAATAGCATATTTGCAAAATTAATAATTTTGATTTTACTGTGAATTATTTTTATTATTTTAGCGGAGTAAGAAAAAAAGCAATCATTTGATGAAAAAAGTATTTAAATCAACAGTATTTTCAGCATTTATTTCAGGAGTTTTATTGGTTTCATGTGGGAAAGACAAACCGCTTACCAGCGAAAGCAGCGAAGTGATTACCACCACCGAGGGTGCGTCTTTCGCCGTAGATACTCTTAACAGTAAAATTGAATGGAAGGGTTTTAAAGTACTGAAATCCGACAACACCAGTCATTTCGGAACGATTAAGTTTGAAAGCGGAGATGTAACTGTGAAAGACGGTAAACTTGAAAGCGGAAAATTTGTTGCCGATATGAGCAGTTTAACCTCTGTTGATTTAAAAGATGATGCAGAGCAGCTTAATAAACTGAACGGCCATTTAAAAAGCGGCGATTTTTTCGAAGTTGAAAAATTTCCCACCGCTTCTTACGAGATTACAAAAGTCTCTGAAAATGCAAACGGTGATTACAATACCCTGCTCGATGGTAATTTGACGATTAAAGGAATTACAAAACCTGTTCAGTTCAATGCAAATGTAACAGTAAATGGCGGCGAGGTAAGTATTGCGACAGAGCCGAAAGACATTAGCAGAGAGGATTTTGGAGTGAAATTCCAAATGCCTGTAACAAACGGTATTATCAAAAACGAAGTCAATCTTCAGATTTTGATAAAGGCCCTCGAAAAGAAATAATTTTTTTATTTAAGTGTAATAAGTGATGTAAATCCGTCTCATTTTTAATGGGGCGGATTTTTTTAGGCCCTATTGTTCTTCAACGCATTAGATTAATTTTGAAGATGCCTGTGTGGCTTCAGTTTTTAGCTCAAAATTTCCTAAATTTGCAATCTTATAGAATAGCGTAAAACCAACGCCAAAAGCAAAACTAACTATGACTTCACAACAGATACGCCAGCAGTTTTTAGATTATTTTAAAGAAAAAGGTCACCTAATCGTTCCTTCCGCACCTATTGTGCTAAAAGATGATCCCACGCTCATGTTCTCTAATTCAGGAATGACGCAATTCAAGGATTATTTTCTCGGTTACAAAGAACCAAAAGCGCCAAGAATTGCCGATACGCAAAAATGCCTGAGGGTTTCCGGGAAGCATAACGATTTGGATGATGTTGGCCGTGATACGTATCATCACACGATGTTTGAAATGTTGGGAAACTGGTCTTTCGGGGATTATTTTAAGAAAGAAGCGATCGGTTTTGCATGGGAACTGCTGACAGAAGTTTATAAAATTCCGAAAGAAAATTTATATGTAACTATTTTTGAAGGTGACGCTTCCGAAAATTTGGAACGCGACCAGGATGCTTATGATTACTGGAAATCCCATATCGACGAAAGCAGAATCATCAATGGAAACAAAAAAGACAATTTCTGGGAAATGGGAGAGAGCGGACCTTGCGGACCATGCTCAGAAATCCATGTGGATTTAAGATCTGAAGAAGAGAAAGCTAAAATTCCCGGAGTTGAATTGATTAATAATGATCATCCACAGGTCGTTGAAATCTGGAACAACGTTTTCATGGAGTTCAACAGAAAAGCCGACGGAAGTTTAGAGAAATTACCTGCACAGCACGTTGACACCGGAATGGGTTTTGAGCGTTTGTGTATGGCTTTGCAAGGCAAAAAATCGAATTACGATACCGATGTTTTCACCCCTTTAATTGCTAGAGTAGAAGAACTGTCAGGTAAAAAATATACCGGAATTTTAGAAGATGAAAAAGACATCGCCATCCGTGTGGTGGTCGATCATATCAGGGCGGTTGCATTCGCGATTGCCGATGGACAGCTGCCTTCCAACGGTGGTGCAGGTTATGTGATCAGAAGAATTTTAAGAAGAGCGATTTCGTATTCCTACCGGTTTTTAGGAATGAAAGAACCTTTCCTTTTCGACTTGGTAGCTGTTCTAAAAAGTGAAATGGGAGATTTTTTCCCGGAACTCGTAAAACAGCAAAAACTGGTTACCGAAGTGATTCGGGAAGAAGAAAATTCTTTCCTGAAAACCATCGAACACGGTTTGAAGAGAATCGATTTAATCATTAATGAAACCATTTCCAGAAACGAAAAAGCACTACCGGGTGCTGAGGTTTTTGAATTGTATGACACGTACGGATTCCCGGCCGATTTATCAAGAATCATCGCTGAAGAAAAGCAGCTGACGGTTGATGAAAAAGGATTTGATGAAGAAATGGAAAAGCAGAAACAGCGTTCCAAAAAATCATCAGCGCAGAAAGTTCACGATTGGGTAATTCTGGAGGAAAAGCAGGAAAGTTTCGTTGGTTACGACCAGACAGAAGCTGAAACATACATCACCCGCTACCGTAAAATCGAGAATAAGGACGGCGAATTTTATCAGATCGTTTTATCGAAATCTCCGTTTTATCCTGAAGGCGGCGGTCAAGTTGGCGACAAAGGAATTCTTATTCCAAGTTATACAGAAGGTTTTGATATTTCAAGTCCTGATGTTTTTAATATTACCAATTGTAGTGATATTATTGAGGTTTTAGAAACCAGAAAGGAAAATAACCTGATTGTTTCCCTGATTAAAGATTTACCGAAAGATGCTGGCGCTGTTTTTTACGCAAAAGTAAATACATCAGACCGCAAAAATACTCAGGCCAACCACTCGGTGACGCATTTATTACACGAAGCTTTACGTGAAGTTTTGGGAACTCACGTGGAACAGAAAGGTTCTTTCGTAGGTCCTGATTATCTCCGTTTTGATTTTTCACATTTCTCTAAAATCAGCGAAGAAGAACTGAAACTGGTAGAAGAGAAAGTTAATGTAAAAATCAAGGAGAATATTGCATTGCAGGAATTCAGAAATATTCCGATTGCGGAAGCTATGGAAAAAGGCGCTATGGCGCTTTTCGGTGAAAAATACGGCGACAGCGTGAGAATGATTCAGTTCGGAACTTCACGCGAACTTTGTGGCGGAACTCATGTAAAAAGCACAGGCGAAATCGGCTATTTCAAAATTCAGAACGAAAGTTCTACCGCAGCAGGAATCAGAAGAATTGAAGCGATTTCCGGTGATAAATCTGCGGAATATTTCAAAAATCTGGAAGCTCAGATCAAAGAAATTTCAGCTTTGTTGAAATCTAAAGATTTAACGAAATCTGTAGAAAAATTAATTGACGAAAATTCAGTTTTAAAATCTGAAATCGAATCTTTGAAAAAAGAAAAAGCAAAAGGCGAAACTGCCAACTGGAAAAATGATTTTGCTGAAAGCGGAGACAAGAAACTGTTGGTTAAAAAAGTTTCAATGGATGCGGGAAGCGTGAAGGATATCGTGTTCCAACTTAAAAAAGAAATTGAAAACTCGGTAATCATCATTATTTCAGATGCTGATCAGAAGCCGATGATTACCGTGGGAGTTTCACAGGATCTGGAAGCAAAATACCACGCCGGCACTATCGTGAAAGAACTGGCGAAAGAAATTCAGGGCGGCGGCGGCGGAAATCCGGGCTTCGCGACTGCAGGCGGAAAGAACTTGGCAGGCATCGAAAATGCTTATCAGAAAGCGCTTGAAATTTAATATTTTAAATACACATCAATTAAAAACCCGGATTCAGCATCCGGGTTTTTTGATGAAAAAAGATCCCTCTTAAACAAGGGATCTTTATTAAGTGAAATATATGATGTGGTTTACTTATTTGTTTCCGCCGCCTCTTGCAACCAATGCGATGATTACGATAAGAACTAATGCACCGATTACCCAAACTAAAGGATTGCTCATCCAGTCACCACTCATCGCATCGCCGCCTTTGTCCAGGTCTACGTCAACATTTAAATCGGCTGCTTTATCCTGAGCTTTAACTAATATTGTGGCGAAGTTTGCTGCAACTGCCAGTGCGAAAATCTGAATCTTTGTAAGTAGGTTAGAACGTGTCATAATTTAATTTTTTAATGTTATACTTCTGAGCATTCTAAAAGTGTACCAAAAATAAAATCACATTCAAAAAAGAAGGTTAAATTTGAGGTTATAAAATAAATTCCATCAGGTAATCGTCCATTACAAAGCCATTCCCGATATCAAAGACGCCTTCGGAATAAATGCTGAAACCTTGGGATTCATAAACCGATTTCGCATTATTTTCTTTATTCACATTTAAAATAATTCGGGAATCTCCGTTTTCGGAAGTTTGTTTTTTAAGGAAGTTCAGTGCGGTTTTTCCGCAGCCTTTTCCTTTTGCCTGGTCAACTAGATAAATTCTGTGGAGTTTAGTGGTTTGCGGTTCGTAATAATGCTCGTAACCTATAAAACCTATGGCTATATTTTCATTAACAATTAAATAATAATGATAATTCGGATTCTGAAGATGTGTTGAAATTTCTTCAACCGAATACATTTCGGCTAGCATATAATCGATCTGTTCCTTAGAAAGAAGTTCTACATAGGCAGATTTCCATGATTTTTCTGCCAATTCGCGAATCAGCGGAATATCTTTTTCTGTTGCTTTGATTAATGAAGTCATATCCAATTTTAACTCAGTTCAAAAAGGGTGATTTCTGGCTCGATACCAACTCTTCCCGGGAATGCAATTACCCCGAAACCGCGGTTCACATATAAATATTTGCCCTGACTTTCGTATAAATCTGCCCATTTTTTATACCTGTACTGCACCGGCGACCAACGTACGTTTTTCAGATCGATGCCAAACTGCATTCCGTGCGTATGCCCCGAAAGCGTAAGCTGAACATTTGCCGGGTGATGTTTTACAACTTCGTCGAAATGGGTAGGGTCGTGGCTCATTAATATTTTTGCTGCTTCTGCTGGAACACCAAGAGCGGCTTTATTCAAATCGCCGTATTGGGGAAAAGGCTTCAATCCCCAGTTTTCTACACCTAGAATATAAAGTTTTTCGCCATTCTTTTCGATGAATCTGTGTTCATTCCGGAGCATTACGAAACCGGCTTCTTTTTGTAATTGAATTAAATTCGGGACATTCTGCGCTTTTTCTCCTTTAGATTTCCATTCTGCGTAATCTCCGTAATCATGATTTCCGAGGACAGAAAATTTTCCGTCTTTCGCCCGAATTCCCGCAAACATCGGTACAAAAGGTTTAAACTCACTGGCAAAATTATTCACGATATCGCCGGTACATAAAACCAGATCTGCATTCTGCTCATTAATTAAATCCACCGCTTTCTGCAGTTTTTCTGGATTAAAGAAACTGCCGGCATGAATATCTGAAATCTGAACGATTTTATAACCTTTGAAACTGTCGGGCAAACCTTTGATTTTAAGTTTTACGCGACGCACACGGTGTCTGTATTTTCCGAAAACAATTCCGTCAATAATCATCGCCGAGAAGCCCGCGGCTACTGCCAGCCCAATTATACTTACAAATTTTCTTCTTTCGGGGAAATAAGTTTCGGGTTTTACGAAAAATGTAAAAAGATAATTGAAGAATCTTGCGATGTCCTCCATTAATAGAAGAAGAACGATGAAAAGTTTCGGAACCAGAAAAATCAGAAAAATTGAAGATACAATCTGAATCCGGTGATGATCGCGGTCGCTCCGTTTGAAATTAAGCAGTTCGTAAACAAAGAAGGAGTATACCAAGAGCGTTACCAGCCAATATCCGACCCGTAGCCAACTGTTGGAAGTGATGGTTTTGAAGGCCTGATAGACGTAGAATTCCAGAATAAAAACAATTCCGGTAATGATTAAAAAATTTTTCTGCATAAGTTTCATTAAAAAAGCACAAAATCGATTTTGTGCTTTCTTTATCTTTAAATATTATCTTTTAAGGGAATCTGTACACAATCGCATTGATATTCATTCCCGCACCTACGGATGCAAAAACGATGTTACCTTTTTCTGCGAAGGATTGATCTTTCATTTCGCCCTTAATAATAAGGTCAAACATAGTTGGGATGGTGGCTACAGAAGAGTTTCCTAACTGCTGAATCGTCATTGGCGCAATGGCGTGATCATAATCCCTTTTACCATAAAGTTTAAACAGCCGCGAGATCATAGCATAATCCATTTTAGCATTGGCCTGATGAATTAATATTTTGTCAATATCATCAATAGTCAAACCCGCTTTATCAATCGTTTGTTTAATGGCGTCTGGCACATTTTTCAGCGCATATTCATAAATTTTTCTGCCGTGCATTCTGATGTAGAGTGGGCGGCGGTCTTCGTCCTGTTTAAGTGAAGGTGCGTTCTCTAAGTAATTTAGTTCCGTATCATTGTCGCAAATTGTGCAGTCGGCAATGATTCCAACACTCTCATCTTCAGTAGCTTTTACAATAACAGCACCGGCTCCGTCCGCAAAGATCATTTTGTTCCTGTCGAAAGCATCTGTTACCCTGCTTAATGTTTCGGAGCCTACCACCAGGATTAGTTTTGCTTTTTTCGCTTTAATCAAGGTGTCGGCAAGAATCATTGCTTCAACCCAGCCCGGGCATCCGAAAATCATGTCGTAATTAACACAGTTGCGGTTTTTTATTCCGAGTTTATTTTTCACCCTAGCTGACATCGACGGCATGAAATTCGTCATTCCGTTTTTGTCAACTTCTCCGAAATTACTGGCGTAAATAATATAATCTAAATCTTCCTGATCGATTTTGGCGTCGTAGATAGCCTCTTTCGCAGCCTGAAAACCTAAATCGGAATTAAACTCATCATCCTCCAGATATCTTCGGTTTTCTATTTCAGTAATTTCTACAAACTTCTGAATGATTTCTTCATTGGGCTTATTTATTCTGTCGCCTTCATCGGTATAAAAAACTGAATCCATGAAGTGATCTCTGCCGATAATTTTGCTGGGAATATAACTTCCTGATCCTATTATGATTGTATTGGGCATGTTTTTTTTATTGAAAAATTTCGGACAAAGTTAAGAATTATATTGTATCGGGTTGAATGAAAATTATTATTAAATTTGCAAAGGTTTTTTTGAACATCACATATGAGAATGAGTCCTGCCACTAAAGGTTTAATTATTTCGGTCATTGCTGTATTGTTTGCTTTTGGAGTTTACTTTTTGTTTTTGGCTAAAAAAAATTATTATCTTGTAGATAATCCAACTGGTGATACTTACTATTTCAAAATTAATAAAGGAGAGGAAAAAATTATCGGCGCAGGTCAGAAACTTCAGGTGAATCTGAATAAAGGTAAAAACATAATCCAGGTTTTCAACGGAAAGAAGGAATTACTTTATGATTCGGCGTTCGTCGTGAATAAGAACCGCGGCTTGGTAAATATTACCCATCAGGATTATTATATCAACGAACAGTTTTATGGCTATGGGCTTAACAAAGATTCTTTGATTGCCGCCAGAAAATCTACCATCATCGACGGGAAGAAGTTTGTAAACGAGCCGAAACATTTCAATAAACTATATACCGACGAATTCTACTACAACATCGACGAAGATTACGATAAAATCGTAAAAAATGTGCAGAGAGTGGAATCCCGGACCAAAATCTTCCGAAAAGTTGATTTCCTCAACTATTACAAAGAGTATTACAAATTTTAAAAAAAAACACAGCCTTGAATACAGTTAAGCCATACAATACCGAAGCCGGGAAAAAGCGTGAAGTTGAAGAAATGTTCGACAATATTGCTCCGAAATACGATCTGTTGAACCACGTACTTTCGATGAAAATCGATGTCCTTTGGCGAAATACACTCGTGAAATGGTTAAATAAAGACCAGCCAAAAGATGTTTTAGATGTAGCTACAGGAACAGGAGATCTCGCCATCACAGTTAACAAAGGAACTGGTGCAAAGGTTGTAGGTTTCGATTTGTCGCAGCAGATGTTGAATGTTGGTATTGATAAAATAAAAAAACTTAATTTAGACGGCGAGATCAGCATGATAAAAGGGGATGCCGAAAACATGCCTTTCGAAAGCAATAAATTCGATGCGGTAACCGTTGCTTTTGGAGTTAGAAATTTCGAGAATCTTGAAAAAGGTCTTGCTGAACTGAGAAGGGTAGTAAAGGAGAATAAAAGTGTTTATATCTTAGAATTTTCGAAGGTTGAAGGCTTTATGGGACCTTTATATATGTTTTACTTTAAAAATATCCTGCCGCAGATCGGTAAATTAGTATCTAAAGACAACCGTGCTTATACTTATCTTCCGGACTCTGTAAATGCATTTCCGTTTGGGGAGAAGATGAAAAATATCTTGCTGCAAACAGGATTTAAAAAGGTAGAATATAAAAAACTAAGCTTAGGTATCGCAACGATTTATAAGGCAACCAAATAGTATGAGGAACACCGTGTTGAAAATTAAATTACTTACCGCAATTTTTGTAGTATCCTCGCTTAATGCGCAACTCTTCCGAACCAAGGACCGGATGGATAATCTGGAAGGTTTTGATAACCAGAAATTCAGTTACGGATTTTTTCTCGCGGGCAATAATTACGATTATAAGATGGTTCTGAATCCCATGTTTGGGATGGATGGCCAGAAAAATCTTGTGCAGAGTAAATCTTCTTACAGTTTCGGAGCCGGATTAATAGGCAAACTACGCCTGAATGATCATTTCGATTTAAGATTTGAGCCCGGACTTCAGTTTGTAGAACGTGAACTGATGTTCAACACCCAATCAAATGATCAGTATGCGGGTGGAACCAACTCCAATCCACCTTTCATACCCAGAACTTTAACGGACGCAGATAAACTCAGAACCGTGAAATCTACCTATGTGGATTTACCTCTTTTAATTGAAGTTCACGGGGACAGGTGGTACAATTCGCGACCTTACGCCGCGGCAGGAGTTAACTGGATGATGAATCTTCAGTCGAATAGCAAAGCCGCAGATGATAATTCCCAGGGACTTTTCCGTACAACAGCGAGTAATTTCGGGTGGTCTGCAGAACTCGGGATTCAGTTTTATTTCAGCAGATTTAAACTGACGCCGGGATTCCGCGGTACATTTATGATCAATGACGAAATGGTTTCCGATAATCCTGATACTCCACCGTACTGGACTTCCGCAATCACCAGTGCCAAAACACGTGCGCTGATGTTCGTTCTTAAATTCGAATAAATTCTGACTTACAATATTACTAAAGAGAAGACAATCAGTGTCTTCTCTTTTTTATTTCAAGATATTTTTAAATATTCGTCCAATTCAAATTAAAATTTTATATTTTTGCTTAATAGTTAGAATTAATTAAGCCTGAAAATGCTCAAGGATTTAGAAAATAATTTTTCGGTTTTAGAAAAAAGGATTTTGAACGTAAGCAAGAATTACCAGAATCTGAACGAAAAATATTTGGAATTATCACAAGAGCATGAAACACTGAAGAAGAAATATGATGAGGAACGAAAAAAAAGCCAGGTTTTAGCAGAAGAACAAAAAAATATAAAGCTTTACTCAGCAATAACCGGTAATCCCGATCATAACCGACTGATGAAAAATCACATCAACAGGTTGATAAAAGAAGTGGATCACTGTATTGCAGAACTTCAAAACAGCGGATTGTAATGGAAGTAAGAAGAATTACCATCAACATTGCCGGAAGAAATTATCCGCTCAATGTTCCCGCTGCAGAAGAAGAAACCCTTCGGAAAGTAGGGAAACAGATTGAAGTGATGATTAAAGATTTTGAACAGAATTTTGATGTGAGAGATAAGCAGGATGCCCTCGCGATGTGTGCCTTAAAACTGGGTACCAATGCAGAAGTATCTGTTATCACAAACGAAAAAAACATAAATGCCTCCAACGAGCGGTTACTGAAGATTAATCAGCTGCTGGAAGAATTGGAAAAGTAGATTTTTCTTTTCCGCAAACAACTGCCTACAATAGTTCTAACACATTAAAGGTAAACTCAACGCTAAACAATTACCGGACGAAAGTTCACTTAATGGCGCGCCGACTTGCTCGGATTACAGAAAGTGGAAATCAGTTCAAATCGTGTTGATTAGGAGTTTACTCTATATCACTGAATTATTGTGGGCTTTTTTATTGATGACAATTTAAACTAAACATATGACAACAACCGCCATTATTATTGGTATTGTTTGCCTTGTAATCGGAGCTGTAATCGGAATGTTATTTTCCAGAAGTTCCCTTAATGCAAAGGCAAAATTCATCGTACAGGATGCAAAGAAAAATGCCGAAAACCTTATAGAAAAAGCCACCGTTCAGGCAGAATCCATCAGAAAGGAAAAACAGCTGCAGGCAAAAGAAAAATTCATGGAGCTGAAATCCCAGCACGACGCTGATATCCAGACCCGCGAAAAGAAAATGCAGGATGCAGAGAAAAGAATCAAAGACAAAGAAAACAAACTCAATGACGAGCTGAGTAAGACCGGGAAATTAGAGAAAGATCTTGACCGCCAAATTTCAGACTACGGAAAAAAACACGAAATCCTCGAGAGAAAACAGCAGGAACTTGATGTGGCAACCGCCCAGAAAGTTGAGATGCTTGAAAAAATAGCAAATTATTCCGCAGAAGATGCCAGAAACGAATTGGTAGAAGCCATGAAATCTGAAGCGAAAACAAGAGCACAGGCTCATGTACAGAGCATTATGGAGGAAGCTAACCTTAACGCAAAACAGGAAGCCAGAAAAATCGTTATCCAGACCATTCAGAGAATTGGAACCGAGCAGGCGATTGAAAATTCAGTATCGGTGTTCAATATTGAATCTGATGAAGTAAAAGGTAGAATTATCGGTAGAGAAGGAAGAAACATCCGTGCGTTAGAAGCTGCAACCGGCGTTGAAATTATCGTTGACGATACTCCGGAAGCAATTCTGCTTTCCTGTTTCGATCCTGTGAGAAGAGAGATCGCAAGACTTTCGCTTCACCGATTAGTTACTGACGGAAGAATTCACCCCGCAAGAATCGAAGAAGTTGTAGAGAAAACCAAAAAACATATTGAAGAAGAAATCATCGAGGTTGGTAAAAGAACCGTTATCGATTTAGGCGTTCATGGTTTACATCCGGAATTGGTGAAAATCGTTGGGCGTATGAAATTCCGTTCTTCTTACGGGCAAAACCTTTTACAGCACTCCAGAGAGGTTGCGAACATCGCTGCTACCATGGCTGCAGAATTAGGACTGAATGTAAAATTGGCGAAAAGAGCCGGCTTACTTCACGATATCGGTAAAGTTCCTGAGCAGGAATCTGAACTTCCACATGCACTTTTAGGAATGCAATGGGCAGAAAAATACGGCGAAAACGCCGAAGTAGTAAACGCAATTGGTGCCCACCACGACGAGGTTGAGATGACTTCCTTGCTTTCACCAATTATTCAGGTGGCTGATGCGATTTCCGGAGCGAGACCAGGCGCGAGACGTCAGGTTCTGGAATCTTATATCCAGAGACTGAAAGATCTGGAAGCTGCTGCGTTAAGTTTTGACGGTGTTTCCAGTGCTTATGCGATTCAGGCGGGACGTGAGCTCCGCGTGATGGTTGAAAGCGGAAAAGTAAGCGACGATAAGTCTGCACAGCTTTCTTATGATATTTCAGAGAAAATTCAGAATGAACTTACATATCCAGGACAGGTGAGAGTAACGGTTATCCGCGAAACCAGATCTGTAAATATTGCAAGATAATTCTGATTTAAACAACCTAAAAAATCCTTCCATTTGGAAGGATTTTTTTTGAAGAAATACAGATTTTTTAGAGAAAGGGCTTCATTTCGTCCTCGATATTTTTCCGCAGATCCATGAGTTTAATTGCGTATTTTTCCATCTGCTTCTGATGTTCGGTTTCGGGTACAAATTCGGGAACCCGTACGGAATTACCCTCGTCATCTACCGCGACAAAAACAATAATACAGTGCGTTTTTTTTTCGAAATCGTTGCGCTTAATATTTCTGGAAAAAACATTAATTGCAATATGCATACTTGTGGTTCCGGTATAAATCACTTCGGCTTCAACTTTTACGATGTGACCGATTTTTATTGGCGAATAAAAACGGATTCCACCCACATAAACGGTTACACAGTAACTGGAGCTCCAGGAACTTGCACACGCGTAGCCCGCCTGATCAATCCATTTCATAACACTACCGCCATGAACATTTCCTCCATAATTTACATCGCTTGGTTCAGAAATAAACTGAAAGACCGTTTTAGTCACCATTATTTTCTTAAATTTAAATAAAGATATTGATAAAATTTTTAAATTCCTTTTATAAACCCTATTTTTGAAACATGAAAAAAGTATTTTATTTAAAAACCTGCGATACCTGTTTGAAAATTCTTAAGAAATTTAATCTGAAGGACTGGGAGCACCGGGAAATAAAAATAAATCCTATAACTCCAGAAGAACTGGAGGAAATGTACAAACTTGCGGGTTCATATGAAGCGCTTTTCAGTAAAAAATCTAACCAGATTAAACTTCGTGAAATCGACGCTAAGACGCTCCAGGAAAACGACTATAAAGAACTGATCCTTGATCATTATACTTTTTTGAAGCGCCCTGTATTTATAACAGATAAAGAGATATTTATCGGCAGCGAAAAGAAAACTGTTGAAGCATTACGTGCACATTTTGCAGATTAAACCATGAAATTCCTTACGGTTTTTCTCTTTTTACTTACCGTAAATCTTACAGCACAGACTGTTTATAAAACCCCCACCGGCACAAAATATCATTTATCAGACTGCCGGATGGTAAAAAATGTGTCTTCTGCGTTAAGTGTAGAGAAAGCCCTGAAAGAAGGTTTTGCACCGTGTAAAATTTGTGAACCCCTTTTCGAACGGTTTCTGGCTCGGTTTCAAAGCCCAAGAAAGCATCGGGACAGAATTCCATCAACCGTTGTTTCGCAACCACAAAAACCGGAACACGGTGCAAGAGAAATACAAGTATCGGCAACGATTTCTGTTTCCAGCATTTACCGAAATAGGTTCCGCATTTTGCGATCTGAATGTGACATAATTTCCTGAAGATCAGCTTTGTTAAGTAATTTTGTCCGCGAATTGTCGCGGGCATTTTTTTTGTGGAAATTAGAGTAACCACAAAATGTTTAACCCTTAAATTTAATGTCATGTCAAATTTAATCAGAAGCAACAGTTTTTTTGATGACTTTCTTACAAAAGATTTATTTGAATTTAACAGACCGAAATTTACCCGATCTGAGTTGACCTTGCCATCAGTTAACGTGAAAGAACTTGATAATGGTTTTGAAATTCATGTGGCTGCACCCGGAATAAAAAAAGAAGATTTAAAAATTAATCTGGAGCGAAACATTTTAAACATTTCCAGCGAGACTAAAACCGAAAACGAAGAAAAGGACGAAAAAGGCGCATTTACCCGAAGAGAGTTTAATTACAGCTCATTCAGCCGTTCTTTCACCCTGCCTGAAGATGCGGAACCGGAAAAAATTGAAGCAACCTATGAAGACGGTATTCTAAAGATTATGGTACCGAAAAAAGAGGTAACCATGCAGAATGTAAAAACGATTGAAGTGAAATAAAATGAGTTGACTGTAAAAAACGAAAAACCGTTTGAAATTTCAAACGGTTTTTATTTATATCAAAAGAGATTTTTTATACAAAAGGGAGTTTTACCACTTTCGCAGGAATACTTTTATTTCTGATCTGAATAAAAATCTCAGAACCTACTTTAAAATGTGGTTTTGCCACGTAAGCCAATCCAATTCCGATATTTTTCATCGGGCTCATGGTTCCCGATGTTACTTTTCCGATTTGGTTACCTTCAGCATCTACCACAAGATAATCGTGTCTTGGGATTGCTCTTTCCTGCATTTCAAAGCCGACCAGTTTTCTGGTAACGCCGTCTTCTTTTTGTTTTGCAAAAGTTTCTTTGTCCACAAAATCTTTATCAAATTTGGTGATCCAGCCCAAACCAGCTTCCATTGGCGAAGTGGTGTCATCAATGTCGTTTCCGTAAAGACAGAAGCCTTTTTCAAGCCTTAATGTGTCTCTGGAAGCCAATCCGCAAGGAATTAAACCGAATTCTTCACCAGCTTTTGTAAGAGCGTCCCACATTTTTACCGCATCTTCATTTTTAAAATAAATTTCAAAACCGCCGCTTCCCGTATAACCGGTGTTGGAGATAATCACGTTGGAAATTCCGGCAACGATACCTTCACTAAAATGATAAAATGGAATTTCTGCAAGATTAGAATCTGTAAGTTTCTGCATCGTTTCCGCAGCTTTCGGACCCTGAACCGCAATCAGCGACATTTCATCTGAAGCATTCGTCAGTTGAGCACCGAATTTTTCGTTGTATTTGGAGATATGGTCCCAGTCTTTCTCAATATTGGAAGCGTTTACCACCACAAAATATTTTTCGTCTGCCATTTTGTAAACGATAAGGTCATCTACAATTCCGCCGCTTCCATTAGGCAGACAGGTGTATTGTGCTTTTCCGTCTTCCAGGGTGTCAACGTTGTTGGTCGTAACATACTGCAGCAAATCTTTTGCGGTAGGGCCTTCAACGAAAAACTGTCCCATGTGTGAAACATCAAAAATTCCAACTTTTTCGCGTACAGCAAAATGTTCATCAGTAACTCCGGAATATTGCACAGGCATTTCAAAACCTGCAAAAGGCACCATTTTTGCGCCCAGAGCAACATGCTTGTCAAACAGGGCAGTCTTTTTATTCATTTCTTCTAATTTATTTTATTGTTTTTATTTAGGAGCATTTGGCTTAGTTTTTTATCCTAAAACCCGTCCCGCTTTCCGCTGTATCTTTTGCTTTGCTGCGCTTCGCAAAAGGATGCCACTTCAATCGGGGCTATAATTTAGCGTAGTTTTTTTATTCGAGGTGTTGCTTGTATTCTTTAAGAATAATTTTAAACCATTCCGTGAAATTTTCCGGATTTGCCGACATTTCCTTATCCAGTTCATCAATAGAAATATACCGAACTTCCGAAACTTCATCTTCATTCAGTTTAAATTCTCCTTCGAAATTTCCGGTGAAGACATGATCCAGTTCGTGTTCCCACAAATTCTGGCCTACATCTGCCTTGTAAAGAAAATTAAACCGGTAGGTGATTGGCGTTTCGATTCCCAACTCTTCTTTCAGCCGGCGCTGTGCCGCTTCCATATACGTTTCGCCCATTCTGGGGTGCGAACATACCGCATTGGTCCACTGGTTAGGCGAATGGTATTTGTCGGCAGCTCTTTTCTGCAACAGCATTTCACCTTTGTCATTAAATAAAAAAACTGAAAATGCACGATGCAGAATCCCATTTTCATGAGCCTGCATTTTATCCATGACGCCTAGAATTTCGTCCTTTTCAGAAACTAAAACCACTTGTTCTTCCATATCACACAAATTTAAGTTTTAAAAATTAGGTACTCAAATTTTTGTGAAATTTTAATAACCCAACCATTAAAAATCACCGGTTACAAGTAATGTTATCTTACGTTTTCTGGCAGATTTTATGGCATCCATTTGCGGAATTTTAGATTTATATGCCTGTGAACCAACGAAAATTTGTAATTTTGCTCCTTAAAATTCAAGCGATGGAATTAGAATATAAAGACCATTTAAGCCCGATGTTGAAGGGCGATATCAAGAACTATCTTATTGATATCGACGGCACCATAACCGATGATGTACCCAATGAAGAGCCGGAAAGAATGGTGGATTGCGAGCCCTATCCGGATGCGCTGGAAACCATTAACCGCTGGTACGACCAGGGGCATATCATCTGCTTTTTTACATCGCGTACAGAGAACCTGAAGCAGATTACCATCGACTGGTTAGATAAACACGGGTTTAAATATCACAGCGTTTTGTGCGGAAAACCGCGCGGCGGAAATTATCACTGGATCGATAACCATTTGGTCAGAGCAACAAGATACAAAGGAAAATTCACCGATTTGGTTGAAAAACAGGTCACCATTGAAGTATTTAAAGATTAAAGAAGAATGAAGATTTTAGCAAACGACGGATTAGACCAATCAGGGATCGATGCCCTAACCGAAAAGGGTTTCGAGGTAATTACCACTAAGATTCCCCAGGAATTGTTAGTGGATTACATCAACGAAAATAATATCAGAACAGTTTTAGTAAGAAGCGCGACACAGATTCGCAAAGATTTAATCGATGCATGTCCGTCGATCGAAATTATCGGTCGTGGTGGTGTAGGAATGGATAATATTGATGTGGATTATGCACGATCGAAAAATATTCACGTAATCAACACGCCGTCAGCATCATCTGAATCTGTGGCGGAATTGGTATTTGCTCATTTGTTTTCCGGTGCTAGGTTTTTGCCGGATTCTAACCGCAAAATGCCCGTAATAGGCGATTCCGAATTCGCGAAACTCAAAAAATCTTACGAAAAAGGAATTGAACTTCGCGGTAAAACCATAGGCATCATCGGAATGGGAAGAATCGGCCAGGAAGTGGCAAGAATAGCCCTCGGTTTAGGGATGCGTGTAATCGCGGCAGACAGTAATGTAGGCAGAGCAAGTATTAAAGTTAAGTTTTACAATAATCAGTTCATTAATGTTGATATTGAAACCGAGCCGCTTGAAGGAGTTTTAAAACATGCTGATTTTATCACCCTTCACGTTCCCGCGCAAAAAGATGGCTACATGATTGGTGAAGAGGAATTTGCGCTCATGAAAGAAGGCGTAGCTATCGTCAACTGTTCCCGAGGTGGAGTTATTGACGAAGAAGCTCTGGTTGCAGCATTGAATTCCGGTAAAGTTGCGTTCGCAGGGCTGGATGTTTTTATGAACGAACCCACTCCGTCGAAAGAGATTCTAAATCATCCGAAAATCTCCCTTACTCCGCATACGGGAGCTTCGACTGTAGAGGCGCAGGACAGAATTGGACTGTCGCTGGCTGAACAGATTTGCAGCATTTTGCAGGTATATTAGGAAAAAATATGTTTTAACAAATAATGAAACACGCTTTACGGCGTGTTTTTTTAGTATTCAATACAGGTAGCAAAAACAAAAACCCGGAAGATTTCGGGTTTAGTTTTTTATAATGATACAGTTATTTATTCTTCAAAAGGTCGCGGATTTCTGCAAGCAAAACTTCTTCATTGCTAGGTCCTGCTGGAGCTTCTACTGCAGGTTTGTTTACTTTATTCACCGCTTTGATCAGCATGAATAATACCATGGCAATAATTAGGAAACTGATGATTGCAGAGAGAAAATTTCCGTATTTCACCCCATTCCAAGTCAATTCCGAAATATTTTTCAAGTTTGCCGCTTCCAAAGCAGGGTTAAGCAATAGTGGAGTGATAACATCATCTACAAATGAAGTGATAATTTTACCAAAAGCACCGCCAATTATAACGGCAACAGCCAAATCCACTACATTTCCTTTAAATGCAAATTCTTTAAATTCCTGTACAAGTCCCATAATTTAAGTTTTTAAGTTACTCAAATGTAATAAATAAATTTATAATCGTGCGGGTTGTCTGCAAAAAGTTAGCTTATCAATATTTTTTATAAAATTTTATGAATCTGAAATTATTTAAGTAATTTTATTTAAACAAATGATAATGAAAATATTTACTTCACCCCAAATCGGAAAGTGTGACGCTTTCACGGTTGAAAACGAGCCTGTCACTTCACTGAAGCTTATGGAACGGGCAGCAACCGCCTGTGCAGAATGGCTTTGCACTAGATTCTCCGGACCAATGGAATGCCACATTTTCTGCGGTCCCGGAAACAACGGAGGCGATGGTTTCGCCATTGCAAGGCTGCTCTATCACAAGGGTTTTGATGTGAATATTTATCTGGATACAAATGCCATCCTCAGTACTGATGCTTTGATTAATTTTGAAAGAGTAAAAGATATTTATGGTGTAGAAATTATAGATTTCAATCGGACTGAAGAATTCGAGTTTGGTGAAAACAGTGTCTTAGTGGATGCACTTTTTGGAACCGGATTGAGCAGAAATCCAGAAGGGCAATACGCTGATCTTATTATGAAGCTAAACCGATTCCGCCTTCCGAAAATTTCCATCGATATTCCCTCAGGACTTTTTGCGGATCAGCTGTCAGATGACAATGCTGTAGTTTTTAAAGCAGATGAAACCTTAAGTTTCCAGTTCTGGAAAACTTCATTTCTTCACCAAGAAACCGGAAAGTATTGCGGTAGAATTCACATTTTGGATATCGGTTTAAGTAAGGATTTTATCGCTGACGAACCGACCGGATTTTATGTTGTTGACGAGGATTTAATTCAGAATATTTATAGGAGACGAGACGATTTCTCTCATAAAGGAAATTACGGTAAAGCAACCATTGTAGCGGGAAGTTTCGGTAAAATGGGTGCTGCAGTTTTGGGCGCGAAGGCTGCACTGAGGTCTGGGTGTGGTATCACTTACGTCCTTGCACCAAAATGTGGTTACGAAATTTTACAGGCCAGTTGTCCGGAAGCAATGTATATTGCCGGAGGCGGGGATTTCATCAGTAATTTTAATGTGGATGATGATTCTGTCGTGGGAATCGGTCCAGGTTTGGGGAAAGATCCGGAAACAGAAAATGCATTTTTACAGTTTTTAAGTATGTATAATAAGCCTTTGGTTTTGGATGCTGATGCACTGAATATTTTGGCAGCAAAACCTGAAAATTTAAGATTAATCCCGCAGAATTCAATCATAACTCCGCATCCCAAAGAATTCGAACGTCTGTTTGGAAAGACCGAGAACTCTTTCGAAAGATTAAAACTGGCAAAAGAGAAAGCTAAAGAACTTGGGATTTATATTGTTTTAAAAGGTCACCGTACCCAAATCATTACCCCTGATGACAAAGTTTTTTACAATATCACAGGAAATTCCGGAATGGCAAAAGGTGGCAGCGGTGATGTTCTGCTTGGAATTATCACTTCGCTTCTGGCGCAAAATTATTCAGTGGAAGAGGCTGCGCTTTTTGGAGTTTGGCTTCATGGCAGAGCAGGCGATTTTGCAGCCAAAAAACATTCTAAGGAAGCCATGCTGTCTACTGATTTAATCTGTGAAATTGGGGAGACCTTTAGATATTTAAATAAAAAACCCTTCAAAATTAATTGAAGGGTTATGTTTTATTGAAGCCTGATTATTCGGGTTTACCGTTTTCTTCTTCGGTAATTTTATTGTTTTTAGAATACCACATAATTACGAAACCAGCCAACATAAAAGGAATGGACAGGATCTGTCCCGTATTTAATCCTGCAAACTGAATAAATTCATCGCCCTGAGGTTCTTTTAAGAATTCAACGAAAAATCTTACCGCCCAAAGTATGATAAAAAACAGACCGAAAAGCCAGCCCTGCTGGTATTTTTTATTCGTGTAACGGTAAAGAATCCATAACAGGATAAAGAGTAAAAAGTAACCTCCCGCTTCAAAAAGCTGGGTAGGGTAGCGCGGAACTATTGCACCGTATTCCGAGCTTTGCTGCGGGAAGAGGATTGCGAAAGGTGAACCTTCAGGTGCGGGTTTCCCGATTATTTCTGAATTGAAAAAGTTTCCGATTCTCACAAAAGCTCCGCCTAATGCCACCACAATTCCAATCCTGTCGTACACCCAAAACGGATTTTTCTTAATGATTTTGTACGAATAATAAAGTGTGGTAAATATCAGCGCGATGGTGGCTCCATGGCTTGCTAATCCCGAAAAACCGGTAAATTCAAATTCAGGTTTCGTCCTGATCGGCAGAAAAACCGACCAGAAATCCTCTTTGAAAAGTTCAGGCTGATAAAAAATAACATGTCCTAATCTCGCGCCGAGAATCGTTCCCACCAAAGTCCAGGTAAAAAGCGGCTCCAGATATTTCTGGTTAACATTGTCGATTTTAAAGATTTTCGTCATAATTGCGTATCCCAGACCAAAAGCCAGAATAAACATCAAACTGTAATAGTGGAGCGTTATGGGGCCTAAATGTATCCCTGTCGACGGATCCCAGGTGGTATATAAAAATGTAAGCATAGTTTATTTTTATTGTTTTTAATATTTTTAATGTTGATGTTCACATTTCGGCGGAACGGGGTCATAACCTTCTCCTCCCCAAGGGTGACAGCGCGCAATTCTTTTCGCGCCCAGCCAGAATCCTTTAATAGGTCCATGCACACGCAGCGCTTCAACCATATAATGAGAGCACGTAGGTTCGTACCGGCAGTTTTTCGGCAGAACAGGGGAAATGAACCACTGATAGAATTTTATCAGTACCACCAAAGGAAATGTGATGATTTTGTTGAACATGCATTGCAAAAGTAGCGAAATAGTTTAATTTTGTTGAAACTTTCTGTGAAACTTATTGCAGCAAAACCTTTCTCAGTAATCCAAATTTTTCTATTTTGAGTTCCAATATTCCACTTGCCGAACAAATGCGACCTAAAACTCTGGACGAAGTTCTGGGGCAGGAGCACCTTACCGGAAAAAGCGGTACAATCCGCAAAATGCTGGAAAATGATACGTTGAATTCTCTCATTTTCTGGGGTCCCCCGGGAACAGGGAAAACAACTTTGGCAGAAATTATTTCCGAGAATTCGGGAAGAAAATTCTTTAAACTTTCTGCCGTTTCCAGCGGGGTGAAAGATGTTCGTGAAGTGATTGAGGACGCCAAAAAGCAGAACCTTTTCTCCGGAAAATCGCCTATATTATTCATTGATGAGATTCACCGGTTCAATAAATCCCAGCAGGATTCACTTCTGCATGCGGTAGAAAAAGGTTGGATCGTACTCATCGGAGCAACTACAGAAAATCCAAGTTTCGAAGTAGTTTCGGCGTTGCTTTCGAGGTCACAGGTTTATGTTCTGAAATCTCTGAGTTATGAAAAACTCGATGAACTGGCCGAACTTTCTTTGAAAAAGTATAACGAAAAAGAGCAGACGGAATTCAAAATAAAAGACAAAGAAGCCTTTATACAATATTCCGGCGGTGACGCACGTAAACTTATCAATTCAGTAGAGAATGTTCTGAATAACTTCAAAAATTCCGGTAAGAAAGAAATTTCCAACGAAGATGTATTGGATGTTCTGCAGGAAACCATGGCGCTTTATGATAAGAACGGCGAGCAGCATTACGATATAATTTCAGCTTTCATAAAATCCATGCGCGGTTCTGATCCTAATGGTGCGGTGTACTGGCTGGCAAGAATGCTGGTGGGTGGTGAAGACATTAAATTTATTGCGCGCCGAATGCTGATTCTGGCCGCAGAAGATATCGGTTTGGCGAATCCTAATGCGCTTACCGTGGCTAACAACTGTTTCCAGGCCATCAATGTTATCGGAAATCCTGAAGCAAGAATTATTCTTAGTGAAACAGCGGTTTATCTTGCGGTTTCTCCAAAAAGCAATTCTACTTACATGGCGATTAACGACGCGATGGCAAAGGTGAAACAAACGGGAAATTTGCCGGTTCCGCTGCATCTCAGAAACGCGCCGACCAAACTCATGAAAGATCTGAATTACGGCAAAGATTACGGTTACGCGCATTCTCATGAAGGAAATTTTGTTGACCAGGAATTTTTGCCCGAGGAAATTTCCGGAACAAAATTCTACGAACCCGGAAATAATTCCACTGAAAATAAAATACGGGAGGAACTTAAAAGAAAATGGAAAGACAAGTATTAGGTTACTGTTTTGGATACCATTAACATCTGGCTGATTGTCAGGTGTTTTTTTTATCTTTAATCTAAATTTCGCACCATGAAAAAAAAATATCTCTTTACCGTTCTGTTTCTTTTGTCAATTCTTTTTTCCGCACAGATTGTTCCGGAGAATAAAGATTTGATGGATAAAGAAATCAGCAGATACCAGCGGATGATCGATTTTAATGTGAATCCGAACACCTTAAATTACGATATACAATATCAAAGAATGGACGTTTACCTGGATCCCGCAGTTTTTCAGATTTCAGGATCGGTGACCTCTCATTTTTTGACAAACCAGAGCATGTCATCAATATATTTGGATTTCACCAATGTTTTACCGGTTTCGCAGGTTACTTATCACGGTTCCAATGTTAATTTTGAACAGCTGGCTACCAAAGAAATCAAAATCAATTTGCCGGCGTCGCTGCCCGCAAACACGCTGGATTCTTTAACAATTCATTATTCAGGTGCGCCGGATAATTCCGGAAGAACTTCATTTTATATGGGAACTCACGACGGAAGCCCGGTTTTGTCAACACTTTCGGAACCTTATGGTGCGCAAAACTGGTTTCCGACAAAGCAGAGTATGAATGACAAAATTAACCGGTTCGACATAAAGATTACAACGCCAAGCCAGTACAGTGTCGCATCAAACGGAAAACTGATGTCTGAAACGCAACTTCCGGATAACAAGAAACTCACCTTCTGGCGTACGAATTACCCCATGGCGGCTTATCTGGTCGCGTTTTCGATAGCGAATTTCAACAAACTTCATGACGTGATTGGTAATACAGGTTTTCCTTTCGTTAATTACCTTTATCCGTCGACGAACGCGAATGTTGGAGTAATGGATAATATTGAATGGACAAAGACTGCAATGACTTTATTTGAAAATCATTTCGGGCCGTATCCGTTTTCCGCCGAAAAATACGGTCATATGGAATTTGCGGTTAACGGTGCAGCGATGGAACATCAAACCATGTCGTCGATGAATTCTTTTGCGAGATCTACGATTGCCCATGAACTTGCACACCAGTGGTTCGGCGATAAAATTACCTGCGGCGCCTGGAATGATATCTGGCTGAATGAAGGTTTTGCGACTTTCGGCGAGCATTTGGTGAATGAAAAAAAATTAATGACTCATCCAGAATTCATGAATTATCTTTTTAACCACCTGAATATCATCACCAGTGCACCAAACGGAAGTGTGTACGTAAACGACAGCGATTTGGGAAATATTCCTGTACTTTTCAGCGGAAGACTTACCTATATTAAGGGCGGCTATATTTTGAGGATGATGAAATGGGTGCTCGGGGATGAGGTTTTTTATCAGCTTTTGAAAGATTACGCCGCAAATCCTGCTTTTGCTTACAGTTATGCGAAAACAGAAGATTTTAAAAACCAGATTTTGGTTTCCACGGGAAGAGATTTTACCGGTTTTTTTAATGACTGGGTGTACGGGCAGGGTTACCCAAGTTATACAGTCAGATGGAAGCAGTCATCAAATAATCTGGATATGAATTTTTTGATTTCGCAAACGCAAAGTGATCCATCGGTGAGTTTCTTCGAAATGCCTTTGCCGGTGAAAGTAAACGGGACTAATGGTGAAGCCGCATATTTTGTCTTGGAAAATACAGCAAACAACCAGTTTTTTACAAAGCCCCTGAACTTTCAGGCAGCGAGTGTGGAATTTAATTATGAATATCAAATCATTGAGAAAAATTCAACTGTAGTTTTGGATCCGGCATTATCAACAGATAATGTAAGTAAAGATCAGATTTCACTATTTCCGAATCCCGTAAAAAATGAATTGAATATTAAAGGAATTTCCAAAGTGAGCAGGTACGAAATATATGCTGTTGATGGAAAACTTGTTGGTAAAGGTGAATTTAAACCATCGTCTCACATTGATGTTTCACGGATTGTTCCGGGAATTTATTTAATAAAAATCGATGGGAAGAATCTAAAATTTATTAAAAATTAAGCGTCAGTCTTCAAGCATATATTCGTTATAATGGCCAATAAATTTGACATCAGCTCCAAATAAACGGAGTTCTTCCAATGCATTTTCAGATAATACCGGATGCCACTCGCTGGCCACATTAATAAAGAAAAAGTAGTTCCCGAGGCTTTTTTTCATGGTACGGCTTTCAATTTTTGAAAGGTTCATCTTCCGCCATGCAAAAACAGATAAAACCTGATGCAAACCTCCTGCATGATCTTCCGGAAGGGTAATAAGAAGTGAAGTTTTTTCGGAAGTTTTGGGGAATTCTAAACGTAAAGATTTTTTATTCTTAGAAATTACAATGAATTTGGTGTGGTTCTGTTCAAAATCCTGAATGTTTTGATGGATGATTTTCAGACCATACAATTTCGCTGCGTAAGAATTCGCAATCGCCGCCCATTTTTCATGGGGATTTTCTGCTATGAGTTTTGCGGCTGCTGACGTAGAACTGTAATCCTGAGTTGCTATGTTTTTATAATGATCAAATCTAAAGTGAAAAGTCTGTGCTAAAGCCTGGGGATGAGAAATTATTTTAGTGAAATCTTTATTTTCAGGGTGAATCATCAGCTGATGTGATATCGGCATTATTGCCTCAGTTTCTATAAAAATATTTTCGAAATCGTACAGATAATCAAGCGTCATCGAAACTGTTCCTTCAATAGAATTTTCCAGCGGAACCACTGCTTTTTCAGCCGTTCCGTTCTGTACCGCAACAAAACAGTCTAAAATACTCGACTGTGGAATAAGTTCGTGATGAGGAAAGATCTGTGAGGCGGCAAGCTGTGTGAAACTCGCCTGTGGACCAAGGAATGCTATCATTATTTCAGAATTACCGTTTTAGCAGTGCTTTTCTCTTTAGGATGAATTTTGATGCCGCCGGACCTTTTTACGATACCGTTTCTTTCAGATTTTTTCACCGTCCAGATATTTAGAAATTTCTGACCGTTATTTTCGATAATTTCAGCTTCAACCAAGGCATCGGTAAGTATTTTCACGGTGTTGTTCTTCACGAAAATTCTGTTGATGTAGACAGGATTTAACTCATCTAACTGATGTTGAATGTTCAGGCGGTCCAGCGAGACAGACTCCAGATTTGCCGTGCCACTTTTCATTGTAATACTGATAATTCCTTCGCTGATGAAATTGGTAAAAGGGATGAGTTTTTCCGGAAGGTTATCGGATTTATAAACACTTACCGCTGATATTTCTGCCGGGCCAAACGCTTTCAACTGTTCTTCATTTGTTATCATCCCATCAACAAGATAGAGTGGGAAAAGACCTGCTGATTCTTTTAACGAAGTTTGCTGGGCGAATAAAAATCCGGAGAAGAGGAGAAACGGTAAGATTAGATTTTTCATTTGGTAAATGTAGCCAAAAAGTCTTTGGAAGAAGCTAAACTGAATTTTAATTATTCGGATTTGAAAACTTCCGACCTTTCAGAAATTCCATTGTTGTTAAATGCTTCGATCTGAAAATAATAAGCGTCAGTTCTGTCGGCGCCGGTAAAGAAATATTCGTTTTTGCCGTAAACCATAATGCTTCCGTAAAGTTTGTCAGGAGTTTTACCGAAGTAAATCATGTACCCATCGGCTTTTTCGTTTTGTTTCCACTTCATCCAGATGCTTCTGCGCTCGCCATATTTTTTAGGGTCGGCTCGCAGCGGAACAAAGTTTTCAACTTTACCCGGTTTTTCGCTATTTCCTTTGCCGAAAACTCTGAAACCGCTGAGCGCAAATTTGCCGGTAGGCATTTTTAGATTTTCCATTTTTAAGAATCTTGCTTTCGCCGGTTTTTCAAGTTCAATATAATCATGAGGAACATCGGTGGTGTTTTTGCTTTTGTCGATTAGAACTTTCCAGTTTTTCCCGTCATTAGAACTGTAAATTTTGTACTGGTGCATTTTGCCCAAAGTTTTTCCCATGAATTCTACATCCTGGTCTGCGTAATTGATCTGAATGGCATTGATGGTAGAAATTTCCCCCAAATCGGTCTGGAACCATTCTCCTGAATTTCCGGATTTCGCCGACCAATATGTTTTAATGTCCTCATCGACCGCAAAATTAGCCTGATAGCCGCCTAAAGTAGAAGATGCAGTTACAGGTTTCTGATAATTCAGAAGCATCCATCCGGTGAATAATCCTTTAGTGAAATCCTTTCCATTCGCAAATTCCGGAATATAAGTAGGGTAGTCGCCGTACGCCGTGTTGCTGTACATTACATCGTCTTTATCAAAGCCGGCGGGCCAGATGCCGAGGCGTCTTTCAAAGTTGTTTTTAGTCGAAATAAATATGGTCGAAACATGCCAGTAATTTCCATAATTATCCTGAAAAGTTGCGCCATGGCCTGCGCCTCTTGCAAAGCCGCCCGGTTTATAAGAGAACGGATTGTGTCGCTGGTATTCGTAACCCTCCAAAGGATTTTTAGAAACATAAACTCCGTCTGCATATCCGCTGAATTCTGTTGCCGGCGCTCCATACTGCATATAGTATTTGTCTTTATATTTCGTAACCCACGCGCCTTCAACAAAAGGCTGGAGAAAGACATTGTCGTTATACTCTCCGAATCTTTCCCAACCATGATCTTCAGGTTTTAAACGCAGGATTGGTTTTACATAACCTTCCGACTGTAGGTTTTTTACTTTTACTTCAGTTCCCAAAAGCGGCCATTCGTTACTCGATCCCCAATAAAGATAAAGTTTGTTTTTGTCTTCATCGTAGTGAAATGCAGGATCCCAGGCACCAACTTTTAGGGTATCAACGGCAATTTCCCATTCGTCTTTTGTGGGATTTGTAGATTTCCAGATCGGAAAATTTGATTCCCAGGTTGAGCCGTATACGTAAAGCGTGTCTTTCATGACCCAGGCTGCGGGTGCGTTAAGATCGTGAATGTATTTATCATCGCGCAGGAATTTGCGGGAGACGAATTTCCAGTTCAGCATATCGTCGCTGTGCCAGTATCCTTCCTGATTGGTGGAGAAGAGGAAAAGTTTTTTTTGAAAATTTACAATTACGGGATCGGCAGTAGCACGGTGTTTTCCCTGTTTCGAAAAAACTTCGAACGGCGTGTAGCCGTAGTCGATATTGATGGGATTGCAATATGTTTTTTGCTGGGCAAAACTGAAATTCATCAGAAATAAAAGAGAGACCAATAATTGGAACGAAGATTTCATAGAAATTTTTTAAGACCAGTTTCAAAGTTAAGTATTAAACCTAAGAAAAACCAGCCATAAAAAAATCCGCACTTGAAAGCACGGACTTATTGTAAATGAAAGAATAAAATTTTTTAGTTATGCCTTCACTTCAGCATTAATTCCCTGGGGAATATTACTTGAAGAAAGTGAAATTTCAGGCATCGCATAAATGTGAGACTTAGCGCGAAGTGCTACTATTCTTTTGATATGATCCAGATCCTTGGCTTCTTCAATGGTCATGTCCTGAAATTCATAAATCTTAACCACGTCGTTTTGCTCGAATGATTTTTTAACGTTAGTGAGTTCTTCGTCGCTGTTTACCACAACGCTGGTGATGAGTTTATCATTTTCCTTTACCTTTTTCGGCGCCTGAAGACCTAAAAGTCTCTTCCAGAATTTTTGTTTTTGCTCAGCACTGCTGTTTTTGTTGGTTTTGTAGATAATATAGTCCTCATTTCTAATTCCGGATTTTTCCAAACCTGCCGAAACCTGATCTGCATTTTCCTGACTTTCAAACAGGCCAACTACTGTATAATTCATCTTGATGTTTTTATGTTGTTAAATTCTTTGCAAATATACATTCAAATTACTTGATAAAAGTTAAAAAATAAAAAATTAACAGTTAATTGATAAAAATCATGTATATTTTTATGAAATGCATATTTTGTTCGAATTGCTGCGGAATCCAATATTTTTAGAACCGTTTTTACCTCATACAAATATTTAATAAGTTTGCTGCATGAATATCATTCTTGCCTCAACATCCACACTTTTCGAAGGAAATTATCTTGAATATCTTACTCAGGAAATCGAAAAACTTTTTACCGCAATCGACGAAATTGTCTTTATTCCGTTTGCCCGGCCGGGAGGAATTTCTCACGACGATTACACAGAAAAAGTGCGGTCTTTTTTTGCTTCACTGAGCATCAAAGTAAAAGGGTTGCATGAGTTTGAAAATAAAGCGGAAGCGCTTAACAGTGCAAAAGGAATTTTTACCGGTGGAGGAAATACTTTCCTTTTAGTGAAGACGCTTCATGAAGAAAATCTCATGAAGGTTGTGAAAGAAAATATAGAAAACGGTACGCCTTACCTTGGCTGCAGCGCCGGATCCAATATTGGTGGTCTTAATATGAAAACCACGAATGATATGCCCATTGTTTACCCGCCCAGTTTTGAATGTATGGGATTGGTTCCTTTCAATATCAATCCGCATTATCTTGATCCCAATCCTGACCTTAAACATAATGGTGAAACGCGCGAAACCAGAATCATGGAGTTTTTAACTCAGAATGATACAAAAGTTGTCGGACTTCGGGAAGGAAACTGGATCAGGAAAATCGGCAATCAGATAACTGTTGAAGGTAAAGAATCAACACGGATTTTCGAGAAAGGTAAAGCGCCTTATGAAATTGCTCCGGGAACTGAGCTTTAAAGTGTAGCTGACCAGTTTTTTTTCAGTAAACTCATCAAAAAATCCGGGCATTTTACAACTTTATTGGTGTTTGCATCCAGAAAAAAGAGGGTTGTTTTTGCTTCGGTGATCTTCTCTCTGGAACTGTTATAAATTTCGTACTCGAATTCAATTCTCACGCCGGGGAGTTTTTTGATGTAGGTGTGAATTTCGAGAATTTCATCATAAAGTCCCGGCTTAAGATACTTAATGCTGAACTCCGAAACAGGTAACCATATCCCTTGATTTTCAATCTCATTATATGGGATTCCGAGTTCGCGAAAAAGTTCCACTCTGGCCACTTCCAGGTATTCTGCATAGTTGCCGTAATAGACATATTTCATGGGGTCTGTTTCGCCGTAACGTACTCTAAGTGAGTGTGTTGTGTGTATCATTTTAAGGTTTAAATCAGTCATACAAATATATTTTTAAATAATCAATAGCACAAAAATTTTTTTATCAAAATTTAAAATTCGATATTTGTCTTCCCATCAAAATTAAACACTTGCAAGGAATTGCAGAACGAAAATGAATGAAAATTTAACTCTTATTTGGGAAAAATGTCTACAGTTCATGAGGGATAACCTCAATGCAGCAGAAGATAACACTGATCTCAAAAAACTCGAAAACTCTTTTGATTTACTTTTCGACAATGTGCAGCCGGTATCATTGGTTAACAATAACCTTACGCTTTTAGTACCAAGCGATTTTTACAAAGAATATATTGAGGATAATTACTTATCCCTGCTTTCTGCCGCACTCAAGAAAAATTTAGGAAAGGGAGTTAAGCTTTGGTATTCCGTAATGGAAAACAAGCCGAGTGGTCAGGAAAAACCCATCACTCTGAATGTGAAGGGTAAGAGTATTGCTACGCCGAAAGTTCAGGAAACACTTCCGCCGTCATTTTCTTCAAATCTAATCAATCCTTTCGTTGTTCCGGGGATGAAAAAAGTGAACATCGATTCTAACCTGAAAGCAGATTTTTCATTTGACAATTACGTGGAAGGCGAAAGCAACAAGTTTGCTTCTACTGTAGCAAAATCTATTGCAAAAAGACCGGGGGCGACAGCCTTTAACCCGCTGTTTTTATATGGTGGTTACGGAGTTGGGAAAACCCACCTTGGCCATGCAGTAGGTCTGGAGGTTAAAAATGCTTATCCGGACAAAGTAGTTCTTTATTTATCGTCAGAGAAATTTATCCAGCAGTTTGTATCCGCTGCGAAAGCGCATAAACAGACAGAATTTGCGAATTTCTACCAAATGGTTGATGTGCTGATTATCGATGATATTCAGTTTTTATCAGGTAAGAAATCTACGCAGGACAGCTTCTTCCATATTTTCGATTATCTGCACCAGAACGGGAAACAGATTATCTTAACGTCGGATAAAGCGCCGGTTGATATTCTTGATATTCAGGACCGTATTGTTTCCCGTTTCAAATGGGGACTTTCTGCAGAAATTAAATCTCCGGATTTTGACACCAGAAGAAAAATCATCGTAGATAAACTAAGCCGTGACGGAATCGTTTTAACCGAAGATATGCTCGATTTTCTTGCGTCTGAAGTAAAAACCAACGTTCGGGAACTTATCGGTGTGATCAATTCAGTAATCGCATATTCTACGATTTATAAATCTGAACTGAGCCTTGAACTTTTAAAGGAAACCATCAATAAAATTGCAGCCAACCAGAAAAAGGTCATCAACATTCCTTATATTCAGGATGTGGTTTGCGAATATTTCGGAATCCAGAGAGAGCAGCTTTTATCGAAAACCAGAAAAAGAGAAATTGCTTTGCCAAGACAGTTGGCGATGTATTTCGCCAAGGAATTTACCAACGCCACTTTCACCAAAATTGGTGAGGAAATGGGCGGAAAAGACCACTCAACGGTGATGTACGCGTGCGATACGATAAAAGACGTATCTAAAATCGATAAAGAACTGAAAAAGTACGTAAAAGAACTTACCGAAAAAATTAAACAGTAGATTTGCCATATATTAATAATAAGAAGAGAAGGGGTTTTTTGAATTCCTTCTTTTTTTATTTTAATTTTGAAGGCTTCAAATAAAATAACACCACATGAAAATCCTTGTTGTATGTCTTGGCAATATTTGCAGAAGTCCGCTTGCTGAAGGTATTTTAAAATCAAAACTTCCCGAAAATTTCACCGTTGATTCTGCCGGAACCATTTCTCTTCATGAAGGTGAGCATCCGGACAAACGTGCAATTGAAACTGCAGAAAATCACGGAATTAAGATAGGAAAACAGCGATCCCGACCGATTACCAAAAAAGATTTAGAAGATTTCGATAAGATCTACTGTATGGATATCAGCGTTTATGAAGATGTAATTTCGATGGCGAAGAATGAAGAACAGCGCACTAAAGTTGCTCTGTTTTTGGAAGAAGCAGAAATCCCTGAGAACAACTACGAAGTTTTCGATCCCTACTGGAGCGGGCTTGATGGTTTCGAAAAAGTTTATGCGCTTTTGGAAGAAGCTTCAGAAAAAATCAAATCAAAGTTACTGAACAATCACCACTAATATTTTTTACGATGTTATTTTTAATACCGGCATATCTCTCAGAAAATTCCCCACTTGAATATTTCGCGCCTGCCATCAAAGAATATATTCTGAAAACCGACTATTTCTTTGTAGAAAACGAAAAAACCGCCAGAAAAGTCATTAAATTTTTTGCGCCTGAAAAAAAACAGGCTGATCTGAAACTCTTTCTGCTTGATAAATATTCTGAACGTAAAGATTTACAGGAAGCTCAGATGCTCATGAAAAATGGTCAGGATTTCGGTTTGCTGTCGGAAGCCGGACTTCCGTGTATCGCAGATCCCGGAAATCTGATGGTGAAATGGTGTCACGAAAACAATATTAAAGTAATTCCGGTAAACGGACCTTCATCCATTATTCTGGCTTTAATTTCAAGCGGCTTTAATGGTCAGGAATTTACGTTTCACGGATACTTGCCCATTGATAAAGCCGAGAAAAAAGCAAGAATTCAGTTTTTAGAAAATCAGGTTCAAAAAACCGGGTATTCACAGATTTTCATGGAAACGCCTTACAGAAATAATCCACTATTTGAAGATCTTTGTAAATTTCTCTCTCCGAATACCAAACTTTGTATCGCAGCAAATATTAATGATCCGAATGAGGAATTCATAAGAACTTTAAGCATTAAAGAATGGCAGAAAAACAAGCCCGAACTTCATAAAGTACCGGCAGTTTTTGTGCTTGGAAAATAGTTTAACTTCCTTTAACAGCGACTTTGCATCATTATTGAATCTGACTGATAAAATAAATTATTATGTCAGATAAAAAGTTAGCAGGCCTTTGGCTTGATCAGAACAAAGCAGTTGTTGTAAAAAATCACGATGCGCAGAATGCCTTTAAATTTTTCCTGTGTTCACCTGTGAAAGCGGTTATACAGCACGGAAATTCAAGTGAGAATGCCGGTAATAACGCCGAACAGACGAATAAGGCAAAATACTTTAAGGAGATTGCCCATCTGTTAACCAATTCCGAAGAAGTTTATGTTACCGGACCGGGACAGATTCAGGAAGAGCTGAAAAGTTTTCTTCATGAAACCGCACAGTTTAAAAACCTTAAAATCACTTTAGATACGGCGCAGCAAATGAGCGACGAACAGGTTCTGGAAACGGTGAAAAAACATTTCGGAGAATAGTTAAGAAAACGAATAAAAAAAAGCGGTCAGCAATTGACCGCTTTTTTTATTTTTTATAATGGTAAGAATATCCATCGTTGGTGTGATCGCCGAGGTAGAGGTTTGAAGAGTCGATACCGTCAACAAAAACGTCGGGGTAATTCGAGAAATCGATAAACAGTTTTTCTTTGTGTTCATTTGGCGTAACTTCCTTTAAAAGGTTGTAAGTTCCTTCGCTCACCGTAGCATCATTTTCTTTAACGGTGTAAATATAGGTATCTGTAAAAGTTATGGTGCGCTGTATACCGGTGCTTGCGGGAGTATCATTGATGTTTCCGATTCCGCCCGTTGTGGCTGCCCAGTTCCAGGTTCCTACAAACTGTTCGTTAGACAGTTCATCTTCCCTCGTTCCGCAGGCTACAAATACAGTAACGACTATTAAAGAAAATAAAAAGATGTTTAATTTTTTCATGGAGTTCGTTTAAAGAACAAAATTACGGTTTTTTATACCTCATTAAAATGTTCAGTCTTTATTATTTGAATGAGAAGAATCATTAAAAGTGGACTGTTTCTTCCTGCTGCGCCATTTTCTGTAGAACATGATAATGAAAGGGGTGAGAATTAGGAACGGCCAAAGTGAAATAAGACCCAGTACGAAACTTACAAAAATATTCCAGCCCTGTGCTACCGAATCTGAAAACCTGCTTCCAAAACCGATCTTTGATGTCACTGAGCTTCGTGGTTTTTCTTTGCTGAGGCTAAGTCGTAGCGTGCTGTAATTGACACGGTCGTCGATAAATCGGAGTCTGCCTTCAGCAACATCGATTTCGTCTTCCAGTTTGCGGATGTTTTCCTGAATTTCGAGCATGTCTTTTGTTGTCGCGGCATTCTTCAGGAGGTTGCGGTATTTATCAAGATAAATTCTTTTGTTTTCCAGTTTTATCGCAACATCGGTGTATTCTTCGGTTACGTCTTCAGAAGAAATGTTTTTGTATTCAACTGCACCGATTCCGTCGGCAAATGAGGAGATCAGCTGATCGAAATTCTCGTGAGGAACTCGAATTACAAGGTTTAAATCCTCAGAGGTTTCAGTATTATTGAAAGTTTCGCTTTGGGTGTAGGCATTTTGTTTTTTAAGGATTCCGTCAACCTTTGATTTTGCTTCATTAATATTGGCAACAGCAAGTCCCATCTCGCCGTTTTTAATGATCTTTTTCGCAATGCTGTCATTTTTGGCCGGAGCTGTATCAGACTTAACTGAAGACGATTTTGAATTTCTGGCAGCATCTTCCGGAATTACTTCCATGAGAGCCGCGTTGACCTCAGTTTCCACCGCTAAAGGTTCGTTTTTTGAACAGCTTATGATAGTCATGAGAGCGAAAAGGATGATTTTTATTTTCATTTTGTATCAGGAATGTTGTTTCTCTTATAAATGTATGAAAATTTTATGTTGCTGAAGTGGTTTTACTAAAAAAGACGCACTTTTCTGTGCGTCTTAAATTTTTTTAAAAAAGATTTGTTTTATCCGATTTCTATACCGTTTTCTACGGTCTCGTCCGGCGTTACAAAAACAAGTTTTCCTTCTGCATTGTTGGTCAAAAGCAGCATTCCCTGAGATTCTATTCCGCGGATTTTTCTTGGGGCAAGATTTAATAAGATCATTACCTGTTTACCGATGCATTCTTCAGGAGTGAAGCTTTCGGCAACTCCGGAAACTACAGTTCTTACGTCCACGCCCGTATCAACGCTGAATTTTAACAGTTTATCTGCTTTTTCCACTTTTTCAGCGGTAAGAATTGTTGCTGTTCTTAAATCTATTTTGGTGAAATCATCAAACTGAATTTCGTCTTTCATGGGGTTTGCTTTAGGATTAGTTTTTTTATTGGATTCTTTTGTGTTCTCCAGTTTCTGAATCTGGAAATCAATCGTTTCATCTTCAATTTTTGAAAATAACAGTTCTGCAGGATTGATTTGGTGACCGGTTTTAATCAAAACTTTTTCATTCTGAATTTCTTTCCAACCGAGTTGCGAAACATTAAACATTTTCTGCAGTTTGTCAGCGCTGAATGGCATAAACGGCTCGCATACCTGTGCTAAACCCACAGCAATCTGTGCGGCTACAAACAGCGAGTTTGCCGCTTTTTCTGGATGGTCTTTAATGGTTTTCCAAGGTTCTTCGGTCTGCAGATACTGGTTTCCAAATCTTGCCAAATTCATCATTGCTGATAAAGCGTTTCTGAATTCATAATTCTCAAGGAAATTTTCGATTTCAGTGGCCGCTTTGGTGATTTCTTCAAGTTCCGGAGCGCTTGCATCGCCTGCAGGAACAATTCCGTCGTAATATTTGTGAATCAGTACAGCAACTCTGTTAATAAAGTTTCCGAAAATCCCTACCAATTCAGAATTGTTCTTCGTCTGGAAATCTTTCCAGGTAAAATTGTTGTCTTTGGTTTCCGGTGCCGAAGAAAGTAAGGCATAGCGCAGAACATCCTGTTGGCCCGGGAATTCTTCAACATATTCGTGTGCCCAGACTGCCCAGTTTCGGGAGGTTGAAATTTTATCGTTTTCAAGATTTAAGAATTCGAATGCCGGAACGTTCGTTGGCATCATATAATCGCCGTGCGCTTTCATCATCGCCGGGAAAATAATACAGTGGAAAACGATATTGTCTTTGCCTATGAAATGTACAAGATCAGAATTTTCGTTCTGCCAGTAATCTTTCCAGTCTTTGCCGGTCTTTTCTGCCCATTCCTGAGTGAAGGAGATGTAACCAATCGGCGCATCAAACCAAACATAAAGCACTTTTCCGTCGGCATCAGGCAACGGAACGGGAACGCCCCAGTTGAGGTCACGCGTCATTGCTCTCGGTTTCAAACCGTCGTTCAGCCAGGATTTTACCTGACCGTAAACATTAGGTTTCCAGTCGTCTTTATGGCCTTCGATAATCCATTCGTTCAGGAAGTTTTCGTAATCATTTAAGGGAAGATACCAGTTTTTGGTTTCTTTCAACACCGGTATATTTCCGCTTAACATCGATTTGGGGTTGATAAGTTCGGAAGGCGAAAGGGTAGAGCCGCATTTTTCGCACTGGTCCCCGTAAGCACCGTCGTTGCCGCAATTCGGACAGGTTCCCACGATATATCGGTCTGCAAGAAATTCATTTGCCTGTTCGTCAAAATACTGTTCGGAAACTTCTTCGGTGAATTTGTCCTTATTATATAATGTCGAAAAAAAATTCTGACTTACCTCGTAATGTTTTTTGGAAGTTGTACGAGAATATTCGTCGAAAGAGATGCCTAAATCACTGAAAGATTTTTTAATGATTCCGTGATATTTATCTACAATATCCTGAGGTGTTACGCCTTCTTTTTTTGCTCTTATAGTGATGGGAATTCCGTGTTCATCGGAACCGCAGATAAATGCTACGTCTCTTCCCAGTCGTCTCTGTATTCTTGCGTATACATCGGCAGGGATGTAAACCCCAGCCAAGTGGCCAATATGTACCGGCCCGTTCGCATAAGGCAACGCCGCCGTGATCATCTTTCTTTCTGACATACTATTATTATAATTTAGGCAAAGATACGGGTTATGACGTTTAGTTGGAAATTTTGGGGATTTATTGAAGGATTCGGAATCGTACGATCATTAATTTGATAAACGAATGTTTAACTTTATGTTAAAGTTTATACTCTCATATGTGAGACAATAGGAATGGTAAGTAATTGTAAAGTAGGTGTTTAAGAAATATAAGGTCTTTTAATATATGATAAATCTCAGATATAATTAACAATATTATGATAATTTTAATAATAGTTGAATTTTTGTTTAAATTGCAGTGCTTCTTCAAAGGAGCTGTTATGTATTGAATATTAATCCTTAAATTTTATTTTTGTGAGAAACTATACTAAAGTTTTGAAAATTGCTCCGGCTTTCTTATTGGCAGGAACAATGTTACACGCACAGACAACCGATACTGTTAGGACTGCCGAGATTGAGCAGGTCGTACTTATCGGGTACGGTACACAGAAGAAAGAAGACCTTACCGGTTCTATTTCATCACTTACCGCGAAAGACTTCAACGTGGGCTCCACATCGGCAGACCAGCTGATCCAGGGTAAAGCTGCAGGTGTAACCATCACCGGTAACGGCGGAAATCCGGGCGCAGGATCTACGATCAGAATTAGAGGAGGCGCATCTCTTACCGCAAGTAATGATCCTTTGATTGTTATTGACGGTATCCCGATGGACTACTCAGGAATTTCTGGTGCAGCAAACGCTTTAGCACTTATTAACCCTAATGACATTGAGTCTTTCAGTATCCTTAAAGATGCATCTTCGGCCGCGATTTATGGTAACAGAGCTTCAAACGGGGTAATTCTTATTACTACCAAAAAAGGTTCATCAGGACGGCTTAAGGTAGATTTCTCCACAATGGCATCGGTTTCCACCCGCATGGGCGACCAGAAAGTGCTTGGTGCAGATGCATTCCGCGAGTATGTGCGGGCCAATGCAACCCAGCAGAAGTATATTGATATGTTAGGAACTGCCAATACAAACTGGCAGGATAAGATTTATCAGGATGCGTGGGGTACAGATAATAACGTGGCGATTTCCGGAGGTATCAAAGGACTTCCTTACCGTTTGTCTTTAGGATATAACGAGCAGAACGGTTTGGTGAAAACCAACGAATTCAGAAGAACTTCGGTAGGTTTAAATTTAACTCCAAAACTTTTCGACAGACATCTTTCGATCAATGCGAACCTTAAAGGGTCAATGACTGAAAACCGCTTCAACGCAGGTGTTATCGGGGCGACTCAACTGATGGATCCTACCAAGCCAGTGTACGATTATTCAGCACAGGGCAGCCAGGTAGGTAATTTCTACGAATGGTTTTTACCGAATGGTGAACTTAACGTGAATGCTACCGCTAATCCATTGGCATCACTTGAAGCAAGAAGAGATGTATCTACAGTTTTACGTGGTATTGCAAGTTTACAGTTAGATTATAAATTGCATTTTCTCCCTGACCTTCATTTTAATGTGAACGCAGGATATGATTATCAGGAAGGCACCGGCGCCGTAACCGAATATTCAGGTTACCGTTCAACTTTCTTCAATTTAGGTACACGCAGAGATTACAAGCAGGAAAAAACCAACCAACTTCTTGAGACTTTCCTCAATTATGTAAAGACTATAGAAGCTGTAAATACTAAAGTTGATTTAGTGGCGGGTTACTCTTATCAGAAATTTAATAATCAGCTGCCGGGCGCATTCACTTATAATGGCGATCCAAGCTATAACGCGACTGAGCCGTCCAGAGATTTCGAAGAGAATCTTGTGTTGCTGAGTTTCTACGGTAGAGGTATCTTCACCATTGCAGATAAATATATTTTGAACGGATCCGTTCGTAGAGACGGTTCTTCAAGATTTTACAATGGAGTTGATTTAACCAATAACTGGGGAACTTTCTACGCTGCTTCAGGAGCCTGGAAAATTATTGATGAAGATTTCCTTAAAGATTCAACCGTGTTTTCTGATCTTAAACTGCGTGCAGGTTGGGGTGAAACCGGCCAGCAGGAAGTTGGAGGCTATTACAACTCCTTCGCTTCCTATAATGTCTCTGATGCTACTGCTCAATACGGTTTCGGCGATCAGTTTTATCTGATGTACAGACCAACACAGTATAACGATAAATTAACCTGGGAAACTACCGAAACAATCAATGCAGGTCTTGATTTTGGTTTCTTAAACAACAGAATTACGGGTTCGGTAGATTGGTTCAAGAAGTATACAAGTCAGTTACAGGCAAGAGTTTCTGTTCCTGCAGGTGAATTCAGCAACACCAATATCAAGAACATCGGTCAGATGGAAACAGATGGTGTTGAATTCCAAATCAACGTTAACCCTGTGAAAACAGAGGACTTCAACTGGGATTTCAGCTTTAATGCTGCGCACTACAATCCTAAAATTACGCAGTTAGATGATGTGGCCGACGGTTATATCATCCCAACCGGTGGTATTTCGGGAGGTATTGGTAACACCGTGCAGGCTCATATGGAATATCAGACGCCTTACAGTTTCCTTGTTTATCAGCAGGTTTACGACAGCGCCGGCAAACCGATGGAAGGCGTTTATGTAGACAGAAACGGTGATGGCGCAATAACCGAATTGGATAAATATCTGTATAAATCTACCACGCCGGATGCTACTTTTGGTTTCTCAACCCGACTTAATTACAAAAACTGGGATTTCTCCACTTCACTTCGTGCAGTTTTAGGTAATTACGTGTACAACAACTTCGCTTCACAGTCAAATGTTCAGAGTATCGCAACAAACGATTATCTGCAGAACATTTCTAGCGTTGCCGCAAGTTATGGTTTCAAAAACGTTCAGTACTGGAGTGATATTTTTGTTGAAGATGCTTCGTTCTTAAGAATGGACAACCTTTCACTAGGATACAACTTCGGAGATATTTTCGGTACCAGCAGTAATCTTAGGGTTTACGGTATGGCGCAGAATGTATTTGTAATCACAGATTATTCAGGTGTGGATCCGGAAATCTTTGGAAATATCGATAATGGGTTTTACCAACGGCCTAAAGTGTATTCATTAGGGCTAAACTTTAAATTTTAATAATTTACAAAAATGAAAAATTTCAGAATAACAAGAAATACCATTGCAGCAGCATTGCTGGGGCTTACACTTACCGTGTCTTCCTGCGTTGATGATCTGCGACAGGAGCCGGTGACGGAGATCACGGCTGCGAGTTTATATAAGGATTTTGGCAATTATAAAAACCTTTTGGCAAAACTTTACGGAGGTTTGGCAGTAGGAGGCCAGTCCGGAGGTGACGGTAACGGAGATATCGCAGGAATTGACGGTGGTTTCTCTATCTACACTCGTCTGCTTTACACCATGCAGGTTGTAACAACGGACGAGGCTGTAATTGGCTGGAATGACGGTTCGCTGCACGAATTCCACAAAATGATCTGGACGCCTGCGAATGAATTCAGCAACGCGATGTATTACAGACTTTACACAGAGATCGCTTATTGCAACGAGTTCATCAAGAATACAACTGACGAGAAGTTGGGCGAAAACGGAATTACAGGTGAAAACCTTAACGAGGCAAAGGCAATGCGTGCCGAAGCTAAATTCCTAAGAGCACAGGCTTATTATCATCTGTTAGATTTATACGGAAACGTACCTTTTGTTGACGAAACTACTTTCGGAACCGTTCCTAAGCAAATTAAACGTGCGGAATTATTCACGTACGTAGAAGATCAGCTTAAAGAATCTGAAGCAGAACTGAAAGCTCCAAAAGCTAACGATTACGGCAGATTGGATAAAGCTGCAGCCTGGAGTTTAATGGCGAGGTTATATCTTAACGCGAAAGTGTACAACGGAACTGAAAGATATGCTGACGTAATTGCAAACTGCGAGAAAGTAATCAGTGCCGGATATTCGATCAATCCTTCTTACGCGAACCTTTTCCTTGCGGATAACCACGTGAACAACCCTGAAAATATTTTCTCAGTGGTTTATGATGGGCAGAGAACGCAGACCAATGGCGGAACCACTTTCCTTGTTCACGCTGCAATCGGCGGAACGATGAATGCCGCAGATTTCGGTGTTAACGGTGGTTGGGGCGGTCTCCGTACAACCAAAGCGTTTGTTAATAAATTTGAAGCGAGCGATAACAGAGGCCGTTTCCATACAGATGGGCAGACTTTAGAAATTAACGATCTGGGTAACTTTAATGATGGTTACGCTTTCATCAAATATAAAAACCTGAAGAGCAACGGTACACCGGGGATCCACGACAATTGGGTGGAAACAGATTTGCCGCTTTACAGACTTGCAGATATCTATCTGATGTATGCTGAAGCTACGCTTAGAGGTGGTGGCGGCAACACAGCAACAGCTATCGGTTATGTGAACGCACTGCGTACCAGAGCAAATGCATCAACGATCTCTACGATAAACCTTGATTTTATCTTAGACGAAAGAGCGCGTGAGCTTTCCTGGGAACTTACCCGCCGTACAGACCTTATCCGTTTCGGCAAGTTCACATCTTCAGCTTATTTGTGGCCTTGGAAGGGCAATGCAAAAGACGGAATTGCAGTTGCAGAATACCGTAACCTGTTCCCAATCCCTACTAACGATTTGGTTGTAAACCCGAATCTTGTACAAAACCCAGGATATTAATTATTTAATTTAACAGAAAATGAAAAATAATATTTTTAAACACTTATTCCTGGCGATGGCTGTGATGGTAGGTCTTGCTTCGTGCGAGGACCGCGACATCATCACCATTAATCCAGAAGCGCCGGCAATACTGATGGATTTGTCTACTGAAAGTTTAGTTTTAGACTCTAACTTTCCAGCCAATCCAGCGCTGACTGTAATTTGGGATCCGGCAACTTTCGACGTTCCTGTTGAAACGAAATACCGTGTGGAGATCAGTGCTACCGAAAAGTTTGATGTTGCTGAAGTTTTAGCTTCCACAACGCGTTCTCAGACTTACGTATCATTCACCACTGCAGAAATGAACACAGCCGCTAAAAAAATCGGTTTTGTGCCGGGTACATCGCAGAAAATGTTCCTTAGGGTCATTTCATTCATCGGAACTGATGCTTTAATGGACGTTTCTAATGTTACAAGCCTTATGATCACACCATATGCAGCAGCACCAATCTACAACTATACCGACCTGTTTCTTGTAGGAGATGCTACCGCAGCCGGCTGGGATAACCTTGCGACTAACAAAAACCTGCTTCCGTTACTGAAAAGCAGCGAAGCCGGTAAGTACAGTTTCACAGGATTCTTTAAAGCTGGCGGTTTCAAAATGATCGCAGTGAAAGGATCGTGGGATGCACAGTATGGTTTAGGTTCTGCAACCGGAATGCTTAGCTCAGATGGCGGTTCGGGTAACATCCCTATAGCTGCTGAGGGCTACTATACGCTTACGATTGATACAGCCGGACTTACTTACACACTTGCTCCTGCAACGGTTCCTGCTGCTACGTATGCCAACGTATCCATTATTGGTAATGTAAACGGAAATTGGGATACAGATACACAGTTGACACAGTCGACATTTGATCCACATGTATGGACAGCTTTCTCTGTTAGTTTAAATGCGGGTGAGTTCAAATTCAGAGCAAACAATGCATGGGATACGAGCTGGGGAACCAATTCGGAGTTTTTCGGAACAGCTACGATTAACGGCGCAAATATTCCTTTATCAGCAGAATGGACTTATGATGTTTATTTCAATGATGCTACGGGAGATTATACATTAATTCCGGTAAAATAATAATTCACAATTATTAATTAAATCTTATGAAAAATATATTTAAAACAATAATGGTATTAGTTTTACCATTGCTTTTAATCACCGCTTGTAGAGAAGATGCAGACCGAAATTGGACTACTCCCGAAGCATCGTTTAAGTTACACGATACTACCTTGGGCGCCACAGTATTATATCCATCTATGGAGAATAATCCTTACATCCTTACGTGGGATAAAGTGGCGGGAGCGTCTTCCTATTCAGTTGTGGTTTCTTCAACTGAAGACTTTGCTACGAAAGCAGTTTTGGGTGCATCTCCCACAAACACACTTATCTCGTCAATAGGAGAGTTGAATACAGCGATGTTGCAGGCAGGTATCAGCCCGTATGCTCCATCAAAAGTATATGTAAGAGTGGAGAACGGAAGTGCAGTGTCAAATACCATTTCATTCACTGTAACTCCTTATCCGGTTGATAAACCCGTGATTACTAAACCAACTGCCGGCCAGTCTATCGTTTTAGATGCAGCGAACCCGTTAGTAACTGCGGCTACAGTAATGTGGACCGACTATTCTTACGGTACGGATGTGAATTATAACGTAGAAATTGCGCCGAAAGGCTCATCTACTTTTTCTGCTGCCGGATCCACTGTAAATACTAAAGAATTAGCTTGGAGTAATTTTACTCTTAATGATGTGGCTTTAAAAGCAGGATTGCCGGTAGGTGTATCTTCGGAAGTGGATGTTCGTGTTACAGCTACTACAACCTCTACTGGTGGTACAATTACTAAAGTTTCAGACATTGTAACCTTCAAAGTAACTCCGTATCAACCTGCTTATGTAAACTTTTACTTAGTAGGCGGCGGTACTGCTGTAGGCTGGAATGCTGGTGGAGCGCAACTCCTGAAAAACACCAATGAGGTTTCAGAGATTTATACCTACCTTGAACAGAACGGAGAATTCAGATTCTTGGGTCAGCAAGATTGGGGACCAATTAATTATAGTTTAAATGCGGATGGAATCAATGATTCTTTCAAGTATTTCAACACTTGGTCTAGCAATTTGGAACCTTCAGGCAACGAAAACATGAAGTTTACCGGGAACTCAGGAATGTATAAAATTACCATCAATCAAAACTCAAGAGACATCACTGTTACGCCATCATCAGTACCTACTTTGCCAACCAATGTTTATTTGGTAGGTTCAATTCAGGGATGGAATGCCGGTGCAGCGATCGAAATGACTCAGGTTGGCGATGGTGTTTTTGAGCACACAATTGTAATTCCGGATGGTGCTGAATTCAAATTCCTTGGTCAGCAGGACTGGTCTGGGATGGAGTGGGGAAATATCCATACTGGTGGAAACTCTGGTTTCTTAGGACCGAATGGTGACAATAACAACATCCAATACAATGGAGGTGGAAATACCTATGTGATTACCGCTAACATAAAACTGGGAATTTATAAAGTTACCCCTCAATAAATTTAATTCCCCGGAATTTTTAAAAAAACTGTTGCTTTTTAGCAGCAGTTTTTTTGTTTTTAAAGGTCAATTGATTGCTCAAAAAGTTGGTTATTACTATCATTTTCTCTAAATTTATTGATTCGAAAATTATCGTATGAAAAACATAAAAATATCTGCGCTTTTCCTGTTGATGGGAAGTTTCGCGCTTAACGCACAGTCTCTGAAATCTCCTGACGGTAAATTTGAAATGAATTTTCAGCTGAAAAGCGGAGTTCCGTTTTACAATCTGAAATATAAGGGAAAAACCGTTGTTGAAGATTCGAAATTGGGGTTGAGACTTTTAAGAGATGGCGACATTCAGTTTGCTTCCGAAATCGAAAATAAGGACCAGAAAGGAAAAAACCTCGACAGTGGTTTTACGAAAACCGGCGAAAAATTCGATTCCAAAAACGAATCCTGGGATCCGATTATGGGTGAGAAAAAATCCTACATCAATCATTATAACGAACTGGCTGTAACTTTAAATCAGGATGCAAACGACCGACATATTATCCTTAAATTCAGGTTGTTTAATGATGGGTTAGGTTTCAGATATGAATTTCCCGAGCAGAAAAATCTCAATTATTTCATCATCAAAGAAGAAGATTCCGAAATCGATCTTCCAACCGATATGAAAGCCTGGTGGCTAGCGGGCGATTACGATTCTCAGGAATATCAGACTCAAACCTCAAATCTTTCCGAAATTCCGGCAAAATGGCCCACTTCGTACGACGGAAACGCTTCGCAGACTTTAATTAAAAATGCAGTTCAGACGCCTTTAATGCTGAAAAAAGAAGGCAAAGATCAGCTTTATGTGAATATTGCGGAGGCTGCTGTTATCAATTATCCGGCTTCAAATTTAGAACTTGATGCAGAAAATTTTAAATTCAAAACACATTTAACACCGGATGGACAGGGCGCGAAAGGGTATATCCAGACGCCCGCGGTTTCGCCTTGGAGAACCATTATCGTTTCGCCAAAAGCGGAAGAGGTTTTAGATTCGAAAATGATTTTCAATCTGAACGAACCTACGCAGTACACGGACACTTCTTACATCAAGCCCACGAAATACATGGGTGTTTGGTGGGAAATGATCATAGGAAAATCGAACTGGTCGTATTCAACCGCTAATAATGTTCACATCGGGAAAACTGATTTTTCTAAACTGACGCCGAACGGAAAACACGCAGCAAATAACACCAAAGTCAAAGAGTACATCGATTTCGCTTCAGCACACGGTTTCGACGCATTGCTCATCGAAGGCTGGAACACAGGCTGGGAAGACTGGTTCGGCCACAGCAAAGAATTTGTTTTCGATTTCATCACGCCTTATCCGGATTTCGACATTAAAATGCTGAACGAATACGCGCATTCAAAAGGAATGAAACTCATGATGCACCACGAAACTTCCGGCTCGGCCACCAACTACGAAAGATGGGCCGACAAAGCTTTCCAGCTGATGAACAAATACGATTATCCGTCTGTGAAAACCGGTTATGTTGGGAATATTATTCCCCGTGGCGAACATCATTACTCACAGTGGACGATTAACCATTATTTAAGAATCGCAGAGAAGGCCAACGAGTATAAAATCATGGTCAATTCTCACGAATCTGTTCGTCCTACAGGTTTAAGCAGAACCTATCCGAACTGGATCGCCGCTGAAGCCGCGCGTGGAACAGAATTCGAAGCATTTGGCGGAAATAATCCGGATCATCAGACCATTCTTCCGTTCACCAGATTTATGGGCGGCCCTATGGATTACACGCCGGGAATCTTCCAGACCAAACTCGATTATTATTTCCCCGGCGACACAAGATTCGTGAAAACCACGTTGGTAAAGCAAATGGCACTGTATGTAGTGATGTATTCTCCGCTCCAGATGGCGGCAGATTTGCCTGAAAATTACGCGAAACATTTAGATGCGTTCCAGTTCATCAAGGACGTTGCGGTAGATTGGGATGATACCAAAATTCTTTCAGCAGAACCTGGCGATTATATCCACACAGCCAGAAAAGCAAAAGGCAAAGATGAGTGGTATGTAGGCGGAATTACCGATGAAAACGCAAGAAATTACACCGTAGATTTCTCCTTCCTGCCAAAAGGTAAGAAGTACGAAGCCACTGTATATGCCGATGGCGACGATGCAGATTACATCAACAATCCGCAATCGTATAAGATTTACAAAAAGACGGTTACTAGCAAATCGAAATTGCCTATGAAACTCGCTAGAAGTGGCGGTTATGCGATTTCAGTGAAGCCTGTAAAATAATTTTAGGGGCTTTTTGACAGTGTCAAAAAGCCTTTTTTATTTTTTTATTTGAAGCTTTATCCCGCTGTCCGCTGTATCTTTTTTGGTGATTTCGCTCCCGCGAAAATCACCAAAAAAGGATGCCGCTTCCATCGGGGCTAGTTACAAAATACTGGAAATTGGCGCTCGCTTCGCTCGCGCCATCAAAATTTTACCTTGTCAAGGTTTTAAATCTTGTCAAGGTTCTTTCTAAAACTAATTATTATGAAAAAATTATCAGCACTTTTTCTGTTCATTTCCCTCTTCGGCTTTGCCCAAATCCAGAAAGTAGAACCCGCCTTCTGGTGGAAAGGAATGAAGAATCCGGAACTCCAAATTCTGGTGTACGGAAAAGACATTTCAAAATATTCGGTAGAATTATCCAATAGTATTCAGGTCAAAGACCTTACGAAAACCGAAAACCCAAACTACGTTTTCATCACGGTAAATACCGATGAAATCAACACTTCTTCCTTTAAGATTAATTTTAAAGAAAAGAATAAAGTAAGATATTCTTACAATTACGAACTGAAGAACAGAAAACCCGGTTCAGCCGATAGAAATTCATTCACTTCAAAAGACGTAATGTATCTCATTATGCCGGACCGTTTTGCAAACGGTGACGAATCCAATGATTCCCAGAAAAACCTCACCGACAAACTCAACCGAAACGCACCAAACGGAAGACATGGCGGCGATCTTCGCGGAATCATTAATAACCTGGATTATTTGAAAAACCTTGGCGCAACAGCACTTTGGTTAACTCCTGCAAACGAAGACAATGAAAAACAGACCTCGTATCACGGTTACGCGCAGACCGATTTATACAAAATCGACGGCCGTTACGGAACCAACGAAGAATATCTGGAACTTTCGCGCGAACTTCAGAAACGCGGCATGATGCTTATTCAGGATTATGTGACGAATCACTGGGGAATTTCGCACTGGCTCATTCAGGATTTACCAACAAAAGACTGGATTCATCAGTTCGCGGATGGTGAAGGAAAGTACGGTTTCAAACGTTCCAACTACAGAACCACTTCACAGTTCGACACCAATGTTGCTGAAATCGATAAACAGGAAGCGTTAAACGGTTGGTTTGATACCACAATGCCGGATTTAAATCAAAGCAATCCTTTAGTTCTAAAATATTTAACCCAAAATGCCATCTGGTGGATTGAATATGCTGAACTCGGCGGTTTACGCGTTGATACTTATCCGTACAACGACAAAGTAGCGATGGCAAAATGGGCAAAAGCAATTACAGACGAATATCCGAAATTTAATATTGTCGGCGAAGCCTGGATGTATAATCCGGCGCACGTTTCGTACTGGCAGAAAGATTCTAAAATCGGTGAGATTGACGGTTACAACTCCAATCTTCCGTCAGTGATGGATTTTACGCTCTATACAGATCTTCCCTCAGCTTTGAAAGAAGAGGAGAGCTGGGACAAAGGAATGATCAAAATTTACAATTCCTTCGGCAACGATTTCCTGTATCCCGACATCAACAATATTCTGGTATTTTTCGAAAATCACGATACAGAAAGATTAAACGAAATCTTCAACGGAGATTCGCGCTATTACAAAATGGCTATGACATTGATTTCCACCGTGCGCGGAATACCGCAGATTTATTACGGCTCTGAGATTGGGATGAGAGGTGAAAAATCGAAGGGCGACGCCGATATCCGACGTGATTTTCCAGGTGGCTGGAAAGGTGATCCACAAAATGCTTTCAACCCTGCAACCCAAACTGCAGAACAGAAAGATTTCCATGATTTTACCCAGAAAGTTTTAACCTGGAGAAAAGGCAAAGACGTGATCCACACCGGAAAAACAAAACATTACATGCCGAAAGACAAGGTGTATGTTTATTTCCGTTACAACGAGCCGGTTGGGACAAGTCGTGAATTGTCTAAAAAGAACGCCATCAATGAAAAAGTAATGGTCGTAATCAACAACAGCGAGAAGGAGCAAACTTTCGATCTGAGCCGCTTTGCCGAATCATTAGAAGGAGTTTCTACGGGAAAGGATATTATTTCCGGAAAAGATTTTGTGGTGACTTCGAAAAATAAATTGACGGTTTCAGGAAAATCTTCTTTAATTTTAGAACTTAATTAATAAGCACCTTTAAAAATTATTGAGATGAAAAAAACAACTTTTCTTGGAATCGTACTGCTCCTTTTTGCTTTCTCGGTAAACCTTCATGCCCAAACCAAAGGCTTCTACGAAAACGTTCAAAAGAAAAACATCAGCAAAGTTCTTGATGATCTTAATGCGTTCGCTGCTGCGGCAGATTACAAAAATTATTTCGATCTCTACGCGGAAGAATCTACATTCATCGGTACCGATGCCACCGAAGTCTGGAATAAAAAAGAGTTCATGGTTTGGGCAAAGCCGTTTTTCGATAAAGGCAAAGCCTGGAATTTCACCTCGCTGAAAAGAAATATCACTTTCAGCAAAGACGGAACTTACGCCTGGTTCGATGAAATTCTCGATACCCAGATGAAAATCTGCCGCGGCTCCGGCGTCCTCGAAAAGATTGGCGGTAAGTGGAAAATCAGACAGTATGTTTTATCCACCACAGTTCCGAATGATATCATCGATGAGGTTACCAAAATGAAAGCTCCCATCGAGGACGGAATGATTTTAGAATTCAGGAAAAAATAAAAATTCATATTGACTTCATTACAATAAATTATGGCTAAAAAAATAAAACCGAATCTCAGTATCGCCCAAATCATCAACATGAGTATGGGGTTTTTGGGAATCCAGATGGCATTTGGACTGCAGAACGGAAACGCGAGTAGAATCCTTGCAAACCTGGGAGCAGATGTTCACGAACTTTCCTGGTTCTGGCTGGTAGCACCAATTACGGGCCTCATTGTGCAGCCAATTATCGGACACATGGGCGATAATACCTGGAGCCCGCTCGGCAGAAGAAAACCGTATTTCCTCATTGGCGCAGTGCTTTGCGCAATCGGATTGGTTCTTTTACCCAACGCCGCATCAGTAACCCATTTAATCGCAGCCAACGTTTTATTGCTGGCCGTAATCTTCTTAGCCATGATGGATTTTTCCGTCAATATCGCCATGGAACCGTTCCGTGCATTGGTCGGGGATATGCTGCCGAAACATCAGGGAACGCTTGGTTTCTCCATCCAGACCATCTTAATCGGAGTCGGAGCCGTTATCGGTTCAGAAATGCCGAACTGGCTTACCAAAATGGGCGTATCCAATGTCGCACCCGAAGGTTATGTGGCAGATAATGTGATTTACGCATTTTATGTGGGCGCAGCGGTTTTAATTGCCTCCATTTTATACACCATCTTTACCACCAAAGAATATTCTCCAAAAGAATTTGCAGAATTTGAGGGCCGCGACGAAGCAGCAGAACACAGTTCTAAGTTTTCAGATATGTTTAAGGATTTTGCGAAGATTCCTTCACTGATGAAAAAATTGGGTGCAGTGCAGTTTTTCTCCTGGTTTGCTCTTTTTACCATGTGGGTATTTACCACAAGTGCTTTAGCGACTCACCATTTCGGACTTGCACCGGATGATACTACCTCTGCAGAATTTAATAAGGCAGGTGATTTAACCGGACATTTATTTGGTCTCTATAATTTATTTGCGATTCCGTTTGCATTTCTTTTAACTCCAATTGCTAAAGCGATCGGTAAAAAACAGACTCATGCTTTGGCACTCTTTTCCGGAGGATTGGGACTAATTTCCATGTTTTTCATTAAAGATACCGGCATGCTTTGGATCTCAATGATCGGTCTTGGATTCGCTTGGGCGAGTATTCTGGCAATGCCTTATGCGATGCTTATTGATGCGATTCCACAAAGAAAAATGGGCGTTTATATGGGAATTTTCAACTTCTTTATTGTAATGCCACAAATCGTTAACGGTATTTTCGGCGGACCGATTGTGAAAAATCTTTTTGGAAACATGGCCATCGATTACGTTGTAGTTGGCGGTGTATGTTTAATCATCGCATCAGCCGTAACCATGTTCCTCATTAAAGGCGAAGGCAAAGAATCAGAAAAAGAACTCGAGGAAGAAATCCAGCAGGTTCATTTTTAATCAAAGTCCCGCAAAGTCGGCAGATTCTACAATAAAAACATAAATCTAAAATCCTTAAGGCCTCAAAAACTTTAAGGATTTTTCTTTGTGCTTTTTCAAATGAATCTCAATCCTGAAATTTACATTCTTGCCTGACAAAACCACATTTTCGCCTCCGTAACTAACATTCCTGCTTCCGAAAGTTCAATTCTTGTCACCGCAGGTAACATTCTTGCTCCCGTAACTAACATTCTTGTCTTACGAAGTAACATTCTTGCATAACGAAGTAACATTCTTGCCTAACGAAACAACATTCTTGCCTAACGAACTAACATTCTTGTCTTACGAAGTAACATTCTTGCCTAACGAAACAACATTCTTGCATAACGAACTAACATTCTTGTCTTACGAAGTAACATTCTTGCATAACGAAACAACATTCTTGCATAACAAAACAACATTCTTGCATAACGAAGTAACATTCTCGCGTAACGAAACAACATTCTTGCGTTCGTAATCAATATTTTCTGCGCTCACACACCATACTCAAAAGAAAACAGCCGTATGAGGTTTAGATGGTCAGGTTTATCACATCATGAACTTATCTTAAATCAATGTTTATAGAGTCCTAATACTCTAAATTTGTACTATTAAATCACTAAAACAATCAAAAAAATGAAAACAGTTTATCATAAAGCAGACACCAGAGGTTTCGCCGATCATGGCTGGTTGAAATCCCATCACACTTTCAGTTTCGCCAATTACTACAATCCGGAAAGAATGAGTTTCGGGGTTTTACGGGTTTTGAATGACGATCAGGTCGCTTCCGGAATGGGTTTCGGTACGCATCCGCACCGCGATATGGAAATTATTTCTATTCCTCTGGAAGGCGATTTGGAACATAAAGATTCCATGGGAACTACCGCGGTGATCAGAAATGGAGAAATTCAGGTCATGAGCGCCGGAACCGGAGTTCAGCACAGCGAATACAACAAAAACAAAGACGGACTCGTGAAATTTTTACAGATTTGGGTCATTCCGAATAAAATGAATGTTACGCCGCGTTACGACCAGATCAGCATTAAAGAAAATGAGAAGATCAACGATTTTCAGCAGATTCTATCACCAAATCCTGATGATGAAGGAGTTTGGATTCATCAGAATGCATGGTTTAATCTGGCAAAATTTGAAAAAGGCAACGCCAAAGAATACAGAATTCACGACGCCAAAAACGGAGTTTATGTTTTTGTTTTAAAGGGCTCCGCAAAAATTGGCGACCAAACCCTCGGAACCAGAGACGGTTTTGGAATCTGGGAAACTGAATCTTTTACGCTGGAAGCTCTTGAAGCTTCAGAAGTTTTACTGATGGAAGTTCCCATGCAATTATAATTAAATGCATTAAATTTGAATAACAAATTAAATTCAAACTATGAAAATATTAGCTTTTGCCGGAAGCAATTCCACTGTTTCGATCAATAAAAAACTGGTCACTTTTGCGTCCACATTTTTCCCGGATGATGAAGTTGAAATCCTTGATCTGAATGATTTTGAGATGCCCATCTACAAACGTGAAATTGAACTTGCCGGCGGAACTCTGCAAAAAGCCCTCGATTTTGCTGCTAAAATTGATGAATGTGACCTGATCCTTTTATCCACTCCGGAAAACAACGGAAATTTCCCGGCAGTTTTTAAAAATCTCATGGATTGGATTTCTAGAATTAAAGGCAGAAAAATTTTTGGCGGAAAACCGATGTTTCTTATGGCAACTTCTGACGGAGGCCGCGGCGGCGCAAGTGTGCTGGAAATTGCTGAGAAACGTTTTCCTTTTGACGGTGCTGAAGTGCTTGAGATTTTTTCGCTTCCCAAATTCAGCGAATATTTTGATGCTGAAAAAGGAATTGTTAATGAAGAAAAACTTGAGGAACTTAAAGAAAAAGTTCAGAAAGTAAACCTGAAATTCTCCTGAAAAATAAGTTTAAAACAGAAAAAGCGGACTTTATAGTCCGCTTTTTTTATTAGAAATTTTTAAGTTCTGTTATTTTTTAATCATCGAAAAAGCCTTGCTTCCCAGTTTAAAAACAGGAAGTGCAACGATACCGCCAATAATTCCCGCCAAAGCTTCCCGTAAAATAGAATTCAGATTCGGCAGAAAATGATGGTGTAGCCACTCAATATTGTGCACGAAAATCCCGCCAGCAACCAAAATTAAAGCAACAGTACCTACAACACCCAAGCCTTTGATCACCCACGGCAAAGCATTTACCAGAAAATTCCCCAGCGTAACCAGAAAACCTTTTTCCGTCTTTGATTTTTTAATGAGTTTGTAGCCCGCATCGTCCATGCGAACAATTAAGGCAACAATTCCGTACACGCCCACGGTAGCAATAATGGCTACGATTGAAACCGTTACAATTTCTACAAGCAATGGATTGAACTGCGATTTTAATGCTTCGTAACCTGCTTTTGCCGAAGCAAGCGCAATAATTACAATTTCGAGGGAAAGGATAAAATCTGTGGTGACAGCTGACTTTATTTTAGATTTTTCAAGATCTGCGCCGTTTTCTGTTGTTGCATTAGCCTCATCGATTACTTCGTGCCCTTTCTTACTTCGGTGAAATAAATATTCAATAATTTTTTCAATGCCTTCATAAGCCAGATAAAATCCGCCAAAAATCAGAATGATGGTAATCGCCGGCTCATACAGCCATTGCAGCAAAAACACTGCAGGAACAATAATGAGTTTATTCACAAAAGAACCCTTCATAATTTTCATTAAGACGGGAACTTCGCGCGATTCAAGAAAACCGGTTGCCTTCTCTGCATTTACGGCAAGATCATCTCCCAAAATCCCCGCCGTTTTCTGGGTTGCTAATTTTGCAGTTACTGCTACATCATCCATCAAAGCTGCAATATCATCCAGAATCGCAAAAAAACCTGAAGCCATAGTTTATAATTTTAATTGAAACAAAAGTAAGTAATTGGATCAATATACAATGTTTCGCTGTGTGCTAAACCAGGATTTTTTTCTTATGATTTTCTAAATTCATTTTAAAATCTTATTTTCGCAGAACAAAATTTTTAAAGTTGAAACCGCAAAGATTACATTCCCCAAAAGAAAAATTCCAAAATTTTGGAAGTGGAATCTTCGCCGAAATAAAATAATAGTGAGCCGACGTCTGAATGACTGTCGGCTTTTTTTATCACTTAATTCCAAACCGCAAATAGTAAATAAAATCATGAGCAATACGTATAAATCCGCCGGTGTCGACAAAGAAGAAGGCTACAAAACCGTTGATAAAATTAAGAATGCGGTTGCTGAAACCCATAACAAAAATGTACTGAACAACCTGGGAAGTTTCGGTGCGTTTTACCAAATTGCAGGTTATAAAAATCCTGTGTTGGTAAGCGGCACAGATGGTGTCGGTACAAAACTGAAGGTTGCCCTGGATTCTAAAAAATATGATTCCATTGGGGTTGACTGTTTTGCAATGTGTGCGAACGATATTTTGTGTCATGGCGCAAAACCGCTTTTCTTCCTTGATTATTTAGCTTGCGGAAAACTTGATTCCGAAATTGCTGCGGAAATTGTGATGGGTATGGTAAATGCCTGCAAAGACAACGAGTGTGCACTTATTGGCGGTGAAACAGCAGAGATGCCGGGAATGTACAAACCTGGTGATTACGATGTGGCAGGATTCTGTGTCGGCATCGTGGAAAAAGATGAAATTATCGACGGTTCAAAAATTAAAGCCGGACACAAAATCATTGCATTGCCAAGTTCCGGTTTTCACAGCAACGGATTTTCTTTGGTAAGAAAAATCTTTCCCGATTTTAATGAAGAATTTGAAGGTAAACCACTTTACGAAACACTTCTTGTGCCTACAAGACTTTATTATAAGCCAATTCACAGATTACTGGAAGAAATTGAAGTTTCCGGAATCGCACACATCACAGGGGGAGGTCTTATAGAAAATGTTCCGCGAATCCTGGGTGAAGGATTATGTGCTGATATTGATACCTCAAAAATTAAAATCCCAACCGTGATGCTGGAACTAGAGAAAAGAGGAAATATTGATCGAATGGAAATGTTCGGAACTTTCAATATGGGCGTAGGAATGGTCATCGTGGTGGACGCAAAACACGCAGAAAAAGTTTTAGATCTTCTTGATGATGCCTACGAAATGGGTGAAATCACGGAAGGTACAGAGAAAATCATTTTGAATTAATAGCTGCAGAATTTCCATGAAAAGTATGGTTATTTTGGTTTCAGGAGGCGGCACAAATCTGCAGAGAATCATCGACTGCATTGGAACCGGAGAAATTCCAAATGCTGAAATTTCGTTAGTGGTTGCAGACCGGGAATGTTTCGGATTGCAGCGCGCAGAAAGGCATGGAATTAGGAATGTAATCATAAAACGGGGAAAAGATTTCTCCGAAAAGCTGGCTGATGTTCTACCCGAAAACACTGATCTCATTGTTCTGGCAGGATTTTTATCAATTTTAAATAAAGAGTTCTGTGAGCGTTTTCCGGGAAAAATCATCAATATCCATCCGGCTTTACTTCCGAAATTCGGCGGCAAAGGAATGTGGGGACATCATGTACATGAGGCGGTTTTAAAAACCGGTGAAAAAGAAAGTGGCGCAACGGTTCATTTCGTCACGTCAGGAATTGATGAAGGAAAAATAATTCTGCAGAAATCTTTTGAAATTTCGCCCAATGAAACAGTAGAAAGTTTGGCGGATAAAGTCCATGAAGTCGAATACAGCATTTTCCCTGAAGCCATCAATATGGTTTTAAAGGATTATTGAAGGTAAATAACAGATCTAATAAAAAGTAAAAAGAAAGAAAATGTCAAAAAAAAGAGCACTGATCTCTGTTTCCGATAAATCCGGACTCACCGATTTTGCAAAGTTTTTAGAAGAAAAAAACTATGAACTGATTTCCACCGGCGGCACGTTCAAACATCTAAAAAACGCAGGTTTGCACCCGATTCAGATTGATGAAGTTACAGAATTCCCCGAAATGTTGGACGGAAGAGTTAAGACGCTTCATCCAAAAGTTCACGGCGGCCTTCTGGCAGTCCGCAACAGCGAAGAACACATGAAAACTGTTCAGGAACACGGTATTGGCCTGATCGATATGGTAATTGTTAATCTTTATCCTTTCTTCGAAAATGCCAACGCTGATATTTCGTTGAATGAAAAAGTAGAATTTATCGATATTGGCGGACCTTCGATGCTAAGATCCGGAGCTAAAAATTTCAATGCTGTAACCGTGATTACTGAAGTTGAAGATTATGCAAAAGTTCAGCAGGAAATTACTGAAAACGGCGACACGACTTTAGAAACCCGTAAGAAACTTGCCGGAAAAGTTTTTAATCTTACGTCTGCTTACGACGGAGCCATTTCTAAAATGCTGCTCGATGAAGATTATCCGCAATATCTAAATGCATCCTATAAAAAAGTTTCAGACCTGAGATACGGCGAAAATCCACACCAGTCGGCGGCGTATTACGCTTCCACAACGGAAAACGGTGCGATGAAAGATTTTGAGATTCTCGGCGGCAAAGAACTTTCCTTCAATAACCTTCGCGATATGGATTTATGCTGGAAGGTCGTCAGTGAATTCAAAGACGAAATGGCCTGTTGCGCCGTGAAACATTCTACGCCGTGCGGCGTGGCGGTGGGCAGCTCAGCACTTGAAACTTACACAAAAACTTTTGAATGCGATCCGGTTTCCATCTTTGGCGGGATTATTGGGATGAATTTTAAAGTAGATGCTGCAACCGCAGAGGAACTCAATAAAACTTTCCTTGAAATCGTAATGGCTCCGGATTTTGATGACGATGCGCTCGAAATCTTAAAAAAGAAAAAGAATCTCAGAATTATTAAAATTAAAAATCCGGTTTCCGACAGACAAACCTGGGTGAAAATTGATGGAGGAATTCTGGTTCAGGATAACGATAATCAGTTTTCTGAAAATATAGAAACCGTAACCGTTTTTAAACCTTCAGCAGAACAGGAAAAAGCACTTTTATTTGCACAGCGCGTGGTAAAATACGTTAAATCAAATGCGATTGTGGTTTCCAATGGATTTCAGGCTCTGGGAATTGGCGGCGGACAGGTAAACAGAATCTGGGCTACGCAACATGCAGTAGAAAGAGCTAGGGAAAAATTCTCCGGCGATCTGGTTTTAGCTTCTGATGCGTTCTTCCCGTTTAGGGATGTAGTAGATTTCTGCGCAAAAGAAGGAATCAAAGCAATCATCCAGCCAGGTGGCAGTATGAGAGATGAAGAAAGCATTGAAGCAGCGAATGAGCATGGAATTCCGATGATGTTTACAAGAATGCGCCACTTTTTGCATTAAGCAATTCCAAGTCCATCTCAGTCGCTGAATTGAGATACGGATTTAACTGTTAATTAAGAAACTTTTCTCGCTGCACATTTGAAATTCATCATCAAATTAGTAATTTTGAGAATACAAACATTAAATAAACTTTTATGAAAATATTAATCGTAGGAAATGGAGCCCGTGAATCTGCGCTCGCACTAAAGCTGAAAGACGACAGCAGAATTTCTAAACTATACTTTGCAAAAGGCACTGTAACAACAGGACAATTGGGCCAGAATGTGTATGAAGACAGTGTGGAAGGATTAAGGGATTTCGCAATCAAAGAAAGAATTGATCTTACGGTTGTTGGTCCGGAGGCCCCTTTGGTAGAAGGAATTGTAGATGAATTTAAGAAACATGACCTGAAAATTTTTGGCCCCGGTAAAAGAGCTGCAGAACTGGAAGGAAGTAAAGCTTTTTCTAAAAAATTCATGCAGACCAATAACATTAAAACTGCCAAAGCAGTTGTTTTTGATGCTTATCACGATGCAGTTGAATATGTAAGAAAACAGAAATTCCCGATTGTTATTAAAGCAAGCGGACTTGCAGGCGGAAAAGGTGTTGTAATTGCTGAGAATCTTGCAGAAGCAGAATCTACCATTCATAAATTTATGATCGACAGAGTTTACGGGGACGCCGGAATTCAGTTGGTGATCGAAGAGTATCTGAAAGGTTTTGAAGCATCAATCATTGCATTTTCAAACGGTACAAAATTATTCCCTTGTATTCCGGTAAAGGATTACAAAAAAGCCGGAAATGGCGACACAGGTCCAAACACCGGAGGAATGGGAAGTGTAGCACCTAGCCCTGAATTTACTGCAGAACATTATAATGATTTCGAAAAAAATATCCTTGAGCCTACTTTGGCGGGTTTCAGTGCAGCAAATATTCATTTCAAAGGATTTATTTTCTTTGGATTGATGGTGACTGCGGACGGGACTTTCCTTCTGGAATATAACATGAGAATGGGCGATCCTGAAACACAGGTGATTCTGCCACTTATGGAAAACAAACTTTTCGATGTCATTACGGATTGCTTAGAAGGTAAAGATGTCGAGCTCAAATTCAAAAATGAAAAAGCTGTTTGTCTTGTTATGTGCTCCGGCGGATATCCACGAAAAATAGAAACAGGTTTTGAGATCAGAAATCTGGATAAAGTTAAAAACAGTCAGGTTCTTTTCGCCGGCGCTAAAAAGACAGGCGACAAAATTGTGACTGCCGGCGGGCGGGTTTTAAGTTTGGTGGCTACAGCCGACACTTATGACCACGCAAGAAAGCTGGTTTACGAAGATGCCAAAACCATCAGCTTCGATTACGAAACTTACAGAGACGATATCGGTAAATTTTAATATAGAAAGAGCGTGAATATTCACGCTCTTTTTTTAGTTGGGTTGCTCTTTGGAGCTGTTTCCCGCTTTCCGTTACAATCTTTTATTTGGTTGCGGCGGCGGAGCCGCCGCAACCAAATAAAAGGATTTTCTCTGCAATCGGGGCTAGTGGAGACCCGGCAAAAAAAGACAATAAATTCATTCATAAAACGTTCTTTTCCTTATAATTTAAAGAACAGTCATTAAAAAATAAAAAGTAAAATCATACATGAATAACGGCATCATCATTCTCGACTTTGGGTCACAATATAACCAACTCATTGCAAGACGGATCCGAGAACTCGGCGTCTATTCCGAGGTTCTTCCGTTCGATACTCCTTTATATGAGATTATGTCTCGTAATCCTTCCGGAATCATTTTATCAGGCGGCCCAAGTTCGGTAAATGCTGAAAACGCACATTTAGTCGACAAAGCACTTTTCGAAAAAGGAATTCCCGTATTGGGAATCTGCTACGGCATGCAGTTGACCACTCATTTGATGGGTGGTAAAGTGAAGAAAGGTGAAAAAGGCGAATACGGAAAAGCAAAACTTCAAATCCAGAAATCCAATGCACTTCTTTCCGGAGTTAGCCGGTTTTCTACCGTTTGGATGAGTCACTTTGATGAAGTGGAAACGGTTCCTGAAGGTTTTGCAGTTAACGGAATGACTGATGTTATCTCTGCCATTTCCAACGAACCGAAGAAAATCTATTGTGTGCAGTTCCATCCGGAAGTTTCACATACTGAAGAAGGTTCAAGGATGATCGATAACTTTGTTTTTAATATCTGTAAAGCCCCCAAAAACTGGAAACTCACCAATTATATTGATAAAACTGTTGCTGAAATCAAAGAAAAAGTAGGTGACCAAAAAGTAATTTTGGGACTTTCCGGCGGGGTGGATTCCTCGGTAGCTGCCGTTTTAATTCATAAAGCAATTGGTGATCAGCTGCAGTGTATTTTTGTTGATACAGGCCTATTAAGAAAAGAAGAAGCCGAAAAAGTTATGAAGAATTACGGCGAACATTTCCATCTAAAAATTAAACTTATTGACGCTTCCGAAAGGTTTTTAACAAAGTTAAAGGGCATTTCAGATCCTGAAGAAAAAAGAAAAGCCATCGGAAACGAATTTGTAGCCGTTTTTGATGAAGAATCCCATAAAATCGAAGGTGCTAAATTCCTGGCGCAGGGGACAATTTATCCTGACGTTATTGAAAGCCAGTCGGTAAAAGGCCCTTCGGCAGTCATTAAATCTCATCACAACGTTGGCGGACTTCCCGAAGAAATGGATTTTGAATTACTGGAACCTTTGAGAGAACTTTTCAAAGATGAGGTGAGAAAAGTAGGCGAGGAGTTGGGTATTCCGCATCATTTGGTACACCGTCATCCGTTTCCGGGTCCGGGATTGGGAATCCGCATTTTGGGAGAAGTAGATGAAGAAAAAGTAAAGATCCTTCAGGAAGCCGACGATATTTTTATCGAAGAACTTTATAAAAATAAATTATACGAAACAGTTTCTCAGGCGTTTGTGGTTTTGCTTCCCGTGAAATCTGTAGGGGTAATGGGCGATGAAAGAACATATGAATATACCGCTGTGGTGCGTTCTGCGAATACCACCGATTTTATGACGGCAACTTTTAGCAAATTCCCGTGGGAATTTCTAGAAAATGTTTCGAACAGAATCATCAATGAAGTACGGGGAATCAACCGTGTTGCCTACGATATTTCGAGCAAACCGCCTGCTACGATTGAGTGGGAATAATTAAAGCTCTATAAAAAAACGCTCATTTGAGCGTTTTTTTTATTCTGTTTTAATACCGAATTTACTCAGTCTTACCTTCGAATATGGAATATCGAATTTCAGGGTGTCCGGATACTGTAAATTTTCAACGGTTTTCTTTTTGAAATTATATTTCATCATAAATGGAACTTTCTCATAAGAATTTCCAAGAAGTACAGCAACGGAATCTCCTTTCCAATACGCTTCTTCAACAGTGAACGAGGGGCCAAAAAATGCGATGCGCTGTGCTGTTTTGTTTTTATAGTCAACCAAAGCAACCTCCTGGTCTGCTTCAAAACTTGCACTGCCATCTGCAGCAATATTCCACTGGTAACTGTCGAAATCAATATAGTGAGTTTTACTTTCGTTAAAAACGAAAAACGGTTTGTAGATTTCGTTAAAGCCTTTTTCATTCATCACTTTTACGTTACTTGGATAATAAGCGATTGGGGAAGTATTAGAAACAGCGAATTTTTCAGCACTGAAATCGGGATTGGTATCTTTGTAATAGCCAATCCAGGAACTTAATGCCGCGTTTTCATCCTCCGGAAGCTTTTCTGTTATTTCAGTTTTGCCGTGTTCCGGAGTTAATACGGTGGTGTTGTTTTCTTTTTTATCTGAACACGAAAAAAGAAAAATTGGGAGTAAAAATATAGGCCATTTCATCCATCCAAATTACAAAATAATTTAATCCTCTAAAAAACATATCTTTGCAAAATGGATAAAATCACTTTTGCCGATTTCGAATTACCGGAAAAAATTCTTGATGTACTGGCAGATTCAAATTTATTTGAACCAACACCGATCCAGGAAAAGTCCCTAAAACCTATACTTTCAGGCCGCGACGTGATGGGTATTGCCCAGACCGGAACCGGAAAAACGCTGGCTTATCTGCTGCCAGTTTTAAAAACATGGAAGTACAACAAAAACGGCAATCCTACTGTAGTCATTCTTGTACCAACGCGCGAGTTGGTGGTGCAGGTAACTGAAATCGTTAAGAACCTTACCCAAAATATTACCGCCCGTGTCATTGGAATTTACGGTGGCGTAAACATCAAAACGCAAAAACTGATGTTTGATGACGGCTGCGATATTTTGATAGGAACACCAGGCAGAATCATGGATTTAGCGATCGACAATGCCATCTCTCTGAAAGAAGTTCAAAAGCTGATTGTTGATGAATTCGATGAAATGCTGAATCTTGGATTCAAGGCTCAGCTGGCGAATATTTTCACGATGATGAGGGAGAAAAGACAGAATATTCTTTTTTCAGCGACCATGACTGAAGCAGTAGATGCTGTTCTGGATGAATATTTTGCAAATCCAATGGAAATTTCCCTTGCTAAATCGGGAACTCCGCTTGAAAAGATTGAACAGCTCGGATATAAAGTTGAAAATTTCAACACTAAAATAAATCTTTTAGCGCATTTACTGAAAACTGACGAGGACTTCTCCAAAGTTTTGGTGTTCTGCAATAATAAAAAGAACGCAGATTATCTTTTTACAAAAATCGAGGAACTTTTTCCGGATGAATTCGATGTGATTCACTCTAACAAATCCCAGAATTACCGTCTGAATGCGATGAGAAGTTTTGAGAAACAGGAAATAAGAGGTTTAATTACCACCGACATTATGGCGAGAGGTCTGGATATTTCGGACATTACTCACGTTATTAATTTTGAAATTCCCGAAGTTCCGGAGCAGTACATTCACAGAATTGGTAGAACCGGACGTGCTGACAAAAATGGAGTTTCGGTTTCCTTTATCACCAAAAAAGAAGAAACGCTGCTGCTTGATATTGAACTCCTAATGGACAAAGCTGTTTCGATAATAGATTTCCCTTCAGAAGTAAAAATCAATCCTGTAAAAATTGCGTCGGAAAAAGACGAGATTATCATGAAAAATGCTCACACCGTAAAGCTGGAAGAAGGCGGCGGTGCTTTTCATGAAAAAAAGGATAAAAACAGGAAAGAAAACTGGGGCGGACCAACGAAAAGAAATCCTCCGAAAACTAAAGGTGTAAACCGTGGCCAGCAGAAAGCTAAAGCAAAAGCAAGAAAGAAAAAATAAACCGCAGTTTTTTAAATTTTAAATCACTCGCGTGCTTTGATTTATGGCTTCTTAAGATAAGGAGCCATTTCTTTTTGCCAGATTTGGTAACCTTCCGGCTTTAGATGCAGCATGTCGGGCAGAAAAAGATCTCTGCGCACTTTTCCATCAGGTCCGTTCATCGCTTTCGTAATGTCGATGTATTCGGCGTTCCTCTTCCTGTCCATGAAATTTTTAATCAGACTATTAGTGGCGGTAAATTTCGGCCATAAATTTTCCCTGCTTGGCGATAGTTTAATGGATACGTACGCAACCGGAACCTTTGGATAAATCCTGCGAATCTCAGCGTAAAAATGTTTATATCGGTTAAAAACTTCCCGTGGTTTGAGATTTTCGTTGGCCGCAAAATCATTCTCGCCACAATAAATTAAAATTTGCTTGGGAAAATATGGTTTTAGAAGTTCGCTTGAATAAAAATTGAGATCGTTCAGTCCTGATCCTCCAAAGCCCCGATTGATAATAACGTGTTCCGGAAAATATTCGTTCACATCTTTCCACATTGTAAAAGACGAGCTTCCAAGTAGTAATACTGCACCTGGTGGAGGAGGTATTTGGGAGTCCATGATTTTAAACTGCTGTATATCGTCCCAGAAAGCGGGTTTATCCTGAGCAGTAATTGCAGAAAAAATAAGTAGGAGAAAGAAGGCAAGATTTTTTTTCATTGGATATTTTTGAAAGATACTCAGTAATCTAAACAACAAAAGTAAGAAAACCTCAAAACAAATTTAAAATATTATAAATTAAAACTCCTCAGATGTTTTACCTGAGGAGAATTACATTCGGAGCGGAATTTTTCTTTCCAGCATTTGTGTTGTTGTTTCAGTTGATAACTGTGATGCTCCGTAATGGACTGCAAATATATAAAGCTGCCCTTTCAAAGCAAAAAAACTAGGGGGACAAATAGGGGACAAATAATGAGTTTCTTGTTAAACAACTGTAATTCAGTTAATTATACTTGTTCGTTTTCTGCTGGTAAGGTTGCTTGTTTTTGAGTCTTTCGTTTCATTTACTGTGTTACCTGCGCTGTTACAAAAATTCGAGCCATATCATTATTAATATTTGAGCAATTGCTGGTGTTGCCTCCATATGTTATTGCGTTGTATCCGGTTGTAATCCGAGGTAAGTTTCTGCCGTAAATCGATACCGTATGGGTACCAATAGGCAAGTCATTGAATACTCCTGCAAGATTAAATTTTCTCCAGTTACAAATATAATTCTTACCAATGGCAGTATATTTACTAGCCAATTTTAACTGTCCGTTCACAAAAACACCAATGGCAAACTGAAATTCCTGATTTGTATTCACGTCATTATTAATTTGAACCATTCCTTCTGTGATGATATAATTAGTATTTGATGCCTTGGTTATCGTAATGGTAGCACCAGCATTAAGGTTAGTCCAACCCGTTGTACTGCTGTTAAGGGTAAAGAGAGGCATAGAAGAGGGAAATGCTGTTATAGTGCTACTGGATGTTGAGTTTCCTGATGTATTTTCTGTTTGTTTAATGATGGCTAAGCCGTCTGCAATTTCGAAAGCCCGATTCCATTGACCCTGATCCCAAAAATTGAGTTTGTTCGTCGTGGTATTTTGTACAAGTAATCCCTGCACTGGTGTTGGTACCGTTACAACGTCGGTGTTGCTGGTAAGAGCTACTGCGGGAAATAGCACACCTCTTTTGTCATCAGCGATGTGAAGTACAGCACTTGGATCAGGTGTATTTGCAATGGTAGGATTTGTGGCAATAAGAACCTGTGCGTTTGTTTTGACCAAACCCATCAGGCAAAATGTAAGTATGAGATATAAAGTTTTCATAATTAAAAGGTGTAAGGTTGGTTGATTGTTATTGTACTGCTCATGGCAGCTTCGAATCCTGAAAGTGAACTGCAAGAAGCATTCGGACCTCCGTAGGTCACAGTTAGACCGCTGATGTTAGGTGCAGAGATATTTCTTATGGCAAATTTCACGGTATGATTTCCCGGGGTTAAATTATTAGCGATACCGTAGATCATAAACTGCCTGTAAGAGCAGGGTGACTGAAAGTCTAGATACAGCGGTTTTACATCGATGAGCTGGTCATCAACAAAAAATCCGATCGTGGAGGTAATACCGCCAGTATTGTTCGCTGCACCGTTATTTGCCTGGTACATTCCATTGATATTCAGCAATAAATCATTCTGTGGTCTGTCAATGACGATCGATTTCGTAAGTGCAGGAATTACAGTCCACTGTGATGTGTTTAATGTTTCACCTGAGGTATGTGCCGAATAACTTAAAAATTGATTGGGTGAGTTTCTGGTAAATGTAAATGCTGTTGAAGAATTGGAAGAATAGTATTTCATCTGGTTCATCAGGTTTTCCTGATTTATGTCCGTGAAAAGGTATTCCCATTTTGTTCCGTCCCAATAGTAAAATCCCTCTTTTCCACCCACAGAACCGTTAGTATTATAGATAATGAGTGATTCTTTGGGATTGGGTACTGCTGTAATGTCGTTTCGTCCCTGTAAAAATACTTTAGGAAAAGAAACTCCTTTGTTACTGGAGCGAATGTCTAAACTGGCCGATGGGTGTGGAGTTCTTGTATTAATTCCCACCTGTGCAGTAAGCATGCTGGTTATCATCAGCATATATAAGTATAAATTTTTCATCGAAGTGTTTTTAGGGTTTTTCGGAAGTTTGTACGGTCATGATCGATTTGTCCATCAGGGGACTCAAGTTGCTGCATGCTGAATGTTTAGATCCAAATGCGATACTTTGGGTAGCAACTTCTGTAACCCGTAAGGTTTCTCTTAGCTCGATCAGATGATTGCCAACACTTACATTGTTAATGTTAAAATAAACATTAAAGTCATTGTACAGACAGTTTTCATTACCGTTAATTAGAAAGTTTCGCACACCTGCTAACTGAGAATCGACAAAAAGTGCAATTGAATATGACATAAATGTGTTCTCTGACGCTGCAGAATTTACCTGTACAATACCACTTCCTGAAACCGAAACTGTATTTTGAGGAGAGTAAACTGAAATGGTTTTTGAGAGACCGGGAATAAGTTGAAAATCATGTACAGAGGCTGACTCGCCCATGGTGTAGGATACTCCGGTTACCGGTGTACTGTCTGTGACTCCTCCGCTTGAAACAGCGGATTCCGAGCGGACTACACCCAAGTATTTATAAATGTTGGCCGTATCCAGACACGGATTCCATTTATTATTGCTCCAAAAGTAAAAACCCTTTCCGGTCGTGGTGTTCGTATTGTACACCAAAAGCGAATTAGCGGGATTTACAACAGGAGCCGCGTTGCTTAGATTGGGGATAGAAATGTTGGGAAGGAGTACGCCTTTATTGGCAGAAACAATCTTTAAGACTTCCGAATCATCGAAAGTGGTGACGTTTGGGCCTATGCCAATCTGCGCATAGCAGAATGCATAAGCGACCAGGAACCCTGGCACTAAATTTAATTTCATCATGTTGTGTTTTGTGTTAATGCAAATCTATTAAAATTATTACACATAATTACAGTGAAAACACCCCTTTTTGTGATTCAAAGTTTGATAAGTATTTAAAAGTTGCTTTTTTTTAATAAATTTATGCGATAATAAATACGTCAGTTATTAGCATTTTTTGACATTTTAAACTTATTAAACTTTCTCACCCGATACCCGCTTAATGAAAAAATTTTATTTTCTCTTTTTTCTCTTATTTCTAAGTAGATTTCATTTCGCGCAGGCGGTGAGTTCACATCCGTTAGAAAACAAAATCAAGCATTGGCAGATCATTTCAAACAACGCCAGTTTAAGTCGCGATACTGTGGTTTTGAAACAAAAGCTTACTGAGCTTGCCATGAGTAAGGCCGTCGTCGATCAGGTATTATACCATGCACTATTAGGAAAGGGTTACAGCAATATATTCGATGGATTAAATAAAGCCGGAGACCGTCACTTCAAAGCTTCCATTAAAAAAGCAAAAAAACTTAAAGATCCCGCCATAATCATTTGGGCTGAGCTTTGCTATGGTGATTATCTCTACAAATACCGTGATATGACCAGTGCATTGCCCGTATTTATGGATGCATCTTCCCAGATTGAAAAAATAAATCCTGATAAAATGCTCTTTCCGGGTAATTCTTTTAAGAAAATAGGATACTACATGGGAACTATTGGCGATAGCCCAGAAGCCATTTCTTACCTCAAAAAGGCTTTGGATTTCACAGAAAACAATACTTCCGACTACGCTGAATTTCTTGACAATATTGGTCTGTATTACATGGCTTCACACGATTATACCAATGCCGAAAGTTATTTTAGTAAAGCATCTGTTATAGCGAAAGATATTAAAGACGACATCCGCTACGCTAAAACTTTGGGAAATCTCGGCAGGATCCAGGAAGTCCGGGGGAATTTAAAAGCGGCTATTCAGTTGTTGCAGAGAGATATCAGTATTTCCGAAAATTTAGGTGCAGATCAGAATACCATGTTTGCATATACTGTTTTGACCAGAATGCTGCTAAAAGACAATCAGCTGAAAGAAGCGGAAGAGGCCGCGCTAAAAGCCGAAGTAATTGCTAAAACAAAGCACTATTTTCAAAATACAGAACTGGAAATCATTAAACTTAAACTTGAGATTTACGTTCAGCAGAACAGACCCGTAGAAGAGTTAGCAGCCCGGCGGAAAATGAAAATACTGGAGGATTCTCTGAAATATAAAGACGGAGATCTTGCCTTAAGTCAGGCAAAACTTATGGCGCAGAAAACCAGATACCGCTATCAAATCGAGAAAGCTGATGCAGAGTTAAAAAGAGAATCGCTGATCACGAAAATTGCTTTGGCAATAGCCGGAATTGGACTGTTCTTACTCCTCTTCAATTTCTTTTACAGTAAAAAAAGGGAGGGTAGACGCCAAACCATCTTTGAGGCCAGAATCGGCGCACATGAACAGGAAAAAGTCCTGTATGAAGAAAAGCTTGAACGTGCCCAACAGACCCTGCGCTCACAGGTCGAATACCTGAAAAAGAAAAATTTTCACATCCAGCAGTTGACCAGTGAAATTGAGGAAATCAGAAACTCGGGATCTTCGCATCTTGAAGAAGAACATGGTAAGCTTCATGAAATACTTGAGTCACACCTGATGACCGAACAAAACTGGCAAATGTTCAGGAGAGAATTCCAGAAGGAGTATCCCGATTTTTACCAAACCCTGAAAACTGAATTTCCCGAAATAACGCCAGCAAATTTGAGGATTATTCTGCTGCAGAAAATGGGCTTTAGCTCTTCGGAAATTGCGTCGCTTCTCGGGATCACCCAGGATGCAGTGAAGAAATCGCGACAGCGGCTGAAAAGAAAGCTTGGGGATAAGTATGATCAGCTTTTCAGCATTGTCTTTTCAGAATCCTAAAAAAATAAAACGCTTTGGAAACTCCAAAGCGTTTTATTTTCGCTAATCGCTAATCGCTAATCGCTAATCGCTAATCGCTAATCGCTAATCGCTAATCGCTAATCGCTAATTAGTATCTGTAATATTCAGGTTTGAATGGTCCTTCAACTTTTACACCGATATATTTAGCCTGCTCAGGTGAAAGTGTTTCAAGTTCAACACCTAATTTTTTCAGGTGTAAAGCTGCTACTTTTTCATCCAGATGTTTCGGTAATGTATATACCTCATTTCCATAAGCTGAAGCATTAGTCCAAAGTTCAATTTGAGCCAAAGTCTGATTACTGAATGAGTTACTCATCACAAAACTTGGGTGGCCGGTTGCACAACCCAGATTCACCAAACGGCCTTCCGCAAGAATAATGATTTCTTTGCCTTCGATGTTATAAACATCAACCTGTGGTTTCACTTCATATTTTGTAGAACCATAGGTTTCATTCAACCATGCCATATCGATTTCGTTGTCGAAATGACCGATGTTACAAACGATGGTTTTATCTTTCATCTTGGCGAAATGTTCAGCACGAACGATGTTGAAGTTTCCTGTTGTAGTGATGATAATGTCTGCATTATCTACTACGCTTTCAAGTTTTTTTACCTCAAAACCTTCCATGGAAGCCTGAAGCGCACAGATCGGGTCGATTTCGGTAACAGTTACGATAGATCCTGCACCTCGGAAAGAAGCTGCAGTTCCTTTACCAACATCTCCATAACCACAAACAACCACTCTTTTACCAGCAAGCATAATATCTGTTGCTCTTCTAATCGCGTCTACCGCAGATTCTCTACAACCGTATTTGTTATCGAATTTAGATTTGGTTACAGAATCGTTGACGTTGATGGCCGGCATCACTAAAGTTCCGTTCGCCATTCTTTCGTACAATCTGTGAACCCCTGTAGTAGTTTCTTCTGAAAGTCCTTTGATGTCTTTTGTCAATTCAGGATATTTATCGAAAACAAGATTGGTTAAATCTCCACCGTCGTCCAGGATGAGGTTCAGAGGCTTTCTGTCTTCACCGAAAAATACGGTCTGCTCGATACACCACTCAAATTCTTCTTCATTCATTCCTTTCCATGCGTAAACCGGGATTCCTGCAGCGGCAATCGCTGCGGCAGCGTGATCCTGAGTCGAGAATATATTACATGAAGACCAGGTAACATCAGCTCCCAGCGCTACTAAAGTCTCGATAAGAACGGCAGTTTGAATCGTCATGTGAAGACAACCCGCAATTCTTGCGCCTTTTAAAGGTTGAGACGGTCCGTATTCTTCACGGATGGCCATTAAACCAGGCATTTCTGCTTCCGCTAATTTAATTTCTTTTCTGCCCCATTCTGCAAGGGAAATGTCCTTTACCTTGTAAGGCACGTATTGTGTAGTTGTTTCCATTTTAATTGAAAAAATTTTTGCAAAATTACGCAATTTTCTTTTGACTGTCAAATTGGTTTCTGGCTAAGTAAAGTGGTAATTTTCTGAAACTTCTCAACTGATCAGAAGTAGACGATATTCGTGATTATTTTCGACAGGAGCCCTGTGAATACATGGCAAAACCTCCTGAAATGGATGGTCTACCGCCAGCCTCCAGATATGCCCGTTTCCTAAACTGATGGGGTTAGCATCCGGCTTTGCCTGATAGTGAAGATCAAAGAAGTTTTCTGTAAGAAAGGTTTCAAAGGAATCTTCATGACCATCATGTAGCTTTCTGAGCTTTTCCCTGATCTCGGGAATCATGATTTTCTGTATGGCATCCTCATTGGGCAAGATGTCGCTTGAAGTACCATAATACGTGCACAAAAAGGTATCTGAAGCGATAGGCGAGCGGTCTACATGGAAAGAATAAACGTCGGTTGAAATAAAATTGAACTCGTCATCACGTTCGTAACATTTCAAAAGATTAAGTGAAGGCTGGGCTCCGCAGTCGGTAAGCAGTTTTAAATCATTCAGGATAATTTCTCTTGCCAGATTTCCTTTTTCCGTTAATTCCAGTTGTTGAAGGTCTTCTTCTGAGAGGTGGGTAATGTCTTCCTGAAGGCGCAGTTTGCTTACAATTTCAGAAAAATCTCCGTCTAAAGTCCGCTCCCAGCAAAAAGCATTTTTACTTCCGTAAAAGCTGGTATTTGCAAGTTCTCCGAAAGTGGAAAATATTTTAATATTACTGTGGTCGCCGAATTCGCTCATTGCATAAAGGTTTGTGCGGCAAAATTACAATAAACCAAAAGATGAGTGGGAGCCATAAAAAATAGCGACCATTACCGTCGCTATTTTAACTCGAAGTTTTCAGCCTTACTTTTAGAAGAACTTAAACTTTTACCTGATCTTTATCTGTGTCTCACCCCTCTCTGGTGAAACTGAACGTTTTTAGCAGCAGCCTGATAATTCGGCGTAAAATTATCACTGTGCTTTGTAGCAGTTATTGGATCGGTTATAAAGTGATTCTGGGGTTTTACAGTTTCTTTTTCCTGATCTTCTTCTGAATTACCGGAAGTTCCGTTTGATGCGGAAAACTGGTTTTGTGATTGTCTTTTTCTTACCCTATTCAGGGCATATGCTCCGGCGGCTGTGGCTGCGATGCCTAAAGCGATTTTTAGTGTGTTCATATTTTGTAATTTGAGAAAGACAACACAAAGTTCTTGCCAACGCCGAAATAAAATCTGCCTTTTTTATCCGATTTTTTTATTGAGTATGATTTATAAATGAACTGTAAATGACCCCGATATTTGCCTTAAAAATAATTACTTTTGTAATCATAATCTGATAACCTTTTCACAAAACATGCCTTTATACCGAGATTTTTCTGATCAAAATGCCACCATTCTTCTCTGGAAGTTTGATGAGCATGAAGAACTAGATCCGGAATTTCTGCTCGAGAAAGAAAATTTTGAGAAAGTGAAGGATTATCATCCCACGAAACTTAAGGAATTGCTGCTGGTAAGAAAAATCCTGAAATCACAGCTGCCTGAACATAAAATTCTATACAATGGGAGAGAACCTTATCTTGATCCTCCCGATTTCCAAATATCCATTACCCATTCGTTTCCGTTTGCGGCGCTTGCAATTTCTAAAAATAAGGTGGGGATTGATATAGAGCCTTTCCATCCGAAAATCATCAGGATTAAACATAAATTTCTTCATGATGAAGAAGCTGGTTTCATTGAACCGGATAAGGAGACTGCCTATCTTACCGTGATCTGGTCGCTGAAAGAGAGTTTATACAAAATTCATCATTCCAATTACTGGTCTCTGAAAAAACATTACGAAGTAAAACCTTTCAGGCTCGATTTCCCTTTCAATATTGTGTGTCGCGTACATGATGAAACGGTTTCTGATCTTTACAGCGCGCGGGTTGAATTTTTCGGTAATTACTGTCTCACGATTGTAGACTGAAGTTCCGGGTCTAATTTTTCAGCACCTTTTCGCTGCTCTTTGGCAACATCATAAATAAGTTCCAGGATTTCGCTCAGATTTTTTAGCTCGGTAAGGCGCGTAATTCTGTTGGGATCCCGTCTGTTTATAATTTCGGTCTCGGAAATCTCCTTTTTTCTTTTTTCCAGCAGTTTACCCACAGAATCTTCAGGTTTCAGATTGCTTTCCTCAACAATAGTGCGGTTGAATTTTTTCTGCTCGAGAATAAGACTGGTCCGTAGAAGTTCTGCTGAAATTTTTCGCGTCCAGCTGTCGAAATCGATTTCGGGGTAATCTTTAGCTGTTTTTGAATATTGTGAAAACGAAGCAATATAGGCGGTAATAAGGTGCGCGGTATTCACAAACTGATGTACATGTTCCATCTTTTTCTGCTGATTTTTCGGATCTGAAATCATTCGCTGGAAATTGTCGGAAAGATTAGCCAAATCAATGATCGCATCTTTTCTCTTCAGTTTATAATCCTGAATTCCAATGCTTTCGTCTTTAAAAAAATCCATGGCAGCCTTAAAATATTTCAGATTGCTTTTTGCAGATTTCTTCATGAAATCCAAATTCTGTGTATGTTCCCAAACCGGCAGAACAAAGTATGAAACCGCAAAAGCTACAACGCCGGCAAGCGCAGTATCAAAAATCCTGTCACGGAAGATGTTGTTGACATTTCCCGGATTCAAGAAGTTGAACGTGAGAAAGATATAAATCGTCATAAACAGAACCGCCCAGAAATATTTTGCCTTCAAAAAACTGAAACACAGAATCATGCTCAGCAAAAGAAGGATAAATAATACGGTATTGCTGGTAACCGTAAGAAGAATTATGTAAGCCAGCACCGCACCTATTACTGTTCCGTATAAACGCAGAAGATTCCGATGCTTGGTGGTAGAATAGGCTGGTTTCAGAATGGCGACTGTAGTAATTAAAATCCAGTAAGAATGGCCAATTCCCAGGAAATGCAGTTTTGAAATAAGATATCCGATGAGCAGTGCAAGTGTAATGCGGATTGAATGCCGGAAGTGGCCAGACTTCAGTGAGATATTATTCCGAAGTACCTTGAAATTCATTTTTTCATCAGCGGTGACAAATTTCTGCAGGTCTAGACCGGTAGAAAGACTCTTGGCTAATTTTTGATCCTGCATAAACACTTTGTACATGGTATTAATCTCGTCTGTGATGTCTGTAATCCTAACCAGTATAATCCTCAAAATCATAAAATCCTCGAGCGTGTCCGGATTTAATTTTTTATTCCGTAAATCAAAGTACTCGTCAAAAAGAGCATCAAGTTCGTTATCTAAATCCCTCAGGGATTTTGCTTTTGTACCACTCTGCAGCGCAATCCCGATATTGCTTAGCTCTTCAGAAAGGTTTGATAAATATTCGCTCACCGATTTCAAAAAACCGGTACCCCCGAAGCTTTCCTGAATATTTCTGTAATCACTTTCAGAAGTCATTAATTTCTCGTGTAAATCAATGGAATTCAGAAACATCAACATCAGAAGCCGACTTGTGGTAGTGGATTCGTTTACTATTTTTCGGGTTTTAAAAACCGTTTCGCGCGTCTCTTCCTGCAAATTTTTAATTTTTACCTGTTGGGAAATAACCTGTAAGTAGAGTGCATCAAAATCTGGATTCGGCAGATAAAACTTTGATTTTATTTTGAGATAATCGCCAAGTTCAAGGTAATTTTCGCCAATCATCTGGCCTGCAAGTTTATAGGGCTGTATTTTTGAAACTACCAGAAAAACAAGTAAATAACAAACAGAGCCCGCCAGAAAAATGAGGGAGTTTTTTACGACATTTCCATCGCTGAGGTGGCCATCGATAAAAATTGCCAGTACAACAAGAGAAAGGGATCCTACAGCTGCCAGCCTTTGCCCATAAACGCCGATCATGGAGAAAAACATACCGAAAAAAATGATCTCGAGATAAATGATGGGCGGAAAATCCTTCAGTAATGTTGCAATTACAGAAACAGAAAAGAAACATATAATGGCGAATATAAGAGCGTTACGTCTACGGATAAAAGGGCCGGGCTGATCGGTAAGTCCTACAAAACTCGTTGCGAGAGGAAAGAGAAAATATTCTTTCAGTAACCCGAAGTATGCTAAAATAATGCTGGGAACTACAATTGCCAAAGTAATCCGCACTGCCGAAAAAATATACTGGCTGGTGGCGAATTTCCTAAGTTCTGTTGCGTAGTTCATTTTACAAATGTAGGATTTAATCCACAAAAAAGCCTCAATTGCTGAGGCTTTAAGAAGATGTTTTTGTAAGCACGATCAGACTTATTTTTTACTAATTTTAAATGATTGCTGAGTGCCTGTTTTTGATATAACAGTGACAATATAGTTGCCTGATTTTAATTTGCTTACATCAGTAGCTGCCTGGGGATTGCTTACTTTCTGAATCGTTCTGCCAGAAAAGTCGGTGATTATCATTTGCCCTGCATTCCTGTAGTCAGTAAGATAAATATTATTGATTACCGGATTTGGATACAGTGATGTGCGATTTTTTTTCCCTGCTCCTATTCCCAGTGTTGGTGCGTTTTGGGTAATTACCATCTCGTCCACTACAATGTAGAAGTCACCGCCTACGTAAGTGCCTGTAATTTTCAGATTGAAATTTTTTCCTGCAGGAACAGCATCCTGAGGAATTACTTTAGTATAAGACTGGCAAAACTGCTCATTGGTTTTAAGTTCAATAGAATCCAGCAGCTGATACTCGCCATTATCTACGGAATATTCCACTTTTAGCGTACCGTTTACCGCCGCTGTTGTGCCAAATCTTGGATGCTTATACTTAAATGCGACATTAAGCTGACCTCCATTAGACCCTGCTGAATTATAAATAATGGTGTTTTTTGCATTTGAAGTACTGCTGTAGAAATTTTTCGATAAGGCTTTGCCCGTGCATCCGGATGGAGTACCGCTGCTTGAAAAACCTTCAATCGTAAAACCTTTTGCAGCGTTTGGAGTCGTTTCAAATGATTCACTCAGGGAAATTTGCGCACTTAAAGTGCTTACACTGGCTACTGCCAAAAAAAATAGAATTCTCTTCATAAATATATAATTAGTTTAAGGGCTGCAAGATTAAGGATTTTATTTGTATTAATAAAATTTAAAGTTAATATCCTAACAGAATTGTGTTTTACTTAAACATATTGATGGTGTAATGGCTCCTATTATCATGGCATTAAAAAAGCTCCGGAATACCGGAGCTTTGAAGATCTATCTTGTCAAAAGAAATTAATAATCAGAGTTGGAAGATTCTTCACCGATATTCCAGGTTAATCCGAATCTCAAGGTATTATCAAGTGCTGAATTTACTTTTGAAGTGTTGATGAGGTAAGACATATCCAATCCGAAAGACTGGTATTTTAATCCTACACCTACGGTAGCATACTGTCTGGCTCCCTGTTCTTCGCTTTCGTGGAAATAACCGCCTCTTAGTGCGAATGCATTGTCGTATTCATATTCTACCGCGCCGCTGAACATGGTACTTTTCTCGTTGCTGAATGATTTTCCGATTCCTTCAATTACCCCCACATTCGGTACGTTTCCTGTTTTATCAGGACCGGGAACCAAAAGTTTAGACGCTTCAAAATTCAAACCTACACGGTTTAAATCATCAATGAAAAGATCGTATCCTGCACCCAATCTTGCCATGGTAGGAAGATATGATCTTGATTCGTCATCTCCTGTATAATCAAGTCTCGGACCTAAATTCTGAATCGAAAAACCTCCTCTTGCACGGCCTTCGAAATCATTAATACTTGTGTGTTTATCAGACTGAAAGTATCCCGATACATCAACTGCGAAAGAATTTGCAGGTTTCAAGGTGTTATCAGAGTTAAAACCGCCGGACAAGTCTGAACGGATAAATCTACCGGTAACCGCCATGGAATAATAATCACTAAGTTTCAACCCGTAGGCCACATCGATAGAGAATTCGTTTGGCTTGGCTGTACCTTCCTGCACCACTTCAGTCCCTACCAGTTTTGTTAAATCCACCGCGCCCATATTGAAATAATAAATACTTGCAGAGATTGTTGATCTTTCTTCATCGCCCAAAAACTGGTGATATGCTCCATATAAAAGGAAAACATCATTGGTCAGTTTACTCATGTACGGTGTATAGTTAACCCCGATAGCAGACGTGGTTTTACTAAACGGGTATTTTGCAGCATTCCAGAACTGGGAAAACGCATCGGTAGTTGTTGCTACCCCCTGATCACCCATACCTCCTGCCCGTGCATCCGGAGAAATTCTGAGAAAAGGGGCACCGGTAAGAACCGGCTGAACCTGGGAATAAGCGGCGACACTCAATCCTAATCCTAATCCTAAAAATAGTTTTTTAGTCAATTTCATAAGTCGTTTTTTATCGTTTATATGTTTATTTTAATAGTACCATTTTTTCTACGGCAGTAGCGCTGCCCTTGCATTTGTCCTGGTTCTGGCTTTTTGCAAAGATCTTAAAAATATAGGTGCCTTTACCTACAGCATCACCAAAATCATCAGTTCCATCCCATTCAATTGCAGTTTTCGGGGTGCGGAAGCCCTGGAAAAACGGTTCAGCGGTAACTGCAGTACTTATGGTTTTTACCAGTTTGCCCGTTATGGTGTATATCTGAACATTCACATCCAGCATGTCATCGCAATTATGTTCGAACTGAACGTAAGTCTTATTGGTAAAGGGATTTGGCCAGTTTAAGAGTTTATTAACAATTAAATTTTGGTTGGTTTCATCCTTAACTATAAAGTTTAACGTCTCTGTGGTGGAATTATTGTTAATGTCCCAAACTTTAAAGGTCAGCTGATGAGGCCCCGGTGCTAAGTTACGGAAAGGATAGGTAACATTCCCTTTTTGGTAATCTGATAGGGAAGTATTTACACAACCGTTTCCGTCGCCGGAAAAGTAGAAATCATTCAGCACCACGGTGTCAATGATTTTACCGTCGAGAATTACCGTAATATCATGACCAATTCCAGAACCGGTGGAATTAATTCCTTTATCATCGGTTACGCATGCCAGAAGTGTTGGGTTTTGATCAGTGATTCCGCCGTCGGCAAAATTGGTATTATTCATATATACTTTCACCTTAGGAGCTTCATTGTCGTTAATGCCATCGGGATTAATTTCCCCTATTTTTTGGATTTGGTTATTAAAAACATCGAATACCTTATTGTCTGCATACGCTAAAATTCTTCCGTTCCCGATTTCATAATTGATGTCTTTTGGAACATAAAATTCTACAGTAAACACCCCGTTAACGGCCTGTCCTGAGGATTTTACAATAGGTCCGTTTTCTTCTGTATAGGTTAACACCGGACTCATCTTAGGTTCCCCATCGTTGTTCAGGGTTTTTTTACTGAGTCTTTTATCGAAAATATTAATGGCGACTCTGCCATTGAATGAGGTGTCTAAAGTTCCGTCGGTTTTATTGATATGGCCTTTTACTTTCACGAAATCCAGTGCGCGCAGCTGTCCCGGAACCGGAGATTCAATTTCATCGATATTGAGGAGTCTTTTTGGCCGGCTGAGTTTGGTTGCAGGATCGCCCAGTAGATTTACTTTCAGGTGATCAGAATGGGTACCTTTTTCAATTTTAGCTTTCAGAAAAGCATCCCCCAAAGTAATGAAGTCATCATTAACCAATTCGAAAAGATGCCGGGTAAAAATGGTTGTAAATTCTTCGCCATATCCCACGCCGATTGCACGGCTGGAGGTAAGCATCATCGAGGCGCCACCCTGCTTGGATTTTATGACCTGTTCGCCAGCAGAAAAAGTAGCGGGGTCATCCCACAAGGTGAATTCGCAGGTTATGGTCGAAACAAGCGGAAGACGGGAATATACATTATTGTAATTGTTGAAATTCTGAATCATATCAATGGTCAGCACGCGTTCCTGAGCCCAGCCATTGATCCCTCCATGCCCAAAATAGAACAGATAAAGACTGTTGCCCACATCATTGGAAATTGCCTGGTTGACCTGCGGATAACGTTGCCCTCCCGCTGAAGTTTGTGCGGTAAACGAATCCAGATATAATTTACGGATATTGTATTCCTTTCTCAAATTTCCCGTTTCGAAAACATTCACCAGAGATGCATTCATTGTATTGTGAAACGGAAATTGATTATCTGCATCATCATCAACAACAAAATCCATCTTCATACGCCATTCGCCGAAAGGCGTAGACTGTCCAGGAAGACCGTTGTTGTACGCCAGCGCTTTATCAATAAGAAGTTTTGCCTCCGAGACGTTTCCGGCTGGCAACCTTCCCACAGGAAAATCAGGCAGGGTTGAAGATAAAGTTACTGCAGTACTACTTTGTAGTGACGTCATGGTGTAATAATCGTCAGATACGAATGAGTCAGCATAATTGCCGCTTTCCTCACTTTGGAAAGAGGGAACAATATCTGATCCGGGATGATTGATGCCACGGAAATCATAGGAAGTATCGCCCAAAATGAAAAGATATTTCAGTTTTCCCGCCGGAGTATTGAGTTTTGTGGCAAAATCTCTTATCGCCGTGATATCTTTGTTTCCACTGCTGAATTCGTTATAAATTTTATTCACATCAACTACCGCAACATTGTATTTGTCCTGATAGAAGTTTGCAAGTCTTTGGGCATGCCCCATCATCTCGGGAACAGTAATCATTAAATAATCAACATTCTGAAGACCCGCCAGATCCTGATTCTCGATTTTACCTACAAATGCCGGAGCAAAAGCGTCAGCGTTTTTGAAGGCGACAAATTCATTAAGAAAAGTATTGCTGTTTGCTGTATATCCAAAGCTGTAAGTAGAAGAGCTGCCTGATTTATTGATTTTTCTGGTCACATTGGTGATATCCGAAACCTGCCAAACCTGTTCCAGCGCACCTGCATCGGCTACGCTGAAGGTATAGTTTGTTCCGCTTCCTTCATCAATGGAGTAACTGCGGAAATTCATCTGTGAATTATTGAATTTCAGGTCTTCTTTGTACTGAACTTCAGCATAGTCGAAATAGAATTTACCGTTCGGGTTGCTCGAAGTGTCCGGAGTAAAATTAAAACTGAGTTGGTTTCCCTGCAGATTAGTAACCGTTCCGGTATAGATGATGGGAATGTACTCTTTTTTGTCGGACGGGGATATGGTGGATGTGTTGGAGTTCTGATTGTTGATGTTGGCCGTAATTTTATTCCCGGAAGATAAATAACCGATATATCTGCTGCGGTACCGGATTACATCGGTTGGCTGGATTGGTGATCTTGTGGTGAAAGAAACTGTTTTACTATCGGTGAAAGCATCCCCTGTCCAGATTCGGCCGATTTTCATTAAATTGAATTTCTCCTCGTTAATATATTGGTAGTCGTCGTAACGGGTAATAGCATCGGAGGTTACAGATGATTCACTGTCAAGTATTCTTTTTCCCGGACCTAAATCGAAATTGATAAAATAGTAGGCAAAATCATTGTAGATATTGATGAAATTATCAGATCTATCTGTTCTTGTTTCTATTCTTCTGTTTCCGTTCCCGTTGATGTTTCCAAGTGTTTTGTACACATTGTATCCATGCGGACCCTGTGCGTAAAAAAGTGCGTAATCGTCGTCGTTCCAGGTTCCGTCGGCTTCACCAGTTACCTGAATAGCGTTTTCCTGCAGCGCAGCGTATCTTGAGTCCTGATTGTGTTCCGGAAGCATTAACCCGCCGTTTCCATAAACTCTGAAATTTTTGGGGTTAATATTGGAAGGGTTTATTCCATTATCCCGCAGGAATTTTGATGTAATTTTGAATACGCCGGACTTATCGACTTTTATCTTGTAGAAGGTTCCTGTTTTTAAAGGATTTTCCGTTGTGCCCACTTTACCTGAGAGTAAGGGGCTTTCCGCTGGCTGTGCGCTGTTTGCAATAGAGAAGGAGGTAAGCCGATAGATTATTCCCTTTTCAAACTTCAGGGCAGAGACTCTTATATTTGTGGTTTGCTCGTTGGTGTAAGGGTTGGTGTAGATGCTGATTTCGCTTTTTTCAGTGGTGGGAATACTTGAAGTACTGATCTCAAATAATTCCTTTGGGGTAACCTTTTCCCACACAAAATTTGTTACCGTCTGATTGGTTCCTGTATATTTCGCGGTGGAGCGGTAATATACCGAACTCTCCTCGTAAGTAAATCCGTTGTTCTTAAAAAAAGGAACAGAAACCTGATAGGTGCCAAAATCGATTATTTTATTTCCTTCCCACTGTAATTTTACAGTTTGCGAAAAACTAAATGAAAAAAGTAAAGGGAGTAAAATAAGGGTAAAAATGCGTTTCATCAGGTGTAAAATTTCAGAATTACAAATTAAACGAAAAATAATAAATAATAATATATGCAATAAAATTAATTTGTTAACGTTTTCCAAAAAAAATCAATCTATAATTTGGGTTATTAAATAATTTCATTTTTCTTTGTACTCTGAAAATATCTATATCAACTATGAATAAACTAAAGTTGTTTACATTAATAGCGTTAAGTTCTACACTCCTTCTGATCAGTTGCGGCGGTGGCGGTAACAGCAAGAAAGGTGGCGGTACAAAGCGTTTTACCAGTAAGACAGGTTGGAAACCAAATGATCAAAAAGGTTGGTTTTTTACCGGAAAACAACAAAAACAGAAAGGATGGCCGGGAATGGTATATGTTGAAGGCGGAACTTTTACCATGGGATTGGTGAAGGATGATGTAATGCACGACTGGAATAACACCCCGAGAAGAATGCAGGTGAGCGCATTTTTTATGGGTGAAACCGAAATTACAAACTACGAATACCGAGAATATGTGACGTGGTTGAAATATGTTTTCCCACCGTCAGATCCTAGCTTTAAAGAAATTTATAAAGGAGCACTTCCTGATACTCTGGTTTGGAATAATGAACTTTCAAGAAACGATTTTGCTGAAACCTATTTCCGCAGCCCGGAATTCGATTACTATCCGGTAGTTGGGGTTTCATGGTTACAGGCTTCAAGATACTGCGACTGGCTTACAGACAGAGCAAACGAAAAAGCTTTGATGGAACAAGGCGTGATCTCAAAAGATTTCTATACGAATGATGGCAATAACCAAGGTCCAAACTCATTCACCCTTGATAAATTCAAAGGCAATGATCCTGAAATGGAAGCTTACATCAACAAAGAAAGATTAAAGCAGAAATCAGGTATCAAAACATCTAACGAGAGAATTCTTGCTGCAAACCGTAATGCTACAGCAGGTGTTGTTCAGAAATTCAGACTTCCTACAGAAGTTGAATGGGAATTTGCAGCACTGGGAATGCAGAAAGAACGGGAATATAATCTTTACACGAACAAAGAGCCTGAAATTCAGAAGCTGAAAGGCAAAAAAGGCAGAGACAGAGGAATGTACCTGGAGAATTTCAAGCAGGGTAAAGGTGATTATTCAGGTGTTGCAGGTTGGAAAAACGATGGTGCACCAACAACTGCTGACGTAAAACAATATCCTTCCAACAACTTAGGAATCTACGGAATGTTCGGTAACGTTGCAGAATGGACTGCCGATGTTTACAGACCTATTATTGATGAAGAAGCTAGTGATTTCAACTACTACAGAGGAAATGTGGCACAGGAAGTAGTTAAAAATGCAGACGGAACTTTCAAGAAGATTGAAACTGCGAAGTATGATACTCTTGCCGACGGAAGATTGGTTTACAAAGGATTGCCAGGTCAGTATGAAAGAGAAGTGGTTGCTGATAACAGAAACTTCAGAGACGGAGACTTCCAGTCATCACTTGATGCAGGTTATGGCAGAGGCGAAGACAGTACTACAGCCGGTTATAACATGTACAACTCCAAACAGAAAAGATTTATCGTAGACGAAAGAGGCAGAGTAGTGTTACAGAAAGACCCGCTTTCAAGAACAACCAGAATTTCCAACGAAGTTAGAGTAGTAAAAGGTGGATCATGGTTGGACGGAGCTTATTGGCTTGATCCGGGTCAGAGAAGATTCCGCGACGAAGCAAAAGCTTACGGTTGGGTTGGTTTCCGTGTTGCACAGGATGCCAAGTCCAGCGGGAAAGGCAGAACAAAAAGATAATTATCTTAAAATATTTAAAGAATCCTTCTGTAATTGCAGAAGGATTTTTTATTTTTGAAAAATGAATGCAGCCTCTTTTTATCCGCTTTTTTTAAAGGCCAATAAAGTAACCATCGACAGCAGAACCGTTGAGAAGAACGATATCTTTTTTGCCTTTTCCGGCGAAAATTTCAATGCCGCTGTCTCCGCGGAAGAAGCTGTAAATAAAGGAGCTTTAGCTGTTATTGTTGAAGACAAAACTTTTGAAAAGAAAGAAAGCAATATTTTCTACGTGCCTTCTACACTGCATTTTTTACAGGAACTGGCTTCCTATCACCGTAATGAAGTGCAGATTCCCATAATTGCCCTTACGGGAAGCAACGGAAAAACCACGACGAAAGAGATCATTCATGCTGTTTTATCTCAGAAATACAATGTCCAATATACTTTCGGCAATCTCAACAATCATATCGGGGTTCCGCTTACTTTGCTTTCCATTAAGCCAGAACACCAATTAGCTGTTGTGGAAATGGGAGCAAACCATCAGAAAGAAATTGAATTGCTTTGCAAAATTGCACAACCGAATTACGGTTATATCACCAACTTCGGGAAAGCTCATCTTGAAGGCTTCGGCGGTTTTGAGGGCGTTATTAAAGGGAAATCTGAAGTCTATGATTATCTGAAGTCTGCCGGCCAAACGATTGTAGTCAATGAAAATGATCCGCTTCAAGTTCAGAAAACTGAAGGTTATTCGCCGAGAATCACTTTTGGAAAAAACACTTCAGATTATTATTTTGAGGAATTTTCGAAAGATAATTTTGTGGGTTTAAGTTTTAATGAAGAAGCGGCGCAGTCGAAACTTACCGGAAATTATAATTTCACCAATTTGTGTGCGGCTGCGAGTTTAGGATTTCATTTCGGGGTGAATTTCGATCAGATCAAAACTGCCATTGAAAATTATACGCCGACCAACATGCGGTCCCAGATTATGGAACGGGGCGGTAAAACTTTTGTGTTGGATACGTATAACGCGAATCCGAGTTCGATGACAGAATCGTTGAAAAATTTCAGCGCTTTCGAAGGAACTAAAACCATTATTATCGGCGATATGCTCGAATTGGGCGACGAATCAGAAAAAGAACACCGTGAAATTTTAGCATTGGCCAAATCCCTTCATTTTAATGAAATCATCACAGTAGGAAAGCACTTCAAGAAGGTTAATGTCCATGGGCAGTCTTATGAAACATCACAGGAACTTTCTCAGGCACTGGAAAAAAATAAAATTCAGTCTGAAAACATTCTGCTTAAAGCATCCCGGGGAATCGCTTTAGAGAAAGTTCTGGATTTTATCGTTTAGTGAAGTTGCCAGTAATCATTCAGGATTAATTTGATATTGTTGAAGGTTTTGGCGAACACTTCGTCCATGATCGTTTCTCTGTTTTTCCATGAAACTGCAGTAATTCCTTCTTCCGTCTGCGGTTTTGGCGTTTCGTTCCCTACATAATTCATTTTGAACCAATAGGTGGTTTTCAGGATTTTTTCCCCATTGCGTTCCGTGTAGATATGAAATGTATTGTTCAGGAATTCTTCTAGAATTAATTCCTTCAAGCCTGTTTCTTCTTCAATTTCGCGCAGGGCCGCCTGTTCCAGTGATTCGCCTTTCTCAATTTTACCTTTTGGCAAGTCCCATCTCCCGATTCTGTGAATAAATAAAATCTCCCCGTGTTTGTTGCTCACTACACCGCCTGCAGCTTCAATTACTTTAAACATATGGGTGAAATCTTCCCAAACCTCCTCCAGATCTTCTCCGTATACATTAAGTTCGGGACAAGAGGTATTTTCTAAGAGATCCACGGCAATTTCCAGCGTTGCAAATCCTTCAAATCTAAGCTTTTTCTCCATGTCTTCAGGATATTTACTTAAAGTTAATTTTTTTTCATTCACAAAAACTTTATACATTTGCAACGTTTTAATCTTACAAAAATATAAAAATGAATTTAGAAGGACGCAAAATAGTGGTAAATAAATCGGTAAATACGCTGGTTGAAATGCTGAATAAACCCGAAGATTATAAAAACCTGATGCCCGATTCACTGCAAAACTTCGAAGTTCGTGATAATGGGTTTAAGTTTGGTTTAAAAGGAATGCCGGAAATTGCTTTGAAAATTGAAGAAGTTAGTGAAAAGGCTGTGGTGCTGAAATCAGCAAGCTCAAGTCTTGATTTCGAACTGAAAGGCGCAATGAATGCATTGAATGAAAATCAAACCGAAGTTCAGTTGTTTTTTGAAGGGAAATTCAATCCTTTCATCAAAATGATGGTGGAGAAGCCACTTCAGAATTTCATTAATTCGCTTTCTGATAATCTTGAAAAGATCTAGGAAAACGATTTGTTATAAAGAATCCCGCAGCTGATAGGCTGCGGGATTTTTTTTAGTTGGTGTAACTTGTGAAAGCTTCTTCCAGGCTTCCGTATTTGCCCTTAAATTCACCGATTGGCGAATCCTGTATTACATTGCCCTGATGAATGAGAATTACCCTTGAACAGAGCGCTTCGACTTCCTGCATAATGTGAGTGGACAGAATTACGGTTTTTTCTTTGCCAATTTCTTTGATGACATTTCTGATTTCGATGATTTGGTTCGGGTCAAGCCCGTTCGTAGGTTCATCCAGAATCAACAGATCGGGGGAATGCAGAATGGCCTGCGCCAATCCAACCCGCTGTTTATATCCTTTGGAAAGCTGAGAAATTTTCTTCGATTTCTCCGGAGTGATTCCTACCAGTTCAATCACTTCATCAATCCTTTCTTTTGAAATTTTATGAAGGTCAGCAACAAAACTTAAATACTCCCTTACATACATTTCGGGGTAGAGTGGGTTGTTTTCCGGCAGAAAACCCATATTTTTTTTAACCTCAACTGCGTTTTCAACGATGTCTTTTCCATTAAAAAGGATTTGGCCATCATCAATTTTCAGCGCGCCTACAATCGACTTCATTAAGGTTGATTTTCCTGCTCCGTTAGGTCCCAGAAGTCCGATAATCTCGCTGTTTCCGATTTCAAGATGAATATCGTTTAATGCGGTTTGATCGCCGAATTTCTTGCTTAGATTAATGATTTGAAGTGACATGATTTTTTTTGAATTGACTGCAAATTTAAGGAATGAAACGCAAACCGCTGCGATTAATAATGCTTTATCGGAAGTTTGTGTCCGCAAAACGGAAAATACCGGAAACAAAAAACCTTACAGAACTGTAAGGTTTTTTTGTGAGCGCGCCAGGATTCGAATGTCAATAATCGGCACAGGCTCTGGGACCGTCCCGATTAAAATCGGGATGCTCTATCCCGCTGAAGTGCTGATTAATTCCTTGATTTTACTTTTACTTTTCCAGGATTTTATTTCGAGTTCTCTTTTGTTAGCTGCCTTTTTATCAGGAAAAGTTTCAAAATAAACGATCGTCCAGTCTTTGGCTCTGCCGGTAAAACCTTTATGGTTTGAAAGATGTTTTCTTAATCTTTCATCGGGATTTTCGCCGGTATGACCAATGTAAAACCGGTCCATGGATTTTGAATATAAAATGTAGCAGAAATACATTTGGAATACATTTAAAACAAAAAAGACCGAGAAAAATCTCAGTCTTTTAAAGTGAGCGCGCCAGGATTCGAATGCCGCGACCGTCCCGATTAAATCGGGATGCTCTATCCCGCTGAAGTGCTGATTAATTCCTTGATTTTAGTTTTACTTTTCCAGGATTTTATTTCGAGTTCTCTTTTGTTAGCTGCCTTTTTATCAGGAAAAGTTTCAAAATAA
>NZ_JALJZX010000002.1 GCF_024171485.1 Chryseobacterium sp. HSC-36S06
CGCACTCTTTCATCAGGATTTTCGCCGGTATGTCCAATGTAAAACCGGTCCATGGATTTTGAATATAAAATGTAGCAGAAATACATTTGGAATACTTTTAAAACAAAAAAGACCGAGAAAAATCTCAGTCTTTTAAAGTGAGCGCGCCAGGATTCGAACCTGGGACCGTCTGCTTAGAAGGCAGATGCTCTATCCAGCTGAGCTACGCACCCGTTTTGTGTTTTTCCCGAACCTTAAGACCGTTCCGATTGAATCGGAATGCTCTATCCAGCTGAGCTACGCACCCTAAAAGGGTAATAAATGTAAAAATTCCCGAAGGAATTTTTTAAAAAAGTCGGGGCGGCAGGATTCGAACCTGCGACCTCCTGGTCCCAAACCAGGCGCGATGACCGGACTACGCTACGCCCCGAATAATTTTAGTGGAGTTGCGGAGAGTAAGGGATTCGAACCCTTGGTACAGTTTCCCGTACGCTTGTTTAGCAAACAAGTCCTTTCGGCCACTCAGGCAACTCTCCAGTGCAATATTTGTAAGAGCTTCTGTTCTGTAATTGCGAGTGCAAATATAGAATAGTTTTCGGTATTAACCAAAACTTTTTGCTTAATTTTTTTTGTATTTTTGAAAGATAAATTTTAAAAAATTAAACCGAAATGCGTAATTCATTATATCTCATATCGTTAAGTATTGCTTTAGCCTCGTGCGCTTCTCAGCAACCAGCGAAAAAAAATTCCACAAAACCTAAAACTCCGGTGTCAAAGGTGACCCAGCCTGCTAAACCGACAACCCCGAGCCTTCCAAAACAGCAGATTTCACAAGAAGATAATCATGACTTTTTCAGAGTAAATATTGGTGATGTTTCTAAAAATGACAATACCATAAGCTATGGTTCTATTGTTTCAGCAAATCCGCAGGGGTACAAAGTGGTTAAAACTTTCTTCCCGGCAGTAGCGCAGAATTTCCGCCAGAAATATATCATCTTACATTATACCGCGTTGGATGACGACAAATCGGTGACGGTTCTTACCCAACAGTCGGTGAGTGCACATTATCTTGTAAATAATCTGGGGGACCGCGACATTTACCAACTTGTAGATGAGAATAAAAGATCCTACCATGCCGGAGTCAGTGCGTGGAGAAACGATAAAATGCTTAACGATACTTCCATAGGAATCGAGATTGTGAATCCCGGCTATGTAGCTGATGCCTCAGGACTGCGTGTTTTCCCGGGATTCGATCATCACCAGATGAAAAAAGTTGCTGCCCTGGTTAAGGATATCGCAGACCGCTATATGATTCCCGCTACCAATATTTTAGCACATTCCGATATTGCACCTACCAGAAAATCGGATCCGGGACCGAAATTCCCGTGGAAAAAACTGTATGATGATTATCAGATCGGAATGTGGTATGACGACACTACAAAACAGGGCTTCTATGATCAGATCATTCCCGAAACCTATGCCCTTGAGATGACTACCGCGCAGTTTATTTATAAATACCAGGCCGCGCTGAAAACGCTAGGTTACGGTTTGGAGCCTTCAGGAACTTATGATGACGCTACTAAAAAGACTGTCGAAGCTTTTCAGTTTCATTTCCGTCCGGAGAAGTATGACGGAGTGATGGATGCTGAAACCTGGGCAATTCTGCAGGCTTTAAATGTGAAATATCCTAATAAATAGAAGCCGAAAATTATAAATTACAAAACAGTTTCTTCAAGAAGTTTCTTCAGAGATTAATTTACCTGATTGAGATTCACTTACATAAGTACGGGCAGTGCATTACTGCCTGTTTTTTATGAGGGAAAAAGCAATTCCTTTCCCTGAAATCGAACAATTAATCTTATCTTTTCAGCAAATTATTTTTATGGAAAATTATAGAAATGAAAGCGATCTGCTGGGAACTTTACAGGTTCCTGCGAACGCTTATTATGGCGTACAGACTCAAAGAGCAATTGAGAATTTTAAAATTTCGGGACAATACCTTTCCTCATATCCACATTTCATTAAAGCTTTGGCAATCGTAAAAAAAGCGGCTGCCAAGACCAATTACGAGTTGGGTCTGCTTGAAGGGGATCTGTATCTGAAAATCGCAGAAACCTGTGATGAACTGATGGCGGGAGAATTCCATGACCAGTTCCCGATCGATATGATACAGGGCGGTGCCGGAACCTCAGTGAATATGAATGCCAATGAGGTAATCGCGAACCGTGTTCTCGAGAAACTGGGTAAAGAAAAAGGCGATTATCAGTTCTGTTCGCCGAACGATCACATTAATCTTTCGCAGTCAACAAACGATGCTTATCCTACGGCACTTAAAATGGCGCTTCTGCATATGAATCACGACCTGGTTGAAAAACTTAGAAAAACAATTGCAGCTTTTCGCGAGAAAGGAAAAGAGTTTCATGATGTGATCAAAATGGGGCGTACCCAACTTCAGGACGCGGTTCCCATGACCTTAGGTCAGGAATTTGAAGCCTTTGCAGCTACCCTGGAAGAAGATATTTCCAAACTCAACGGTAACGCCAATCTTTTCGTAGAAATCAATATGGGTGCTACCGCAATCGGTACCGGACTTAATGCACCAATGGGTTATGCCAATTTGTGTGCTAAAAATCTGGCGATGATTTCCGGTTACCCGATTGTTTCTGCACCGAATTTGGTAGAAGCTACGCCTGATACGGGATCTTATGTCATTTATTCATCTGCAATGAAGCGGTTGGCAGTTAAGCTTTCCAAAATCTGTAATGATTTAAGACTGCTTTCTTCCGGTCCGCGTGCAGGTTTATTCGAGATTAATCTTCCGCCGATGCAGCCGGGATCTTCCATCATGCCGGGTAAAGTAAATCCTGTAATTCCGGAGGTCGTTAATCAGGTTTGCTATAAAGTAATTGGCAATGATCTAACCGTAACTTTCGCAGCAGAAGCCGGCCAGTTACAGCTGAACGTCATGGAACCTGTGCTTTCTCACTCGATTATGGAAAGTATTAACTTTCTAGGAAATGCTCTGGATACTTTGCGAGAGAAATGCATCACCGGAATCACCGCCAATAAAGAAGTCTGCCTGAATATGGTAAAACACAGCATCGGGATCGTTACGGCTTTGAATCCCTACATTGGCTATAAAGTTTCAACAGAAATCGCAAAAGAAGCACTGGAATCCGGTAAAAGCGTCTATAATCTGGTTCTTGAAAGAGGGATACTTTCACAGGAAAAACTCGATGAAATCCTGGATCCAGCGAATATGCTTAAGCCTCACCATCTTTAAAATTAATATTTAATTCCCCACATCAATTACGTTTAATCAAAATTTCAGAATGAAGAAAATTCTTACAATGTTAACTATAATAGGAGCGCTAACAATGACGACTGCACAAAAATTTGAAACAAAAAAAATTACCGATAAAGCTGGTTATACCTACGAAACCGTAGTGAATGACAAAAACGGCGTTAGAATTTATACTTTAAAAAACGGACTGAAGGTTTATCTCGCTCAGAACTTTGATGCACCGAAAATCCAGACCTATATTCCTGTTAGAACCGGAAGTAACAACGATCCGTCAGACAATACCGGTCTGGCGCATTACCTGGAGCACATGATGTTCAAAGGAACTTCTAAACTGGCATCCGCAGACTGGGCGAAGGAAAAACCTCTTTTAGATGAAATTTCGCGCCTGTACGAACAGCATAAAGCAGAACAGGATCCTGAAAAGAAAAAAGCACTTTATAAAAAGATTGACGAAGTTTCCCAGGAAGCCAGCAAATACGCCATCGCTAATGAGTACGATAAAGCCATTTCGTCCCTCGGCGCGTCGGGCACCAATGCGCATACCTGGCTCGATGAGACCGTGTACAAAAACAATATTCCCAACAACGAGCTTGAAAAATGGCTGAAGGTTGAAAAGGAAAGATTCTCGGAACTGGTGCTGAGGCTTTTCCATACCGAACTGGAAGCGGTGTACGAAGAATATAACCGTTCTCAGGATAACGATTCGCGTTTGGTGAATTATGAACTGATGGATGCGCTGTTCCCGAAACATCCGAACGGGCAGCAAACCACCATCGGGAAATCCGAACACCTGAAAAACCCTTCTATGATTGCCATTCATAAGTATTTCGATACGTATTATGTTCCCAATAACTATGCGATGGTTTTGGTAGGCGATCTGGATTTCGACAAAACCATCAAACTTGTAGATCAGTATTTCGGAACTTTCGATTACAAAGAACTGCCGATGAAAAAAATGGTGACCGAAGAGCCGATGTCCAAAATTGTTGAAAGAACAGTGAAAAGTCCGTCTGCACCGCGTCTTCAGTTAGCCTGGAGAACAGATTCGTACGGAACGCAGGATGCTAGACTTGCGGAAATTGTGGCCAATCTTCTGTCGAATTCCGGCGAAACCGGATTGATTGATATCAATATCAATCAAAGCCAGAAAGCCCTGCGTGCAATGGCATATGATTCCCCCTTCAAAACCTACGGGAATTTTTCGATGGTCATTGTTCCGAAGAATGATCAGACTTTAGACCAGGCGAAACAACTGCTGCTCAGCCAGATCGAACTCGTGAAAAAAGGGGAGTTCCAGGAGTGGCTCATCCCGGCGATTATCAATGATATGAAGATCCAGCGCATGAAAAGTTTTGAAACGGCTGACGGATTGGCCACCGCACTGTACGGAGCCTACATCAACAACCAGGAATGGGAAAAGGAACTTAGTGAGATTGCTGAGTACGAAAAGATTACGAAAGCTGATGTCGTGAAATTTGCCAATGAATTTTTCAAAGACAATTATGTCGTCATCAAAAAAGAAAAAGGCGTAAACGATAAATTAGTCCGTGTTGAAAATCCGGGAATTACGCCAATCAAGCTGAACAAAGAAGCGCAGTCGCCTTTCCTGAAAAGTATTCTGAACGAGAAATCTTCTGAAATCAAACCGGAATTCGTGGATTTTGCGACAGCCATTAAAACCGATAAAATCGAAGGCAAGAAAGCAAGTTTCGTGGAGAATAAATACAACGGTGTAGCCCAAACTTACTTTATTTTCCCCTTCGGAAGCGATCATGATAAAGAGCTGAGTTTAGCGGCACAGGTTCTTCAGTATCTGGGAACCGACAAACTTTCCGCAGAAGCTTTGAAGAAAGAATTCTTTAAACTCGGGATTTCCCATGATTTCCGTACCGCACCTGATCAGCTGATTATCTCACTCAGCGGTCTGGAAGAAAATATGCCGAAAGGTATTGCCCTTCTTAAAAACTGGATGCAGAATGCAAAACCGGATCAGAATGTGTACAACGAGAATGTAAAAACCATTCTGGAAAGCCGCGAAGTTGCCAAGAAAGATAAAGGCAGAATTATGGCAGCACTTTCGAACTACGCCAAATTCGGAAAAGTTTCCCGTTTCACTGATGTAGTTTCTGAAGAAAGGCTGAAAGCCATTAAATCTGATGAAATGACCGGAAAAATTAAAAATTTGCTGGCAATGCCTTATGAAATCTTTTTCTACGGAAACGATTTCAATCAATTTAAAAAGTATGCTAAAACTTTTGTAGATAAAGAAACCGTAAAAGTTCCGGCGAAGAACATCTATCCTGAGCCGGCTACTGAAGGAAAAGTATTCTTCACCAACTATGATATGGTGCAGACCGAAATGAGTAAGGTGGCGAAAGGAAAATCCGTAAACCTGAAAAACTTCGGTAAAATCAATGTGTTTAATGAGTATTTCGGGCGCGGACTGTCGTCAATCGTATTCCAGGAAATCCGCGAGAGTAAGAGTTTAGCCTATTCTGCTTACGTTTCTTATGCCAACAACAGCGAACTGAACCGTCCGGATTACGTTACAACGTATATCGGAACCCAGGCCAACAAACTGCCACAGGCGGTAAACGCGATGGACGAATTGATGGCCAACCTTCCGCAGGTTCCTGCACAGTTTGAAAATGCCAGAAATGCGGCGTTGAAACAGATTGCTTCAGGAAGAATCAACAGAACCAATATTTTCTTTAATCAGCTGAATCTTAAAAAACTGGGAATCGATTATGATTTAAGAAAAGATATCTATGCTGAGATCGAAAAACTTAGTTTAGCGGACGTTACTCAGTTTTATAATGCCGAAGTAAAACCTTTGAAATATAACACCGCAATCATCGGTAAGAAGGAGAATCTCGATATGGCTGCAATGTCTAAAATGGGAACTTTTACTGAAGTAAGTCTCGAAGAGATTTTCGGCTATTAATTGTTTTCTGTCCTGTATTAAAAGGTGAAACTTCGGTTTCGCCTTTTTTTGTTCCATCAATCACTAACCGAAATGGCAGAAAATAAGGAGTTAAAATGGGTGAAATCACGCTTGTGAAAATTAACATAATGTAAGATATTTGCCATGCAAAACATAACATTTTTCATTCTATCAAACTAAACTTTCACTACAATAACCATGAAGACGCAAACTCCGGAAATAGGTCCGGAGTTTTTTTGTGGGGTGGCCCTTTGGCTGAATACCGGTGTGAAACTTTTGTAAGCAGTTCGTTAATTTCTCATTTGCACAGTACACACACGAAATGCTTGTCGTCTTGGGAGAAGTTGCCCTTTAGCATAAATTGCAGGAACAGTTTTCATACACTCTTCATACACTATCCATGAAGTATCCTGCAATGGGCCATGAAGTATCGTGGGAGGAGTGTTTAGGGTTACCCGTCCTGAAATAACGATACAGATTAATAAATAAATTCTGAACTTTGGTTTTTTTATATGTCATGATCCGAAGTCAGGAGATTTTGCAGAGCGAGGTTTTTATATCTCCTGCTCCGAAGTCATGAGACTGCGGAGAGCGGGTTTTACCACAAGAATGCCACCCCTGATAGGTTGCTGGTAAGCTAATTTTACTGTCAAGCAGATTAATATTTGTAAGAATTGGAAGCACTTTTTTATGTACTTTTATCACCTGTAGAGTATTGTACTTAAGAAAAGTTTTGAAAAACGAAAAACTCACACGAAAGGAAATCATTGATAACCGCCTAAAACAAGCTGGTTGGAATATCAATGACCGTACTCAAGTAATTGAAGAGTTTTTCATTACAAAAGATAAAAATATTGTCAATGAACCTGTAACTTACTATAGCACAGAGTTTAGTGATTATGTGTTATTAGGTAAAGACGGTAAAGCATTAGCTGTAGTTGAAGCCAAAAAATCTTCTGTTGATGCTAGAATTGGCGAAGAACAAGCCAAACAATATGCGATGAACATTCAAAAACAATTCAGTTGTGAATTACCTTTTTGTATGTACACCAATGGAAATGACATTTACTTTTGGGATATTAACAACTATGCACCAAGAAAAATATTTGCTTTTCCTACTCGTTCTGATTTGGAACGTATGGCATTTATTCGAAAAAATCAAAAGCCATTAGCGGATGAATTAATAAATACCAATATTGCAGGAAGACCTTATCAAATCCAAGCTATTCGTGCTGTATTTGAAGCTATGGAAGAAAGAAAGCGAAAGTTTCTTTTAATTATGGCTACTGGAACTGGAAAAACCAGAACTTGTATTGCAATGGTTGACGGCTTAATGCGTGCTGGTTGGATTTCGAGAGTCTTGTTTTTAGTAGATAGAATTGCATTAAGAGACCAAGCAATTGAAGCTTTCAAAGAAAATGCTCCTCAATATTCGGTTTGGCCACAAACTGGAGAAACTAAATTAGCGACAGATAGAAGAGTTTATGTTTCAACATATCCAACAATGCTAAACATAATTGAAAATGAAAAAGAGGGTTTATCTCCACACTTTTTCGATTTAATTGTGATTGACGAAAGTCACCGTTCTATCTACAATGTCTATCAAAATGTTTTGAATTATTTCAACACAATTATTCTCGGCTTAACAGCAACTCCAACAGATGCTATTGACCACAATACGTTTGAATTATTTGATTGTGAAGATGGCTTACCTACTTTTGCTTATACTTTTGAAGAAGCTGTAAATAACATTCCTCCTTACTTATCGAATTTTGAGGTAATGAAATTAACAACCAAATTTCAACAGGAAGGTATTCATTTAAGCTCCATTAGCGAAGACGACCAAAAGAAACTTATTGCCGAAGGCAAAGACCCAATTGAAATAAACTTTGAAGGTACTGATATTGAAAAAGCAGTAACCAATAAAGGAACAAATGCTTTAATTGTTCGTGAGTTTTGGGAAGAAAGTATAAAAGACCCAAACGGTGTATTGCCTGGGAAAACTATTTTCTTTTGTATGACAATGAAACACGCTCGAAGAATAAAAGAGGTTTTTGACCAATTTTATCCACAAGGTGCTGGCGAAATTGCCAAAGTTATTGTTTCAGACGACCCAAGAGTTTACGGAAAAGGTGGTTTGTTAGACCAATTTAAAAACAACGATTTCCCACGTATTGCTATTAGCGTTGATATGCTTGATACTGGTATTGATGTACCAGAATTAGTCAATTTAGTTTTTGCAAAACCTGTTTTCTCCTATACCAAATTTTGGCAAATGATTGGACGAGGAACAAGAGTATTAAACGCAAATCAACGCAGAAGCTGGTGTCACGAAAAAGATAAATTTCTTGTCATTGATTGTTGGGATAATTTCGAATATTTCAAACTCAATCCAAAAGGAAAAGAAAACAAATCTCAAATCGCTTTACCGGTTCGTTTGTTTAAAATGCGTTTGGAAAAATTAGTTTTAGCTATTGAGAAACATTCAGATAGTGCAGAAACCGAAAAATTAGAATTAGAAAAACTATTAAACGCATTACCTAAAAACAATGTGGTTGTTCAGGATAATTTAACCGATTTAGAAAAGGTATTAGTTCCTAATTTCTGGAATGATTTAAACGATGATAAATTAGAATTTCTTGACCAAACCATAGCCCCAATAATGAGAGCTTTATCTTCAGTTGATTTTAAAGCTATGCGTTTTGAAAAAGATATTGTAGAATTTTCATTAGCACAACTCAAAAACGAACCACAAGACATTGAAAATATAAAGGAATTAATTGTTTCTCAAATAGCCGAATTGCCTTTAAATATTGGATTAGTTGCCAAAGAGAAAACAACTATAAATAAAGCTTTGAAAAATAGTTTCTGGGTAAATACTACTGAAGCTGACTTACAAGTAGTCATTGATAAAATTGCACCACTAATGCGTTTTCGTCAACGATTTGATGGTGGAGACGAACAAGAAAGTCTAAACCTAAAAGATGTGACTTACAAAAAAGAAATGGTGGAGTTTGGACCCGAAAACGAACTCGTTAGTGTAAGTAGATACAAAGAAATGGTTGAAGTTATGGTGCAACAATTAGCAGAGCAAAATCCAATTTTACAAAAGATAAAACAAGGTCAAAATATATCAACAGAAGAACTTGAAACATTGGCTCAAATGATGAATGAAAAAGACCCATTTGTAACCGAAAAATTATTGCAACGAGTATATGGCAATCAACACGCCAAGTTTTTACAATTCATAAAACACATTCTCGAAGTAGAAATCATTCATTCGTTTGAAGAAACAGTAACATTAGCATTTGATACTTTTATAAAAGAACACAACAACCTTTCAAACAATCAAATCGAGTTTATGAAAGTGCTCAAAAAATTCCTGATTGACAAAGGCAAAATAGGAAAAAGGGATTTAATCAATCCGCCATTTACACAATTGCATCCGCAAGGTATAATGGGTGTTTTCTCTCCTAAAGAGATTGAAGAAATCATTACCATTATCCAAAAAATTGCAGCTTAAAACTAATTATCCTAATTCACAATAAAATAAACAATGTTATCACCTGACTTAAAATCAAAAATCAATAAACTTTGGGACAAATTCTGGAGTAGAGGAATTTCAAATCCAATAGATGCAATTACACAAATTTCGTATTTGTTATTTATGAAAAGATTAGATGATTCCGATGCGTTAGAAAAAGCAAAAGCAATATTTTCGGAGCAGGAATACAAATCTATTTTTGAAGGTAACGATGATTGTCGTTGGTCTCATTTTTCACAACTTGATCCTGATACAATGCTGAAATTGGTTTCACAAAAAGCATTTCCTTTTATCAAAACCATCAACGACCCATCGCAACCATATACACGTTATATGAAAGATGCCATTTTCATAATCAACAATTCGGCATTATTGGACGAAGCAGTGAAAGCCATTGATGAAATTTATGCAGAGATAAAAATTCAACAAGATGCTGGGCAACAGTTTCAAGACACACAAGGCGATGTTTATGAATACTTAATTAACGAAATTGGTTCTGCTGGTAAGAACGGACAATTTAGAACGCCAAGACACCTTATTCAGTTTATGTGTGAAATCATTGACCCAGATTGGACAGACAAAATTTGTGACCCAGCCTGCGGTACGGGCGGTTTTTTAGTGGGTGCATATCAACATATTTTAACCAAATACAGTAGTCCTGATGAAATCACAGAGGATGAAAATGGATTAAAACGATTTAAGAAATATGGTGGAGACACTATCTCAAGACAAGAAGTCTGGGATACGTTACACGAAAAAGCTTTTTATGGCTATGATGTTGACCAAACAATGGTGCGTATTGGATTAATGAACTTAATGCTTCACGGGATTAAAATTCCGCAAATAGAAAACATAGATACACTTTCTAAAATTTACGACCAGCGTTATGCTGATGGTGAATATTCTGTCATTATGGCAAACCCACCATTTACTGGAAAGATTGACAAAGGCGGTATGAGTGACAAACTTAAAATTTCTGGAACCAATAGTGAACTATTGTTTTTAGTGCGTATATCTAAAATGTTGCGTTCGGGCGGTAAGGCAGCAGTCATTATTCCCGAAGGTGTTTTGTTTGGAAGTAGTAAAGCTCAAAAAGCCACCAGAGAAATTTTGTTAAAAGACAACCAACTCGAAGCTGTAATATCTTTACCAAGCGGAGCTTTTAAACCGTACACAGGTGTGAAAACGGCTATTTTAGTATTTACCAAAGTTGAAGAAGAAAGTCCAACTTGGCATACTGAAAAAGTATGGTTTTATGAATTAGCCAACGATGGTTACAGTCTTGATGATAACAGAAAAAAACTTGCCGAAAACCCATTGCCTATTGCAGTAGCTGTTTATCAAAATAGAGCTACAAACACACCAATAGAACGCAAAAACCACTTCTTTGTTGAGATTGAAGAGATTATTAAAAACGGTTTAGATTTAAGGTATGACAGTTACCGTGAATTTGAATATGAAGAACAAACCTACGAACCACCTAAAGACATTTTAAAAGCTTTATTTATTTTAGAAGATGAGATTAAAATAGAGATGGAAGAACTTAAAAATTTGATTGAATAATGAAAACAGAAAAGTTTAACGATTTATTTTTTTTTGGTCCAAAATCAAAGATAAAAGCAGGTGACGGTTTAAAAAAAGGAAGATTTCCTTTTTATACTTCAAGCCCGATACTTTCAAAATGGATAGATACCGAACAACATTTTGACGAAGCATTAGTTTTCGGAACTGGTGGACTTGCGAGCATTCATTATGTAAATGAACCTTTTTCAACCTCTACCGATTGTTTAGTAGCTATTGCAAAAACGAAAAAATCGTTTAATGTGAAGTTTGTTTTCTACTACATTTTTAGTAACATTCAAATTTTAGAACAAGGCTTTAAAGGTGCAGGTTTAAAACATATTTCTAAACCTTACATTCAAAATCTAGATATTCCTCTACCAAACCTTGAAATCCAAGATAAAATTGTTGCTATATTGGACAAAGCAAAAAATTTAATAGAAAAACGAGAACGAACTATTGAAATGTCCGAGGAGTTATTAAGAGCAACTTTCTTGGATATGTTTGGTGATTCAATATTAAACCCTAAAGGTTGGACGAAAGTTCATCTTGAATTTCTTTGTAGTAAAATTATAGATTGCCCTCACGAGACCCCTGAATATATAGATGGGAAAAGTGATTACTATTGTGTTAGATCTAGCGACATTCAACGCAACTATTTAGATCTAAAAGAAACAAAGACGGTTTCACAAGAAACTTATTTAGGAAGAATATCTCGTCATAAGCCAAACAAAGGGGAAGTTATATACACTAGGGAAGGTGGTAGACTTGGTAATGCAGCAAGAGTTCCAGAGAACTATAATATTTGTTTAGGGCAACGAATGATGCTTTTTATTGCTGATAAAAAAGTAGCTAATAATGAGTTTATTTGGGGATTACTTAACTCTGACTCAATAAAAAAACAAGTTATAAATATGTCGGGAGGAGGAGCTGCTCCTCGTATTAATATAAGGCAATTAAGAACACTTGAAGTAATAAAGCCAACTGTAGAACTTCAAAATTTATTTGCCAGTAGAGTTAATAAAATTGATCTCGTTACAGATAAATTTAAGCAAAGTCTAAAGGAGATTAATAATCTTTTTAACAGTCTGAGTCAAAAAGCTTTTGTAGGAGACTTAGATTTTAATACTGCGGTTGATTTAGAAGTTTTACTTGAAAATGATTATCAATTTTTCAAGGAGAATAGTGATGTAAAATCCATTCAACTTTTATTAGAAAGACTAGATAAATGTGAATTAAACGAAAAGAAATTTTACGAACAAGAAATTTATGACAAAGCCAAAGGCTTTGTATTTGAGTTATTACAAGAAGAAACAGTAAAACAAGTATTTGATGAAAAAACAAAACGTGTAAAGTTGACAGTTTAATGAAATTACTTAAACTCAAAATTGAAAACGAAAAAGGTTTCAGAAGCTTACAAAAAGGTTTTGAAATCAATTTCCATACTTTGGGAGACACCGAAGCTATGGGGCAATTTCGTCCGTTCTGCTTTGCTGGATTAAACGGTAGCGGAAAGTCTAACGTATTAGAAGCGTTAGCAAATATCTTTTATCATTTGGAGGTTTGTGTCGCGAAGTATTTGCCTGAGAGCATTAAAGATCCTAAGAATTTTAAACGTAATGAATGTACGCCCGATGCTTTTACTTTAGAATATTTGATTGGGCAACATAACCGCAAAGGATATGTTGTTGCTTTATTCGACAAAGTAACTATTACCAAGGAAGAAGGGAAAGAACCGAAAATGTTTATTCAGCCATTTCCATTTGGTAGTACTGAGAAGAATGAAGTTTCTTTAGTTCCGCCAAAATTAAGAGACAGTGCAGCAGAAGGCAAAGTTTATTTACCTGCGCACATTATAGGTTACTCATCAGGCGAAAACGAAATTTTAAGTTTGCCTTTTATTAAAAGTCGTTTAATACATTTAGACGAGTACAAGCAAGCCACAAGAGATAACTACGACCGCTTTGACGAACCTGAAAACAGTTTAATTTATATTGACAACAATATGAGTCAGGCAGTTTTGCTTGCTTGTCTTTTATTTGAAAGCAAAAAAACACTTGCACCACTTCGGGATATTGACAATACAGGAATATTAGGACTGAAAAGTTTCAGAATGAATATCCACTTACACGATTTTGTTTTTGAAGACGAGAAAACGAAAAAGCAAACTACGATACCAATTTTAAAACTGATTGAGCAGCATCAGCTTGGCAACCTTAAAAAATGTGCTACTTCCTGGTTCGTAGACCACAAAACAAAAACACTTTGGTTAGATTTTTATGTGAATAATGCAACGAAGTTAGCTTTCAAAGAACATTTTAATTCCTCCTTAGAATGTTTTCAATTTTTTAGATTGTTGTATGAGTTAAATAATCATTTCGTTGATGAAGAAACGAAAGAAGATGTGTATCGTTCCAAAGGCGTTTATACTGACGGAAAATTGCCAGTAGGAAGTCCCAGACAAGATGTTTTTCATTTCCTAGATTTCTACATCACAAAGGAGTTAAAGAAAACAGGAGAAATTAAAGATTTACTTCTAAGAAGTTTTTCAGACGGTGAACACCAGTTTATCCATACAATGGGCATTTGCTTGTTGCTAAAAGACAAGCGTTCGCTTTTATTGTTAGACGAACCTGAAACACATTTCAATCCGAGCTGGAGGGCCAAATTTGTGAAAATATTAAATGATAGTATTTCATCGGGAAATAAAGGAGAGCATCCAAATGGAAGCTTTAATGTTCATTTACTTAAAGATGTTCTATTGACTTCTCATTCTCCTTTTATTATTTCAGATTGTATGCCTGATAATGTTATTCTTTTCGAAAAAGATGATAATGGTATTACTACGGCAAAAAAAGTTTCAGAGCTACACAATGCTTTTAATACATACGGAACCTCTGTTGAGTTAATTTTAGATAGACTATTTAATTATCGTCAGTCAATAGGCGATCTATCTTTTTCAGAATTCGAAAAAATTGACTTTTCAAATCTTGATTCATCTGAAAAGGTTGAAGAGGAAAAGGATAAATTAAGAAAATTAGGTGAATCTATCGAAAAAGATATGGTACTAGCTCGTTTAAACAGAATTTCAATCGATAACAACAATGCTTAGAACATATACTGCAATAGAGCATCCTATAACTAAGCTACACTCAATATTGGAGTATTTGATTTGTGAAGTATGGTGCAAAGCTTCCCCGCATAATGTTTGTTCAGACTTATTAGATGTTGATTTTAAAGAACTTTATGACCAATTAGATTGGTTAAAGAATGATACAGATACTATATTTGAGAAGTGTAGACCTTTAACTCATATTGAAAGACAATCAATAATTGATGCATTCAGTTTAAACAACAAAATTGAACAACTTTGTAACGGAACGCATATACCAATCGAATTAGAACTTTTACCCGATGTAGTAAAAGTTGAAATGAAAGGCTTATTGGAATCCTTTTATACTCGGTTGTTAGATATTAAAAAAGTTCCAGGGGAAAAGCTGGATTATTACAATCTGCTGGTAAAGGAGAATAAGTTTAATACTTGCCCTGTTTGTGGCTTGGCTAATATCGAAACCCCCGATAGTAAATATATTGAAGATTACGATCATTTTTTCTCAAAAGCAAAGTATCCATTTCTAGCCGTTAACTTTAAGAATTTAGTCCCTACTTGCGATAAGTGCAATAAAAAACATAAAGGAACCAAGCAGCCACTTGACAAAAATGGAAAAGCATATTTCCCTTTTCAATCCGATAGAGCAGCAATTGAGATTTCGATCAAGCTAAAGAAGATAGACTTTGACGAAGACGAAAAATTGAGCGAAAAACCAACTATTAACTTTACTGGTGATGCAGATAAAAATGAAACTTGGAACTGGTTGTTTAATATTGAAGAACGCTATATTGGAGAGTTTAAAAGGTATGCCTTTAGTTGGATGCGAACTTTAAAAAAGGAAATAGAGTTTTGTACAACCCATTCGGCAGAAGAGTATATTGATTTCAAAATTGAAAACTATAAATGTGATGAATATGATGAAATGAAATTTTTGAAAATAGCTTTACTTCAAGAAATTAAAGCAAAACCAGAATGGATGGCAGTTTATAATTAAAGTAATATGAAAAACACTTATAACTTAACAGGAAATGCTGGAGAATATTTTGTTTGTTCAGAACTAAGCAAACAAAACATATTGCCTTTATTAACACCAAAGAATAATCCTTTATTTGATATTATTGCTACCAATGATGACGGCTCAAAACACGTTGCTATCCAAGTTAAAACAATGGGGTTCAATAATGAACAAGGTTGGAAATTAAGTACAGGCATAACAACAAAAAAAAAAATCCCAATTTATTTCTAGCATTAGTAAACTTAAAAATTAATGCCCCAAATGAATTTTATTTATATCAATATGATGATTTTGTAGATAGAGTAAACGAAACCTACATCAATTATATAGACAAACCTCACTGAAGAACAGGAGAGCCAAAAAAGGTTGTAAAATTCAGATGGTTTAACTTTTCAGACTTCAACGAAGATGATAAATCAAGAAAAAATGATTGGTCATTAATCATAAATCAGCTATAAATGTAAAGAAATCACAATTTGGAAAACCTTAAAATAAATATCACCCACTCTCCGAAGTCGGAGACTTTGGAGCGGAATAATCAAGTATCTGCTGATGAAGGAAACTGCCAAAATCAAATCTAAATCCCTGCTTCCCTGCTGCTCGAAGTGTCCCCACTTCGAGCCATACTGTAGCACATATTCTAATCTGGAGGTTTTTATTCGGGCTATAAGACCCGTATCTATATTGTAAGCAAGATTAAAAAATAAGAGAATATCAGTGCCAACCCTCTTCACACTACCGGAAGATTAAACCCTGCAATTACTTTCCAAAAAAATACCAGCTGCGCAAAGTGTCCTCACTTTGAGCCGGAGAATAACAAATAATAGTCCCGCTCCACCAATGCCATTTCCGGTGGCTAGGCGTAGTAGAAGCCAAAAAAAAGCGGACCTCACGGCCCGCTTCTTCATCACTTAAAGAACTGCGCTATTCAATATGCACAATCTTAAGCGCATTCATCTGCCCACTTCGCAGTTCATATAGTTCCCCGTTCACCTCTTGGAAAAACTCTACCAGAACGTAGAACATCTTTACTCCCGCGCCGGCGGGTAAAGCATTCAGAGTTACCGTAAGGTCCGCTACATCGCCATTGATCGGCAATGGGGCAGGGGTCGTGTAAATAGTCTCCGAGTTGTTATTCTCAGCATCCAGACTCACACACGCCAGGCCAAAATTCACATGCGTGGCAAACTCCGGCACGGCAAGATCAGTGCTCGGTTTAAAGTCCGTGATGCTCATGCTTCCTGCCACAGGGTCCAGCACCAGGTCTTTTTTCAGGATCATCTGAAGCGGTGCATATTTGTTGAAATCATAACCCGTCAGCAATGCCTTACCCTCAACAGTACTGAAACCGTTGGCAAAGGTCCGCTGTCCCCTGAGCGACACGGCGTCCAGGTTCTTAATCTTAGCAACAGTACCCACGAGGCGGCTGCTCGTACGCATGTCTTTCGCCCGGCGCAGATACTCGCTAACACTGTTGCGGATTAGTTTTCCAGCACCGTTGATGTTGGCGAACTCATTCATGTTTTCGCGCGTTCTCGCAAAATTGGCATCATTCAGGATGCGTTCTTTCTCTATTCCGCCTTTTGCACGTACATAGTGTCCTTCGGAATTCTTATAAAAGCTCATGCCGTCCAGCACGCCTTTTAATTTTAGGATGGAGGTTTCTTTTGCCATCGTTTTTACTTTTTAAAAAATTACTATTAAATTTAAAATCTGTGAACTTCCGTTTCCTGACTTCGGATGCTGAGCCTGCTTCTTTTCACCGTTTCGAACCGGTCAAATAATCAGTTTCGTTATTCCGTTTGCAGGATCGTTCAGTTCCCTGTAAATCTGTTGCAACTTGTTTACGGATCAAATATAAGCAGTATGTAAAGCACTTGCAAACAGGGTGTTACGTTTGGTTTTTCTTAATTCAAATGATGGTAAATTGGCTGAAAAAGTGTTTTCGCATCCCAAATGTTAATTTCTGTCTTTTTTAGTTGTTTTTGTACAGTCTTGCTGATGGTAGCAAAGGAATGTCAAAGGAATGTCAAAGGAATGTCAAAGGAAAGGGTAAGGGTAGTCTGCCTATACTCACAGAGTTCAATAATCAATTCGCAACAAAACGGACAAAATGTTACATCCCCCGGATTTTTTATAGACATCTGTTGTTTATAATAAATCAAATGCATATATTTGTGGGTAAGAATGTTATTGAAATATTCTGTAATCGTTCATTAAGGCGTCGGTAAAAAGTAAGGAATAACCCTCAGGGATAAACCCTCAAAAACAGCAGGGCTTCGGCAAGTTGAACACACAACCTCTCCCGAATATCCCGTCATGAAACGTACTGCAAGCCCTATGATTTGCAGAATTCTAAAACACACTTTTTATAACATTGTCTCGGTGCCACGATGCGGGCACTACAAATGAACACCAATCGACAGTGCCGCCCGATTCTTGCGGCCTTAAATAGAATCCAAACAAAATTAACCAAGAAATTACCTATGAAAAAATCTAAATCTTTCTCTGTAGGTTATTCTTTTACTTTTTACTCTCCTTTTTAGCTTTTACAGTCGTTTTACTGACATCATGTGAATTTACATTATGTTTAATAAAAAACTTCTTTTCATGAAGCTTAAAAAGATTTTACAGCATGAGAGACAAAGTCATTATGGACGCATACGACGTGCAGGCCTTCACCCGTTACAGCATGGGCCACTGTAGAAGAATCATCAGAAAGATTAAAGAATGTAATGCCAAACAGAAACACCAGAAAGTCACCGTAGAGGAGGTTTCTGAGTATTTCGGCATCAACCCCGACCAGGTCCGGAGTTTCTTCCGGCCCACCGGATGAAAGTAAATCTAATAAAAAGGCATTCTGTGAGTGTCTTTTTTTTATCTCACCTTGTCAAGGTTATTAGACACGAAAAAAAATATAGGAATATGATTACCAACCCCCTTTACACCTTCACGCGCTATTACAAGGTCCCGGTACCAAACCCACCGATAACGGAAATACTAAAACACTCATCTGGGAATACGAGAAAATGTGGGCAGAAGATGAGGATGAAAGAAGTGATGATCATCCCCGTATGCAGGAATATGTGAAGGATGTACTGCCGTTTTTTGATGAGGACGACGGTATTCCCAATTCCCTGAAAGCGCTGCTTTACAACCGTTATACCCATTGGGTTGGCGGTTATGCACTTGCTGATGATGTGAGGAAGTTTCGGGAGTTTCTTTACAGCCATTATCGGCCGGACTTAAAAAGCCGGACTTAATAATAGTGCGGTATTCAATGTAACGGAACAGGAAAGCTTTCATTCTCCTTTATAAAAAATACCTATCTTTAAAATTCACTTTAAATACATCATAAATGGGGCAATTCATCAAGGCAGTCTGCAATTGTGGCTACCAGTCAAAGGAACTTAAATTTGGTGCTGGCATGGCAGATTTTGAAAATTCAAGAATGGTACCGGCAATCAGTATGATGACAGCGGAAATCGTAGAGCTGGATATTTTGGCAAAATCCCCAAATCCCCAATTGGTACCCTACACCGATCCGAGATTACATGACCAGAACTGTACCTGCACGCCCCTGCAGGCGTTTGATACCCTTCTGCCCACCGAAGGCAACTACTGCCCGGGATGTCATAAGTTCAGGCTGCGGTTCGAATCTTTGGGACTTTATGATTAATTATAAGGATTTAACCACGGAGGGCGCTGAGGTTTATACGGTGAACACAGAGGGAGGAGGATTTAACCACGAAGTTCACTAGGTTTTTCACGAGGAGCACAAGGGGAGTATTGAATTGCATGCAGCTTTTTTGCACTTTTGATCACCTTGTTTTCAGAAAACTTATGTGACTTATGTGGTTGAGGATTTAACCACGGAGGCACTGAGGCCCACGGTGAACACAGAGGGAGTAGGATTTAACCACGAAGTTCACTAGGTTTTTCACGAGGAGTACAAGGGGAGTATTGAGAATAATTGCATGTAGCTTTTTTGCAATTTTGATCACCCTGCTTTCAGAAAACTTTTGTGACTTTTGCGGTTAACCACCTATAGCTCCAGTTACGCAAACAAAAAAACGCGCCCATAAATGGCGCGTTCTTCTGTTGATTATATTTTGAGCTTACTTCACGATTTTCATCTCGTTAAGCAGCCATTTGGCGTCGGCGTATTTATCAACGATAAAGAGAATGTATTTGGTGTCGACCATAATGTTTCTGCTGAAACGCGGGTCGAAGTTGATATCACTCATCGTGCCTTCCCACTGTCTGTCGAAGTTTAATCCGATGAGGTTTCCGTTGGCATCCAAAGCCGGACTTCCGGAGTTTCCGCCGGTGGTGTGGTTGGTGGCGGTGAAGTTTACAGGAACATCGCCCGTACTGTTTTTATAGATTCCGTAATCTTTTCTGTTGTAAAGGTCGATGAGTTTTTTTGGAACATCAAACTCGTAATCTCCCGGAACATATTTTTCCATCACGCCTGATAAATGCGTCTGGTAGCCATAATAAAGCGCATCTTTCGGGTTGGAGCCTTTTACTTCACCGTAAGTTACCCTAAGCGTAGAGTTTGCGTCAGGATAGAAGGTGCGGTCTTTGTCGGTTTCCATTTGCTGTGCCATGTATTTTTTCTGAAGCACATCAATCTGTTTCTGATACTCTGCGTATTTACCATCTGTTTTCCCAAGATAATTTTCTCTCATCGTGGTAAAGAGTTTCATCAGAGGATCATTCTTAAGATTCTGAACCAACGCATTAGGGTCAGCAAAAATTTTATCAAGTCCGGAATATGCAGTTGCACCATTGAAAGTCCCGCGTCCTGTGATTACCGAATTTTTTGAAAGTTCTTCGATGGTCTGAAGGTTTCTGTTCACGTCTTTGTACTGGTCGAAACCTGCAGGTAAAAATTCAGGTTTTACGCGGTTTGCATAAAGCGCCAAAACTTTTGCCGTTACTTTAGCGTCCAGCTCAGGATCATAATTTTTGTAGACTTCTGCAAGTCTGTTCTTAAAGTTTTCGAGCGTTTTAGCATCCATTTTTCCGGCTTCCACCGCGTTTGCAAAGCTGAAATAGTTGTTGGCCAGCGAAAGGGTTTCTGCATTTCTGATGACTTCAGAATAATATGCTCTGCTCAGCGCATACGGAGCCTGTTCGCTGTAGAGTCGGTTGAACTCATCCAACGTGGTTTTCACCTGTGGGTTTTTCGCCATCAGCGACTGCTCATACCGCTGCTTTTTTCCTACAGCGTCAGATTTTGTGAGGCCTTCAACTTCACCTTTCCATTTTTTCCAGTAATTGGCAACGCTGGCAAATTTGGAAGCGTATTTAATTTTGGTTGCCTGATCCGTACGCATTTTTTCGTCGAGCGTTTTCAGGGCAACGTCTCGCACATCAATCATTGCAGGATCAATTTCTGAGCGGATTTTCTCTACCGCAACTGAAGGCAGATATTCTGTAGTTCTTCCCGGGAAGCCGAATACGAAAGTAAAATCACCTTCTTTTTTGTCTTTGATGGAAACCGGAAGGAAATGCTTAGGCTTGTACGGAATATTGTCTTTGCTGTATTCCGCAGGTTTATTGTTTTTATCCGCATAAATTCTGAACATCATGAAATCTCCGGTATGTCTCGGGAACACCCAGTTGTCGGTATCTGAACCGAATTTTCCGATGGAACTTGGCGGTGCGCCCACCATACGGATATCTTTAAAGGTTTCGATGATGTACGCGTAATATTTGTTGCCGTAATACATCGGGCGGATGACCACTTTCTGGTGTGGCTCTGTTTTAAAGGATTTCGAGACTACGTCGATATTGTTTTTAATCACCTGCTCTGCCTGTTTGGCGTCGAGATTGGCAGTATTTCCAAGAATCTGTCCTGTAACGTCTTTAATGTCGAGAACAAAATCTACCGTTACTCCGGGATTTGGAAGTTCTTCGCCCATGTTTTTCGCCCAGAAACCGTCAGCCAGTAAATCATTTTCTACGGTGGAGTGCGACTGGATATTGTCGTACCCGCAATGGTGATTGGTGAGGAGAAGTCCTTTCGGAGAAATAATTTCTGCGGTACAGCCTCCGTCGAACTGCACCACTGCATCTTTGATGGAAGGTTTTGAAGGATCGAAAATCTGTTTGGCAGAAATCTTCATTCCCATTGACTTCATTTCTTTTTCATTAAGTTCCGTAGGAATCCACATTCCGCCATATTGCTGGCCAAAAGCCATTACCGCAGGAAATATCACCGCCGCAAGCAATATATTTTTCTTGTTTATCATAAATCTTTAATTATATCTGAGGATTGAAATCAGTTTTCAAAATTCGGTCTAAAAATAAGGAATTTTTGTGAACCGCGAAACAGCCCAGCTTACGGGTGAAAATCAGAAAAATCAGAAAGAATTGTGCATTATTTTTTAGTAAAATCCATATGCTGAATACGCACGGCGTTGAGGATGGCTAAAAGGGCTACACCAACATCAGCGAAAACGGCCTCCCACATCGTTGCCAAACCGCCAGCTCCCAAAATTAAAACTACCGCTTTCACCCCAAAAGCCAGCGTAATATTCTGCCATACAATTTTTCTGGTTTCTTTTCCAATTTTTATTGCCATCGGAATTTTAGAAGGCCTGTCGTCCTGAATCACGACATCTGCCGTTTCTATGGTCGCATCACTGCCGAGACCGCCCATCGCGATGCCGACGTCGCTCAATGCAACAACCGGTGCGTCATTCACACCATCGCCAATAAAGGCTACACTTTCATTCAGTGATTTTATGTCTTTTACTTTATTCACTTTGTCTTCGGGGAGTAAATCTCCGTACGCGCCGGTAATGCCAATTTTTTCAGCAACTTCGTTTACCACCGCCTGTTTGTCGCCGCTCAGCATGGTAACTTTAACACCAAGATTTTTGAGTGCTGAAACCGCAGCTACAGCATCTTCTTTGATCCGGTCTGAAATAGTGACATAACCTGCGAATTTTCGGTCAACAGCGACTGCGATCAGGGTATCAGCAACTTCTGTATGGTTGATGTTATGGCTGATGCTGAATCTCTCCATGAGCTTAAAGTTTCCGGCGAGATATTCTTTGCCGTCTATTGTGCCTTTGAGTCCGTGTCCGGCGATCTCTTCGAAGTCATTGATCTGTACAGAATGGTCAACTTCACCTACATGCTCATGAATTGCAGTGGCAATCGGATGCGTAGATTTGCTTTCCAGAATATTGAGCCTATGCAGAATTTCCTCTTTATTGAAGTCTGGCTCCACGGAAACCTGCTGCACTTTGAAAACGCCTTCGGTCATGGTTCCGGTTTTATCCATCACTACATTTTTTATGCTGGCGAGCGTGTCGAGAAAATTGCTTCCTTTAAATAAAATTCCGTTCCGGCTACCGGCCCCGATGCCGCCAAAATATCCCAGCGGTATGGAAATCACCAAAGCACAGGGACAGGAGATCACCAGAAATACCAGTGCGCGGTACAGCCAGTCCCGGAACTCATAGTTTTCAACAAAAAAGTAGGGCAGAAAGGTGATTGCGACGGCAAGAAACACCACGATTGGGGTATAGATCTTCGCAAACTTACGGATAAAAAGTTCGGTCGGGGCTTTCTGTGAACTGGCATTCTGGACCATTTCAAGAATGCGCGACAGTTTGGAATCTTCGTAAGCCGTATTGATTTTCACCAATGACAGCGTGTTGATGTTAATCATCCCTGCCAAAACAATGTCCCCGGCTTTCTTGTTGTCGGGTTTGCTTTCCCCGGTTAAAGCGGCGGTGTTGAACGAAGCATTTTCTGATATTAATTCGCCGTCCAATGCCAGTTTTTCACCGGGTTTCAGCTGAATAACCTGTCCCACCGTAGCGTCTTTTGCTTTAATGATTACGGGGACGCTGTTTTCTATAACCGTCACTACATCCGGCCGCTGGTCGAGTAATGTTTTGATATTGAGTTTGGCTTTCTGCACCGCTAAAGTCTGAAAAACTTCGCCTACGGAATAAAAGAGCATCACTGCGACCCCTTCAGGATATTCACCAATGGCAAAAGCACCTGCGGTGGCAATGGTCATCAGCAAAAATTCGGAAAAGAAATCACCATGTTTGATACTTAAAAAAGCTTCTTTAATTACAGGCAATCCCACGGGAACATAAGCGGCCAGATAGAAAATGATGCGCAGCCCATCTTTAAACCAATCCGGTTTCAGCCAATAGTCAAAAGCGATTCCCGTTACAAGAAAAATAAAAGAGACCGCAGCGGGAAGAAAAAGCTGGAAAACCGTTTTATTTGTATTGTCATGTGAATGGCCGTGACCTTCTTGGCCGTGTTCATCATGTTGTTGAATCTTAGAAACCGGCTTTTCCTTTTCATCTGTAGTGCAGCATTCTTTCGACATAAAATGAGAGTATTTCTCCCAAATATACAAATTCAGCACCACAAATTTGTGTGGCATCACTTTTGAATTTCAAGATAAAACTTAAACATGGATTTTCTTTACGAGCAGCTTATCTGGCTATTTATTATTGCAGTTCCGGTCGCGTGCATTGCGTGGACGGTGACTCATGAGGAAATTTTCCGGGAGCCCAGAGAATATTGCGTGCGAAAATCACAGGAATGTAAGAAACTGTATGAAAGAAAATTTTTTTATCTGTTTACGTGTGAATACTGTTTCAGTCATTATATCACTGCATTTTTTCTCATCGTTACGGAATACAGACTTCTGTTTGATGACTGGCGGGGCTATCTGATTTCTTTTTTTGCGGTCGTTTTTGTAGCCAACGTATATATGAGCCTGTTTGCTTATCTGCGCCAGAGTCTGAAAGTCGAAAAAATTGAAGCCAAGCTTAAAGATAACGAATGGCACGAGGTAAAAGAAGATAATCCTGAAAAAAATAATACTAAACATTAAAATATAAACCATTATGGACAAGAACGAGAGACTTCAGCGCTACGAATATGAGGAGTATACCGTAGTCACCAATTTCGAAACCTATCAGGATATTCTGGATTATGCTGCAAAACACAGCGGAGAACTAATAGAAGTTGGGTTTACCGACGGATCCGACAATCCAATGCCCAATACCGACGGAAATCTTATTGCTGAAAAGAAAACTTTTAAGGTAGGGCTGGATCCGGAATATAAGGTACTGTATTCTTATGATGAGGGATTCCAGGAAATGGCAGAAGAAATTCTGGAAGAAATGAAAGTAATCGAAAATGATATCGCGCCCGAAGACTGGCTTGCCGACCAGAATATAGCAACCGGAGACCGGATTATTGTACTGCGCGATGGCGAAGTAAACACCGTAACCACCAGAGAAAGAATTAAATTCCTTATGCGCGGTAATCTTTACGAACTTGCAGTTAAAGTTCCTAAATCAGCCGAAAATTAATTTCAATATTTAAAAGTTATTTCCACTTTGTATTTCAATTTTTTTGGAATTTGAGGTGGAATTTATTTTAATGTTGAGTTCAGTTGCTAAAAAATAAAATTTCATCGGTATTTATTTCTGTTTTAACAGATTCGCTCCGCTTTTTATCTAAATTTTGGATATATTTGATGGATTAAAGGGGGTCATTGCATCTCACTGAATTCCTACAAAAACTATAAATCCGGAAACCATGGAAAAAGTTCTTCCTCACTCGTTGTTTACAGACCACGATATTTACCTTTTCCGCGAAGGAAAACACTATAAACTTTACGGGAAATTTGGGTCTCACAGTGTTGAAGTCGACGGCCGGAAAGGCGTTTACTTTGCAGTCTGGGCACCCTTCGCGAAGGAAGTCTCAGTAATCGGAAACTTTAACAACTGGCATTCCGAAAGTCATAAGCTTCTGCCCAGATGGGACGAATCGGGTATTTGGGAGGGTTTTATTCCAGGTTTGAACTGGGGGAATCTCTATAAATACGCCATCCGTTCTAATACGGGCGTCCTTCTTGAAAAAGGCGATCCGTTTGCACTCAGCTGGGAACAGAACGCACAGGCTAGCTCTGTAATTTCTACAACCTGGTACGAATGGACCGACAAAAACTGGATGGCCAGCCGCTGGAAAAAAAACAATCTTGAAGTGCCACTTTCGGTTTACGAAATGCACTTAGGTTCGTGGATGCGCGGGGTTGATGATCCAAACCGGTTTTTTAATTACCGTGAAATTGCTGAGCGGCTTGTTCCGTATGTAAAAGAAATGAATTTCACCCATGTGGAATTTATGCCTGTGATGGAGTATCCTTACGATCCGAGCTGGGGTTATCAGGTGACCGGATTTTTCGCCGCCACATCGCGTTTTGGCTCACCACAGGATCTTATGTTTTTGATTGACGAACTTCACAAAAACGAAATTGGAGTTATTCTTGATTGGGTTCCGTCACATTTTCCGGGCGATGCCAACGGACTTCATTTTTTCGACGGAACTTATCTGTATGAACACGAAGATCCAAGAAAAGGGTTCCATCCCGAATGGAAATCACATATTTTCAATTACGGTAGACCTGAAGTAAAATCTTTTCTCATTTCCAACGCCATGTTCTGGCTCGACCGGTATCATGCAGACGGGCTTCGCGTTGATGCGGTCACCTCGATGCTTTATCTGGATTATGCCAGAAACGAAGGCGAATGGGAACCCAATATCGAAGGCGGTAACGTAAATCTGGAAGCCAAACAGTTTCTGCAGGAATTCAACACCGCAGTGTATAAGGAATTTCCTGATATTATGACGATTGCGGAAGAAAGTTCAGACTTTCCCATGCTTACAAAACCTGTACACGACGGCGGAATCGGTTTCGGAATGAAATGGATGATGGGCTGGATGCACGATACGCTTAAATATTTCAAAGAAGATCCTATCAGCAGAAAATACCAGCATAACAAGCTTACCTTCGCATCGATGTACATGTACAACGAAAATTATATGATGCCGCTTTCCCACGATGAGGTCGTACACGGTAAATCGAGTTTGATTTATAAAATGCCCGGCGACGAATGGCAGAAATTTGCTAATCTGCGGGCATTATACACCTATATGTACACCCATCCGGGCGGTAAACTGCTGTTTATGGGAAATGAATTTGGCCAGACCGGCGAATGGAATTTCAAACAGAGTCTCGACTGGCATTTGCTGCAGTATCCCGTTCACAAAGGGTTACAGGAATACGTTAAAGACCTTAATTCAGTTTATATCAAAGAAACGTCACTGTATGAAAATCAGTTTAAACCTGAAGGGTTTGAATGGGTGGAGGCCAATGATGATGATAATTCAATCTTTATTTACCTGAGAAAAGGGAAAGAGGATAATGATGTAACCATGACGGTGTTGAATCTCACGCCAAGAGTTTTTGATTATAAAATTGGTGTTAACGAGGGCACCAACTGGGAGGTAATCCTTAATTCAGATGACGAAAAATATGGCGGCAGCGGTGTAAAAGCCGAGATTGTAGATGAAGAAGATGATGAATGGATGTACCGTCCGAACGCCATCATCCTTAAATTACCGCCTCTTGCCGGGGTGGTTTTAAAACAGAAAAAATCGGTTCAGACGATCAACAAACCAAAATCAACTGCTAAAAAACAGCGGGATTAATTTTAAATCTCCGGCCTCATAACCGCCTATGAAAATCTTTAATCTTTCCCTGGAATGTTACCCGGTTGCAAAAGTTGGCGGGCTGGGCGATGTTGTAGGCGCGCTGCCTAAATACCTCAATAAAATTGAAGGTGTTGAAGCCAGCGTGATTATGCCATGGTACAATAAACCTTTTGTTCACGAGCATGAATTTGACATTGTTTTCGATGGATGGATTCACCAGAGTCATCATACTTTTCAGGTTCAGGTGATGAAAGAAAAATCGAAAGTTCTGGGTTTCGATTTATATCTTGTGAAGATCCCAGGACTTTTAGACCGCGACAATCCATACGGTTACTGGGACGAGAGCCAGCAGTTTCTCGCTTTTCAGCACGGCGTACTTCACTGGTTAACAGCGATGCAGATCCGTCCCGACATTTTGCACTGTCACGATTATCACACGGGTTTAGTTCCTTTTATGATTGAAAACTGCCCTGAATTCAGTTTCCTGAAAGGCGTAAAAACGATTGGCACCATACACAACGGCGAATATCAGGGACAGATGAAGTGGGAAATGTTGAACTATTTCCCCTGGTTTTATGGGGAACAGTGGGGACTTCTTGATTGGGATGGTATGATCAATCCTCTGGCGGCAATGATTAAATGCTGTCACGCCTTTAATGCGGTTTCGGAAGGTTATCTTCAGGAACTTTATCAGAGTTTCCGCGGTCTGGAAGGTCTTGTACGGCAGGAACATGCCAAAGCGTACGGAATCATCAACGGAATTGACAGCGATGTTTGGGATCCGGCCACCGACAGTTTTCTGGATTATAATTTCTCAAAGGATACAGCAGAAACAGGTAAGCGCAAAAATAAAGTTGAACTCTGCGAAGAATACGGGTTGGATCCTGACCTTCCACTCTTCGGATTCATCGGCAGATTTGCGGGTGAAAAAGGTGCGGATTTGCTTCCGGATATTATCTGGAAAAGCATTCAGGAAACTTATGGCGCTCTCAATATTATAATCCTTGGGTCAGGTGACAAAAACATTGAGCACCAATTAAGTGAGCTCACCAAATATTATTCAAATTTTGCGCTGGATTTGGGGTATAAAGAGTATCTGTCTCATAAGATTTATGCTTCCTCAGATTTTTTATTAATGCCGTCAAGGGTAGAGCCCTGCGGACTGAATCAAATGTATGCGATGCGTTACGGAACTGTTCCCATTGTAAGTTATACCGGCGGTTTGCGGGATACGGTAGAAGATATTGCGACCGGTGGCAGCGGTCTTAATTTTGGTGCTGCTACAGCAGAAGATGCGGTACATGCCATTCACAGGGCATTACATATTTATCACCAGGCAGACCTCATGACGAATCTTGTGCAATCGAATATGAGTTTTGATTTTTCATGGGAAAACTCTGCCGAAAAATACATGGAGATGTACAGACGGTAATTTCGGATGTAAATTCAGGATAAAACATTGAGAAATTCTTTATTAATGGTACTGTTCTTGCAAACTGTTCACATTTTAACGATCAATGTATATGACTAAGATGAAGAATTTACAGCCTGCAAAACTTATGATTTTCGGAATTTCGCTTGTTTTTTTAACCCAATGTAAAAAAGACCAGCAACTTCTCGGAAACGAAAACCATCAGACCATCACTCAAAATGATTCCATAACTGCTGCCAAAGCCGATTCAGTAAAAAAGGCTGAAGAAGAGAAGAGCAAAGTGACGTACCGGTCAATCATTTTCCCTAAAAACAAAAAAGATTCTGCGATGAGTGCTTTCAAGAAAGAGTTCAGCGCAGAAGAGCAATATACAATTCTGGCACTCAACCGTCTTGATTCCAAAAACAGCTGGCGTGCCGATACCCTGTCGATTCCTGATAAAATTGACCCTACTTTGATGGCTTACTCGCCATTTCCTGCTGAAGTAGAAACGCTGAGTAACGTAAAGAAAATGGTTTTTTTCTCTTACCCGATACAGGCCTACGCTTTATACGAAAAGGGTAAACTCATCAAATGGGGACCAACAAGTATGGGAAAGAAATCTGCACAAACCAAACGCGGGCTGATGTTTGCCAACTGGAAAAAAGAACTCGCAATTTCAACGGTAGACAGCGAATGGAAATTACCTTTTAATGTGAACGTTCATAACACTTTGGGGATTGGCTGGCACCAATATGATCTGCCGGGATTCCCCGCGTCACATTCCTGCCTGAGGCTTCTCATGGCTGATGCAAAATTCCTCTATAACTGGGTGGATACCTGGATCCTGAATAAAGGAGGCGCTACTTTGAAGGCAAACGGCACTCCGGTAATTGTCTTTGGCGATTACAACTGGGGCGGTAAAAAACCATGGAAATATCTGAGTGATGATTCGAATTCCAATGATATCTCTCTGGATGAAATCAATGATATTATAAAGCCTCACCTCGATAAAATACTGAAGGAACAGCAAAACAGAGAAGAAGTGCTTTCTCAAAAGGCGACGGAAGAACAAAAACCGGCGGCTTAAATTCAAACAGAATTTACTCCGTGTCTTTTTTGAATTCAAGAATCGACTGTTCCGCGAATTTCCTTAATTGCTGCATTTCAGATTTTGCTTTCTGCTGTCCGAGTCTTGTGGCTAAATAGGTTCCAGCCAAAAGCAAAAGCATGATAAATGAAGCTGAAAGCGCCCAGGGGAAGTCACTGCTTTTAATTTGCTTTTCCACAAACCAGATGGTGATAAAAACCATCCACAGAATCCCGAAAATAAAGTAAAGGAACATAAAGAAAGTCCACACCGCCGAACTTGGTCCGAAAATCCCGCGGATTACCGTTTTGTTTTCTTCGGTTTCTGTGCGGAGCGAAAGGCAGGGTTTCCAGTAATCATCAGTATCTGTTTTTACTGTGATAACAGCGGTTTCCGAATTAATGTTTCCTGAAAATTCACCAGATTTAGCCGCCAGAAAATCTTTTAGAAATAGGGTGTAATTTTCCCTGCTGATGTCAGTTATCATTTTAAATCTCGGTCTAACCCGGATATGGTCGATTACGGTTTCTTCAATTTGCATCCTGATACGGTATTGGATCTACTAATATTATTTGAAATTTAAAGGTTTGGCTGTTTCTTTCGACTTCAAAACTCACTTTCGTGCCGTCGTCACTTCGGAGCAGATTATTAATGCTTTGCAAGGTGTAATTCCCGGCTTTCTTTCGGTTAATGCTGATGATTTTGTCGTTTTTTCTGAGGCCTGCAACAAAACATGGGGAATCGGGCCTGCAACCGGCGATCGAATATTTCGGTTTGAGTACGAAGTTATACTGAAACCCTTCCTTTACATCGTACACTTTAGTTCCCTCACTATCGTAACTTTTTTTAGTTTCAACCCTTACCACATCGCTTTCCCAGGTCATTCCGTCGTGCTGAATATCCAAACCGCTTTTATTGAAGAGAAAAGGATCTTTGAAATGCGTGTTTTTTCTAAAATATATCTTTTTTTCAGGATAGTCGAAGAGCACGGTGAAACGCCTCAAAATATCGCTTCCAATGGAGCCTTTGCGGTCCGGAACCAGCCTTAAATTCTGTATCGAATACTCGTCGGGCATTGCTGTTAAAGGTTTTTCAAATATATAATCTCCTATATAGAGTCTGTGGATCCGGCTTCTCTTTCCGAAAATATCGCCATTAAAACCCTGACCAAGATAATCATCAATATTAGGGCGGTTATAAACAAAATCTTTGATGAGTTTCGGGAACAGCCAGATGGCGTCGCTGTTTCCCAAATCGATTAAGAGTTTAGAATCCGTTTTCCGGTTGGTCATTTCTACTCCTGCCGTGATATAAGGTTTGTTGCCTTCAATGCTGATCGGGAATTCCTGAAATCTTTTTCTGCGGTTGGTAAAGGTTTTTCTGTCATTGAAAACCGTAATTTTTTTCCGGATATAATCGATCTCTACGGGATGGTTTTTAAAGAACTGATACCCGATAATTCCGTTAACAGGGATTCCGACATGCGAAGAAAAATTAATGCTCTCATCCAGAATTATAAAAACGGTGTGTTTGAAATCTTTATAATCCTTGCCGATATTCACAATATTGTTGTCGGAACGTAAACCTTCAATATCTTTACTTTCACCAAGTCCTGAAAATTTTATTTTTTCAATATCGTTGAAGTTAATTTCCTTATTTTCCAAACTGAAAAGTATGGTTTCATTCACGCCTGAATCCAATAAAAAAGTAAGATCGACTCCGTTGATATTCAGCGGCACGAAAATCAGATTATTGATCAGCTGAAACGGGATAACGGTTTTTTTCCGGTCCGAAATTTCAAATCCTTTCTGCGCCGGAAGAAACGAGAATGCAAGAAGAAAAAAAACGGTGAGAAATTTCATATTATGAAGATACAATATTTCTGTTTTGATTTCTTTAATTTTAGAAAGATTCAGGCCAATAAATTTTAAAAATAATTAAATTTGTGATATGCAAAACGAAGAGAAAGCCGAAAAATTCAGACAGATTGTCGAGAATAAGTTCCAGATTTACAACTCACTATTTATGAGTTTGCCCTATGATAAAATGACCAATATCGGCATGTTGCTGCCCTTTCTGTATGAAGAAAGCAAAGCGGGATACGAACAGGGAAAAAGTCCGGAAGAGATTGTAGAAGAATTTTTCAGCAAACACACCGAACTCGAAACCGAAGAGCAGAAAACCGAACTGCTGTTCAAAATCATTCAGTATATCGAGAGGCAGGTGGTGCTTTTCGACAGTATTGAAGACGCAGCATTTCCCGGACTTCATTCGGAAAGTGAAGCGGGGACACTGCTGCAACTCCACGAACGTGCTTTGCAGGAACATCAGCTGGAGGCGACCAGAAAGAAAATAGAAGATTTTGCAGTAAGGGTGGTTTTCACGGCGCATCCGACTCAGTTTTACCCGAATTCTGTACAGCGGATTCTGCACGATCTGCGGTCAGCAATTATGAAAGATTCGGTGACGGAAATTGATATGCTTCTGCAGCAGCTCGGTAAAACACCGTTTTTGAACAGAGAAAAACCCACGCCGCTGGATGAGGCGATGAGCATTATTTTTTACCTCAGATATGTATATTACGATTCGATCGGCGAGCTTTACAGAAAGATAAAAAACTCGTTTGGGAATGATCATTTTATTCCGCCTCACGATATTTTTCAGCTGGGATTCTGGCCCGGCGGTGACCGCGACGGAAATCCGTTCGTTACTGCAGAAATCACGCAGAAAGTGGCTAACGAACTGCATATTTCAATTCTTAAATCCTATTATGAGCACCTGAAAAACCTCAGAAGAAGACTGAGTTTTCGAGGCGTTTCTGAAATTCTCGAGCAGTTGAGTCATGAACTTTACGATGCGATTTTCAAAGAAGAAAAAATCACAGCGGAGCATATTTTAAGCAGGATCAATGATGCAGAGCATATTCTGACCGCACAGCATAACGGACTTTTCAGAAATCTTCTGGAGGATTTCAAAGACCGCGTAGGAATCTTCGGAACCCATTTTGCCACCTTGGATATCCGCCAGGACAGCCGCGTTCATCAAAGCGTAATTGATGAAGTTATCGCTAAAAAATCCGGATTCGATTTGCAGAATATCACCACCGAAGATAAAATAGAATGGCTGCTGGAAACGGATGTTATTTTAGACCCGAGCGATTTCGAAGGGATTACCAAAGACACGCTTGAAAACATTTATAACATCAGAAATATTCAGAAGAATAATGGAGAAAGAGGCCTCAGCCGCTATATTATTTCAAATTCTGATGAGGTGAAAGATGTCCTGAATGTGTTCGGAATGTTCAGGCTTTGCGGTTACCGCGAAGAGGAAATCAACATCGATATCGTTCCGCTTTTCGAAACCATGGAAGGTCTGGATGCCGGTGAAAATGTAATGAAAGCACTGTATGAACTCCCGGTTTACAGAAAACATCTGGAAAGAAGAGGTAACGCACAGACCATTATGCTTGGTTTTTCCGACGGTACCAAAGACGGCGGCTATCTGAAAGCCAACTGGGAAATCTATGAGACCAAGGAACAGCTCACCAGAATTTCAGACGAGAATAATATCAAAGTCATTTTCTTCGACGGACGCGGCGGTCCGCCAGCGAGAGGAGGAGGGAAGACCCACGATTTCTACGCTTCTCAGGGAAAAACCATTGCCAACAATAAAATAGAAATCACGATTCAGGGACAGACGATTACAAGTGTTTTCGGGAACAAAGACCAGGCAAAATATAATTTCGAACAGCTTTTAACTGCCGGGATTGAAAATGATGTCTTCAAAAATTCAAAGAAAGATTTAACAGAAAAGGAAAGAAATCTCATTCAGGAACTGGCAGAAATCAGTTTCAGGAAATATTCAGATTTAAAGGCGCACCCGATGTTTGTACCGTATCTGCAGGAAATGAGCACGCTGGAATATTATGGAAGAACCAATATCGGAAGCCGCCCGAGCAAAAGAGGCGGTACGAATGAACTCAAGTTCGAGGATTTGCGTGCGATTCCGTTTGTAGGGTCGTGGAGCCAGCTGAAACAGAATGTTCCGGGGTTTTTCGGGTTTGGTTTTGCTTTGAATGAACTGAAAATACAGGGAAGGTTTGACGAGATACACGCGCTTTACAAATGGTCGGATTTCTTTAAAACCTTGGTGCTGAATTCCATGATGAGCATGAACAAATCTTATTTTCCGCTCACGTATTATATGAAAAACAATGAGAAATTCGGAAGTTTCTGGACTATTCTTTTTGAAGAATATGAACTTTCAAAATCAATGATGCTTGAATTAACCGGCTTTAAAATGCTGATGGAAGAGGAACCGCTTTCCAGAAAATCGGTCCAGATTAGAGAAAAGATTGTATTGCCGCTATTGAGTATTCAGCAATATGCGCTGATGAAAATCCAGAAGAATGAAGGCAACCGGGAAGCGTATGAAAAACTGGTGATGCGGTCGCTGTTCGGGAATATCAATGCGAGCAGGAACTCGGCCTAAATTTATTAAGATGGACACTAAAAATACCCGCATCTATCAAATGTCTTTTGCCGGCGTTTATCCGCACTATATTGCGAAAGCAGAAACGAAAGGCCGCACCAAAGCTGAGGTTGATGAAACTATTTTCTGGCTCACGGGCTACGATAATGACGGCCTTCAAACAGTGATTGAGGAAAAGACAAATTTCGAGGATTTCTTTAATAAGGCGCCTAAACTCAATCCCGGAGTTTCTAAAATCACCGGCGTCATCTGCGGTTATCGCGTGGAAGAAATCGAAGATCCACTTATGCAGAAGATCCGATATCTCGACAAACTCGTTGATGAACTGGCGAAAGGTAAAACCATGGACAAAATCTTAAGAAAAATTTAAAAAGGCCACAATTAGCGATTTGTAATACCCACGTAGTCAGTGTGTTGTTGTATTTAATTTGAAATTTCGTATATTAAGCTCGCTTAAATCTGCTGCAAAATTCAGGTTTCTGCCAACAAATACGAATCAAAAAAAACAGGACATATGAAAATAGGATTATTGGGTTTTGGAAAAACAGGAAAGGCTGTAGCCGCGGTTATACTTCAACACAAAGAATTTTCGCTCGAGTGGGTGTATCGCCGAAGCGCAACACTTGAAGGCCGGGATGTACCGGAATTTTTGGGTGTGGAATCCGATCAGCCCGGACGTATCTACTCCGCGGCCAAAATTGACATACCTGAACTTATTGATCAACATCCTGTTGATATTATTATCGATTTTTCGTCCGAAACCGGAATCTATGTTTATGGTGAGTCTGCAGCGGAACGCAGGATAAAAATCATCAGTGCTGTTTCGCATTATGGTGATGCAGAAAAAGCGCTTCTAAAAAAACTTTCAGCTAAAACCGTTGTTTTCTGGAGCCCGAATATCACGTTGGGCGTAAATTATCTGCTGTTTGCAGCGCAGTTTTTAAAAAAAATAGCTCCGTGGGTCGATATTGAAATCAATGAAGAACATTTCAAAGAAAAGAAAGGCCTGTCCGGCACGGCTGTGAAACTTGCCAATGCACTCGAACTGGAAGAGACCGATATAAACTCAGTAAGGGCCGGCGGAATCGTTGGCAAACACGAGGTTATTTTCGGATTTCCTTACCAGACAGTGCGGCTTATTCACGAATCAATTTCACGCGAGGCGTTTGGGAATGGTGTTGTATTCGTAGCTGAAAATATCAAAACCAAAGAACCGGGACTTTACAGTTTTGAAGATATTTTGATGCCGTATTTTTCGCCGCAATAGATCGAGCAGGCTGACCACAGCAACTTTTAAGCATAAAAAAAGACCTTCATTTGAAGGTCTTTTTTATTTACTGCTTGATAAGCTTTTCAATGTACTCGCCGGTACCGGTTTTTATTTTCACAAAGTAAATACCTTTACTCAGTCTTTCAATATTATAGGTTTTCGAATCCTGAAGGTTCTGAATTTTCCGTCCTAAAGTATCGTAGATTTCGACAGATAAAACTTTTTCCGAAGTTTCAACGGTAAAATAACTGACTGCCGGATTCGGATAAATGTTAATTCCTGATTTGGTAGTGCTTTCTGCAGTGGCCAGTTGGGCATCGCTTAGGGTTTGCGCAAAATTTAAGATTCCGTAACCCATCTGCGCGGTATAACCCGGATAAAGTGAAGCATTTTCCCTGAGAAGATTTCTTAAAACCGGTAAAGGTCTATTAGGAACGGCCTGAATCAGACATGCTACACCGCCTGCAGCAAGGGGAGTGGCAAACGAAGTTCCGCTTCCAGAAGTCGCACCGTTGTTGTAACCCATTGCAGTATCTGTTCCGCGGGCACTTGCATCCGGTTTTATTACACCCACCGAATTAGGTCCGTATGATGAAAAAGAAGAACTCGCACCTGTAGAAGTAACACCACCGATGGTAAAAACTTTTTCATTGTCCGCGGGAGTAATGATATATTTCCAGGGTTTCATCGCTTCATTTCCGGCGGCTGCCAGTACGAAAATTCCTTTTTCTACCGCGATCTGGGCAGTGCGCGCAATAAATGAAGTGGTACCATTCATATCAGAATACAGCAGGTTATAGCGGCTGTCATCAAAATCATAATATCCCAATGAGGTCGAAATAACATCAACACCTTTTCTGTCAGCCTCTTCGGCTGCTTCAGTCCAGTAAATCATCTCCTCAGGTATTTCGTTGTAGGCATCTTCGGTAGCATAAAGGTAGAAATCTGCATCGGGCGCCGAACCTACATATTGATTCTGCACATAACCCGCAATCACGCCCAGACAGTAGGACCCGTGATTACTGAGTGTGGTGCTGTATATATCACTGTTCTTACTGATGAAATTATATCCGCCTTTGATCTGTCCGTTATTTCGGATCCGTGCAAAGGCTGATCCTGTATTTACGGTTGGAAATCCGGTGTCGATCACTGCGATCGTTACGCCGGTTCCTGTATATCCTGACACATGCAGCGGCCGAAGATTGATCTGGTTGATTTGTGAAAGTCCGGTTCCGTAATTAAAATCGGTTTTGCCCACGGTATTGTTAAAAACTTCGAACTTATTTATTTTTTCAGGAGTTGTTTTTCCGCCACCTGTAGGATGTTTGATGAAGCGTTCTACAGACTGAACGTAAGACTGTGCCTGAATTGTTGCAATTTGGGCAGTGGTTGCATTTACCGCGACACCGTTCATCCATTTCGAATAATCTGTTACGGTGAAACCCAGATTCCTGATGTTCTGAACGTAGGACTGTTCCAGCGGTGCATCCTGATCATTTAGTGTAATGCCGTATTTTGTCCGCCGGTCAAGCGATTTCTGTGAAAGTTCGCTCAGTGGATTTGCATAAAAAGCAGCTTTGTTCGGTTTGTCTTTAAAGAAGACGAAGACCAGTTCCGTTTGAGCGCTTACAAAGGTAAAAACGATCAGAACGAAAACCGAAAGTATTTTTTTAATCATTTCAGTAATTATTAAATTCCTTCAAAATTAGTAAAAATGCTGAAAATTTAATGCGGTTTTCGTGATTAAATTTTCGTCCCACTAAATAAGATGATATATGTTTTGATTTTCGCTAAAGTATGTTTTTTGATTAGAGCGTGGCTTTCGATGGTGCCGGCTTTTTAGTTTTACAGAATTTATGTCGCACTGTAAACACTTTCCAAAACATATTGCGTTTTGCTTTCGCCCAAAATTTAATTTTCTTAAATTTGAGCAATATTCCGGATGTCGGACGTGATACACATTCTTAAAATTATCAACTTTAAATCACGTTACCGCGGGGATACAAAAATAGAGTACTTATGAAAAAAATTCAGATGGTTGACCTTCAGAGTCAATATTATAAGATCAAAGCTGATGTAGATAACGCAGTCCTTAATGTACTGGATTCTGCCGCATTTATTAACGGTCCCGAAGTAAAATCTTTTCAAACTGAACTTGAAGCTTATCTGGATGTAAAACACGTTATCCCGTGTGCGAATGGAACTGATGCTTTACAAATTGCCCTGATGTCGCTGGATTTGAAGGAAGGTGATGAAGTTATTACGGCAGATTTCACTTTTGCTGCCACCGTGGAAGTTATTCATCTTCTTAAACTGAAATCTGTTTTGGTTGATGTAGATTACGATACGTTCACTATGGATATTGATAACCTGAAAGCCGCGATTACTCCGAACACCAAGGCAATTATCCCTGTACATCTTTTCGGGCAGTGCGCCAATATGGAAGAAATTCTAAAACTCGCAAAAGCCCACGATCTTCATGTTATTGAAGACAACGCGCAGGCAATTGGTGCAGATTTCACGTTTTCTGACGGGACGGTTAAGAAATCCGGAACGATGGGAATTCTCGGAACCACTTCATTTTTTCCTTCCAAGAACCTGGGCTGCTATGGAGATGGCGGTGCAATTTTTACCAATGATGATGAACTTGCCCACAAAATCAGGGGAATTGTAAATCATGGTATGTACGAAAGATATTACCATGATGAGGTGGGTGTGAATTCGCGGTTAGACAGTATTCAGGCGACTGTTTTAAGAAAAAAACTTCCGCTTTTGGATACGTATAACGAAGCCAGGAGAAAGGCAGCAGATTATTATGATGAGGCTTTTGCTGGAAATCCTAATATCTTAATTCCGACCAGAGCAGAAAATTCGACGCACGTTTTTCACCAGTATACTTTAAGAATCCTGAACGGAAAACGAAACGAACTGCAGCAGTTTTTAACTGAAAAAGAAATTCCGGCAATGATTTATTATCCGGTTGCGCTCAGAAAACAGAAAGCCTATTTTCAGGACAGCGACGATAAAGATTTCGTAAATACGGATAAACTTTTAGGTGAAGTGATTTCGCTTCCAATGCATACAGAGCTGGATGAAGAGCAGCAGAAGTATATTGCTGATGCGGTTCTGGAATTTATCAATTAATTCCTAATTACATCCATCACCAAGCATCTAACATCCAACATTCATTATGACAATACTCGTTACCGGCGGTCTCGGTTATATCGGTTCACACACTGTGGTGGAGCTTTTAAAAAATAACTTTCAGGTTATCATTGTTGATGATCTTTCGAACTCAGAAAAATTTATCTTAGACAATATCGAAAAAGTAGCGGGCAAACGACCGGTCTTTTTTCCTTTCGATCTGAAAAGAAAAGAACTTCTTTCCCAGGTTTTCGATGCTTATGAAATTGATGGTTGCATCAACTTTGCGGCGTACAAGGCAGTAGGTGAAAGCCAGGAAAAGCCCATCGATTATTACGAAAACAATTTATTTTCTTTAATCAACATTCTCCAGGAATTTAAGGTGAGAAATATTTCAAACTTTATTTTCAGTTCATCATGCACTGTTTACGGACAGGCAGATGAGCAGCCTATCGACGAAAACACCCCGCTGAAAACTCCGGAATCCTCTTACGGTAAAACCAAACAGATGGGGGAGGAGATTCTTAAGGATTTTGCTACTGCCCATCAGCGAAAAGTGTCACTTCTAAGGTATTTCAATCCGATCGGCGCGCATCCCACGGCTTTGCTCGGTGAGCTTCCAATCGGTGTTCCGAATAATCTGGTGCCTTACGTTACGCAGACCGCCTCGGGAATCCGGGAGAAGCTCAATATCTGGGGAAATGATTATGAAACTGAAGACGGAACAGCAGTCCGCGATTATATTTATGTGGTAGATCTTGCTAAAGCTCACGTAAAAGCTTTGCAGAAACTGATCGCTTCCAACGAAGATACCGTAATTGATATTTACAATCTGGGAACAGGAAAGGGTTCATCGGTTTTAGAAGTCGTTGAAGCTTTTGAAACAGCAAATGACGTTAAAGTTCCCTACCAGATCTGTGAAAGGCGCGCAGGAGATATCACCATTGCTTACGCCAATGCTGATAAAGCAGAAAAAGAACTGGGCTGGAAAGCTGAAACTTCACTTGAAGAAGCGCTGCGTACCACCTGGGAATGGCAGAAATACCTGGAATCCAGAAATAATTAGTGGAATAATATCGCTTGAACTCTAAAAACAACAGTCCCGTTCAAATATCGAACGGGACTGTTTTTATAATAAAACTAACTCTTTTTTACATTGGTCCTTGCGGCTCGTCATCGCCGGAAGAATTACTGTTAATATCTTTCTTACGTTTTGGCTGATCAATCTTTTCACCCTGTTTGAAACGGTAGGTGAGTGAAACGTTGAACGTTCTTGGGTTCCACCTCATGAATGATTCTTTTTCAAAATTGTTTCCAAAACCTGTCATCTCACGGCCTCTGGTTCCTAAGATATCCTGGATGTTAAAGGCAAGTGTTCCGTTACCTTTCCAGATGGTTTTATTGGCTCCGAAATTGAGTACATACATTGGTTTGCTTTCGCTGGAAGCTGTTTTCTGACCTCCTCTGTAAAAGCCCTGTACCTGCATGCTGAATGTTTTATCCACTTTAAAGCTATTGGTCAGTCGGAAACGTGTAGAGAAACCTGACCCGTCGAATGACATAGGCTTAATCATTGTTGCTGCATCGAAATATTCACCATCGGATTTATACCCAAACAGATCGGCGCTTGCCATAATTTTCCACCATGAAAACAGGTCAGCAGTTGCATTAAGGTCTAAACCGTATTGGTGCTCGTTTCCGATATTAAACGGCTTTGTGATCAGGACGTTAGATCCCGGAGTTTCGCTCACTACCACAAAACGGGTTTCGTCTTGAGTTGCGCGGTAATATAGGGTAGGGTTGATAGTGATTTTTTTCTTCTGAATAGCATATCCCACCTCAAATGAATCGATATATTCCGGATTAAGGTCTTCATTTCCCCTGAAGAGATTTTGACGGTTGGCTAAAGAAGTAGGATAAGGAATCAAGAACCATGATCTTGGCCTGTTGATTCTTCTGGAGTAATTCACCAATAACTGGTTGTTGGAGCTGCCCAAGTCATAGCTTAAAAATACACTGGGGAAAAAGCCTGTATAATTTTTTTCCTTGCTCGACTGGTTGCCGCTTAAACTCCTGTAATCGATTCCGATATTTGAGTTTTCTGCACGCAGACCTAACTGATAACCGAACTTGTCGATTTTACTCTTGAACTGTGTATAAACGGCGTTAATGGATTCGCTGTAAACGGTATTTCCACTGTAAGCATCTACAGTTCCATAATTGAGGAAGGTATCGGTTTCGCGATTTAAGAAATCATAATCGTTATTGTTATTGTCGAAACGGTAACCTGCTTCAAATTTAGAGGCTTCACCAATGGGTAATTCGTAGTCGATTTTACCAATAATGGATTTATTTATCGTGTTGTTATTGCCAGAGGAGCCGTATTTAAAGACCGACTCATCAAATTCACGGGAATTTTCCACGGACTCGTTATCACTTTTCTGCAGACTCAGGGAAAGATAAATATTATGGCCCTGATCATTAAATTTATGATCCAAACCTAAATCTCCCTGAAGTGAGAGATTTTTACTGTTACCCAGAGCCAGCGTCTGAGTGTAAGAATCTACATTTCTACCGGCATCATAACCGAAATTATCCACGGTATTGTTGTTTTCACTTTCAAAAGTACGCAGCATTCCTGAAACGTTGAATGACGTTTTATCTGAAAGATCTACCGTGAAACCTGCGTTGGCATTATAGTTTTTATTTTCGCTGGCGTTAAGAGAATTCTGCTCAAAGTAAGAAGTGGTAGCTCCGGTTGCAGGATCAAAAAATCTTGTATCACTGTCGTTTTTACCTTCACTTTCACGATAACCGCCGCCGCCATTCAGGAACCATGTCCAGCTACCTTTTTTCCAGCTCAGGTTGGTATTCAGGTTGGTGCTTGGCAAATATCCAACACTTCCGGTTACGCTTCCGTTGAAGCCCATTCCTTTGGTTTTCTTCAGGATAATATTTAAAATTCCGGCGGTACCGCTGGCTTCAAATTTAGAAGAAGGGTTGGTAATTACTTCGATTCTCTCAATCTGGTCTGCAGGAATGGATTGTAACGCATTGGCACCACTGTCGATGCCCAGAAGCGCCGAAGGTTTTCCGTTAATAAGAAATCTTACATTGGAGTTTCCACGCATAGATACTGTACCGTCTGTTTCAACCGAAACGGAAGGAACGTTTGTCAGCACATCCTGCAGATTACCACCTTTGCTGATGATGTCTGTAGAAGGATCGTAAACTTTTTTATCCAGTTCAACCCTGTAAGGTTTTACGGCTGCCGCAGTAATTACGACACCCTGTATATCCTGGGTTTTTGTATTGGTTAAAGAACCTTCGGGCTCCACCGAAATACTGCCGAGATTTCCCGGTCTGGCAATCTGTTTATTTAGAGTTGATTTTTTGAAATCGATGGCTTCTACTGTGATGTCGTAGTTGCCCGGAGTTAATGCAAGCTGGTAGTTTCCTTTTTCATCAGTCAGTGCTGCATCGCTGAAGAGTTTGTTGGCCTTGTTGCTGAAGCTTACCGAAGCATAGGGAACCGGCTGGTTCTGTTTGTCTACGATTTGTCCGCTCACATTCATTTTTTCCTGCGCAAAGGCGAAAGCCGCCGCAGTAAGTAAAAATGTTAAGCCTAATGTTTTCCTGGTAAAATTTTGAGTAATTTCAGTTTTAATCATGTCAGTCGGTTTGTAATCGCTCGATACCCTTCACGTGAAGCGGGGTACAGCCGATTAGATGTCAATTTTTTAATGTATTAGCTAATTAGACGCAGAATTTGCCTGAATGTTAAAGCGGAAGATGTTAAATAATGTTAACATTTATCTGATATTCTTCGAATTCAGCCATTCCTGATAATCCCGGGCGTTTTTAGCATGTTCGGCATCGCTTGCAGTAAAGCGGTGAAATCCGAATTTATCGGGATCTGCAGCCATGAAGATATAGTTGTTCCGGTCGGGATTAAGAACCGCGTCAACCGAACTTTTATCGGTAATACAAATCGGTCCCGGCGGAATTCCCGCATTGGCATAGGTGTTATAAGGAGAAGGATGTCTCAGATGTTTGTAAAGAACCCTTTTTATCGGAGTGGTAAAATTGGTCTCTTTGTTAATTGCATAAATTACTGTAGGATCGCTCTGCAGTTTCATTCCTTTTCGGTAACGGTTCAGGTACAGGCCTGCAATCGTCTTCTGTTCATCCGGTTTTCCGCCAGATTCCTTGTACACAATCGATGCAAGCGCATAAATCTGATCGCGTGTTAAGCCGCTCTGTGCTTCTTTCGCTTTTCTTTCGGTGGTCCAAAAATCGTTGTACTGGTCCTCGAATTTTTGGAAAAACTCATCCGGAGTTACCGTCCAGAAAAAATTATAGGTGTCGATGAAAAAATATTTCTTCAGGTCTTCAGCGTTGCTGTAGCCTTTTTTAACCGCTATTTTATTGAGGTCTTTTGCAAATCTCAGCGAGTCGAGCTCGGTTTTTTTCGTTACACGCCCTACCATTTGATACACATCTCCAAAATCTCCTATCCTGAAAGTGTTTTCGGTCTGGTTGCCGGCTTTAATCATATTCACGAGATCGGTATTGCTGGTTCCGGATTTAATGCGGTAACGTCCTGCTTTGAAGAAACGGTCCATGCTTTTGTCCAGAGCAACCGCCTTAAAGGATTCCCTGTTTTTAATATATGGCGTAATGGAATCCAGGATTGAATTGAAGTTTGCCGAGTGCGGAATCAGTACATAGCCTTCTTTAGCGACATTGCTTCCGAAAAATTTCTGATAATACCGCAAACCGAAAAATCCGCCGATTAACAGAATGACCAATGCAATGACCGCAACAACCGAAATTCCTTTTTTCATATAATTATTATTGATTTTCTAATCTAGATGTTTTTCGCTGTTTCAGATGTTTATTTTTCCTTTGAAGACCTGTTTTGCAGGACCTTCCAGCCAAATATTTGTGAACGCACCGCCGTGCTGTTCGGCGTATACTTTAAGGTTTCCGCCCAAAACTTTTACATTCACTGAACTGTTGCTTTTATCTTTAAGATAAACCAGTGCCGATGCGGTAACCCCAGTTCCGCAGCTGAATGTTTCATCTTCAACTCCGCGTTCGTAGGTTCTGACGAATATTTCGTTTTCCCCGGTCTCTTCCACGAAATTCACATTGATGCCTTCTGTTTTGTAAGTCGCAGAATTACGGATTCTGTTACCTTCAGCATACACTTCAAAGTTTTTCACATCCTCCACATACTGTACGAAATGCGGTGAGCCGGTATTAAGAACACTGTCTTCTCCATCTTTATTGATCCCTGCAACATCGATCATTTTCAGTTTTACAATGCCGTTGTGGATTTCTGCTTCATGAATTCCGTCGACAGCATCAAAACTTGCTTTGTCTTCAAAAATATCCAGAAAATGGGCAAACGCTACAATGCATCTGCCACCGTTTCCGCACATGGTACTTTCATTTCCGTCGGAATTGTAATACACCATCCTGAAGTCGGTGTTGGCATCATTTTCAAGTAAGATAAGGCCATCGCTGCCGATTCCGAATCTTCGGTCACAAAGCCTTTCGATCAACTCTTTTTCTTTCGGAAACTGCATATCGCGGTTATCGATCATCACGAAATCGTTGCCGGTTCCCTGGTACTTGTAAAATTCAATTGTATTCTGCATAACGAACCAAAATGGTTATAAAATATGGCAGCAAAGATACTTAAAACGGATAATCTGAATTAATGTGGATGCGTTAAAGTTTTTACAAAATAGCCGAAGGTTTACTGCACCAATTTCCGGGGCTTTTTCCATTCCAGATAACCGATCACCGCCATTACGGTGAATACCAAATATTGGATGGAGGTAATTCCCAATCCTTTGTAAAGCATCATTGGGATGCAGATGATGTCGCCGATGATCCAGAAAATCCAGTTTTCGATCTTCCGCTTTGCCATGAGCCACATCCCTACAAGAAAAATGGCGGTGGTAAAAATATCCAGCCAGTTGGCCCAGTCGAGATGATAAAGCCCGAAATCGGCATTTTCCGCAGAAAACTGATTATCAATAAACGGCTTATAATAGTAAACAACCGTCACCAAAATTAAGCTGATTAGAAAAAGTCCGGCAGAAACTGCCCACTCTTTTCTTGTGGCGGCCGACACTTCTACATGAACATGGTCCTCCGAACTTTTTGCCCAAAGTACCCAGCCATAAACGCTCATCACGGTATAGTAGAAGTTGATCATCATATCGCCCAGCAACCCGAATTTAAAAAGGATATAAACGTAAAGTGCCGTAGAAATAATGCCGGTTGGGTAGACCCAGATATTCTTTTTAATCGAAAAATAGACACTCAGAAGACCGAAAAGCGTGGCGGTTGCTTCCAGAATAATCTGATATGTTTCGTAGGATTCGTAAGGTTTTATGAAGAGTTCATGCAGATTCATGAACCAAAGATAATTTTTTTAATTGACGGAAGTAAGTATTTTGCACGCGACAGTGTGTTTCACTATAAAACCCCGGAATTTCCGGGGTTTTTGTCATTTTTACTTTTCTAAATTATTGCCCGATTACAATATTCGGAACCATCGTAATTTTTGAATTAACTGAATTAGAGATCAGGCAGTTGGCTTCGGATTTCTGCAGTACGCGCTCTGCTTTTGTGCGGTCTTCTTCGTGAGTAATGACCACGGTAGTTTCCAGAATCACTTCTGTCATCAGGAATTTACCGTCGGTACGATCGAGTTTACCGCTGGATTTGCAGGTGAAATCACTGAATTCCAGTTTAGAGTTTTCAGCAATAGCCAGAAAAGTCGTCATCAGACAGCTTGCCACTGCTGCGGTAAAGAGATGTTCCGGGGACCAGATTCCTTCCACGCCGGAAGGGAATTGGGGTGGTGTAGCGATTTCAACTGCGGTTGTTAGCTCTGGAGAAGTCATTTCGCCGGTCCGGCCGTTCTTCCATTTAATGTCTACGTTATAAAAATGTGCTTCCATAGGGTTAAATTTTATTGTTTAAACTCATCCATCCGCCACCGTTGTAAACCTTAGTATAGCCGGCTTTTTTCAGAATGCTCTGTGCAGAAGAACTTCTCATTCCCGAGGCGCAGCAGGTAATAACTGGTTTGTTTTTGTCCTTGATTCTGGAAAGGCTTGCGGAAAGCTGATCTACGGGAATATTGATGGAGTTTTTCACATGTCCGCCGGCATATTCGCCTTTGCTTCTTACGTCTACGATCACAGCGCCTTCTTTCACGAGCGCAGCAAAATCTGTACTTTCCATTCCGAATAAACTTTTAATTGAATCAAACATATTTCTGTATTTTTTATTGTTATTAACAGGGCAAAGGTAGCATGCCCAAGAATCTGAGTCGGTAACACAGGTTACATAAGCTTCAGTTACAAAATATGAATCAGGAGTTTAGAGGTAATTGTTGTTGCCTGAATTATCTTTTTCCTTTCAAAATCAATGATTAAGCATAAAATAGGCAGTAAAACCCAAATTAAAACACCAGAAAATATTGATATCTCAAAATATTTTATATTTTTGGAAATCTTAAAAAAACAATAAAACGTATGGCAAATATTTGGATCAAGAAACCCATGGAAGCGTATGAAGCTGACATAAAAAAGAGCGAGCTGAAACGCGTACTGGGTAAATGGAGTTTGACGGCAATTGGTATTGGTGCTATTATCGGCGGCGGTATTTTCGTTTTAACAGGAACGGGAGCGTACTATCACGCCGGTCCGGCGTTGGCACTGTCCTTTGTTATTGCGGGTATTGCCTGTGTTTTTGCCGCGTTGTGTTACGCCGAATTTGCCTCGATTTTACCGGTAGAAGGTTCCGCTTATGCCTATGCTTACGGAACGGTAGGAGAAGTTTTCGCTTGGGTGATCGGTTGGGGACTGATCCTGGAATATGCCATGGGGTCCATGACGGTCGCCGTTTCCTGGTCCGGCTATTTTGCGAAATTCCTTACCATGTTCGGAATTCATCTTCCCAACTGGCTTACCACTGATCCGCAAACTTTTGCAGCAGCAGGAGGAACAGGATTTTCTATGAATCTTCCGGCTTTGTTGATTGTACTTTTCGTAATTTCAATTCTGGTAAGAGGAACCAAAGGTGCCGCCAAAGCCAATAACTTTATCGTAGTCCTGAAAGTTTCAGCAATTATCTTCGTAATTATTGCGGGTCTTTTCTTTATTAATGTAGAGAACTGGACTCCTTTCATTCCTGCACCGACTATAATTACTGAAAATGGAGTGTCGCACGAAGCTTACGGTTATGCCGGTGTAGTTGCCGGAGCATCTGCGATCTTCTTCGCGTATGTAGGATTTGATGCAGTTTCAACACAGGCGGGCGAAGCGATCAATCCGAAAAAGGATGTGCCGTTTGCCATTATTACTTCTTTGGTCATCTGTACTGTTCTTTATATATTAGTATCTCTGGTGCTTACCGGGATGATGCATTATACCGATTTCAATCCGCTGGGCAAATATCCGGACGCGATTAAGGCGCCTGTAGCATATGCCTTCGATATCGCTGGCCAGGCTTGGGCAGGTTATATTATCACTATTGCAGCAACCGTAGGATTAATTTCTGTATTGATGGTAATGATCATGGGGCAGTCCCGTATTTTCCTTGGGATGTCTAAAGATGGTTTGATTCCGAAGACTTTCTCTAAAGTTAACGCCGCGACCGGTGTACCAAGAAAAAACCTGATGATTTTAGGTGGCGTAATCTCTGTAGTTGCTGCGTTTACACCGATTAATGATCTGGCGCACATGACCAGTTTCGGAACTTTGTTTGCCTTTACCATGGTGTGTGTTGCAGTGTGGATCCTCCGTGTGAAGCAGCCTGAATTACCGCGCAGTTTCCGCGTGCCGTTCTTACCTGTCATTGCAACTTTGGGAATCCTGATCAACATTTACCTGATCATCAACCTGAGTATCGAAGCGCAGACTTACTCATTCATCTGGCTCATCATTGGGGTTGTAATTTACTTCCTTTACAGTAAGAAACACTCGAACCTGCAGAACGGCGGTTTTGGCGAAACCTTCAAAGCAGAGCAGGAACCCCTTGAAAAAGTAGATATCGACATCGATAACAAAGATTAAATATTTCAAAAGTCCGCAGTGATGCGGACTTTTTTTTCAATATGCTTATGAAAAAATCAGCCCTAATCATTCTGTGTCTGTTCAGCCAGTTCATCTTTTCACAAACGCTGGAAACAGAAGTTCTTCTAAAGGATAAAATCTCAATCCGAGCGTTGCAGCTATATGACGGCAAAGTGTGGTATACCGGCACGGATTCAAAATTCGGGTATGTAAGTCTTAAGGATAGCGCGGATAAAAAGCAGATTAAGCTTTCGTCCGAGAATCTTCAGTTCAGAACGTTGGCGCAAACTAAGTCCAGTTTTTATGCGATTAATATTGCTTCGCCAGCCAAATGGTTCACCATTCAAAAAAGTGATTTAAAGGTTAATTTAAACATGATCGACACCACCAAAACCGTCTTTTATGATGCTTTTGTTTTCGACCAAGCTAAAAACCGTGGCATTGCAATCAGCGATCCTAACGAAGACGGAAGCAGTAAAAATTTAATTTTCACGTATGCATCACGCAAAAATCCAAAGACCGATTTTCCTCAATATTTCCCGGGTGAAGCGCATTTCGCAGCCAGCAATACCAATATTGCGATGCAAGGAAATTGGGTGTGGATTGCCACAGGTGGAATGAAAGCCAGAATTTTCAAATTCAATTGGAGTCATCCTTTCACTTGGAAAGCCATAGAAACTCCTTTCATCCAGGGCACCTCCTCACAGGGCATTTATTCCATTGATTTCTACGATAAAAACTTCGGAATTGCCGTGGGTGGCGATTACACCAAACAGGCTGAAAACATCAACAATATCGCGACCACCAATGACGGTGGCGAAACCTGGCAGATTCAGGCTTCAGGAAAGAATGCGGGTTATAAAACCTGCGTAAAAATCCGCCCGAAATCAAAAGGTAGAGACATCATCGCCGTGGGTGACCAGAACATCGAATTTTCCAGCGATTACGGAAAAACCTGGACGAAAATTTCAGAGGAGAAAGGCCTCTATGTCTGCGAATGGGTCGACAGTCACACCCTTGTTTTTGCCGGAAAAGACCGCATTGTGAAAATGACGCTGCGCTGACCAGACTTTTTCAGTCAATAAAAACTTAATCTTCAAATGTGCTGAGGTGTGTACTCATCAGCATGCCTGTCACTTTTTACTCACCGGGTATGCCTGTCCACAGATACGCTGCCGAAAATGCTTCGTTCATCGCTGAAGACTGATTTGGTGCCCCAAACTTCACACAGCCGATGATGAGCAGCCATCCTTCCGCTGCATCCACCGGGAAGATCCAGTCCTGAGCAGCGACCGCCGAAGTTCCGCTGATCTCCAGTTTAAGTTTTGCAACCTCCTTTATAGGCACAGCCTCTTTATTAAGATCGGCAGTAATCGCAACGAGCGTCAGCACCGCTGAACTGCTGTTTTTGACCGGAATGATCTGGTTTTTCCATTTCAGTTCAGGGAGGTGGACTTTCATTTCACCGTTGGATTCCATTTCAAAAGTCAGAAAGAAGTTCGTGCAGCTTTCCCATTCCATTTTCGGGTTAAAAGAGAAACCTGCCAGGGCCTGCGGATTTCCGAAACCGCTACTGGTTGCGGAACCAATGCCCGTATCTGCTGTTACCGTTTTCCTGATCCTTGCGCGTTGCTTTGCTGCAAAATATTGCGGAGCAGGAACTCCAAGCATGCGGAGGACCTGAAGGCGGAACGTCTTTTCCCTGCTGCTTACCAGCCCGAAAACGCCGGCTGCAGCTTTGGTCTGGGTCGTCTGTTTTACACGGTCGGGTTTTGCCCTTACGAATGCGCGTTCGCCATCATTAACAAAAACAATATTACCGATGGTACCACTCAGGTTGCCGTTTTTTTTAACTCTTGCCATGATTTTTTTTCTTATCTTTAGTTTTTTGTAACGCAAAAACGGAGCTTTTTTCAATACCGTTCGCTTCACCTTCAGTAAAGATACAATAGAAATCAATTAAAAGTTCAATAAAAGTCCAATAGTTTATTAGATTTATATTGGAGTTTTATTGGACTTATATTGGACTTGGGTACTACCGTGCATATACAATGGACGAAGAAAGGATGGGTAGAATATTGATGGAAAGCGAAAGGTGTTTGCAAAACATGAATATTTATAAGTCCAATTATAATACGCGTATATGTTTGTCAATCAGTGAAAAACCTTGATGATGATAATAGATTTTTTGTGTATATTCGAGATTTGGTGCTAATTGTAGACGACTTACCTGCAAAAAACTAAAAGTTAAGAATGACAGAGATTTACAAAACACTAAATGACTACGACAAATATTTTGAAAGTCAACTTGCACTTTCAGGCACAATTTTAGGATTAATAGTTGCGACAAGTACATTTATTCTTCAAAGTGGATTTACTTCTTTTCAATACAGCAGGAGTATGTTTCTAAAATATTATGTTTTTCAAAGCAAATTTATTTTTCTAAGTTTAGCTTATAACATATTTTTTTCCTTAATTATTTTGTATTTTAATATTAACTCAGTTTACCTGTTTATCGCTCATTCTCTTTTTGCTTTAGTATTTGCAAAACACTTTTTAGATTTTTATTCTCACAAAGGATATGTATTGACACTACATTCAAATAAATACAATCCACATAAATCAGGTGTGTTGAGATATTTTAGATATGTAAATAACCTTGGACTAATACCAAACTTGATTATTTACGGTACTATCTACTTTATTTTCTTTTACCCTTTGCATTTTAATCAACCATTTAGATTAAATAATCATCAAGTTTATATGACAACTGTAAGTTGTCTTGCTTTTAGCATTATTGTTATTATTAAAATAATTCCTCAATTTTTTGACTTTTCCGAACAAGAATATAAATCAAAAACCAAAAATGAAATTATTGACAATATTGAAGTTGACATAACAAAAGAAAATGAAATTCTAAAAGATTTACTAATTAAAAATGGAAGAAAAGAATTTCAACAACATATTAAGACAAACGAGTTTGAAAGTTTATTTGTTTATACACCAAGTAACAAAAAAGAGGCATTTTTTGTTATCGACATTCAATTTTTAAACAAGAATATATATGAAATTACGGAAGCAATAGAAAAGTATAGCTATGACTTTTTTATAGAGTTGTCTAATACACACGTTGACATTAACAATTTTGTACTTTCATATTTCATAAAAATTGACACAAAAACAAATTCAAGAAATTACTTCATTAGAGCAAGTAGAAATGAAATAGACGAACTTAAAAAGAAGCTTTTACGAAAAAAGGACTTTATTGACCAACTTAAGAACAAAGTAGTTGACGAACTTTTTAGAAATATATAACAACTACCACCCCGCTGCTCAAAGTCTCCCAACCCCCGCTGCAAAAAGTCTCCTGACTTTGAGTCTTCAAAAATAAAAAACTCTTTTAAATTAATTTAAAAGAGTTTTTTTACCATAGTTGTTAAAATTCAGGTGAGTATAACAGGCATTTAATTCCTGCCGCCTGACTTACTTGGATATACAGTCTCTCCATTTTTATTGATTACCACAGGAGCAGAGGTTACAGTAGAGTTTATCGGATATTTCCACTTCAGTGTGCCGTCGTTTTCAGAGAAAGCATATATGAAATGGGAACCTCCACCACCAATGAAAACAGTACCATCTGCAATAACAGGTTCTGCACTGTTAGAATAAATGGTTTTTTCCCATTTAATATTCCCTGTCTGCTTGTCGATGACATGAATATTTCCTGAACTGGATCCTGCTGCAATATTATTTTCATTTACAAATGGACTGGAAGAGTAATTCCCCGGATTTTGAGATTTCCATACTGTAGTTCCTGTCTGAATGTCAATTTTATATAAGCTGTTATTGTCTGTAGTATATACAAAACCGTCAGAAACTGTAGGAGAAGAATATTCTGAAGAACCTCCCAACAGTACACTCCAACTTACCTCCCCGGTGAGCTTATCAATTTTATATAGCTTACCATTTCTGTTGCCGATATAAAGATGATTCTGCACTATTGCAGCTGAAGAAGAATTAAAAAAACTTCCTGCATTATATTTCCATTTCAACGCACCTTTGCTTTTATCCAACGCATAGATATTGCCGTCATCGCTGCCAAAATAGACCATTTCTCCGGATACAACAGGGCTGGAGCTTACATTAAATCCCGTACGGTATTTCCATCTTAGTTCACCGGTTTTGGCATTTAATGCATAAAAATTGTCATCATCACTCCCAAAATAAACCGTATCATTATTGACAAAGACACTCGATTCAATAGGTGCATCTGTTTGAAATTTCCATAGCAGACTTCCGTTTTTAACATTCAGGGCATACAAATGTTTGTCAGTACTGCCGACATATAAAGCTTCCTGATCAATAAAAGCAGTACTGTACTGAAAAGTTCCATCCTGTGTTGGGAAATACCACTTTATTTTACCGCTTTCGGCATTAATTGCATAATAAATCCCGCTTCCACCTATAAACAATGTACTTTCTTGATCAACTGAAGGTTCGGAAATATCATCAGAACAGGAAGAACAGGCTATTAAAAGAGAAAAAAGAAGTAGATTGAATTTCATATTGATAATTAATGCTTAAAGATATAAAATATAGCAAGTAATCTGTTTTTTGAAACACTTTTAAAGCGATCTAAGGGAGGTTTTTGTCTAGCAGAAGAGGTCGCCGCACCAGCCAACTTGACATTTATCACTCACCTTTAGGAAATAAATTTCTTATTTTTGCAGGATGAATACTTCACTCATCGACAAATATAATATTCCCGGTCCGCGATACACTTCCTATCCAACCGTTCCGTTCTGGGACGAAACATCCTTTACACCGGAGTTGTGGCAGCAGTCGGTCATCAGAACTTTTAATGAAAGTAATGACGCCGAGGGAATTTCGATCTATATTCACCTTCCATTCTGCGAGCAGCTGTGTACGTTCTGCGCCTGCCATAAACGGATTACCAAGCAACATTCTGTAGAAACACCTTATCTGGAAAGCGTGCTGAAAGAATGGGATCTTTATTTAAAGCTTTTCGGCAAAAAACCAAAAATCAAGGAACTTCACCTTGGTGGCGGAACACCGACTTTCTTCTCGCCTGCAAATCTGAGAACTTTGCTCGAAGGTATTTTTGCCAAAGCAGAAATCGCAGAAAATCCTGAGTTTTCCTTTGAAGGTCATCCCAACAATACCACCCGCGAGCATTTACAGACTTTATATGATTTAGGGTTCCGAAGATGCAGTTTCGGGGTGCAGGATTACGATCCTCAGGTTCAGAAAGCGATTAACAGAATTCAGCCTTTCGAAAATGTAGAAAGAGTGACCAACTGGGCCAGAGAGATTGGCTACAAAGGCGTTTCTCATGATCTGGTTTTCGGTCTTCCGTTCCACACCTGGGAAAAAATGGAGTTCACGATCCGCAAAACTTTGGAACTTAAACCTGACCGTTTGGCCTTTTATTCCTATGCGCATGTGCCGTGGATTAAAGGAGTCGGACAGAGAGGTTTTGATGAAAACGACCTGCCAAGCGGTGAGGAGAAACGTAAACTTTACGAAAACGGCAAGAAGCTTTTAGAAGAATTAGGATACAAAGAAGTCGGAATGGACCATTTTGCGCTGGAGCATGACGATCTTTACCAGTCTATGGTTTCAGGGGATATTCACCGGAACTTCATGGGATATTCGTCAAGCAAAACGCAGCTGATGGTTGGTTTGGGAATGAGCGCGATTTCGGATTCGTGGTATGCTTTTGCCCAGAATAATAAAACAGTGGAAGAGTATCAGAAACTGGTTGAAGAAGGAATTATTCCGGTGGTAAAGGGACATCTTCTGAGTGAGGAGGATCTGAACATCCGCCAGCATATCCTGAACCTGATGTGCCGTTTAGAAACTTCGTGGGATCTGCAGACTTCATTCCCCGAATTACAAAATGCATTGGAAGCGCTAAAGGAAATGGAGGCCGACGGACTGGTGGAACTTTCAGACAGCACCATTAAAATTACAGAAAAAGGACGTGCTTTCACGAGAAACGTTGCGATGACTTTCGATCTGCGAATGATGCGCAATAAGCCAGAGACAAGGATTTTCTCGATGACGATATGATGTTCTGAATTGGGATTGTGGATATGAATGATACATTTATGATTTGAGGATATGAATTTAATTTAGATATGAATGAATTCATATCCTGGAAATCGGCCGTTGCTCCGCAACTGGTTTTAGGGAGTTCCGTAGGAACGGACGATATCTTAAGGTAGGAATTCATTCCTACCGTCTTAAAACTGAATTGTTGCAGGAGTTCCGTAGGAACGGAGGGTATGACAGGGCAGGAATTTATTCCTACCAACTTAAAAGGGTGTAATCGGCCGTTGCTCCGCAACTGGTTTTAGGAAGTTCCGTAGGAACGGACGGTATCAAGGTAGGAATTCATTCCTATCAACTTTAGAACAAGGCGAGAATTATAATCATCACCTCAAAATAGATCTGAAATGCCCAACACCTACACGCAGCTTTACGTTCAGGCCGTTTTTGCGGTAAAATACAGAAATGCTTTGATTAAAAAGTCATTTCAGAAAGAGCTTTTTGCCGTCATCGGAAATCTGATCAACGAAACCGGTTGCGCTACCATCATTGTAAACGGGGTAGAAGATCATGTGCATTGTCTCTTCCGGTTAAAAACCACTGTTTCGTTATCGGAAGTAATGAAAAGTGTAAAGGCCAAATCATCGAAATGGATTAACGAAAGTGGATTTCTGGACGAAAGATTCGAATGGCAGCGGGGTTTTGGCGGTTTCAGTTATCACCCTTCTATGGTAAAGAAGGTTTATCATTATATCGAGCATCAGGAAGAACATCACAAAAGTGAAATTTTCAAGACGGAATACCAAAAAACGCTGGCTGAGTTTAATGTGGAATATGATGAAAATTATTGGTTTGAAGATTTGATTTAAATTTGAAATCCGCTGACTGCCTGATTATTTAATGATTACTTTCTGGGAGTAAATTCTCAGTCCTTCCGACGAAACCGTTACAAAATATACGCCCGGTTTTAGAGGTGAAATATCGATGCTTTGATCATCATTTACTTTCCTTTCCAGAACTTTTCTTCCTTCAACATTATTGAATTCCGCGGTGTTGTTTTTGGTTTTAAGACCATTGATGAAAATCTTATGCGTTGCCGGATTCGGATAGATTTTAAAACTGTTTAAAGTGTTCTCCTCTGATGCCAGCGTGGTTGTTGTCACCCGGAAGATCTTACCGTTGTTTACAGCTGCCACATACAGTTCTTTAGAGGAATCTTCACCAAATGTTGCGAAATTATTCCCTGAAAAAGCAGCACTCCAGACAATGGAACCGTCCGAATTCATTATTCCGATTTGGGTAGAGCAGTAGTCTGCGAAAATATATTTACCGTATAAGGCAGGATAAAGGCTGCCACGGTAAACGTAGCCGCCGGTAATCGAACATTTACCGCCACTGTGGTTATACGTGGCAACAGGAAAAGTCATGGTATTCTGGGGAGCACAACCTGCGGTGTTATAAGCAGTATTTCCTTCGTAGCATCGCCATCCGTAATTGATTCCGCTTTGTGTAATAGGCATTCTGTTGATTTCCTCAATCTGATTCTGTCCTACATCGGCAATCATAACGTTTCCTGAAGTAATATCGAAGGAAAATTTCCAGGCATTCCTGAGACCGTAAGACCAGATTTCGTCGGCTCCATCAACTCCAACAAAAGGATTATCGGGAGGAATGTTGTAAGGTGCAGTGGCGTTCACATCGATTCTGAGCATTTTCCCCAGCAGTGAATTTTTATTTTGGCCGTTGTTATTGGGATCTCCGCCACTTCCGCCGTCGCCGGTTGTAATCCAAAGCATTCCGTCAGGCGCGAAATGAATACTGCCGCCATTGTGATTGGTAAAAGGTTTGGGGATGCTGATGAGGATTTTCTCTGAAGATGCGTCGGCAACATTAGGATCTGAACTTACCGAATATCTCGCTACGGTGATATTACCGGAAGTATTGTTATAAAAGACATAGAAATAACCGTTGGTCGCATACTGAGGATGAAATGCCAGACCCAGCAGTCCGCGTTCGCCCCCGAAAGTTATTTTTGTGCTGATATTAAGAAAATTGACAGGAAGTATAGCTCCGCCTGGCTGAATGATCTTAATATAACCATCCTGTTGAACTGCGAAAATGCGCGCGTCGTTGGCATTCTTAATCTCTACAGGATTGCTTAATCCTGTTGCAAATTCCTGGAGTACGATATTCTGTGCGCAAAATATCGAAGAGGAAAATGCGGCTGCAATGAATAATAATTTTTTCATACTGTTTTGGTTTTTAAGGTGTTGTGAATTTACGATTTATTTTACAGATTTAATTTTTATTTGAAAAAAACACAATATAACCGTGGCTTTATCAATGTTTTGTTGGATTTTATTCCTAAAAAATTCAAAGTAAATTCTTTTGTTAAAAAATTCTTAATTCTATTGGAAATCATTATATTTGCCGACTATAATTTTAATGTTGTAAACTATTAACAATGCAAGGAAAAGGACTTATTACGCTGGTTGCGGTGATTCTGGGACTTATTTGTCTTAATGAATTGTTACCAACCTGGTATGCAGGCAAAATTGAAAAACAAGCCACTGAACTCGCCGGAGACAACCCGGAAAAGTATCAGAAAGAAATGGCAAGACTTTCTAAAGACACCCTGAATCTCGGTTTTACCGAACTTTATTATTCCAAAGCCAAAGAAAAGGAAATGAAGTTAGGTTTGGATTTGAAAGGAGGGATTAACGTACTTTTAGAAATCAACCAGAGAGATTTGGTGAATAATTTAACCAATTATTCAACAAACCCAATTCTGATCGAGGCGCTGAACCGTACAGATCAAATGCAGAAAAACTCTACCAATCCTTATATCAAGGACTTCTTTACGCAGTTCGATCTGGTGAATAAGGAAAAGGGAGCCAACCTGAAACTTGCAGACGCTGAAATCTTCGGGAATACCAATCTTTCTGAGATTAAATTCAATACTCCCGATGATCAGGTTAAAAAAATTATAGAGAACAGAATTGAACTTTCTACCGGTACTGCTTACGAAGTAATCCGTACCCGTATCGATAAAATGGGGGTTACGCAGCCGAATGTGCAGCGTGTACCAAGAACAGGAAGAATTTCTGTGGAAATGCCTGGTGTGAAAGATATCGACCGTGTGAAGAAAATGCTTCAGACTTCTGCGAAACTTCAGTTTTGGGAAGTTCAGCAACTTCAGGAAGTTTATCCTTATCTGGAGCAGCTTAATGCAGTAATCGCTGCAAAAGGCGACTCTATGGGCGTTGCAAAGAACACCAACTTTGTGAACCTTTTACAGCTGAACAGCTTAAGGTCTAATGGGGTTGCTAATGTAAAACTTTCAGATACTGCTGCTGTTAACAAAATCATCAACAGTAAAATTGCTAAAGATTTAAGACCGCAGAATATCAAATACACCCAGTTTATGTGGGGTTACAAGCCGGAAGCTGGTGACGAGAACAATTTGGTACTTTATGCGGTACGCGGAAACATAAACCAAAAAGCTCCTGTAGACGGGGCCGTGGAATCTGCAAGAGTGAATTATGATGACCTCGGCAGAATCGTGGTAGATATGCAGATGGACAGCAAAGGTTCTAAAGACTGGAAAACCCTGACAGGTAAAAACGTAAATAAACCTGTTGCAGTAACTCTGGATAACGTAGTTTATACCGCGCCGAATGTTGTGAACGAAATCCCTAACGGTAGAACACAAATCTCCGGAAGTTTCTCTCAGGAGGAAGCTCAGGATCTGGTAAATGTTCTTGGAGCCGGTAAACTTCCTGCAGGTGCAAAAATTGTACAGGCAGAAGTAGTAGGGCCATCTTTGGGAGCTGAATCGGTAGATGCGGGAATGTATTCCTTCATTATCGCATTCGTGATCATCATTCTGTATATGCTTTTCTATTATGGCGGTGCAGGTATTTACGCAGTAATTGCAATTACTTTCAACTTATTCTATCTGATGGGAATCATGGATTCTGTGGATGCTACGCTTACTCTTCCGGGTATCGCGGGTATCGTACTCTCTATGGCCATGTCGATTGATGCGAACGTAATTGTATATGAGCGTACAAAAGAAGAACTCTTTGCGGGGAAAAATATCCGTGAGGCTTATAACGAAGGTTTCAACTTCTCGCTTTCGGCGATTATCGATGGTAACATTACCTCGCTTTTAACAGCTGTAGTGCTTTATATCTTTGGTACAGGTCCGATTCAGGGATTTGCGGTAACTTTAGGAATCGGTATTATCCTTTCCATGTTTACGTGTGTACTTTTAACAAGAGTGCTTATTTTCAGCAGACTCGAAAAAGGAAAAGGTCTTTCTGTTTGGACTAAATTCAGTAAAAATATCTTCAGAAATACGTGGGTTGATTTTATCGGAAAAAGAAAATATGCTTATATTTTCTCTGGTATTGTAACGGTAATCTGTCTTGCTTCTATCTTTACCCAAGGCTTCAAGTATGGCGTTGATTTTAAAGGCGGAAGAAGCTATGTAGTGCGTTTCGATAAACCTGTGATTGCCAATGAGGCAGCCAACAGCCTTGAGAAACAGTTTATCAACAAAGAAGGCCAGGCGAATGCTGTAGATGTAAAAACCTATGGAAGCGATAGCCAGCTGAAAATTACGACAGATTACAGAATTGAAGAAGAAAGTCTGGAAGCAGACCAGGATGTGGAAAGCAAATTATTTGCGGGATTGAAACCCTATCTTCCGGCCGATGCAAAGATTTCAGGATTTAAAGATTCGGGAACCAACAATTACGGGATTGTAAGTTCAGTAAAAGTAGGTCCTACTGTTGCTGATGATATTAAATCCGGAGGTGTAATAGCATTGATCATCGCACTTGCAGGAATCTTCCTTTATATCCTATTCCGTTTCAAGAGATGGCAGTTTTCTACCGGTGCAATTGCATCTCTTGTGCATGACTCAATTGTTATTCTGGGCGCATACTCACTATTAAAGAACGTAATGCCTTTCAATATGGAGATCAATCAGGATTTCATCGCGGCGATTCTTACGGTATTGGGTTACTCGATTAACGATACGGTAATTATTTTCGACAGAATCCGTGAGTATTTAAGCGAGAAAAAAGCTTTAACTCTTGAAGGATTATTTAATGATTCCATTTCGAGTACACTGGGAAGAACCTTTAATACAGCATTCATGACTTTCCTTGTTATTCTGGCCATCTTCGTCTTTGGTGGAGAAAACCTGAGAGGATTTATGTTTGCCCTCTTGATCGGAGTAGGTTTCGGTACCTATTCAACGTGGTTTATCGCTTCGGCAGTATCTTATGACTTGCTTAAGAAGAAAGGAGTTGAAGGATCAGCCAAAGGTTTGGTATCCAATAAAGTGGAAAAACCTAAGAACAGAGATTAACAGTATTCTTAAAATATGAAGTGCCCTTTGAAAAAAGGGCATTTTTTTGGCTCAATTTTAAAAGTTGTTTTTACAACTACTATCTTTGCACTCTCTTATGAAAAAAAATCAGAAGTCCGCAGCCATTGGATTCATCTTTATTACTTTACTCATCGATATTACCGGGTGGGGAATTGTAATACCGGTAGTACCGAAGCTGATCCAGGAACTTATTCATAACCCAGACCTCAGTGTTGCTTCCCAATATGGTGGGTGGCTGAGTTTTGCCTATGCCGGGATGCAGTTTATTTTTGCTTCTGTCTTAGGAGGTTTAAGTGACAAATACGGAAGACGGCCGATTATCCTTTTTTCGTTATTGGGATTTTCGCTTAATTTTATGATTCAGGCATTGGCGCCAACAATTTTCTGGCTGTTTGTCGGGAGACTGTTTTCCGGAATTACCGGAGCAAGTATTACGACTGCAAGTGCTTATATCGCTGATATTTCCACTGATGAAGACCGTGCCAAGAATTTTGGAATGATTGGGGCCGCGTTCGGTTTGGGCTTTATTATCGGTCCGGTGATTGGTGGGATTTTGGGGCAATATGGAGCCAGAGTTCCCTTTTATGCCGCTTCAGTTCTATGTCTTGTCAATTTCCTTTACGGGTGGTTTATTCTCCCCGAAAGTCTTGATAAGGAGCACCGCCGACCTTTCAACTGGCGGCGTGCAAATCCCGTGGGATCTTTAATGCAGCTCAGGAAATATCCTAAAATACTGGGTCTTATAGCCGCGTTGGTTTTTGTTTACATTGCAGGTCACGCCGTACAGACCAACTGGACTTTCTTTACCATGTATAAATTCAACTGGACAGAAACTTTAGTCGGTATATCTCTTGGCGTTTCCGGATTTATGGCAGCCTTGGTTCAGGGTTATCTCATCAGGTTTATTCAGCCTAAAATCGGGAACGAAAAAAGTATTTTCTACGGGCTTTCTCTTTATGCTATTGGAATGATTCTCTTTGCCTTTGCCAGCGAAAGCTGGATGATGTTTGCATTTCTGATTCCATACGGTTTAGGCGGGATTGCCGGTCCGGCACTGCAGTCGGTAATTTCTGCGGAAGTTCCTAAAAGCGAGCAAGGGGAATTGCAGGGCGCACTGGCGAGTCTGGTAAGTCTTACTGCGATTATCGGTCCGCCGCTTATGACCAATATTTTTTATTATTTTACGCATGATTCTGCGCCATTTATCTTTCCGGGAGCACCATTTTTTCTTGGGTTTTTATTAATGGCAATCAGTGCGGTGATTGTGTATTTTGTTTTCCGGGAGAAAAGAGTCCGTTAGGATAAGTCTTTTTGATTAAATATTTAAAATGAAAATCAGTTTCATAAACTTTCGTAATTTTACGCCATGGAATTAAGTATAGGAGAAATGCTTTTGATTGCTGTGGCAATCGTTGTTTTGTTCGGTCCTGATAAATTGCCGCAGATTGCGCGGGATTTAGGACAGGGTGTACGCAAGATGCGAGGCGCGATGGAGGATGTGAAATCTGAAATCCTGAAAGAAACCGATAATCCTGTATCCGAAATAAAAAGAGAAATCGACAAAGTAAAGCAGGCTGCCAAAGATTATAATCCTTTAAGCGATATCGAAAATAAGGAAGCGTTGGCACGACGGGATATACCAAAAGTTAATCTTGCGGATAATGATGAACACGAAGGACCGGTAAGCCGCTGATATGTACGAACTCATTCAGGAAGACAGACAGGCATTTCTCTATCTCAATAATTTGGGGAGTCAACCTTTCGATCAGTTTTGGATCATGGTTTCCGCAACATGGATCTGGGTTCCGCTTTATGTAATCTTTCTTTATTTACTTTACAAAGAATATAAACTAAGGAATTTAGTTTTCATATTGATTTTTATCGCGCTGGGAGTTACGGTTTCTGATCAGCTTGCCGGAATTTTCAAATCCGGAATCGCCAGATTCAGACCTTGTCACGATCCGACTCTGGAAGGTTTGGTGAGAGAGGTGAAATGCGGCGGACAGTTTGGTTTTTATTCCAGTCATGCATCCAATACCTTTTTTATTGCCACACTCATGAGCATCTTACTGCGTAAAAGCCGCAGGATTCTACCTTATTTACTTTTCTTTTGGGCAGCAATGGTTTCTTACAGCCGCATTTATTTGGGCGTACATTTCCCGATGGATCTTGTAATGGGCGCATTAATGGGCTTTTTCCTGGGCGGATTTTTTGCCACACTTTCATTAAAAGTCATTTATAAAAGGGAAAGATCTAAAATCTGACCTTTATAACCTTAATTCTAACGCTTTCTTTATTATACTTTTTTGACGCTCACTTCGCTCGCGCCTAAACTTCAGCCTTTCATCTTCATGCTTACCGTCAAAAATATTATCTTTGCTTTATGTCACACAACAACGATAAAAGACTTTTCCTCATCGATGCTTATGCGATGATTTTCCGTGGATATTATGCGCTGATACGCAGTCCGCGGATGACCAGTGACGGAAAAGATACCTCTGCAATATTCGGATTTACCAATTCTTTAATCGAGCTTATCCGCCGGGAAAGACCGACGCATCTGGCGGTCGTTTTCGATGTCGGTCAGGCGAGTGTCCGTACCGTAGATTTCGCTGAATACAAGGCGAACCGGAGCGAAACTCCCGAAGCGATAAAAATTGCCATTCCGTATATTCACCGGATTCTGGAAGCGATGCATGTTCCGATTTTGGGTGTTGAAGGTTACGAAGCTGATGATGTCATTGGAACAATCGCCTGTAAAGCAGAAAAAGAAGGCTATACCACCTTTATGGTGACACCGGATAAAGATTTTGCACAGTTGGTGACGGACAAAATTAAAATCTACAAACCGGGCTTAAAAGGTGCGGAGTTTGAAATCCTGGGTGTTGAGGAAGTGAAGGCAAAATATGAAATTGAAGATCCCAAACAGGTGATTGATTTCCTTGCGATGATGGGTGATTCCGTTGATAATATTCCAGGACTGGACGGTGTTGGAGAGAAAACTGCAAAGAAATTTCTGAAAGAATACGGAAGTATTGAAAACCTGCTCGCGAATACTCACGAAATTAAGGGCAAACTGCGTGAGAAAGTGGAGGCGAGCGCTGAACGCGGGATTTTATCCAAAAAATTAGCGACGATAATCTGTGATTCTCCCATTGAGTTTCATCAGGAGCAGTACGATCTGGAAACTCCGGATTTTGAAAAAGTAAGAATTGTTTTTGAGGAAATCGAATTCCGCAGACTCTACGAAAACCTGTACCGAGCTTTTGCACCGGCAATTCCCGCAGCTTCTGGCATAATTTCCGATGAAAAGGCGGAACCAGCTGTCCCGTTAGGGAATCTGGGAGGCGCGGCCAGACAGCTCGACCTGTTTGCGAGTTATGAAGATCTGGATCAGGCAACCACCACCAAGTCGAATATCGTAGAGAACGATCATCTTTACCAGTATATTGATTCTCCCAAAGCACAGAAATTATTGGTTCAGAATCTACTGACACAGCAGGCCGTCAGTTTCGATACAGAAACTACCACTCTGAACGAAATGGATGCCGAATTAATTGGGATGAGTTTTTCCTATAAAAAGGGATTGGCGTACTATATTCCGCTTTCCGAAAACAGGGAAGAAGTTTTGGCGACACTTGAAATCTTCCGGCCGTTTTTTGAGAAGAAGGAAATTCTTAAAATTGCCCATAATTTAAAATTCGATTATAAAGTTCTGAAACAGTACGGAATACCAATCGAAGGAGCTGTTTTTGATACCATGATCGCTCATTATCTCCTGAATCCTGACGGAAGACACGGCATGGATTATTTGGCGGAAATGTACCTGCATTACAAACCTGTTTCCATCGAAACTTTAGTAGGCAAAGGAAAAAATCAGGGAACTCTGCGTTCAGTTTCTTTGGAAGAGCAGACCAATTATGCCGCCGAAGATGCTGATATTACCCTGCAGCTTTATCATATTTTCGGGCCGCAGCTTGAAAAAGAAAATCTTCAGAATTTATTCTATAAAGTAGAAATGCCTTTAATGAAAGTTCTTGCAAAAATGGAACTTGAAGGTGTCTCGCTTGACCGAAACTGGCTCGAACAGGAAAGTAAAGATCTGGAAAACGACCTGAGGGAACTGGAAAAGAATATTTTTGAACTGTCCGGTGAAGAATTCAATATGAATTCCCCGAAACAGCTCGGTGAAGTTTTATTTGAAAAAATGCAGCTGGATCCCAAAGCCAAGAAAACCAAAACCGGACAATATTCCACCTCCGAAGATGTTCTGCAGAAACTTTCAGGAAAACACGAAATCATCAAACATATTCTCGAACACCGGACTTATCAGAAACTTAAATCCACTTATGTGGACGCGCTGCCTTTACAGATCGATAAAGACGATCACCGCGTTCATACCAATTTCTCTCAGACGACCGCAGCAACGGGACGTCTTGCTTCTGTGAATCCGAATCTTCAGAATATCCCGATCCGTACCTTGCGCGGACAGCAGATCCGCGGTGCTTTTGTTGCGGGAGAAGGAAAGAAGATCATTTCTGCCGATTATTCACAGATCGAACTCAGGCTTATTGCCGAGATTTCCAACGAGGAAAATATGATTTTGGCATTCCAGAACGGTGAGGATATTCACGCTTCCACGGCTTCAAAACTTTTTAATGTTCCATTGGAGGAAGTGACCAAAACGCAGCGAAGTCAGGCGAAAACGGTGAATTTTGGAATTATTTACGGACAGGGCGCTTTTGCTCTGGCGGAACAGACCGGCCTTTCGCGAACCGAGGCAAAACATATGATCGAGGCTTATTTCGAAACCTATCCGCAGCTTAAAAAGTATATGGCTGAACAGGTAAAGAAAGCCCAGGATTTAGGTTACGTGGAAACAATTCTGCACCGTAAACGTCATTTGAAAGACATCAATTCTGCCAATTTTGTGGTCAAAGCACATGCAGAAAGAAACGCCGTAAACGCACCGATTCAGGGAAGCGCCGCCGATGTGATAAAACTCGCCATGATCAGGATTGACGAAAAACTGACAGAACAGAATTTACAAACCAAAATGCTGCTTCAGGTGCATGATGAACTTCTGTTTGAAGCTCCTGCTGAAGAAGTGGAAACCGCAAAAAGTTTAATCAAAACCGAAATGGAATCCGCATTTGAAACCAAAGTTCCTTTACTGGTGGAAGTGGGTGTTGGTGATAACTGGCTGGAAGCACATTAAATTTATCGTAAACCATTCACACATAAAATATTAAGTTATGAAAACAGTCATTTTTTACGAGAATAATCCGGAGGCAACGATGGAGCAGTTTATGGAAGTTTATCCTAAACATCAGGAAAACGAAGAAAGGTGCTTAAAAACGGGAAAAGTGATCGGTATCGGTCCGTTTTCCATTCCTGGTGAGGGAGCTATGGGAATTTTCGCCGACCTCGAGTCTGCAGAAGACTTTGTGAAAAACGATCCTTTTGTTCAGGAAGGTCTGGTTTCGAAAGTCACGTACAGACAATGGCAGGATGAACTTCTGTAACTGATGAAGGTTCTGATTATCATTCCCACCCACAACGAGGAAAAAAACATTCTTTTCTGCCTGGAATCTCTGAAAAACCAAACCTTCAGGGATTATGAGATCGTGGTTGTCAACGACGGTTCAACGGACAAAACGCAGGAAATTGTTTCAGCGTTTATTTCGGATCCAATGATCAGCGATAAATTTTCAATCATTAATCTGGAAAAATCGGAACATGAACCCGGCGCAAAAGTCGTCAGAACCTTTAATAAAGGTTTGGAAACGGCAGATTTGTCCAGGTTTGACATCATCTGTAAATTTGACGCAGATATTATTTTTCCTGAAAATTATCTCAAAAAAATTACTGCGCTTTATGAGGAAAATCCAAAAGCGGGAATGGTTTCAGGAATTGTGACGATCAAAAAATCTGTTTTTGAAAAAAAGCTGGCTTTCGATTTTAAAGACGAAAAACACCAGTGGGTTTTTGAAAACATTTCTTCAAAAGATCACGTGCGCGGACCGATTAAGTCTTACCGGAAGCAATGTTTTGAAGATATGGACGGTTTGCGGCCTGTTCTCGGCTGGGACAATATTGACGTAATGCTAGCCAAAAAACACGGATGGGAGGTTCTTACCTTAAAAGATTTATGGGTAAAACATCTGCGCCCGACCGCATACAAATACAAAAATCAAAAGGCTGAAAAACTGGGAGAATATTTCTACAACATTGGTTTGAGTTTGCCTTTAACTGTGATTTCTTCCGCAAAATCTGCTTTAAAAAACAAATCTCTTTCTGAATTTTTTATCACACTGAAATCGTTTTTGAAACAGAACGGCAAAATAAAATTATCCGATGAGGAAATTAAATTTATTCGGAATTTACGGTGGAATCAGATGTTTAAAAAAAAAATTTAACCACATAGTTTCATTATGGTCACGAAAAAATATTTGGATAATTTGACATACGAGATCATTGGAAGTGCTATTGAGGTCCATAAAACGATGGGCAGAGGTCTCTTAGAAAGCGTATATCACGAGTGTTTAAAAGAAGAGTTAAGACATAGGAAAATAAATTTTCTATCAGAGCTAAAACTCCCGGTGATCTATAAGAAGAAATTACTTAATGTTGATTTTCGTTGCGATTTATTTGTCGAAAATAATATTGTAGTAGAGCTAAAATGTGTGCACGAATTAATTCCGATCCACGAAGCACAACTTTTGACCTATATGAAACTATTAAAATGTCCGAAGGGCATTCTAATTAATTTTAATTCTTCTAATATTTTTAGAGAAGGTCAAAAGACCTTTGTTAACGAATATTTCAGTGGTTTGCAAAACGAATAAAACTATGAATCTATGTGGTTAATTACCATTTAATAACAGTCCAATCATGAAAAGTATAATTGCAATTCTTTTATTTTTTTACGGGATGTTCTCCGCGCAAAAAAACGCTGATCTGATCATTACAAACGCAAAAATTTATACCGTTAACCAAAAATTCGAGATTGCAGAATCGATGGCGGTTTCCAATGGAAAAATCGTTGCGGTGGGAAAGAGCAAGGATATTTTAAAGAAATTTAAATCCAAAAATATTCAGAACCTTGACGGTAAAGCTGTTTATCCTGGATTCATTGATGCGCACTGCCATTTCACAGGTTATGCAACGGACAAATGGAAGTGCGAACTGTGGGGAACAAAATCCTGGGAAGAAATCATTCAAAGAATGACGGAGTATTCCAAAACGGCTCCGATGGAGTGGCTGTACGGAAGAAGCTGGGACCAGAATGACTGGCCTGTAAAGGAATTTCCGAATAAAGCAAAACTGGATGAACTTTTCCCGAACCGTCCTGTGTATTTAAAAAGAGTTGACGGTCACGCAGCCGTTGCCAATCAAAAAGCGCTGGATATCGCAGGCATTACGGTGAATACTAAAATCGCCGGCGGTGAAATTGAGGTCGAAAATGGAAAACTTACCGGAATTTTGATTGATAACGCGATGACGCTCGTGGAAAAATATATTCCAGAAATCAGCGATGAAATGGCGATACAGTATTTCACCGAATTGCAGAAAGAATGTTTTTCTTACGGATTAACATCGCTTCACGACTGCGGAATTTCGACCCATACTTTCTCACTTCTCGAAAAAATGCAGAATCAGGATTTGCTGAAAATGAAGATTTTTGCGCTGCTTTCTGATGAACCTTCTACCTATGAAAAATGGATTAAAAAAGGCAGGTTTACCAATGGGAATATCACTTTTGGTGGATATAAAGTCTATTCCGACGGAGCGTTAGGGAGCCGCGGCGCGTGTCTGCTTCACGATTATTCAGATAAAAAAGACTGGAAAGGTTTTCTTCTGAGTGATAAGCAACATTTTGAAAATTTAGCCAAGAGACTTAAAAACAGCGATCTTCAGATGTGCACGCACGCCATCGGAGATTCTGCGAACCGGACAATTCTCAAAATTTACGGCGATGTTTTAGGCGTAAAAAACGACAGAAGATGGCGGATTGAACACGCCCAGATTGTTGACAAAAACGATTTTAATCTGTTCGGAAAATTTTCAATAATTCCGTCGGTTCAGCCTACACATGCGACTTCTGATATGTATTGGGCGGAAGAAAGATTGGGAAAAGAGCGGCTGAAATATTCTTACGCTTACGAAGATTTATTGAAACAGAACGGCTGGCTTCCTTTGGGAACGGATTTTCCGGTGGAAGAAATTAATCCGATCAAAACGTTTTATGCGGCGGTGACGAGAAAAGACGCCAAACATTTTCCTGCCAACGGTTTTCAGAAAGAAAACGCTTTAACGAGAGAACAGGCCCTGCGCGGAATGACTATATGGGCGGCGAAGGCAGCTTTTCAGGAAAAGGAAACAGGAAGTCTGGAAGTTGGGAAATCCGCGGATTTTGTGGTTTTGAATCAGGATTTAATGAAAGCGGACGAAAACAGAATTTTAGAAACTAAAGTGAATGCAACTTATTCGAACGGTAAAAAAGTACATTAACTTTTGAAGAAGATTGCCTACATCGAACTCGATACCCACGCAGAAATTGCCGAGAATTTTATGGATCTTATGCAGGATTCCGGTGAATTTTCTGTGGATTATTACTTCAGTAAAAAAATTTCAAAACAAATCGACCGCCCGGATTCCAACATATTTTTGAGTGACAGTTCTAAAATTTTCAGCCAACTGAAAGAAAAAAAATATGATTTGGTAATCATCGGAACCGCACACCGATATTTCGATGTATTTTTAAAAATCACTGAATATTTTAATACCGCTGTAATCGTACATAATCTTAATTTCGCGAAGATTTCCAGGTTTCAACTGTTTAAAAATATTTTCAAAAAAGATTTTAAATACCGTTTAAAACTTCTGCTGAAAGAAGGTTTGTTTTCTGCTCCAAAAGTTTGCGAAAAAACCAGCAATCTTTTGGTTTTAGATGAAAGTTTAATTAAAAAAAATCCGGATTTAAGCCTCAAATTCCTGCCGGTTTTTTATTTGCATGAGTACGAAAAACCACGGAAATCAATTATTACGATCGTGATTCCTGGCGCGGTATCTCAGCAAAGACGGAATTATCTTCACATTTTTGAACGGATAAGAACCTTTATTAGAAACACCCATTTTCAGTTTGTGTTTTTAGGTAAAGCTGCGGGACAGGAACTGTTGTGGTTAAAGGATTTTGAGAGTAAAAAACCGCAGAATATTTCCCTTCAATATTTCACCAAGAAAGTGCCACAGCCCATTTTCGATGAGTGGATGCGTAAAGCGGATATTTTGTGGTGTCCGCTCCAGAAAGAAACTGAGTTTTTCAGCCAAAAGGAATCGTACGGAATCACCAAAATGAGCGGCAACGTTGGTGATGCGATTAAATACGGAAAACTCGCGATATTCCCGGAGAATTATCCTAATTCACATCCATTCCTCATTCCTGAAAATAAAAATATTGAGGAGCAGATTTACACTTATCACAAATGGATGGACTATGATTTCGAGCAGAATTTGTCTAAAGAGAAAGTTTTGAAATCCTTAGAAAAAAACCTTAGCGAACTGCTTTAAAATTTAAATAAGCTTTTCAGAAAATTACGGTTGATATATTCACCAAGCGGGAATATCTTCAGGAAATAATTCCCTGCCAAAAACATCAGCAGGACAATTCCGGGTTTATAAAATAAATTTAGGAAACTGCTTTTAAATTCGGGCAGAATTACCGCAACAGTAATTCCCAAAGTACCGATGATCAACGCATAAATCATTTCAATCGTCAGCGGGAAAACGCCAAATTTGATATAATTGAAAACGATCTTTGCAATATTGAAAAGGGTAAGCGAAATTGCAGTTGCAATGGCCACGCCGAAAAGTTCAAGATTGGTATTGTTAAGGAAATACAAGTTTAGTGTCACCGTTGTTACAGCTAAAAACAGCATTACTACAATATTGAAGCGGTAATATTTCGAAAGAGAAATTATATGACCGTTGAATCCTGTAGCCAGATCAAAAAGCATCGCAAATCCCAGTACCCAGATAACCGGTTCCGATTGTCTCAAGAGCTCGCCGTTCTTAATAAAATGAGTTAAATAAGGAAACCCGACCAAAACACAGGACAGCAAAACGAAGCCCAGGAAAAAGAGAACAAGTGATGATTTTTTATGCATCCTGTCGAGCTCCTCGAAATTGTTTTCTGCAAGATGTTTATTGATAATCGGTGCCGAAATACTGTATAAACCCATCGCCGGAACAGTGATAAGAGAAATAATAGAGTAGAGGGTGTTGTAAACTCCGTTCGGTTCGAACCCCAGAAATTCCCCAATCATCACACTGTCGATTCTCACCGCAATGAAATTTCCGATGTTGCCCAGAAAGCCATAAAAACTGTAATTCAGAACTTCTTTCCACAGATTGTCTTTTTTGATATAATCTGTAGAAAAATCAGGTTTTAATTTTTCGAGTCTGTTCGTGTAATAAATATATCCGAAAAGCCCCAAAATAAACATAAGAATAAAAAACAGATACGCTGCTTTTTCCGGAAACCCGAGAAAGAAGAATAAACAGAACGCGCCCAGGTTGGCAACTTTAGGCAGAAGGTTCTCAAAAATATTCGGGATGGCGATCCGCTTGAAATTTGATAAATATTTATTAAAAACTGCGCTGAACGCGAGTACCAGAATTAAGGGTAAAATAAGGCGTTTCATTTGCCACATCTCTGTTTCCTGAAGTTTGGGGAAGAGCAGATTTACCGCAAAATATCCGGTAAGGAAGATCAGGAAATTCACCAAAACTCCCAACAGCGAGAGGGACAGGAAATTCTGGTGTTTACCGTCTTGCCTTGTTTGGGTATAGAATTTCACATTCGAAAAAGACAGCCCGAACACGACGATTGGGAGCAGCATTTCTGCGGTAGGAAGTACGTAACGGAGTTTTCCGTAAAACTCCATATCGTGGGGAAAAACGAATATTGCGGAGAACGTTCCGAGTAAAAAACCCAGATATCCAATCAATGAATATTTAAATCCCTGCCGCGCTACAACACTCATATGTCGGTATTTTTTAGCGGTTGCGGAATAAATATTATGTTGTTGATGTACGCTGCTTTGCTGCCTACTCTGTTTCCGGCGGTTCCGGTAATTATATTTTCAGTAAGTTTTTCGAGTTCGAAAGTTGTCCGGTTAAAGAAAAAAGCGCCGTAGCCCCAGTTTTCAATTTCATGAATCAAATCCGGAAGGGGTTCGGAATGATGCCGCTGTTCCATCTCAACCATCATCGCAGGCCGGAATTTATGAACTGTATTTTTTGCACCTCTCAAGGTCTGCATCTCGTTCCCTTCAACATCAATTTTAATAAAATCAATTTTGGTGAGATTTTCCAGTCCGGCCCAATCATCGAGTTTTATGACTTTCACCTGCTGAAGAATATGTTTTGATTCTTCATTTTCGCGGTAATCGAGTTTCAAAGTTCCTCTTGAAGTATATGTTTTTCCTTTAATCACCGGGATTTTAAATTCTGCAGTTTCGTTTCTGTCAGAAAGCGCCAGTGGATAAATATGAACCTGCGGAAAAATTCTTTTGAGACGGTTGTAAAGTTTTTTGTTGGGCTCGAAGGCGTAGATGTTCTGTGGCGAAAGTTTTTGTTCCAACTGGTAGATAAAACTTCCTACGTTGGCCCCAATATCAATCATTACTGCATTTTTGTTAAGAAAATCTTTAATCCATATCAGTTCCGGCTCAATATTGCGCGCCGAATAGTTCTCCCGTGAAATATTTTTTAAATGTTTAAAATATCTCGCTTTGTAAAAACCCGGGGTAAAGAACTGTAATTTTTCAGTTAATCGATGATATAGAGACATACGGTTTTTTATTGCAGCTAACAAAGGTAATAAAATATGTTAAATAAATGTTAAAGCGCTTGTTAAAGATGAATTTTCTTCCTTTAAAAACTGCTTTTCGTTACCTTTACCCTTCGAATAAAATTTTATGAAAAAGATATTTCTACTCGCCGGATTTGCGCTCCTTTCTTCGTGTGCAACGGTTCAAAATTCCAAAGAAAAAACCTTTACCTGGGAAGGGGCTAATATGTATTTTCTTTTGACCGACAGGTTCAAAAATGGCGATCAAACCAATGATCTAAACTTCGGAAGAACTGAAAAAGCAGCCGTTTTAAGAGGTTTTGAAGGAGGCGATCTTCGCGGAATCATTCAGAAGATTGATGATAATTATTTTTCAGATTTGGGCATCAATGCAATTTGGATGACACCGATTGTTGAACAAATCCACGGAGCCACAGACGAGGGAACCGGTAAAACTTATGGATTCCACGGCTACTGGACGAAAGACTGGACAGCGCTTGATCCTAACTTCGGTACAAAACAGGATCTAAAGGAACTCGTAGAAAAAGCCCATGCTAAAGGAATCCGAATTGTTTTGGATGCAGTGATTAATCACACCGGTCCGGTAACGCCAACAGATGCGGTTTACCCGAATTCATGGGTGCGTACTTCACCACAATGTACTTACAATTCTTACGAAAATACCACGGCGTGTACGCTGGTCGCCAATCTTCCGGACATTCTTACTGAATCAAACGCTGAAGCCGAACTGCCGCAGATGTTGGTGGAAAAATGGAAAAGAGAAGGCAGATATGAAGCAGAAATAAAATCTCTTAATGATTTTTTTGCCAGAACAGGCTATCCAAGAGCGCCAAAATATTATATCATGAAATGGCTTGCTGATTATGTAGAGCAATTCGGAATTGATGGCTATCGCGTAGATACAGTGAAGCACACGAATGAAGATGTTTGGAAAGATTTCCAGAAAGTAAGTCAGGAAGCTTTTGATATTTATAAAAGAACCAATCCCTCGAAAGTTCTTGATAATAATCTGTTTTTCACCGTAGGAGAAGTTTACGGTTATGGAATTTCGCAGAAACAGGATTACGATTTCGGTGATAAAAAAGTGAATTATTACCAAAACGGTTTCAAGTCGCTTATCAATTTCGATTTTAAAGGCGACGCCAACAAATCATACGAAGAGCTTTTTTCAGGATATTCAAAGATTCTTCATTCTGATCTGAATGGTAAGACGGTGATGAATTATCTTACCTCTCACGACGATGGTTCCCCTTTCGATAAAGACCGAAAAAGGACTTACGAATCGGCAACCAAACTTCTTTTAGCACCTGGGATTTCGCAGGTTTACTATGGCGACGAAACTGCAAGAGATTTAACAATTGAAGGCGCAACAGGAGATGCCACACTTCGCAGCAACATGAACTGGAATGATGTTCAGAGCAATGCAGAAACGAAAAAACTTTTAGCGCACTATCAAAAATTAGGAAAATTCCGTGCAAATCATCCGGCAGTTGGTGCGGGAGTGCATCAAATGATTTCGTATTCACCTTATTGGTTTACAAGATCTTATAATAATGACAAAGTTTTAATTGGGTTAGGTTTAAATACAGGTATTAAAGAGATTTCCGTATCGGATATTTTTGAAAACGGTACCAAACTCCGCGATGCATACTCCGGAAAAACAGTAAAAGTGGAAAATGGAAAAGCAATAATTATTACCGAATTTTCGTTGGTTTTGTTTGAACAGATTTAAATATGAAAAGAATAGCCGGCTTACTAACGATCTTCATTTCCTGCGTGGTTTTTTCGCAAAAAGTTCCCGAAATCAACAAAACTGAATTCTCAAAAGAAGCATTAGCCCAGAAAATTACCTCACAAAACGGCAAAAAACTTTCGGTATCGGAAGTTTTAAAAATGCACGAAGGAAAAATTTTAATCATTGATTTCTGGGCGAGCTGGTGCCGCGACTGTATCCTGGCATTGCCGTCAACGAAGGAACTTAAAGAGAAAAACCCCCAGATTGAGTTTGTTTACTTCTCCCTCGACCGCTCACACGACCAGTGGAAAAAAGGTCTGGAGAAATACCAGATTGCTGAAAATGAAAATTATTGGTTTGATGAAGGCTGGAAAAATAATTTCAATAATTATATCGACCTGAACTGGGTTCCGAGGTTTATTATTGTTGACCAGAAAGGCGGAATCGCTAAATATTATGCGATAAGCCCGGCCGATCCCGAAATGCAGAAAACGATTGACCAGCTGAAAAACAAAAGTCTTTAGAAAAAATTTTTAAAGAAAAGGCGCGCTCAGAAAATCATTGAGCGGTTTAATGCTTTTAAAGATTTTCCCGAAATTTTTTGCGGCGTTTTCTTTCATCAGCGCATCGTTGGAAACCGGATGTACGACAATAAAACTTTTTAGTTTTAAAAATTCGGCCATGGGATCCTCTTTTTCAAATCCGTTCGGCACGCGCTGAAGTTTATTTTCGACACTTAAACCGCGGAAATTATTCCGGAATTCATCTTCTTCAATAATTTTTAAAAATTCCGAACTGTTCATGGAAATTTCTTGTCTGATTTCCTTCAAAACTGAAGTTTCGGGCTGGTAAACACCGCCTGCTAAAAAAGATTTTCCGGGCTCGATATGAAGATAGTAGCCTGAAATTCTGTTTCCTTTTCCCATTCCTAAACCCGCACCGAAATTGATTTTGTAAGGTGATTTGTCTTTGGAAAACCTAACATCGCGGTAAATCCGGAACAGTGCTTTTTTAGCATCTGTCTTTAAGATTTCTTCATCAAATTCTCCGATTTCTTCAATCAGCGTTTCTACAAAATCTACTACGTTGGCATTTGCGGAAGTATAACGGTCTTTGTTTTCATTAAACCAGTCGCGGTTATTGTTTTTATGAAGATCTTTAAGAAAGAGTAAGGTTGAATTTTTGATGACAGCAGACATGTTTCTGGTATTTTTATCCAAATTTAGAGAAAATTTATAAAGCTGCAGAACGGAAGACTGCTTTAACAAAAGTTTAATAAAACAATGTAATTTTTATCAATTCAAAAAAGTGTATCTTTGCAGAATATTTTAAAATACTTAATGAATTTATTTACGGAAACCAATCTAAGTCCTGAAATTTTGAAGGCAATTGGCGAACTGGGCTTCGAAAGCCCCACAGAAATCCAAAAACAGACCATTCCTTTTATCTCTACAGATATACGCGACATGATCGCACTAGCGCAGACGGGGACGGGCAAAACAGCAGCATTTTCGCTTCCGATTTTGGATATGATTGACGAAGGTAGTCGCAAAATCCAATTTTTGGTGCTTTGTCCGACAAGAGAACTGTGTCTTCAGATTACGAAAGACATTAAAAATTATTCGAAATACATGCCGAGCGTGAAAACTACCGCGGTTTACGGGGGCAGCAGTATTATGGATCAAATCCGGTCACTTCGCGATAAACCACAAATTATTGTAGGTACGCCAGGTCGTGTGATCGATTTAATTAACAGAAAGGCACTTGATTTCTCCGAAATCCAGTGGTTGGTTTTAGATGAAGCCGACGAAATGCTTTCAATGGGTTTCAAAGATGATCTGGAAACCATTTTAAGAGAAACTCCGGATACTAAGCAGACTTATCTGTTCTCTGCAACGATGAACAAAGAGGTTGAAAGAATTTCCAAGAACTATTTAACTTCACCACACCGTATTTCCGTAGGATCTATTAACGAGGTGAAGAAAAACATCAAGCATGAATTTTATGTGGTAGGTTACCGTCATAAAAAAGAAGCTTTGAAAAGACTCATCGACGCTAACCCTAATCAATACTCGATTCTTTTCTGCCGTACCCGTATGGAAACGCAGGAAGTTGCAGATTTTCTGATGCAGAACGGTTACGCTGCAGATGCGCTTCATGGTGATTTGTCACAGGCTCAACGTGATACGGTAATGAAAAAATTCCGTCTCAAAAATATCGATATCCTGGTAGCGACTGATGTTGCGGCGAGAGGATTGGATGTAAATTCCTTAACTCACGTAATTCATTATTCATTGCCGGATGATCCTGAAGTTTTTGTACACCGAAGCGGTAGAACAGGAAGAGCAGGAAAAGACGGAATTTCTATGTCTTTAATCAAGCCTGAGGAATCCAGAAAATTAAAGCAGATTAAATCTTCAACAAAAATTGATATCGTTGAAAAGAAAATCCCAACCGGAGAAGCGATTATCAAAGCTCAGGTAGGCGGCGTTTTCGAGAAACTGTTTACGATACACGAAGAGTTTTTCACTTTTGATGATGCTTTAATCCCTGATTTATCCGAATTTTCTAAGGAAGAGCTGGTTCATAAACTTCTTCAGCTTCAGCTGAGAGATTTAGCGATGTTCTACAAAGACAAAAACGATCTTGCTGATCAGAAATTTAATGCTGATGACCGTGGCGACAGCCGTAGAGACCGCGATAGAGGCAGAGACCGGGATCGTGACCGCGGAAGAGACCGTGACAGAGGCGACAGAAGAGACAGTTTCCGGGACGGTGGACGCGATGGCGGAAGAGACCGCGACCGTAAACCAAGGAAAAATAATGGTGATATGGTGAGATTTTTCTTCAACTTAGGAAAAAAAGACCAGCTGAAGAAAATGGATATGCTTGAAATCATCAACAAATCTACCTCGAAATCCAAGAAAAGACCAGATATCGGAGAAATTGAAATCTTAGAGAAATTCTCCTTCTTCGAAGTAGAGAAGTCTTTTAAAGACGAGGTTTTGAAAGGATTACAGACCCAGAAATTCAAAGGTAAAGATATGCGTGCCGAAGTGGCCAACTAACTTTTACCACAATTTTATAATATGAATCAGTCCCGTTGTTACAGCGGGACTGATTTTTTTTGTGGATATAATTTTTCTTAATGTTAAGAAAACTTAATATAAAAAGCGCTCAGTTCAATCGCTTTTTCGGAAATTTGCATCACTAATTTTAAATCAAAAAAAATGGGAATCGGCAATATTTTTAAAGCGTTCCAACCAAAAGACAAAGTGTTTTTTGTACTGTTTGAAAAAGTAGCAGCAACGTTAACTGAAATGTCTAAGGAATTTCACGAAGGGTTGATGGATTTTGACATCAATGATGATACGATGCTAAAAAATATGAGCGATTACGAGCACAAACTCGATGATCTTACCCATGAAATTTTTGTTCAGCTTGGTGAAAACTTTATCACCCCTTTCGACAGAGAAGACATCAGTCATTTAGCAAGCGGATTGGATGATATCGCTGATTATATGTATGCTTCTGCAAAATATATTTACCTCTACAAAACTCCGCTTGATCCGGCTTATACAGAATTCAGTCTTCTGATTTACAAATCCTGTGTGGAAATCCAGAGTGCTATGGCAAACCTGAAGGATTTCAAAAACGGAAAAGCGGTAAAAGAATCTTGTATCAAAATTAACTCTTACGAAAATATTGCTGATGACGTTTTAAGTCAGGCCACCGTAAAACTTTTCGAAACCAACGATGCGATTAACATTATTAAAATCAAATCTGTTTTGGAATATCTGGAAATCGTGACAGACAAGGCAGAAGATGTTGCCAACACCATGGACAGTATCGTAATTAAATATGCTTAATACCGGGCAGTAACCTTAAAAGTTAAGAATGGAATTACCAGTATTATTAATAATCATTATTGTTCTTGCATTAATATTTGATTATATCAACGGTTTTCACGATGCGGCCAACTCCATTGCGACCATTGTTTCCACTAAAGTTTTATCGCCGTTTCAGGCAGTTCTATGGGCTGCATTGTGGAATTTTGCGGCATTCTTTGTAGCGATGTATATCATTGGGGAATTCAAAATCGGGAATACCATTGCAAAAACTGTGAACGAAGACTTCATCAACCTGGAAGTCATTTTCTCCGGTCTTATTGCAGCGATTGCATGGAATTTACTGACCTGGTGGTTTGGGATTCCGTCTTCATCATCGCACACGCTGATTGGTGGATTTCTGGGCGCAGCATTAATGCACGCACTTGTGATGGATTATCATCATGTTGCTTTAGCAAGTCCGGATCTGGGAATTTGGGAACAGCTGAAATTGGCTTTTCAGCAGCTGTTTACGCAAAACGTTGTAAAGTATGAAAAGGTGATACCTATCTTCCTTTTCATCTTCATGGCTCCGTTTATCGGGATGATTGTTTCTATTATCATCACACTGATTATTGTGAACTTAGCAAAGAAAAGCAATCCGCGGAAGGCCGATGCACAGTTTAAGAAATGGCAGTTGGTGTCTTCAGCACTCTTCAGCTTGGGACACGGGCTTAATGATGCTCAAAAAGTCATGGGAATCATCGGTGCGGCGGTAATCTACTATCATGTTACTTTAATCGGCGGAACTGATGAATATGCACTCATGGATTCTGCAGACCGTTTCAAACACTTTACAACCGATTATATTTGGGTCCCATTTGTATCGTTCCTTGCGATTGGTTTAGGTACAATGAGCGGTGGCTGGAAGATTGTAAAAACAATGGGAACCAAGATTACCAAAGTTACGCCTTTAGAAGGAGTAAGTGCAGAATCTGCCGGCGCAATTACGCTTTTCATCACTGATCACTTAGGAATTCCGGTTTCTACAACGCATACCATTACCGGTGCAATCATCGGGGTTGGATTAACAAAAAGAGTTTCCGCAGTACGTTGGGGAATAACCGTAAGCTTATTGTGGGCGTGGGTTTTAACTATTCCGATCTCCGCAATTGTTGCAGGAGTTACCTACTTACTCGTAATTGCGGTGAAATAATCTATACAGAAAATCTCAAAAACCACCTTAATCAGGTGGTTTTTTTATGCTGTATTGTTAAGGCTAAAAGTTTTTAAAATTGTAATTTTGTGCAAACAAGAAAATTTATGCAGTTTTTAGAAGAATATCAGGAAATCGTTTCGAAAGCAATCGATAAATATACATTCAAAGATAAGCCGGAAGAGCTTTATGCACCCATGAATTACATTATTTCTCACGGAGGCAAAAGACTCCGTCCGATTATGGTTTTAATGGCGAATGATATGTTTGGCGGTGATCTTCAGAAAGCCATAAAACCCGCCTTGGCCATTGAGTTTTTTCACAATTTTACGCTGATTCATGATGATATTATGGATGAAGCGCCACTAAGAAGAAACAAACCTACGATCCATACTTTACATGGTATAAATGCCGGAATTCTGTCGGGAGACGGACTTCTTCTGAAAGCCTACAAATTCTTCGATGATCTGGAGCCGGAGCTTTTCAAAGCATGTATTCGGGTTTTCACGCACACCGGGCTTTTACTATGTGAAGGGCAGCAGTATGATATTAATTTTGAAACTCAGGAAGATGTAACCTTCAACGATTACATCCGCATGATTACTTATAAAACAGGCGTTTTAAGCGCTTCTTCCTTTGAGATTGGTGCTTTGATCGCTGGCGCAGATTTTAAAGATGCAAAAGCAATTTTCAACTTCGGAAAAAATGTTGGAATTGCCTTCCAGATTATGGATGATTATCTGGATGTGTTTGGTAACCAGGAGCAGTTTGGTAAAAAACATGCCGGCGATATTTATGAGAACAAGAAAACAGTTCTTTATCTTTTAGCAAAAGAACACGGGACAGAGGAAGAAAAGAAAGAACTGGATTACTGGTACGCTAAAAAAACCGATAACGTAGACAAAGTTTACAGTGTGGAGAAAATCTTCCGCCGGACTAAAGTTGATGAAAAAACACTCCATCTGATCCAAAAATACAACGAAATCGCGCAAGGTTACCTTGACCAGATTAATGTTCCGGATGAGAAAAAGAAACCTTTCATCGAACTTGCAAATTATCTGTTGAGAAGAGAAAGCTAAGGCTAACCCATTTATTACATATCGTATTACCAATGAAGTTCCGTACCGAAGTTGATATTCCGGTTTCAGAGAAAATGTTCGAAATTGAAGACCGGGCGTTTTCGATCGGATCATGTTTTGCCACAGAAATCTCAGATCTGCTTGCGAAAGGTCAAATCCAGACTTTAAATAATCCTTTCGGGACACTTTTTAACCCGTTTTCCATTAATAACGCTGTTAGGAAGCTTCATCACTCTGAGTTTTATAGTGAGGAAGATTTAATCAAATATGGAGAAGAGGTGATTTCGCTGGATCATCACAGTTCCTTTAATTCCAGGTTTCTGCACCAGACTTTAGAGAAAATCAATTCTAAAATCGAGGCAGGAAACCGCTTTCTGCAGGAAACAGACTGGGTAATCATTACCTATGGAACTTCGTTTATTTATGAATTTCTGCCAAAGAAGAAACTTGTTGCGAACTGTCATAAAATTCCCGGGAAATATTTTGAAAAAAGACTGCTGACCAATCTGGAGATTACGGATTCCATTTATGAAACGGTTACGCTGCTGAAAGATATCTGTAAACCAGACGTTCAGATTCTCTTCAGTGTTTCGCCGGTTCGCCATACAAAAGACGGAATGGTGGAAAATAACGTAAGTAAATCCAAGTTAATTTCTGCGGTTCATGACATTCTGGCGCAGTTTAACAACTGTCATTATCTTCCTGCGTATGAGATTTTGATGGACGATCTTCGCGATTACCGTTTCTATAAAGAAGATTTAATTCATCCGAATCAGCAAGCCGTTCAGTATATCTGGGAAAAATTCGGAAATTCTTATTTCTCAGATGAAACCATGGATTTTGTAGAAGAAAATTTTAAAATTACCAAAGCATTAGCGCATAAACCTTCCGACGAAAAAAGCCCGAAGCATCATGAATTTCTCGAAAATCTCGAAAAAAGAATAGCAGATCAGCAGGCCAAAGTGAAGCATAAAATATTTTAAGATGGAAAATGTACTCTCCAAAGAATGTAGATTGGCTGCGAAATTAATATTTGTTTCTGCGTTTATTACATTCATTTCTTTTTTATTAGATGATCAAATTTCAAAATCGGACGTTGCTTTCTCAGTACTATTGTTTGCTTTAGCATTAAATGTCGGAACTGGTTTTTTAGTGTTGAAAAATGTAAGTTGGATTAAGTATGTGCTTTTAATTATAACTTTTTTATATTTTGTTGGTATCTTTCTTAATCCCACCGCGCTTTTTAGAGGCGCAAGTCCTATCCTCCTAATAATTGATTTATTTTCGATTGTTCTGCAGATTTACATTTTAATCTTGCTATTTAAAACATCGAAGTAACTAAATCTTAATCTATAAAAATGATCGATACCCACACCCATTTATATTCCGAAGAATTCGATGATGACCGAAAAGAAATGATCAATAGAGCTCTTAATAAAGGAGTTTCTAAATTTTATCTTCCGGCAATTGATTCGGAATCACACGAAAAGATGCTGGCCTTGGAAAGTGATTATCCACAGCAGATTTATTCGATGATGGGACTTCATCCGTGTTACGTAAAACCGGAAACCTGGGAAAATGAACTGAAAATTGTTGAAAATTATCTGAACAAAAGAAGTTTTCCAGCAATCGGAGAAATTGGAATTGATCTTTATTGGGACAAAACCACTTTAGACATTCAGGTAAAGGCTTTTGAACAACAGATCGATTGGGCAATCGAAAGGGATTTACCCATTGTGATTCATACCCGTGAAAGTTTTGATGAAGTTTTTGAAGTTTTGGAAAGAAAGAAACACCCAAAACTCCGTGGAATTTTTCATTGCTTTTCAGGAAATCTTGAACAGGCAAAACACGCGATTGATCTGAATTTTATTTTGGGAATCGGTGGAGTAGTGACCTTCAAAAACGGAAAGATTGATCAGTTTCTGCACGGAATTCCTTTAGAGAAAATCGTGTTAGAAACCGATTCGCCTTATCTTGCGCCGGTTCCGCACCGCGGCAAAAGAAACGAAAGTTCTTATCTTGATTTGGTAGCAGGAAAACTCGTGAATATTTACGGAAAAGATTTTGGTGAAATCGACAGGATTACGACACAGAATGCTGAACGGTTATTTAAATAATTACTTCAGCTGATAAATTCCGAATACAAAATCACTCTTATTTGTCTTTAAAAATTCATCTTCAAGGTCAAATACCCTTTCGAGAATCTCTTTCTTTTCCGCATCTTCATTTACAAAATGATGCGCGATGTCTTTCAGTGCGCTTTGCAGAAGATTGTTACCGTATGGCTTTTCTTCTATAACATTAAAATAACGGTGAATTGCAGGTAAAATACTTATGGAATCTACACATTCCGAAGGGTCAGCGGCAATCATTCTGAGCACTCCGGAACCGGAATAACTGTTTTTGTACAGCCCTGTTTTAAAGATCTTCCTGAATTTTTTTGGGATAAGATCAATGGCTTTATTGATGTAATTAATCTGTTCCTGTGAATACTGCAACCGGTTATTGCCCACAAACTCATTGATGATGAGATATCCGCCAGGTTTCAAATTTTTTACTGCAACATTTTTAAGAAAATCATCCATTTTATCGAAATGATGAAGCGACGCATGAAAAAATACGATGTCATAGCGCTGAGGTTCGAAGTTGTACGTAATGACATTTTCAGCAAAGAAAGAAATATTGTTCAGTTTCTTTTCCTGAGCGGATTTGGCTGCGTTTTGCAGTAATTTATCCGAAAAATCATAGCAGTGTACTTCCCAGTCAGGTCTAAGTTCTGCTAGTCTTATTTCGTGACTGCAAACCCCCGATCCCAGCGAAATTAGTTTTAGGTTTGTTTTGTCTTTAAAGTAATTTTTGGTGAGATAGTCTTCATATAGTTGATTCTCATCACCAGTGATCAGCCTGTTCCATCTTTTACGCACGTCAGGAATTATCCAGAAATTTGCGGTTTTAAGATTGCCGTTATTAAAGGCAGACTGCGTTCTTTTAAAGGCATTTATATTGAATTTTGATAGAAAGAAAGGTAATCCACGCTGATGGATTTTTATATAAATGTCGCTGAAATCTTCGGTAGTGATGATTCTCATTATAATCTTTTTAAAAAGGGAAGTTATCGATTTAAATATAACCTGCAAAAAAAACCTTTCAAAAAATTGAAAGGTTTAGCTGTTATTTGCTTCTGGAGAAATTACTCTTGTTTTTCGGTTTTTTGTAGCCGATATTTTCCTTAGACTGTGGCTTCGGGCGCGGAGTAAAAGATTTGTTGTTAGAATCTCTTTTTTCCACCACCAGATTATCAGTATGAAAAGGGTGATCTTTCTCTACCGGAATTTTCTTGCCGATCAGTTTTTCTGTGCTTTTCAGGTTGATCAAATCCAGACCGTCAACGAAAGAGATAGAACTTCCGTCGGCGCCCGCGCGTCCGGTTCTTCCGATACGGTGAACATAAGTTTCGGAAACATCAGAAAGTTCGAAATTCACTACATATTTCAGTTCATCGATATCAATTCCACGCGCTGCGATATCGGTTGCGACAAGAATCCTTGTTTTCCCTGATTTGAAATTATTTAAAGCGTTTTGTCTTTGGTTTTGAGATTTATTCCCGTGAATGGCTTCAGCTGAAATCTTCTGTGACTGCAGTTTTCTTGCGATTTTATCTGCGCCGTGTTTCGTTCTGGAAAATACCAAAACCGAATCTGAAATATCATTCTGAAGGATATGCGTTAAAAGTTCAAGCTTATTTTCCTTGTCAACAAAATATACTTTTTGCTTAATGGTATCTGCAGTTGCAGAAACGGGTGCTACAGCTACTTTTACAGGATTGTTAAGGATAGAATTGGCTAAAGTCTTAATCTCGTCGGGAAAAGTTGCAGAAAAAAACAGGGTTTGTCTTTGCTGCGGAAGAAGTTTTACAATTCTTTTCACATCGTGAACGAACCCCATGTCGAGCATTCTGTCGGCTTCATCGAGGACGAATATTTCCAGATGTTTCAGCGAAATAATTCCCTGAGAGATAAAATCCAGAAGTCGTCCAGGTGTTGCTACAAGTATATCAACGCCGCGTCTGAGTGCGTTTTCCTGTGCACCCTGTTTTACGCCGCCGAAAACCACAAGGTTTCTAAGTTTTAAGTGTCTTCCGTAAGCATTGAAGCTTTCTTCAATCTGAATCGCCAACTCTCTGGTAGGCGTCAGGATTAAAGCTTTGATCTGATTGTTGCGGATGTTTTTTTCTGTAAGATTCTGAAGAATCGGGATGGCAAAAGCTGCAGTTTTCCCTGTTCCTGTTTGCGCAGTACCGAGGAGGTCTCTGCCCTGTAAAATACTTGGGATTGCCTGTTGCTGAATAGGTGTTGGTTGGGTGTAACCCTCTTCCTGTAACGCCTTAGCGATAGGATCGATTAAATTTAGGTCGGTAAAATTCAAATGAAATGTTTTTAATTAAAATAAAATGAGCTGCGTCATTCTTTTTATAATGTAACGAAGGAATGAATTAGAAAATCCGTGAAATTTTCAGGGTTCCGCAGGGTTGCGGATTCATCAAGAATGACATCGTACATAAAAAATCCTTCCGGCGAGGAAGGAGTTCTGTGCTGCAAAGATAGTGTAAATATATTTAGTATAATTTCTTTACTGTGCGACTTTAGTCCACGTTTGGGTTTTGCGCAGATTTTCTATGAATGTGTAAAGTTCATCAAGCTTTTCAGTGCCTCCTTTTCCGTAATCTTCAATATGTTTTGAACTTCCGTCGGTAAATGTGATTCGTAAATGTGCGGTCGGTAAATCGGTAACGTTTTTATTTCCGTAATATGGTTTCAGATTTTTCAAATCCAAATCATCCAGAAGAGAGATAAGTTTATTGTAGTCGGGCTGTTTAATGGTGGTTTTAAAGATACCTTCTTTAGGTCCGCTGAAATCATCTTTGGACCTTCCTTCTGTAAAAGTGAATCTTTCAGCATCAATCACCGCGGTTCTATCTGGATTAACAGTTATTTTAAAAATTGGGCAAAATCCAAAACAGGCTTCAGCATTATATTCAATCTTCGAATATTTCGACGTGTTTGGAGTTGCACATGAGAGGACGAAAACCATTGAGAGAAGAAAAAAGATATATTTCATCATATTATTTTAAGGTGATGCGGCAATTTTTATTCCAAAAAAAAATAGATTTGAGGTTCAAATCTATTTTGTATAAGTTATTTCAGGAGACTAGCCATGGAGTTTTTTCCAGATGGCATCTTTCAGTTCCATCAAACCTTCCTGCGTTACTGCTGAAAAGAAAATAGGTTTTCTCTTTTCCGGGAATTTACTGGAAATTTCTCCCTTCAGTTCTTCGTCGAGCATGTCGGCTTTAGAAATAGAAACGATATAATCTTTATCCAAAAGTTCAGGATTAAACTTTTTCAGTTCGTTTTCCAGAATTTCAAATTCCTGATAATAATCCTCCGCATCCGCAGGGATTAAAAACAGAAGAATTGAATTTCTTTCGATATGTCTTAAAAACCGGTGACCTAATCCTTTACCTTCTGCAGCACCTTCAATAATTCCCGGAATATCGGCCATTACAAAAGATTTGTAATTCCGGTAATCCACGATCCCTAAGTTGGGAGTAAGCGTCGTAAATGCGTAATCTGCAATTTTGGGTTTCGCTGCAGAAACTGCTGCCAGCAAAGTAGATTTTCCGGCATTTGGGAAACCTACAAGACCCACATCAGCCAAAAGTTTCAGCTCGAAAGTTACATAACCTTCTTCCCCTGGAAGTCCGGGTTGTGCGTATCTGGGAGTTTGATTGGTGGAGGATTTGAAATGTTCGTTCCCCATTCCGCCTTTCCCGCCGTGCATGATGATGATTTCCTGGCCGTCTTCCATGATTTCGGCGATAATTTCACCTTCTTCGTTTCTGGCAATGGTTCCGATCGGAACTTCAATATAAACATCTTCACCGTAAGCACCGGTGAGCTGATTTTTTTGTCCGTTGTGACCGCGTTCAGCTTTGATGTGACGGGTGAAACGTAAAGGTAAAAGCGTCCATTCATGAGCATTTCCTTTCATAATTACGTGACCGCCTCTTCCGCCGTCACCACCATCGGGACCGCCTTTCGGTATATATTTTTCACGGCGAAGGTGTGCAGATCCTGCACCGCCATGACCACTTTTACAGTGGATTTTTACGTAATCTACGAAATTTGACATATCTAATTAATTGTGAGTTCGCAGCTGTCGGCTCATGGTTTTTAAATTAACCATCAAGCCTTAAGCTATAAACTGATTTTCTCTACTTCAGCAAAGAGTTTAGCGGCAATTTCTTCAATTCCGCCAACGCCGTTTACTTCAACGTATTTGCCCTGCTGCTTGTAAAGTTCTGCAACTTCTGCAGTTTTTGTATAATATTCTTTAATTCTTGTTCTGATGATCTCTTCATTGGAATCATCTGTTCTACCGCTGGTTTCGCCTCTTTTAAGAAGTCTTTCAACCAGAATTTCATCACTCACGATCAGCGAAAGACATACTGAAATTTCATCATTCAGAATATCCTTAACAATAGTTTCCAGTGCGTCTGTCTGGTTTGCAGTTCTGGGATAACCATCGAAAATAAATCCGTTTGTATTGGTTGGTTTCTTCACTTCCTCGATCAGCATATCTGTTGTTACCTGATCCGGTACCAGTTCTCCTTTGTCAATATATGATTTTGCCAGGATTCCTAGAGCTGTGCCGTTTTTCATGTTATAACGGAACAGGTCTCCTGTAGAGATCTGCTTCAGATTAAATTTTTCAATCAGGTTCTGTGCCTGCGTACCTTTTCCGCTTCCGGGAGGGCCGAAGAGAACGATGTTTATCATTTTTATTAGATTTATAATTTGAAGTTTTGAGAGGTTACACTCAAAATATTATTTATTCATTGATACGGCCTTCTTCGAGCTGGTATAAATCCCGCAGATTTCTGCCCAGTTCATCATAATCTAAACCATAACCCAAAACAAATTTGTTCGGAATTTCTTTCCCGATATAATCAAGTTTAAATTCTTTTTTATAAACATCGGGTTTCAAAAGGAAAGATGCGAGTTTAACAGACTTTGGGCGCTGTGTTTCAGTGAAATACTGAAAAAGACTTTCTACCGTATTTCCTGTATCTACAATGTCTTCTACAAGGATAATGTGGCGGTCTTTAATGTCTTTTGTCAATTCCATTTTCTGGTAGACGATCCCTGTAGACTGGGTTCCTGCATAAGAACTCATCTGGATAAAAGCGATTTCGCATTTCCCGGGATAATGTTTCAGCAGGTCAGAAAAGAACATGATGACCCCGTTCAGAACTCCAATAAATACTGGAGTTTCGTCTTTGTAGTCTTCGTAAATTTTTAGCGCGGTGGCTTTTACAATTTCCTGAATTTCTGCGTCTTTCAGGTAAGGAACAAAAGTTTTGTCGTGAATTTGAATGGAGTCCATATATATTTACAAAATGCAAATTTACAGTTTTTTAAGGAATTTTTTTGAATTATAAATTTAGACCATTCAAATTGATTCATTTACAGCAGTTGATAAAATTAATTAGGGTTAAAATTTTTGCGCAAAACCTTAATTAAATCTATTTTTGTAGAAATCTATAAAAAAGTAAAATATGTCAACTTATGTAGTTGTAGGTCTTCAGTATGGGGACGAAGGCAAAGGTAAAATTACTGACGTTCTGTCGGCTAAATCCGATTACGTAGTACGCTTCCAGGGCGGTGATAATGCAGGTCATACGGTATATGCAGGTGAGGAAAAATTCGTGCTGCACCTTCTTCCTTCCGGCGTTCTGCAGTGTAAGGGAAAATGCATTATTGCAAACGGTGTTGTTGTAAATCCAAAAGCATTCCTGAAAGAAATCGGTCAGATCGAAGAAAAAGGAATGAAAACGGATCACGTTTTTATCAGCAGGAGAGCCCATGTGATTATGCCTTACCATATTTTACTTGATACATATCGTGAGGAAGAAGCCGGCGGAACGCATATCGGAACAACAAAAAAAGGAATCGGTCCCTGTTATGAAGATAAGATTGCCCGAGTAGGAATACGGATGGTTGATTTGCTGAATCCGGAAGTCCTCGAGGAGAAAATCAGAAAGAACCTTAAAATCAAAAATTCTCTTTTCGAAAAATATTTCGAAAAACCAACTTTGGAATTTGATGAGATTTATAAAGAATTCCTGGAACTTGGTGAGAAACTGAAGGACAGAATTGTGGATACCGAAGTGGAACTCAATCAGGCGATCCACGACGGAAAAAACATTTTATTTGAAGGCGCGCAGGCTGCAATGCTCGATATTGATTTTGGAACTTATCCTTACGTAACCTCGTCTTCGCCTACAACCGGTGGCGTTTGTTCAGGTGCGGGCGTTCCTCCGACAAGTCTCAAAAATCTAATCGGAGTGGCTAAAGCATACACGACAAGAGTAGGTGAAGGGCCTTTCCCGACCGAGTTGGATAATGAACTTGGCGAGAAAATAAGACAGATCGGTTTCGAATTTGGTGCTACTACCGGAAGGCCCAGAAGAACCGGCTGGCTCGATCTGGTTTCGCTGAAACATGCAACCATGATCAATGGAATCAACAATCTGGTAATTACTAAATTAGATGTGCTTTCCGGAATTTCACCTATCAAAATCGCAACTAAGTATAAAACTGAGGACGGAAAAATCATCGATTATTTTACTTCTTCCACTACTAAACTTTATAATTACGAGCCGATTTACGAAGAACTGGAAGGTTGGACTGAAGACATTACGAAAGTAAGAAGCTATGACGAACTTCCTCAAAATGCAAAGAAATACATTGAGTTTATCGAAAACTATTTAGGAATTAATGTGTATTTGGTCTCTGTAGGCCCTGAAAGAAGCCAGAACATCATCCGTAAAGAGTTGTTTTAAGATTCATTCAAATATTACTAAGCTGCTATATTAGATTTATAGCAGCTTTTTTTATTTCCTTTTTAAAATTAATTCGAAAATTTATATGAATATTTTAAATGCTGTATTTTCTTTTATAGGATTTTTTACGTTAAAATCTCTATTTATTAATACCTTGCTGATAAATTAGGGTTAAAAATTTACATTTTATTATGATATGAATAATTAATGTGAATAATTATCAAAAATTTGGTTTGTTATTTGATGATTATTTAAAAGTATTTAGATTTTAATTAAAATTAAGTAATTTGAATGCTGCTAAGTTTAACATTTAAATTGAATGGTCATGAAAAATTTTTTAACTTCTGACAGAGAATCACGGTTTAACGAGATTCTTTTCGAAAACCGAAACAAAAGCTATGGTGCGTACGTACTGCGAAACGAAGAGGGAATGATCCTGAAAAAATCGCTCTTCATTGGTGTAGCATTCTTCGCCGCAATTGCTTTAACGCCTTTATTAATTAATGCATTGCTGGTGAAAGAAACAGTACTGCCAGCGCCACCAATTATTCATGATTTAACGCCGATCCCCATTACCAGAGAAAAAGAGCCCGATGTTATCAAACCTTCGGCTCCAGTTGCACCAAAAGTAAATACTTATGATACCAGGGTTGCAACTCCGACAAGAGATGCACGCGAAGTGAAACATGTAACTGCGGATCAAAAATTAAATGCGGTGCCGGGAACAGAAACAAGTTTAGATCATCCGCCTGTGCTGACTCCACCGGTTATCGAAACTCCGCCAATCACTGCTCCAATTGTTCCTGAAGTTCCCAAAAAAATTGACAATACTCCGGTTACTAAAGTTGATGTAGAAGCAGCTTTCCAGGGTGGAATTAATTCTTTCAGGGGAAAAGTGGTGCAGAATTTCAATACCGGAGATTTTGAAGGGACGGGAGAGCTGATGAAAACAATGGTTACTTTTATTGTAGAAAAAGACGGAACCATTTCCAACATTAAAGCAACCGGAACCGACAGGGATTTTAACGTTGAAGCCGAACGTACCATCAGAAAAATTAATGGAAAATGGGCACCAGCTAAACTCAATGGCGAAAATGTAAGAAGTTATTTTAAGTTTCCGATTTCAATGATGTTCGAGTAAATAAAACACCTTAAAGCGTAAATATTAACTTATCCACAAAATACCAGGTTTTGTGGATAATTTTTTTTCTGTATAATGCTTTAATTAACAATACTTTAACTTAAACCAACTTATCAACAATCATCTGAAAATGATAAAAAAGTGTATTTTTGAGCATTAATATAAATACTAATGGCTAAAATAATTGGGGTTGCAAATCAGAAAGGCGGAGTTGGTAAAACAACTACTGCGGTTAATTTGGCAGCTGCGCTGGGTGTTCTGGAAAAAAAGATTCTTTTAATCGATGCTGATCCGCAGGCAAACGCAACGTCGGGATTGGGAATAGATGAAGCTAATTTTTCTACTTATAATTTGCTTGAGCACAGTGCAGACGCTAAAAACTGCATTCAGAAAACGGCATCTCCTAACTTAGACATCATTCCCTCACATATCGATCTGGTAGCTGCTGAAATAGAATTGGTAGACCGCGAAAACCGCGAATATATGCTGAAGGAAGCGCTGAAATCTGTTCGCGAAGATTATGATTACATCATTATCGACTGTGCGCCAAGTTTGGGGTTAATCACAATAAACGCTTTAACTGCGGCTGATTCTGTGATTATTCCGATTCAGTGTGAATATTTTGCGCTGGAAGGTTTGGGGAAATTGCTCAATACCATTAAAAATGTTCAGAAAATCCATAATAAAGAACTGGATATCGAAGGTTTGCTTCTGACCATGTACGATTCACGTTTAAGACTTTCAAACCAGGTGGTAGAAGAGGTGAACTCTCATTTCCCGGAAATGGTTTTCGAAACCATCATCAGTAGAAATGTCCGTTTAAGCGAGGCGCCAAGTTTCGGCGAAAGCATTCTGAATTACGATGCAGAAAGCAAAGGAGCGATACAGTATCTTCAGTTGGCCGAAGAAGTTTTGCTGAAAAATGATAACTTAGTAAAGAACTAAAAAGAATTTCTAATTACGGATCGCTATAATTACAATCATCATTTATAGAAAATGAAAGACAAGAAAAGAGCAATGGGACGTGGTTTGGGCGCTATTTTAAGTGCTGAATCCAAAGCTACAGTAAATTCCGCAACCGATGAAGGTGCAGATAAATTCGTAGGAAACATCGTGGAGGTTCCTTTGGCTGATATATATGCAAACACAACGCAGCCAAGAACGTATTTCGATGAAAAAGCACTCAACGATTTAGCGCAGTCCATCAAAAATTTAGGAATTATTCAGCCTGTTACTTTAAGAAAAGATGGCGATAAATTTGAAATTATTTCAGGGGAAAGACGTTTCCGTGCGAGTAAAATTGCAGGTTTGGAAACCATTCCGGCATATATCCGTTTGGTTAATGATCAGGAATTGCTCGAAATGGCTTTGGTTGAAAACATCCAGAGAGAAGATCTTGATGCCATCGAAATTGCTTTAACCTACCAAAGACTTTTAGAAGAAATCGGGATGACTCAGGAAAACCTGAGCCAGCGTGTCGGGAAGGAACGTAGTACTATTACGAATTCCATCCGTCTTTTAAGACTTAATCCCGATGTACAGAACGCGATCCGCAGCGGCGAGATTTCGGCAGGGCACGGCCGTGCGATCATCAGCCTTGATGATGCAGAAAAACAGGAGGAACTTTTCAATAAAATCATTAAGAATAATTTAAGCGTCCGTCAGGCAGAAGAAGAATCGAACAGACTTAAAAATCCAGACAATTCACCGAAAAGACAGAAAGCTGCAGTTCCGAATCATTTTAAAAAAGCAGAGAAAAATCTTGCCGATATTTTAGACGTAAAAGTTGAAATTAAAGCTGCTGCAAACGGCAAAAAAGGGAAAATTGTTCTCGATTTCAAAAACGAAGAAGAACTCGAGAGTATTCTCTCACATTTCAGATAATGAATAAGCTTACAGTACTTTTTGTCCTCTTATTTTCACTGAAAATTTTCGCGCAGGTAAGTCCGAAAGACACCATTCGTGTAGAAAATTATCCTACAGATTCTATATCTGCAGTTACTCCAAAATCTGAAATAGAGGTATATACTGATATTCAGGAATCCAATGCGAAGGATTCCACAATGAAATACAATCCTACAAAGGCAGGATTGTATTCCGCTGTTTTACCGGGCCTTGGACAATATTATAACAAAAAATACTGGAAAATCCCAATTGTTTGGGGCGGAATCGGTACCGGCGTTGGAGTAGTGCTTTGGAACCAGAAACAGTACAACCGTTATAGAGACGCATTTATTGCTCAGCTCAACGGTCAGCCTCACGAGTTTTCAGATATTCCGGGAATCAGTGCAGAAGCCTTAGGAAGAACTCAGGACAGGGCAAAGCGGCAGCGCGATTACGCCATCGCAATTACCGGCTTGGTTTATATCCTTAATATAGTAGATGCGGTAGTGGATGCACATCTTTATGAAGGCCGAAAAGATCCGGATCTGGCGCTGAAGCCCACGGTGATTTACGATGAATTCGGAAAACAGAATTCAAAAGCGGGCCTAAGTTTAAGTTATAATTTTTAAAGTAAAATTAAAGGGAAGTATGAAAATAGCGTTGGTAGGATACGGAAAAATGGGTAAAATTATTGATGAAATTGCGACCCAGAGAAATCATGAAATCGTTGCTCGACTTAATGAATCTCCAACTTCGGGGAATCTTAATAACGCTGATGTAGTGATTGAATTTTCTAATCCGGAAGTTGCTTTTAACAATATTAAAACCTGCCTTGAAAATAAAATTCCCGTAATCTGCGGAACAACTGGTTGGCTCGACCAGAAGCCGGAAATTGAAAAAATTGCTGCCGAAAATAATACAGCTTTTTTATATGGTTCGAATTTCAGCTTAGGCGTAAATCTTTTCTTTGCCCTGAATGAAAAACTGGCAGATCTGATGAAAAACTTCCCTGAATATAATGTTCAGCTCGAAGAAATTCATCACACCCACAAAAAAGACGCGCCAAGCGGAACCGCGATTTCTTTAGCTGAAGGGATCATTAAAAATGACCAAAGGTTTGAAGGCTGGAAACTTGAGGAAACTAAAGAGAAGGAGATCGGCATTTTCGCGATCCGTGAAGACGAAGTTCCCGGAACGCACAGCGTTTTCTATAAAAGTTCCGTTGACGAGATCGAAATTAAACATACTGCTTACTCCAGAAACGGCTTTGCATTGGGCGCAGTAATTGCTGCGGAATGGATTCAGGGAAAAACAGGAAACTTTTCTATGAAAGATGTTCTTTTCTCCTAAGCACTAAAAATTATTTGTAACAGTTTCACTTTCAGGCGAACTAATAAGCCAATAATCACCAACAAGACATTATGAATTATTTTCTCACTTATACAGTTTATGTTTTAATCCTTTCAGTTCTGATGGGGTTTTCAACATGGAAACTCTATAAAAAAATGGGTTACAATCCGCTTTTTGCTTTTGTACCTTTTTACAATTATTATATTGTTCAGAAAGAAACCAGACATCCCAAATGGTGGGTAGTGATGGCTTATCTTCCGATTGTAGGACCTATTATGATGACGGTTTTCCATTTGTTTCTAATGAAACATTTCGGGAAAAGCAGTTTTTCTCAAAGGTTGCTTACCGTGATTCTTCCTTTTATTTATATGGCCTTCATCAATTATTCTAAAGATCCTGAGGTCGAAACTGAAGAAGAGTTTTATTTAACTGAAGAAGAGAAAGCCGAGAAAAAGAAAGAGTCTTTTGCAGGTTCCATCACTTTTGCGGTGGTATTCGCCACGATTGTCCATGTATTTATGACTCAGCCTTTTGGGATTCCGACCGGATCTATGGAACGAACACTTCTTGTAGGAGATTTTCTTTTTGTAAATAAATGGAGCTATGGTTTCAGAATGCCGATGCGCCCCGTCGCAATTCCGTTCTTGCAGGGAACTATTATGGATACGGGCGAAAAAGGAAATCCTAAGGATGATCCGAAATCTTATGTGGACGCAGTGAAATTACCGTACACCAGAATTTTCCAGTTCAGCAAACCTGAGAGAAACGACATCGTGGTTTTCAATTATCCGCAGGATTCGGTTCATCAAGCAATCGACCGTAAAGATCCTTACGTGAAACGCTGTGTTGCCGTTGCGGGAGACGTTCTGGAAATTAAAGCCGGACGTATTTTTGTAAACGGAAAACCCGAAACCATTCTAGGTGATCAGCAAAAGCAGCACAAATTTATTGCCACCACAGGCAGCCAGTTAGATATTCCGGGACTTTACAAAAAGTACGGATTCTTACCGGTGCAGGAAATTCAGACTGAAACCGGTTACTTATACGATTTTCAGGGACTGACCGATCAAACGGCTAAGGAAATAAAAGAATTGCCGCAGGTTATCGATCTTAAAGAACATATTTGGCCAAAAGATTCGGCAGCGCTTTCATATAAAGTGAATGCTGGGAGAGACAGTTATACCAAGAATTTAGATACGACTCAGTCTATTTTTCCGATCAATAAAAAATGGAATCAGGATTGGTACGGGCCTTTAAGAATTCCTAAAAAAGGTGATGTGGTAACCTTAAATCAGGAAACTTTACCTGAATACCAATGGATTATTTCTGAATACGAACATAATAAACTCGAAAACAGAAACGGAAAAATCTTTGTAAACGGAAAAGAAACCACACAATATACCATAAAACAGGATTATTATATGATGATTGGTGACAACCGCGATGCCTCACTCGATGCAAGGTTTTTCGGTTTCGTTCCGGAAGAAAATATCGTCGGAAGCCCGATGTTTACGTGGATGAGTGTGGAAGGTCTCTTCGCTGACAACAGTTCATCATACCAGCCTGAAGGAAAAAAAATCCGTTGGGACAGAATGTTTAAAGCCACCAATACCGGCGAAGCCAATAAAACATCTTACTGGTGGGTAGCGGCGTTGCTTTTATTGCTGTTCTTTGGATGGGATTATTTTGCGAAATTCTTCAAGAAGAAAAATACAGAAGACTAATATCTAACTGATACCAAATCTTAAATCCCTCTCCATCGGAGGGGGATTTTTATTAAACTGATTATGAAAATTTTATTACCCATATTTTATCTGCCACCAATTTCGTGGTTTGCGGTTTTTTTGAAAGAAGAACACGAGATCGTTTTGGAGCAGTATGAAAACTTTCCGAAACAAACCTACCGGAACAGAGCCAATATTTATGGTGCAAACGGAAAACTGTCTTTAATCATTCCCATCAGTCACAGCGGAAAGAGGATAATGAAGCAGATTGAAATTTCTCACCGTGAAAACTGGAAGCAAAATCACTGGAAATCGATTAAAACTGCTTATCAGAGTTCGCCTTATTTTGAGTTTTATGAAGACAGACTTCAAAAAATATTTGAATTTGAAACCGAATCGCTTATTCAGTTCAATCTCAATGCCTTAAATATTATTCAGGATATTCTGAAGACCAAAAAGGCATACTCTTTGAATAATGAGTACGCTAAAGTTCCTTCAGAACTAAATTTCAGGGAGCGGTTTTCCGCCAAAAAAGAAACAGAATTTGAAATGGAAGAATATTATCAAACCTTCAGTGATAAGCTGGGGTTTGAGAAAGACCTTTCAATTCTCGATCTCATTTGTAACAAAGGACCCGAAACTTTGACCTATTTAAAGAATATTGAGACAAAACCAATTTAAGAAAATGAAAAAAATACTTATTGCAGCTGCCTTCCTTTCAGGAGTTGCTTCTTTTGCCCAAAGCGCAGATGTTGCTTTGGATCCGATGAAGGATAAAGATTTAATGACCTGGTACCATAAAGATTTTTCTTCTTCTAATACGTACGGAGTTAATACCCAAAATGCTTATAAATATCTTGAATCCAAAGGTTTAAAGCCTAAGACTGTGGTTGTAGGTGTACTTGATAGCGGTGTAGAAGTGGATCATCCTGGTCTGATAAAAAACATGTGGAAAAATCCTAACGAAGTTCCAAATAACGGAAAAGATGACGACGGAAACGGGTATATAGATGATGTCCACGGATGGAATTTTATCGGTGGAAAAAACGGTGATATCGATGTAGATAATATGGAGGTGACCAGAGTGGTGAAAAAATACCAGTCGGTTTTTGAAGGCCCGAATTCTACGACAAACAAAGCAAATCAGGCTAAAATGCCGGAGGAATTTGCCATGTACATGAAATCCAAAGAGATCTTCACGAAAAAAAGCATAGAAGCAAAACAGGGTTACGAAACTTATTCGCGAATCCAGAAAATGATTCCGGATATGATTAAGATGCTGAACAGCCAGAATCTTACGCCTGAAGTGGTTGCTTCAATAAGACCTGCAACTCAGGAACAGGCGATGGCAGCTTCGGTTCTGGGTCAGGTTGCACAGGATCCGTCAGTGAAAGGTAAATCTCCTGTCGATGTACAGAAGTTTTTGGAGTCACAGATGAAGGAAGCTCTAGATTATTATACCCCTCAGGCGACCCAGCAGTATAACCTGGATTTCGATCCGCGAGCATCTGTGGTAGGCGACAATTACGAAGATTACACCCAAAAATATTACGGTAATAATCATTATGAAGGTCCCGATGCCCAGCACGGAACCCACGTTGCTGGAATTATCGCAGGTTATCCTCAGGGAACCGAAACGCAGTATGGTGTTGGTTACAAAACCGCAAAAATTATGACCGTAAGAACTGTACCCAATGGTGATGAACGTGATAAAGACGTCGCAAACGCGATAAGATATGCGGTGGATAACGGAGCTAAAATTCTGAATATGAGTTTTGGTAAACCTGTTTCTCCCGGTAAATCGGTGGTTTGGGACGCATTTAAGTATGCACAGACTAAAGGCGTTCTTTTGGTAAAAGCCGCAGGAAATGAAAATGAAAACATTTTTGAGAATGTTTATTATCCTACCAATTTTAAAGAGGTTGCAGATGCTAAACCTTTCATCAATAACATGCTTGTAGTAGGAGCTTCTACGAACAATAATGAATTTCTGAGAGCTGATTTCTCGAATTATAACCAGAAAATGGTAAATGTTTTCGCTCCCGGAGATAAAATTTATTCCACCGTTCCCGATGGTAAGTATGAATATCTGCAGGGAACTTCAATGGCATCACCTGTGGTAGCCGGCGCAGCTTCGGTTCTTTTGGCATATATGCCAAACCTGAAACCTGAGCAGATTATTGAATCGCTTGTGAAAACTTCTAATAAATCGTCTGTTAACGCGATGATCAACTCCAATACAAACAACAGATTCGATTTAATTTCTGAGGCTGGAGGTGTCATCGATGTTCGCAAAGCCGCGGAATATGCATTCACAAATTTCTATAAGCCAACAGCTTCAGTGACCGTAACAAAAGCACAAACGGTAAAGAAAACTCCTAAAAAAGCAGTGAAAAAGGTTATTAAAAGAAAATAATTGTTATTTAGACTATTTACGAAAAGCCCGGTTATCCGGGCTTTTCTTTTTAAACATGAAAATTTGGCACGGTTTTTTGTAACTTGTAATTCATAATTTTATTACTATGAAAAATATGTTACTCGCCGGAATTTTAGGAGCTGCAATCAGCGTTTCCTGTTCCACAGCAAAAACCGCTCAAGCCAACAGAGCAGAATTCCTGCAACTGAAAGGTGACTGGGAAATTACAAGTGTAGATTACGACAAGAATTTTAAAGTTAGGCCTTTCGACGAAGGTGCAGATGCCCAGTGCTTCGTAGGCAGCCACTGGAGACTTATTCCTAATAACTGGACAGGTTCTTATACCCTTAATGGCGGCGGATCCTGCCCAAGTGTAATTCAGCCAATTAAATTTGAAGTGGTAAACGGTAACGAATTTAAATTCAAAAAATTATTAGAAGGATCTAAGGCAAAAGCGGTAATCGAAGGATATTCTTTAAACCTTATCAGCCAGACACCGGATGCATTCACATTAGAACAAAATGTTCCTTCGGGAGGCGAGAACGTAAGAATTGTTTACAACTTCGCAAGAACAGGAATGAAATAACAATATAAATTACTATTATGAAAATTTTTAATAAGACAAATATAGCAGCACTTTTCGTATCGACATCACTTCTAATGACAAGTTGCGAGGCTGTAAAAAATGCCAATAACCAACAGAAAGGTACTGTAATTGGTACCGCAGCAGGCGCTGTTATTGGTGGGGTATTGGGAAATAATTTAGGTAAAGGTAAAAATGCACCTGCAGGCGCTGTACTTGGCGGTATTGTTGGTGGAGTAGCAGGTAATGTTATCGGTAGAAATATGGATAAGCAGGCTAAAGAAATCAAAGAAACCTTACCGGGAGCGGAAGTTGAAAGAGTAGGTGAGGGAATTAGAGTAACCATGAAAGAAAATATGGTGAACTTTGGATTTGATTCATCTGATCTTACCTCTGCCGCAAAAGCTAACCTTGATAAATTAGCACAGGTATTGAAAAATAATTTAGATACCAACATCAATATTTACGGTCATACCGACAGTAAAGGAACCGATGCTTATAACCTTTCTTTATCTGAGAGAAGAGCTGCAGCAGTAAAATCATATCTGATTTCACAAGGCGTTTCTTCAAGCAGAATGTTAACGATGGGAGTCGGAGAAAAAGAGCCGGTGGCATCTAACGATACCGACGCCGGAAGAGCAGAAAACAGAAGAGTTGAGTTTGCAATTACTGCAAATGAAGACATGATCAACGATGCTAAGACAAGTCAGCAGTAGACCAAATCAAAATCATTATATTTTAGATCCGCTTCGGCGGATTTTTTTATTTTAAAATCACTAATTTTGTCTTATTCTTTAAGTACGAATGACGAAATATTTAAAACTGCTTCGCGTAGAACAATGGGTAAAAAACCTTTTCGTTTTTGCGCCCCTTTTCTTTTCCGGAAATATTACCAACTTCGATCTGCTGATCAAAAGTCTCTTCGCATTTGTAGTCTTTTCCTTTGCCGCAAGTACTGTTTATATTCTCAACGATTATTCTGATATTGAATCCGACAAAAAGCATCCCGAAAAAAGTAAAAGGCCTTTAGCAAGCGGCGTTATTTCCAAATCCACAGCCGTGGTGTTTTTTATTGGTTTAATCGCTATGATTTCAGTATTGATTTTCTTCGGAGCACAGTATTTTCATCATAATTTCTGGAAATTTGCAGCGATCATTATATTTTACTTTCTGATGAATGTTGCGTATACTTTCAAACTGAAGCATGTCGCAATTATAGATGTTACCATTATTGCGATCGGTTTTGTTCTGAGGGTTCTTGCCGGAGGTTACGCCACCGGAATTTATATTTCCCAGTGGGCTATTTTGCTCACATTTGTGCTGGCCTTGGTACTCGCAATCGGTAAAAGAAGAGGAGAACTGATTAATGCGCAGATTTCCGGTAAAACACGGCGGGCGCTGGATGGCTATAATGTTCAGTTTGCCGACATTGCACTTTCAATAAGCTGTACACTGGCAATCGTTTGTTATCTCATGTTTACACTTTCTCCGGAAGTACAGCAGAAGTTCCATTCGCGTGTTTTCTATACCGTAATTTTTGTGGTATTTGCTTTTTTACGATATCTACAGCAAACTCTGGTCTATAACAAAACCGAATCTCCAACCAAAATTATTTATAAAGACCGTTATATTCAGATTACACTTGTGCTTTGGCTGGCAGCGTTTTTACTCCAAATTTATTTCAAATAATGAAACCGAATTTTATACAGAAAGTAACAAATTGGGGGAATTTTCCCGTGGTGGAAAAGGAGATAAAATCAGAAGATTCTATTGAAAGAATTAAGGATTTCGTTAGAAACAATAATGAAGTTATCGCCAGGGGAAACGGAAGATGCTATGGTGATGCTTCACTATCCGAGCATATATTTTCTACCCGAAGACTCAATAAATTCATAAGTTTCGACCGATTAAACGGAGTTATCGAATGCGAATCCGGCATTTTGCTTTCACAGGTTTTAGAAGTGATTGTGCCACAGGGTTACTTTCTTTATGTGACGCCGGGAACGAAATTTATCACTGTTGGTGGCGCCATAGCGTCGGATGTTCACGGGAAAAATCATCATGCAGAAGGTTGTTTTTCAGAGTATGTAGAGGAGTTTTCTCTGCTGAACGAAAATTCTGAAGTAATCACTTGCTCCAGAACAGAGAACGAAGATAAATTTTGGGCAACGATTGGCGGAATGGGTCTTACAGGAATTATTTTGTCTGCTAAGTTTAAACTAAAAAATATAGAAACCGCATATATCCGGCAGGAATCCGTTAAAGCAGAAAATCTGGATGAGATTTTTAAACTTTTTGATGAAAGCGAATCCTGGACGTATAATGTTGCCTGGATCGATTGCCTGCAGAGCGGAAAAGATATTGGCAGAAGCATTATGATGCGTGGTGAACATGCATTTAAACATGAACTTCCGAAAAAACTGCAGGAGAATCCGCTGAGGTTGAAGAAAAAAATGATTCCAAAAATACCGTTTTACTTCCCTGATTTTTTACTGAATAAATTTACCGTTAAGCTGTTCAATTTCCTTTATTTCAACAAACAGCAGCAGAAGATGGTGAAAAATTATGTAGATTACGAAACATTTTTTTATCCTTTGGATGTGGTAAATGACTGGAATAAAATCTATGGGAAAAGCGGATTTATCCAGTACCAAATGGTGATTCCCAAGGAGAAAGGTAATGAGGGAATGGAAAAAATACTGCAAACCATTGCAAAAAGTGGCAACGGATCTTTTCTGGCAGTACTGAAGCTTTTCGGGAAAAATAATCCGCATGCCTATAACTCTTTCCCGGCCGAAGGATACACACTTGCTCTGGACTTTAAGGTAAATTCCAGACTTAAAAAACTCGTGACTGATTTGGATGAAATCGTTGAAGAGTTTGGCGGGAGAATTTATCTTACAAAAGACAGCATGAGCAAATCGTCGCTGACCAATTATCTGCAGAACGTGCAGAATCCAAAATTTGTGTCGATGCAGCACAAAAGAATCATGAACAGCAATAATTAAATCTACAAGATGATCGTTCTCGGAAGCAATTCAGAAATAGCGCAGGCCTTTGTAGAGAAGGTTTTAGAGGCAGGGGAAAAATACCAGACTGTTTTTCTTTTCACTTCGAACAGAGAAACGACACAGAAATTTGCCCAACATATTGATGTAAAGTTCTTTCAGCAAACTGAAATCATTGAGTTAGATTTGATGAAAGAAATCGATTACAATAAGTTTGATGATATCACTTCGGATCTGTTGTTTTGTGCCACAGGATATCTGGGTGAGGGAACTGCTGAAGCCCTCTATAACAATAAGAATACAGAAAAGGTTATCGATATCAATTTCGCAAAACTCGTTCCCGTTCTCAATTTTTTCGCCGCTAAAATGGAGCGCCAGAGATCCGGCACAATGATCGTTCTGTCTTCAGTTGCAGGCGACCGCGGCAGGCAGAGTAATTTTATTTACGGAAGCGCTAAAGCGGGACTAACAGCCTATTTGAGCGGTTTGAGAAATTATATGTTCAGCCGGAAAGTTCATATACTTACCGTAAAACCAGGTTTTATGGATACCAAAATGACAGAAGGCTTACCTTTGAATCCGGCACTTACGGCAACCCCAAAACAGGCTGCCGAAGGAATTTATACTGCCTACAAAAAGAAAAAAAATACGGCATATGTTTTACCGGTTTGGAGGGTTATTATGTTAATCATTAAGAACATTCCTGAGTTTATTTTCAAAAAATTAAAGCTGTAGCAAAGTTGGAATGAAAAAACTGTATCTCTTCGATTTCGACGGAACTCTCACTTACAAAGACACCATGTTTCTGTACCTTAAGTTCTATAATTCTACTAAATTTTATGTGCAGTTCGTTAAACATATTCCGCTCTTTATCCTCTTAAAATTAAATCTTGCAGACGCTGAAAAAGTGAAGAAAAGTTTTATTTCTTCCATTCTAAAAGGTGAAAGCCGCGCTAAAATTGATAAAAAAGCACAGTCTTTTTTTGAAAAATTTGAACGTGATATTTTTCGGAAAAACGCTCTTGAATTTATTCAAAATATCGACAGAACTCAGACAGAATGCTATATCGTTTCCGCTTCGCTTGATATATGGGTTAAACCTTTTGCAGAGAAACTCAACATCAAACTTTTAGCCACACAGACAGAATTCGCGGATGATATTTTTACCGGAAATTTTATTGGTAAAAACTGCAACGGTCCGGAAAAAGTCAAACGCATTATTGAAGCCGTGAAAGGCAGAAAATTCGACAAAACAATCGCGTTTGGGGATACATCGGGCGACCGTGAAATGTTGGCATGGGCAGACGAAAGCCAGTTTGAATTTTTTCACTAATTTTATACCCGAAATATCTTAAAAAGAAAGTACAGAAAATGAATAAAATATATTTGGATAACGCGGCTACCACCCCACTTGCCGAAGAAGTAATCGATGCGATGGTTCAGGTAATGAAGGTGAATTATGGCAACCCGTCATCCACGCACAGCCTCGGACAGGAAGCTAAAATTCTTATCGAAAATGTACGGCGCGAGGTGGCTGATTATCTTCACGCATCGCCTTCCGAAATTATTTTCACATCGTGCGGAACCGAATCGAACAACATGATTATCAAATCATGCATTAATCATTTGGGTGTGGAGCGTATTATTACGTCGCCAATGGAGCACAAATGTGTTGCAGAAACGGTTTTGGACATGAAAAAAAGAAAAGGAGTAGAAGTGGTTTATCTGCGCCCGGATCAGAAAGGTGATTTTGATTTGACCAAATTAGAAGAAGTGCTTAAAGGATCAGAAAAGAAAACCCTGGTAAGTCTTATGCATGCGAATAACGAAATAGGAAATTTGTTAGATATAAAAAAGGTAGCACAACTTTGCAAAGAAAATAATGCCCTGTTCCATTCAGATACGGTGCAGTCTATGGCACATATGGCGCTTGATTTTTCAGATATTCCGTTAGATTTTGCGTCCTGCAGTGCCCATAAATTTCACGGACCGAAAGGAAGCGGATTTGCCTTCGTAAGGAAATCTTCCGGATTAAAAGGAATTATCACCGGCGGCCCACAGGAAAGGACTTTAAGAGCGGGAACTGAAAATGTTTGCGGAATTGTGGGTTTAGGTAAGGCTCTGGAACTTTCTTTGAAAAATATGAGCGAATATACTTCTCATATCAAAGAAATTAAAAAATATACAATAGATAGACTATCGGCTGAAATCGAGGGAATTAAGTTTAACGGAAGAAGTGCCGAGGAAGATAAAAGTCTGTACACGGTTCTAAGCGTGCTTTTACCTTTTAAAGATCCGATGATCGGACTTAAACTTGATATGAAGGGTATCGCGATATCTCAGGGCAGTGCATGTTCATCGGGTGCAGCAAAACCTTCAATGGTGATGATGATGATTCTTGATGAAGAAGAAATGCAGCATACAACGCCGCTCAGGGTTTCCTTCAGTCATCTTACAAGCAAAGCCGAAATTGATACTCTGGTAGATGCATTAAGGGAGATTGCCGAGAGTTTTAAGATAGAAAATACAAATATTTCACATAGATAGACGATTCGCTGAAGTCGCTAAAAATTTGTAATTTTGTACCCAATAAAGTAATTTAATTATAAAAAATATAAAAAATGGCATTAGAAATAACAGATCAGTCATTTCAGGAAATGGTACTGAATTCAGACAAACCGGTATTAGTTGATTTTTGGGCAGTTTGGTGTGGACCATGTAGAATGTTGGGCCCAATTGTAGAAGAAATTGCAGAAGATTTTGAAGGTAAAGCAGTAGTAGGAAAAGTAGATGTGGATAACAACCAACAGGTTTCTGTTGATTACGGCATCAGAAATATCCCTACAGTTTTAATCTTTAAAAACGGTCAGGTAGTTGATAAAATCGTTGGTGTAGCATCTAAAGAGGTTATCGCAGAAAAATTATCTGCACATTTATAAAAAATAATGCCGTGAGAATGAATGCTTTCTATAAAAGGAAGCATTTTTTTTGCAAAAAAGTTTTGTAGATAGCTTAAAAAACGTACTTTTGCACTCACCAAAAAGAAAGAAGCTCTTTTAGAATTAATGATCCGGTAGTTCAGCTGGTTAGAATGCCGCCCTGTCACGGCGGAGGTCGCGGGTTCGAGTCCCGTCCGGATCGCATAAAGTTTATCAATTACTTTTCAAAAAATTGATCCGGTAGTTCAGCTGGTTAGAATGCCGCCCTGTCACGGCGGAGGTCGCGGGTTCGAGTCCCGTCCGGATCGCAGCAAGTCTCTCAATTTATTGAGAGACTTTTTTTTTGATTATAATTTGGATTTCCAGGTGGGACTTTTCCTATAACTTTCATGCTTTAAATTTTGTTTAACTGCGGGGATTTTATTGCTTTATATTTTGATTAATGCTCAAAAATCACTAATATTGTTAAGCATCAATCTTGCTCGTAAACACAAAATTTTAATTCTATGAAACCAAGTGTAATCTCAATAGTGCTCGGCGGTGGACGCGGAACACGGCTGTTCCCTTTAACTTACTCGCGATCCAAACCCGCGGTGCCCATTGCCGGTAAATACAGATTGGTCGACATTCCGATCTCCAACTGTCTCAACTCGGGATTCAACAGGATTTTAGTTTTAACGCAGTTTAACTCTGCTTCTCTGAATTCTCACATCAAGAATTCTTACCATTTTGATATTTTCAGCAAAGGATTCGTAGATATTCTGGCTGCAGAACAGAATGTGGAAAATGATCAGTGGTATCAGGGTACTGCTGATGCCGTGCGGCAGTCGATGAAGCATCTCGCCAAATATCAGTACGATTATATACTGATCCTTTCTGGTGACCAGCTTTATCAGATGGATTTCCGCGAGATGATTGATTTTCACTGTAAAAATGAAGCCGACATCACTATCGCTACAATTCCGGTAAACTGTAATGATGCACCAGGATTTGGAATACTGAAAGCCGATGACAACGGCAATATCACTTCTTTTACTGAAAAACCTTCCCGTGATATTTTAAATGAATGGAAATCTGAAGTTTCCGAAAAAAGTAAATCCGAAGGAAAAGATTATCTCGCTTCAATGGGAATTTATGTGTTCAGTAAGAATTTTCTGAAAAAAATTTTCGATGAAGACCCTGGAGACGATTTCGGTGGTGAACTGATCCCGAATGCCATTGGTAAGTATAAAATGATGAGTTACCAATATGACGGATATTGGACTGATATCGGAACGATACAGTCTTTCTTTGATGCAAATCTGGAGCTGACGCAGGACTTTCCGAAATTCAATCTCTTCAGTCATTCCCCTATTTACACCAGAGCCAGAATGCTTCCGCCTTCCAAAATATTAGGATCTTATGTGAGTAAGGCGATTTTCGGTGATGGTTGTGTGGTGATGGCAGATAAAATTGAAAATTCTATCGTAGGAAACAGAAGCCGGATTGATAAAGGAAGTACGCTGATCAATACTTATATGATGGGCGCCGATTATTATCAGGAAACTAAAGAAATTGTAGCGAACGATGAACGTAACATTCCTAACCTCGGCGTGGGGAAATATTGCTATATCGAAAGGGCTATTTTGGATAAAAATTGCAGCATTGGCGATAATGTTAGAATCATAGGCGGCAAACATCTGCAGGATGGCGATTACGATACGCACTCGATAAAAGATGGAATTGTGGTTGTAAAGAAAAATGCGGTGATCAAACCCGGGACTATTATTCCTTAAGACAGAATCAGACAAATGGTGCACGGCAATATTTCTATTGCCGTGTTTTTTGTGAATGAGTTTTTTGTATTTTTGCCCATGCGTTGGTTCAAATTCGGAAGTGTAATTATCATCTTTTTGCTGTCAGTTTATGCTGTATCTATGATTTTTGTGGCGGAAAACAAAAGTTTCACCATCGAGAAAGAAATCAGTTATCCCGTGGACAAAGTTTTCCCGCAGTTCAATAATCTCCAGAATTTCAGCCGCTGGAGCGGATTTTTCTCCGACAACAAAAACCTTACTTTTGATTTTTTCACTCCTTACGAAGGTCAGGGAAGCTCCATGAGTTATCACGACACCAAAGATCCGGAGGTTTTCGGGGATCTTTTTATCCGCTACGAAAACCCCAACAGGACATTAAGGTATCAGTTGTTTGAAGGCAGGCGTAGCAATCCATATTTGATCGACTTAAAATTTGTCGCTCAAAACGGAAAAACTAAAATAACATGGTATGTTCAGACTCCAAAACAGCCTTTTTTGAAGCGTTCGCTTAATTTAATTACTGAAGAAGATATTACTGCTGATATTGAAACCGGGATGAAAACGCTTTTCACCATCTTGGGAAATAAAGTAAATAAGGAGCAGCAGCGGGAAAGTATTAAGTTCGATACCTTAATGGTGGAGGAAAAAGAAGGTCAGCTTCTGTTAGGCGTAAATGTAAATTCGAAGAATACAAAAGATGCCCTGTTCAAAAACATCGTCATGAACCACAATAAAACCATTAATTTCATCAAAATGGATTTGGGCAAAAGAGAAGATGAATATGGTGAACCCGTGCTGATCACGAACGCCGGTAATTTTAAAGATAAAGAAGTTTCATATTATTACGGGATTCCTCTTTCCAAAAGAATCGGCGTATCAGACAATAATTTTATTTTCAGGACAGTTAATGCGTCGCGAAACTACGTGATTTATTACCAGGGCAGCTATGCAGGCCGCATAAGCGCGATTCAGGAACTTCTTTTAAAAGCAAAACGCGACACCATGAGAACAGGAGATTTACAGCAGACTTTTCTTGAGGAACCAGCCGTGGAAAGTAATACGGTAATGAAATTGTCTTTGCCCGTTTTTAGGTAAATTATTTTATGTTTTTAAGGTTTTTCGGCTTTATTACTTCACTTATTTTGCGTAAATTTGGCTTTTAAATAAAAAACAACAGTTAATCTGTACATAATGGACAAATTTTCATTCCTAAACGCTGCACATTCGCAGTTAATCGAAGACTTATACCAACAATATTTAAAATATCCCGATAGTTTAGAGCCTTCCTGGAAAGCATTTTTCCAGGGATTTGATTTTGCGCTCGAGAATTATGGGGACGAACTGCAAGAAAATTCATCTGTTCCAAATGCTGCCACGCAGGTAGCGCAGTTTGCCAACCAATCTGCTTCTAAAGGGCAGATTCCGGAAGATATCCAGAAGGAATTCAAAGTGCTGAATTTAATCGAAGGATACAGACACCGTGGACATCTTTTCACTAACACTAATCCTGTTCGCCAGAGAAGACATTACGAGCCATCACTCGCTATTGAGAATTTCGGTCTTTCACAGGCAGATTTGACTCAGAAGTTCAATTCCGCTACAGAAATCGGCATGCCGGGCGCTGCAACTCTTCAGGATATTGTGAAGCGTTTGGAAAACATCTATTGCGAATCCATCGGCGTAGAGTATATGCACATTAACAATACCGAAGAAAAACTGTATATCAGAAAGTGGCTTCAGGTAAATGAAAACCGTCCCCAGCTTAATGCATCCGAGAAAACAGAAATTTTAGGTAAACTGAATCAGGCAGTAGCTTTTGAAAATTATCTTCATACTAAATTCGTTGGTCAGAAAAGATTCTCGCTGGAAGGAGGCGAATCTCTAATTCCTGCTTTGGATCAGCTCATCACGCGTTCGTCGCAATTGGGGGTTGACGAAGTGGTTCTTGGAATGGCGCATAGAGGAAGATTAAACGTACTTACCAATATTTTCGGAAAATCATACAAACAGATTTTCTCGGAATTCGAAGGAAAAGAATTTGAAGAAGATGTATTCTCAGGTGACGTGAAATATCACTTGGGTTCATCTAAAAAAATAAAAACAGCAAACGGTGAGGAGGTTTCTATCAACCTTACGCCGAATCCATCGCATCTGGAAACAGTTGCAGCTTTGGTTGAAGGGATTTGCCGTGCGAAAGTAGATGATACTTATCACGATTATAAAAAAGTGCTTCCTATCGTAATTCACGGTGACGGCGCAATTGCCGGACAGGGAATTGTGTACGAAGTCGCGCAGATGATGACGCTTGAAGGTTACAAAACCGGTGGTACAGTTCATATCGTTGTAAACAATCAGGTTTCATTTACTACCAATTATTTAGATGCCCGTTCGTCGATTTACTGTACAGATATTGCTAAAGTTACCGAATCTCCGGTGATGCATGTAAACGCTGATGATGTAGAAGCTGTAGTTCATGCAATCAGGTTTGCTGCAGATTTCCGTGCACAGTTTGGTAAAGATGTTTATATCGATCTTTTAGGTTACAGAAAATACGGTCATAACGAAGGTGATGAGCCCCGTTTTACCCAACCGAACCTTTATAAAGCGATTTCTAAACATCCAAATCCACGCGAGATTTACAAGGAGGTGCTTATTCAGGAAGGAATTGTTTCTGATGATATTTTGAAGAAAATGGAAACTGAATTCAAGACGCTTTTGGATGCTGATTATGATGCCGCCAAGGAAATCGAGAAAAATGCCATGGCTATCTTTATGGAAGACGCCTGGAAAGATTTTCCGCTTTGCCCCCGTGGCGCAATGCAGAACAGCGTTGATACAGGATTCGACATTAAAGCACTGAAAGAGCTTGCAATAAAAATGACGACTTTACCAGCTGATAAAAAATTCATTAATAAAATCACCAGACTTTTCGAGAATCGTTTGAAAATGATTGAAGGCAATGCGTTGGATTGGGCCCTTGGTGAATGGTTGGCGTATGCTACATTACTTACTGAAGGTAAAAATGTACGTATTTCCGGTGAAGATGTGGAGAGAGGAACCTTCTCTCACCGGCACGCAATGGTTAAAACAGAAGATACAGAAGAAGAATACATCCCGTTAAGACATATTTCAGAAAGCAGGTTCGATATCTATAACTCTCACCTTTCGGAATACGGAGTTCTTGGTTTCGATTATGGTTACGCGATGGCATCGCCTACCACCCTTACCATTTGGGAAGCACAGTTCGGGGATTTCGTAAACGGAGCTCAAATTATCATCGATCAGTATTTAGCTGCTGCTGAAGAAAAATGGAAAATTCAGAATGGTCTGGTTATGCTTCTTCCTCACGGTTTCGAAGGTCAGGGCGCTGAGCATTCATCTGCGAGACTCGAAAGATTTTTAGGACTCTGTGCCAACGAAAATATGGTGGTAGCAAATGCGACTACGCCGGCAAACTATTTCCACCTGTTAAGAAGACAGCTTAAGTGGAATTTCAGGAAACCGTTGGTTGTAATGACTCCAAAATCATTGTTACGTCATCCGAAAGTGGTTTCTCCGCTTGAAGATTTTGCAACCGGAACATTCCAGCCTATTATTGATGACGCGGTGGCAAACCCAGATAAAATTGAAAAACTGATCCTGTGTTCTGGTAAAATTTACTACGAGCTTTTAGCCAAGAAAGAGGAACTTAACTGCGAAAATATTGCCTTGGTGAGATTCGAGCAGCTTTATCCGCTTCAGAACGATAAAATCGAGGAAATATTGAGGAAATACAGCAGCAGAACCCAATTGCTTTGGGTTCAGGAAGAACCGGAAAACATGGGAGCCTGGACTTATATTCTGCGAAACTTCAGAGATACAGGAATCCAGGTGGTAGCACCTGTTGCCAGTGGTTCACCGGCTCCGGGAAGCCATAAAATGTTTGAAAGAAACCAGAACAATGTCATCAACAGAGTTTTTGACCGCGATGATGCCCCTGCAAACAGACCGGTTACCGCTTAATTAAATATTTAAATAATAAACAAAAATAAACCCGATGTCAATATTAGAAATGAAAGTCCCTTCTCCGGGAGAATCTATCACAGAAGTTGAAATCGCATCTTGGTTGGTGAAGGACGGCGATTATGTTGAGAAAGACCAGCCAATTGCTGAAGTTGATTCTGACAAAGCAACCCTAGAACTGCCTGCAGAGCAAAGTGGTGTAATTACTTTAAAAGCCGAAGAAGGTGAAGTTGTTCAGGTTGGTCAGGTAGTTTGCCTCATTGATATGGATGCTGCTAAGCCAAGCGGTTCTTCAGAAGCACCAAAAACTGAAAACGCAGAAGCTCCGAAAGCCGAAGAAAAAGTGGTTGAAAAAGCTGCAATTGTGCAGGAAGCTAAGAAAGAAGAAAAACCTGCAGCTACAAGTTATGCCGCGGGAACACCTTCACCAGCTGCAAAGAAAATTCTGGAGGAAAAAGGGGTAGATGCTGCTCAGGTTTCAGGTTCTGGAAAGGGTGGAAGAATCACCAAAAATGATGCAGAAACTGCTTCGGTACCTGCAATGGGTGCTGCTGCTTCTACGGGAGGTTCCAGAGGTTCAAGCACAACAAAACTTTCAGTTTTGAGAAGAAAACTGGCGGCAAGATTGGTTTCGGTGAAAAACGAAACTGCAATGCTGACGACTTTTAATGAAGTTGATATGTCTGAAATTTTCAGATTAAGAAAACAATACAAAGAAGAATTCGCACAGAAACACGGCGTTGGTTTAGGATTTATGTCCTTTTTTACCAAAGCAGTTACAAGAGCACTTCAACTATATCCTGATGTAAATGCTTCAATTGATGGAGATTACAAAATTAATTATGACTTCTGCGATATTTCAATTGCGGTTTCAGGACCAAAAGGTCTGATGGTTCCGGTATTGAGAAATGCAGAAACTATGACTTTCCGTGGAGTTGAAGCTAACATAAAATCTTTGGCAGAAAAAGTGAGAGACGGTAAAATTACTGTTGATGAGATGACGGGAGGTACTTTCACTGTAACCAACGGTGGAACTTTCGGATCCATGATGTCAACACCGATCATCAATCCTCCACAGTCTGCAATTTTGGGAATGCATAATATTCTTCAAAGACCAATGGCAATCGACGGACAGGTGGTAATTCGCCCAATGATGTACGTAGCTTTGTCATATGACCACAGAATTATCGACGGTAAGGAATCGGTTGGTTTCTTAGTGGCTGTAAAAGAGGCAATTGACAATCCTGTTGAATTCCTGATGGGTGGTGATGAAAGAAAAGCACTTGAATTATAAATAAATTTAAATAATTTATAAAATAAATGAAATCCCGCATTGAAAAGGCGGGATTTTTGTATTTCCCAAACAAAATTAACTGAAATGTTTTCTACAACTACTTTCGACATTAAAGTTTCCGTAATTCCAGAGTATGATATAAAAAACAGTTTTCCTTCCGAAAACAGATTTGTATTCCGGTATCATGTGACCATCGAAAATCTGGGCGATCATCCCGTGCAGCTGCTCAAAAGAAAATGGCTGATCTACGATGTAGGATTCGGTTTCACCGAGGTAGAAGGCGATGGAGTAATTGGTTTGACACCAGAAATTATTCCTGGAGAAACATTTAAATATTTTTCAAACGTGGTCTTGCGCTCCGGAGTTGGCAGTATGAAAGGAGTGTATTACTGTAAAAACCTTTCGAGCGAAGAACATTTAGAAATCGAAATTCCGAAATTTAATCTGATGGCTGAGGTTTTAAGTAACTGAGAATTATAATTTTATTATTCAAAATGCAGATTAGCCGTTAGAGAATCTTCATGTTTTTTTTCATCACCTCGTGAACTTCATCCGTTCTGGTAACCATAAGGTTATTAAAAGCGAGAAGCGAGATCTTCGCACAGACTTCCGCGTCATCCCCGGCTCGGTGATGGTTAAATGAAAGTTGATGATGCTCCGCAAGGCTTTTCAAACCATATTTCGGTAGGTTTTTCCATGATTTTTTTGCAATTGAGATGCTGCAGAGATAGTTGAGTTTCGGTTTGAAAAATCCGTAATAGTCCAGACAACTTCGCAAAACTCCGGCATCAAAAGCTGCGTTGTGCGCAATCATAAGATTTCCGTACATTAAATTTTCCGCCTCTTGCCACACTTCTTCAAATGTTGGTGAATCCTGCACATCTTCGGGCATAATACCATGCACATCAATATTCCTCGGATGAAAGTATGGAAAACTGGGTGGTTTGATGAGCCAGGTCTGAGTTTTTACTACCGCGCCGTTTTCTACCACACAGATTCCCATTTCGCACGCAGAATTCCGTTCGTGTGTAGCTGTTTCAAAATCGATCGCGCAAAAATCTATCATATCGTTGAATCGTGTATATTGATTAATGTTTTTTTATTTTAGAATCTTTCCGATTTCATCACTGAATTCGTTGAATTTTGCCAGATCATCGTGACCTGCACCTTCAATTTCGATAAACTTTTTGGGTGTTTGAGGATGATTTTTTTCAAAGACTTCAAACAATTTCTTTCCGGATTTTATCGGAACTATTTTATCCTTGCTCCCATGAAAATGATAAACAGGAACGTTGACATTCTCGATATTCTCATTAGAGAGAAAATGGTAGGTCATCCTGGGCGAAACCCGATCCGTTACTTTTGCTGGAAGCCAGCGGTTCACAATATCCTGAAGATTATAAAAGGCACATTCCAATATTACACATTTTGGTATATTATCGGCCCCTATTTTAACTGCAAATGCGCCGCCCAAACTGCGGCCGTAAACCACGGTGTTTTCTTCACCGTAATTTTCTCTGGCAAAATCATAAAAGTACTGCGCATCCGAGTATAGAAAATCTTCGTTTCGGGGACCTGAACTTTTTCCGTAGCCACGGTAATCCATCACCAAAATATCGTATCCAAAATGGGTGAATTCTGCTGCGATTTTTCCCCAGCGGTGCAGGTTATCAGCATTGCCATGGAAATAAAGAATAACGCCTTTGGGATTTTCAATCTTAAAGTGAAGCCCGTTAATTTTACCTCCGAAGGGCGTTTCCCACAGATATTCCTCAAAAGCTGTTTCGAATTTAAATTCGTGTTCCAGAGGCAGAGCAACCGGAAGAAACACTACTTTTTCCTGGAAATATTGAAGGAGTTTTGCCATGGGTTAATTCTCAATTCTTGTAATCAGAATTTTGTCTACACGCTGCCCATCCTTATCAATTATTTCAAGCTCCAGGTCTTCAATTTTAACTTTGTCGCCAACCCGCGTGCCCTGATGTTCGTTCAGGAAGAAACCAACCAAAGTCGTATAATTGTCCTTGTTGTCGAACTCATAATCCAGGTCAAAGTATTTCAGGAATTCGACGATGGGAACCTGTCCATCGGCCAACCATGAATTAGTACTGCGTTCAGTAATCCTGTAATCAAAATTATCCTCAGTACTGGTGTCACCTACCAATGCGTCGAGCAAATCATCCAGAGTGACCATTCCCACGGTGTTTCCGTATTCATCGATCACGATTCCGTAGTGGTTTTTCTGGTTTTTAAAAAGTTCAAGCACTTTATATGCATAATAATTTTCATTAAGAAAAACCGGCTGTTTCAGATAATTCTTAAGATCGAAGGTGTCGGGATCTTGTATGGGGAACAGATCTTTCAGCAATACAATACCAATGATATTATCGAGATTATTTCCCTTTGTTACGGGATAGGCCGTATGTTTGTCGCTGCGGATCTTTGTGAAAATTTCATCAAGAGAATCTTCAGTAGTGAAGAATGTCATAGCCGTTCTGTGCGTAATAAGGGTATTAATCTTCCGGTCACCAAGTTCGAAGACACGCTCCACAATATTTTGTTCTATTTCTTCGATTTCGCCTTCCTGCGCACTTTCTTTAACGATTGATTTTATTTCTTCTTCGGTAATGATGCTGTCGGAATTGCTTTTAATGCCCATCAGTTTAAGAAGAAGATTGTTAGAAGTGCTTAATAGCCATACAAAAGGTGAAGTTATTTTTGACAGAATATCCATAGGTTTTGCAACCATTGTGATGATGCTTTCCGGATGGGTCATCGCAATTCTTTTGGGTAAAAGTTCCCCTAAAAGTATTGAAAGGTACGTGATGAAAATAACGATTCCGGCAGTTGCCAATGTTTTGGAGTAAGGTTCAATAAGCGGAAAAGTGCCTAAGAAATTCTGGAAGTCAGTTGTCAGGTTTTCCCCGGAATAAACCCCAAGTAAAATTCCGATGAGTGTTATTCCGATTTGCACGGTCGAAAGGAATTTAGTGGGATGTTCCGAAAGTTCCAGTGCTTTTTTTGCGCCTGAACTTCCTTTCTTTCCTGCATTTTCGAGTTTGAATTTTCGGGAGGAGACGAGCGACATTTCAGACATCGAAAAAATGCCATTCAGCAAAACGAGAAATATAATGATAATCAGTTCCATTAAAAAGTAATAAATTTTGCACAAATATAATTGAATTGTGCAGAGTTAAAGCAATTGTCAGGCCCTGTGGCTCACATTTAAGCTCGTTTTCTCAGTGTCGAGAAAAATTTTTCGGTTCTCGAATATTTCTTCCATTACGCGGTGATATTCTTCAAATTGGTGCACATTGATATGCCCTGCGCCTAAAATTACATAAAGTCTTGTCAGCCGGGGATTTATTTCCGAAAGATCTACGGCAGTTTTAATGGGGACCAGTCTGTCGTCGCTGCCGTGGATGATTTTGATGGGGCAGCGCACATTTTTCAGATATTGAAATGTTGGGAGATTATAACGAAGAAATGGTTTTGCAGGCATGAACGGCAAATAACGGTGAATGGTGCGCAGCAGCGAGTAGAGCGGCGAAGTGAGGATCAAAAGCCGCGGATTGTTCTTCGATGCTAATCTCGCAGCAAATCCAGAACCGAGTGACCTGCCATAGACCACAATTTTTTCCTCAGAAAATTCATTTTTCACGATGTCATAAATGAACTGGGAATCGCGTTTCATGGCTTCGACGTTTCGTTTACCAGTGCTTTTTCCGAAACCGCGGTAGTCCATCATAATTACTTCATAATCTAAACGTGTGAAATCGATGGCAAATTTCCCCCAACCCTTGATACTCTTTGTATTTCCCTTCAGATAAATCACGGCTCCTTTCGGATGATCAACTTGAAAATGGAGGTAATTGATTTTTGCGCCCGGCTCCGGTTCCACCGTTTTTTCTTCTGCCTTTAAATGTTCATAAGCGAATTTAAAATCTGGTGGAAGTTTCTCCGGCTGGAAAAAGAATTTATGCTGAAAAAAGTAAATCAGCAGACCAATGACCAGAATAATAACCGCAATAATGGTCAGCACAAAATATAAATCGGAATTCATTACTATAAATGTAATGCAATTTATTTGAAATTAAAGTGACGGAAAGTTGATTGTGATTCACCATGTTGTGACGGTGAAATATCTTACATTACACAAAATGCTTAAAAATCAACCATTTAGAATTGTGGTAGTTTTTTATTTGGTTTTTGCCACGAAGCCTAAGTGTACCCGGAAGCTCAGAATAAAAACTGAAATGCGCGCGCAAAACCGCCCAGAAATGGGAAAAACCGTTTTGGAACGCGAAATATAAAGCTGCAGCACCATCTAATATCAACCTCGAAAAAATAACCCAGAACATCGCAGAAAGCGGGAGATTCTTTACCAGCATAGTAAGGTTATTCCGCATGTTCAGAAAGGTTTTTTGGGCACTCTGTTTATTTAAAGTTCCGCCTCCCACATGAAAAACTTTAGATTTCCCGGTGTAGAAAATTTTCTTTCCGTTATTTTTCAGACGCCAGCACAAATCGATTTCTTCCTGATGGGCAAAAAATCTTTCGTCAAACCCCTTCTGATTCCAAAAATCTTCAGAGCGGATGAATAAACAGCAGCCCGAAGCCCAGAAAATTTCGGTTTCATCATTGTATTGTCCTTTGTCTTCTTCAATGGATTCAAAAATCCTTCCGCGGCAGTAAGGATAACCCAGATTATCAATAAATCCACCGGCAGCGCCAGCAAATTCGAAAAAGTTTTTACGGTTGTAATCTAGAACCTTTGGCTGAACCGCGGCAATTTTGGGGTCGTTTTTAAATAAATTCAGAACAGGATCGATCCAGTTTGGGGTTACTTCCACATCTGAATTCAGGAGACAGTAAATATCTGCATGAATATGTTTTAAACCATCATTGTAACCGCCGGCAAAACCATTGTTTTTGGTGTTGTAAATAATTTTAACCTGTGGGAAATTCTGGCGTAGATAATCCACAGAATCATCAGTTGAAGCATTGTCGATCACATAAATCTCTGCATCACCGGAATACGAGATGACACTGGGAAGAAATTTTTCTAACCATTTTTTTCCGTTCCAATTTAAGATCGTGATAGCTAATTTCAATTCAGATAAGTATGATTGTTATAATCCAGTTTCCATAACTTTAATCGCGTGCTGGTATTTCCACCGTCTGTGTGACCAAAGATAATTGTCGGGTCTTTTATTAATAGTGTTTTCCAGCATTTTGTGGAATTTCCTCACTACTTCGTGCTCAACAAATTTTTCTCCGTCGGGATAAATTCGGTAATAATTGATCTGATAATAACCGCGTTTTACTTTCTTCATTTCGCAGAAGACAAAAGCAAGATCCATTCTTGTGGAAAGCTTGTCGTATCCTACGAATGCAGGGGTTTTCTGATTCAGGAAGTTTAAACCATACGTTACTTCAGAAACATGCGGGGTCTGATCAGCAATAAACATATAGACAGAATTGCCGTCGTTTTTGTTCCGGAAAATATGTCGGATAACTTCTTTAGCTTCCAAAGCCTGATTGCCAAAACTGTTGCGGATTCCTTTGATCTTTTCTTCCCAGAAACTGCTCTGTACCTTTCTATACACCGGAAAACAGTTTTCCTGGGGAATTATCGTTGCAAGTGCGTTGAACCATTCCCAGTTGAAAATATGTCCTGCCAAAAGAATTACATTTTTGTTTTCAGCTTTAGCATCGTGAAAAACATCCTGATTGATATGCTGAACGCGTACCCGTAGTTCATTGGAAGAAATGGTAAATGATTTAAAGGTTTCAAGGATATAATCTGAAAAATTGCGGTAAAAACGCTTACGGATCGTACTTATTTCTTTTGCGGATTTTGTGGGAAACGATTTCTTCAGATTTTCAGTCACCACTTTCTTCCGGTAACCAACCAGATGGTACATCAGAAAGAAAATCACATCCGAAAACAGATATAAAACCTGTAATGGAAGTCTGGAAAAGAGAAGAATAATTTTAAATAGAAAATTCATATACAGTGTGCAAATTTAGCAATTATAAACTTGATTGATGGCGCTATTTTTGTTAATTTGCACTGCTAAAATTAAGTTCAATGAAAAGTAATTCCCTAAAAATACTCGCAATGTCATCACTTCTCATTACGGGAGTGGCGTGTGCTCAAAAATCTGATGTAAAATCCACAGACAAAGTTGCGACAGAATCGGTGGCTCCTGAAATGGATTCCGCAGCCATTGCAGCAGCTAAAAAGAAAGCGGCAGCAGAAGAGAAAGCTAAACTGCCCAAACCTTATAATGCGGAAGAAAGTGCGGAAGCCAAGATTGCTGAATTGGTGAAACAGGCTAAAGCGGAAAACAAAAATATTATACTTCAGGCGGGCGGAAACTGGTGTATCTGGTGCTTGAGGTTCAACAATTTTGTACAGACAACTCCCGAATTAAAGCAAGTTGTAGATGACAATTATTTATATTATCATCTCAATTATTCTCCGGAGAACAAAAATGCTAAAGTTTTTGCGAAATATGATAATCCCGGTGAGAAATTCGGATATCCTGTTTTTGTCGTTTTAGACAAGAACGGAAAAATGATCCATACGCAGGACAGCGCTGTTCTGGAGGAAGGAAAAGGTTACAGCACAGAAAAGGTGAAGGAATTCTTCCTGAAATGGACCACAAAATCATAAAAAGAAAAACCGGAATTAATTCCGGTTTTTTTATAAAAGTTTTTTGATCCAGCTCAGTTTTTTTTCGGTGTACGGTGGGTATTTCAGATCCGGTTCGCCCCAGGTTGCTCTTTCAAGCACTGCTTTCTGATGAGAAAACGCTTTGAATCCGAATTTTCCGTGATAATGACCAATCCCGGAACTTCCCACACCGCCAAAAGGCAGGTTTTCGTTACTCAAATGCATTACAACATCGTTGATACAACCACCACCGAAAGATATTTTGGAGGTGAAATTTTCTTTCTCCTCCGTATTTTTAGTAAACAAATATGCTGCAAGCGGTTTTTCTTTTTCGGCAATTATTAACAAGGCTTCATTGAAATTTTTAAATGTCAGCACCGGAAGAATCGGTCCGAAAATTTCTTCCTGCATTACCGCATCATTCCAGTCGATATTGTGTAAAACTGTAGGTTCAATATATCTTTTTACGGCATCGTAATTTCCGCCGAGATAGGTTTTGTCCTTATCAATATATTTAACCAAACGCTCAAAATTTCTTTGATTAATAATTTGCGTATAGTGTTCAGAATTAGGCTGATAACTGAATTTCTGTATCTGAAATTTTAAAGCATCCAGAAAACTGTCCTTCACTTTCTCGTCCACCAAGATATAATCAGGTGCTACGCAGGTTTGACCGGCGTTAAGAAATTTTCCCCAAACGATTCTTTTCGCAGCCAAGTCAAAATCTGCACTCGAGGTTACAATTACCGGACTTTTCCCCCCGAGTTCCAGGGTTACGGGAGTTAAATTTTTCGCTGCAGCTTCGTAAACGATTTGTCCCACTTTCGTGCTTCCGGTGAAAAATATCTTGTCGAATTTGAATTTCAAAATCTCTGTAATCTCATCCACACCGCCTTGAGCAACAAAAAGATATTCCTCAGGAAAATTCTCATTGATGATTTTAGCCATCGCTTTCATGGTGTTTTCCGCCACCTCACTTGGTTTCAGAATGCAGGTGTTTCCTGCGGCTAAAGCGGTGATCATCGGAGAAAGTGAAAGCTGATAAGGGTAATTCCACGCGCCGATCACTAAGGTGCAGCCCAGCGGTTCGCTGTAAATTTTACTTGTTCCGAGTTGATTAGCTAAGTTGGTTCTTACTTTTTTCGGTTTGGCCAGCGAGCTGAGATTTTTTAAATAATAGTCGATATCTTTCAGCACAAAGGAAATCTCCGTTGTAAAAGTGTCGAACTTTGATTTTCCGAAATCCTGATAAATAGCTTCATATAAGAGCTCTTCATGTTTGATGAAAAGATCCCGAAGTTTTTCCAGATTTCTCTTTCGGAACTTTAAATTCTTGGTCTTCTGGCTGTTGAAAAATGTTCTTTGAGCCACAATTATATCTTCGAAATTCATTACTTTTAATTTATTATTCTTAACAAATTTACTTTAAAAATCACAGATAAAAATAAAATGGATTTTAGAAACAAAACTGTTCTCATTACAGGCGGCTGCTCCGGAATTGGTAAAATAATGGCTAGGAAATCTTTGGAAAGAGGAGCAAGAAAACTGGTGATCTGGGATATAAATGAAGATGCTTTAGCTATTACCAAGGAAGAATTTACCGGATTAGGCGGCGAAATATTCGGTTATAAAACTGATGTTTTTAATTTGGATGATATTAAAATTAATGCCCAGAAAGTAAGAACGGAGGTGGGAATAGTTGATATTCTGATCAACAATGCCGGAATTGTTGTCGGTAAGTATTTCCATGAACACACGCACGACCAGATTCATAAAAGTATGTTGATTAACTCCAATGCTTTCATGCACGTCGGTTTGGAGTTTTTATCAGGAATGATGGCTGAAAATTCAGGTGCAATCTGCAACATCGCTTCTTCCGCGGGCTTAATTTCGAATCCTAAAATGTCGGTTTATGCTGCTTCCAAATGGGCCGTTGTAGGTTGGAGTGACAGCCTGCGGTTAGAAATGGAACAACTAGGCAAAAACATTTCTGTTACCACGATTATGCCGTTCTACATCAACACCGGAATGTTCGATGGCGTAAAATCTAAACTGTTGCCAATTCTGGAGCCTGAACCAACTTCCGAAAGAATTATTAAAGCTATTGAAAACAAAACTAAAATGCTTGCAATGCCATTGCCTTATTGGTTTATCCGTTTTTCGCAGGGAATTTTACCAATCCCAATCTTTGACTGGGTGATGAAGAATATTTTTGGCGTTTACGATACGATGAAGGGTTTCCGCGGACGTTGATAACTACTTTAATTTTAAATTTTAAGCATTAGATCAGAAGGATTTGTTGGTGAAAAATTCTCGCGGCTTCTCTGCAAATTCTTTTAATTTTCTTAAATTTGTGCATCTAATAAAGTAAAAAGAAAGAATGAATTCCTACAAAAATCCTCTTGAAGAGCGCTATTCAAGTGAGGAAATGCTCTATAATTTCTCCCCGAACAACAAGTTCAGGAACTGGCGGAAATTATGGATCGCTCTTGCCGAAATCGAAAAAGATTTAGGGCTCGACATTTCCGAAGAACAGATTGCGCAGCTCAAAGCCAATGCAGATAACATTGATTATGTGAAAGCGGCGGATTACGAGAAAAAATTCCGTCATGATGTGATGGCACATGTGCATACCTATGGTGACGACGCGCCTCTGGCAAAGGGAATTATTCACCTTGGAGCCACTTCTGCCTTTGTAGGAGACAATACCGATTTAATTCAAATGCGGGACGGATTGCTTCTTTTAAGAAAGCAAATGGTCAATGTTATCAAAAATCTTTCAGATTTTGCTTTAAAATACAAAGATCTGCCGACGCTTGGCTTTACCCATTATCAGCCGGCACAACTTACGACGGTTGGAAAACGAGCGACACTTTGGCTGCAGTCTTTAATTTTAGATTTTGAGGAACTTGAGTTTTTCCTGGAAACACTAAGATTCCGTGGCGTAAAAGGAACTACCGGAACTGCCGCGAGTTTTCTGGAACTTTTTGAAGGAGATTATTCGAAAGTTCAACATCTGGATAAAGAACTTTCAAAACGTTTTGGCTTCGAGAAAGTATTTGGCGTTTCCGGACAGACTTACGACAGAAAAATCGACGCGAAAGTGATGGCGCTGCTTTCCAATATCGCACAGTCAGCCCATAAATTTACCAATGATTTAAGGCTTTTACAGAATTTAAAGGAAATAGAGGAACCTTTCGAGAAAAACCAGATTGGTTCTTCCGCAATGGCTTATAAAAGAAATCCGATGCGTTCTGAAAGAATAGGGGCGCTGTCCAAATTTGTGATGTCTCTTTCTTCTAGCTCCGCAATGGTGGCTGCAACGCAATGGTTTGAAAGAACTCTCGATGATTCTGCAAACAAAAGATTGGCAATTCCGCAGTCATTTCTTGCGATAGATGCCATTCTGCTGATTTGGAATAACATCATGAACGGAATTGTGGTGTACGAAAACCGAATTCACAAACATATTATGGATGAATTGCCGTTTATGGCGACTGAATATATCATTATGGAAGAAGTGAAGGCGGGTGGCGACCGGCAGGAAATTCATGAAACTATTCGTGTACACTCCATTGAAGCCAGCAAAAAGGTGAAGATGGAAGGAAAGGAAAATGATCTGATTGAAAGGATTATGAACGACTCTTCTCTGAAGCTTGATAAAACCAAATTCATGGAAATTCTGGATCCGAAAAACTTCATCGGTTTTGCTCCGGTTCAGACTGAAGAATTTATCCGGAACGAGGTGCAGCCTATTTTAGATAAGTACAGCGACCTTATCGGCTTAGAAGCTGACCTTAAAGTGTAAATTTATGCAGGCGATTTTGTCTGCATTTTTTTTGGTAATTATCTTCAGTAAAATAAATACTTACGCAATCCCCGAAGGGATTTTAAACAAAGAATAGAATTAAATTCTATTAATAAAAGTAAAAATGAAAAAAAGAATCTTCGTAGAGAAACATGGAATTTTCGATGTTGAAAGTCCAAAAATTTTCAATGAAATAAAGAATATCAGCCCGAATATTCAGGATGTAAAAGTCTATAACATCTATGATGTGTTCGGGATTGACGAAAGTGAACTTAACCTGGTTGTTTTTAATACTTTTGTGGATCCGGTAACCGATATTCTGCATCATGAAAATCCGGCCGGCAATATTCATTTTGCAACAGAATTTTTGCCGGGACAATATGACCAGCGCGCAGATTCAGCAGAACAGTGTATTGCTTTGCTCACCGAAAATGAAAATTCAAAGGTAAGAAGCGGAAAACTGATCGAACTTTTTGGTATCGATCGGTCTGAGGTGGAAAAGATAAAAAATCATCTCATCAATAAAGTTGAAAGTCAGGAAAAAGATCTTTCAAAACTTGAAATTCCGAAAGAAGAAACTCCGGATCCGGTAATTGTTCATGAAGGTTTCATCGGTTTTTCTGCTGCTGAACTGCGGAATTTCTATGACCGGCATGGTTTTGCTTTAGGTTTTGATGATCTGGAATTCATCCAGAGTCATTTTAAGTCAGAAAATAGAAATCCTACAGAGACCGAACTTAAAGTTCTGGATACGTACTGGAGCGATCATTGCCGACATACCACTTTTGAAACAGAATTAACTGATATTCAGTTTAACGGAGTTTTTAAATCTACTTTGGAAAATATTTTCAACGATTATTTAGAGAAAAGAAAGTTTCTGGGACGGGAAGCGAAGCCCATTTCTTTAATGGATTTAGCCACCGTTTGTGCAAGATATTTCCATAAAACAGGTAAGCTGGAAAATCTTGTTGTTTCCGACGAAATCAACGCATGTACCATAGAAATCGAAGCGGAATTTGACGGTAAAAAAGAACCGTGGTACTTATTATTCAAAAATGAAACCCACAATCACCCCACTGAAATTGAACCGTTTGGCGGTGCTTCAACCTGTTTAGGCGGCGCAATCCGTGATCCTTTATCAGGAAGAGCTTTTGTGTATCAGGCGATGCGGCTTTCCGGCGCTGCAGACGTTTTAGAACCGATTTCTGAAACTTTACCAGGAAAACTTCCCCAGCGTACGATTTCAAAACAAGCTGCAAACGGCTATTCTTCCTACGGAAACCAAATCGGCTTAGCCACGACTTTAGTGAACGAAATTTATCACGACGGTTACAAAGCAAAGCGAATGGAAGTTGGTTTCGTTGTTGGAGCTGTTAAAAAAGACTGGGTAAGACGGGAGAAACCTCAAGCCGGCGACCTTGTGATTTTATTAGGTGGAGCAACCGGAAGAGATGGCGTAGGTGGTGCAAGCGGAAGTTCTAAAGTTCAGGATGAAACTTCGATTCATACTTTGTCCACAGAAGTTCAGAAAGGAAATGCGGTAGAAGAGCGTAAAATCCAAAGACTTTTCAGAAATCCTGAGGTGACCAGATTAATTAAAAAATCCAACGATTTCGGAGCAGGAGGAGTTTCTGTTGCAATCGGCGAAATCGCTGATTCTCTTGAGATAAATCTCGATATTCTTCCTTTGAAATATGAAGGATTAAACGGAACTGAACTCGCCATTTCCGAATCTCAGGAAAGAATGGCAGTGGTAATTGAAGCAAAGGACAAAGAAAAATTTATCAGCTTTTGCGAAAAGGAAAATATTAAAGCCGTTGAAGTAGCAAAAGTAACGGATTCCGGAAGAATGCAGATGTTTTGGCAGGGAAATAAAATCGTTGATTTAAGCAGGAAATTCCTGGATACCAACGGCTGCACAAAATCTCAGCATGCTGAAATTTCTCATTTAAAACCTGTTGAAACTCAAAACATTTCTTTTTCCGGGGAAAATTTCCTGAAAGCACTTTCCGATAAAAATACAGCTTCACAGAAAGGCCTTGCTGAAATGTTTGACGCGTCGGTGGGCGGAACGTCAGTAGCGATGCCTTTTGGCGGAAAATACCAGGAAACCGAAATGGAAGGAAGCGTTCAGACTTTGCCAATTCTAAATGCTGAAAGTATCGAAACTGTTTCTCTTGCAAGCTGGGGTTTTGATGCTGAAATCTCTTCTCAAAATTCCATGGTTGGTGCAGCGAATGCCGTTGTGGAAAGCGTTGCGAAAATTGTCGCGATGGGAGGAGATTATAAAAACATCCGCCTTAGTTTTCAGGAATATTTTGAAAAATTAGGGAACGACCCGCAGAAATGGGGAAAACCTCTGGCATCGCTTCTCGGAGCGTATGATGCGCAGATGAATTTTGAACTTGCAGCAATTGGCGGCAAAGATTCGATGAGCGGAAGTTTTCAGGATATCCACGTACCGCCGACTTTGATTTCTTTTGCCTGCGCAAACGGCGAAAAGAAAAACATCATTTCTCCGGAACTGAAAAAAACCGGGAATAAACTGTATTTTTTCCGCCATATACCTCAGGAAAATGGTTTGCCGGATTATAAAAATTTAAAGAAAGTTTTCAATTTTATTTTTGAAAATATCCAGTCCGGAAAAATTGTTTCTGTTAAAACGATAAAGGACGGCGGGGTTGCTGTTGCACTGGCGAAAATGAGTTTTGGAAACCAATTGGGTGTGGAAATTTCATTGGAAGAGCACTTGCTTTTGAATAAAAACATCGGAAGTTTAATTATAGAAAGCACTTCAGATCTGAATAGCAATTTGCTGGATTTTATTGGTGAAGTTAATGGAAATGAAAACCTGATTATTAATGATGTAAATTTCAAAATATCAGATTTACTGAAGAGTTGGAAAGGTACTTTTGAAGAACTGTTCCCCACGGTTGAAAATAAAAAGTTAATCGTAGAAATCGATGGAAAACTGAACTCAACCACTGCTAAAAACATCACCATAATTAAGCATAATATTGCTAAACCGCGTGTGTTTGTACCGGTTTTTCCCGGAACAAACTGCGAATATGAAACTCAGAACGCATTCAGAAAAGAGGGTGCTGAAGTTTCAAGTTTGCCGCTCATTAATTTAAATCACGAACTTTTAAATGAGAGTTTGGATGCATGGATTGCTGAGATTAAGCAATCTCAGATTCTTGTATTTTCAGGTGGATTTTCTGCGGGTGACGAACCTGACGGTTCTGCAAAGTTCATCGTAAATGTGCTTAAAAACGAAAAGATGAAAACCGCCGTTCACGACCTGCTCGAACGTGATGGAATGATTCTGGGAATCTGTAATGGGTTTCAGGCGCTGGTGAAATCGGGGCTTTTGCCTTTTGGAGAGATCCGGGATTTGGATGAAAATTCGCCCACTTTAGCACACAATGCTATTGGAAGACATATTTCGCAGATGGTTAATGTCAAAGTGACCAGTGACGGTTCGCCGTGGCTGAAAGGAATGCAGGATCAGATTTATACCATTCCGATTTCTCATGGTGAAGGACGTTTTATGGCTTCGGAACCCGTAATTAAAGAACTGTACGAAAACGGACAGATTGCAACGCAGTATATCGACTTTGATGAAAATATTGCTCACGGAATGCCGTTTAACCCTAATAATTCCTTATTTGGTATTGAAGGAATAACCAGTAAGTCCGGGAAGATTTTCGGAAGAATGGGGCACCCTGAAAGATTTGCAGAAGGTCTGCTTAAAAACATTCCAACGGCGAATTATCACAATATTTTCAAAAACGGAGTAGATAACTTTAAATAAGCTTTTTAGCTAATAAATTAAATTATAAGGTTTTTAAATAATAATCTGATTTATAAGTGTATTTCCTTATAAACAAGATATATTAGCTATTTAACTTATATTTTTAGTTTATAAGTATAATTGCTTATATTTGTAAAATGATTGCCATTATAACCGGGGATATTATCAATTCTCAAAAAACTGATTCTGAACTGTGGCTTCCTAAACTGAAAAACCTTTTAGGAAGCTGGTCAGCAACACCGGAAAACTGGGAAGTGTACCGGGGGGATGAGTTTCAGGTAAAATGTAGTGTTGATGAGGTTTTTCGGAAATGTTTAGTTATAAAATCTTTAATCAGAACTTTCGAAAATTTAGACGTAAGACTGGCGATCGGAATCGGAAACGAAGTTTTTTTATCTGAAAAAATAACCGAATCAAACGGTTCTGCGTATGTAAATTCCGGAAGACTTTTAAACGACATCAAAGCAGAAGGAAAAACTTTAGCGATTAAAACAGAAAACGATAAGGTGAACCGCGATCTCAATATCCTTTTTAAATGGGCTTCCATCGATTTTGATAACTGGACCGTAGCAAACGCAGAAATAATTCACCGGTTGCTCACCAACTCTGAACTCACCCAGGATGAACTGGCGAAAGTTTTTAATATTACCCAATCATCAGTCAGTCAAAGGGTTAAACGTTCTAATTATGATCTTATTCAGGAAACGGACCAGTATTTCAGAAAAAAAATAACAGAACTGTAATGATTTTTGTCCCACTCATATTAGCGCATCTCTTGGGAGATTTTCTTCTCCAGCCAAATTCATGGGTGGCTGATAAAGAGAAAAAAAAGCTTGGAAGTGTCTATCTGTACATACATGTATTGATTCACATGGCCTTGGTAATGATTTTTCTATGGGATCTTAATCTTTGGTGGATTGTGGCAATTATTGGAATTACGCATTTCATAATCGACGGAATGAAGCTTCTGTTTCAGACTTCAAAAACCAAAAGAACCTGGTTTTTTGTGGATCAGCTGCTGCATGTTGGCGTAATATCCGTATTAGCAGTGATTTATTTTCCTTATTTCAGATGGGAAGATTTCTTCAATCCGGAAAATTTAAAACTGCTTACTGCCGTTGTATTCTTAACCGTTCCGTCTTCAATATTAATTAAAACTTTAATTTCGATCTGGACGCCGGTGACTGTTGAACACAGCAAATTACAGACTGATTCTCTCGTCAATGCAGGAAAATATATCGGTATTTTAGAACGGCTTTTGGTTTTTGTATTTATCCTCGTCAACCATTGGGAAGGTGTTGGTTTTATGATTGCAGCAAAATCGGTTTTCAGGTTCAGTGATTTGGCAGAAGCAAAGCAGCGTAAACTCACAGAATATGTTTTGATCGGAACATTGCTGAGTTTTGGAATTGCTGTAATTACAGGAATTTTAGTGAAAATTTAAGTGAAAAGAATAAAAAATAATATCAAATAAAAAGTAAAAATGACAAAAGGAGCAATGCTTTATGAAGGAAAAGCAAAACAGGTCTTCGCAACGGATCATCCGGATGAAGTGATTGTACGTTTCAAAGATGACGCAACCGCTTTCAACGCACAGAAAAGAGGAAGTGTAGATTTGAAAGGCGAAATGAATAACGCCATCACGACGCTTATTTTCGAATATTTAAATGAAAAAGGAATCCCTACACATTTCATTAAAAAACTCCATGAAAGAGAACAGCTGGTGAGAAAAGTACATATTATTCCGTTAGAAATGGTAGTCAGAAATTACTCCGCCGGAAGTATGGCGCAAAGACTTGGTGTCGAGGAAGGCATTAAATCGCCGGTAACCATTTTTGATATCTGCTACAAAAAAGATGAATTGGGTGACCCGTTAATCAACGATCATCATGCCGTTTTTCTTGGCGCTGCGACTTATGATGAACTCGATGAAATGTACGAGCTTACTTCCGATATCAATGATATCTTGATCGATCTCTTCGATAAAATGAATATCATACTCGTCGATTTCAAAATAGAATTAGGGAAAACATCCGACGGCGAAATTATTCTGGCTGACGAAATTTCACCAGATACGTGCAGACTTTGGGACAAAGACACCATGAAAAAACTCGATAAAGACCGTTTCAGAAGAGATTTAGGCGGTGTTACCGAAGCTTATGTCGAAATCTACGAACGCTTGAAAAAAGTACTGAACAAATAATTTTTTTTGGAGAATAGTAAAAAATGAAAGATTTACAGCAACACAGAAAAGATTATTTAAACCAGTTTAAAGAAAGAACCTACGGAAGAAATTTGCTGAAAACTGAGGATGTTTTCGATGCTCCATCAGAAGAGTGCGGGATTTTCGGGATGTATTCCGATACTGATCTGGATACATTTTCCCTTTCCCAGTTCGGTCTTTTTGCTTTGCAGCACCGCGGTCAGGAAGCGTGCGGAATTTCTGTGATGAAAAACGGAAAGATTTTCAATATTAAGGATGAAGGCTTGGTGCTTGATGTCTATAAAAACATCCGCGAACCCGAAACTTTTATGGGAAATTCAGCAATTGGACACACCAGATATACGACCGCAGGGGATAAGAAGAAATACAATTTTCAACCCTTTTTTGCCAAGAACGAATACGATCAGATCATTCTTTCCATCGCCCATAACGGAAATTTAACTAATGCCGACGAACTCAAAAAAGAACTCGAGGCAGAAGGTGTTGTTTTCAAAGCAACTTCGGATTCGGAAGTGATTTTAAGGCTGATTCAGAAAAACCTTGATTTAGGTTTACGAGGAGCCATAAAAGCAACCATGGAAAAAATTGAAGGCGCATATTCAGTGGTTGGAATGACGAGAAATAAATTCTTTGCTTTCCGTGATTTTCACGGAATCCGTCCTCTGGTTTTAGGAGCAATTGATGAAAAAACTTTTGTCGCGGCTTCAGAATCTGTGGCGTTGGATGCAGTTGGTGCGCAATATGTGCGGGATATTTTACCCGGGGAGATTGTTTATACCAGCGAAAATGAAAAAGGCCTGAAATCGTTTTTAGTTAAAGAAAACTGCGAAAACAGGATCTGCGCTTTCGAATATATTTATTTCGCCAGACCCGATTCCACTTTGGAAGGGATCAATGTACACGAAATCCGCGAAAAATCCGGAATGAAAATCTGGGAGCAGGCTCCCGTGGAAGCTGATATTGTCATTGGTGTTCCCGATTCGGGAGTTCCGGCAGCGATTGGTTTTTCCATTGCGTCAGGTATTCCTTTCCGGCCGGTTCTGATTAAAAACAGATATATCGGAAGAAGTTTTATTGTCCCGACTCAGGAAATGAGGGAAAGGATCGTCAACTTAAAACTTAATCCGATTGTTTCAGAAATAAAAGGGAAAAGAGTAGTGATCATCGATGACTCTATCGTTCGGGGAACAACTTCGAAGCGTTTGGTTAAAATTCTGAAAGAAGCCGGGGTGAAGGAAATTCATTTCAGAAGCGTTTCACCGCCCATTATCGCGCCGTGTTATCTGGGCATCGATACACCTTCAAAAAAAGATTTAATCTCGGCTAATATGACCGTTGAAGAATTGAGGGATTATCTTGGCGTTGATTCACTCGAATTTTTAAGTATGGATAATCTCAAAGTTATTTTGGGAAGCTCCAGCCACTGTTTTGGCTGTTTCACAGAAGTGTACCCCGTTCCCGCGGGCCCAAGCCCTGACTATACAGATGAATAAAAAAAGGCTGAGAAATTCTCAGCCTTTTTTTTCATCCTAAGTGTTGTTAGAATTTGTAAGCCAAACCAACCTGGAATACGTTGTTTTTTACAGAATCGTCGCTTCCGTTGTTATCGCTGTTATAGATGTCTGTGAATCCTGCAACATATCTTGCAGTTAAACCGATGTTAGGTGTAAAATAATAACCTGCACCTAAACCAACACCTAAGTTAAAAGTGTTTAACTGATCTTTGTAATCACCGGTTTCCGTAATGGTATTATTATCAGTTTCGTTGGTAAACTTGTTTTTAGCGTTTACCATTAAACCAAATTCAGGACCTGCTTCAAGGTAGAAAGATGGTGTCGCGTTATACTGGAACATCACAGGAAGAGTTACATAATCTAAATGTCTTGATCTTGCATATGTAGTTCCTGCAATCGTTTGGTCATATTTGTCACCCATTTGTGAGTAAAGTAATTCGGGCTGGATGCTGAAGTTTTCAGCAATTGGAGCATTCATGAATAAACCTGCGTTAAAACCGATCTTAGAACCTTGATCGCTTAACTGCGAATCTGAAGATAATGAAGAAACGTTCATTCCACCTTTAATACCAAACTGTTGTGCGAATGTCAATGAACTCATTGCGATAGCTGCACCTAAAAATAACTTTTTCATAATTTTTAAATTTTAATTAATTTTTTGTGAATTTGACAATCTTAATTTAATGCTGCTCTAGAATCCTTATCAGAAAAACTTTGCAACTTAAAAAGGCTTATCAATTCGCGTTTTTAATTTTGTTTTACGATTGGTTATTCGCAAACCCTGTGCCAAAAGCAAATTAAAATATTAAAAACTAAACAGTAGTTTAATAGTGGTGAGATGTAAGTTATTGATTTGTAAATGTTTATTTATGATAAATTTTACTGCTAAAGAAAAAAGCGTTGTCGGATACTATGATATAAATAATATTTTAAACAGTATTTAATTTAAATTTTGATAATAATTCAAAGCCGAAATAATTTGTTCGTTCGACATTTCGCTGTCAAAAGTACATTCCCCAATGCTTTTTAAAAGGGAGAAACTTATTTTCCCGCTTGAGTTCTTTTTATCATTCATCATCAGCGCTACAATTCTTTCATCCGTAAACTGACTGATGGCTATATATGGATAAAATTTCCTGATATTTCCGATAATTTCTTCAGCTTTGTCGTTGCTGATGTTGCCCGCCAGAAAAGACAGATAGGTCTCGCAAATCATTCCGAGTGCTACAGCTTCACCATGGGGTATGGGCTTTCCCTGCTGCAGAAAAAGACTTTCCAATGCATGACCTACAGTATGCCCGAAATTAAGCGTTTTTCTGATATTCTGCTCTTTGAAATCCTGTTCTGTAATGGTCTGTTTAATCCGCATTGAGTTTTCAATAAGTGGAAATATGCTTTCTGCACTCAGATTTTCAAGTGATGTTAAATCGTTCCAGTGAGTTTGGTCTGCAATTAAACCGTGCTTGAGCATTTCTGCAAATCCGCTTCGCAATTCAACATAAGGTACGGTTTTCAAGAAATTTGGGAAGACAAATATTTCCTCAGGCTCTGCAAAAGTTCCTATAATATTCTTTAGGAAATGATGGTCAATACCTGTTTTCCCGCCAATAGAAGCATCGCACATCCCCAAAAGTGTTGTTGGGATGTTGACAAATTTAATTCCCCTTTTATAAGTTGATGCCACGAATCCGCCCAAGTCGGTAATGACTCCCCCGCCCAGATTAATCATCAAAGATTTGCGGTCGACTTCAAATTCTGATAAAATCTCCCAGAGTTGAGAAGCTGTCTCAATTGTTTTTAAATCTTCTCCTGGTTCAATTTCAATAATTTCAAAGGGGATTTCAGTCTCCAGATTTCGCAGAAGTACGGGCAGGCAATATTCATGGGTGTTTTCATCAACCAGAATAATGATTTTGGTGGGTTTTAAATCCGTTATAAAAAGGTTGAGCTGCGAAAAATCCTGGTCTAAAACTGATATCATTTCATGAAATTTGTCACAAAATTAAACTTTAAATTCGTTTTTTCAATTCATATAGTATCGTTAAATTTGCTCTAATTTAAAATTACCCATGAGCATTTTCAATAATACCCAAATTGCCTTTGCAGACAAGACCGACGCTCAACTCCGCAAGGCGTACTGGATGTTTAAAGCTATAGAGCAGCCCGTTGTTACAAAGTTTGGCATCTCGGTTCTTAACTTTACCGTAGAGAAAAATTTTCCTTTTGTGACCGGAGTTGTTAAACAAACTTTGTTTGAGCAGTTTTGTGGCGGCGAAACCCGTGAGCAAAGCATGAAAGTAGTAAAGCAGATGTTCAAGCGGCATGTAGGAAGTATATTTGATTATGCCATTGAAGGAAAAGCTGAAGAAAGTGTTTTTGATGAAACCTGCGAAGAAATTAAACAAAACATAAAATTCGCAGAAGGTAATCCGGCGATTCCGTTTGTAGTTTTTAAGCCCACGGGTTTTGGAAGAATTGAAATATACGAGGAAGTCGGTAAAAAAGTAGAATTAACGACCTCTCAGAAAGAAGAATGGGCAAGAGTGGTGAAGAGATATGAGGAAGTTTGCCAGATGGCATTCGACCGCAATGTGGTTCTGATGATTGATGCAGAAGACAGCTGGATGCAGGATGCGACCGATGATTTGGTGAATGAAATGATGGAGAAATTCAACAAAGAGAAAGCTATTATCTGGAATACCATCCAGATGTACCGCACCGGAAGAATGGAATATCTTGCTCAGGATTTAGAACGAGCCAGAACAAAAAACTATTTCTTAGGTTACAAATTTGTTCGCGGCGCTTATATGGAAAAAGAGCGCGAACGTGCAGCTGCAATGAATTATCCGGATCCTATTCAGCCTACAAAACAGGCCTCAGATGATAATTATAATGCCGCGATCGATTTCGTATTGAATAATTTAGACCGCGTTTCAGCGTTTTTTGGAACCCATAATGAGAAGTCTACTGAACTTGTAATGGATAAAATGCGGGCAATGGGATTACCAAATGATCATCCTCAGATTCATTTTGGTCAGCTTTACGGAATGAGCGACAATATCACCTATTTTCTTGGCGCAGAAAAATACAATGTCTGCAAATATCTTCCTTATGGCCCGGTGAAAGATGTGGTTCCTTATTTAACAAGACGTGCGCAGGAAAACACTTCTGTGGCCGGACAAACAGGTCGCGAACTTGGCCTCATCGATAAAGAACTGAACAGAAGAAAGGCAAAATAATAAAAGCAATTCTTCTAAAATCATTATAAAAATCTTTTTGAACGGGCTTTAGCCCGTTTTTTATTGAAGTAAATTCATTGGCTTTAGCCAAAATAAAATCTAAATTTGTAATTCGCTCAAACACTTCTCACATAAAATCAGTTTACCAGCTTTGACTTTTGCCCAGATCATTCTCCCGCTCAATCTTAAAGGAACCTTTACTTATAAAGTTCCTGAGGAATTAATCCGTAATCTGGAAGTTGGGATGAGGGTGTTGGTATCATTTCGCGGCAAAAAGATTTATACAGGAATCGTTGCTGAAATCCATAACACCGAGCCCGAAAATTTCAGTCCAAAAGAAATCATCAGTATACTTGATGATTTTCCGATTCTTCCACCTGAACAGATTAAGTTTTGGAACTGGATTTCCGAATATTATCTCTGTAATCTTGGCGAAATTTACCGTTTTGCGTTTCCCTCGTCCTTAAAACTGGAAAGTGAGACTTATTTAAAGTTAAAGCCGAATATTAAAGTCGATTTCGAAAACTTAGATGTGAATGAAATGTATCTCATCCAGGCACTAGAAGTTCGGCAGCTTATTAATGTGACCGAAATTGAAGCATTTATTCCAAAGAAAGACATCGTCAAAACCATAAAATCGTTAATCGATCTTCAGTATATCGAGATTGATGAAAAGATTGCCGAGAAATACAAAGCGAAAGAAATCGCGTATTTGCGTGTAAATGATTCAGAACTGGACGGTAACAGTCTTCCGCAGATTCTCCTGTCGCTTAAACGTTCTCCTAAACAGCAGGAAATGTTTCTTTCGATCCTCGAAAAGCAAACAGAACATCCCGAAAAACCTATCAGGAAATCTGAAATTTTCGGTGAAGGAAATTTTTCCCAGTCACAGTTGAAATCTTTAATTGAAAGAAATTTAGTACAGGAATATTTTCTGCAGAAAGACCGTATAGAATCTTATCAGGGCGAAATCGAGGAAATTGAAAAGCTCACTAAGCAGCAGATCCTGGCGAAGAAAGAAATTGATAATGCTTTCACTGAGGGGAAAAATGTTTTGCTACACGGCGTTACTTCCTCCGGTAAAACTCATATTTATCTTGAAAAAATTGAAGAAACCGTTTCCGCCGGAAAAAATGTTTTATTTCTTCTCCCCGAAATTTCTTTGACCAAGCAGATCGTGCAGCGATTAGAGAAAAAATACGGAAAACAGCTTGGTTTTTATCACCAAAAACTTACAGATTTCGAAAGGGTGGAAGTTTGGCGCCGAATTAAGAATAATGATGTTAAAATCCTTATCGGAACACGTAACGCGTTGTTTTTACCTTACGAAAACCTCGGTTTAATTGTGGTTGATGAAGAACATGATTCGGCTTATAAACCACGGGAAGTTTCTCCCTATTTCAATGCAAAAGATTCTTCACAAATCCTGGCAAAACTATATTCGGCAAACCTTATCCTTGGCTCTGCAACGCCTTCAGTGGAATCCTATTATCTGGCGAAAAAAGACAAAATAAAATATGTTTTCCTGAGCGAGAGGTTCGGTAATGTAAAACTTCCTGAATTTGAACTTATCAATTTTAAGGAAGAGCAGGATTCAAAGAAAATTATTGGCAATTTCTCTTTAAAACTCATCGACGAAATAAAAAGCGAATTGGAGAGGAAGAAGCAGACAATGATTCTTCATAACCGCCGCGGCTACGCAAATGTAGTAGAATGTGAAACCTGTGGTTACGTAAATTACTGTTCAAATTGTGATGTGGTGATGACGTATCATAAATTTTCCAATGAAATGAAATGTCACTACTGCGGGCAAAAAGCTTCTAAACCGAAAGTCTGCCCCAAATGCCATTCCGAAAACCTGAATGAAAGAGGCGTGGGAGTTGAGCAGATTCACGAGGAAGTTTCGAGGATTTTTCCTGATTCTGAAGTTGACCGGATGGATGTAGATTCGATGCGGAAAAAATTTGCTTACGAAAAATTATATGAGAGAATTGAAGAAGGTGAGACCGATATTATTGTGGGAACACAGATGATTTCTAAAGGTCTGGATTTCGACAATATCGAATTGGTTGCCATTCCGAGGGCAGATTCTATGCTCTACGTACAGGATTTTCGTGCGGAGGAACGCGCATACCAATTGATTACGCAGGTGTCGGGACGCGCCGGACGGACTTCCGGTGAAGGAAAAATTCTGATTCAGACCTATAATCCTCAGCATGCGGTTTTTCAGCTGATAAAAGAAAATAATTCTGAAAAGATTTACGCGCATTTTCTGGAGGAAAGAAAGAAATTTCTTTATCCGCCTTTCGTGAAACTGATTATGATCGAACTGAAACACCGCCGTGAAGATAAAGTAAACCGTGCTTCCCAATTTTTAGGGTCGATCCTTAGAAAATATCTACCCGAAGACTGTATTTTGGGTCCGGAAAAATCACCAATTGGAAAACTCAATTTGATGTACCAGTATCAAATTCTGCTCAAACTTCCGCGCGGAAAAAAGTACGCTGAAATGAAAGGTCTGGTTTTGAAAAGTTTTGAAGAATTCGACGAAATAACTGCTTATCAGAGTATTAAAAAGCTGATATTTGTTGATTTTTAACAATTTTTAACAAAATTTACCTGCTTTTGGGAGGGTTAAAATGTTGTCTTTCAACAATAATGTATATTTTTGAGCGTTGAAAATATGTTTTGCATTTCATATTTTCATTTTCTTAACAAAAGAGTTCAGAGATAATCAAATAACAAAATTAAATGATTAGACTAAAAAATATATTTCTTGCACAGGCTTTAGCATTTTCAGCAATCGCATTCGGGCAAGGTACTTTCACTTCAAATTTACCCCAAACTTACGACAACCGGCCAAGCAGTACCGTTAAGGATTTCAGCTCTTCTGAAAAATTAATGAGTGCGAAGGAACTGGTGGATATCAACATCAATTCTATGATGAATGATCCGGTTCTTCGTAACGCCAATTGGGGATTTGTAATTTACGACCCGAAAACCAGAAAAGTGGTAAGTTCATACAACGAGTATGCCTCGCTGATTCCTGCTTCTACCACCAAATTGTTAACAACCGATACAGCAGTAAGCCTGTTGGGCGAAAATTTCCGTTGGATCACACAACTCGAATATTCAGGGGACATTGATGAGAACGGTAATCTTCAGGGTAATTTATACATTGTAGGTAGTGGTGACCCATCTTTAGGTGCAAATAAGGCCGGTGCTTCGTCGTATTCTGCAATTGTTTCAGACTTTATTGCAGCTATTTCTGAAAAGGGAATTAAAAAGATTAACGGCGATATCATCATTCAAACCGGAGTATTCAAAGTAAATAAAACGCAGAAACTTCCGGAAAATATTGTGTGGCTAGAGAACGGAAATTATTATCTGCCAGCCGGTTCTACTTATGAAATCAATCCTCAGAATGAAAGGCTTATTGCAAAACCTGCAAATCCTTTTGCGGAAAATAAAAGTTTCTATTATATCTCTCCTTATATAAAGCAGATGGTTTATGCTGACAAATTTGATGGCGTAGGCCTAACTACCAAAGTTGCTGATCCGCCGGCATATCTGGCAAATTCTTTAAGAAGCACCATGGTTAAAAGAGGTGTGGGAATAACAGGAAAAGTGGTGACAAGAACTACAGAGCTCAACCCAGAAAAACGCACAACAATAACTGCTTACCAATCACCAACTTTAGCAGACATTATCTACTACACGAATCAAAGAAGTGATAATGCATTGGCAGAAGCTACGCTGCGAATGGTTGGTTTTCAGAAAAAAGGCGATCAGACTTTAGAATCCGGAAGAAGTGTTGTAGTTGAACATTTGAAGGCAAATGCATTCGAAACTGACGGATTGAATTATATGGATGGCAGCGGACTTTCCCGGAATAATCTGGTTACTCCGATTTCTCAGGTGAAATTTTTAACCAACATTATGGACGAGAAATATTATAAAACATATTTTGAATCACTTCCAATTGCAGGACAAACCGGCACTTTGAAGAGCATGTTTAACGGTGAAGGAAACGGACAGATTTTTGCAAAAACAGGAACTTTAAATAAAGTGAAAACCTTAGCAGGTTACATGAAAACCCATACAGGAAAAACATTGGTATTCTCTCTTCTTATCAATAATTATGCAGGTTCTATGGACCAGGTAAAAAACAGAATGGAACAAATTCTTCAGCCTGCGCTAAATCTGTAATATTTAAATAAATCACGAATTACTTAACCTTTCAATAATTATTGAGAGGTTTTTTTTAACTTTAGCGAAAAATTTAGCTAAATGAAAAAACTTTATGTAATACTGGTTGCATTGATTTGCGCACAGCTTTCCGCTCAGAAAAATGAAGAAGCCGAACGCAAAAGTATGATCAGCAATGAACTTCTGAAGTATTCGAAAATGATTGATTATAACGTGAATCCCAATACGTTGAATTATGATTTAAGATACCAGCGGCTCGAACTTCAGCTGGATCCTGCACAACAGTTCGTAAGTGGCACCGTTACCAGTCATTTTATTCCGAACCAGAATCTGGCAAGTATTTATTTTGATCTGTCCGATGTTCTTACCGTTTCAGAAGTTAAGTATCATGGGAACAACCTTCCTTTCACGCAGCTCAGTACTAAAGAGGTTAAAATTGATTTCCCTGCAAATATAGCGGCAGCAACCCTCGATTCACTTTCGATTAAATATTCCGGCGCGCCGGGTACAGGTGGTAGCGCAGGAGATGCTTTCACGATATCAACCCAAGGCGGAACACCTGCTCTGTATACTCTTTCCGAGCCATACGGTGCGCAGGAATGGTTTCCGACAAAACAGAGCCTCAATGATAAAATTGAAAAAGTTGATATTAAGATCAACACTCCCTCCCAGTACAATGTGGCTTCCAACGGCAAACTTATTTCGGAAACACTGTTAACCGGCGGCAGAAAACTCACTTACTGGCAAACAAATTATGCAATTCCCGCTTATCTCATTGCGTTAGGAATTACGAATTACACGAAATTGAATGATACTATGGGAAATCCACCTTTCCCTTTTGTAAATTATCTTTATCCTTCAACCACATCAAACGGTACAATTATGTCCAATATCGAATGGACCAAAACCGTAATGGATACCTTTGAACAGTATTTCGGTCCGTATCCTTACAGAAATGAAAAATATGGCCACATGCAATTCGGCTGGGGAGGCGGTATGGAACATGCCACCATGTCTTCTATGGGATCATGGGGAAGAGGCATTATCGCACATGAACTCGCACACCAGTGGTTCGGCGATAAAGTAACCTGCGGTGCCTGGAATGACATTTGGCTCAATGAAGGATTCGCGACTTTTGGTGAGCATCTCGCCAACGAAAAATTACTCATGACCAATTCTCAGTTTTTAGGGTATCTGGGTTCTGAAATGAGCTATATCACCAGCGCAGCGGGAGGGAGTGTATATGTTGCTGACAGCAACCTGGGCAATACCGGCGCGATTTTCAGCGGACGGTTGAGCTATTCCAAAGGAGGTTATATCGTAAGAATGATAAAATGGATATTGGGCGATGACGTATTTTATTCCGCGATTAAGGATTACCATTCCAGGCCGGAGCATGCTTATGGATACGCCAAAACAGCGGATCTTAAAAACTCCCTTCTTTTGTCAACAGGTAAAGATTTTACTGAATTTTTTAATGACTGGGTTTATGGTCAGGGCCACCCGACTTACCAAATCCGCTGGAATCAGACTTCAGACCAGATGTTAAGATTCAGGGTAAGCCAAACCAGAAGTCACTCATCAGTTAGTTTCTTCGAAATGCCATTGCCTATAAAGGTAAACGGAACTGGAGGGCAGGTTGCCTATTTGGTGCTTAATAATACCGTGAACAATCAGACTTTCGCCAATCAGGTGAATTTTCCTGTAGCATCTGTTCAGTTCAATTACGAAAATCAGATTATCCATAGAAATTCTACAGTAATTAAAGACGCAACGATCCTCGCAGTGAATGATAATACAAAAGATGGTATTATGATTTATCCCAATCCTGTAGCTGATAAACTAACGGTTTTAGGAGTAGGAAACAATCAGCAATATGGTATTTACAGTGCAGATGGGAAGTTGGTTAAAAAGGGAAAATTTACAGAGGGGAAGGCAGTTGAAGTCCATCATCTTCCAAAAGGTGTCTATCTTCTGAAAATCGAAAATCAGAATCTCAAATTCATAAAAGAATAAACAAAAAAGGCCTTCAGAAGTGAAGGCTTTTGTGTTTAATGACTGATGTTTTCTGCTATATAACTGCCATTATAAATAGGGTGATTTAGCGGTTGATCAGCTATGGCTTTTATGGTAATTTTACATTTTTAATGTAAAATATTCTAAACACTTATATTGATAAATTAAAATTTTAACACAAAAATCAAAGCCATGAAAAATTTCACTAAACTCGTTACGTTGTTTTCGGTTGTTGTTTTTAGTACGTTTTTACATTCTCAAAAAAACGATATTGATATGCTACTCAAGCTGAATGCAGATTTTGATAAGGCGTCCCTGAGTGGGGATCTACCATTTTTCGAAAATGCGCTTGCTCCCGATTTTGTTTCTTATCACCCGGACGGATCTAAGGTTACGCGTGCAGAAGTACTAGAGCGAATCAGGAAAGAGAAAGAAAAACCCTCCTATAAATTACTAAGTGTTAAAAGTGATGATGTGAAAGTGAAAATGGACGGTAATCTGGCCTATGTAACCGGGCTTTGGAATGCATCAACCTCCGGCCTTGAAGCGGATGCTGCACCCCATAACGATACAGGGTTCTACAGTGCCATGTTTGAAAAAAGAGATGGTAAATGGATGATTGTTTCGGATCATTCTACTGAAAAAACTCATACTTCAGACGAATTGATGCCCTCACTGAAACAAGCAAGCGATAATTACGATAAAGCGATATCAACACAGGATGCCCGCATGTTTGATTCGCTGCTTTCTGCAGAATTTACTTCTGTCAATGAAAATGGAAAAATAAGAAATAAAGCCGAAGAGATCGCGCAGATAAAATCTGCTGACCTTAAATTAACTTCAGTGAAGTCTGAGGATAAAAAGTTTAGAATTCATCGCAGTACAGCGGTAGAAACAGGTGTATTCACTGTCTCAGGAACGTATAAAGGAAAAGCTTTTACGGATAAAGGTCGTTACACTTCGACATGGTTTTACAGCAACGGAAAATGGCAACTCGCAAGTGACCATACAAGCCTCATCAAGTAGAAATGAAACAGTCACGGAAACAATTTATCAACACGGCATCGTTGGGTTTTGCAGGCTTTTTTGTTCCTGCAGATTTTCTGTCATTTTGCGATGAAGCAGAGCCGGTGGTCGTTCATGAAGACGAAGGTGAAAAGTATTGGATTGGACCACGAAATTCTCCTTTAACTATAAAAATTGCCCACTCGCCGAATGGGAAAAAGTCCCTGTCTTTTTGCACCGAAGAAATTGCACCTGGTGAAGGCATTCCCATGCACAAGCATTTGAACGAAGATGAACTCATTTTTGTTCACACGGGTGAAGGAATTCTACACGTCGCAGATAAGGAGATTAGGGTTAAAAAGAGCAGCGTAGCTTTAATTCCCAAACATTGCTGGCATGGTGTAAAAAATACCGGAAGCGAAATATTCATTATGGTATTTGCATACACACCGGCTGGATTCGAGGGGTATTTCAGAGAGTTTGGTTCACCAGTTGGAAAACCATGGCAGCCAAAATCCCAGGCAGAATATGAAAAACTTAATAAAAAGTGGGGAATTGTGTACAAATAAGATAGAAACTCTTTTACAATTCATATCAAAACAGTCCTCAATTCATAGTTGATTGAGGGCTTTTTTTGTTAAATTAGCGTTTCTTAAAAAATTCAATTATGATTTCTAAAAACTATCTCGATAACTTACAGAGCGAACTACAAAATATTAAGAATGAAGGCCTTTTTAAGACCGAGAGAATCATCACTTCTCAACAGTCCGCCGAAATCGAAGCCAACGGAAAAAAGCTCCTGAATTTCTGCGCAAACAATTATTTAGGACTTTCAAATAATCCAGAAGTGATGAAAGCTTCGCAGAATATGATCGAAAGCCACGGTTACGGTATGTCATCCGTTCGTTTTATCTGCGGAACTCAGGATATCCATAAAGAACTTGAAGCGAAAATTTCCAAATTTTTAGGTATGGAAGATACCATTCTGTATGCAGCGTGTTTTGATGCGAACGGCGGAGTTTTCGAACCTTTATTTTCTGAAGAAGACGCGATTATTTCTGATGAACTGAATCACGCTTCGATTATTGATGGAGTCCGTTTGTGTAAGGCAGCCAGATACCGTTACAAAAATAATAATATGGAAGATTTAGAAGCCCAGCTAAAGTCCGCTTCCGAGAAAAATCACCGTTTCAGAATTATTGTAACCGACGGAGTTTTTTCCATGGACGGAATTGTTGCCGATTTAAAAGGCGTTTGCGATTTAGCTGAAAAATACGACTGTCTGGTAATGGTTGACGATTCTCACGCTACCGGATTTATTGGAAAAACCGGTCGAGGAACTCATGAAGCGAATGAAGTGATGGGAAGAGTTGATCTTATTACTTCGACTTTAGGCAAAGCTTTAGGCGGCGCACTTGGCGGCTTTACTTCAGGAAAAAAGGAAATTATCGATATGCTGAGACAGCGTTCGCGTCCGTATTTATTTTCGAATTCACTCGCTCCCGGAATTGTAGGTGCAGCGATGAAAGTTGTGGATATGATTTCCGAAGATACTTCGCTCAGAGACCAAGTGATGGAAAATGCTGAATATTTCCGAGAAGAAATGAAAGCCAAAGGTTTTGATATTCCTGATGGTGATGCAGCAATAGTTCCGGTGATGCTCTACGATGCACCTTTGGCCCAGAAAATGGCTGAAAAACTTATGGATGAAGGAATTTACGTTATTGGATTCTTCTATCCCGTGGTTCCCAAAGGCAAAGCCAGAATCCGTGTTCAGCTCTCTGCGGCTCATACGAAAGAACATTTGGATAAAGCGATTGCTGCTTTCGAAAAAGTAGGAAAAGAGTTAGAAGTAATCTGATTTCAGTCAGAATTCAAATAATATAAAAACCTTCCGTTCGGGAGGTTTTTTTTTAAAAGAAAATTTTATAAAGATTTCTGGCACTCGAAACAATTAGCAGAAGTGCAACCAAAATCAGCGCGGTTTTACGTGGCATTTTTCCTGCTAATCTTGCAGCGATAGGCGCAGCCAGAACACCTCCGATAATTAAGCCCAGAATAATTTCAATATTCGATACTCCCAAACTCGAAAAGAAAACGATAGCAGCAGAAAGCGTCACGAAAAATTCGGCCATACTTACGGTTCCGATGACATAATTGGTTTTTCTGCCTTTGGAAAGAAGAGTTGAAGTTACAATCGGGCCCCAGCCGCCACCGCCAAAAGCATCCATCATTCCGCCCAGAAAACCAAGTCTTCCGAGGTGTGTCTTCTGTTTGATTACGATCTTTTTAAAAGCCAGTCTTGTAATTCTGTAGCCCATCAACAGCGTGTAAGTTGCCATTAAACCTTTCGCAAGATTTTCATATTCGTTGCCAAGATAAATCAGCAGCAAGGAGCCGCAAACTGCTCCAATAATGCCCGGAACCGCCAGGTAAAGCAGCATTCGTTTATTTACATTTCCGTATTTGTAGTGCGAATAGCCACTCATGGCACTTGAAAACATTTCTGCAGTGTGAATAGAACCGGAGATGGAAGGCAGTTTAATTCCCATGCCCAGCATCAGCGTAGAACTCGTTAATCCGTAACCCATTCCAAGGGCACCGTCTACCATTTGCGCAAAGAATCCGATGGCGAGCATCCAGTAAAATTCCTGCGGAATTTCGTACACGAAATCTTTTGCCTGAGTGTAGGAAAAATATTTATCGAAAGCGATGCCAAGAAAAAATGCGGCGAAAGCAAGCGATAGATAGATAACAAGTCTTCTGTATTTCTTCGCGTCTCTCGAATATTGCCATTTAGATTTCTGCTCTGCCGCTGAAAGTTTATTTTTGTCTGAAATGAAACTTTCGAGCTGAAAATCGCTTAATTCAGGTTTGTTTTCGATACTGATTAGGATGTTTTTCTTCTGAACAATATCGATGATTTCGGTATAAAAACCAATTCCGCAATCGGTAATTAGAGCGATATGGGAATTGTAGAAATCGTCTTCAAAGAACCGCCTTTCGTGAAGCCTGATATTCTCATGATTATTTGCAAAGTCCTTAATTTTCTGAGAAATATTTTCACATACCAGATTTATCTGGGTTTCCGGAAAACTTTCAACAAGTAAATTCAGGTTTTTCAGCGCTTGCGTGCCACCGCCTACAATAAGCACTTTCAGGTTTTCCAGATTCAGGAAAACACTGAGTGATTTGTTATGTATTTTGCTTTCGATAGACATTAAAAAGATGCGCTGAGGTATTCAGAAGAAAACTTTTTCAACTTTTTAAAATCTAAAGAAGCATCACCGCACCTACGGTAGAATTGCTGGTTTCATCAACCAGAATTGCGCTTCCCGTGGCGCTGTTCTTTTCAAAAGAATCAAAAGCCAGCGGTGATGCGGTTTTCAGCTTTACTTTTACAATTTCATTCAGTTTTACTGAATCGGTCGCTGGGATTTGCTGCAGAGTATTGACATCAATTTTATATTCTATTTCCTTTACGATGGTTTTAAGAAGTCGGCTTTTATGCTGTATGAAGTATTTGTTTCCTTCGTTCAGTTCGCGTTTATCGAGCCAGCAAACCAAAGCTTCGAACTCATTTTCGACTTTTGGTTGGTTTTCGGTTTTTACGAAGAAATCTCCGCGGCTCACATCGATATCATCAGCTATATGTAAAACTGCAGGCTGCAAGGCAAAAACTTCTTCTACTTCATATCCGCCGGTTTCCACTTTAGAAATCGTTGTTTCTATATTTTCCGGAAGAATGGTGATTTTATCTCCTTTTTTATAAGTTCCGGAAATAATTTGGCCGGCGTAACCGCGGTAATCGTGAAGTTCTTCGGTTTGGGGACGGATGACATACTGAACCTGAAATCTTGCGTTTTCGTAATCTACATCATTTCTAACTTCAACATTTTCTAAAAAACTCAAAAGCGGCTCGCCTTCGAACCACGGCATTTTCTCAGATTTTTCGACAATATTATCCCCATTGAAAGCGGAGATTGGGAAAAACGCTATATTTTTTAGTCCGAGATTTTCTGCAACTTTGCGGTAATCTTCTTTAATTTTATTGTAAACTTCCTCCGAATAATCAACCAAATCCATTTTGTTTACGGCCACCACAACATGTTTCATTTTCAACAATGATGCGATGATCGAATGTCGCCTCGTTTGCTCAATCACACCCTGACGCGCATCAATCAAAATAATAATGAGCTGTGAATTTGATGCTCCTGTAATCATATTTCTTGTGTACTGAACGTGTCCCGGTGCATCGGCAATGATAAATTTGCGCTTTGGTGTAGAAAAATAACGGTAAGCCACATCAATGGTGATTCCCTGTTCTCTTTCGGCGCGAAGACCGTCGGTAAGAATAGCCAGATCGATGCCGTCGGCATTTTTATTTTTCGACTGTTTTTCTAGGGCTTCAAGCTGGTCAACCAAAATGCTTTTGCTGTCGTAGAGCAGTCTGCCAATCAGTGTGCTTTTTCCGTCATCAACACTTCCGGCGGTAATAAATCTTAATATATCCATGTTCAGTTTAAGTAATAATTGAGGAGAAACGGTGATTTTTTGTGAGATAACTTAGAAGTAACCTCCTTTTTTGCGGTCTTCCATGGCGGCTTCGGTCACTTTATCATCAATTCTAGTTTCGCCGCGCTCAGAAATTCTGGACGCTGTGATTTCGTTCACCACATCATCCAGCGTTGCTGCGTGGCTTTCTACAGCGGCAGTACAGGTCATGTCGCCTACAGTTCGGTAGCGTACTTTTTTATTGATGATGGTATCATTTTCATCGATCTGAATGAAATCTGAAACTGCAATTAACTGTCCTTCGTATTCAATAACATCGCGTTGGTGAGCGAAATAAATCGAAGGAAGCTGAATTTTTTCTTTTTTGATATAATTCCAGACATCAAGCTCAGTCCAGTTAGAAATCGGGAATACCCGCACATTCTCACCTTTATGAATTCTTCCGTTGTAGATGTTCCAAAGTTCTGGTCGCTGAAGCTTTGGTTCCCACTGACCGAATTCGTCACGCACAGAAAAAAATCTTTCTTTGGCTCTCGCTTTTTCTTCGTCACGGCGCGCGCCGCCAATACAGGCATCGAATTTAAATTCTTCAATAGTATCCAGAAGGGTATGGGTTTGAAGCCAGTTTCGGGAAGCAAATTTGCCTTTCGGTTCGGTAAGTTTTTTCTCGCGAATCGTATCTTCAACTTTTCTTACAATTAATTCTGCGCCAATTTCTTCCGCAAGTTGGTCACGGTAATTCAAAGCTTCAATGAAATTATGACCCGTATCAATATGAACAAGCGGAAAGGGAATTTTCATCGGCGCAAACGCCTTTTTTGCAAGATGGACAAGCGTAATGGAATCTTTGCCGCCACTGAAAAGCAGGGCAGGTTTTTCAAATTGCGCCGCTACTTCGCGCATGATGAAAATACTTTCGGCTTCTAACTGTTCCAGATAGTCTAATTTATATTTGCTCATATTGATAACTATAGCGTTTTGAGATTTTTAAAAGTTGATTAAGGTCAAAGGGAATTATTGTGAATGAAGACCGCACTCTTTCTGGGATTCTTCCCAAAACCAACGGCCCGCTCTCGGGTTTTCACCTATAGCAATAGCTCTGGTACAGGGTTTACAACCAACGCTGATAAAACCTTTCTTGTGGAGCGGCAAATCCTGAACATTATGCTGTTCGATATAATTTAAAACATCCTGATAGGTCCAATGAATCAACGGGTTGAATTTAAAAAGTTTCCGATCGTCATCCCATTCGATCATTTTCATGTTTTCACGGTTCTCCGACTGTTCGCTTCGTAAACCGGTAATCCAGATTTTAGCGCCTTCCAAAGCACGGTTCAGGGGTTTTACTTTGCGGATGTAGCAGCATTCTTTCCGGTTTTCTACCGAATGAAAAAAAGCATTAATTCCTTTTTCGTTCACATATCTTTCAACATCGTCAGAATCGGGAAAATAAACCTGAATTTTTGTACCGTATCTCGCATTGTTTTGTGAAAGCAGTTCGTAATGTTCATAAAAAAGTCTCCCCGTATCCAGTGTGAAAACTTTAATATTCATCTTGTTTTTAAAGATCATATCATTAATGACCTGATCTTCCTGACCTAAGGAAGTGGAAAATACGGCGTCCGAGGTAAATTTTTCTGAAATAAATTGTAAACCTTCTTCGGCTGTTAAATTTTCGATCAACAGAATATCTTCTTGTAAAAGCATAGAGTAAGGATATGTTGCCGACAAATTTACTTGATAATTATTAGCCTACAAAATTAGTAGACTAATAAATCAAAAAAAGGTTAATCTTTCAATTCAATCAGTGTTTTTTTCTCGAGTATGGATAAAGTAGCATCCCGGACTTCGATTAGAACATCGTGTAGGGAACAGTGTTTCTCGTTGCAGTTCATGCAGTTTTCGTAAAAATTGAGGCTTACACAGGGGAGCATTGCTATGGGACCGTTTACCAGCCGGATGATGCGGGCAAGCGTAATGTCTCTGGGATTTACATTGAAAAAATATCCACCGCCTTTTCCCTTTTTGCTGTCAAGGATTTCTGCTTTTTTAAGTTCAAGGAGAATGTTTTCAAGAAACTTTAAAGGAATTTTTTTCTTTTCAGAAATTTCCGAAATCAACACAGGTCCTTCTTCCTGCTTTTCTACAAGGTAAGAGAGCGCCCGCAAAGCGTATTGTGATTTTTTAGATAACATGTCGTAAAAATAATAAAAACCTTTGAGCTGAGATGTACCTGTATAAAACTGAAAAATTGTTTAAGTTCGCATAAATTTAGTTTCAATATGTTCAGCAAGCACGAAGCGCAGCAGCTTAAAAAAGATTTTTGGATTGCTTTCGGGAAAAGTTTCCCCAGAAAATGGCTTTTGTATGATACCAAAATTAAAGATTTTTCTCTGAAATTTTACGCGGATAATAAAAAAGCTGAAGTTTCGATCGATATTGAAATGAAAGATGAACTCTTTCGCAATGCGTATTACGAAAAGATTTGGTCTTTGGAAGAAATGCTGAAAGAAGAAGTCGGCGAAATTCAAAAAGATGAATTTTACACTCTAGAAAACGGCAAAGTTATTTCCAGAATCTGGGTAACAAAAGACAATGTTTCGGTTTTCAACAAAAATACCTGGCAAGAAATTTTCGAGTTTTTTGTAGAAAAAATGGATGGATTTGAAAGGTTTTATTATGATTACGAAGATTTCATTAAAGATGTTTAAACAGAAAACGGTTTCAATCATTTGAAACCGTTTCTTTTTATTCTTTGTTGTGCAATTATCCAAACTTACGTTTTCTCAGACAGAAGAAAATTCCACCCAAAGCGCCGGTAATGGCTAAAGGAAGCAGTAAATTAAGCCATTGCCAGTTGGTTTTTTCTTCGTCAATTCTTTGTCTATCCAGAAGTCGTGCTTCAATATTGCGGTTTCTGAGCTCCATTAAATTAGAGTCATCCAACAGAAAATCGAGTGCATTTCTGAGGAATTGTTCATTTCCGTAAGTTTGTTTGGTAAGCAGATCTTCGCCCAACGGCAATGCATTTCCTTTGTAAACCTGGTTTCTACCAACATCTCCGTCTGCAATAACAATCATTTTGTTGTCGGTGCTTTGCGCTTTGAAACCCGGATACCCATTTCTTTCGCTTCTTGAAGCGTAGGCTGATGTAAATTTCCCTTCTAAACTTACCGCAAAAATTTTCGGCGTCGTGGGTTTGTCAAATTCGCTCAAAGAATCAGTTCTTACGATTTCACCTAAAGCCACGTAGTTAGGAACCTGTTTCACGTTTGTTCTTTCGCTGGATTCGAAAAGTACGCGGGTTCTAATATTTTTTCTTCCTAAAGTATCGATTGATGTTGGGAATTCAAACTTTACAGGATTGATGTTTTTGGTGATTGGATTTTTAGTTTCTGCGATACCGAGCGGGAAGTAAGGCCACAGAAAACTGCTGAACTGCGGATTTCCGGCAACTTCACCGGAGACAATTCTGATGAGTGCAGATTTCTTCATATCCTTCACCAATCCAGAATTAATCCGGAGTCCGTAGTTAAAAAAGAAATCGGTAAGATTGGTCTCCATTGGGTAGGCCATGATTTTTTTCGACTGAAAAAGGGTGTCCATTTCCGCATTTACCGCATCAATCATCCACAGGGTTTTTCCGCCGTTCATGATGTATTGGTCGAGAATAACTTTTTCGTTTTCGGTGAAAGCTTTTCTTGGTTTTGCGATGACCAGCGCATGCATTTGTTTCAGTTTCGGAACGTCCGCCAGTGAAAGTTCAGTTTGGTTTTCCGGAATTATAGGACCGGCATTATAACTTTCAAGCGCCATATCCATAAAACCCTGGAATTGGCTTGGACCAAGTTCGTCCTGATTGATCAGAATTCCTATATTTTTCTTTTCCTCTTCGGTAATTGCTTTAATATTGGAAGCGAAATTATACTCGAGGTTTTCAATCGATCTGCTGAGCTGTTCCGAGGCGTCGATTCCGCTTTGGTTGATGATGAGCGGGATTGAACTCCCATAGGAATTATATTTGAGCGCGGCGAAAGGAAACATGACGATTTCTGAAATTTTTCCGTCTTTCATATCCGGAAGAATAGATGGCTGCATTCCCATAGCGGCCAAAGTGTCTTTCGACATTTTGGTTTTGATTGGGTCAATGAATTTATAGTCGATTTTAGGATTTATTTTCCTGAATTCCTCGAGCATAAATTTCGTTTCATTCTGCAGCTGACGGAAACTTGCCGGGAAATCGCCTTCAAGATATACATCTACCGTTAAAGGTTTTTTAACGGATTCCAGAATTTTTACCGTCGATTCAGACAAGGTGTAGCGTTTTTCCTGAGTGAGATCGAATCTTTTGGAAAAAACTCCGAAAATTCCAAGAATCAGAACTGCCCCGATGATGATATATGAAATATATTTTTTATTCATTTTAAATAATTCTAAAGTGTTTTTACTTTTTCTTCTCAACGAAAATTTTAGCTAAAAACAGACAGAGCACGGTAACCAACAGGAAATAAAAAATATCACGGGTGTCTATCAGACCGCGGGTAAAAGCCAGAAAATGCTGATAAAAACCGATGTTGGATAAAATATAATCAGCGCCTCCCAATAATTTGTAACTGGCCAACTGCTCGATTCCGAAATAAAAGATAAAACACATGAATACACCTAACAAATAAGCCATAATCTGGTTTTGCGAAAGTGATGATGCTAAAATTCCTACCGCTGAAAATGCTGCAGTTAAAATCATTAAACCAAAATAACTCCCGAAAGTAGCGCCTAAATCGATGTTTCCTGCCGGAACGCCCAAAGTATAAACAGTGTAAAGGTAGGTAAGCGAGGGGAGGAGGCATAAAACTCCAACGAACCAAACTGCCAGGAATTTCCCTAAGATGATTTCAGAAATTTTCACAGGCTGAGAAAAAAGCCAGTTCAGAGTTCCCGATTGCTGTTCCTCTGCAAGAGTTTTCATTGATATAGCGGGAATAATAAACATCAATAACCACGGTACCAAAACAAAATAACTTTGTAATGAGGCTGTTCCGATGTCGAAAATATTAGAATCGTTTTCGAAGAAAAACAGAAAGAGCGTTCCTATTAAACTGAAAGCACCGATGATGAGCCAGGCACTCCAGTTGCCGAAATAACTCCAAAGTTCCTTTTTAAATATTGCTGTCATTATTTCCTTGCTTTGTTTACGAGTTTTACGGTAAGCATAATTGCAAATACCAAAACGATAAATCCGGTGATTAATTGCCACCAATAGTCCAGTACCCAGGATTTTAGAATCACGGTGAAAACTACCAGAAACAGAATAAATGTCGCAATTTCATTGGCTTGCCGCAGTTTGATGTTTTTAATTGGTAAAACTTCTCCGTGTAGATTTTTCATCTGCAGTACTTTTTTCCAACACCAGAAATGATAAGCTGCAAGGCCAAGTAAGAATGTTAATTTTAAATGAAACCAGGGTGCTTTCAATAAACCGGAATTCAGATAAATTAATATAAGACCAGTCAACAGCATAATTACTCCCGCCGGAAGGGTAATGATATTCCATAACCGCCGGGCCATGAAAACGTACTGTTCACGGAGAATCTGTTTTTTTGCGGCCTCAAACTCATCGGTGTCTTTGTAGTAAACAAAGAGCCGAACCAGATAGAAAATTCCTGCAAAATAACTGACCATAAAAACAATATGGAAGGCTTTGAGAATGGTATAAAGCATCAGAAAAATTTAGGTGCAAAGATAGCAGATAAAAGTGATTGTAGAAAGACCCAAGATCTTAACAGTAAATTTTTGTGTTAAAATTATCATTTAGGAAGAGTATATCATTAATTTTTAGTTTTTTTGCATACTACAATTATTTATCCTACTAATTATGAAAAGAATTTTCCAATTGTGTTTCAGTTTGGCATTTTTCTCTTTTGGTTTTTCACAGAATTTAAAACCTATCGCTGAGAAAGTTAAAAATTCACAATCTGCAAACAAAACGTTTGTTAAATACAATCTCTTCACCGAAAATCAGTCTGTACAGAAGCAAAATATGTACAAAGCTGCTGCGGAAGGGATTACAGTGATGGAACTCAATAAAAATGAGATCCAAAGAATTAATACTGAAAGACCCGAAGCAATGGAAATGACTTTTCCGTTCGAAGGTAAAAACATCACAGTAGAGCTGGTGAAGAACACTTTCTTCACGCATGATTTTAAGATCAATACGGATAAAGGTTATGCCAATTATACTCCTGGTGTTTATTATCACGGGATTGTAAAGGGTGATAACGAATCTCTTGTTGCCTTAAGTTTTTTCAACAACGATGTGGTTGGGGTAACTTCTATTAAGAATATTGGAAATATAGTCATCGGCAAGGCTAAAAACAGCGATGATTTTGTATCCTATAACGATCAGAAACTGAAAGGCCAAAATCCGTTCTCGTGTTCCGCAGATGAACTGCTGGAAAATCAGAAAATGTCTGGTCCGTCTTATAACCCTAAAACAATGACGGATAAGAAAACCGATAACTGCGTAAGAATTTATTACGAAGTTGGTTTTGGTCCCTACACGTTGAACGGTTCTAATGTAACCACCACTACAAACTGGGCAACTGCCATGCATAATAATGTTTCTACCCTTTATGCAAACGACGGAATTACGGTTGCATTAAGCGAAATCTTTATCTGGACTGCTGGTGCAGATCCGTATACCGGCACGCCTTCAGAGATTTTAAATAAATTCCGAACCGGACGACCAACTTTCAATGGAGACATCGCACAGCTTTTAAGAAATCCTGCAACAACAAGTATTGCCTGGGTTAATGCGTTGTGTAGCAGCTATAGATATTCTTACTCAGGAGTGAACCTGAGTTTCCAGAATGTGCCAACATATTCATGGAATATTGAAGCAATGACTCACGAGATTGGTCATAATTTAGGCTCTCCACACACCCATGCATGTAAATGGAACGGTAATGATACCGCGATTGACGGATGCGGGCCGGCTTCAGGAAATAATGAAGGTTGCGATGGGCCTCTTCCAACAGGTACAGGCGGTACAATCATGAGTTATTGTCATTTGGTTCCTTCCGTAGGAATTAATTTTGCAAACGGTTTCGGTGTTCAGCCGGGAGCGCTTATCAGAAACACGGTTAACTCCAAAGGATGTTTGGGAACAAACTGTGTAACTTCTTGTGATCTTACTGTAACCGGGCTTACCATCTCTAACCTTACCACCAACTCTGTAACTGCAACGATTGTTGATAATACGGGCACCAGCTGGAAATACAAACTGGCTAAAATGGACGGAACTGTTATTCAGTCAGGAACTACCAACACTAAAGTATTGAATTTCACAAATCTTGATCCGGGCATTTATTATACCATAGCCGTAGGAACTGATTGTTCTGGACCGCAGGCTTACGCATTCGAACAGCTTATTCTTACAGATGCCAACTGGTGTTCGGGGGTTCTGTTTACCGATCCGGGCGGGCCATCTGCAAATTATGGTGATAATCAAATTATTACAAAAACCTTTTATCCGACAAATTCTACCGATAAGCTTAAAATGACTTTCACTGAATTTGAAACTGAAGCTGGATTCGATTTTATGAATGTTTATAACGGACCAAGCACGGGTTCTCCGAGATTCGCGGGAGCAACGCAGATCAGTGGAAACACAATTCCTGGACCTTTCCAGTCTACGCATGCTACGGGAGCAATTACCGTAAGGTTTATTTCAGATGCTGGTGTGGCAGCTTCTGGCTGGCTTGCGACTTTCGAGTGTGTTACTCTTGCTACTGGAGAAGTTTCTGCTTCTTCTGCCGTAAATATTGCGCAATCTGCTACAAAGGGAATCTTCAGTATTACCGCTAAAGATAAGATTCAGTCTTACAAAGTATTTGATGCTTCAGGTAAACTGGTTAAGACTTCTGCGAAGCTTAATGTAAATGACGAGAATGTTGATCTTACTGCTAATCCAAGAGGCTCTTACGTAATCAGTGTTACGACTTCTAAAGAAACTGTGACTAAAAAAGTGATCAGATAATTAAATAATCAACACCACAGGAATAGCCGGCTTTGGGAGCCGGCTATTTTTTTATAATCCAAAAATCTAATAAAATTCGATGTAAATACTTTCACCTACTTTCATCCCGAAAAGGGTACGGGCACCGTTATCTTTGTTTCCTTTATAAATGGTGAGTTCCAAAAGGTCAGCATCATTGAAAATGGCAGCGGATTTACCATGGAATTCATGCTCCATATCCCAGTCCTGAATAAAATCGGTGTACTGGTTATGAATTTTTGTAAGTACAAGGTTTCGGAATTTCAAAATAAAACCATCAAATCCTACACTGTATTTCTCGAACGACTTTTTACTGATGTTGGAAACCATATTCCCGAAATTATCGATGTACATAATTTCGCCGATGATCATTTTTTCGTTTTCGTTAAAGACAGGCCGCGGAAAAGAAAGTTGCTTGGGTGACTTAAATTTTCTGCCGATGACTTCCGGTAAACCGCCTTTCTGTAAATGTACCGCAACAGGTGCGAAAATATCGGTCGATGTAAACCTTACTTCATCATCAAACCTGTTGTTGAAGGTGATTTCGTAAACTGCTTCGGGTTTAATGTCATAGAAAATGAGACTTAAAACACCATTGTCTGCAGCGATAAAATAATGTCCGTCCGCTTTATAAAGGATGCATTTTCGTTCTTTGGTATAAAAACTGTCTACTGAAATAATGTGCACGGTGCCCTCAGGAAAAAAAGGATAGGCATTTCTTACAATATAAGCGGTCTGCAAGAGGTTATACGCCTGTATTTCGTGGGATATATCGATGATTCTGGCATTTTCATTTAAGCTCAGGATTTTACCTTTCACAGCGGGAACTCTGTGATCAACCAATCCGTAATCTGAGGTGAAAGTTATAACAGGCATCTGTAATTGTAGAGAATGGCAAATTTAGGGGAAAAAATAATATTTCGCGCCCAATGTGAATAATAAAAAACTTTATCTTTAAATAATATTTGATATTTTTAGATCAATTAATTAATAACAAACCTATTATATGTTTGAACTGAATTACGAAATCAGCGGAATAGACGCCAAAACTTTTTACGGGGTCAATAATCAATATTTTAATTTACTGAAATCAACTTTTCCTACGCTTAAAATCACAGGTCGGGATCATTTCGTTTTTGCGATAGGGAATAATGAGACGCTTGATGTGCTGAAGAAGAAACTGGATGATATTGTAAGTTTCATTTCCCGTCACAATTCGATTACGCTTAAAGATCTTGAAAATATTCTAAATATTAAAGATGAAAGTGAAAAACAGCTGGTCTTTGATCAAGATATCATTGTGAAAGGGGTTAACGGTAAAATCATCAAAGCCAAAACCACCAACCTGAAGAAACTGGTAAAGGAATCTGAAAAAAAGGATATGGTTTTTGCTATCGGGCCTGCAGGAACCGGTAAAACGTATACAAGCGTAGCTTTGGCGGCAAGAGCTTTGCGTGACAAGGAAGTGAAAAGAATTATCTTGACAAGACCTGCGGTTGAAGCGGGCGAAAGTCTGGGATTTCTTCCCGGCGACTTAAAGGAAAAGCTGGATCCGTATCTACAACCGCTTTATGATGCACTTCGCGATATGATTCCGCACGAAAAACTCGAAGGGTTCATCGAAAAGAAAGTCATTGAAGTCGCACCGTTGGCTTTCATGCGTGGACGTACGCTGGATGAAGCTTTTGTAATTCTGGATGAGGCTCAGAATACCACGCATTCGCAAATGAAAATGTTTCTCACCAGAATGGGCATGAATGCTAAATTCATCATCACAGGCGATCCGAGTCAGGTAGATTTACCAATGCGACAGAAATCGGGTCTGAAAGAAGCGATGCGAATCTTGAAAGATGTTAATGAAATCGGTTTTGTACATCTCACAGATGAAGATGTGGTGCGGCATCCGGTTGTAAGGAAAATCATCAATGCCTACGGGAACGAAGAAAAAAGGCAGAGAGAAGAGTAGTTACTAACATTTCCACATTAAGTTTTTTGAATTTTAAATTGGTTGAATGACAGGGGATTAGTTAAACATTTAATAAAGAATGTTAATAACTTGTTAATTAAAAAATTAATTATATATTTGTTTCACTAATTTTAAAATTTTGATCATGAAAAAATTATTTTTAGCAGGTGCTTTGGCATTTTTTGTGGGAGTTAGTGCCCAGTCTGGTTATCCAAAACTTGGTTTTCATCTGGGAATTCCTGTAGGTGATGCGGGGGACATTTACAGTTTTAATGTAGGTGTAGATGCGGCGTATCTATGGAATGTAGCCCCGAATTTTGATTTGGGTGTTGCAACCGGTTATTCACACTATCTGGTTAAATCTGATTTTAGTGATTTTATTGATGGATTAGGGTTAATCCCAATTGCTGCGACAGGTAAATATACTGTAGCGCCAAACTTCTTCCTGGGTGCTGACTTGGGTTATGGACTTTTTACAAATGAAGGCGCTGACGGAGGGTTTTATTATCAGCCAAAAATCGGATATGAATCCGGAAAGACAGAGTTTTATTTAGGCTATAAGGGAGTAAGTAATGATGGTTCTATTGGATCTGTTAACGTTGGAATTAATTTTAAACTCTAAATTTTCTTAATTGGCATTATTGTAAACCCGCATTTAGGCGGGTTTTTTTTATGACAAAAGTCATGTTGAAAGCTATCTGAACATTTTTATATTTGCGACTTAAATAAATTAAAAATTATGAAAAAAGTATTATTGGTTGGTGCATTAGCACTTTTTGCAACGGTAAACGCGCAAACTCAGAATCCAGCATTGGCAAAAGGGAAGTGGTTAGTAGAAGCAAATACGAACTTTGGTGTTTTGAGCCCATCAAGCACTTCTATTGGGTTTTATACTAATGATGGAGATTCTATGTTCAAAATCGGTGGCGAAGCTGGATATTTTGTAGCAAATAACCTGGCATTAAAGGTTGGTTTGGGAGTTACATCTTTAACAATGGACACTTTCTATGGAGATAATGAAACTTCAACCGCATTCAACTACAAAATTGGAGCAAAATACTATATAGCTAGTATGTTCCCGGTACAAATTGATTTTAACGGAATTTCAAGCGAAGGCGAGAATATTAACGCAGTTGGATTTCAGGGAGGTTACGCTTGGTTTGTATCTCCGAACATTTCCATCGAACCAGGTTTGAGATATGACTTGGGTACTGCTGAGGGCTCAACAGGAATTTTCTCTGGTAACGTTGGTTTTGCACTACATTTCTAATAAAAAAATATAGGATGAATTTCCCGGTTCCATGGAATCGGGATTTTTTTTGCCGTAAAGTCCGAAGAGAAAGTTTCCTTTTCATTTTCGGGTCGGGAATTAAAATGATATTTTTGGGAAAAATTAAAAATTTATGAAAAGAGTAGTACTGGCTTTTGCCATTATGATGTTTGGGCTGATGAATGCTCAGGTAAAATTTGGAATCAATGGCGGGTTTTCCTCGGCTGTAGTTTCTGATGATTTCGATGAACTTACTGCAGGTTATTATGCAGGAGTATTTACCGAATTCGGAATTCCAGGCTTTGCGAAAATGCAGCCCGCCCTTAATTATGTGAAATTTAAAGATGATTCTTATCTGCAGATTCCGGTGATTATGAAATTTTATTTCCTGCCGAAAGTAAATGTGCAGCTGGGGCCTCAGTTTGCATTCCGTCTGGATGATGTTCCGGATACAATCAATAAAACCAATTTTGGTGCTGCTATAGGTTTGGGAGCGGATTTATTTTCCGGTTTGCTGATCGAAGCGCGCTACGCATTTCAACTGAATAATGCTTTTAAAAGCCCTGCTACCGGTGAGAAACTTCATTTCAATCTCTTCAATGTAGGTTTAGGCTTACGACTTTAATCTTATCAATAAAAAAATCCCGAATCGAAAGACTCGGGATTTTTTTATATAATTTATTGACATAAAATTATTTACCAAAAAGGTTTCCGCCCATTCCCGGCATTTTCGGCATTCCTTTGCTCATCATTTCCATCATCTGTTTTCCCTGCGGTCCCTGCATCATCTTCATCATTTTACCCATTTGCTCAAACTGTTTCATCAAAGCATTTACATCTTCAATCTTTCTTCCGGCGCCTCTGGCGATTCTGTTTTTCCTTTGGGTATTGATAATTGACGGTCTTCTTCTTTCTTCCGGTGTCATCGAATGGATAATTGCTTCGATGTGTTTAAAGGCATCATCCTGAATGTCAACATCTTTAATGGCTTTTCCGACGCCTGGGATCATGCCCATCAAGTCCTTCATATTTCCCATTTTCTTGATCTGGTTGATCTGTTTTAGGAAATCATCAAATCCGAATTCGTTTTTGGCGATTTTTTTATGAAGTTTTTTAGCTTCTTCTTCATCAAACTGCTCCTGAGCTCTTTCAACAAGGGAAACAACGTCTCCCATTCCCAGAATTCTGTCTGCCATTCTTTCCGGATAGAAAACATCGAGCGCTTCCATTTTTTCACCGGTAGAAATAAATTTAATGGGTTTTTCAACAACCGAGCGAATTGTCAAGGCAGCTCCACCACGCGTATCACCATCTAATTTTGTAAGAACTACTCCGTCGAAATTCAAAGCTTCGTTGAAGGTTTTTGCAGTATTCACCGCATCCTGTCCGGTCATGGAATCTACCACGAACAGTGTTTCGTCGGGCTTAATGAAATAATGAACCGATTTAATTTCGTTCATCATCTGCTCATCAATTGCGAGACGACCCGCCGTATCTACAATAACAACATCATGGTTATTTTCTTTGGCGAATTTCACTGCATTTTCAGCGATAGAAGAAGGGTTTATAGCGCCATCTTCGGTATAAACCGGAATTCCGGTCTGTTGTCCCAGAATTTTCAGCTGCTCAATTGCTGCAGGTCTGTAAACGTCACAGGCAACCAATAAAGGTTTTTTGTTTTTCTTTAGTTTTAAATAATTGGCAAGTTTGCCGGAAAATGTGGTTTTACCGGAACCCTGAAGACCCGCGATCAAGATAACGCTTGGTTTCCCGGAAAGATTAATTCCTTCCTGGGTTCCGCCCATTAATTCAACCAATTCGTCATGAACGATTTTCGTCATCAGCTGGCCGGGAGTTAAGCTGGTAAGAACATTTTGTCCTAAGGCTTTATCCTGAACTCTTTTGGTTAAATCTTTTGCAACTTTATAGTTAACATCGGCATCAACCAACGCACGGCGGATTTCCTTAACCGTTTCTGCTACGTTGATTTCGGTGATTTTTCCGCGCCCGGAGATATTATGAAGCGCTTTATCTAACTTATCCTGTAAACTGTTGAACATCGTTTTTTTTATTTAAGAGCTGCAAAAATACAGAAATTAGATGATATTTAAAATTCAAAATTTTTCTATTGCGCTATAATCGCTAGATTTGCAAAAAACTAAAATGTCTGACGAAAATCCAACAGAACAGGAATTCAGCCGTGAAGATGAAAAGAAATTTCAGAAAAACGGACTTAGACAGTACGGTGTTTATTCGGCGATTGTTTTTCAGATGCTTGCTACCATGGGACTTTCTTTTTGGGGCGGCAAAAAAATCAATGATTATTTCGAGTTTGAAAGTAATCTTCTGACTGTTGGAATCGGATTTTTAGGAATGGCTCTGGCATTTTATAACCTTCTTCAGCAGCTCAAAAAAGCACAGGCTGACGACAAATCTGCCGAGAAAAAAAATTAATCATTCAATTCTCCTTTATATCTTTTAAAATGAAAATTAAAAATACGAGTTTGTATATCATCCTGTTTTTTGTAATGTTTTTCCTGCATTTCGGGATTTGGCTTTTGATGGAAATCGGTTTCGAAACTACTTTTATCAGATATTATCTTTTTCTCACCGTGCTTTTTACGATGGTAATTACCATTCTTTCACTCATTAAGAAAATATATCCTACTTATATTGGTTTCGCGTTCATGGGGTTGGTGATGTTTAAACTCATGATTATGTTTCTGGTGATGAAAAAACTGAATTTAAGTGAAGTTCCCAACTATAAACTTCACTTTATTGTTCCTTATCTGGTTTCACTGGTTTTAGAAACACTGTACGCTGTAAAATTGATACAGACCGGAGAGGTTGTAGAAACCCCGAAAGATGAAAAAAATCAGTAAAAATTGATTTTCATATTATGATTATTTGTTCTATTTTTGCAAAACTTTAAAATAAGATATCTCAATGCTGAAAAGAGTAGTACTTCTAATAGGTTTTTTATCAACATTTGCCACATCGTTCGCACAACACGAAACTGCAGCTGCTACGGCTCCTGCACACGGAACTGAAGCTGCAGCGCCTGTTTCTGAAGATGAAAAAATTAAAACAGAAAACAAGAACTTTATCGATCATCACTTGCTTGATGGACACAGCTTCGATATCATGGTGGCGAAAAATGACGACGGAACTGAAACTCACATCGGTTTCCCACTGCCGGTAATTTTTTATGACAGTGCAAACGGTTTCCATGCATTTATGAGTTCGGAATTTCACCACGGTGAAAAAGCTGTTGAAAGCAAAGGCGGTCATTACACACTCTTCCACGAAAAAATTTATAAAACTGACGCGAATGGTACCATCAACATGGATGAAAATCACCACGCGACAAATGAAAAAGTATTAGACCTTTCGATTACGAAAAGTGTCCTGATGATTATCATCACAGGATTGTTAATGCTTTGGATCTTCGGATCTATGGCGAGAAGCTACAAAAATTCATTGGTTCCTACTGGAGCCGGTAAAATTTTCGAACCGCTTGTTCTTTTTGTAAGAGACGAAATCGCAAAACCAAATATCGGCCCGAAATACAAGAAATACATGAGTTATTTACTTACTGTATTTTTCTTTATCCTTTTCCTTAATGTTTTCGGTTTAATGCCTTTCGGAATTAATGTTACAGGGAATTTAGCGATAACTTTTGCTCTCGCATTAATTACATTCTTTATCACTCAGTTTACAGCAAACAAAAATTACTGGCAGCATATTTTCTGGATGCCGGGATTGCCTTGGCCAATGAAAATCGTAATGATGCCGATTGAAATCGTTGGTTTATTCATCAAGCCTTTCTCACTTTTGATACGTCTTTTTGCAAATATGTCTGCGGGACACATTATCATCATGAGTTTGATCGCATTGATTTATTATTTCCAAAACGTGATTGCGGGGGTAGCTTTCCCTTTCCTTACTTTCGTTTTATATTTGCTGGAAGTTTTGGTTGCGTTCTTACAGGCATATATCTTCACGATGCTTTCTGCAGTATACTTCGGTATGGCAAACGAAGAGCATCACCATGAGGAGGCTCATTAATCGAGGCGAAAAAAGTAAATAAACAAGTTCAGCGTAGAACTTTATTAAATAGAACTAATTTTTTAAAATTATATATTATGCAAGAAATGCCAAAAATCATTGGTGCAGGTTTAGTAGTAATCGGAACAGGTATCGGTATCGGTAAAATCGGTGCAGCTGCTCTAGAAGGTATGGCTAGACAACCAGAACAAGCTGGTAAACTTCAAACTGCGATGTTGATCGCTGCAGCTCTTGTAGAAGGGGTTGCGTTTGCTGCATTATTTGCTGTAAACTAAGAAGTTGCAAAACTCTATCACTTGCCGGGAACGGTTGGTTACGGCAAGTGATTTTTTAAAAAATTAAAAATAATTACACAATTTTAGTATAACTCATATGGGATTATTAGAAAATTTTTCATCAGGTTTATTCATCATCCAGTCGGTGATCTTCATCATCCTTCTTTTGGTTCTGAGAAAATTCGCATGGAAACCGATTATGGATGCCGTGAACGAAAGAGAAGTTACAATTGTTGATTCTCTTAACCAGGCAAAACTGGCAAAACAGGAAGTTCAGAATTTAAAAGCAGAAAATGAAGTAATCATCCGCGAAGCGAAAGTAGAGCGCGATAATATTTTGAAAGAAGCCAGAGAAATCAAAGACAGAATTGTAGGTGAAGCCAAAGACCTCGCAAAGGCTGAAGGCGATAAGATGATCGAGCAGGCAAGACAGTCTATCCAGGCTGAAAAATCTGCAGCAATGTCTGAAATCAAAAACCAAATCGGTGTATTGTCTGTAACAATCGCAGAATCGATCCTGAAACAGAAATTGGATAACGATGGCGCGCAAAACGCTTTAGTTGAAAATATTCTTAACAAATCTAACCTGAACTAAAATGCTTACAAGTAAAGTAGCAAAAAGATACGCGCAGGGTCTGCTTAATTTCACTCAGGAGTCGGGGAGTACCGATGCTGTTTTCGGTGAAATGGGCGACATTGTGAAAACCATTGAAAAATCCAGAGAGCTTCAGAATTTTTTCGGTTCTCCGATTATTGATGTAAAGAAAAAGGTAAGCATCGCGCTGGAAATTTTTAAAGATTTCTCTCCGGTTACCAAAAGCCTACTCCAGCTCATCATCAAACACGGCCGTGAAAACCAGATGCAGAACATTGCACAGGAATTCATCAACAAAGTGGAGGATATGAAGGGCGTTCAGCGAATAACTTTAACTTCAGCTGCTGAACTTTCATCCGAAAACATAAGCAATATTTTGAAGTCATCCAATTTGGTGAATCATGACAATAAGTTTGATGTAAAATCAATCATTAATCCTGACCTATTGGGAGGTTATATTTTACGGGTTGGTGATCAGCAGGTAGATGCATCTGTAAAATCAAAACTGAGCAAGCTTAAAAAAGAATTTCAATTAAATTAAGACAAAAACAACCATAAAATGGCAGAAATAAATCCGGCAGAAGTATCTGCAATCCTTAAACAGCAGTTGGCCAACTTCGATACACAGTCGAACGTGGAAGAAGTAGGAACTGTATTGACCATCGGTGATGGTATCGCTTTGGTATACGGTTTAGAAAATGTTCAGTACGGTGAATTGGTAAAATTCGAAAGCGGTATTGAAGGAATTGTTTTGAACCTTGCGGAAGATAACGTAGGTGTTGCACTTCTTGGTGAATCTAAACTGGTAAAAGAAGGAGATACAGTAAACAGAACCAAAAGAATTTCGTCAATTAAAGTTGGTGAAGGGATGTTGGGTAGAGTAGTTGATACTCTTGGTAACCCTATCGACGGTAAAGGACCAATTACTGGAGACCTTTTTGAAATGCCATTGGAAAGAAAAGCTCCGGGAGTAATCTTCCGTCAGCCAGTAACTGAGCCGCTTCAAACCGGTATTGTTGCAATTGATTCCATGATTCCTGTAGGAAGAGGACAGAGAGAGTTAATCATTGGTGACCGTCAGACTGGTAAAACAGTGGTTGCAATCGATACTATTCTTAACCAGAGAGAATTTTATGATGCAGGACAGCCTGTATTCTGTATATATGTTGCGATAGGACAGAAAGCTTCTACCGTTGCACAGATTGTTAAAACATTAGAAGATAAAGGAGCAATGGCTTATACTGTTGTAGTAACAGCTAACGCATCCGACCCAACTCCAATGCAGGTTTACGCGCCAATGGCGGGAGCTTCAATCGGAGAGTATTTCCGTGACACTGGTAGACCGGCTTTGATTATCTATGATGATTTATCAAAACAGGCGGTTGCTTACCGTGAACTTTCTCTACTTTTGAGAAGACCACCGGGCCGTGAAGCTTATCCAGGTGATGTATTCTACCTTCACTCCAGACTTTTAGAAAGATCTGCAAAAGTAATCGCTGATGATACTATCGCAGCTCAGATGAACGATTTACCGGATTCTTTAAGACCAATCGTTAAAGGTGGCGGTTCATTAACAGCTCTTCCAATTATTGAAACTCAGGCTGGTGACGTATCTGCATATATCCCAACCAACGTAATTTCAATTACTGACGGACAGATCTTCCTTGAATCAGATTTATTTAACTCTGGTGTACGTCCGGCGATTAACGTAGGTATTTCTGTATCTCGTGTTGGAGGTAACGCTCAGATCAAATCAATGAAAAAAGTTTCAGGTACTCTGAAATTAGATCAGGCTCAGTACAAAGAATTGGAAGCGTTTGCTAAATTCGGTTCGGACCTTGATGCTACAACTCTTGGAGTTATTTCTAAAGGGGAAAGAAACGTGGAAATCCTTAAGCAGCCGGTAAATTCACCACTTCCTGTAGATTCTCAGGTAGCTATGATTTACGCAGGTACTGAAAACCTATTGAGAAACATCCCAATCAGAAAAGTAAAAGAATTCCAGAAAGAGTATGTAGAATTCCTTAGATCAAAACACCCTGATACTATGGCAGCCATCAAAGCAGGAAAAATTGATGACAGCATTACAGGAGTTTTGAAGCAGGCAGCTACAGAACTGGCTTCTAAATATAATTAATATTTGTTGATGGTTTTGGTTGGTAATTGAGGGAATTTCTCTAAAGCTACCAACCAACAACCGACAACCGACAACTATACAACAAATGGCAAACTTAAAGGAAATACGCGGAAGAATTACTTCAATCTCTTCTACAATGCAAATCACCAGTGCGATGAAAATGGTTTCGGCAGCGAAACTGAAAAAAGCTACTGATGCTATTGTGATGCTGAGACCTTATTCAGAAAAACTGCAGGAAATTATCGCAAATGTAAGTTCTACAACTGATTTGGAAGGTATTTCAACATTTACTGCAGAAAGAGAGGTTAAAAAAGTTCTTTATATTGTCGTAACCTCTAATAAAGGTCTTGCAGGAGCGTTTAACTCTTCGGTAATCAAGGAGTTGAATACGACTATCGGTAATACGCAGCACGAAGTAGAAATCCTTTCGGTAGGTAAAAAAGTATACGATTCGGTAAGAAGAACCCGAACTGTGTACGACAACCAAAGTGCAATCTTTGATGGAATGAGCTTTCAGGTGGTTTCTAATTTCATGGAAAACGTCATGAGAGATTATAAGGAAGAAAAGTTCGATCAGGTTTTCGTGATTTATAACAAATTCATTAATGCGGCTACTCAGGAAGTTCAGACAGAGCAGGTTTTACCAATCGCAATGACTGAAACAGAAGGTGCAGTAAATACAGATTATCTTTTCGAGCCAAACGCTGCAGAAATTCTGAATGTTTTAATTCCTAAATCAATCAAAACTCAGGTTTATAAAGCAATTCTTGATTCAATTGCCTCTGAGCACGGCGCAAGAATGACGGCAATGCACAAAGCAACCGACAACGCTGAAGCTTTGAGAAATGAATTGAAAATTTTCTATAACAAAGCCCGTCAGGCTGCAATTACCAACGAAATCCTGGAAATTGTGTCCGGTGCGGAAGCATTGAAAAATACTTAAGATATTTTCTTAAAAAATTTGAAAAGCATCAGAACATTCTGATGCTTTTTTATTTTAAAAGTCATTTTGGAACAATTTCATGGATTTTTAATAATTTAATTTTATATATCTTTGCATCAAATATTTTTAAAAATTTAAATGGACTCAGACGTCGTCAAGCTTTTATTAGCTTTATTCTTAGTATTACTCAATGGTTTTTTCGTAGCCGCAGAATTCTCTATCGTTAAAGTTCGTTATTCCCAAATCCAGCTCAAGGCCGCAGAAGGAAATTCCATGGCGAAACAGGCCGAGCATATCATAAAACATCTGGATGAATATCTTTCCGCTACACAGCTCGGGATTACATTAGCTTCCCTTGGTTTAGGTTTTGTGGGCGAAAGTGCGTTGCATCATATTATCGAAAATCTTTTCCATTATTTTGGTTTTGCAGTCGCCGACAGCACAGTAACTACTGTTTCTTTGGTGACCAGTTTCTTAATCATCACCATTATGCATATCGTTTTTGGTGAATTAATTCCAAAATCGATCGCGATCAGAAAAGCAGAACCTACAACAATGGTAATTGCAATGCCCCTGCGGGTTTTCTATACAGTTTTCAAACCTTTTATTTGGTCGATGAACCAAATGTCGAACGGCGTTTTAAGATTAATGAAGATTCATCCTGCTTCTGAACACGAAATTCACTCCACAGAAGAACTTCAGCTGTTGGTAAAGCAGTCTGCAGATTCAGGTGAAATTGAAGAAGAAAACTACGAGATTATTAAGAATGCTTTCGACTTTACAGATCATTCTGCGAAGCAGATTATGGTTCCGCGGCAGAATATCGCTTCCATTGATATTGAAGATCCTGTCGAAGAAATCATCAGTAAGATAATGGACGGCGGTTATTCCAGAATCCCGGTGTTTACTGGTTCTATTGATAATATTGTCGGAATTTTTTACGCAAAGGAAATCATCCGCGAGTATATCAAAAGAAAAGGAGATATTGACCATGAAGTTTTAAAAGAACTCATGCGTGAACCGTTTTTTGTGGTTGGAAGTAAGAAAATTTCAGATCTTCTGAAAGTTTTCCAGCAGAAAAAACAGCATCTCGCAGTAGTAATTGATGAATTTGGCGGTACGGAAGGGATTATAACTTTAGAAGATATTTTAGAGGAATTGGTAGGCGAAATTCAGGATGAAGAAGATGATGAAGATAAAATCGTGGAGAAAGTAGGCGAAAATGTTTACTGGGTGCAGGCGACGCAGCCTTTGGATGAGATTAACGAACATTTACCTAAACTATTCCCTCTTTCAGAAGATGGTGAATACAATACGCTGGCCGGGTTTATCCTTCACGAACTGGAAGAAATTCCGGAAGAAAATCAGGAATTTACTATTAACAGCTATCACGTAAAAATCCTTAAAATGCAGAATAAAAGTGTGGATCTTGTGGAACTTGTTTTCGAGGAACCCAATATTCTGAATGATTTGGCCGACGAACTTGGTGAAATTTAAGCAAAGAGAAATGAGCAGATTTTATATAAATAATTCAGTTCACGATTACGAAAAGCCGCAGCGGGAGTACGACGAAGAAGTCGCGCTGCTGGAAAAAGAAGATGAAGTGTACAAACTCGTGCTCTGGAATGATGATGTAAACACCTTCGATGATGTTATTGAAGCACTCGTCGAAATCTGCGGACACACTTTGGAGCAGGCCGAACAGTGTACAATACTGGTTCATTACAAAGGAAAATGTACGGTGAAAACCGGCAGCTTAGAGGTTCTGAAACCCATGCACGAAAAATTAATCGCCAGAAGTTTAACTTCAGAAATAGTATAAACAAAGTTTCGGTTAATCTGAGACTTTTTTATTATAATTAAATTATGAGCACATTATTAATCGTTATTATTGCGGCAACAGCCCTTTTCAGTTATTTCGGATTCAATAATCACCAGCTTTTCGAGAAATATAAATTCAATGTTGGCGCAATTCGCGGCAATAAGGAGTATGTACGGTTAATTTCTGCAGGTTTTCTTCATGGAGACTTCATGCATTTGTTGTTCAACATGATGACGCTGTATTTCTTCGGCCCAATTGTTTTGCAGGCTTTTGGTGAAGTAGGTTTTTTGTTGGTATACTTTGGGTCAATTCTTTTAGGAAATCTTTTTTCGCTGTATTTGTATCAGAACCAGTCATGGTATTCAGCAATTGGTGCAAGTGGCGGAGTTTCGGGGATTCTATTCGCGTCGATTGCGATGATTCCTGACTTGGGAATCTATTTCTTCTTCATACCAATTCCGATTCCGGGATACATTTTCGGATTGTTATATTTCGGATATTCTGTTTACAGCATGCTGAATCCGCGTCAACATGATAATATCGGTCATGCTGCTCATATGGGCGGAGCTTTTTTCGGATTGGTTTACGCAGTCGCATTGCAGCCAGAACGAGCTATTGAAAATTCACTTTTCCTGGGTATCATGGCGCTGCCACTTATTTATATGGCATATATGGTCTTTGTGAAAAAGAAAATAGGATAATTTTAAGAGCAACAAAACGGATTTCTTCTTTTGGAAAGTGGTCCCGTTTTCCGCTACAATCTTTTTTACGCTCGCTTCGCTTGCGCAAAAAAGGATTTTCACTTCAACCGGGGCTAGAATTGCTGTCGGTTTTCGCCCAAGGATTTATAATTACACTTATTGACGCTCGCTTCGCTCGCGCCCGAACTGACGCTTTATTTCTTCCCAAAAACAAACCGGTCATTTCCTGAAATATCTTTTACAAGATACACTTCAGATAAAACATCCGTAAAAAGCGCCTTAGTTTCGTTACCTAACTTCTGATTGATTTCCAGAAAAACCATTCCGTTTTCTGCAAGATGATTTTTGCAGTCATCAGCGATTTTTTCGTAGAAAATCAACGGATTCGAAGTAGGTGAGAAGAGCGCCATTTTAGGCTCGAATTCCTTAACCGAATCCGCAATTTCACTTTCTTCATCCATTCCGATATAGGGCGGATTCGAAATGATAATATCGTAAACTTCAGATAAATTTTCTTCCAGATAATTCTGGTGAATGAAATTAATATCAAGCTTATGGAAATCCGCATTTTTCTTCGCTGTTTCCAGGGCTTTTTGGGAATAATCAATCGCTGAAACCTTCGCTTGTGGAAATTTATTTTTCAAAACTATTGGGATAATTCCGCTACCGGTTCCAATGTCAAGAATTTTAGTATCCTTTAAATTACGTTTCTGAATTTCGGAGATTGTCAGTTCCAAAAGTTCTTCTGTTTCCGGTCTCGGAATCAGTACGTTTTCATCCACGAAAAATTTTAGGCTATAAAATTCGGTCTCGCCAAGGATTTGCTGATAAGGTTTTCCGGTTTTTAATTCACAGATTAACTTTTCAAAGGCTTTGGCTTGTTCTTCTGGAACGGATTTTTCCTGCGAATTTCTCAATTCAAATTTATCCATTCCCAAAATACTGCTGCAAAAGATGGAGAACAGTTCGCCGCTTTCGGAGTTGGTGTAAATTTCGGAGAGTTGTTGTTTAGAAAACTGCTTAAGTTCAGAAATGGTCATTTTTTGTAATTGAGTTTTAAATATAATTCCTTTTTTTGAAAATGAATGAATGGTAAGAGAGAAATCTTTAAAAACACTGGATAACAAAGGAAATTTTGGGAATTTTTTGTCAGATTGTAAATAATTTTACTATTTTTGGGAAACCCTCACTGTTAAAAATGAAAAACGTTTTATTTGCAATCCTTGCATTGCTTTTTGTAGTTTCCTGTGGAACTTCAAAACCGGTTGTTGTTAAAAGAAGTGTTCCTACCAAAACCGTTAAGAAAACTCCCGATCTTAAATCACTGGAATCTAATTTTTCCGGAAAAGTGAACGGTCAGATTCAGGATATCCTGAAAGATGCTCAGAAATATCTCGGCGCTCCTTACAAATATGCGGGAAATACTTCTGCAGGCTTTGACTGTTCCGGTTTAGTTACTAAGGTTTTCAATGAAAACAATACTAAATTGCCGCGCCGTTCCCAAGACCAGTCCACTGTTGGTAGACAGGTAAATATTCGCGATACAAAGCCTGGCGATTTGGTTTTTTTTGCCACCGCGGGCGGCAGCCGGGTTTCTCATGTGGGGATTGTACACGATATTGGGAATAATGGCGAAGTAAAGTTCATTCATGCATCCACTTCCAAAGGCGTGATTATTTCCTCACTTAACGAAAAATATTGGAACAAAGCTTATCTTTTCGCCCGAAGAGTTTTGTAAATTTGCGCCAATAAAATTTATACAAAGCAATCAAATTATGTTACAGCAAACTATTGAAAATATCTGGGATAACCGTGAACTTTTAAAAGACGAAGAAAGCCAGAAATCCATCCGTGAGGTAATCCGTCAGCTGGATCTGGGTGAACTTCGTGTTGCGGAACCTACTGAAAACGGCTGGAAGGTGAACGAATGGGTAAAGAAAGCCGTGGTAATGTATTTCCCGATCCAAAAAATGGAAACCATTGAGGTTGGACCATTCGAATTTCACGACAAAATGCCTTTAAAGAGAAATTACGCTGAAAAAGGAGTGCGTGTTGTTCCTCATGCTGTAGCAAGAGAAGGTGCGTTCATTGCATCCGGAGTAATTCTGATGCCTTCTTACGTGAATATTGGTGCGTATGTAGATTCCGGAACCATGGTGGATACCTGGGCTACTGTTGGCAGCTGCGCACAAATCGGAAAAGATGTGCATTTGAGCGGTGGTGTTGGAATTGGCGGTGTTTTAGAACCACTGCAAGCGGCACCAGTAATTATAGAAGACAATGTTTTTGTGGGTTCTAGATGTATTGTTGTAGAAGGCGTTCATGTAGAGAAAGAAGCAGTTTTGGGCGCGAATGTTGTGCTTACTGCTTCCACCAAAATCATCGACGTTACCGGACCTGAACCTGTTGAAATTAAAGGGAGAGTTCCGGCGCGTTCTGTAGTAATTCCCGGAAGTTATACCAAGCAGTTCCCGGCTGGCGAATATCAGGTTCCTTGTGCTTTAATCATTGGGCAGCGTAAAGAATCTACCGACAAAAAAACATCTCTGAACGATGCTTTAAGGGAAAATAATGTCTCCGTATAATTTCTTTCAACATGAGTATTCCGAAAAATATTTTTCAGACTTTTAAAACTAAAAAATTGCCATTGATTACCAGATGGCATATTTGGAATATGAAAAGGATGAATCCTGAATATCAATATTATCTTTATGATGATAATGATATTCAGGTTTTTTTTCAGGAAAATTTTTCCTCAGAATATTTAAAAGCGTATAATCAGTTGACGATTGGTGCAGCGAAAGCTGATTTTTTTCGGTATGCTATCCTTTATATAAACGGAGGAATTTATTTGGATATTGACAGTGGAATGTCTAAACCGTTGCGAAAACTTATTTTACCAACCGATGTCGCTTTAATAAGTGCAGAAAGACACATTGGGTTGTATTGTCAGTGGGGCCTGATTTTCGATAAGGGTCATCCGTTTCTTAAGAAAACTTTGGAGCAGGTTTTAGAAAATATCCAGCTGCACAAATTTCCAAATGATGTACACGCCACCACTGGTCCCACCGCATTTTCTAAAGCAATAAATGAGTGTCTTGTGGAAAACCCCGATGTTCCTTACCGGATTTTTGATGGTATTGAATACCGAGGCTATTTAAAATTCAAGTACAAATTCGGCAAGTTTTTTTTATATTCCAAAAGATCTGAACACTGGAAGAGAAAACAACTGACACAAGATATTATTAAGCCTGCTGAATAATGAAAATTGCATTCGACGGTAAACGTTTTTTCAATAACGGATCGGGGCTGGGGAATTATTCCCGGGATCTGGTTCGGATTTTAGCGATTTATTTTCCTGAAAATCGATACATTCTTTTCAATAAAAATCAATCAGAAAGAGGAAAGGAGATTTTAAATCTCCCAAATCTCTCGTTCAGAGTAGTATCAAAAGGAAACCTTTCAAGGCAGTTTAAGATGGGAAAGGACGCTCAAAATGCAGATGCTGATATTTTCCACGGACTTTCAGGCGAGCTTCCTCTAAAATGGAATAATAAGTCCATAAAAAAAGTGGTCACCATTCATGATTTGATTTTCCTGAGATTTCCGCAATATTACAGTTTTTTCGACCGCAAAATTCATTTTTGGAAATTCGGGAAAGCTTCGGAACAGGCAGATTTGATCATTGCAATTTCTGAGCAGACCAAACGCGATATCATTAAGTACCTGAAAGTACCTGAAAGCAAAATTCGTGTTGTTTACCAGGGTTGTCATCAGTCATTTAAAGAAATTCAGTCTCCTGAATTTTTAAATTCAGTAAAAGAAAAATTTAACCTTCCAGAAAAGTTTGTCCTAAATGTCGGAACCATTGAGGAAAGAAAGAATCTTTTGAATATTGTAAAAGCAATTAACGGAACAGAAATTCCGTTGGTTGTCATTGGAAAAAAGACCAAATATTTCAATAAAGTTCAGAAATTCATTAAGAAAAATAAACTGCTTAACCAAGTTATTTTCCTTGAAAATGTTTCGATGGAAGAATTGGCTGCAATCTATAAGCTTTCTAAAATTTTTGTATATCCGAGTTTTTTCGAAGGTTTCGGGATTCCTGTGATAGAAGCGCTTTTCTCGGGAACTGCTGTAATTACAGGCAATACCAGTTCTCTTCCGGAAGCTGGCGGTCCTGAGTCACTTTACGTCAATCCGTATCAAATGGAAGACCTTAAGTCAAAAATTTTATTTCTCTGGAATAATAAAGCAGAACGGAAAAGGCGTGCAGAAAAAGGTTTAGAATATGTTCAAAGATTCACCGATGAAAATATTGCCAGGGAGTTGATGAATGTTTATAGCGAAGTTTTGAGGTGTTAAATAACTTAAGTTATTCATTCCCTTTAACTATTTTGAAATGACGATTTTCTTAGTCAGTTTCTGGTCCTCAACTGTCATCGTTCCGAAATAAATTCCGTTGGAAAGTTTAGAAACATCAATTTTTTTTGAGTTTTCATATTGGATGAGAAGTTTTCCTGACAGGTCAGTAATGCTGAATGAAAAGTCCTTTAAGTTCGTATTCAGCATTTCAATATTTATTAAATCTGATACCGGGTTCGGATAAATCCGCAAAGACTGCAGCATTTTTTCCGGCGGGCAGTCATTTATTGAAAGGGTAGTAATGTCTGCAGTCGCGAAATGCTGAACAGCTCCCAAAGCAGCCTTGGTTACATTAAATACGAATACAGGATCCATATTCGCATAAGTATCGCCGGGAGAATGCGGTCTGGTACTTTCATTAAATTCATAAAAACCTGTAATTATTTCGCCGTTCGACTGGAAAGGCATGTAATCTGAGCCGTAAGCGTAAGATAAGTTGGGCTGTAGCGGCGAATAAAGCGAAACACAATTCATCAGTTGTTGGGTAATTGTGTTGGATGAAGCATTGTTTGTTGCAGGATTGTTATTAGTATCGCGCTCACAGGTGATTTTGTTGTTAACTTCTCCGGCAACACCTCCGACCTGATCAATATTGAAAACAACTTTAATATTCATTTTAGGATTGGTGGCATTTACAACGGTATTCACATAATTCTGGCTTCCGCGAAGTCCTTGTTCTTCGCCCGTGAAATTGATGAATTTGATGGAATATTCGGTAGGAACATCTTTTAGGATTCTAGCCATTTCAAGGATCACCGAAGTTCCGCTTCCGTTATCATTAACACCTGGTCCGGCTATGGTATCGTAATGTCCGCACACAATCACAAAAATATTTGGATATTTAGTCCCGGTTTTAGTCAGAATAAAATTCTTCGTGGTAGCGCCATTATAAGTGAAAGCATTCTCCGAAATCTGAGCGTCTGTATATCCAAACGCAAGATATTTATTTTTCAGCCAGAGGAATGTATTATTGTTGTTAGTGCTTCCTGTCGTTTTCACACCTAACGCTGCAAATTCAGTAAGATAGTTGTTGATATTGGTTTGAGTAATCTGGTTGATTCTGTTTTGATAGGCCTGCACAAAGGTTTGCGCTGAATGGAGCATTGAAATGCATAACGCTGAAAAGATAAAAAGCTTCTTCATTTTATTATAAGTTGGTCAAAACTAATAAAAAATCCCATACAATATTGTACGGGATTTATAATTGATAACAAAAAATTTTACATTTATTTGATTTGATCTACAACTGCTTTGAAAGCTTCAGGGTGATTCATTGCTAAATCTGCTAAAACTTTTCTGTTCAGTTCGATGTTGTTGCTTTTTAGAGCGCCCATAAATTGGGAGTAAGACATTCCGTGTTCTCTTGCACCAGCGTTAATACGCGTAATCCAAAGGCTTCTGAAATTTCTTTTTTTCTCTTTTCTACCGCGGTAAGCATATTGCATTGCTTTTTGTACGGCGTTTTTAGCTACAGTCCAAACATTTTTTCTTCTACCGAAAAAACCTTTAGCCTGCTTCATTACTTTTTTTCTGCGAGCTCTGGAAGCTACTGCATTTACTGATCTTGGCATAATTTACATTGTTTTTTTGAAAAGGGCGGTAATTTATTTCATTACACTTGTATGCTCCGTTTCAGGGTTAAATTTTCTGAATTTTTTTGAATTCTTATAAACCGGTTGATTTATAAAAACTACTTAATGGCTAATTGACGAAGAACGCTTTTCTCATCCACAGTAGCAACGTAAGAAGTTTGCGTAAGATTTCTCTTCTGCTTCGTTTCTTTTTTCGTCAAGATGTGGCTTTTGAAAGCACCTTTTCTTTTAATCTTACCGGTTCCGGTAAGCTTAAAACGCTTCTTAGCACCTGATTTAGTTTTTAATTTTGGCATTTTTGCTTAATTTTATCTTTTTGTTATCAATATCTTGTTAATGATTTAACTGATGATGTCTATTTCGCCGGCTTTTTCGGGCTCATCATCATAATCATTCTTTTACCTTCTAATTTAGGCAGCTGATCAACTTTTCCTACATGTTCCAGCTCCTGAGCCAGTTTTAAAAGAAGAATTTCTCCCTGATCCTTGAAGATGATCGAACGGCCTTTGAAGAAAACATAAGTTTTCAGTTTAGATCCCTCCTCCAGAAATTTTTCAGCATGTTTTTTCTTGAAATCGTAATCGTGATCATCAGTCTGAGGACCGAATCTTATCTCTTTTACAACAACTTTAACCTGCTTGGCCTTTAATTCTTTGGTCTTTTTTTTCTGCTCGTAAAGGAATTTTTTATAATCCAGAATTCTGGAAATATATGGTTCAGCTTTGTCGGAAATCACCACCAAATCCAGTTCCTGGTCTTTGGCAATTTCTAATGCTTTCGCTAAAGGATAAACTCCCGGCTCTACGTTATCACCGACCAAACGTACTTCTTTCGCACGGATCTTTTCATTGATCTGGTGCAAATCTTCCTGTACGCGCCGCTGTGGGCCTCTACCTCGGTAATTGAATTTCTGTGCTATGGTGTTAAATTTTAAAGTTAATTTTAAATTTTTGATTCTTTTTTGAAGTAAGAAATGAAATCCTCAATGCTCATTGCGCCTAAATCTCCTTCACCTCTTCTTCTAACAGAAATCGTGTTGTTAAGTTCCTCATTCTCACCTACAACCAGCATGAATGGTAGTTTTTTCAACTCAGCATCACGGATTTTTTTACCCGTTTTCTCATTTCTGTCGTCAATCAAGCCGCAAATATCGTGATTTTCCAGCAATTGTGAAACTTTTTTTGCATAATCCACATATTTTTCACTGATGGGCAAAATCGTAAACTGATCCGGAGCGAGCCAAAGCGGAAAATCTCCGGCTGTGTTTTCCAATAAGATGGCGATGAATCTTTCCATAGAACCGAACGGTGCACGGTGAATCATCACCGGTCTGTGTTTTTCGTTATCGCTTCCGATGTACCATAAATCAAATCTTTCAGGTAAATTATAATCTACCTGAATGGTTCCCAACTGCCAGCTTCTGCCCAGCGCATCTTTCACCATGAAATCTAGTTTAGGACCGTAGAATGCAGCTTCGCCATATTCAACTCGTGTTTTAAGACCTTTTTTCTCGGCTGCCTGAATGATGGCATCCTCAGCTTTTTTCCAGTTCTCATCAGAACCGATATATTTTTCTTTATTATCCGGATCTCGTAAAGAAATCTGGGTAACAAAATCTTCAAATCCTAAAGATTTGAAAACATACAGTGTCAAATCAATTACATTTTCGAATTCAGCCAAAAGCTGATCCGGAGTACAGAAAAGGTGCGCATCGTCCTGAGTAAATCCGCGAACTCTTGTTAAACCGTGCAGTTCCCCGGATTGTTCGTATCTGTAAACGGTTCCGAATTCTGCAAAACGCTTTGGCAGATCTTTGTAAGACCATTGCCCAACTTTGTAGATTTCGCAGTGATGCGGGCAGTTCATTGGTTTTAACATAAATTCTTCCCCTTCGTTTGGTGTTTTGATGGGCTGAAAACTGTCGGCACCATATTTATCCCAGTGTCCTGAAGTCACATATAGTTCTTTCGCACCGATATGAGGAGTCATTACGAATTCGTACCCAGATTTTTTCTGTGCTTCCGATAAAAAGTTTTCGAGTTTTTTTCTGAGCGCGGTTCCTTTTGGTAACCAAAGCGGTAATCCGGCTCCCACTTTTTCCGAGAAGGCAAAAATTCCTAGTTCTTTCCCCAGTTTTCTGTGATCGCGTCGTTTTGCTTCTTCGAGTCTTTCTAAATATTCGGTTAATTCTTTCTGTTTCGGGAAAGAAATTCCGTAAACTCTGGTAAGTTGTTTGTTTTTCTCATCGCCTCTCCAGTAAGCACCTGCAGCGTTTAAGATCTTTACTGCTTTTACGATTCCGGTCGCCGGAATATGTCCACCACGGCATAAATCTGTAAAATTATCGTGAGTACAGAAAGTAATCTCACCATCATTCAGGTTAGTGATGAGTTCGGTTTTATAGGGATTGTCAGCATATTCTTTCAAAGCGTCGGCTTTTGAGACCGAGTAGAGGCTGAACGTTGCATCTTTCTTTGCGTTCTCGAGCATTTTCTTTTCGATTTTCTCGAAATCTTTTTCCGACAGACTTTCGTCGCCGAAATCTACGTCGTAATAAAATCCGCTCTCGATTGCCGGACCAATGGTTAATTTTGCGTTGGGGTAAAATTCCATAATCGCCTGCGCCAATAGGTGAGCAGAGGAGTGCCAGAATGCTTTTTTCCCCAAATCATCGTTCCAAGTGAGAAGCTGAAGGGTAGAATCTGTGGTTATTGGCGTGGTAATTTCAACCTGGGTTCCGTTTACTACAGCGGAAATGGTGTTTCTTGCCAAGCCTTCGCTGATTGATTTTGCTACTTCCAGGGCGCTTACTGCGCTTTCAAATTCTCTGATGCTTCCGTCGGGAAGAGTGATTTTTACCATTGTGAACTACAAATTTAAGTTGCAAAAGTACGGATTTTCTGTGAATTTTTATTTCTGTGGTTTTATAATTCTGAATGTTTTTTGACGGTATACAAAAGAACTGTGGAAAAAAACTAAAATTGGATTCTAGCCCCGATTGTAACGGAAATCCTTTTTTTGCGCAGCAAAAAAAGATTGAAGTGGAAAGCGGGTGGGATTTATAAAAGAAGATATTATTTGTTGCTCATAAAAAATCCGGCTCCAACAAATGTTGAAACCGGACTGCAAAATTATGAAACGTTGTATTTAAAAAGTGTCGCGACTCCCGAGAGAATCCATATCATTGGACATGCCCCGGTTTCGGAAACTGTAATTTCTGTTGTCATCTGTCATATAAAGATTATTTTTCGCTTTATTGATGATTCTTGCGCGCTCATCGGAAGATAAATGATTTGCAGAATCAGATTCCCCTGAATATCGGTCTTTTGTAAAATCATTTACATCTAAGGCTCCCTGTTCGTTCATGATATCACGGGCTTTCTCTGCACGTTCAGCATCATCGGTATATACCGTTACCAGATTGCTTTTGGTTGCAGCATAACTGTATTTGTTTTTGGTGGTATCATCATCACTGAAAAGCCAGTTCCAGAATCCACTCGTTTTTTCGTCTTCTTCGTAATCATACCCGAATTCCGGATCGTAATTTCCGGTAGTTGAGTAGCGGGAGACTTTGTAATCTTCTTTTTCGAATCCGGCATTATCGAGTCTGTCTGATGCCTGGTCGGCTGCTTCGTTGGTTGGGAACATTCCCACGATGGTGTAAGGCATAATTCAAAGTTTTAATGTTAATAGTTGTGATTTGGTAAAATGTTGGAATCAAAAACTGTGACATAATACGTTTGGTGTAAAAACTTTAAAACTATTTAACATAATATATAGAGCGTTGTAACTGCGCTTAACTTTTATTAACAAAGTAGTTAAGACAAGCAAAAATAAAAGCGGAAATTAATTTCCGCTTTTATCAGTATTATCTGTTTTACCGTCTTTATGAAGTTTAGAGGTGTGTTTAATCTCCCGTTCAGCGGTTTCTCCGGAAGTGATTTTTTCTGAAGAGGCCGGGATGTTGGGAAGATCCTGATTTTGTTTTTTTATTTCTGCCTGTTTTGTTTTGTCTTTATCTTTTTCCATAATTTTTGCTTTTAGAATTTTGAAGTATCGATTTGACCGGTTTGGTCTTCGATTTTATAATTCAAAGCCTTTGCCAAAACAAATATATTATCAAGATTTTCCAGAAGCTGTTTTCTGCCTTCGTCGCGGAGGCGGTTTTGGTTTACAGTTTTATAGGCGTTGTCTTTCGCAGATTTTGTAATTTTCTGCAGGTCTTTCTGGTTAAAACGGTCGATAAAAGAATCATCCATCGACTGAATTTCAACACTCGGGATAATCCGTATTTCAGCATTGGGAAGTTCTTTAATGATGAGCTTTTTGTTTGCCGAATCCACTTCCAGTTTCATTTTGTTCAGATCATAGGTAACCTGCGCATTTGTTTTGGTGAAGGTGATAAGCTCTTTTTCGATATTGGGAAGCATCCCGCCAAGAAGTTCTGATGTGATTTTGGTTTTCTGCATGCTCGAAAAATCCTGTTCCATCACCACCATCTTATTCATTTTCCGGATCTGGTTGGTAATAATGTAGAAATCGTTCTGAACTTTATCTTCCTGTTTTTTCGTGACTGCATTCCATATTAATACGATGAACAGCACTAAGGCTGCACCTAATACAAAAGGCAGGATTTTTTGGTTCGTTTTCAATTACTTTAATAAATCTTTAAGTGAAGTGTTGTCTTTCTTTATGATCTCAAGTAAATCTCTTTCAAGATAACCTGTAGCCGGACTCTCGATGATTCTACCAATTTCTTTGCCATATTTCTGTACAATAATGGTAGGGACCCGCTGAATGTTATATATTCCTTCTTCGCCTCCGGGAGCTTCTTTTTTCCGGTTTACGGCAATAAGTGTAAGTTTTTGCTCTGGGTAGTTAACGCTTTCTAAAATCTTCATTAATCTTGGAACTTCACGATGACTGTCGCCACACCATGTTCCCAATGCTACGATCAGATTGTATGAGCTCAGCTTTTCTTTTTTAAGTTCTTCTACCGTTTTCTTGTCAATGGTGTATTCGTCGTGCTCTTTTATATACCAGTCGCTGTAGGGCGCTTTCAGGAGCTGATCTTTTGTCTGATGTCCAAGGAGCATTTTTCCGTCATTGGTCGTTTCAACTTCGCGGTTTACAACTATTTTCTGCGCCTCGCAGGATTGCATTGTAAGAAGGAATGCGGCGGAAAGGAATATGGTTTTGGTTAATTTATTCATAATGAAATTAGGAATTTTGATTCAAAGGCTTTAATTCTGTTCTAAAATGGATTTAAGATTGGCGGGAGAGTAGTATTTGTTTTTAAGTACTTTATAATCAGATTTCCGGTGAACATTGATTTTGTCTCCAGATGCTTCTGAGAATGCTTCTTCGCCTTTAGCCTGGTAAAATGCAATGGTTTCATCGGCTTCCTGCTGATTTGCACACGCTTTAGACATGTTAGAGCGCTGAACTTCGTTAAACAGTTCGACAAACTTTTCACCTAAACCGAATTCTAAAACAGCACCACTCAAAACATACTGCAGATCACAAAGTGCGTCAGCGATTTCTACAATATTGTTGTCGGCAATGGCTTCTTTTAACTCATTTAATTCTTCCTGCAGCAGAGAAATTCTTAACTCACAGCGTTCCTTTGAAGGAATTTGCGGCTGATCTAAAACAGGAGCATTAAAGGTTTTGTGAAATTCTGCCACCTGGTTCAGTGCATCGATTTTATTCATTACTGTTTAATTTGAACAAATATAAAAATTAAAATTTCAAAACTCTTACGGAATTTGGGGTCGCGCGAGTCTTCAAAGTAAAAAGCATCCAAAACGGATGCTTTTTAAAATTTTGTACCTGATAATTATTTAGAAATTTCTCTTCCGATTACCAATTTCTGAATTTCTGAAGTTCCTTCGCCAATTGTACATAGTTTTGCATCTCTGTAAAACTTCTCCGCCGGGAAATCTTTGGTGTAACCATAACCTCCAAAAATCTGCACACCGTTATTTGCGATTCTTACGCAGGCTTCAGATGAATAAAGTTTTGCCATCGCTCCTTCTTTAGTCATCGGTTTTTTAGCGTTTTTTAGCGTTGCAGCACGCTGTATAAGCAGTTCGGAAGCGTCAATTTCCGTCGCCATATCTGCGAGCATGAAATTAATTGCCTGAAACTGGTTAATCGCTTTCCCGAACTGGTGTCTTTCCAGTGAATATTTTAACGCGGCTTTGTAAGCTCCACGTGCAATTCCTAGACTTAAGGCTGCAATCGAGATTCGTCCGCCATCTAAAATTTTCATGGCCTGTTTGAAGCCTGAACCAACTTCGCCCAATCTGTTTGCATCAGGAACTCTCACATTATCGAAAATTAATTCTGCGGTTTCAGAAGCACGCATGCCTAATTTATTTTCTTTTTTTCCTGACGAAAAACCGGGCATTCCTTTTTCTAAAACAAATGCTGTTGAATTATTTTTCGCACCTTTCTCACCGGTTCTTGTCATTACTACAGCAATGTCTCCGGAGATCGCGTGAGTGATAAAGTTTTTTGCACCGTTTAAAACCCATTCTTCACCGTCTTTAACTGCGGTGGTACTCATTCCTCCGGAATCGGATCCTGTATTGTGTTCAGTTAATCCCCATGCACCGATAACTTTACCTGATGCCAACTGCGGGAGCCACTTGTGACGCTGCTCTTCATTTCCGAATTCATAAATATGATTCGTGCAAAGTGAGTTGTGTGCTGCAAGCGAAAGTCCGATTGAAGGGTCTACCTGAGAGATTTCATCTAAAATAGTTACATATTCATGATACCCCATTCCGGAACCGCCATATTCTTCTGGAATCACAATTCCCATAAAGCCCATTTCGCCCATTCTGTGGAAAAGTTCTACCGGAAAAGTCTGGCTTTCGTCCCAGTCCATAATGTTCGGGCGGATATTTTTTTCTGCGAATTCCTTAGCAGTTTCTGCAATCATATTAAGGTTGTGCAAAGTCTCAGTATTCATATATAGTATTTGTTTTCAAAGATAATTAAAATGATTTAGTCTGAAAATATATTTTTTAAATTACCTTTAATTCCTCATTTCACGCAAGTTAAATCCGTAAATTAGCACTCTTTAATATAATATCTATGAAAAGACTTTTATTTCTGTCTGCCTTTATACCTGTTTTAAGTTTTGCTCAGATTCCTGCGGACTATTATGACGGAGCTTCTGCACTCAGCGGTTACGCTCTTAAGACAAAACTGCACGAAATTATCTCGGCTAAAAACATCAACTGGCACTATGGGGATTTAACTGCATTTTATAATCAAACCGATTTAGACCGCTATTACGACCACACCGCAAGTAATACCACCATCCTTCTGGATATTTATTCGGAAATACCAGATGGTCCTGATTCCTATGAATATACGACAGCTAACATTATTGGCTCCGCAAACGCTGAAGGGCAGGGATGGAACAGAGAGCATATGATGCCCCAAAGTACATTCAACAGTAATTACCCGATGTATTCTGATATGTTTTATGTGATTCCTACGGATGCAAGAATTAATCAGCTACGGAGCAATTATCCTTATGGTAAAGCAGGCAGTACAAACCATTACACATTTACAAACGGATCCAAAATAAGCAATAACGGTACGCCGGGATCGGGATATACGGGAAGAGTATATGAGCCGATTGATGAATTCAAAGGAGATGTCGCAAGAAGCCTTCTTTATTTTTCGGTAAGATATGAGGGGAAGTTAAGCTCGTTTAATTATTTTAACGGAACTTCAGCGGCAAACGACAGAAGCCCACTTGATGGTACCGAGGAAAAAGCTTTTGAAAACTGGTATATTAACCTGCTTATGCAATGGCATAACCAGGACCCGGTTTCACAGAAAGAGATCGATAGGAATAATGCTGTTTACTCGATACAGAAAAACCGCAATCCGTTTATTGATCACCCGGAATGGGTTAATATAATTTGGACGCAAACACCAGATGGCAGCGCTCCTCAGCCACCAGTAAATTTAAATCTTCAGCAAACCAGCGCTTACTTTTTAAATTTATCATGGTCAGCACCGGCCGATAGTGATTTGCTTGGTTATAAGATATATCAGAATGGTGTTTTAGTAGCCACTACAAAAAATACAAGCATTACGATCGACCACCTGGAACCATCAGCGTCGTATAATTTTACAGTTAAAGCTTATGATAACGGGTATTTGGAATCTCCTGACAGTAATCTTATTACTGTTACTACACTTGCAAATGATATCTATGCTAAAGATTTAATGATTACCAAATATCTGGAGGGAAGCTTAAATAATAAGGCGATAGAAATTAACAATAAAACCGGTCATCCGGTTAATTTAAATAAGTACAGGCTTAGCGTTCAGTTTTATAACAGTAGTGCAGGTAACTACTATTTTCCTGATCCTTATGAACTTGAAGGAATGGTGCAGGATAACGAAACCTTTGTGGTACTGAATCCTAACGCTAATTTCAGCTGTATTACTAATGAGGAGGCAAGATTTGTAACTGCTGCTCCCCAGCTAACTTACTCCGGAAGTCAATATCTCGAACTCAGATACGCTTCTACCACAGTAGATGCAATTGGTACCCCAAATCTTAATAATTATGAAACGCTCGGGGATGTTTCCCTATACAGGTCTGCAGCGGTAAATCAGCCAAATTCAACTTTTACGCTGTCTGAATGGCAAATTAAGCCGACTGATTATTGTGAAGATCTGGGAAGTTTAGCCACCAATTCTGTAAACGCCAATAGTTCAGCACCATATTCAGTTTACCCGAATCCTGTTGTTGGAAGCACGTTGTATATTAAAGGAAATCAACTTCAGAACGTGAAGCAGATTTCTGTGATAGATTTATCTGGAAAACTTTTGAACGTGAAAAATCAGCCATTCAAAAACACCAACGCTCTGGATGTTGGAGATTTGAAATCTGGTGTATACCTTTTGAAAATTGATGAGTTCACTTTGAAATTCATCAAACAATAATATTTTCAATAAACTATATTAAAACTCCTCATTATTTTTTTGAGGAGTTTTTTTGTAATTCTTTGCGAACTATCTTAGGTACAATCTCATTCTTGCTTCGTATTCCGGTTTTGTTTTCAGAAGTTTCCAAATCTTTTTGTCATCGCGAACAGTAATTCTGTGGTAAATAATTTTATCCGCAGAATATTTGAAATACGGATGAGTTTTCAGCCATTCTTCCGGCGCATCAGCCAAAGTGTACTTGGCTATTTTAGAAACATCTAGATGGGCAGTTTCAATGAGTTTTTGGGCTAGATTCTTATCAATATCATAAGTGTCAACAATCTGTTGTCTGTTAGCAAATCCACCGAGCTTTTTGCGGTAACTCAGCATCATGGCGGCACTTTTTTCATCAAAACCAAATTCCAGAAGCTGGTTAAACGTAATCTGGTTAACATCGATTTTCGAAAAGTCTGTTTTTATATCCGGATCAGCAGTTTTGGCAGCTACAGAATTTGAATTCTTAAACGTCGATGTCGTTTTAAAATTTTCAGGATTTAATACGATGAAAGGTTTCATTTCTTCAAATTTTTCTTCTGAAATTACAAAGCATCTTGCAATGTCTTCAAGATTTTTAAAACTGCCTTTCAAGTTTCGGTCTCTGTAATTGATGATGACCTGCGCCTGTTTTTCGGAGAATCCAAGTTTTCTCCAGCCCTCAAGGTCCGTTAGATTAGGATCAAAACTTTCATAAGAAAAATTCGGCTTGTCAGCTTTTTTTGTGGCATAACTGTTTTTCACCTCAAAGTTTTCCGGTGTTTTCTGGGGAAGCAAAAGATAAGGTTCCATTTTCCGGTAATTTTCTTCGCTGATGATAAAGCAGTCTTTAAATTTTTCTTTACTGATGAAACTGCCGCCAAGATAATTTCTATACTTAATAATTGAATTAGCCTGATTCTCCGTGAAACCGATTTTCACAAAATCGTATGTACTAAAGTGATCGGGATTAAATTTCCCGGGAATTTTCAGCGTCTTTTTCTCAAAAGTTTTGTATTGGTAATTACCTCCATTTTGCGAAGGATAACTTTTAAACCCTCTATATGAGGTTGAAGAAGATTTTTCGGGAAGTAAAATATAGGGTTCAAGTTCCGCAAATTTTTCCTCAGAAATAGAGTAACATTTTTTCAGTTGTTCTTTTGACGTGAATTTGCCGCCCACAACATTTTTGTATTTCAGGATTGTAGCGACCTGTCTTTCTGAGAATCCTAAATTTTTCCATTCATTATCTGTTAACGCATTTGGATCGAACTCATTAAGGATCCTCTTCTCGGGTTCTGAATATTTTACAGTTTCCAAAGAATTCGGAACATCAGGATCTTGATCATCCGGATTGAAATAAAATAGCCCACCCATCATTATTGCACCGGAGGTGGCTAGGCCGAAAAAATAATTTTTTGCTGCCGAAATTTGTAGAGGTAAACGCATGGTAGATTCTTTTATGCAAACATAAAATGAATATTACCAAAGAGTTACAGCGAAAACACCCTTTTGGAACGATGAAAACACCCCTTTAATGATGGGAAAAACACCTATCTGTTATAATGAAATCACTATTTAATAGATGAGGAAATCACCCTTTTTTATTCTACAGGTTTGTCAACCAGCGAGTCTTTGAGTTTCTGAAGTTCTGCTTTAACAAACTCCAGTCGGTCGATCATGCTGATCGTCTCAGAAATTTTTGAATTGGTTGTGAGCGCAATCCTGGCGCCGTCCAGCGTGTAACCTTTTTCCTTAACCAAATGATAAATAATCTGGAGGTTTTTCAGGTCTTCAGGAGTAAAATAACGGTTTCCTTTTTTATTTTTTTTAGGTTTAATTATGGGAAATTCCTGCTCCCAATATCTTATCAATGAAGCGTTTACATTGAAAGCTTTGGCTACTTCGCCAATTGAATAATAAAGTTTATCAGGTAAGTTGAGTTTCATAAGAAAAGGAAATGTCTCGTTGTAAAGTTAAAAATTTTCGCGATAGAATGTTAATACGCAACCTCCATTTTTACTTTTTTTCCTTTTAACTTTTCGTTTGCTAATTTTTTCAGTAAATCTTTTACTTTTTTACGGTCAACTGCAACATAAGACGTCGTGTCTTTTACTTCAATCAAACCGATATCGCTTTTTTCAAGTTCACCTTTTTTAATGAGGTAACCAACAATATCTACTTTGTTCACTTTGTCTTTTTTTCCGGCGCTGATGTAAACGGTCTGAAAAGGTGTTTTTCCCGGAACTCTGTTGCTTTCTGAAATGTTTTCTTCCGGCGTATTGTTTTTAATAAAAGGGAAGTTTTCATCCTCAGTCATTATTAAATAGGCAAAACCTTTCGCATTCATTCTTGCGGTTCGGCCGTTTCTGTGGATAAAAGCATCTTCTTTTGGCGGTAACTGGTAATGAACAATCGATTCAACTTCAGGAACATCCAGTCCACGTGAAGCTAAATCGGTAGTGATCAAAATTCTTGCGGAATCATTTCTGAATTTCAGCAGTGCGCGTTCTCTTTCGTCCTGTTCCATTCCGCCGTGAAAAGTCTCGCGGTCGATTCCTTTTTCTCTTAAAAGCTCGGAAATCCGGTCTACTGCGTCACGGTGATTGCAGAATATCAGTGTTCTTTTGTTTCCGATTTTACAGATCAGGTGAAATAAAGTATCTAATTTTTCTTCAGCAGTTGTCATCACTTTTCTCAACTGAATATCAGGTTTGGAATCGTGAATTTTGAGGAAATTAATTGTTTTTTCATTCTTCAATCCGACAAAATCGGGAATTTTATCCATCGCTGTGGCGGAGGTAAGGATTCGTTGAGTACAGTTTTCTAATTCCTCAATAATGAAATTCATGTCTTCTTCAAAGCCCAGTTCAAGCGCTTTGTCGAATTCGTCTAAAACCAAAGTTTTAATGGTGGAGGAATCGAAATTATTATTCCTTAAATGGTAAGCAATTCTTCCCGGCGTTCCAATTAATAGGGCAGGTGCTTCTCTGAAATTATTGATTTCAATCTTTTTATCGTGTCCGCCGTAGCAAATCGAGATTTTAAAATCGGTCCCCATAGCTTTAAAAACCTGCTCAATCTGCAAAGCAAGTTCCCGGGCGGGAACCACTACCATCGCCTGAATTCCTGAAACATCTTTCTGCAGATTTCTAAGCAATGGAAATAAGAAAGCAAGCGTTTTCCCTGATCCAGTGGGAGACAGGAGGATAACATCGTTCTCGTTTTCAGTCGCGGTATAGGTAGATTTCTGCATTTGATTCATATCCTGAATCTGCAGTTTTTGATAGATTGATTCTAAATTCATTTTGCAAAGGTAAAAGAATTGGGCTTTGCTAAAAAATGCAGACCTTAATATTATCAATTTTAGTAGCTGTAAGTATTGTGATTATCAAATAATTTCTTAATTTTGCACCACTTTTTGTGGGAGCATTTGGCTGAGTTAAAATATTCAAAACTAACATCTTCCGTATTTTTCACGAACCACATTTAGCCAAGCAGTGAAAAAGAAGGAATACAAAATTTTTAGAAAATGTCAAAAGAGACAAATTCAGCAGAGGTTTTATTAAACCAAAACGTAGCACCAGAACAGTTTGATTGGGATTCTTTCGAATCAGGATTAGATGCTGATGCAAGAAAAGAGAAAAGCGATTTAGAGGAAATCTACAATGGCTCTCTTAACAACCTTCAGGATAACGACGTACTTGTAGGAAAAGTTGTAAGACTTACCGACAAAGAAGCGATTGTTGACATCAACTTCAAATCTGAAGGAGTTATTTCTCTAAACGAATTCCGTTACAACCAAGGTCTTGCTGTAGGTGATGAAGTGGAAGTAATGGTGGACAGAAGAGAAGACAAATCTGGACAGTTACAGCTTTCTCATAAAAAAGCAAGAACACTTAAGGCTTGGGACAGAGTAAACGAACTTCACGAAACTGGAGAAATCGTTAACGGTTTCGTTAAATCAAGAACTAAAGGTGGTATGATCGTAGACGTTCACGGTATTGAAGCATTCTTACCAGGTTCTCAAATCGATGTGAAGCCCATTAAAGATTACGATCAGTTCGTAGGTAAAACAATGGAGTTCAAAGTTGTGAAAATCAACCCTGAGTTCAAAAATGTTGTTGTATCTCACAAAGCGCTTATCGAAGCAGATCTTGAAGGTCAGAAGAGAGAAATCATCGGTCAGTTAGAAAAAGGACAGGTTCTTGAAGGAACTGTTAAAAATATTACTTCTTACGGGGTATTCGTAGACTTAGGTGGTGTTGATGGATTGATCCACATTACCGACCTTTCTTGGTCTAGAGTTAACCACCCATCTGAAATCCTTTCAGACGGTGAAACGGTAAAAGTTGTAATCCTTGACTTCGATGACGAGAAAACAAGAATCCAGTTAGGTATGAAGCAATTAGAAGCTCATCCTTGGGATGCTCTTTCTGCTGACATGAAAGTTGGTGACAGAGTTAAAGGAAAAGTAGTAGTTCTTGCTGATTACGGTGCATTCGTTGAGGTTGCTCCAGGTGTTGAAGGATTAATTCACGTTTCTGAAATGTCTTGGTCTACTCATTTGAGAAGCGCGGGAGATTTCGTAAAAGTAGGTGACGAGGTAGAAGCAGAAGTTTTAACCCTTGACAGAGAAGACAGAAAAATCTCTTTAGGAATGAAGCAGCTTAGCCAGGATCCTTGGTCAAATATCGAATCTAAATATCCTGTAGGTTCTAAGCACGTTGGAACGGTAAGAAACTTTACTAATTTCGGTGTGTTTGTAGAATTGGAAGAAGGTATCGACGGATTGATCTACATCTCTGATCTTTCTTGGACTAAGAAAATCAAGCACCCATCAGAATTCTGTGCGGTTGGCGATAAATTAGACGTAATCGTTCTAGAATTGGATACAGCTGCAAGAAGACTTTCTTTAGGCCACAAACAACTTCTTGAAAATCCTTGGGATAAATTCGAAACTAAATATGCTGAAGGTACCGTACACGCAGGAAAAGCTACTGAAGTTTTCGATAAAGGAGCACAGGTTCAGTTCGAAGATGCTGAAGTTGAAGCTTTCTGCCCATCAAGATTATTAGAAAAAGAAGACGGTTCTAAAATCAAGAAAGGTGAAGATGCACAGTTCAAAGTAATCGAATTCAACAAAGAATTCAAGAGAGTAGTAGTATCTCACACAGGAATCTTCAGAGACGAAGAAAAGAAAAACGTGAGAGAATCTTCTTCATCTAACAAACCAATGGGATCTTCAAGCAACGAAGAAAAATCAACTCTAGGTGATTTAGATGTTTTAGCAGAATTGAAAAAGAAAATGGAAGGAGGAAACTAATTCCCTTTAAATTTCATAAAAATAACGCCTCTGTAACAAGAGGCGTTTTTTTGTGTTAAAAAAATAAAACATATTGTTATTTTTTATAAATTCGGTGCCAATTAATTAATATATATGAAGAATAGAAATTTACCTTTTAAAATTGCGGCAGTATTTCTAATGTTTTCTTTCGGAAGCGTGGGTGCACAGGATTACAAATCCATCATCCAGAACCATCTTTCGGCAAAGAATACATTCATGAAAGCCGATCTTAAAAATTTCGAGATTATCAATCAGGATTTTTCGAAATCCATGAAGTCCGATGTCGTAAAAATCCAACAGTCTTACCAAGGAATTCCCGTATATAATGCAGTAGGCACGGCGTTGGTAAAAGACCAGAAAATCAGTTTTTTTAATGACAGTTTTGCGAAAAATTATGCCAGTGCAAGCCAGCCGACTGAAGCAGGGAGCAGCAAATCTGTTTTTGCAAATGTTGCCCAGCACTTAGGACTTAAAAACAGCACAAATTATCAGGTTATCGGTATCAAAGATGCTGATCTCGATGTACCGTTCGTAAAAAGCCGCTTGATCTACTTTCAGACAGAAAATAATGACCTCAGACTATGCCACGAGTATATTTTTGAAGAAAAAGGTACTTCTAACTACTGGGATATTCTGGCAGATGCCCGAACGGGAGAAATTCTCAGCAAAGTTAACTTAACGCTTTCCTGTACTTTCAATCATGATGCTTATAGCCACGATTATGCATCGCATACCCCTGAAGGATTTTCAAGCGATTTCGCTCAAAGCGCAAAAGCAGATGCCGCAATGGCGCCGTTAGATGCAAGCTACAGAGTATTCGCATTGCCTATTGAAAGCCCTAGCCACGGTGGCAGATCTCTGGTTTCAAATCCATGGTTAGCCGATGCTTCTCCGGAAGGATGGCATACAATTCCTGGCGGGACTTTCGCAGGGACTTTCACCACCACAAGAGGCAATAACGTAATGGCTTATGATGATAAAAATAACACCAATTCTCCCGGGACATATGCAGAAGGAGGAGCGGGACGGGTTTTTGATTTTCCTTTCATTGTAAATAATACACCAGGAAACCTGAATGCTTCTACCACTAATTTATTTTATGTAAATAATAAAATTCACGATATTTTTTACCGTTTAGGATTTACAGAAACTGCTAGAAATTTCCAGGCATGGAACTATGGTAAAGGTGGAGCACAAAATGATTATGTTCAGGCGGAGTCGCAGGATGGCGGCGGTACCGATAATGCAAATTTTGCAACACCTATAGATGGTTCCAGACCCAGAATGCAGATGTATCTATGGAATCCTTCGGTTTTGGAGCGGGTGTTCTATAACGCTCCTGCGGAAGCAGTGGGAAGAGAGGTGCAGAATTATATATCAACCACTTTCGGTCCTGCACTTACTCCAACCGGTGTTACAGCCGACGTAAAATTGTCGCCGGTTCTTGATGCATGTACCGCACTTCCTGCAGGATCCCTAACAGGACTTATTGGATTAATTGAGAGAGGTTCCTGTGATTTCGTGGTTAAGGTAAAAAATGCACAGAACGCTGGAGCAGTGGCAGCAATCATTTACAGTTTGCCAACTTCAGCTCCTACAGCGGGAATGGCCGGTGTAGATGCTACGATCACAATTCCGTCTGTTTTGATCGAGAATTCCGAAGGAGTATATATGAAAAATTTACTGGCAACAAAAACTGTAAATATAACTTTGAAATATGACCCTGCAACACAAAAAATTAGAGACGGAAGTTTCGATAATGGAATTGTAATTCATGAATATGGCCACGGAATTTCCAACAGAAATACAGGAAACGGTTATACCTGCCTGTCTTCTTCAAACTCTAAGGAGCAAATGGGAGAAGGTTGGTCCGATTTTTTTGCTTTGATGCTAACCAACAGACCTAACGATAATGCTTCCGTTCCAAGAGGTATTGGAACTTACGCCATCACCGAAGACGTAAATGGCCTGGGAATCAGACCTGCACAGTATTCACCCGATTTTGCAATCAATAACTACGCTTATGGTGATACTAACGGAATGGAATTCACCAATGCAAGTGGCCAGCTGGTACCTAACGTACATTCTATCGGTTTCGTTTGGGCATCAATGTTGTGGGATCTGCATTGGAAATATGCTGAGAAATATGGTTATTCATCAGATGTTATGGCCAATACAACGAATGGAAGTACAAAAGTTCTGCAGCTTGTTACCGACGGTTTGAAGCTTCAGGAATGTAGTCCAACTTTTGTGAGCGGCAGAGATGCAATTTTGGCAGCAGACTTAGCAACCACTGGTGGGGCTGATAAATGTATGATTTGGGATGTTTTCGCAAGAAGAGGTTTGGGTGTAAATGCATCTGCCGGAGCAAAAACAAATATCAATGATCAGGTTGAAAGTTTTGATGTGCCTGCAGAATGTGTACTTGCAACAAACGATGTAAATGCAGGTAAGGCATTAAGCATTTATCCAAATCCAGCGAAGAACGAATTCTTCCTGAAGTCTGCACAGAACACTTTAGGTAAATTGAATGTTGAAATTTTCGATGCTACAGGAAAATTAGTTTCCAGCCACAAAATTTCAGGTACTGATGCTGTAAATACACAGGCTCTTGTAAACGGAGTTTACGTGGTAAAAGTGTCTGGTTTAGGAGTAAATTTTTCATCTAAACTGATGATAAGAAAATAATTAATAATTTATGTTTTATAAACCGTCTTGCTTCTTGGCAAGGCGGTTTTTTATTGGATAATTCTGTTTTAAATGTTAATTATGCGCCACGTGCAAATCTTATCGTGTAAATCAGTAAACAAATAAAAAACCCACCAGATAAATCTGATGGGCTTTCTTATTATTGTTGTCTGAATTACTTTTTGTAAGCAGCGTCTTTAATTCTCGCTTTTTTACCTCTAAGGTTACGGAAATAGTAAATTCTCGCTCTTTTAACTTTACCTCTTCTGTCAACCTCAATTTTCTGAAGTGCTGGTAAATTAATTGGGAAAACTCTTTCTACACCCACATCACCGCTCATTTTTCTAATGGTAAATGTTTTGGTAAGGCCTGTTCCTCTCAACTGAATTACAGTTCCTTTGAAGAACTGAGTTCTTGTTTTAGCGCCTTCTTTAATCTCGTAATACACGGTAATGGTGTCACCGGCTTTGAATTCTGGGAATTCGTTTTTCGTAATGTACTTATCTTGTACGTATTTTACTAAATCCATTTTTTATAAAAAAAATTTGTTTTGTCAAGCTAAGCAACATTCACGTCCTTCGTCAGAGGTTGATTAACAGGTTGCAAAAATACTATATTTTTTCTATTCTGCAAATCTTTCATTATTAATATTTTAAAAATAGTGCACTATTGCTCATGTCATGATAAAATGTCAAATAAATCTGCCCGTGTGCTATGGCAAGTCAGATTAAAGATGAGGCAAAACTCACCAGATGAGTGAAGATGAGGTTGTGGAAAAAGTCATGTTAAAGAAGCAGGCAGTAAAAAGTTTTGTCCCGGTGGATAAATTAGGAGAAATTGCCGTATTTTTATCAGCAGAAAACGCCACAACAGTCTCCGGATCGGTATTTACTTTAGATGGAGGGTGGAGTGCACAGTAATATTCAGTAAATATGATCGATAAAAGAGTAAAAAACGCCAAGGAAGCCATAAATGGTATTACCGATGGAATGACTTTGATTGTAGGTGGTTTCGGCTTGTCCGGAATTCCCGAAAATTCAATTTCGGAGCTGGTTGAAAGCAATATTTCCGGGCTTACCTGTATCTCAAATAATGCAGGAGTTGATGATTTTGGACTTGGTTTACTCCTTCAAAAGAAGCAGATCAAAAAAATGATCGCATCCTACGTTGGCGAAAATGCCGAATTCGAAAGACAGATGCTTTCCGGTGAACTTGAGGTAGAATTGACGCCTCAGGGAACTTTAGCGGAAAAATGCCGCGCTGCACAGCACGGAATTCCTGCATTTTATACCCCTGCAGGCTACGGAACCGAGGTTGCTGAGGGCAAAGAAACTAAGGAATTCAACGGTAAAATGCATATTTTGGAATATGCTTATGAAGCAGATTTCGCCATTGTAAAAGCCTGGAAAGGGGATCACGCAGGAAATTTAATTTTCAGAGGAACAGCACGGAATTTCAATGCGCCGATGGCCGGAGCCGGAAAAATTACTATCGCTGAGGTAGAAGAATTGGTAGAACCGGGTGAATTGGATCCGAACCAGATTCATATTCCCGGAATTATGGTACAGCGGATTTTTCAGGGCGAAAAATTCGAGAAAAGAATAGAGCAGCGTACAACCCGAAAAAGAGAAGCATAATGTTGACAAAAGAACAGATCGCACAGCGAATTTCTAAGGAAGTTAAAGACCGTTATTATGTAAATCTCGGAATCGGTATTCCCACTTTAGTCGCAAACTACGTTCCTCAGGATATTTCCGTGGAATTTCAAAGTGAAAACGGCGTTCTAGGAATGGGTCCTTTTCCTTTTGAGGGCGAAGAGGATCCGGACTTGATTAATGCTGGAAAACAGACGATTACGACGCTTCCGGGTGCTTCATTTTTCGATTCTGCTTTTAGTTTTGGAATGATCCGAAGCAAAAAAGTGGATCTCACCATTCTCGGCGCAATGGAAGTTTCCGAGAACGGGGACATCGCAAACTGGAAAATTCCTGGAAAAATGGTGAAAGGTATGGGTGGCGCAATGGACTTGGTTGCTTCAGCTGAGAATATTATTGTAGCGATGATGCACGTGAACAAAGCCGGCGAAAGCAAAATTCTTAAAAAATGTACACTTCCGCTAACCGGGGTTGGCTGTGTGAAAAAAGTAGTTACAGAACTTGCCGTGATGGATGTTACCCCAAAAGGTTTTAAACTTCTCGAGCGCGCTCCCGGAGTTTCCGTGGAAGATATCATCAAAGCAACCGACGCCGAACTCATTATCGAAGGAGATATTCCGGAAATGCAGTTTTAAATCAAATACTAAACCGATATAATCCCTTTCAAATTTTGAAAGGGATTTTTTTTGTGCTTCTGGGAAACAGATTATTTATCTGAAATTTAACGTGTTTACAGATATTTTTAATAGGCTTAACTTTCTTTTTTAAAAATTATATCTAAAAATATTTTGAATTTAACAAAAAACATCTAATTTTGCCATCTAATTTAGATAAACGTACAAGTGAATACGAAATTTACAGTAAAAGTTGCAACGGATCAGGACCTTATGTCAGTTCCGGCGATTCTAAAGGAAATCGAAGAATCCGCAAAAGAACGCGGAACCGGAATTGCAAAACGTACAGCTTCATATCTTGAAGAGAAAATAAATGAAGGTAAAGCTGTGATGGCTTTTTCACCGGAAGGCGAGTGGGCGGGTTTCTGTTATATCGAAACCTGGAGCAATAAAACCTATGTCGCAAATTCGGGATTAATCGTTTCGCTAAAATTCAGGAATGAAGGATTGGCACGGATGATTAAGGAGGTGATATTCAATTATTCCAGGGAAAAATATCCCAACGCAAAACTTTTTGGGTTAACCACCGGGCTCGCCGTAATGAAAATCAACAGCAATCTCGGCTATAAACCTGTTACTTACTCGGAACTGACGCAGGACGATGTTTTCTGGAGCGGCTGCAAAAGCTGCGTGAATTATGAAATCCTGATGAGCAAAGAGCGCAAAAACTGCCTTTGCACCGCGATGCTTTACAACCCGAATGAGGGCACCGTTCCACAAAATATAAACAATCCAGAATCTGAAAATAACCAGAAGTTGTTTTCAAAATTCAAAAAAATAAGAACAATGTTATGGAAAAAGTAGTTTTAGCGTACAGTGGCGGATTAGACACTTCTTTTTGCGCCGTTTACCTTTCAAAAATAAAGCAGCTGGAAGTGCATGCGGTGATGGTAAATCTGGGTGGATTTTCCGAAGAGGAAATCAAAAAAACTGAGGAACGCGCTTATCAGTTGGGAGTAAAATCTTTCCATGTGATTGATGATGCGGAGAATTATTACGAAAAATGTATTAAATATTTAATCTTCGGAAATGTTCTGAAAAACAATACCTATCCGCTTTCGGTAAGTTCTGAAAGAGTTTTTCAGGCAACTGCAATTGCTGATTATGCCAAAAAAATCGGTGCAAAAGCCATCGCGCACGGAAGTACAGGTGCGGGAAATGATCAGGTTCGTTTCGACAGCATTTTCCAAATTCTTTTGCCGGAAATTGAAATCATCACGCCAATCCGTGACCTTAAACTTTCCAGAAATGAAGAAATTGATTTTCTGAAAGAAAACGGTTTCAAAATCAACTTTGAAAAATCTCAGTACTCGATCAACAAAGGACTTTGGGGAACTTCGGTAGGCGGAAAAGAAACGCTGACTTCCAATTTATCGCTTCCCGAAACTGCTTATCCAACACAGATTTCAAAAACAGAACCCGAAGAAATGTCCATCACTTTCGAAAAAGGAGAAATTAAAGCCGTAAACGGTGAGGGATTTTCAAAACCGATCCAAGCGATTCAGAAAATCCAGGCAATTGCGCAGGCTTTTGGAATTGGCCGCGACACGCACGTTGGCGACACAATTATTGGAATTAAAGGCCGTGTAAGTTTTGAAGCCGCAGCGCCTTTAATCATTCTGAAAGCGCACCATTTGCTCGAAAAACATACACTGACTAAAAATCAGCTTTTAATTAAAGACCAGCTGAGCCTTTCTTACGGAAATTACCTTCACGACGGTTTGGTGCTCGATCCGGTGATGAAAGATATCGAAATGCTCTTCGAAAATGCCCAAAAAACAGTGAACGGAACCGTTAAAATTTTACTCAAACCTTATCATTTTAATTTGATCGGGATTGAATCTCCAAACGACCTCATGTCTTCAGACTTTGGTTCTTACGGCGAAATGAACAAAACCTGGACGGAATCTGACGTGAAAGGTTTCTCAAAAATATATTCGAATGCGCTGAGCATTTATCATCAGGTAAACAACAAGAATTAATATGGAAAAAATAAAAGCAGGAATTGTTGGGGGGACAGGATTTACAGCAGGAGAATTAATCAGAATTTTGCTGTATCACCCGAATGTGGAGATTTCTTTCGTGACGAGCCAAAGTCTTCAAGGCTATTTTATTACCGATGTTCATAAAGATCTTGTTGGAGAAACCAGTCTCAAATTCGAAAATTTAGCCCAGCCTGCGGATATTATTTTCCTTTGTCTTCCGCATGGTGAAAGTAAAAACTGGCTCATCGAAAACGAAAAAGGCATCGCTCCTGAAACCAAAATTATCGATCTTGGAAACGATTTTCGTGTTGATGAAGAATGGAACGAAAAGAAATTCATTTACGGACTTTCAGAATTCAACAAAGAAAAAATCGCAAAGGCTTTATGCATCGCGAATCCCGGATGTTTTGCAACCGCGATTCAACTGGGAATTCTTCCGATTTTGAAACAGGAAAAAATTGAAAAAATCCATTGTGTGGGAATTACGGGCTCAACCGGAGCGGGAAAAGCTTTGCATCAGTCACTGAATTTCAACTGGCGGAACGATAATATTTCTCCTTACAAAACCTTTATTCACCAGCATATCGCGGAAATTGAAAAAAGCATTTCCTTGATTTCTGATACCAAAACGGATATTAATTTTATTCCTTGGAGAGGCGATTTTACACGGGGAATTTTCGTTTCACTGATGATGGAAAGCGACCTGTCTCAGGTCGAAATCGAGGAAATTTATAAATATGCGTACAAATATTCAAAATTTGTCTTCGTTTCTGCGAGCCCGATCGATATGAAACAGGTTGCGAATACCAATAAAGCATTGATTTATATCGAGAAAGTGGGAAAAAATCTTGCGGTTCACGTCGCGATTGATAATCTCCTGAAAGGCGCATCTGGACAGGCAATCCAAAATATGAATCTGATGTTCGGTTTTAACGAAAAGGCCGGACTTAACCTTAAACCTTCCGTTTTTTAAATCATGAAATTATTTGATGTATATCCGTTGATGCCCGTAAATATTGTAAAGGCAGAAAACTGTAAACTTTGGGACGAAAACGGAACCGAATACCTCGATTTTTACGGCGGTCACGCGGTGATTTCTGTCGGTCACACACATCCGCATTATGTGGAAAAAATTAAAAATCAGTTGGATCAGATTGGCTTTTATTCAAATTCTGTGATCAATAAACTGCAGGAAGAACTGGCAGAAAAGCTTGGAAAAATTTCTGGTTACGAAGATTACAGCCTTTTCCTGTGCAATTCGGGGGCAGAAGCCAATGAAAATGCACTGAAAATTGCGTCGTTCACATCGGGGAAAAAGAAATTTATCACGTTCAGAAATTCATTTCATGGAAGAACTTCCGCGGTGGTTGCGGCAACTGACGATCCTTCGATTGTCGCTCCGGTAAATGAAACTGATAATTTTATTTTCTGTGAATGGAATAATGTTGAGCGATTTAAAAAGCTATTTTTTGAAAATCTTCCCGATTTGGCAGGGGTAATTTTAGAAGGAATTCAGGGCATTGGTGGAATTCAGATTCCGACTCAGGAATTGATGGACAAAATTTCGGAATTGTGCTGTGAGAATAACGTTTTCTTCATTTCCGATGAAATTCAGTCGGGTTACGCGAGAAGCGGAAAGTTTTTTGCTCATCAGCATTTCGGTGTAAAACCGGATATCATTACGACCGCAAAAGGAATGGCGAACGGTTTTCCGATCGGCGGTGTTCTTTTTTCCCCGAAAATTCCGGCAAAACATAAAATGCTGGGAACTACTTTTGGTGGAAATCATTTGGCTTGTGCTGCTGCCATTGCGGTTTTGGAAATTATTGAGAAAGAAAATCTTATTCAGGAATCTTTTGAAAAAGGCGAATATTTAATTCAGAAATTAAAAGAAATTTCGCAAATCAAAGAAATCCGCGGAAAAGGACTTCTTATCGGAATTGATTTTGAAATTCCGGCGTCTCAGGTTTCCAAAAAATTAAGGGAAGAATTTAAAATTTTTGTCGGAAGCGCAACCAATCCTTTAACCATGAGGCTTTTGCCACCCCTTACGATTTCCTATCCGGAAATGGATTATCTTATTTCTTCTTTAAAATCAGTCTTAAATTCAATTTAAAAATGAAAAATTTCACTTCAGTAAACGATATATCAAATCCTGAAACCCTTGTTCAGGAAGCTCTGGAACTCAAAAAAAATCTTTACGGTTTCGGGGATTTAGGAAAAAACAAAACACTCGGTTTGGTTTTTCTGAACCCGAGTTTAAGAACCAGAATGAGCAGCCAGAAAGCAGGAATAAACCTCGGAATGCAGGTTCAGGTCATTAACGCCGGACAGGATGCCTGGAACTGGGAATTTGCAGAAAATGCCGTGATGGATGGTTCTACCGTTGAACATATTAAAGATGCCGCAAAAGTTTTAAGCGAATATTGCGACGTGATTGGTTTAAGATGTTTTCCCGGTTTGAAAGACCGTGACGAAGATTACAGCGAATTTGTGCTGAATTCTTTCATCAAATATGCAACCGTTCCCGTGATTTCTCTGGAATCTGCGACCCGGCATCCTTTGCAGAGTTTCGCCGATTTAATTACCATCCGTGAAAACTGGACTCAACCACAAAAACCGAAAGTCGTTCTTTCCTGGGCGCCGCACATCAAAGCGCTTCCACAGGCAGTTGGAAATTCTTTTGCGGAGTGGATGAATGCTGCCGATGTGGATTTTTGCATTGCAAATCCTGACGGTTACGATTTAAGCAAGGATTTTACCGCCGATGCTAAGGTTTATCACAATCAGGAGGAAGCTTTGAAAAACGCTGATTTTGTGTATGTGAAGAACTGGTCTTCGTATGACGATTACGGCGCGATGCCCGAAGTGAAAGGAAACTGGCTTTTAGGTGAAGAGTTTTTGAAAACAAACCCTGAAACAAAATTCATGCACTGCCTTCCGGTTCGAAGAAATCTGGAAATGAGCGACGCTGTTTTAGATTCTTCTAATTCTCTGATTTATCAGCAGGCCAATAACAGAACGCTTTCCGCGCAGTTAATCATCAAGAAAATCCTTGAAAATTCTTTTTAAAATGGAAGATTTATATGTCATAAAAATCGGCGGCGAAACCATCAACAGCGAAGATTCACTTAAAGCCTGTCTGAAAGCAATATCGACGTCGGGAAAAAAGGTGATTTTGGTACATGGTGGCGGAAAAAAAGTAACCGAACTTGCGCAGAAACTCTTCATTCCACAACAGATGGTGGAAGGGAGACGGATAACTTCCCTGGAAACTCTGGAACTTTGTACGATGGTTTATGCAGGACTGATCAATAAAAATATCGTTGCCGGATTATCAGCGAAAAAGCATGTGGCAATAGGACTTTCAGGAGCTGATCTGAACTGTATTGTTTCGAAAAAAAGAGATGCTTCAGTTATTAATTATGGTTTTGTAGGCGACATCGTGAAGGTGGATGAGATGGTTTTTGAAAATTTTATCACTCAAAATATAATCCCCGTGGTTAATTCCATCAGCATCAGTGAGGACGCAGAACTTTTGAATACAAACGCTGATGTAATGGCGGCGGAAATTGCAAAAACAATGTCGGCGAATTATAAAGTGCATCTCCTGTACTGTTTCGAAAAAAGCGGTGTTTTAAAAGATATTACGGAGGAAAACTCAGTAATTCCGGACATTTCTAAATCAGATTTTATGCACATGAAAGAAACAAAACAGATTGCCGACGGAATGATTCCGAAACTGCAGACTGCTTTCAGAGCGCTGTATCACGGCGTTGAAGAGGCAAGAATTCTAAAAAGTGACGCCCTGGAAAACTATTTCGCCAACGAAAAACCGGGAACTAATATTAGCTTGCATTAATGGAAATTTTAAAAAACGACGCGCGTGATTTTCTGATTGAACTGATCGAAACGCCTTCTTTCAGTAAAGAAGAGGAAAATACTGCGCTGATTATCGAAAAATATTTAAACCTCAAAAACATTTCGTTTCAGCGCAAAGGCAATAATATCTGGGCTAAGAATCTTCATTTCGATGAAAGTCTGCCTACAATTCTGCTCAATTCCCATCACGACACAGTGAAACCAAATTCGGCGTATACACTCGACCCTTTTAAAGTGATAGAAAAAGACGGCAAGATTTTCGGTTTGGGAAGCAATGATGCAGGCGCAAGTCTGGTGAGTTTATGGGCTGTTTTCACGCACTTTTATGCGCAGAAACTCAAGTATAACTTTATTTACGCAGCCACGGCGGAAGAAGAGATTTCCGGTGAGAACGGAGTGAAATCGATTTTGGAAGATTTAGGAAAAATTGATTTCGCAATTGTGGGCGAACCTACCAAAATGGATTTGGCCATCGCGGAAAAAGGTTTGGTCGTTTTGAATTGTGTCGCGAAAGGTACGGCCTCTCACGCGGCTCATATTAATGACGATAATTCCATTTATAAAGCTGTTCGTGATATTAAGAAAATACAGAATTTTGAGTTTGAGAAAGTTTCTGAAGTCCTGGGAAAAGTGAAAGCAACGGTAACGATGGTGAATGCGGGTTCGCAGCATAATGTGGTTCCGGACCAAACACATTTTACGGTTGACGTACGAACCAACGAACTTTATACAAACGCTGAAATTGTGGAGATCTTCCAGAATGAATTAGAATCTGAAATTCAACCCAGATCGCTCGCTCTGAATTCTTCAAGAATTGATTTGGATCATCCATTTGTTCTTGCAGCGCAAAAAGAAAACTGCTGTTTATACGGATCACCGACAGTTTCGGATCAGGCTTTAATGCCTTTCGATTCGGTGAAAATTGGTCCGGGAGATTCTACACGTTCCCATACAGCGAACGAATTTATTCATCAGCATGAACTCGATAAAGGCATCGAAAAATACATTAAAATTCTCTCTCATATCCTTTAAAAATGGAAAACAAAAAACTTTGGGCAAAAGATTCAGCAAACCGGAATCATTTGGAAATTATTGAAAAATTTACCGTTGGTAAAGACAAAGATTTCGATATTTTATTGGCACAGTACGACATTCTTGGCACAAAGACACACTGTAAAATGCTTGCGAAAATCGGTTTTTTAACGGAGGAAGAAAATATTTCTATTCAGAAAGAACTGGATGAAATGTATCTTCTGGCAAAAGAAAATCAGCTGTTGATCAATAATGGAGTAGAGGATATTCACAGCCAAATTGAATTCAATCTCACCCAAAAATTGGGCGATGCCGGAAAAAAAATCCACACAGGAAGATCACGGAATGATCAGGTTTTATTGGCGATTAAATTGTATTTAGCTGCAGAAATCAAAGAGATTGCGCAGCTTTCCAAAAATTTATTTGAACGATTAATTGTTCTTGCAGAAACTCATAAAGCCTCATTAATGCCGGGTTATACACATTTCCAAATCGGAATGCCGTCCTCATTTGGGTTGTGGTTTTCTGCTTTCGCCGAATCTCTTTCGGAAGATTTGGAAGTTTTAGCTGCCGCTTTGTCGGTAGTTCAAAAAAATCCTTTGGGTTCAGGAGCTGGATTCGGTTCCTCATTTCCGCTGGACAGGGATTTTACAACGAAGGAACTGAATCTTGAAAAAATGAACATCAACTCAGTTTACGCCCAAATGACACGCGGAAAATCCGAAAAAATCACCGCAATGGCGATGAGTACAGTGGCCGCGACTTTAAGTAAACTCGCTTACGACATCTGCATGTTCAGCAACCAAAACTACGGTTTTATCAGTTTTCCATCTGAACTTACCACTGGAAGCAGCATAATGCCTCACAAAAAAAATCCGGATGTTTTTGAACTGATTCGCGCGAAATCCGCAAGAATCCAGAGTCTACCAAATGAACTTGCGCTGCTTACCAATAATCTTCCGTCGGGCTACCACAGGGATTTTCAGTTGACTAAAGAAATCATTTTCCCGGGAATCCAGGATTTGAAAGACTGTCTGCAGATTTTTGAATTTGTGCTGAAACACATTAATGTGAAAGAAGATATTTTGAAGGACGAAAAATATGATTATCTTTTCAGCGTCGAAAAAATCAACGAACTGGTGATGAACGGGGCAAGTTTTCGGGAAGCCTACCGCGAGGTCGGAAACTCCATTGAAAACGGTTCCTACAGTTACCGTAACGATGATTTAAAGCACACCCACAAAGGAAGTATCGGAAATTTATGCCTCGATGAGATTTCTGCTCAGTTTGAAGAAATTTTCCGGAAATTTAAATAGTTTATGAAAACCTTAGACATTACAGACCACAAAATTCTTAATTTCCTGCAGGAAGATTCAACCGTTTCCGTAAAAGATCTGGCCGAAAAAATCGGATTATCGTTTACAGCGACTTACGAAAGGATAAAATCGCTGAAGCATCACGGCATTATCAGAAAAAATGTCGTGCTGATTAATGCGGAACTCGCAGGATTCGAGATTATGGCGTATTGTAATATCGTTTTGAAAGAGCAGTCGAATGAAAAGCTACAGGAATTTGAACAGAAAATAAAGGATGAACCACAGGTTCTGGAGGTTGTAAGTCTCTCGGGACAATATGATTATATGATCAAAGTTGTAGCAAAAAACATAAAGGATTATAATAATTTTATGACGACTGTCGTGGCAAATATTCCCAACATCGGCCAATATCACAGCAATATCGTACTTTCGGTCATTAAAAACGATACAAAATTTACTTTTTAAATCAGGAAATTATTCCTGATTTTTTTTATTTAATTTTGAAGTAAATTTAGAAGATGCCAAAATTTAAAATTCAGAAATCGCCTTTCATTGTTCCGACGACTGACGGGAAACTGATTGAAGAAATCTGGGGAAACTCCACCGGAAACCCTGAAATTTCAATCGCGCACATGGTTGCACCACCGAAATGGAGTGAACCGCATCAGACACCCGAATTTGATGAATTTACCTACATTATCAAAGGAAAGAAGCAATTCGAAATCGATGGTGAAACTGTGATTTTAGAAGCTGGACAAAGCATTCTGATTGAAAAAGGCGCCAGAATCCGTTACAGCAATCCGTTTGAAGATTCCTGCGAATATTTGGCAATTTGTCTGCCTGCTTTTTCAATGGATTTGGTGAACCGCGAAGAATAATTGTCTTTAAAAGCGAAGACCTAAACTTCGTAATTCTTCGTCCAGATTCGTCTCTTCAGTAATATGAACCGTTATAAAACCTAACGTTTTTGCCACTTCAATATTTTTCGGATTATCATCTATGAAAACAGATTCTTCAGGCTTCAGATGATATCTTTCGAGCAGAACTTCCCAGATTTTCGGATCAGGTTTAATGAGTTTCTCAGTGCCCGAAACAACTATTTTTCCTTTAAAAGCATTAAAGAAATCATAGTTTTCCAAAGCGTAAGGAAAAGTTTCCGCTGACCAGTTGGTAAGCCCGAACAGTTCATATTCCGAATGCTCCAGTTTTCTTAAAACCTCTACATTTTCGGGAATATCAGATTTCAGCATTGTTGTCCAGTTGTCGTAATACGCTCGGATTTCCTTTTCCCATTCGGGGAATTTTGCGACTTGAATCTCGGTCCCTTCTTGTAAACTTCTGCCGCGGTCCTGTTCAGCATTCCATTCATCTTCAGCAATGTGTTTCAGGAAATATTCCATTCGTTCATCATCGTTGAAATAATCTTTGAAGAAATAGCGCGGATTCCAATCCATCACCACGCCTCCGAAGTCGAAAATTATATTTTTTATTGTTGAATTTTGCTGCATTTTTTTATTGAATTATTTTTTGCCGAACAGAATACTGATCAGCGTGAACAGTAAAAGGATATGGAGATAAAATGAATATTGTACGAGTTCCAAATAATCCATCTTAAAGCTGCTGAGTGAAATCAGGATCAGAATCTGGGCGCCGTACGGAATTAAACCCTGTACATAACAGGAAAATATATCAAGCACTGAAGCACTTTGTTGCGGTCTCAGGCCGTATTTGTCATTGATTTCTTTAGCAACTTTCCCGGAAATAATGATGGAAATGGTATTGTTTGCTACACAAAGATTGGCAACGGCTACTAAACCACAGATTCCAAGTAAAGCCGTTTTTTTTGAATGAATGATTTTGCTGATATTTTTAATTAAGAAGGAAATTCCCCCCGCTTTTTCTACCAATGCAGCCAGTCCGCCTGTAAGAAGCGAGAGTAGGAAAATCTCTGTCATGCTCGTGAAACCTTCGTAAGTTTTCTTTGCAAAACCAATGAAATCGAAACTTCCGTAACCCAACCCGAGAAGTCCCGCAAAAATAAGACCTGCGAACAGCACTACAAATACATTTAGACCAATCAATGAAAGTACAATGACAAGAATATAAGGCAAAATTAATATAAGGTTAAAATCTTTTACTGAATTTGCTGCAGAGGCCGTGCTTTCCTGATTTAAACCCACAGCAGTTAAAAGAATAATTGCCGTGAATGCTGCCGGAATTGCAATTTTAGAGTTAAACCGAAACTTATCTTTCATCTGGCAGCCTAAACTTTGAGTAGCTGCAATGGTGGTGTCAGAGATCAAAGACAGATTATCACCGAACATCGCGCCTGACAGTAAGCATGCACCGATTAATCCTAAAGGTGAGTCGCTTTTTTCAGCAAGGGCGATAACAATTGGTCCAAGTGTTACAATTGATCCAACCGAAGTTCCCGACGCAAAGGAAAGAAACGACGCCATGACAAAAACTCCAACAGGAAAGTAAGCAGGCGAAATATAGGTAAGCCCGAGGTTAACAATGGAATCTACACTTCCTGTCGCTGCTGTTACTGTCGCAAAAGCTCCTGCCAGAAGGTAAATAATACACATCGTAAGGATTTTTCCATCGCCACATCCTTTCAGGAAAGTATCAACTTTCTGATTGATTTTTCCTTTCAAAAGCACAAACGCTGCGGTAATTCCTATCAGGGCAGCTACAGGTGAAGGAAGTGCATAAAAATCGTCATAGTAAATCCCGAACCCCAGGAATACAAAAACGAAAATCAGCAGCGGAAAAACTGCAACAAATTGAGGATTGAGTTTAAACATTCCGCAAAATTACTCTTCAAAAGGCGAAAACACATAACTATTGTCGGAAAATTTCGCGTAAATATGGTGCAAACCGTTACTCAGAATAATTTCTTCAGCCCCGATAATGGAATTGTATCTCGCGGTCTGTTCGAATGTTTTTTGGGTAAGTTTGATTTTCGGAGCTTTACATTCGACGAGAATTTTTGGAACTGTTTTTTCGGTTACCAGCAGGTCAATCCGTTTGGTTGTTCCGTTAAGTTCCAGTTTTTTTTCTAAAATCAGCGAGGATAAATTTCGTTTCTTAACGGTATAAAAATAATGCACCCAATGCTGTCTTACCCATTCTTCAGGCGTCAGCAGAAGCCACGATTTCCGGACCAAATCATAAATAAAAAACTTATCTTTGTCTCTCTTGATCTGGAGATCAAAAGCAGCCTTAAAATTCAGTTCCGGAATTTGCATTTATGAAAGAATTAGATTTAGTCCTCAAAAATATTAAAAATAAAGAGTTTCTGCCCATTTATTTTTTTCACGGCGAAGAACCTTTTTTTATGGATGTTGCTGTGAAAGCTTTCGAAAACGATGTGCTGGAGGAAGATGAAAAAGCCTTTAACCAAACGGTTGTTTACGGCAAAGATACCACTTTTTCTGAGGTACTTTCTCTCGCAAGACAATTCCCGATGATGGGCGAAAAACAGGTCATCATTCTGAAAGAAGCTCAGGAAATCCGGATGACGGAAAAAGAATCTGAAGCGTTGAAAATTTACGCTGAAAATCCTGTAGAATCTACGCTTTTGGTCATTGCACATAAACATAAGAAAGTCGATTCGCGTAAAAGTTTTGCGAAGATTCTTTCCAAAAATAAAATGCTTTTCGAGAGCGCCAAAATGCGGGATTATGAAGTCCCGAAATGGATCGAGCAGGAATTGCGGAATTCCGGTCTAAAAGCGAAACCTAATATTCCCGCTTTACTTTCAGAATACCTTGGAACCGATTTATCACGGATTTCAAACGAGTTGCACAAACTCAAAATGATCCTCAAAAACGATGAAATCCTCGATGAAAAAACCATCGAAACCCACATCGGAATCAGCAAAGAATTCAATGTTTTTGAACTCATCAAGGCACTGGGTAAAAAGGATGAAAGCAGTGCGCTCAGAATTGCTCATTTCATAGGGAAATCGCCGAAGACGAATCCTTTGCCGATGATGATGGGCAACCTGTATAACTTTTTTTCAAACCTTATTATTTATCATACTTCGCCGGGCGTTCCTCCAAATGTCCTGGCCGGTCAAATGAATGTGAATCCGTATTTTATTAAAGATTTTGCAGAAGCAGCAAGGTTTTACAACCTGAAACACTGCACGAGAATTATCTCGATCCTTCGCGAAACCGATCTTAAAAACAAAGGATTGGGCGCTGTAAATATGGAGGAAAGTGAACTGCTCACAGAAATGGTGTACAAAATTCTGCATGTGGACCGCTTAAAAGTGAAAGTGTAATTTTTTGGGCGACTATTTCCGCCCTCCGTTCCCGCTTTTTTGCTTCACCGCGTTGCGCAAAAAGAGCTCCACTCAGGTCGGGTCGCGGTGTCAGTTGTAAAACAAAGATGATTAAATAAAGTAACATCAGAAAAAGAAAAAGATGATATTTCACGCATTGAAAAAATTCATCATAAAATAGACCCCAACCCAAAATAATTAACGATTTTTGAAAATTCATAAACTTAACATTTCAACTTAAATAATGGAACAGAATATTTTAGACTGTGTGATCGTAGGTTCGGGACCTTCCGGATTTACTGCTGCAATTTACGCTGCACGAGCTGACCTTAAACCCGAATTATATACTGGTCTGGAGCCCGGCGGACAGTTGACCACTACCACAGAAGTAGATAACTTCCCGGGTTATCCCGACGGAATTACAGGTCCTCAAATGATGATGGATCTTCAGAAACAGGCCGAAAGATTTGATACGAAAGTTCATTACGAACTCATCACAAAAGCCGAATTTTCTAATGAAGAAGGCGGAATCCATAAACTTTGGGCGGGAAACAAAGAAATTCTGGCCAAATCGGTAATCATTTCAACCGGTGCTACGGCGAAATATCTTGGTTTGGATGATGAGAAAAAATATTCAGGAGGCGGAGTTTCAGCATGTGCAACCTGCGACGGATTTTTCTATAAAGGAAAAGATGTTGTTGTAGTAGGAGCGGGCGACACCGCAGCCGAAGAAGCGACATATCTGGCAAAACTTACGAATAAAGTAACCATGTTGGTAAGAAAAGATACCTTCCGGGCTTCTAAAGCGATGATTCACCGTGTAGAAAACACGCCGAATATCGAAGTAAAATTTAATCACGAATTGATCGGAATTGAAGGTGAAAATGCTTTGGTTGAAAGAGCTGTAGTCATAAACAATCTTACCCAGGAAACGTCTAAAATCGATGTTCACGGTATTTTTATCGCGATAGGTCATAAACCTAACACAGATATCTTTGCGGAACAAATAAACCTCGACGAGAACGGCTACATAAAAACGGTTCCGGGTTCTACAAGAACGAATTTGCCGGGAGTTTTTGCAGCGGGAGATGTTCAGGATCATATTTACCGCCAGGCGATTACTGCGGCAGGAAGCGGCTGTATGGCTGCAATGGACGCGGAAAAGTACCTTGCAGAATTAGCCTAACATAAGAGCTACTGACTCCAAACAGCGATGAGAAACTTTTTCTATATCTTTATTGGTGGTGGTTTAGGAAGCGTTATGCGCTTTCTGGTTTCCAATTACACTCAGAAATTATGGACCATCAATTCGTTTCCGTTGGGGACTTTTGTCGTCAACATGATCGGCTGTTTTCTTATCGGAATTTTCAGTGCTTATTTTCTTAAAGTCGATAATCATCTGAAATTCCTTCTCATTACAGGATTTTGTGGCGGTTTTACGACATTTTCCACTTTCTCCGCGGAAAATATTTCGCTTTGGGAGAACGGAAATTATGTTGTGCTTGCTTTTTATATTCTCTTAAGTGTGATTATCGGATTTGGAGCTGTTTATTTAGGGTTAAATATTGCTAAGAATTAAATTTTTCCCTTTGAATATTAGGTTTTTAAGAGATTTCTCAAAATATTATTTGGTCGGTAAACAAAAGCTCTTTATATTTGCACCACTGAAAATGAGAAATCATTTGACTGGAGGAATGGCAGAGTGGTCGATTGCGGCAGTCTTGAAAACTGTTGACTGTAACAGGTCCCGGGGTTCGAATCCCTGTTCCTCCGCCTAAGTTAATCATAACCTACTGAATTACAGTAGGTTATTTTATTTTTAGCCCTTACTATCCCCACGTCCTCCCCACCGCTCCAAAAATGCTTTAAAAATTTTGCAGAAAGTATTCAAGCTTCCTTAAAAAAAACTTCTTCGTTGGCAACAGGGGGGTATATTTAAAACGTGGCAAGTAGTGGGGGAGTGTTCTGTATATGGGTGTTGGATATCTATATATAATGAGGCAGCTAACTGCAACGGTATGTTTTCCTAAAAAATTCTAAATAATTATTATGCACTTAATCTAAATGGACATGTTTTGCCTATTTAGAGGTTCATATTTGTATAATAAAATTTAAAGTTATGAATGCAGATATGATTATCACCCCATTAGATTGTATAGAGAAAATACATAAGATTTCAGAGAACTCTCTTTTACGAGAGCCACTATTTGAGGCAGTAGCTGATGAAATCCGCAGACTTTCTCAATATCTAAATGCTACTCCTATTGAAACCGTGTTGTTCGCAAATGCATTTGCGATGTGGTTCGATCGAAATAATTTTTCCACGGTTTTTAACCATCTCGGTCTAAAGGAGTTTCAAATTCTGAAATATCGAAAGGAAATTACAAGCCTATACTCAAAAAAGCTCCTTATTAATAAAGATAAAACTGAGAGAAACATTAATGATTTTGATATTACACAAACAATCTTAATCGCAATATCAGATAATCTGCCTGTGCAAATTTCCAAACAGAACACTGACTCGTGTCAGAAGAAAAATCTTGTCGATATTTTGGAAGGGTTTTATGAGATTAGTGAGCAGTATGATGATGAAAAGATTATGTCTTTCGAATTCAAAGACTATATTGATAAACTTTGTGTCACTTACTCAAATTATCCCCTATTTAAAGAAATTAAAAAACTGCGGCTAGATAATTTCGAAACTTTTTTTCTACTTGATACAATATGGGATGCAATTAGCGCAGGGGATAACGAATATAACACAGGATTACAAAGAACAGTAAATGATTACTTCAAACGTAAAAGTAGCGCAATTCAAGCCTTAAATCAATTCTTAAAAGGAGAGAACAAATTAATCAAAAAAGGCCTAGTCGAATTATCCAAAGAAGGGTTTGCTAATCACGTTTTGGTAAAACTTTCCGATTACATGATAGACTTCCTACATAAGAATGAGGAACTCACGATCGACAACATCTCGGTGGACAATAAAAAGCTCATTTTGCATAAAGATCTTCCTCCCCGTAAGTTATTCTACAACACAGAAGAAAAAATCCAGATTGAAAGAATCTCTGAAATACTTTCGGAAAAAAGATTCCATTCTCTACAACTTTCCCTGAAACAAAAAAACATGCCGTCTGGAATTGCAATCCTTTTTCATGGTACAGCAGGCACTGGGAAAACAGAGAGTGTATATCAGCTCGCAAAGCAGACTAACAGAAATATATTTAAGGTAGATATCTCTGACACAAAAAGCAAATGGTTTGGCGAAAGTCAAAAAATAATAAAAAAGGTTTTTACTGATTATAAGGCTTTCTGTAAAACAGAAAAAACTACACCTTTTTTACTGCTAAATGAGGCTGATGCTGTTATAGGGAAACGTAAAATGGCTGGAAGCACTAACACTGCTGACACCGAAAATGCAATACAGAATATTATTTTAGAAGAAATTGAAAATTTTGAAGGGATCATGTTTGCAACGACTAACATGGTGGAAAATATGGATGCCGCATTTGAAAGACGGTTTCTTTTTAAAATACGTTTTAACAGTCCTGAGGAATATTGTGCAGCAAAAATCTGGAGATTGAAATTTCCCTCCATGACTGAAGATGAAAGCATAAAGCTCGCAACTGATTTTAATTTTTCAGGCGGAGAAATGGAAAACATTGCAAGGAAATGTTTGATGGATGAATTGCTTGCTGGAACGAAACCTACTTTCAACCATATATATCAGCTATGCAAAAATGAAAAATGGAGTGATTCATCAGGTAAAACACAAATCGGATTTTTAAGCAAAGCAATTAGCGGACTAAAAAACATCCAAGAACCCACGACTCGCCAATGATCACTAATCGTCTATGGGAATAAATAAATTTGAATAATAATAGAATGCTAAATATTAAACTTTTTTTAGACGATGTACGTCCCGTTCCAGCAGGCTATTATTTAGTCACCAATTATGATCAATTTGTTTCTTTTCTGAAAGAACACGGGTTACCGATTTTTATTTCATTCGACCATGATTTAGGTGAAGCGAAAACAGGATACGATTGTGCTAAATATCTTGTCGAGTATTGTCTTGACCATGTTAAGACACTGCCTGACTACAAAGTGCACAGTCAAAATCCTGTGGGAAAAGAAAATATTGAAAAACTGCTTGAAAACTTTAATAACAGAAGGAGATAACACATCTTCTATCTTAATAATTGCCTTATATTTGAAACACAAATGATGAAAATAATATCAAAATCACGCTTTATTTCAGGCGTTCAGTGCCACAAGAAAATCTGGTTTGATTATTTTAGACGGGATTTGAAACCCCCAACCGATAGAAATACCCAAAGAATCTTTGATTTAGGCCATGAAATTGGAAAGTTAGCCTGTAATGTTTTTCCTTATGGCAAGGATGCTACTCCTGAACAATTTTATGATTTGCTACCAGCAGCACAAAAAACAACGCAATGGATCAACGAGAATGTAGAGACAATATATGAGGCAACTTTCATTGCAGAGAACTCCTCAGCCATGCTTGACATCCTTCATCGAAAGGACGGACAACTGTGGGCAATTGAGGTGAAAAATTCCACTTCCCCAAAGGATTACCACTTCCAAGATGCAGCCCTACAATATTACGTGATGACACAGTCTGGGCATCAACCTGATCGCTTTTATTTAATGTACATCAATAACCAGTACGAGAGGGATGGTGAATTAAGTAATGACTTATTTAAGATGGAAGACATTACTAACCGAATAATAGAGAAGCAAGCCTGGGTATCAGAAAATCTGGAATATTTATCAGGCATACTGCGGTCTGATATAGAACCTGAAGTAAGCATTGGTGCTCATTGTGGAAATCCATTTTCGTGCGATTATCAGCACCACTGCTGGAGTCACGTTCCTGAAAACTCTGTTTTTGGTCTTACTAATGGCCGAAACAAACCCTGGGATTTATATGCCAGTAATATTTTAAAGCTTGATGAAATTCCTGATAATTATCCCCTAACCTTTAATCAACAGCTTCAAGTCAACGGACTTAAGAACGGAGCTGGGAATTTTAACCCTGTAGCGATTGCAGAATTCCTATCAACCTGGAAACAACCTCTTCATTATTTTGATTTTGAAACCATTAATCCCGCACTTCCATTATTAAATGGAACAAGACCATATCAGCAGATCCCATTTCAGTATTCCCTTCATATCCAGGAAAACAATGGAAGTATTTCACATAAAGAATTTCTCGCTAAACCCTCAGATTTCATAACTGATTCGGTAGATCCCAGAAAACAGCTTATCGAACAAATGAAACTTGATTTTTTACCAGAAGGTAGTATTGTCACTTACAATATGCCTTTTGAAAAGAGAATTTTAAATGAACTGGCAACTGATTTTCCTGAAGACGCAGATTTCATGGCCAATCTTATTAATAGACTTGTAGATTTACTTCCAATCTTTCGGAATCGGTGGTATTATACGCCCCAAATGGGAGGCTCAGCAAGTATTAAGTCTGTACTTCCAGCGATAATCACCACAATAAGTTACAATGACTTGGAGATTAAGGAAGGTGGGACCGCAAGTGATTCATACCTCCGAAGCATTTTAGATTCCGAAAGTAACACCTCAGAATTACAGAATAATCTACTGAAGTACTGCGAAATGGATACTATAGCAATGGTGGAGCTCTATAACCACCTATGTTCGAAAATCAGTATGCAAGAGGATGTATAAACTAAAATGTTTTAGCAGCGTAAAACAAATTATTACAATTTTTTTAATTAGCTCAAAGAAACATCTTTGGCAAAACCCCATGCATTGTCTGTTTACTTCATTATATTAGCTGAAATTATAAGAATGGCAAAACGGGAACAGTTTTTTAGACTATTTGATATCATTAATATTTTAAAGAAGAATAGTAAAGGTGCAACCTACAATCAAATATTAAAATATGTTGAGCGGCAGCATCAGAATCGAGATGATGAGACTTCCGAGGTAGCATTTAGCGAAAAGACCTTTAAACGTGATAGAGACCTTATCCTTAATTTTTTCGGAATCGAAATTAACTACCGAAGGTCCACACACACTTATAAAATTGAAGAATTTGAAAATCTCGACCAGGTCAATGCTATGTACGATAATCTATTACTTGTAAACGCTTATAGGAGAACAAAGGACCAGTCAGAGATCATGCACTTTGAAAAGAGACAGGCGTCTGGACTTCATAACCTTGAGGGAATGATTTACGCAATAAAAAACTCAAAAATCATTTCCTTCAATTATACAAAACATTGGGAAGGAATCCCACAACATCGATTGGTTGAACCGTATGCTATAAAGGAATTTCGTAACCGCTGGTACCTTTTAGCAAACGATGCGAAAGATGATCAATTCTTCATTAAAACGTTTGGCCTTGACCGTATTTCAGATTTGGACATTCACACCAAAAAATTCGAAAAAGAGGCAGCAAACATCGAAGAAATGTTTATTAATTCTTTTGGTATAATTTCAACCCTTAATGAAAAACCAAAGAAAATTATTTTATCCTTTGAACATGACCAGGGTAAGTTTGTAAAAACATTACCCATGCACCACTCTCAAACAATTTTGGTAGATACTCCAGATGAATTTAGAATTGAACTGACTCTGGTCCCTACGTACGATTTTTATCAAGAGCTTTTATCTCATGCGGAGCGATTGAAGATAGTTGAACCTGAAAGTGTAAGAAAACAATATTTGAAATTTCTTGATGTTGCGAAGAAAAAAAACGACACAATAAACTCATAGTATATGATCGATAAATTTGAATTCCTAAAAGACGTACACACACTTATAAAACTTTCAGAAGAACAACGTGAACTTACTGGAGAAAACTTCAATATTTTTTCACTCATGAATATGGAAAGGGATGAAGTTTATACGCATTCTGCAATTATTGGTGAGCTTCTTAACCCAAAAGGGACGCACGGATTAGGACCGAAGCCATTAGAGCTATTTTTACAATCAAAATTTCTTGAAGGATTTCAAATGGATTGTCAGGACGCAATCTGCATTAAAGAGGAGTATATAGGTCCAATAAATTCAGAAGGCACTGAAGGCGGGAGATTAGATATTATAGTTAAAGATAAGAAAGGAAATGTGTTCGTTATCGAAAACAAAATTGATGCTCCAGAGCAGAAAAACCAGCTTTTACGATATCTTAATGAATATCCAAAGGCAAAACTTCTATTCTTGACCACAACGGGGCATGAAAGTAAGCAGAAATGGAAGGAGGATTTTGAAGAAAATAAAAACAGTGAAAACAGGTATACTACAGTTTCTTATGCTCACCTACTTCCGTGGATCGAAAATTGTGTAGTATTGGCAATTGAAAAACCGATGGTCAGGGAGGTTTTAAATCAATACAACTACCTTGTAAAAAAAATAGCAAACGTAACAACCGATAATGATATGGAGCAAAAAATAATTAAAATTATCCAGGAGAACGCTCAAGCATCAGCTGAGATTGCAAGAAATTTTGATTTTGCTATAAAGGATCTCCAATTAACGTTTGTAAAAAAAATTGCAGCTAAACTAACAGTAAATTGGCCACTACTAAAAATAGAAATTGGTGAATTCAAATCTGATAAATGTATCATTGTAAAAGGTCTCCCTGACAAATACACGGTTAAATTTCGTATCAAAAAGTTGCAGCAACCTGTTATTACAATTATCAAGGACGAAATAATATGTAACAGAGTACTACCATCTAACTTTATGAAAAAAGATGGATATAGCACTTCCTATGTAAGTAAAGAGAATGAGGAAATTGGCGCATTATGGAAAATTATTAAGCCAAGATGTTTTGATGATTTATTAGCTCCTACAGATAGTGACGGTGAAGTATTTATAGAAGAAATTAAAAAGGCAATCAAAGGAATTGAACTTAAAATGAAACCTCTTATTCTATACATTCACGGTTTTGGGTCCGATAGTACATCTAGAAAGTACAACGATTTGCAAAGTTATTTTAAAGAGCATTTCAGATTTGATTGTATGGAATGGAAAAATGAGGATGATATCGCTTCGAAAATGGATGAGTATGTTCAACAATTGAAGGGAGAGGAACATCCTATCATTATAGGCGATTCCACTGGAGCAAATTTTGCTGTTCAACTACAGGATAAATTGAAAGGATTGGAAAAAAGAGCGACTTTAATACTTACAAGTCCCTTATTAAATATTTCTGATCGCAGTTCACAAATTAGTTTTCCTCCAAATCTTTTAGGATTTATCAAACCGATAACTGAAATTACCAACGCTATGATGATCGTTGCACCAACTGACAACACAGTAAATCAGATTCAGAACATTTCTATGTTTAAAGGCAACAACGAAATTCTGGAAGTTGAAGACGATCACAGACTACATAAATTCCAGACATATCTTCCTAAGATTGCTGAGTACATTCAGCACGATAGATAATTCCTCCCGCACCAGAATAAAAATGGAGGATAAGCGATATCAAAAGGCTATCATGTAGTGACAGCCTTTTTTATTTGTAATTCACGATCATAATAATTTTTTCAGCTTTTTGAGCTTTTTTGATAGTATCATGGGTGCCTTTTGATTTACCGTTCCAAAACGCAAATATAACATCAGAATTTTCCACTATTTCAGCATTCCGAACAATCGTAGCAGCTCGTCCATAGCGCTTATAATCTGGTTTGAAAAGTTGCATAGGAATATTGAACTCCGCTGCAAGTCTTTCTGCGAGGGAATCGGCTCCTTTCGCACCCCCTGACACTAATGCTTGAATATTATTATTTTCATTAATAAATTTCATCATCTCACTCTTTAAAAGTTCGTAATCATTAAAATCACGACCACCGACAACTGCTATTTTCATAATGTTTTTTTGCAATAATCGGGGCCGCAACGGACAAAATATGGTGTTTTGTTAAAAAAGTAATGAACAGATCATTGATTGTTCTATCTCTATATATCGATCAAACATATTTATTTACTTAATAGTGCAGCTTGCAAACAACTGTGATTAAATCAGAGACAGCAATCGTGCTTTCTTATCAGATGACTCTCTGAAATAACTAAAAATAGAAATGATAATTCCATCTGGCTCGTTCACTACATTCAACAGACACAGGGTCTTATATATGTGACATTTTAAACTATAAAACATTGACCAATAGTATGTTGTTGTTTTTTAACGCATTTTTTAATGGTATTACCTAATTATACTTGCAAAAAAGTCTTATTTGAGCGTACAATTATTTAAAATATGCACAATTAGGGAATGACTAGCCTGACTTGTTATTATAGAAATAAAACTTCGAAAGTTTAAACAGGTATGAATAAGATAATAATTGCGGAATATTTTTGACAAGCTTAATATCTGTTCATCCACCATTTATCTAAACACCTATCAAACATAAAAAGCTCCTGATTCTTACTGCAAAAAAGAAAAAGCTGGAGCTTCTTATAATCAGAAAAACTATTAAATCTCTCCTCCAAATATTCGAAGTGAAAAGGGTTTTCATCTTTATTTAAGTCTGGAGTAGAATTAATACAAATGATTATTTCTTGCAATAGTAGTTCTTCAGGGAAGTGTTCACCAGATAAATTAATTTTCTTTGACAAATAAATCCCTCCAAAAATGTCATCATCACTGTAGGGGAACGAAAAAACTTTGTCAATGTTCTGCTCTAAAACTCGCTTCATGCAATTTTCGCCCATTGTCCATCTATCCTCCATCTTAAAGTTATTTTCGAAGGGAAGTACAATATTTAGATAGTAATTTACACCCATTTCAATAAGATTATTCTGCGTGGCATTTGACAGATATATAAAGTCTATAAATTGGGCATGATCTGACATATAGTTTGCCGACAAATGTTTAAGATGGGATGGGTCATTGGATTCTAGATTTTCCTTAATGTATTTCACAAAGAAATTTGCGGTTCTGAAAAAACTCAGATAAACTTCCATCACTCCAGAAACAAACTTATTTATTTCTTGAATACTGGTATCATCAAAGAAATCTTCATCTTCTGCATAATAGTCTGCGCTAATACCTTTTAAAGGATACAGGGAATAAAATTCTATATAATTTTTAGTGTGAGCGGTCACTTTGATAATATAAAAGTCAAAGCGACAGAATGTTAGTAATACATATTCCATATGACTATGCTTTATTATTGATTATAGAATGTATAGCCTTTTGCTCAAAACCGTCCAAAAAGTGCTTTAAAGAGCCTTTTATAACACGCTTAGCCTTGGACTTATATTCTGCTGAAAAATCGAGGTAGTTAAGCAGATAATTTACCATATCATTGGTGAATTCGGCATATGGAAAGTTGTTTTTTAAAAACTGTTCTCCAAATATCTGTTTAATCTTATTTTGTTTTTCAGGTGATTGTTCCTCATCAATAAAAAGCATCAATGAGAATTCTAATTCTTGCAGTTTTTGTCTAAGATTTTCTTTATTGTAGATTATCTCAATAGAAAAAATTAGCTTCTCTTTAAAGGCTTTCAAAATTCGTTCTTCAAAATAAGAGACGTTTTGGTAGTCTCCATGTGACCATTCCGAGTATAAAATCCCTTCAACGGGAAACAGTATCTCTATTTTAAATCCGTCTTTATTGTGTTGCAAAACTTTCGCATAATAATTTGTTTCTCCGAAGCTTATTCGTAGTAGTGGATTTTCCATGATTTTTAATTTTAAATATTTTTTTTTGGTGGTGCTTGTGAATCTGAGTGTATACAACAATTATGTAAGTAAATCCCACAGCTAAACTCCAATCTCACATTGAATTTTCAGAGTTGATGGTAGCCGAAACTACCACCAGCGTCTGACGTATACAAAATGTTAGGACTTTTTTAAGATGAGGTTCTGGGGAAATTCACAAGGAAGGTGTTCTTGCAAAAAATCAAGTATTTTATTAATGGTATTTCTTGAAGCCTTACATCTCTTCATCACCACGGGTATCTTAAAAGGGGTTCCTTCGCTGTCAACATCACACATACAATTGAGAACCTCTTTTTGCCTGTTTTCACCTCTTTCCTTATTTATATACGTCATCCTAAGGGACCTTCGTGCTGCTTCATCCAAAACAGGATCGTTAAAGAAGAATCGTTTTGTCCTGTTAGCTGCCAGAAAGAGCGAATCTCGTTTTTTGTATTTGGAATCAACAATGCTGAATATTTCATTATCCGATTTAGGAGGCTTGCATACCAGTCTATTAATCGATTTCATAAAAGATAGCACTTGATTGAAACTGGCGGATGGATTTAGTGCGAAAAGCTTCATGGCTATTATGGACAACTGGTTGTGGCGACCAGGCTCATGAATTTCCCGAGGTATATATACTTCTGTGTAAGTAAGCTTATCGTCCTTTAAATCACAAACACCATTCTCGTCAAACACAAACGATCTCTCACTCATTCTATCTTCAATATTACTCATGCGGAGCTGTTGATTTGCGTCAGACCATACACCACTCTTTAATAAACTATTTTGGTTAATGGGTAGACGCTTTTCTGCTTTTTCATCTGCTACACTCTCATCTGTCGAAAAATCAGAGTAATCAATAATTTCCGAATCAGGATTGTGATATAAAGTCGGGTCATAGGAAAGAATGTTTAGCCTTAGCAGATCGTTTGTTCCTTTGTCATACTGTATCCCCAGGGCTTCAGCTACATCTTTGTAACAATACTTGAAATTTTCCAAAGTAACACCACTAACTCGCACCAGTACTCCAAATCCTGTCTCCGAAATACTCTTCCAAGAAGCATAGACGTAATCACGATTAATATTCAATTCGGTCGCATTGTCGATGTCAAAATACATGTATCCAGTACTTTTAATTGCATCTTCGGTTTTTCTGCCCCCATTACACTCTACATTCCAAACGATGCAAGGCAAATGACTTTTTAGTTTATTAAAAGTATTACTACCCTTTGAGTGCGTTCTTAGCTCATTTACTACATCCAGATCAGGACGAGCACCTTTTATAAAAGCGATTGCTTGCTCAAGACTCCACTGGGCTGATCCTGTTTTACTCTTTACATTATTGAAGATTCTAAATTTTTTCATTTTTTTTGATATTTAAACATTAATATTCTTGCAACCCGCATCATGCAGGTAACACTCACTGAAATTTTTATAAGAAAATGGTAGAATTTAGTGCGAAGACACTTAGAGTAAGTATCAACTGTCGATTCTACCATTTTGGTTGGGTTTGTTAACCCCGCATCAATTTTCCCACAGTTCAAAATGATAGTAAAAGCTGTTGGGGACCTATTAAAAGGTTCTCGTGTTAATTACTTATAGCAATCAACGATGCTTGTATTTCTGAAAGCTTGTAATAAACTCTCGCTCCACACCCATGTGATGGTAATTTGCCTCTTTTGGTCCACCTGTAAAGGGTAGATGAGCTAATTCCCAGGTAGCTTATAGCCTCCTCTCGGGTGAGTAATTTATCTTCCGATGTGATTTTGCTTTCGAACCACTTAGAGAATTCGCTAAGTTGTTCTTTTACAACTTCCCTTACAATATTTTCAATATTACGCAGGTTGGTTACAATTATTTCTTTTTCCATATATTTTTTGTTTAAATTTTTATTTAATAAAATCTGATAAGGCAAGTGCATGTTGTTCTTCCACTTTGCCTATGTACTTCATGAGCATTTGAGGAGTTTCGTGTCCTGTCATTACCAAAAGGTAGGGGGTAGGGATAATTCCGTAATTATTAGTTGCAAAACTTCGCCTACCGATGTGACTCGACACCAACAGGTGTTTTGGGTAAAACCCCTTTATCTTTCTGGGCTTTCTGGGGTCCTTCCTGGTGCTTCGTATTATTTTATCACCTACAACCTTATCACCATGATTCAACGACAGACTACCTTCAATAACCTCTGAAATTCCTACATACTCGCACACTTTCTTTATATGTTCATTGTATTTTGTTTCAGACATTTTCCGTGGAAAATTCCAATCTCTTTTGTTCAGAATTTCTATAATTCTGCTGTCCAGAGGGATTACAACCTGCTTATTGGTTTTGGTCTGAGTAAACTCTATAAACATTCTGGTTTTACCGTTTATTTTCTTTTCTGAGATCATATCTGTTCGGAATCTCATAAAGTCTGAAACTCTTTGAGCCGTCATGCAGCTAATTAATAACCAGTCTTTTGCTGTTTCTAAGTGTTCTTCGCTGAATTTTGCTTTCATAATCAATTCCTGTTCTTCAGGTGTAAGCACTTGAAACAATGTTTTTTCTGTCTTGCATCTGATGCTTCTAAGGCCTGAATAGATTTCGTACCCAAAGCTTTGGGCGTGATATAAGATGGTTTTAATAAATTTGAAATTCCTTTCAAAATAGTTAATGGAATAGGACTCTTCATTGAGACAAAATTTTTCGAAATCGTTTTTGAAGTTAAGGTTGATGTCGGTTAGTTGCAAGGATTTAAGGTTACGGGTTTTCATATATTTTATTATTATTTCCTTGATACTATTTATTTTCGTGATATAGTCTGTACTAACCGTGCTGCCCTTTGCTTGCAAAAAAATATCGCAGTATTCTAAAAGCTCTTGGTTAGCGAATTTGTCTTCGGTTATAGTAGGGTAGAGTAGCTCGCTAAGCCAGAGTGAATCAATTTTGTTTGTCCCTGCCTTATAGGCGTTTTCTACGATTTCTTTTGTGTCTCTCAACCTGCTGTTAGTCTGTTCGTTTTCCGCTATTCTTTTTTTTGTGGTAATGTCTCTTAGCTCCACTTTTCTACCATTTCTGCATTCGTAATATCTGGTAGCCAATAAATTATTTGATACATCCCAGTCTTCCAGATCGCATGTTTCTTTGGTTACCAGTGAAAGATCTACCGCCCGTCCGACTCTGACTCTTATATGGATCTTATTTTTTTGTCCCTCCTTGGGGTTTTTAATGAAAAATTTTATATTCATAATTCTTTTTTTTTGTTTTTGTTTTTGTTTTTCTTTTATGCTTTTTTAGAACCACTTGGGCAATGTTTTACACCCCGCCCGCAGGGGTGTGTCTACGGAATTTTCATACAATATTATTTTTGTTAAACAATCACTAAAGCTGTATCGAATCTGTAAGCACAAATGAGAAATCCTGCAAGCGGAAAGGCTAGCAGGTGATGGGAGTGAAAAATTACATGTAGAAACAACAAAGGATTGGAATCCCGAGTTCGTAATTTTTTTTACCAAGCATTCTGCTTAGCCGAATCCAGTTCTTATTGAACATGAACCACCGTGGGTTTTAAAACCTCGGTTGGTGATGATGCCCCTAATTAGGAAGCTCCATACTCTATAGATAAAACACTTAAATGTTTATACCTTTTTTTCGGATTCGATACTTATTATCTGAATGCAAAGCTATAAAAAATTAACGAATTTTACAAATAAATTTAATCATTTAACAAAACTTTAACTTAATGTATTATTGTTTAATAAAATAATATAGGTAGTTTATAGGCCTGATTTTATTAGTTCCTTTTTCTATCTTTTTTTTTGTACTTTTCATGATTAAAATTCTATAATGAACCATGCAATTCACAATAGACTGGTGTCCTTTATTTGGGGCATTGCAGATGATTGTCTTAGAGATGTTTACGTAAGAGGAAAGTACAGGGATGTTATATTGCCAATGGTGGTTCTGCGTAGGTTGGATGCCCTATTAGAGCCAAGTAAGGAGGCTGTTCTTGAAGAAGTCAGGTTTCAGCGGGAAGATATGAAGTTTACCGAATGGGACGATAAAGGTATGCAACAGGCCTCAGGCTTTGTTTTCTATAATACAAGTGAGTGGACGCTTCAAAAGCTTTATAGCACGGCAACAAACAGCCAACAGATCTTACTGGGGAATTTTCAGGATTATCTCAATGGATACAGCACTAATGTTCAGGAAATTATCAAAAAGTTTAATCTCAGTGACCAGATAAAAAAGATGGCAGAAAAAGATGTCCTACTGGATGTCCTCGAAAAATTCACGTCAACGGATATCAATCTAACCCCCTTTGAAAAGCTCGATAGCCAAGGACGTAAGTTGCCTGCCTTGACCAATCTTGGGATGGGCTATATATTCGAGGAACTTATCCGAAAATTCAACGAGGACAATAATGAAGAGGCTGGCGAGCATTATACTCCAAGAGAGGTCATAGATCTGATGACCCACGTTATTTTTGATCCTATTAAAGATCATATGCCTTCAGTGATTACCATCTACGATCCCGCTTGTGGTACTGGCGGAATGCTTACTGAGTCTGAAAACTTTATCATTGATCCAGACGGTGAAATAAAAGCGACCAAGACCGATGTGTATCTTTTTGGCAAGGAGGTCAACGATGAGACCTACGCCATCTGTAAGTCGGACATGATGATTAAGGGCAAAAATCCTGAACACATCAAAGTAGGTTCTACGCTTTCTACCGATGAGTTTGCGGGCACGACCTTCGATTTTATGCTCTCCAATCCACCTTACGGTAAATCCTGGGCTTCTGAGCAGAAATACATCAAGGACGGTAAAGACATCATCGATAGCCGTTTTCAGATAAAGCTCAAAAACTATTGGGGTGAGCTGGAAGACGCTGATGCTGTTCCCAGGAGCAGTGACGGGCAATTACTTTTCCTGATGGAAATGGTTAACAAGATGAAGCCTGTTTCGAAGGGTGGTCTTGGTAGCCGAATAGCATCCGTTCACAATGGCTCCAGCCTTTTTACGGGCGATGCAGGCGGTGGTGAAAGCAACATAAGAAGATTTATCATAGAAAATGATTTGCTGGAGGCCATTATCCAATTACCTAATAATATTTTTTATAATACGGGTATCACAACCTATATCTGGATACTTTCTAATAACAAACCAGCAAAACGTAAAGGAAAAGTTCAGCTAATTGATGCCAGTGAAATGTATCAGAAGCTCAGGAAAAATCTTGGTAACAAAAACTGTGAACTCACCAAACAGCATATCCAGGAAATTCAGGACTGCTATATGCAACTGAAAGAACTCGACAAGAAGGAGACGGGGAATCTTGCCAGTAAAGTTTTCGATAACGAGGATTTCGGTTACTATAAAGTCAACATCGAAAGGCCGAAACGATTAAAGGCGCAGTTCACCACTGAGAAAATTGAAGCGTTTAAGTGGGATAAAAGTGCTCCAGAATTCAGCAAGCAGATCTTCGAAATGTACGGGATGGAAGTTTACACAGGTCTTGAAAAACATCGTAAAGAGATCAATGCCTTTGTAGAGAAGCATGAATTGAGCATCTCTCCCAAACAGATTGCTTCACTTCTGAAAAAAGATACCTGGGAGAAACATGAAGCTTTGTACCAAACTACTAAAAGGCTGATGGATGTTTTAGGTACTGAAACCTATACCAATTTCAACGGATTTTCAGATAAGGTAGATGAGGTTTTGAAAAAGGATAAAACCAGGCTTTCCGCCACCGAGAAGAAGACGATACTGGATGCCTTAAGCTGGTACGATGAAGAAGCCGACAAGGTGGTAAAGAAAACCGAGAAGCTGAACGATAAAAAGCTGAAGGAGCTGTTGGAATTTCTGGGATGTAAGGAACAAGACTTACCCAACTTCGGTTATTTCCCAACGGGAAAACCAGGAGAATACACCATCTACGAAACGGAAACCGACCTTAGAGATGCCGAGAGCATCCCACTGAAGGAAAACATACAGGAATACTTTTTACGTGAGGTTAAACCCTATGCCGCAGAAAGCTGGATCGCATTGGATTCAGTAAAGATTGGTTACGAGCTGAGCTTTAATAAATATTTCTATGAACCTGCACCATTAAGAACCTTAGATGAGGTTACTGAAGACATTCTGGCCTTGGAAAAGGAAGGAGATGGTTTATTAGCTGAAATTTTAAATTTTTAATATGGCATCAAAATATACCGTTTTACAGCAGCCTGTAGAAACAATTTTATCCTGGATTAAGTCTGGTGAAATCGCAATACCAGAAATTCAGAGACCATTTGTATGGAAGAGCAGCAAAGTGAGAGACTTGATAGATTCACTTTACAATGGCTACCCAGTTGGTTATATCATTACATGGAAAAATAGTGATATTAGGTTGAAAGATGGCTCTCTCTCAGCTGGCAAAAAAATTCTGATTGATGGACAGCAACGAATTACTGCACTTACAGCCGCAGTGATTGGTCAAAGAGTTCTGACTAACGAGTACAAAGAGGTAAACATCCGAATAGCTTATAACCCATTTGAAGAAAAGTTCGAAGTCTTAAACAAGGCCATCGAAAACAATTCTATTTGGATAAATGACATAAGTCCTATACTAATTGGTGAACAAAGTATTTCTGCGGCAAGGCGACAATATATGCAACTGAATCCACAGGCAGATGAAGACCTTGTAGAACAGAAGCTCGAAGCGCTAAAAAGAATTACAAATCAGCAAATAGGAATCATTGAACTAAACTCGGACCTCGACATTGATATTGTAACTGAAATTTTCATCAGGATAAATCAAAAGGGTGTTAAGCTTAGTAATGCAGATTTCGTGATGAGTAAGATTGCCTCCGATGAAGAACATCAAGGCAACAAAATGCGTAGGATGATTGACTATTTTTGTAGGCTAGTGGTGGACAAATCTTTTAACAAACACATTGTAGATAATGACAAAGAGTTTGCCTCCCATGAGTACTATTCAGCTATTGCATGGATGAAGGATGGAAAGGATGACCTATATATACCTGATTATCTTGATGTACTAAGAGTAGCCTTGGTTTACCAGTTCAGCAGAGGAAAGTTTAGTGATTTAGTGGCGTTACTTTCAGGCAGGGACTTTGAGAAGAGAACCTATGAGAAGGAAATCATGGAGGCGAGCTATAAAAAACTTGAGAAAGGCCTGCTTGCCTTCTTTAACAAAACTAATTACCAAAGGTTCCTGATGATAGTTGCTTCGGCAGGCTTTATCAAAAATAAATTAATTGTTTCTAAGAACAGCTTAAATTTTGCCTACGCTCTGTTTTTAAAATTCAAGGATCTTGGTTATACTGACCACGAAACTCAGAAATATGTAAAAAAGTGGTTGGTATTCTCACTTTTGGTTGGTCGTTATTCTGGTTCTGCCGAATCATGGCTAGATGCGGACATTAAGCAGATTAACGAAAAAGGAATCCAGGAAATGCTTAAAATAATCGAAACGACCATTTTAAGCGACAGTTACTTTGAATATGGACTGGTAAATGACCTCGAATCCTCTTCAAAAAACAACAATGGCTACAACATTTACCTTGCTTTGCATTGCATGGAGAATACTCCCGCATTTTTAGGCAAAACAATGACCATAAAAAGCCTTATTGAACAGAGAGGAGACGAACACCACATCTTCCCTAAAAAATATTTGGAAAAACACAATTTCATTCAGAAAGAATACAACCAGGTCGCTAATTATGTATTTACTGAACAGTCTACCAACATTAAGATTAAAGATGCTGCGCCTGTTGACTATTTATCCAAAATAAGACAACAGATAAAGGACGGAAAGTTAGAACTAGGGACCATCGACACAGAGGAAAAATTGCTGGAAAACATGAAGGCCAATGACATTCCTGAAACGGTTTTAAACGCAATATATGAAGATTATGAAGCCTATTTGCTTGAACGCAGAAAACTAATGTCGGAAAGAATTAAGAATTATTATTACAAAGGTCTCTAATGAAAAAATACGACAGCTATAAGGACAGTGGCGTAAAATGGTTAGGGGAAATACCTGCCCATTGGGATTTACAAAAATTGAAATGGATTTTCACTGAAAAGAGAAAAATAACGAATCCAAGTCTACATAGTGGTTCTATAAGTTTTGGAAAGGTTGTTTATAAAGACGATGAAAAAATTCCTGCAGCCACAAAAAACTCATATCAAGTAGTAAACAAGGGTGAATTTCTATTGAATCCTCTTAACTTGAACTATGACCTGAAAAGCCTGCGAATTGCCCTTTCAGAAATTGATGTGGTAGTCAGCTCGGGTTATATCGTTCTCCAGAACAGAGTACCTATTAATAAAGAATATTTTAAGTGGCTCCTTCATTTGTATGATATTTTATACATGAAGACATTAGGAGCAGGAGTAAGACAGACCATTAACTTCAATGACATCTCGGAAAGCTTGTTGTGTTGTCCTGATGAACTCGAGCAGCAAGCTATAGCTGAATTTCTGGACGACAAAACCACCAAAATAGATCAGGCCATCGCCATCAAGGAAAAGGAGATTAACCTGCTGAAAGAAAGACGGCAGATCCTCATCCAGAAAGCGGTAACTAAGGGATTAGATCCATCTGTCAAAATGAAAGACTCTGGCGTGGATTGGATTGGTGAGATTCCTGAGCATTGGGAGGTGAGGAAGTTGAAGTACATTGGCAAGATGTTCTCTGGATTAACTAATAAGAAGGGAGACGATTTTTCTAAGGAACCAAAACAAGGGTTTTCTCCATTTATACCTTTTACAAATATTTTTAGGAATAATAAAATTTCTGAACATGAATTTCAATTTGTGAAAAGTAATTCTTATGACGTACAAAATATTGTTGAGTTTAATGATATATTATTCTTAATGAGTAGTGAAACATTTGATGATATTGGTAAAAACTCAATTTACTTAGGTAAATCAAGAGTTTTTCTTAATTCGTTCTGTAAAGGATTTAAAATTTTTGATAACAATGTAAATCCACTATTCATAAACTTTTTGTTACTTTCAAAAAACTATAGAGAATATTTTGCAAGTGTTGGACGTGGGTTTACGAGGATAAACATTAAGCAAGAATATGTGTTAGATATGCCAATTTTATATATTCCAATAAATGAACAAACACAAATTGTAGTTCATTTAGAAGAAATAGAAGAAAAAATCGCCAAAGCCATTTTGCTCAAGCAGCAGGAAACAGAAAAGCTGAAAGAGTATAAAACGGTGCTGATCGATAATGTGGTGACGGGGAAAATTAAAGTAAGTTAAGCCTTTAAAACAAAACACAAATGAAAGGAAAATCTATTTTTACTAAGGCAGAAGCAGAGCAGATTGAAGCTTTAATAGAACAAAAACTAAAGGCTGATTCCAGTAAGCAAAAAGGCATCCGACAGAAAATCAGAAACCTGGGGTTTTATGCCAAAGATGATTTTAAAATCACTGGTGGCTACACAGTTGCAGATTTCAGGAAAGTGGTTACGATAGTCGGTCAAAGAGCACCTGAAGCCTTAAAGCCAGCCACAAAAATCCAGCAAAAACCTACTGAAATAAAAAGTGAATTGCCAGAACCATCAAAATCAATACTCAATTTCGAGAATGAAATCCTAGATGAGCTAAAATCATATGGTTTCAAAGGTTTCAGGACCATTGCAGAGCTGATCAAGAACAACTATACCGACATCCCGAAAGTTCGTGGGGTTTATGTTCTGCTCTATCATAAGCTCATTCCAGAATTTGTAGAAGTAGGAACTGGCGGTCATTTCAAGGCCAGAAATCCTGATGTACCCATCGAAACACTTAAAGACAATTGGGTAGATGACAGCTCCATCATCTATATCGGTAAGGCGGGTGCTGAGGATGGAAGCGCCACGCTTCACTCCAGGCTGAAGCAGTATTTCCGATTTGGTCAGGGTGAACCTGTAGGACACTGGGGAGGAAGATATGTTTGGCAGCTGAAAGACTGTTACAATATTATAGTATGCTGGAAAGAACTTCCCTCTGGAAATCCAAAACATGCAGAAGCTGCACTTATTGCAGAATTTGTGAAAAAATATGACAAGAAACCTTTTGCAAATTTAGTAGGATAATTAAAAAACAACAATATGAGACTTTTATATTTTTTTCTAATCTTAATATTAGCAGGTTGTAATAAAACCGAGACAATTAGTAATCCACAATCTAATCAGAAGACTGAGCAAATGAGTGAGCAAACCCAAATAATAGCTCCTACTACTGGTAATCAAGGAGAGATAAAAGGCTTGTTTTATGGTTGTGGTTATAATTATGTTTTAAACAAAAATCAACTCGCTCTTTACCTTCCAAATGATAGAGAGGTGAATCAGATTGAAACCATACTTAACTTCACGGGACTTTCAAAGAATTTTGAAGTTTACAGTGCTCCCATAGAAAATGCAGTTGCAGTTATGATTGATAATAAGCGGTCTATACTTTATGATCCCAGACTACTAAATCATGCAGATACTAATTCTAATTTTTATTGGTCATCCATGTCAATTTTAGCTCATGAAATAGGACATCATTTACAGGGTCATACGCTTGACAAGTACGGTTCAACTCCAGACAAGGAAATAGAGGCTGATAAATTTTCAGGTCATGTCCTTTTTAAAATGGGAGCTAGTTTAGAACAGGCAATAGCTGCAATTAACAGGTATGGTTCAGACACTGACAGTGAAAGCCATCCATCTAAACAAAAAAGGATTGCAGCTATTAAAAGTGGCTGGGAAAGTGCTGCTGGGCAAAGGTATGAATCAGCAGTTCCTCCACCTCCTGCTGATGACAGGAGTTTTTCCACAGGCGATTATTATATAGATGTATTCACAATGGAAGACATAGTTCCTGATTATGCCTTAGAAGCACCTAATTTTGGAGGAATGATAGAGAATGACAGACCAAATTTAGAGGGAATTATTTTAGATGTTTCTGAAGATTACGATTTTGGAAATAGCTGGTCATCATATTTTGAATTGGATGGGAATGTTCCCGTTATTAAAGTTATTATGCAGATTACAGATAATAGTCGGCTTCCTTCAGATACTAAAGAGTATTACAAAGTTGGCTCCAGAAAAGAATTTGTAATCCCAGATTATTACAATGCGCCTAACTCAAGTTCAGTCGGCAGAAGCTGGTTGACAAGCTTGCTTGTTCCTGGCAGAAAGGTCACTTTTAAGTCTTTCTATTTTGGTTTTGGATTAGAAAATATTATTTATCTTAAGAAATTAAATCGATAATTAAAAATCCTTAATGATGAATAGCCAAACCAACGAGCAAGCCTTAGAAATAGCCATTGAAAAAGCTTTGGCAGGCTGCTGCACCGAAGATATCAAAGATGGAATTGTAGCAGAATCCCCATCACCGTATGGAGGCAACGGTTATTACATTGGGAACCCTAGAGATTTCACTCCCCGATTTGCTATTGACGAAAACCGATTCTGGAACTTCCTGGAAGAAACCCAACCTGAAGAGCTAGATAAGTTAAAACGTCAGGGTGATTGGAAACTTAAAATCCTGGACCGACTGGATAAATTGGTCAAAAAATACGGAGTGCTACGCATACTAAGGAAAGGTTTGGCGGTAGACGATGCACACTTCACGCTATTTTATGTATATCCTTTGCAGAACAGCAGCCAGGGCATTAAAGACAATTTCGAAAAGAATCAGTTCAGCGTTACCCGCCAGTTGAGGTATTCTGAAAGTAACCCTCTTGAAGAGATCGACATGGTGATTTTCGTCAATGGTATACCGATCATTACCATAGAACTAAAAAACCACTGGACAGGACAAAACGCCAAAGTTCATGGCATCAATCAGTACATGTATAAACGGGACACAAATCAACCATTATTGAACTTCGGAAGATGCATTGTTCATTTAGCTGTAGATACCGATGAGGTTTATATGACCACCAAATTAGCAGGAGCCAATACTTTCTTTTTACCCTTTAACTTGGGGAATAACTTTGGGAAAGGTAATCCTCCCAATCCTTTCGGACACAAAACAAGTTATTTGTGGCAGGAAGTACTTACCAAAGCAAGTCTAGCCAATATTATTCAACATTTTGTAAGATTTGACGGCACCGACAAAGATCCCCTGACCAAGAAAACATTGTTTTTTCCCAGGTACCATCAGCTTGATGTAGTTCGAAGGCTGATTGCTGATGCAGAGAAAAACGGATCTGGCAGGCGTTATCTGATACAACACAGTGCAGGATCTGGTAAGTCTAACTCAATAACCTGGCTGGCATACCAACTCATTGAAGCCTACCCCGAAAACTCCATAAGTGCAGGTCCCCGAAATATGGACGCACCTATTTTTGATTCCGTCATTGTCGTTACAGACCGTAGGTTGTTGGATAAACAGCTTCGGGAAAACATCAAAGAATTCTCTGAAGTTAAGAACATTGTAGCACCCGCTTACAGTGCCAAAGATTTACAGACGGCTTTGGAAGCTGGAAAGCGGATTATCATTACCACCATTCAGAAATTTCCTTTCATCGTAGACGGAATATCAGATATGAGTAACAGACAGTTTGCAGTTCTTATCGATGAAGTACATAGTGGAAACTCGGGCACAGCAGCAGATAATCTCAATCGAGCTCTGGGAGCCAATGAAGACGTAGACGCAGAAGATTGGGAAGATAAGATCAATGAAGCAATGAAGTCCCGTAAAATGACTCCCAACGCCTCCTATTTTGGTTTTACTGCCACCCCAAAGAATACAACTCTGGAAAAGTTCGGAGAATTACAGGATAATGATTCTTTCAAGCCCTTTCACTTATATTCCATGAAGCAGGCCATTGAGGAAGGCTTTATATTAGATGTTCTGGCAAATTACACTACTTATAAAAGTTACTATGAGCTATCCAAATCTATTGAGGAAAATCCCCTATTTGATACCTCAAAGGCTCAAAAGAAACTTAAAGCCTTTGTAGAAAGCCATCAGCAAACAATAAATACGAAAGCTGAAATAATTCTTGACCATTTCTTGAATTCAGTTTATAGACCCAAAAAATTGAAAGGAAAAGGCAAAGCAATGGTGGTTACTCAGAGCATAGAATCTGCGATCCGATATTACAAAGCCCTTCAAAGTCTTTTGTCTGAAAAAGGAAATCCATTTAAGATTGCCATCGCATTCTCTGGAAAGAAAGTAGTTGATGGAAACGAATATACAGAGGCTCAGATGAATGGATTTTCAGAAGGTGAAACTAGAGATAAGTTCGATGAAGATGAATACAGAATTCTAGTGGTTGCCAATAAGTATTTGACTGGATTTGATCAACCTAAACTTACTGCAATGTACGTGGACAAAAAACTCCAAGGAGTTCTGGCTGTCCAAACTTTATCTAGGCTGAACCGATCAGCCAATAAACTGGGGAAAAAGACTGAAGATTTATTTGTATTAGACTTCTTTAATTCAACAGATGACATAAAAAAATCATTTGATCCGTTCTATACTTCCACAACTTTGAGCAGAGCAACTGATGTAAATGTTCTTCACGAAATCAGGGATTCTCTAGATGGAACTGGCATTTATGAGCAACATGAAGTAGATGATTTTAACGAGAAGTATTTCAATAAAGTTGATGCTCAATTATTAAGTCCAATTATTGATACTGCTGCACAAAGATTTAATGTTGAATTCCACCTTGAAGATCAGGAGAAAGCCGACATCAAGATTAAAGCAAAACAGTTTGTTAAAATCTATGGTCAGGTTGCTTCCATATTACCCTTTGAGATACTGGCCTGGGAGAAGCTTTTCTGGTTCCTTAAGTTCCTGATCCCGAAGCTTACCGTAAAATCAGGGATCGAAGGATTGGATGAGCTGTTAGAGTCAGTTGACCTATCAACCTATGGACTTGAAAGAAGTAAACTGGGCACAACAATTAGTTTAGACGACTCAGAAAGCGAAATGGACCCTCAAAAACCAACAGTTAGGGGTGCGCATGGTGTTGAGGAAAAAGATCCTCTAGAAGCTATTATTAAAAGTTTCAACGAAAGATGGTTTCAGGGTTGGGAAGCAACCCCTGATGAGCAACGGGTTAAGTTCTTGACTTTAAGTAAGTCCGTGCAGGCTCACCCAGACTTTAAGCTAAAAGTTGCCGACAATTTGGATGCACAAAATAGAGAACTGGCACTGAAACGTATCTTGGATGAGGTGATGTCTCAACAACGGAAACAAGAATTGGAACTATATAAATTATATGCCCAGGATCATTCTTTTTATCAAGCTTTTCTGAATACGATGAAACAGGTGATTAACGTAAGATAAAATAATTTAATGAAGATCGCTTTTATTTAACTGCAATGCTGATAGTTACAATGGGATCTTCATCCTGTAAAGAAAGCAGTAATAAAGCTGAGATTAAATCCCTATATGACAGCTCTGCTGTAAGGAGCGGATATTATACCGATACTGCTTATAAATATGAGTATCGCACAGGCTCTTCGGGAAATTATGAATATAAGTACGATATTGTTGGCCAGGATGAGGATGGAAACGATATCGAGGGAAATATAAATATTCAAGGTAAATATGGCTCTGGAACAGTTACGGATATAGACGGCAACGAAAGAAACGTAGAGGTTGAATGGGTAGGTTATGGTGAACTGGAAGGAACCGATGATGACGGCAATACTTATACGCTGGAAGCAGATTAAAAAAATTATAAATATGTATTATCAAGAAGTCGTTGACGAGGTATTAGGTATCTCCTCACCTCACAGAACATTGAGAACTTTATTTGACCATCTCTCGGACGAATGGAACAGAACGACTCTAGACCAGAAAGTTGATATGCTTCAAAGAGTTCTGCAATCAGAAAAAATAACACTGCCAGTTTTACTACTTCAATACAGGTATTATTACGAAGAAGAATTGGCGAATAAAGCATATGTTGTAGATGCTATTGAAGACAGTTTGGAAATCCTGTTACAGCATGCCTTAACTAAATAGTACTTGAAATGAACTCGTTGACTAAATATCGAAACCTTATTGCTGAAATGCCCGTAATGGAACAGGCTTTCACTACAAAAAGAACAACCTGGAATGGAAAGGTTGATGAACGTGTTTTGGACAGACTTTTTGAAGGAAAAGCAATCCGAACAATTTCAAGGAACGATTTATTTAGCAAGTGCCCTATCGAAGATTTTGTGTACCTTGTTATATTTTGGGGATACCCTAGAGGAATGAGAGGGAGCCTTAACGATAAAAATATTTTTAGCAAAATTGAGGAAATCATGTCAATTGTAAATATCCCAGAAAGAGGGAAGTTTGCAGAGGAAGAGTTACAGACCATTTTAAAGAAATTGTCTGATATCCCTGGTTTAGGAATTTCTACAATTTCTAAATTGCTTTATTTTAGAACTCATAAATATGGTGACTATGATGCTTTGATTCTAGACGAACGACTACTGCGGATATTCAATAATAAGATTTTTGAGGAATTTAGTGAGTTGCGAAATTTTAGATACGACAATGCATGCAGCAAATATCTGGATTATCTAAAAACAATGCGTCAAACAGCGCTTCAACTGAATGTTTCTCCCGAAAAGTTAGAGATGTTTCTCTTCATTTTTGGGAATAATATGAAATCATAAAATGTGAATTGCAATAACTCATTTTTGCAGATACTTTATTTAAATTACTAAAATTAAAACACTATGAAAAAAAATTTACTTTCCCTAATTCTAATTCTTACAATATTTCTAGGAATTAAAATAAATGCACAAAACATTGGATTTGATCCTTTTTTGGGAACTACAACTTCAAACATTAATTTTCGATCGGGACCTGGAACATCTTATAATATTATAAAAGTAATTCCTGGCAATTCAACAGTTTATGTGTTTTCAAAAAATGATTATAAAGGATTTTATAAGTCAATTGATATCGAATCTGGCAAAGTAGGTTGGTTATCAAAAGATTTAGTAAAATGGGCTAAAGACGTGGATACTAATTCTGCGGGCGGGTTCACGAGCATGGGTGAAACTGACGAATATAATTCTGAACTTAAAATTACTAATCAGTCTGGTAAGACAATAACTTTAGTTATTGCAGATGAGACGTATTATATATCTCCCCATTCTACAATTACAGAATTTATTGAACCAGGAAATAAAACCTTTACTGCGAGTGCTCCTGGAGTTATTCCCAGTTCAGGGTTTAAAAATTTCGATTCACACAATGGCTACGATTGGACATTTTGGATTGAGACAACGAGACGTTAGTCAATCACTTTTTCTAGAAGCCAATTTGATTAGTCCTATGGCAACAGCAACATCCACAATATTCCAAATGTTTCTGCCCAATGCAATCTTAACGAAGGGTTGAAAAAGAATAGCAAGAAACAAATATATCCAAACAATTAGAGTTAAATTTCCCTTAGCCGTGTATGTGGTATAGGCTAAGTATGCGAATACTGAAAACGAGAGATACCTAACGAATTGGTAATAACCATAAGGCATTTTAAAAAGACATAATAACAGCATTAATGCTAAAATGTACAGTAGATACTTCATAAAAATAATTTTTAAATGTAAAGAAATTTATGTTAAAAAAAGTTAAAAATTTATCATATATTTACGATAATAAAAAATTAAGTATTGAAGAACAATTATATTCACTCTAGCATTAGATACATCACAATAAGCTGTATTTCATTATACAGGATAATATTCTATAAAAGAGATTCTACTAAAGCAGAGATTTTCAACATTAATAGGGATAGCACTTTTTCTAATTCGCTTATTCGAGTAGAATATTTTTTTGATAACCTCATTTGGATCAATTTCCCCCAAATAGGAAAAAAGTTGTATAATGGAAATATCTCTCTTAATTCAAATAAAATGATTTTTCCTTATGAAATTACCGTCCGTACTAAAGGTGGAATTAAAAAATTTATAATACAACATGAAAAAGTTGAAAATTCACTGCAATCGGACCAATATTCTGTAAAAGGATTTTCAAGTTTTAGGAGAAATTATCGCAATCCCAATCGTTTTCATTCGCCCAAACCAACTCTCAAAAACCTAATTTTTTACCAAGGTCCTAAATTTTACTTCAAGAAACATACAACCGAAATTTCCAAGAATATTAAGATAAATAGAATTAACCATATTGACTTTAACACAAATGATTTTATATGAAAAATAACGAGTCGTACAAAATGCCACGTGCAGGCCGATTTATGCACTTTTTATGGGACTGTGCGGGTGGTGACCGCTTTCTATTGGAGCGAGCAACTTATTCTGACCAGATAAAATATTTATGTCTAGGAGGTATTGTATTATCTACAGGGTTAATGGCGTCATTGGCTGGGGGATACGCTTTTTATACTATTTTCTCTCCTAAAGTTGCCAATGTGTTAGATAAACAAAAGATGGTCAATATGCCGATGGAAGTTCCTGTCGATATTCCCACGGTTGTATTATCTGTAATTTTTGGAATAATTTGGGGACTTATAATCTTTAATATTGATCGCTTTATCGTGGCAGCGACAGGTAAAGGTGATGGCACTGAAAAAATCACTGGCCAAGAGTTTAAGGGTGCTGTTCCTCGAATTTTAATGGGGACCATTATCGCAATTACGATTTCTAAACCAGTTGAAATTCGAATGTTTAAATCTGAAATTGATGCTGCCTTAGCAAAATACCAGGAGGTGCAAAAAAATGAGGCAATTAAAAGAGCAGACGTTAATTATGCGACCCAGGTTGCCCAAGCTAAAGTTAAAATGAAAGATTTGGACACCCAAATTATGGATATGGAAGCACAAATAAAAGAGCTTAATATTCAAATAATGAAGGAAACGACAGGTCAAAACGGTAATGGTGCCGCTTTTGGTCCAAGAGCAGAGGCTCTAGAAAAGCAAAGAAACAATATCCAAGAGAAAATTAATAATTTGAAATCCACTCAGGACTTCAAAGATCTACAATCAGAATTAAAACAGGCAGTAGTAAAGCGAGATAGAGAAAGACTTGATGCAGAAAAGAAAGCTGGAGCAGAAGATGGATTATTAAGACGTATTCAGCTGGCAGATGAAATTGCTGCCACCAGAGAGGATGGTACGAAGGGGTTTCCTTGGATCAGCCTTTTTATTACTCTTCTTTTTATGGCTATTGAATTAACTCCAGTATTTTTTAAAATGATGCTTACTAAATCACCTTACGATTACATTAAGGATAATCTCGAAGATGAATTAAGAGCAGAAAACGGTATTGAAGTAAGGTATGATTATTACGAAGACAAAAACGGCTTAGAAAGACATTTGGTTGTTAATCACGATGCAGAAAATTTGATGTATGAGAAATCTAAACTTTCACAAATACAAAAAGAACTTACTGACTATGCTCTACAAAAATATAAAGAAAGAGAGCAAGCAAATATTGATGCAAATCTTGATTTGTATATTCAGAAAAATACATAGTGTATGGCGAGAAGTGTGCACAAAGAAAACAAGCTTCTACACCTTTTCTCAGGTGAAGACCGTGGAATTATAAACGAACTAGACGATAGAAGAATTAATAGAAGTTTTAACTTTATTGGTTTGTCTGTGATTGTAATTTGTGCCATATGTTTTGTAAGTGCTGTGATATTTACGCTTAATATTTTTCATGGAGTCGGCAAAATTGCAAGTCTTCCGATCGGTCTTTTCTGGGGTTTTACTGTTACAACTATTTATGTTTTATTATTATACACAATAACGCCACCCTTATTAATAGACAAAAATATGTTAATTAAAAGGGTAAAAAAGAGCAGAAGAAAACGTACACAAAAAAAAATAGACAGCAAAAACCAAGATAATTTCAATAATTGGCTTACCGCATCAATGATCATTCGGCTGCTTTTTATTGGTGTATTTGCAGTTATCGTAGCACAGCCCATTAATGTTATTCTGTTTTCTACCTCTATTTCAGCTAAACTTGATCTATACAAATCCTATTACAAATCTGAAATAATTTTAAGTGCTGACGAATCCAAGATTAACAAGGAAATAGCCCTTTACAATGATTTTTTGCAGGAAATCCATTTTAACTCTCTGTCAGAAACTGACAGTGTAATCGTAGCGCAGAAATTAAATACAATGGCCTCCAAAGTTAATTTTGATTCGAATTTTCTTTCGCAATCCAAAAAAATTCAGTCACAAATTGCTTCTGCGTCAAAAACTAATAAATCTAGAGAGAAAATTGACAAAATGATTTTTGATTTGAATGATTTAATTGAGGAAGAATTGAAGAGTGATAATGAATATCTTTCACTGAATTCAGAATCATTAGACAGTCCAATTGCCTTACTTAATAATTTGGACACTGACTTTAGGAAAGTGGTTAAAACTAAAGAGGACAATAACTCTTATACTATTGATCTTATTGATAATAATAATTTTTATTTGAGAAGAATAGTACTCATTAACTCTCAGGTTTTGGGAGCATGGATTATTAACTTGTTGTTCATTTTGCTCTTTGTTATTCCAATCTTTTTAAAATTTAATATCCGAAAGATTAAAACAAAAAATAATAAAGAAAGTTTTTACGATTTTAAGAAAAAATACGAAAAAGAGATAGTTATAAATCATTACAGCAATTTTACGAAAAATTTCGAAAAATGCTTGGGTGAACGTTTGCATCGGTCTTATATAAGAACAAGAGATCGGCTTCAACCACATCTTGCTGTTTTAGAAGTTTATAAACCTTCAATCGCAAAAGAAATTAAAATTGAACTAGTATCTAAATATTATCCATATGTGGATATTACTGACGGGACGCTAAAAAAAGAATTCGATTTTTCAAATGAGGACCTATTTGACTTGCAAGAAAGAAATAGAATTAAATTTTATGAAAAATATCTTGACCCACCATTTAACTTGGCAAAGAGAGATATAGTCATTAAGAAAATTGCTGGTCAACAATTAATAGACGCAGTGTGGGATGATAGATGATAATTCAAAGGAAAAAGTTTTTTACGAATCCGATGGGAGAATGTATAAAAGGGAGTCTTTTACAAAAAGAATTCCACGTAAAACCTTTATAACTGGTAGGTTTAGAGGGAAGTTTCATGCTGACATTGTTAAGAACTTAAAAAATAATGCCGACTTTTTTCATTTTAAAATTTACAGTGCAGAAGTTGAGATTTTAAAAAAAAGCAAAGAGGAAGAGAAAGTAACAAATGCGGAAAATAAGATAAAGATTGAGGCAAGCCAAATGCCCGAAGAGGTTTTTTTTTATGAGAGGAAGGGTGATGAAAAGATTTATTATGACATTAAATTTGAAGAGCGAGTATTTCACAATTTCAAGTTTATTTCAAAACTTCAACAAAATGAAGGAGAAGAAGCTTTTGGAACCATTGAGGCTGATTTTTACGGATATTTAGTGGACTTTTTAGAAGAGGAAAGATACCGCAAGATTTATAAAAAAATTAATCTCGTTAAATGTGAAGATTGCATACCGACCGATGAAAAAACTGGAAATGTAGAAAGACAAAAAGGAAGGTTTAGAGAAGAGTATTTCTGTAAGGAAAAAGACAAAACTTATTGGGGAGAGTGGATCGAGATCCCTGTTTCTCCACCTGGTACCGAGACAAGTGCAGATACAATAAAACGACCAAAAGAGTGGATTTCAGAAAATGTTTCACCGTGCCTAAGAGATTTGTTTCTATCAGCTTTGGTTGTATTATTATCCTTAATATTTGGATTTACGCCAACATTCATTATTGGAGTTATATGGTTACTGTATGTAGTATATAAGTGTTATCTACATTGGTTTAAGTATCTGTTTTATTTCTTAGGACTGCTATTTCTATTTGGCCTAATCTATTCAATACTCAATACTGACTGGGGGAAAAAGCAAGACCCTTATATTCCTCACATTAAAAAAGAAGCTGCAAACAGGCCAAAGCTTGTTAAAGTTATTAATCTGATTAATCCAGATAGTAGCTCTGAGGATGTTCTTATAGTTCGTGAAATGACCTGGTCAGGATATAATGGTGAAAGGTATCAAGGAAAATTTATTATCAGTAAATCAGATTTAGATGCATCCCGAAATTTTAAGAATTCATTACGACCTATTTCGTATGAGAGTATTCTTTATAGTATTGAGAAACACGATACTAATAGGATTAAGGATATTTACCACATGTTTGAATCGATTAGGGAGAGCAGGAACTTAAACGATAAATTATTTGCTGAAATGGTTGTGAGTTTTGTGCAAAGTATGCCATACTATGTTGTTTTAGAAGAAAGTTGTAATCCAGAACAGTATCCTGGTCAAATGATTAAAAGCTTGATACAACAGAATCCTGGAAGATGTGCACCTAATAACAAATTTGGAATAACTACACCACTAGAATTTTTAGCAACGGGACAAGGAGATTGTGACTCCCGAACATTATTATCTCACACTATTTTGAAACATTTCGGATTTGATACAGCGATCTTGAGTAGTGATATTTACCAACACTCAATTCTTGGGGTAAACTTACCATATAAAGGACAGGTATACGAGGATGGCTCAAGTAGATATGCTTTATGGGAAACTACAGATAAGGGTTTTAAACCTGGTGTAATCCCATCTGAAGTTAGAAATCTTAATTATTGGCGTATTTCAATTAAATAAATATTACTTATGAACACTTTAAAAGTTTTTTCAATTTTACTTTTTTCATCCATATGCTTTGCGGGCTGTATAATTATAGCACGAAAGGTATTAAAAGATCGGAAGGACGGTAATTTAATGCTCAATAACGAATTTATAAAAATAGCTTCAATTTTTATTGCAGTAAGTATCATTCTAAATCTTTTATTTCAGAAGGTGATTTATCTATATGACTTAATTGATAAGTATTTTATTGAATTCGATTTTATTAAACTATTTAATATCGGGAAATCAAACTATGGTTTTAGCCAGGAAATGCTAAAAGTCACAACAATTTATATGGCGCTTGCTTTTGTATGGATTTTAATTATTTCTCTTTTTGCAAAAGTTATTGCTCAGAAATTTTTCGAAAAAGACACTTTTAACTATAAAATTTTTGAAGGTATAATTCTACTGTGTTTAGCTATTGCGTTCTATCCTGTATTGAGTTTTATTTTGGATAATTTTTATGTAGTTCTTGATATGCCTAAAATTAATTAATATGAAAAATACTTTCTTACTTTTACTCGGATTACTGTTGCTTTCCTCATGTTTTAAAAAGGAAGCTAGTGTTGCCGAAACTATCTCTTCAGATAGTGCTGCAGTTGGATTTTTGGATTCGATCGCTGGACTGGATGAAATGTCTGCAATGAGAATTGATTCCTCTATGGCAGACTCAAATGGGACCCTTGCTATTAATGACAATCAAAACAGAGAAATGAATTATTCGGAAGCATCAGCATTAAATACCTCGGAAGGATGGCGAAATTTTCTTATAGATAATCCTGAGTATTCTAACAAAGAAGAAATTGAAGAAAAAATTATCCGTGCTGAAGTAAATGAAATTACTAACGATAGAAATACAGGTGAAATGCCGTCAGCAGAAAAAATAGGAGGGACGAATTCGTCAAAATCAAAAGTAATCATTGAGAATGATACTTCCTGTGACTTAACGATTCGATATAGTGGCCCAGATGCCAGAAAAATAACGATCGCACCTAATTCTAAAGGAACCATCGATTTGGGTAGTGGGAATTATACCGTGGCAGCTTCTGCATGTAGTTACAATTATGCAGGGTCAGAAAATCTGTCAGGGGATTATTCCGTAGTGTATTATATATCAAGTGTTCGGTATTAGAGAGAGTTCTGTTTCATGTCAATTTATTCTCACTTTAACAGGTTGACGGGAGCGATATATAATCTTACTCGTAGTCTTCATTAAAAGTTACGTTAATTAACTACTTATTCCTTCTTTGCCCGCTAATCACCTTTTCCCCACCTTCTCCCCACTAATTGGAAAACTATAGACATTATATGACATTTTGATGCAATGTAAAAATAATTAAGTTGTTAACTGTGAGCTCTATAGGTCTTATAATTTAGTTTTAAATGTCAGCTAGTCGGAACCTGTTCCTCCGCCTTGTAAATTTCACGGTTTACATTTAAACCCTTTAAGACGTAAGTTTTAAAGGGTTTTTCATTAAAATATGTATTTGCGTTTTTTAGGATGGAGTTCCCAGTAAATCCAGGAACTGCTGCTCATCCAAAATTTCTATGGTGCCGATTTCCTGGGCCTTTTTAAGTTTGCTTCCGGCTTTTTCGCCAACGACCAAATATTTGAGGTTTTTAGAAACTGCTGAAATGTTCTTCCCTCCGTGTTTTTCTACCATTTCTTCCGCATCATCACGCGTGAAAAGAGAAAGTTTCCCGGTAAACAGAAAAGTTTTGTTTTCAAGGACATTGCTTAAAACTTCGTTGGTGTTTTCGCCATTTTTCAGTTGAACGCCATAGGATTTCAAGCGCTCGACCATCAGAATATTTTCAGAGTTCTGAAAGAAGGCGATGATACTGTCCGCGATTTTACCGCCGATGTCTTCCACCTGAACGAGTTCTTCCACTGTTGCCTTCTGGAGGTCATCAATGGAATGAAAGTTTTTTGCCAGTTTCTTTGCAACTGTTTCTCCCACATGTTTAATTCCGATTCCGAAAAGAACTTTCTCAAATGGAATTTCTTTGGAATTTTCGATCCCGGAAACAATATTCTGTGCAGATTTTTCCGCCATTCTTTCCAGCGGAAGAAGCTGTTCTTTGGTTAAAGCATAGAAATCAGCAGGATTTTCAACGAGTTTTTCGCGGTAAAGTTGTTCAATAGTCTCTGCTCCAAGATTATCGATGTTCAGCGCCTTTCGGGAAACGTAATGTATCATTCTGCCTACAACCTGCGGCGGACAGTGCAGTTCGTTCGGGCAGAAATGAATCGCCTGATCTTCAACTTTAACGAGTTCTGTTCCACACTCAGGGCAGTTTTTTATGTACTCGATTTCTGGATTTTCAGGGTCTCTTTTTTCAAGATTTACCCCTACGATTTTCGGAATAATTTCGCCTCCTTTTTCAACATACACAAAATCGTGTTCGTGAAGTCCCAGTTTTTTTATGATATCTTCATTATGCAGACTTGCTCTTTTAACGACAGTTCCGGCCAGTAGAACAGGTTTCAGATTTGCAACGGGAGTGATAGCCCCCGTTCTCCCTACCTGGTAAGTAACGGCCTGCAGTTCGGTTTCCACTTTTTCGGCTTTGAATTTATAAGCCATCGCCCAGCGTGGGGATTTTGCGGTATATCCCAAATTTTTCTGCTGTGCCAAGTCGTTCACCTTTACGACAATCCCGTCGATATCGAATCCTAACTGATGCCTGGCGGTATCCCAATAAGTGATGAATTCTTTAACTTCATCCAGTGTTTTGCACAGTTTTGCCTGTTGAGAAATATGGAAACCCCAGGATTTTGCTTTCTGAAGCAGTTCCCAATGCGTTTTTGCAGGAAATTCGCCGGAAATATATTGATACAATACCGCTGAAAGTCCGCGTTTTCTCACTTCTGCAGAATCCTGAATTTTCAGACTTCCGGAAGCGGTATTTCTCGGATTCATAAAGGGATCCAGGCCTTCCTCTTCGCGTCTCTTGTTGATTTTATCGAAGTTCTTTCTCGTTAAATAGATTTCGCCGCGGATAAAAAACCGGTGTGGGAAATCACCGTGAAGCTGCATCGGAATTTCTGAAACCGTTTTTACGTTTGGCGTAATTTCGTCGCCCTGAAAACCATCACCGCGGGTGACTGCTTCCTTAAGTTTGCCGTTTTCGTATAAGATTGAAATCGAAGTTCCATCATATTTAAGTTCAGCTACAAATTCTACCGGTTCATTCAAGGTTTTCTGAACCCGTTTTTCCCAGTCTTCCAGATCATCGAAATCGTAAGAATTATCAAGAGAATACATTCTGAACTGATGCTGAACCGTCGGGAAATTTTTGGTGATTCCGCCACCAACGCGGGAAGTAGGGGAGTTGCTGTCGTAAAACTCGGGATATCTTTCCTCCAGATCCTGCAGTTCTTTGAGTTTCAGATCGAATTCGAAATCTGAAATCGCAGGTTCATCCAGCGTGTAGTAATTGTAATTATGCTGGTGAAGTTCCATGCGGAGCTCTTCTATTCTTTGCTGGATGTTTTCAGGCATTTAATGAAGGTTTGCACAAAAATACTAATATTTAGACAGATTTAATCTCTGCTGTGAAATAAAATATTTTAATGATTTTAAGTTTTATATATTAAATTTTAGGGGTAGTAAGAAATAATTATGATAAAATTTAAAAATAAGTAATAAATTCGTAGGGGTTAAATCAAAAATAATATGAAAACTGAAAAAAGATGGATGGTTTCGTTTGTGATCATCACCATTGTTGCCATAGCAGGGTTGTTCCAAAATTCCGACTTGACGAATGCAGGTGAATTTTTAAAGGAAGAAAATATAGTTGGAGCTGATGTTGCCTGGATTTTGGCAGCCGCAGGATTGGTATTACTGATGACTCCCGGATTATCATTTTTTTACGGCGGAATGGTAGGCAGTAAAAATGTAATTTCCACAATGCTGCAGAGTTTTATTGCGCTTGGCGTAATTTCAATGCTATGGGTCGTGGTGGGTTTTAGTCTGTCGTTCGGCGAATCGATTGGCTTCAGCGCAGATGGCATCCATTATGGATTGATCGGGAATCCGCTTACCTATGCTTTTTTTAAAGGTGTTAGCACTTTGCCACACCACTCGATGGCGTCTACCATTCCTTTTGTTTTATTTGCACTTTTTCAGATGAAATTTGCAGTTATAACCCCCGCCCTGATTACAGGTTCTTTTGCCGAGAGAGTGCGATTCATTTCGTATCTTCTGTTCATTGTACTGTTCAGTCTCTTTGTATATACACCGCTTTGTCACATGGTTTGGCATCCGGATGGACTTTTGAATAAATATTTCGGAGTGAAAGATTTCGCCGGAGGAACTGTGGTTCATATGAGTGCCGGTTTTGCTGCGCTTGCCGGTGCATTGGTTCTGGGAAAAAGAAAGAATCCTCATCATCAGCCTTCCAACATTCCTTTTGTGATTCTGGGAACAGGAATGCTGTGGTTTGGTTGGTTTGGATTTAATGCAGGCTCCGCTTTAGCCGCAAATGCAACTGCGGCAATGGCCTTTGGGACTACAACCATCGCATCGGGATCTGCTATGATGACCTGGATATTTTTCGACCGAATCAACGGGAGAAAAGTCTCAGCTCTGGGAGCCTGTATCGGTGCAGTGGTAGGGTTGGTGGCGATTACACCGGCGGCTGGATTCATCACGATTTCCGAAAGTATATTTGTAGGTTTTATTTCGGCTGTAGTCTCCAATATGATGTTGAACTGGAAAAAACTCAAATCAATAGATGATACGTTAGATGTGTTTGCTTGTCACGGTGTGGGCGGGATTATGGGGATGATTTTAACGGCAATTTTGGCGCACGGCGAAAACGCGAGTCTACTTCATGGCGGGTGGAGTGTTTTTGCTCACCACACGGTAGCGCTGATTTTGGTTTGCGGTTTCACTTTTTGCGGCGCGCTGTTGCTCTATAAAATAACCGATATGATAATTCCGCTGAGGGTTTCAGAAGAATCAGAAAAAATAGGACTCGATCTTTCTCAGCACAGTGAAAGTTTTAACTCGTGAACTATTTAAATAAAAAAAACACCATAATTGATGGTGTTTTTTGCTTTTATTGAGTCAGTATTTCCTGAATTTTCTTTGAGACTTTCTCGGCATTAGGCAGCATTTCTTTTTCCAGAATCAAATTAATCGGGACTGCAGGCAGATCAAGCGATCCCGTGGCTTCAACCGGCGCATCAAGATTTTGGAAACAGTTTTTGGAAATACGGTGTGCAAAAGCTTCCGCAAAGGAATTATTGAGTTGTTCTTCCGTTAATACCAAACATTTCCCGTGAAGTTTTACCCTTTCAAAGACTAAATCCTCATCCAGCGGAATTAAGGTCCGTAAGTCAATGATTTCTACTTTTCCTTCATGATTTTTAGCCGCTTCTTTTGCCCAGTAAACGCCCATTCCATAAGTGACAATCACCATCGTTCTTCCTTTTTCGGTTTCGGACTGATCAGCTTTTAAAAGAATATTTGCTTTCCCGAAAGGTAAAATATAATCTTCTGCGGGTTCGATGGTTTTAGCGTCTTCGGTACCCGGAACTTTGCTCCAGTACAATCCTTTGTGTTCAAGCATCACAACAGGATTCGGGTCGTAATAAGCTGCCTTCAATAAGCCTTTAAAGTCGGCGGCATTGCTTGGATAAGCGATTTTGATTCCTTTAATATTGGCGAGAATACTTTCCACACTTCCGCTGTGATAGGGTCCACCTCCTCCGTAAGCGCCAATAGGAACACGGATGATGTTGCTCACCGGAAATTTGCCGTTGGAAAGATAATTTGATTTTGAAATCTCTGTAATCAACTGGTTAATGCCGGGATAAATATAATCAGCGAACTGAACTTCAACAATCGGTTTCAGTCCAACGGCGCTCATCCCAACAGTAGAACCGATGATATACGCTTCCTGAATCGCAGTGTTGAAAACTCTTTTATTGCCGAATTTTTGTCCTAAAGTAACAGCCTCACGGAAAACTCCGCCAATTCTTTCGCCTACATCCTGTCCATAAAGCAATGCTTCGGGATGTTTCCACATGATTTCCTGAATCGCGTGAATGGCAGCATCGACCATTACGATTTTTTCCTGACCTTTCGGTTCGCGTTCGCCCAATTCTTCAGTAATCGGAGTGGGAGCGAAGACATGATGGGTAACGGTTTCTGCTTTTGGATCTTCCGCCGCAATCGCTTTTTGGAATGCCTGTTCGGCTTCGAGTCTTGCTTTCTTTTCAATCTGTTTCAGAAGATCCTCGCTGATGCCGTCTTCTGTAAGTGTGTTTCTTAAAATGTTTCCCGGATCTTTGGCGCGGTGTTTTGCCAAATCTTCTTCATCACGGTAAAATTCTCGACGGACGCCGGAAGTGTGGTGTCCGATTAATACAGTTTTCGCACATACGAGCATTGGTTTTCTTTCTGTACGTACAAAATCAACCGCTTTTTTCATGGCTTCATAACTTGCAACAAAATCGGTTCCGTCTACCCGCATTCTGTTCAGGCCAACAAAACCTGCTGCAAAATCGTAGGCATCTGAAGTGCGGGCTTCTTCTTTGGTCACTGAAATTCCCCACTCATTATCCTGTACAAGAAAAATAATAGGGAGCTGATGAAGGGCCGCAAACTGAAATGCTTCTGAAACTTCGCCTTCTGTAACTGAATTATCCCCGAAACTGCAGATTACCACAGGATTGTTTTCGAAAGTCTTTAAATTAAACTCCTGTATATATTTTATGCCCTGCGCAACGCCTGTGGTAGGAATCGCCTGCATGCCTGTGGCTGAACTTTGGTGAATGATTTTCGGTAGATTTTCTTCACGGCTGGAAGGGTGAGAGTAGTAAGAACGGCCGCCGGAAAATGGATCATCAGCTTTTGCCAAAAGCTGCAGCATCAAACGGTAAGGTTCAAAACCGATCCCCAGCAGTAAACTTTCGTCGCGGTAATACGGGGAAACCCAGTCATCCTTGGTCAGCTGATAAGCGGTAGCAAGCTGAATCGCTTCGTGACCTCGTGAGGTGCTGTGGACATATTTCGTGATGTTTCGGTTTTCTTCATAAATATCTGCCATAGCCTTGGCAAGCATCATTTGGTGGAAAGCCTTTAATAAAATCTCTTTTGAAACGTTGTGCTTTGTGCGAATTTCCATATTGAACAAATATAAATAATTTAGGGAGAATAGGAAAGTGCCGAATCATTGTCCGGGTCTAAAATGTGATAAAATAACGCCTTGTCCGATTTGGGTTAAATAGACGCATTATATATTTGTAAATAATTACAATCTGGTAACAAATTCAGGAAAGTGGTGAATTATTATGAATTTGAATTATTTGTTTTATATTTGGAGGACAATTTTAAAAAAAATAGATATATGAAAAAATTATTACTTTCTTGTTTCCTTGCAATGGGAATCGGTGCTCAGGCACAGTTAAACTACACGGCAGATTTTGAAGACGCTACCAATGTAGGACAGTATGGCCAGTTTGGTGGTGGAACATTTGAAACCGCTGCTGCATGTTCAGGAACATTGGGTGGGCAATTGGCAATTGGTGGAACAGTTACACAAACCGGGTGGATGGTTATGAATGATGTTCTGGAAGAGGAATTCGGTAGTGTGAATAACGGTCAGGAAGCGGTTGTTACTTTCAGTTACAAAAAAGCTGCAGGAGTTACAGGAACTCTGTATGCTGCTGTTTTTACCTTTGTACCAAGTTCAGGCGCCTGGAATATTGAATATGTTAGCACCGGTACAGTGCTTGGAACTGCGGCGATTACTACTTGTGCGCAGAAAACCGGAACAATTCCGGCAGGTAAAATGCAGCCAGGACAATCTTATGCATTCGGTGCTTGGTTTGTACCAAGCGGTGGAACCTCGGGCAATGTATTCATAGATAATATATCTATTGCACAGCAGTCTGTTACTACAGTTCCCGCATGTACAGCTTTCACAAATCCGATAAACGGCGGTGTACTGCCTTCGGGAACCAATACGTTTACATGGCCAGCAGTTGCAACTGCAGTAAATTATGTTCTTACTGTGGGAACCACGCCAGGCGGAAATGATACTTTTGGAGGTGTTGTTGCTGGAACATCCCAGAACGTAGCTCTTGCTCCTAATACAACTTACTACGCAACAGTAACACCTGCGAATACAGTTGGTGAAGCTACTGGCTGCACTGGGGTTACTTTCACTACAAATAATGTAATTACCTATTGCGGTCCTCTAACGTCAAGTGCTCCTACTGCTGTTGCACCGATCAAGTCCGTTAATTTTGCTGGAACGACCAAGACTTCAGATGCTTCTGCAACTACAATTGGCTCATTTGCGGCATATGAAGATTTCACAACTACAGTTTTTGAGGTAAAAGATAATGTAACTTCACTTCCTCTAACGGTATTGGGAACAACTAACGGAAATCCTGTTAATGGTTGGGCAATGTCGGTATTTATCGACTGGAACAGCGATGGTGATTTTGATGATGCAGGAGAGTCTTACTTCAATACCACTGCAACGATGATCAGAAAAGCTAATGTACCTGATAATCCAACTTCCTTAACTGGTAATATTGCGATCCCTGCAGGAACAACTTACGGCCAGAAAAGAATGAGAGTTAAGTATAACTTCTCAGGAACAGCGATTCATCCAGCTTTGGTTTCGGGATGTGCTCAGATGGGTAACGGTCAGGCAGAAGATTATACCATTAATTACCAGCAATTCCTTGCGGTAGGTGATGTAAATAAATCAAATGTATCTGTATATCCTAATCCATTCAAAGATGTATTGAAAATCTCAGATATTAAAGGTGTAAAATCGATCAATATCGTAGATGTATCAGGAAGAACTGTGAAAACATTAGCACCAGCTACTGAACTTAACCTTGGGCAGCTGAAATCAGGAATGTACTTCGTGAATTTACAGTATGCTGACGGTTCTGTGAAAACAGTGAAGTCAATTAAAAAGTAAGTTTTTTAATAATTTAGTAAAGGCGGCAGATTTATCTGCCGCTTTTTTTTTGAGCGGATGTTCGTAATAAATGATATCCATTTTTTAACTTCTTCTGGTTTTTTTGTAAACATATTTTACCCTAATTTTACCAAAATTCTTCAGCAAAAATGTATTTGATTTTCGATACCGAGACTACGGGTTTACCTAAAAATTTCAACGCACCGCTTACCGATTCCAACAACTGGCCCAGGATGGTTCAGATTGCCTGGCAACTGCATGACCGAAACGGAAATCTGCTCGAAAATCAGGATTACATTATTAAACCCGAAGGTTACGATATCCCTTTTAACGCGACAAGAATTCACGGGATTTCTACCAAAATGGCAAAAGAAGAAGGCCGGAATTTGTCGGATGTACTGGCGGAATTTAATGAGGTGTTGCAGAAAGCTGAAGTTGTTGCCGGGCATAATATCGATTTCGATTACAAAATTGCTGGTGCAGAATTTCACAGGAAGAATATTGAAAATATATTACAGAAAATCCCTTCCGCGGATACTATGGAACTGGGAACAGATTTCTGTAAATTGGGTGGCGGAAGAAACGGAAGATACAAGTCTCCCAAACTCGAGGAACTCTACGAAAAACTTTACGGTGAAAAATTTGATGAAGCTCATAATGCCGCTGCCGATGTAAATGCGACTGCTCAGGTATTTTTTGAAATGATGCGTATCGGTATTATCCCTGCCGAAAACCTCAAAATATCAGAGGCCCAACTTCAGGATTTTATCTCAAGTCATCCAAATCCGTTTCCGCCGTTCGGAATTATAATCCGTAGGCAGGTTGCCGATTCGAAAAAGAAGAAAAAAGTTGATTTTGGCGATACTGATGAAATCGAAATTGGTGATTATTTTAATTTTCATAATCACAGCATTTACTCGTCACTGCAGGCTTCAACACATATTTCAGACCTTGTCAAAAAAGCGTTGAGCAATAATTTCTCTGCGGTAGGACTGGTTGATTTGGGGAACATGATGGGCGCTTTCAAATTTGTTTCGGAAGTGGAAAAAGCGAATGCAAACATTAAAAAAACACACAAAGAATTCGAAGAGAAAAAAATAAAAGCACAGGAAGAAGGACAGCAGTTCAGTGAACCTGAGCCAAGAAAGGAACCGCTCATTCCGGTAATCGGATGCGAATTTTATATTTCCGACAGGCCTGAGCAGAAGCAGTTTACCAAAGATGATCCCGACCGCAGGACCAATGTGGTTTTACTTGCGAAAAATTTTAACGGATATAAAAATCTGGCAAAACTGTCGAGTTTGGGTTATGTAAATGGGTTTTATTTTGGTGTTCCGCGGATTTCCAGAAAAATGATTGCGGAGTATAAGGATGATTTGATTGCCTTAACAGCCGGAACGTTGGGCGATATTCCCAACACGGTTCTGGAATTTGGTGAGCAGAAGGGAGAGGAACTTTTCAAATGGTGGAAAGATACTTTTGCTGAAGATTTCTATGTGCAGATTCAGAACCACCAGGTGGATGAGGAAGAACATTTAAATGAAGTTCTGCTTGAATTTGCCGAAAAATACGATGTGAAAATTCTGGCTCAGAATGAAACGTTCTACACCGAAAAAGCCGATGCCAATATTCAGGATATTTTATACTGTATCAAAGATGGTGAAAAACTCTCTTCACCTGTGGGGAAAGGTTTTGGCAAAAGAAGAGGTTTACCGTCCACAGAATTTTATATCAAAAATGCTGATGAGCTGAAGCAAACTTTTATCCAGTTCCCTGATGCGTTCGAGGCTTACACTGAATTTTTGGCCAAGTTTGAACCTTATACCTTAAAACGTGATGTACTGCTTCCGGAGTTTGATATTCCCGAAGAATTCTTAAGCGACGAAGATAAAATTGATGGAGGAAAACGTGGCGAAAATGCATACCTGAGACATCTAACATACGAAGGCGCAGCAAAAAGATATGGAGAAATTACTGATGAAATACGGGAACGGCTGGATTTTGAACTTGAAGTTATTGCAAACACAGGTTATCCGGGTTACTTTCTGATCGTTCAGGATTTCTGTAATGAAGCCCGTAAAATGGGAGTTTGGGTTGGTCCCGGCCGGGGTTCTGCAGCCGGTTCTGCGGTAGCGTACTGTACGGGAATCACCAATGTAGATCCTATTAAATATGATTTGCTATTTGAGCGTTTTCTTAATCCTGAAAGAATTTCAATGCCCGATATCGATATCGATTTCGATGACGAAGGACGCGATAAAATTATCAAATGGGTTGTAGAAAAGTACGGAAAAAATAACGTTGCTCAGATTATCACCTACTCGGTTCTGGGCGGGAAATCAGCCATTAAAGATGCAGGAAGGGTTCTGGATCTTTCAATTCCGGAAACCAACAACATCGCCAAACTGATCCCTCCAAGTCCAGGGATGAATATCGCGAAAGCTTTTTCTAAATTTGATAAATTAAGTCCTGAAGACAAAGTACTTGCACAGGAAATGAAAGATATCCTGGAGAATAAGCAGGATTCAAGATTTGGAGTGCTTTCCGCAGCACAGCGAATGGAAGGTTGTATCAGAAATACAGGAATTCATGCCTGTGGGGTAATTATTACTCCGGAAGATATTTCGAACCTTGTCCCCATTACCATTGCGGCAAAAGATCCCGATATTCTGGTTTCGCAGTTCGATAACTCTGTAGCCGAAAGTGCCGGTTTGCTTAAAATGGATTTCCTTGGTTTGCGGACTTTAACCATCATTAAGCACGCCATTAAACTCATCAAAGAAAGACACCAGGTTGATATTAATCCTGATGAAATTCCGCTTGATGACCTTAAGACTTATCAGCTGTTTCAGGAGGGAAGAACGATCGGAATTTTCCAGTATGAAAGTCCAGGGATGCAGAAATACATGCGCGAACTTAAACCGACACAGTTTGCAGATTTAATTGCCATGAACGCGCTGTACAGACCGGGTCCGATAAAATATATCCCGAATTTCATCAACAGGAAAAATAAACTCGAAGAAACAGTTTACGATCTGAAGGAAACCGAAGAATTCCTCGCAGAAACCTATGGGATTACCGTATATCAGGAGCAGGTAATGCTTCTTTCGCAAAAACTGGCCAACTTTACCAAAGGAGAAGCCGATACGCTGAGAAAAGCGATGGGTAAAAAGGACCGCGCCACGCTCGATAAAATGTATCCGAAATTTATCGAAGAAGGGGAGAAAAACAATCTCGCGATCGATAAACTCAATAAAATCTGGAAAGACTGGGAAGCTTTTGCCGAATATGCCTTCAACAAATCCCACTCCACCTGTTATGCGCTGATTGCTTATCAAACAGCTTATCTGAAAGCCAATTACCCGGCAGAATATATGGCGAGTGTGATGACGAACAACTTGAACAATACCAAGCAGATAACCATGTTTATGGAGGACTGCAAAAGTATTGGGGTAGATGTTTTGGGACCTTCTGTAAACGAATCACAGTACGAATTTTCGGTGAACGAAAAAGGACAGATCCGTTTTGGCCTTGGCGCGATTAAAGGAATTGGGGAAGGACCGAGTGAAGCCATCGTGAACACAAGAAAGGCCGGAAGATTCAAAAATATTTATGATTTCTTCGAGAAAATTCCGTCGTCACAGATGAACAAAAGAGTAGCGGAAAGTTTAGTGGTGGCAGGAGCTTTCGATGAGGTCGACCGTTATCACCGTGCTCAATATTTCGATATTGATATCTCCGGAAAAACAAATATTGAAAGACTTCTGCGTTACGGGCAGAGTTTTCAGGACAATATCAACGAAATCGAAAATTCACTTTTTGCCGATTTTGCTGATGAAGTAAAAATAGAACAGCCAAAAATAAATCCGGCTCCGGAGTGGCAAAGCATGCATAAACTCAACAAGGAAAAGGAAATTATCGGATTTTATCTCTCTGCGCATCCGCTGGACGAGTACAAATTTCAGTATCAGTTCATTCAGGGTGCTTTAGGGAAAAAAGAAATTCTGGAAGGTCAAAAAGGCGATGTTGCTGAACTTGAAAAAATAATTCTACCGGTTGAACTTGCAGATGTAGCTGACGTTGATGATGAGTTAATCGATATTCCCGCCGATATTTTAAGCGGCGAAGAAGAAACTTTGATTGAAGAGCCTTCGAAAAAAGCAGAACCTAAGGGAAGTTTTAATTTCCTGAATCTTGATGAGATTGAGGCCTTTAAAGATTCTGTTTTTGCCAATCAGCAGCCAGATCTGTTCAGTGATGAAAAATTGAGCTGGAAGGAAAAACAGGCGCAGAAAAATAATTCTCCTGAATATATGGTCGCAGGGTTGGTGACCGAATACAGCGTGCGCGACGGTAAAAACAGCGGCGAGAAAATAGCATTCATTACTCTGGAAGATTACAGCGGGAGTTACGGTTTCCGCCTTGGTGACCGCGATTATATGAGATTGAGAGATAAAATTGATGTGCAGCGTTTTGTGATCTTTAAAATTAAATTTTCTCAGGGTAAAGACGGAAGAGTCTTCGTAAATGTCGCTGAGGTCATCGATCTGAAAGATGCTTTTGAGAAATTTGCAAAGAAAATGACCGTCGTTGTTAATCTGCAGGATTTGCGAAGGGAAGATATTGACTTCTTCAAAGCGAATTTTATCGAAAATCAGGGCGAGCAAAAACTGAACTTTTTTGTAAAGAACCCCGAAGATCAGTCGACAATTGAATTGATGTCGATGAAGGCACATGTGGAAATAAACGGTGACCTGCTCGAGATTATTCACGATATGCAGAAATATGAGGTTTTCCTGAACTAATTTTAATAGCCCATAGAAAAATATTGTAGAATTTTTTGATATTGAAACAGCATCTTAGGTGCTGTTTTTTTATGTGTTTGAGGGTGTTTCTTAGAAATTGACTTGATGTTAAGATGTTGATAGTGAATTACTTTGGGTGATTTCACGGTATTGTTTCTCAATAAAAACATGTATATTCGTAATCCTAAACACAAATCATATGAAAACTGAAATTATTCTTTTTGACAATCATTTTCTGTATTTACAAGCGTTGTGTTGTCTGTTGGATAAAAAAGGATTCGACAAAAAATACAATTATCAATATACAGTAAATCCAGATGAGTTAGAGAATTTAGTAAGTGAAAAATCAGAAATGGCGGTGCTGAATATTTTAGGATTAAGTACCAACGACGCTTTCACTTTAGTTGAACAGTTAATGACTGTAAATCCTGAGCTGAAAATCATCATTCTGACACTGAATCCTGATGTGAAAGTCATCAAGAAATTCTTCGATAAGGGCGTAAAGTCTGTCCTGAGCAGAGATACCGATGCCGCACTATTTATCACGGCATTAAATGAAGTAATCGCCGGCAATGTTTTTATAAGCGACGAAACTAAGAATTCGCTTTATAACTTCATTTGTAATCTTGAGGATCCTAATGAAAAAAAATTCGGAGTAATAGAAGAACTTACCGGGAGAGAGAAAGAAGTACTAGAGTTGATTTGCGAAGGATTACGCACTAAAGATATTGCCGATAAACTTTTTATAAGCATTCATACCGTAGAGTCGCACCGCCGGAAAATTATGTCTAAACTCGATGTACGGAATTCATCCATGCTGGTGAAATTTGCGGTAGACAATCACTTGGTTAATTAAAAAAAAGCCACCGTAATTGGTGGTTTTTAATTTATGCTGCTTTCTTTGTAGCTTTTTTCTCTGCAGAATGGTCACCTTTACAGTCTTTGTGATTCTTCATATCGCAGTTTTGGACTGTCTTTTTAGCATCCATCTTACATTCCTTGGAATCTTTGCCTGCGCAGCAGGATTTTTTGGGAGTTTCCTGGGCAAATCCCAAAGTGAAAGCACTTATCGCCAATACCGAAAAAATTTTCTTCATATTGTTCTGGTTTTTATTTGTTTAGAGATACGAATATATGAATATTTTGGAATAAGGAAGCGCGAAACTACTATCTTTAACTTAAAGTTCTTTTGAGAATTTCTGCTGCTTTCAGAATTGTTTCCTCTTTTTTTGCAAAGCAGAACCGCACTCGTCCGTAATTTGTAGGTTCGTGATAAAATGCGGATACAGGAATTGTCGCCACCTTCGAATGCGTCGTCAGCCAAACTGCAAATTCTTTTTCGGTTTTTGATGATATCTTTTCATAGTTCATAATCTGGAAATATCCGGCTTCAGCTTTTTCAGTGATTGAAAATGGCAGATCTTTAAAACAATCAATAAAAAAATCTCTTTTTTGCTGCATAAACCTTCGGTTTTCTTCTACATCAAAGATTTCTAAATATTTCGCAATTGCATATTGAGCCGGCGAATTAACACTGAAACTTAAATACTGGTGAACCCGCCGGTACGCCTTAGAAAGTTCTTCTGAAGCTAACACATATCCAATCTTCCAACCCGTGATATGAAACATCTTACCGAAGGAAAAAATACTGAAACATTTTTCCTTTAAAACAGGGTGATGAAATGCGCTGTAAAATTCATGCTGGTCATACGTAAGAAGGTCATAAACTTCGTCGGAAATTAGAATAATATCGGTGTTTACGATAATTTTTGATAACTCATCCCAGTCTTCTTTTTTCCAGATTTTCCCGGAAGGGTTGTGCGGAGAATTAATGATGATTGCGCGTGTTTTGAGACTGATAACCTGTTTCAGTGCTTCAAAATCGACATCGAAATTATCTTTAAGATTTACGTAAACCGGAATTCCGCCGTTAACTTCTATTGCCGGGACATAAGAATCGTAGCAGGGCTCCAAAACTATAACTTCATCACCAAAGTTTACAATCGCTGCAAGAGCCGTGTAAATCGCATAACTGGCGCCTGGCGAAACCGTAATGTGTTCTTTCGCTACGTCAATTGGATTCCTTCTGTTTCGGTTAAATTCGGTTAACTGTTCAATAAGCATTGGTAAACCTGCCATCGGAGCATACTGATTGAAATTTTTTTCCGTTCCTTCCCCCAGAAGTCTTTTCAGGCGCACATCAATCTCATAATCGGGAAAACCCTGTGATAAGTTTACCGCGTCGTGTTGCTGTGCCAGAGCCGACATTTCTGAGAAAATCGTAAGGTCGCTGCCCGAATGTTTTCTTTTAATCATACTCAAATTTATAATAATTGTTTTATAATCGGATCTGAAAAAAAATGCTATTTTTAAACTTTACAAAATTATTTATGAAAAACATTCTTATTCCGCTATTTTCAGTGGTTTTATTAACCAGTTGTGCGACTGTTAACTATTCCTACGAAGGCAGGGCTTTTAAAAATTCATTACAGTCTATTACCCAGGACGATCTGAAGAAAAACCTATATGTAATTGCTTCCGACGAAATGGAGGGACGTAATACAGGCAGCGCAGGACAGAAAAAAGCCGGCGAGTACATCATCAGACAGTATCGCGAAATGGGCGTATCCCATCCAACGCCGATGAGTTCTTACTATCAAAATGTTCCTGCAGGATTTATGAATGCCAAAAGCAGAGGCAAAAGTCTTCCTGACTCAGAAAATATTCTGGCATTTATAGAAGGAAGCGAAAAACCCAACGAGGTTATTGTGATTTCTGCTCACTACGATCATGTTGGAACGCAGAATGGAGTGGTTTATAACGGTGCAGATGACGACGGAAGCGGTACAGTAGCAGTGATGGAGATTGCAGAAGCTTTCCAGAATGCGAAAAAAGCAGGCCATGGCCCGAAGAGATCTATGCTGTTTTTACATGTAACAGGAGAAGAGCATGGTCTTCTTGGATCTGATTACTATTCGCAAAATCCGGTTTTTCCTTTAGCGAATACAGTTTCGAATCTTAATATCGATATGATCGGAAGATGTGATCCTGAAAATTGCGGAAAGGATTATGTGTATGTCATCGGGTCGGCAATGTTGAGTACAGAATTAAAGGCGATAAATGAAGCAGCCAATAACAAAACGGCCAAAATGCTTCTTAACTACAAATACGACCAGCCGAATGATCCGCAAAGGCTTTATTACAGATCAGATCATTATAATTTTGCGAAGCACAATATTCCGGTGGCGTTTTTCTTTGACGGAATTCACGAAGATTACCACAAACCTACTGATGATGCAGATAAAATAGATTACGAAGCATTGCAGAAGCGCACGCAGCTGGTTTTTGCCACTGCTTGGGAACTGGCAAACCGAAAAGACCGCATTGTGGTTGACGGTAAAAATGACCGTTAAAATTTCCTCTCAAAAAATAATCCGTTGCTTTTGCAGCGGATTTTTGTTTTCGTAAATTTGGTATCCGGCTCCATAGTTCAACGGATAGAATAGAAGTTTCCTAAACTTTAGATCCAAGTTCGATTCTTGGTGGAGTCACTTTACGGAAATAAGAGAATCCGCTCTTTAGGAACGGATTCAATAGATAAATCTCATTTTTTTTTAATTAGACAACAACAAAAAAGAGAAGCCGACGGTGCTTCTCTTAAATTTTTATATCAATTTAATGGTATTTCTGTGAGTGTTGAAAAAGATAAGTGCTCTCATTTCAATCTTATTTCAGAGTAAATGTAGCAATTATTATGACACGCAATATAAACTTAATGTTAAAATTCACAGCTTATCCACATTTTTTTGTGGATAACCATCTAGTTTAAAGCTTTTCCAGCAAAAATTTACCGGTATGTGACTTTTTATTTTTCACCAATTCTTCAGGCGTTCCCGCAAAAACAACTTCGCCGCCGTATTTTCCAGCTTCCGGACCAATGTCAATAATAAAGTCTGCAGATTTAATAATATCCGGTTGATGTTCAATAACGATAACCGAATGTCCCAATTCAATGAGCGCCTGAAGTGAAGTAAGCAGTTTGTTGATATCATGAAAATGAAGTCCGGTAGAAGGTTCATCGAAAATAAACAGTGTTTTTTCGGTTGTAACGCCTTTCACCAGGAACGATGCAAGTTTTACACGCTGCGCCTCGCCGCCGGAAAGGGTAGAAGAACTTTGCCCAAGCTGCAGATATCCCAAACCAACTTCCTGCAACGGTTTTAGTTTGGTTACGATTTTCGCTTCATTGTTTTCGGTGAAAAACTCCAGCGCTTCGTCTACCGTCATGTGCAGAATGTCGGAGATGTTTTTTTCATCGAACTTAATGTCCAGGATTTCATTTTTAAAACGGGATCCTTTACAGGTTTCACATTCCAGATCAATATCGGCCATAAACTGCATGGAAACAGTAATTACGCCTTCTCCTTTACAATCATCACATCTTCCGCCGTCAACATTGAAGGAGAAATGTTTGGGTTTCAGCCCCTGAACTTTCGCTAATTTTTGCTTTGAAAAAAGATCACGGATATCGTCGTAAGCTTTCAGATAAGTAACCGGATTTGAACGTGAAGATTTACCGATCGGGTTTTGATCAATCAGTTCGATATTTTTAATGAGTTTTTTTGGAAAGTCCACCGAATCGTAATCTCCTTTTTTGCCGCCCATCCCAAGCTGGATCTGAATTTCGTTAGTAAGGATTTCTTTCATTAAAGTAGATTTCCCGGAACCTGAAACTCCGGAAATCACCACGAGATTTTCCAACGGAATATCAATATCAATGTTTTTCAGATTGTTTTGTCTGGCGCCTTTAATCTTGATAAATTCTTTAGCGTTTCTGCGTTTTTCCGGAACTTTAATTTCCAAGTTTCCGGTAAGGTATTTGGCAGTTAGTGAGTCGGAGTTTTTCAGTTCTTTAAAATCGCCTGCAAAAACAAGTTCACCGCCAAGATATCCTGCCTCCGGACCAATGTCAATAATATAATCTGCAGCTCTCATCACATCTTCATCGTGTTCCACAACAATTACGGTATTTCCCAGATCGCGAAGGTTTTTCAGAACTTCAATAAGATTTTCAGTGTCACGGGAATGCAGACCGATAGACGGTTCATCAAGAATATAAATGGAGCCAACGAGCGAACTTCCCAGGCTGGTTGCCAGATTAATCCTTTGGCTTTCCCCACCGGAAAGCGTGTTTGAAGTTCTGTTGAGCGTTAAATAACCAAGCCCAACTTTTTCAAGAAATTCAAGTCTTGTCGTGATTTCATATAAAAGCCTTTTGGCAATTTCTGCATCGTGTTTGTTGAGGTTTAAAGATTTTATCAGTGGCAAAAGTTCGTCAAGAGGCATGTCGATCATCGACTGGATGTTGTGTCCGTCGATTTTTACCCATTTTGTCTCTTCGCGCAAACGCAAACCTTCGCAGGTAGGACAAAGTGTTTTTCCGCGGAATCTGGAAAGCATTACGCGGTACTGGATTTTGTAGAGATTTTCTTCCAGCATTTTGAAGAAACTGTTAATGGAAGGGAAACCTCGGCTGCCGTCGCCTTTCCATAAATAATTTTTCTGCTCCTTTGTAAGCTGATAATAGGGTTTATGAACGGGGAAATCTTTGGATTTTTTAATGAAATCTTTTTTCCACTCGCTCATGCTTTCGCCCTTCCAGCTTGCTACAGCGTCTTCAAAAAGGGAAAGATTTTTATTCGGAATCACTAAATCCTCATCGATGCCGATTACTTTTCCGTAACCTTCGCATTCCGGGCAGGCTCCGTAAGGATTATTGAAACTGAAAAAATGTACATTCGGCTCCATGAATTCCATGCCGTCGAGTTCAAATTTATTTGAAAATTCGGTAACCTTTCCCGTTTCTATATTTTTAAGCGAGCAGTAACCGTGGCCTTCGTAAAACGCCATCTGTATTGAGTCTGCAAGCCTTTGGAGAAAACTTTCGTCTTCCTCATAACTGAAGCGGTCGATCACCAGAAAGATTTCCATGTCTTTTTCCGGAATAAATCCGAAACTTTCCAGGTCTTCTATTCCTGCAACATTTCCGTTGATTTCAAGTCGTGTGAAACCGGAAACCTTAAGTGTTTTGATGAGTTCCGAAAACTGAGCAATTTCAAATGTGAGCGGACTTCTTAAAAGGAAAGTCTGATTTTCAGATTTCTGAATAAAATTAATCACATCGGTTACCGAATCTTTTTTCACTTCATCACCGGAAACGGGTGAAAACGTACGGCCAACTCTGGCAAAAAGAAGCTTTAGATAATCGTAAACTTCCGTCGAAGTTCCAACGGTAGAACGTGGATTCGAAGAAATAACTTTCTGCTGAATTGCGATTGATGGCGCAAGACCTTTGATATCATCGACTTTTGGTTTCTCCAGCTTGCCTAAAAACTGCCTTGCATATGAACTTAAACTTTCAACGTAGCGCCGTTGACCTTCCGCATAAATCGTGTCGAAAGCAAGCGAAGATTTTCCGCTTCCGGAGACTCCTGTAATCACAATGAGTTTGTTTTTAGGAAGCAGCACATCAATGTGTTTCAGGTTATTCAGATGGGCGTTTTTTACGAAAATCTGTTTTTTTATATCAATATCTGTAGTTGTGGTCATGACTAAAATTAAAGCTTACAAAATTACGGATTTTTTCACCGAAATTACTGCGAACAAATATTTTTAAAATGAAACCGATACCGACAGTGTTTTTTGAATTAGTGAGAATGTTCGTGGTTGAAATTGTTAGATTAGTAATTAAAAATATTGAATTATCATGAGTTTACTGACTAACATTTGTCATAAATATTGTTTTCTTTTTTTGCTGAGTTGTTATTTATATTTGCCGCTTATTTTGGTGTAAATAATCATGAATGCTTAGTTTCTGACTTTTTAGTGATTGTTGTTTTCATTCCGAACCTTATCTAAATTTAGTGAAAGTGAAAAAAGTTGTTTTAAGTATTTTGTTGGGAGTAAACTTTATGCCGTTTTCGGCCCAAACAAAAGAAAGCGAAATTGATGGAGTAAATATTCAGGGAAAATTTCTTAATCTCCCCGTAAAAAAGATAAATGAAAACGTAACGGTGATCACACGCGCACAAATCGAAAGCGCACCGGCAAAAAGTGTTGAGGAAGTTCTAGCGCAATATACAGGCTTAGATATCCGCCGTAGAGGCAGCAATGGCGTTCAGGCTGATATTTCTCTGCGTGGAAGCAGTTTTGAGCAGGTATTAATTCTGGTTAACGGCATCCGCATGAGTGATTCGCAAACCGGACACAATTCGATGAATCTGCCTTTCGATCTGGCTTCAGTTGAAAGAATCGAGGTCATTAAAGGTCCGTCCGCAAGAAGTTTTGGGCAAAATGCCTACGCTGGAGTTGTCAATATTATTACTAGACCATCAGAAGAGGAAAGAGTTGTGATATCCGGCAGCGGCGGTGATTTTGGAAGTTACTCTTTAGGTTTGGGGGCAAGTTTTGGCAACGAGAAAGTTTCTAATTTTATTCAATTCAATACTTCGTCATCAGAAGGTTACCGTTACAATACCGATTATAAAATCACTAATATTTATTATCAGAACGAAAGTGCGCTTCAAAACGGTAAACTGAAATTTCAGGCCGGTATTCAGGAAAAGAAATTCGGTGCCAATGGTTTTTATGCTACGCCAAGTGCAACCGATCAGTATGAAGAAACTCTGGCATCGATTGTAAGTGTAGGACTTAATCAAAATTTCAGCAATCTTAAATTAAATTCAAATATTTACTGGAGAAGAGGGCAGGATATGTATGAATACATACGGAATAAGCCTGAGATTTACCGAAATATGCACATTGGAAATAATATCGGTGCGGAACTGAACGGCACTTATCAGTCCGGCCTTGGAACCACCGGTTTGGGGGTGGAATTGAGAAAAGAATTTCTGGCGAGTAATAATTTAGGGCATCGCGAGCGGTTTATTACCCAGCTTTTCCTCGAACATCATTTTTCTTTCATTCAGAATAAACTGAACGTTTCTCCCGGAATTTCGTGGGCCAATTATGCAGAAGAAGGAAACTTTTTCTATCCGGGTTTGGATGTTGGATTTGATCTTACCGAACACCATAAATTCTACGGAAATATCGCTAAGGTAAACAGGATTCCGACGTTTACCGATTTGTATTATGTGAGCAAAACGGAAACAGGGAATCCTAATTTGAAACCCGAACACGCGCTGGCTGCGGAATTGGGTTACCGCTATCAGAAAAATAATTTTGTCGGAAAAATAAGCGGATTCCTCAGGAATTCAGATAATTCTATTGACTGGGTAAAACAGAATTTAAATGAGATATGGAGAGCTGAAAATATGGGCGAAATCGATACGAAAGGGATTGAGGTTGAGCTAAACCAGCATTTTGATTCGTTTGTAAAATCTTACTCGTTAGGTTATACTTTTCTCGAAAGCAAAAACAGCCAACCACAAAATCTGATGTCAAGATACGTGATGGAGAATCTTAAACATCAGTTTGTAGCGAAAATGGAGAATCAGTTTTTTAAGAATTTTACCAGTCAGCTTATTTACCGGTACAACGAACGGGTTACCACAGGAAGTTACCAAATACTGGATGAAAAACTCAGTTATGATTTCAGGAATTTGAATTTATACATTCTTATCAACAATATTACTAATACGGATTATACCGAAACATTTGGTATTCCGATGCCGAAACGCTGGTGCCATGTTGGTTTTACCTACAATGTAGGACTTTAAAAATAGCATGGCTGTTTATAGAAAGGATTGTTATTCTTTACATTAAGTTTTCTAAATCGTCAAAAAATCTTAATTTTGCAAAATGAAAAACAGGCTTTATTTCATCCTCATCTTACTTTTATCTCTTACGGTTAAAGCGCAACAGGAACATATTTCAAGTTTTAATTCGGTAACGGTTACCTATAAATTTCACCCGAAATTTTATCTTTATGCTGAAGGACAATTGCGCGGAATTGAAGATTTTTCTTACCCTGATTATTACGAAATTAAAGGTGGGATAGGTTATAATCTCACAAAAAACCACAAACCCTTTATCGGAATCGGACGCTACGGAAATTACAAAAACCATATCATGGATAAGGAAGAATTTCGGGTTTGGCTCCAGGATGTGATTGATGTAAAATATGGTAAATTCAAATTTGAAAACCGTTTCAGAGCTGAAAAAAGTTGGTTTTATGAACCGGTGAAAGATGTGCATTCCGACAGAATCAGATTGAGATATCGCCTCAATATTTCGGTTCCGCTAAACGCCGAATCAGTGAAGCCGGGAACCATATTTGCCAATGCTTACGACGAAGTTTTCTTTGTGACGACGGAGAAACCACTGTTTGCCCGAAACCGGGTTTTCGGAGGTTTCGGTTACCAAATCGATGAAAATTTTGGCATTGCAACGGGTTATCTCTGGCAGCGTGAATTTGCGAAATCCGGAAACAAAAACATACACTTTCTGTACCTCGCACTGAACATTACGATTGACGGTTCCGACGATAAAGACTACCAATTCCCGGGCGCTGATTAATGTTGATAACTTTTGAGTGAATTCCTCCGTAATTGCAAAGATTGTTTCCTTTTTTTGCTTCAAATTCATATATTTGTCAAAATAATTTTTTATATGTAACGCTTGCGTTCCATTTGTCCTTTTTTAAAATAAATATATCCAAATGAAATTTATTGTTGCAAGTGGGGAATTACAGAAAGCATTGAACACCGTAAGTGGAGTGATTTCAAGTTCCCAATCAAGACCGATTCTTGAAAATTACCTGTTTGAAATCCAAGAAAACAATCTTAAAATAACTGCTTCAGATGGCGAAACCACTTTGGTAACTTCATTGGAAGTAAAATCTGATGATACCGGAAAATTTGCAGTTCCTGCCAAAATCTTTCAGGAATTTGTAAAAACTTATGGCGAACAGCCTTTAACTTTATCTGTGAAAGATTCCGAAGACGGAAACGGTTCTTTGCTGGAAATTTTAGATGAAAAAGACAACTTCGCTGTTGCTCTTGATAATGCCGAAGATTATCCGGAACTGCCGGAATTTGATGCTTCCCAAAGCGTGAAGATTTCTGCAGGTGTACTTTCTGAAGCGCTTACAAACACACTTTTTGCAACAAGCAACGATTCTTTAAGACCTGTAATGACGGGAGTTCTGTTTCAGTTTAAAGAAGACGAAACCAACTTCGTTTCTACAGATTCTCACCGTTTGGTGGTTTATAAAAGAACAGATTTAATTAACGCTGAGCCGATAGAATTCATCATGCCGAAAAAACCTTTGGCAATTTTCAAGAATATCCTCGCTAATTCTACCGATGATGTTACCATTGAATTTAACGAGAATATGGCGAAATTTACTTTCGGAAACAACACCTGGATCTGTAGACTGATCGATGGTAAATACCCGAATTATACCGCGGTAATCCCGAAAGAAAATCCAAACGTTCTTACAATTAACAGAAATCTTCTCCTAAGTTCTATCAGAAGAGCTTCGATCATGTCGAATAAATCGACTAATCAGGTAAGATTCAAGCTTTCCGGAAATATTCTTCATCTTCATGCAGAGGATACCGAGTATGCAAACAAAGCAGATATGCAGATTCCGTGTGATTATAACGGCGAAGACATTAACATTGGTTTCAGTTCTAAATTTTTAACAGAAATGCTTTCTGTTTTAAGCTCAGATGATATTACCATGAAAATGTCACAACCCAACAGACCGGGAATCATCGAACCGGTTGACGGTTTAGAAGCGGAAGAAAATATCCTGATGCTTTCCATGCCTGTAATTGGAATGTAAACTTACCACATACACAATATCAATTGAGATTTGAAATTTTTCAGATCTCAATTTTTTTTTAACCTGCAAAATCACGATATTTGCAAACTTATTGGGGATAAAATTCCAACCCTGAATTTCAAATTATTACCGTATGAAAATTTCGAATAACTGGCTCAGAGATTTTATAAAAACAGACCTGAAAACCGAGAAAATCGGAGAATATCTTACCGATATCGGTCTCGAAGTTGAAGGAATTGATAAATATGAAGCCGTAAAGGGAAGCCTTGCAGGAATCGTAGTTGGTAAAATCCTCACTTGCGAGCAGCACCCGAATGCCGATAAACTGAAAAAAACAACAGTAGATGTTGGAAACGGAAAAATCCTTAACATCGTTTGTGGTGCACCTAATGTGGCAGCTGGACAAACGGTTCCGGTAGCTGTTGTAGGAACTCTCATTTACGGAAAAGACGGAAATTCTTTCGAAATTAAAGAAGCGAAAATCCGCGGAGAAGTTTCCCAGGGAATGATTTGCGCTGAAGACGAACTTGGTCTAAGCGATGATCACGGCGGCATTATGATTTTGGATGAAACCAAATATGAAGTTGGAAAAAACTTTGCAGAATATTTCGATCTTGCGAATGACGAAGTTTTTGAAATTGGTTTAACGCCAAACAGAACGGATGCAATGTCGCATTATGGCGTTGCCAGAGATCTTAATGCATTTCTGACTTCAAATCAGATGAAAGCTGAATTTGAAAAAGTTTCATCAAAACCTCTTGATAGTGAAGGAACTACAGATTATCAGCTGGAAGTTGAAGATTCAGCTTTATGTCCGAGATATATTGGGGCGGTTATTGAAAACGTAAAAGTTGCTGAGTCCCCTGAATGGTTGAAACACCGACTGAAGGCCATTGGATTAAGTCCGATAAACAATATCGTTGATATTACAAATTATGTTCTGCATGGTTTCGGTCAGCCGCTTCATGCATTTGATGCCGGTAAAATTGCCGGTAAAAAGGTGAAGGTTGGTGTGAACGGAACCGGAACCAAATTTACTACTTTAGATGGTGTCGAAAGAACTTTGAACGGTTCCGAAATCATGATCAAAGACGGCGACAACAACCCGATGTGTATCGCAGGAGTTTTCGGCGGACAAAATTCGGGAGTTTCAGAAGAAACAACCACAATCTTTTTAGAAAGTGCCTATTTCAATCCTGTTGCGGTTCGAAAAGGTGCAAAATTTCATGGTCTTAATACCGATGCATCTTTCCGTTTCGAACGTGGAGTAGATCCCAACATTACCCGTACTGCGATTACTCACGCCATTAAAATGATCGAAGAGATGGGCGGAGGAAAACTGAGTGGTGAACTTTTGGAGCATTATCCGGAAAAAATTGAAAACAATTATGTTATTCTAAGATTTTCGAAAGTGGACCAGATCCTGGGAACCAAAATGCACAGAGAAAAAATAAAGGAAATTCTGAAATCTCTTGAAATTGAAGTTCTGAATGAAATTCAAAACGGTCTGGAAATTTCCGTTCCGGCTTACAGAGCAGATGTTACGAGAGAAATTGATGTGATTGAAGAAATTCTGAGAATTTACGGCTACAATAAAATAGATTCTCTGCAAAAGATTTCGTTTACGCCTGTAAAACTGAGTCTTGATGATCAGGATGCACTAGAAAACTCCTGGGCGAGAACATTGCAGAGCAACGGTTTCAATGAAGTGATGAATAATTCGCTTACTTCGGTTAAGGATGAAACAGATGCGGTAAAACTCCTGAATCCGCTGAGCGGCGATTTAGCATTTATGAGAAAGTCACTGTTAGAAGGACTTTTGGAAAATGCTGATTATAATATTAAAAGAAAGAATCAGGATATCAAGTTTTTTGAACTTGGGAAAATTTATCATAAAAAATCGAAATACGAAGAAAGAAAACAGCTGGCAATATTGGTTTCGGGAAGAAATACTGCTGAAAACTGGCTGCAGCCAAAATCTGCAACCGATTTCTATTATCTGAAATCTTATGTCAAAATACTTTTGGACAAACTGAATCTGAATATTGAGGAAAAACCTTTGGAAGACTCCCGCTTTTCTGATGCGCTGGAATTGGTTTCGAAAAGTAGAACTGTTGCCAGATTAGGAAAAGTTTCGCCTGAATTGCTGAAGGATGCGGACATCAGTCAGGATTGTTTTTATGCGGAAATTGAGTTGGAAGTTTGTCAGGAACTTCGTTCAAAAGGCAATTTGAAATTCGTAGATATTCCTAAATTCAACAAAATCAGAAGAGATTTGGCTTTGCTCATCGATATAAATGTATCGTATGCAGATTTATACAAAGCAGCGAAGAAAAATCCTTCGAAATATTTAAAGAACATCAGTCTTTTTGATGTTTACGAAGGGAAGAATCTTCCTGAGAATAAAAAATCTTACGCGATGAGTTTCGAGCTTTTAAATGAGGAAAAAACTTTAGAAGAGAAAGATATTACAGAGGTGATGAATTCGCTCATCAAGACTTTCCAGAAAGAATTTTCAGCAGAATTAAGATCTTAAATAAAAATGTGAAATTATAGCTAAAAGCATCTCTCATCCGAGATGCTTTTTCTTTATCCAGGAAACAATAATTGCGCATCTTTGAGGTTAAATAAATATTATTACTTAAATTTGAGAAAATAAAAGAAGATGAAGAATGCTTTTTTAGCCGTATTTGCGGCCGCTGCAATGGTTTCCTGTTCTACAATGTCGACCTCTAAAGTAGGAACATCGCAGGTAAATATTGCGAATACGAAATGGACATTGGCTGATGAGGTGAAAGGTAAAACACCGACGCTTAATGTAGAGGCCGGTAGAATTACCGGAAATGGGGGTTGCAACAGTTATTTCGGTGATCTGACCCTGGATCCTACTGCCGGAAATTTTGCGGTGAAAAATGTGGGAGCTACCAAAATGGCCTGCCCAAATATGGAGGTTGAAAGTAACTATTTCAGTATGCTGAACGAAGCAACCAAATACGTGGTAAACGGCAATACGCTGGAACTTTATAAAGGAAATCTTCTTTTGCTGAAATTTATCAAACAGTAAATAATTGCAACAAACAATAAAAAAAGGAACTCAAATCGAGTTCCTTTTTTTATTTCTTAATTTATTCTTCGTCTTCTTCCTCATCGTATTTTGCGAGTTCCTCATCGCACCATTTGAAGGCTGCTTCTACAACTTTGGTAGCTTCATCTGCCATCGTTTCCTCATCGTCACCTTCCAAATCATCCAACCATTCAACTTCTTCCTCTTCTACATTCAGGATAAATCTTGGATATTCTGTATGAACAACAAATAAATCTTCAGGAAAATCTGAATTGTCGGCTAATAAAAATTTTGGTACTTTCATAATAATTAATTTAACTTCTCAAAAATAGTAAAAATTATTGAAATTGGTTGGTATCGATCTTTATTTTTTGCAAAACTTTATATTGCGTTAAGGTGTTCTTTTTTAAGGTGTCTTCTGCCTTGAAAGTGACATTAACTCGGGGATTTACGGTGCTGATGAGTTCAGCGATCTGTATTTTATCCAGTTCCTTTTCATTTTCCATGTAGAATTTCAACGGAATATCTTCCATCTTTTCAGAGTTCAGAAATTGAGTGATTTCACGGCGATTTTCAAGATAATTTCCTCTCGATAGCCAGGTGAAAACAAAGCCGGTCATTAAACTTAAAACCGTAATTCCGTAGGTGAATTTCCCCAAAACCGAATAAAGTTTTCTGAAATAAACCAGCCAGATCGGAAACGAAAATGGCGCCATAAGCCTGTAATCAATAGCGTTAACCGAATAAAAATACTGCACGAAGTAGGAACAGATAATTCCGATAACTCCTATGAATACTAAAAACTGTTCGGTTTCCGAAAGTTTGTTTTTAAAGAATAGAAAACTTAGCAGCAAAATATTCAGTAAACCAATGCCGTAAATCCCGTAATTGATGATTCCGCCGGCCGGATTGGCGATGTGAATAAAAGGATTAAACGTGGTTGCCATGCCCTGAAACAGTTCTACCAAAAGCTTTGAAGTAGGATGAAGTCCGATATTCAAGAACCGTTCAACGTACGTTTCATTAAAGTAATCAATAAAAAGGAATTTGTAAAGCACCACGAAAATAAGGCCGATAAGTCCTGAAAAAATAAAGGTTTTGCCATAATGCTTTTTGAAATTTAAAAGACCGTACAGCAGAACTCCACCGATGATGAACAGGGCAGGATAACGGATATTGTACAGAAGAATCAGCATTAAACTGAGGTAAATAAATGCTTTTGCGCCCTTAATCTGTCCAATGATAATCTGTCTCGCCACATAAAGAAATACAAAAACAAAAGGCAGCATCAGCGATTCGCTCATGGTATAAGAAAAAATAGAAACAAAGCTGAAAAGTCCGCCAACCAGAATGGTTTCTTTCAGATAAAACCGTTTTTTCCAGGCGAAATAAACAATGAAAAAATAGGCCAGAAGTCCAATGATTTTACTCGCCCAGAATTCATCAAACCCGATGAACGTGAAGAGTTTTAAACTCAGCGGATAACCCATTGGTGTCGTGGTATTATCAATAACCGGAAACACCTTGGAAGTCCGCATAAAACGGATGGAATCAGGATTGGTTCTTCCTTTTTCATTCAGCAGAAAACGAAGAATGGTCATCACAACAGTTGCGATGACCAAGGAAATCTGAATTCGGTTTTCAAGCAGTTTTCTCCGCATTTTTTTTTACTTAAAAGCCTCCTGTATTATTTCGAAAACATTTTCGATACTTTTTCTGCTTTTTTGCTTTCGGAATAATCATAGAATCCCTCGCCGGATTTTACACCTAATTTTCCTGCGGTTACCATATTCACCAAAAGTGGATTGGGAGCGTATTTTGGATTTTTAAAACCGTCATACATCACATTCAGAATCGCCAGGCAAACATCAAGGCCAATAAAATCTGCAAGTTGAAGGGGTCCCATCGGATGCGCCATTCCCAGTTTCATTACGGTATCAATTTCTTCCACACCTGCAACGCCATTGTACAAAGTTTCAATCGATTCGTTAATCATCGGCATCAGGATTCTGTTCGCCACAAATCCCGGATAATCGTTGACTTCAACAGGAACTTTGCCCAAATTTTTGCTCATTTCATAAACTGCATCGAAAGTTTCTTTCGAAGTAGAGTAGCCTTTGATGATTTCCACGAGTTTCATAATAGGAACCGGATTCATAAAATGCATTCCGATTACTTTTTTAGGTCTGTTGGTTACCGACGCGATTTTTGTGATGGAAATTGAGGAAGTGTTGGTCGCCAGGATACAGTTTTCCGGCGCGAGTTCATCCATCTGGCGGAAGATTTTCAGTTTAAGATCAATATTTTCAGTTGCAGCTTCTACGATCAGATCCGCGTTTTTTGCGGCATCTTCAAGTTGAGTAAATGTGGAAATATTCTTTAGAGTTTCGTTTTTCTGTTCTTCGGTCAGGTTGCCTTTTGCCACAATTCTGTCTAGGTTGGTTGTGATGGTTTTCAAACCTTTTTCCAGCGCTTCAGCTGAAACATCAACCAAGTTCACGTTGAATCCTGTTTGTGCGAAAGTGTGTGCGATTCCGTTGCCCATTGTTCCGGCGCCGATAACTACGATATTCTTCATAAAATTTATTTTTTAGGTTCTGAAACCTGTTTTATTTAGTCATTTTTAGTGTAAGATTTTCCTTCCTCCAGAAAGATTCCATCGCCCTGTGAAGTTTTAAATTTTGTTTTGATAAAAGTTCGTGATCCATCGATTCTGTTGATGAAGACTGAAAAATGCAGATGCGGTCCGCTGGAAAAGCCTGTGTTTCCGCTGTAACCGATTAGCTGACCTTTCTTAATTTCGTCACCTTTTTTTACGGCAACACCCTTGTATTTCAGATGCGCATAATCCGCAAAAGTTCCGTCATTGTGCATGATTAGGACTTTATTGTTGAATTTCGCGCAGGAAATCTTCGGGCATCCCTGGAGATTGGAATCTTCGGTAAGAACCACAGTTCCTTCCCGGGCGGCATAAACGGGATCTCCGATTTTCAAGTCGAAATCCAGCGCTGCATCTTTCTGATGCGAGAATTTTCCGTTATAACCTTGGAATATTAAATGTGTTTTTCCGTTTGTGAATGGGAGTGAATAAATATAATCTTCCTCAAAATCTTTCTGAACCACATTCCCGAAATTATAAGTATTGGTGTAGGAAAATTGGTTGCCATCGCGGGGATTTACAGGTGTGATTTTCGCTACCAAAAACCGTTTTGTATCGGCTGGAATTACGATAATTTCGTCATTTGGAATCGAACTTTTCAGGTTGATCATTTTAAAACTGAACTTCACCGACATGGGCATAACTTCGGTGTTATCTGCATAAATTACATATTCGCTGCCGACAAGTTCGTTATAAAACCTGAGGTCCCATTTTTTTTGTGAGAATATTAAAAGACAAAAGAAAAGGAGGAATATTGAGAAAATCTTCTTCATCAAAACTATTTTTTGCTAAAATAATCAAAAACTATTTTAGAAATATCTGCAATCATTTTAGTGTTGGTGGCTTCACTTTCCATAGAGTCGGAGACGAAGATGCTGATGGCGTAATGTGTTCCATCCGGAAGCGTTACAATTCCAATGTCGTTTTCAGCAGCAGTTAAACCTTTTTCATTTTTTCCGGAAGAGCCTGTTTTGTGGGCGACAGGAATTGATTCTGGGAGTTGGGCAACGATTTTATTTTTTCCTGTAGAAGTTTCAAGCATCGTAGTCATGAGAAAATCCGTGGAGGTTTTCGAAACCATCTTTTTATTGAAAAAATCTTTCAGCAATTGATTTGCGGAATTTGTGGTAGTAGCATTCAGGTACATAAACTCGAAACCTTTGTGCATCTGTTCCTCATCTACTTTGATGGTGAAATTTCTTATGCCTTTGCTGTCGATGAATTTCTGAACAGTTTCGGTTCCGCCAATTAATCGCAACAGAATATCACAACCATTGTTATCGCTTTCTGCAACCGTATATTTTATGAGTTTGCCTAAAGACATTTCGATATTCCCCTCCGGAAATCTCTCCCGGATCGGACTCCATGTATTTTCTAATAGATCAGATTTTTTAATGAAAATCTTCTGGTCAAGACTTAGTTTTCCTTTGTCAACTTCATTTAAAACCGCTAAACCGATGTGGAATTTGAAAACACTGAGCATCGGAAGTTTTTTATTTCCGTTGATGTGCACCGATTTATCATTCCCGAAATCGAGTACGGAAACAGCTACAGTGGCGTTTTTACCTTTGGTGATTTGAAGGATTTCTTTCTTTAAATTTTGCGAGAAGCTATACGTAGCAATTAAGAGAAAGAGTAAGGTGATCTTTTTCATTTCCAAATTTTCCGGTTACGAAATCATTTTTACAATTTCCAGCGCTACTTTCAGCGCTTCGGTTCCGTCTTCAAGAGAGACTTCTACATTTTTGTTTTCGGTTATCGCATCGGCAAAACTTTCGAGTTCATCTAAAATCGCATTATTAGGCTGAATATTAGGATATTCGAAAATAATCTGGTTTCTTTCGCCTTCCGCATTTTCAATAATCATATCGAAATCTGTAGGATTTTCCGGCGCTTCTTTCATGCGGATTACTTCTGCTTTTTTCTCCAGAAAATCTACAGAAATGTATGCGTCTTTCTGGAAAAATCTTGACTTTCGCATTGCTTTCATTGAAATTCTGGAAGTGGTGAGATTCGCGACACAACCGTTCTCAAATTCAATTCTTGCGTTGCAGATATCCGGAGATTTGGAAACTACGGCAACACCGGAAGCATGGATATTTTTAACCTTAGATTTTACAATAGAAAGAAGAATATCCAAATCATGAATCATCAGATCCAGAACAACAGAAACATCAGTACCGCGGGGATTAAATTCTGCCAAACGGTGAATTTCAATAAACATGGGATCCTGAATATAATCGCGGGAACCTATAAAGGCAGGATTGTATCTTTCAACATGGCCAACCTGGGCTTTAATTCCGTATTCCCGGCATTTGTATAAAATTTCTTCGGCCTGTTTCAGGGTTTGCGTAACGGGTTTTTCGATGAAAAAATGTTTGTGGTTTTCAATCGCTTTCATTGCATAATCATAATGATATAGCGTAGGAGTTACGATATCGAGCATATCGATTTCCTGGAGCAGTTCCTCAAAACGCGCGAAATATTTATACCCGAACTCTGCTTCGATTTTTTTACCGTTTTCAGTGTCAGCGTCATGAAAACCTACGAGTTCATATTTTTCCGACTGATTCAATAACCTTAAATGAATTTTGCCCAGATGTCCGGCACCAACTAAACCTGCTTTAAGCATAGAAAATAAATTTTGGTAAAGATAATAATTAGATGTCAGATATCTGAAAACTGCGTTCTGTTTTCTCGAATCTATTCAGTATTTTTGTCCGATGCAGGATTCATTTTTACATAAAGGGAAGCGGAAAATTTTAGTAGAATATCTTCGGGATAAAATTGGGATAACCGACGGAAATGTTTTGAAAGCAATGAATGATGTTCCGCGACATCTTTTTCTGGAAAGCATTTTTGAAGATTATGCCTACGAAGACCGCGCTTTTCCGATACTTGCAAAACAGACGATTTCTCATCCATCGACTGTTGCGGAACAGACAGAACTTCTTGAACTTAACGATAAGGAAAAAGTCCTCGAGATCGGTACCGGAAGCGGTTACCAGACTGCTGTTCTGGTCGCTATGAACGCTTGGGTTTACACGGTAGAACGCCAAAAAGACCTGCATGATTTTGCGCATAAAAAATTACGCGAACTTCATCTTCGTCCGAAATTCCAGAGTTTCGGTGATGGTTTTGCGGGGTTGCCGACTTTTGCTCCATTCGATAAAATATTAGTAACGTGCGGAGCCGAAGTTTTACCGACCGAATTGCTACACCAGCTGAAAGTAGGGGGTAAGATGGTGATTCCTCTTGGGAAAACCGACGAGCAGATTCTGACGAGATTTACAAAAAAATCGGAGAAGGAATTCGAAAAAGAAGAGTTCGGCGCCTATAAATTTGTGCCTATGCTTAACAGTACCACCCAGTAAGCGTATAGAAAATTTTCTGAAAGCACACCTGGTTTTTATACAATAAAGTTTTCAAAACTGACAAAAAACATATTCCAAATTCGCTATTTCGAATTATAGAATGTATTTTTGCAGCTATTTGAACTTTTATAAATCTGATAGTTTCTTAAAATGAAAAAAATCCAAAGTATTCTAATTTCTACCCGTACGATGGCGCTTTTGTTGCTGGTTTATGCGTTCGCCATGGCTTACGCAACCTTCCTCGAAAACGATTACGGTACTCCTACAGCTAAAGCACTGATATATGAAGCCAAATGGTTTGAAGGAGTTATGCTGCTTCTGATCCTAAATTTCATCGGAAATATTTCAAGATACCGGCTTTGGAAGAGAGAGAAATGGCCGGTTTTGGTGTTTCACCTTTCCTTTATTCTTATTTTTATTGGTGGTGCAGTTACCAGATATATCAGCTATGAAGGGATTATGCACATTCGTGAAGGCGAAACCTCCAACGAAGTGATTACGGATAAAAATTTCTTTAAAATCCAAATCGAGGAGAAAGGCGATATTCTTAACTATCAGGATGTTCCCTATCTGATGTCGCCGCTTCACAAGAATTTCAAAGCAAGTTATGATTATCACGGCAAGCAGATTTCTGTGAAAGCCACCGATTTTATCCAGAGAAAAAAAGACAGTTTAATTGCCGGCAATACCGGAACTGAATATCTGCATGTGGTTTCTACAGGACAGTCGGGACGTGAAAACATTTACATCAAACCGGGAGAATCGAAATCAATTAACGGAACACTGGTAACTTTCAACCGCGCGATTGAAGGTGCAGTGGAATTCAACAATACCAGCGGAAGTTTGATGATTAAAACTCCTGTAGATGCTGAGTTTATGACTATGGCAACGCAGGCAACCGGAACCACCAAAAAAGATGAATACCAGCCTTTAGTTCTGAGAAGTCTTTACACGGTGAACGAGCTGAAGTTAGTTGTACCCGAAGGTTTAAAGAAAGGAAAACTGATTGCTTATGAGGGCGACAGAAAAAAAGACAAAGATGTATCTGATCAGCTTACCGTTGAAGTTCAGGGACCGAAAACAAAACTTTCAGTTGATTTACCCGTGGGAAAGGGAAATCCTAATGCTTTCAAACAGATTTCATTGGATGGGATGAACATTATTCTTGGTTTCGGACCGAAAGTTTATACTACGCCGTTCTCCCTGAAATTAGATGATTTCGTTATGGAAACTTATCCGGGAAGTTCATCACCAAGCGCCTATGAAAGCCACGTTCAGATTATTGACGGCGGCAAACAGACTCCTTACAAAATCTATATGAACCACGTTTTGAATCATGGCGGATACCGTTTCTTCCAGGCAAGTTTCGATCCGGACAGACAGGGAACCGTACTTTCGGTTAACCACGATTTCTGGGGAACACTAATTACTTATATTGGATATTTCTTCCTCTTCGGCGGAATGTTTATTATCTTCTTCTGGAAAGGAACGCATTTCTGGAAACTCAATAAAATGTTGAAAGATGTAAACAGAAAAAGAACAGCGATGGTAATTCTTTTACTGTTGAGTTTAAATCTTTCTGCGCAGAAAATTGATACCCACGGAACAGATGGATCTGCGAAAACCACCCATTCCGCAAATGACGGACATAACCACGGTAGTGATGCAGATTTACTTTTAGAAGATCCGGCTCCTAAGAAACAGCAGAATTCTTTAGCTTTAAGATCGCCGCGCCCGATTACGGCCGATGAAATTATTGCAAGAAATACGATCAGTAAAGAACATGCAGATAAATTCGCCTATCTTTTAGTTCAGAATTACGAAGGACGTATTGTTCCAATGAACACCCAGGCACTTGATGTTTTAAGAAAACTTTACAAAAAAGACGCATTCCGCGGAACCGACGGTAAACACTTAACGGCAAACCAATGGTTTTTATCAATTAACACCGATACCGCAAGCTGGACCATGGTTCCAATCATTAAAGTAGGTACAAAAGGCGGCGACGAACTCAAGAAGAAAACAAAAGCAAACGAAGACGGTTATACTACACTAATGTCGCTGTTCCCGGCGGATGCACAGGGAAATCTACATTATGTTTTAGAAGAGGATTATCAGGAAGCTTTCCGAAAAAAACCGGCCGAGCAGTCGAATTATGATAAAGAAGTAATCAATGTAAATGACCGTGTTCAGGCATTTAACGAGTTTTTCAGCGGACAGTTTATGAGAATTGTTCCTGTACAGAATGATCCGAACAACACTTGGCATTCCTGGCTGGACCAGAATTTCGAACCGGATATGGAATCCCAGAAAGTGATGGGACCCTATTTCTCTGAAGTGATGGCTGCACAAAAATCAGGAAACTGGAGTAAAGCAGATGCTGAACTTCAGAAGCTTTCACAATACCAGCAGACCTGGGGAAAGAATGTAGTTCCGCCTCAGTCAAAGGTTGACATTGAAGTATTTATGAACAAGGTGAATATCAATTTTCATTTATTGATTTTCTACACCATAATTGGCGGTCTTCTGTTGGTATTAGGTTTTATCGAGTTATTCAGACCAAGCAAAATACTCAGTAAGATCATTAAAGGACTTATTTTAGTAGGACTTGTTGGCTACTTCTTCCAGTTTTTAGGTTTGGTTGCAAGATGGTATATTTCCGGTCACGCACCTTGGAGTAACGGTTACGAAGCTATTATTTTCATCTCATGGGTCGGAATTACAGCAGGTTTGATGCTTTACAGAAACTCGAATGCACTTATCCCGGCAGCGGGGTTTATGGTTGCGGTGATTATGATGGGGTTTGCGCACGGCGGTTCAGCACTTGATCCGCAGATCACGCCACTTGTTCCGGTACTGAAATCTTACTGGTTGATTATTCACGTAGCCATTATTACAGCGAGTTACGGATTCTTCGGACTATCAATGGTGATTGCGATTATTGTACTCATGTTTTATATTTTCTCTAATAATAAAGTTTACAAAATCCACAGCGATACCACCATTAAGGAACTTACCATTGTATCTGAAATGTCCCTCACTATCGGGCTTTATGCTTTAACGGTAGGTACATTCTTAGGTGGAATTTGGGCAAACGAATCCTGGGGCCGTTACTGGAGCTGGGATCCGAAAGAAACCTGGGCTTTCATCTCGGTAATGGTTTATGCATTTGTACTCCACATGCGTCTTGTTCCGGGATTAAGAGGAAGATGGGCTTTCCACGTAGCAGCGCTCTTCGCAATCAGCACGATTGTAATGACGTATTTCGGAGTGAATTACTACCTGAGCGGCTTGCATTCTTATGCTGCAGGTGATCCGGTTCCGGTTCCGGCTTGGGTCTATATTGGTACTGCATTTATGCTTACTCTTGCAGCGGTTTCGTATTTCCGGTTCAAGAAGTTAGGAAAATCTTAGAACAAATTAAATCATAAGAAATCCCGGAACTATTTTCCGGGATTTTTATTTTGTGAAATCTTGGAATTATACAGAGTACTAAAGATTGATTTGTTATGAATCGCCTTACTGTTAGAATCCCGTTTTTATTTAAAATCACTAAATATTCATTAGATTTGTAACCTTTACAGCTAATATTAAATATTAATCCCTTTCACAGTTTTGAGTACTTTTCTCACCATTCTCGGCTTTAATTCGGCAATTCCGACAGTGAATTCCTCGCCCACTGCCCAGTTTCTGGAAATGGAGGAGCGCGCTTTCTTAATTGATTGTGGCGAAGGAACTCAGGTTCAGTTGCGCAAAGCGAAAGCGAGGTTTTCTAAGATCAATCATATATTTATTTCTCATCTGCATGGTGATCACTGTTTTGGTTTACCGGGACTGATTGCCTCGTTTCGGCTTTTGGGAAGGGAAACTCCTCTGCATATTTATGCTCCGAAAGGCATTAAAGAAATGCTCGAAACAATTTTCAGAATTACAGAAACACATAAAGGTTTTGAACTGATTTATCATGAACTCGAAAGTAAAAAATCGGTAAAAATATTTGAAGATAACAGGCTCGAAGTGTTTACCATACCGCTTAACCACAGGATTTACTGCAATGGTTATCTCTTCCGCGAGAAACCGAAAGAACGTCATCTCAACATGCAGGAGATTTCAAAATATCCCGAGATCGAAACCTGCGACTATCATAATTTAAAATTGGGAAAAGATTTTGTTTTAAGCGACGGATACCTTTTAAAAAATGAGGTGCTGACCACTGAACCTACAAAGTCTGTGTCCTACGCATTTTGCAGTGATACCCGCTATCTTGAAACAATTCTGCCCATCATTGAAAATGTGGACGTGCTTTATCACGAAGCTACTTTTCTGCATGAACTTAAAGAAATGGCAGATTACACCGGACATACGACCGCTCTGGAAGCCGCCCGCATTGCAAGAAAAGCCAACGTCGGAAAATTAATTCTCGGTCATTTTTCCAACAGATATCACGATTTGAATGTATTTACAGACGAAGCGCGTGAGGTTTTTGCCAATACCTTTCTTCCAAAAGCGCTGGAAGCAGTTAAAATAGGATAGCTGATGACTTTTTCTGAATTAAAGAATTTTCTGGATGAAAAGGCCGAATTCTATAATGCGCCTGAGTTTATAGATAATGATCCGGTTCAGATTCCTCACCGTTTTTCGCTGAAACAGGATATAGAAATTACAGGTTTTTTAACCGCAACAATTTCCTGGGGAACACGAAAATCAATTGTTAATGATGCGGAGAAAATGCTCACTTTTATGGAGCATAGTCCTTACGAGTTCATTCGGAATGTTTCTGTGAAAGAATTGGAAAGTTTAGAAAACAGAAGCATTCACAGAACGTTTAACGGCGAAGATTTCAGGGAATTTATCCTTAATCTCAAAAGAATTTACGAGGAAAATGAAAGTCTTGAAAGTCTTTTCTCAATTCAGGGAAATGAAGCTAATTTCTACCATTCTTTAGAACGTTTCAGGCAGATTTTTATTGGTAATGCTCAGCACCGCAGTCATAAACATGTAAGTTCTACCTACAAAAATTCTTCTGCAAAAAGACTCATGATGTTTCTCCGCTGGATGGTCCGTAAAGACCGAAAAGGCGTTGATTTCGGGATTTGGCAAACCATTGATCCGAAGAGTCTCTCTATTCCGTTGGATGTTCATACCGGAAATATCTCCCGAAAACTCAATCTGATTCAGCGAAAACATAACGACTGGAAAACGGTGGAAGAACTGGATTTGGCAATCAGGAAGTTTGATCCTGCCGATCCTGCAAAATATGATTTCGCGCTTTTTGGCTTAGGCGTGTCAGGGGATTTTTAACTAAATTTGCCCAAACTTCTTGAAAATGGGACGAAAGGAAGAACGCGAAAAGAAAATTCAGTTTTTAGAAAAAGTAACCGACGGGGTGATGTGGTGGATTGGTTCAATTCCTTCACTCATCGTGCATTCAATTGTCTTTGCAACCGCTTTTCTGCTGCCGGTTTTTGGGATTGTGAGCGTTGATAAAATGTTGCTCGTTTTAACCACCGTTTTATCTTTGGAAGCTATTTATCTTGCCATTTTCATTCAGATGTCGGTGAACAGAAGTCAGGAACATATCGAAGATATCCGCGAAGATATTGAAGAAATTCAGGATGACATTGAGGAAATCAGCGAAGATATCGAAGAAATCAGCGAGGATATTGATGATATTCAGGAAGATATTGAAGATATTGCCGAAGAGGAAGACGATGAAGATCACAACGAGCGTGCAAAAAATGTCATGCTTAAAAGCAACGTTTCCTCCAATAAAAACGACATCAAAGCTTTAAGGGAAATGATAGCTAATCTTCAGCAGCAGCTCGAAGACCTGAAAAGTGAGGATGAAGCAACAACTGATGAAAATACGCCGGAAAATTAAGCGTTTTTCCATTCAATAGTGAACGAGATAAAATCCTGAACCGAGAGTTCTTCAGCACGTTTTTCCAGAAAAGTGTGGTTCTGCAGCGCTTCCGGAATGTTCAGAACTTTCAGTGAATTGGAAAGCTTTTTCCTTCTCTGTCCAAAACCTGCCTTCACAATCTGTTTAAAAAGAACTTCGTTTCCGGCCAAACCTTCTTTGGGATTTCTTGTGAGTTTAATGACACCAGATTTCACTTTTGGCGGCGGATTGAAAACGTTTTCGTGAACCGTAAAAAGGTATTTCACATCATACAGCGCCTGCACCATAACCGACAGGATTCCGTAATCCTTAGTCCGCGGAACCGCAGCGGTTCTTTCGGCAACTTCTTTCTGAAACATTCCGACCATTTCCGGCATAAGATCATAGAAATCAATGATTTTAAATAAGATCTGCGACGAAATATTGTAAGGAAAATTCCCGATAACAGCCACCTGATCCTTGAAAACGTCGCTGATATTGATTTTAAGAAAGTCTCCTGTAAAATGCTGGTCTTCGAGTTTTGGGTAATGGTTTTTAAGGTAATCGATAGATTCACGGTCGATCTCAGCAACGAAAATTTCAGCCTTTTTATCCAGAAGGTATTTGGTCAGCACGCCCATTCCGGGACCTACTTCCAGTACTTTACTGTAATTTTCCAGACTTAGTGCGTCTACAATATTTTTGGCAATATTTTCGTCGGTAAGGAAATGCTGCCCGAGATGTTTCTTAGCTCTTACGCTCATAAAATCGTTATTCTTAAACTGAATTCCGGTGCTGAAAAGACTTTCTTTATGTTTTTTTTAACACCGATTTTCTTGGTTTCTCCGCAAATTACGGAAGTTTTTTTCTATTTTAGCAGAAATTTTTTATTTAATGGCAAAGACAGTTGAGGATTTTAACAAAAGACGCCTGCGCTCCAGCAATATTACCGTTGTCGTGAGTATTGCACTGGTTTTATTTTTGTTGGGATTAATGGGATTGATTTTGATTAACGCTCAGAAATATTCCGATTACATTAAGGAACAGCTTGTGGTAAACGCTTATTTTGATGAAAATTTTGATGCGAAAGATTCTGCAAAAACTGTAAAAAGAGAACAGGAAACTTTCAAAAAAATTCAGGCGTTGGGTCCTGTAAAAAGAGCAACCTATATCACCCGTGAAATGGCTGCCCAGGAAGCGAAAAAGAGTATGGGTATTGAGTCCAGCGCACTTTTTGAAGAAAATATTTTTCCATCCTCTGTGGAAGTTGCGTTAAAACCGGAATATGTAGATCCTGCGAAAATTAATGAAGCCATAAAACAGATTAAAGCAACTCCCGGAATTGTGGATGTGAAGAACAACAGCACGCTGATGGTGGAAGTTTACAATAATCTAAACAATATTCTGAAGTGGATTTTAGGATTTTCAATCCTGTTCTTAATTTTGGCGGTAGTTCTTATTAATAATTCCATACGGCTTAAGATTTTCTCTAAGCGTTTCATTATCAAAACAATGCAGCTTGTGGGAGCAAAACGCAGATTTATCTTAAAACCTTTCATTAAAGAAGCTGTGATTCTTGGTGTCATTGGAGCTTTGCTCGGTCTAGCGGTGCTTTTCGGCGCGTGGTATTATTTCATTACACAGATCGGAACACCGTTCGCACAAGACAATAATCAGCTCATTATTCTTGTTGCTGGTATCTTTCTTCTCGGCGTTTTAATTACCGTACTAAGTACCATTTTTGCGACATGGAGATTCCTCCGTTCGAATGTTGATGATTTATATTATTCTTAAAAATGAGCAAAAAAAATAAAAATTTCTCAGCAGCCGATTTTGGTAAAAAAGAGGCAGAACTTCCACAGGAAAACAGTTTCTATTTCGGTCCACAGAATTATAAATTGATGCTCATAGGTTTAGCATTGATTGTAGTAGGATTCTTACTGATGATGGGAGCTGACGCCAATACTGTAGATGGAAAATACGATCCAAATTCCTGGAATGAAGGGATCTTTTCTATCCGAAGAATCCGGATTGCACCTTTGTTGGTTGTTGCGGGTTTCGTGGTCGAAGTTTACGCGATTTTGAAAAGAAACAAATAATATTTACAGCAATAAATATCAGACTTTGTCAAAGCTTTTTTTGTAGACTTTGACAAAGTTTTTTAATTAAAAGTTTACCTATTCATGGATTTATTAAGAGCAATTCTTATTGCAATTATCGAGGGCTTAACCGAATATCTGCCGGTTTCCTCAACTGCACACATGATTTTCACCAGTTCGCTTTTTGGCATTCAGGAAGATGAATTTGTAAAGATGTTTCAGGTTTCCATTCAGTTTGGAGCCATTCTGGCGGTTGTTTTCCTTTACTGGAAAAAGTTTTTCGATTTCAAAAATGTCAGTTTTTATCTGAAACTTGCCGTGGCGGTTATTCCCGCTTTGGCGCTTGGTAAACTATTCGATGATAAAATTGAAGCCGTCCTCGGTGATCCCGTTCCCATTGCGATTGTACTTATTATCGGTGGCGTTGTTTTACTTTTTATCGACAAACTTTTCAAGGTTCATATTATCGATGACGAGAAAGATGTTACTTACAAAAGCGCGCTTATTATTGGCTTCTGGCAGTGTCTGGCAATGATGCCCGGTACCAGCAGAAGCGCTGCATCAATTATTGGCGGAATGCAGCAGAAACTCACAAGAAAAGCAGCCGCTGAATTTTCGTTTTTCCTGGCTGTTCCTACAATGTTAGCCGTTACGGTTTATTCGATTTTCCTGAAAGACTGGAATCACAAAGGAATCGAACAGAAAGGTTATGAAATGCTTATGCAGGGCGATAACCTGATGTATTTTCTGGTAGGAAACGTCGTAGCATTTGTTGTCGCAGTTATTGCCATTAAATTTTTCATCGGCGTTTTAACGAAATACGGTTTCAAACCCTGGGGTTGGTACCGGATTATCGTTGGAATTGTGCTGCTGGTTTATTTTACGCAGTTCGCATAGTTTTTTGGGCAGCTTTATCCGCCCTCCGTTCCCGCTTTTTCGCCTTCACTTCGTTGCGGCGAAAAGAGCTCCACTCAGGTCGGGCTGCGGTTTCGGGATTTTTTTCAACAATAGTTTATCAAAATGACCAATCAGGATTTCTTAGAAGGACAAATCATTTTACTCGACAAACCTTTGGACTGGACGAGTTTTCAGGCGGTGAATAAACTCAAATATAAACTCAAGAACGAATTTAATCTTCCAAAGAAATTCAAAATAGGGCATGCCGGAACTTTAGATCCACGTGCGACAGGTTTACTCATCGTTTGTACCGGAAAATTCACGAAAAAAATCCAGGAAATTCAGGACGCGCCCAAAGAATATTTAACGGAAATTAAAATCGGCGTTCAGACCGAATCTTACGACACCGAAAAACCAGAAATCCTTCAACAGGATTATTCGCACATTTCAGAAGAATTCATACTTGAAACCTTACAAAAATTTGTTGGCGAAATCGACCAGAAACCTCCCGTTTTTTCCGCCATCAAAATCGACGGAAACCGCGCCTATGATTTGGCTAGAAAAGGCGAGGAAGTAGAAATGAAATCCCGTAAAACAACGATTCATTACCTTAATAACATTGAAATAGAGTTGCCTTTTGTGAGGTTCACGGTAGGTTGTTCTAAAGGAACTTATATCCGAAGTCTGGCTCACGATATCGGTCAGGAATTGGGAGTAGGTGCGTATTTGACCAATTTAAGACGCACAAAAATCGGAGACTATTCCGTAGAAGACGCCAGCGCTGAAATACTCGAAAATGAGTTCCGGTTTAACAAAGCATTATAATAGATGAAGAAATTTTATCTCTTGCTTTTATTCGTTTCCACTTTAGCTTTTTCTCAGGAAAAGCCTGCTAAGTTGGGTGTTTTTGGAACTCTGGAAGCTAACGTAGGTTTTGATTTGGCAGATATCATCCGAACAAATAAGGCACAAAGCGATTATGAAAAGAGCCAACTTCCGCCCGGGAAATTCAATTATGGTTTTACTTCACAAATCGGATTTCAGCCGTTCAACTGGTTTGCTTTAAGCGGCGGTATCCGTTACAGTTACATCGATCCTAATTATCATCTTGTTTATGCGATGGTACAACCCAATTTTTTTCTGGGCGATCCGAAAGATCAGGATTTTCTTTATATTTATGGAAATTTCGGCACGAAGATTAATCAGACTGCAGCTAAAAATGCCGGATTCGCAGGGTTGGGAATAGGTAAGATTGAACCGCTAAACAAGCATTTTGGCCATAAGTTTCAGCTTTATCTCGAAGATCAGGTTTTGGATGGTGAAGGAAATTTCTTTATCGGACTGTCTTACGGAATCGTTTTTTTAGGCAACAAAAATTTATAATTACTGTGGAAAAAACACGCATCAATAAATACCTTTCTGAAGTGGGATTCTGTTCCCGCCGAGAAGCCGATAAAATGCTGGAGCAGGGCAGGATTACTGTAAACGGCGTCATTCCGGAAATGGGCACCAAAGTTTCAGAAGAAGATGAAATTCTTGTTGACGGAATTTCAATACGCAAACAGGAAGAAGATCATGTCTATATCGCGCTCAACAAGCCGGTCGGAATCGTTTGTACCACCGATACCAAACGGGAATCGAATAATATAGTAGAATTCGTTAATCATCCTAAAAGAATTTTCCCGATCGGAAGATTAGATAAACCCAGTGAAGGTCTTATTTTGCTTACATCCGATGGAGATATTGTGAATAAAATCCTGCGCGCGAGGAACAATCACGAAAAAGAATATATCGTTCGCGTAGATAAACCCATTACGCCGCAGTTTCTGCATAAAATGCGCAACGGAATTCCAATTCTTGGGACGGTTACCAATAAATGTGAGGTAGAACAAATCGACACGTTAAGTTTCCGTATTGTGCTTACACAAGGACTCAACCGCCAGATCCGCCGCATGTGCGAGTATGTTGGTTATGAAGTGAAAAAACTCAAGCGCATCAGAATCATGAACATCAAGCTGGATTTGCCCGTCGGGAAATGGCGTGATCTTACTGCTGATGAAATGAAAGAACTTGAGGGTTTACTCGAAGATTCGGATAAAACAGTAGATTAGTACTTTTCTTTCAGGTAAAGATAGGCGGTAAGATATTTATTCAGCCGTTTAGCATCTTTCTCGGTCAGCGGTTTTGTAAACCGTGTTAAATCCATATTATCGCGCAGGTCATTCAGCTTTACCGCAACAGCGAGCGCAGATTTCTCGGTCTGCTTAATGAATTCAGTGTAATCCTGATCAGGCGGATTTTTAGTAAGACATTCTATAGCAAAAACGATGTGGTTGGGAAAACCTTCTTTCAGGAGATATTCATACGTAATCTCCGGGCAGTCTTCAATCACATCGTGCAGTACCCCCACAATCTTTTCATCATAAGTTTTACCGTAATTCATCACCCGGATTACATGCCCGATGTATGGCGTCCCGAACTTATCTGTCTGTCCGCGGTGCGCCTTATCAGCAATTTTTATGGCTTTGTTTAAAAGTTCCTCCTTGCTCAGCATTAGATTTCGATGTTTAGCTTCTCGATTTTCTTACGGTTTCCTACAACCCATACAATATCATCAACCTGAAGGATTTCTGAAGATTCCGGATTCAGGATTCTCTCGTCGCCACGCCGTATTGCGATGACCAAGCCGTCAGTTTTATCGCGGATTCCCGATTCGCGGATGGTGAGGCCTTTCTTAGGAGAATGATGATTGATGAGAATTTTACCGAGTTTAATATGGTTAATATCTTCTTCAATTACAACTTCCTGACTGTCGAAAATCGGTTTGAAAATCTGCAACTGATCATCCGTCGCAATGATTCCCACTTTGTCGTATGGCATCAGCACTTCGAAACGGTCGGGGGTATGGATCAGTTTTTCGCCTCTTTTGATATACCCTACGTTCACCCCGTATTTCTCGCGCCACTGTACTTCCAGTAGGTTTTTACCCACGAAATCGGCAAGCGGTTTCACTTCAAGTTCTACAATATGCACATCCCAGGCGGCCAGGTTATTGGTTACTTCAGAATTTCCGGCAAGGCGGGTAATGGCTTCGCTCTGTTGGTTATCTGACCTGTCATTAAGGTTGGTAATAAACCTTTTCTCGATCCTGTTATAAAATTTGTTGATTCTTTTAGAAAACACAATCATCAGGATAACCGCGACAGGAATCGTGATAAAGAATGAAATGGTAGTAGACGCAAACCGATCCAGGAAAAAGCCCAGAATCCCTATACCAAACGCAATTCGTGCAATCTCGATGATAAGCAGTGGCCCGCGGTTGTATTTCGTCTTTGTCCAAAGTTCTTTATACGCAACAGAACTCGGTCTTTTTACCATTAAAGCCCACAGGAACGGAAGAATAAAGAGTACAGGAAGTGCATTCCCGATGATATTTTTAATATCATTGCTTTCAAGATTTTCGTTAATAGCCGGAATGATAAAACGGGAGAACAACAGATAAACAGCGATGATAATAATTCCGTTGATCGCCACAATTCGTCCGTAATTTTTCAGAATCGTCTGCCAGCTGGTTTCTGCCTGGATATTTTGGGTATTTGTTGAATATTTATTGATTTTGGCGATGTATTTAGGTGGAACCACCTTCACCAGCCAGTTGTAAAAAGGTTCAGAGAATTTAATCAGATAAGGTGTGGTAAAGGTCGTAATTGCCGATACCCCCACGGCCACCGGGAACAGGAAGTCTGAAATTACCCCTAGCGATAAGCCCAGCGTGGCTACAATGAAAGCAAATTCCCCGATCTGGGCCATACTCATCCCGACCTGAACCGACTGTTTCAGTGGCTGCCCCGAAATCAGAGCCCCCAAAGTAGAACTGAAAAGTTTACCGAATAATGTTAACAACGTAACGACTAAAATTGGCCACGCATAAGTAATCATAGCATCATAATTAATCATCATCCCTACAGAAACGAAGAATACAGCACCGAAGAGATCTTTTACCGATTTCAGCGTATGCTCTACCTTTTCGGCGATCTTTGTTTCTGCGATGATCGAACCCATTACGAAAGCTCCAAGTTCAGCTGAAAATCCTACAGAAGTTGCGATAAGAACCATACCTAAACAGAGCCCGATAGAAAGAATCATCAGAATTTCATCATCAATCAAAGGTTTTATTTTCTTTAGTAAGGTTGGTAGTAAAAAGATTCCAAGCAGGAACCAAAGGCTCAGGAAGAAGAGCAGTTTGGCTACGGTAAACAGAATTTGGGTACCTTCAAATTCTTTGGTTACGGCGATGGTCGAGAGCAAAACCATCAGTAAGATGACGACAATATCCTCGACGACCAAAACCCCGAAGACCGTTTTCGCGAAGTTTTTAGTCTTGACTCCGAGCTCGTCGAAAGCCCGGATAATAATTGTGGTGGAGGAACTGGCGAGCATACCTCCCAAAAACAGACTGTCCATGGTACTCCAGCCAAGCATTTTACCGGTGTAATATCCGGCAATGGTGATGAAGATAATCTCTACAAACGCAGTGATGGAGGCCGAACCGCCCACATTCATAAGTTTCTTGAAACTGAACTCCAACCCCAGACTGAAAAGGAGGAAGATCACCCCGATTTCCGCCAGCGTTTTAATATTGGTCATATCAACAACCGAAGGAAAGATTTTGAAATTGGGGCTTACCAGAAATCCCGCAATAATATACCCTAAAACCAGCGGCTGTTTTATTTTTCTGAAAATCAGAACAACAAATGCTGCTACGATTAATATTAATGCTAAATCTTCAATTAACTTCGGTAAGTGGCCCATCTTGCGTAAATGTGTATTTTCACAAAAATAGAGAAATGCTTTAATTTCTCAAAGCATTTCGGGTTTAATTATTATCCTAACTCTTCTTCGACCGTAGCATCGGGGGCGTTTTTCTTTACGGATTCTATGCCGTTTTCCATTCCGCCTGCAGATTCGTACATTTCACTCGAGCCGATAACCTGATTGTTGCCGGCTTTCAGATTAAAATGAAACTTGCCGCTTGCTGATTCTTTTCTTTCGTACTTCGAATCATCGGAAGCGTTTTTCTTTACCGATTCTACGCCGTTTTCGCAGGAGGTTTTCGTGGTATAGCCTTCACTTGCCAAAATGGTCTGTCCGTTGCCGGCTTTCAGATTGAATTGAAACTCACCGCTTTTTCTTTTTGAAATTACAAATTTGCCCATAGTAAAGTATTTTTTTTGGTTTCTTAAAGTTAAGAAAATTACTGCACACGGAGATGCAGTTAAACTCTAAATTTCAATGGTAATGACCTTTAAAACTCTTCGGATTTATTGAAATGATTCAAAATTTGTATCTTAAATGTTAATTCTTATATCTAAGATTCATAAATTTAAATCTAAGACTATAACAATGTAGTCTTAGATTTTATTTTTTGGGCCTAAGACGTCAAAGGATATAGTTTAGACTATAAATTTGCAACTTTAGACGCAATTATGATAATATTAATTCTATATTGAGTACTTTTAATCTCCATAAAATCATTGAGTTATGTTTCCATCACACACTTATCTGAGTCCCGGTGCGCATCCGTACCCGCATATTGGCCAGTTTATCCGCGCGAAGCTCCGCGAGCTGCATGTATCGTCGCCCGAAGCGGCAAGAAGGTTGGGCGTTTCCACCAGCGCGGTGCACGCGTATTTTAAGCAGCCCTCGCTTCAGTTTGGGATCATCTGGAAACTATCAATGGCGCTGAATTATGATCTGCTGTCGGATCTTATTGCCCGTTACCCCGAAAATTTCCCGGTAAAAACCGACCCGCGCATTGCCGAACTGGAAAAGGAAGTGGAGATTTTAAGGGGGTTGTTGAGGAGATAGTGGATTTATAGGTTTCCACGCGAAACGAGTGGTGTGGTAGAGGAGGGAAGTATTTTATTTACTTATTTTTCATTTGATTTTCGAATAAGTTCTTCTACCAATTTTGTTCTTTCTGTTTTTCGTTGCTTTTCAATTTCATCCAACGCATTTAGAACGTGTCTCAAGTTTGAATGAGCTGAATTTCCCATTTCAAATTCATAGTGAGTATCAAAGACTTCAGTGTAAATATGAAATATTATATTTTGACAGAGATCGAAAAGTTCTTCTGTTTCATCAAGAGTGATATCATTTACTATTCCTTCATTATTAGAATCCTCATGTGCAAAAATTTTATCTCTTTGTAATTTAATATCATCAATTAACTTTTTCTTTGAAGTAATTCTGGACAGTTCTTTATTGATGAACTCTTGGCTAATATTTAGCGATTTATAGTAGCCACCTTTTTTACAATTTTCAAGTATTTTAATAATATTAAATTCTTCTCTTTAAATAAATAATTTTGAAAGTTGAAGAATGATTATTCTCCAATAGTTAACTTTGGTTAAAGTAAAAAAACTACCCTTAAATTTTAAATCTATTAGATATTCTGAGCAATCATTTACTTTATACAATTCTCTTAACACCAAGTATGATTCCTTACCTAAGAAGAAAATTTTTACAATTTTTTCTAAGTGAGTTTTAAATTGATTTTTTCTTGACATACGTAATGAAATATTATGCAATTTCCACCTGCATCAATTCTTTTCCCAGATCTTTGATTCCGGTAAGGATTTTTTGGATTTGTTTTTCGGAGGGTTCTTTTTTTCCGTTCACGTATTGGGATAAGAGCGATTCGTTCATATTAATGCGTTTGCTCAGTGCTTTTGCATTGATGACCGAATAAAACTCAAAGAAACTCGGTAAGTCCAGCTTGGTGATAATATTTTCTGCGGTGGCGGCTTTTTTATGAGCATGTTCCAGATATAAATTAAGTGCCTCGAGGATATTTTTTTTTAGTTCTTCAAGGTCTTTTCCTGTGGTAAACACGGGAGTGTTTTCATCTTCGGCAAATGCAGAAAAACCTGTTTGGGTTCTTTCTACTATGAATTTATAATTTTTCATTTTTTAAAGATTTAAGTTTGTTGATGACATTTTTTGCTTTCAAATTCCTGCCACTTTTTTTATTTTTAGTTCCAGTCCTTTTCCTATTTCCTGCGAACCGTGATTGGGAACAACGAATTCTTTTTCGGTAATCGGGCTGAACCAAATTTCGTGGCTGCCTTTTCCCTGTCTTACCAAATAGCAACCTGCTTTCGACAGTTTCCGTAATAATTCATTTGTTTTCATCACTTGAACTCGTTGTACAAAAGTATATAATTGTTTACTTTATTCCAAATTAAAAGTAATTTATTATTTACTTTTAACCAAAAAAACGCCCCAGTTTCCCGAGGCGTTTCATTTGTATTTTTAGAACTGTTTTCTAATAGTGACCTTTCTCCACATAATGCGCTGCAATTTTTTCTGTGAGTGCAATAATGTTCGGTTGGTTGGTGTACTTCGTAAATCTTCTGAGACCGGAAAGCATCATTCTCTGCTCGTCGCCTTCAGCGAAAGAAATAATTCCTTCTTTAGCCGCCACGATGATTTTCTCAACGGCTTTGTAAAGGTTCAGCTGAGCCATCGCTACTTCCACAGAATCCGCGCTGAAGTGTTTCTCGGCTCTCAACACCGCAGATTCAGCCATATAGATCTGGTTCAGGATTTCGGAAGCGTTAAGCAGTAAGTGCTGCTGTTTCTCCATTTCCATCATGTATTTCTGAAGCGCAGCTCCGGAAACCATTAAGAATACTTTTTTCAGGTTCGCGATTACGGCTTTTTCTTCGCTTAACAGTTCAGAATAATCCGGCACGTCGAAAGACGGAATTCCCATCAGTTCTTTTCCGACTGCCATCGCTGGTTTCAAAAGATCAAGCTGGCCTTTCATGGTTTTCTTGATGAGCATTCCTACCGCAAGAAGACGGTTGATTTCGTTGGTACCTTCGTAGATTCTTCCGATACGAGCGTCTCTCCAAGCTGCTTCCATTGGGGCATCTGCCGAGAATCCCATTCCGCCGTAGATCTGAATTCCCTCATCAGCAGTCTGCTGGGTTAAATCTGATACGAAAACTTTCAGGATAGATGCTTCCACCGCGAATTCCTCAACGCCTTTCAGTTCTGCTTCCTGGTGGTTCATTCCGCCGGCAACAAGCTCGTCAATTTTATCCTGAATATCTTTCGCAGCACGGTAAGAACCGGCTTCTGAAACGAAGATTCCGGTTGCCATTTCGGCGATTTTCTTTCTGATCGCTCCGAAAGTGGAGATCGCTACGCCAAACTGTTTTCTTTCGTTGGCGTATTTTGTGGCGTGAGCTAAGATTCTGCGCTGTCCGTCGAGGTTTGCTGCTGCCAGTTTAATCCGTCCCACGTTTAGGGAATTTAACGCGATTTTGAAACCGTTGTTTCTTTCTCCTAAAAGATTTTCCACAGGAACTTTCATATCATTGAAGAAAACCTGACGGGTAGAAGAGGAGCGGATCCCGAGTTTGTGCTCTTCTTCACCGAAAGTTAAACCTTCTGTATCTCTTTCTACGATAAATCCGGTGATGTTTTTGTCGTCATCAATTTTAGCGAAAACGATGAAAATCTCTGCAAAACCTGCATTAGAAATCCACATCTTCTGTCCGTTGATGATGTAATGTTTACCGTCCTCGGAAAGTTTAGCTTTGGTTTTCCCTGAATTGGCATCTGAACCTGCATCCGGCTCAGTTAAACAGTAAGCACCGAATTTGTTTCCTGTCGCTAAATCCGGAAGGTATTTGTTTTTCTGCTCTTCGGTTCCGTAAAGAAGGATCGGAAGGGTTCCGATTCCCGTGTGCGCACCGTAAGCGGTAGCCAGTGAACCGTTGCCGCCGGAAAGGTAATCGCACGCCAACATCGTGGTTACGAATCCCATTCCAAGGCCGCCGTACTGTTCAGGGACGGTAACTCCAAGGAAGCCCATTTCGCCAAGCTGACGCATGGTTGCTTCTGTTAAAGCGTAATCTTTGCTTTCGAATCTTTCGTGGTGCGGAACCACTTCTCTGTCGATAAATTCTTTCGCAGAGTCGCGCATCATTTTTTGTTCTTCTGACAGTTCTTCTAGGGTGAAGATGTCCTGAGCAGGAGTTTCTGTAATTAAGAAGTCTCCGCCGATCAGTGATTTTTGTGTTGTATCGCTCATGATTATTTGATGTATTATGTACGATGTAAAATGTACAACGTACTGGAGTTATAAATTAGTTTGAAATACTTTGTACATGGTACATTTTACCTTTTACAGTTATAGCAGTTCGAAAATACTCGCTGCTCCCTGGCCGGTTCCCACGCACATGGAAACCATACCATATTTGTTGCCACGTCTTCTCATTTCATCCAGAAGCTGCACGGTAAGTTTGGTTCCTGTACATCCCAGCGGGTGACCTAAAGCGATTGCTCCTCCGTTCACGTTAAGAATATCAGGGTTTAATCCTAATTCTTTCTTAATGGCTACTGACTGTGATGCGAAGGCTTCGTTCAGCTCAATTAATTCCATGTCTTTTAATTCTAAACCAGCCTGTTTTAAAGCTTTCGGAATCGCGTAGATAGGACCCATTCCCATGATTCTAGGCTCTAAACCGGCTGCAGCGTAGGCAACCAGTCTTGCTTCAGGTTCTAGACCTAATTCTTTTACCATTTCTTCGGACATTACGATCACGAAAGCCGCACCGTCACTCATCTGTGAAGAGTTTCCTGCCGTTACCGAACCGCCGTTTGCAAAAACCGGACGAAGCTTAGCTAAGCCTTCTAAACTGGTTTCTTTTCTCGGACCTTCATCTACATTGAAATCGAATTTCTTGGTCTCCATTTTCTGGTTTTCATCCAGGAAATTATATTCTACCGGAATGGAAACAATCTGGTTCGCGAATTTTCCTTCTTCATTGGCTTTCAAAGCTTTCATGTGAGATTCGAACGCAAACTGATCCTGCTCTTCGCGGGAGATTTTGTACTGATTTGCTACTTCTTCCGCGGTGTAACCCATTCCCCAGTAATAATCCGGGTGAGATTTTGCTACGGTAGTTTCAGGAACCGGTTTGTAACCACCCATTGGGATGTAACTCATGGATTCGGTACCACCGGCGATGATACAGTCGGCCATTCCTGCCTGAATTTTTGCAGAAGCAATTGCGATGGCTTCAGAGCCTGATGCGCAGTATCTGTTTACTGTTACGCCTGGAACTTTGTCGGTATTCAATCCCATCAGGGAAATTAAACGGGCAACGTTTAATCCCTGTTCGGCTTCCGGCATTGCGTTTCCAACGATTAAATCGTCAATTCTGTCTTTGTCGAGTTGCGGAACCGCAGCCATTAATTTTTCAATGACTGTTGCAGCCAGAACATCGGGTCTTGTAAATCTCAGACTGCCTTTTGGCGCTTTGCCTACAGCCGTTCTGAAACCTTTTATGATATATGCTTGTCTCATTTGGATTATAGATTTTTAGACAAGAGATATTAGACTCTTGCGTTGTTAATTATTTTTTATTTACATTTTCTTTAAACACGTAAATCATTTTCTGAATTTCGTCCAATTTGCTTAAGATTGGCTCATTTACTTCTTTACTGATGAAATTTAATCGTTCAGAAATTATCAGTTGGGTTTGGAGTTCGTACGAGGAACCAAACGCGACATTTAGAAACTGATTAAACTGCGGCGCTGTATCTCTTCCTGCCCCTTCCGCAATGTTTGATGGAATTGACACCGCAGACCTTTTTATCTGTGATGATAAACCATATCTTTCATCATTTGGCATTTTTGCTAATGCTTCGTAGACCTCAACACATAAATCGATGGAATCGTTCCAAATTTTTAATTTTTTAATATTATGCATATCTGTGGAATTTAAATGTGTGATATTCTATCTTAAAGTCTAATATCTCTTGGTCTCTTGTCTAGTTACGAAGTGGTTTTCCGTTCTGCAGCATGTACTGGATTCTTTCGAGGGTTTTTCTTTCGCCGCAAAGCTGAAGGAAGGTTTCTCTCTCAAGGTTTAACAGATACTGTTCTGTTACAATGGTTGGTTCTGAAAGATTTCCGCCTACCAAAACGTTGGCAAGTTTATCGGCAATCTTTTTATCATGCTCAGAAATATATTTTCCGGTAAGCATTTGGTCTGTACCAACGTAGAACATACCTAAAGCGTCTCTACCCAAAACTTTTACTTTCTGCTCGATTGGCTGGGTATAACCCTGTTCTGCCATCAGTTTAGCCACTTTTTTAGCTTCCAGAATCTGGGTGTTTTTGTTCACGACTACGATGTCTTTATGGTTTTCTAAAATTCCCATATCGTAAGCTTCGTAAGCAGAAGTTGCCACTTTACCCATCGCGATATTCATGAAAGCATCTCGGAGACGGTTGTTTTTAACATCATCGCTGTGGAATTCCCTTGAAGTTCTGATCGCAAATTCTTTGGTACCGCCACCGCCAGGAATTACACCAACGCCGGTTTCAACAAGACCGATGTAAGTTTCTGCTGCAGCAACCACTTTGTCGGCATGCATGGTCATTTCGCAACCACCACCAAGCGTCATTCCGTGCGGAGCAACAACAACAGGAATTGAGGAGTAACGAACCCTCATCATGGATTTCTGGAAGTAGGCGATCGCCATATTCAGATCATCCCAGTCCTGTTCGATGGCCATCATTAAAATCATTGCTAAATTCGCTCCTACAGAGAAATTCGCTCCTTGATTTCCAATTACCAATCCGTCATATTCCTTCTCAGCTAAATCGATTGCTCTGTTTAAACCATCTAAAACTTCACCGCCTAAAGAGTTCATTTTGGAACGGATCTCGAAATTGATGATTCCGTCTCCTAAATCCTGAATTGCAGAACCGGAATTGCTCCAAAGGGTTTTGTTTTTTCTGATATTATCAAGAATGATAAATGCTTCCTGACCTGGTATATTGCTGTAGTTGCCTGAGTTTTTATCGAAGAAAATACTTTGACCTTCTTCATTAACTTTATAGAAAGATTCTACATTTTTCACCCAGTCGGAAACTTCATAACCTGCATCTTTAGCCAGTTCGATTCCTTTCTGAACTCCAACTGCATCCCAGATTTCGAAAGGACCGTTTTCCCAGCCGAAACCTGCGCGCATTGCGTCATCGATTTTGTATACTTCGTCAGAAATTTCAGGGACTTTGTGCGAAACATACGCGAACAAAGCGCCTAAAGATTTTCTGTACAATTCTCCGGCTTTATCTTTTCCGCCAATCAGAACTTTGAAACGGTCGATTGGTTTATCGATATTTTTAGTCAGTTCAAGAGTAGGGAAGCTGGATTTGCCCTGAAGTTCGTACTCCATGGTATCCAGATTCAATCCGTGAATTTCAGATTTACCCTCAGCGTTTTTAGTTTTCTTGTAGAATCCCTGCTGAGATTTTGATCCCAACCAGTTATTATCCACCATTTTCTGGATATAATCAGGAAGCGCAAAAACATTGTTGAAATCATTAGCTTCAGCGCCGCTCTGACGGACACCGTTTGCCACGTGAACTAAAGTGTCAAGACCTACAACGTCAGCAGTTCTGAAAGTTGCAGATTTCGGACGGCCGATTACCGGACCGGTTAATTTATCAATATCGGTTACATTCAGTCCTAAACCTTTTACCTCGTGAAGAAGGTTCATCATAGAGAAAACTCCGATTCTGTTGGCGATAAATGCAGGAGTGTCTTTTGCTAAAACTGTAGTTTTACCCAACATTTTTGCACCAAAATCCATATAGAATTTAGCGATTTCAGGATCGGTTTCCGGAGTTGGTATAACTTCCAGCAAAGGAAGATATCTTACGGGGTTGAAGAAGTGCGTTCCGGCGAAATATTTCTTGAAATCATCGCTTCTGCCTTCAATTAGGAAGTGGATTGGGATTCCGGAAGTATTGGAAGAAATTAAAGTTCCGGGTTTTCTGAACTGCTCAATTTTTTCGTAAACCGATTTCTTGATGTCGAGTCTTTCTACAACAACCTCGATAATCCAGTCGGTATTTTTGATTTTCTTCAGATCATCATCAAAGTTTCCAACGGTGATTCTGTCTGCAAATTTCGGTGAATACAAAAGTGCCGGACTGGCTTTTTTAAGCTTCTCGAAGTTTTCGGACGCGATCCTGTTTCTCACAGATTTGTCTTCTTTGCTTAGACCCTTTTTCTGTTCGGCTTCCGTAAGTTCAAAAGGAACAATATCGAGCAAAAGTACTTCTACACCTATGTTGGCGAAGTGCGCAGCGATGCCCGAACCCATTATTCCTGAACCAAGAACCGTAACATGTTTGATTCTTCTTTTCATCTCTTAATTTTTAGTTATTATCATTTCAAGATGCAACCTTTCGGTTTCATGCTTTATTTTTATTGTTTAAATCGTTGGCAATCTTCAGAATGTCGTGCATTACCTCCTTAAAGATTTCCATTTTCTCAGCGGGAATTTTTTCCACCACTTTACGGTTAAAGTTTACCACTACTTCTTTTGAAAGATTTCTGCTATTGAGTCCTTTATCTGTCAGTTTAATGATGACCTCTCTTTTGTCGGTAGGTGTTTTTTCTTTGTAGATATAGCCGTTATCTTCTAAAAGTTTGATGATTCTTGTTAAAGAGGTAGGCTCAATCGCCATTTTAGGTCCGAGGTTAGTACTTCGTGTACCTTCTTTCGGATCGATTTTGAGAAGTGTAAGTGCTTGAACTGCAGTTGCATCGTGATCCTGCGCGAATTCAGAATACATTTTTGAAACCGCGAGCCAAGTTGATTTTAAAATCAGGTCAATATTTTCAACTCTTTCAATATTTTTGTGTTCCATGAGGCTATAAGTTGTGATTTACACAAATATAACAAAAAATACTATGCATGCATAGTATTTTTGGATTAATCAGTAAGTGATTGATAATGAGCTTAATAATTAATATGGTTTACATAATGCTATGCATGCATAATACTTTAAACAGATTCTGTATATGCCGAATTATCCGATGTTTGCAATTAAATGTGCTACTTCGCTAAAGGATTTGCATTTTTGTTGAAAATCTTTACCCGAAATCAACCAAAAAGGATCGATAAATTCAAATTTTAGTGCTGAAAGGTTTTTTGATGCATTTTTTTGGAGGAAAGAATAGAGCATTTCTTTTTGCAATGCCGGCGCTATAATCTGTGGCGGAACAAAACCTTCGTTCACGTGAAATATATTTGGGTTCAGCAGTTCATCATGTTTCAGCAGGATATCTTCAGTCATTCCGGCGTCCAAAGTCCCATCATTTACAAGCCAGATTTTATCTGCAAATTCTTTTGATAGCCGCCAGTCATGCGAAGAAAAGAGGATGAGTTTATTCTGTGTTTTGGCAAGTTTTCTAAGCAGTTTCAGAATGATAATTTTGTTTTCCTCATCCAAATGCGTTGTAGGTTCATCGAGAATGATCATGGGCGAATTTTGCGCCAAAGCCCTTCCAATAAATGCTTTCTGTAGATTCCCGTCAGATAGTTTCTGTAACGGAAAATTTGTATACTGGCGTAGATTTAAACTGTCGATAATCTCCTCAACTTCCACTTTATCTTCATTATTTAATTCAAAATAATATGGATAATGAATGTATTTTCCTAAAGCGACAAGGTCTGTCAACGAATAATTTGCAGGAATTTGTGATTTAGAAAAAACCACGGCAACCTGTTCTGCGATTTCTTTGTTGGAAAGACTTTTAATCTTTATGTTCTGAAGCCTTATTTCGCCGTCCAAAACCGGAATCTGGTTGAGAATACTTTTGATCAAAGTAGTTTTTCCGACTCCGTTATTGCCGATAAGCAGGCATATTTCTCCTAATTGCAGACCTGTTTTAACTTCTTTGATTAAAGGAGTTTTGTAACCGAATGTTGTATTTTTAAGCTCCAGAAACATATTATGCGGCTTTTCTATTATTCATCATCATTGCCAAAATCACCGGAATTCCAAAAAGTGAAGTAATTACATTCAGCGGAAATTGGGTGGTTTCAGAAATAATCGAGAAAAATTCCATGATGAAAATTCCTAAAATCATGTTTAAAATCCACTGTTGCCAAAGTTTTGCGGGATTATAAATCATTCTGCAGAAGTGAGGAACCACAATGCCAATAAACAGGATAGGTCCTAAAAACGCTGTTACCGAAGCAGAAAGTACCGAAGATGCAACGATTACAAATAGCTTCAATTGGTTCAGATTTACCCCTAAGCTTTGTGCGTAGGCGGTTCCGAGAGAATTCCCAATGAGGGGTTTTATCGATCTAAAGCCTAGAAATAAACCAATGATTACAATAATGCCCAGAACCCAGATCTGATTAGTGGAAGCCTGATTGTTTGCCCCGAAACTCCAGAGGATATAGTTTTTTAGACTTTGGTTTTCCGCATAAAACTGGAGAATTGATACTATTGCTCCTGCCAAAGCAGATACCAAAAACCCGAAAATTATAAGGAAAGACTTATCCTGAAATCTGCCAGAAAAAGCCAGCAGAATCATCATTAAAACTAAACTCCCGGCAATCGCCGAAATGCTGAGAAAACTGTTCTGCAAAAACTCAGGAAGCACAAAATCCTGTGCGAAAAATATATAGAAAGCTACGCTCAGACTGGCTACCGATGTAATTCCTAAAACCGAAGGGCCGGCTAACGGATTCTGAAAATATTCCTGCAAAAGAAAACCGGAAGTGGGAATTGAAATTCCAGCCAATGCCATCGCCAAAACCCTGTTGATCCGAAGCTGCGCAATCTGAAAGTGCTCAGAATTGGAAGAAACAAAATCCAGAAAGCCTAATTTCATGAAGCCAATGTTCAGATTAACTGCGACCGAAACTATAATTCCGATCGCAATGAATAAGCTTATGATCTTAAATTTTTTGGACATTATAACAACCCCGGAAGGTTTTTAAAAACTCGGATTTTATTTAAATGAGTTAATTTTCCCGTCCAGCATTTCTTTGCTCATCATTCCAATGGTTTCGTCGGTTTTATCGCCTTTTCTCATAAAGGTGAACGGAATAGAACCGCCGTCCCACTGCTTGAAGTTTTTAGGAAAAAATTCCGGGGAAAGTTTTTGTCCGTCAACAAGAACGATGTGTTTAGAGAGGTAATTTTCTTCAGCAAATGCTTTCACTTTGGTTTCCCAGTCTTCCCGCGGATCCAGTCCTACGAAAGTAAATTTCACGGGCTGCGATTTCAGTTCCTCCATTTTTTCTTTAAAATGTGGCATTTCCCTCATACACGGTCCGCACCAGGTCGCAAAAAAGTTGGTTACATACAAAGTGTCATTATCTTTTTTGGCAAGGATTTCAGAAGTTTCTTCCGGGCTTAATTCGATCTGTTTGAAAGGAATAACAGCCTCAGAAATCTCGTTAGATTCCGCAACCGTAACTGAATCAGCAGGAGTAGTGTCGGTATTTTCGGTAATTTTACTTTCTTTTTTACAAGCCGTGAAAGCAACCAGAATCATCGCGCTCAGAAGGAATTTTTTCATTTTATTTTTATTATTTTTGAAAGATATTTGATATGGAAAAACGATTACCCAAAGCGAAGCAGGCAGAATTTCACCGGCTAAAATTAGCGAAAAAGCAACAACTTACCAAAAACACTTTTGCGTTGGAATTTGAAATTCCGGAAGCTTTGAAATTAAATTATAAGTTTGAAGCCGGACAGTATGTAACGGTAAAATACCCGTCGAAAGGAGTGGTTTTTCAGAACGATTTTTCTATGACTTCCGCGCCTTATGAAGAGAAAATTGCGTTGGGAATAAAAATCAATAACGAGAAAAGTTCGACTAAAGATTTATTTGATGATTTCGAAGTTGGTGATGAAGTTGAAGTATCTGAACCGAAGGGCCGTTTTACCTTGATTTCGAAACCGCATGAATTCCGCACGATCATTGGTTTTGCGGGCGGAATTGGGATTACTCCGCTGCTCAGTCATTTCAAAAATATTCTTCATAAAGAGCCAAGAACCAGACTTTTTATGTTTTACGGCAACCGGAAATCTGAAGAAATTGCTTTTAAAGATGAATTGGACAATTTAGCGAAAAAATATGCCGACCGGCTTCAGATTTTCTATTTTTTTTCACAGGAACCAACTTCAGATAACTTATTTCACGGGAGGTTGGATGACAGAAAATTAAAATTAATCATCAACCAAATTCTTCATCTGGATGATACCGATGAAGAAAGCACAATTTGGGACGCGGTGGATGAAGTGCTGATTTGCGGAAAAGGAGAAATGATAAAATCTTTGGCAAATGCCTGTTGTAATAACGGAATTCCGAAAAAAAACATTCATTTCGAACTTTTTGAAGCGTATAATGAAGACATATATCCTGTAGAAAAAGAGTTTCCTTTGGTAGAAAATATCGAAGTTGATTTTAAACTTTTCAAGCATAATTATTCAACAACTTTGCGGAATAATGAAGTAAAGCTTTTACAGCAGCTTCTAATTCAGGGATTTCCGGTGCCTTATTCCTGTAAATCGGGGATATGTGGCAGCTGCGAATGTATTCTGGAAGAAGGAGAAGTTGAACTCCTCGAAAATGAATATTTAACAGAAAAGGAAGAAGCTTCAGGAAAAATTTTAGCCTGCATGTCTGTTGTGCTGAGTAAAAAAATAAAAGTTAATTTTGACCTTGTTTAAGATAAGATTTGAAAAAAATTTTAGACATATTAAAATCTTTTTTCACACTGGTCGAAATCGGGGTGTTGCTGATGATCTTGGCAAATGTGTGGGTTTATGCGCTGACGAATGGACGTACTTACACCAGAATTTCTAAAATTCCGCCGCGGGAAACTGCTTTGGTCCTGGGAACTTCGCCGAAAATGAAATCCGGAGTTTCTAATCCCTATTTTACTTCACGGATGGATGCTACCGCATTGCTTTACCATCATGGAAAAATCAAAAAAATAATTGTCAGCGGAGAAAAAAGTCCGGGTTACGACGAGCCTTTTGCGATGAAAAATTATCTGGTTTATCAGGAAGGAGTGCCCGAAAGCATCATTATCGAAGATCCCAAAGGTTTTAAAACCCAAGCGAGCATCAGCAACTGCAAAAATATTTATCAGCAGAACGATGTGATTATCGTTTCGCAGGGGTTCCATAACCTCCGTGCGCTTTTTTATGCGCGAAACAATGATATGAATGCGTTGGGCTTCGATGCACAGGATGTGTTGAGCAATCAGAGTTATTACCGTAACCAGTCTCGCGAATTTTTGGCCCGCGTGGTGGCCGTGGTTTATTACGTGTTTGGAATTGAAAGAAAAAGATGATTCTATTAGAAATTTGTGTAAATTGATAACTGAAATTTTTATTAGAACCCGTACATAATCTTATATTTGCAGAAATTATAATTTATGCTCGTTATCGGAATTGCAGGAGGTACAGGCTCCGGAAAAACTACCGTTGTAAACAAAATTCTTCAGCAGCTTAACGCTGAAGGCGTAAATGTTCTGTCTCAGGACAATTATTATCATGATAACCAGCAGCTTACATTAGCAGAACGCGAAGTTTTGAACTACGATCACCCGAAATCCATCGATTTCGAACTGTTGATTTCACATGTTAAATCTTTGAAAAATGGTGAAGCTATCGAACAACCTATTTATTCGTTTGTAACCCATTCCAGAACCGGTGATCATGTGCAGATTGAGCCAAAAAATGTATTGATTGTGGAGGGAATTCTTGTGCTCACAAATCCTGACCTCTTAAAAGAATATGATCTCAAAGTCTTTGTACATGCAGATTCCGATGAAAGACTTATCCGTAGAATCCGCCGCGATACGCAGGAAAGAGGCCGCGATCTGCAGGAAGTGTTGCATCGCTACCAGACCACGCTGAAACCGATGCATATGGAATTCATAGAACCATCAAAAAACGAAGCGGATCTTATTGTTCCGAATATGAAACAGAATACCGTGGCGATTGATTTCCTTTCAACGGTAATCAACAATACGCTGAAAAAAACACATTGATTATGAAAGAGCTGATCAAGGACATAAAGCCGAAAACGCCCACGCTAAAGTTCATTCAGAAATATGTCCTGAATAAATATTTTATTACCATTTTTCTGTTTTTAGGCTGGATGGTTTTTTTCGACAGCACTTCATTTCTCGTTATCAACGAAATGAATGGGGAAATAAAGAAATATGAAAGACAGCTCGCTTACTATAAAGAAGAATATCAGAAAAATGATGCGTTCTACAAAAAACTCATGAATAACAAATCGGAAAAAGAAAAATTTGCCCGGGAAAATTATTTCATGAAAAAACCCAATGAAGAAATCTTTATTTTGGTGGTAGACAGCGCGAATATTACGAAAACACAGTAAAGAATGTTCACAAAAACAACACTTTCAGACTGGGAAAACACCGTTCGGAAACAACTTAAAACCGAAGATATCTACGAGGTTCTTCCGAAAGAAAATCTCGAAGGAATTACGGTAAAACCATATTATGCTACGGTTGAAAGGCCACTTGCAAATTTACCGAAAGTGGAAGAATCAACCCAGTTAGTCGCTAGATACCGCGAAGATCTGGAAGAAAACGTGTTCGCCTTTCTTCTCAATGAAAATGTTGAAAATCTCGACGAAAAAGTTCTGTTTATCAATAATAAAGATCTTGCAGAACATATTTCCACCGAAGAAAGTAACCGCTATCTTTCGCTCATCGACATATTTTCTGAAGAGAATTCTGAATTGAATGAACAGCTGGGTAAAGAATTACTCGCTAAAGATTTTGAAAGAAATATCTGCGTTGATGTGGCGCTTCACCAAAATTCCGGAGCTTCAATTGTGCAGCAGCTCGCTTTTGCACTGGCAAAAACCAAAGATCTTACCGAAACTTTCGGTGAAGAAATCTTGAGTAAACTCGTTTTCCGGTTTGCTGTCGGAGCTAACTATTTCTTTGAAATAGCAAAGATCAGGGCATTCAAACTTGTTTTTAATCAACTGTCAAAGGAATTTGGGAAAGATGAAATTCCGTATATTTTTGCAGAAAATTCCTTCCGCAATAAATCCAAAAATGATCCTGAGAATAACCTGATCCGTTCGACACTTGAACTTTCGGCGGCAATGATTGGTGGCGCAGATGCAGTGTTCAGCAATGATTTCAGGCTTGAAAACGCGACTTCACTTTCCGAAGAAATTTCTTTCAAACAGCAGATTGTTCTCGCTTACGAAAGCATTATTAATGTTTTTGATGACGGTGGAAACGGCAGTTATTATATTGAAAATATTACCCAGCAGTTTGCAGAAAATTCCTGGAAAATATTTTTAGAAATCGAGAATAAAGGCGGGTACTGCGCAAATCTGAAATCCGGTGAGTTGCAACAACTAATCTATAATCAGGCTGTTGCGGAACAGAATTGGGTGGAGGAAGGCAAAATAAAACTCATTGGTGTAAATCTTTATCCGAAACATGAAAAAACCAAATCGGTGGAAGATCTTTACGATTCATCAGTGATAAAACCGGTTCGCTGGGCTGAAATGTTTGAATAATATAAATGAAATCAGGCATAAATCCTTCAATTCTTACTGAAGAAATTCAAAAATATATCAATGCAAATCTCACCGCTGATTTGCATTCTTTGTTACTGAAAAAATCCCCGTTCCCGGAAGTATCGATGCAGGAAATTGTGCAGCAGATCAAAGGTAAAAAGGTTGCGCAGAAAAAATTCCCCTTTCTGCTTCGGGAAGGAATTATTTTTCCGCCAAATCTTAATCTGGAACAGGCTTCGTCGCAATCAACCGCAGAATTTAAAGCTAAAAATTTAAAAGGAAAAAGTTTTCTTGATCTCACTTCAGGATTTGGCATTGATGCTTATTTTCTTTCTGAAAATTTTGATGAAGTTACTCTTGTAGAACAAATTGCTGAACTTCTGGAAACGGTAAAACACAATTGGGACATTCTTGACAGAAGCGCGAATTTCATCAATGAAAATTTAAAGGATTTTCTTCAGGAAAACACTGGAAAATTTGATTTGGTTTACCTTGATCCGGCTCGCCGCGACGCACAGAAAAACAAAAAATTTCTGCTCGAAGATTTGTCACCTAATTTGTTGGAAATTCAGGAAAAACTCTGCAAAATTTCAGATCAGATTCTTATCAAACTTTCGCCGCTTATTGATATCTCTTACCTGATTTCTGTGCTGAGAAATGTCTCGGAAATTCAGATTATCGCGGTTAAAAATGAGGTGAAGGAACTGATTGTATTGATTTCCCCAAAAGATCAGAATAATGATGCGAAGATAAACTGCATTAATCTTGAAAGCACACATCCCGACTTTTCGTTTTCATATAATGATGAAAGAACTGCAGTCGCCGAGATTGCTGAACCGCTGAACTTTCTTTATTTGCCGAATAACTCAGTTTTAAAGTCTGGAGCATTCAATACCGTTGCAAACCGTTTTAGACTTTTCAAGCTTCATCCAAATACCCATTTTTATACTTCCGAAGAATTGTCAAAGGATTTTCCCGGAAGAATAATGAAAGTTGAAGTTATGGAACCTAAAATGATTAAAAAGGGCGAAAAGTATAATATCATTTCAAAAAATTACCCGCTGTCACCCGATGAAATCAAGAAGAAATATAAAATTTCTGATGGCGGAAATAAATATCTGATATTCACACAAAGCCACAAAGGAAAAATTATTTTAAGATCTGTTGAATAATCTTTTAAATATTTGGGGCAAAACGTAATATTTCTTACTTTTGGGCCATAAAAAAATTATGAAATCGCCACGATTTGTAAATGCTGGTCTCGGCAGGAATTAAGTGATTGCATAAAAACTTAAAAAAATAGATATTACTTATGAAAAAAGTTATTTTAGTTTTTGCTTTGGCAAGTTTTGTGGTGAGCTGCAAAAAAATTCAGGCGGGTTCTAACAAAGGCGTTTTGAAGATGGAAGAAGGTGCCGACAGATATACTGAAGATGTTCAGGGAAGCCATGTTGAAACTTCTGCCGCAACAGTAGAAGCAACAGCAACTCCACAGGACTCAGTAAGAACTGCTGAAGTTACAGAAGTTAAAATTACTGCAGACAGTACTAAAACAGCCGTTAAATAGTAGGCTGTATTATATAAAAGAAGAAGATGTCTTGCTTATGCAGGACATTTTTTTTATTTTTACATGATTCGATTTTTAATAATTTAAGCAAAAATAAAATGCAAGAAACCCTAAATTACATCAACGAAAATAAACAGCGGTATGTTGATGAACTCTTTGAACTGCTGAAGATTGCATCAATCTCTGCAGATCCTGCATACAAAGATGAAGTGCTGAAATGTGCCGGTGAAGTTGCCAAACATCTTAAAACTGCCGGTGCAGATCATGTTGAAGTTTGCCCCACCAAAGGTTATCCTATCGTTTACGGAGAAAAAATCATAGATAAAAATTTACCGACTGTGCTTGTATATGGTCATTATGATGTACAGCCGCCGGATCCTCTTGAGTTATGGACAAAACCTCCTTTTGAGCCCTATATTGAGAAAACTCAGCTTCATCCTGAAGGTGCGATCTTCGCAAGAGGTGCTGCAGATGACAAAGGCCAGTTTTTCATGCATGTAAAAGCTTTTGAAGCGATGATGAAGACCAATACTTTGCCTTGTAACGTGAAGTTTATTTTGGAAGGCGAAGAAGAAGTAGGTTCTAAAAGTCTCGAAGGTTTTGTCAAAGAAAACACCGAGAAATTAGCCTGCGATACGATCTTAATTTCAGATACTCATATTTATTCCAATGAACAGCCAACCGTTACAACCGGCTTGCGCGGTCTGAGTTATGTGGAAGTTGAAGTTGAAGGTCCGAACAGGGATTTGCATTCCGGATTATATGGCGGAGCTGTTCCTAATCCGATCCACGTGCTTTCGCGAATGATAGCAAATCTTATTGACGAGAACGGTCACATTACGATTGACGGTTTTTATGACAATGTAGACGTTGTCTCTGATGAGGAAAGAGCGGAGATGAATAAATTGAAAGACGATCCGGAAGGCTTCAAAAAATCTATCGGATTGAATGGAGTAGAAGGGGAAAAAGGATATACAACTTTAGAAAGGACTTCCATCCGTCCGACCTTAGACTGTAACGGAATTTGGGGCGGTTATACCGGTGAAGGAGCAAAAACCGTAATTCCAAGCAAAGCATTTGCTAAAATTTCCATGCGTTTGGTTCCTTACCAGACTCCAGACGAAATCACCGAAAAATTCACTAAATATTTTGAGAAAATTGCTCCGGCAAATGTAAAAGTGAAGGTAAATCCTCACCATGGCGGTATGCCTTACGTTTTGCCAAGTGATACCAAAGAGTTTGCTGCAGCCAGAAAAGCAATGGAAACCGCTTTTGGTAAAGAAGTGCTTCCGTACAGAAGTGGCGGAAGTATTCCGATTACAGCGATGTTCGAGCAGGTTTTGGGAGCCAAATCAGTTTTGATGGGCTTCGGGTTGGATTCTGATGCGATTCACTCGCCAAATGAGCACTATGGACTCTATAATTTTTATAAGGGAATTGAAAGTATTCCTCTTTTCTTTGAAAATTACGCGAAATCGTAAGCCATAAAAATGCCTCTTCAGGGGCATTTTTTTTAACATTTTAAATCAATACATATGAATGAAAAAGTAGCTTATATTACAGGAGGAACCAAGGGAATTGGTTTCGGTATTGCACAGGTTTTACTTAAAAACGGAATCAGAGTTGCCGTTTCTGGGAGAAAGCAGGAAGATGCGGAAGAAGCTGCGAGAATTTTATCCGAAGATGACGCAAAAGTCTTCGGAATCGCGTCCGACGTTAAGAATTTTGAAGATGAAAAAAATGCCGTGGCAGAAATTATTAAAAAGTTCGGTCGTCTCGATTACGTTATCGCCAATGCAGGCCTCGGTGTATTTAAACCCGTAGATGAACTTTCTCTTGAAGACTGGAACGACATGATTGATACTAATCTCAAAGGTGTTTTTCATACGTTGAAAGCCGCAATTCCATCACTTAAAAATACTGAGGGATATTTTATCAGCATTGCAAGTCTGGCCGGAACCAATTTCTTTGAAAACGGCTCGGGATACAACGCTTCTAAATTTGGTGTGGTAGGTTTTACGCAGGCTGCGATGATTGACTTAAGAAAATATAACATCAAAGTTTCTACTATTATGCCGGGTTCAGTTTCGACGAATTTCAATGGCAACGAGCCATCTGAAAAAGACGCCTGGAAAATTCAGCCAGAAGATCTCGGTGAGCTGGTTTTGGATATTTTTAAAATGAATCCGCGTACTCTTCCGAGTAAAATCGAGATCAGACCTTCTAAACCAAACAGTTAATTATGTATATAATATCAAATTTTGATTAATACTATGCATGCATAACATTTTATTTTTTATCTTAGCGAAAATTACTCAGGTAGTTTTGTGCAGTAATGTTATGGCTAAAAACCAATAATTAAAAATAATTAACACATGAAAATATTAGTTTGTATCAGTAGTGTTCCGGATACTACTTCAAAAATTAATTTTACAGCAGACAAGTCTGCTTTCGACAAAAACGGAATTCAATGGGTAATCAATCCTTTAGACGAATTCTCTCTAACTAAAGCGGTTAAATTGCAGGAATCGCAGGGAGCAACAGTTACCGTAGCCAATGTGGGAGACGCAGCTACTGAACCCGTGATCCGAAAAGCTCTCGCAATTGGAGCGACTGATGCAATAAGAGTAAATACGGAAGCCAAAGACAGTTTCTCGGTTGCTACCGAAATCGCGAATATTGCGAGAAATGGTGGTTACGATTTAATACTTTGTGGTAAAGAATCTATTGATTATAACGGGGGCGCTGTACCGGGAATGGTAGCACAGTTACTGAATCAGCCATTTGTAAATGCATGTGTTGGTTTGGAAGTGAATGGTACTGAAGTTACTGCAGTAAGAGAAATTGAAGGGGGTAAAGAAACCATTTCTGTGAAATTACCAGCGGTAATCGCGGGACAGAAAGGAATGGTTGATGAAAAAGATTTAATCATCCCGAACATGAGAGGAATTATGTCCGCAAGAACAAAACCGCTTCATATTCAGGAGCCAGCAGGTTCTGAAGTTAAAGTACACGGTGTTTCCTACGACTCGGTTCCGGCTAGAGCTGCTGTGAAAATGGTAACTCCAGATAACCTGGACGAGTTGGTGAGACTGCTTCACGAAGAGGCTAAGGTGATTTAATCTAATTTCAACATTTAAAATTAAAAAAAATGGCAGTATTCGTATATGCAGAAAATATAAACGGTGTTTACAAGAAAGCCGCTTTCGAGGCAGTTTCTTATGCAAAGGCAGTTGCTGATCAGTTGGGAGAAACCGTGACCGCAATTTCCGTAAATCCTACAGATTCGTCAGATCTTTTGTATAAATATGGCGCAGAAAAAGTCATCAGTGTCAAAGATGAGGGTCTGAAAAATTTCAGTGCTAAAGCTTACGCACAGGCAGTAAATGAAGTTGCAGACGGTAATATACTGGTGTTTCCACACACCACAGATGCTTCTTCTATTGCGCCTATGTTGGCGATTATGAAGAATTATTCTCTAATTACCAACGTTCTGGAAGCTCCTGAAAGTATTACTCCTTTCCAGGTGAAAAGAAGAGCATTTTCAGGTAAAGGATTCATGCACGCAAAAGCTGATGCAGCGGGAGTTATTGTAACGGTTTCGCAGAATGCTTTCGGTGTGAAGGAAAATTCAGTTTCCGGAACTGAAGAGGTAAAAAATTTAACGGTCGTTAATGAAGATACCAAAGTTCTTTCCCACGAACAGAGTTCCGGAAAACTGGATCTGAAAGAAGCTGAAGTTGTAGTTAGTGCAGGCCGCGGAATGAAAGGTCCTGAAAACTGGGGAATGATCGAAGATCTTGCCAACACTTTAGGGGCAGCAACAGCATGTTCCAAACCTGTTTCTGATATTGGTTGGAGACCTCATTCTGAGCACGTAGGACAAACAGGTAAGGCAATTGCACCGAATCTTTACATCGCAGTAGGAATTTCGGGAGCGATTCAGCATTTGGCGGGTGTAAACTCTTCGGAAACGATTGTAGTGATCAACAGTGATCCAGAAGCGCCATTCTTTAAGTCCGCAGATTACGGTGTAGTAGGGGATGCGTTTCAGATTATTCCGGAACTTACCCAGAAAATAAAAGCATTGAAAGGATAATTTTCAGCTTTAGTAGTTGTTAGAAAGCGCCGGTTTTTTCGGCGCTTTTTTGTTCCCTGTTTTTGATAAAAGTTTGTCACTTTAACTTATCGAGCAAAAAAAAATGTAATTTTACTTTGCAAACTGTTTTTCAGTTAAAATTATTAAGATGGAAATGTTTGTCTGGAACATGTCTATTTCTTTTCAGCTGCTTTTTATTATTGTCAGTGGAGTGATTTTTTTATACCTGCGCGAAAAAAGTTTTAAATACTACGGCCTTTACAATATCTTCCTTATCATCTATGTTCTAAGCCGCTCCGATGATGTTTATTATGGATTTCAGGGGTTAATAATCCGTCTTCTTGGTCATACAGACGGGATAATTTTTGTGCAGATTCTAAATTTTTTCATACAGATCGTTTTTTATAGTTTCTATTCAGTCTTCGCTTTCTATTTTCTGGATTTTGAGAAGAATGCCAAAAAATATTTTAAAAGATCTCTCTGGGTTATAAAATTTCTTGCCTATCTGTTTTTTGGGTTTGCAGTTTTATGCTTTGCCATGAAAAATTCAGATCTGTTTACAACATTGTATATCTACCTCTTTATCCCGGTAATGCTAATAATATTTGTACTAACGCTGGTAAAGGCAATACACCGTTCCGGAAAACATAAATTCTTTTTCCTTATTGGGGTTTCACTCTTTGTGTGCTGTGCACTAATGGCTTTGGCGGGCAGCTTTATACCATCGCTTCATAGTAAGGATCCTATTAAATTTTTCTTTGTCGGTAATATCCTGGAAACCATTTTTTTTAGTTTGGGATTAGCTCATAAAGTTAAACTGATTAACGACGAACGCAACAGGGTGAATTTTACGGTCACCAAACACAGGCATCAGCAACAGATCAGTAAACTCCACGGATTGCTGGAAGGCGAAGAAAAGGAAAGAAAAAGGATGGCCGAGGAACTGCACGATGGTATTGCCGGGGATTTGTCTGCCATAAAATACAACCTCGCTTACTTAAGGCTCAATAATCAATTGCCTGAAAATGAAAATGTTTTGCATGAGGTTACTAAAATTATCGACAAAGCCTGCATCCAGATCAGGGAAATTTCACACAATCTTTCGCCGTCTTCGATTACGAATTTTGGTTTGATCGCCGCGTTGGAAAATTACTGTATGAAAATCGAAAATGTCTACGGTATTCCAGTCGCTTTTAAATTTGCCGGTGAACGCATCGATCTCAGCAATGTAATTGAAACTCATATTTACCGGATCGTTCAGGAATTGGTTAACAACATCATCAAACACGCCGAAGCCGGAAATGCGCTTGTGGAGGTTATTCACCATCATCCGTACATTACTGTAACAGTACGGGACGATGGCAAAGGCTTCGTAATGACCAAGAACGGCAAAGGAATCGGGTTGGGAAATATAGACTCACGAATCCGTTTCATGAATGCGAAATTCACCAAATTGAGCACCGAAACCGGCAGTATTTTCCGGATTGATATTAATCTGAATAATATTCCCGAAACCTAGTCCCGGATTGCCGTTCTTTTTAATGATATATTTCATTAAAAGTATTGAAAGTAAATCTCAAATCTAAAAAATCAATTATATTTGTAGCTATGGATTACAAAAGATTAATCATACGCGGAATTTCTTACAGCCAAACACAATCCGGAGCTTACGCGCTCCTTTTGGAACATGAGGAAACCAACGTAAAATTACCCGTAGTAATAGGAAATTTCGAAGCACAGTCAATTTCTTTAGGATTAGAAAAAGATATACATCCGCCACGCCCGCTCACCCATGATTTATTTGCAAAATTTGTAGCGATTACCAATTATGAACTGGTTTCTGTTATCATTTATCAGATCATCGACGGTGTGTTTTTTTCAAATATAAATTTTAAGAACAAAGCCAATAACGAGGAACTGATTATGGATGCACGAACCTCGGACGCTGTAGCGATGGCAGTTCGTTTTGATGCACCTATTTATACAACACCGCAGGTTTTAAGCGAAGCGGGAATTCTTTTGGAACTGGATGAGCCTTCGATAGAGGAAAGCGAAGAAGTGCTGGGTACAGAAGGTGATTTGGCATCGCTTACCTTAGAAGATCTTCAGAAACTTCTTGAAGATGCTGTGAAAGATGAGGATTTTGATGCCGCAATGGAGCTGCAGCAGGAAATAAAAAAGAGAAATAAGAAGATTGAATAATATTGATAATTAAACTATGAATTTAAAATTACGACTTACCATTGTTAGTTTTCTGCAGTTTTTTGTGTGGGGAGCCTGGCTGATTACCATTGGCGTATATTGGTTCGGAACAAAACAATGGGGTGGCGAAGAATTTGGAAAAGTTTTTGCCACATTGGGAATCGCTTCGATTATTATGCCTGCTTTAACAGGAATCATCGCAGACAGGTGGATAAACGCAGAAAGACTTTACGGAATTTTACACATTCTGTACGGGATCACGCTCTTCTTTCTCCCGCAAATTACCACACCTGATAATTTTTTCTGGGTCATGCTATTGGCGATGATGTTTTATATGCCTACTATTTCCCTTTCTAATTCAATTGCATATTACATTCTGAAGAACAATAACTTTGATGTGGTGAAAGTTTTTCCACCGATCAGGGTTTGGGGTACGATAGGTTTTATTGCGGCGATGTGGATTACCAATCTGTCGGGCAACAAGGATTCCGGAAACCAGTTTTATATAGCTGCAGTTTTTGCCATTGTTTTGGGTATTTATGCCTTTACCTTGCCAAAATGCCCACCTCAGAATTTAATTTCGAAGGATGCAACATGGACGGAAAAATTAGGTCTGAACGCCTTTTCGCTTTTGAAGGATTATAAAATGGCGCTGTTCTTTCTTTTTTCACTTTTCCTGGGTGCAGCTTTGCAGTTGACCAATATGTACGGAGATACCTACCTTTCAGATTTCGGTAAAATCCCTGAATATGCTGAGAGTTTTGTAGTGAAAAGATCTACTTTAATTATGTCGATATCGCAGATTTCAGAAACACTTTTTATTCTCGCGATTCCCTTCTTCCTTAAAAGATATGGAATTAAAAATGTGATGCTTATTTCCATGTTTGCATGGGTGCTTCGTTTTGGTTTGTTCGCTTATGGCGTGCCTGTCGGATTTGGTTTAGGATTAATTATTCTTTCATGCATCGTTTACGGGATGGCTTTTGATTTCTTTAATATTTCAGGGTCACTTTTCGTAGAAACCACTACCGATTATAAGATCAGATCTTCTGCACAGGGCTTGTTTATGATGATGACCAATGGTTTTGGCGCGATCATGGGAAGTTTGGTCAGCGGCTGGATGATACAGAATTACTTTACCCTGCCAAACGGAGATAAAATGTGGCATGAAATCTGGCTGATTTTTGCGATTTACGCGTTAGTAGTTGCAGTATTATTTGCGATAATGTTCAAACATAAACATAATCCGGAAGTTTTAGCTGATGTTAAACATTAAAACTTCTAAAAAAATAAGCAAAACACACTTTTTATAAAGTGTGTTTTTTTTTGTAATTTGCCCTATTAAAATATAAAACTTAAACATGCAAGAAGTATTTATCGTATCGGCAGTTAGAACGCCGATGGGCAGTTTTCTGGGAAGTCTATCCTCTGTACCCGCTACAAAATTAGGTTCAGCGGCAATTAAGGGCGCTTTAGAGAAAATAAACCTGGATCCTAAACTGGTTCAGGAAGTATATATGGGGAATGTTCTTCAGGCGGGTGAAGGTCAGGCGCCGGCGCGTCAGGCTGCTTTGGGAGCAGGTTTGTCGAATAAAACACCTTCTACAACAATAAACAAAGTCTGTGCATCGGGAATGAAAGCGGTGATGATGGCTGCGCAGTCCATTAAAGCTGGCGATCAGGATATCATCGTCGCAGGCGGAATGGAAAATATGTCATCAGTTCCACACTATTTCAATGCTCGTAATTCAACCAAATTGGGTGACGTTAAAATGCAGGACGGAATGGTACTCGACGGATTAACTGATGTTTACAACAAAGTTCACATGGGAGTTTGTGCCGAAAAATGTGCAGCAGAACATGGAATAACAAGAGAAGATCAGGATAATTTTGCAGTCGAATCTTACAAACGTTCGGCAAAAGCTTGGAGCGAAGGTAAATTCAGCAATGAAATTGTTCCTGTTGAAATTCCTCAAAGAAAAGGTGAGCCAATTATTTTTTCAGAAGATGAAGAATATAAATCCGTAAACTTCGACAGAATCGGAACTTTGCCAACTGTTTTCCAGAAAGAAAACGGAACGGTAACGGCGGCAAATGCTTCTACATTAAATGACGGTGCTTCAGCATTAGTTTTAATGTCTAAAGAAAAAATGGAGGAACTGGGTTTGAAGCCTCTGGCTAAAATCGTTTCTTATGCTGACGCAGCTCACGAACCTGAATGGTTTACCACGGCTCCGTCAAAAGCACTGCCAATAGCTCTTAAAAAAGCAGGTTTAGAGGTTTCTGACATCGACTTTTTTGAGTTTAACGAAGCGTTTTCGGTAGTTGGACTGGCAAATAATAAAATTTTAGGACTAGATTCTGCCAAAGTAAACGTAAACGGAGGCGCGGTTTCTTTGGGTCATCCGCTGGGAAGTTCGGGCTCAAGAATTATTGTTACCTTGATTAACGTTCTTAAACAAAACAACGGAAAATACGGTGCTGCTGCAATCTGTAACGGTGGAGGCGGTGCAAGTGCGATTGTAATTGAGAATATGTAAGCTCAAACCAAATCTTCATCATTAAAACCATTAAGAATTATTAATGAATTTTTTTCATTAGTTCTTAATGGTTTTTCTATTTTTGTTTATTAATAAACTATTGCAATGCCCGATAACGATAATCTGACGACACCGAACATCAAGAATAACCCTAAAATCATGAAAGCCTGGGCTTATTATGACTGGGCCAATTCGGTATATTCTCTAGTAATTACATCTACTATTTTCCCGATTTATTATTCAATTCTCACTACCGCTTCCGAAAAAAGCGAATATGTAGCAGAAACAGGCCAGTGGATAAAAGTTCCCGTACGTCATATGATCACAGTTTTTGGGGAACAGTACCAGCCGGATGCGATTTACGGATATTCACTTACGATTTCCTTTTTGATCGTAGTTTTACTCTCGCCGATTCTGTCTTCATTAGCTGATACCATCGGGAATAAGAAATCTTTTCTGCAGTTTTTCTGTTATTTAGGCGCAACCTCTTGTATGGGGCTTGCGATGTTTACAGGAATGCAGAATGTATTTTTGGGGCTTCTGTTCAGTATAACCGCGAGTGTAGGCTTCTGGGGAAGTTTGGTTTTTTATAATTCATTTCTTCCCGACATCGCAACTCCGGATAAGCAGGATGCGCTTTCTGCAAAAGGTTATGTGTATGGATATATAGGTTCAGTAGTTCTTGTAGTAATCTGTCTGGTTTTAATTCAGGTATTTGCTAAAAATCCCGAAGAAGCCAAACTTTACACCAGGATATCATTCCTTCTGACGGGTGCTTGGTGGTTCGGTTTTGCACAGTACACCTTCAAACATTTACCGCAATTCGGAAATGTAAAAGAGCAGCTGCCTAAAGATTTGGTTCTGCTGAATTATAAGAACATCTTCCAGAAACATGAAGAACAGGGTGGTTTTTGGGAAGTTTTAAAAGATAATGTTAATTTCTACACCGATATCGTTAAGGAAAGTTTCCGCGAACTTTTCAAGGTGGGTAGAACACTTTTCGCGGATCGTAATCTGAAATTTTTCCTGTCAAGTTTTTTCTTTTACAGTGTCGGGATGCAAACCATTTTTCTCATGGCGACCCTTTTTGGTAAAAGTGAAATAAACCTCGAGCAGGACAAATTGATTCTGACTTTACTTCTGATCCAGATCGAAGCAATTATCGGTGCGCTGTTTTTTTCTTGGTTATCAAAAAAAATTGGCAATAAAAATGTAATTTCAATTGCTATTACTCTTTGGATTGTTGCCTGTTTGTCAGCCTATTATCTTAATAAAGAAAATCCTAATGTCGAATACCAGTTTTACGGAATCGCCGGGATTATTGGTCTTGTAATGGGAGGTTTGCAGGCGATGTCGCGCTCTACCTATTCCAAACTGTTGCCCGAAGATTCAATGGATAACACCACCTTTTTCAGTTTTTATGATGTTTTGGAAAAATTAGCGATTATCTTGGGAACTTTCATATTTGCAACCATGATCGAGCAGTACCATAATATGCGTTATGCGGCACTTTCAATGTCAATATTTTTCTTTGCGGGCCTCATACTCATAAGATTTTTGAAGGTAAAACTTATCCCTGGAAAATAAAATGTAGTCCTTTTTTTTATTATTCAAAGATGTGGCGTTATTTTTGAATATAAGACAATGAATTTCTAAGATATTTTTTTGTAAATTTGCAACTGAAAATCAACGGTTTAAATTAAACGATGACCAATCCACTTTTTTACGCAAAAATCCTGTTGTTCGGTGAATACGGAATTATTGAAGATTCCCAGGGGCTTACTCTGCCGTACAGCTTCTACAAAGGAACCCTGAAGTTTTCGGATTTAGAAAGTGAATTCGAAAAAAAATCAAATTTATCTCTTGAAAAATATTCAGACTATTTGATTAATCTGGAACTGGATGAGAAATTCAGAATCAATATTGCTGATTTTCAGAGGGACATCGCGAACGGACTTTTCTTCGATTCCAATATTCCTCAGGGATATGGTGTTGGAAGTTCTGGAGCTTTAGTTGCAGCGGTTTTCGAAAAATATTCTTTCATAAAATATACGCCTGAAAATATTTCTAAAGACGAACTGAAAGAATTGAAGAAAGTTTTCGGTCTTCTTGAAAGTTATTTTCACGGGAAAAGTTCGGGAATCGATCCTTTGATCTGTTACATGAACCTTCCTATACTTATTGAAAACAAAGAAAATGTAGACAGGGTTGCTATTCCGCAAAGTGCAGAAGGTAAAGGTGCAATTTTCCTGATTGACTCCGGAATGACCGGCGAAACTGGACCGATGGTGCAGATTTTCTTCGAAAAGATGAAAACAGAAGGTTTCCGCAAAACTTTGAAAGAAGAATTTATCCGTTATAATAATGCGTGTATTGATGCGTTTCTGAAGAAGGAAATGACTCCGCTTTTCAGAAATCTGAAAAGTTTGTCGGTTTGGGCTTATGAACATTTTAAACCCATGATTCCCGAAAGTATCTACAAAGCCTGGAAAAACGGTCTTGATACGAACGCTTATTACCTGAAACTCTGTGGCAGCGGAGGCGGCGGTTATATTTTGGGTTTTACCAAAGATTATGCGAAGGCAGAAAAAATGCTACACGGATTCGAGAAAGAAGTCATCTACAGGTTCTAACATTTAAGTCGTAAAAAATTTAATTTTACATTCAGCCGACTTAGATGATGAGAAAATCTTTTTTTTACAGAATATCGCAATTAGTTGGCTTTCTGCTCGGAGCGCGGATTTTCGTTGCAGCCTTACTCACATTCGCTTTATATGTTTCTACTTTTTTCCTATTTAATCAGGAGGAGAGTTTGCGTGCTTTTGTTTTTGATTTCAAGGTACATGGAATCATATTCTGCACGGTCTTGAGTATTTTAGCAGGCGGTATTATCAATCAGTTCTACGACCGGGAAAAAGACCAGCTTACAAAGCCTTTCCGGACCAAACTCCAGAACTTCCTTAAGCAGAAATATTTTCTTTATGCCTATCTGATTTTAGTTTTACTCTCACTGGGGACTGCATTTTTAATCTCGCCACGTGTATTTTTCTTTTTCCTGATTTATCAGTTTTTCATGTGGTTTTACAGCCATAAACTCAGTAAAATTCTGATTCTAAATAATCTTACTTTTGTAAGTCTTACCCTTTATCCATTTTTTGGAATGTTGGTTTACTATCACACTTTTTCGGGTAAAGTATTTCTGATGGCAGTTTTTCTGTTTATTATACTGCTTATGATTGATATTCTAAAGGATGTTTTAACCAAAAATGCAGATAAGATCTTCGGATATATCACGATTCCAAATTTTTTCGGCACCAGCACCGCAATTAATGTTGTAACAGCACTTTTGGTGTCTCTCTTTGTGGTTTCACTGCTTATCGTTGACAAAACGGGGATTCACAGCATTATGCCTCTGTACTTTGCTGCAGGCTTATTCATTATCATCATTGCCGTTTATTTTCTTTTAAGTTCCCAGAAGAAATCAAATCTTTTCGTACTTAATGTGCTGCGGATTTGGATTTTTGTCGGAATTATCGCAATGCTGCTCGATGGAATTGTCAACCGATTTTAATGGCTGTTTAGTTTGAAAAACTTTGATTTACCGATAATCTTGCGCGCGGAATCACAGTCTTGGAAAAACTATTGTCGATATATCAGCGAATTAGTTTTATCTTTGCAGAAATTTTTCAGATAATGAGCCGAGACAGAAACAGCAACAACAAAGCAAAAAAAGTAAGAATTTCAAAAATTTCCAATTCCGGAAGTTCAAGACCTGCTCCTTCCCGTGCACGCGCTCCAAAACCTGAGAACACTGAAGAAAGAAAACCTGCAAAAGAGCCTAAGGCACCTAGAGAACCGCGCCTGATGTCGCAATCTGAAGCTAAATCCTACGAGAAAACTTTCGACAGACCAGCGTCCCGCAAACCGGTCGGAAAAAGAGTTGGTAAATCTACAGATAAAGACGGTAAGTTTGCTAAAGGCGACGGTAAATCCCGTGGTACAAAACTTTTCAAGAATTATGAAAGACCACAAGATGAAAACGAAAAAACAAGATCCTTCGTTCAGAAACGAAGATTCGATAAATTAGTGAAGGAAACTCCCAAAGAAAGTATCCGTCTTAATAAGTACATTGCAAACTCAGGAATTTGTTCCCGCCGTGAAGCTGATGAGCTTATTACCCAAGGCTTGGTTGAAGTCAACGGAAAAGTGGTGACAGAAATGGGTTATCAGGTGCAGAAAACAGATAAAGTAATTTTCGACGGACAGGGAATCACCCCTGAAAAACCGGTTTATGTATTATTGAATAAACCAAAAGGTTATATCTCAACAACCAAAGACGAAAAGGCCAGAAAAACTGTAATGGATTTAGTGGCAAACGCTTCACCATACAGAGTTTTCCCGGTGGGAAGGCTGGACCGTTCTACGACAGGTGTTATTTTGCTGACCAACGATGGTCACATGACCAAAAAACTTACACATCCGTCGTTCAATATGAAGAAAATTTATCATGTTACCTTAGACAAAAAACTAGACAGAGCTGACCTTAACGCAATCGCTGAAGGAATACGTCTGGAAGAAGGTGTAGCGGAAGTTGACAGTATCTCCTATATCGAAGGAAAGCCAAGAAACGAAGTGGGTATCGAAATTCATATCGGCTGGAACAGGGTAGTGCGCAGGATTTTCCAGAGATTGGGCTACGAAGTGGAAGCGCTCGACAGAGTGATGTTCGCCGGTTTGACAAAGAAAAACATCAAACGCGGACATTGGAGAATTCTTAGTGAACTCGAAGTGAATAATCTTAAAATGATGTAAAATATAACATCAATAATAATATAAATCAAAACTTCCCCGTGTGACTCACCCGGGGAAGTTTTTTTAAACATAAAAAACACAAACTATGAAAAACTATTCTTTCTCTGCCGGAGAAGTTTTTGTGCAGAATCCGCTGCAATTACAAAACCGCCGCCAAGCATAATAATATCTTTAATAACAAGTCTGCCTGCTGCAGAAAGATAAGGGAAACCATGATTTGGTCCGGCCAGGTCTGGAACCCAGGTTTCCGGAGTTGTGATGAGAAATGAGAGTGTTACCACCGACATTACAACGGTGAGAATTCCACCAACGAGACCGGCTTTTGGAAACCAAATTCCCAATAAAACAAAAATTCCGAAAAGAACAATTACAGCGCCCAAACCGTAAGAAAACACATAAGTTCCGTTGGCTTCGTGCCATTTAATGTTCTCGGGAATTACTTCTCCTTCCTTGTTTTTATGAAGTTTGTAGCTGTCCGCATCGTCAGCGCTTTTGCTGAGAAGAAAATTCATAAACGGCGAATTAGCGACAAATGGTATAATTCCGTCAGCTTCGTACTGAAAGGCTTTTAATCCGCCAATCCAGGCCATCACAACAAAAATTCCGATTCTAAGAAAGTTGATGAAATTCTTTTGTGAGTTTGCTAAAAATTCTAACATAAATATTTGATTTAGTTGCAAATTTATGTCGAATAAAGAACTGGAAAAATGGAAAATTTTGGTAATTACTTGTATAAATCTGCCACAATTGAAATTCCGGTTTCTTCGCGGAACTGTGTCGGAGAAATACCCGTATGTTTCTTGAAATATTTACTGAAATAAAATTCGTCTTCAAAATTGAGTTCAGCCGCAATTTCTTTCATGGATTTTCGGGTGAGATGAATTTGCTTTTTCGCTTCGAGAATTACCCGTTCCTGAATGATTTGTGAAGGCGTTTTATTAAATTCGGCTTTGATCTTTTTGCTTAGAGAATTCGGTGTGAGATGGAGCAAATCTGCATAAAAAGCCGGACTTTTTTCTGTAAGAAAATGTTGCTCCACCAAATTCTGAAAATCCTTCAGTCCGCTGAAATCTTTCTGAATTAATTCTTTTTCCGGCAGAAATGTGCTTTTTACTTGGCTGCAAATCGCCAGTATGAGTTGCAGATAAGATCGTAAAACAGCGACAGCGAAATCTTCATTGGGGTTGGAGTTGCCAATCTTCAGAAAATATTCGGAAATTTCGTTGAAAGTTGTTTCATCAAGCGAAAAATGCGGAAAAAGATAAATGTTATTGAAAAGCAAACCATTGCAGGCAACCTCTTTTTTATGATATTCGATACAGTAAAAATCGCCGTGGAAACTGAGCATCTGAATATCAAAAATATCTTTGCTCACAATCTGTATATTCTGAAAAGGCGAAGTAAAGAAAACCGTTCTACCGCTGAATTCGTACTCAACAAAATCGACCATGATTTTTCCGTTACCCTGAAACAGGAAAATATGGTAAAAAGCATCACTCAACACTTTTTCAAAATCGCTGCTTTTTTTTTGAATGACAGAAAAATGGCTGTTTTCCATGATGTAAAATTAAGGTATTTCGGGAAAGTAAAGTGAAATAAATATATTTCCTAAGTTTTCTGTAACAATTATTTTAAATTGCTACTTACTTCACAGATTACTGCATGATGCCCAAACTGGAAAAAGAATTTTTAGAACGTATTGAAAAACACAAAGGGGTGATTTTCAAGATTTCTAAAATGTATATGGATAATTTCGACGATCAGAAGGACCTTTTCCAGGAAATTACATTCCAGGTCTGGAAAGCCTATCCCACTTTCGAAGGCAGAAGCGCTTTTTCTACCTGGCTTTACCGGATCGCGCTTAATACGGCAATCGTTTTTCTGAAATCTGAAAAGAAAAGAAGTTTTATACAGAACAGCAGCATCGAAGATTTTAATATTAAAAATGATGATTATAATGATGGTGAGGAACACAAACTCAAGAAAATGTATGAAGCCATCAACAAACTGAACGCGATCGACAAAGCACTGGTCTTCTATTATCTGGAAGATTTCACGGGCAAAGAAATCGCTGAGCAGTTAGGGATTTCGGAAGTAAACGCGAGGGTAAAGTTAAACCGCGCAAAACAAAAATTAAAAGAACTCATTAATCACTAAGATTATGGAATTAGATCATTTAAAAGAAATGTGGAGCAACGAGAACGTGGCTGAAACTCCAGAAATTTCAACAGAAAACCAAAAGGAAATCCATCTTCCGCTGGAAAGAATCCGAAAGAATATGAGGACCGAATTTTATTGGACTGCCGTGTTGTTTGTACTGATTATTTTATTCTTCGCAGTGGTGGATATGCATTTTTTCAAATTTAAAGTGTACATTATTACTTTAGTAGTCACCATGATGCTGATTACGAGTTTTTACTTTTTTAAATTCTTTCAGCTTTATAAAAACATCAGCGCCATTAATCTTAACACCTGGGATGCACTTAAGGATTTAAAATTCCAGTTTAAACTTAATGAGCAGTATTATCTGGCTTTTTATATTGCTTTTGCGCCGTTTGTGGTGTGCGAAATGCTGTTGGTTTTCGATTACACACCTCCTTTGCAGGAGATTACAGGTTTACGATTTATCCTGACTTTTCTAGCCACCTGTATCGGAACATTAGGCGCCCTTTATGTATTCGGAAAGTTTTGGTTTAACCGGTATTACGGCAAATATTTCAATCAGATCTATAAAATCATTGATGATCTTAAATAAAAAAACTTCCCGGAAATCGGGAAGTTTTTATTTTCAGTTTGAATTTAAATAATCAAACTTATAGTGCATTGATAATTTCGTTCAACGTAGCGCTTGGTCTCATCGCTGCATTGGTTTTACCAAAATTTGGTTTGTAATATCCACCAATATCCTGTGGTTTGCCCTGAGCTCCGATTAATTCTTCATTGATTTTAGCCTCGTTTTCAAACATTGATTTTGCAATAGGTTGGAAGGTTGCAGCCATTTCAGTATTTTTTGTCTGATTAGCCAAAGCTTCTGCCCAATACATTGCCAGATAGAAGTGAGAACCGCGATTGTCGATGCTTCCTACTTTTCTTGCAGGAGATTTGTCTTCTGCCAGGAATTTTTCGTTCGCAACATCCAACGCATCTGCTAAAATCTGAGCTTTTTCGTTGTTTTGAGTCTGTGCCAAATGCTCTAAACTCGCCTGAAGTGCCATGAATTCTCCTAAAGAATCCCATCTTAAATATCCTTCTTCAATAAACTGCTCGATGTGTTTCGGTGCAGAACCTCCGGCTCCGGTTTCGAAAAGTCCGCCGCCATTCATCAATGGAACGATAGAAAGCATTTTTGCAGACGTTCCAAGTTCAAGAATCGGGAAAAGATCGGTTAAGTAATCTCTCAATACATTTCCGGAAACCGAAATCGTATCCAAACCTTTTCTGATTCTTTCTAAAGTTAAAGTCATTGCATCCTCAACACTTAAAATCTGAATGTCCAGGCCTGTTGTATCGTAATCTTTCAGGTATTTTTCAACTTTCTTAATCATTTCGCGGTCGTGCGCTCTCTGATCATCGAGCCAGAAAATTGCCGGTGTGTCGGATAGTTTTGCTCTGTTCACGGCAAGTTTTACCCAATCCTGAATCGGCGCGTCTTTCACCTGGCACATTCTGAAAATGTCACCTTTCTGAACATCCTGCTCCATGAAAATGTTTCCGTCAGCGTCAGAAACTTTTACTTTTCCGTCTGCATTCAGCTGGAAAGTTTTATCGTGCGAACCATATTCTTCAGCTTTCTGGGCCATTAAACCGACATTTGGAACTGAACCCATTGTGCGTGGATCAAGTGCACCATTTTTCTTCATATCGTCGATAGCAGCCTGATAGAATCCTGCATAATTTCTGTCGGGAATCATGGCGATTGTATCTTCTTCTTTACCTTCTTTATTCCACATTTTGCCGCCGCCTCTAATGAGCGCAGCCATGGAAGCATCAACAATAATATCTGAAGGAACGTGGAAGTTGGTGATTCCTTTATCAGAATTTACCATCGCCACCGCAGGTCCGTTGTCGAGGGTTTTTTCAATATCGGCTTTAATTTCAGCTTCTTTGGCATTGCCTGCAATTTTATCAAATAAATCCTGAAGTCCGTTATTCGGATTGATATCAAGTTCATTAAATAAATCAGCATATTTGGTGAAAACATCATTAAAGAAAACCTGAACCATCGCTCCAAAAATAATAGGGTCAGAAATCTTCATCATGGTTGCTTTCAAATGTCCTGATAATAGTACATTTGCTGCTTTAGCCTCAGCGATGGTTTCTGCAACAAAATTTTTCAGCGCAGAAAGATTCATTACAGAAGTATCAATGATTTCTCCAGCTTTCAGAGGCGAAAGTCCTTTCAGTTCTTTCACAGAACCATCGTTACCGAAAAATTCAATTTTGAACTGAGAATCGTTTTCTACAGTTACAGATTTTTCAGTTCCGTAGAAATCACCAGCGGTCATATGAGCTACTTTTGTTTTAGAATCTGCAGCCCAGGTTCCCATTCTGTGTGGGTTGGCTTTGGCGTAATTTTTTACTGCTTTCGGTGCTCTTCTGTCAGAATTTCCTTCACGAAGAACCGGGTTTACCGCACTTCCCAAAACCTTTGCATATTTTGCTTTAATGGCTTCTTCTTCCGCGTTTTTAGGCTCAGCCGGATAATTTGGGACTGCAAAACCCTGCTGCTGCAATTCCGCAATCGCTTCGTCCAACTGTGGTGCAGATGCTGAAATATTCGGAAGTTTTATGATGTTTGCTTCAGGAGTTGTTGCTAATTTTCCAAGTTCGGCCAAAGCATCTTCCACTTTTTGGTCTTCATTCAGAAATTCCGGGAAATTGGCTAATATTCTTCCTGAAAGTGAAATGTCTTTGGGTGAGATTTCGATGTCTGCAGTTTTGGTAAATGCTTCAACAATTGGTAAAAAAGAATGGGTGGCCAACATCGGAGCTTCATCAGTCCAGGTGTAGACAATTTTGGATTTTTCTGACATTATTTTAATATTTGAATTTAATTTTAAGAATCACAAATTTAAGGAATTTAAAAGGAGTATGAAAGAGGCGGTTTGCTAACTTTAAGATTAATTTAACCTTTATTTAAAATAAAATTTGCCATTTTATCGCTAATTTTGAGAAACACTAAAAATAAAATTATGGCAGATATTACATTGAAAGGAGACAAAATAAAAACAATCGGTCACTTACCTGAAATTGGTTTAACGGTGAAAGATTTCGCTTTAGTAAATGATAAACTGGAGGTGAAAGTACTTTCTGATTACGATGGCAAAAAGAAAATTTTTAATATTTTCCCGAGCATTGATACAGGCATTTGTGCCGCGTCTGCAAGAAAATTCAATGAAAAAGCAGGCGATTTGGAAAATACTGTTGTAATAAATGTTTCCAGAGATTTACCTTTTGCGTTAGGACGATTCTGTGCAGCTGAAGGTTTAGATCATGTGGAATCACTTTCGGATTTTCGCGGAAATTTCGGCGATGATTATGGCGTAACTTTACTTGATTCACCAATGAAAGGTTTGCTGAGTCGTGCGGTGATCGTTACAGATGAACACGGAAAAGTAATTTATACCGAACAGGTTCCCGAAATTGTACAGGAACCGAATTACGATCAAGCACTTAACGCTTTGCGATAGAAACATCAAACCTTAACAGCTCTTGCTATTAAGGTTTTTTTTTATTCAGAAAATCAATCTTAAAAAATTTAAATATCATGGATAATAAGCAAATTGCAAAACAGTTTTTCGAAAATCTTTTTGTGGATAATGAAAAGGCTTACCAGGTGTTATCTGATGAAGTGAGGGTAAACTGGCCCGGTTTCGGGATGGATGATATTGTTGGGAAAGAAAATCTGTATAACTTTTTGTCAAACGACGGCCCCGAAAAAGTTTTAAAACTGCAAATCAATAATATCATTGGAGAAGGTGATGTGGTAATTGCCGACGGAAATATCCTTACAGAAAGACATGGCAAACAGGAAACTTCTCATTTTGCAGATGTGTACACCGTACGGGATGGTAAAATTATTTCGCTGGTCAGTTATATGGTATTTGGAAAGGAAAATGAAGATGACACAGAAACAGAATGAAGTTTGGTTAACTAAAGTCTGTCGTTTGGGATTATGTATTTTGAGAGTCCCGATCTTTTTCATTAAATTTAGGAAAAATTAAATATGACAGATCCAATTACAGTTAAAATTACAATCCTGAAACCTGTTCATAAAGTTTGGGATTATTTTTATAACCCAAAACATATTGTGAAATGGAATTTCCCTACAACCAACTGGCACTGTCCGAGGGCTGAAAGCGATTTCAGGGAAGGAGGCAGGTTCGATTACCGCCTCGAATATAAAGACAAAAGTTTCGGTTACAATTTCTCTGGATATATTGATGAGATCCGTATCCTTGAAAATGTAAAAAGCCATCTGGATGACGGCCGAAGGATCGAAGTACAGTTTAATAAAATTGATGAGAATACCACCGAAATCGTTGAGATATTTGAACCTGAAGTTAAGAATTCTACAGAAATGCAGCGCGTTGGTTGGTATGCAATTTTAGATCGTTTTCATAAATATGTGGAAAATAACTAAAAATATACTGCCCAGTATTTTTTTACTGCTGTTTTGTAATTCCTGTAATAAAGAAGTTCAAAAAAACAGTAATAGCATTAAGGCTGATTCTGCACAGATAGAGGTCACCGATAAGAAAGCGCCCGGAGATTCAAAAAATGTTAAAAAATATAAGGGTGCTTGGTTCGAGATCGATTATCCTTCTTCTTTTAAAGCGGTAAATTCTTTAGCATCATCAACAAGCGTGGAAGGTTATGACAGTGCGTTATTTACCGCTCCCGACGGTAAAGTTCAGTTTTATGTATTTTCACCGCAATGGAGCGGTTTGCCAACCGATATTGAACTTCAGCCCCATGAAACTTTAGTAGATTCTGCATCAGCAGTGCAAAACGGCTTAGAGGTAGAACGATGGACAATAAAAGCAAAAGACGGGTCATATTTTAGGTCCTACGAGTCAACATCCGAAACAGCCAGTAAAATAAACAAAGTTTTTGGGATTAAATATTCATCCACCAGAGATTTGGAACAGTACAGAGAAGCATATCTTATGTTCAAAAATTCGCTGGAACAGTATGCTGATTAGCTTTAACTATGGAAACAGCCGATATTTATATAAAACATTTCCCCGCCGAGGTTCAGGAAATATTAGCCCGGATCAGAACGATAATTTTTGAGGAAGTTCCCGAAGCCGAAGAAAAAATAAGCTACGCAATGCCAGGGTATTTTCTGAACAAAAAACCTTTGGTTTACTTTGCCAGCTACAAAAATCATATCGGATTGTATGCGACGCCAACTGGTCATGAGGCATTTAAAAAGGAACTTTCCGCATATAAGCAGGGTAAAGGTTCGGTACAGTTTCCTTTAAACAGTGAAATTCCTTATGAATTAATAAGGAGAATTATAAAATTCCGGAAACAGGAATTAAAAAAATAACTTTAACATCTTCAAAAATGAAAAACAATATATTCCCATGTCTTTGGTTTGACAGGACTGGGAACGAAGCAGCTCAATTCTATACAGACATTTTCGGCGGGAAGATTACCGTAGATACTCCTGTAGTCATTAATTTCGAGCTTTTCGGGCAGAGAATGATGATCCTGAATGCCGGTCCGCAATTCGAAAAGAATGCTTCGGTTTCCTTTATGGTTTTATGCGAAACACCTGAAGAAGTTGAAAAATACTGGAAGCCTTTAGCTGATGGAGGCATCGTGCTGATGGAGCTGGGCGAATATCCGTGGAGTAAAAAGTACGGATGGGTTCGTGATAAATACGGAGTTACCTGGCAAGTTTATTTAGGTGAAAAAATGGGTGAGCAGAAAATTGTTCCCACGCTCATGTATATTCACGGGAATAACGGCAAAGCCATGGAAGCAATGGAACTTTACACCAAGATTTTTCCTGGTTCAAAGATTGGCGGTGTTCTGAAATACGGTGACGGAGTAGGAAACGAAACCCATGAAGTGCAGGAAAATGTTCAGCACGCGCATTTCGAAATCGACGGCTACAGTTTTTTCTGTATGGATAATTCTTATGATCATCAGTTTGATTTCAACGAGGGAATTTCTATAGTGGTGATGACCGATGATCAGGAGGAAACAGATCACCTGTGGAACTCACTTATTGCCGGTGGGGGAAGAGCGAGTATGTGCGGGTGGCTGAAAGATAAATTCGGTATGAGCTGGCAGATTGTTCCCAAAAAACTCATCGAACTTATGAATGATTCTGATCCATATAAATCACAAAAAGTGATGCAGGCAATGTCAGGAATGCAAAAAATTGTAATTACAGATCTGGAAGAGGCCTACCTATCTTAAAAATTTAACAAAATGAAACTTTTGGAATTCAAAATTCAGATCAACGCACCGGCAGAGAAAGTCTGGAACATTCTTTTCAATAAGGATACCGACGGAAATTGGCCTTCGGCAATGAACGAGGGAACTTACTTTGAAGGAAACTGGGAAGAAGGCAGCATCATGAGATTTCTTGATTCAGAAAACAACGGCATGTATAATCAGATTGAGAAAAACATTCCCCATAGAGAGTTGGTAATGAAACATCTGGGCTGGATTTACGATGGCGGGCTCAGCCCACAGGATTGGCAGGATTCTACGGTAGCTTATCTTCTTGAATCCAATGAAAATGGTACACTTCTTACTGGAAAAGTAAATGCTTTGGATGAATTTGTTGATTTTTTCAATTCAAAATATCCACCTAATTTCGAAAAGATTAAAAAACTCTCAGAATCATAAAAATTTTAAACACTGTTATGATGGAAACCTTAAACTACGAAATAACAATACACGCACCCATTCATAAAGTATGGGATTTGCTTTGGTCACCCGAAACTTATACACAATGGACCCAATTTTTCAGTCCGGAATCTCAATTTAAAACCGACTGGCAGATTAACGGAAAAACTTATTTTCTTGACGGTCATGGAAACGGCATGGTTGCTACGATAAAGAGTCTGGATGCTCCATTTGAAGTGGTTTTCAGCCATCTTGGCATCCTTAGCGATGGGGTTGAAGATACTGAAAGCCGTGAAGTAAAGGAATGGAGTGGTGCAGAAGAACAGTATTTTCTGCGGGAGATTGATGAAAATACGACGCATCTTCGCACGATTCTGCACACGCTTCAGGAATATGAAGAGCACATGAACAACGGTTTTAATAAAGGTTTCGAAGTGCTGAAAAAATTAGCCGAAAAATAATCAACAATCAGGCGGAAACTTAAACTTTCCGCTTTTTTGTGGAGTACTAATTTTTTTAAATCCTTACTTTTACACCCCAAAACCGAATTCTGTATTCCACAATGAAGAATTATTATTATTTTCTGAGTGTACAAGAAAATGCTTCTGATGAAGACATTAAAAAAGCCTACAGAAAATTGTCGCTGAAATATCATCCCGATAAAAATGAAAACGACGAATTTTTCGCTCACCGCTTTATGGAAATTCAGGAAGCGTATGAAACGCTCGGCGATAAAGAAAGAAGACGGATTTATGACGATAATTTAAGCCATCAGCAAAGGGCCTTCCGCCCAAATCTTCCGCCGGCGATAAAATCGTTTTCAGTAAATAAAATCAATGTTCAGAAAGGGGAAGAGGTCATTATTACATGGCAGACAAACCATGCCGACGTGGTTAAAGTTCTGCCTTTTGGTTTAGAAAAAAGCTACGGAGAAAAGAAGATTAGAATTACCGAATTTAAAGACGGGAAATTTCAGTTGTTGCTTCATGCGACGAATTCTCTTCTCAATAAAACAGTAGTGCGGGGAATAACAATTAATCAGGTTTTCGATTCGGAAAAAGAAAAATTCAGAGAAGGTGTCGAAGAACTTTTCAAGCCGCAAACACCAACGCGAACTAACCCAGGCGGCCAGCCAAAGGCGCTGAAAATTACGCTGGCAATAATTTTTCTTGTAATTGCAATACTGCTTTTAGTAAAAACATTTGCAGGATAAAATTCCGACTGGTTGTAAAATGCAGTTATGCCATTTTCAGTCTTCCAGGGCATTTTTTACAACGTTTTCCTTTTTTGAATTTCTTGCAGCATTTTTTCTTGTCACAGAACATTTCCTCCGTTTTATGGTAGAAAGGTGTTAATGGTGCAACTTTGAAGGGAATGATTGGTGAATTCATGGGGCAAATGTAATTCTAATTTAGAATAAATCAAAATAGTTGATAAGCTTTTTTATGTTTCGCACCTGAAATTTATCAATTGTACTGTTCATCAAAATATTGTATTTTTACGAACCTTTATTTCTAAATAAATCCAGTAAAAATAATGAACACTACACAGTTTGTAAACCGCCACATTTCTATGAACGAAGCCGATAAACAGGCAATGTTACAGGAAATTGGTGTTTCGGGTATTGATGAATTAATTGCCCAAACCATTCCAAATTCAATTCGTCTAGAAAAAGACTTAAGCATTTCGCCGGCTCTTTCCGAGTACGAGATGTTAGCGCATTCTAAGGAATTGGCCGCACAGAATTTACTTTTCGATAACTATATCGGATTCGGTTATCACAATACTATTTTACCAAGCGCGATTCAGAGAAATATTCTCGAAAATCCATCGTGGTACACCGCTTATACTCCCTATCAGGCAGAAATTGCACAAGGTAGATTGGAAGCGTTGCTGAATTTCCAGACAGTTGTCTGCGATTTAACAGGTTTTAAACTGGCGAATGCTTCGCTTTTAGATGAATCTACCGCAGCTGCAGAAGCAATGCATATGTTCTTTGAAAGCAGAACCAAAGACCAGAGAAAATCTGAAGCCAACAAATTTTTCGTTTCAGAATTGGTTCTTCCTCAAACTGTTGCTGTTTTGAAAACTAAAGCGGAAGGTTTAGGAATCCAGATTGTGGAAGGTGATCACGCGAATCATAATTTTGATGACTCGTATTTCGGAATTATACTGCAGTATCCGGGCAAAAACGGAATTGTACTCGACTATACCGAAAACATTAAGCAATATAAAGAACTTAACCTTCAGGTTGTGGTTGCCAGCGACCCGATGGCGTTGGTAAAATTGAAATCTCCTGCCGAAATGGGCGCCGACTGTGCTGTAGGAACTACACAACGCTTCGGGATCCCAATGGGTTACGGTGGGCCTCACGCTGCATTTTTTGCCTGTAAAGATGATTATAAGAGAGATATTCCGGGAAGAATTATCGGTGTTTCCCAAGACGCTTACGGCAAGCGTGCGCTGAGAATGGCACTCCAAACCCGTGAACAGCATATCAAAAGAGAAAAAGCGACTTCAAATATCTGTACAGCTCAGGTGCTTTTAGCTGTAATGGCCGGAATGTATGCAGTATACCACGGTCCGGAAGGCCTTAACTTTATCGCAGAGCAGATTCATTTCAAAGCAAACGCACTTCACAGCGGTTTAAAGGCTTTAGGATACGAGATCGTGGAGGAACCGATATTCGACACGGTAAAATTCCGCATGAGTGAAGAAGAGAAAAAATCTTTAATGTTTTTAATGCTTGATCATAAAATCAACCTTAATTATTTCACTGAAGGCTTTGTAAGCATTGCGCTAAACGAAACTACAACGCTGGAGAAACTGCAGATTCTTTTTGATTCTTTTGCACAGTTCAGAGACAAGCAGAGTTTCAAACTTGTTGTTAAGGATGAACTTCAGATTCCTGAAAATTCTTTAAGATCAGATGAAATTTTAAAAGAAGAGGTTTTCAATAACTATCATACAGAAACTGAACTGATGCGTTATATCAAGCGTCTGGAAAGAAAAGATCTGTCACTCACGCATTCAATGATTTCCTTAGGTTCATGTACCATGAAACTTAACGCTGCAACCCAAATGCTGCCGATTTCCTGGCCGGAATGGGGCAGTGTACATCCATTCGTTCCTACAGATCAGGCTGGTGGATATCAGCAGTTAATTAAAGAGTTAGAAAAAGATCTTGCTGAAATCACTGGTTTTGCGGGTACTTCGCTTCAGCCAAATTCCGGAGCTCAGGGTGAATATGCGGGGTTAATGGTCATCCGCGAATATCACAAATCCCGTGGAGAAAGTCATAGAAATATCGTTCTTATTCCACAGTCTGCGCATGGAACAAATCCAGCGTCTGCAGTAATTGCCGGAATGAAAGTGGTAGTAGTGAAAAACCTTGAAAGCGGTGAAATCGATTTCGATGATTTGAAAGCTAAAGCAGAGCAGCACGCAGATAATCTTTCTGCAGCGATGATTACTTATCCGTCAACCTATGGTTTCTTCGATGACAACATCAAAGAAATTACCAAACTGATTCACGACAACGGCGGGCAGGTTTATATGGACGGTGCCAATATGAACGCACAGGTTGGTTTCACTTCTCCGGGAAATATCGGAGCCGATGTTTGTCACCTGAATCTTCACAAGACATTCGCTATTCCTCACGGAGGCGGTGGTCCGGGTGTTGGTCCGATCTGCGTTGCCAAGCATTTGGTGAAGTTCTTGCCATCGAACCCGAACATCAAAATCGGTGATAAAGAAGCCATCGAAGCTATTTCAGCTGCACCTTACGGGTCTTCACTGGTTTTGAATATTTCTTATGCTTATATCAAAATGCTCGGAACTTCCGGTTTGAAAAAATCTACAGAACACGCAATTCTGAACGCCAATTACCTGAAAGAAGTTTTAGCAGAACATTTCCCGATTTTATACGCAAACGCAGCGGGAAGAGTTGCCCACGAATGTATCGTAGATTTCCGTCAGTTTAAGCCGCTTGGAATTGAAGTTGCTGACGTTGCAAAACGTTTGATGGATTACGGTTTCCATGCGCCAACAGTGAGTTTCCCTGTTGCTGGAACCCTGATGATTGAGCCAACAGAATCTGAAAGCAAAAGAGAAATCGACCGTTTTGCAGAAGCATTGATATCCATTAAAAAAGAAATTGAAGAAATCGCAGAAGGAACTGCCGATGCGGCAAATAATGTATTGAAAAACGCACCTCACACGGAGCAGTTGGTGATTTCAGATGCCTGGGACAAACCTTACAGCCGCGAGAAAGCAGCCTATCCATTAGACTGGGTGCGCGACCATAAATTCTTTGCCACGGTTGCCCGTGTTGATGAAGCTTACGGTGACAGAAACTTAATCTGTACCTGCGCACCGATTGAAAGTTATATGTAAAAATTTACGTTTAGCAGTCCTAAAAATAAAATTCCCGAACGATAGTCCGGGAATTTTTTTATGAATAGATACTGTTTGTCTGATGCTTATTCTTTAATGAATTTTGAAGAGTAAGTACTTCCTTTTGTGCTGATCATATTAATGAGATAAGCGCCGGCTTTTAGGTCCTGTAGATCAATTGATTTACCAGAGGCTGTTTTTGTTACCATAAGTTGCCCTGCCATACTATAAATCTGAATCTTTGCAACTTTTTCACCTTGTGGAAGATTGAAGTTAAGAGCATTCTTTACTGGATTTGGATATACCGACAGGCTTCCTTTTTTAACGTTGTTTACAGACATTTCAACATCATTAATTCTGATATTATCGATATAGGAATCACCACTGTAATTATCGTGAAGGAAGTTCATTCCTAAAAGATTAATCTGTGTGAAGTTAGGAGTGGTGTAAATTAAGGTCCCGTCGATGAAATACTTAATTTCGTTTGTTCTTACTTTTACCACTACTGAATACCACTGGTTTGGCTGCCATGCAGTGCCGGTATCATCCATATCATAATCCACGCTGCTTACCACCATTAGTGTACCAGAATAATCAAAGGCTAAATCGAATATGGGAACATACTCATTATCTGCGTTGATTCCGTAGGCTGCCATTTCAAAATTTGATCCATCAGTTTCGGTAACCAAAACGTCAAATGAGATTGTACTTTCATTAAAATCCACAGGCTGGTCAAACTCCTTCTGGGCACCAATGATTGGGAAAAACTGAGGTCCATATGCATCCGTATAACCATTCTTAAAGGAATAAATTCCGGAGGTGAATTTTTCGGCGGAAACCAGCTGGTTTTCAACGAAATTTCCGTCTCCGTCATCGGTAATCTGCCATGAGTTCTGTCCGTTAATACTTCCCAACTGATAACCTTCTGAGGTTTCAAAAGAAATTTTGTTTTGTGCAGAAATGGTGCTGCAAAATAGCGCTGCAGCGAGTAAATATAAATTCTTCATAAATAATTTTTTGCAATAATAACACAACATCGTTGCGGATGCAACTTCAAATTCAGAGAAAAATTCCGTATGAGCGCAGTATTTATAAAGAATTATACAAGATTTGTCAAATGTTATCCGAATAAAGTTTCTGGTCTTTTTCGCAGAAGAAACTGCGCCGGTTGCTAAGTCCTGTGTGGCTTTTTGTTAAAGGATTTCCGCACTTCGGACAGGTTTTTTTGGTGTGAACCAGCCAGTTTTTCTTCAGGACGTAATCTTTTTTCCAGCGAAGAAAATCAAAACTGTAATTTCGGGCCTCGAATATAAGGGCCGACAGTTTCTTAGGCGGGAGGTTTCCGATGAGACTTTCGGGATGAACACCGATTCTGAAGAGCACTTCGTTTTTAATAATATTTCCGACACCGGAAAAGATTTTCTGATCCAGCAACGCATCGCAGACCATCATTTCAGGGCTTGATTTTAATTTTTTTCGTGCTTTCAGAGGTTTCCAGGCGTCGCTTAAAACATCGGCATTCCAATCGATTTCCTTCAGAACTGTACTTTCCAAAAGTTTTACGGAGCAGGAATAAAAATACAGATCACCGTTTTCAAAGTTCAGATGCAGCCGTAATTGCCGGTCGGGCTTAGTTTGCTCGTCAATGGAATAGGAGCCGAACATTAAAAGATGTATTCTGATGACGTGGTTTTGCATCACGAGATAAGACTGTTTCCCGAAAATCCGGTATTCCTCAAAAACCAGCCCGGGTAATTTTTCCATCTCAATTTTTGCATTCCCGCTCGCCGCGATAACCGTTTTACCGATAAATTTTTGCGTAAGTTCTTTCAGAATTAATATGGATGGACCTTCCGGCATGTTTCCTTGTTTTCTAATCCGAATTCAAAACTCAAACCATTTTACAAAGCACAATAAAAAATGTATTTTTGAAGGATGGATTTAAATAAGATTTTCACCAATCAACGGACCGGACAAAATGCCGCCACCGCTGCTTCCAGAACTGATTTTCAAAGAGATTTTGACCGTATTATCTTTTCGGCCGCATTCCGACGACTGCAGAATAAAACCCAGGTTTTTCCGCTTCCGGGAAGTGTGTTCGTCCATAACCGATTGACGCATTCTCTGGAAGTTTCTTCTGTAGGAAGGAGTTTAGGCAGTGCCGCTGGTGAATTTATCTTTACTCAGTTCGGAAATGATCTTGATGACCAGGCGAAAGTTTTTTACCAGTACAATCTGCAGAACGTAATTGCCGCGGCATGTCTCTGCCATGATGTTGGGAATCCCGCTTTCGGACATTCCGGCGAAGATGCCATTGCCAGTTATTTCGAAAAAAATGAAAATCATCTAAAGACAAAATTTACAGAAAAAGAATGGGCAGATTTGGTGAATTTTGAAGGAAATGCCAATGCAATCCGCGTATTAACCCACCAGCAGAAGGGTAAGGATGAAGGCGGAACTCAACTCACCTTTTCTACTTTGGCCAGTATTGCAAAATATCCGTGCGAAGCCATCGCCAAGAAAAAAGGAATTATTCACCGCAAGAAATTCGGGTTTTTTCAGAATGAGAAGAGTACGTTTTTGGAGATTGCCAAAGGTGTAAATTTGATTCAGGAAAATGAAGAACTTACAATCTTTAAAAGACATCCATTTGTTTGGCTTGTTGAAGCTGCCGATGATATCTGCTACAATATCATCGATATGGAAGATGCGCACCGGTTGGGAATTGTTTCGACTTCCGACTGCGAGAATCTTTTTCTGGAACTCATTAAATCCGAAAATCAGAACACTAGAAGGGTAGAAGAGAAACTCACCATTCTTACGAATCCCAACGAAAGAATTTCTTACCTGCGGGCCAAAGTCATCAATGCGCTCATCAATAAATCGATAGAACTGTATCAGCAGAATTTCTCTAAGATTTTAGATGGAAGTCTAGACAAGGCGTTACTCGATATTTATAAGGCTGATAATCCGTCTCTACAGGAAATCGAAAATTTTTCCATCGCTAAAATTTACAACCATAAAAATGTAATTGAAATCGAAAATGCCGGTTATAATGTAATGTATGAGTTATTGAATCATTTCATTCCGCCAATTTTAAAGGAAAAAGAATATAGAAAATCTTATGATAAGATGGCGCTAAAGCTTTTGCCGCAGCAGTTTGTTTATGACGAAGGAACAGATTATCAGAAAGTTTTGGGCGTTATCGATTTTGTTTCGGGTATGACCGATAATTATGCGACAGATCTTTATAGGAAAATTAAAGGAATTGATATCGGAATGACCGTGTAGTTTCGGTAAAAATTCATTATCTTTAAGCAGTACAAGTTCTTTATTAACCTACAAAAAAAATTAAACAATGACGTATTTAGGAATTATTATTTTCTTGGGACTTATCGTTCTCTTTGCCTCGTTTTTTACGGTTAAGCAGGCTACTGCTGCGATCGTGGAACGTCTGGGTAAATTTCATGTGGTGCGCCAGTCGGGGCTGCATCTTAAAATCCCGTTTATCGATCAGGTTGCAAAACGCATGAACCTCAGAATTCAGCAATTGGATGTTATTATTGATACGAAAACACTCGACAACGTATTTATCAGGATGAAAGTTTCTGTTCAGTATCAAGTAATTACCGCACAAGTTGCAGATTCATTTTACCGTCTGGAAAATCCTGAAAACCAGATCACTTCTTACGTTTTTGATGTGGTAAGAGCAGAAGTTCCGAAGTTGAAACTTGATGATGTTTTCGTGAGAAAGGATGATGTGGCGATTGCCGTGAAAGGTGAACTTCAGGAAGCGATGCAAAGTTACGGTTACGACATTATTAAAGCCCTCGTTACCGATATTGATCCGGATGAGCAGGTAAAACACGCGATGAACAGGATTAATGCAGCTGAAAGAGAAAAAACGGCCGCAGAATACGAATCTGAAGCTCAGAAAATCCGAATCGTTGCTGTAGCAAAAGCAGAGGCTGAATCTAAAAAACTTCAAGGGATGGGTATCGCTGACCAAAGAAGAGAGATTGCTAAAGGTCTTGAAGAATCGGTGAAAATGCTGAACGAAGCCGGAATCAGTTCACAGGAAGCCTCCGCACTGATTGTAGTAACCCAGCATTACGATACTTTACATTCAATTGGAGCAAACAACAGAAGTAATTTGGTGCTGTTGCCAAATTCACCAAGTGCAGCAAGTTCTATGCTGAATGACCTTGTAGTATCCATGGCTGCAACCCAGAAAATGGAAGAAACTAGCAAAGGCGATTATCCGCCACCAACAGGCAAGCATTTACATTAAAATTAAACTCCCGAAAATTAATTTTCGGGAGTTTTTTATTCTAAATCTTTCGTCTTATACGGAAATCTAATCGCTGCCGCCTTCATGAGTGAATTGGTGAGTTTTTCTGCTGAAACAAATGTTCCACCTGTTTGCCAGTTATAATTCCAGAACATCTTTCCGCTTGTTTTATCGGTGAGTGATAAATCTACGGTAGTAATTTTAGATGGAGTGGAGTATCCGGTAAGAAGACTTGTGAAAAAGGCTTCTCCATTGGTGAGCGGTTTTGCCAAAGAAACTCTGGAACTTACCACGGCATCAACTCCCAACAAAACGGCCAGATTCTGATAGCTTTTTCCTGCTAAACTCGTCACATTATTATCCTTGAGAATCTTATTGGTTTCTTCTGGATGCTGTGCCTTAATAAATATCTTATTGTTACTTTGGTGCTCATTAAGATAGTTTACCAATGCACTCTGAAACTTCTCGCTTTCAATTACTTCCTGTTTTTTAATCGCAGCAGCTTCTTTTGCTGATTTAATTTCCATAATCACTTTCGGAGGCAGCACTGCAATAAGGCGGTGAGTGTTGGCAGTCTGTTGAAAGTTGGCAGCTTTATACACTGGTTCACAACTGGTTAATGCAAAAACTGTTGCGATAAAAAATGGTAATATGTTCTTCATAAATTAATTTTATCAAAAATAATTTAATTTCTAAGAAATTTATATATTTATCAAAAATAATTATATGATAAAAATACTTACTTTCTTATCCCTCACAGCTTTTGCTTTAGGATTTTCACAAAATTTTAATCCAGCACAATACCCTGCAGGAGTTTATGAAACTTATGAAGATTTCAGAACAAAAACACCAAGCGCTAATCCCAATCTTTCCGCAGCTCTTACCGATGACCAGATTGCATTTCGTTTTAATAATTTGGATGACAAAGGCAAAAAATTTAAAAAAGCATTTGCTGTATCCGATGGTAAGGATGTTTATATACATGTTGTAAACCTGATCAAGAAATTTAATTCTGAAGACAAAGGGCAGGGTTACGATGGTGGAATTTATTACCTTAAAGCAGAAAATAAAGGAGGATATCTTTTTGTAAGAGATTACTTTACCAGTAACAGTGCTGCAATGTGGGGCGGAATTATTGCCGCTGCGGCAGCGCGCAGAACGAAAGGCGTTATTTATGACGAAGAGAAAGAATCTTTCAACCTGTTCAAAAATATTGAAGAGTTTAAAACTTTTATGGAAGTTAATCACCCCGCGGTAACCCTGGATCTTGAAAAAGGAAAAGGAGATGCTAAACTTGATGAAGGAGAGATTCAAGCCAAAAATCTTGAGCTTATTAAAACTGTTTAAAACAACAAAACTTAGACTCCCGAAAGGGAGTTTTTTTATGCTTTAAATGTCAGCTTTCCGGTCAGTAGTTCAAAAAACATCCTGAAATCACTTATTAATGTGAAGACAGGATATTTGAAAGTAGTGGGTACATTTTTCTCGAAAACATAATGGCTGAAAGCTGAAAGTCCCCACCCGAAGATCGGAAGATACCAGAGAAACCGCTCTTTACCCGACTGAAGTACATAAATAATTACTGCAATAACCAACAGCGTGCCGGCAAAGTGAAAGATGCGGGTCCATTTTTTACGGTGTTGGCTTAAATAATAGGAATAAAATTCTTTAAATGTTTTTATTCTTTCAGACATGGGTTTTTTAATTTAAATCTCCGTTAAGGTCGTTGTTCAGTTTACTGTTCTTGAACCCGTACGAGAAATAAATAATCATGCCAATTGCAAACCACAGCAGGAACCAGAACCAGTTATTATGCGTCATCCCCGTAAGGAGATAAAGACAGGAGCTGAGACCTACTAGCGGAATCAGAGATAAATTCTTCACAAAAGCTAAAACGCACAACACCAGATTAATAATAATGAAAACAATAATTGAAATCCGGAATTCACCTTCTGCAGGATCATGCCAATCGGTTAGATTGTGGAAAAATTCCGGCTGCCACCAGTAAAAGAAAAACAGGCCGCCCAGAAATGTTACCGGAAATATAAATCTTGAATTAATATAAGGCATATGGAATCTTCCTTTCAGCTTCTGTTTAGCGGGTAGGAGTAAAACACCTCCGCAAACCAGAACAAACGCGAAAATTGTCCCGATACTTGTGAAATCAAGAATAAAAGATTTATCCGTAAAAAGAATCGGAACTCCTACAACCAGTCCCGTAATAATGGTTGCGTAAGAAGGTGTTTTATGTTTCGGATGAATGGTCATGAATTTTTTCGGCATCAGCCCGTCACGGCTCATCGCATACCAGATTCTCGGCTGCCCCATCTGGAAGACGAGTAACACGGTAGTAATGGCAATGATTGCTCCTAAAGAAACCACAAACTCCATCCAGGGAACATTCGCATTTGAACCTGCGAAAATGTAGGCCAGCGGATCACCGATGCCGTCAAACTTGCGGTAATCTACCATTCCCGTCAGTACGAGTGTTAATACAATGTAAATCACTGTGCACAATACAAGCGAAATAATCATTCCTCGCGGTAGATTCTTCTGTGGATTTTTAGTTTCTTCTGATAAAACACTTAAGGCATCAAAACCGATATAAGCAAAGAAAACACCTGATACAGCACTCATCACGCCAGTAAAGCCATTCGGCATAAAAGACTGAACACCCGTTTCCGGACTTGCAGGAAACCAGTTATCGGTATTGATATATGCAATTCCTACAGCGATTACCAAAAGGATGATGAAGAGTTTTAAAAGGACAAAAATATTGTTGAAGTTTTTAGACTCTTTTACCCCAACATAGCACAGCCACGTAATCAAACCGTTGATTACAAGTGCAGGCACATCAACAATAAATTTTAGATTGCCTATAAGAGGTGCGCTGCTCCAGGCATTCAGCAGTTCCTTGTTTTCTGAACCGCCAAGAAAAGCTTTTTTGGCTTCAGTATAGCTGCAGGTCAAATAGTCGGGAATATGTATCCCGATTCTTTCCATAAAACTTGTAAAATAATCGCTCCACGAAAAGGCAACATAAATATTTCCGAAAGAATATTCCATGATCAGCGCCCAACCGATGATCCAGGCAATTAATTCACCGAAACTTGCGTAAGCGTAAGAATAAGCCGAACCAGCCTGAGGTATACGGCTGGCAAATTCAGCGTAACAGAGTGCCGTGAAACCACATGCAAAACCGCAGATTACGTATAATACAATCACGCCGGGCCCTCCACGGAAAACTGCTTCGCCCAAACTGCTGAAACTTCCGGCTCCAATTATGGCAGCGATTCCAAAAAATACAATATCCCAAACACCCAAAACCCGCAACAGTCCCGATGACTGATCGCTTTCACTGTACTGTTTTCTTCTGAAAAGCTGATTCATAAAAATAATAATTTACACAAATGTAAAAGAAAATTCTAAAAATCATATTTTTTTTGGTTCTACATAATAAAATTGGCCAAATTTTGGTTCATAATAATGTCGTAATTTTGACTAAACACTTATTTGATGCGGAAGATTTATTTTTTACTGTTTATTTTATCATTTGTCTCAGCCTTTGCCCAGTCCGTAAATCTCTATAATCCTGCAAATAATGTGGTATATCCTGCCCAGCAGTATTTCTGTACCGGTGAAAGTTTTAATCTGAAGGTTGATGCAGTAGCTACTTCTACAGGGGATTATCAGGAGACAAGTGTGCTTCCCTCTGCTTTCCCTCTTTCCGCAGGATCAATTCCTATCACTTTTCCTGCAACAGGTTCCAATAAATTCAGTGAATCGTTTCCGATTGGTTTTACCTTCAGTTTTTACGGGAAAAATTACACGCGGGTAGTGGCAGGTAGCAATGGTAGACTCGTATTTACCAACGATCCGGAACTTGAAAATCTGAAAGACGTAAATACATACATCGACCGTACGTACAGCGGGATACCGGGATATAATTCATATTCTGCTTTGCCTTCTACTGATTACAACAAAGTTTACCGCACCAATCCCGCGCAGGAACTTAATCTGGCCCATATCTTCTTTGGCTATACCGATCTTGTTCCGCGCTCTCAGAATTCCAGTGTAACTTACCTTTATAAAAATGTGACTGTGGGCGGAGTAAACGGTCTCATTGTTTCTTTCCAGAATCAGATCAGAACCAATGGAACCGGCGGAATTTCCAGCGTAAGCTATTTCAGTAATGTGCTTCTGCTTGAAGATGGCAGAATGGTTATTTACGTAAATAATAAAACAGAGGATACTTACAATGCCATCTTAGGAATTCAGAATGACGATGCTTCCAAGTTTAAAGTTCCTACGCACAGTAATGCGGCTTATAATTACAACAACGGTAAGTGGCGAAGTGAAGGAAACGCGTGGCTTTTCACCCCAAACCAAAATCTAACCCCAAAATTTAAATGGTTTCAGAATGTCAACCAACTCACAGAAACAGGAAATACTCTTTCAGGATATATACCCAATGATAATGATGTACTGAAAGTTGAAGTCACTTATCACGATCCTGCAGGAGCTCAGGTTGGACCAATGGTTTCGGATCAGGTTACATTCAGGAAAGCGCAGACTCCGGTCATCATTAAACAGTTAGATAACTGCCAGGTCATCATGAAAGTCACCAATTATGATCCTGCTCTGAAGTATGAATGGTACCGCGTCGGAAATTCCGCAATTATCAGCACAAACAATGAAATTTATTTAAGTAGGGTCACTGATGCGCCCGGTAAATTTTTTGTAAGAGTTAAAAAGCCGGATGGTACGATCTGTTCATCAGGTTCAGACAGTAACCAGCTCGAATATCTCAGTGAAAAACTTCCGGCACCGCTCAATTTTAATCCAGCGGTGGTTTGCGATAATTCGGCAACACCCGCAGCTACAAAAACTGTGAATTTGTATCAGCTCATTTATCCAAAATACGATCCGGCTTCAGGTCTGGAGAAATATAATGTTTACTTCTACGAAGGATCTGCGAATACTCTCGTTACCAATCCGGAAAATTATGTGGTGAATGCCAATCAGATTGCCAACTTAAGTTTTGCTGTAAAAGACGGAAACGATAATATGTCGTGCATCACCGGAGGATCGCCCGTTTATTTTATTTCGGTGACCAATGCGATGAATATTTCCACCTGTTCATCGCAGCCGTTTTTCGACTTGAAAACTGCTTTCGAACAGAATTTCCCCAGCTATTACACCTTTACCTATACCTACGCTGACGGAACTTCTGCGGGAAACGGAACTGCAGTTGATATTACGAAATCGGTTAACGTTAAAACAACATTTTTAGGAGCATCATGTTCGGCAAATACTGTGGTAACATTTACTTCCGGGCCTGCGATTGCGGTCCCTCAGGTTCCGGTCCAGGAAAGATGTGCGGGAGCTGACAATAATGCGAACCGCTTTGACTTTAATTACATTAAATCAATTCTGGATCCCGCCAATCAGTATGATGTTAAATTTTACAACAAATCGGATAATTCAGAGATTGTAGTGTCAAATGGTCCTGGAGCGAATTTAAACGCTGCAGGTTATTTCTGGACGACAATCATCGGTGATTATATTATTTATGCCAAGTTAATCAGCAAAACCAATTCTTCCTGTTTTGCGAACTCAAGTGATATTGTTCTCAGGGTATACCGCAAACCGCAAGTTGTGGCTCAGAATCCTCTGGTCATGAAAAACTGCCAGGGAAATAATGTGTTCAATCTGACTAAAAATGTAACTGATTTGGTAAATGCATCGTCTGAAGTAAGTGTTTCACTGGAATATTACGCTCAAAACGGCACATTACTTACGCCGGCACAAATTACCGGTTATGATGCTGCGGTTTTCGGCACCAAACCTTACATCAAAATCATTTATAATCCGAGCTGTGGTGATGTGGTCAACTTCGATTTACAGTTTAATCCGAAACCTTCGGCTCAGGTTTCGCAGATTATTATTTGTTCCGAACTCAGTTATTCTCTTCAGAATTTCCAGAATGCGGTGATCAGCAATTCAAGTCAATATACATTTACTGATGAGGTTGGCAATTCACTTCCTTCTAGTTTTGATGTTTCTGCTTTGCCTAAAACGGTTAAGTTTTTAATTAAAGATAAAGCTACGGGCTGCGTTTCGGATGTTCAGACGGTAACTTTCATAAAAGGTACAAACACTCCTTTACTTGTTTCGGAAACTGATTTCGTACTTTGTGATACAGATTTCGACGGAAAAACATCCTTTGATTTGAATGTTAAGAAGACTGTTTTCAGCACAGATCCAAATGCCGTTTTCGAGTATTTTAAAGATGCAAATTTCAACCAGCCAATTGCTGAAAACTATACCAACGAAACCGCTTTCGCACAAACTGTTTACGGGAGAATCACCGTTCCCGGTTTTTGTCCGTCGTTTGGTAAAATAAATCTGAAGATAAATACCCCGACAAAATCTTCGACCCTGGAGAGCAAATATTACATCTGTTTCGGGCAAACTGTAAGAATTGATTCCGGACCGGAAAATCTGACAAGAACGTGGAGTACGGGTGAAACTACCCAAACAATTTCAATTGCAAAAGCAGGAAATTATTCCGTGGAACTGACGAATTTGGATGGATGTACCTACACGCACAATTTTACCGTTTCAGATGAAAATCAGCCAAAAATTGAAGTCATCAACCAAACCAATAATTCAATTGAAGTCGTAGCGAATGGTGGCGTGAAACCTTATAAATATTACTTCAATGGAGTGGCTCAGCCTTCAAATATTCTAATGAATCCAACAGCAGCCTCTTATGAAATTCAGGTTGAATCTGCCACGGGATGTCTGGGAGAGCCGCGTACCATTTACTTTATTAAAATAAATAATGCTTTCACACCGAATGCTGACGGAATCAACGATGTCTGGAGCGTTGAAAACCTCGATCAAATGCAGAGTGTCTCTGTGGTTATTGTTGACCGTTACGGCAATAAGGTTTTTGAATCACAGAACGGCAGCAAAGTAGAGTGGGACGGCAAGCATAAAGGGCGTGCATTGCCAACCTCAACTTACTGGTACACGATTACGTGGTTTGATGCGGTAACTCAGAAATCTGAACAGCGACAAGGCTGGATTCTGATGAAAAACAGAAATTAATCTCAATTTTTATCACGCTGAATGTCATTGTTTTGAACGGGGAAACCAAAGTTATCCCCATTTCCACAATATCTAATAATTGTTGTACAAACAATAAGTTTTCCTTATTTTCGTTGACTAAATGTGGAAAGCATTAACGGCTATTGGCCTCAATCATGCCCACAAAATCCAATTCAAAACCTTTCTGAAAACCAGGATTAAATGAATTCAAAAAAAATTATCATTGCAGCTGCAATTTTCTATTACGGATTATCCGACGCACAGCAATCCCAATATTTCAGCGACCGCGAAAATTACCGCTTCAGTCTTGCCGAAAATCTTTACCAAAACAAAATTTACAGCGCTTCTCAGTATGAGTATGCCCGGCAGTATTTCTACAACGGCGCACTCGCGAAATCACGGAAAGAAGCCGCGCAGTTTTTCGACAATGTGATTGGTGTGATCTTAAGAAAGAACCATGCAGAGCAGGGCCTGGAAGCGTTTATTAAAGAATACCCTAACTCCGCTTATTTTGCGCAGGCAAATTTACCTTTGGCCGACTATTATTTGGCGCAGAAAGACTTCGATAAAGCGCTGGAAACATTAAACAATGTAAACCAGTACCAGCTTTCAAAAGAAGAAAACACGCAGTATATCATGAAACTCGGTTATGCGAAATTCATGACCGGCGATTCTGAGGGTGCTATTGAGGCCCTGGAGGAAGCCTTTCAAAATGCGGAAGAATCAGACAAATACGATATCGCCTATATGCTCGGGCATCTTTATTATGCAGATGGGCAGAATGATAAAGCATTCTCATTCTTTGACCAGATCAAGGATAACGAAAAATATGCACGTCTCGTAAAACCGTATTATGTGCAGATGTATTTTAATGAAAAGGATTACGACAGGGCTATTGTCGAAGGAAATTCGCTGCTCGGTGAATCAATCTCTTCCGATTACAAGGCCGAAGTTCACAAAATAATCGGTGAAAGTTATTTCATGAAAGGCGATTACGCCTCAGCTTATCCGCATCTTAAAACATATCTTGAAAGCAAGACGAATCCCTCGGAAAGTGATCTTTATGAAATGGGATTTGTTTCGGCACAGCTTAAAAAATACGACGAGGCGGTTTCTTATTACAACCAGTTGATTAACAGCAATTCCGCGACTTCGCAGAATGCGTACTACCAACTGGGCAACGCTTATCTCGAAGTCGGTAAAAAACAGGAAGCGCTCTCTGCCTTCCGTTCGGCTTATCAGATGAGCTACGACCCGAAAGTGCAGCAGCTTGCTCACGTTCAGTATGCGAAACTGAGTTACGATATCGGAAACCCGTTTGAATCTTCTTCCGTAGTGATTCAGAATTATATCAGCAAATATCCGAGGAGTTCTGAAGTTGAAGAAATGAAGGCACTTTTAGTGAAATCTTATCTTTATTCCGGAGATTACAAAGGTACATTGAGTGCAATTGATAAGATGCCGAATTCAACTCCGGAATTGAATAAAGTTGATCAGGAAGTTTCCTTTCTTTTAGGCACAGAAGAATTCAATAAAGGAAATTTCGATGTGGCAGAAGCATATTTTCTGCGCAGTCTTGAATTCAATATTAATAAAGAATTCAACACCAGAGCAACTTATTGGTTGGCTCAAACTTATTACCAGAAAGGAAATTATCCTTCAGCGATTGTCCGTTACGAAAGACTTCTTAACGAAAACTTTGCTGAGAAACAGCAGCTCACCTATGATTTAGGTTACGCTTATTTTAAATCGAAAAAGTTCGACAAAGCAAAACAGTATTTTTCTGAATACCTGAAAAACCCGAAATCAGAGTTTAAAAATGATGCAGAACTTCGTCTGGCAGATACTTATTATGCAGACAATCAACTGAGCGAAGCAATTGCGATTTACGACAAAGCTGAAAATGCGGATGATTATACCTTATTCCAAAAGGCAATGGCGCTTGGTTTTAAAGGCGATACTGAAGCTAAGATTTCTTCGCTTAAAAAACTGATTACCCAGTACAAAAACTCTGAGTATGTGGATGATGCGCAGTACGAAATAGGTACAGCATACGCTGCAAACGATGATTACAGCAGTTCTAATGACTATTTCAGTCAGGTGATCAGAAGCAGTTCCGACAAAGATTTGGTAGCGAATGCACAGATCTACCGCGCGCAGAATTACATTGATCTTAACCAGAACGATAAAGCGCTTTCTGAATTAAAAGCACTCGGAAAGCAGTATAAAAACACAGCCTACGCGAGTAAAATTGTTCAGGCTTCCCGTCCGATTTACGTGAAAAATGGTGATACTGCAGGTTATGAAAATTTTGCACGCAGTTTAGGCGTAAAAATCGATGCTTCTGAGCTCGATGAGATCAATCTGAACAGTGCTAAAAACTATTATGCAGCCAAAGATTACAAAAAAGCAATTCCGCTTTATGAAAAATATCTGACGCAGAATCCGACCGGTGACGGACTTTACCAGGCGCAATATGAGCTGGGTGAAAGTTATTACCAGACCGCGAATTCAACTAAAGCACTTTTGGTACTTCAGGAAGTGGCCAATGTACAGAACGATTATCAGGAAGATGCGCAGACGAGAATTGCACAGATTTATCTGGACCAGGGAAATAGCAGCGAAGCAAAAAGACATCTTGAAACGCTTGCCAATTCAGGCAATATCAATGTGAAAAACTTTGCGAATCTGGAACTGATGAAAATTTACGCGGAAGAAAAGAATTTCCCTAAAGCTGAGAGTTTTGCAGATTTGGTGCTTTCCAATTCAAAAAATCCTGCATCTGTGATCGAACAGGCGAAAGTTATTAAAGCCAGAAGTTTGATGAACAGAGGTAAGGATAATGATGCAAAAGCAGCGTATACCGCACTGGAAAAGTCGTCGAATACGGAAGTTGCCGCCGAATCGCTTTATGCGAAAGCTTATTATCAGAACAAGGCAAAAGCCTTTAAAAATTCCAACGAAACTATTTTCAAACTGGCCAATAACTATGCTTCCGAAGAATATTGGGGTGCAAAAGCGCTTGTTGTAATGGCGAAAAATTACATCGGGCTTAAAGATAATTACCAGGCAAGTTACACCGTTGATCAGATTATCGCCAATTATCAGGATTTCCCGGAGATTGTAGCCGAAGCCAAGGAAGTGAAAAGTCAGATTAAAAAATAAGAATTAAACTTAAAGGTTTTAAAACAAGAAATATGAATTTAAGAATTCAAAATATATTTTTATTGGGAATGCTGGTTTCTTCAACTGCCGTGTTTTCTCAGATTAAAGAAGAAAAGCTTATTCTGGACCGCAAACGCGAACCCGAAGTGAAAAAGATCGAGAAAAAGAAAACTTCAGTAGAAGCCGAAAAGAATTACCCGCCCGAAGCCAAATCCGCGAATCCTGTAGAATATAACATTACTGATGTTCCCGCAGCTTCCGATTTTAAAACATCGGTGATTCAGGGCGAAGATATTTCACCAAAATTCGATGCCGATTACCAGAATAATTATTTCCAGATCGGAATGGGCAATTTCGGGAAAATCTTGGCGGACGGAAATATCTCTACCATGCTTGAAAATGATATTCAGGTGGGTGCTGATCTTCATTTTCTTTCTACAAAAGGACTTCCGAAAGAATACGACTGGACTTCAAAACAGAACACCGGAAATTTAGGGCTTTATCTGAATTCCTACGGCGACAAAGGAAAAATTAATGTGAATGCGGATTACGGGCTGAATGATTATAATTATTATGGAATTTATGCGCTGAAACCAAGTTCAGATATCAACATTAACCAGAAAACCAACCGTTTCAAAGTGAACGGATATTATGATTTCTATTCCAATGAAATCCTTAATGACGTCCGCATAAAATCATCTTTTCTCGGCGATAATTTTGATGCTAAGGAAACCCAGGCAGAAATCCTCCTGAATCTATCGAAACATGGAGTGGAACTTCCGGTGGATGACGTGATGTTCAATGCGGATCTCGGCGTCAATCTGGAAACTTTAAGGTCAGAATTTTCTTTGCTGAATGAGAATTCCTCTAATTTTTTCAATGCGACAATATCACCAAAAATGACTTTCTTCAAAGGAAAATCTTATTTAATGATCGGGTCGGATTTCTCTTTTATGAATGCTAAAAATTCAAACAGAATTTTAGACGATCAAGTTCAGAATAACAAAACATATTGGTTCCCAAAAGCTGAATTACAGTTTGCTGCGACCGATGAATTTAAATTTTATGCCGGCGTAGAGGGCGGTTTGAAGCTGAATTCCTACGCAACAATGCTCGAAGAAAATCCTTATCTGGTTTCTGACCAGGAACTTCGGGCCACTGAAACCAAATACAAAGGATATGTCGGTCTTCGGGGAGATATCGATCAGGTGATTAAATATGATGTGAGCGCAGGCTACGGCAAGATGAATGATATTATGTTCTTCAAAGCGAATGATCTGTTTGACGGGGCCTTCACGCTGAACCGTTCGCCTTACGATTACGCCAATACGTTTTCCGCGGTTTATGATAACGGTACGGTGAGCGAAGTGAAAGGCAGCATCCAATATTTCCCGCTGGCAAATCTTGTTCTGGAGGGTGAAATGTATTTTGCTAAGTATGATCTCGATAATTACGAGCATATTTACAATAAGCCTTTGGTTAAAGCCAGTCTTGGAGGTAAATATTCTCTCTTTGATAAGAAACTGCACCTTGGGGCGAAAGCAATTTTCGGTTCTGATTTAACAACCAACTCATTTGAAATTACTGAATCGGGAACTACACCCAACTTTTTTATATCTACGGAGAACAAAGATGATAAAGTTGGCGGTTTTGCAGATTTAAATCTGTCTGCTGAGTACAAAGTTCACAAAAATTTCAGTATTTTTGCACTCGGAAATAATCTACTGAACACAAACTATCAGACTTTCAAAGGGTATAAAGTTTTGGGAGCACAGTTTTTGGGAGGCGTGAAAATTTCTTTTTAAATTTTGTGAGGCTCGGTAGTTCAATTGGATAGAATATCAGATTTCGGCTCTGAGGGTTGGGGGTTCGAGTCCCTTCCGGGTCACAGAAAACGGCAGACTTTAATTAGTCTGCCGTTTTTATTTACGTTTTACAGTAACTGATTAGCTATTGGTCACGTTCAGTGTAACCTCAATATTATTTCGCGTTGCGTTAGAGTAGGGACAAACCTGATGCGCCTGTTCTACTAAAGATTGCGCTTCCTCCCGAGACACTCCCGGTACATTTACATTGAGTTCGACTTCCAGACCAAAACCTCCGTTTGCAGTTTGCCCGATTCCTACTTTGGCATTTACAGTGGTTTCACCCGCTGCAGATTTCGATTTTTTAATCATCAGATTCAAGGCACTGTCGAAACAGGCAGCATATCCTGCCGCGAAAAGCATTTCAGGATTGGCATAATCATCATTTTGTCCGCCGAGGGATTTAGGAGTTCGTACCTCAAGTTCCAGAATTCCGTTGTCACTTTTTACGTGTCCGTCGCGTCCGCCGGTTGCGGTAACGCTTGTTGTATATAATGTTTTCATTGATTTTTTATTTTTTGATTTTCTCTAAAAGTTTATGGATGGCGTCTTTCAGTTCCTGTATGTCAGTTTCAGAAAGATTCAGTCTGTCGTTCATCTTGGCAGGAATAAGGCATGCTTTGTCCTGAAGCCGGTCACCTTCATCAGTCAGGTATATTTCAACCACGCGCTCATCTTCAATTTTTCTTTGGCGAATAATATAGGATTTCGCTTCCAGCCTTTTCAGTAAAGGCGTAAGCGTGCCACTGTCGAGCGACAATTTTTCGCCAATCTGTTTTACGGTGAGGCGGTGGTGTTCCCAAAGCACCATCATTACCAGATATTGCGGATAAGTCATATCTAATTCTTCGAGCAAAGGCCTGTAGAGTCCTGCGATTTCCTTAGCAATAACGTAAAATGGAAAGCAGAGTTGGTTGCCGAGCTTGGGTGTTTGTGAATGATCCATATGATGAAATAGGAGTTTAAAATTTATTTCGTGATAACAAATTCATCCATTGGGATCCTTACTTTTTTCATTGTAGAAAGCCAGTCGTTTTCTGTATCTCTGTATCCTAAATAAAGCAGGGTAACGCTTTTCAACCCAAGTTCATTTAAACCGAGAATTTCATCAACCACTTCATTACTGAAACCTTCGGCCGGCGTACTGTCGATCTTCAATTCAGCTGCCTGAGCCATTGCCAGACCTAACGCGATATAAGTCTGTCTAGCCGTATGTGCAAAATTTTCATCAGCAGTCTGCGCACCGTAAATCTGTTTCAACTGATCGGTATAGCTGTTAAAGCGGCCACGGGGCAGTTCGCGAACATCGGTATGATAGTCATAAACTTTATCAATTTTTTCAGCGGAATAGCTGTCCCAGGCAGCGAAAACCAAAACATGAGAACAATCTCTCATTACTTCCGGATTCAGTGCGCCTTTAACCATCTTTTCTTTTAATTCCTGATTTTCTACTAAGATCACACGGAAAGGCTGCAATCCTGAAGAAGTAGGAGCCAATCTGGCGGCTTCTAAAATTTTATCTAAATCTTCCTGAGAAACTTTTTTGCTGGAGTCGTAGGCTTTTACAGCGTGTCTCCATTTTAAATCTGCGATTAATGACATATTTTTATTTTAATAAATTAAGACTGCAAATATAGGCAGCAATTATATTGTGCACAATATAATTGAATAGATATTTTGAATTGACTTGATTATAACAAAAAACCACCTGAAAATCAGATGGTTTTATAAGATAAAATTAATTCTTGTTAGTCCATTTTCTTGGCATCAGCAACAAATTGCGCTAAACCACTGTCAGTTAACGGATGTTTCAATAGATTTAAAATTGATGCAAGGGGAGAAGTCACAACATCAGCACCTACTTTTGCGCAGTTGATAATATGCATTGGTGAACGGATTGATGCTGCAAGAATCTCAGTATCGAACATATAGTTATCGAAAATAATTCTGATTTCCTCGATCAGGTTCATTCCGTCAACAGAAATATCATCGAGTCTTCCCAAGAAAGGAGAAACATAGTTTGCTCCTGCTTTTGCAGCCAGTAAAGCCTGTCCTGCAGAAAATATCAGGGTGCAGTTGGTCTTGATTCCTTTGTTTGAGAAATATTTCAAAGCTTTTACGCCGTCTTTAATCATCGGAATCTTTACCACGATATTAGGGTGAATTGCTGCAAGTTCTTCCCCTTCTTTAATCATTTCCTCATAAGTTGTACTTAAAACTTCGGCAGAAATATCACCATCTGCAATTTCGCAGATCGTTTTGTAATGGTTCAGTATGGCTTCTTTTCCGCTGATTCCTTCTTTTGCCATGAGCGATGGATTGGTTGTAACACCATCTAAAATTCCCAAATCCTGGGCTTCTTTAATCTGCTCCAGATTGGCAGTGTCGATAAAAAACTTCATGTTGATTTATTTTTTACAAAGATAATGTTTTCGCCCTGAATGTAGAAGGAGCCGGTTCGTATTTGAGGCCGATTTAGAGTGAAACGGCAAAAAAAACCTTACGGATGTGCCGTAAGGTTTTCAATTTAGAGATTTATCATTGAGGTATTTTTTATTTCGGTGATAATTTTTCGGTCATGTGATCGCTGTCATTCCCTCATGTGACTGATGATGTCTGAAAGCGGGGGGAACTTTTATTTCCGATTTTGCTAACAGGGTAATCATTTTCATGATGAATTCCTTTGATTTTGCTTCTACTCTCGACACGTTTTCAAAAGAGAATACATGTACTGCTCCGGCGTCCTTCAAAATGTTTCTGGCTTTTTGAAGTTTTTCAGCATTTTTTGAAAATATACCGGCCACTAAATTTTCGGAACTTTTTCTCAAAACTTGTTCTGGTTTTTTTACGATGTTGTTGAAAAAAGCTCCCCAATACTCACTGAATAGGTTTTTCCTATTCTCCGAAAAATTTTTGCAGGTAAGTTTAATGTTTTTCAATCCTGTGCTTTTCAGGATTTTAGAAGCGTTGGTGGCTTCTTTACAACTTAAAAATAATCCTACAACTGTTGTTTTCATTTGTAATTGTATTATTTGTTAGGGCTATTGCCGATACAAAGGTATGCATAACATAATTTTAAAAATGGGTGTTGAAACCCTTTTTTCTATCAATGTTTTTTATGATTTTGGTCATGAAAAAAGAGCCCGGCGAATCCGCGGGGCTCTTATCTTCTCTTAATAGACTGGCGAAATTTTATATTCTTTCGTTCTTAATTTCCTCGACAATTTCGGGATTCAGAAGGGTGGAAGTATCACCGAAATTCGCGAAATCTCCTTCTGCAATTTTTCTTAAAATTCGTCTCATAATTTTACCTGATCGGGTTTTTGGAAGTGCAGTCACAAATTGAATCTTATCAAGCTTTGCAATTGGTCCGATCGTATCACTGATGACCTGGTTGATTTCCTTACGCAGATTGTCGCGGTCACGGCTTTCGCCAGTGTCCTTTAAGATTACATAACCGTAAAGCGCACTTCCTTTAATATCATGCGGATAGCCGACAATCGCAGATTCAGCAACAGCCGGATGCTGGTTGATACTGTCTTCGATCGGAGCGGTTCCCAAATTATGGCCGGATACGATAATAACGTCATCAACTCGTCCTGTGATTCTGTAATAGCCAACTTCGTCACGCAAAGCGCCGTCACCGGTGAAATATTTCCCGGGGAACGCTGTAAAATATGTTTCTTTATACCGCTGGTGATCTCCCCAAATTGTTCTGGCAATTCCAGGCCACGGAAAACGGATACATAAATTTCCGTCTACTTGATTTCCGGTAATTTCATTGCGTTTATCGTCCATCAAAACAGGTTGAATTCCAGGAAGAGGAAGTGTTGCATAAGTCGGTTTGGTCGGCGTCACAAAAGGTAACGGAGAAATCATAATTCCCCCGGTCTCAGTTTGCCACCAGGTATCTACAATAGGGCATTTTTTCTTGCCAACATGATCGTTGTACCAGTGCCAGGCTTCATCATTGATGGGTTCTCCTACGGAACCAATGACTCTGAGACTTGACAAATCGTGTTTCTCCACCCATTCATAAGATTCCTTAGCTAGTGAACGGATTGCGGTGGGAGCCGTATAAAACTGAGTGATTTTATGTTTCTCAATCACTTCCCAGAAACGGTCAGGTTCCGGATAAGTGGGTACTCCTTCGAAGATGACTGTTGTAGCACCATTAGCCAGCGGACCGTACAGAATATACGAATGTCCGGTAATCCAGCCAATATCTGCCGTACACCAGTAAATATCGTTTTCCCTGTAATTGAATACATTCTTGAATGTATAAGCCGTGTAAACCATGTATCCTGCCGTGGTATGCAGCATTCCTTTCGGCTTACCTGTAGAACCTGATGTATAAAGAATAAACAAAGGATCTTCAGCATCCATAATAACCGAAATAAAATCTGCGGGAGCCTTTTCATAAAGCGGTTCAAGCCAAAGGTCGCGGCCTTCTTTCATTTTTACTTCGCCGCCGGTTCTTTTTACCACTAAAACTTTTTCTACCGTAGGGCAGCTTTCTACCGCTTCATCAATGATTCCTTTCAGGTCGATGGCTTTGCTGCCACGGTAACTTCCGTCGGAACAGATGATGAGTTTTGCTTCGCAGTCGTTCACACGCGACGATACCGCCGATGCCGAAAATCCTGCAAAAATTACAGAATGCACCGCACCAAGTCTTGCGCAGGCGAGCATTGTCACAGCCAGTTCGGGAATCATGGGAAGATAAATACAAACCCGGTCGCCTTTCTGGATTCCCAAGTCACGCAGTACGTTCGCCATTTTGCACACTCTGTCCCGGAGTTCATTGTAAGAAATGTGCTGTGCTTCTTCTTTCGGATCATTAGGTTCCCAAATAATGGCAGTCTTGTCGCCGCGGGTACTCAAATGCCGGTCAATACAGTTTTTGGTAATATTAAGCTTGGCATTTTTAAACCATTTAATCTTGGCTTCCTGCATGTCATATTCCACCACTTTGCTCCAGCGCTGGTACCAAACGAAGTTTTCGTCGGCAATTTTATCCCAGAATTTTTTTGGGTTCTTGATTGATTTTTTATACTGTTTAAAATAATCCGGAAGATCATCAATGAAATAATTTTTCATAATTCTTAATTTTTTAGTTTTATTTGAAGCCGGGAACCTGCTATCCGCTCATACTCCTCACTCTGCGCTATTGCCGGCGCCTGCTGCGGGGTAACCGCTGCTATCAGGGCTAGAGGGCGGTAATTTTTACCGGGTTTCGCTTTTTAATTTATATTTTTTCTCTTTTATATACATTCATCATTTCCTGCAATTCTTCCACGATGCTTTCGTCATCAATGGTGGATGGCATTTGGTATTCTTTACCGTCCAGCATGGTGCGGATAAGTTTTCGCAGAATTTTCCCTGAACGGGTTTTCGGAAGCCGGTTTACGACCATTGCGTTTTTCAGACAGGCTACCGCACCTATTTTTTCGCGAATCAGTGTTACAATATCTTTTTCCAGCTGTTCCTGGTCTGCTTTAGAACCCGACTTTAAAACCGCGATGGCAAAAGGAACCTGACCTTTCAGATCATCATCGATTCCAACGACGCAACATTCGGCAACTTCTTTGTGTGCAGCGACAACTTCTTCCATTTCGGCTGTAGAAAGGCGGTGTCCCGCAACATTAATCACGTCATCAACACGACCTGTCACAAAAACGTAGCCGTCTTCATCTTTAATGGCGCCGTCGCCGGAAAAATAGTAGCCGGGAAACCTCGACAGATACCCGAATTTAAAACGTTCCGGATCACCCCATATTCCAGTCATTGCACCGGGAGCCAGCGGAAGTTTGATCACCAGATAACCTTCGTGATGCGCTTCAAGTTCGTAACCTTCTTCACTGAAAATTTTAATATCATAACCTGGAATAGGTTTTCCGGCGGAAGCTCTTTTGATTTTTACGTCTTCAACACCCGGCATTAATCCCAGCATGGGCCAGCCGGATTCGGTTTGCCACCAGTGGTCAATTGCCGGTACACCCACGAATTCCTCATACCAGTCCAGCGTGGCAACATCGCAGCGTTCGCCCGCCAGAAACTGGGTTCTTAAAGAAGATAAATCATATTTCTTTACAAATTCACCTTCAGGATCTTCTTTTTTAATGGCTCTGATCGCCGTCGGAGCAGTGAACATCACCGAAACCTTGTGCTCCTCAATTACGCGCCAGAATGTTCCTGCATCGGGTGTTCCGATAGGTTTTCCTTCAAAAATAACCGTGGTGTTTCTGTTGATCAGCGGTGCGTAAACCGAAAAACTGTGACCAACTGCCCAACCAATGTCGGATGCGGCCCAAAACGTTTCGCCTTCTTTGGCTCCGTAGATGTTTTTAATCGCAAACTTCATGGCAACTGCGTGACCGCCGTTATCGCGAACCACGCCTTTTGGTTTTCCGGTAGTTCCGGAGGTGTAGAGAATGTACAGCGGGTGAGCAGACTCTACCGGGACGCAGTCAGCAGGGTCGGATTCCGCGATGAGTTTCTCGAAATCGATGAGACCTTCTGCTTCATGATTAACTCTGTTTCCGAGAAGTTTGCGGTCGAAAGCAACAATATGTTCAGGTTTGTGCTCTGAAATCGAAACTGCCTCACGCACAAAAGGCAGATAAGGAATCCGTCGCGAAACTTCCATTCCCGAACTTGCAGTGATAATGGCTTTTGGATGGCAGTCGTCAATCCTGATTGCCAGTTCAGTCGGAGCAAATCCGCCAAAAACCACGGAATGGGTAACACCTAATCGTGCGCAGGCCAACATGGCAAAGACCGACTGCGGAATCATAGGCATATAAATAATCGCGGTGTCGCCTTTCTGCAAGCCCAATTTCTGTAAGCCTCCTGCCAGCTTTGCAACCTGTTCCCGAACTTCGCTGTAGGTATATTTGATGATTCTGGAAGTTACAGGAGAATCGTAAATAATGGCTACCTGATCACCAAAACCGTCATTGATGTGTTTGTCTAATGCGAGATAACAGGTGTTGAGTTCACCGTCAGTATACCAGGTAGGATAGTTTTCGCCGTCGTTGGTGAGGATTTGGGTGGGTTTTTTGAACCATTCTATATTTTCGGCCTGTTCTGACCAGAATTTTTCTTTGTTTTCCACACTTTCGCGGAACATTTGGTGCGCTTTCATAACTTCAGTTTTATTTGATTAAATTTTCGACCTGTTCGGTAAGTTTCTTAATGGAGTAGGGTTTTGTAACATACGCATCGGCACCGAGATCCAAACCTTTTGCAATGTCGGCTTCGCCGGTTTTTGCTGAAAGGAAAATTACTTTTATATTGGAAAAGGCTTCATTCTTGCGGATTTCTGCAAGTGTCGTGTAGCCGTCTACATTCGGCATCATAATATCGAGCAGAATAATATCCGGGATTTCTGTTTTCAGAATTTCTAAAACTTCGGAACCGTCTCTTGCGATAAAAACTTCATATCCCGCTTTCCGGAAGGCATACTCCAGGGTCATGATGATTTTATGTTCGTCGTCTGCAATTAATATCTTTTTCATCTTATTCTGTTTTATTGGGCAAAAAAATCTCGAAGGTGACCCCGATTTCTTTGTTTTTGGCTTCAATAGATCCGCCGTGAGCATTAATAATTCTTTTGCAGATCGCCAATCCCAAACCGCTTCCCAATGGTTTTCGGAGGTTTTGGTTTTTGCTTTGGTAAAACTTTTCGAAAACAAACTCCAGATCTTCTTCGGGAATCGTTTTTCCCGTGTTGAAAACCGATATCTTAAGTCCGCCTTCTTTGTCCTGAAATTTTGTCTGTACCATTCCCTGTTCGTTGGCGAATTTCAGGGCATTGCCGAGGATATTCTGAAAAACCTGAATCATTTTCATTTCATCAAAGTCAAAAACCTCATTCTTGAGTAAATTGACTTCGGAATGATGAAGGTGTTTCTGATCAAACAGCTGATGCAATGGTTTTAAAGATTTGTGATACGTTTCAATAATGCTTTTTTCTTCGATGTTCAGCGGGGTAGTGCCGGCTTCGAGTTTATCTAGATATAGGATATCGTTGATGATTTCTGCAAGCCTGTCGCTTTCTGAAATAATATTGCCGAGAAAATCTTTTTTGATCTCTGCGGGCATCTCTTCATCATCCAGAAGCAGTTCGCTTGTCGCGCGAATCGCGGTGATGGGTGTACGCAGTTCGTGTGCGACCGAATCCAGAAAATCGTCTTTTTGCTTGTCTTTGATTACCAGTGTTTCGTTGGCGTTCTGCAGTTCTTCAGAAAGTTTCCTCAGTTGTTGAGAATGCTCGGTAAGCTGCTTGTTCATTGAGATATTTTCTTTAGATTCTTCCAGAATTTTCAGGACTTCAGGCAACGTAATTTTATCCTCTTTCGTTACGCCTTCAATTAAAATCTTTGCCGATGCGGTACCGATTCTGCCGCTCAGTAAATTTTCAGAAAACTTAATAAACCGCGAATCCGCACTGTTGTTTTCGTCGGAAATATTGTATTTGAGATTGAAAATTTTTAGAGCCTGCTGGGTTTTTTTCTCTCCAAGAAATCTTGTCAGGATTTTTCTTATGTCTGAAATATTGGCGGTACCTTTCCAGATGTACGCGTTTTCGTGATTCTGAATGTAGTCGTTGATATCGACATAAAGTTCGGCGAAATTCCTTTCTCTGTAATTGCCCGCGACGAGCGAGGAGATCATCATAAACAATCCGCCATTAACCAGCAGACTCCAGAAAAAGGCACTCGCAACAGGCGAAAGATAATCTAATTTAAAGAAGTTGAACACCGCGGAATTCTGATAGGTTGTGTCGAAATAATTCGGCAAAATAAGATTGAAATAGCAGATGAACACGCCGACAATAATGCCGGTTACTGCGCCAGCGAAACTTCCGCGGCGCCAGAAAATAGCACCAAAAAAGGAAGGGGCAAGTTGCGCGATCATTACAAATGCGATGAGTCCTACTGAAAATAACGAAGCGCTGTTGATGAGGAATTTGTAAAACAGAAATCCCACAATAATAAGTGAAAAAATACTGAATTTTCTGATGTTAACGATGGTTCTGTTGTTGGCGTACTCGGTCTCGGTTTTCAGGCTGTTCAGCCAACCGTAAGGAATGATGAGGTTATTTGAAAGCATCACTGATAGTGAAATACTTGAAATGATAATCATGGAAATACACGCACTGAGTCCGCCAAGAAAAACCATTCCTGCAATAAATATATTCCCGAACTTCTGAGGAATAAGGATGGAATAAAATTCCGGATTTACATTTTCACCGAAAAAAAGGATTTTCCCGCCCCAGGCAATCGGGAATACAAAAATATTCATCAATAATAAATAAAGCGGGAAAAGCCAGATTGCTGTTTTCAGGTGTTTTTCTGTCCTGTTTTCTACTATGGTTGTGTGAAACTGACGCGGCAAAAGAAAAATGGCAGTCATGGAAAGCATGCTCATCAGGAAAAAGTTGAAGCCACCTTCCAAACCGTTGAACGTATTTTTTTGAGTAAAATCAGGCAGTTTCGAAGCCTTTTCGTAAATGTCATTAAAACCGTTGAAGACGCCATACACAACAAAAATTCCCAGAATAACGAAGAATATCAGCTTCAAAAAACTTTCAAATGCCACGGCTGAAATAATACCGAGTCTTTTTTCGGAAGCATCTACATATTTTGTTCCGTAATATGCAGAAAATACTGCAATGATCACCACCACATACGTTGCAGTATCAAGAAAAATATTATCCGAATTTGCTGTGTCAGTCATCAGGTGAAAAGTATCAGAAATCGCTTTGATCTGAAGGCCGATGTAAGGAATCACCGCCAGCATACATACAATTGCGACCAACGCCCCCAGAAAGCGGCTGTTCCCGTAGCGCAAAGAGATAAAGTCTGCAATACTGCTTATTTTATGAACGCGGGAAATTCTGATGATCTTCGAGTTGATATAAATCCAGGATGGAATGATGATGACCGGACCGATATAAATGGCCAGATATTCCAGTCCCTGGTTTGAAGCCACGCCAATGCTGCCGTAATACGTCCACGCCGAGCAGTAAACCGCCAGCGAAAGGGAGTAGATATACGGATTGTTTACCCAGAAATTGCTCTTCCTTTTTTCTGCCCAAAAAGCAATGAAGAAAAGCAATCCCAGATAAACGATTACCAGCAGAAATAAAAGCGGACTACTCATTATATTTCCTGAAGATTAAGAATGATGCTATACTGGATGCAAACCAAACCATAAAAAGGTAAGTGTAAATCATAGGTAAGCCCCAAATTGGCTCAGTTTTATTAAACAAAAACAAAACCGGCGCATTGAACATCACAAATAATGTGATGCTCAAAATAACCAGTTTTTGTTTGTGTCTTTTTTTCATTTGAAGTTTTAAATAACGGTCGGGTGACCATAAGTTACTGTTAAACCCGAGCGATAAAATTTAAATTTTATCTTCCGAATATTCACCTTTGAAGGAGTACCAGCCGAAAACCGCCAGCCCACCAACGATTATCGGTACAAGAATCACCAGGATAATCCATCCGAATACATTGTCTTCCTGCTTATCCGACATTATTTTTGGAAGTCCGAATACCGTTAAGCCGTAATATGCTACTACCACTGCCAAAAGCAGCCATACAATTCCTAATATTTTTTTTACTGAATCCATTTTTTTGTTTTTTAAAGTTAGTTAAAATCCGGAAACCTTGATGCTGTTTTATCTTGATGAAGATTTCCGGAAAGAATCTGTTTTCTTTTATTGGTAGTCTTCTTCCAGACTTTTGTTTTTGGTTTTAAGGTAAAGTGTTCCGATTACCAGACATACTGCAGCTACGATGATCGGGTACCAAAGCCCTTGCAGGTACCATTCCGGATGACCGGCATCTTTGCCTGAAGTCACAAGATAAGTTGCTACCGCCGGTAAAAGCCCGCCGAAGATTCCGTTACCAATATGATAAGGCAACGACATGGAGGTATAGCGGATGCGGATCGGGAACATCTCAACCAAAAATGCTGCGATAGGGCCGTAAACCATTGTCACAAACACGACCTGTACAAATACCAGGAATATGAGTAACCATCGTGTATCTGGATTTACCGTAATACTTTCTTTGATCAGTGGAGCTTCAGCTTTTCCGTTGCTCATTACAGGTCCGGCAGCAGCCCAGTGTACGATGCTGTCTCGTTTAAGCAAAGTTCCGTCTGTAAAGGTTTTTTCGGTATGGAAGCTGATGAGGCTGTCGCCTGCAATTTTTTCATGCGCTTTAGCAGTTCTTTTTTCAACAAGACCCTTCTCTGCCAAGACCTTACTTTCAATATTTACAGAAGTGTACATGGTTTTGTAGATAGGTCGGTAGGCAATAATTGCGATCAGCATCCCGATCATCATAATCGGTTTTCTTCCGACTTTGTCAGAAAGCCATCCAAACAGAATAAATAGAGGAGTTCCCAGGAACAGCGCTAAAGCCATCATTGAATCTACCTGGGCAGAATCAATATTCATTACTTTCTGCATAAAACTCATGGCATAAAACTGACCTGTATACCAGATAACACCTTGTCCCATTACCGCTCCGAATAATGCAAGTAATACGAATTTAAAATTAAGCTTGTTACCAAAACTTTCTTTCAACGGATTCGTTGAAGTTTTACCCTCCTTTTTTGCCTGTGCGAAAAGTGGAGATTCCTTCATGTTCCTACGGATAACGTAAGATACACCTACCATGAGAATCGAGATCCAGAACGGAATCCTCCATCCCCAACTGTCGAATTCTTCTGGAGTAAGTGATGTTTTGGTCACAAGAATTACGATCAGTGAGATGAAAAGTCCTGCGGTAGCAGTAGTCTGAATCCATGAAGTCCAGTACCCACGGCGGTGAGGCTGCGAGTATTCTGCAACGTAGGTTGCCGCGCCACCATATTCTCCACCAAGAGCAAGACCCTGTAAAAGTCTTAAGATTAGAACCAAAACCGGCGCAGCGTAACCGATGGTTTCAAAACTAGGTACGCATCCGATAAGGAAGGTAGAGAAACCCATGATTAGAAGCGTTACGAGGAAGGTATATTTTCTACCGATGATATCACCAAGTCTTCCGAAAAACAGTGCGCCAAAAGGCCTTACAACGAATCCGGCGGCGAATGTTGCCAGGGTTGAAAGAAATGCTGCAGTAGGGTTGTCTGCAGGAAAGAATTTGGTCGCCAAAACTACTGCCAAACTTCCGAAAATATAGAAATCATACCATTCGATAAGAGTTCCGAGAGATGAAGCCATAATCACTCCCCAAATTGTTTTGTTCTTTCTTTTCTCCTCCACATAAGCGTCATGCTCCTGTTGGGTCTTAAATTTTTTGCTCATTGTATATTTGTTTTTTTGGTTAAACTAGTATTTACTTATTGCTATTTAAATAATTTTTAATTAGGTATTTATAGACTTTATGTAAAGTTTAGAATGAATACATTACCCTTACGGTTCCTCTTAAATTTCCAACGTTTTTGAGATTGTTTTTAGCGAGGGCTTCAGTATTCAGATCGCCCCATTTTGCAGCGGTATATTCCACTTCAGGGGTAATGCTAAATTTATTTTTTTTGAAATCTACCCGGGCAGAAACTCTCCAGACATTGTCAAGTATCCTGGTTCCGGAAGCTCCTCTCACATATAAATTTTTGTAGCCGGCATCAACTCCTGAATTTTTAGTGTAGCCGAAGAAAACCCCAGGTGCAATTTTGGGATTCGCACTTGCAAGGTCTACCCAGAATGCTGATGTTTTAGTGGGTTTGTAAGACTCAGGTGCGTTGGTGTTTTCATAACCTGCAAAACCGCCGATCATCACCAAATGATGAAGGTTACCACCTGTGATTCCGTAGGCTTTGGCGATAATTTTTTCGTTGGCGAATTTGAAGTAACCGAAAAACATTTCAGAATTCACTTTTTCATCGGATGCGAGTCCGCCTGATTCGATAACCGGCTGCAAAGTCTGATATTCAGCACCAGCTCCTGCAGTAATGTTTTTACCTTTATATTGTAACTGGCCGTGAAGAGTTGGCATTGAAGAATTGAATGTCGCAGAGTTTGCGGAAGCGCCAAGTGCATTGGCGGTCTGAAATTCACGGTCTTTGTAAGCGGTAAGACTGAAAGAAATTTCCTGAGTTAATTTTTGAGTCACCTTGATCTGTCCGGCCCAGCCGAAAGGATTAAATAGGATTCCGGTATTGAAATTGACAACGCCGGGAAAAACTTCAGGAACAAAAGTTGGATACCAGGTCTGACCAAAAGTTACTGCAGTTTTGGGCCAGGTCAGCGTCGCGGTGGCGTGTCTCAAACGGAGGAGACCGGTGCTTCCTGTTCCGGCCGCGCTTTTGTTGAGTTCGGTGTTGCCGAAGAAATCAGCTTCGATATTTCCCGTAGCTTTTGCTCCCCATACGTCGGGACCTCTAAATTTTATTCCTACCCGCGAGGTAATTGCAAGAAAATTGCTCACTCCGGCATCATTGATGTCTTTTCCGTTCGTATCCAGTTTTTCATCCAAAGGATAAAGGTTAAGCTGATATTCTCTGGAGTATGCGGACTGGCGACTGTCGAAACTGTATTCTGTTCTTACCCACCCGTAAATGGAAGCATCCCATTCTTTAGGTTTTTTAACTTCGGCTTCCAGGGCTTCAATCCTTTTTAAAAGATCTGCGGTGGAAAGCGTATCCTGCGCCTTAAACTGAAGGTTGAGTACTAATGTTGGCAGTATTCCTAACAAAACAGTATATTTCTTCATGAGTCAGTAATTTTTAGTTTGTTTCTTTGACATAACGAAAGTGAAACTAAAAATTTATTTGAAGAAATTTAATATATATTTATGCTAGGAGTATAGTTACCGGTTAAACTGTGATCATCTGGTGTGTTGGGGAATGATAATGATTTTATTTCTTAAACCGTTCCCATTTGATCATCATGTACTTATCACCAAATTCAGTGATAATAAGGCCAGAGCCTTTGATGTTTTCTTCTTTCTGCATAAATTCCAGAAGTTCACTCTGTTTGAAAACCTTGTAAGTGGTATGGAACTCAGAATGTGGAGGTCTTTTTATATTGTACTTTTTAATCCAGGAACTTATGGTCACGTGCGAAACCCCCAGGATTCGTTCGATTTCACGGTAAGAAAGTCCCTCCAGATAGAGCTGTAAAGCCTTGGTAACATAGTAATCATCGATCTGTTTGCCAAGCTTTTTAACAGTAAAATAATAATTGCAGTCGCGGCAGAGAAATCTTTGCCTTTCCTTTACAATACCACTTTTTACAACATTCTGTTGCTGGCATTTTGGGCAAATATTATCCATAACTATACTTTTTTAGCAAATGTATATTAATTTAGCGTAATTTCAAATATTTCCCGCGTTGTTATATGGTAGAATCTTATATTTTTTTGAATGTTGTTTCAGTTTCCAATAAAATTTTTATCTTTGCACCTAATGAAAAGAATATTTCCATTAGACGATATACACCTTGGCAGCGATGCGGGTAACGAAAATATTTATTAAATTTAACGAAGTCATTTTGGCTTCGTTTTTTTTTGACCTTAAACTAGATAACTATGCTTACAACCAGAGACTTAACTGTAGAAAAAATTAATGCTTTACTTAAAACTGCTGCGGAATTTGCAGACGGAAAAACCCTAAAAGCGGCAACTGAAATTTATGTTTCAAATCTTTTTTTTGAAGACAGTACAAGAACGAAAACAAGTTTCGATCTCGCGCAGCGAAGGATGGGACTACATGTAGTGCCTTTTGATGTTACAGCAAGCTCTGTAAATAAGGGTGAGTCTTTATATGATACCGTAAAAACCCTTGAAAGTCTAGGGGTAAATCTTGCCGTCATCCGACACAAACAGGACAAGTACTATGAAGATCTAAAGAATTTAAATATTTCTGTGATTAACGGGGGCGATGGCAGCGGAAATCATCCTTCCCAAACGCTTTTGGACTTAATGACCATTCAGCAGGAATTTGGCAAGTTCAAAGGACTGAAGGTTGGGATTGTAGGCGATGTAAAACACAGCAGGGTAGCCAATTCAAATGCGGAGGCGCTGCGTAAATTGGGAGCAAAAGTATATTTCTCCGGACCTGAAAAATGGTTTGATGAAGGTACAATTATTAACGGTACTTACCTCTCTATTGATGATTTGGTGAGGGAAGTTGATGTATTGATGCTTCTGCGGATTCAGCATGAAAGACATGGCGAGAAAATGAAAATTTCTCTGGAAAGCTATCACAAAAAATTCGGACTTACTAAAGAGCGGGAGAAAGTAATGAAAAAGGGTGCAATTATAATGCATCCGGCGCCGATTAACCGAGGCGTGGAAATCGATAGCGATCTCGTAGAGTGTGAACGCTCCAGAATTTTCAAACAGATGAAAAACGGCGTTTTCGCAAGAATGGCCATTTTGAAAGATGCTCTGGAATCGAAAGGATTTAAATTTAAATAAATTGATAAAATTCACTCAGGTGAGTTTAAAGTTTTAGAAATAGAAATGAAAAAGAAATTAATATTAGAATCCGGTGAAGTTTTCCACGGTGAAGGTTTCGGAGCCAATCTGGATACCGATGGGGAAGTGGTTTTCAACACCGGAATGACAGGATATCAGGAACTTATTTCCGATCCGTCCTATTGTGGTCAGATTGTCTGTATGACCTATCCGCTCATCGGAAATTACGGAATTAACCGGGATGATTACGAAAGCCTCGAACCCGCGATTAAAGGTTTAATTGTAAAAGAGCTTTGCGATTTTCCGTCGAATTTTCGAAATCAGCTTACGCTTGACGAGTTTTTTCAGAAAAAGAAATTGTCCGGAATTTCCGGAATTGATACCAGAAGGCTGACCAGAGTTTTACGGAGCAAAGGCGTGGTAAAAGGTAAAATCGTAGATGAAAATGCGGACGAAAATTCCGTCATTGAAACCTTAAAATCAACCGATTTTCCAATAAATCAGGTGGAAATGGTTTCCACAAAGACAGCATACGCAAATCCAGGAAGAGGTTTGAATGTGGTCTTGGTAGATTTCGGTTCGAAACTCGGTATTCTGCGTGAACTTGCACAAAGAGACTGCGACGTAAAAGTTGTTTCCCAAAATGTTACTGCTGAGGAAATTTTGCTCATGAATCCCGACGGAATCATGCTTTCCAACGGACCCGGCGATCCGGAAGATGTGAAAGGTGCTTCGGAACTGATCAATGGTTTGCTCGGAAAAGTTCCGATTTTTGGAATCTGTCTGGGGCATCAGCTGATTGGTTTGGCATGTGGCGCAAAAACATTTAAACTTAAATTCGGTCACCGTGGCGGGAACCATCCGGTTTTGGATTTAAAGAAAAACAGAGTCGCCATTACTTCCCAGAATCATGGTTACGCGGTAGATCAGGAGTCACTGAAAAATACAGATCTGGAAGAAACGCATATTGCACTTAATGACAGAACCAACGAAGGTTTGAGACACAAAATTCATCCGTGTTTTTCCGTACAGTATCACCCGGAAGCAAGTCCAGGTCCTGAAGATGCCAATTATCTTTTTGATGATTTTGTTGAATTGATGCAGGAGTTTAAAGCCAAATAAATCTTAGGAATAAAAAAATGAAAAGAAACGACATAAAAACAATCCTCGTTATCGGTTCCGGTCCCATTATTATCGGACAGGCAGCTGAATTTGATTATGCAGGAACACAGGCTTGTCTGGCGCTTAGAGAAGAAGGTTATAAGGTGATTCTGATTAATTCTAATCCTGCCACCATTATGACCGATGTCGAAATTGCCGACAAAGTTTATATTGAACCTATTTCACTTCAGTTCGTAAGTCATATCATCCGAAAGGAACGTCCGGATGCACTTTTGCCTACTTTAGGCGGACAGACCGGCCTGAATATGGCGGTAGAACTGCAGAACTCCGGGATTTTGGAAGAATGTAAAGTGGAAGTGTTGGGTACAAAACTTTCTGCGATCAATCAGGCTGAAGACCGCGATTTGTTCCGTGAACTGATGAGAGAACTCAACGAACCTGTTCCGGATTCTGATATTGTAAATACCGTTCAGGGAGCTTTGGAATTTGCCCATAATATCGGTTATCCTGTTATTGTGCGTCCGGCTTTTACAATGGGAGGAACAGGTGGCGGAATTGCAAACAACGACGATGAACTGAAGGAAATCGCAAGTTTCGGTCTGAAATATTCACCAGTTACTCAATGTCTGATCGAAAAATCAATCGCCGGTTTCAAAGAAATCGAGTACGAGGTAATGCGCGACAAAAACGACAACGCGATCGTCGTTTGTAACATGGAAAACATTGATGCGGTCGGAGTTCATACCGGAGATTCCATTGTGGTGGCGCCTTCGCAGACTTTATCAGACCGGGAATATCAGATGCTGCGAAATTCTTCTTTAAAGATTATCCGTGCATTAGGAATTGAAGGGGGTTGTAACGTACAGCTGGCTTTGGATCCGCATTCTTTTCAATATTACATCATTGAGGTTAATCCGCGGGTTTCGCGTTCTTCAGCTTTAGCGAGTAAGGCAACTGGATATCCGATTGCTAAAATTGCAGCAAAAATCGCGGTAGGTTTAACGCTGGATGAAATCATGAATCCGGTGACAGGTAAGACTTACGCTTGTTTCGAGCCGGCTCTGGATTATGTGGTAACGAAATTCCCGAGATTTCCGTTCGATAAATTTGAAACAGCAGACCGCCGACTTTCCACACAAATGAAAGCGACCGGAGAAGTAATGGCTATCGGAAGAAATTTCGAAGAATCTTTACAGAAAGCCATCCGTTCTCTGGAAACAGGTTTAAGACATATAGGATTAAAAACCAAACAGGCAGAAGCGTTAACCGACGAAGAAATTGAAAGAAGAATCCGCGTTTGTGATGACGAGAGGCTTTTCATCATTGGTGATGCGCTAAGAAGAGGTTACGATTGGGAAAAAATAGTGGAGTGGAGTAAGATCGACAAATTTTTCATCTGGAAAATCAAAAAACTTATTGATTTTGAAAAAGTAATAACTGAAAATAAGTTCGATAAGGAAATATTGTTGCAGGCCAAAAAACTAGGGTTTGCAGATCTGCATATCGCTCATCTTTGGGAATCAGATCAGAAAACCATCTTTGATTTCAGAAAAAATAACGCAGTAATGCCTGTTTACAAGATGGTTGATACCTGCGCTGCAGAGTTCGAAAGCGAAACACCCTATTTCTACGGAACTTACGAAGAAGAAAATGAAAGTATCCCATCCGACCGCGAAAAAATAATCGTTCTCGGTTCCGGCCCAATCAGGATCGGGCAGGGCGTTGAATTCGATTATGCGACAGTTCACTCGGTTTGGGCGATTAAAGAGCTTGGCTACGAAGCCATTATCATCAATAATAATCCTGAAACTGTTTCTACAGACTTCTCGATTTCCGACAAACTCTATTTTGAACCTTTAACGGAAGAAGATGTAATGAACATCATCGAACTTGAAAAACCAAAAGGTGTTGTGGTGCAGTTTGGCGGACAGACTGCAATTAATTTAGCTGATAAATTAGCTGCACACGGAGTTCAGATTCTTGGGACTTCCCTGGAAGATTTAGACCGCGCTGAAAACCGGAATAAATTTGAAGCCGCACTTCAGGAAATGGGAATTCCACAGCCTTTGGGAAAAACCTGCTTTACCAAAGAAGAAGCTTTGGTCATTGCGAACGAAATTGGTTTCCCGGTGTTGGTTCGTCCGAGTTACGTTTTGGGTGGAAGAGCAATGGAAATTGTGTATGATGAAAAAGATCTCAGCCATTACATGACGAATGCGGTGAAGGAAAGTTCGGAACATCCTATTTTGATCGACCGTTATTTAACCGGAAAAGAGGTGGAAGTTGATGCGATTTCTGATGGTGAAACCGTCGTGATTCCTGGAATTATGGAGCACATTGAAAGAGCCGGAGTTCACTCTGGAGATTCCATAGCGGTTTATCCTCCCCAGAATATTTCTGAAGAACAGATTGCAACACTAGTTGATTATACCGAAAGACTGGCGAAAGGCTTGAATGTGATTGGTTTAATGAATATTCAGTATGTCCTTTCTGAAGGGAACGTATACGTAATTGAAGTAAATCCAAGATCGAGCAGAACAGTACCTTTCCTTTCTAAAATTACCGAAATACCGATGGCAAATCTTGCAACTAAAGTAATTCTCGGAAAAAAATTAAAAGACTTAGGTTATAAAAACGGCTTGGCTCCGAATAAAGAAGGAATTTTCGTAAAAGTTCCGGTATTCTCCTTTTCAAAATTAGCCAAAGTAGATATTTCTCTCGGACCTGAAATGAAATCCACAGGAGAAGTGATGGGGAAAGACACCACTTTGGAAAAAGCCCTGTATAAAGGTTTGATTGGCTCAGGACGAAAAATGCCGCTACACGGTGCGATACTTTTCACCGTTGCGGATAAACATAAAGAAGAAGCCTGTGAAGTGGCGAGACGTTTTCAGGAAATTGGTTTTAAGATCTGGGCAACCGAGGGAACGGCAAAGTTCTTCGAAGAAAATGGAGTTCGAACAAAAATCGGATATAAAATCGAAGAAAATCCTGAAATTAACTTGATTGATCTTATCCAGACCGGAAAAGTACAGTATATTGTAAACACGATGACTAAAGGAAAACAGTCCGAAAGAGACGGTTTCCAGATCCGCAGAACTTCCGTAGAAAATGGCGTTCCATGTCTTACCTCGATGGATACGGTAGAAGCAATTTTGAAAGTCATTGAAAGCATGAGTTTTAAGATGGAGAAGATGTAAATCTGTCGGTATTGAAAAAAACGCGTCCTGAGGGGCGCGTTTTTTTGTTTGTATGGAAGGGTTCTGAATGAGAATTTTTAATTCTTAAAATACGGCTGTTATTCTACAATCAGTTTGCCGTTCATCATTGCGGCGTGTCCCGGGAATGAGCAAATAAAATCATAAGTGCCTTTTTCAGGCGCCGTAAACTCAATCGTTACGCTTTCTCCGCCACCAATGGTTTTGGTATGTGCAATAACTTCGGGTAACAAACTTTCGGGGACTTCAAAATCAGGCGCTTTTCCTTCCTGTACGGCTTTGGTGGCAAACGCGGTAACATCAGTACCTTGTTTCAGCAATACAAAATTGTGACCCATTGAAGATTTTGGAAGTTTACCAACATGGTGTAAAGTGAGACGGATAAGTTTCCCTGCCGGAACTTTAATTTCGCTCTTATCGAATTTCATCGTGTCTTCAGCGTTCAGGGCAACTTCTATGGTATCCTGGTCCTGCGAGGCGGCGGGTTCCTCTGCTGAGGTTACTGTTTCGGTTTCAGGAGTTGAACTTACCTGCTCTTCGGTTTTATTCTGTCCGCAGGCTACCATCATCATACCTGCAATTGCTACTACTGAGAGTTGTTTTAATTTTTTCATACTCATAAAAGTTTAAAAGTTTATATTTCTGATTAATATGCAGTTCAAAGATACCTTAAACAAGATAATAAAACAAGGAAAAACTTGTTTTAATAAGTAGGATTTTTATCATGTTTGTCACTTTTTTATTTGAATACGTTATGGTTGCTTAAGATTGATTATCTTTACCCTTCATAATTTAACAAGTATTTTAAATGAAATGAAAAAAAGTGTGACCGATCGGATTTTAATGATTTTAAAAGGACGCGGCGAGATTTCTGTTGCTACTCTGGCTATGGAACTGGGAATAACCAAGGAGGGTGCCCGGTTACATCTCCTGAAACTGACAGAAATGGATTTGGTTAAAAACATCCAGAAAAATGTAGGCGTAGGCAGGCCGGTTACTTATCATTCTTTATCTCAGAAAGGACTTTCAAAATTCCCCAATACTCATGCCACGGTAACTGTAGAACTGCTGCGTTCTGTAAAAAAACTCTTGGGTGAAAATGCGGTAGATTTAATGATCAATGATCGTGAAAACCAGGTTTACGAACGGTATGAACAGCAAACACAGCACAGCAAAACCATGGAAGAACGGCTGGAGCATCTCAGCAAAATACGTTCAGAAGAAGGCTATATGGCAGAATGGAAGACCGAAAACGGGGAATACTTTTTTATACAGAACCATTGTCCGATTGGTGCGGCTGCTGCAGAATGCCATGGGTTTTGCGATGCCGAATTATCAAATTTCAAAAAGTTGATTGGAAACGGATTTCAAATTGAAAGGGTACAGCATATCCGGTCCGGGGAGCATCGCTGCATCTACAAAATTTTTTAAACAAAGTACAGCAAAAACAGGAACATACGTTCTGGTTATCGAACAGAATTTTCCAGGAAAATCAAAACATTTTTCTACATAGAGACCTATCCTGTTGTATATTTTAACAGGATTTTTTTGTGATTTCGGGGGAAGGAATTTAAAAGGTTCCGGAAAGCACCCGGATAAAAAAGTTGATGAATGTTGCCGGCAAATCTTCTGGGCAAGAGCGCGCAGAACAGACCTGAAACTGCTGAAAACGGAAGAGACCGGGTAAGGGGGTGTGGTGTTCTATAATCAGTCGGATCGTTCACACGATGCTTTACAGGCTGATTTATCCGGTAAATCTTCCCGAAATACATCAAGAAGTAGGATGGCGGTCCGCAACTTTTTTGTCCCCGGATACTTTAAGAATATGCAAGGTCATCTGAAATTTTTTAGAGAATATTGTAGTAAAGATTCAGCCCATGAAAGAACGTCGCCCGACCGTGGAATACCATATGTTTTCCCTACAATTTCAGCACTGTATGCTGGAAGCATGCCCCAGGAGCGCTTTCTGCATCCGGTATCTGGCTTTCTCACTGGCACCGCCGGAGCGGGATGTTTTTCTGCTGGTCAATCCAGCTCATCTCGGTGGTCAAGATCTTGTCCGGTGCCCCTATTACAGGGATGATGCACCCGAATATTTCGTGAGCGGACTGCACCGGGCGGCACAAAACCTTCCTTCCGCCAAGTACAGCCTGATCCGGCAGGATCTCATTGCTATTTACGACACCGTACCCGACCTCCTGTTTCCTTCAGATTGCTGTACTTAAAAAAAAGTTTCATCCGTACAAAATAAAAGTTTCATCCGCATGAAACAAAATTTTCATTGGAATGAAATATTGCCATCCGTAAATTTCAGCTCCCGATACCTGCGTTTTTTTTAGAGCACATCAGGAGTCGGCGACACCAGATTCAACTGATGCCTGAATTTTGGAAGTTTCAGTCACGGGAATTTCTGAAGGTGGAGGATCAGCATTAGTATAAGTTGAAAACCGCAATCAACTTTGGCAAAGTAGGAGCCTTATAAAAACCAGCAACTCGCCCAACTCCGCGACTGGCTGCTGCCCGGGCAGGTAACGGTGGGTGAAGCAGAGGAAATGGCAGAAGGATTGGGAATGGTGGCGGAGGAGCGAACGCGCGATGAATGACTTTGCCAAAGTTCTGTTCACACGCATTGGCACTTTGCCAAAGTTTGTTTCGGTAGTAAGGGGTTTTTTCCTTTGAAATTTGTCAAAGTATTATTATGCTCTTTAAAACTTTGACAAAGTGCATGGTCGTCTGGTAAGTAAAATAATGTTATCTCTTTTTCCAGGCAAGTCGAAAAACAGAATTAAGTTTTCCTTGCTGCAGCGTTCAAAAACTGAGATACCGATGCTGAGTGCCTTACAGTCGTGGAACCGGAAACTGTTAAAAAAGAATGTAAAGAGTTCCTGAAGATTGGTTTAAAGAAAAATAAATAAATATTAATTTACCGTTCGAAAAGCTTTTAAAGTTATATTTCCGTTTACCGATAATTTTCTATCTTTAAAAAAAATTATTCTATGAAAAAACTATTGATTGCAGCATTTATTTCCTCAACGCTTTTTGCGTACGCTCAGCATACGCTTCCGGCGGCCAGCCCGAGACAGACTGTTGAACAGCAGTTTTCAACTTCTAAAATTTCTGTAGATTATGGAAGACCGGGAGTGAAGGGCAGAAAGGTTTTCGGCGAACTTGTACCCTACAATAAGCTTTGGAGAGCGGGGGCCAACGGCGCGACTAAAATTACCTTTGCACAACCTGTAAGCTTCGGCGGCAAAACAGTTCCGGCAGGAACTTACGGACTGTTTGTGATCCCAACTGATAAAGAATGGAAAGTCATCCTGAACAAAGATGCTCAGCAGTGGGGCGCTTACGCTTACGACGAAAAACTCAACGTAACCGACATTACCGTGCCCGTGCAGAAACTGTCAGAAAAGCAGGAATGGTTTGCAGTTGAATTAAATCCTTTGGATGAGAATTCCCTGGACATGGTGATCAAATGGGATCTCGCAAAAATTACGGTTCCGATCAAAGTTGCTAATTCTGAGGTGATGACTAAAGTGGTAGAAAAATTAAAAGAAATCAGACAGATCGAAAGAGATGCAGCAGCAAAAAAATAATAATTAAATAAATATGTCAAAAATTTTAAAATCGGGTATTTCTCTTTTACTAATGGTGCTTTTTTTCGCTTCATGTACAACCCAACTGAAAACTTTGGAAAACGGTAAAAAAATCGATAACCGCTTAGTCGGCGTTTGGTCTGGTTCCGAAAAAGATCAGCAAATTGATGGAATCGAAAAAAAGTGAGATATGACACGGAATGCAGACGGTACTTTTGTTTTAAACTTTGTTTTTACCCAAAACGGCAGAACCCAGGAAACCCAGGAAACCGGAAACTGGTGGATCGAAGGAAATAAATTCTACGAATATCACGAAGAATCAGGGAAAACAGATGTTTATACCTATTCTGTTCCCAATGAAAATCAGGTAAAATTCAAATCACAAAGTATTAGTGTCGGTATGAACAACGACTCCTATGAGTTTACGGACACCCGCAAAAAATAAATTAAATGTCTCATTCTTTTGAGACATTTTTTTATTCAGCACTAAAAAAATACCTGTCAATTTTTCGGTTGTAAAGTTTTTCATACCGACCTAAATTTGCTTTAAATTTACATCATGGAACTTTCTAACGAAATAATGTATCAGGCTTCTTTGGATAAAAACCCCGATTTCGAAGGCGTTTTCTGGATGGGCGTGAAAACCACGGGGATTTTCTGCCGGCCGACCTGTACAGCGCGTAAACCGAAGTTTGAAAATGTGGAGTTTTTCAGCAATACCAAAGATGCAATCCTGAAAGGGTATCGGCCCTGTAAAGTCTGCAAGCCCCTTGAAAATCCGGATGAAACTCCTCAAGGCATTCAGTATTTGCTGAGCGAACTGGCGGCGGATCCTTCTCTGAAATTTAAAGATTTCGATCTGGTGAACAGAGGTCTGGAACCCGCAACCGTCCGGCGGTGGTTCATGAAGCACCACGGCATGACCTTTCATGCGTTCCAGCGGATATTTAAGCTGAATTCGGCTTTTAAGAAACTGAATTCCGGGGAGAATGTGACTGGCGCTGCCTTCAACAGCGGATATGAGAGTCTGAGCGGATTTAATGAAAGTTTTAAAAATATCTTCGGAGTTTCACCAAAGAATTCCAAGAGTGAAAAAGTGGTGGATTTAAAAAGAATTGAAACTCCACTGGGAACCATGATTGCCTGCGCTGATGAAAACGGAATCTGTATGCTGGAGTTTTCCGACAGGAAAGCACTCCCCACGGAACTGAAAGAGATTTCGAAACATTTTAATGCGAACATCATTCAGGGTGAAAATCCGCACTTCAAAACTTTAGAAAAACAACTTGCCGAATATTTCGAGGGAAAACGCAAGGATTTTACTGTTCCGCTATCGCCCGTGGGAACTGAATTCCAGAAAAGTGTCTGGGAAGTGCTTCGTAAAATCCCCTACGGAACCACGAGAAGTTACCAGGAACAGGCGAATATCCTGGGCAATCCAAAAGCCGTAAGGGCCGTGGCAAATGCCAATGGTCTCAACAAAATTTCCATCATCATCCCATGTCACAGAGTGATTGGCACCAACGGAACGCTCACCGGTTACGGCGGCGGGATCTGGCGAAAACAGAAACTGCTGGAACTGGAAAAAGCAATTCTCTTTTAAATTGATAATAGAATAATAAGCAAAAAAAAATCATGAATTTCTCCATTCAGCCCATATTGGAAAACGAAAATTTCAAATTGATTCCATTACAGGAAAACGATTTTGAAAGGTTATACGTTGTTGCGTCCGATCCTAAAGTTTGGGAACAGCATCCAAATAAAGAGCGTTATAAAAGGGAGGTCTTCGAGAATTTTTTCAAAGGCGCTATGGAAAGCAAAGGCGCTTTTTTGGTGGTGAGTAAAGATTCCGGCGAAGTTTTAGGATGTACAAGATTTTATGATTTCGATGAAGAAAACAGTTCAATTCTGATTGGTTATACTTTTTACGGAACCGATTTCTGGGGTAAAAATGTTAATCCACAGGTCAAGAAACTGATGTTGAATTATATATTTCAGTATGTAGAAACCGTTATTTTCCATGTTGGAAAAGAAAATATTCGTTCTCAGGTCGCGATGGAAAGACTTGGAGCCGAAAAAGTGGGGGAAGAGGAGATTGCTTATTTCGGTGAATTACCTAAAATAAACGTGGTGTACGAAATCAGAAAAGAAAACTGGTAATTTATTTTCCGGCACATTCCTGAAACATTTCTGCCCCGAAATAAAATACAAAAAGCCAGACAATTCCCTTCAGGGTGAAAAATATTAAACCGCCTATCCCCAAACGCTTAAACCATAATTTCATTTTCGAACTTCCGTTGTTATTGGGTTCCTGATTTTCCATATTCTCATTTTCAGCAAAAATAATCATTTTCTTTGCCAATTTGTTATAATTGAGGACTGACTGAAATCAGATCCGCTGTTGTTGTCGATTAAAAGTGTTAAAAATTTTTCAGAGTTCGCCAAAAACCCTATCTTTAGTGGCAATTCAAATTAAAATTTATGTCTCATAAAACGATCGATTACGGTATCGAAGAATCACTTAAAAATTTAGGAATTTCCAAACAGAATAATGGCGTTTCCTCCGGCGGTAACTATTTTGCCAACGGTGATTTGCTCGAAAGTTATTCTCCGACCGACGGAAAACTTATTGCTACAGTAAAAACAGCAAGTACTGAAGATTATAATACGGTCATAGAAAAGGCCAAATCAGCATACAAAGAATTCCGGATGATTCCATCGCCGAAAAGAGGCGAGTTGGTAAGACAGTTCGGACTTAAACTCCGCGAATACAAAGATGATTTAGGTAAACTTGTTTCTTATGAAATGGGTAAATCGCTTCAGGAAGGACTTGGCGAAGTTCAGGAAATGATTGACATCTGCGATTTCGCAGTTGGTTTGTCCCGCCAGCTTCACGGTTACACCATGCATTCTGAGAGACCCGGTCACCGTATGTATGAGCAGTATCACCCGCTGGGAATTGTAGGAATTATCTCAGCTTTCAATTTTCCCGTAGCTGTTTGGTCCTGGAATACAGCACTTTCCTGGATCTGCGGAAACGTAACCATCTGGAAACCATCAGAAAAAACTCCGCTTTGCGCAATCGCATGTCAGAATATCATTAATGAAGTTTTAAAAGAAAATAATCTTCCGGAAGGAATTTCAACGATGATTGTCGGCGATCACAGAATTGGTGAGCAACTCGTTAACGACAGAAATGTTGCACTTGTTTCATTTACGGGTTCAACTAAGGTTGGACGTATCGTCGGAAAAAATGTGGCTGAAAGATTCGGGAAATCAATCCTGGAGCTTGGCGGAAACAACGCAATCATCATTACCGAAAACGCAGATCTGGATATGTCGATCATCGGCGCCGTGTTTGGTGCGGTGGGAACTGCCGGACAAAGATGTACTTCTACAAGACGCTTAATTATTCACGAATCCGTTTACGATGAAGTGAAAAACCGTCTGGTAAAAGCTTACGGACAATTAAAAATTGGAAATCCACTGGATGAGAATAATCACGTTGGACCTTTGATCGATAAGGATGCGGTAAAACAATATCTCGATTCCATTGAAAAATGCAGGAAAGAAGGCGGAAAATTTGCTGTTGAAGGTGGAGTTCTGGAAGGTGAAAATTACGAATCCGGCTGCTATGTAAAACCATGCATCGCCGAAGTCGAAAACTCTTACGAGATCGTTCAGCACGAAACCTTCGCACCTATTTTATACCTTATTAAATACAAAACGCTTGATGAAGCAATCGCGATTCAGAACGATGTTCCGCAGGGATTAAGTTCTGCAATTATGACCCAGAATCTTCGTGAAGCTGAATTGTTCCTTTCTCAGGCAGGTTCCGACTGTGGAATTGCAAACGTGAATATAGGGACTTCAGGAGCAGAAATCGGTGGAGCTTTTGGTGGCGAAAAGGAAACCGGCGGCGGTAGGGAATCCGGTTCAGATGTATGGAAATATTACATGAGACGCCAGACCAACACCATCAATTATACTGCAAGTTTACCGCTTGCTCAGGGAATCAAATTCGATTTATAGCAGTATAAAAATTATTTGGGCAACTGATCCGTCCTCCGGAACCTTTTTTGTTCCGCTTTGCTGCACAAAAAGAGCTCCACTCAGGCCGGGTTGCGAAGGGACTCAAATTAATAAATTTAAAACAACCAAATCTCAGGTACAAAAACTAAAAATATGAATGACGCAATTGCATCTCACCCACAAACCACCAATAAAGTAAAAGAAACCCTTTCTAAACATATGCTTGCCGACGGTTTCGATTTTGTAATGGATATTGAAAAATCCCACGGAAGCTGGATCCACGACCGTAACACCGGAAAAGAGTTCCTCGATATGTTTTCCATGTTTGGTTCGGCTTCCATTGGCTACAACCATCCGTATTTGGTGGAAAAATCGGCGTGGCTTGGCAAAATGGCGGTGAACAAACCGACTTTAGCCGATGTTTACTCCCAGGAATTCGCAGATTTCATGGACGTTTTTTCCCGCGTTGCAATTCCGGAAGAACTTCAGTACACCTTTTTTATTGAAGGGGGAACTATGGCGGTAGAAAACGCAATGAAAGCCTGCTTCGACTGGAAAACCCGGAAAAATTTCGAAAAAGGTTTAGATACCGAAGCTGGAATCTGCATCCATTTCAAACAGGCATTTCACGGCAGAAGCGGTTATACTCTAAGTTTAACCAATACTTCAGATCCAAGAAAATATCAGTATTTCCCAAAATTCGACTGGCCGAGAATCATAAATCCACATCTCAATTTTCCGATCACTGAAGAAAATTTAGAAGAAACCATTAAAAACGAACAGTTAGCATTGCTGCATATTCAGGAAGCGATTTTAACCAATCCCGATCAGGTGGCATGTATCATCATTGAACCTATTCAGGCAGAAGGCGGTGATCACCATTTCCGCGACGAATTCTTCCAGGGATTAAGAAATATCTGTGACGACAATGAGGTTCTCCTTATTTTTGATGAAGTACAGACCGGAATCGGAATCACCGGAAAGATGTGGGCATTTCAGCATTTCACTGTAAAACCAGATATTGTTTCTTTCGGAAAGAAAACGCAGGTTTGCGGAGTGTTAGCCAATAAAGAAAAATTTGATGAAATCCCGAACAACGTATTCCGCGAGAGTTCCCGAATCAATTCAACATTTGGCGGTAATTTTATAGATATGCTTCGTTTTCAGTTGGTGATGGAAGTTATAGAAAAAGAAAACCTCGTTGAAAACGCAAGGGTAGTGGGCAATTATCTTTTAGATGGACTGAAAAAACTTGAACTTCAGTTTCCGGATAAGATTTCAGGAGCCCGGGGTCGCGGTTTAATGTGCGCGATTAACTTACCAAGTGGAGCTGCGCGTGATAAAATGAGGGAAATTTTATACGATGACGGATTAATTGTACTGGCATGTGGCGATAATTCGATCCGCTTCCGTCCACATCTAAATGTTACCAGGGAAGAAATTCAAATTGCACTTGATAAAATTGCGGATAATATCAGTAAAATTTAATTTGTACTTAGTGAGTAGCAATTTAATAAAATCTTAACATAGTTTCTCAGAATATTTTTCTACATTTAGTGTTCAAAATGAAACGATTATGGAAAGAAAAACGAGAGTATCGGTATTTGAAAGTGAAAAACCGTCGGAAATTCAATTGATTAAAGCCCGTTTGGATGCCAACAATATTACCTCCTTTTTAAATGATAAGTATATGTCATTCACTACTACACCTACTGCGAACACCATTAAACTGATGGTAAATCTGCAGGATGAACAGAGAGCATTTGATATTATAGATGAATTGATCATGAAATCTGATTTAGATCTTACTGCTAACCTTAAAAATTAATTTTATAATTTTAAATTTTACGTTTTACAGAAAATCGGCACCAATTTATTTGGTGCCGGTTTTTTTTCTGCAAAAGTCTAAGATTTTGCCTTGCTGAATTCCTGTTATTGAAAATTAGATCTTAAAGTTTTTCTTTCATCATTTTGATGAAGACGGAAGGTTTAAGATCAAATTTCCTGCGGAAATGATCAGAAAAATTCTCTGCGCTCGAGAATCCCGCAAGAGATGCAAGTTCTTTCACATCCATATTTAGATATTTCACATCATTTTTCAAATGGTCGATAATGTAATCAAGACGGAGGTCATTGATATAAAGGGTAAAGTTTTTCCCTTTGTAGGTATTGATGATTTTTGAAAAGTAAGTGGAATTGGTACCAAAGTCCTCACTCAGTGATTTTTGTGAAACCTGCGAATCAAGGAATTTCTCCTCCTTTTCAAAATTTTCGAGTTGCTTCAGAATGCTCTCAACAAAAATGGGATTGAGACCTGGAATTTTATTATAAAACTCGTAGTTAAATTTCTGTGGACTCTTAATTTGAATTTCATTCAATAATCTAGGTGCTGTAGTAGCGTCTTCCGTACTCTGTTGCGCGAGGATCGCTTCGAAACGCTTTTTGTAATTCTGCTTTTCTTTATAGATCCGGTATCCGAAAAACAGAAAAATACCAAGAAGTACAATAATTAATACAAAAAAGATAACTCTCTGATTTTGCAGCGTACTTTCAATTCTGTTTTTTTCGGCTATAAGTTTTTTGGTATCATATTCCTTAACAATTCTTTCGTAGAGATACTTGTAGTTTTTCTCGTAGGAACGGTCGAGGAACATCAGTTTGTTGATATATTCCAATTGTTTTTTGGTATCACCTATAGAATTATAATATTTGATCAGTATTTCATACGCCGAGCGAAACTGCGGATCAAGTTTTTTTGTTTTTTCATAATGTTTGTCGATTTCTTCCAGATATTTTACAGCCAGTTGCTGCTTACCAATATGCCAGTAGGAGAGACCTAAATAATAAACTTCGGTATTATGATCCCATTGGTCATTGTATAACCTGATAGCTTCGGATAATTTTGAAATTGCCGTATTATAATCCCTCAAATAATAAGCATTTGTTCCTTCAGAGGAGATAAAGTAAGGAAGGTACTGATTAAGTTTATTTTCGTTTATGTAATCAAATGCTTCCTTTAATAAAGTTTCATTTTCTTCGAAAGCGGAGAGTTTTGTATTCGAGTCTATAAGACTCATCAGGGAATAGATATAATACATTTGGTAATTTTTCCCTAAAGCTGTCGCATTATGCAGGTTAGCTTTAAAAAACTTTAAACATACTAGCAGTTCTTTTTTAGCATCTTCATATTGGCCGAGGTAAATCTTGTTTTGCGCGATGTAATAAACGGTTTTATTAAAAATGTAATCATTACCATATTGCTGGGATAATTTATTTGCTACCAAAATATCATCAAGAGCTTTTTCATAAAATTCTTCTGCCATATTTATGTTCCCATGATTTAGATATGCATCAATCAATATCTTTTTAATATCAGATTTTTTAGCAGTTGTCAAGGCACTGTCAGCATATCTTATATTTAATGGATAAATAGCGTGGACACTAGCATATCGATATGCGTAGAATAAAGCTTCATTGTTTTGTTCTTTCTTTGATTTAAGAATGTAAAAATTGATGAGTTTCCACAATTCTCCAGGATTGCCGATATTGTCATCAATCTTTTTTTCAATGTCTTCATTACTCAAATTAGAGTTAAGCGACTTTTGAGCCGGGAAATTGTTGAAAATAACAAGAGAAAAGAGAAAAAGAACTGTTAATTTAAATTTCAACTGCATGATGTCTTACTGACTGATTTATAGTGGTTTATTTATTTTAATGGCTTGTTTTTTACAATTTTACTGTATTTTTTTTAAAATGCCAGCAGCTAATTTAAAATATACTTGTTGTTTTTTAAAAACTAACGGTTGCATAATTTGCTTTATAATCGCTTTCGACAATACATTTGTAAAAATTAAAAGTATGAAAAAATTTGCACTTATCACCGCAGTACTTATCACTGCTATATCATTCCAATCATGTAGACAAGCTGATGACGTTTTATCACCTGAAGAAATAGCAACATTACAAAAAGTACAGGACTCATCCAAAAATTCTAGCAGTAATAAAGATGAAAATCCTGCGTCTCTGGAGCCAGGCGAGCCTGCTGCATCATTCGTAGATGGCGAGACAGCTCCACCACCAAAAAAGTAAACCCCTAAACTAAATATTTTTTTTTCATCATTTGTGTTTGGTTCTTCCGCGATCTTCGCGGAAGAATCTTTTTATAGAACAATTACATCCTCCCGCTTGTCGTTTAATCAAGTTTCCTTAATTTCGTACCTTTGTAAAATATCCCTTATTTATGGAAGCCACCTATATTGAAACCCAACAGATTTCTTTTCAGGATTTTAAAAACCAGATTTTAGCTGATTATAAACTCGGCAGAATTTCGCGCGAGATGTCTTATCTAGGGAGACGTGAAGTACTTACCGGCAAGGCGAAGTTTGGTATTTTCGGAGACGGGAAAGAGCTTCCGCAACTCGCAATGGCTAAGGTCTTTAAAAATGGTGACTTCCGTTCCGGATATTACCGGGACCAGACTTTTGCCATGGCGATTTATGCTGTAAGCGTAGAAAGTTTTTTTGCCCAGTTATACGCAGATACAAGTGTTGAGCGCGAACCCGCTTCTGCCGGTCGCCAGATGAATGGTCATTATGCGACCCGAAGTCTGAACGAAGACGGCAGCTGGAAGAACTTAATGGAGCAAAAAAATATTTCATCAGATATTTCACCAACCGCAGGTCAGATGCCGAGGCTTTTAGGACTTGCATTAGCTTCCAAAGTATATAAATCAGTCAAATTCGAAGGTTCAGAAAAATTTTCCAACGGCGGAAATGAAGTTGCTTTCGGTACAATTGGTGATGCATCAACCGCTGAAGGACATTTCTGGGAAGCTTTGAATGCTGCCTGTGCTTTGCAGGTTCCAATGATTGTTTCTATTTGGGACGACGGTTACGGAATTTCTGTACCAACTCAAAACCAGCGTGCTAAAGCAGATATTGCCGAAATGCTGTCAGGGTTCCAGAGAACTGAAGGACAGAATCAGGGATGCGAAATCATTCAGGTAAAAGCCTGGGATTATCCGTCACTTCTTGATGCTTACGCCCGGGCAGAACATTTTGCGAGAACCGAAAGTGTTCCTGTTGTGGTTCATGTTGTAGAAGTTACCCAGCCTCAAGGTCACTCAACATCTGGTTCGCATGAGAGATATAAAAATGAGGAACGTCTGAAATGGGAAGGTGAATTTGACGGTTTGAACAAATTCAGGGAATGGATTCTGAATTATTCCATAGAAATTGAAGGTAAGGAAGAACAGTTAGCGACCGCTGAAGAACTTGACCATATTAATGAAGAAGCGAAGAAATTTGTAAAAGAAGGTCAGAAAAAAGCTTGGGAAGACTATCAGAAATCCATTGCCGTTTTGAAAGATTCGGTGGTTCCATTGGTAGAAAACCTAAAAAATCAAAGCGCAGAAATCACTGCTGAACTTGATAAATTCAACAAAATCATCGCGGTGTCGAAACGGGATATTTTCCATTTGGTAAGAAAGTCATTACTTTTAACACGGGGCAGTGAATCATTTGAAAGAAAAGAGGTTCAGAATAAATTCAAAGAAGCTTTTGCCACAGAAAAAGACAATTATTCTTCGCATCTCTATTCTCAGTCTCAGTGGAAATCAACCAATGTAAAAGAAATTTCCCCTGTTTTCTCCGATAATTCTGAAACGGTAGACGGAAGAGTTGTCATCAGAAATAACTTCGATAAAATTTTTGAGAAATATCCTGAAACCTTAGTGTTTGGAGAAGATGCCGGAAATATCGGTGACGTCAACCAAGGATTGGAAGGTCTCCAGGAAAAATATGGCGAACTTCGAATTGCAGACACCGGAATTCGTGAAGCCACCATTCTTGGGCAGGGAATCGGTATGGCAATGCGCGGACTCAGACCGATTGCAGAAATCCAGTATCTCGACTACATCCTATATTGTTTACAGGGAATGAGCGATGATCTTGCGACGGTTCAGTATCGTACGAAAGGCGGACAGAAAGCGCCGGTGATCATCAGAACCCGTGGCCACAGGCTCGAAGGTGTTTGGCATTCCGGTTCACCGATGGCTGGAATCATCAATCTTTCAAAAGGAATTCTGGTTCTTGTTCCACGAAACTTGACCAAAGCTGCAGGATTTTACAACACGATGCTTCAGAGTGATGAACCAGCCGTAATCGTGGAATGTCTGAACGGTTACCGTTTAAAAGAAAAACAGCCTGATAACCTCGGAGAATTCACTGTTCCTGTCGGTAAAATTGAAGTAACCAAGGAAGGAAAAGATGTAACGTTAGTGACATACGGATCCACATGGAGAATCGTAATGGAAGCAGCTGAGGAACTTGAAAAAATCGGTATTTCTGCCGAAGTAATTGATATTCAGTCATTAATACCTTTTGATCTCAGTCACGACATTGCTGAAAGTGTAAAGAAAACTAACCGTTTGGTGGTAATTGACGAAGATGTGGAAGGCGGAACATCTGCTTTTATTCTTCAACAGATTCTCGAGAAACAGAAAGCTTTCAGATTTTTAGACTCAGACCCTTTAACAATTTGTGCAGAAAACCACAGACCTGCTTATGCAAGTGACGGCGATTATTTCAGCAAACCAAGTGTGGATGATATGGTCGAAAAAGTATATGCGATGTTTAATGAAATTAATCCGGCTCAGTTTCCGGCGATATAGATTTTAATATATAGGGATAAAAAAAGCAAACTTCGGTTTGCTTTTTTTTGTGCACTATTCTTGCATTGCTTCGTGAAATTTAAATTTTATGAAAAAGATATTTGTTCCGCTTATAGCCTCACTCTTAGCTGTTTCATGTAGCAAGACTGAAACTAAAATTCAGGATCATTCAACAGAGCAGAATCAGAAAAATGAAACTAAGAACGAAATGGTTGCGCTTATGGATGAAATGATGGATGAAATGCACAGTGAAAAATCTACAGGGAATAATGATGTAGATTTTGCTAAGATGATGATTGAGCACCATAAGGGAGCAGTTGAAATGTCAGAACTTCTTTTAGAGAAAGGCCAAAATGAAGAATTGAAAACATTTGCCCGCAAAGTTATTGCTGCACGGGATCAAGAAATTGGCTTGATGAAAAAGTTTGAAAATCAAACCGAAGTTTCACCCGACAGCAATATTTTTCAACAGGAACTCAATCAGTCTATGGGCGCGATGATGAATAAAAACATTAAAATCCATAATGATATTGATAAAGATTACGCCGAACAGATGATTCCACATCATCAAAGCGCGGTTGATATGGCCAAAGTTTATCTGAAATACGGTAAGCAAAAGGATTTGTTGAAATTGTGCGATGATATTGTTAATACGCAGACTTCAGAAATTCAACAGTTAAAGACTTGGCTCACTGCAAATTAAATTAATGATATGAAATAACTCAGGCTACCGCCGTAAAAAAGGAATGTGATGCATTCCTTGAAAAAAATTCCGTAAATTCGCGTTAAATTTTTTAACACATGAACTACGATATTATTGTCATCGGAAGTGGCCCAGGTGGATATGTAACCGCGATCAGAGCTGCACAACTGGGTTTTAAAACCGCCATCATCGAAAAGGAAAATTTAGGCGGGATCTGCCTGAACTGGGGCTGTATCCCAACCAAAGCTTTGCTGAAGTCGGCACACGTTTTCAATTATTTAAAACACACCGAAGATTACGGTTTGAATAAAATTGAAAATCCAGGGTTCGATTTTTCGAAAGTAATCCAGAGAAGTAGAGGTGTAGCAACCAAAATGAGCGGAGGGATTTCTTTCCTGATGAAGAAAAACAAGATTGATGTCATCATGGGAACTGCTAAAGTTCAGAAAGGCAAAAAAGTTTCAGTAACAGATAAAGACGGGAAAAACACAGAATATTCCGCGGAACATATTATCATCGCCACCGGCGCAAGATCAAGAGAACTTCCGAACCTTCCTCAGGATGGCGTGAAAGTGATCGGATACAGACAGGCATTGAGCCTTCCGCAGCAGCCAAAATCGATGATTGTTGTTGGTTCAGGTGCAATCGGTGTTGAGTTTGCTGATTTCTATAATTCAATGGGAACTAAAGTGACCATCGTTGAATTTATGCCAACCGTGGTTCCTGTTGAAGACGAAGAAATCTCAAAACATCTTGAAAAATCCCTGAAAAAATCAGGCATTGAAATCATGACGAACGCTTCTGTTGAAAGCGTTGATACAAGTGGAGAAGGTGTAAAAGCTAACGTAAAAACCGCGACTGGAAACATTACACTTGAAGCTGATATTCTACTTTCTGCTGTTGGAATTGCTGCAAACATAGAGGGACAAGGATTTGAGGAGGTTGGAATTCAAACTGAAAAAGGCCGTGTTTTAGTTAACGAATGGTACGAAACTTCAGTTCCGGGATATTATGCAATCGGTGATATTCTCCCAACCCAAGCGCTGGCTCACGTAGCTTCTGCAGAAGGAATTACCTGTGTGGAGAAAATCAAAGGACTTCATGTAGAGAAAATCGATTACGGAAATATTCCGGGATGTACATATTGCCATCCGGAAGTCGCTTCAGTTGGTCTTACTGAAAAGCAGGCGAAAGAAAAAGGTTACGAAATTAAAGTAGGTAAATTCCCGCTTTCTGCAAGTGGAAAAGCAACCGCAAACGGAAATACCGATGGTTTCATTAAAGTGATTTTCGATGCGAAATACGGAGAATGGCTCGGTTGTCACATGATTGGCGAGGGCGTTACCGATATGATTGCGGAAGCAGTTGTCGCGAGAAAACTTGAAACGACAGGCCACGAAATCATTAAATCTATTCACCCGCACCCGACCGTTTCAGAAGCGATCATGGAAGCAGCAGCAGCAGCTTACGGCGAAGTGATTCATATTTAAGATTACTATTTTAGTAAACAAAACCACAGTTCAGGCTGTGGTTTTTTTGTGTCCAAAAATTCTTATCTTAACAAAAAAATTACCCCATGAATTACAAATACTTTTTTCCGGTCCTGTTGTTTTCGGGAACGCTGTTTTTCAGCCAGTCTAAAAGCGATATCATCGTTCCGAACGAAAACCTGATTACCGAAAACATTCCTGCAATTCCAAAAAGCCTGAGCGAGAAAATCAAAAAATACTCTGAAAGCCGCGGCGCAAATTTCACCGCCATTCATCCCAACGGAAAAGAACTGATCATGGTGACCAGATTTGCTTCCACCAATCAGCTGCACAAACTTTCTCAGCCAATGGGCGCCAGAAAACAGCTTACTTTTTTTGATGAACCAGTCAATTCCGCAGATTATGAACCTACAAAAGGTGAATATCTGGTTTATTCCAAAGACATCGGAGGAAACGAATTCGGACAGCTCTTTAAACTTGATTTGAAAACCATGGAATCTAAACTGCTTACCGATGGCGGAAGATCACAAAACGGCGGTATGACCTGGAAAAAAGACGGTTCCGGATTTTATTTCTCCTCTACAAAAAGAAATGGCGGCGACCGTGATATTTATTTTATGAATCCTCTTAAGCCCGGGGATACGAAGCTCGTTCTTGAACTGAAAGGGGGAGGCTGGGGAATTAATGATATTTCCGATGACGGCAAAAAGCTGATTATTGGTGAATATGTTTCTGCAAACGAATCTCACCTCTATCTTTTTAATACCGAAACGAAAAAACTGGAATCGATAACGAACCGAAACGAAAAACAAATCGTTCAGGGAAGTGCAAGATTCAGCAAAAATGCTGATGAAATCTGGTACGTAACCGACCGTGACAACGAGTTTGACCGTTTGGCATCAATGCATCTTAAAACAAAAAAAATTGAATACTTTACCAGTTCAATTCCATGGGAGGTGTCTAATTATACGCTTTCCAAAGATAAATCAAAAATCGTTTTTGAAACGAATGAAGGAGGTTTGAATAAACTGTATCAAATGGATACAGCTTCAAAAAAATATTCTGAGATAAAAGGTCTTCCGGTAGGTCTCGTCAATAATTTTGAATTCACGAATGATGGTAAATCTCTGTACTTTTCACAGTCTACCTACGATTCTTCCGCAGATATTTATAAGTTAGACCTCGCTTCTAATAAAATTGAAAGGTGGACCGACAGTGAACAGGGTGAAATGCAGAAAACAGAGATGTCTGAACCGAAGCTGATTGAATGGAACAGTTTCGATGGGATGAAAATTACAGGGTTCTATTATCCGGTTTCTAAAAAGTTTACCGGCAAAAGACCTGTTCTCATCAATATTCATGGCGGTCCGGAAGGGCAGTCGATGGCGTCATCACTTGGATCCGGTAATTATTACACCAATGAAATGGGAGTTGCTTTAATCTATCCGAATGTGCGGGGTTCCTCTGGTTTTGGTAAAACATATATTGCCAGTGATAATGGTTTTAACAGAATGAATTCGGTAAAAGACATCGGTGCTTTACTCGATTGGATTGCGAAACAACCGGAACTCGATAAAGACCGGATCATGATTATGGGCGGCAGTTACGGAGGTTTTATGACCCTGGCAACGGCTTATGAATATGCTGACAGAATCAGATGTTCGGTAGATATTGTGGGAATTTCCGACTTTAATACTTTCCTTAAAAATACCGAGGAATACCGCCGCGACCTGAGAAGAGTAGAGTACGGCGACGAACGCGATCCGAAAATGAGCGCATTCTTTACGAAAATTGCACCGCTGAACAATACTGATAAAATTAAAAAACCTATGTTCATCATTCAGGGAACCAACGATCCGCGGGTTCCGGCAACGGAAGCTACGCAGATGCGTGATAAACTGAAAGCACAGGGAAATACTGTGTGGTATCTTGAAGCGAAGAATGAAGGACACGGTTTCCGGAAAAAAGAAAATGTAGATTTCCAGCGCCTAGCCGTCATCCGTTTTATGGAAGAATACCTTTTAAAGTAAATTTTACATCTGAAAACATCTTAGCCATTTCCTCCGGAGATGGCTTTTTATTTTGTACACAGACCGTATTTCAGGAATGTTTCTTTACTTTTGACCTACAAAATTTTTTAAATGTACAATTTAGGTCTTGCCCTTTGTGGCGGCGGTTCGAAGGGGATTGCACATGCAGGAGTTATAAAGCTTCTGAACGAAAAGGGAATTGTGCCCGATGTTTTGGCCGGAACCAGCGCCGGAGCAATCGTGGCCACCATGTATGCTGCAGGGAAGACTCCCGAAGAAATCGTAGGATTTTTTAAATCTGTCTATTTTTTTAAATGGAATCATTTTGCATTCCGCAAGCCAGGCGGCTTCATTCAGTCTGATGTTTTCGGGAAGTACCTTAAACCCATTTTTAAAGACAGAAAACTTCAAGATCTTGATAAAAAGGTATTTGTTACCGCCACCAATATCATTTCAGGTAAGCTGGAAGTCTTCGGTGGCGAGGTAAAAGTCGTAGATGCGGTTATTGCTTCCTGTGCCGTACCCATGGTGGCAACGCCGTACAGGATTGGGAATCATCTTTACAGCGATGGCGGAATTCTGAATAATTTTCCAGTGGATGTTCTGAAATATGTGAGCAGAAAAAACATCGGAGTGTATTTTTCTCAGCAGAAAACTATTGACGAAAGCAGTCTCAGGAATCTTTTTGATATTACCGCGAGGGCTTATGACATCATGACTACTCAGGCTGAATTGGGCAAAATTGCGAACTGCGACTGGCTTATTAATCCAGCAGAACTCCAGAAATATAAAATGTTTGAGACAAAGGTCGAAAGGATGAATGAAATCTTCGGGATCGGTTACAAAACTGCTGCCGAAAGTTATGAATTACACAAAAATATACTGGGGATAAATTAGCAGTGCTATAATAACTGCGGCTATTGCTAGGAGTAACACAGCGCCGGCCGAAATGTCCTTGATGAGACCAATGTTTTTATCGAATTCCGGATGTACGAAATCACATAACTTTTCTATTGCAGTGTTCAGCATTTCCGCACTTAAAACAGCAAAGCACACAAGAAAAATAATTGAGGCATGCTCCGGGGAAAGTTTTAGATAGACAATTAGAAACAGATTGATCAATAGCGCCAGAACCTCAAGCTGAAAATTGCGCTCAGATCTCAGCATTCGGATGATGCCGTTCAGGGAATTCAGAACACTTTTGTGGAATGCGGGTTTTCTCATTACCAGTTTTTATCGATCATATAAATTAGCTGACTCATTGCTACAGCGCCCAGAAGCAGTTCCCGGTGATTTACTTTATCAAACGTATCCTCCTCGGAATGATGAATTTCAAAATAACGCTGAGAGTCAGGAACAAGCTCTGCTAAAGGAACTCCAAGTTTTCTCATCGGTTCAATATCTGTTCCGGCATACTGAAGTTCAAAATTATGAAGACTGTACGGGAGAAAAAGATGACGCCAGGACTGTACCTGTGCACGCTTATCGGCATCCATCACTAATGCTATTCCTCTGGGTGTAAATCCGCCCCCTTCACTTTCGATCGCAAAAATATGTTTCTCATTTTTCTTCTGGATGTTGTCTGCGTAGGTATTCCCGCCGCGTACGCCATTTTCTTCGTTGGCAAAACACACGACCCGAAGCGTATGATTATTTTTTAAACCCAGTTTTTTAAAGGTTCTGAGGACTTCGATACTTTGTACAATCCCAGCTCCATCGTCATGCGCGCCTTCGCCCACATCCCATGAGTCCAGGTGACCGCTTACCACGATCACTTTACTGTCTTTATGGCCTGTGATTTCACCAATTACCGAATGGGTAAGTTTTTCTCCTTTCATTCCACAGTTAGAATTCAGTTTGGCTACAATTTTCTGGGTTTTCAAAGCTTTTTCTAACTCGTCAGCACTTTTGGGCCCGATAGCAACAGCAGGAATTTTAACCTTATCGTCCTGATCATAACGCATCATTCCGGTATGCGGCACATCATCTACTGCGGACGACAGGGACCGTATGATCACGGCTTTCGCTCCTTTTTTTCCTGCCCATGAGGCAGCGAAACGACGGTAGATTCCGGCATCGCCGTAAGCCTGACCGGTATTGATAAAATTTTGGTTAAAAGCGTAATTAAAAAATACAATTTTTCCTGCTACCGCGCTGGCCGGCAGCCTGTCGAATTCTTCTTTATTTTTCACAAAAATAATTTCAGCTTCTACATCTTTACCTTTAGTCCCTTCAGAATTTCCTAAAGACAGCATTCTGAGTGTTTTCCAGTTCCCTTTTCCAACCTTGATATAAAGTGATTCTTTGCCTCTTTCCCAAACCGGAACCATTACTTCTTCCTTCCATACTTTATCAGCGCCGGCTTCCTTCAGTTTCTGTACTGCCCAATCCGTCGAACGCTCATACGATGCTGAGCCGCTCAAACGGTGACCAATATTTTGGGTAAGATCGCGAAGATTTTCATACGCAGTGCCGTGAACCAATATTTCATCGGAAATATTTTTGAATTGGATAGAATCCTGAGTGGCTTGTGAAAATAAAAATCCGCCCAGAAAGAGCGGAAGTATTTTGAGGAGAATCTGTTTCATGAATTGGATAATTGGTAACCAAATTTAAACAAATTTATTGAATGAGTAATTATTGTTTCATATCGTACATTACCAGTGCGGTTACGAGTTTAGGTTCAATATAAGTACATTTCGGAGGCATTTTAATGTTTTTATTTGATACTTTCAACAGATCATTAAAACTCACAGGATAAATTCCGAATCCTACTTTGAACTCGCCTGAATCTACTTTGTCTTTGATCTCATTGATGCCTTCAATACCGGAATTTCCTTTGATGTAGGTGATTTTGTCGGTGGTTTTAGGATCTTCAATGCCCAAAATGTCCTTAAAAACAAATTCTTCCAGCAGGAAATGATCTAAATCGTTCATATCACTCTGTTGTTTTCTGAGGTCGTGTTTCACGTGCAGAGAATAGAATTTCCCACCTAAATACATGGAGATATGGAACTTCTGCGAAGGATAATAAGGCGTCTCGCCTTTATCGTGGACAAGGAAGTTTTCTTCGATTTTTGCAAGAAATTCCGCTTCGCTAAGTCCGTTTAAATCATTTAAAAGTCGGTTATAATCATGAATTTTAATCGACTGGTTCGAAACGATAAAACTGAAAACGTAATTATAATGCTCCGTTCCGGTATGTTTGCGGTTTTTTTCCTGAAGATTTTTTGCATTCAGTGCAGTAGATCCAATCCTATGGTGACCGTCGGCAATATAAAAGGAATCAATCAGCTCCAGGACTTCCTTAAACTGCAACATTTTCAGGCGGTTATCGATACGCCAAACTTTGTGGCGCACACCGTTATCGTCAAGATAGTTGAGTACCGGAACGTTCTTTTCCTCGTGATTCATGAGCAATTCCACTTTTGGGTTTGCCATATAGGTCAGCAGCACGGGTTCTGCCTGAAGACTCACTTTTTCAAGATAATAAGCAAGCTTTTCTTTCTTGTGGGTGAGGGTAGATTCGTGTTTTTTTATTCTTCCATTCCGGAAATCATCAACACTTACCAGACCTAATAATCCACGGAACACTGATTTATTGGGCAGAAACTGCTCATAAAGGTAATAGGAAGAATTATCCTGCACGAGTTTCTTGTCATCCAGAAGTTCCTCGAAATTGGTACGTATTTTCCGTAAATTACGGTCGATATCCTTGGATTTGCTAACCACATAAGGTTTAATCATCTGAATGTAAGATGATTCCTGCTGGGCTTTTTTATTGATTTCTTCTTGTGAGAAGTTGTCTAACGGATGGGTAGGGAATATGTCAACGTAATCTTCACTCGGTCTAATTCCCCTAAAAGGTTTAAAGATGGGCATTGTATTACTATAGTTTATTTTTAATATCAATAATCTGCGCTGCAAGTTCTGTTCCGATTTTCTCCTGCGCATCAACTGTATTTCCTCCTAAATGCGGCGAAAGAGACAGGTTGGCATTCATGAGAAGCGGCAGTTCCGGCGTGGGCTCATTTTCGAAAACATCAAGCGCGGCACCCGCAATTTTTCCGGATTCAATAAAATCCAGCAGCGTCACCTCATTTAAAACGCCGCCCCGTGCGGTATTTACGATGAAAACACCGTCTTTCATCAGTTCAAATTGAGGAGTATCTAAAATGTAATTTTCGGATTTTGGGGTGTTAATGCTTAAGAAATCAACGTCTTTCAGAAACTCCACCCAGTCGGTGGTTGAAGTAATTTCGAAATTGAGCGTCTGCCCGTCGAAGAAATCGAGGAAAAGCGTTTCGGTGCGTGGTTTACGGGTAAGAACTTTTACTTTCATTCCTAAGGAAATTCCCATTTTAACCACTTCCTGTCCGATTCCGCCAAAACCAATAACCCCCAGCGTTTTTCCTTCCAGTTCCACAGCGGTAGAGAAAGATTTTTTCAAGGCTTTAAAGTGGGTTTCCCCTTCAAGCGGCATTAATCTGTTGGACTCGTGGAGAAATCTTGCCAGCGAGAAAAAATGTGCAAAAACCATTTCCGCGACAGACCTAGATGAAGCTTTTGGTGTATTGATGATATACAGTCCTTTTTCAATTGCATATTCGGTGTCGATATTGTCCATTCCCACACCGCCGCGGCCAATGATTTTCAGTCCTGGGCAGGCATCTATTAAATCCTGACGCACTTTCGTCGCACTCCGTACCAAAAGGACATCGATATTGTTTTCGTTAATGAAATTGGCAAGATGTTCCTGTGAAACCCGCGTTTCTAACAGTTCGATTCCTGCTTCTGCTAAAGCATTTTTGCCTGATTCTGAAATACCGTCGTTGGCTAAAACTTTCATAAATGTTGTATCAAATTAACTGAGTAAATTCAAAGTTTGATTCCGAAAATTATTTTAAATTTTTCATCACATCCACCAAAACCTGTACACTCTCAATCGGCAAAGCATTGTACAGACTTGCTCTGTAACCGCCTAAACTCCTGTGACCATTAAGACCGTTGATTCCCGCAGCTTTCCAGGCAGCATCAAATTCGTCTTTTTTCGATTCCTCCAATAATTGGAAAGAAACATTCATTAATGAACGGTCTTCTTTCTGGCAGAATGTTTCAAATAAAGGGTTGCGGTCGATTTCCTCATATAGAAGTTTTGCTTTGGCTTCGTTTCTGGCTTCAGCAGCTTCGATTCCCCCATTTTTTTCCAGGTGCTGTAACGTCAGGAGGGTTGCATACACCGGAAATACCGGCGGTGTATTGTACATGGATTCTTTATCGATATGATTCTTGTAGTTCAGGATTGAAGGAATAGTTCTTCCGGTTTGTCCCAGTATACTTTTTTTAATCACAACAAGTGTAACGCCCGCGGGGCCCATATTTTTTTGTGCTCCGGCGTAGATCAGGTCAAATTGTGAGTAATCAATCACACGGGAGAAAATATCTGAGCTCATATCGCAAACCATAAGCGTGTCAACCTTCGGGAAGGTTTTCATCTGTGTACCGTAGATGGTATTGTTCGAAGTGCAGTGAAAGTAATCGTATTCGCTGCCTACTGAATAATCTTTCGGAATGAAGGAATATTTCTGCTCTTTCGAAGAACCAACAACATCAACCGTACCGAAATTTTTAGCCTCTTTTATCGCACCGGCAGCCCAGGTTCCAGTGTCCAGATAAGCAGCTTTTCCGTTTTCAGCTTTCATGAGGTTATATGGAACCATCAGAAACTGTAAACTCGCTCCTCCGCCCAGATAGAGCACTTCGTAATCGTCACCGAGATTCATGAGTCTTTTTACGATGGCTCTGGCCTCCTCCATCACCGCTACGAAATCTTTGCTCCGGTGGGAAATTTCGAGGATTGAAAGACCTATTCCGTTAAAATCCAGAATTGCTTCTGCTGATTTCTGAAAAACTTCCTGCGGTAGTATGCAGGGTCCTGCGCTGAAATTGTGTTTTTTGCTCATGTTTTTTTTATTTGAAACCGCATTGCTGCGTTTTTGATCTGTTGAATTTTATTCCTGAAAAGTAGAGCAGAAGGGTAAAAAAAAAACGCCCACAAAAAGTGAGCGGATATTTACTCTCCGTGTAAGAAAGCTTTTTTCTCTAGTAAGCTTTCCTCAGATTCTACATGGTCTTCATCAGGTATACAGCAGTCTACCGGGCAAACCGCCGCACACTGCGGCTCTTCGTGGAAGCCGATGCACTCCGTACATTTATCGGTTACAATAAAATATACATCATCGCTTACCGGTTCCTGCGGAGCGTCTGCATCTACGGTTAATCCCGATTTCATTACTACCTTTCCTTTCAGTGCGGTACCTTCTGAAGCTTTCCAATCTACAGCACCTTCATAAATGGCATTGTTAGGACATTCCGGTTCGCAAGCACCACAATTAATACATTCGTCTGTTATTCTGATAGCCATTGCTACTTTATTTTTTAAATTTGCCTCAAAATTACTAAAAATCCCCCAATTTTCAATAAGATGAGCAGAGAAAATAAAATTTCAGGACTTTGTGAATTAAGCTTGTATATCAAGAATTTTTCAGATAAAAAGGCAGAAAATTATAACGCAGATGATGAGAGGTTTTCCGCTTTGTTGCGAAAATCGGAAATCGAAAATCCGTGGTTTACAATTGAAAATCAAAAATTTGCGTTGAAGCAGTGGGCAGACTTACTGACTCCCGAAAATATCGGAAATTGGCTTTCTACTTATAAAACTCCGATTAACTCTAAAAGAGTAGGACTTATCCTGGCCGGGAACATCCCCATGGTCGGGTTTCACGATGTAATTTCTGTGGTGTTAAGCAATCATATTCCGGTGATTAAACTTTCCTCCAAGGATAAGCGGATGCTGCCATTTCTGCTTGAAAAATGGAATGAATTTTCAAACGGAACTGTTCAGTATGAATTTGCTGAAAGACTGGAGAATTTCGATGCTGTAATTGCAACCGGAAGCAATAATACGGCAAGATACCTTGAGTATTATTTTAAAGACAGTTTAAGCATTATCAGAAAAAACAGAACATCAGTTGCTGTCCTTAAAGGTGATGAAACTGATGAGGAATTACAACTTCTGGCCGAAGACATTTTCCGCTATTACGGTTTGGGCTGCAGGAATGTGACCCGACTGTTTATTCCCGAAGATTTTCTGATCGACAGAATCTTTGAAAATTTCCTGAACTTTAAAGAAATCATTAACCATAACAAATTCGCCAATAATTACGAATATAACCGTGCGGTTTATCTTTTGAATCAGGAGAAATTCTGGGATAATAATTTCGTTATGCTGAAAGAGGATGAAGCGCTTTTTTCTCCGCTTTCGGTAATTAATTTCTCCAGATATTCTACGCTGGATGAAGTTCAGAATTTCATTAAAACTAACGAAGAAAATATTCAGGCTATCGTTGCGAAACCGGAATTGGGATTGGAAAGTATCGGGTTGGGGCAAGCCCAGAATCCGGGTCTCGATACCTATGCTGACCACGTTGATACGATGAGATTCCTGGAAGTAATATAATCACATTGTAATTTATATCGCTTTACATAAAATTTATAATCTTATATAAATTAAATAGTTATATTTTTTAAACGATAATTTACTTTAGGTCATTCACTTAAAACAATGTATAATGAGTGAGGCTTTGTCTAAGTTAAAATCTGTCTTTTCGCGGATTTAGAAATGTTTCAAAGACCATTACCTCCTGCCCGAATTTTGCTTCAATACGCTCTGTGATATTTTTAAATTCAATTTCGATGAAATCACTGCGTTTTTCAGTGCTGTCGAAAATCAGCAGTAAGTTTGTGTTTTTTCCTTCTGTGATCATATCGCTTTCTACTTCCGATAGAATATATTTTTCAACATCCATTAAGTTTTCAACCATGGTTTCAAGGTCGGTTTCCATGTAGGTATTCCATGATTGTACAAGATCTGCGGGGGTATGAAAGGTAAGGCTCAGGATGCTCATTGTCTTGATGTATTTTAATGTTTCTGTTGATAAAATTATAGCGCAAAAATCGCTAAAATTTTCGTAAATTAGCACGTTCTTAAAATCAGAAAGAAAAGAATGATCATGCAGTAACGTAAGTGCTTGATTTTCATTTTATTAAAAAATATTATGCATAAAGAAGGAGAAAGGTTAATTCCTATCAACATTGTTGATGAAATGAAATCCTCTTATATCGATTATTCGATGTCGGTAATTGTTTCGAGAGCTTTACCCGATGTAAGAGATGGCTTGAAGCCGGTTCACAGAAGAGTTTTATACGGAATGTACAATCTGAATGTTTTTTCTAACAGAAAACATTTGAAATCTGCAAGAATTGTCGGTGATGTTCTTGGTAAATATCACCCGCACGGCGATTCCTCTGTTTACGATGCAATGGTACGTATGGCCCAGCCGTGGAGTCTGCGGTACCCGCAGGTTGACGGGCAGGGTAACTTCGGTTCCATGGATGGGGATCCGCCTGCAGCAATGCGTTATACCGAAGCAAGACTCAAAAAGATTGCAGATGACGTTTTGGCTGATCTCGATAAAGAGACCGTAGATTTCCAGAATAACTTTGATGATTCATTGACGGAGCCTTCCGTAATGCCGACAAAAATCCCGAATCTCTTAGTAAATGGCGCATCAGGTATTGCCGTGGGTATGGCGACCAATATGGCGCCTCATAACCTTTCTGAGAGTATTGATGCGATCGTTGCCTATATTGATAATAATGAAATTACCATTGATGAGCTCATGAAGCACATCATCGCTCCCGATTTCCCGACGGGTGGAATTATTTACGGTTACGATGGGGTACGCGATGCTTTCCACACCGGAAAAGGCCGTATCGTTCTGCGTGCAAAAGTTAATTTCGAGGAAATCGGAAACCGAAACGCAATTATCGTAACCGAAGTTCCTTACCAGGTCAACAAAGCAGAAATGATTGCCAGAACTGCTGAACTGGTGAAGGATGAGAAGATTCCCGGAATCTACGAAATCCGTGATGAGTCCGACAGACAGGGCCTTAGAATCGTTTATGAACTTAAAAACGATGCTATTCCGAACGTAGTTCTGAATATGTTATACAAATACACATCGCTCCAAACCTCTTTCAGTGTGAATAATATTGCATTGGTAAAAGGAAGACCGGAGCAGCTGAACCTTAAAAATATCATCCATCACTTCGTGGATCACCGTCACGAAATCGTGATCAGAAGAACCGAATACGAGCTGAGAAAAGCAAAAGAACGTGCTCATATTTTGGAAGGTTTCATGAAGGTGATCGGTACTCAGGATGATCTGGATAAAGCGATTGCAATCATCCGTCACAGTTCTAATCCTGCAGAAGCGAAAGAAGGATTGATGAAAGAGTTCGATCTTTCAGAAATTCAGGCACAGGCGATTCTGGATCTGAGATTAGCGAGGCTAACGGGCATGGAACTCGACAAGATCCGTGCGGAGTACGACGAGATCATGAATTTGATTAAAAATTTAGAAGATATCCTTGCTAACGAATCAAGAAGATTCGAGATCATCAAAGAAGAACTTCTGGATATGAAAGAGAAATACGGTGACGAAAGACGTTCAGAAATTGATTATTCAGGCGGCGAAATGTCGATTGAAGATTTAATTCCGGACGAAAAAGTAGTTCTTACCATTTCTCACGCGGGTTACATCAAAAGAACTTCGCTTTCAGAATATAAGGTACAGAGCCGTGGTGGCGTAGGAAACCGTGCTGCGACAACCAGAGATGAAGATTTTCTGGAGTATATCGTAGCGGCGACCAATCACCAGTACATGCTTTTCTTTACCGAAAAAGGAAAATGTTTCTGGTTGCGGGTATTCGAAATTCCTGAAGGTTCAAAAACTTCCAAAGGCAGAGCAGTTCAGAATCTCATCAATATTGAGCCTGACGATAAAATTAAAGCTTACATCAGAACAAATGATCTGAAAGACGCTGATTATGTGAACAAGATGAATGTGGTGATGATTACCAAGAACGGTACCATCAAGAAAACTTCCCTTGAAGCGTATTCCAGACCAAGAACCAATGGGGTAAACGCAATTGAAATCCGTGATAACGACCAGCTCTTAGGCGCAAGATTAACCAGCGGCGATTCAGAAATCATGATCGCAACTAAAAACGGTAAATGTATCCGTTTCCTTGAAGAAAAAGCCAGAGCAGTAGGCCGTGGATCAATTGGTGTGCGCGGAATATCACTGGAAGATAATGACGAAGTTATTGGCATGATTGTCGTAAATGATGTGCAGAATGAAACTGTTTTGGTAGTTTCAGAGAAAGGATACGGTAAGCGTACCGCGGTAGAAGATTACCGTATCACCAACCGTGGCGGAAAAGGTGTTATTACTTTAAATATTACAGAAAAAACAGGAAATCTGATCGCCATTCAGAATGTAACCGATGAAGACGGATTGATGATCATCAACAAATCCGGAGTTGCCATCAGAATGGGAATGGATGAAATGCGTGTGATGGGTAGAAATACCCAGGGCGTGAAGGTCATCAACCTTAAAAATAACGATTCCATTGCTGCCATTGCAAAAGTAGAAATGGATAAAGATGTGGAAGAAGTAGAGGTTGTTGAGGAGGAAGCGCTGCCCGGCGCAGTAGATACCCTGATTCCGGAATTCAAAGATGCACCTCAGACAGGTGACAACGCCATCAGCAATATGGGAGACGAAGCTGTGCTGAAGAAAATTGAAGAAGAAGAGGAAAAACAGAACAGCCAGATTGAAAAAAATAAAGAGGGTGATAGCACTGATGACGAAGAATAAAGTGAAACAAATTTTTTAAAATTAATATAATGAAAAAAATATTTCTAAGCATCGCATTGGTTTCAGCAACTGTTGCGTTTGCACAAAAAAAAGAAATCGCCGCGGCAGTGAAAGCCATTGATGCAGGCGATGTTGCTACTGCCAATTCGCAGATTGCTGCTGCCGAAGCAGTAATGGGGGGCAAAACCTATCTGGTGGAACCTTCTGTTTTAGAGCAGTATTATTATGCTAAAGGGCTGGCACTTTTAAAATCCGGTAAAAATGCTGAAGGAGCTACTTATCTGGCTAAAATGAGCGAACTCGGAAAAGAAAAAATTTATACCGGTAAAGACAGCAGCAAAAACAAAGTATACTACGTTGGCAAAGCAGCAGCAGACCAGTCAGGAGTGCAGGGGTTGAAAGAAGATACCTATACTCCGGTTTTAACTTCTAAAATCGGGAATACCATAAATCCCCTTATCGAGGCCGCTAATAAAACAGCAATGAATGCCTATACCGCTAAAAACTATGCAACAGCAGCTCCTAAATTCAAGGAAGTGTATGATTTGCTTAAAGCAGGCGGGCAGGATAACCAGCAGTATCTGTATTATTCAGGTTTGAATTATGCTTTGGCAGACAAGAAAAACGAAGCGATTGATGTTTACAACCAACTGATCGATTCAGGATACACCGGTATCCAGACCACCTATTTCGCGAAGAATAAAAAATCCGGAGAGGTAGAACCTTTGGACAAAGTAACCTGGGACCTCAATAAAAAGATGGGTGCAACCTCAGAATACAGCGATTTCAAAACCGAAACTTCTTCAAGCATCGAAAAAGAACTGTTTGAAACCAATGCTGCATTGCTTGTAGAAGCAGGCAGAAACGATGATGCGCTTGCGCTGATCGAAAGAGGTCTTAAGAAATTCCCTTCAAGCGTAAAACTTTCAGAACTTCAGGGAACGGCATATTACAAATCCGGTAAAATGGATCAGTTTATTGCAAACCTGAAAGTACAGACCGAAAAGAATCCTACCGATGCCAATAACTGGTACAACCTGGGAGTTCTTCAGAGCAAAGATCCGGCAACTGAAGCCGATGCAGTGAAGTCCTACAAAAAAGCAGTAGAGTTAAAACCTGATTTCGCACAGGCCTGGCAGAATCTTACCTATGTAACAATGGGCGACGATGCGAAAGCGATTGATGATTATAACGCAGCTAAAAAAGCAGGAAAAACAGAAGCTGCCAATAAAATTATTGAAGCAAGAAGAGCAAGACTTGCAGATGCACTACCGTATGCTGAAAAATGGTACGAAAACGACCAGCAGAATATCGACGCTGTTTCTTTGTTGAAAGGCTTATACATGTCAAACAAAAAAGAAGCGAAATTCCAGGAATTTAAAGCCAAAGAAGCAGCAATGAAAGCTTCAGGAAAATAGCATTATCAAATAAGATTCAGTAACGACCGTCTCAATTTAAATTGAGGCGGTCTTTTTTATGGGAAGCGTGATGTTTTTATTGCTGAGTTCCTCGGGGGGACGTGAGCTGCTCTTAACACTCCTGTTCACTAAGATAGGCATAAAAAAACCGTCCCACTTTTGGGACGGCTGGAAAGTGTTTATTTTTTAATGAGTTTCGTAGTTTTAATGACGCCTTCGGTATGTATTTTAAGCTGATACGTTCCCGGTGCCAGCATCCTGACGTCGTAGCGGTCCGCGGCCTGATATTCCTTTACAACCCTTCCGGACATATCGATTACGGAAATAGTGGTCTTTTTCGGGTTGCTTTCCGCTGGAAGATTAACGGTAAAATAATCTGCCGTAGGATTCGGATAGACTTTTACGCGGTTGTCGTACTGCAGAACATCATCGGTTCCCAATACAGAATAGGTAATGATGAAAGGCAGATCCTGCGGATAATCAGGAGCTGATGATGGGTTTCCGGCATCGAGTAGGGGTGCCCATGATCCTGTATTCTGTAACCCATTATCAGTGGGCAGTCCGCGTAATCCGACAGTCGTTACAGGAGGTGTCCACACTGTCGCAACAGACGCAGCATCTTCCATCTGAAACTGCATCCAGTAAGTGCCTGCAGATAAAGTGACCGGTGTTGTCGTATTTACCCGCCATATTTTTCTGGTAGTTCCCACGGCGCTTCCCGGGGCAGGATATGATGAATTAAAAATACGGTACATCATTGCGTCAGCCGCACTCGCAAAACGGTCGGTTGTATCATCGCCGAAAACAACTGTTGGTGTTCCTACGTTGGGAGCTCCGTTCATAATTTTCACTCTCGCTTTCATTCCCGGTGGAGTGGAACCCGCATATCCTGTAACATAGCCGAAGAGGGCAATCGAAGTGATGCTCCACGACTGACCCGCGGGTATTACAAAATCATCAGCACAGAAGTTATTGGTTGTAGTTCCTACTTTCTGGCAGCCAAATCCCGCGTTGGTATTGGATTCTGTTGTATTACCGGTGTTGTTCTGAGCTTCAGACCATGTATAGCCTGCAGGAGCAGCCACACCTGATTTAGAAGTAGATCCCGTACTTAGCGGACCATTGCTGTACTGGCTCAATGCTAATACGGGGATCAGCAGGAATGAATAAAGTAAATGTTTTTTCATAATATTGGTTTTTTTTGTGTTATTATGTCAAAGTTATAACAAAAAGAATAACAATATTTAAGTTTTTTACAGTAATTGTGAAATAATTTCCATTTACGGTGGCAGATATTTGCTTTTTACGATCTAATGGATCATCATAGGTGCTTCTCTCCGCTTATGTTTGGGAAAATCTTTTTAAAAAGGGTTTGCTAATTTTTATGTAATTTTATGCAATCAAAGCTAAGTTATGACTTCAAAAGAAAAAATCGCACTGCTTCGGCAGGCTATGACCAAACAAAACATTGATGCATTTATCGTTTATTCAGCAGATCCGCACATGAGCGAATACCTGCCCGAAGAATGGCAGGAACGCAGTTGGCTTTCGGGGTTCACGGGCTCTGCGGGCTTCGTGGTAGTTACCGGCCAAAAGGCAGGATTGTGGACAGACGGACGGTATTTTGTGCAGGCACCCAAAGAACTTCACGGTTCGGGTATTGATCTGATGAAAGAAGGCGCGGAAGATACGCCCAACTATATCGACTGGATTATTGCAGAAATTCCCCAGAATGGTACTGTGGCAGTGAACAGTCTTGCCACTTCCAATACCAATTGGGAAGCGCTGGAACAGAAACTGGCAGCCAAAAACATCAAAGTGGTGGATCTACCGCTATTGAAAGACATCTGGGTAGAAAGAACTTTGCAGGGAAAGAAAAACCCTGTATTCGTACATCCTGTAGAAAGAGCCGGAAAATCGGTGGCACAGAAACTTTCAGACATTCGCCAGAAAATGGAGGAGCTGAAGGCCTCTGTTCATATTATTTCGAGCCTTGATGATGTTGCCTGGACTTTGAATTTAAGAGGCAGCGACGTACAGTCGAATCCCGTATTTCTTGGATATATCATCCTGACTAAAAATGAAGCGAAACTGTTTGTAGATCTGGAAAAACTGGATGTGGAGGCCAGAAAACAGATGGATGAGTCTCTAGTGAAGATGATGCCTTACGAAGATTTCTTTACTGAGCTTGGCCATCTTGAAAACGAAACCATATTAATCTCTCCCAACAGCAACCAGTCTATTTTTGAAACGCTGAAAGCAGCTAATACCTTTATCAAAGCACCGGTTCCGGGAAACCTGATGAAGGCGATCAAGAACGACACAGAACTCGAAGGTTTCAGAACGGTGATGCAGCGCGATGGCGTGGCCATGGTGAAGTTCCTTTACTGGCTTACCCACCAGGCAGGTAAAGAAGAAATGACCGAATATTCAATCGGCGAAAAACTGAGAGGTTTTCGTGCTGAAGGCAAAAACTTCGTTGGCGAAAGTTTCGGCAGCATTGTCGGCTATGTTGAAAATGGCGCGATTATGCATTATTCAGCTCCGAAAGAAGGCAGCAAATCCGTTACCAATGACTCGAGCATTCTTGTAGATTCAGGCGGACAGTATCTTGAAGGAACTACAGATATCACCAGAACTTTGGCTTTGGGCGCAGTATCCGATGATTTTAAACATAACTGTACACTGGCACTGAAAGGAATGATACAGCTTTCTATGGTGAAATTTCCAAAAGGGACCAGAGGAGTACAGCTCGATGCATTTGCAAGACTTGCGCTCTGGAAGGAGGCTAAAGATTATAACCACGGAACGGGCCATGGTGTTGGAAGTTTCATGAATGTACATGAAGGTCCACAGAACATCCGCAAAGACATGAATTTCCAGGAGCTGATTCCGGGAATGGTCGTGTCGAACGAGCCCGGCTTCTACTGGGAAAACCATTACGGAATCCGTCACGAGAACCTGATTGCTGTAAAAGAAACCGAAACCACCGAATTCGGAACTTTCTATGAATTTGAGACGTTAACCATCTGTCCGTTCGACCGCAATGTGATCGCGACCGACCTGCTTACCCAGCCTGAAAAAGCATGGCTGAACCGTTACCACGACTGGTGCAGACAAAAACTCGAAAATGATCTGGAAGGTGAAGTAAAAGAATGGTTCCTGGAGCAGGTGAAACCTCTTTAATTACGAAGTTAGAGGTCAGCGTTGCGAACACGGGCTGCGAATTTTGAATCAGAACTGCGATATTGTCGGGGAAGAACTGGATGAATGCTTATTCTTCCTTGAAATCCTTAAGGAGAAGTCGGACATTGATAAAGAAAGTATACAGCAGATATGGAAGGTAGGAAATGAGTTGCTCTCCATTTAAGTGGGCAGTATCATTAAAACCAGACTTAAATGAATTACGAATTATGATCTGTGGACTACGAATTGCGAATTTCGAACTCCCACTTCAAAATTCGTAATTTCCATTTCAAACTTCGTAATTAAAATAAGATGAATACTATCGCTGGCTTGGATTTTACAGATCCGCTTACCTTTATCATCTCCCTGGTATTGCTGGTGGTGATTGTGTTTTTGCGCTATGTACTGCTGTCGGGTGCGTACCACTGGATGGTGTCTAAATTTGGCCCAACATTTCTGAAACACCGCCTGCTTTACGCGCCCCTGAATCACAGTAAACAGATCAGGAGAGAACTGGTGCTTTCTTCGTACAGTGCTCTGATTTTCGGAGTGGTGGGTATGGTGGTTCTGGTGATGTACCAACTGGGATTAACGAAGGTTTATACCGATCTTAACGAGTATCCGCTCTGGTATATTCCCCTGAGTGTCATTATCTATCTGCTTATCCATGATTTTTATTATTACTGGCTGCATAAGTGGATGCACCTATCGCCTGTATTGCGCCGCTACCACATGGCTCATCACAAAAGCGTGCGAACAACGGCTTTCACTTCTTTTTCCTTTCATCCGGTGGAATCGGTCTTACAGGCGGTTATTTTGCCGGTTATTGTGATGATTTTGCCAATGAGTCTGGTGGCGGTTTTTATCACTTTGTTTTTAATGACGCTGTCGGCGGTTATCAATCATGCGGGGGTAGAGGTGTATCCGATCGGCAAAAGGGCTGGTTTCATCCGTAGGCATTTTATTGGTGCCACCCACCACGATCACCACCACCGAAACATGAAAAAGAATTACGGACTGTATTTTACCTTCTGGGACCGCTGGATGAAAACCGAGAAGTAATCCATCATCATTTCATGTCGAAAGACGGATGACGGCAACATGATCCCAAGGTGCTTACATGCAATTCCTTTTAATATTCATAAGAAAAACCCTCCCTTTGTTTTAGCCCCGATGGAAGCGGCATCCTTTTTATGGCGGCGGTTTCGGTGCTGCATAAAAAGATACAGCGGACAGCGGGACCGGACGCGGAAAAACACCAAAATCTGTCTGCTCCCAAAAACAGGAATTATTCCGTATTTTTGCAGCATGTACAACGACACCATCTGTGCCTTAGCCACAGCCAACGGAATTGGAGCCCTCGGCATCATCCGCCTTTCGGGTGATGATGCGGTAGCCATTGTGAATAAAGTTTTCGAAGGCAAAAACCTCGAAAAAGCCAAATCGCACACCGTTCATTACGGATTTATCAAAGACGGAGCTGAAACAGTAGACGAAGTGATGGTTTCGGTATTTCTGGCACCAAAGACTTTTACCACTGAAAATTCTGTAGAAATTTCTTTCCACGGCTCGCCGTATATCGGGAAGAAAATTCTAGAAGTGTTGCTGAAAAACGGCGCAAGAATGGCCAAAGCAGGGGAATTTACGATGCGGGCATTCATGAACGGGCGTATCGACCTTTCTCAGGCCGAATCCATTGCCGACCTTATCGCGTCTGAAAATGAAGCTTCGCGTAAAGTGGCGCTCAACCAGCTGAAAGGCGGTATTACCAACGAAATTTCAGTCCTCCGAACTGATCTTCTTAATTTTGTTTCCCTCATTGAACTGGAACTGGACTTTGCTGAGGAAGATGTGGAGTTTGCCGACAGAACGGCTTTAACAGTACTTCTCCATAAAATTGAAGACAAATTAAACGCGCTGATTGAAAGTTTCCAGTACGGCAATGCGGTGAAGAATGGAGTAGCAGTAGCGATTCTCGGGAAACCAAACGCCGGGAAATCGACCCTGCTCAATGCGCTGCTGAAGGAAGACCGTGCCATTGTAAGCGATATCGCAGGAACAACGCGGGACACCATAGAAGAAGTGATTCACATCAAAGGAAATGCATTCCGACTGATCGATACGGCCGGTCTTCGAGAAACGAACGATGCCATTGAAAAGATTGGGGTCGAAAAAGCAAAGGAAAAGTCTGACAAGGCTGATGTACTTATTTATCTGATCGATGTAGCTTCGAAAGATATTTCTGAAGATGTTGTGATCCTGAAAGAACTTTTACGCGAAGATCTGGAGACCATCATCTGCTTTACAAAGATCGATGAACAAACAGTTGCGGACCATGCGCTGTTTGAAGACCTCAAAAACTCAACGGGAAATAACAACCTCAAAACGCTGAATATTTCAGCCAAAGAAAACCAGAATCTTGATGAGCTCAAGAATCTTCTCACTGCTTATGTTGACCAGTTGAAGACCGATGAAAATGTCGTGATCACCAATCAGCGGCATTATGAAGCCTTACAGAAATCCCTTTCTGCCGTAAAAGCCGTGGACGAATCCGTGAAAGCAAAAATCACCACCGAGCTTCTGGCTTATGAACTCCGCAACGCGCTGGAATATCTGGGCGAAATCTCCGGGGAGTTCACCAACGACGAAGTATTGGGGAATATATTCTCGAAATTCTGTATCGGGAAATAAATTAGCTTTTCTTTGATTTCTTTTTCTTTCTTTTGATTGATTATCAGGTATTTATAAAAATTATATTTTCTCTTATTAGACTATATTTGTATATTTGTACCACTTCTGTACTACTTCAGACTTCCAAAATAGTAAAAAGTAGTACAAAGTAGTACAAACCAATTTTATGAAAATATCACTTAGTCAAAGGAAATTAAAAGACGGAAGGATTAGTCTGTCAATCGAGTTTTATCGTGGTTCTGAAATTACTGAAGATGGAAAAAGAAAACACTTTAGGAGTTTCGAGAATTTAGATACTTATTTATTCATAGATCCAAAATCTGCCAAAGAAAAAAAAGAAAATAAAGAAGCTTTGGAATTTGCGGAAAACGTAGTTGCAATTCGAAAGGCGGAATATGCGCAAGGAAGATTTGAATGAAAAAATACAACCAAAGCTAAGCGAATATTTCTTAATTTCTTCGCTGATCTTGCCGAAGAAAAACGAACCCTTGATTCTTCAAATAATTATGGAAATTGGTATTCCACTTATCAACATCTAAAAAAAGTAGTCCCTAAAAATTTAACTTTTGAGGAAATTGATGAAAATTTCATTAAAAAAGTTCGGAAATATTTCGAAAAAGATGCAATTAGTAAAAGTGAAATTCCACTTTCTCAAAACTCAAAATATTCATATTTCAATAAATTTAAAGCTGCACTTCGAAACGCGTTTGATAATGGATATTTGACCGTAAATTATGCTTCAAAAGTAAAATCATTTGAACAAGCGGAAAGCCAAAGAGAATATCTGATTTTTGATGAACTACAACGATTAGCAAAAGCAGAATGTAAATATCCGGTTTTAAAGAGAGCATTTCTCTTTTCATGTCTTTCAGGATTGCGATGGTCAGATATCAATACTTTGATTTGGAAAGAAGTTCGTGATGAAGGTGATATATCAAAAGTCAATTTCCGACAAGAAAAAACAGATGGCGTTGAATATCTCTATATTTCAAAACAAGCCAGAGAATTATTGGGCGAGAGACAAGATCCACAAGAAAGAGTTTTCAAAGGTTTGAAATATGGCATGACTTATAATACGGAAATTGTCCGGTGGTGTAATCGTGCAGCGGTACCAAAACATATAACTTTTCATTCAGCACGACATACGAACGCAGTTTTACTCCTGGAAAATGGTGCAGATATTTATACGGTTTCCAAAAGATTGGGACACAGAGAATTGAGAACAACGCAGATTTATGCGAAAATCGTGGATAGCAAAATGAAAGAAGCTGCAGAAATAATTCCAGAACTTACATTAGAAATCTGAGCAGACTTCCGCAAACACTTTACAATAAAGAGAAGTTTGATTTTTATAACTAATTTTTCACTTTTAAGCAGTTATCGTCCAGATTAGCCCAGATCAATCTTTTTTACACTTTTTTTATACGTTTACCATCCAGATTAATAGTTTTTAGCCTTTTGCAACCTTGCGCTATTGCCCATTATATTTACGATGATGACTTTTGTATCTATAAATCAATTAAACGATACAAATGGAAAACGAACTCATATTACACAAACTCAATCGGATCGAAAAACATATTTTTGGCCTGAAAGAAATTCTTAATACCGAGGAATTGTCTGATTATACTGGATTTAAGAAATCGTATATCTACAAATTGGTTCATACTAACAGCATTCCTTTTTCTAAACCCAACGGAAAAGTTCTCTTTTTTGAACGAAAGAAAATCGATAACTGGTTGTTAAAAAACAGCCATAAATCCAACGATGAAATCCAACAGGAAGCCGTGGAATTTGCACTACGTAAAAAATAAGAAAGCCTAACTATAGCAGTAGTCAGGCTTCAATTTATTGTTTCACTTGGAGGTAAAGAGCAAATATAGCAATTATTTGTTTCTGCTTCCCCAATACCTAATCTTTTATGGAGGAAGATAAAATGCTGTATCAAACTGATACAGCAGGCAAAACTATATTTGATCGCACGCTGAAATATCTAAATTCTAAGTATTCTTTGAGATTTAATACGATATCTCTAGAGTTCGAAATTAAACGGACTTCAGATAAACAGTGGTCAGATCTCAACTTGAATTCTTTGTTTATAGAACTCACTCAATCAGGAATTGATATTCCTATCAATAAATTAGAAATCCTGGTGAGAAGCCATCTTATTAGTCAGTATAATCCCATTTCTGAATATTTTGAAAATCTCGAAGATTGGGACGGCGAAGATCATATAAAAAACCTTTGTAGTTACGTAAAGACCAATGATGATAATGCTTTTCTATATCATATGGAGAAGTGGTTTACCAGAGCAGTTTTGTGTGCTTTAGAAAAAGAAAAAATAAACAAGCATTGTTTGGTCCTCGCGAATACCATTCAAAATAGCGGAAAATCAACCTATTTGAGATTTTTCATTCCCAGAAAATTGATGAATTATCTCTCGGAAGATATCGGTTTGGATAAAGACAGCAGAATTAAACTGTGTAAAAATTTGATTATCAATTTAGATGAACTCTCGATTTTAGCGAAAGCAGATATTAATTCATTGAAAGCATTTATCTCAAAAACCCATATCAACGAAAGACTGCCTTATGCACGTAAAGCAGAGTATTTGGAGCGGATTTGCAGTTTCGTGGGTTCTACTAACAAAACGGATTTTCTAACTGATGAATCGGGCAGCGTGCGCTGGATCATTTTTGAAGTGAACGAGAAAATCAACTTTAATTATTCAATGGAAATCAATATTGATAAAGTTTGGTCACAGGCATACTTCAATGCTTATAAAAGAAAGGGTTTTAATCCGGAACTGACTTTAGCAGATATTTCCGAAAACGAAAAGCGGAACGAGCGATTTACACAGATGACTTTAGAACAAGAAATGGTCAACAAGTTTTTTGAACCATCGGATAATCTGGAAGAATTCAAGACAGCGACCGAAGTGATGATGGATTTGAGCACGCAAGGAATACGATTAAATCATTTAAAAATCGGGAGAGCGTTATCATCATTCAAATTTCCCAGAGTAAAACATCCACAAAGACAAATCTATGGTTACCTCATTCGGTTGAAAACCGCAGATTAATTTTAATACACCAATTAACTACCTACTTACCTTGATGATTTAATTCATTGATTTTCAGTTTAATCTATAGGTAAGTATAAATAATAAGAGTTACCTAAAGTTACCTATTTATAGGCAGTTGGTAAGTAGGTAGAATGAGGTAAGAGCAAAAAATGTCCTTATTAAATTGATTATCAATTATTTGGTAAGTAGGTAGGTAGTTTAGCAAAAAACATAGAAAAATATATTTTTATTTGTATAATGAAGGCGAGGTATTAGAAATGATTAACGATTTTTTTCTTTTAGAAGCAACTTCATTAATTTTGTATTTCCCTGAAAATTTCGCGATTCATTTATTCAGAGATTAATCAGATCCAATTTTTTTTCTTTTTTAAAGCAAAAATCTACGGGCAACTTTTTATGATATTTGACGAGTCAACTTCGTATTTCATTTCGCAAACCTGCGTAAAATAATATCCGCTTTCTTTCAGAAAGAAATAATTTTTTAATAATATTTATAAATCTAACCTGCGTAAAATAATACCAGCAATATGGGTAACGTGCGTAAAATAGATACAGGTAACCGGCGTAAAATAAGTACAGGTTAAAATATTTCATATTTTAGACCTCTAAAAATCATATCTATTTGTAAATCATTTTATTACAGATGATCCACGCCATTTTTTAGAGGTCTGAAAGAAAAAACAGTTTTTGTATAGCAAGATGTGTCTTTGTACCCACAAACTTTTCAAGTTTATAGCCACAAAGACGATCTTGCCTTTTTACAAAAGGGGAAAAAACTTCGGGACTTGTTTTTTATTGGAGGGGACATTTTAAAAGAAATAAATATTTATAATTTTTGAAAAATGGAAATAGGTGATGCTGAAAAAAAAATATTTGGCGCTTTCAAATTTGTTGAGTTGGCTAGATTGATTTGAAGTGTTATTCTTTGAAATAGGTTTGATTTTCGCAATTTGTAAGAATCTATATAACCTGTATTAATAATGATTACAGTGATTAAATAGTAACCTAGGAAGCACATTGCAATTATGTCCAGTTTTTTAATTAATAAACTGGACATTTTTCTTATATTTGTTTTTCAATAACTCAATGAAAACTACTGATTACATAGCATATACGATTGACAGGCTTCCAAAAGGCTATGTTTTCACCTATGATGACTTTCATAATGGGGTCAATAACAAAGAGTCGATCATAAAAGCATTGAACAGAATGGCGGTTTCTGGAAAGATTGAAAAGCTTTCAAAAGGTAAATACTATAAAGCTGAAAAAACCATATTTGGAAACTTGGAACCCCCACAAAAACAAATTGTAAAGGATTTATTGGAAGATAACGGTAAAATCATTGGCTATTTAACAGGACTGAGTATTTACAATCAATTAGGGTTTACGACCCAAGTAAGCAATACCATTCAAATTGGCAAAAATGAAGTTCGGTCACAATTAGAGAGAGGACGTTATTCCATCTCTTTTGTGAAGCAGAAAAATACCATTAATAAGGAAAATATATATCCTTTGCAGTTGCTTGATGTTCTCCGATTTACTGATAAAATCCCGGATACAAATATTGAAAATACACTCAAAAGATTTATCGATCTTTTAAAAAAAATGGAAGCTAAAGAGATTTCCAATTTGCAAAGATTGGCGCTGAAATATACACCGTCTGTTCGCGCATTACTAGGAGCAATATTGGAGGAGATAAATTTAGCTGATACAGAATTATTAAAGAACTCACTTAATCCTATTACTAAATATAAAATTAAAGGAGCTGAAAACATTTTGACCACCACCGAAAAATGGAATATCCAATGAAGTTACATGAAAACAAAACGCTATTTAATCAAGCAGACCGTTTCACTGCTCAGGAATTAGGTGTTCTTGATATTTAAAGAGCATAATTCCCTATTTTTAAACAATAAGTAAAAAGCTAAATGGCCAAGAAAATTACGAAATCAAAATCGATAGAAGAAACCCTGTGGGATTCCGCTAACAAACTTCGCGGATCTGTGGAATCAGCAGAATATAAACACATTGTCTTAAGTCTTATTTTCCTCAAATTTGCAGGAGATACTTTTGAAGAAAGAAAGCAGGAACTCATTGCCGAAGGCAAAGAACAGTTTACCGAAATGGTGGAATTCTACACCATGAAAAACGTCTTTTATCTTCCCGAAGAAGCACGTTGGTCTTTCATTATGCAACAGGCAAAACAACCTGATATTGCGTTAAAAATTGATACCGCACTTTTTACCATAGAACAAAATAATCCTGCCCTGAAAGGCGCTTTACCCGATAATTATTTTTCCCGCTTGGGTTTAGATGTCAGCAAATTATCTGCTTTGTTGGATACCATCAATCAAATCAATACCATTGCAGATAGAGAACATGATCTGGTGGGTCGCGTTTACGAATATTTCCTCTCCAAATTTGCTTTGGCAGAAGGAAAAGGAAAAGGAGAGTTTTATACGCCGAAATCCATCGTCAATCTAATTGCAGAACTCATTGAACCTTTTGAAGGAAAAATCTATGATCCATGTTGTGGTTCGGGTGGAATGTTTGTGCAGAGTGTGAAATTTGTGAATGAACATCAGGGAAATAAAAAACAAATCTCGGTGTACGGACAGGAATATACCGGTGCAACCTACAAACTGGCGAAAATGAATCTCGCCATTCGTGGGATTTCTGCCAATCTTGGCGACACGGCAGCAGATACTTTTTCCAATGATCAGCACAAAGATCTGAAAGCCGATTTCATTATGGCAAATCCGCCCTTTAACCAAAAAGACTGGCGCGCTGCAAATGAATTGGTTGATGATCCACGTTGGAACGGCTACGATATTCCTTCCACAAGCAACGCCAATTATGGTTGGATCTTACACATGGTTTCCAAACTTTCTGAAAATGGAGTGGCGGGATTTATCCTGGCAAATGGGGCGCTGAGTGGTGATGGAACAGAAAAAGCCATTAGAAAAACTTTAGTTGAAAATGGTTTGGTGGAAGCTGTTATTATTCTGCCCCAAAATATGTTTTACACCACCAATATTAGTGTCACGCTTTGGATCATCAATAAAAATAAAACCCAAAGAACCGTAGAGAAAGGAACAGAACTACGCCGGTATAGAAATAGAAAAGATGAAGTCTTGTTTATGGATTTGCGGGAAATGGGCGTTCCTTTTGAGAAAAAATTTACCGAATTTTCTGTAGATAATATTAAAGAAATTACTTCTACTTTTCACAATTGGCAAACTGATGGCGACTATGAAAATATCCCGGAATATTCTTATGCTGCAAAAACAGAGGAAATAAAAAACAAAGATTATTCTTTGGTGCCAAGTAAATATATTGAATTCGTCAACCGTGATGAAAATGTAGATTACCACGAAAAAATGACCGATTTACAAAGTGATATTGTGGATTTGCTAAAAGCAGAACAACAAAGCAATTTGGATTTGAAAAAAGTATTTGAAAAATTGGGCTATGAAGTTGGGGTATAAAAGATTAGGGAATTATATCCAATTGGTTGATGAGAGAAACAAAAATTTAGAAGTAACTAATTTGCTTGGAATTTCTGTGACTAAAAATTTCATTCCCTCTGTTGCAAATATTATTGGAACAGATATGGCAAATTATAAAATTGTTCGCAAAAACCAGTTTGCTTGTAGTGTAATGCAAGTAAGACGAGATAAGAAAATGCCTGTTGCGCTTTATTTAGAAAATAAACCTTCTATCATTTCCCAAGCATACCCTGTTTTTGAGATTATTGATGAAACTTTGCTTTTGCCGGAATATCTGATGATGTGGTTTACAAGAAGTGAGTTTGATAGAGAAGCATGTTTTTTAGCCGTTGGTGGAGTACGAGGAAGTTTGGAATGGGAAGATTTTCTCAATATGGAATTACCAATTCCTTCCCCTGAAAAACAAAAAGAAATGATTGAAGAGTATGAGACCATAGAAAACCGTATCCAACTGAACAAAAAACTCTGCGCCACTTTAGAAGAAACCGCACAAACCATTTACAAACATTGGTTTGAAGATTTTGAATTTCCAGATGAAAACGGAAAGCCATACAAAAGTTCTGGCGGTGAAATGGCTAAGTGTGAAGAATTGGGGAAAGAGATTCCGAAAGCTTTTAAGCTATATAAAATTAGTGAATTGATTGAAAATTCTCTAGGAGGAGATTGGGGAAAAGATGTAGAAACTGGTAATTATACAGAAAAAGTGATTTGCGTTAGAGGTGCAGATATTAATTTAATGAAATATGGAAATTTTGATAATGCACCCATTCGTTATATTATTAAAAAAAATCTCTCATCACGAAATTTGCAAAAAAACAATATTGTCATCGAATTATCAGGAGGAAGTCCAACCCAATCAACTGGGAGAAGTTTACAAATTTCAGAAAAATTAATTAATGAAATACGCACAAATTTAATTTGTTCGAATTTTTGTAGAGCATTACAAATGAAAGATGGCTATTCAGATATTGTCTTTGCAAAAATAAATTTTGAATATGACAGAGATACTTTTTTTAGATATGAAAATAGTTCGCACGGTGTAAAAAATTTAAATATTGGTGATTTATTTAATGACTTAATGATAGCAACAAATGAATCTTTCTTAAATGAATTTAGTCAAAACATTAATGTCATAAAAGATAAGATTCTGACATTAGGAATACAAAATCAAAAACTGGAAGAATTAAAAAGTTTGCTTTTGGGGAAAATGGCGGTGGAGAATTAAATTTTAAATAAAAAACACAAAACAAATGACTATTGAGCAAAAGTTAGGTAATCTTATTTTACACGAAAATGCTTATTTCTATTCTAAAGATGTCAGCGGATATTTGAGCAAGTCAAAAGTTAATCAAATATTTAGATCTGCGTCCGAAGTCAAAAGTGGTAATTATTTATTAAAAATTGAACCTACCAATATTGAAGGGGGAGAAGAAAGGGAAGCGAAGTTTTCTTTAATTGTGTTCAAATTCGAAAAAAAACCATCATTTATTGAAGAACATATTCAAGGATGGGAAGAATGGAAACTTGGTTTTTTATGTATTATTGATTATCAAGACTATTTAGTAATTATTAGAAGAAATATATCAAATATCTCCGATTTTTTATCGGATTTTGAACCGATAGATTATTCTGTATTAACTTCTATTTTTTCTGATAATGATTCAACATTTGAAAAATTTACTATGAATAATATCAGTATTTCTTCCAGTGCAATCAGAAATAAAAGTTTAGAATCTTTAAATTTAAAAGAAAGTATTTCCGGTCTGGGCTTACAAAATTATACATTAAGCAATGCAAGAATTAGGCATGGAGAAAATCAAGTTGGTTTAGCACTTAATACTTCTAGAATTAATAATTTAGGTGAAAAAAAAGATGTCTTCGCGATTTTTTCTTGGGTAAATACGATGATATCATTGATTGACAACTGTACACCAACAGAAGGATTTTTAAATTCTTTCGCAACACCGATAAATTTTTCTCAATTTCATTTAGTTTTAAAACCAAATGCTATACTAATTACCTTGAGCAAAATTTATAGCGATTTTGAGCAGAGCAAAATTAGGAGATGCTTTATACAAATAGACGATAAAGAAAGAAATTTTGATTTATTAAAATTTTTACGAAAATTTGAATCATATATGGAAGTTGTTTTAGATAGTGGTAATTCCGCAATTCCTAATAATTCCGTCTCTGATTTACAAATAAAGGTTTTTCCAAAATCTATAAGGCTTCAGTCTAAAAAATTATCTAAAATTTTCATTGAATATGAAAATGGCTTTACAACTAAAATACTATCTGCTATAAATTATAGCAACAGTTTTATCGTAACTTTCGATCAAGCAGAATTTATTTATACCAACCGTAAGTTATTTAAAGACAGTAGATTACTTGGTAATATCGAGTCTTTATTAAAAGTCTTCATACCATATTCTGATTTGGAAACAGTATTAAATGAAAAAGGTACTGTAACAACAGCAAGTTCTGGATTTACGGACAACTCAATCTTTGGATTTACAGAGAAGACATTTAAAGATCAATTTGAATTTTTTGTCTGTGATGATTTATCAAGGGAATGGGCTGACTATATCGGATTAAGTGAAACTCAAGTTGCATTCTTTCACGGAAAAGCAAGTGATAAAATCTTTTCAGCCTCAGCATTTCAAGAAGTGGTCGGACAGGCTTTAAAAAATTTAGGGAATATTTTGCCAACAGATGACCAGTGGTCTTTGAAAGAAAACCTGTGGAATCAAAAATATGTCAATAGAGCAAATACGCAAATTTCAAGAATAAGATCTGGACAGAATTCCTCTGAATTAATAGCGTATTATAAGAAAATCAGAACATATCCTAATTTAAAAAAGGTTATTTACCTTGTAATCAACTTTATTTCTAAAAGCCAACTTGAAATTAATCTAAGAAAATTAAAAAATAATGAAACTTTCAGAGAAAGAAATGAAGTAATTCAAATTTTATGGATTATTTCTTCGCTTATTTCAAGTTGTGGTGAAGCAAATGTAGAAGTGTATATCTGTTGCAAACCATAGAATTGAAAAGTGCCATTATAACGCATTTATGTGAACTATAAAATAAAGTGAAATTTAGGTTTAAAATTATTTAAAAAAAATGGATAGAGCGCAAATCATTAGTGATTTATGGACGAAATTTAAATTTGACATACGGTTCAATAATAGATATTTTGCTGACAAAGAAATACGTCCACTTTTAGATAATTTTAATATGAACAGAATGTTCAATGATAATACTAAAATTGAGTTTTATAGAGCAAGAATTGGAAAATATATTAATTTAAATAATACATATTTATTAGCGCCACCGCAGGGAAAGTCAACTGCTGGAAGATGTAATCCTGATGGTATTTCTTATTTGTATTTATCTCTAGATAAACACACGGCAGTTTGTGAAGTAAGACCAAGTGCAGGTGACATCGTTTCTGTTGCAAGATTAAATGTAGATGTTTCGCGAATATTTTCATTTAGAGTTTATTTTCAGGATGAAAGTTATAGGCCTTATCAAGATGAAGAATCTATGATATTAATTAAATTAATAGATAATGATTTATCATCAAAAGTGACAAAGGAAAACAGGCTAAATTATTTACCTCTGCAATACATTTCAGAATATGTAAAAAATAGAGGTTTCGAAGGTTTTGTTTACAGTAGTACAGTTGGACCTGGAATGAATTTGGTCTTATTTGACTGGGAAAATAAAGTGGAAATATTGGAAAAATTTGAAGTAGAAATTAATAATGTAAATTATGAATTCTAAAAAATTTATGAAAAAAAAATTCCTCAAATTAACTATAAGTATATTATAAATTTTTTAAATGAAATTCACAGAATCCCAATTAGAACAAAGCGTAATTTCCTTGCTCGAACAGCAGGAAATTCCGCATTCTTCGGTGATAAAATTGGATTGGGAGGAATGCTTAGGAAGAAGTGGAAGAAGGAAAAAAAATAAATTTTAATTTAAATCTTTTCTGGTAAAAAAGTAATTCCACGTTTCATTGCATGCGCTTTTAATCTTTGCGCTTTCTTTTTAATTTGATTTTTAGGAAGTTCACCAAAATCAATATAACAATGTCCATCAAACGGGTCGTTGTTTTCTACACTTTTCAAATCTTCATTACTACATTCTTCAACACTAACGGAAACTGTTCCCGCAGAATCAAAATTTTTGGTGAAATGTTCAAAAGATTCTTGTGCAGTAAATTTATCATCATTGTACACAGATAGTTTTCCTTCATCTTTTGGAGTTGGAAGAAATACTTGTGATGAAATTTCAAAAACTTGGGTAGATATTTGTTTGCCAACAATAAAACTGGGATGAATTTGCCGATGCAATAATGTAGAATCTTCCATTACACTGAAAATTTGGCTAATTCATTATTAATACTTTCCCAATTCTCTGGTAACGATAAATTATCTATCTCTAATTCCTTTGAAGAATCATTAGACAAATTAGAACATAAATAATCCGCAGAAAGATCTTTTAGATTAATATCTAAAGAAATTTCATATTCTTCAATTGTCCACTCTAATTGTATATTACCTTCAATGGTTGGATAAATAGCAGGAAGAGGATGATGAGGATTGAAATATAAATTGAATAAATTTTCAAACTGTTCCAATTTCTCTTCATTTAATTTTTTCCCTTCTCCATTCAACCAACCTTCATTTAGTTCGGCAAGATTTTTTAGTCTAACTGAAATGTCAAGAGGATCAAGAATATCGACAGATTCTATTTCTTCAATCTTCTTTAATTTATCATTACTATTATAAATTCCGCTTGCTTTAATAGAAACCAAAGGCTTATTTTCAAAATCATCGAAGGCATTTTTTATAGTTTCAAAATGATTATCATAAGAAATATCTTGGAAAATTTTATTTTCAAACATAATTCCAAAAGTCCCATTTTCCTTGTTCATTTCATGCACTACGGCATTAATAAAAATAGTATTTGAATATTCTTTATTATTAGAAGATAAAATAATTTGTTTTCTAGTTGTTTTATTTATTGAAGCCTTATAATCTGAAGTAGATTTTGGATTAAGAATAATACTTTCATTTTCCAAAAGGTTTTTTCCTATTCTGTTAAAATACATTTTGTATTTATCTTTGAATTCTGGCTTTATATCGTTCTTTTCAGATTGTACAACATAAGAAATTAATTCAGTTCTGGCTTGCTCAAAATATTCAATATTTTTAGGAAATAGTGAAGGCGCAACTCCAAGTGCAGTTGCTAAAATAAAATTTGGAATCGCACTTCCTGGTTTTACATCTATTAATTTAAGATAAACTTCGTCAGTGAAACCTTTCGGAACTCTTTGTCTTTCGGGATTTTGTTTTAAGTAAATATCTTTCGCTATTTCGAAAAGTAATTCTTGTAATACGGAAAAATCTTCCAATAATTCAACTGGAATAGCATGATCGTCAAAACGCTTACCTACTAATTTCGGCGCTAAAAAAACATTTTCGAGATTTTCCATTTTTAGATGATGCTAAACTACTAAAAAAGAATGAATAGTATAATTATTTAACATATTTTATAGTTTAATTTGTTTATTGCAAAATGAAGGTTTATTTTTGAAATAATTAGAATTATTTAAATGAAATTCACAGAATCCCAATTAGAACAAAGTGTGATTTCCTTGCTCGAACAGCAGGGAATTCCGCATACTTCTGGTCTCAAAATTCATAAAACTTTAGAAGAAGTTTTACTGAAAGAGGATTTGAAGAATTACCTCTATCAAAACTATGCAGATATTTCGCCTAACGAGATCAAGCAGATCATTCTTAAACTGGATTATTTTTCTTCTTCCGCTTTGTACGAAAGTAACCGCGATATTCTGCGTTTGGTTTCCGACGGTTTTGTGCAGAAAAGAGAAGATGCGCACAAAAAAGATCTGTTCATTCAGTTGATCGATTATTCCGCAAGAGACCAAAATATTTACCGTTTCGTCAATCAATTAGAAATAAAAGGAACAGAGAAAAGAATTCCCGACGGCATTCTCTACATCAACGGAATTCCTTTGGTGGTCTTTGAGTTTAAAACAGCCATTGAAGAAAATAAAACCATTCACGATGCATATTTACAGTTAACCAACCGCTACAAAAGAGATATTCCGGAATTGATGAAGTACAATGCTTTTCTGGTCATCAGTGATGGCGTGAACAACAAAGCAGGTTCTCTTTTTGCACCTTACGAATTTTTCTACGGTTGGAGAAAAGCCGAAAGCAATGAGCAGATCGCCAAAGACGGTATTGCTTCCCTTTTCACCATGGTAAAAGGTCTTTTTGATAAAAACAGATTGCGGGATGTGATTCAGAATTTTATTTATTTCCCAGATACAAGCAAGAAGAAGGAAAAAATTGTTTGCCGATATCCGCAATATTACGCCAGTAGAAAACTCTATGAAAATATTCTGCTTCACCAAAAACCGGAAGGCGATGGAAAAGGCGGAACTTATTTTGGCGCAACAGGTTGTGGTAAAAGTTATACGATGCTTTATCTTTCCCGCTTATTGATGCGAAGTACAGAAATGGCAAGTCCAACCATCATTCTCATCACCGACAGAACCGATCTGGACGAACAACTTTCCGGCACTTTTACGAATGCTAAAAACTTTATTGGCGACAATCATGTTGTAACGGTTTCTTCTCGTGAAGATTTACGCAATCAATTGAAAGGCAGAGAAAGTGGTGGTGTTTTTTTAACGACCATTCACAAATTTACAGAAGATACCGAACTTCTTTCCGCGCGAAATAATATCATCTGTATTTCTGATGAAGCGCACCGTTCCCAAATTAATTTAGATAAAAATCTTAAGATCACAGAAACGGAAGTCCATTCAAATTACGGTTTTGCGTATTATCTGCATCAATCTTTACCCAACGCTACTTACGTTGGTTTCACTGGAACGCCAATTGATAAAACCCTGGAAGTTTTTGGCGACGTGATCGACTTTTACACGATGAAGGAATCGGTTCAGGATGAAATTACGGTAAGAATTGTGTACGAAGGAAGAGCTTCAAAAGTAATTTTGCAAACCGAAAAGTTAAAAGAAATTGAAGACTATTACGCCAATTGTGTAGCTGAAGGTTCGAGCGAATATCAGGTGGAAGAAAGTAAAAAAGCAACCACGAATATGAATGCTATTTTGGGCGATAAAGAACGTTTACAAGCCTTGGCAGATGATTTTGTGAAGCATTACGAAAAGCGTGTCAATGAAGGCGCAACGGTTTGTGGGAAAGCGATGTTTGTTTCCAGCAACCGGGAAATTGCTTACAAGTTTTATAAAGAATTGATAGCACTTCGTCCGGATTGGGGAACCATAAAAACCCATGATGAATCGCAAGAACTTTCAGATAAAGAAATGAAAGATCTGAAACCCATTGCCAAAGTAAATATGGTGATGACGCGGGATAAAGATGATGATGACGAACTGTACAAAATTCTAGGAACGAAAGACGACCGAAAAGAACTCGACCGACAATTTAAACAGGAGAAATCTAATTTTAAAATTGCTATTGTTGTCGATATGTGGCTTACAGGTTTTGATGTGCCATTTTTGGATAGTATTTACATTGATAAACCTTTGCAGGAACATTCCTTAATTCAAACAATTTCTCGGGTTAACAGAAAATTTAAAGGCAAAGATAAAGGTTTGGTCATCGATTATATCGGGATTAAAAATAATATGAATTATGCTCTGGCGAAATTCAACAATGCCGATCAAAATGAATTTGAAGATATCGATAAAGCCATTACGATTGTAAAAGACCAATTGGATCTGTTGAGAAAGATCTTTCACAATTTCAACAGCAAACCGTACTTTGAAGGCACTCCGATCATGAAACTGGAAAACCTGAATCTCGGTGCGGAATTTATTCAGTCAACGCAGGATTTAGAAAAACGATTTATGCGCATTGTTCGGAAAATGAAGGAAGCCTATAATATTTGTTGTTCGTCAGAAGCATTTACTTATGATGAAGTAGATGAACTGCATTTTTACACGGCGATCCGTTCCATCATCTACAAACTCACCAAAAAAGAAGCACCCGATATTTCGCAGATGAATGCTCGTGTTGCGAAAATGGTGGAAGAAGCTCTGCAAAGTGATGGCGTAGAAGAAGTCTTTAAGATGGATGAAAATGTGGGCGAGAAAATTGATATTTTCAGCGAAGAATATTTAGAAAGAATTGATCGCATAAAACTTCCGAATACCAAAATAAAGGTTCTGCAAAGACTTTTGAAAATGGCAATTGATGATTTCAAAAAAGTAAACAAAATAAAAGCCGTCGATTTCAGTAAACGCCTTCAGAACATTGTAGATCAATACAACGAAAGAAGCGAAGATATGGTTTTGGCAAATGATGTATTGGACGATCTCGCGGGACAAATGGCAGATTTACTTCGGGATCTAAAAACCGAAAAGTATTCTTTTGAAAAAATGGGAATCGACTTTGAGGAGAAATCATTTTATGATATTCTAAAAGCCATCCGCGATAAATACAAATTTGAATATTCCGAAGAACAGCTAATTGCTTTGGCAAAAGATATTAAAATTATTGTGGACGACAAAGCAAAATACACCGATTGGAGCGAAAGAGAAGACATCAAAGCCGAATTAAAAGTCGATTTAATCCTGAAACTCGCAGAACATGGTTATCCGCCAGTTACGCGAGACGAGGTTTATAAGGAGATTTTTGAGCAAGCGGAGAATTTTAAGAGGTTTCGGTAAGTTGCTGTGTGTAATTTCATGCAATATAGCAATGTAAAGCTTTAAAAAGTTCACACAAAGTCAAGTCAATGATTTTAGTGCTACAATGGAAAGTAACAGGAAATGGATTTTTAACAACTGGAATATTACCCTCAAAGTAAGGAAGGACACTACTCGTCAGGTTGCTTACTGATCTTTTACTCCACAGTTGTTTTCCGATCACTAAAATTCATTAAAATAGAGGTGTACAGGCGAAATGTATCAATTATCACTGTTGCATCCGGGAAATGTTAATTGCTTAATTTACAGTAGTTTATGAGGGTGTAGGTGTACAGAAGTAGTACAAATGCTAGTTGTGATTTATCTGTAAATTAGTTAAAATCCATTATTCATCGGTGTTTGCGAGGACGGTATTCTTGCGAAAAAGTAGAAAAAAAAGATGTTGCAGCATGTTAGCGCTGTACTACTTTTGTACAACGTTAGCCCCTTCAATCACCATGGATAAAGGATTCTTTAGATCCTGTATCGGAAAGTAATTACACCTGCATACTAACGCAAACTCCGGAATTTCAGATGCCGGAGTTTTTTTACGGCAAACGTCCATTCTTTGGTTTGCTCACTGTATTTTTCGAGTCTGATCGTTACGCCTGCTGCCGGAACACCTTTCGAAACATCCAGAATGTGGCTTGAGAGCTGATGTTTTTTTTTCTGCGCAAAAGTCAGAACAGACAGCAGCAGAAGGAGCGCTGAAATTTTTTTTTTTCATATTCAATATTTAAGTTATTATTTCTGGAACCTGATGCCGGAATTACCGCAGCCAAAGAGAGGGCATCGTCATTTTCCGGGCTCCCGCCCCCAGCTACACCCACACTGCCAATGATTTGACCTTTACAGGAATCAGCGATCCGCCAGAGCGGATTACTAAAAAATTTGATTTCTCCCAAGAAATTAACTCCCTATGGTCGTTGAATCACTTCGTTAGGTTTCCCCAAAATTGATTCCCGGTGGTCGTCGAACCGCAAGCGATTTCGGGCGGATAGTCAATGATTTCCCAGAAATAAAATTATTGCCGCCACTCAAACAGTGAGGATTTTTTATACTTGTTTAATCGAAAATCCAGTCATGAAGAAATTCTAATTTTTCTTAACGCAAAAATCTCCTATGTCGATGATTATAGAAGAAGAGGAGTCTTAGAAGAGATAAGGGTTGGAGGGTATTCGACTTATAAAAAGAGAATCAGTGCAAGTTAGTTTGAAGAGACTTAAGACCGGTAATCTGAACGAAAGTTTGAATACGTTCAGTCTTTGATAAGTTCCTGGACGGATTGGTAGGGGAGGCCCATGTAGGTGCAGAACTCCTGAACGGTGAGGACTGATGTTCGGGTTTGTGAAGGGCGGTTTTGATTTTCAGGATCAGATAGCGGCTGTAGCGCTCGCTTTTTCCGGTGATGCGCTGGATGTGTTTGGGGTAAATGCAGAGGCGGGTGATTCTGGGTTTGCATCATTTATTTTTCTTTGTGGAACAAAGTTTGGGAATCCTAATGAATATCTTTCGGTAGGAGGGCGGCAGTACCGTGATTTTTCGTTGTTCATCAGGTGAAAAAGGTTGGAAGAAACCAGCCCGTCCTCCGCCAGGGCGGATGACACCCCTCCAGCGGAGGGGAATATACGGTTCTTCTTTTGGAGGGAGGGATACGTAGAAGCTTTGGCTTTTCCTCCGCGGAAAACCACCCCGACCTTCCGGCAAAGCCGTAAGGCCACCCCTAGGTTGCTTCGTCATGCTACCTCGCAAAGACAGGGGAATATGTAGTATTGTTTGGGCGAGAGGAATAAAAAAAATATGCCAGTTTCGTTCCGGAAAACTGATTTTACATTTACTAAACGCTCATCAAGTGAGGCCTGCGCCGCAAAGTAAGTGACGATTACAGCAGGGGTGGCTTTGCGACTAATCTTTTGAATTCACGGCACGCGACGTGGTGCCATTTTGTGCTCTCGCCGGGAAGATCCTGTCCTTTAAGGGCATAGATTTCGTTTTCTTCGGTCTCAGCGTCCCGAATTTGCTGTTTGCTTAAGAATTTCTGCTTAAAAATCAGGTAGCCTCTATTCTTTAAAGCTTCCAAAACTTCGTCTCTGTGGTATTCAAAACCATTAATATTGATTTCCATGGTGCTGTTGTTAAAAGTTAGCTGTAAAAAGTGAAATGGCTGTGCAGCCCGTTTAAATCTGCACTAAAAACCGTTCCAAAGTTAGTGGGTAAAATAATTTTCATGACGGTATCACTTTGGCAAAGTGGGAGGTGTTTTGACAAAGATTTCAGAATATCTTACGGAGTTAACGATATAGGTAGGAGCACTCTCATTTAAAGAACTTTGCCAAAGAACTTTTATGACGTATAGAACTTTGGCAAAGTTTGAGGGATTCTGCCAAAGTTATATCAACCGGAATCACCGCATCCTGCCGGGAAAGTTCATCTCAACTTTTCCAAACAACTTTATACGATGGTCATTGACTCCGTCGAATCTTCGGTTTCTGAACGCAATGGAAAAAAGCAGAATGCAGTGAAGAATCTCTAAAAGCACCGGTTAAGGCCCAGGGCAGTAAAAGGGTCGCGACAATTGAAAATGTCTGTAAATAATTTTCCCTCTCAATATTTCTGTATTAAAAGGACTTTAGCACGGTTGTTGCCTGAGTGAACCCATTAAATAAATTCATCATTACCAATTATGAAAAAACACATTTTATTACTCATCGGGATCGTGTCATTAATTATGATGTCATGCAGTACGAATACGGTCCTGAAAGACCAGAAATTATATGCCAATGCCTGGGAACTTGAATACATCACTGGGCCAAGAATTACTTTTCAGGGATTATTTCCGGACATGAAACCTAAAATTCAGTTTACAGCCGGGTCGGATATGATTACCGGAAACAGTGGCTGCAACGGGTATTCCACTCAATTTACAGTGAAGGGAGACCTGATCTCTTTTGCTGATCCAGAACTCTCAACGATGATGTATTGTGGAGATGGGGAAGTTGTTTTCCGCAAGACAATGAAACAGATTGACCGTTACAGGGTAACCGACGGAAAACTGGAATTTCTGACGGGAGATGTCGTGATGATGAGATTTAAACCGGCGCTGTAACTCCTTACCGCATGTAAAAAGAGCAGGAAAATTAATTCCTGCTCTTTTTTTTGAGGTCACAGAATTGCCCCTCTGATCTGAATAAACCTCCAGCGGAAGGTACTTAAAGCTTTAATTAAATGTTTAGCATTTACTTCTCCAAAAAATGAAGCTCCGTTACCGGCGGTAATTTCTATCCATGGTCCAGCAGCTTTTGAAATTCATTCAGATACTTTGCCAAATGAAAACCATCTGCTAATCCATGATGGGCTTCGATGGAAACCGGTAAATATTTCCTGCCCTCCCGAATACTGAACTTGCCAAAAGTAACTTTAGGAACTGATTCTGTTCTGTCAAAATCCGTAGGATGCAACAGTCCGGTAAAAGAAGTCCATGGAAGGGTAGAATGCCGGATGAGGTCTTTTTTTATGTCATCATTGTTTAACCGCAAACCGGTTGAGTTCTGTACGGCTCTGATTTCTTCCTGCAGTTCATTATTGAAGGTTTCGAAATCATCTGAAAAGCTAACAAAGGCAAATCCAAAAGTTCCGTCCGCTCTTCCAATTGTGCAGCCGGCATGCACGTTATCGAATAATACCACCTCATGATCAACAATTCTTAATTTCAATTCTTCAACTGAATTGATCGCAGCCATTGATTTGTGAAGATAACAGGCAAAAAACGACCGTTCTTTTTCTTTAGCTTTTTTATACGCTGTCGTACAGTCTACCTCAGTTACAATACCAAAATAGGGGCTTGCCATTTTCGAGAAGAATTCATAGTGCTCCTTTCTGTTCCATTTTTCTGTGTCGATTACATTCATTTACGTGGTCAATTTAATAGGGTGTTAAAGAATTAGCGCTAATAGTTGATTTTTTCTGAAGGTGGGACGGAAACACATTTCTTTTCTTCTTGCCAGAAATGTAATCATTCGCAAAAACCCCCGATGAAAATTTCAATACCGCTGGTAACAATGGGTTTAAATGGCTCCGTCTACAGGTTTTCATTTTCCGCCGTCAAACGTCCGGTTTCTTGGTTTTCGGAAAAAGGACCTCGTTTCCAGCACAACAGAGCAAAGTTAAAGCTTAGTTACTGTGTGCAGTTTATTTTATAATTAAATTCTACTACTTTAATGTTCCATAAATTAAGAGTTTGCTTTGCCAGTAGATTTTCTTCGCTTTCTCCAATGATCAGTCTGTGTGTAAACGGGCCAATAAATTTTGCCCAATAATTACCTTTAGAATCATTTAAGAGGAAATAAAAACCAGCATCTCCGAACCTTCGTAGGATTTTTTTTAAGAAATGCGCCGGTATAAATTTCTACGGGCACGGGTGTTTCCAGTCGTTTTACGGCTTTCATCGTCCCGGAGGTTACCACATCATCAATGTCAGAAGATTTTAGTGCATCGGTTTTTACGGTATCTCTTGTAATTTTTTAAGACGCAACTTGTGTAGAATCTAAGGTGGTTTGTTGAGATTTTAAATTTAAAAAAAATAGTAATGGAATGGGTACATAATACTTTAACATAAAAATAGGTTTAGACAAATATAATAATAAATGTTAGTCTAAGCTAACTTATACGCCAGGAAAGGGGAATATGCGGTTTTTCTATTGTAGGGAGAGATAACAAAAAAACTTTGGCTTTTCTGGCGCGAAAAACCACCCCGTCCACCTCCATGGCGGGTGAAACCCCTCCGGAGGAGGGGAATACGTGGCTCCCCGTTTCGAGTGAAGGAATTAAAAAACAACTTAGGTTATTTTTCTAAACCCTTATAGTACCGTTTTCCTGTATTTTTATTCGGAAACAATCCAGATATTTCTTTTAGTTACCGTCTTTCAAAATGCAACGTGATATTCCCCTCCCATGGAGGGGTGCCGGTTCGCTGCGCGAGGCGGTGTGGTGGTTATTCCTTCACATCATTATCTTCCGCATCTTTTATCCCACATTTCAAAATAATAAAATCCTCCAGATCATTCATGGCCACCATCGTGTTGTATAAGATATCCTAGTTTGAAACAAGGAAAAAATTTAACCCGTAAAGTTCATACGAATTATGGAAGTTCACGTGTTCAAAACCGATGTCGATTACCTGGCAACACGAAAAGGAAATGCCGCACTTCCTGTGGCAGGAATCGGCGAAACTGAAGGTGGATTAATCATATTGGGAAGATAATCCAGATCTCGAATGCATAAAAATAGAATCAGATTGCTAAAATGGAATAAAAACCCGGACTCCGTTGAATTCCGACTGATTTACGTCTGCGAACCGTCACTATAAAATAAGGAAAAAAAACACGGCGGTTGCTGCGGTGTTACCGTACTGTAGGCATATGTGATTCCGGGTTTCAGTGTTAGAAACTCCATCCTGTTTTTAGAAGTACGGTGGTGTTAATGTCTTCAAAGCTGCAGTCTGCCCCAAAAAAAAGGATTGCAGGACTAAATCCGGAGGGACTGTCATCAGAACAGCAGTGGAGCGCCTTCTGGAATAATCATGAGCGGCATCTGAACCTTACGGGCCAGCGTTGCACTGTGGCTTCCCGTTGTGACTCTTTCGAAGAAACTTTTGCGCTCATGTCCCATCACCACAAGATCCACGTCCTTATATCTTAGTACCCCGAGACCGGTATTGACTCCAACCACTTCAATGGGCAGGTAAGTGACTTTTCCGTCGATATTCTTGATAAACTCCTCTTTTTTGTGGAGATACGCTTTTTCATCAATCAGGTCGGAAAATCCGGTGACATAGCTGACCATCAGTTCGGCATCGAAATATTCCGCAAATCTGGCGATGGCTTGCGCGGTTTTCAGTTCCCGTCTGCTCAGGTCGGTCGCGAACGCAATTTTCTCCATCTTTCTGTACCGGTGATGGTGCGGAACGATCAGAAGCGGGTACCTGCTTTCAGTAATCATTTTAAGGCTGCTGCTTCCAAAAAGAAGTCTGTTCAGTTTTCCGCTGCCAGTCATGCCCATCACCACCAGCATGGCCTCGGTTTCTTTTGTCTTCTCATGAATAAGGCTCACCAGATCTTTCTGTTCCGCTGACCAGGTAATAGCAGGCTTGAAAAGGCCGGGGTTATCGCCCATGAGTTTGTTTTCTTTCGTTTCTAAGGCTTTTGCTAATTTTTTCAGTGCCTTTTCAGCGTCAGTCTTTACATCAGGGAGTTGCATTAATGTCCAGGGAACTTCGCCCATCATAGGACTTTCAGCCGGAATGCTGTAGGCATGACAGAGGTGGATATCAGCCTTAAGACCGATGGCGAGGTTCAGCGCGTAGCGCGCCGCGTTTTTGGAAGGATTCGAGAAATCGGTGGGTACAATAATCGTTCTCATAACTTGTGTTTTTAGTGATTAGGTAACTTAAAACCCCGAGTTTTGGCCGTAGAGAAGAACAGTGACGCATAAAGAACAGAAAACGCGAGGTTTGACTTCGTCATGTTTTATTTGCATAGTAAAGTTACGGAATTTTTGGTGTTTAATTCCTGAAAAAGATTATTTTATCAGTTCATTTACAGGCAGGTTGCGCTGGAATTTTGTTCCTGTTGCCATACCTCATGATTATATTTTTTAAACAAAAGTATTTCACCGTATTATTAAATATCGTAATATTGCAATATAATTATTTAAGAAATAAAGAATACGGTTATGGGAATCACGAAAACAGAACATTTTACAGATGAACAGAATGAAATGGCCGTGCTGTTGAAGGCAATGGCCCACCCGGCGCGGATCGCCATTATCGAATATCTGCTCACCACCAATACCTGCATCTGCAACGATATTGTTGAGGTGCTGCCTCTGGCGCAGCCTACGGTTTCGCAGCACCTTAGAGAACTGAAGAATGCCGGAATCATTCAGGGAAACATCGATGGCAAAGCCATTAATTATTGCATCAATAAGGAAACGATTAAAAAGTTCGACTCCTTCATTAACCATATTTTCCATAAAATGGATACCCTGGAAAACAACAGATGTTAAACTCATAACCTTTAAAACTATTCATGATGAGACTTTCAGAAATCAAGAACATTCTCACGAACCTGCAGGAACTGCATTTCGTTTTAGAAAACGGCGAACAGGTTCCCGAACATTTCCATGTAACAGAAGTGGGGCAGATCAACAAAAGATTCATCGACTGTGGCGGCGTGATCCGCGACGAAAAAGCCATCAACTTCCAGCTTTGGTTTTCCACCGATAACGACCACCGCCTGGAAGCTGAGAAACTCAAAAAGATCATTGCCCTTTCCGAAGATCAACTCGGTCTGGAAGACGTAGAGATTGAAGTGGAATACCAACAGTCGACCATCGGGAAATTCGGTCTGGATTTTAATGGAAAAGAGTTTGTGCTTACGACCAAAACTACTGCCTGTCTGGCCCAGGATGCCTGTGGAATTCCTCAGGAAAAACCGAGAGTAAAACTTTCAGAACTTCAATCCGCCAGCTGTGCTCCGGGCTCCGGCTGCTGCTAGGGTTTAAACTCCCTTTAAAGAGTGTAAAGCGATAACCTTATAAAAAGTAAAACCATGTTCAAAAATCTAAAAGAAAGCATTGAAGTCATTTCCATTATGCCAGTTTCCGAAGAAAGAAAGGAAATCCTGCGGCCTCTGGCTGAGTTCATTCAGAAAAAAGGTGATGCCGGGGAAAGCATCAACCTGAACTTCATCTGCACCCACAATTCGCGCAGAAGTCACCTTTCCCAGATCTGGGCACAGGTGATGGCGGAACATTTTAACATACAGAACGTGTACTGTTACTCCGGCGGAACAGAGGCCACTGCCATGTTCCCGAAAGTAGCGGAAACACTCCAAAGTCAGGGAATGGAAATTCAGAAGCTGTGTGACACTGAGAATCCGGTATATGCGGTAAAATATGCAGAGAATGCGCATCCCGTCATCTGTTTCTCCAAGAAATATGATGATGCCTTCAATCCGGTATCCGGTTTTGCCGCGGTGATGACCTGCTCCAATGCCGACGCAGGTTGCCCGTTTATCGCGGGTGCCGAAAAGCGCGTGGCGGTAAAATTTGAAGACCCAAAATCCAGCGACGGAACTCATGAGATGGACCGCACCTATTATGAAAGAAGTCTGGAGATCGCTGCCGAAATGTATTATGTGATGAGCCTTATCAGATAAATCACTTTAATTTTTTCAACATCAAAAAAGAAGTCATGATCACAACTCCCTATCTCTTTTTTACCGGAAAAGGCGGAGTAGGCAAAACCACCATTGCCTGCGCCACCGCGATACAGCTTGCCGATGAAGGCAAACGTGTGCTGCTGGTCTGTACGGACCCCGCCTCTAACCTGGCTGAAGTCCTGGAAACCGAAGTAAGCGAACATATCAATCCCGTAAAGGGCATCAATAATCTTTTTGCGCTGAATATTGATCCGGAAGTGGCCGCAGAGGATTACCGTATGCGGGTAACCGGACCGCTGAAGGATTCGCTCAGTGAGGCTGAAATTGCTAAAATAAGGGAACAGCTTTCGGGTGCCTGTACCACGGAAATTTCCGCTTTCGATGAATTTTCACGGTTTATTTCCGGTGAATACAGTGGGGAACCTTATGATGTGATTGTATTTGATACCGCGCCTACCGGGCACACGTTAAGACTTCTGGAACTTCCGGCCGCGTGGTCGTCCTTCACTGAAGAAAATCCGGAGGGCGCTTCGTGTCTGGGGCCGTCTTCGGCATTAAAGAGCAGCCGGCAGCGTTACCAAACTGTTGTCGAGCGGCTGAAGGATGCGTTTCAAACGACCTTTAATATCGTTGCGCGTCCCGAACAGTCGTCCCTAAAGGAAGCGTCGCGGACCTCCGATGAACTCCGGGAACTCGGTATGGAAAATCAGGAACTTTATCTCAACGGAGTCTTCACGGCGGTGGACAGGAATGATACTTTCGCCCTCAAAATGGAAGCTCTTGCCCACGAGCAGCTTAAAAATTTGCCTGCGAACCTGCAGGTTCTACCGAAGCACTCATACCCATTGCTGCCTTACAATATCCTTGGTCCGGACAGACTGCGGTCCATGTTCCGCCCTGAACTGCAGTCCGGCTATGCAGTCAAAGACCTTCAGCCTTCGGGGGATGTAAATCTGAAGGACCTGAATGTGCTGGTGGAGGAACTTACCGCCAATCAGCAGGCCGGCCTTATTATGACCATGGGAAAGGGTGGGGTAGGAAAAACCCTTACCGCAACGGCCATTGCATTGCTCCTGGCCGAAAAGGGAATGCAGGTGCACCTTACCACCACCGACCCTGCAGCACATATCCGGGATTTCATCAGCCAGCTTCCTGAAATTCCCGCTAACCTTACTGTAGACCGCATCAATCCAAAGGAGGAAACCCAGCGGTATATTGATAAAATCGTGCAGCAGAAAGGAAAGAATCTGGATGAGGAAGGGATCAAACTCCTGCTTGAGGACCTGAAATCGCCGTGCACGGAGGAAGTTGCCGTGTTCCACGCCTTTTCAAAAGCAATAAGCGAAAGCCGCCGCAAGTTCGTCGTGATCGATACTGCGCCAACAGGGCATACGCTGTTGCTGCTTGATACTGCCGGAAGCTATCACCGCGATATTATGCGCAATATGAGCAACACCCACGGTAAGATTCGAACGCCGTATATGACCTTACAGGACAGCAGTAAAGCAAAGATCTTACTCGTCTCTCTTCCGGAAATCACGCCGATGCAGGAGGCCGCAGCACTTCAGGAAGACCTGAAAAGGGCGGGTATAAAGCCATATGCCTGGATTGTGAACCAAAGTCTCTCCATGGTAAACGGGCTCACCGATCCGTTACTCAAAAGCCGCGCAGATGCTGAAAAGGAAATCATTGAACAAATTAAAGAGCATCTTTCCGAAAAGACCTTCGGAATTCCTTATCTCCCAGTTAAAAATCTGCTTCCTGAATTACTGAACAGTTTGCAGCATACTGCGGCGTCAAAATAATCAGTTGATAACTCCTTTTGAATTGAAATAAAATTAAATATGTCAGCAAACAACTGTGCACCACACGAAAGGAAAAAACTCTCCTTCCTCGATAAAAACCTTACCCTCTGGATTTTCCTGGCCATGTTTTTGGGAGTGGCGATTGGTTATTTTTATCCCAATTCCTCTACAATCATCAATACCTTTTCCTACGGTACTACCAATATTCCGCTGGCCATTGGTCTGATTCTCATGATGTATCCACCTTTCACCAAAGTGCGGTACCGGGAATTGCCTAAAGTTTTTAAAAACACGAAGATCCTGGGGATTTCCCTGCTACTGAACTGGGTTATTGGCCCTATACTCATGTTTGCATTGGCCATTATTTTCCTGCACGATTACCCCGAATACATGATAGGGTTAATACTGATAGGCCTTGCCCGGTGCATCGCGATGGTCATGGTCTGGAACGAGCTTGCCGAAGGAAACCGCGAATATGCCGCTGGACTCGTGGCGATCAACAGTATCTTTCAGGTGATCTTTTACAGCATCTACGCATTCCTTTTCATTACGGTCTTGCCGCCTTTATTCGGTATCACAGGCTCAGAAGTCGATATCACGATCGCACAGATTGCCGAAAGTGTGGCCATTTATCTGGGAATTCCTTTTGTCCTGGGATTTCTGACCCGATATTTCCTGTTGAAAGCAAACGGAGAAGAATGGTATAACAGGGTATTCATTCCGAAAGTTTCTCCAATTACCTTAATTGCGCTGTTATTCACGATTGTGATCATGTTCAGCCTTAAAGGCGAAATGATTGTCCAGATTCCTTTTGATGTGCTGCGTATTGCGGTTCCTTTGGTCATTTACTTCGTGCTCATGTTCCTCGTAAGTTTCTTTGTGGGAAAAAAACTGGGCGCTGATTATTCTAAAAACGCAGCGATCTCCTTTACCGCGGCAGGCAATAATTTCGAACTGGCGATTGCTGTGGCGATTGGGGTTTACGGCATCAATTCCGGACAGGCATTTGCAGGAGTGATCGGGCCGCTCGTGGAAGTTCCTGCACTTATTGCCCTTGTAAATGTGGCTTTCTGGCTGAAAAGAAAATGGTATCCGAACAGCTAAGCTGATCAATCTGATTTAAAGCATCACTCCAGGTTCACCACCGTTGTACTCTTCACTTCCTTGATCATAAAGGAAGAATGGGTGCTGGCGATATGCTGCAGGTTGGTGAGTTTGGTAACCATGAATTCGCGATACTCCTGAATGTCCTTTAAGGCGATTTTCAGGATGTAATCGTAATCACCGCTTACATGAAAGCATTCCAGCACTTCATGAAACTGTGTGATTTCCCGTTCGAACTGCGTAATATACTCCTTGCGGTGCTGCTCGAGTTTAACGTGGCAGAGCACCATGAAATCTTTCCGGATGAGTTTCCTGTCGACCAGCGCTACATATTTATTGATGACTTTCAGTTTTTCAAGTTTTTTGATGCGTTCAAAAACTGCGGTTACCGATAAATCAAGCTCCGCGGCCATGGATTTGGTGGTTCTTTTGGAATCTTCCTGAAGCAGGAGCAGCAGTTGTCGGTCTTTGGGATCAAGGTTCATCTGAAAAAAAGTTGGTAACGGTTGTAATTCGTCCTCTAATTTAGAACTTAAATCTGTAAAAATCGATTTTTTACCTTTTATTTTCGGGTCATTCATTATCTGCTTGTTTTATAATTGGAATACTGCCAATTTTAAACAAGATAAAAACAATGATTACCATGAAAAAATTCGACGCGGCCAATAATATTCAGGACTTGCAGTATTTCGGTGAATTTGGTGGAGTAAATCCATCAATTTCCGACAGTTCAACCTATACTTTCCTATCCGCAAAAACAATGTTCGATACCTTCGAAGGCAATACCGACGGTTGTTACGTGTATTCGCGTCACTCATCTCCCAGCAACCTCTACCTTTCCGAAGCCCTCGCTCAGATGGAAGGAACAGAGAATGCAAACGTCACTGCTTCAGGAATGGGCGCAATAACTTCTGTCCTGCTGCAGCTCTGCAAATCGGGCGACCATATTGTATCGAGCCGAACCATTTATGGCGGAACTTACGCTTTTATGAAGAATTTTCTGCCCGGTTTAAAGATTGAAACTTCCTTTATAGATATTACCGACCTCGCAAAAGTGGAGGCCGCCATTAATGAAAACACCAAAGTCCTTTACTGCGAAACGGTGAGCAACCCACTGCTTGAAATCGCTGATTTAAAAGGCCTTTCCGAACTTGCTGAAAAATACAGTCTTCAGCTGGTTGTAGACAACACCTTTTCTCCGCTGAGTATTTCGCCAAAACTTCTGGGCGCGGATGTGACCATTCACAGTTTAACCAAGTTCATTAACGGCAGCAGTGACGCCGTGGGTGGAGTAGTGTGCGCTACCTCAGCTTTCATCAATGACCTGAAAAACGTAAACAGTGGAGCCTGCATGCTTTTGGGGCCTACCATGGACAGTCTGCGGGCGGCAAGCATTCTGAAAAATCTCAGAACCCTGCACATCCGCATGAAAAAGCACAGTGAAAATGCCGGCTTTCTGGCAGAACGCTGGGAGAAAGACGGTCTGAATGTGAAATATCCGGGACTTAAAAGCCATCCTCAGCATAAACTCTTTACAGACATGATGCATGAAGAATACGGATATGGCGGCCTGATCGCACTGGATGTAAAAACCGTGGAAAAAGCCAATGAGCTGATGGAAATGATGCAGCATGAAAACCTGGGTTACCTGGCAGTGAGTCTGGGATTCTATAAAACGCTGTTTTCGGCCTCCGGAAGCTCAACCTCCTCTGAAATTCCTGAGGATGAGCAGAAAGAAATGGGGCTTTCGCCCGGCCTCATCCGCTTCTCTATCGGTCTGGATCATGATATTGAAAGAACTTACGAAAAAATGCGGGAATGCATGGTGAAAACCGGTGTTCTGTAATTTTATAAACCTATGTTGCAAAAGCTTCCGTAAGGGAGCTTTTTTTGTTAATCAGCGCAAAGGAATTTTGGGCTACAGATTAATTCTAACGCGCTGTCGCTGAGCAAAGAGGTAAAAAAGATTCAAAAGATAACTTTAATCATATTTCTGGGTAATTGGTTAATAATCAATATGTTACACTGTGGTTTATGCTTTTTATTCTACAAAATAGTGCGCGTTGATCAAAATTAAACCTCAGGATGAGTTTCCTCACTTGTCAGTTCATTTATAATGAGTACTTTAGCTGCCCCTTTATCGGGAACTTATCTCTCACATAAAGGTAAAAGATTAATGGTTTTAAAAGGACAGCTTGTCGAAATCCCAGCCGATTCTCCGCTTTACACAGAAGCGAAGCCTGAGTTCACTTCCGCACTGGAAGCGCTTCGCTGGGAGTCCCGTACCCATCAGTATTCACTCTTCGACGGTTTTCTGGTTGGCGGTCATCCCGGCGTGGAGTACTTCCGGCCCGGACAGCGGAGAGGAATTGAGGTGGGTGGTAAAAAAGCCCCGCTCTATGTTATCGGCATTGACAATGCTGAAAACAGAATCTTCGTGGGGGAAGGCAGAAACCACCCTGGTCTGTGGACGAAAGCAATCGCCTTTAACGAAGGAAGCATTCAGTGGATGGAAGATGTTACCGTGTCTGAAGAAGTGCTGCAGAAGGGTATTCCTGTTAGCGTACAGTCACCTTCACTTCCAACGGCGTTAAACGCAACTTTAGTGGCTTTCGGTGCTGAGTTTTTTCTGACTGCAGACGAACGCTTTCCCATCACTGTAAAAGACGAAGACCTTACCCTTTATCACCGGAATCAACCCATCGCAACTATAAAAATTAACAATATCAATTTATTATGAAACTAAAATTATCATTTTTAGTAAGTATTTTTTCGTTCTTACTTTATGCGCAGAGCGCTCCGTCCTATTATTCTGGAGTTAATTTCAACAAAACCGGCAATGCCCTGAAAAGCGAACTGGCGTCTTTAATTACCACGACTCACACCAAAACAATTTCCTACAGCGAGCTGCAGACTCTGATGAAAACGAGTGATGTAGATCCTGACAAACCGGGAAATCTTCTTCTGATTTACGGCTCCCAGGCATCAGGAACTCACCAGAGAAGCCGTCCTGTAGGAGGAACCTGGAACCGCGAACACGTGTATGCAAAATCTAAAGGAACCCCGAATCTTGGAACTTCAGGTCCCGGAGCTGACGGGCATCACCTGAGACCGGCAGACAATACCCTGAACAGTACCAGAGGCAGTCTTCTTTTTGATGACGGCGCAGGTGCAACTGCCTATAAAACCAGCCGTGGCGGATGGTATCCGGGTGATGAGTGGAAAGGTGATGTAGCCAGAATCCTGATGTATATGTATGTAAGATACAATACCAGATGTCTGCCGCTGAATATCACCATGAACCCGAATACCTATTCACAGGATTTCCCGGATATTTTGCTCAAATGGAATATTGAAGATCCTGTATCAGGTTTTGAAATCCAGAGAAACAATGTAGTAGCTCAAACCCAGAAAAACAGAAACCCGTTTATCGACAATCCTTATCTGGCTACCGTAATCTGGGGAGGTCCTGCAGCACAGAACAACTGGCCTGATACCTTCAGTGGAGGAACTGCCGGAGATACAGAAGCCCCGAGTGTTCCGATGAATCTTGCGGTTACAGCAGCTACCTCATCAAGTATCTCTCTGAGCTGGAGTGCCTCAACTGATAATGTATATGTAAGCAGTTATGACGTATATGTAAACGGGGTGTTCAAATCGAATGTATTTGGAACCACAGCAACGGTTTCAGGATTGAATCCTTCCACAACTTATACTTTCCATGTAGTAGCCAAAGATTCTTCAGGAAACGCTTCAGGAAACAGTACGGCGGTAGAGGGAACTACACAGGAAGGCAGCACCGGAGAGGGCACAACCTGCGGTACTGAAGATTTCGAGAATATGCCGGCGGTTTCTTCGTCGTATGCCGACAGAACCTGGTCGAACAAAGGAATTGTATGGACTGCTACTTATGCGAGAACTGATGCACAGGTTTATATTGACGGGGCAAGCAGAGCGATCTGTCTTAGAAAAGGGTCACTGAAATCTTCTGTAATTTCAGGCGGTATCGGCTCATTTACTGTAACAACCTATCTTCCGTTCAGTGATTCTAATGGCAACTATATCTTAAAGATCAATGGAGAAGTAAAAGGGCAGATTCCGTATTCAAAAACCAAAACTACCACTACCATCGAAGGTATCAATGTAGCAGGAAATGTAGTTATTGAACTTATCGATGAGATCACCAGCAACCGTGTTTCTTTTGATAACCTCAGCTGGACCTGCTATTCGGCGATGGCAACTGATGATACTTCGGTTAGAAACCAGAAACTTACGGTGTATCCTAACCCAGTAAAAAATCAGGAATTCTTCGTTACCGGAATCACCAAAAAGGAAACGGTGAAAATTTACAGTGTGACAGGACAATTGCTTCAGACCCTTTCTAATGTAGGAAACAACGAAAGCCTGCAGCTGAAATCACTGCCAAAAGGACTTTATTTTATCACGACTTCAACCCAGTCTGCGAAGATGATCGTTGAATAGGGTATATACCGTAATTCATTTAAACAGCAAAGCCGGAAGATATTCTTCCGGCTTTTTTATACCCTCGCTCGTGATATTCAGTCCATTTAAAAGACCATATTTCTACATCCCGGGAAGCGTGTGTAAAACTGAAAAACATTTATATGAATACTGTTATACTGGTTAATTAATCAAAATTTTATTAATAAGTTGTTAAATATATTCATTTTATTTCTGTTATTATTGAATAAAATCAAGTAGCTTTATATCGTGAAATTTCCGTGATTTATTATCCTTTAAAACTACAAGTCATGAAAACGATAAAAGCTCTCCTTAGTCCCTGGCGTATGATCGTTCCTGCACTGCTTGTCTCTATCAGCAGTATCGCACAAAACCCAAAACCCAGCCTCGATAAAATTGTTGAAACCAGTTTTGAAGTCAAAGATTTTGAGGTTTGGAAGCCCGTGTTTATGAAGGATTCATTAAGCCGCCGGAACAGTGGTGTTGAAATGATTGTAATCAGTTCTAAAATTGACCATCCGAAGCACATGATGTTTGTTGGAATGATTAAGGAAGTGCAGCAGGCCAAAAAGGCGTTGAAAAACACTGATTTTCTCGGTGGTTCCGCAGCCGGCAATATTTCGGATGTAAAGTCTCAGTATTATGAAGTGCTAAGGTTTAATCCCGATGCCAACGAACCCAGATGGCTCATCATGAACTTTAAAATCAAAGATTATATCAAATGGGTCAATGCTTTCGATGCCGGTCAGAAACTCCGTGCTGATGCCGGACTCGTGGATGTGTTAATTGCAAAGGATGTAGAACAGCCGCTTAAAATACAGGTCGTTCTCGATATCACCGATCTTAATAAAGCCAAAGCATTTATGACCTCAGAAATTCTCAAACAGAAGATGAAAAGTGCCGGAGTAATCGGTAAACCCGATGTAGAATACTACGAAGGACGCTGAGAGTTCCTCAAAAACTAGAAGGCTTTCAATACCTCAGCGAGAATTTTATGAGTATATAATTGCTGATTTTCAGACAGGGTTTTTTCCGCTTCGCCCTTTATTCTTTTTGAAACGATAATTTTACCTTTTTTGCTTACCGCAATATAGGCGTAACAGTTTGTTATCCCTTTTTCCGGCACAGGTTGTGCGTACCCTGTAATCGCAATACCTGCCTCAGCATTAAACTTTCCTGCCGCCGACAACGACATTTGTTCCGCAATCTCCTTTGAAACTGAATCACATGCCTCTGCCATAATAGGGTTGACGTCAAGATGCATGGCTTTCTGCCCTGCATTATACACCGTGATGCCGCCCTGAAAAAAAGACATTGCATCCGGAGCCTGAGATAAGGTAAGTTGAATCATTCCGGAAGTGCAGCTTTCAGCAACAGCCACCGTTATGTGGTTTTTTATGAATAATTGGGAAACCAAGGCAAGGTTTTTGTTATCAATAGTTTGCATTTTTCTGTTTATTTTTAAAATATCCTTTTTATTTTACGGTTATTAATACATTATATATAATAAGTGAACATTTCATCTTATCCGGGAAACAAAAATAATTCCAAATGAAAAGAGACGGCACAAACAAAAGCATCTGGCAAAGCGATTCATCATTCCTGCAGAATACCACAGAAATGCCGGACACGGTCGATACAATAATCGTGGGTGCGGGGCTTACCGGTATAAGTCTGGCATATGAACTTCAGAAGCGCGGGCAGCGTTGTCTGGTTATCGAACAGCACGATATCGGGTCCGGAACGACCGGAGGTACCACTGCGCATATCAATAATTTTTTTGATGTATCTTATGATCAGCTGATCAGCCGTTTTGGTTTGGATGCCGCCACCGTGGTAGCTGAAAATGCCGGAAAGGTAGCTGACAGGATAGCTGAAAACATTCAGGAATGCGGAATTTCCTGCGATTTCGACCGCTGCAGTTTTTATCTTTTAAGTACGGAAGAAAAGCATGACAAACAGCTCTCAGATATTTTTTCCGCTCATCAGGAATTGGGAATTCACGGACGGCAGGTGACGGAGATTCCCTTTACAGTGCCTTTCCGTGAAGCGATTGAAATTGAAGGCCAGGCACAGTTTCATCCTCTCAGATATATTACCGCTCTTGCCCATGAATTCGAGGTGAGAGGTGGAGCAATATTGCTCAATACCCGGATCAGCAGTCATCAATCCAGCGGAGACCGCGTAGAGGTTTTTACCGAATTCGGAAGAAAATTCACTGCTAAGAATTTGGTTTGGGCCACTCATATTCCTCCCGGAATCAGCCGCTTCAGCACGATGAATGCACCGTACCGCAGCTATGCCCTTGCAGCGAAACTTGATAGTCCGCCACCGAAGCTCGCGCAGGGAGCAGATTTATACGATCCCTATCATTATTTCCGCTATCATGAGATTGACGGTCAATGGCATCTGATCATTGGTGGGTTCGATCACAAAACAGGACATGAACAGGATACCGGGAGACCTTTTGAAGCATTGAAAACTTACGCGAAGGATCATTTTGTTTTTACCGAAATCGTTGAACAGTGGTCGGCGCAATATTACGTGCCTGTAGACGGGCTGCCGTATATCGGGAGAATGCCCGGTGAAGACCATGTCTTTATTGCTACAGGATATAATGGCAACGGAATGACGTGGGGAACCCTGGCAGCGGATATTATTGCAGATCTGATGGACGGTCTGGAAAACAGACTGGCGGAAACCGTATCGCCCTCCCGTTTGGAATTCACTGCCAGTGCGCGGGAGTTTGTGAAGGAAAATATTGATGTCGTATTTCATCTGATCAAAGACCGTTTTAACGCTGATAAAAAAGCTGAACTCGATTCGCTTGAAAACGGGGAAGGAAAAGTCATTGTTTTTGAAGGAAAAAATGTGGCCGCATACCGCGATGATCAGGGTGCGGTAAAGCTTCTTTCTGCCATATGCCCTCATATGGGCTGTACAGTGAATTTCAACACCGCTGAAAAAACCTGGGACTGCCCTTGTCACGGTTCGAGATTCGATACCGACGGCAACCTCCTTACAGCACCTGCCACCGAAAATCTTAAACCGATTAACCTCTAAATGAAGTATATCATGGAAGCATCAAATCCTGTAACTCCCCGCGGAACTGCCGTGACGATCCCGGGTGAAACCACAAGAATCCAGCATAACCTTGGAACCACAGATATTATAGTCGCCCTGTATAATGTCGCTACCGGAAACGAGCTCAACAGTGGCATTACCATTATCGATAAAGATTCGGTGATGATTACTACCGCCAGCGGTGCACCTGAACAAATAAGGGTGGTAATCGTTGGTCTCTGATTTCCTGTTTAATGATGTGAAGGCATCTGAATTTTAAAATAATCAAAATGGATAAAACATTTGACATACATTCCCTGAACGGGAAAACGGTCGTAATTACCGGAGCCAGCAGTGGAATAGGGCGTGCGGCAGCAGAGGCCTTTGCCATCGAAGGATGTTCCGTCGTGTTGGCTGCACGCGGTGAGCCTGCGCTGGAAGAGATCCTCGAGTTGTGCCGCGGTTTGGGTGCCAGTGCAGTAGCAGTACCTACTGACGTATCGGATCCCGTGCAGGTAAAGCATCTTGCAGAGCAGGCCCTGCAGTTCAACGGCCGTATCGATATCTGGATCAACAATGCCGGAGTTATGGCTACCGGTAAATTAGAAGAAATGCCGGTGGAAGTAGTGGAACAGGTTGTGAAGACCAATCTGCTGGGCTATCTTTTTGCTGCCCATACTGTTCTTCCGATTTTTAAAAAACAGGAAGAAGGAGTGCTTATCAATAACATATCCATTGGCGGTTGGATGCCCGCGCCTTACGGCGCAGCATACTCTGCCTCGAAATATGGTGCAAGGGGAATGGTAGAAGCACTTCAGGGCGAGGTGTCAGATTTTCCCAATATCCACGTCTGTGCACTTTATCCCGGCATTCAGCGTTCAACAGGCAATATGCATTCGGCAAAATACTCAGGTTTTTCCTCTAAAATACCTCCGCTTTCCTTCGATCCGCGCGAACTCGCCGCAAAGATGGTGAAGACGGCGAAGCATCCGAAAAAAACGAATTATACCGACTGGACTTCCTTCTTGTTGAAAAATCTTTACGGGGTTTTTCCGAAAGTAATGGTTAACAGTATGTCCGCGGGAATGAGGCTGATGATGAAGAATTCTGATCCATCTGAAACCAACGGAAACGTATTGGTTCCCTCTGATGAACCGCACCGGATTTATGGGGAAACCATGATTCCGCCGCCTTCTCCCACCACTAAAAAACTGATGTTTGCAGCATCTTTGGCAGCAGCAGCAGCAGCAGTAATGCTCTTCAGGCATTCGAAAGAACCCAACACTAAACCTAAACATTTAAAATAAAAAATATGAAAGCAGCCGTATTTCACAGTCCCGGGAAAATAACCTGCGACGAAACAGAAGACCCGAAAATAGAAGCTCAGGATGATGTAATTCTGAAAGTAACTTCCACTGCCATCTGCGGTAGTGATCTCCACATGTATTCCGGTGGTATTCCCCAGGCCCGTCCTATGGTGATGGGACATGAATTTATGGGGATCGTAGAAGAGACAGGAAGTAATGTCCACGGTTTGAAAGTAGGTGACCGTGTTGTGGTACCTTTCCCAATCGCCTGTGGGGGGTGTTTTTTCTGCGACCACGATCTTCCGGGTCACTGTGAAAACAGCAATCCGGATATGTATGGACCCGAAGGCGGAATCCTGACTGAAAAGGGTGGAGGCATGTTTGGCTACAGCGATCTGTACGGAGGTTACAACGGCGGGCAGGCCCAGTATGTCCGTGTCCCTTTCGCCAATACCGGACCCCGAAAAGTGCCGGATCATCTAACCGATTCTCAGGTTCTTTTTCTCACCGATATCTTCCCGACAGGTTACACAGGAGTAATGTGGGGCGAACTGAAGGGAGGCGAAACTGTTGCGGTTTTCGGTGCCGGACCCGTAGGAGTAATGGCAGCAAAAAGTGCGGTACTTCACAATGCTTCAAAAATAATTGTAATCGATACGCTGCAGTACCGTCTTGACAGGGTTAAAGCCCAGACCGGCTGCGAAACCGTCCTGTGGAAAAATGCCAAGGATACCATAGAGGAAATCCGCCATCTGACTCAGGGTCGCGGTGCGGATCTCTGTATTGATGCAGTAGGTTTTGAGCCGGAGCGCAATATTGTAGACCGGGTAAAAGCCACGGTAAATTTCGAGAAGGGAAGCATAAAGGTATTGGATGCCTGCTTCAGTGCTGCAAGAAGGGGAGGAAGAATTTCCATCCTCGGGGTTTATCCGGTAAATTATGACAACTTCCGTTTGGGGCAGATTTTTGATAAAGGCCTCACTGTAAAAGCTGGGCAGGCTCCGGTTCATGCTGTTATCGATAAACTTTTGGGTTACGTTGCAGAAGGAAAAGTAGTCCTTGATGATGTTATCACTCACCGGATGTCACTTACCGATGTTGCTAAAGGGTACGAGATCTTCGATAAAAAAGAGGATGGTTGCGTCAAAGTAGTGCTTGACCCATGGAAATAACTTCCCAATCTTTCTTAAAATATTTTCCGCGCATACAAAAAAAATCAGTAATTTTAGAATAACAATTCATCCTGCAGGTTCTGCAGGGTGAAGTTCTTTTATTAATTTCAAAATAAGGTGAAATTTCCGCGAGGGGCTGGGAGAAGAGGTGGGAGGAAAATCCGACTGACGTTTTTAAAATATTTACAGAGATGCCCAGTAAAAACCAACAGATCCGGGAACTCAGTTTTCACATTGAACTTCTGGAGAATTATTTCAGAAATACAATTATTCCGCAGCTCTTTATTGATGGTACGCTGCGGCTTCAGAAATTTTCTCCTCCCGCGATGAAGCAGTTCAGTCTTGCAGATTCAGATATAGGCCGGCCAATTGAGGATATTAAAGATAATTTCCGTTTTCCTTCCATCATTGATAATATTCAGAAAGTGATTGATACCGCCGAAATACTGGAAAAGGAAATTCAGACCGTAGACCGCAGGTGGTATCAGATGAATATCCTTCCCTATATACGCATGCAGGATCAGAAGGCGGATGGTGTTATTATTACCTTTATTGAAATTACTGCCAGAATCCGGGATCTTAAAGCGCAGGAGAAAATGGTTGCTGATTACGAAATACTGCTGGATACTATTTCCCACGACGTTAAAAATCCTCTCACCAATCTCGTTTTGGCTGTTGGCTTGCTTAAGAAGGCAGCAACTGGCGACACAAAACAGTATCAGGCACTGCTTGAAACTGTAGACACGGCGCTATCTACAATGCATGTACTGATTAATGAACTTACTGCCGAGAGAAAAAAAAGCTATGATTTTTCCGGTGAAGAAGAACTTCTGAGTATTGAAAATATACTGGAAGATGTCCGCCTTACGCTCAGCGATAATATAAATGATGCTGACGCATTGATCCGGAGTGAAATTAATGTTTCCGAAATTACATTCTCAAGGAGAAAACTGAGGACGGTTCTTTATAATTTGATCAACAATGCTTTAAAATTCAGATCTGAAAAACGGAAACTGCAAATTACGGTAACTTCTTACACCGAAGCCGGGTTCACTGTAATTGCTGTAAAAGATAACGGAATAGGAATAGAACGCGATAAGCAGGATGAGGTTTTCTCTAAATACTGCCGTCTGAAGCACCATATCGAAGGAACGGGGGTTGGGCTTCATCTTATAAGAGAAATTGTTACCAATGCAGGCGGTAAAATCATGCTGCAAAGTGAAGTTGATCAGGGATCGGAATTTAAAGTTTATCTTAAGCTGAAATAAAAAAGAGGAGGATTAATGAGATCCTCCTCTTTTTATTGTAATGTGTTTAGATATGTACCAATCTCCGGATTTTTTTGCCTTAAATCAATTTCAAAATTACGAAATTGGGTACATATTTAATTGTTGCTATTCTCCGGTTTCACTGTTAGGTGCATCTACAGGTTTCGACTGTGATGAGCCCTGCTGCCTCAGAAAAATTGAAAGCACGATGATGGCGAATATAGACAGAAATTCGCTCTGCCAGTTTTGGAATGATTCAAACCAAAGCCGCGAGTCTGTGAGGTATTCGCCGACCTGCTGTATCGGTTTACCCTCAAGCCTGTTCTGAGTATTGGCGTCATGAAGGCTTCCGTAAACGTGAAGTACAAAAGATGCTGCAAACAGCAGAATAAGTGAGATGGTAAGCGAGTTTTTGTAAAGGTTGAGCCATATACCGCCTTTGCGGACCGGCCATGGTGCTCCTTCCCGGTCGGGTGAAGGCGTTCTGTCTACCTCATTGGGTTTATCAATGTCCTTCGATTCGGAAGAGCCTTTCTGCCGCAGAAAAATCGTAAACCATACCAATAAACCCATCTGTAAGAACTCGCTTTCCCAGTTTTCGAAAGTGGCTTCTATAAAATGGCCCGAGTGTAAGTATCGGTAGAAATTCATGGTTTCTCCGCCCCATTCCTGAAGGTCTTTATTATATTCAAGCAGTCCAAAATAAATCTGCCCGCCTAAGCCCAGTAAAAATAAAAGCAGAAATACAACAGAAAGACTGTTGTTGTAAAGCCATTTTTTCATTTCGATATGAAGTTGCTTTGGTGAAAGGGATTAAAAATTATCATTTTTGAAGTTCCAGGGTATTTTGGCTCTGTACTTTCACTTTGGAACTTTCGTTCCGGTATACTTCTTTACGCAGATTGGTACTGGAAAAACGATGATGCCGTTCATTGAAATACAGAACAATATTCTGATCTTCACAGAATTTTCGGCCTGTAAAGTTTTTGTCCCTGTATTCCACGCCTATAATTCTTACATCAACGGAATACAGTTTCAGAATGTCTTCCAGATCCTGTTCTGTCGTATAGGGAATGATTTCATCTACATATTTGCAGGCCTTCAGCTGAATGTATCTTTCAACTACGGTTTGCACGGGTTTGTTTTTTTCCGGCCTGTCAATTGTAGGATCGGTCTGTAAGCCGACGATAAGGTGATCGCACTGTGCCTTTGCTTCCGCAAGCATCCGGATATGCCCGGCATGCAGAAGATCAAAACAACTGAAGGTAATTCCGGTAATTTTTTTATTGGTATCCATAATAGTTTGTTAAATGTTTAATTCCTCCATTTCCTCAATGAATTCGGAGTGCTTATAAATTGAAAGAACGTATTCAGGATCGGGTATCCGGTTTTTTTCGTGGTCGAGATCAAAAATTCCGCACCGGCTGTAAACGCTGAGGTTGTCCCAATCGGGCCTGTCCGTAACAGGATAGATGCAGATGCCGTGAAAATCGACTCCCTCGTATGCGGCTATAATACATTCGGCTGCAACTTCGTCAAGCCATTCAGCACGGCTGTCTTCGAAATGCCCGGTTTCGGAAAGAAACATGGGTTTTTTATACCGCTGATATGCATTGAGCAGAAGCTGATGCAAAGGTATTCTCTCGTTAGCGTGATCGGGCCAGCAAAGACTTTCAGCATCAGCTTTCCACTGGCAGTTCCAGTAATAATTGAACCCTAAAATCTCAAGATAACTTTCGTCACCTCCGAGTTCCGGACATCTTCTTCCTGCAATAATATCCATGGCTTCAAACTGGTACTCGTTACGGATAGAAATTTCATCGGAATCGGGACCGTGTACTTTAACCAGCGGTTCAACGAGGACGATTTTACAGTTGGAATCTTCCTGTTTCATAGCACGGATTCCCTGAAGTGCTGCTTTGCAGAGGTGGTATTTAAGATCCCAGCCGCTGTTTACCGCAAAAGGGACAGTACCTCTGTCATCGCCTGAAAGCCAGGACAGAAAACTGATCTCGTTGATCGGAACTACGTATAGTATTTCGCTGCTGTGTTTCCTGAAAAACCTTACAAAAGCCCGGCAGAGTTTCTCGAACCGGTCAGCAAAATGCGGATGGGTAGGGAAGAGCCCGTCAGGATACCCGAAATGGATAAGGTCCCAGATCTGCTGAATGCCTGTTTCTCGGGCCGCACGGATTCGGTTAAGCACCTCAGAAAAATCATATTCTCCTTCCGTTTTCTCCACTTCGCTCCAGCATATTCCTTCGCGGACAGTATAGATGTCTAGCGAGGTCAGCAGTCTGTAATCTCCGTGTACACGCAGATCGTGCTCGGTTTCTTTCAGGAGGTTTACTCTTTGGCCATGGCGGTTGATGTGATCTGCACATTCAAAACCACCCATCAGATAACTTTTAAAGAACGGTGAGCTTTTCATGATCTTCGCATTTTTCGGTTTCGAGAGTGGTAAATAAATCCAGAGCGTTTTTAAAAGCCTGGTCCATATTGAAATATTTGTAATTGGCGAGTCTGCCTACAAAATAAATATCCTTCAGCTGATCTGCATGCTTTTTATATTCTTCGTAGACGCGTTGGTTTTTCTCGTTCGGTACAGGGTAATACGGTTCGCCTTCATCCACCGTATATTCTTTCACGATACTTGTTTTGGGTGATTTCTGATTTCCGAAATGTTTGTATTCGACAATTCTGGTAAAATCCACATCCTGACCGGGATAGTTAACTACAGAGTTTTCCTGGAAATATTCCTGATCCAGATGTTCGGTGACGAAATTAATGGAGCGGTATTCCAGTTTTTCCAGCATCCGGTCTTTAAACTCAAAGAAACGGTCAACCGGTCCTGTATAGAATAATTTCCCGAAATCTTCCAGCTGATCTTTGATGTCGAAATAATCGGTGTTCAGCAATACCGTGATATTGGGGTGGTCGAGCATCTTCTCAAACATCTGGGTGTATCCGCCTTTGGGCAGCGCCTGATATCGGTCCGAAAAATAACGGTCGTCATGATTGTGCCGCACCGGAATTCTCTCCAGAACTGAGGCGTGAAGCTCTTCAGGAAATTTATCCCACTGTTTTTTGGTGTAGTGCTTAAACATTTTTTCGTACAGCACAGGACCTACGCGGTTAAGCACGGCTTCTTCACCGTTTTTGGCTCTTTCAAAAGGAATCCGGTTTTCAGCAAGCCAGGTCTGCATTTCTTCTTCGGTTTCAAGGTTCTGGTCAAAAAGAATATTTACGGTTTGGATATTCACCGGAATTGGGACGGTTTTGTCGTCAACGCGGGCAATTACCCGGTGTTCCCAGGGATACCATTCAGAGAAACGGTTCACGTATTCCCATACTTCTTCGTCATTGGTATGAAAAAGATGAGCGCCATATTTCGACACCAGGATTCCGTTTTCGTCATATTCATCGTAACAGTTACCGGCGATATGGTCTCTTTTTTCGATGACCAGCACTTTTTTTCCTGCTGAGGCGTAACGTTCAGCTAATGTTGCACCGGAAATTCCGGCTCCTATAATGAGGATGTCTACGTTTTTCATGCGATGGTTTTTTGAATGATAGCGTCCATATGGGCAGCAGTATTGTCCCAGGATGTCTTTTCGAGAATTTCAGTATAAGCTTTCTTAAAATTCTTTGCAGGACTTGTAATTGCCTTTTGGAAGTCGGTTTCATTCTCCACCAGCATAATGCAGTGACTGTAGTCGCGGACTACATCTTTTATCTTTGTGGAAATAATCGGTTTCATGGCCGACATGTATTCCAGGGTCTTGGTGGGACTGATGAAACGGGTGGAATCATTCAGTGCAAAGGGCATCATTGCCATATCAAAGCAGTGCAGGTAATCGGGGAGCTCGTCATACGATTTCATCCCCAGATAATGGATGTTATCAGCTTTTGGGAGATCCTCTTCGGAAATTTTGCACAGCGGTCCGATCATTACAAATGAAGCATCAGGAGTCCTTTCAGCGGTCCGTCTTAAAAGTTCCAGATCAATTCTTTCGTCGATCACTCCGTAATAACCAACGATAGGTGCAGGAATATTGCTTATATCCTCCGGTTTTGTATTTTTTATTGGGGTTGCAAAATGTTCTACGTCAACTGAACTTGGGAAGCAGAATACGTTATGATGTTTTTTTGCTTTGGATTCGTAAAGTGATTTACCTCCGGTATAAACCATATCTGCAAATGACAGAAGGGTGTTTTCCTGTTCCAGCAGATGAGGTGATGCACCTTTGAAAAGAGTGAGTTCATCCATGCAGTCGTAAACAACGGTTTCAAAATCAAGCTCATTAAGGACCTCCACAAACGCCGGTGAGTAAAACCAACCTACGGTAAAAGAAGCATTGTTAAGTTTTTTGCGCAGATAGGGACCGATGTCTTTCATATCAGAAACTGGCGGCTGGCATACGTGAATATTCGGGTTGATCTCTTTAATCTGAAAGGGGCCTGATCCGTTGAGCCGGGTCTGTACGGGCTCTTCAACTACCAAAATACGGTAATCGCGGGATAGGCGGGTAATCAAATGTTGCGGTCTCTGGAACACGAAGTCCCAACGGAGATGACAAAAGACGATCATGTCGTAATTGTGTGATCCTCCGTTTGGTGACGGTACGTTTTTCATAATAGTATATTTTAATGTTAGTAGTCGGAACCGATGTCCTTGTGAATGGTCTGTTCTCACAAAAAAATATAATATCACTAGAGCGTAGTGATAAAAGATATTAGATGGTAAAACCGGAGAGGCATTTAAAAGTAAAAATCCGTCCTCTATCTAATTGCCGAATAATCAACAAAAAAGGTGCCAATAAATTGTTGATATAGCGAAAAAAGTATATGACTTGTTACGTCCTAATAAATGCGCTTTTATGTTGTTTATTTACAATTCGCAATGATAGTTTTACACCTGCAGAGCAGTTTACAGGTGTAAGTATTTTTGATAAATCGGGAAATCTAATTTTCTAAACCCGATTGGTTAGTATTTTCCTTTTCCGTCTGCTGTGGCGGCATAGCCGTTGAGGCGTTGATGCTGTCGCCCATAATCGAATCCCTTTCGAGGTTCTGAATCAGGTCACGTTCTGTCTCCGCATAGTCGGCGGGGGCGGTATTCTGGGGTTTATCGTTTTGTGAGCATGCAGAGAGAAAGACGATTCCCAGTGCTGCCATAACTGTTGGATATTTCATATATTATTTTTTAAATGTTTAATGTTATAAATGATTACAGGTATAAAACTTGGATAGGGTTAGCATATTTATTATTGGATAGCAGGTAAAAAAAAAGCAAGCAAAGTGCTTGCTTTATCATGTTATAATTAATCCATATCATCATCCTCATCCTCCTCTTCGTCGTCTTCCTCGTCCGCAGCACGGAAATTAATTGAAGATTCAGCAATGTCGGTAAGATCGAGATCGGTTTCTTCCTCTTCTTCCAGCGTCTGGTGCAGCAGATCCGCAGCTCTGTCTAACTGCAGGGTTTCTGCTAATGCTACCAGCCCTCCATATGACGCAATTTCATAATGTTCTACTTTCTGAGCGGCGATGATTAGCGCTGCATCTCTGGTCATGGTTCCTTCCTCGGTTTCTTTGATGATGTTTTCACCCTCTTTTACGATACCGATGATGGCATCACATTTTTTGGCTTCCGGACTTTCTCCGATTGATTTAAATACTTTTTCAAGCCTTGAAACCTGTTTCTGGGTGACCAAATGATGGTCTTCGAAAGCATCCTGAAGATCCTCGGTGGTTGCAGCTTCCTTCATTTTCGGCAATGCTTCGAGGATATGTTTTTCAGCAAAATACATATCTTTCAGTCCGTCGAGAAAAAATTTATAAAGGGCACCTTCTTTAGTTGCTTCCTGGCTGTAATCACGGTTTCCGGAACTGTTGCCCGTCATTCCGTTTTGACTGGTGGTTGTCCGGGATCCCGCAGTACTTTTCTTAACTGCTGTTTTCGTTGCTTCTGCAGTGGAAGTTCCCGCTGCTTTTGTTTTATCTGATTCCATAATATTTTTATTTAATGTGGTAAGGAAAAAGGACCGACCATAAAAGCCGGCCCTTATTAGTTTATTAAGAATTTCTTCCGCCCCGGCTTCCGAAGCCGCCTCTACGGCCGGATGCGCCACGTGCACTTCTTCCGTCGGAAGTAAATCTACCCTGACTGTCCCTCATTTGGTTAGTGCTTCCTCTTCCGCCACCGCGAGAAGAACTACCTCCCTGGCCTCCGCCTCTTAAAGAACTTCCTCCAGAGCGACCACTCTGTGAACCTCTGGAAGAACCTCCGCCGGAGCGTGATCTTCCGCTGCCAGTTGTGTACTGATTTCCGAAAAACGGATGTCCTTCGCGGGCACCTCTTCTGTCGCTTCCGCCACGGTTACTTCCACCTGATGAACCTCCTCTCGAAGATCCGCCCTGTGAGCCTCCTGAAGAATTTCCCCGGCCTCCTCTTGAAGATCCGCTGCCTGAGCCTGAAGATCTTGAAGAACCGCCCTGGTTTCCTCCTCTGGAAGAACCACCTCTTGAACCTGCCTGAGAACCTCCTCTAGAGCCGCTGCGTGAAGAACCTCCTCTGGAGCCTGACGAGCTGAATCTGCCCTGACTGTCCCGTCTTTGGTTACCGGTATTTCTTCTACCGTCGTCGTCATCATCATCGTCCTCTTCGTCATCATAATCGTCGTCGTTATCGTCATCATCGTCATCGTCATAATCATCATAGAATTCCTGATAACTGTCTTCGTAGTCATCATCATAGTCTTCGTCGGCCTGGGCATCTGCATAACCGTCTTCATAACCGTCTTCGTACGCCTGTTGGAAGATTTCTTCCAAGTCGAAATCTTCTTGCTGGTTTCTGCCTCTTGAGTTTCCTCTGCCGGAGGAAGAATTTGATCTTCCTGAGCCGGAATTTTGTCTTGTAGCCATAATAATAAATGTTTTTTAGTTGTATATTATGTTAACTAAAACTATACCGACATAAAATCTAAAACGTTAATTATCCGTTAATTAACAGTTAAAAAGTTATAAATTGATTTAACTTTTACTCCTTATTTATATATACGAAAAAGGGTGTTTTTAATGCTTTGAGTTGGCTGTAGAAACGATCGTTTTTATGACTAGATGTTAACGATCGTATTCAGAAATTGAAGATTTAAGCGCAGGAAAATTCCTCGCGCGTTTTAAAGGTGAATTTTCGCTGAGTGAGAAGCAGTGGGGGTATAATTTAGGAGATTTGCGGATGATGCATCAACCTTTTAAAAAGTGAAAAAGGTCGACTATTTCACTGTACGGACTACAAGAAATAAGAATGTTGGTTTAGTCAGGAATTTTAACACTTGACCAGTTTTCTCCGCTTTTAATCCGCCAGACCTGCATTTCTGAGATTCCGAACTGTTTTGCAATCTGTTTGGATGGTTTGTTCCGCCTCAACAGCAGTTTGATGTGGATCACCTGGGTGGACGTGAGCTTCATTCCGTTTGCACGGGGTTTCGGATTGTATTTGCGCCATTTCTTTTCCTCAATAACCTTTGGGTTTTTGCTTTGATGGAGCGTATTTTCCTCCTGACTCATCCATCTTAGGTTGGTCACCGTATTGTCGAGCTTATTGTAATTAAGGTGCCCAACAATGGTCTGTTCCGGTTTTGGTGGCGGCAGAAAACAGGTGGCGACCAGCCGGTGAACCATAAAATGATGGTTAACAGTTCGTTTTTTCAGATTGCGGGCCAGTTTCTTACTCAGCTGCGCTTTCTTTTTTTCGATGTGATTTGTAGTAACTTCAATGCTTGCAGGAGTGCTGTGGTGCTGCTTTTTCAGTCTCCTGAGTTTATACAGTTCAGAGATTTCGGTCTTTAGTTCATCAAACAGGATCTGGTCTTTTTCATCTCTGGGTTTATAGAGTTTCAGCCGGATTACTTTGAAGCCTTCCGTAAGTGATCCGTTCAGAATGCGGCCATCAGAAACTTTATTAAAACTTCTGAAATTTCCAAGGTTAGAGATTTCAAAACGGGTCTTGTTGGTGAACTCAAAATCAAATTCTACCGCTTTCCACTGTTCTTTTAAAATTTTAGATTTAATCATTGTAGTGTTTCAAAAAGGATTCAACAATAAAAACCGCCTCTTTAAAATGGCAGCGAGATCGATTCCGGGTCCACAAATTCCTGTGTATAAGGATTCTCTAGAAAACTTAGGAACGGCTTCTGGAATTTAATGATATCTTCCTTCTGTATTCCGTAAACCTGCCAGTAATTTGCGAGCAGCTGGGCAAAGAGATCCTGATCCCAAAATCCGAAAAGGGGCCGGCCGGCATTGGCAGTCATAGGCAAAGATTCTATGGTAACAGAATTTGTTTCACTCTTAATTTTATATTCAGGTTTATACTGTAAAATGTAATCGGAATAATGGAATCTTGCATACAGTTCTTCAAACTGTACTGGATGCAAAATGTGGCCTTTCATTTTCTCGAGAATTTCCTGTTGTTTTTCGCCAATTACACCGTTATCCTGTAAGCAGGCGATATAACCGAAGCCATTAACGCCAAAAGAAAAGAGCAGATTAACGGCATCATCCCGGTAACTGAAGATGTCTGCCGAATATTTAAGGGGGAACACTGCGATACTCCACGGTTTTTTCCCAACAAAGGCGACAGGTTTCACAATCGACTGCAGCATAAGATGGAAATTCCCAAACCTTTCCCTCAGCATTGGCGAAAGGTTAAAATCCCTGCCCATCTTCAGCATTCTGTTGCTTTCGTACTGCATTTCGTAGTAGAGTAAGCCGTAAACCATTCTTCCGGTCCAGAGAAACAGAAGGTGCTCATCCAGCGCAGACATACCTTCGTAGCCTTTATCGTAGGCTTTTTTAATTTTTACATCAAGCTCTTCAAAAGCTTTTTTTACGCGCGGTGCGCAGGGAAGATGTAGATCTGCATAGACATAGCTTTTAGACTTATCCATCATTTCAATACGGTCAGTATCAAATTTAAAATGCTGCATAAGCCACTCCGGGAAAACAGTCATTTTTTCGGTGGTTAACTCGCCTGTAAGAAAGCAGAACTGCTCCCCGAATATTAAATCTTCAAAAGGATTGAAAAGTTTGAGTGCCATAAAAAAGTCATTGCGATATTTATTAAACAAGGAGCAAAGATAATGAATAACGCCGACCTGATTTTTAGACTGCAAAAAATATCTTGGATCTGCTCTTGTATTTGTTGCGTTAAGATCTCTTAAAGATGGACTTTACATTTCGGTTTCAGGATAGTTTGATGTATTTTTGCGGCCACTATATTTAAAGCAACTATGGAGTTTATACAAACGGTACTTGATTTCTTTTTAAACCTCGATCAGCACCTTTTTACGATGATCGTGGATTATGGAGTGTGGATTTACCTCATTCTTTTCCTCATTATTTTTGTGGAAACCGGCCTGGTCGTAATGCCGTTTCTGCCAGGTGACTCACTGCTTTTTGCAGCCGGAACCTTTTGTGCGGGAGTGATTGGTGCATCTGGAGAAACTGCCCACCTTAATCTGTGGCTGATTCTGGGATTACTTACGGTAGCAGCAATTTTGGGTGACACCCTTAATTATGCGCTTGGTAAAAACATCGGACTGAAAATTCTGAACTGGAAAATAGGAGAAAAGCAACTTGTAAACCCGAAATATATCGCGCAGACTCAGGAATTTTATGAAAAGAATGGCCCGAAAACCATCATCATTGCGCGGTTTGTTCCTATTGTCCGGACTTTTGCGCCGTTCGTTGCGGGGATTGGCTCCATGAACTATTCGACGTTTATTAAATATAATGTGATTGGCGGCGTGGTTTGGGTATTCAGTTTGACCCTCTTGGGTTATTTCTTCGGAAATATGCCGATCGTACAGGAAAATTTTGAAACGGTAATCTTTGGAATTATAGGGATTTCAATTCTTCCTATGGTTTGGGAATTTATAAATGCTAAATATCTGAAGAAAAAAGATTAATAACCCTGAACAGAATAAAAGAAAAAGCCTTCTCTAAAAAAGAAGGCTTTTCTGTGCCCGGAACAGGACTCGAACCTGCAAGCTTGTGGGCACCCGCACCTGAAACGAGCGTGTCTACCAATTTCACCATCCGGGCAGTGAGGTGCAAATATACAAATTCAGGCTTTATATCCTAATAGCAGCACGTATATTTTCTCAAACAATTTGCTGTTATAAATAGAGGTCATTGACCATGTAAATCATTCAGAAAAGTGTTTAACGAGCGGATTGCTTAACTTTGCCTCTCAAAATAATTAGCATTATGAACTTAAAAGGAAAAAATGCCATTGTAACAGGTGGCGGAAGAGGTCTTGGTAAAGCAGTTGCGATTGCTTTAGCGAAGGAAGGCGCGAATATTGGCGTGACAGGACGAAACGAAGAACACCTCAAAAATACCGCTGAAGAATTAAAAGCACTCGGAGTGACGGCCGCGTATTCCGTTTTCAGTATTGATGATGAAACTGCTGTAAAATCGGGTATTGCAAAATTGGCTGATGAACTTGGCGGAATCGATATCCTGATCAACAACGCTGGAATCGGTGATTTCGGATCGATTGCAGACATGCCTTCAGAAACCTGGGAACAGGTCATTAACACCAATTTTTTCGGGGTTTATTATGCAGCAAAAGCAGTTTATCCGTTCCTGAAAGAGAGAGGAATGGGCGATATAGTGAACGTTGCATCCACCGCAGGTCTGAAAGGCGGACCCAACATGTCAGCGTACGCAGCATCCAAAGCCGCTGTAGTTTCTTTATCACAGTCGATGATGGCAGAATGGAGAAAAGAAAACATCCGTGTGATTACCCTTACGCCAAGCACGATTGCATCTGATATGTCAATACAGGGCGGACTTACCGACGGGAATCCTGATAAAGTGCTTCAGCCGGAAGATTTCGCAGAATGGGTGAGGGACATACTGAAGATGAACAGAAGAGCAATGATTGCGAACGGTTCAATTTTTTCAACCAATCCATAGTCTTTTTATTTAAACAGTACATTAAGAATTAATAAAACCGTGTTGGAAATCTTCCAGCACGGTTTTTTGATCTGTTAAGGAACTTTAAAATTGATTGTGATGATTGATATAAATCGTAATGAAGTAGGTAAATAATTTTGTTTCTGAGCCTCAGTAAATTGAGTACTTCTAAAGATTCAGTATTCCTGATTAAACTTCAGTCTTGGTCAAAAATTATTATGTTAAACAATGTTAAATCGCTGATAGATGGCACCGTTATTGAATTTTACCAAAAACCTTAAACAAAATATTAACTTAAATTTTTACTATTATGGAAAATTCAAATTACAAACCAGAATTCAGAAACGATTATGTATCAAGAGTATTCAGAACCAGAGAAGAGGCCGACAGCGCTTTCGAGGATCTTCACGGTAGAGGTTACTCTAAAGACGATGTAAACGTAATGATGTCCGACAGTACACGTGACCGTTATTTTACAAACAGTGACGCAGATTCTGAGTTAGGAGATAAAGTAGCTGAAAATGCAGGAAAAGGATCGTTAATTGGTGGTGGAATAGGTGCAGTAGTAGGTGCAGTAGCCGCAATTGGCTCTAATGTTTTATTACCTGGATTAGGTTTGGTAATTGCAGGACCATTAGCAGCCGGATTAGCCGGAGCCGGAGCCGGAGCTGCAACAGGAGGACTTGTTGGCGCATTAACCGGAACGGGTGTTCCTGAAGATGAAGCAAGAAGATACGAAGACGAAATTAAGAACGGTGGAATCTATATGGGCTACAAACCAAGAAACGAAGATGATGCCCGCACGACTTATGACAGATGGTATAATGACGATACAGAATCAAGACTGTAACCATTTGTTTTCATAAAAATTAAAAAAGTACATTGCTGATGCAGTGTACTTTTTTATTGATGAGTTAATAACTGTGATCAGGATCGCGCTATTAACTGTAATTACGATTAATGTCCGGCGTTCCCGTCGATGCCGTGCGCATGACCATGAGCCAGTTCTTCCTCGGTTGCGGGACGGGTTGCCACAACTTCGATATCGAAATGAAGAGTTTTCCCTGCCATCGGGTGATTCAGATCTACAGTTACCGCTTCCGGAGTTACTTCCAGAACAATAGCATTTAAATGATTTCCTTCCGGATCCTGTAAAGGTAAAATTGCGCCAACTGGTGGCATTCCCGACTGTTCGAACATCGCAACAGGCAATTGTGTGGTTGCATCTTCCTGTTTTTCACCGTAGCCCTCTTCGGCAGTGATGGTAAATGATTTCTGTTCGCCAGCACTCATTCCGTGAAGTTCCTCTTCGAATTTCGGAAGCATCATTCCAACTCCGTAAAGAAAAGTAAAAGGATTGTCAGCATCCGTTTTTTCGATAAATAATTTTTCTCCGTTTGCTTCCAGAGCGTTCAGCGTGTAATGCACCGCCACTACGTGATTTTTTTCTATAGTCATATGATTGAGGTTTTGAGGAATCATAATGCATCCTCGAATTAAAGTTGGTTTTTAAGTAGGTAAGCCAATCTTCCGCAAAGGTAAGATTTTGAAAATAATGCTTTGGATTTTATTAAAGGGTTTAAGTTTCTATTCCGCCGTCAGTTCTGCCGAAAAATTTTCAGAAAGTCTCAGCACGCCTTCACTAAGTTGATCCGGATGTTCGGTAAATCCTTTAAGTTTTGATGACTTCCCTTTCATGATCATATCATGAATCTGTTTTTCAGTGAGTTTTTTTCCGAAGGTAATGAACGGCACTTTGAAACCGCAGCCTTTGAAATTCGTACAGCCAACTGCAGTTTTTCCTTTTATCAGTTTGTTTTCCCGGCATTTCGGGCAGGTTTCAATTTCCCAATTGATAGTGGTGGCTTTTTTTATGGGTTTTTCTTTTTCTGCAGGCACCGATTCATCTTTAAATGATATGATTTTTGGTTTCTCATTGATGACTTTTCGGGTAAGTTCTGTGACCATGGTTACGAGTTCATCTTTAAACTGGTTGGCTTCGTACTCACCGCGCTCAATTTTTCTGAGTTTGAATTCCCATTCTCCTGTAAGTTCTGGGCTTTTGAGCAGTTCGTCGTTAATGGTATCAATGAGTTCGACGCCGGTTGTGGTTGCCAGGATATTTTTCTTTTTCCTTTCGATATATTTCCTTTTGAAAAGTGTTTCGATGATATTCGCACGGGTCGAAGGTCTTCCGATTCCATTATTTTTCATCATTTCGCGCAGTTCTTCATCATCAACCTGCTTCCCGGCAGTTTCCATCGCCCGGAGAAGGGTAGCTTCGGTGTAAGGCTTTGGCGGACTGGTTTTTCCCTGATGGATAAGCGGTTGGTGCGGACCTTTTTCTCCGCTTTTAAATTCCGGAATGGTTTGTTCCTCGTCTTTATCCTTTTTTTCGGAATCACTTTTTTTGTCAGAAGCATAAACTTCGCGCCAGCCGGGTTCCAGAATCTGTTTGCCGGAAGCTTTAAACGGAATAGTGCCGACCTGACCTTCGACCAATGTATTGGAGATCTTACATTCAGGATAAAAAACAGCGATGAAACGCTTAGCCACCAGATCGTAAATAAGCTTTTCTTCTATTGATAAGCTTGATGAAGGCGGAATTTCCGTTGGGATAATCGCATGGTGATCGGTTACTTTAGCATCATCAAAAACCGCTTTGGATTTCGGTATTGGCTGTGAAAGCAGGGGTGCGGTAAACTGCGCGTAAAAATTCATCGAACGCAGAATTCCTTCAATTTTAGGATGCAGATTTTCTGAAAGGTAAGTGGTGTCTACACGCGGATAAGTCGTATGTTTTTTCTCGTAGAGGCTTTGGATGTATTTCAGTGTATTTTCCGCGGAGTAGCCGTATTTCCTGTTGGCCTCAACCTGCAGCGCCGTTAAATCAAAAAGTCTTGGATTTTTCTCTTTACCTTCTTTAATTTCAAAAGCAATAATTTCAAATTCGTGCTGTTTCAAGTATGAGAGGCCTTTTTCTGCCTTTTCTTTGGTCTTCAACCGGTCAATTGCGGCGGTAAAAAGCACATCGCGGTATTTGGTTTTCAGTTCCCAGTATTCTTCCGTGTTAAAAGCATCAATTTCTTTCTGCCGCTGCACAATCATAGCAAGGGTAGGAGTCTGCACGCGCCCGATGGAAAGTACCCCTTTGTTTCCGCCAAATTTGCGCGTAAAAAGACGGGTGGCATTAATCCCCAGCAGCCAGTCTCCAATGGCTCTTGCATTTCCTGCCAGATACAGATTTTGATAATTTTCGGCAGGTTTCAGATTTGCAAAACCTTCCCGGATTGCATCTTCTGTGAGGGAAGAGATCCAGAGTCTCTTCATGGGTTTTTTACACTTTGCTTTCTGAAGTACCCAGCGCTGTATCAGTTCACCTTCCTGCCCGGCATCACCGCAGTTAATTACTTCCGCACATTCATCCACTAATTTTTCTATCGTTTTAAACTGCTTTTCAACGCCCGCATTCGGAATGAGCTTGATTCCGAAATTTTGCGGAATAATTGGCAGAAAAATCAGATCCCATGATTTGTAATGCGGGCTGTAATCGTGAGGTTCCTTCAGTGTGCAGAGATGCCCGAAAGTCCAGGTTACCCAAAAACCGTTACCCTCGAAATAGCCTTGTTTAGGCATGTTAGCTCCCAATACTTTCGCGATATCTCTGGCAACACTTGGTTTTTCGGCAATACATAATTTCATGATACAACTTCATTTTTAGGACGGGCTGCAAATTACCGTAATTTTTCTGAAAAAAGTTTTTTAAATCCGAAGAAGAATATACCTGACTGTTTTTAGTTTGATATAAAATAATTCCGCAAGCAGTTTATCGGTTAGAAGATGTGGTCATTAAATATTTATTTCAATTCCATAATGACTAACTTTATCTTAAGTTTAAAAATTCAATAATGCCTCAGAATATGAAAGACAGCTATATCAGCAATAAAAAAATTTCCGAAGGAGAAGAAATTGAAGGCCAGGACATACGGACCGGAGTTTTTAATCTGATTCAAAATGAACATCCGGGTTTTTCTAAAAAGGACTTTATTTCATTAGGGGAACTGAACCGTTACCGGCGGCTTTATCTTACATCATTAATTACTGAGGAGAAAGGAGAACTTGCGATCATTGATCTTGATGTGATGGATGCGATTAAAAACAATTCCATTCTTTCGGAAAATATTATGGATGATCTCGACGCGGAATTAACGGTGGGGGAAAAGCTGGCCGACCGTGTTGCATTATTCGGCGGAAGCTGGCGATTTATTATTACTTTTTTTGCATTTATCATACTATGGATGGTTACCAATATCTGGATTTTAGCTGCAAAACCTTTAGATCCGTTTCCCTTTATTCTGCTTAATCTCATTCTGTCGTGCATCGCTGCGATACAGGCTCCCATCATCATGATGAGCCAAAACCGCCAGGAACAGAAAGACAGAATTCGAGGAGAACACGATTATAAAATCAATCTGAAAGCCGAACTCGAAATTAAGCTGCTGAGCGAAAAAATCGATCATCTGCTGGTGAATCAGAATAAAAATCTGCTCGAAATACAGGAAGTGCAGACCGATTATCTGGAAGATCTGATGAAAATTATCAGCAACAGAAATATCTGACTCTGAAATGTATATTGAAAATAAGAAATACGTTATTTTCTTTTATTCAATTCACAATCTTGAGTAGTAATGCTGTTGAAGTAAATATTTCCCGTCATTCTTCATTAAAAATCACCCGAAATCCATTGCCGGGATTTATAAAAACATTTGATTAATTTTGCAGGCCGGAAATCTGTGTTTCAACCTAATGTTATTTCAGTTGATTTACTTCGCTTTTCGGAAATATTTTGAGTTAAAAAAATAAAAATTTATGATAGAATTTCTTCAGCAGCCCTGGCCGTGGTATGTCGCGGGACCTTTGATCGGACTGACCGTTCCGGCGCTACTAGTACTTGGAAATAAATCTTTCGGGATCTCCTCTTCTTTACGGCATATCTGCGCATCTTGTCTGCCTGCAAATATTCCTTTCTTTAAGTATAACTGGAGAAAGGAGGTTTGGAATTTATTCTTTGTTTTCGGAATTTTTGTTGGAGGTGTTATAACCTCGGTTCTGTTGACGGGTTCGGATCCTGTTGCGGTTCATCCTGCTTTAGCTGAGGAACTGGCAGGTTATGGGATCACCGATTATAACAATCTGGTTCCTACTCAGCTTATGAACTGGGATGCACTTTTTACTTTACGGGGTTTATTGATGATGGTAGGCGGCGGATTCCTCGTAGGATTCGGAACACGATATGCAGGCGGATGTACAAGCGGACATTCGATCATGGGAATTGCTAACCTGCAGCTTCCAAGTCTTATCGCTACGGTCTGTTTTATGATTGGGGGCTTTCTGATGGCCAATGTGTTACTTCCGATTATTCTTTCACTTTAAACCAAAAAAATGCAACAAAACAATACTACAAAAGATGATCTGGAAATAAGATCTTTGGATACCATGTGTGTGAATGAAAGCAAACTGGAGCACCGCTGGTATCACAATTTAAAATATCTTCTCCTCGGAATTTTCTTCGGAATTGTATTTACAAAAGCCGAAGTGATCAGTTGGTTCCGGATTCAGGAAATGTTCAGGCTGCAGTCTTTCCACATGTACGGAATCATTGGAAGTGCCATTTTGGTGGCCATGATTTCGATATGGCTTATCAAGAAATTCAACATTAAAACAATTTATGGAGAAGAAATCGTTTTCCACAAAAAAGAATTTAACAAAGGTCAGATTTATGGTGGACTGATATTCGGTTTCGGTTGGGCAGTAACCGGTGCGTGTCCCGGACCGCTTTTTGCACAGATTGGAACAGGTGCTACTGCTATAGTGGTAACCCTACTGAGTGCAATTGCGGGAACATGGGTTTACGGGTACTTCAGAGAAAAATTGCCACACTAAATTTTTTTCCGCGTTATAAAAGCCTAATTAAATAAAAAAACAGCAAATTGCTGTTTTTTTATTTTGCAGTTATGATTGCTGATCCAGATTGTTGTACAAATGATGTTCTGAAAGGAACAGAATCAAATTTGCATCTACCTGCTCTTTGTTCATCATATAGAATTTTTGTGGGTCCGTAAAATCTGCGCCAGTTCCATTAGGTCCCAGAATAATTTCTCTCTCAAATTCTTTGCCCTGTATTGCGAAGGTTACTTTGCGCATCATTACGCCATTTTCTTCATATGCTGTGCCTAATTTAACGATGGTAATTTCGTTTTCCTGAAGTTCTATTTTCATGATTTTTTTATTTAGATGTTAATTTTTGTCTTTAAAGTTTTTCGTTTTCCAGGATTTTCATCACAATATGTTCTTCTTTGGTAAGTCCTGATCTTCCGTCATCGATTTCTATCGCGTCCAGTTCATCCAGATATTTCTTAATTGAACGGTTTTCATAAAGGTTAATCACTAACGGATGAACATAATATTTCCGGCAAACGGTAGCTGTGTTTCCCAGATTTTGGGCAACCATCTCAAGAGCTTCTTTTACTTTTGATTTATAGCCTGAATCATTTTCTGCTTCACCGATTTCTTTAAAAGCGATGAGTGCATTTACGGTGCCAGACCAGGTCCGGAAATCCTTTGCAGTAAAATCATCACCGCTGATTTCTTTGATATAGTCGTTTACCATTCCCGAATCGATGGCATGCCGGCTGCCGTCTTCATCGTAATACTGAAAGAGTTCCTTTCCGGGAATGTCTTTGCAGTTTTGAACCGCTTTGGCGAGCTTGGCATTTTTCAGATCGATATCGTGATAAATTCCCTTTTTTCCCTTGAAGGAAAAGTTGATTTTCTGCCCTTTAATATTGACATGTTTATCTTTCAAAGTCGTTAATCCGAAAGAGCCATAAAGTTTTTCGTAGACATTGTTACCGATACGGATATTGGTTCTTTCCATCAGACTGACTACAACTGCCAGAACTTTCCTTTTTTCTAAGGTCTTCAGAGAAAGATCCTGTTCCAGATGAAGCCGGAGTTGGGGCAGTGCGTAACCAAACTGAAGCATTCTGTAAAATTTGGTGTGGTTGCGGAGCGCATTCCAAACAGGATGATATCTGTACTGCTTTCTGCGTTTTGTATCAATGCCAGTCGCCTGAAGATGACCATTCTGCAAGCCGCAAATCCAGACATTTTCCCACGCGGGGGGAATCGCAAGTTTATTGATCCTTTGGATTTCTTCCTGATCTTTTATCTTCTCGTCACCGCTATAATAGACAAATTTTTTCCCCCACTTCCGCCGTATAATTCCATCTGCTTCGCGGTCACTGGTATAAACTAAACTTACCGCTTTCGCAGATTTTACCGGATCCTTCATGATTTTTACAATCTTTGATGGACTCAGGGAAATTACAATGTCTGTCTCGGCGTTTTTCATGTCAATATCAGTATTTTAACCGTTTACTATTTCGCCGCCATTGGGGTGAAGTACCTGACCGGTCATGTACGAAGAATCATCGCTTGCGAGGAAGAGAAAGCAGGTTGCTACTTCATTGGGTTCACCGGCACGTTTCATAGGTGTATCACTTCCGAATTCGGAAACTGCTTTTTTTGAAAGGGTTGAGGCGATAAGTGGCGTCCATATTGGTCCGGGAGCCACTCCATTTACCCGAATTCCTTTTTCTGCAAGATTGGCGGACAAACTTCTGGTGAAAGAGAGTATCGCTCCTTTGGTGGCAGCATAGTCGATCAGATGGTCGCTTCCGCGGTACGCTGTTACCGAGGTCGTATTAATGATGCAGCTTCCTTTTTTTAAATATTTCATTGCATATTTAGTGAGCCAGAACAGCGAGAAAAAATTGGAATGGAAGGTCTTCATAAGCTGTTCCGTACTGATATCCTCAATGCTTTCAGCTTCCCAATGATTGGCGGCGTTGTTGACGAGAATATCAAGTTTTCCAAATTCAGAAATGGTTTTGCTGATCACTTTTTTACAGTGATTTTCTTTACCGAGATCACCTTTTATAATAATGCATTTTCTACCCAATTTTTCAATTTCCTTTTGGGTTTCTTTTGCATCAACGGTTTCACTGAGGTACGGAATTACGATATCTGCACCGTGCGCCGCAAAAAGCAATGCAGTAGCTTTGCCGATTCCGCTGTCGCCACCGCTAATAATGGCGGTTTTGCCTTTAAGTTTTTGCTCCTGCTGAACAGGTTCACTTTCCGGAGTTGGTGAAAGTTTTTTCTCGAGCCCCGGTTTGTTCTGTTTCTGCGGAGGCCGGATTTTGGTTTTTGATTTCTTCTGCATACTCTTTAAATAAGTTTAATTTATTTCCTGCCTCGGGAAAATAGCCAGAAGATCAGACCGATAACTGCAGCGACTAAAATGAATCCCCACCACATACCCGCTTTAAAAATGGTTTCAATGGCGTCGCAGCCGGTTAGGGTAAACATTGCTAATAATGCCAGACTTAATAATGTGAATTTTTTCATAACAGTGATTTTTAGTGTTTGTATTTGTTTTTAGTAATGTGTATCTAAACTCTTTGAAAATCAGGATTCCATCCCGTGATGGACTTTTTAATCGTATCACCGGAAAGGTTTTCGCTCAGCGTACGCTCCAGTAATATTTTAAACTCATCATCATAGGCAAAACGCAAAGCAGCAATCTGATCGAAACTTAACTTCTCCGCTACTTCATCGGACCTTTTCCCAAAGAGTTCAAAATACCTTTGTTTGAATTCAAGAATTATGATCCTGTTCTGATTTCCGAGTGCATAGTGTTGCCTGAGCATGATTGCCAGAAATAACAGCAGGAAAATTACGAGGGAAAACAACTGCCAAACCAACGGGTTCTGCTCATCACTGAAGCTTTTCCATACTCCTAAAACCTGAAGCACCGCCAGAAGCGGTAAATAGACGAAGTGATGCGGCGGATAATATCGTTTATGATTGGTGTAATTTTGACTTTCCATGAAATGGGTCTATCAAATATGTAACCAAATCTGCCTGGCCTGCTGTTATTCCGTTTCTAAAAGTGAAATTGCCTTCAGCATATCAAAACCTTTGCCCAGTACCGGTTTGAAGAGATCGCCTTTTTCCTCAATTCTTGCCAATGCGTTTTCAATGTTGAAATCAGTAGGTTTGAGGCCGATTTTCAGTTCGTCCCATTCAATGGGCATGGAAACCGGTGCGCCGTTTTTCGGACGGAGGCTGTATACGCTGGCAAGGGTTTGTCCGCGGCGGTTCTGGAGGTAATCAAGATAAATTTTTCCTTTGTCCCGTTTCTGTAAGGTGCGTTCGAGCGTTGTGATATCCGGAAGTTCTTTCTGCACCATCTGCATCATGATATGGGCAAAATTTTTAACCTGTTCAAAAGAATACTGTGCGCCCGCCGGGATATAAATGTGGATTCCTGAACTGCCCGATGTTTTGCAGTATCCTTTCATTTTAGCTTTATCCATTACCTTTTTCACGGTTTGCGCGGTAAGAATTACGTCTTCAAATGTATTATTGTCTGAAGGATCGAGATCCAGCACCAGGTAATCCGGTTTATCGGTTGTTTCTTTCCGGCTTGTCCAGACATTAAGCTCGATGCAGCCCAAATTATTAAGATAAGCCATCGTTGCCTTATCGTTGCAGAGGATGTAATTGATGTATTTATCGGTGGACTCCGAAAATACTTTCTGGGTTTCAATCCAGTCCGGGATTTCGTCTGATGCGTCTTTCTGATAGAAGCTCATCCCGTCTATTCCATTTGGAAATCGGTTCATCGACTGAGGCCTGTCTTTCAGGTGAGGCAGAATATATTTTGCAACGCTTTGGTAATAAGCAATCACGTCGCCTTTGGTAACCTGATCTTTCGGGAAATAAATTTTATTCTGGTTGGTCAGTTTTACTTCCTGCTTTCCAAATTTCTGCAGCTGCTCATTTTCTCTTTTCATAACTGATTTTTTTAATGGTACTGGATCAGCGACATATTTTACTTCATCTTTCCTGATATTAAGATCTTTGGGATTAAGATCTTCTCTGAGCCTCAGAAAAACAGGATGTCTGAAGATATGGTCGCCCGTAAGCTCCGTGAATTTAATTTCAGCAATAAGTTCAGGTTTAAGCCAGGTCGGTTTGTCGTTGGTCTTTGGTGTCGTCGTGAAAGGTGGCTTATCGGTAATCAGCGGTTCCATTTTTCCGTAGAGTTCTACAAGGCCTTTGTCGCTGAAGCCGGTACCTGTATGTCCGCAAAAAATCAGTTCATCCCCATCATAACGGCCGAGAACTAGTGATCCAAATTTCTTGCGACTGCCTTTGGGAGCGGTAAATCCACAAATAAGGACTTCTTCGGTCTTCTGGCTTTTTATTTTCAGCCAGTCACCATTTCGGGCACCGCGGTGGTAAGTGCTGTCTATTTTCTTGGCGATCATGCCTTCCAGTTCCATCTTCTCTACCAGCCGGAAAAATTTTTCTCCGTTTTCCAGGACATGATCATGGTATTTGATGTATTCGGTTTCTACCAAAGCGTCTTTCAGAAGTTCTTTCCTTTGGATGAGACTTAGATTTTCTGTGGAATGACCGTTCAGCCACAAGAGATCAAAAACCTGATAAATCACATTTAGGTTGGGATTATCGCCAATCCGCTGAAGCCACTGGAAATTCGGCTTTCCCTGATCATCATAAGCAACAAGTTCGCCGTCCAGAATCATTTCGTGTTCCTGAAATTTCAGCGAGTTACTCACTTTCTTAAACTTTTCAACATACGAAAGTCCATTTCTGGAATACAGCTGAATATCTTTCCGGAGATCGGCCACGGCACGGTAGCCGTCCCATTTAATTTCGAACGCCCAGTCCGGGGAACTGAAAGGTTTATCAGTAGTTCCCGCAAGCATGGGAGTAATGAACTTGGTGAGTTTTTTCTCGCCGCTGAGTGAAGGAGTATAATTCCGGTAGGTTTTTAACTCCTCAGACTTTTTCTCAACTTTTTTTACTTTTTTTTTTGAATTTAGATATGCTGTAACGGCGGAATCTTCTGCGGTATTTTCTTCAGCATCGTAATGGTCTGTGGCAAATTTATCCTTGTGTTTGATGAGAAGCCAGGGCTCTCCGCTGTCAGAATTTTTAATTTTTACGAGGGCAAATTCGCCTTTAAGCTTTTTACCGTGAAGGATGAATTTCAGAGAACCTTTATGCAATTCTGCCTGCATAAGCAGATCATCGGTTTTATCTTTAACTTTTTCCAGAGGTTCGTAAGTTCCTTCGTCCCAGATTTCCACTTCGCCGGCACCGTAATTCCCTTCCGGGATACTTCCTTCAAAAGTACGGTATGCAAAAGGATGGTCTTCAACCATCATCGCAAGGCGTTTGTCCTCCGGATTGAGCGAAGGACCTTTCGGGACAGCCCAGCTTTTCAGTACACCATCCATTTCCAGCCGGAAATCATAATGCAGCCTGCTGGCGGCATGGCGCTGAATCACGAATTTCAGTTTTCCTTTGCTACTCTGGGATTTTCCTTTTGGTTCTGCCGTCTGTTTAAAATCCCTTTTTTCGTTGTATTTCTCTAATGGCATCTTCTGAAAATTTTACTAAGTTATTTTTTAACCTGCCTTGGCTTTTCCGGCTTCCAGACTTGCTTTCAGCTGTGCCATCAGGTCGGTTGCTTTTGCGGAAACCTCTTCTTTGGTCTCGGTTTTTTTTACTTTTCCTTTAGATTTAGCTTTGATGATGGCCATTAAATCATCATTATAGGTGTTTTTATATTTCGCCGGATCAAATTTTGTTGCGCGCTGTTTGATGAGAGATTCCGCCATTTCCAGTTCGTCAGCTTTGGGATTTTTAGCGCTAGGAATTTTCAGGTCTTCAAAACTTCTGAGTTCTTCCGGATAGCGCATTCTGTTAACCATGAGGATTTTGTCTTCGTAAGGCCGCACAAGACAAAGAATTTCTTTTTCTCGGAGAATGAAAGTCCCAATACCTGCCATTTTAGTTTTTAAAAGTGCTTTCAGCAGCAGTTTGTAAGCTTCTTCACCGTTTTTCTGTGGTTCCAGAAAGTAGGAGGACTCAAAATAGGCACTGTCAATTTCGTGTACGTCTACAAACTGTTTAATGTTCAGGATTTTCGATTTTTCGGGATTTACTTCCTCGAAATCTTCTTTTGTAAGGACCACATAGCTGTCTTCCAGTTTATAACCTTTTACAATATTTTCCCATTTTACTTCTTTTCCCGTTGTCGCATTTACTCTTTTAAAGTTAATATTGGAAAGATCTTCCTTGTCCAGCATGTCTAGATCCAGATTACTTTCCTCAGTCGCGGAATAAAGTTTGATGGGAATATTGACGAGCCCGAATCCGATGGCTCCGTTCCAGATTGCTCTCATAAAAGTTGGTTTTGATTTTAGACCATCAAAAATGCGTCCAATTAAACGGGGAGTTTTTAACTTTGATATCACAAGAACCTATGAAAATTGCAACTTATAATGTGAACGGCGTGAATGGCCGCCTGCCTGTACTGCTGAAATGGCTGAAAGAAAAAGCGCCGGATGTCGTATGTCTCCAGGAACTTAAAGCACCTCAGGAAAAATTCCCTGAAACTGAAATCCTTGAAGCCGGATATCAGGCCGTGTGGCTCGGACAGAAAAGCTGGAATGGAGTAGCAGTGCTCTCCAGAAAAGGGAAACCTGAGATTTCCCGTACAAAACTTCCCGGAGATGATGACGATGATGCAAGCCGCTATCTGGAGGTGAAGATTGAAGATTTAATTATTGCATGCATTTATCTTCCGAATGGGAATCCGGCACCAGGGCCCAAATTTGATTATAAAATGAAGTGGTTTGAGCGCCTCGATGCACACGCAGAAATGCTTATAACTTCAAATAAGAAAGTGCTTTTGATAGGAGATTTCAACGTGATGCCAACAGAGAAGGACGTATATAAACCTGAGAAGTTTGCTAAAGATGCGCTTTTTCTGCCGGAAGTGCGTGAGGCTTTTAAAAATTTGATCGATCAGGGTTGGACTGATGCTTTGCGGCGCCTTTACCCCGACGAAACCATCTATACGTTCTGGGATTATTTCCGTAATGCTTATGAAAGAAATGCGGGTTTAAGAATTGATCATTTTTTACTGTCAAGCGAAGTGCTTCCTTATCTAAAAAAAGCCGGTGTCGACAAAGATGTGCGGGGTTGGGAAAAATCAAGCGACCATGCACCGGTTTGGATTGAACTTGATAAATAAGAAAAACGTTCAGCAAAAGCTGAACGTTTCCGTATGTGAAGGTATGAAATTAGTCGAGACCTCCTTTTCTTGTTGGTTCCTTTACTTCAGGCCATTTCATCTGTTCACCGGTTCTTTCGTTAACAGGAAGTTTAATTCTTTCTGCAGACGTTTTTTCCGGATCTTCGCTGGCCATATATGTCATAATAGCGATTAAAGCTACATTGCTTTTTACATCATCAAAAACGATTTTGTCATACGTATCGCGGTTGGTATGCCAGGTATAGTTGCCGTAGCTCCAGTTCAAAGAGCCTAACATAAAGGCTGGAACACCTACCGCAACAAATGATGCATGGTCTGATCCGCCACCGCCGGGAGTCCCGGGAAACGTAGTTTTGATGTCTTTCGTAAGTTCCTTTGGTACGGCAGCAAGCCATCTTCCCAAATAATCATATGAATTCAGGAATCCCTGTCCGCTGATGTTTGCGATACGTCCCGTTCCGTTGTCCTGGTTGAACAGCGCCTGTATTTTTGGCATCTGGTCTTTATGTGCAGAAACGTAACCGCGTGATCCGTTCAGTCCCTGTTCTTCACTTCCCCAAAGGCCTACGATGATGGTTCTTTTGGGATTAGGATATAATTTTTTCAGGATTCTTGCAACTTCCATCATGGTAATGGTTCCGGTTCCGTTATCGGTTGCACCGGTGCCGCCATCCCAGGAATCGAGGTGTGCTGATAGTATAATATATTCATCAGGTTTTTCTGAACCTTTAATTTCGGCCACGGTATTGAAGGTTGGTGCCATTCCTTTGTCTTTGGAATTGGCGGTGATTTTCAGTTTTGGAGTAGTACCGTTTTTCAGCATTCTGTAAAGTTGTCCGTAATCTTCCAGAGAAACATCCATTACAGGAATTTTTTTAGTTCCTGCAGAAAAAATTTTGTTTACCCCAAATCCGCGCGACCAATTTGAGGAAATGATTCCGGCTGCTCCTGCTGCTTCAAGCTTTGCATTCAAAGTACGCGAAGTTTCTCCTGAAGCTTTAATTGAGTTCTGCCACGCTTCAGATGCGGCTTTGGACTCAGCCTGCATTTTTTCGAAAGATTCTGGTGTCGCAAATTCTTTCCAGTTGTATTCCGGTCTTCCGGATGGCTGATATTGGGAAACCATAACCAGTTTTCCTTTAACTGAGGAAAGGAATTTTATATAATCTTCTTTACTGCTGAAAGTTGGCAGCATTACCACATCTGCAGTTAAACCTTTAGCCGGAGTTGCCGGGCTGAAGGCGAGCTGCATCCCTTCAAGAGATTTTGCATAAGGATACACCATTTCGAGAGAAGAAGTGCCTCTTTCCCAGGATTTCCATTCTCCCCACTGTTCGTTGCGTGCATCGATTCCCCAGTTTTTGAATTGTTTTACCGCCCAGTCGTGAGACTGCTGCATTTTTGGACTTCCCACCAGTCTTGGACCGATTCCATCGAGCAATTCATAGGCGAGTTTCTCAAGTTGGGAATTGTTGTAAGTTTCATCCATTATGGATTTTGTCATTTGGTTCTGCGTTTGGGCATTGAGTCCCGCTGCAAAGACCGTCGAAAGCATTAAAGCTTTAGCATAGTTCTTCATTCTATATAACTTTTGGTGCTGAAGATAATATTTTTTGGGAAGAGAGAAAAATATAAATGGTGATTGGGTTTCAGATTTCGTAAAAATTTACTGCGATCGAAAAATAATAATCAACAAAACTGGCTGATAGTACGTAAGTTGGCAAAAAACTTGTATAGGGAAAGCCATGCTTATAAAAAATCTCGTTTTAATCCTTTATTTTTGTTTTCTGAATTTAAATGCCCAGTCTAAGGCAGATCACGTGCTTGGCAAATGGCTTGCAACCGATCACAGTGTTGCTGTAGAGGTATACAAACTGAAAGGTGAGTATAAGGCCAAAGTGATTTGGTTCGACGAGAGCAAAGGAAGCGGAAGACCGATGCATACCCGTACCGATTTCGAAAATCCTGATCCCAGTCTGCGGAACAGAAAGATATTAGGAATGGAGGTTTTGGATGGTCTTGTATATAATCCGGTAAAAAACGAATGGGAACATGGTAAAATCTATGATGCCAGTTCGGGCAGGTTATGGGATTCCTCTGCCCAGATCACGGAAAACGGCCTTCTGAAAGTACGTGGATACTGGAAATTTAAGTGGATTGGCAAAAGCATGACTTTTAAGAAAACTAATTACTCAACCTTATCTAAACTATAAATCTATAAACTATGAATTTAATTATCCGACTTCTTGTTACCGCAGTAGTGGCATTTTTTCTCACTAAAATTCTTTCAGGCGTCCATTTCGATGGGTTTTCCACGGCAATTGTGTTTGCAATCGTTCTGGGGATTCTGAACCTTATTGTTTCGCCCATTCTGAAAATTCTCGGTCTGCCTCTTACCATTATTACTCTGGGGCTTTTTTCCCTGGTCATTAATGCTCTGGTTATTCTGATTGCAGATTATTTTATTGACGGGATGACGATTGATGGGTTCTGGTGGGCATTTATTTTCAGCATTGCGCTGTCACTTATTACTTCACTGTTGAACGGGATTTTTACTTCTTCAGAATAAACTTTAAATAAATCAAATCTCAGATCACCGCGACCAGCGGTGATTTTTGTTTTACCGGTAATATTTGGATGGAGCTTAACCGGAATCTTTAAGCACAGCAAATCATCATAAATTTCTATATTTGTAAACACAGTTGCAGTCTGCATCTGTAATGATCAAAATTGATTTTTATGAAGTTAAAACACACCATTCTCGCAGTAGCTGCGCCTTTTCTTATGAATGCACAAAATGTGATGACGCCCGAAATCCTCTGGACATTAAATAAAATTGGCGTTTCGGCTGTTTCACCCGATCAGTCGTCTTTAATTTATACCATTGGGAAGACCGATTTGAAAACCGAAAAGAACAACAAGAAAACCTATTTTCTTACTATCAAAAATGCTGAGGCTACCAACTTCGACTTAGGTAAAAAAGCCCTGATCCAGTGGGATAAGAACGGCATCTACGCACAGGAAGGCGATAAAATCTATCTTTCGAAAGATGCAGGAAAAACCTGGGCAGAATTTTACACGATTGGCGAAGTCGATAATATTGTGATTTCACCCGACGGAAAAAAAATTGCCTTCAGTAAGCAGGTTTTGGTTGAAGAAGTGATGGGTAAAGACAAATATCAGGATGTTCCGAAATCTTCCGCTCACATTTATACCGACCTGAACCACCGCCATTGGGATTATTTCAGCGAAGGAAAATATAATCACGTTTTCGTGGTGAATGTTGCTGATAAAGTTGAAAATGCAAAAGATTTGCTTGAAGGTAAAATGTGGGATTCCCCGCAGCGCCCTTTTGGCGGAGCTGAAGATTTTGTCTGGAGCCCGGATTCTGCCCAGCTTTTATACGTTACAAAACCTCTGAGCGGCGCGGAATACGCCCAATCAACCAATACCGATATTTTTGCTTACGATTTAGCAGCAGGTACTACAGCCAATCTTACTGAAAGCAATAAAGGTTATGATGTTGCTCCGAAATTTTCTCCGGACGGAAAGACTTTGCAGTGGATGTCGATGGAAAGAGACGGTTACGAAGCAGACAAAAATGATATTAAATTGATGGACTGGAAATCCCGAAAGGTGAGCAACCTTACCAAAGACTGGGATGAAAGCTTAGTTGGCGATGTCTTCTGGACTCAGGATTCAAAAACAATCTATTTTACGACAGCCTTCCGCGGGACAAAACAGCTGTTTTCTCTGAATCCCAAGAATGCTAAAATTCAGCAGGTAACGAAAGGTGATTTTGATGTGAATGAGGTTTATGCTCAAAACAAAAACCAGCTTTTGGTTTCCAGAAACGACATCAATCATAATCCTGACCTGTTTTCAGTAGATGTAAAATCCGGGACAATGACTCAGGTAACAGAGGTTAATAAAGCGAATTATGCAAAATTAACGCCGGGAAAATCTGAACTGAAAATGGTAAAAACTACCGACGGTAAAGAAATGGGTGTGTGGTTTCATTATCCTCCAGACTTCGATCCGAATAAGAAATATCCAACTCTTCTTTACTGTCAGGGCGGTCCGCAGTCAGCATTAACTCAGTATTTCAGCACCCGCTGGAATTTCGCGCTGATGGCTGCCAACGGTTACATTGTAGTTGCTCCAAACCGACGCGGAATGCCAGGCTGGGGAACACAATGGAACGAACAAATTTCGAAAGACTGGGGCGGACAGGTAATGGATGATTATTTAACAGCAACCGATTACGCCAAAACTTTGCCATACGTTGATGCAGACAGAATTGGTGTAGTAGGAGCGAGTTACGGCGGATACAGCGTTTTTATGCTGGCCGGAATCCATGAAAACAGATTTAAAACTTTTATTGCTCACGACGGACTTTTTGATATGAAATCCTGGTATGGAACTACGGAAGAGCTGTTTTTTGCTAACTGGGATTTAGGAAAGCCTACAGATCAGCCGTTACCTAAAGCGTATACCGAATTTAATCCATCAAATTTTGTTGATAAATGGAACAAACCAATCATGATCATTCAGGGTGGAATTGATTTCCGCGTGGGATATGAGCAGGGCCAGCAGGCTTTTCAGGCAGCAAGACTTCACGGTTTGAAATCTAAATTTCTATATTTTCCAAACGAAAATCACTGGGTACTGAAGCCACAGAACGGCTTGGTATGGCAGCGCGAATTTTTCGAATGGTTGAGAGAAACGCTTTAGAACAAAGAATCTAATACAAAAAGCTTCTGATTATTTTCAGAAGCTTTTTCTATTCTTGACCGTGTCAATTTTATAACTGAACTTTTACCTTGAAACCGGTATTCATCTTCATTGTGATTTGGTCCGCAGCTACGGCGCTCGCCTGAATTTCAAAAATTAAGGAATTCTGGCTAGTTTTAAAATAGTTGATCAGTTCTTCATCGGGCACCGTAAATGTAACTATATTAGGATTGGTATTATTCACCACTGTAGCGATAAGTTTTTCCGGCTGGTTGGGAGCTTTAATATAAACTCTCGCATTTTTAATAACATCAAGTTTCGTATCGACGGTTGAGCTGATAAAATCCATACTCAGCGTACTCATCTTTACCGATTTCAGGTTGTTAATAGAATAATTTGGATTATTTTCTTTAATCTTAGCGTCCAGATTTATATTCATTGGGATTTCTGGTGTTCTGGTGTAAGTCGTAGTACTTACGTTCACGAAGGGAACGGTCACTGTAGTCGTAAACGGAACATCAAAAGGAGGCAGCGCGTCTAAAACCGTATTCACAATATCTCTGCAGCTGGTCGTGAAGAGCAGGATCAGCATTCCCATTAATAATGATAATTTTTTCATAACTGATTTTTTTAATATTTTTAATGATTGCATTAATCATTCCAATTTTTTAAAGTAAAATCTCATAAAAAATGTCGAACCGAATTTCATCTTTTGCACCGGTTATTTCTAAAACATCTAAAATTCTTATTTTAGGCTCGGTTCCCGGCGTTAAATCTCTGGAAATGCAGCAATATTACGCGCATCCGCAAAACCAGTTCTGGAGAATTATTTTTGAACTTCTAGGAAAGGATTTCAGTGGTGATTACGAGACAAGAATTGAAACCATCAGAAAAAACAATATTGCGTTGTGGGACGTCATCGATACCTGCGAACGCGAGGGAAGCCTCGACACGAAGATCCGAAACGAGGAACATAATGATATTACTAAAATTCTAAACGACCATCCTTCAATCAGCGTTATTTTCTGTAATGGTCAGAAATCATTTAAGAATTTAAAGAAAATTTTAGGCGAAGAATCAGAAATTCCTGTATTTGTTTTACCTTCGACAAGTCCGCTTCATACGATTTCGTTCGATAAAAAACTAAAAGAATGGGAAATTATAAAACATTTTTATGAAGAAACTTAATTTGGTGGCCTTTAGTTTTGTGTTTGTATTGAGTTCTGCACAGACTTATTCTTTTGATACCGTCACAAAATATGTACTTAATAACGCGAAGAAAAAGGGTATTAAAGAATCGGTTAATTATTTTAATTCCGACAATTTTAATTATTTCCTAAAGGTTACAAGAGTTCCGGAATACCTTAGTGCCACACTCTTTGATTCCAAAACTGATCTTGCCCATCGTTTTAAAGTAAAAGAAAGTAAGTCAAACGGAAACATTTTTTTCGCTTTTGAATATGATTATTCTTACAAGTTGAACACGAAATATTTAATTCATCAAAACCAATATGTTACTTTTGGTGAAATATCAGAAACAACTCCAAAAAGGGTCTCAATGCAGGTTTTCAATTCAAAAAAAGCAAAGAAACCTGTTGCTAATCATATTCTTACTCTGCAACCAGCCAGTAAAAATATGTTTCCAATGTTTGCGTTAAGCAGAAGTTATAATTATACGATGCCGAATGATGCAAATTTACCGGGAAATTATATGGTGTTAAGGGATGATATCACCGAAAAAAAAATAAGTTGTGAATTTGTACTTGAAGATCATAATAATGTAGAACTTAAATTAACGCTTCCTAAATCCCTGAAATTCTAGATAAATAGGCAAACACTTGACTTTGCCTTTTCAAAGCCGTATATTTGCAGTCCGAAAATCATTGGGTTTTTCGGCTAATTTTTAAACCGTAATTTAAAAAATGAAAACATCTGATTTCAACTTCCATTTGCCGGAAGAACTCCTGGCAGAGTATCCTGCAGAGCACAGAGACGACGCCAAACTCATGGTTCTAGACCGCAAAAAGCAGACAATCGAACATAAAACTTTTAAAGATGTTGTAGATTATTTCGATGAAAAAGATCTTTTTATCTTCAATAATACCAAGGTTTTCCCGGCAAGATTGTATGGAAACAAAGAAAAAACCGGTGCCAAAATTGAAGTTTTCCTTTTAAGAGAACTCGATAAAGAAACCCGCGTTTGGGATGTTTTGGTTGATCCTGCAAGAAAGATAAGAATCGGAAACAAATTGTTCTTCACTGAAGACGAATCTTTGGTTGCCGAAGTAATCGATAATACGACTTCAAGAGGTAGAACCCTGAGATTTTTATATGACGGTTCTTACGAGGAATTCCGCTCGAAACTGAAAGAACTGGGCGAAACTCCACTTCCGAAATATATCAAAAGAGCCGTAGAACCTGAAGACGCAGAGCGGTTCCAGACCATCTATGCCAAGCACGAAGGTGCCGTTGCAGCTCCTACAGCAGGTTTGCACTTCTCCAGACATTTGATGAAGAAACTCGAGATCAAAGGAATCGATTTCGCTGAAGTAACACTTCATGTTGGTTTGGGAACTTTTAACCCGATTGAGGTTGAAGATTTAAGCAAACATAAAATGGAATCTGAGGAAGCCATCATTGATCAGAAAAACGCCGATATCATCAACAAAGCGGTTGCTGAGCAGCGCAGAGTTTGTGCAGTGGGAACCACTACCATGAGAGCTTTGGAAACTTCGGTTTCATCCAATAAAAAGATCGGGCCTTACCATGGCTGGACGAATAAATTTATTTTCCCGCCACATGATTTCGGTGTTGCCAATGCGATGATTACCAACTTCCATACACCAAAATCTACACTGTTAATGATGATCGCAGCGTTCGCCGGGAAAGATTTCCTGATGCAGGCCTATGAAGAAGCCATTAAGAACGAATACAAATTCTATTCTTACGGAGACGCAATGCTGATTCTTTAATATAAATTAATTTTAAATATTTCTCGCAGATTTTGCTGATGACGCAGAAAGAGAATCTGCTGACTTTGCTAAATCTGCGAGACTTTTTATGAAAGATATACGGACATTAAATTTAGAACAGCTCACTGATTATTTCAGAGAGATCGGCGAAAAACCCTTCCGGGCGAAGCAGGTTTATGACTGGCTGTGGAGTAAGAATCTGCATTCTATTGATGAAATGACCAATCTTTCTAAAGACCTCAGAGAGAAAATTTCTCAGGAATACATCATCAATCCCATTTCGGTTGACCAGCTTCAGAAATCGACCGACGGAACCATTAAAAACGGTGTAAAACTACACGACGGACTTCTCGTAGAATCGGTCCTGATTCCTACAGAAACCCGTACTACAGCCTGTGTTTCGTCTCAGGTTGGCTGCTCCCTGAACTGTGAATTCTGCGCAACCGCCCGGCTGAAAAGGATGAGAAATCTGGAAGTTGCAGAAATCGTAGACCAGGTGGCGTTAATCGACAGACAAAGCAAACTTTATTTCGACAGACCGCTTTCAAACATCGTTTTCATGGGAATGGGCGAGCCGATGATGAATTACAAAAATGTAGTAGATGCGGTTAGAAAAATTACCCAGCCTGAAGGTTTGGGCATGTCGCCGCGGAGAATTACCGTTTCAACTTCCGGAATTCCTAAGATGATTAAAATGCTTGCTGATGAAGATCTGCGGGTAAAACTTGCGCTTTCTTTACATTCAGCTATCGAGTCGAAAAGGAATGAAATCATGCCTTTCTCAGATAAATTTCCGCTCACCGATATCATGGATTCTTTAAAATACTGGTACGAAAAAACTGGAAATCCCATAACATTTGAATATTGCGTCTGGAAAGGAATCAATGATCAGGATGAAGACATCAAAGCGCTTATCCGCTACTGTAAGCAGGTTCCGAGTAAAGTGAACTTAATTCAGTATAATCCCATCGGCGACGGAAAATACGATAAATGCAATAAAGAAGCCGAGGAAAATTATGTACGCCAGCTCGAAAACGCCGGAATCACGGTGCTGATCCGCCGAAGCCGGGGAGGAGACATCGATGCGGCCTGTGGGCAGTTGGCGAATAAATCCAGTGAGTAATGTTCAGCCACAAAGGAAAAACCCGTACCGAAAAACATAATCTTGGCATTGCCTCGCTGCTGAGTTTCGTGGCAGGTTTGGTAAATGTGGTAGGATTTTTTTCGGTGCAGAAACTTACCACAAACGTTACAGGACATTTCGCTTACTTTGTAGATGAAGCTTTCAAGCAGGATTTCCGGAGTGCTTTTCACGTGGCACTTTATATCTTTTTCTTTTTTCTGGGTGCTTTCATTTCCAACTTTATGGTTGAAATTTATTCGCGAAGACGGGAAAATCTTATTTATGTTGTCCCTACTATTACCGAGGCTGTAATCCTTGCAGGCATAGGAGTTACAGGGACATATCTTATTTCGGAAAATCCGGATATGATCGCTTTCAGCCTTCTATTTGCGATGGGGATGCAGAATTCACTCGTAACAAGCATATCAAATGCGGTGGTCCGTACAACACATTTAACCGGACTGTTTACCGATATGGGTATCGAGTTTTCTCAACTTTTCTTTTATAAAGATCAGGCACATAAAAAGAAGCTAATCAAATCAATAAAACTCCGTTTAATCATAATCTGGCTTTTTTTTGCAGGAGGTGTTTCAGGAGGAATTCTTTACACACATTTCGGTATCAGAACGCTTCTCTTCGGAAGTTTAATTTTGCTGCTGGGACTGCTCTATGATTTTGTAAAAATCCGCATCCTGCTGTTAAGACGTAAATTATAATGAACAGATTACTTTTATTTTTCGCGTTACTTCTTTTTGCTGATGGCTTTGCGCAGCAAGCCGACTTTTTAAAGATCGGCAGATACAGGGTTGCGTACCTGAATGATTCGCTGAAAGAAAATTCAGGGCTCAGTTTCCGCAACGGTAGACTGTATGTGATGAATGATGGCGGTAATTCCTCTGAAATTTTTGAAATCGACAAATCCTCAGGTAAAATTTTAAAAACGATTAAAACAGGACTTACAAACATTGATTGGGAAGCCATTGCGAGCGATTCGCTGTATTTTTACACCGGTGATTTCGGAAATAATGCCGGAACACGGAAGAACCTCAAAATTTATAAAATTCCGTATGATAATAACTCTGCAGCACAGGAAATTCCTTTCTTTTATCCGGAGCAGCAGGACTTCAGCAGAAAAGTCATCAATAATGATTTCGATGCGGAAGCGATGATTGTTCTCAACGGAAAGATTCATGTCTTTACAAAAGAATGGGTATCGAAATCGACCACGCATTACGTACTGAATCCAGAACTTGCTGACAATCAGCCTGCAGAAAAGACCGAAAGTTTCAGAACAGGTTTCGTCGTTACCGATGCAGCATACTTTGATGGAAAACTTTTTTTGATTGGTTACACGAAAAATACTGAGGTTTTTCTTTCAGTGTTTAAGGAATCAGAACCCGGCGTTTTCTTCAGCAAGCAACCTAAGAAATATTACCTCGGTTCCTCGTTAAGCGTTGGCCAAATCGAAGGAATTGCTGTGGATGAAAGCGGTGTTTATATTTCCGGCGAAGAATTCCGCACACCTTTCGGAACAGCAAAACAGGCTTTCTATTTTATTCCGGCAGATAAAATCCTCTAAGCATTCAATCTGTAATTAACTTCGATTCTCCGGCAAATTTTAATTATATTTGTCGGTATTTAACTTTCAACATCTTTATTCATAGTACGTGGCCAATACCGTAGAAGAAATCAAAAAACCCATTTCCGGTGAAATGAAACTTTTCGAACAGAAGTTTTATGAATCCATGCAGAGCAATGTACCGCTTTTAGATAAGGTAACGCGGTTTATTGTAACGACTAAAGGCAAGCAGATGCGGCCAATGTTCGTTTTTCTCTGCGCGAAACTGGTGGGCGAAGTGAACGAAAAAACCTTCCGCGGCGCATCGATGATTGAGCTTATTCACACCGCGACTTTGGTGCATGATGATGTAGTGGATGAGAGTTTTAAAAGACGTAATTTCTTCTCCATCAACGCTTTGTGGAAAAATAAAATTGCGGTTCTGGTAGGCGACTATCTGCTTTCTAAAGCCGTTTTGCTTTCAACAGATCATAAGGATTTTGATCTTCTTGCTGTAATTTCCCGTACAATACGCGAAATGGCTGAAGGGGAGTTGCTTCAACTTGAAAAAGCCCGCAAACTTGATATTACTGAAGAAGTTTACTACGAAATTATACGCCAGAAAACGGCGACCTTAATCGCGGCATGCTGCGAAATCGGCGTAGTATCCAACAATGTGGATGAAACGATGGCCAAGAAAATGATGGAGTTCGGTACCCTTACCGGAATGGCTTTTCAGATCAAAGACGACCTTTTTGATTATCTTACGTCAAATATTATTGGTAAACCTGTAGGAATCGACATTAAGGAACAGAAAATGACGCTTCCGCTGATCCACACGTTGAAAACTGCTAACGAAACCGACAGAAAGCATTATTTCAATACGATTAAGCGGTATAATAATGATACCAAACGCGTCAAAGAACTGATCGCTTTTGTGAAAAGTTCCGGCGGACTGGATTATGCAATTTCTGTTATGAAAGATTACCAGCAGCGCGCAAAAAATATCCTCAACGAATTTCCGGATTCAGAGGCAAAACACTCGCTGAACCTGATGCTGGATTACGTGATTGAAAGAAAGTTCTAAAAAAATTATTCGAGAAGTTCCTTCAGATAAAATGCATTCTTTAAAGCCGCTGTTCCCCAGGTATTGTTAAAAAATACAAAAACATCCTGTTTTGCTTTTTTGATATCCTTTGCCAGTTTCTTTAATTCCTCTTCAGAATATTCAGATTTGAAAAGCACAGGAACTCCGTGAAGTCTGTAATAAACCGATTTACTATTGTTGATGATGAAATCATCAGGAATATTTTTCGGGAAACTCACGCCGGAAACTACAATATTTTTCTTTCTTAAAGTTTCAAAAATCTCTTCTGTCCACCACGATTCATGGCGGAATTCAACAACATTTAGAAACTGTGAATCTACAGTTGTAATCAGCTGTTCCAGATTTTCTTCCCTGTAATGAAAACTTGGCGGCATCTGAAAAAGAAAACCCGCAAGCTTTTCCTGAATTCCATGATGAATGTGCTGGCAGAAATCAGCAGTTTCCGCTGCAGTCTCTTTTAAACGTTTGATGTGGGTGATTGTTTTAGGAATTTTGATGAAAAATTTAAAATCCTCATCAGTCCTTTGATACCAGTTCTCCAGAGTTTGTGGCCTAGGTCGACGGTAAAAGGTGGAATTGATTTCAACTGTATTGAATTGGGTGGAGTAGAAGTTCAGCTGCTCCTTCGACGGCAGTTCTTCCGGAAAGAAAAAGCCTTTCCAGTCGCGGTTGGAGAATCCCGAACAGCCGATGTAAGTCTTATGCTTCATATTTAATGAGACCTTCTGTAAGTGATTTCCACTGGAATTTACTCCCGGCAATCATTCCGCCTACCGCGACCAGACTGTTCCTGATTTTTTCAATAATGGTGAGATCTTCGGTATTCGGTACTTCATTTCTCCCGTGAACTTCTGCTGAGATTGTATTCCCTTCTCTTTTAATGAGGAAATTTGAAGTTGCCTTCGGATCGAAAAAATGCGCCGTTGTTTCATCCGGTTTTGTGGGATCAGAAGTTGGTCTGACTCTGATGTATACACACTCGGAGTTGTCTGAATGTTCTTCTTCAAATATTTCAACCTGCACCCAGTCATAACCGTCGCCAGTGGGGTTATGAAGTCCCGGAACTTTAATTCTGAAATAATCACCGACTTTCGGTGGATCCAGGGATAATTCACCTTGTTTGTCACGAAGAGAAAATTCCGCCTTTTCGGTACCGGCAAAAAGCTCCCAGCAGTTGACATCCACAAAACGTCTTTTCACGATGTCGAAATGGGTTTTTGCCAGTTGGACGGAATCCAGTTCAATTTCCGAAATGGTGTCGCTTTTGGCACCCGTTTGCTGTGGCGGAATTTTTTCGTGCATTTGGGATCGTATTAATGATGACTATTTTCCGAATTCTTCAATTATTCTTCTATTAAAAGCAGGTAAATCTTCGGGTTTTCTGCTCGTTGTAAGGTTGCCGTCTGTCACCACTTCCTCATCAACCCACTCAGCTCCTGCATTCTGTAAATCTTTGGAAATGGCTTTGAAAGAAGTCATCTTCACACCTTTCACCACCTCCGCATTGATTAAAGTTTGTGGACCGTGACAAATGGCAGCTACAGGTTTCTGAGCAGTGAAAAACTCTTTTACGAAAGCTACAGCATCTTTGTCAGCACGCACCGCATCGGGGTTTAATACGCCGCCCGGAAGTAGGAGTGCGTCATAGTCGGAAACCTTCGCATCGGACACTGTTTTATCGACAGCCACAGAATTGCTCCATTCGTGGTCCTTCATCGCTTTGATTTCTCCTGATTTCAGCGAGATGATTTCTACTATAGCACCTTCTTTTTTCAGGGCTTCTACTGGACTTTCAAGCTCCGACTGTTCATAACCGTCCGCAGCAAGAACCGCAATTTTCTTATTGTTTAAATTCGACATGTTTTTTATTTTAATTGGTTAAAAAAAGGCAACAAAAATATGTTGCCCGGGATGAATACATAACTTTTAAAAGTTATTTTGCTTTAAGATTGATTTCAGACTTCGCCAGTTTCGTTAACTCTTTATCTGTGGTTTTTTCCTCATTTAGAGTTTCAAGCATCAGATTAAGAACTTCTTTCTGGCCGAGTAACTTCGCATACGTTGCAATGGTACCGTAAGAGGCGATTTCATAATGTTCAACTTTTTGTGCTGCTGCAATAATTGCTGCATCGCGCACTGCGCCCGGTTCAGTTTCTTCCAGAATGCCTTCAGATTCTTTAATGAGACCGTCCATCGCGTCACATTTTACAGCTTCAGGTTTAAGTTTTAATGCTTTAAAGGCATCTTCCAGTCTTTTAACCTGATTTTTTGTTTCTGCTAAATGTCCGTTCACCGCATCTTTCAGTTTCTTAGAAGTTGCGTTCTTTGCCATTTTAGGAAGATTTTTTACCAATGCTTTTTCAGCCCAGTAAAGGTCTTTCATTCCGTCGACCATAAAATCTTTGAGTTTGTCTGCCGCGTCTGCTTTAGGAGCGACTTTACCGCCTGTAGTGGTTTTCTTTGCCATAATACTATATTTTAATGTTTGGTTTCGATTTAATTCCACTGAATCTTTAAATCTCGACCTCATAAAAATGATGGCTCCGAATAAAGATTAGCTTTTGGGAATGTTTAAATTTACCCTGTTTAACCTCAGCGAATTCAGGATTACAGACACCGAGCTGAAACTCATTGCTGCGGCTGCAATCATCGGACTGAGAAGAATTCCGAAGAACGGATACAGTAATCCTGCTGCAAGCGGAATGCCAAACACGTTATAAATAAATGCGAAAAAAAGATTCTGTTTTATGTTTTTGAGCAGATTTTCGCTTAAAATATTCGCTTTGGCAACACCTAAGATGTCGCCTTTCAGCAGCGTAATTTCCGAGCTTTCAATCGCCACATCGGTTCCGGTACCCATCGCAATCCCTACGTTTGACTGGGCAAGCGCGGGTGCATCGTTGATTCCGTCACCTGTCATCGCCACGATATTTCCTGCTGCCTGAAGCCTCTTGATTTCTTCCAGTTTGTCCTGTGGAAGTTGGCCCGCAAAATATTTTTTGATTCCAAGGGATTGGGCAACGGCTTTTGCGGTATGTTCATTGTCGCCGGTCATCATTATCACTTCCACATTATTTTTCTGAAGATATTCGATGGCCTGCTTTGAAGTTTCTTTAATTTGATCTGAAAAGCTCAGGAATCCCAGTACCTGATCTCCGGAAGCCAGGTAAGAAACGGTTTTCGCTTCATCCTGTTTTCGGATGACTTCATTTTTAAGGTTTTCCGGAATCTTAATGTTAAAGTGATTCAGCAAAGCTTCATTCCCGAGAAGGACAGTGGCTCCGTTGATGGTTCCTTTAATACCTTTTCCGGAAATGTTCTCGAAGTTTTCCACTTTTTCAAACTCAGAATTCGCTTTTTTAAATTCATGTAAAACGGCGCTGGATAAAGGGTGTTCTGAATTCTGATTCAGTGCTGCCGCCAATTTCAGGATTTCGTTTTTATCGGCATTTTCTGTCATGGAGATTTCATCCAGACTTGGTTTTCCTTCGGTCAAAGTTCCAGTTTTATCTGTAATCAGAATATTGACTTTCTGCATCTGTTCCAGCGCCTCAGCGTTTTTAATGAGGATACCGTTTTTCGCGCCTTTGCCGATGCCGACCATCAGACTCATTGGTGTGGCCAGTCCCAAAGCGCATGGGCACGCGATAATCAATACTGCCACGGCATTGATGAAGGCGAGGATTAGCCGGTTTTCACCACCGAAAATATACCAGAGGATAAAGGTAATGACTGCAGCGGCAATTACCGTTGGGACAAAAATTTTCGAGACCTTATCTGCCAGTTTCTGAATCGGGGCTTTGCTTCTGCTGGCTTCATTCACCATTTTTATGATCTGGGAGAGCAGGGTTTCATCACCTACCTTTTCAGCTTTCATAATGAAAACACCATTGCCGTTGATGGTACCGGAAGTCACGTAATCATCGTTTTTTTTCTCCACCGGAATCGGTTCCCCGGTGATCATACTTTCATCGATACTGGAATTTCCTTCGGTTATTTTACCGTCCACAGGAATTTTTTCGCCCGGTTTTACGCGTAACAGATCGCCAATTTTTACTTCGGAAAGTGAAACTATTTTTTCGTTTCCGTCGGTGATTAAGTGAGCTTCATCCGGTGAAAGATTCATGAGTTCTTTAATAGCGTTGCCAGTTCTTTTGTGCGCTCCGGCTTCCATTAACTGTCCTAAAATTACCAAGGTAAGTATCACACTTACCGCTTCAAAATAGAGTGGAACCTTCCCATCATGAACCATTTCGTGAGGAAAGATAGCCGGAAAAAACAGCGCGGCAATACTGAAAAGAAATGCAGCCGCAACCCCCAGCGCAATGAGTGAAAACATATTAAGATTCCACGTTTTAAAGGATATCCAGCCGCGTTTCATTAAAAACCAACCTGCATAAAACAGCACCGGAAGCGTTAAAACCAATTCTAGAATTCCCTGTATCTGATGAGAAAAAGGGAAGGTAAAAAACATACCGCCCATGGAAAGTATGAAGACAGGAACCGTGAAAACCAGTGCTGTAATAAACTTATTTTTAAGAATATTAAAGGTTTCATCTTCGCCGTCTCTGTCCTTCCCCGGAATCTGTACGAGATCCATTCCGCAGACAGGGCAGCCGACATTCGAGTCGTAAACCTTGTCACCTTCACAAAACATTGGACAGTAATATTTTCCCGCCTGGCTGTCAGAATGTTCAGGCACATCAGGGGAATGTATGGGTGAATGTACCTGATGCGAAGCGTTATTGATTAAATCCTCTGTAATTTCTTCAAGATGCATGTGGCAAACGGGGCAACTAGTATCTGAATCATAGGTTTTGTCATTTTCGCAGAACATCGGACAGAAATATTCGCCAACTTTATCTTTAAAGTTTTCGGGTAGATTTGTTTTCGAGAAAGTCGCGGGCTTATTCTTATAATCTTCCCGTTCCTCAATGGGAACCAGAAACATATTGCAGACTGGGCATCGTTTGCCGGGGGCGAAATATACTTTTTCCCCCTCGCATTCCATGGGGCAGTAATAAACGGAGCTCGGCGAGATTTTTTCTGAAGGATGAGTATGATGATTTTCCATATGCTAATTTTAATGTTCAAATTTCTTAAAATGAAAATGAACACTGTTATAAATATAGGGAAGAATCTTATAATTTTCAGATTTCGTCGAGCGGAATACGGTTTTTAATTTTAAGTTTTTTAAATCCTGAAGGGGTAAATCCCGTTATATTTTTAAATTGCGAAGATAAATGCTGAACACTTTTATATCCCAGTTGACCGGATATTTCAGTCAGTGAAAATTCGTCGTATAAAAGCAGTTCTTTCACCTTTTCTATTTTTTGAAGAATGAAATACTGCTCCAGCGTCACGTTTTCGTTCTGTGAAAACAGTTTTGAGACTGCACTGTAATCGCGGTGAAGTTTTTCCGAGATCCATTTAGAAAGGATAAAATCTTCCGGAATATCCAGACCATCGACGAGTAAAATTATCTCATTTTTTACTTTTTCAATGAGCTGCTGGGCGGAATCTTCCAATATCTCAAAACCGGATTCCCTTAAAGATTCATCCAGTTTACGGAGTTCAGTGGAATTTAAATCCTCAGCGGTCTCAACTTCCCCAAGCGCTACGGCAGTGATTTCGAGGTTTAAATCCTTAAAGACTCTTTCTACCGCAGTGATGCAGCGGTTGCAAACCATATTTTTGATATAGAGTTTCATTCGATGCTTTTCAGCCGGTCAGCAATGAATTCGATCTTTGTTTTTCCGTGTTTGGTCGGTTTCCCTTCATCATCTACACCTACGAAAATAATTTTATCAATGGTGATAATGGTTTGGCGGGTCATCATATTCCTCACGTCGCAGGTTAAAGTGATTGAGGTGTTCCCGAAGTCTGTCGCTTCAATTCCTATTTCAATAATATCGCCCTGTTTTGCGGAACTGATAAAGTTGATTTCAGAAATATATTTGGTTACACATCGGGGTGTTTCAAGCTGTACGATGGCGTACAGAGCGGCTTCTTCATCAATCCACTGCAGCAGTCTTCCGCCGAAGAGCGTATGATTGGGATTTAAATCTTCAGGTTTAATCCATTTTCTGGTATGATAGTTCATCTTTATAAATTTTATGTTAGATTATCTGGTGAAAACCAGTTTTGTTTTGGTAGAAAGTTTTTCATCAATACGGTAGCCTTCAAGATTGAAACCTTTCACTTCATTCAGTGTTTTTGCCTGGTTTTCCGCACAGTAACGCACCACCAAACCGCGCGCATGTTTGGTATATACGACGACGGTTTTTGGCTTTCCTTCTTTCAGTTCATAGAATTCAAAATCGATAACGGGAGCTTTCAGCTGCGTTTTATCTAGAACTTTGAAATATTCGTTGCTGGCAAGATTCAGGATAAGGTCTTTCGATTTCAGTTCGCTGTTAAGCTGTTCCGTAATCTTTTCGCGCCAGAACTCGTAGAGATTTTTGTAGTGGTCGAATTTAAAATTCCTGCCCATTTCCAGACGGTAAAGCATCACTTTATCCGAAGGTTTCAGCAAACCATACAACCCAGAAAGAATACGGTAATTTTTCTGAAGATAATTGACTGCGTTTTTATCCAGCGTTTTTGCATCTAGTCCACGGTATACTTCACCGGTAAAGGCAAACATAGCGGGTGCAGACTCTTTTGTTTTTGGTTTAGCGTTCCATTTCTGGTTTCTCTCCCAGTTCTCATCAGCGAGTTTGCTGGAAATTTCCATTAAATCAGCCAGATATTTCGGTGTTTTTTCTTTTAAATGCGAGTGAATAAATGCCGCTTCCTCAATAAATCCCGGAGTAGTAGATTTCAGAAATTCCGTAGAATTTTCAATATTCATAAGTTTGGCGGGGGAAGTAATAATTTTCATAAGGTTGGTGTTCGGAAGGATGAGTTCAAAACTCTTAGTCTTGTTAAATTGTTTTTTGGGTGAAAAGTGAGTATCTCAAAATCCGGTCAGAGCATGGTTTATCGGATTAAATCTCTCCTTTGCCCTGGCGGATGATTTCGGGCTCGCCACTTGTTAAATCTACGATGGTAGAGGCAACATTATCCCCATAACCTGAATCGATGACAATATCGACCAGATGATCGTATTTTTCTGCAATCAGTTCAGGGTCGGTAGAATATTCAATGACTTCATCGTCATCTTTAATGGAAGTTGAGGCAATGGGATGACCCAGTTTTTCTACGATCAGTTGTGGGATAGGGTGGTCTGGAACACGTATGCCTACTGTTTTGTTTCCTTTGTAGGCAAGTGGAAGGCTTTTATTCGCTTCGAGGATAAAAGTATAAGGCCCAGGAATTTTACTCTTTAAAAACCGGAATGCGGGAGTGTCAATAGCCCTGGTAAAACTCGATAAATGGCTCAAATCGTTACAGATGATTGAAAACTGCGCCTTCTCGAGTTTTATTTTTTTGATCTGGGCGAGTTTCTCCATAGCCCGGATATCGAAAATATTGCATCCCAGGGCATATACTGTATCGGAAGGATAGATAATGATTCCTCCGTTGTTCAATGTTTTAATCACCTCAGCGATAAGGTTTTCCTGAGGATTATCCGGGTATATTTTCAAGATTTTAGCCATACACAAAGTTATTAAAATATGATGAAATAAAAATTATGGTGTGAAGACTTGCGCGGAATCAAAATATTCGTATATTTGCAGTCCAATATCGCGGGGTAGAGCAGTAGGTAGCTCGTCGGGCTCATAACCCGGAGGTCGCACGTTCGAGTCGTGTCCCCGCTACTAAGTTTAAGTTTTCTGCAAGGTATCGCGAGCCGCAGAAATTTCTGAAGATACATCGCGGGATGGAGCAGTAGGTAGCTCGTTGGGCTCATAACCCAAAGGTCATCGGTTCGAGTCCGGTTCCCGCTACTAAGAGAGAATTACGAAAGTGATTCTCTTTTTTTTGTGGCTGGTGGTGCAGGTTTTTAGAGATCATAAATGAGAATTTTTATACATCAGTCACATGGGAACAGCTATTATATAAAAGGATAAGGTTGCATCAGTATTTTACTACAATGTAAATAATGCATGTTTTAATATCTTTGTATTAAGAAAATAGAACTATGACCGACCTTCCCGGCAAAGCCATCCATGACTTCCATTTTACAGACCGCAGAAAGAAACTTTTTGTTCACGACGAATTCGGGCCCAAGATAGAAATGCCTGTTTCCTATTATTTCAGGAATTTCAAAAAAATGCCGGAACTGGAGAGAGTAGCCATAGAGAACTGCCGTGGGAAAGTACTGGACATTGGTGCCGCCGCGGGATCTCATGCCCTTGAGCTTAAGAGAAGAGATTTTGATGTTACAGCGCTTGAAATTTCGCCTTTGGCGTGTGAAGTGATGGAAGACAGAGGCGTCCCCAACGTGATCTGTGAGGATTTCTTCGTTTTTGAGGGACAGAAATTCGATACTTTACTGCTGCTCATGAACGGCATCGGGATTTCGTCGACTTTAGAAGGTTTCGGGGATGTTCTGAAGAAAGCTGGCTCATTATTGAATCCTGATGGTCAGATTATCTTTGATTCCTGCGATATTGCGTATATGTACGAAGATGCGACAATGCCCGACTGTCATTACTACGGAGAAATAAAAACCCGATATGAATTTGACCGTCAACTCACCGATTGGTTCCAATGGCTGTATCTGGATTCGGAAACAATGACACAGATTGCAGGTGAATCGGGCTTTCGGGCAGAGATTATTTTTGAAGACGAAAATGACCAATATCTCTCAGTGCTGACGAAGATCTCCTAAAGCTTCTGCGCATCGTAATCGCTTTCATTGCTTAGGCGGTCAATGGCTTTTACTGCTACGGTATTCAGTTTTTTACCGTTTCTGGTAAGGGGAAGTGTTTTGGTAGTGTAATCCCGATCCAGGATTTCAGTGTCCCAGGTGTCACCGTATTTTGCGAACAGTACCCAACGGAAGACCTCAGCATTTTCTCTGGAGTTCCAGGTTACTTTGTACGCGTCAACGGATTTAACTGCTGAGAGGGTAGGCGTCATTAATTTTCTGGTTTTGATCCAGGGCGTTGCGGGCACCAGAGCATCTTCACTGTAAAGTTTTTTCACCGCGTTCAGCATTTCGGGATTCTTCTTTAAACCGTCGGTACTGTAATGGATTTCTCCAGCGCCGTTCTTTGGCAGCATGCGGCGGATGGTGTTCATCTGTCCCGTAATTTCACTTGTTTTATTATCTGCTTTTACCCCTACTGTATTCAGTCCCGGCCACAGGTGGATATTTTTGATGTTTTCGTCCTTCCACCATTTCAGGAGAGCAGAAAAACTCTGCGCGCCGCCTTCTTTCCAGTATAGCTGAGGGGAATAATAATCGCACCAGCCTTCATTCAGCCATAGTTTGGCGTCGGCATAGAGTTCATCGTACTGCGACGAACCTGTTACGCCTGCAGGATAACCCGGTTTCCAGATGCCGAAAGGCGAAATCCCGAACTTTACGGTAGCTTTCTCGGCATGGATTTCGTCGTGAAGCCTTTTAATAATCTTATTGACGTTAGCCCTGCGCCAGTCTGCCCGGGAAAGGTTGCCGCCGGAATTCCGATACTGATTCCAGGTTTTGTCATCAGGAAAGTCCCTGCCGCCGTGGTATTCTTTGTAAGGATAAAAATAATCGTCGATATGTACGGCATCGATATCGTAGCGCTTTACCAAGTCTTTGATGACGCTGGCGACATGGTTCTGTACCCTTTCATCCGAAGGGTCCATCCAGTACATGCCGTTTCTCAGTTTATAGACGCTCTGGGACATCACCGAGGCCATGCTTGAGGAAGATACAGTGCCGCCAGTGGTGTGGTGAGCGCGGTAAGGGTTCATCCAGACATGAAGTTCCATGCCGCGTTTGTGGGCTTCATCAATCCAGAACTCCAGGGGATCGTAATAAGGGGATGGCGCTTTGCCAGTCTGCCCGGTAAGGAAATACGACCAAGGCTCCAGATCACTTTTGTACATCGCATCTGCGGAAGGGCGCACCTGGAAGATCACCGCATTGAAGTTGGCTCCTTTAAGCATATCAAGCAACTGAATGGCTTCCTCTTTCTGCTGTTGGGTCGTGAGGTTGTTTCTCGTAGGCCAGTTGATGTTGGCCACTGTAGCAATCCACGCCGCACGGAATTCGCGGTTGATTTCGGGAAGGTTGACTTTTACTTCCTCCTTGCCGGCAGCAACAGGAGCTGTGGGAGTTTTTGGAGGCACAGGTTTGGTGACCTGGGTCTTTGTAGTTTTACCTCTGCTCTTCACCTGAGGTTTCTGCGTGGAGCAGGAATTTATAAAAAGAGCCATTGCGGCGATAAGACTATATTTTAAGATGCGGATGTTCATGGGACAAAAATACTATTATATCTGAAACTGAAAAATCCGGGTTAGCGTATGTGAATCAGCGGTCAGGTTAATTAATCTGGAGGAGGTAGGGAAGAGGGTTTTTGATAGGAGTTTGTTAGGTTCGGCTACAAAGCCTCATTTATCATTTATACGCCGTTCCGATCAAAAGAATTTTTATTCGCATAAAGTGGAATCAGTTCCCGCTTTTTTTTCGTTAAACTATTTTTTATGAAAATAGTGTTCTCCATGTAACATCTCTGCCTCTTTTGCTGTCTAATTGGTATTAACTGATAACTATGGCAAAAAGAATTACCGCTGCTGCTGTACTTTGTGGCGTCTTTACCTTCGGACAGGATGTAAATCGTCAGCAAAAAGTGTACTGATTTAGTTCAGAACTAAGATAGTGTTTTCATAATAAACAGAACAAAAAAATAATTAAATTTGATTTATTATGACAGCCAAAAAACCAATCAGTAATCCTGAAAATTATTTAAAAGACATCCGCAGAAAAACCAGAAGGATTTTCACCGCGGAACAAAAGATCCTCATTGTGATGGAAGCCCTTCGGGCTGAAACCTCCATAGCCGAACTCTGTCGCAAGCACGCTATTCAGGAATTTACCTTCTACAAATGGAATAAGGAGTTCATTGAAGCCGGTAAAAAGCAACTCTCAGGAGATACTCTTCGCCAGGCAACCTCCGAAGAAGTCTCTCAGCTTCGGGAAGAGAACCACAAACTCAAGGAGACGGTTGCCGACCTTGTCATCCGCTACGACATCGTAAAAAAAAGTTTGGAAATTCTGGAATAACCGAAAAATACAGAAAGTATATGAGGTTGTTACCTGAAGAAAAACTGGAAATCATCCAAATGGTTACCCGTAGTGAAATCGGCGTCAACAGGACGCTCAGAGAACTTGGCATTCACAAAAGCACCTTCTACAAGTGGTATAATCTGTACCTTGAGAAAGGTGAAGCGGGATTTCATTCTTCCCCTTCTTCTGGCAGAAGGCAGTGGAACAGCATTCCTGAAGAAGAGAAAAATCTGGTGGTAGAAATCGCTTTGAATTATCCTGAACTCTCCAGCAGAGAACTGGCTCATAAAATCACCGATGAGAAGGGTGTATTTATCTCAGAATCCAGTGTTTACCGTATTTTAAAGAAAAGAGGACTGATAACGGCTCCATCGCACATCCTGATTTCTGCCTCGAATGAATTTAAGGATAAAACCAATTTTGTTCACGAAATGTGGCAGACGGATTTTACTTACTTTAAAATTCTGGGTTGGGGCTGGTACTATCTAAGCACGGTGATTGACGATTTTAGCCGCTATATCGTTCATTGGGAATTGTGTCGAAATATGAAGGTGAATGATGTTCAAAGAACCATTGACCGAGCTGTGAAGAAAGCAGGTTTAAGAAAAGGACAAGTTCCGAAACTTCTATCGGACAACGGTTCTTGCTATATTACCGAGGAATTAAAGGATTATTTACACGATAATCACGGCATGAAGCAAATCCACGGAAAACCCGCTCATCCACAGACACAAGGCAAGATTGAACGCTACCACCGGACGATGAAAAATGTGGTGAAACTGCATCATTATTACAGTCCGGATGAATTGCAAGCCGCTTTGGAAGTGTTTGTAAACCGCTACAACAATGAGCGTTATCACGAATCTTTGAAGAATCTCACTCCAGCGGATGTGTATTTTGGAAGAGCCGACGAAGTCTTGAAGATAAGACAGCAGATAAAATCTGAAACTCTAAAAAGAAGAAAAAAGGAATATTACAAAAGAAAATTAATCGAAACCTAATTTTTTTTCTTTTTTAAAGCAAAAACTAAACTTTAAATTCTATATTTGAAACAGAAAACACTCTCTAAGAAAAAGTACACTTTCTTTTGAAGACATACAAAGATTTTACTGTTAAAGTGAATGCTATCACACCGGTGATGGGTGTGACGCCGGCGGCCATTGTGAATACGCAGCCCTATCTGATCTTTTACTCAGGCCAAAGCAATCAGGTGAATCTTCCGGTGTGGCGTGAGGTTATTCCTGAGCAGAAGGCTTTTTTTGCCAAACTTGCGGGCATCGCTGAAGAGGGCGAAAAGATGTTTGGGTATTTTTTCAACGGCTTTTATGTGGCTCACGAAATGGGACATGCGCTGCAGCATGCTTCAGGGAAATCTGATCCAAACCTGTACCGCAATGAGTATACTGCTAATACGATTGCCATCCTGTACTGGAGGAAAACCGGGCAAACGCAGGAGCTGAAACAGTGCTACGACTATGCAAAGAAAATGGTAAAACAGCTGCCTAATCCGTTTCCGGAGGGAGAGGATCCCGTTCAATATTTCAATGAACATTATGAGGAACTTGGTGCAGATCCGTACAAGTACGGTTTTTACCAGTTTGCACAGTTTGTGAAAATCTATGAGGATCAATCGCTGGGTGATTTCGATTAGTATATCAAAAACTTTTAGAGTGAGTGGTGGAAGGGTGTAGACGGCAGAAAAAGAAATTATTTGTTCACGGCGCACGGCAGACTCTTCGTGGGACTGCAGCGGTGGTTTCCGGGAGTGATGAGAACCATTATTTCTAAAAGTCCGAAGCCGGAATCGTGAGGATGCGTAAACCGCTCTAAAAAAAAGCGCTGTTAGAGCTCCAAGCTCTAACAGCGCTGTATATTATTCAGAATCCATTATCCTTTTGCGCCTCTTTCGATACGCTTCCTTTCGTTTTCTGAAAGGATTTTTTTACGCATTCTGATGAAGTTGGGAGTTACCTCGATGGCTTCGTCACCCTGGATATATTCCATACATTCTTCCAGAGAGAATAAGATTTTCGGAGCGATGCTGCCGTCTTTATCCTTACCTGATGCACGCATGTTGTTCAGCTGCTTGGCTTCCACGATATTCACAATCAGATCGCCAGGTTTGTTCTGCTCACCGATGATCATTCCTTCGTAGATTTCCTCGCCCGGATCAACAAAGAACTTGCCTCTGTCCTGAAGTTTGGCGATAGAGTATTCTGTAGCCGGTCCCTGACCTTTACTTACCAATACACCTACAAGTCTTCCCGGGATTGCTCCTTTGAAAGGCTTATAATCCGTGAAGCGGTGTGCCATAATTGCTTCACCAGCTGTTGCGGTCAGCATTTGAGAACGCAGACCGATCAAACCTCTTGAAGGAATTTCGAATTCCATGTGCTGCATTTCGCCTTTGGTTTCCATGATATGAAGATCACCTTTACGCTGAGTCGCCAAATCGATTACTCTAGAAGCGTATTCTTCCGGAACGTCAACAACCATAGATTCATAAGGCTCACATTTAACACCGTCAATTTCTTTCAGAATTACCTGCGGCTGACCGATGGTCATTTCGTAACCTTCTCTTCTCATGGTTTCAATTAAAACCGAAAGGTGAAGAATACCACGTCCGAATACTAAAAATGTGTTTGCATCTTCAGTTGGCTCAACTCTTAAAGCTAGGTTTTTCTCCAGTTCCTTCATTAACCTTTCTTTAAGGTGATTTGAAGTTACATATTTACCGTCTTTACCGAAGAAAGGGGAGTTGTTGATAGAGAAAGTCATGTTCAAAGTCGGCTCATCGATCGCTGTACGCGGCAATGGATCCGGGTTCTCAAGATCTACAAATGAATCCCCAATCTGGAATTTATCGAAACCTACGATTGCACAGATATCTCCGGCTTTTACTTCCTGAACTTTCTTTTTACCAAGACCTTCGAAAACGTATAATTCTTTTACTTTTCCTTTGATGATGTTGCCGTCTTCCTGAGCAAGGCCAACCCATTCAGATTCTTTTACAGAACCCTGGGTGATTTTTCCGATTGCAATTCTTCCCAAAAAAGAAGAGAAATCGAGTGAAGTAATCTGCATTCTCAGCGGACCTTCTTTAGCTTCCGGAGCAGGAACGTGCTCTAAGATACCATCCAATAACGGGAAGATATTTTCGGTTTGCTCTAATGAAGAGTTGAACCAGCCCTGTTTAGATGAACCATAGAACGTAGGGAAATCTAACTGCTCTTCAGTTGCGTTAAGGTTGAAGAAAAGATCGAAAACCTGATCATGAACTTCGTCGGGACGACAGTTAGGTTTATCAACTTTGTTGATGACCACCACCGGTCTTAATCCTAATTCCAAAGCTTTCTGAAGTACGAAGCGCGTCTGCGGCATCGGTCCTTCGAAGGCATCTACCAATAGCAGAACCCCGTCAGCCATTTTCAATACTCTTTCAACCTCACCACCGAAATCGGCGTGACCGGGAGTATCGATTACATTAATTTTGGTGTCTTTATAAGTTACCGAAATGTTTTTTGATAAGATGGTAATTCCACGCTCTCTTTCAAGGTCATTATTGTCCATGATAAGATCACCGGATTCCTGATTTTCGCGGAATACACTGGTGGCGTGAATGATTTTGTCGACCAATGTAGTCTTTCCGTGGTCAACGTGCGCAATGATTGCGATATTTCTAATGTTTTGCATAATCGTTTTTTGACGGTGCAAAAGTAAACTTTTTTGTCGGATAATTTGCAAAGTGATATAGAATTAACAGAAATTAATACAGAAAATTATAGAAAGTTTAATTCTGTCCGGCAAAAGATTTTTTTTTCGGGAATCCGGCGCGTATTATTTTACTTTTCCGTAGTGATAATTACAGTGATTGCTTTCACAAATCTTGCCGTATAATGAGGAGAAGAAAGGCTGGAAACTGTGACGCCATTTGCTTTCCCGCTTGAAGCATGTATAAAATCTGAGTTGCTGCCGGCAGCCCGCGAAACGATACCGATATGACCAACTTCCGGAGTCTGTACATCGGTGCCGTAGAAGATGAGTAAATCACCAACCTGCACATTATCAACAGAGATTTCCTGCCCGAAATCAAGGAAATCTTTTGAAGACCTCGGGACTTCAAATCCAAAATGCCTGTACACATAATGTATAAAGCCTGAACAGTCGAAACCGGTTTTGGGATCTGCCGCCGCATAAACATAAGGAGTCCGGAGATAGCGGTACGCGAATTTCACAAGGTCTTTGCGTTGATTATAATTACCAACGTTGCCTTTGGGTGTGGTTTTAATCACAGGATTTGTACCAGTTTCAGTAAGCGCAGTTTCTGTGCCTGTTTTCTTTTTTCTAAACAGATCCCAATATTGGTTTTTCACCTCAGTAACATCCTGTTGATCAGAACAGGAAAGGAAGAAGAACGGTATGATTAAATGGAATTTCAACAGATGCATTTCCCTGGTGTACAGAAAATAAGGTGCCAAAAAAGCGGCTTTTTGAGCCGCTTTGGAAATATATGATGGTATGTCATTTTAGTTTTGCCTTAAGTAGGAATACAGATTGTCTTTTAAATGAACTCTTTTTTTGCGTAAATCGGTTAAGTGTTCATCTGTGGTGTGGTTTTGTTCTCCTTCTTCATAATGCTGAATGAGCGCGTTAACTTCCTCATAATTCACGTACATTTTCTTAAAATCGCTGTCATTCAGCTTCAGGACATTGATTCTGTCTTCGTATTCAGGAAATTCGTGGGTAAGGTTGTGGTTTTCCATGACTTTAAAATTTTAGAATTTTGATAGATTAAAGTTAAGGAAAATTCAAATGAATGCGATATGAAAATTATCAGGAATTCAGGGATTTAATTCAGCAGATCGAGTTCAATAATATTATTGTCTTTCGCATTCTTAGCTTTTGCACCCTGCTCTTTGTTTTTAATCATTTGGGCCGGGGGAATAACATTTCCGCTCTGATCTGTAAACTTCAATGTCGCGCCATTAGCCATTGCCTGCTTAATCAATTTTGCCGGATCATTTCGATCTTCCAGATACAGTTTTCTGTATTGAAGCCTGTTAATTTCGATGACCTTATTCCGGCCTGCAAATCCTGAAAAATTATCTGTTGAATCTGCAAATTTCGAAATTCCTGCCAGTTCAAACTGATGGGTTCCGGTATGATCCTGAAGTTTTATAATCAATCCGGGCAATCCGTGGAATTTGTAAGGCCCGTCCTGAAAAGGAAGTTCCGAAGAAAACCAGGCTTCCCATTTTCTTCCCGCAAATTCTGTGGTGGCTTTCTGTGTATTGAATTCACCAATTTTTTGCCTGTCGGGGAGTATGTTCCAAATTAATTTGCAGTCGTCTGATACCTTGTAGTAATCAATTCCGATATTCAGCAAAGACGAGATCTTAAAATCGGGATAATCTTTAATGATCCTGTATCTTACTGTTCCTTTTCTCTGCGACATCATTTTGGTGTCCACATTCATAGAGCCGGTCGTTTTAATCTGCTTTTCGTAATAAGCGGTCATTGTAGAGTCCGAAACATGCACATCGTGGCTGTAAAATACCGAACCGTTTTTAGTGATGTCAAGATTCATAAGTTCTTTCGTAACTTCCTGTTTGTTTAAGGTGTCTTTCACGAAAGAATAGTAGTAGCTGAAACGCTGGTTCTGCGCAAAAGACAGGTTACAAAATAGTAAGAAGAGGGGAATTAATATTCTCATTGATGATTTTTATAGGATTAAAAAAATTGCCCAAGGGTTCAGACTCAGGCAATTGTTACGGTTTTATTTTTTCGTGGTGATGCGGATCTCTCCGGAATTTGTTCCTTCATATCCTTTTTTAATCACATTCATTTTTTCGATGCGGTCTGGCGATAGCTGATTCATTTCTTCTTTGCTGACCTGTTTGCCGTCAATGAATACTTTTACCTCGCCACCGCCGTCTGCTTTCAGGATATTGGCTGAGAAAGAGGCTTTAGCCGCCTTTTCTGCAGTGATTACGGCTTCTTTAATCCGCTGCTGGAATTCCGGTGAACTGATTTTTAGCTCAACTTCTCTGGCGCGCTTCTCTGCTTCTTCAATTTGCTTTTTGAACTCCGGAGAATTAATTTTTCTTTCTGCTTCCTGAGCTTTTTTCTCCGCTTCTTTAATTTTCTTTTTGAATTCCGGTGAGTTATATAGCTGGTCGGCTGCTTTTGCATGGTTTTCTGCCGCTTTAATCTTCATTTTAAAATCTTCAGAATTATAGAAACTGTCGAGCTGTGCATATAATTTATCCATTTCAACCTGTTTCAGTTCCAGCTTTTTCATATTGATTTTAAAGTCTTCCGAATTGAAAAGTTGATCCATTTTCCCGCTCAGCTGGCCCATTTCTTTTTCCAATTCTTTGAACTTAGGACTGTTGAAGTCGTTTTTCTTCGCTAATTTTTCGAGCTTTTTGCCTGTAAGACTCATCTCTTTGCTTAATTTTTTAGCCTCTTCATTATTCTTAATCAGGGCATCGTTCAGCGGTTTAAGCTCCTCATTCTTCAGCTTTATTTCTTTCTCTATTGCATGCGGAACCGGGGGAACCGGCGGTGCATCGGGTGGGGAAGCAGGCGGTGCGGTTAAGGTATCTTTTTGTTCGATGGCAATAAACTTTTCAATTTCCAGGTTGGTTTCTTTTATTTCTCTGTTTTTTGCGTTAACAAGGTAGGCGAACGTAAGGATAAACAGAATGGGCAATGCGAACAGACGCCGCGCATAGCTGTATTTGGTTTTTGATTTGGTAAGCATTGTGATTCTTTTTTTAAGGTTAGAACTAAGGAACGGACTCGCGGCGGGTAAGTGTTTTCCGGAAAACTGACTTGCCAGAAGCATCTGCGCAAATGCTTTCGTGTCCGAGTTTTTGATGGCTTTTTTATCAGCCAGATATTCATGAATTAATGTAATTTCTTTTTTGATAAGGTAGAAGAAGGGATTGAACCAAAATACCGCGGTAATGATTTCGGTGAAGATTTTATCCCGGGAATGCTTCTGCTCGATATGTACCATTTCGTGCTTCAGAATCTGTTGTCCCAAATCTGAATTCAAGGCGATGGAATCTTTCCAGAACAGATTTCTGAAATAGGAAAACGGAGCTTCCGGCAGATTGGTGTGGTAGAAACTGATGTCCTCAATCTGTTCTCTCCGGTATTTTCTCTTAAGGAGTTGGATGGAGATCATTCCATAAATCAGCCTGCCCAGAAAAAAGAGAGCAGCCAATCCACAAGCGTAAATAAAATATCTAAGATAAATGAAATCATGGCTTAAAGTTTTAGATTCATTAAAATACTGTAATTTGTTTATTAATAGATAAATACCGCTGTTTACTTCAACTGTAAAATAATCTATTCTAAGTAACGGCAGCAGGAGGCTTACCAACAATACGATGAGCAGATAGAATCTGTTGTAGTGATGAAAAGTCCTGTCTTTTAAAAACAACCGGTAGTAGCAAAACATTACACCCGATGTTAAAATAACTTTTGCCAGATACAGAATAAGTGTTTCCATGACTGTTATTTTTTAAGTTCGTTCAGCAGCATTTCCAAGTCCTCCACACTCATCTCGTTTTTTTCTACAAGGAATGAAACCGCGTTTTTGTAAGATCCTTCAAAGTAATTTTTCACCAGACTTTTCATCGATTTTCCGCTGTATTTTTCTTTGGAAACGAGAGGAAAATACTCGTGCTGTCTTCCATGGACCTCATAATTGACAAAATCTTTTTCTTTCAACACTTTCAAAATCGTTGAAACGGTATTGGTGTGCGGCTTAGGGTCAGGGAAAAGTTCCAGGATATCTTTCAGAAAACCTTTATTTATCTCCCAGAGATACTGCATTACCTGTTCTTCGGCTTTGGTTAATTGAGCAATCTGCATATCACTATGTATTTAGTGATACAAATGTAGGAATAAATCCCGCTCTTACAACTATTTTTATAGTGATATTTTTGATTTAAGTATAACGTGTTGATTTTCAGCTGAAAAACTTTTAATTACGATGAATAATCAGAAAGATTAAATTGCTTCAGGTTTTGTTCAAAAACATTATCTTTGCACACCTTTAATTTAAACTGCAACGCGCCAAAAGTGTCTTGCTAAAAGCAAAAATTTATGAAATGTGGAATCGTAGGTTTGCCCAATGTAGGTAAATCAACCCTTTTTAACTGTCTGAGCAACGCTAAAGCACAGTCTGCCAACTATCCGTTCTGTACGATTGAACCCAATCTGGGAACCGTTTCCGTTCCGGATCAGCGTTTATTCGAACTTGAAAAATTGGTAAAGCCTGAACGTGTTTTACCGGCGGTCGTAGAAATTGTAGATATTGCCGGACTGGTGAAGGGCGCAAGTAAAGGGGAAGGTCTGGGAAATCAGTTCCTGGCAAATATCCGCGAATGCGAAGCGATAATCCATGTTTTAAGATGTTTCGAAAACGGAAACATCATTCACGTAGAAGGAACTGTAGATCCGCTGCGCGACAAAGAAATCATCGATATAGAACTACAGCTGAAAGACATGGAGGCGATAGGTAAAGCAGTCGATAAAGCTAAAAAGTTCATCAAATCCGGGAAGAAGGAAGATGTTTTAACTTATGAAATCCTTCAGAATCTACAGAAATTTGTAGAAGACGGTAAAAATGCGCGGGAATTCCCAATGGATGATTTTGCACAATCTGTTATTTCTGAAATTCAGCTTCTCACCAACAAACCCGTTCTTTATGTTTGTAATGTGGATGAAAATTCCATTAAAAACGGCAACGAATGGATTGCCAGAATCGAGGAAATGGCAGCGAAAGAAAACGCTGAAGTGGTTGTTTTGGCTGCGCAAATCGAAGCCGACATCAACGAACTGGAGACTTTCGAAGAAAGACAGATGTTCCTTGAAGAACTTGGCCTTGAAGAGCCGGGCGTAAACCGACTTATCAGAAAAGCATACGATTTACTTAAACTACAGACCTATTTCACTGCGGGGGTTAAAGAAGTTCGTGCCTGGACTATCGGTCAGGGCTGGACAGCTCCACAGGCGGCAGGAGTGATTCACACCGATTTCGAAAAAGGATTTATCCGTGCTGAAGTTATCGGCTATGAAGATTTCATCAATTTCGGTTCTGAAGCCAAAGTAAAAGAAGCGGGAAAAATGAGGGTAGAAGGAAAAGAATACATCGTTAAAGATGGCGACGTAATGCATTTCAGATTTAATGTATAAAGTGATATCTGCATAAATATCACTTAAAGTATAATTCAAAGCAGGCTGTTTAGCCTGTTTTTTTTTTATGTATTAAAATCTGTTAAATTAACATATATCAACGTTTTAAGATTTTCTTTGACCTAAATTTGTATGGCAGACAGCATCTTTCAGGCAGACATAATTACTTCAATTTAAATTTTTAAATATTAAACATATGAGAAAGCTAGAAAACAAAGTAGCGATCATTACAGGCGCAGGTTCAGGAATCGGAAAAGCCACCGCATTACTTTTTGCGAAAGAAGGCGCTAAAGTTGTGGTGAGCGACATCAACGAAGAGCATGGCAACAACGTTGTAGAAGAAATTAAAAGCAGCGGAGCCCAAGCCGTTTTCGTGAAAGCAGATTCGTCCAGCCCAGAAGATAATGAAAGACTTGTTAAAGAAACGCTGAAAGCATTTGGCAAAGTCGATGTTGCGGTAAACAACGCCGGAATCGGCGGCGAAGTTAACAAAGCAGGTGATATGTCGGTAGAAGGCTGGAAAAGGGTAATCGATATCAATCTTTCAGGCGTGTTTTACGGAGTGAAATACCAGGCTCCGGCAATGGTAAAAAACGGAAGTGGCAGCATCATCAATATCGCGTCCATTCTCGGTCAGGCAGGTTTCGCAACCTCATCCGGTTATGTGGCCGCAAAACACGGTGTCGTAGGGCTTACCAAGTCAGCTGCATGGGAATATGCTAAAGATAAAGTGCGCATCAATGCAGTAGGACCGGGATTTATCTACAGCGGAATGGTCAACGAAGAAACGATGGGCAGGGAAGCCCTTGATTTCCTGGAAACCAAACATGCGTTCGGAAGATTGGGTGAGCCCGAAGAAATCGCGGCAATGCTGCTTTTCCTGGCTTCAGATGATGCTTCCTTCGTGACCGGATCTTATTATCCTGTGGACGGTGGATATCTCGCAGTTTAGGAAATTTTTAATTATAGATTTTAAAATGTAGATGGGTGATTTAAAGGTTTAAATTCACCTAATCATAATAAAAAAATAAATTATGGCAAAAAAAATTGCAGTGCTCGTGGGCTCCCTGAGAAAGGAGTCGTACAACAGAAAGATCGCTAATGAATTAATCAGGCTGTCGCAAACAAATCTGGAAATGGAAATTGTTGAAATTGGGAATCTTCCACTTTATAACGAAGATCTGGATCAAAATCCTCCGCAGGAATGGACAGATTTCCGTGCAAAAGTTAAAGCCTCCGAGGGTGTTCTGTTTGTCTCTCCAGAATATAACCGAACCCTTCCCGGCGCGCTGAAAAACGCGATCGACGTTGGTTCACGGCCTTATGGCAGCAGCGTGTGGCAAAGCAAACCGGGAGCCGTTGTTACCGCTTCCCCAAGCTCATTGGGAGCGTTTGGTGCCAACCATAATATCCGTCAGGCCGTTGTGTTTCTGGACGTTTTTATGATGGCACAGCCCGAAGCTTATATCGGGAATGCCGCTGAAATCTTTAAAGAAGATGGAACAACCGTGGTAGAAGCAACCGAAAAATTCCTGAAAGGTTTTGTGGAAGCCTATCAGAAATGGGTTGAAAAATTTTAGATAAAACCATTTTTATTTAAACCTTTTCAGTTTGGAAAGGTTTTTTTGTGTCTTAAAGTGATGCAGCCGGCATAATCTTATGGGAATATTGCTTAAATTTAGGTGTCCGTAAACATAAAAATAATACCATGTGGTTTACCAAATCAATAATTGAAACTTTAGAGGAACTTAAAGTAAACCCTGAGAAAGGCCTGACAGAAGATGAAGTGTTACTCCGAAGGAATAAGTTCGGAGAAAATAAACTCCAGGCCAAAAAAAAGAAATCTGTATTTCAGATTTTTCTTTCTCAGCTGAATGACTGGCTGATTTATGTACTTTTTGCCGCAGTAATTATCACTTCTTTAATGGGTGAATATGTGGATTCTGTCATCATTATTTTGGTGATTATGATTAATGCCGGAATTGGCGTTTATCAGGAAATAAAAGCCGGAAAAGCGATTGAAGCCCTGATGAAAATGTCGTCACCAAAAGCACTGGTAAAAAGAGATGCTTACACCAAGGAAATCGACAGTTCTGAACTTGTTCCCGGCGATATTGTAATTCTTGAAGCAGGACGAATCATCCCCGCAGATCTTCGCCTGATTGAAACTGCCAATCTTCAGACCGAAGAATCTGCACTTACCGGAGAATCCGTGCCCGAAAATAAAAGGGCTGAAGATGTTTATGATGATCCAAATACGCCGATTGGTGACAGGGAAAATCAGGCTTTCATGACTTCTGTAGTGACTTACGGAAGGGGAGTTGGCGTAGTTGTAGAAACCGGAATGAAAACCGAAGTCGGAAAAATTGCCCACCTCATTGATAACGAAGAATCTACCAAAACTCCGCTGGAGAAAAGACTTAATGACCTGGGTAAAATGCTCGGAAAGATTGCTGTGGCCATCTGCGCTTTTATTTTTGTTTTATCTTGGTTTCAGGGCAGGGATTTGGCTGAAATGTTTCTTACTGCTGTATCGCTTGCAGTAGCTTCTATTCCGGAAGGATTGGCGGCCATTGTAGCGGTGGTGCTTTCGATAGGCGTAACTTCTATGTCGAAGAAAAATGCGATTATCCGCCGACTTCCGGCAGTAGAGACACTGGGTTCTGTGAATGTGATCTGTTCTGATAAAACAGGTACTTTAACCATGAATAAAATGACGGTCACCCAGATTTTTACTTCAGACGGTCTTATTGATCTGGATGATGATAAGCGGGATAAAATTCCCAACTCCGCAAAACTCCTTGGCAAAGGAATGATTCTATGTTCTGATGCAACACTGGAAAACGGTAACTCGACCGGAGATCCCACCGAAATTGCACTGCTGGTGATGGGAGATACTATTAGTCTGGATAGAAAGGATTTAAGCAGAAATACCATAAGAATCAATGAGAAAGCATTCGATAGCGACCGCAAAATGATGTCGGTTCTGGTGAAAGAAGAAAATGGGGATTATAAGGTTTTCACGAAAGGAGCTTTGGGAAGTCTGAAAAAAGTCTGCACCAAAATTTTTGTGGAAGGCGAGATCCGGGATGTAAGAGATAGTGATTTGGAGAATTTTAGCAACGCAGCACGCGAAATGTCGGATCAGGCATTGCGGACATTAGCCTTGGCATACAAACCTGCGCACCGGGAAACGAAACCCGGGGAAATGGAGCAGGAGCTGGTGCTTCTTGGTCTTGTAGGCATGATTGATCCGGCGAGGGATGAAGTGAAACCCTCAATTGCCCTTGCTAAAAACGCAGGAATTAAGACCGTGATGATTACAGGTGATCACAAAAACACAGCCTTCGCTATTGCGAAAGATCTGGAAATCGCAAAACATCTCGAAGAAGTTATTACCGGTCCTGAACTGGATGATTTCAGCGATGAAGACTTAAAGAATAATGTGGATCAGTACCTGGTATACGCCCGCGTGTCACCGGAGCACAAAGTAAAGATTGTACGTGCCCTGAAAGCTAATGGCAACATTGTTTCCATGACCGGCGACGGTGTGAATGATGCACCATCGCTAAACGCTGCAGACATTGGCGTAGCCATGGGAATTACAGGTACCGATGTGGCTAAAGGTGCTTCCGATATGATTTTGACGGATGATAACTTCTCCACCATTGTAAAAGCCATAGAACAAGGCAGAAATATTTACAGCAATATTAAAAAATCAGTGATATTCCTGCTGACCTGCAATTTGGGTGAAGTAGTTCTGATGGTTATCGCGTTGTTGATTGGATGGGCTTCGCCACTTATTGCCACACAGCTTTTATGGATTAATTTAATCACCGATTCGCTGCCGGCCATTGCGCTGGGAATGGATAATGGTGATCCGGATGTAATGAAGGAAAACCCACGTAATCCAAAAGAAAATTTCTTTTCCAACGGAGCGGGTCTGCAGGCTGTTTTAGGGGGCCTTTTTATCGGGGTCATCTGTATTTTTGCTTTCTGGTTCGGATATTACGAAATGGGATATTCGCCCTCGGACAGAAATGTCCCGGACGAGGTAGTAAAAAACGCGAGGACTTTGGCTTTTATGGTTTTGGTATTTGCCCAGCTTTTTTATTCTCTGGGCCTAAGAAATATGAAAAAAAGTATTTTCGAGGTGGGTGTTTTCAGTAATAAATACCTTATCGGAGCTATTGTTCTGGGAATTCTGCTGCAGGTTCTGGTGCTTTTTGTTCCGCTACTTCGGGATTCTTTCAAGCTTCATATGCTGGATCGGAAAGGCTGGATCATGGCTGCGTTGCTGGGGTTATTGCCACTTATCGCCCATGAACTTTATAAACTCCTGTTTATGCGCAAAAAATGATGGTTTAAAATCCTGCTTATCGTTTAATGCGTAATGTTTTATTAAATTTGAGATTAAAATCCGGAAGTATGCTAAAACTCTTTGAGAAAATCAATGTTCAGAAAGCCATTTTGTTCCTCGCGCTTCTGCTGGTTCTGATTATTTTGGTTGAACTGAAGTACTTCCTGTCAGGTTTGCTTGGTGCCGTCACACTGTATGTGCTGACGAGAAAGTTTTATCTGAAACTGGTCGAGGAGAAAAGACGCAATAAAAACCTCTCAATCACGCTGATTATATTTTTAATCATCATCACTTTCGCCATTCCGCTTTGGATCATTCTGGAGATTCTGATACCGAAAATCAATGAATTTCTGAGTGACCGCGAAGCGATTCTTGATAAATTTAATTCAATACGCGTACTGATTGAAAACAATGAATTCCTCAAACGTTTTGATCTTACTTTTTCGGATGAGAAGGTTCTGCAGTTGGTTAACAAAATTGTTTCCTACATTCCGTCAACGGTACAGTGGGTAGGCCAGACTTTTGCCAATATTTTCACCGCGCTGTTTATTCTCTATTTCATGCTCATCAACGCCAGAACGATGGAGGCAAGATTTAAAGAACTGTTACCGGTGTCTAAGGAAAGCAAAAGGTTTTTCATGCATGAAAGTGCGGCACTCATTAGATCCAATGCGTACGGAATCCCTATATTAGGGTTCGCTCAGGGAGTGATTGCGATGATTGGTTACTCAATTTTTGGTGTCCATAATGCAATTTTCTGGGGATTACTGACCGGTGCCGCCTCTATTGTTCCTGTCTTGGGAACAATGTTTATTTATATCCCGGTCTGCGTTTATCAGATCGCCAGTGGAGATGTGAGCGGGGGATTATTTCTTACGCTTTACTGTCTCGTTTTGGTTGGCGGGATCGATAATATCCTGCGTTTTACTTTGCTGAAACAGATGGCAGATATTCATCCGCTGATTACGGTTTTCGGTGTTGTTTTGGGTTTAAAAATTTTCGGTGTAATCGGACTGGTTTTTGGTCCTGTGATGCTTTCGCTGCCCGGGATTCTCTTTAAAATTTTTAAAATCGAAAGAAGCCTCAGCAAAAAAGAAAATAAAGTTCCCGAAATTCCCGAACCTTTGCAGCCCGTTAAAATCCCCGATCAACTGTAAAATATTTCAGCTTGAAATATTTTAATGAAGATATCTAACACAAGAATCCCACTACCTGAATTTACTTTTCTGTAATTGAGTGTTTTGGGTAAATTATTTTTCCACAAAATTTTATATATAAACTTACTTTCGCTATTTTTGTGAGTTACTGAATATTTAAAAGCATTCTGCGAAAAACTATGAGCGAAAACACCACTGTAAACTATTCCGAAGATAACATCAGAACCCTCGACTGGCAGGAACATATCCGGATTCGTCCCGGAATGTATATCGGAAAACTGGGTGACGGCTCTTCAGCAGACGACGGGATTTATATTTTGCTCAAAGAAATCATCGATAACTCCATCGATGAATTCGTAATGAAATCCGGCAAAAGGATTGAAATTAAAATTGACGAAGGCAAAGCGACAATTCGCGATTACGGCCGTGGAATTCCGTTGGGAAAGGTCGTAGACGCCGTTTCCAAAATGAATACCGGCGGTAAATACGACTCCAAAGCCTTTAAGAAATCTGTAGGTTTAAATGGTGTAGGTTCCAAAGCAGTGAATGCGCTTTCAGAATATTTCCGTGTAAAATCGGTACGTGAAGGAAAAGTAAAAATCGCTGAGTTCTCAAAAGGAATTATCACAAACGATAACGCCGAAACCGAAACATCAGACCGAAACGGTACCGAAATCACTTTTATTCCCGACGGCACTATTTTTACCCATTTCAAATTCAGGAAAGAGTATATCGAAAAGATGCTCAAAAATTACTGTTACCTGAATCCAGGTTTAAAGATCATTTTCAACGGGGAAACGTATTTTTCCGAAAACGGACTGAAAGACCTTCTACAGGAAGAAATTGAAGGCGAAATCCTGTATCCCATCGTTCATTTAAAAGATGAAGATATTGAGGTTGCGATTACCCATTCGGATAAATCCCAGTCTGAAACCTATTTTTCTTTTGTAAACGGACAGAATACCACACAGGGTGGAACGCATTTAAATGCCTTCCGAGAAGCATACGTAAAAACCATCCGCGAATATTTCAATAAAAATTTCGAAGCGGCTGATATAAGGAAATCTATTATTGCTGCGATTGCCATTAAGGTAATTGAGCCGGTTTTCGAATCACAGACCAAAACAAAACTGGGGTCCAATGAAATGGAGCCGGGGAAAGAAACAGTCCGGACTTTTATTACCAATTTCTTAAAGAATAAACTCGATAACTTCCTGCATCAAAACCAGGAAATTGCAGAAGCGATTCACCGTAAAATTATTATTTCTGAAAGAGAAAGAAAAGAACTTTCAGGGATTCAGAAACTGGCGCGCGAAAGAGCCAAAAAAGTTTCGCTTCACAACAAAAAACTCCGCGACTGCCGCGAACATTATAACGATCAGAAAGCAGTAAGAAAGGCGGAAACCATGATCTTTATTACCGAAGGTGATTCCGCATCCGGTTCAATTACCAAGTCCCGCGATGTGGAAACTCAGGCTGTTTTCTCGCTCAAAGGAAAGCCTCTGAACTGTTATGGACTCACCAAAAGAGTAGTGTATGAAAATGAGGAATTCAATCTCCTTCAGGCAGCACTGAATATTGAAGATTCACTTGAAGATCTCCGCTACAACCACGTGATTATCGCTACCGATGCCGATGTCGACGGGATGCACATCCGTCTTTTAATGATTACTTTTTTCCTGCAGTTTTTCCCGGATTTAATTAAAAACGGACATCTTTATATTTTACAGACGCCTTTATTCAGAGTAAGAAACAAGAAAGAAACCCGATATTGCTATTCTGAGCCTGAAAGGATAAAGGCTTTAAATGAACTCGGTAAAAATCCAGAAATCACCCGTTTTAAAGGTCTTGGTGAAATTTCTCCGGATGAGTTCAAGCATTTTATCGGTAAGGACATCCGTTTGGAACCGGTAGTTTTAGGAAAAGACCAAACGATTGAACAGCTTCTGGAATTCTATATGGGTAAAAACACACCCGACCGGCAGACATTTATCCTGCAGAATCTGGTGGTCGAGGATCCCGATATCGATAAGAAAGAAATCCTAACCCACGCCGAAGTGTAAGAAACCTTAGAATACGACATGAGACTCAATAACCGTAACAAAGCAGGTTTTTATAATTTTATCAGCACTACAATTCTACTGATTTTCGTATTCGGCTGTGGAGCATTCTTTATGGAACTTTTTAAATTCGATTTTTTAGGTAAGGGTACTACGGCCTTGCTCATTATTGTTCCAAGTTTTCTAGGTTTGATATTTTACCTTAGAGGTCGGCAGATCTTCGAATACGACAGCGACGGTGAAGCTCTGAATTTCAAAAACCGTAATGTTTTATTTTACCAGAAGGCTATCAGCGACGAATTTCCAAAGTATAAACTCGTTAGCTACGAAATCATTGATGTGCTTATTTTACAAAAACTCTATATTAATGTTTCCAGCAAAAAAAATAAGGTAATCACCTTAAAATACGATATATCTTACCTGAGTAAAAAGGAACTGAAAGACCTGAAATTTTCGTTAAGTAAAGTCATTAAAGAAAACCAAGAAATTAAGAGAGAGAATTAAGTTGATGGAAGAACAAGAAAATCACCACGAAGAATCCCTGAAAAAAGTTTCCGGTCTTTACAGAGACTGGTTTCTAGATTACGCATCCTATGTAATTCTCGACCGGGCAATTCCTTCTATTTTTGATGGATTCAAGCCGGTACAGCGTCGGATCATGCACTCCATGCGGGAACTTGAAGATGGGCGTTACAATAAAGTTGCAAATCTTGTAGGGAATACCATGAAATATCACCCCCATGGTGATGCTTCAATTACCGATGCGATGGTGCAGATCGGCCAGAAAGAACTGCTGATCGATACCCAGGGAAACTGGGGGAATATTTTTACCGGCGATTCGGCTGCTGCAGCGAGATATATCGAGGCGAGACTTACTCCTTTCGCGCTGGAAGTGGTCTTCAACCCTAAAACCACAGAATGGTCCAAATCTTACGACGGCAGAAACAACGAACCGATTGATCTTCCGGTAAAGTTTCCCTTGCTTTTGGCATCCGGTGTTGAGGGGATTGGTGTAGGACTTTCGACCAAAATAATGCCTCATAATTTCAATGAGCTGATTAATGCTTCCATTGCACATCTTAAAGGTAAAAAATTCGAACTCTTCCCGGATTTTCTTACCGGCGGAATGCTCGATGTTTCCAATTACAACGATGGTGAACGCGGCGGAAAAATACGTGCAAGAGCCAGAATCATTCAGAAAGAAAAAAATACGCTCTGCATTACAGAACTTCCTTTTGGTAAAAATACCGGCGATCTCATCGACTCCATTATTAAAGCGAATGAAAAAGGGAAGATTAAAATCAAGAAGATTGAAGACAATACTTCTGATACGGTTGAAATCAACATTCACTTAAATAATGATGTTTCGCCCGACAAAACCATCGATGCGCTGTATGCATTTACCGATTGTGAAATTCCGATTTCACCGAATGCATGTGTGATTGTTGGAGACAAACCAGAGTTTTTAACGGTCTCGGAAATCTTAAGAAGAAATACCGATCACACCGTTTCGCTTCTGAAAAAGGAACTTGAAATTGAACTTCATGAGCTGCAGGAAAAATGGCATTTTGCAAGCCTGGAGAAAATATTCATTGAAAACGAAATCTATCAGGAAATTAAAGGAAAATCTTCGAAAGAAGAAGTATATGAAGCGGTTGATAAAGCGCTGAAACCTTTCACTAAAAATCTTTTACGCGCTGTAACGACAGATGATATCATTAAACTAACCGAACTTCCGTTTATGCGGATTTCGCGATACGATCAGGATAAAGCCATTGAAAATTTACTGAATCTAGAAGGCAAAATTGAGCAGGTAAAACATCAGTTGGACAACTTGATCACTTATGCAGTTGATTATTTCCTCAACATTCAGAAAAAATACGGAAAAGGGAAGGAGAGAAGAACTGAGCTCAGGATTTTTGATACGATCGATGCGACCAAAGTTGCGGTAGCCAACGAAAAATTCTATGCTAATTTTGAGGAAGGATTTATCGGAACTTCTTTAAGGAAAGACCAGTATTTATTCGACTGCTCAGATATTGATGACATCATTACCTTCCAGAAAGACGGCACCATGAAAGTGGTGAAAGTGGAAGCTAAAACCTTTATCGGCAAAAATATTGAACACGTAGCGGTGTGGAAAAAGAACGATAAGCGCACGGTGTACAACATGATTTACCGCGAGGGAAGAGATGGTGCTTACTATATGAAAAGGTTTTCGGTCACCGGGGTAACGCGTAACACCGATTATAAACTGGCCTCAGAAAAGAAAGGTTCAGAAATGCTGTATTTTTCGGCAAACCCAAATGGTGAAGCAGAAGTGGTAACCGTTTTACTGAAGCCTAACGCAAGAATCAGGAAAAATAAAATGGAGATCGATTTCTCGGATCTCGCCATTAAAGGCCGTGATTCCAAAGGAAATCTGGTGACAAAATATGCCATCAAGAAAATCGATATGAAAGAAGAAGGTCATTCTACTTTGGCGCCGAGAAAAATCTGGTTCGATGATACCGTGAGAAGGCTGAATGCTGATGCCCGCGGCACTTTGCTCGGAAGTTTTAAAGGAGACGATAAAATTCTCACTGTGAATGCGCAGGGCGAGGCAAAACTGGTGACTTTTGACCTGATGAACCGCTTCGATGATGAATATCTGATTCTGGAAAAATGGAATCCGGAACAGCCGATCACGGCAATTTATTTCGATGGGGAGAAGCAGATGTATTTCATCAAGCGGTTTTTACTCGAAAACAATACGAATATTCAGAGTTTTATGCCTTCTGAACATCCGAAGTCATTTATTGAGCAGGTAATTGTCTCAAATAATGCTACAGCTGAAATCGTTTTCGCGAAAGACAAGGGCAAAGAAAAAGATCCTGAAACCATCAGTATTGATGATTTTATTGCGGTTAAAGGCATCAAAGCGATCGGAAACCAGCTTACGAAAAACAAAGTAAAGACGATCAACATTACCATTCCGGAACCTACCGAAGAAATCAATCCTGGTTTTGATGTGGTGGAATCTACGGAAGGTCACATCAGTTTTATTGATGAAGATGTGAAAGGGGACACTGATTTTCCGGATGAGGGAACGATCGGCAGCCTTTTCGACGAAGGATAATTCAATGAACTTAAATTAAAAAGACGCTCCGTTAAAGAGCGTCTTTTTTATGGTGGATGATTTCTTAGAACTTCACAGTGAAGGTCATTTCTTTACCGTTACGAATAACGGTCACCGGAAGTTCGTCACCGGAATTTATTTTCGAAAGACAGTCCATATAGCTGTACACTTCTTTAATTTCACATGTGCCAATCATTTTAAGAATGTCGCCGGCTTTAATTCCAGCCAGATCGGCAGGCCGTTTTTCCGTAACACCGTCGATGTGCAGACCATCTTTGGAGTCTGCATAACTTGGCATAATTCCGAGCGTTACTTTGTATTTTGGAACTGCTTTGCTCTGCGAAATTTTGGTTTTGGCGAAAGGGATAGTTTCTGTTTCAGCCAGAGCGTTAGCTAAATTGAAGACATAACCGGTAATGTTCCGCAAGCCGGTGAAATTGATCCGCTCGGTATCATCAGTGGGTTTATGATAGTCGGTATGAGTTCCGGTAAACAGAAATAAAACAGGAATATCTTTCAGATAAAAACTCGTGTGATCCGATGGGCCAACACCTGCGCTGTCAATCGCCAGATTAAAGCCTGCAGGTTTATATTTACTGATCATTTCTCCGAAAATGGGTGAGGTTCCTACGCCGCCCACCGTAAGATCTTTGTCTTTGTTCAAGCGTCCAATCATATTCAGGTTAATCATTGAAATCACGTTCGGATATTTAGTTTTTACCTCTTCAGCGAATTTCTTGGAGCCCATTAAACCATCTTCTTCGCCAGAGAACAGCGCGAAAACATAGTTTGCTTTTTCTTTTGTTTTATTTTGCGAAAACGTTCTGGCGAGTTCCAATACAGCGGAAACTCCGGAAGCATTATCATCCGCGCCGTTATGGATTTGGCCGTCGGAATTCATCAGAGTAGAGTTGTGGTGCTCATTCAGTCCCAAATGATCATAATGCGCGCCGATTACAATTGTTTTAGAAGCTTTATTATCAAGATAACCGATTACGTTACGGCTGTTAATTTTCACAGCAGAACTTTCCTCGTGCGGATTAAGTTTAACATCGTAACTGAAATTCTGGGTGAAGTTTTTTCCGTCAATCGTGTTAAGTTTAAGATTTTTAAATTCTCTGGAAATAAATTCCGCTGCTTTTTTTCCACCTTCACTTCCAGCCAAACGTCCTTTCAGATCGTCCGATGCAAGATAAGAAACGGTTTTTCTGAGATTTTGTTCTGATATTTCTTCGCGCTGGTCTGTTTCAACCCAATCTGCGATAAAAACATTGGTTTCATGAGGTTTTCCCGCCTGTCGGTTGCTTGAGAAGACGAGTTTCTTTCCGTCATGTGAGAACATGGGAAAAGCGTTGAACTCGCTTTCATAAGTAATTTGTGTAAGATTACTTCCGTCTAAATCAATGGAATAAATCTGGAAATCGTAACCTCTTGTTGAATGGTGGTTCGATGAAAATAAAATCTTTTTATCCGACGGATGAAAGTAAGGCGACCAGTTGGCTTTGCCGAGATTGGTAATCTGTTTCAGGCCGGTACCGTCGATATTCATGGTGTAAATCTCCATGTTGGTAGGCGCCACCAGGTTTTCTGCGAGAAGATCTTTGTATTCCTTAATTTCCGCTGCTGTGGTAGGTCTTGACGAACGGAAGACCAGTTTTTTGGAGTCATGAGAGAAAAAAGCGCCGCCATCATAACCCATCCCGAAAGTCAGCTGCTTCAGATTTTTTCCGTTGATATCCATTCGCCATAATTCCAGGTCACCGCTTCTTGTGGAAGTAAAGACAATATATTTTCCGTCCGGTGAAACCACTGCCTCAGCATCGTAACCGGGTGAATCGGTAAGTTTTTTAGTTATTTTACCGTTTAAATCCGCTTCGTAAATATCGAATTCAACATAAACCGGCCACAGATATTTTCCGTCTGTGCGAGGTTTGGGTTTTGGTGGGCATTCCTTATTCGCTTCGTGGGTGGAGGCGTAGAGAATATGCTTACCGTCGGGCATGAAAAAAGAACAGGTTGTTCTACCCGTTCCTGTTGAAATAAGATTTAAATTTTTCGTCGAAATATCTTTCTGATTTAAATCTAACAGATAAATCTGATCACAGTGTGCGCCGATTGCTGGATTGGTAACCTGCAGCGTTAGTTTTTTTCCGTCAGGGGAAAAATAAGCTTCAGCATTATCGCCACCGAATGTTAGTTTCTGAATGTTTCTGAGATTTCTCTCCTGAGAGAAAAACAGAGCGGAAGCGGCGATAAACGCAACGCAGAATGACCTTTTTGAATTCATAGGGTTGATATTGGTTGATATCAAATATAATAAAAATTGCCAAAATCTTCTTTGGCAATTTTATGGATATCAATGATTTGTAAATTTTGTCAGTTGACAATTTTGAAAGAAATAAGACGGGTTTCCAGATAATCTAGACCATATACAGCATGACAGATTTCTTTAATCAAACCTAAGCCTTTTTTGTACGAAATGTCCTGCGTTTTGGGTAGAAGACCATTGGTTGTCGAGAGAGGTGTAAATAACCCTTTATAAGGTAATACCGTATAATTTGTTCCTTCTACAGTAATATTAGTTTCGCTTTGCAACTGATATAATACATTGCCTATAAGGGGAGATCCGGGCCCATCGAGTATTGGATTGTTATATGTAAAGTTAAAATCGTTACCGGGATGTAAAACGTGCCCTCCAGTTTCAGTAATTTCAATATTATCCGAAACAGGGTAAGAAACCAAATGTCCTTTTGTGTTTATCCGCAGATATCTGTAGCTCACATTTCCATTTAAATTTGAATATGGGAAGTGAATTTTGGTCCGCTGTTTTGCCAATGTAAAACCCTTGATGTTTGTTGTACTGACAATACTTACAGAATCAACTCTTCCGGTAAATGTTGCAACACTTTGTGGATTTGTGAAGTCAGGATTGTTATAAGTTTTGTAAACCCATTCATTACCAACATTAAGGTTAAAAAAAGGATCCTCGGCAACGTCAGGCTTTAGCGTTTCGTCTGTTCTGCACGATACCGCTGCTAAAAGAACAGTGATAAGCAGTAAGTTTAATGTTAATTTCATAGTTTTTTTAATATTTAACGTAAATAAATATTAATTATTTTGTTAAATTAATAGAAAATACGCAAAATAAAAGAATTACCATTAAAAAGGATATCCGAAAGCAAAATTCAGTACCGGTTTCCAGGTGCTTCCTAAAACCCATCGGTCACCAACCGGCTGATTTGGATCGTAAACTTTATAAGCAGCATCAAGTCTTAGGGTGATGTAGGCTACATTTACTCTAAGCCCAAGCCCTGTCCCAACTCCCATCTGGGATAAAAACTTATTGAACTTAAATTCGTCTCCAAAACCGCTGTCTTTTAAACTCCAGATATTCCCAGCATCGATAAACGCCGCTCCTTCGAACATAGGTGTAAAAGGCATTCGATATTCAATGTTTGTGGTAAGCTTCACATTATCCATGACGTACGAACGTATTTTCTCGTCGAGCTGGGAATCTGCGGGGCCTAACCCGCCAAAAACCCGCCAAGCACGGATATCATTGGAACCTCCATTGAAATAAGACCTTACAAAAGGCATAGTTGAAGAATTTCCGTACGGTATTCCGACACCAATAAACTGACGCAGGGCCAAAGTGTGCTTATCATTAAAAAATGTAAAATACTTCCGCACATCAACGTCAAACTTCACGAACTGAGAATATGGGATATCAAAAATTTTCTTGGTCTCTCCCGACACCACTCCGGCTACTTTCGGGCTGCTGCTGAAAAGATCAAGAGCATTGCCCGCAACTTCGAACTTCGCATTTAAATAGAATGGATTAGGTCTGTCTTTCTTTCCGATTTCATTATAAATTACATTATAAATCATGGAAGAAATCAATACATCCTGCGTTTGGCGGTCTTTATTAATAAGTGACTGTCGGAAGGTATTGTAAAGCGAAAGATCTTCGCCTGATAATGAATTTTGGTAATTGGTATCATTCAGAATAATAGAAGAAAAATCATCTGACGAAATCTGATTGTTTTCAAATTGCTGATACAGTTGTGGAGAATAAATTTGAAACATATTTCTTCTGACAACATCATCAGCTGGAAAAAAATCATAATAACGATCCTTGTTACGCGTAATACTCAACTGGGTATTGAATAAAGAAAGCCGGTGCGAAACGATATCATTTACATTCGCAAAATAATTCAATCCTGCGTTGAAACCAATCCTCCCCAAACCAATATTATCCTGTATTGAAGTTCCCAATACAATGGACGAGGTGGGAGAGTAGCGCTTCGGGATGAGTTTCCATGTTTTGAACGGCATTAAAAGTCTCGGAAAGTTCAGTGATGCCTGAGCAGAAATTTCGTAGGCGAGGCTTCGTTTATCAGTATTCTTGGTGTTTACCACCGATCCGAAAATTCCGGAAACACTTGTGGTTAAGTTTTCGGCACCGCCAAAAACATTACGGGTGGTAAGATCCACAGAGGGCGAAATACCGAAATTGAGGATTTGGGAATAATTAATATCGGTTGCAATCTTTAAATCATATTTTGGCAGTGGAGCCAGAAAATAGCTAACATCTAAAATACTGTCGTTTTCTTTGCGAAGAATTTCATCGTACTTTATGATGCTGAAATTGTTCATGGAAGTGATATTTCTCTTCGTCAGATCAAGGTTTCTTTGCTTGTAAACATCACCTTTCTTTAAGATAATCGGTCGCCAGAGAGACATGGTTTTAAACTGGTCATCAAGCCGGTAAAAATTAATTCCGAGAAGAGAATCTCTCACTGTTTCGGTAGAATCCGCAAGTTTTTCCAACAGGTGAACTTTAATATCACCAATAGTTGTGATTTTGTAACGGGAATCCATGGAATCTTTGCGGATGTCCATCGTCAGCGGCACCTGTTTACGGTTCTGGAGTGTATCTGCGGTGAAGTAAATCTCTTCGTTTGAATTATTAAATTTGTAATATCCGCGCTCTTTCATCAGGTCATTAATCCTTTTCACTTCTTTTTCCAGAGTACTCTGATCGAGAATTTCTTTGCCTTTAACCAGACTTTTGGTTAAATCTTCTTCATAAATACTTCGGATATTGGGATCGGGAATATTATAGTAATAATCGCTGATGTAGGTAGGATCTTTGTGTGTAATAAGATAATTCACTTCCGCTTTTTTATCCGCTGAATCCAAATCATGACTGAATTTTACATCTGCATCCCAATAACCTTTAAAAACGAAAAATTTCCTGATAGAGTTGGCACTTGTCTCGGTTTTTCCCTGGTCAAGAATAACCGGCGGCTGGCCAATATTGTGCATGAATCTTTCGTAAAACAAGCTTTTTCCTACATATTCCGGGTGATTGTATTTAATAAAAAGTGAATCGCGAAGTTTCTGGTCCCTCATTTCTGAAGGATAGGTCATGTATTCATTCAGGATTGAATCGTATTTAGGATCTGTAGCGTTGTACATCCAAAGACCGATCGGGAAGAGAAAAAGCTGCTTTTTGTTGGGTTTCTGGCTTACATAATTGGGAATTTCGTCAACGAGCAGTTTACCATCCTCGAATTTGTAGTTGTTTTTTGTCAGTAAAAATTCGCCATCGGGAACTTTCTTTGTTGTGCTGCAGGCGTACAGAAAAAGTACAGTAATTGCAGAAGCGAAAAATAAGTAATACTTTTGAAAATATTTTGATAAATGCTTACGGCTCATAAAATAAAGATTTTACAGTCTCTAGACAAGAAAAAGTTCAGACAAAAATACAATTTGTTTTTGGTTGAAGGTAATAAAACAATTAAAGAAATTCCCTCTTCCCGCTACAAAATCAGTGAAATTTTCACCGTAAATGCTCAGGAATTTTCGATTGGAAATGTAAATATTTCCACTGTTTCCCCAACCGAATTAAAAAAAATAAGTTTTCTGCAACATCCCAAAGATTCTGTTGCGGTTTGCGAAATCATTGCAGCAAAAACTTCGCCAGATATTTCCATTGAACTGATTTTGGACGGAATTCAGGATCCCGGAAATCTCGGCACCATCATCCGTCTTGCGGATTGGTTTGGCATCGAACAGATTTTCTGTAGCGATGATACGGTTGATGTTTACAATCCAAAAGTGATACAGGCGAGCATGGGTTCGTTTCTTCGGGTAAATGTAGTTTACGGAGCAATTAAGGATTATTTGCAAACTTTTCCCTTACCGGTGCTTGGGACAGATATGGAAGGAGAAAATCTATATACTTACCCGTTTCCAGAAAAATTCCGACTTGTTCTTGGTAACGAAGGCAATGGTATGCGCCCTGAAACTGAAGCGCTTATTACCCAGAAAATAACCATTCCACGTTTCGGAAAATCCCGTGCTACAGAAAGCCTGAATGTTTCAATGGCGGCCGGAATTATCCTTGGACAAATTTTTTCAGTCAAATAAAAAACCGCATCGCGGTTTTTTATTAAATTAACTGTTCCATGCTGGAGGCAGTTCTGTTTCGTTGGTAGTTTTCAAGTTTTTCCCGAACATATCTAAGCGCAATGGGAGCTAAATAAATAAGTGCAACTCCGATTATTTTTTTCTTCCAACTTGTATTGTAGAGGCTTTTTCGGGCATAATTCCCAACAAAAGTTACTGCACCAATCTTGAGAGCGTTTTCAACTAAATTCATTCCGGCGTCGCTTTTGGCAAATCCATAAACTGCATTCCGGTTAAGAACTGTATCTTTTATACTGGTTGAAAATTCTTTCACAATCTCGTTGGTATTAAGCGAAACACTGGTTTCACCATCGGGTTTAATTTCCTCTTTTAGATATTTGTCTGTAAAACCGTTGGTAAAGGCGCTCAAACTTTCTTTAGTGTTGTCGAATGTGATTAAATCCTCAATTTCTGCAACTTCACCTTTGAGTAACTGTTTTTTACGTCGGAGTTCTTCCAGGCTGCTGTATTTCGTTCCCATTATTTAGCTGTTTAGTGATTGAATAATTTTGTTTGCCACGGCATTCTTGATGGAATTTCGTGCAAGAAAAACGATTAGAATAATCAATAGATAAAAACCCGCCATGATCAGCAGACCGTATGCGTAATTCCCTAGATATGAACCTATAAGTAATCCGAGACCGATATTGAACAATATTAGAAAAAACAATCCCGCAACCGCCGCAATAGCCAAAAAAGTAAAAGTTCCTGCGGTGACCGATGATTTTTCTGTCGCCTCCATTTTCAGGAGGTCTAACCGTTTTTCAGCATATTCTTTTACAAGGTCAAGCATAATATTTTTGTTTAAAGTTACAAAAAAAGGAACTTAGAATTAAAGTTCCTTTTTATTTAATGGAATAAAACGGAAATTCAATTAAGATTTCAATCCGTCTAATTCATTTTCTACGTCTTTTACAACCTCAGTTGTTTTAGCGATCGCCTGGTCTTTGTATTTATCGTAACCTTCTTTTACGGAAGATACCACTTTATCAGCAGTTTCTTTAACCTGAGAAGATATGTTACCATACTGATCTCTTACTTTTCCGGAAACATCCTGAAACTGCTCTTTTGCTTTTTCAGAAACTCTACCGTACTGATCAACAGCCTGGTCTTTCACTTCGTTTGCTTTGTTTTTGATTTTTTTTCTGGTTTCAGATCCTTCTTCAGGAGCGTAAAGCATTCCCAGAACTACACCTGCTGCAGCGCCTGCAAGTAAACCTGCCAAAACTCCTGCCGCATTATTTCCTTTCTTAGACATTTTAGATAATTTTAATAGTTAATAATTAAGTGTTTGATGTGATTTTCATCTTCTATAAAGTTAACAATTAATATACCAATTAAAAAATCTGCCATCTTAAAATTATGTTAAAACTCTTTGATATATGAAAGAATCAGTCCTATGGTCTCCTGTTTTGTAAGTTTAGAGTTATCGATAAGAATGGCATCGTGGGCCTGCTTCAACGGAGCCACTTCGCGGGTACTATCAATCTTGTCACGGGTAATGAGATTTTGCCGCACTTCGTCTTCATTACTTTCCATACCCATGCTCTGAAGTTCGAGAAAGCGACGTTTTGTCCGTTCCTCAAGACTTGCTGTCAGAAAAAATTTATAATCGGCGTCCGGCAAAACAACCGTCCCAATATCTCTACCGTCCATAATTACCCCGCCGTTAGAAGCAATTGACCGCTGTGCTTCCATCAAAAAGTCACGAACCGCTTTTTGGCAGGCAATTAAACTGACCTGTGATGATACTTCATTAGATCGGATTTCCTTTGAAATATCGCTGTCATTGAGAAAGAGTAAAAGCTCGCTTTCTACCTCTTCAAAGCGGAGTTTAATTTCATTTAATTTAGAAAAAAGCAGTTCCAAATCGATCGCTCCACCTGCGTCAGTGCAATTTTTTATGGCGAAATAAGTAATGCCTCTGTAAAGTGCACCTGTATCCATATGGACAAGCCCTAACCGCTGCGCAATAATTTTAGATATTGAACTTTTTCCGGTAGATGAATAGCCGTCGATGGCGATAACAGGTTTTCTCATGCCGCAAATTTCATCATTTTTTTTGAATTTGCGAAACCGATTATAGGAAGAAAATAAGTTTTGAAAGGAAATTACCGTCGGTTTCCACCAACTTCAATGAGGTCTAAAGTAAGTCCGAATAGATTTACATTCGAGGAATTGTGGTAGCGTACATGGGCATAATCAAAGCGGAAAGAAGAAATTTTGATCCCGAAACCTGCAGAAAGGCCCGAAAAACTGCGCTGGTCTAATACAGCCAATTCGTTACCCCGTTTTACGTTATAACCAAATCTGATATTAAATGCCTGCTGCGGAAACAGTTCGGCACCGAAGGAAAGGTGGTCTGTTATTTTACGGCTCCAGCTTATTTCCTGTCCGTTGTTGTTGTAATCCTGAGAAATATTCAGTTTCTGTAGATCATGCGCCGTGATTGTAAGTGCCACAGGAAATTCATCTAAAATTTTAGTGTAACCCAAATCCACACGGAAAGCTACATTTTCCCGAAGACCGTTAAAAGTTTTAAACTGATATCCAAAATTCCTGAACACAAGTGCCACCGTCTCATTACTTTGTCTGTTATGATAAGTTACACCGGCATTGCCAACAACTGCCATCGAGGTATAATTATCTATTCTTGAAGAGACAAAATTTGCACTTCCGCCGATGGTCCAGTCTTCATCAAACTGATAAGCGTAGCCAAGTCCAATTGAGGCATCCATGGCGCCGAATTCACCGTCAATTACTGCACTTTCGTCGGTTCTGGGCATTTTCCCGTAATCCATATACCGCGCATTCAGACTTACCAAATGGCCTTCTTCCAAATCTTTTACATAACTGATGGTTCCGTATTTTGAGTCGGAAAGGTAGGACGCATAATTAAGCGAAATCATTTCATCCTGCTCCAGATTCATAAGACCAGGATTTACCCCTGCAAAACTTACATCGTAATCCCGCACAGAAACTGCATCTCCGCCCAGCGCGGCCTGGCGTGCTGATACCGGAATATTAAGGAAAGGGTAGACATTTGTTCCTTCCTGGGCTAACAGAAGGGTAGTGAATAACAGAAGCGAAACAGAAGCAGTTTTTTTCAAATTTGTATTTATGTTTGCAAAAATAATTTTTTAAAAAAATTATCAAAAATTTTTCTCTGTAAATATAATTCTATTAACGAGATTATTTGCGTTTCATTATATTTGCAGAGCAAAAATAGAGATAAAAGATAAAAAATGAAATATAAAAGAATTCTGCTTAAACTTAGCGGTGAAGCTTTAATGGGAAACCGACAGTACGGAATCGATAATGACCGGCTGAAAGAATACGCTGCGGAAATAAAAAAAGTGGTAGATAAAGGCTGCGAAGTTGCCATTGTAATCGGCGGTGGAAACATCTTCCGTGGTTTAGCAGGAGCTGCAACCGGTATGGACCGTGTTCAGGGCGATTATATGGGAATGCTCGCAACCGTAATTAACGGAATGGCACTACAGGGCGCGCTTGAAGATGCGGGAATTTACACCAGACTTCAGTCCGCGATTGAAATGGACAAAGTGGCAGAACCTTTTATCAAAAGAAAAGCAACCAGACACCTGGAAAAGGGAAGAGTGGTAATTTTCGGTGCGGGTACCGGAAATCCCTACTTTACAACCGACACTGCAGCAACACTGAGAGCGATTGAAATTGGCGCTGATGTAATTTTAAAGGGAACAAGAGTTGACGGAATTTACGACTCGGATCCCGAAAAAAATGAGAATGCTGTGAAATTCAATTCCCTCACCTTTGATGAAGTGTATGAAAAAGGTTTGAAAGTTATGGATATGACTGCCTTCACACTGAGCCACGAAAACAAACTACCCATCATTGTTTTCGATATGAATAAAGAAGGAAACCTTCTTAAAATCGTAGAGGGAGATAATATTGGTACTTTAGTTAATATATAAATCAATTCAAATAATTTACTGCAGGCCATTTCTTGAATGATGATTCTAGAAAGTCCTGAATTAAACCGGAAAACAAAACGCTATGGAAGATTTAGAAATGATTATTGATATGGTGAAGCAGGAAATGGATGCAGCCATGAAGCATTTGGATCACGCTTTTCAGAAAATCAGAGCCGGAAGGGCATCCACAACAATGGTGCAGGACGTAATGGTTGAATATTACGGTGCGCCAACGCCCATTAACCAGGTTGCCAATGTGATGGTTCCCGATGCGATGACGATTTCTATACAACCGTGGGACCGAACAGCGATTGGAGCGATTGAAAAGGCGATTATTAATTCAAATTTGGGGTTTGCGCCAATGAACAATGGGGAAAATATTATCCTTAATGTACCGCCATTAACTGAAGAAAGGAGACGTGAACTTGCAAAACATGCAAAGACTGAGACGGAATCTACAAAAATCACTGTCCGAAACGCGCGGCAGGACGGAATGAAGGAACTGAAAAAATTAGACGGAGTTTCTGAAGACCTTATTAAAGATGCAGAGGACAAAATTCAGGTAGTAACAGACAAGTATGTGAAAATGTGCGATGAACACTTGAAAGTGAAAGAAGCAGAGATTATGAAAGTATAACTTTCCAACAATATATATCAAAAAGCCCTGAACTTTCAGGGCTTTTTTTTCGTTTTCTAATCGTGTATTTTTTCGGCAAAAGCAAAAATATTTCCCAGTTTTATCTTAGAGTACCCATAAGACTTAATCTTCGAAGAATTGATCATTGCCTTCGCCAAAATATCCGTAGGTAAAGGTTTCTGTTCGGTGAACACACCGAATTTGTTGGCAAACCGGATGATTTTTCCGCCCAAAACTTCCCCGGTTCTTTCTGAATCTTTCCTATCGAGCATTCCGGGCTGGAAAATCGTAATTTTATTGAAATGTAAATCCTTGATGCTTTGCTCCAGTTCACCTTTCATCCGGGAATAGAAAATTTTTGAATTGGGATTTGCGCCGTATGATGAAACCAGGATATAATCATCCACACTATTTTCTTTCGCAGTTTTTGCAAAATTATACTGGTAGTCATAATCTACTTTTCTCTGCGCTTCTTTGCTTCCTGCAGCTTTCAGCGTAGTTCCCAGGCAGGAAAAAGCGACGTCTCCTTTCACCAGATCTTTCCATTCTTCAGGTTTTTCGAAATCGACGATATGCGTTTTGAGTTTAGGATTATCTAGGGACACGGGTTTGCGCACAAAGATATTTACCTCTTCATAATCCTTATCATTCAGTAGTTGATTAACCAAATCTTTTCCCGTTGCGCCGGTTGCGCCAATAACAAGTGCTTTCATATCTATAAATATTAGCGGTAAGTAATCTCAAACGAACAATTTTCGCATCTTTAAAATTACTAAATTTGTTTGAAAGTCTGAACTGTACACCCCTCTCATTATATAAAATATGGATGCCAACGAAATTCTGGATTACTGTCTCGCCAAAAAAGGGGTAGAAGAAACTTTTCCCTTCGATAAAGAAACATTGGTGATGAAAGTGGGAGGAAAGATGTTTTTACTGATGTCTCTTGAAAAACAGCCTTTAAGTATCGCAGTAAAAACAGATCCTGAATGGAGTGCCGAACTGCGCGAAAAACATCCCCAGATTACCGGCGCTTATCATATGAACAAAACCCACTGGAATTCGGTGGAATGCGATGGTTTGAAACGGGATTTAATTATGAAATTAATCGATTCTTCTTATGATTTAATCTTAAATTCCTTGACTAAAAAGAAGAGGGAAGAGGTTTTAAATTTGTTATGATTTAATTAAAACTGAAAGTTTTCAGTAAGTCTTTTGTCTTCATCCAGTCTTTCAATAAGTTTTTCCAGACTTTCGAATTTGATTTCATTATGAAGGAATTCACGGAAATTCACTGAAATTTTTTTGTCATAAATATCACTGTCAAAATCCAGGATATACACTTCCACAGAAAGTGATTTTCCTTCGACCGTAGGATTGGTGCCGATACTCAGCATCCCTTTAAATTGTTGTTCTTCACTAAAAACATCAACAATATAAGCCCCGTTTTTAGGTAAAATCTTCATCCGATTGACCAAAATATTTGCAGTGGGATAGCCGATTGTTCTGCCCAGTTTCTTGCCATGAATCACTTCTCCGGAAACTGAATAATGGTAGCCAAGCATTTCATTGGCTGCATTGATATCAGCATTCGTCAGTGCATTTCTTACCTGAGTAGAGCTGATGTGGGTGTCCAGAAAATCTACCGCTTCAACCTGCTCAACTTCAAATCCAAAATCCGGAGCCATTTTCTGAAGCAGCTTAAAATCACCACTCCGGTTTTTACCAAAAGTATGATCGTGGCCGATAATTAAGTGCCTTACGTTCAGTTTCTCAACCAGAATCTGTTTCACAAATTCTTCGCCGGTTAAATTCCTGAATTCCTCATCAAATTCTTTCAGAAAAAGATGCTGTACACCATTTTTTTCGAGCAGATAGGTTTTTTCTTCAATTGTATTCAAAAGTTTTAAATCATCATTCGGACTGAAAACTGTTCTGGGATGTGGCCAGAATGTGAGAATCGCTGACTCTAAACCTTTGTGTGCAGCTGCGGAATTCAGATTTTTGATGATGGTCTGATGCCCGCGGTGAACCCCGTCAAACATTCCGATGGAAAGTGCCAAAGGCGTTTTTTCGTGATAATCGTGAAGGTTTTTGATGATTTTCAAAAGAAGAAATTTTGATGCTGCAAATATGATAAAAATCTTCTTTTAAAGCAATTGCAGAATTGGGAACTTTCATTATATTTGCACTCAAGAAAAAAATTAGCAATGGCAAACCAAATTAAAGGAAAAATCTCTCAAATTATCGGTCCTGTACTCGATGTAGTATTCGCAGATGCTGCGGAACTTCCGAAGATCTATGATGCACTGGAAATTTTGAAGGCGGATGGTAATAAAGTAATTCTGGAAGTAGAACAACATATTGGTGAAGACACTGTAAGATGTATCGCAATGGATGCAACTGATGGTCTGCAAAGAGGGCAGGAAGTTATTTCGCAAGGAAGACAAATCACCATGCCTACAGGAGATGCCGTATATGGCCGACTGTTTAATGTAGTTGGAGATGCTATCGACGGGATTTCTGAAGTTTCCAAAGAAAACGGTTTACCGATTCACCGTGAGGCTCCGAAATTCGATCAGCTTTCTACTTCAGCAGAAGTACTGTTTACAGGAATTAAAGTAATCGATTTAGTAGAACCTTATTCAAAAGGTGGAAAAATTGGTTTGTTCGGTGGTGCAGGTGTTGGTAAAACAGTATTGATCCAGGAATTGATTAACAATATTGCGAAAGGCCACGGTGGACTTTCAGTTTTCGCCGGAGTAGGCGAAAGAACAAGAGAAGGAAATGACCTTTTAAGAGAAATGCTTGAATCAGGCATTATTAAATATGGCGACGAATTCATGCACTCTATGGAAAATGGAGGATGGGATTTATCTAAAGTTGATCTGGAAGAAATGAAAGACTCTAAATGTACTTTCGTTTTCGGACAAATGAACGAGCCGCCTGGAGCAAGAGCACGTGTTGCACTTTCAGGTCTTACAATTGCGGAAAACTTCCGTGATGGTGACGGACAGGGACAAGGAAGAGATGTACTTTTCTTCGTTGATAACATCTTCCGTTTCACACAGGCAGGTTCTGAGGTATCCGCACTTCTAGGTCGTATGCCTTCAGCAGTAGGTTACCAGCCTACATTGGCATCTGAAATGGGTGCGATGCAGGAAAGAATTACTTCCACTAAAAACGGTTCTATTACATCTGTACAGGCGATCTACGTACCTGCGGATGATTTAACGGATCCAGCTCCGGCTACTACATTTGCTCACTTAGATGCAACTACGGTTTTGGACAGAAAAATTGCTTCATTAGGTATTTATCCTGCGGTTGATCCTTTGGCGTCAACTTCAAGAATCCTTACTCCTGAAATCTTAGGTGATGAGCATTATGACTGTGCACAGAGAGTAAAAGAAATCCTTCAGAAATACAAAGCTTTACAGGATATCATCGCGATTCTTGGTATGGAAGAACTTTCGGAAGACGATAAACTTTCAGTTTACCGTGCAAGAAAAGTTCAGCGTTTCCTTTCTCAACCTTTCCACGTTGCAGAACAGTTTACAGGTCTGGAAGGTGCATTGGTTGATATTAAAGATACCATCAAAGGATTCAACATGATTATCGACGGTGAATTAGATCACTTACCGGAAGCTGCTTTCAACCTGAAAGGAACTATCGAAGAAGCGATTGAAGCTGGTGAGAAAATGTTAGCGGAAAACGCATAAGGAATTTTAAATGCTAAATTTTAGATTTTAGATTAATTTAAAATTTAAAATCTATAATCTATAATTTTAAGAAATGAATATTAAAATTTTAACTCCGGAATTTGTAGTTTTTGAAGGCGATGTAAAATCAGTTTTACTTCCCGGAAAGAATGGTGATTTCCATGTCATGAAAGATCACGCCGCGATCGTAGCTTCATTAATCGGTGGAAAGGTAAGAGTTTTTACTAACAATATTGATGAAAAGTACGAAAAGCATTTCACGAAAGAGAACGAAAAAGAAAGCGTATTTTCCTTCCCTGTGAAAAGTGGTGTAATCGAATTCAGCAACAATAACGGAATTATTCTCGCTGAATAATTTAACTTTAATCATCATAAAATCCCGTTCTTTAAAGAGCGGGATTTTTTATTTTTTAGTTTAGATTAAGGCTAAAGACTCAGAATAATGCCATTTTCTTTGAGCTGCTGCACCGGTTTTGAAAACCAGAACAGTTCAAAATCATCGAATGACTCTTCAAAATTATTTTTCAGTTGCAGAAGTGTTGTTTTCTGCGGTTTTTCAATTGGATTTTCCTGAATTATTTTTAAAAGCCATTGTGCTTTTTCCTGATCAAGCTCAATCTTTACGATATTGGTATTCAAATGGAAGGTGAGTTGCGAGACATTCCGGGAATTTCCTTTTTTGCTTTTCACAAAATTTTCCACAACGGGATTTTTGGCCAGAAAAATAATTTTTGAATTGCCTTTGAATTTGAAATCTTCCTCTTCCAAAAGACAGTCATGTATATATTCAGGATGAATGGTCGTATTTGGAATTTTAAAATCGAACCAATCCTGAAGCGGCATTTCGAAATTGATTCCGTGCATGTAATTAAAAAGCGATTTTTTTAATCCAAATCCAAATTTACTGTGATCAATTCCAGTTTCATCAATAAAATCAATATCGTTATTGGCAAACCGAATCTCTCTCTTTTCAGGTTTTACACCGAATTCTTCGGGACTGATTCCGATAGGCGAGTGTGCAGTCATTGAAAACTGATGCCAGAAACCGCTTTGCAGAACGCCCATTTCAAAAAGCTGGCGAACCATTTCCAGTGAATCCACAGTTTCCTGTACCGTTTGTGTAGGAAAACCATACATTAAATAGGAGTGTACCATAATTCCCGCTTCGGTGAAATTCCTGGTTACTTTCGCAACCTGTTCCACAGAAACTCCTTTGTCGATTAGCTTCAACAATCGGTCGCTGGCAACTTCCAGACCACCTGAAACTGCTACGCATCCTGAAAGTTTCAACAGATAACATAAATCTCTGCTGAAACTTTTTTCGAATCTGATATTAGTCCACCACGTAACAACTAAATTTCGGCGAAGGATTTCGAGCGCAACTTCCCGCATAAGCGCTGGTGGAGCGGCTTCGTCTACAAAATGAAATCCCGTTTCACCCGTTTTTGTAATTAATTCCTGCATCCGGTCTACCAGTATCTTTGCCGATACAGGTTCGTATAATCTGATATAATCAAGAGAAATGTCGCAGAACGTGCATTTCCCCCAATAACAGCCGTGGGCCATAGTAAGTTTGTTCCATCTTCCGTCGCTCCATAAACTGTGCATAGGATTCGCGATTTCTATCACGGAAATATAGTGTTGCAGCGGCAAATCGGAATAGTCGGGAGTGCCAATTTCAGACTGTTTATAGTCTGTTTTAAGGGAATTATTTTGATAGATTACTTCGCCATTCTTCAACAAAAAGGTTCTCTTAAGTTCAGTGTTGTCGACATTCTCAAGGTTTTTATGCAGAAGTTCAATCGGGAGTTCGCCATCATCTAAAGTGATATAATCGAAGAACTCGAAAACTCGTGGATCTTTAAGCTCTCTTAATTCAGTATTCGGAAAACCGCCTCCCATCGCGACTTTAACTGTAGGAAAATTTTGTTTAATAAATTTCGCGCAACGGAAAGCGGAATATAAATTTCCCGGAAAAGGGACCGAAAAACATACAAGTTTTGGATGTATCGACTCCAATTTTTGCTGAAGAATGCTCAGCGTAATTTCATCAATGAAAGTATTGGATCCTGCCAGTTTCAGATATAACTCATCAAAGGAATTTGCACTTCTGCCAAGGCGTTCTGCATATCTGCTGAACCCGAAATCTTCATCAATACATTCAACAATAAAGTCTGAAATATCTTCTAAATAAAGAGTACAGAGATGTTTTGCCTTATCCTGCAAACCCATGTTTCCGAAAGCAAATTCCAGATCATCTATCGTGTTGAAGCGGGATGCTTCGGGTAAAAAATTCATGCTGCAGACCTGTCGCGCCAATGTTGGATTTTGTCCCTGAAGAAAAAGAATAACCTGATCGATCGTTTTGATGTATTCTTGTTTTAAAGTCCATATTCTTTGCGCGTTTGCTGAGTATCTTGCAAGATCCGGTTCCGTACTGAATAGATTCTGTAGCCCTTCACGTGAAAAAACTTTTAAAATTACTTCAATCCCTAAATCCATCTGGAAGCTCGGGATCTCTTTGGTGGTAAGGAAACCCTTAAGGTAAGCCGTTGCCGGATAGGGAGTATTGAGCTGCGTAAAAGGTGGCGTAATGAGCAGAAGGTCTTTCAAAGGAATGTTTTTGCAAATTTATTTTAAATCTTTCAGATACTGTCGCTTGTAATCATTAAAAAACCGTTGGCATCAGATCCAACGGCTCTCTTCAAATATGCTTTGTGATGATTACAGATCAAAATCTCCGGCTGCTTCGGGCTGATAAATGATCTCGTCGATAATAATTTTTGTGGTTCCGGAAGGAACAATCCAGTCGATTTCATCATTCACTCCATAGCCGATCAAAGCTGCTGCAACAGGAGAAAAGATGGAAACTTTACCGTTTTTGAAATCTGCCTGAGCCGGATAAACGATCTGAAACTGCATTTCTTTCTGGTTATTCTCAAAGTGAAACTTCACTATGGAATTCATCGTCACCACATCCGACGGAATTTCCTCTGAAGGGACTACTTTCGCAGAATGCAGTTCTTTCAGCAGCTTTTCTGCTTCGTCTTTTTTGATGCTGCTGTTTTGTTTGGCATCGCTTATTGATTTGTGTATTCGGGTGAAATCCTGTTTGGTGATTAAAATCTGTTTCATCTTGTTATTTTTATAAAAATTTTGTTAGTGGTGTTTTTTTAACTTCACCTTGGGGTAATAAAAAACCGCCTGAATTTTTCAAGCGGTTTATAGTAAAATATAAATACTGAAAAATTCTATGTTGATTTAAAGGATAAACCTTTTTCTTCAAGTAATTTCTGCTCCTGCTCCTTGTAGAAACCTGAGGTAAGTTTGTCGTGAATGGCATCAAATGCATCCAGGGTCTCATTAATTTCTGCGTCGGTATGAGATGCAGTAGGAATTAATCGCAATAAGATCATTCCTTTCGGTATAACCGGATAGATTACAACTGAAGTAAATATACCGTAATTTTCTCTCAGATCTTTTACCAGTAAAGTGGCTTCAACAGTAGAACCCTGCATCATTACGGGAGTTACACAGGTATCTGTACCGCCGATATTGAATCCTCTTTCTATCAGTCCATTCTGCAGTTTGTTTACGTTTTCCCAAAGCTTTGCTTTAATTTCCGGTCTTGATCGAAGCAAATCCAATCTTTTCAAACCTCCGATTACCATTGGCATTGTTAAAGATTTTGCGAAAACCTGAGAACGCAAATTGTATTTTAAAATTCTGATGATATCTGCATCACCTGCGATAAATGCACCAAATCCGGCCATAGATTTCGCGAAGGTTGAAAAGTAAACATCGATTTGATCCTGGCAACCCTGTTCTTCACCAGCGCCGGCACCGGTTTTCCCTAATGTTCCAAAACCATGAGCATCATCGACCAAAAGCCTGAAATTGAATTTCGATTTTAAGGCACAGATTTCTTTAATCTTTCCCTGCATTCCGCGCATCCCGAAAACACCTTCAGTAATCACAAGAATTCCGCCGCCTTGCTCTTCAGCAACTTTGGTAGCTCTTGCAAGGTTCTTTTCTAAACTCGCAATATCGTTATGTTTGTACGTGAAACTTTTACCCATATGAAGGCGAACACCATCCACGATACACGCATGCGAATCTGCATCGTAAACAATAACATCATGACGACCGACCAAAGCATCAATGGTAGAAACCATCCCCTGATAACCAAAATTTAAAAGATAAGCTGATTCTTTACCAACAAATTCTGCCAATTCCTTCTCCAATTGCTGGTGTTGAGCAGTTTCGCCGGACATCGCTCTTGCGCCCATAGGATAGAACATTCCGAATTCGGCAGCTGCTTTTGCATCAGCCTCTAAAACTTCGGGATGATTACATAACCCTAAATAATCGTTAGCACTCCAGAAAACAACTTCTCTGCCCTGAAATCTCATTCGGGGGCCGATAGGTCCTTCAAGTTTAGGAAAAACGAAATATCCTTCTGCATAATCTGCAAACTGCCCGAGCGGTCCTGGATTCTGGCGTAACCGATCAAAAATATCTGTCATTATTTTATATGATTTTTTTAATTTTTATATAGAGAGCAAAGTTAACAAAATTTGAACAAAAAGAACCTTTTTGTAAGCTACAAAAAGGTTTATGTGATATATTTCACAGTTTATTACTTGATTATTTCAGTTTTGAAAACTTCGTCGTAATTGTGAACACAGTTGTTGATGAATCCCTGTTCCTCCATCCATTTATCACTGTAAACCTTAGTGATATATCGGGAACCGTGATCGGGATAAATAGCTACCACAACATCATCTGCTGAAAATTCATGTGAGCCGGCGTACTGTATAAGACCCTGCGTAACAGCGCCTGTGGTATAACCTCCCATAATGGCTTCTTTCAGAGCAATTTCGCGGGTTCGGTAAGCGGACATTTCGTCATTTACGCGTACGAATTCATCTACTTTGTCGAATAATAATGCTGCAGGAATTAAATTTTTGCCCATTCCTTCAATTTGGTAAGGGTGAATTTCGTCTTCATTGATTTTTCCTGTTTCATGGAAACCTTTCAGGATAGAGCCGGACGCGTCAACACCTATAACTTTAATATTAGGATTTTTTTCTTTTAGAAATTTAGCCGAACCTGATAACGTTCCGCCGGTTCCTGTACAGGCAATAAGATGCGTAATTTTCCCATCGGTCTGCTCCCAGATTTCTGGTCCTGTGGTTTGGTAATGTGCATCAATATTCAGTTCGTTAAAATATTGATTGATATAGATAGAATCCGGAGTTTCTGACGCGATTCTTTTCGCAACTTCATAATATGATCTCGGATCATCAGCGGCTACATTAGCCGGGCAGATATAAACAGTAGCGCCCAAAGCTTTCAGATAAGCGATTTTTTCCTTCTTCGTTTTATTGCTTACAGCAAGAATACATTTGTAACCTTTAATGATACAAACCATTGCAATAGAAAATCCTGTGTTGCCGGATGTAGTTTCTACAATGGTTGAGCCAGGTTTTATCAGGCCTTTTCTTTCAGCAGCTTCGATGATGTGAACTGCGATTCTGTCCTTGGTAGAATGGCCGGGATTATAAGACTCTAGTTTAGCATAAACTGTTGCAGGAATATCTTTGGTAACTGTATTGAGTTTTACCAAAGGGGTGTTGCCAATTAAGCCAAGAATATTATCGTGAACATTAGTCATTTTTCGTCATTTTTTCTCTATAAAACCGAGTGCAAAAATACTAAAAAATAAATAATACAACAATTTATAAACTTTTTTCTGATTTACAGCATTATACAATGACGATAAATATATTCTGGAGTAATGGAGTCTTATTTAAACTTTGTTAAAGTACTTATATAATTAAAGAAAAACCTTATTTTCGCAACATTGAATATTATTTATGAAAAACTGGTCTTTTAAACAGTGGAATACCATTTTAGGGTGGGTTATTTTTGCGATTGCTTTCATTACTTATTTATCAACCATAGAGCATAATTTCAGTTTTTGGGATACGGGAGAATATATTGCTTCTGCCGCAAAACTGGAGGTTACCCATGCTCCCGGTGCTGCGCTTTTTCAGCTTGTAGGCGCGGTTGCCGCCATGTTTGCTTTTGGTAATGGTGAGAATTATTCGATCGTTATTAATGCAATGTCAGCGCTTTTCAGTGCGTTCACTATTTTGTTCTTGTTCTGGATCATCACGCATTTGGTGCGCAGGCTTCTGAATAAAGATTTTGATGAAATTACCAAACACCAGGAAATCTCAATATTATTTGCCGGGGCGATAGGAGCTTTATGTTTTACTTTTTCTGATACATTTTGGTTTTCTGCGGTGGAGGGCGAGGTTTATTCAATGGCAACCTTATTTATTGCGCTTCTACTTTGGCTAATTACCAAATGGGAAAACGAATATCATGATTCTGATAACGAACGATGGATTATTTTAATTTTCTTCGTAACCGGTCTTTCTGTAGGAGTTCACATGATGGGCATGCTTGCCATTCCGGCGGTATGTTTAATTTATTACGCAAGAAATTATACGTTTACCTGGAAAAGTTTTCTTTGGGCAAACGTATTCACTTTAGTCATTCTGGGAATTGTATTTAAAGGAATTTTCCCGTTAATAATGACGCTTTTCGGTAAAATGGAAATTTTTGCTGTAAATGGAATTGGCCTTCCTTTCCATTCCGGAACCATCATCGCATTTATACTGCTGATTGCTTTCTGCTATTTTGCTATTAATTATGCTAAAAAATCAAGGAAGAGCATTTATCAAACTGCTGCTTTATCGGTAGTTTATATGATGATTGGGTTTTCGTGCTGGATGGTAATTCCCATCCGTGCGATTGCAAATCCTCCTATGAACCTTAATAATCCTGATAATGCTATCGGAATGCTCGATTATTATAACCGCGAACAGTACGGTGACTGGCCAACTTCTTACGGCCAGAATTATACAGCATATCTGGATGCAAACGGAATCCAGAAAAATGAAGACGGAAGCTACAAAACTGAAAAAACAGGCGATGTTTACGAAAAAGATGAGCCAACCGGCACCTACCGTAAAGTAGGCGAGCGTTACAATTATATTTACAGCAAGGATCACGTTGGTTTTATGCCGAGAATGTTCAACGAAGATCAGGCCGTTATGGCTAATTATATCTCCATGTACGGCGCACCGGATTTTTCATTCAATTACGCTAATGAAGACGTGGCAGACAGTCCTGAAGCGAAACAGATTTTCGAGGAATTACGCCAGAAATATGAAGATGGAAGTATTAAAGTTGAAGATTACCTCAAGGTAAAACCTTATAATTTAATCAATATTCAGAAGCCTTCCTTATCGCAGAATTTAGATTATTTCTTCACTTTTCAGAACGGATATTATTTTGTAAGATATCTGATGTGGAATTTTGTTGGAAGACAGAATGATCTGGAAGGACACATGGAAAACAACCGAGGAAACTGGATTTCAGGTATTCCTTTTGTAGATAATGCCATGTGGGGCGACCAAAGTAAAATGCCCGCAAAATTCAAAAACGAAAGTACAGTAGCCTTTTTCTTTTTACCACTTTTATTGGGTTTGATTGGTTTCTTCTTCCAGCTGAACCGCGATTTTGGCAGGTTTTACGCAATCCTTTCACTATTTGTAATCACAAGTGTCGGAATTATTTTCTATACCGGCGTTAAGCCCTTTGAAGTTCGGGAACGAGATTACGCGATGGTTGCCTCATTCTTTGCCTTTTCGGTATGGATAGGTTTGGGTGCAGCTGCAATACTTTGGTTCATTCAGGAAAAAGTAAAATCCAATGCAGTAAATGTTGTGGCAGGAATTGTATTGATGGGAATTCCTTTCATGATGGGATTCCAGAACTATAATGTACACGACAGAAGCGGCAGAAGCGCGGCTTATGATTACGCGTATTCGACATTGAAATCGCTTCCGAAAAATGATATTCTTTTTGTTTATGGCGATAATGATACATATCCAATTTGGGGAATGCAGGAAACTTCGGGCATGCGTGATGACGTAAAAGTGGTGAATTTCACCTTGCTTTCAACCCCGTGGAATATCGATCAGGTAAAGAGAAGAACCTATAATTCAATGCCTGTACCGTCTGTCCTTAACCATGAGGATTACCGCGACGGGACCAACGATCAGGTTTACCTTATGAGTCCGGAAGACTGGAAAAACGTCTTTGCCAACCTGAAAGATCAGGGTGCTCCGGAAACAGCTTTTGCAGGATTCAGAAAGTTTATGACTCAGGATTCAATGACAATGAAAGAAGCGGTAGATTTCATTAAAGTAAAGTCTGAAGATAAAGATGAAATCCTGAAAATGCTATTCGGTGAAGCGAAATATGAGAAATTTAATTTCCTTCCCGTTTCTAAATTTATTTTGCCGGTAAACAAAGCCAATGCATTGAAATCAGGAACTATTGAAGCGAAAGATGCCGCGCTGGCAGTCGATAAAATCACCATCGAATACAAGAGCAACAGTATGTTCAAAAACAATTTGATCCTGCTTGATATTCTTGCCAATTTCGACTGGAACAGACCGATTAATTTCTCCACAGGCGGAATTTACGATCCGGAAAACATCTTCTATCTTGGTAATTATCTACAGTTTGATGGTTTCAGTTACCGTCTTGTTCCAATCAATACTCCGGAACGTGAAGATGGTGAAATGGGTAGAGTAGATGCTAATTCACTATACAACATCGTTAAAAATTACCGTTGGGGAAATTTCAAGGATTTAAGCGTTCATTTTGATGAAACCTGCACACAGAATATTGTAAGCTACAGAAGTTCTGCAAGCCGCGCAGCCGAAGCTTTGGCACTTTCGGGACAGAAAAATAAAGCTTTGGAAATGCTTGATATGGCTTCCCGAGAAATTCCTGTTGAAAAATACAATGATCCCCGTTCACTGAGTTCAATGGTTTACGGATATATGGTTTCAGGTCAGGAGCAGAAAGGTCTGAAACTGGCTGAAGAGCTGAAAAAAGGAATCTTCGAGGAGTATGATTATTATAGCAGTCTTTCAGCTTATGAGCAGCGATTTGTAGGAAAACAAATGCGCACAAAACCAATGGAATATTCTCTGGTTGTGGGAGCAGTTTCAGATGCATACAATAAATTGGGACAAAACGAAAAAGGCTACCAGTATCTTTTAAAATCCATTGAAACGGTGGATAAACGCTTCAACAGTTTCGTGAAGAATCTACAGACCATGGGCAAGGAAAAAGCCTTTAGAGAATCTGAAAAAGTACAGGTAATTACTCCGTTTTACACTTATTTATTTGATGTGATGAACCCGTATGATTCAACGTATTCCAAAGAGAAAGAGGCTCAGATTACCAATGCGATCATGAAGGCTACGCAATAAAATATACCCATGAAATACTGTGCTTTTCTTCGCGGAGTGAATGTTAACGGTACTTCCATGAAAATGGCAGAAGTCATTAAAGTGTTTTCTGATGCCGGAATGAAAGATGTTTCTACCGTTCTTGCATCAGGAAACATTTTGTTTTCGTCGGATGAAAAACCTTCGGAACTGAAGAAAATTTTAGAGAAAGCGATGTCGCATTATTTCGAATATGAGGCTTTTCTTTTTCTGAAAAACCAGGATGAAATAGCTGAAATTCTTAACAATAATCCATTCAGCAAGGCTGATGATCTGCATATTTATGTTTTTGTAGGAACAGAAGGGTCAGAAAATATTTTGCTCGAAGAATTTACAAATGCAAAAAAAGCAGCTAACGAAAAAGCTGAAATTGTTGAAAACACCTTTTACTGGCAGGTTCCCAAAGGAAGTACGCTGGATTCCAGCTTCGGAAAAATTTTAGGAAAAAAGCAGTTAAAAGATAAAATCTCCTCCCGAAATATCAATACCTTTGATAAAATATTTATTAAACTTCAATAAATTATCATGAAAAAACTACTTGTTCTCTTTGGTTTTTTTTCATTTTTTCTAGGACATACACAAATTCAGGTTCCAAAAGAATTCAATTTTAATACACCGTTTGTCAGTGCTGAAAACCGGCTCGTTATTCTGCCACCAAAGGCTACTGATAAATTTCTTAATGTGGGCCTGCCATACTTTGACGAGAATGCAGGTTACACTTTTAAGCTGTTCGGGACACTGGTTCCCGAGAATGGAAAACTTGTCTACAAACCGGCGGAAACCAATATCATTGCGAGGTGGCAGAATTTAGGTTTACAGGTCGCTGCACTTTCTGACCAGCAGGTTACCGCGTTCAAACTACCGGAAACTGCATCGTTTCTTCAACATTACAAATCCAAAAGACCTGAAAACGATGTGTTGGTTGATAAATACAGTTTTATGAACGGCGGCGGTGCATCGGCTTTAGCACTGAAAGGATTAGAAAAATTAAAAGAAAGCGGTTTTAAATCTGAAAAATTTTATTTCGAACTTGCCTACGCGTACAACGCTCTGGGAAAATTTGCTCAAGGTGAAGAAACCGTTACCGAAGCTGCAAAAAACGGAGTCAGTAATGAGCTTTTCATTAAGGAAAAACATTATGCATTGCTTAACCAGAATAGACTTTCAGAAGCCGCAGATTATTTGACAGCAAATTTCAAACACTTTAAAACTGCCGCTTATAAGAGCGAATGTATTATCAATCAGATTTCTAAATTTTATAATGCTCCCGACTTCGAAAACGCTAAAAAGTGGATTGATATTTACAAAAAAGAAATCGGGCAGGACCAGTATAAAGTTCACGTCGATAAATTCGAAAAGGCACTGGCCGAGCAGAAAAAATAGGAATTGCGCAGCGTAGTTCCACTCTTTTTTCTGCCAGAAAAACCGTATTTTTGTACTTGTAATAAATTAGAAAAACTATATTATGATTCAGTACTTAGATAATATCCATCATAAAAACTCGAAAAATTTCTTCCTTATCGCCGGTCCGTGCATTATCGAAGGTGAAGACATGGCGCTGAGAATCGCTGAAAAAGTAGTAGAACTTACCAATAAATATGAAATCCCTTATATCTTCAAAGGAAGTTTCAAAAAAGCAAACCGCAGCCGTGTAGATTCTTTCACCACGATTGGTGAAGAAAAATCTCTGGAAATCCTGAAGAAAGTAGGCGAGACTTTCAATATTCCTACCACAACTGATATTCACGAAAATGAGCATGCGGCTTTAGCTGCAAATTATGTAGATGTTTTACAGATTCCGGCTTTTTTGGTTCGCCAGACCGATTTGCTTATTGCTGCTGCAAAAACCAATAAATGTGTTACGCTAAAAAAAGGCCAGTTTCTCTCCCCGGAATCCATGCAGTTCGCGGTACAGAAGGTTACAGATTCAGGCAATCCAAAAACCGCCATCATCGAGCGCGGAAATTCTTTTGGTTATACCGATTTGGTCGTTGATTTCCGTGGAATTCCTACCATGAGAGCATATGCACCCGTAATTTTAGATGTTACGCATTCGCTTCAGCAACCCAATCAAAATTCGGGGGTTACAGGCGGAAGACCGGAACTTATTGAAACCATTGCAAAAGCGGGAATTGCCGTAGGTGCAGATGGACTTTTCATAGAAACTCATCCGGATCCAAGCTGTGCGCTATCTGATGGAGCCAATATGCTTCAACTTGATAAACTTGAAGATCTGCTTCAAAAATTAACCCGCGTACGACAGGCCATCCTCTAATTTTTGTTATCTTTAAAATCTAAATTCACCGCATTGAAAAAAATACTTCTACTCCTGGTATTATCGCCGCTTTTTGTTTTTTCGCAAATTAATCTTAAAGTTCTCGACGAAAACGGTGCTCCTGTTTCTCAAGCCAATGTTTCCTATAACAGTCAGAATTTTATAACTGATGATAACGGATTTGTGAAAATCCCTCTCGCTCCAGAAGAACAGACTCTTTCGGTACAGAAGGAAAATTTCAGGGGATTCAGCAAAACGATTAAACCTACTCCGAAAGTTCAGAATATGAACATTTTGTTCGTGAATGCTGAAAGAGAAACCCAAATTCAGGAAGTGGTTTTTCAGAAAAAAGGAAAGCCGAAAGTTACAGATCTTACATCTATTGAAATCTCTGCTAAAGAAGCTCAGCAGGTTGCATCACTTTCAGGTGGAGTTGAAGGACTGATCAAAACTTTACCGTCAGTAAACTCAAACACGGAACTATCTTCCCAGTATATGGTTCGCGGCGGAAACTATGATGAAAACCTTATCTACATCAATGACATTGAAATTTACAGGCCTTTTTTAATCCGGAATTCTTTACAGGAAGGGATGAGTATCATCAACCCTGATATGGTTCAGGCAATTAATTTCTCTCCTGGAGGTTTCGAGGCAAAATACGGTGATAAAATGTCTTCTGCATTAAATATTTATTATCGTCAACCCACAAAATTTGAAGTGGCGGGCGAGGCAAGTTTAATAGGCGGTAGGCTTTCCACAGGCTTAGCAAGCAAGAACAGGAAACTTTCTGCGCTGTTTTCCGGCCGTTATAGAAATACGAACCTGGTACTGAATACTTTGAATGAAGATACTGATTTTAATCCTCAGTACATGGATTTTCAGTCTTATATCAATTATAAACTGAATGAAAAGTGGGACTTTTCGTTTATCGGATACTGGAGTAAAAATGATTACGAAATGGTTCCGAAAGTAAAGGAAGTGGATTTCGGAAGCTTACAGACTCCTTTAAAACTGAGCGTTTTTTACAACGGGCAGGAAGATGACCAATATAAAAATATGATGGGCACCGCGTCTGTCAACTTTAAACCAAATAAAAAATGGACCTTTACTCTTGATAATTTCGCTTACCAAAACCGTGAAAGAGAATATTACTCCATCGCTTCAGGATATATGCTGCAGACTTTTGATCCGGTAACCGGAGCGCCAATTACTTCTTATGATGTTGGCGGGCAGATTGATCACGCAAGAAATGATTTAGTGGTAAAAACGTATGGCTCACAGTTAAAAACACGTTTTTCACCTGATGTAAATACAGATTTCGAGGTAGGTTTAAAATTCGAAAAAGAAAACCTGAAAGATTTCACCAATGAATGGCAACTCGTAGATTCATTAGGTTACAGCACTCCGCGAGATTATACCAATCCGGGGGTTCTGGATCCGTCTCAACTACGTCTTCGCTTCCATATTGCAGGTGAAAATCATATCCAGCCTACCAGACTTTCAGGATATGCTCAATATTCTAAGAAATTTTTCTGGGGTCAGAACAGAGTTTTTGTAAACGCTGGGGTTCGTGCATCTCACTGGGATTTCAACGATGAAACCATTATTTCGCCCAGAGCGCAGTTTGCCATCAAACCTGATTGGGAAATGGATATGCTCTTTAAAATTTCGGGAGGAATTTATTACCAGTCGCCTTTCTATAAAGAAATTAAAGATCTTGACGGCAACTTTAATTCCAACATCAAATCGCAGCGTTCCACGCAGGTGATTTTAGCCAACGATTATGAATTCAGAATGGCTGAAAGACCTTTTAAATTAACTACGGAAGTTTACTATAAGAAAATGGATAACCTGATTCCGTATTATCTTGATAACGTAAGAATTCGCTATTCCGGAGCCAATAATTCTGAAGGTTACGCTTATGGACTTGATACAAGATTGTTCGGTGAATTTGTTCCAGGTGTAGATTCGTGGATTTCCGCAAGTTATGCGCGCGTTTACGAAAATATCGAAGGCCGTGGTTATATCCCGAGACCAACTGATCCGCGTTTCAGATTTTCCATGTTCTATCAGGATTATATGCCTAAATTTCCTTCGATGCGTGTAAATCTTACTTTGACTTATGCGAACGGACTTCCTTCGGGAACACCGATTTCTTTAGACGCGAACGGAAAACCTGATTTTGAAGCGCCATATAAATACCAGAGAACTTTACCTTCTTATAAAAGAGTTGACATCGGTTTGTCTAAAGTTTTCATCGATCAGAAAGACAATAAAGTAAACAGCGGTTTTTGGAGTAACTTTAATGAACTTGTTTTAGGAGTACAGATTTTTAATGCTTTCAACATCAGCAATACGGTAGCTAACCAATGGGTTAATGATGTTTCTACAGGTTATAATTATCCGGTTCCTGTACGGTTAACAGGAAGATTCTTTAACGTGAAACTTGAATTTAAACTTTAAAATAAAAATTCTTACCATAAAAATCCCGGAACTTATCTGTTCCGGGATTTTTTATTCTGTTTCGCTGTTAAAATTTACAGTGTCATAGAGATCTCTGCGACGATCGCTCATGGTGCGCACCGCGCCGTAGTGATGAAGTTCTTTCAGCAAATTCAGATCCACATCTACAATCAAAGTCGTTTCTGTATTCGGTGTTGCTTCACCTTTAATGGCGTTGGATGGAAAAGCAAAATCCGAAGGTGTGAAAACTGCCGCCTGCCCAAACTGGATGTCCATATTATTTACTCCCGGCAAATTCCCGACACAGCCTGCAATGGCAACATAACATTCGTTTTCAATTGCTCTTGCTGCTGCGCAGTGGCGAACACGTGTATAGGCATTCTGGGTATCGGTGAGATAAGGAACGAAAAGGATTTTCATACCCTGATCAGCTAAAATCCTTGGTAATTCAGGGAATTCGACATCATAGCATATTACCAAACCTATTTTTCCGCAATCGGTATTGATGACTTTAATTTCGTTACCACCTTTCATACCATAATATTTTTTCTCGTTGGGCGTGATATGAATTTTTCTGTGTTCATCAATTTTTCCGTCACGGTGTAGCAAATAACTGATGTTGTAGAGTTCACCGTTTTCGACAAGAGGCATACTTCCGCCAACAATATTGATATTGTAACCGATTGCAAATTCGGAAAGCTTCAGCTTAATTTCTTCGGTCAGTTCAGCCAGTTTAAACATACTTTCCCTTTCTGAAAGATGATTGAAAGGAGCTAGCAGAGGCGTGTTGAAGAGTTCCGGGAACATGATGAAATCCGATTTGTAATCTGCCATTACATTCACGAAAAATTCTACCTGCTCAAAAAAAGCATCAAGGTTTTTAAAATGCCGCATCTGCCACTGAACCAATCCCAACCGGATCACAGAATCCTGCATTGTATTCGGTTTTTTACTGTAGTAGATATTATTCCACTGCAGCAACACTGCATTTTCTTCGGAATGTTGATCCTCAGGCAAATAATTTTTAAGAATTCTAACCGGCAGGAAATTATTCGCCAACTGAAAACTCAATACCGGATCATAGATTTCTTTATTTCTTACCTTCTGTATATATGCGCGTGGCGAAAGTTCTGCGCTGTGCAGGTGGTAATTGGGGATTCGTCCGCCGACCATTATCGATTTTAAATTCAGGGTTTCGCAAAGTTCTTTTCTTACATCATAAAGTCTTCGGGCAAGTCTTAACTTTCTGAATTCGGGATCAACAAAAACTTCAATTCCATAAAGTACATTTCCGGTATCAGAATGGGTATTGAAGGTATAATTTCCGGTAATTTCTTTATACGTGTGATCGTCTCCATACAGTTCGTACTGCACGATTAGGGAAAGTGCAACCGCTGCGATTTTTCCGTCAACGGTAATGCAAATCTGCCCATCCCGGAAGATGCGGATCAGTTTCTGTATGCTTTTTTTAGACCAGATATTTTCCGACATAGCCGGATAGGCTTTCTGCATGGTCTCTTTAAGCTCATCATAATCTTCGATGGCCAGTTTTCTGATGTCAATCTGCATATTTTTTTATTTATAAATTTAAATTCTGTTTAAACGATTATTCCTGACGAATGGTCAGCCGAACTCCCGGTAGCAGAAGAAAGTACGTTAATTTCGTTATTCATTTTCAAAACACCCATGAAAGCAAAAATCAGTGCTTCCTTAAAATCGATCAGTTCCCGTTCAGGAATGATAATTTCGGTTGGTGACTTGGCTTTAATGCGTTCAATTAGATAGGAATTATACGTTCCGCCGCCTGTAAATAAAACGTTTTTGAACTGGTAATGATTAAAGACCTGAGCAATTTGGTCGGCTGCATGTTCGGTGAAAGTTGCAAGAATATTATGCGCTGTTTCATTTTCCAGCAAAGGAATAATGTTTTTGTTTACCCATTCGATTCCTAAAGATTTGGGATGTTTCGCTGAGTAAAATTCAAGCGAATTCAATGAATCTAAAATCTTTTCGTTCACCTTACCGTTTCTCGCAATATTTCCGTTTTTATCGTACTTTTTTCCGAGAGTTGATGCGTATCGGTTAAGAACAATATTCACGGGACAAATATCAAATGCAATTCTTTTTCCCTCATTTCGCGTAGAAATATTCGAGAATCCTCCTATATTCAGGCACGCATCAAATTCCGAAAAAAGGAGTTCATCTCCAATCGGAACCAACGGTGCGCCGTTGCCTCCCATGAGCACATCCTGGCTACGAAAATCGTAAACGACCGGAATATTATTAATAATTTTAATGGCCCTCCCATCACCAATCTGTAAAGTGAAATTGCTTTGTGGCTGATGAAAAACGGTATGACCGTGCGATGCAATCAGATTAATTTCAGCTAAGGAATTTCCGGAAATAAATTCTTTTACTTTTTCACCGAGATAGAAACCATATTTAGAATTAAGTGCAAGTAAATCGTCAGCATTCAAATGGATTGAATTTTTTAGTTTTTCTTCCCACACAGAAGAATAAGGAATTGTTTCAGCATGAAGAATACTGAATTTCCATTCGGAATTTAATCTTTGGAATTTGGCAAAACAAATATCAAGTCCGTCGAGACTGGTTCCCGACATCAACCCGATTGCGTGAAAGGTCATAAAAAAAGATTTTTTCGAATTTACGAAAATTATCTTCCTTTTTCGGGGATTTTTTTAGCGTTTATGTTGCCGGAATTGTTGTAAAAGGTGTATTCTGAGAAATCATCCTTGGCTTTCATTCCGTTTGCTCCCACAAGTGTAGAGCCATCTTTGTCGGTGACGTACACGGTATCAGAAGTGTAAATGAGCCTTTTATTCTGGTCCCAAAATACCGACTGCATCGCGAACATCTGATTTTCATTCGTGGTGATTCTTACATTTCCTTTAGCCTCGTAAAATTTCTTTTTTTCATTGAACTTGGCATATTTGGCATTAATCTTTCCCGGTTCCTTTGGTTTTTTCTTGTCGTAGAAAAGAATATTGATACCTTTTCTTGCAACGATATACGGTGAGTCGATAAATTCGTATTTCTCGATAAGCGGTGCCGTAGCACGCAGCTTTACCATTCCCGAATCACGCTGAACAATATTGGCATTGTTGATGACCTGAGAGGGAAAGTTGGTGTTGTTGTTTTTATTAATGGCTGTTAAATCTTCATCACAGGAAATTAAACCAAAAAATATAGCACAACCCAAAAAGGCGGCTATATTTTTATAGAATATTTTAGCGATAAGATTCATTTCTTAATCATAAAGACGTTTATTAAACCACTTATCGGCAAAATTCAGTCCGATTCTCAGGTTAACAAAGTTCTGGCGGATCATATTATTTTCCAGTGTTCCTCTTTTCCCGATTTCTAAACCAAGATCGATGCCGCTCATTCTTGCTGCACTTCGGTTTTCGAAAGGTAAGGTAACCCCTCCGGTTATAGCAAACTGATTGATATTGGTTCCGTTGAAAGAAAGGTTTCCTTTTTCGTAATAAGCGCCGTAGCGGTAAGTAACTCTTGAGAAATAATTCCTGAAGTTATTGAAGTTAGGTAAATACCAACCTCCGGCAGCGATTTTGTAAGAATTTTGATTCGTGAATGGCTGGCCAAGAAACTGGATTGTTTCCCCTTTTCTATAATCCAGTTGAGTTCCTACAAACCATTTAGCATCACGCCCGTAACCCGCACCGAATGAAAACTCCATCGGGATAAGATTTTTATCAGTACTGAAATCCTCGTCTATGATACTTATATTTTCTTTTTGGTTTCCTGTGGTGTAGAAATAGGTGCTGTTCGTGTAATTAGTCTCCATTTCACCGGTGTTCCCGAAAGTGTAGGTTGCCCCTAATGTAAGTTTTCTGTCGGTACCAATTTTTTTCTGATATGCAGAACCAAGTGTGAAATTGAAGGTTTTAATCTTGTTTTTGGTTTCATATCCATTAATCAACTCGGCGTTGGAATAGGTTAGTTCATTAATATCATATAGATTTCCGAAGTAGAAGTTGGTTCTGAAACCTAGACCGAACTCAGGAGAAATCTGATAAGATAACGCTGCCTGAACAGTACTTAATGTTCCTTCACCCCGAAAAACATTAGCTGTTTTTATTTTGGAATCTTCCACATCTTGCTGTATTAGTACAGAATATTTTTTGGAGCTGTAGGGTTGGTAACCCATCCCGAATTTCACTTTTTGTGAAATCGGAAATGCTATGGCAATATTAGAAAGGTAGGATGAATGTTTGGTAACATTCGAATTGTCGTAATCTGATTTGAAGAAATTATTTTCGTTGGTTCCTTCAACTTTTATCGTGGTAAGTTCTAAATTTTTGTTTGCAGCAGGGTTGCTGAAATTAAAATTATTGTTGAAATCCCAGATATAAGCTGTAGATATGCCGCCCATCGCATTTACATCAGTTGTGTTATCATACTTCACATCCCCGATTCCGAAGGCAGCGTAAGGAGAATTACCAATCGTTTGAGCATTCAGGAAAAATCCCGCTGCTGCGAGTGGTAATACAAAAAATCTTTTCATTCTCTATTTTTAAAAATAATGCGCAAATATCTTAAATAATACTGAATTGAGGAAATTTACTTTGGTTAAAGTTTGTTAAGGGCCTTCGCTGGTATTAAAAATGAAAATTGAGTCTGAAAAATTCTTCGGAATCTTCGAATAATGATCATTAGTAGATGTTATAGAAATCATTTAGAAAACCTACGTGAGGCATTTTTTTTTATCTTTGAAAAATGAATTGGGAACAGATTGTAGGTCAGGAAAATCTTAAAAAACTCCTCAGAGAAAGCATTTCAAATAACAGGGTAGGCCATGCACAACTTTTCATCGGGAAGGAGGGTTACGGCACGCTGCCGCTCGCACTGGCTTTTGCCAAAGAAATCTTCGCGAAAGAGAATCTGCATTCTTCATCAAAAGTTGAACATCTGAATCACCTTGATCTGCATTTCAGTTTTCCTGTGTTTAAAGAAAAAAGCAGCGGACTTTCTGATAATTTTCTTGAAAATTTCAGGGAAATGATTCTTGCCAATCCGTACGCCAATAATGAAGACTGGACTAAAATTCTGGAGTCAGAGAACAAACAGCTTACTATTTATGCCGACGAAGTTGATGAACTGAACAAAAAGTTTGCTTTAAAAAGTTTCGAAGGCGGCAGCAAAATTTTGATTGTTTGGCAGGCAGACAAAATGAATATTTCCGCCGCCAACAAATTCCTGAAGTTTCTGGAAGAACCTCCGAAAGACACATTAATCATTCTTACCGCTGAGAATATCGATTTTATTTTACCAACTATTCTTTCACGGACTCAGTTGGTAGAAATACCCAGAATTCAGGATGAAGACATCGAGAATTTCCTTAAAAATAATCATCAGATCGGAGAGGAAAAACTTAGAGAAACCGTTTTTCAGGCTCAGGGTGACTGGAACAGCGCGCAGAAACTTTTGGTTTCAGAAAATGCAGATACGGAATTCGAAGATCTTTTTGTAATGTGGGTTCGTGAGGCATTTCAGGTAAAGAAAAAACCGGAATTTCTGAAAAATATCGTTTTTTGGGGGCGTAACATCGCAGCATGGAACCGTGAAAAGCAGAAGAATTTTTTAGATTACTGCGCTGAAATGTTCCGTCTAGCCTTACTTCAGAACTATGGCAACGAAACTTTAGTTTACAAGAAGATTGATTCCGGAGGTTTTAAATGGGAAAGTTTTTCCCGGTTTATTCACGGTGCTAATATTGAAGCAATTCTTACCGAAATTTCTGATGCGGATTATCATCTTGAACGTAATGCAAATCCAAGGATCGTGTGGACTGATCTGGGAATTAAGCTTTCACGTTACATCCATAAGGCTCCTTAAGTCCTATTTTTCTTAACCACCATCCAGCTGTGACACTAAAAAAGCAGAGTTATTTCCTCTGCTTTGTAAAATAAAAAAAAAGTTGAGGAATAAATTCCTCAACTCCCTTGAAAACATCACTCCCAATCTGGCATTTCTGCGTCGGGGAATAAGGTAGTTCTTGAATTATCCTGCAGGATAATTTTTAATATATTTTTTACTGATATGCCGTCGTTAGAAGTATTTGTAAAAATCACATCAGCATTATTAGGTGAAAATCGCGGATCCAGATCATTACTTCCATCGGGTTTGTCACTTGCCGCAGAAATATCGGTGTGTGTATCAGTTAGCATATTATAAATGAAGATATGTGTATTAAGCTGCCTGTAATTATCTTCCTGGTGACCGGAGATATCATGGGTATAAAGTAAAAGATTACCGTCTACTGAAAAGTTGAGTCCACCCGCTGCTCCCGCAACATTTTCCAATACTGTTTTCACGGTATTTCCCATCATATCTATTACATAAATTTTAACATTATATCCGTTAGGATCATTAGTTTTTAGTGCAATCTTACTTCCGTCGTAGCTCCAGTCACATTCTGAAATAAAACTACCGTCTGGAGTGGAGTACAAAAGTTCGAGCCCGCTGCCGTCCTTATTAATCCGGTAAAGTTTCGAGAAGCTTGCATAGAGAAATTCTTTTCCGTTTGTACTCCATGAGAAATCAATTTCTGCATTATTAAACCCTGCGATCGGAATTGCTGTAACCTGGAATGGCTGCGAACCATCCGGCTTTGCTGTAAAAATGTGTGCATTTCCACCAACTGTCCTCAGAAAAGCTATTAATCCCGCATTTTGATTGAGTCGGGGCCGCCAACTGTTTGTTGAAAGAGGTGTAAACTGAAAATTCGTATTGGCCTCATCACTCGAAACAACGTAGTAATTGCCATTGGTTTTCTTTACATAATGGAACCTGTTGTTGGGAACGGAATTAGTTTTAAACCTGAAAACTTCACTGTTTACCGCTGGATTCACTCCGTCGTTTACGCTCACCTGCCAGTAATAAGTTACGCCAAATTTCAAATTTTCAAGAAAATAGTGCTTTTCTGTCAAGTCATTAATTTCAACAACCTGACTATCGAAATCATTTTTAACGGTGAGTTTATATTTTAAAATATCCAACGAGTCAGCATCTGTAGCATTCCATGATAAATCTACTGAAAGTGGCTGATTCACAGCATTGTCTACCGGACTTAAAAGTATAGGAACCGATGGCGAAGAATTCAGTGATTCATCATCACTAAGTTCAAAAACAACCGAAACCACTTGAGCATTATTCTTGAGGCTAACGCCCTGAAAACTTGTAAGGTAGCCCATGAGCTCTGCCCGGACTGAATAATCGCCAATTGGGATGTTTTCTATGATAAAACTTCCGTCATCTTTGGTGAAAACAGTTTCTGTAGATGGGGTAGTGTGGACTTTTACATTTTTCAGAGGTTGATTGGTACCTTTTTTAATAACAACGCCCTTTAAAGTTCCGGTCTGAACTTTATCGACCAACTCCTCACTACAGGAAATAATGGAAAATATCAGCGCAAAAAACGCAAGTATATATAATAGTTTATTCATGATTTTAGTTTTTAATTTTTTTTGAACTGAAATAATAGTTCAAACCAAGCCCAATCCTCACACCCTGATCTTTTTGTGACCCGTTGATGTAGTCATCCCAGTCATCATCAAATCCGAAATCATATTGACTTACGACCCGAATTGCCAGATTCTTAGTAGCTAAATATTCCAATCCACCTCCAAACTGTGCTTTGTATCTTGTTTTGTCGGGCGAAAAAAAGGAGCCACCGCCAGCATAGATAAAAGGACTGAACTTATATTTTGAAAGGAAAAGATATTCTAAATTGATCTCCGACATCATTACCGATTTTTTGAAAATATCCTTGTTTTCCATCGTAACTGCATTAAAATTTACTTCAGCATTTAAATTATCGGTAAGGAAGTACTTAATTCCTGCCTTTCCACCGAGCGTCATCTTTGCATCTACATAATCGCCTTTAATCTTAAAACCTTCAGCATAGGCAAAAAGAGCAAACTTGCCTCTGTCACTGTTCGGGAATTTGTTGCCGATGAGCCGCTGGTCATTCAATTTCTCTTCGGATTTGTAATTAGCGATAATTTCTTTGAAATCCCCCGGACTCTTCTGTTTGTTGGCCCAAAGATTATCGCGAACTCCCTCAACAATTAAAGAAAGAACTGCTTTTTCAATAGCTTCAGTGACCGCCAAATGTACCGGTTCATTTTGTGTAATTCCTACATCAGACTCAAGAAGTCTTTCGGCATCAATAAACCTAAAAAAATTGCCGTTTATGCTGGTGGAGAGAATTGTTTTGGATGTGTAAACTGTTTTAAGAATCTCGCCCGTAGAAGTCGAAACAGCACGAAGATACACGGTAATTCTGTCCTGCCGGTATTGCGCTCCAGCCCCCAGGCCAAAATAGCGGGCTCCAATTCCGCCGGTCATTACGTTGGTATCATAAGAAATCACTCCGCCTTCCAGAATTACACCTGCAAAAAGCAGTGGAGGTAACATTGAGGATTCCGTAGCATCGTTTCCCGAATATTCTTTTCTTGTACTTCTGATGATCTGCCTTTCATTCAATAAGTTTCCAATATTTTCCCGCTCAATTGGGGTGAACCAACGGCTGTCTTCCAGAGCTTTCAATAATATGGTTGTTGTTCCCTGAGGAATTGCTGTACTCCAACTCGCTCCGTTCTCCGCTGCTTTGTATTGGCCGGTCTGGTCGCGAAATTTATAAACTCCCACAACAATTTTCTCTTTGGGTGCCGGAAGATTTTTAATTTCCGGTGTGTAAGGAGTAATTTCTCCTAATGTGGATTTTTCGCTGTTTGTAGGTAAATTAAATAGTGTGCAGTGCTGAAATAGGAGTAAAAGTGGAGTTAGAAATGCTAGTTTTAAAAGGTTGTGTGTTTTCATAGGGTTGAATTTGTTAACCGCCACCGGGAATAAGAATTTCTGACTGTTCTCCGGTATCGGTATTTAAAATATTGATAAGTAATCCTTGACCGGTTTGTATGATTTCCAGGTAGATAGAACCGAAAATATAGGTTCCCGGCTGTAAATCTCCATCGCCGAACTGATCTCCAAAAAGTTTCCGCGACAATTCACTGAGGATTTGTCGGTTTAAATTTTCGGTAAAACTGTCAAGAGAATTCGTACTTCTATCTAATGCTCCTCTAAGATTATTATCAAACTGGTTCTGGGCACTTGCTGAACTCATTAACCATTGGTAGTTGAAAGTATCGCCGCCAAATGCGGGATTAATGGGCTTATACACGAGTTGCTGTGCTATAGCTGAAATAGAAAATACTGTTAAAATTACTATGAGTAGTAGCTTTTTCATGTGGAAATTGTTAATATTTAAATTCCTTATTTTTCAAACTGTTTCTGGAATTATACTCCGCAAGGTTTGCCACTGCCCTGTCGGCTTCGGCATCTATAGATTCTTCATCAGGGCGGGTTAAAAAGCTGTGAATCATTTGATCATCCTGAGTGACAATGATTCTGCTGTTACGCCCAAATGACGGAAGTTCAGAAATCGTAACAGTTCCTTCGAATTTCTTAGGAATTTGATTATACTTTTTAAAAAAGGATTCGTAGAATAATTGACCGAGTCTGGTTTTGGTTTCATCAATTGTTAACCCCACCAGTTCAATACTGCTTTCGGGGATGTAACTAACTGCAGAACTGAATTTTTCAGGATTAACTTCCAAGCTGTCTTTGGAGAGTAATTCATCAGACTCCTCGTCCTTAACAAATAAATACACTTTCAACGCATCTTGTTTCGTAAGGTTGAGATTAGTTTCTGCTAAGGTTTTAGTTTCATTCGGTTTTAATGAAAATTTGCCGCTTTGTTTATTGCTTGAACTTCCGTTCTTTCCTTTTTTCACAGAAACCAGAATGTAATTTAAGCTGTGATGAATACTTGACTTGTTAATTGCAGTGGCTGTAATTTTCAGAAGACCTTCTTTGTTTTCGGTTTTAATTTTTCCGGTAATTCCGCTTATATGTTGAGCGGAGGTATGGTTAGCCAGAAAAAAAACGACCAGAATTGCGATGAGAGTTTTCATTTTCAAGGGATTAGTAATTTCTCATATAAATCGTCATGTCATTGGCGTTGATATTGATTTTCATGCCATCGGAAATGCTGTTGCTACCCAAAATATCAACGTAATTGCCTGAGCCCTGTATATTTATTTCGGCATTTGTAGGGTAATTATTTGGGTTTGTAAAATATATCGTATTGTCGTTACCTACTTGACTGAGTTCTAGATATTCCTGTCTCTGATCTCGTACCTCTATAATGTTTTCGTTTCCAATTTGGAGTACTATGCTTTGCGAAGCATTTACAGGCTCCTGGATGTGATGGTTTCTCTGATAATAATCCAGGACATTTAAACTGTTAATTGAGGAGGGGTTAACCTGCGCAAACCCCAGATAGGCAAAGAAAAAACATAAAAATGTGAATAAATTTTTCATGGGGTCTTTCTTAATTAAAAACACAGGAGAAACCGAAATTCCTCCTGCATTGATATATAAAAGTTATTACTAGTTAGATTGAGTAATAATCATCGTGTTGGAGTTACCAATCTGTGTTCCTATGTGTGAATGGTTAGTTCCAATTTGCCATGTGTCAGCTAAGTTATTGTTACCAATTTGCCAGTCGTCAGCGTAGTTTCCGCTTCCCCATTGGTATTGAATCAAGTCATTATCGTTGCCCATCTGTAAACCTAAGGTTTCGTTGTTGTTACCGTATTGGTGAGAATCTGCGTAGTTTCCGTTACCATACTGATCGTGAGTAGCGTCATTACCATTACCATCCTGTAACTGATGGATATAGTTGTCATTACCCATTTGCATTGCAGCAGCATCATTGTTGTTACCATCCTGATCCTGGTAAACCACGTTATCCATTCCGGTTTGCTCAGAAGAGGCATCATTATTATTACCGTCCTGAACTTGAGAAGCATAGTTAAACGCGCCGTCTTGCTCAGCATAAGCATCGTTTCCGTTACCTACCTGTAGTTGCTCAACTTCGTTCAGTAATCCGTTTTGATCTGTCTGCGCATCGTTGTTATTACCATACTGTTCTGTGCTGTTGGAGTTCCCAATACCCACCTGATCTACATTGATATCGTTACCATTACCCCAGCTTACAGCGTCGTTTTGGTTAAACCATCCAGTTTGGTCAATATCAGCATCGTTATTGTTGCCAAATTGCAAAAGTGAATTGTTATTCATAAATCCGGTCTGGTCAACTGTAGCATAGTTACCAGTTCCCACCTGTGTAGTTACATCTACATTGGATTGTGCATAAGCGAAGCTTACTGCGATAAGTGCGAATGCACTAGAAAGTAATTTTTTCATGGTTAAAAAATTTTATTGGTTAGTTTGTGATACAAATGTAGAAGGATTAGGAAAGCGAAAAATCACCTATTCAAATGAAAATTAAAAAATCACTGTAAATAGTGATTAATGAGGTGATTACACCCTTGGAGATTTTATCTTTCATTGAAACCAGCAATACGGCAATAGAATAATTCAATAAAAAACTAGGAAACTTATTTGGTTTATGAGTTTCCTATTTTTTATATTTGCACTTTCAAATTTAGATATGGATAGAAAATTTCTGGAGAAAGTCGTTGATCTCTTTATTGATAACGGCGCTAAAACCCTCACGATGGACGATATCGCAAAGGAATTTGGGATGTCAAAAAAAACGCTTTATCAAATGTACGCCAACAAGGAGGCCCTTTTGGAAGATGTGTTGGAATTTAAACTTACAGAAATAATTGAGAAGCTCAGTGAACTGGATAATAAAATAGAAAATGCTGTAGAACGCATGTTTTGCCGCGATGAACACATCGAAAAAGCAGCCAAGTCCAACAATTCATTATTAATACGCCAGCTTATCAAATATTACCCAGCTATCTTCAATAAGCACATGATGAATTTCTCTGAAAGATTCGCAGAAGTACTCATACATAATATTGAAAGAGGTAGAGCGCAGGGATATTACAGAGATGATTTCGATGCTAGATTATATGCGGGCATCTACTTTCAGATGGTAATGTCTTATGAGAATTCACCGTTTCTGGATACGACTAAAACCGATCGTACAGAATACAGCAATATTGCGCTCATGTTTTATATGAATGCAATTACCACCGAAAAAGGCAAACAACAGTTAAAAAAATATAACAATTTATAACAATGAAAAAGTTAATCTTAACCTTAATCCTGTCCGGCGGATTTTTCTATGCTCAGGAAAATAAGGTTCTTACTTTACCCGAAGCTATTTCCTATGCATTGGAGCACAAAGCCGACGCGGAAAAAGCCCGGCTTGATATCCGTAAAGGAGATGCACAGATTGCCGAGGTAAAATCCAATGCTTATCCGAATATAAGTTTCAACAGTTCTACCAGTTATAACCCGCTGCTGCAGGAATCTGTGTTACCGGGTGAAATATTTGGAGCACCGGGGCAGCAGGTAAAGGTAGCTTTCGGTCAGAAATGGACTTCAAGCAATATGGTGCAGCTTACACAGAATCTTTTTAACCAGTCAGTTTTTGTAGGGCTTAAAGCAGCAAAATCAACGAAAGAATTTTACCTTCTTAATGCAGAACTTACAGAGGAACAGATTATTGAAAAAGTTGCAAATGCTTACTTCCAGGTTTATCAGGCGGATCAGATGTTGAAAAATGCTGAAAGCAATCTTGCAATCACTAATCAGACCATCAAAATTATTAAAGGTTTATATGATGCAGGATTGGCCAGAAAGATTGATTATGACAGGGTAGTAGTAGCACGTAACAATGTAAGTTCCGGTGTCAAGCAGCTGGAAAATACGGTAGATTTAGCAGAAAACTCCCTCAAATTTATGATCGGAATGCCGATGGCTCAGGAAATTACACTTCCAGAGCAGACTTTTGATCCGGCATTGCTGCCAGACCGTTCTACAAATTTCTCTGACAGAAGTGAAGTGAAACTGGTAAATAAACAAATAGAATTGCTGGAGTGGCAGAAGAAAGCAACCGAAGCAGAATATTATCCAACCGTTTCGCTTTCTGCAAACTATGGTTTCCTGGGTCAGGGCGATAAGATGCCTTGGTGGAATGGTAAAGACAATGGTGTATACTGGTCCGACATGGCATCTATTGGTTTGAATGTGAGAGTACCAATATTTAATGGCTTCGCAACCAAATCCAGAGTGGAACTCAATAAAATAGAAATAGAAAAAGCACAGGCAGATCTAAGAGAAACCGAACTTGGTCTTGATCTTCAGCACAAAAATGCAGTCACCAAGCTTGAAAACAACATGACGATGATTGATATGCAGAAGGAGAACGTTTCACTTGCAGAAAGCGTGCTTTCGAACACCAGAAGCAATTACCAGCACGGTTTGGCAACATTAAACGACATTCTGGATGCAGAACGCGACCTTACCGAGGCCAAAAACAATCTTACAACAGCTAAACTAGACTATAAACTTGCAGAAATCGACCTGTTGAAATCACAGGGTAAACTCAAAACATTAAACGATATCAATTAATAAAACTATGAAAAAGAATACAATCATCACGATACTTGCCATCCTGGGAATTGGCGCTGCATTTTATTTCATTCTTCAGCGTAACAAGAAAAGCAATGAAGAGAAAGTAGCCATCGTGGCCGAAAAAAACAAAGATGTAGCAGTGCGTACAACTGTAGTTAAAGCAGAAGACATCAGCGGAGAATTTACTGTGAACGGAACTTTTTTACCAAACAGACAGGCTCAGGTTTCAGCAGAAATGGGCGGGCAGCTTATCGCACTTTATGTAAAAGAAGGCAGTTATGTAAGAGCAGGTCAAAGTATTGGCAGAATGGCTGGTGAAAAACTCAATGTAAACGTTTCCGGTGCGAAAGCAAATCTGGATAATGCGATTATGGCGCTGAACCGTTACGAGATGGCTTATAAAACCGGAGGAGTAACAGCGCTGCAGCTCGATCAGGCAAGGCTTCAGGTTAAAAATGCGAGAACGCAGTTACAGGCAGCAAATCTTCAGTCAGGCGATACGAATGTTATTTCTAAAGTCAGCGGTATCGTAAACCAGAAATTTGTTGAAGTTGGAACCGTTTTAAATCCGGGAACTCCAATTGTTGAAGTGGTAGATATCTCTTCAGTTAAGCTTAAAGTTGATGTTGACCAATCTATGGTAAGCCAGCTTGCGGTAGGAAATACAGTAAAAGTTCAGCCAGATGTGGTTGAAGGTGCTATTGATGGCAGAATTACTTTCATCGCGCCGTCAGCTTCAGGTGCACTCAAATTTCCGGTAGAAATTACCGTTTCCAACAGTTTCAACAAACTGAAAGCAGGGATGTACGGAACTGCAATCTTTAACAGAAGCGGCAACAGCAACGTTCTTACGATTCCTAGAGAAGCATTTGTAGGAAGTGTAAGCGATAATCTGGTGTTTGTTGTAAGAAATAATATTGCTTATCTGACGAAAATTCAGGGCGGCGCAAACTACGGAAGCAAAGTGGAAGTTATCAGCGGTTTGAAAGCTGGTGATGAAGTTGTTACCAGTGGCCAGATCAACCTTACCGACAAAACGCCGATCCGTAAACTTAAATAATAATCGATTAAGAATATATTAGATGAAATTAGCAGAAGTATCGATTAAAAGACCCAGTCTGGTCATTGTAATGCTCGCGTTACTGATTATCGGAGGTCTTTTCAGCTATTCGCAGCTGAACTATGAACTTATTCCGAAATTTGAAGTAAAAGTGGTAACTGTAGCCACGGTTTATCCCGGCGCTTCACCTTCGGAGGTAGAAAATACAGTTTCAAGAAAAATAGAAGATGCGGTTTCCGCCCTCGAAGGGGTGAAGAAAATTCAGTCTAAATCTTACGAAAGTCTTTCTGTTGTTATCATTCAGTTTAATAATGATGCTGATGTGGATTTTGCTTTAAATGAAGCGCAGCGTAAGATTAACGCCATCCGTTCAGACCTTCCGGAAGATATCGACGAACCGTCGCTTACACAGTTTTCGCTTTCAGATATGCCGATCGTAAGAATGGGTGTAACCGGAAACCTTACCGAAAACGAACTTTATGACCTCATTGACCAAAGGATTCAACCTGTATTCTCCAGAATTCCGGGGGTTTCTAAAGTTGATATTGTTGGTGGACAGGAAAGAGAAATCCGCATCAACCTGAACCAGGAAAAACTGGAAGGTTACGGACTTACCATTCCGGAAGTTCAGCAGATTATTACAATGTCGAACTTAGATTTCCCTACGGGAAGTTTAAAAACAAGATCAAACAGCACACTCATCCGTCTGGCAGGAAAAATTTCTTCAGTGGATGAATTACGAAACCTTACGATTTCATCTAAAAATGGGCAAAACATCCGTCTTTCAGATATAGCAGAGGTTCAGGATACCCAGAAGGTGGCCGACAAAATTGCCCGTATCAATCAGGAAAATACCATGATGCTTCAGGTACAGAAACAGACAGATGCCAACGCTGTAGAAGTGAGCCGTCTGGTGCAGGAAAAAATCGCCCAGATTGAAGAGCAGTACAAAGGAAATAATATTAAAATTACGGTTGCAAGTGACACATCAACCTTTACGCTTGAAGCTGCGAACGCTGTAATTAAAGATTTGCTGATTGCGATTGCTCTTGTAGCATTTGTAATGATGTTCTTCCTTCACAGTTTCCGGAATGCGTTAATTGTAATGGTAGCGATTCCAACTTCGCTTATTGCAACATTTATCGGAATGTATCTTTTGGGCTACAGTCTGAACTTAATGAGTTTACTTGGACTTTCCCTCGTGGTTGGGATTCTTGTGGATGATGCAATCGTTGTTATTGAAAACATCCACCGCCACATGGAGATGGGCAAAAACAAAGTACGTGCCTCGTACGACGGTGCAAAAGAAATCGGATTTACTGTTACGGCGATTACGCTGGTAATTGTGGTGGTATTTCTGCCAATTGCGATGAGTTCCGGATTGGTTTCCGACATTATCTCGCAGTTCTGTGTCACGGTAATTATTGCAACTTTGCTTTCATTACTTGTTTCATTTACCGTTGTTCCATGGCTTTTCTCCCGATACGGAAAACTGGAAGTAATTAACAATAAATCATTCTTTGGTAAAATTCTTGCAAAATTTGAAGACGGACTTACCTGGTTTACCCACAAAATTGAAGGAATTTTGAAATGGAGTCTGGTAAACAAACTGAAAACTTTTGCCATTACCATTGTTCTTTTTGCAAGTGCAATTTCATTGGCGGTCATGGGCTATATCGGATCCGATTTCTTTCCGGGGACAGATAAAGGAGAATTCCTGGTACAGATCGAAATGCCGAAAGACACATCTCTGGAAGAAACCAATTTCATCACACAGGATGCTGAAAAATATCTTGCGAAGAAACCCGAAATCGTTAAAATGATTACCTCGGTAGGATCAGTCAGCGGTGGAATGGGCGCAATGCAGTCTACCAATTACAAATCAGAAATCAGTGTAGAATTGGTGCCAAAAAGCGAGAGAAATGATGATACGAAAGTGTATGCAGCAAAACTGAAACGCGATCTGGAGAAAGTATTGGTCGGCGCAAAAGTAACTACAGTTCCGGTAGGGTTTATGGGCGCAGAACAGGCTCCGCTTCAGATGACTGTTACGGGTACAACACTGGAAGACGCAATGTCTTACGCCAAAGCCGCAGAAGCTAAGTTGAGAACAATCGACGGAGCTTCGGAAATTAAGTTGAGCGTGGAAGAAGGAAATCCAGAGATTTCTGTTACGGTAGACCGTGATAAGATGACATCTTTAGGATTAAATGTGGCTACCGTAGGGCAGACGTTGAGAACAGCTTTCAGCGGGAATACAGATAATAAATTCCGTACAGGAAGCAATGAATACGACATCAATATAATCCTTGATGAAGCCAACAGAACGAGCATTGACGATGTGAGAAGCATCAACTTTGTGAATAAAGACGGATTTAAAGTTCAGCTTTCGCAGTTCGCAGACATCAACTTTACTTCCGGCCCGGCGTTGCTTGAGCGCTACGACCGTTCACCTTCCGTAACGGTTCAGGCTCAGACTGTAGGTAAAACGACAGGTGGTGTAGCCGCGGAGTGGGAAGAGAAAATGGCAGAAGTGAAGAAACCAGCCGGTGTAAACTGGGTTTGGGGCGGAAATATGGAAAACCAGAGTGAAGGTTTCGGAACTTTGGGAGTAGCCTTGCTTGCTGCAATCCTTTTGGTTTACATGATTATGGTAGTACTTTATGATGACTTCCTGAAGCCGTTTATTGTACTATTCTCTATTCCGCTTTCATTTATCGGTGCACTTTGGGCATTGGCATTAACCAACCAAAGTTTAAATATCTTTACGATCCTTGGGATTATTATGTTGATTGGTCTTGTGGCGAAAAATGCAATTTTACTTGTGGATTTCGCAAATCACAGGATTGATAAAGGAGAGACAATTGAAAATGCTTTAGTTCAGGCAAATCATGCGAGACTTCGCCCGATTTTGATGACAACTATCGCAATGGTATTTGGTATGCTTCCGATTGCGATGGCATCAGGTGCAGCTGCAGAAATGAATAACGGACTTGCAATTGTAATTATCGGAGGACTTATTTCATCCCTCTTCCTTACACTGATTATTGTACCGGTAGTATATCTGATAATGGTAAGACTGGAGAACAGATTTTCGAAAAAAGAGAAAACAAATTATGAAGAAGAAATGGTTGCTGACTACGATCACATCCATCCCGAACAGGAAATTGAATTTTAAATAGAAGTCTTAGTCAAACCTTAAATAAAAAATCCCCGAATATAATTTCGGGGATTTTCTGTTTTAAGATTTTAATTAATGAGCTGCATTGATTTTTCTCTGAGAAAGACTCAAAAAACGGTAAACAAGTAAAACTGCGGAAACGGTGAGCCCCAGACCTAAGGCAATCCACATTCCGAAAGCACCCATCTTCATCGGAACACACAAAATATAACCTAAAGGAATTGCTAATAACCAATATGCAATGAAAGTAATAATAGAAGGAATTTTCACATCCTGAATTCCCCTTAAACTTCCGAGTGCCACGACCTGGATTCCGTCTGAAAGCTGAAACAGGGAAGCAATGATCAATAATTTTGCTGCTAACTGCACCACATCGATATCTTCAGGTTTTGTAAAGAACGTAGGGAGTATATGTCTGCCGACAATGAAAAACACCCCGCATACAAACATAAAAATGAAGACAATCTTCAGATTATTAATGCCGACTTTCTTAAGCCCAACATAATCCCGCTCGCCAAGTTTACGGCCAATAAGCACTGTGGAAGCAACACTAAATCCGATACAAAGATTAAATGTAAATGAAGCCATTGATAATGCAATTTGGTGAGACGCAATGTCTTTTGCTGAAACCAGCCCACAGATAAAAGCCGCGCCCGCAAAAGCAGTAACTTCAAAAAACATCTGTAAAGCTGTAGGAAAACCAATTTTCAGCATTTTACTGAACATTTCTTTGGAAAATTCTGCAATCTTTAACGAAAACGCCTTGATATACCGTCTGGTTTTTTCTTCTTTCAGCAAGACATAATAAAGAAAAATCATCATGAAAATTCTTGCGATTAAACTTGCTAATGCAGATCCCTGAACGCCCATTGCCGGAAACCCGAACATCCCTTTGATGAAGACATAATTCAGAATAATATTGATGACATTGGCAATAATGGTAGCTTTGGTTACCCCGATGGTGTAAGATAAACCTTCAGAGACTTCGCGCAGCGTCTGAAACACCATGAACGGCAGAATACTTAAAGTCATGATGCTCAGAAACCCAATCGTATCCGGTATAATTTCTACCGGCTGATCCATATGGTAGAGTAGCGGCATCGCGGCGAAAAGCAGAATCATCAGCAATAATCCAATTCCCAGATTAATCACAAAACCATGTCTGAAAACTGAATTGATGACGCTGTGTTTTTCCTGCGAATGAGCCTCAGAAACTAATGGCGGAATCGCAAACGAAAATCCAAGCGCAAATACAAAAATGGAAAAAAACACCGCATTTCCCAGCGATACCGAGGCTAAAGCCTGGGCTCCTAAAAGTTTTCCGACAATAATATTGTCGAATAAATTTACCGATACCTGACCAACCTGTGTGATCATAACGGGAAGGGCTAATGTAAGACACGCTTTCGTGTACTGCTTGTTGAGAAATGCCATAAAAAAAATTTGCAGCAAAAATACTGCAAACTTTTTCTAGTTATTTATTTTAATGTAATTATTTCCTTACGAAACTTGCAACATCATCTTCCGAGACCGGATTTGATCCTAGGATGATAAGTCGTTCTACCACATTACGTAACTCACGGATGTTCCCTGTCCAGCTGAAATTTTCGAGTGCGGAAATCGCTTTTTCGTCGAAAACCTTCTGGGCAGTTCCATGCTCTTCGGAAATCGTTTTGGCAAAATGATCTACTAAAAGACGGATGTCTTCTTTTCTTTCATCCAATGGCGGTACGTAGATTTCGATTACCGAAAGCCTGTGATACAAATCTTCCCGGAATTTTCCGGCTTCTATTTCCTGCTTCATGTTTTTATTGGTCGCTGCCAAAACACGAACATCAACTTTTATTTCCTTATCGCTTCCTACCGGAGAAACCTTGCTTTCCTGTAATGCCCGCAACACTTTTGCCTGAGCAACCAGCGTCATGTCACCAATTTCATCAAGGAAAATAGTTCCGTTGTTTGCCAGTTCAAATTTTCCCTGTTTATCTTTAATGGCGCCTGTAAAACTGCCTTTAACATGTCCGAAAAGCTCAGATTCGATAAGTTCAGATGGAATTGCAGCACAGTTAACTTCAATCATCGGTCCTTTGCTGCGTTCGCTTTGGGCGTGTATAGAGTGAGCCACCAATTCTTTTCCGGCTCCGTTTGGTCCAGTAATTAGAACCCTGGCGTCAGAACTCGCTACTTTCTCAATCATGTCCTGAATTTTCTTCAGGGCAGCGGACTGACCGATCATCTGATATTTCTTATTTACTTTTTTCTTTAATGTGGTATTTTCTACTTTCAGAACCTGATTGGTTCTGGTAAGATTTCTTTTGTCTAAAGCGTTTTTAACACTGGTAATGAGACGGTTGATATCAATGGGTTTCGAAATGAAATCATATGCACCTTCTTTCAGGCAATCTACAGCAGTATCAATATCTGCATGTCCGGAAATCATCACGAATGTGGTATCTGGTTTAAGTTGTAAAGATTGTTTAAGCAACTCAGTACCTGAAAGTTTTGGCATTTTAATATCGGAAACTACCAGGGCGAAATCATCTTTTTCAATATGCTTAAAGCCTTCGAGACCGTCTGCTGCGATTACAAATTCGTAATCCGGCAGCTCGTCTGAAAGAATACTTTGAAGTACGCCCGAAATGGCTTTTTCATCTTCAACAATTAAGATTTTTTGCATTAATAAAAATTTATGGATTTAATAAAAATTCAGTTTAAAATTTGCATATTATTCAGCAATAATCGTACCTAAAACCAATTATAGGTCATATTGTCGGTTTCCGAAAATAGCGGATCCTATCCTTACCGAATTAGCTCCACACGAGATAGCAACAGGATAGTCATCACTCATACCCATCGACAGAATTTTCAATGGTTTCTGTAATGTGAGTTTGTCGAAGATTTGTTTTAGAAGAGTAAATTCTTTCTTCACCTGGTTTTTATCTTCAGTAAAGGTTGCCATACCCATTAAACCGTTAATTTCTATATTAGGAAATTTTCCATTAAGCCACTCCTGAAAAAGTTCTTTTGCTTCGTGTATTTCCAAGCCGAATTTAGATTCCTCTTCAGCAATTTTTACCTGAAGTAAGATTTTTATTTTTCTTTGGTTTTTTGCGGCCTGTTTATCGATTTCCTCTAAAAGTTTCGAAGAATCTACACTCTGAATTGTATCTATAAAAGGTGCGATATATTTTACCTTATTGGTTTGGAGATGTCCGATAAGGTGCCACTCGATATCTTCTGGTAGAAGAGGTTGCTTTTCACAGAGTTCCTGTACTTTATTTTCACCGAATACCCTTTGTCCTAAATTATACACTGTAAGAATTGCTTCTACAGGATGTGTTTTTGAAACTGCAACAAGTTGCACCTCTTCGGGTAAATTCTTCTTTATTTCTTGATAATTGTGAGCAATATTTACGGAAAACATATGAAATTTTGTAGTATCAGTAAAAAAAGGGTGTTTTTACTATAATTTGTAATCAAATATAAACTATTTTTGGTTAAAATAAAAACTATGAGAATAAAAATCTACTCTACAAGAGCATTACTCCTGTTATCAACTGCCGTCGTAATATCCGGCTGCACACAGGAAAACAAGCAAGTGAAATCCGCTGGCACTGAAAAAAAATCTGAGCAATCAGCAGTAAACGACAGTTACCAGAAAAAACTGATTGATAGCAACCTAATGTCGGAATTAGATTCGGTTTACTCAGCTACCAATTACAAGTATATTAACGAAAAACGAGATAAAACCAAGCCAGATTCAAGAGAATTTTGGTACACAATTGATGAACTTGAAGGTTACATCGCATTTGCAAAGAAAGAAGCAGAAAGCAAAGGAGAAAAGGTAACAGGTCTTAAAATAAAGCTAGGACAGTATCCGGCTAAAGGGCCTTTCGATTCACGATTGGATACCAAGATGTATGGTTACCAAACGGTGTATTTGATTCCTACTGTTATATCAGCTAAAGATGATGCGCAAGCTAGATCTGAAGACCAGAATCCTGCTGTAAAAGGTGCAGAGATTGAGGGAGTGCCGGGAATGGATCTTTCTTCGGCTAACCCGCCTTACTAGTATTTGCTATGGAAATTAACAGATTATATTTAACAAGTGTCTTGCTTGTTGTTTATCTATTGATCATCAGTCTACTTATATTAAAAAGGAAGAAATTAGGACCACATATCGGCTATTTTATCGCATCAATGATTGTGGTGCTTCTTGCTGAAATGTTTTCTACAATCGGGAAAGTGGTTTATGGTGACCAATATAATTCCACGCCATTTATGGCCGGGGGAGTTATCATTTGTTTCTTCAGCATCGTTTTGATTTACTTCTATAAAATATTGAATAATAAACGATTGAAAAAAATTCAGTTAGGCATTATTTGTCTAAATTCCCTGAATATTGCGCTTTCGATAATTTTCATGAGTGATTTTTTTGTTTATCTTCCCTATTTAACGTATTTCCTCACCATCATACTTTTACTTTTTTCGATTACCTTATTTTTCTTTGAAACCTTCAATTCAGAAAAAATATTTAACATTACTTCATATTACCCTTTTTGGATTGCAATCAGTCTAATTGTACTTTATTTAGGTCTTTTGCCGCTGATAATTATCAGTAAAAATGCAATTCAACTGTCAATTTCCAAAGATATTTTTCTCATCTTACTTTATTCTGTTAACTTTACAGGATACGCAATTATGCTCACCGGCATATTCTTTAGTAAAAAAGAAAACTTAATTATGGAAAATTGAAAGCCAATGAGGTCGACATACTGGTGATAATATCAACCATCATTATACTCTTTGTGATTTTAATGATGGTTTTGGTGTATATTTTCTATGTCAGAAAAAAAGGCGAACTTCTTCTTTTGCAAAAAGAGAAAGAAATGAATTTTCAGCAGGAACTTACACTCGCCCAGATAGAAATGCGTGAGGTCACGCTAACCTACATAGGCCAGGAACTGCACGACGATATTGGTCAGAAACTATCGGTCGCAAAACTAATGATAAACCAGGTGATCGCACACTGTGAGGAAAGTGCCAAATCTAATTTAAATGAGATTAATGAATTATTGGGGGAAACCATTCAGGATCTCCGCAATATGTCGAAAACCTTTATCACTGATCAGGTAGAACATTTTGGGCTTATTGATTCGCTGGAAATTGAGATGAACCGGATTTCACGTCTAAAACTCATAGATATTGAATTTAGAAGCAATAAACACGATATAGAAATTAATCCGAAGGATGGAGTAATCATTTTCCGGATCATTCAGGAGAGCGTCAATAATACACTGAAACACTCTAAAGCAAAAAACTTAAAGATTCAAGTGGAGGATGCACCCAGAATACTTACCGTTACAATTACTGACAACGGAATTGGAATCGATGAACAAAGCGGACACGGCTCGGGCCTCAGCAATATGAAAAAACGGGCACTGATGATGAATGCTGACTTACAGATTACCAGTGAGAAAAATGTAGGTACCGTGTTGAAACTTATATATCCTAAAAAATAAACAATGGAAACAGTAAAAGTTGCAATTGTTGATGATCACAAACTGGTATCTAAGGCATTGGAAAATATGATTTCCCTTAATCCGAAGTTCCAGGTCATAATGAATTGTTTTAACGGTCAGGATTTTATAGACGAGCTTCAAAAAACCAAAAATTTTCCGGATGTAGTTTTAATGGATATCAATATGCCCATTAAAAACGGCATCGAAACAACTGCCGAAATTTCTAAGAAATTCCCGAATCTTAAGATAATCGCCCTTACGATGGAAGATAATGAAGGGACAATCATTAAGATGCTGAAAGCTGGAGCTAAAGGTTATCTCCTTAAAGATATGTCACCCGACATTTTATTCAATGCAATAAATATCGTACATGAAAAAGGAATCTTTTATACCGACTTGGTAACGCAAAGTCTGCTTAAAATAAAAACCGAACAGAAGTTTATGAACGATCTGAACGAAGGATTAAAAGACCGCGAACTGGAATTCATAAAATTGGCCTGTTCTGAACTTACTTACCGCGAAATCGCCGACCAAATGTGCGTGAGTCCCAGAACAATCGACGGATACAGGGACTCTATCTTTTTGAAACTCAATGTAAAAACCCGTGTCGGAATTGTTTTATTTGCAATAAAACACAATTTATATTAAAAAAGGGTGTTTTCACGGTTTTTCTAGACAATATTAATAGTACTTTTGACGTATCAAATACGACACAAATAATGAAAAAGAAGAGAACCGGTTTTTAATCGGTTCTTTTTTTATTTATAATACCAATTCCAGAAGCAGTTAAATTGACATCCATAATCAGCATTTCCTTAATTTTTTGATTATGAATATTTTACCAGTTCTTTATTAGAATCTCTTTAAGTTTTTTCATTCCTTCCGTGGCAGACATCTTTAAAAAATTTGCAGCGTCCGCAAAGTTGTTCTTTAGATGGGGATCGATTGCATAAACTTTACAGTTAGAAGGAATGTAGTCAATAAGACCGGCTGCGGGATAAACTTGCATTGATGTTCCGATAACCAACAAGAGTTCTGCATGCCTTGCAATTGAGATTGCCCTATCCATTTCCGGGACCATTTCACCGAACCACACAATGTGTGGACGAAGCTGTATACCATTTTCATCCAAGTCTCCAAGATTCAGATCTTTTTCCCAGAAAATTATTTCTGTATCAGAGTCAATAGGTCTGGCCTTTTTCAGTTCTCCATGTAGGTGAGTAACTCTAGTGGAGCCGGCTCTCTCATGAAGGTCATCAACATTCTGAGTGATAATATGGACCTCAAAAAAATCTTCAAGTTCCGCTAAGATTAAGTGGGCTTCATTGGGTTCAACTTCAAGAAGTTGTTTTCTCCTAGTGTTATAGAAATCTAAAACCATTTTCGGGTTGCGCTTAAATCCCTCAGGACTCGCCACGTCCTCAATTCGGTGATTTTCCCACAATCCGTTAGAATCCCGGAACGTTTGAACGCCACTTTCCGCTGAAATACCGGCTCCAGAAAAGACTACAAGCTTCTTCTTCATAACTTTTTTTTAAAATTAAACATTTTTATATAATCTTTATGATGGGAGCTATACCGGCAATACTTATTATGTTTAGCTAAATTTGTAAAGAAGTAAGCAATCCCAAGCATATAAAACATGGCGTATATAGTTAGAAAAGCAAAAATAGCGGACACAGCAAACATCTGGAAAATTTTACAGCAGGCCATTTATCGCCGAAAAATTGACGGAAGTAACCAGTGGCAGGACGGGTATCCAAATATCGAAACTGTAGAAACCGACATTCAAAAAGGCTTTGGTTATGTTTTAGAAATCCACGGTCAGATTGCAGCATATGCTGCGATTATTTTTGATATTGAGCCTGCTTACGAAATTATTGAAGGCAATTGGTTAAGCTCCGGAGAATATGTTGTGATACATAGGGTGGCAGTTTCCGACGAATTTGCAGGAAAAGGGATAGCCACAAAATTATTTAAGAATATTGAAGAGCTTGCAAAATCAAAATCAGTTTTCAGTATAAAAGTAGATACCAATTTCGACAATCTGCCAATGTTGAGCATTTTAGACAAATTGGGATATACGTATTGTGGTGAAGTTTATTTCCGGGGCGCTGCGAGAAAGGCCTTCGAGAAAATTCTTAGTTAACCACTTCGTAAACTATAGCGCCTATTAAACGGTTTATTGCCCACAATTCCTTAAATTTGTATCACAAAATATATTCAAAATGTCAAAGAAAGCCATTTTAGCCATTCTCGACGGGTGGGGAATAGGAACCAACCCGGAAGTTTCGGCAATTGCTCAGGCAAATACCCCGTTTATCGATTCCTGTTATAACAATTTTCCCAATACAACGCTGGAAGCAAGCGGAATTGCCGTAGGATTACCTTTCGGACAGATGGGTAACTCTGAAGTTGGTCACATGAATCTGGGTGCGGGCCGAGTTGTGTATCAAAATCTGGTCAAACTCAATATGGCGGTGGAAAATGCTACTTTAGGAAAAGAAAATGTGATTACGCAGGCTTTTGAATATGCAAGGCTTAATAAGAAAAATGTGCATTTTATTGGCTTAGTATCCGATGGAGGCGTACATTCTCATATCAATCACCTTAAAGGATTGCTGACTGCAGCGCACGAATATGGTTTGAATGATAATGTGTATGTGCATGCATTTACCGATGGGCGCGATTGTGACCCACATTCCGGGAAAGCATTTATAGCAGAACTTTTGGATCACATGTCTCTAACGACCGGTAAATTAGCTTCCGTTATCGGAAGATATTATGCAATGGACCGTGACAAGCGTTGGGAAAGGGTAAAATTAGCGTACGATTTAATGGTTAGAGGAATTGGTGAACCTACCCGCGATATTCTGGGAACGCTTGACAATTGTTATAAAGATGGAATCACAGACGAATTTCTCCGGCCGATTGTTTGCCTGAAAGACAGCAATTTACCCATGACGAAAATTGAAAGTGATGACGTAGTTTTCTGTTTCAATTTCAGAACAGACCGTGGAAGAGAGATTACAGAAGTACTTTCTCAACATGATATTCCTGAGTTTGGGATGAATCATCTGAATCTCTATTACGTTACCATGACCAATTATGATAAAGACTACCAAAATATAAAAGTGGTTTTTGATGAAAAAGTTTTGGAGGAAACAATGGGTGAAATCCTTGAGCGCAACGGAAAAACACAAATCCGTGTTGCAGAGACAGAAAAATATCCACATGTTACTTTTTTCTTTTCGGGAGGGCGGGAAGCCGAGTTTATAGGAGAACGAAGATTGCTTTGCCCTAGTCCGAAAGATGTTCCGACTTATGATTTCAAACCGGAAATGTCTGCCTACGACATCACAGAAAAAATTCTTCCTGAAATCAAAAACGAAACCGCCGATTTTATTTGTCTGAATTTTGCAAATACTGATATGGTAGGACACACCGGAGTATTTTCTGCAGCCGTGAAAGCTGCGGAAACGGTAGATGCATGCATCCAGAAAGTCGCAACAACTGCTTATGAGCACGGTTATGCCGTTTTTATTCTTGCTGATCATGGAAATTCTGATGTAATGAAAAATCCCGACGGAAGCCCAAATACCCAGCATTCAACAAATTTGGTTCCCCTAATCGTGATGGATAAAGATCTTACATGGAATTTAAAACCGGGTAAATTGGGTGATGTTGCTCCTTCAATTTTAACAGTAATGGGAGTTCCAGTTCCTGAGATAATGACCGGAGATATCCTTGTAAGTTAGTCTTAAACCTATAAAATATTATCTGCTGACTTGGATAATTATGGTTTTTTTAGAAACAGTTATGCATGAGATAATAAAATTTTAATATATATTTGTTCCTTATAAAAAGTAAATAATGTACAATAAGTTAGTTAGAATTGAAGTCATGCGGAATTTGGGTAAAGAAGTTGATGACTTTATTTCCTCCTATTTAACGCCTGTAGAAAAAATTTGGCAACCTACAGATTTTCTTCCTGACCCTTCTGCGGACAGTTTTAAGCATGATGTAGAAGAACTCCAGACTTACGCCCAGGAAATGGGTTACGATCTGTTTGTCACCCTAATCGGCGACTGTATTACAGAGGAGGCTCTACCAAGTTACGAATCCTGGATCATGGGAATCGACGGAGTAGAGCAGGAAAACAGATCGGGATGGTCCCAGTGGGTAAGAAGCTGGACGGCCGAAGAAAACCGTCATGGCGATTTGCTGAACAAATACCTTTATCTCTGTGGCCGTGTTAACATGCGCGAAGTTGAAATCACAACACAATATTTAATTCAGGACGGGTTTGATATCGGAACCTCCATGGATCCGTACAGGAATTTTGTGTATACCAGTTTTCAGGAAACAGCTACCAATATCTCACACAGAAGAGTTGGGTCATTAGCCAAACAGACCGGTAATGTAAAATTATCCAGAATGTGTGGCGTAATTGCTGCTGACGAAGCCAGACATGCAAAAGCTTACAAACAGTTCGTTACAAGAATATTCGAACTCGACCCATCCGAAATGATGCTTGCTTTTGAAGATATGATGCGCAAAAAAATCGTAATGCCTGCTCACTTGATGCGTGAATCCGGTCAGAAAGCCGGTGAGCTTTGGGGACATTTTTCCGATGCTGCACAACGCGCAATGGTGTACACCGGTCAGGATTACATCAATATTCTAAGCGATCTTCTTGTAGACTGGAAAATAGAACACATCTCCGGACTCACAGAAAAAGCCGAAAAAGCTCAGGAATATTTAATGAAACTACCGGGCAGACTTCAGAGAATTACCGACCGAATTGCAACTCCTGATTTAGAATACCAGTTTAAATGGGTAAAATCATAATACCGAATAATAATTAATTTTCTGGGAGTGGTTGTTTTTCAACCGCTCCTTTATTTTATTATCTTTGCACATCTGAAATTTTAGAACAATGAAAAGCAATAAGAAACTGGCCATCGATTTCGATGGAACTGTTGTAGAGGATGCCTATCCGGGAATTGGAAAGCCTAAAACTTTTGCATTCGAAACCCTTAGAAAACTTCAGTCCGAAGGATACAGATTAATTCTATGGACTTACAGGCACGGGAAAACTCTCGACGAAGCGGTAGAATTCTGCAGAAAAAACGGTGTTGAATTTTACGCTGTTAATTCCAGTTTTGAAGGTGAAATATTTGATAATGCTCAGGCTTCAAGAAAAATTGATGCCGATTTATTTATTGATGACAGAAATTTAGGCGGTTTCCCGGGATGGGGCGAAATCTACAATATCATTAATGACAGAATTGAATTCCGCGTAGAAGGTTCTGAAGTTTTGGCCTATTCTAAAATGAAAAAAGACAAGAAAAAAGGACTTTTCTGGTAAAAGTTAATTTGATATGATTATATTAAAAACACTCGAAGAACTTCGGCTGATGCGCGAAAGTGCACAACTTGTTTCCAAAACTCTGGGAATGCTGGCCAAAGAAATAAAACCCGGTGCCACAACCAGTCATCTGGACAAACTCGGTGGCGAATTTATCCGCGATCATGGCGGTGAACCTGCGTTTTTAGGAATGTACGGATTTCCGAAAAACCTCTGTATTTCTCCCAATGCAGAAGTCGTACATGGTATTCCCAATGACAAACCTTTGGTTGATGGCGATATCCTTTCAGTTGACTGCGGGGTTTATATGAACGGTTTTTATGGTGACCATGCCTATTCATTTGAGGTGGGCGAAGTAGCTCCTGAAACCAAAAAACTGCTGAAAGTTACCAAAGAATCTTTATACAAAGGTATTGCACAATGCGTACGCGGTAAAAGAGTAGGAGATATCTCAAACGCCATTCAGGAGCATTGCGAAAAACACGGTTATGGTGTTGTGCGTGAACTCGTGGGTCATGGTTTGGGCAGAAAAATGCACGAAGATCCTCAGGTTCCTAACTATGGGAGAAAAGGCAGCGGAAAAGTTCTGAAGGACGGAATTGTGCTTGCCATTGAACCGATGGTGAATTTAGGAACCGAAAAAGTGAAATTTCATGATGACGGCTGGACGGTAACTTCACTCGACAATTCGCCTTCAGCGCATTTCGAACACGATGTTTGTATTATTAATGGCAAACCGGTGTTGCTTTCAACTTTCAGCTATATTTATGAAGCGCTGGAAATCGTTAGTGATGAAGAAAAACCATTTACGCTGGATTTTTAATGAAAAAAATCGCAAAATTCCTTTTAAACAAAATTCCAAGACCGATGCTTATTAACTTAAGCATTTTTCTTCGGCCGTTGATTTATCAGCTGTTTAAAGGAAATAAATTCACTGATCCTATCGACGGAAAATCTTACCGTAAATTTTTGCCTTACGGATACGGAAAACAGCGCGAAAATGCACTTTCTCCGGGAACTTTAAGTCTTGAAAGACATCGGCAAATGTGGCTTTATCTGAAAAATGAAACCGATTTTTTTACCAAAAACTATAAAGTCCTTCACATCGCGCCAGAACAGGAATTTCTGAGGAAATTCAAAAAAATGGAGAATCTGGACTATACTTCAGCAGATTTATTTTCACCGATTGTTGATGTTAAGGCAGATATATTAGACCTTCCGTTTGAAAATGAAAGTTTCGACGTTATTTTCTGCAACCACGTTCTGGAGCATATTGAAGACGACAGAAAAGCAATGAGCGAACTTTACCGCGTGATGAAAAAAGGCGGCTGGGGAATTTTTCAGGTTCCGATGAAGAATTCTTTAGAAAAATCCTACGAAGATTTCAGCATTAAAGATCCAAAGGAAAGACAGAAACATTTCGGCCAGTACGACCACGTTCGCTGGTACGGAATGGATTATTTTGAAAGACTTAAAAGTGTTGGTTTTCAAACTGATATAAATTTTTATTCAAGAAAATTTTCAGCTGAAGACAGAAAAAGATTCGGTCTTCTCGAAAATGAAATAATTCCCGTCGTTTTTAAAAAATAAGCACATTATTCTTTAATAATCTTAAAAGTTTTATCATTATTTAATTTGATAAAATAAGTTCCGGTTTTAAAGTTTTGCAAATTAATATCCAAAGTTTTTGCATTCTCATTTTTTAATTCATAAACCAATTTCCCGGACACATCAAATATTTGGACAGAATTTATTCCCACTGAATTTTGAACAGTCAATATCCTGTTTACCGGATTTGGCGCAAGTGAATATTGGGATAATTTATTTTCTGTAGTTGCGAGATTTGTGGATGTAAAATGGATCTCTTCAAATATTGCACTGTGTATAACTAAAGTTTTTTCATTCCCAGTATTTGCAATATAATAATGATAAGTATTCCCATTATCAAAAAATGCACATAATGAGTTAAAAAATTGGTTTACTTCTCCATTGTCATCCCAATAATCTGCATAGGTGCAAGTTTTATTACTTACCGTGAAAATATTCTGTCCGCTGAAAGTTAAATTTGCGGAAACAATATTAAAAAAAGACAAGTTGAGTTGCGGAGCAGTGGTTGAAAAATGGGAAACCTGTTCATAAGGCATTGGTGGAGGAAACTGATCGGGTTGAATTTCACTTACCATTTTAGTAATCTTCCAATTTGTATGAAGTAAATCGGAATTCTGAGCGGAGAAAAGATTTGCGATAAATAAAACAAATAGAAATTGTTTCATAGTTTTCTTTCAAAGATAGTTTTTTCTAACATTTACTGCAAAGCGATAAAAATCCTTTTGTAGCTTTAATGGTCAAACAATGTTTCACTATCTTTGCAGGGATTCACAAATTATGCGGATCAATAGTATTTAATTATTCAAAAAAAGAAATAATGCACAAGGCAGGATTCGTAAATATCGTTGGAAAACCCAATGTGGGGAAATCAACACTTCTCAATAAACTGATGGGCGAAAAGCTCGCAATCGTTACCCAGAAAGCACAAACTACAAGACACAGAATTTTCGGGATGTACAACGAAGAAGATTTACAGATTGTATTTTCTGATACGCCGGGAGTTCTGGATCCGAAGTACGGTTTACAGGAAAAAATGATGGATTTTGTAAAGGACTCTTTGCAGGATGCCGATGTGTTCCTTTTTATTGTAGATATTCTGGATAAATCTGAACCTTTTGAATATTTAGTTGAAAAACTTAATAAGATTCCGGTTCCGGTTCTTATCCTGATCAATAAAATCGACGAATCGAATCAGGAAGATCTCGAAAAAGCAATGGAGCAGTGGCACGAAAGGATTCCGAAAGCGGAAATTCTCCCTATTTCTGCGCTGAAAGGTTTCAATACCGAAGTTATTTTACCGAAACTGAAATCTTTACTTCCGGAAAATCCGCCGTATTACGACAAAGAACTTTATACTGACAAGCCCGAAAGATTCTTCGTTAACGAAGCGATCCGCGAAAAAATCCTTTTGAATTACGATAAAGAAATTCCTTATTCGGTGGAGGTTGTTACTGAAATGTTTAAGGAAAAAGAGGGAATTATCTTTATTGATTCAATTATTTACGTTGAAAGAGATACGCAAAAAGGAATCATCATTGGTCACAAAGGTGAAGCCATTAAAAAAGTGGGCACCGAAGCGCGTATTGATCTTGAAAAATTCTTCGCCAAAAAAATTCATCTGAATCTATTCGTAAAAGTTAAAAAAGACTGGCGAAAAAATGAGAGGGATTTAAAAAATTTCGGTTACCGCTAAAGAAAACCTAGCGTTAATTGCGTTTTACAAAGGATTTTACTATTTTTGGTAAAAATTGATTCATGAATTATTTTACTTCAACGAAAAGTAATCCTCTGATTATTGATATTGTTCTTCTTGTTACTAGAATTTTTGTAGGTTTTGCAATGTTATCACACGGATATCCCAAACTGCAGGATTTATTATCGGGTGAAGAAATTCAGTTTTTCAGCTTTTTGGGATTGAGTGGTAAAACTTCGTTGATTTTGGCCGTTTTTGCGGAATTCGTTTGTTCAATTTTTATCATTCTGGGTCTTTTCACCAGATTTGCAGTATTCTTTCTGATTATCACCATGGGTGTCGCCGGACTTATTGTACACGGCGGAGATCCTTTCCAGAAAAGAGAAGCGAGTTTGCTGTATCTTTCGGTTTACTTAATGCTTTTCGCTTTCGGACCCGGCAAATATTCAGTAGATGCGATGATTGGCAGGAAAAGGGAACCGGGCTGGTAACACATCAAAAAAAACAGTAAATGCATTGACGCGAGTTTGTGCATTTTTTTATAATACAAACAGAACTATATTTTTATGAAAATCAAATTGACAATGATCGCGCTTCTGTATGCAGGCTTTGCTTTTGCACAGGAGAGCATAACATATCAGCAGCCCTCAGCGGAGATCCTTCAACTTGCAGATTTCCAGAGAGCACCAGGCGTAATGATGGACAGCAAGAAAGAATGGCTTATCTTCTCTTACCGGCCGACTTACAAATCTTTAGACGATCTCAATCAGGAAGAAATGCGGCTTGCAGGCTTACGGGTGAATCCTGTGACCAATATTTCCAGTACGATCACCTATGTTAATAATTTGAAAATAAGAAAGTTAAAAGATAAAAACGAAATTCAGGTTAAAGGACTTCCGGCGAATCCTAAAATTGCATACACCAGCTTTTCACCAGACGAAAAGGAACTTGCCTTTACCAACACCACAGCGAAAGGAGTAGAACTTTGGATTCTGGACCTCGCAACAGCCACCGCAAAAAAACTTACAGGAGATCATCTGAATGCCAATTTAGGAATGCCTTACGTTTGGATGAAAGATTCTGAAACGCTTTTGGTAAAACAGATTCCGGCCAACAGAAGTGCGCTGATCGATGATAAAAAGATGATACCTTCCGGACCTACAGTATCGAATGCTGACGGAAAAGTTTCACAAAACAGAACTTATCAGGATTTGCTAAAAAATCCACAGGATGAAGCTAATTTCGACACGCTTGCAAAAGCAGAATTGGTAAAAGTATCTCTTAATGGAAATCTGACTCCATTCAAACCTGAAGCGCTTTACTCAGGAATGAGTTTTTCGCCTGACGGAAATTATCTGATGCTTACAACAATACAGCGACCATATTCCTACATTGTTCCGCTGAGCCGATTCCCAATGACTACTACAGTTTACGACAAGGATGGAAATTCTGTGAAAACCGTAAATGAAATTCCGCTTACGGAGATTATGCCAAAAGGTTTCTCTTCGGTTAGACCCGGAAAAAGAAATATGAGCTGGCGAGATGATCAGCCTTCAACCTTGGTTTATGCTGAGGCATTGGATGGAGGCGACCAGTCTAAAAATGTAGAAAACAGAGACGAAATTTTCCTGTGGGAAGCACCTTTCAGCAATGCACCGAAATCTTTCTTCAAAACAAAGCAGCGTTTCAGTGGTATTGATTGGTCGAATGGTGATTTTGCGATTGTTTCAGACAGCTGGTACGATACAAGAAATACAAAATCTTATCTCATCAATCTGAAAAATAACGCTTCGAAAATTATTGATGACCGCAATTATCAGGACGTTTACAGTGATCCTGGTAATTTCAACACTACCAAAAATCAGTACGGAAGAACAGTTATTGATACCAAAAATAACAAAGCCTATCTTGTTGGTGAAGGATTTACGAAGGAAGGCCAGTTTCCGTTTATTGATGAAGTTGATTTGAATTCATCTGCGAAGAAGAGAATTTACACCTCAAAACTGAAAAATTCCAAAGAAAATATCATCGATATTCTGGATGCGAAAACAGGAAATGTGCTTGTGGTAGAGCAGTCATCGAATCAATATCCGAATTATTCTATCAGAAATATTAAAAACGGAAAAGGTACAGCGGTAACTCATTTTGAAAACCCTTTTGAAAGCATTAAAAATGTGTACAAAGAAGTAATAAAATACAAAAGAAATGATGGAGTAGAACTCACAGGAACGCTTTATCTCCCGGCAAATTTCGACAGAAAAAACCCGAAAGAAAAATTACCGCTGTTAATCTGGGCTTATCCTACAGAATATAAAGACAAAAACACTGCTGGGCAAAATACTCAAAATCCGAACGATTTTACCTTCCCAAGCTACGGCTCGTTCATTTATTGGGTGAACAAAGGTTACGCTGTTCTGGACGATGCAGCTTTCCCGATCATCGGTGAAGGAAAAGCAGAACCTAATGATACCTTTATGCCTCAGTTGGTTGCCAACGGAAAAGCAGCGATCGATGCATTGGATAATTTAGGATATATTGACAGATCCAAAGTGGCAGTTGGCGGGCATTCTTACGGTGCTTTTATGACTGCAAATCTGTTGACGCATTCTAAAGATTATGCCTGTGGAATCGCAAGAAGCGGCGCTTATAACAGAACATTAACGCCGTTTGGATTCCAGTCTGAGCAAAGAAATTATTGGGATGTACCGGAAGTTTACAACACCATGTCGCCATTTATGAATGCTGACAAAATGAAAACGCCAATGTTGCTTATTCACGGTGAAGCCGATAACAATCCAGGAACTTTCACGCTACAGACCGAAAGATATTTCCAGGCACTGAAAAATCTGGGCGCACCTGTAAGAATGGTTCTTTTACCGAAAGAATCTCACGGTTATGCAGCCAAAGAAAGTATTCTGCATGTTTTGTGGGAACAGGATCAGTTCCTTGAGAAATGTCTCAAAAAATAATAAAAAGTCTCCCGGTAATCGGGAGATTTTTGTTAACCATAAATGCTATAGCAGTAGGTTACAGAAGGAAAATGATTGCCAAGCGTAAGAACTTACTTGGTTCTGCAGAAACAAATCCAATTTAACATAATATAAATTATAGGAGTTTTTAAACTATGAGAATTTATACCTTAATCTAAATATTATTATCTTTACAAAGCTAATCAGCAAATACAATCTATCATGAAAAATTACGTATTAATACCGGCCATCATGTTTTCTCTTTTCAGCTGCAAGCAGAATTCTGATAAGTCTGCAGAAAAAAATCTTACAGGCGATTCTCAGCAGTTAGAAAATTTAGAAACATGTTACGAAGCTGTGCACGGTCAGGATTCTGTAAAACTTTCCGTGATTTACTCCGCAGGAAATATTACCGGCAGTTTGCTTTACAATAATCCACAATCCAGCAATTCCTCAACGGGAACTTTCACTGGAACCAAATCCGGTGACACGTTGAAGTTATTGTCAAGAACTGCAACCGGCGGAAATATCAGTTTCAACGAAATTTATCTTCTGAGCAAATCCGGTAAGCTTTATGAAGGCATTGGTGAAGTTGAAAAGATAAATGATTCCACAACCGTGTTCGCAGAACCTTCGAAAATTGATTTTACCAAAAGTTTTGTCTTCAGTAAAGTTGAATGTATTTTCTAATATTATTTAACATAATATTATTGCTTTTAAACTGTCCAAAAAATCCGAAATATTCTTAAAAACTTCTATGAAAAACTTAATTTTATCAGCATTAATGATACTTACAGTGTTAAGTTGTGAGAAAAAAACAACCGAAACTGTTGATATACAAACTACAACTCCCGACTCTATCACTGTTCCGGAAAGCAATGAACCTGTAGAATCTTCTACCCTACAGACGTGTTATATGGAAGTAACGGGAAAGGATACCCTGTTTATTTCGCTCGATGACAATTTAGGCACTATAACCGGTAAAATGCGTTATAAAAATTTCGAGAAAGACAGTTCTTTCGGTGACGTAATGGGGACCCAAAATGGCGATACCATTAAGTTAAATTATACTTTCGAGGCTGAAGGAACAACCTCTGACCGTGAAATCTATTTCCTTAGAAAAGACGGAAATTTAATTGAAGGAATTGGTGAACATAAAACAGAAGGCAGCAGGGATTTTTATGCAAATCCTGCCCAACTTAAATATGAAGGCCACACGCTGAAGCCTATCGACTGTACAAATTTTGAAAAGAATTTTAAAACGAAATAATTACTCTCAATCAATAATAAAAAAGAGCAACCAATTTTGGTTGCTCTTTCGTTATGAAAAAATACAGAAACTAGTTATATTATCACAGTTTGAATGGAATGTGCCGGAACCGACAATTTTGCGGCCTGCCCTTCAATCCATAGGTAAGTATCGGTATCCTGATCAGATTCGTTCATAATTACAGTAACCAACTCACCATTCTCGTTCATGAACGCAGTAGAAATAAGTGCTGCTCTGTTTGACGAATTACCGATTCTCTGCGAACCTGGCTTGATATATTTAGATACATGACCGATGTAGTAATATTCGTAGGTATAATGCACTTCACCGGTTCGGGTGTCGGCGATAATGGGAGCAAAACAGAAGTTCCCAACATGATTCGGGCCGCCGGTTTCATCCAGAAGTACATTCCAGTCTGTCCAGAGTGCAGTACCTTTGTTGAAATCATTAAGCATATTGCGTCCGTAAAGTTCACCTAGGGAAACATCATAAATCTGATCCATTTTGAACTGCTCTTTACAACCTTCTGTAAATGCCAGAAACATATTCGGAAACGCCTTTTGGGTTTCTTCTAAGTTATCGAAAAGCTGGGATTTATTGTTCCATGTTTCGTACCAGTGATAACCGATCCCGTGCGCATATTTTGCCGTTTCGGGATCTTGCAGCGTGGTTGTAGCACGCTGATAAATTAAATCGCGGTTATGATCCCAGATGATGACTTTTTTATCTTTGTAGCCGTTTTTCCATAAAGTTGGTCCCAGATTGTTCTTCAGGAAATCGCCTTCTTCTTCAGCGGTATAAATACACGATTCCCAGGTTTGCGTTGCCATAGGTTCATTTTGTATGGTTAAACCCCAAACCGGCATTCCGCGCTTTTCGTATTCTTTGATGAATTTAATGTAATATTCTGCCCACGGTTGATAATATTCATCTTTCAGCCGACCGCCTTTCAGCATACTGTTGTTGGATTTCATCCATGCCGGCGGGCTCCACGGCGAAAAATAAAATGTAAACTGATTACCGATAAGCTTCTGGGCTTCCTTAATCATAGGGATTTTGTATTTCTCATCTTTCGCAATAGAAAACGATTTAAGCGACACATCACCATCTTTAACATACGTGTACGATTCGCTGGAGAAATCACAGGAATTCATATTGGTTCTTACGATGGTGTATCCCAGGCCGTTTTTGCCGTAATATGCCTCCAGAATTTCTTTCTGTTTTGCTTTCGGCATTTTATAAAGCGTTTCGGCTGAGGCATCTGTAATAGCACCGCCAATGCCGATTAATTTCTGATATTTAAAATCAGGATCCACAAAAATGCAGGCATCGGTTTCTTTTGGCTGGGCCATTTTTTCAAATTTGACCAGGCCTTTATCCTGAAGTTTCTCTTTTGTCGCCGCATTGGTAAGGATTACTTTGGCAGTTTTTTTTATACTGTTCTTCCAGTAATTCTGGCTGAATCCACTTACAAAAACTCCGAGCAGGATCGATGTAATCAATGTTTTTCTCATTATCATTATTTTTTTAGTATTTACTATTATCTTTCTGTTAATCAAGATTAACCTTATACTTCGCTTCTTTTGTTGTGAGTGGAAAATGATCAGTTCTAAAAGGCGAAACCGGCAGATTGTTTTCCGTAAACAGATTGTTCTCTGAAGCATTTCCTTTCCACCCGAACCTTACTGCGGCAGGATTTTTAACCTTATCACTATATACTTCTACTCTATTTTTAAAGATTTTTGCCGTTGCCGGATAAAAAATCTGATCTTCGCCGGCAATTTCAAAACCTTTCACGTAAGTAGAATCATCTGATGTTTTAAGTTTTACAACTGGTTTGAATCCTACCGAAATTTTGTTTTTCTGAATTTTAAAATCGTTAAAGACCGGACTTACATTTCCGTTTCTTAATGCCAAATCCGATAACCTTTCCCCTACAGATTTCTTATTGGACGGATGAATGTCATTGGGATTGCCGATATCGGTGGTTACTACCATACCTGTATTTTTCAGCTTCAAAGTATTGGTCTGGGCTTCCCGGAGTTCTGCCCACGAACTTCCCTCGTTGCTGTTTTTTCCGGGAGTTTCAAAAGTTGCAAGCTGTACAAAATAAAAAGGAAGATCTTTCCCGAATTTCTCTCTCCAACTATTAATCAGCAGCGGAAAACTTTTGTTGTACTCCACCGCTCTGTCCTCATTCGATTCGCCCTGATACCAAAGAAAACCTTTGACTTTTAATGGCACCAACGGAGCGATCATCGCGTTGTAAGCCAAAGACGGGAATTCATTTTCATTGATTCTGTTGAAGATTTGCTCTATGGTTATTTTCCAGTTTCCGGTAAGTGAAATTGATGATTTTTCGGTGACCAGTTTTAATTTTTCAGGTTCGCCCCAAATTCCGCCGCCGCTTCCGTTATCTGTAATTTTTACGACAATTATATTTTCGCCTACTTTCAGCAGATTTTGTGGAACAGTGTAAACCCTTTCTGCATCGTAGGAATTATTGGTTCCTATTTGTTTTCCATTGAAATACGTAATGTCTTCGTCATCGATCTGAGAAAGGAAAAGCTGCGCGTTCCCGCTGAGATCTTCCTGAGTTAAAGTCACTTTTTTTCTAAGCCAAACAATTCCGTCTAATCCTTCAAAACCTTGTTCTTCCCATCTTTTCGGCTGATAAATTTCAGGGAGTTTGGTGTCATCAAAATCACTTTTTAAGTACGAAGTTTCACTGAAATCATCAATGTTTATCTTATGTTTTTTCTGAAGAGCACTGATTTTCGAGGCAGTGGAAAATTTCACCAAAGAATCCAGAGAGATTCTTGGCATTTTTGAAATCATCGCTTTAAAGTCTTCGGAATTTTCAAAACCATCTCTTGGAATCCAGGTTTCAACATTGGTTCCGCCCCAGGAAGAATTGATTAAGCCAATCGGAATTTTAGTTTCCTGGTACATTTTCTTTGCGAAAAAATAAGCAACACCCGAAAAATCTCCTATCGTTGAAGGATTGGCAATTTTCCACGCGGTCGGTTCGATATTTTTCTGCGGCAAAGTGTTAATTGATCTTTCAATTTTCAGATGTCTGATTAGAGGAAAATTCTGCTCAATTAGTTCATTCTGATAACCATCAACTCTTGCAAGATTCCACTCCATATTGCTTTGTCCGCTGCAAAGCCAGACATCGCCAATTAAAATATTTTTTATGATAATTTGATTACTGCCTGAAATTTTCATTTCAAACGGACCACCAAATTTTTCTTCATTTAAAATTACTTTCCAATTTCCGGAAGCATCAGCCACAGCTGTTTTTATCTGATTTTTGAATGCAACAGTTATTTTTTCGTTGGGATCAGCAAATCCCCAAACCGGAATTTTCGCATCCCGCTGCAACACCATATTATCAGAGAAAAAATGAGGTACAGAAACGGCTGCAGTAAATAATTTTATCACGAAAAAGAATAAGAATATGGTGATTTTCTGTTGCATTAATGAGGATTTTTAAAAAATATACGTTGCTGCAGATTTGCCCGGAAGTGAGACAGAAGCAGAATTTCCTTTAAACTTAATATTAAAGTTCTCTGCACTTTCGCTGTCATTTTGAACGATGAGCACTGTTTTACCCGAAGGAGTTGTAAATGCTGCGGTGGCAATATTTTCAGTTTGTGTTGAAGCAATTCTAACCGAATTCTGAGGAACAAATTTCGAAGCATGTCCAATAATATAATAAGCAACATTTCTGGTAAAATCCCCGGAAGAATTAATGGTGATGGCGCCTTTACATTCGGTACATCCGCCCGGAGTATGTGGCTGGAAAGCAGTATCATTAGCTAAATTCCATTCCAAGGCGATTTTGCTCCAGTTTCGCATTGAACCGATGATTACGTTTTTTGTGTGCCAGTTCAGATCATCTTTAAAATTACCTTTAGCGCCTGTCCACTGTTCAGTGAAATAAAGATTTTTATTGGGATGTGCATTATGAACCGTGCTTAAAGCTGAAATATCGCCTTCGTAAAGGTGAAACGCAGAACCGTCGATATATTTATTGGCTTCCGGATCATCTAAAATATTGATGGCGTATTCGGGTTTGTTGCAGTTGTGATCGTATACCACGATTTTTGTCGAAACGCCAGATTTTTTAAATTCGGGACCCAAATGATTTTTAATGAAATCTTTCTGCATTTCTGAAGTCATCAAAAGGCTTGGATTATTTCCAGGATACAGCGGTTCGTTTTGAGGCGTGATTGCATCAATCGTAATTCCTTCTTTTTTCATTCCCTGAATATATTTCACGAAATATTTAGCATAAACTCCGTAGAATTCAGGTTTCAAACTTCCGCCAATGGAGCTTCCGTTATCTTTCATCCAAACAGGAGGCGACCAGGGTGCAGCAATTATTTTAATTTTTGGATTGATGGCGAGAATTTCCTTCAGCATGGAGATTAAATTTTTGTCTCTTGCCAAACTGAATTTTTCTAAATTGAGATCCGTCTGTCCCGGCGGAAGATCATTGTAGGAAAAAACTTCACCATCAAGATCTGAAGCGCCTACACTTAACCGCAGGTAACTTACAGAGATGGAATTCCCGTCATTTCCGAAAATTTCGTTTAAAAGCGCTTTTCTTTTATCGGTTGCAAGCGTGTTGATGACCTGAACACTTCCACCGGTAAGGGTGTATCCAAATCCGTCAACGGTTTGAAATTTCTGTGATTCATCAATTTCTATGTTGGGGAAACTGTTCGATACATTATCAAAATGGAATGCATTCTGTTGCTGCAGTTTTACAGAGCCATCACCTTTTGTGAGCCAAAATTCGATTTTTTTTGCTTCTGAATTTTCGGTTTCTGTCAACACTCTATTCCCGCAGGAAAATAATGAAAAAAGTGCCACACCGCTAAGTGCAGCACTTTTTAATAAAGATTTATTTGATTTTATCATCATCAAAGTTAATATCCAGCGTTTTGGGTAAGGTTCGGGTTGTTATCCATCTGAGACTGAGGAATTGGCCACAACAATCTTTGTTCTGTAAGATTGTTTACATAGCTTAATTGACTTCCCTGTCCATTGGTTCTTGCTTTGATAATCTCTAAAGCCTTGCCTGTACGCTTAAGATCGAACCATCGGTGGCCTTCAAAAGCAAGCTCCAGCAAACGTTCTTTCAAAACTTTGTTCATACCGTCTTCTTTGCTGGTAATAGTTGCTACATTCGGTAGGGAAACACGGTTTCTTACCTGATTAATTAAAGCTTCTGCATCGGCATACGCTCCAAGATTCACCTTAGCTTCAGCTTTTAATAACAGCATGTCTGCGTATCTGATGATGTAGGTATGCTGTGTTCCGTCCTGAATTCTTTGCTTATAGGCAAACGGATAGTGGTTTTTATCAGTCCAGTAGGTGTCGCTAACTCCGACATCAAACTTAATGGTATTTGCTTTTCTGATGTTATCACCCTGAGCATCAAACGAATTTACCAAATCGTGGGTTGGCAAATTGAAACGCTGCCATCCGTCACCAATAAACATTCCTGTTCCCCACCACCAGATATTGCTTGCGTCTGCATTAATTTCCAGAATAGATTCTGCATTGGCATTATGATTACCATCAAACAGATGATTGTAATCCGGTAAAAGGCTGTAAGATCCTGATAGCTGATCAACATACTGAACAACTTTAGCATAATCCGGGTTAGGTTTTGTTGCGTATACTTTAGCTAAAAGTGCCTGCGCAACACCTCTCGTTGCGCGGTATTTGCTTACTGAAGAACCGGGAGCCGCAAGTATGGCCCCTTCCAGATCCGAGATAATAAATGAATATACCTCTTCTTTAGATTTTCTTGCCGGAAAAACCTGGTTATAGATCTCCTCAAAATTTTCAGAAGTAACTCCGATAACGGCTTTGGTTACTATTGGAACATCTCCCCAAAGCTGTACCGCATGAAAATAGTACAATGCTCTTACAATAGCGGCTTCGGCTTTCATCTCTGCTTTTCGTTCTGCGGTTAATGCAGGATCCTGTATACCGTCAACATAATTAAGCACTTTATTGCAGTTATTGATCAGTTCATAAATTGCTTTCCAGTTTCTATCAACGTTGCCGTTTGTAGATAGAATTCTGTATTCTGCCTGCTGTCTGTTATCCTGATTGTCCCCACTTACATAAGCCTCATCTGTCTGCATTCCGCCATTCGCAAAATAATCCAGCTGCCAGTAATTGGAATGTCCAAACCCCGGACCTACATACATAGATTTCATTAGATCTTCGGCCTCGGAAGCTTTGGTATAAGGAGTTTCGGTGAGATCAAAACCTTTGTCTGTAATTGGTTCTGTATTCAGATAATCTGAACAGGAAACGGTTCCGATACTTAATGCAGTACCCAAAAATAGATAATATATAGTTTTATTAAGTTTCATAATTGTTAAATTTAAATGATTAGAAATTAGCTTTTAGTCCCAAAATAAACGTTCTTACCTGAGGATAAGTTCCGTAATCGATACCCGAAACTCCGTTAGTAGAAGCAAATGCATTAACTTCCGGATCGAATCCTGTATAATCAGTCCAGGTATATAAATTCTGACCGGTTACATATACATTAAGCTTACTGATTCCTTTGAAGGATTTGTTGAAATTATATCCCAATGTTGCACTTTTCAACTTGATAAAAGAGCCATCCTCGATAAATCTGTCGGAAACCAATTTCGCATTTGCTGCATTAGCTCTTGGTACATTGGTAATATCACCAGCTTTCATCCATCTGTTCAATACATTGGTTGACTGGTTTTTATGATCATTCATCATTTCCAACTCGAAACGGGAAGCGTTAAAGATGTCATTTCCATAAGATCCTGTTATCAGCAAATCCATATACCAGTTTTTGTACGAAAAGTTATTCGTAAATCCGAATGTGAAATCAGGATTTGGATCTCCTATAAAAGTTCTGTCACCAGCACCCAGCATACCGTTTCCATCAAGATCGTTGTAGATAATATCTCCCGTCGCAGCGTCTACTCCGCCAAACTGATAACCGTAGAAAGCACCAACCGTTTGTCCTGCAGAGAATCTTACTAAGTTTCCTGCGCCGGGGATTCCGGCTTTATCAATATTTGGCATCCATTTAAGTTCTAAAACTTTACTTTTATTAAATGAAATGTTGAAATTGGTGTTCCAAGTAAGATTTTCATTTTTAATATTTACCGTATTTAAGGTAAATTCCATCCCTTTATTTTCCATGGAACCTACGTTTCTCAAGATATTTCCTATAGATCCCATTTCAATCGGCATAATCAGATCATCGGTTTTTCTCTTATAAAAATCTGCTGTAAGTTTGATCCGGTTGTTAGCAAAGCCAAAATCTATCCCTACATTGGTATCAGTTGTCACTTCCCAGCCTATATCACTACCCCATTGGTAAGTAGACCAGCTACCTCCTTCTTTATTAAGTCTCTCCAAATTGTAGTGAGCATAGATAGGTATTCCGGAAGCATTTCCTGTTTTTCCCCAGCCCCCTCTAACTTTCAGTTCGGAGATTGCATTGTTATCTGCTAAGAAATCTTCGTTTCCGATGTTCCAGGAAGCAGATACTCCGGGGAAGAATCCCCACTTTTTATCATCTGCTAACGCCGAACTTCCATTCTCACGGAACACAGCCATTACTGTATACTTATTCGCTAAAGTGTAGACAGCTCTACCAAAAAATGATGCTTCTCTCAAAACTTCTTTCCTGTATATTTCTCCATGTGCAGGATTAGAAGCATCATAAACAAAGTGAGACTGTAAAGGGTCTGTAAACTGGCTTCCCCAATAATATTGACCATCATTCATACGCTCGTGCATCTGGAAACCTCCTAATAGTCCTAAATCATGGATTCCTGATTTTATGGTATAGTTCAGTGTATTTTCAAAATTGAAATCCTGGAAAGTTAAATTCGTTTCAGAGCCACTTCCTTTCTGCTGTCTTCCCCATTCGGAACGATATGGATCCAGGAACCGGTCGTTTGTAGAGGTGATATGGTCTAAGGAAACGCTGGATTTCCAAACTAAATCTTTAAGAAGGTTAACCTCAATTCCCAGATTGGATAAAAATCTTTGAGTTTTGGTTCTGTCGGATTCCCTGTTCATAAAAGAAACCGGGTTTTCCCAACCTCCCGTAAAAGGGTTTAATGCAAATTGTCCGTCTTTGTAGCCATTCAAATATTCACCTGACGAATCGGTAGGTCTTATATTCACCTGACTTCCGTAAGCGGGCATAAAAGTAGGCGTTGTTAAAGCAGACAAGATTACACCACCTTGTGCTCCCGCGTTATTATCTGACGTATTGTTTAAGCTTGTATTGATGTAATTTATACTTGAGGTTACTTTCAACCAGTTGGTAACTTTCGCATCAAGATTTACTTTCGCAGAAGTTCTTCCGAAATCTGAAGGAGAAACGATACCAGTGATCCCTTGATATCCCAATGCCGTATAAGCTCTTACATTTTCATTTCCGAATGCGTAGTTGACGTTATAATTCTGATCAAAGCCAGTACGGTATACTTCTTTTCTCCAATCCGTATTAATTCCGGCATACATTGGATCGTTAATCGTATTTAACCAGGCCGGATTTATTTCGGATATCAGAGCTTTGTATTGTTCCGGATTGAGAACATCGACGTTGTCTACTTTATTAGAAATTCCCCAATACGCATTAAAATTCAATTGAGGCTTGTTCGCCTTTCCTCTTTTTGTAGTGATGATAACAACTCCTCCTGAACCGTTGATACCATAAATCGCAGTGGATGTAGCATCTTTCAGGATCGTCATATCCACAATATCGTCGGTGTTGATTCCGCTGATGTCAAATGTCTGGATTCCATCGACCACATACAAAGGATTTACTCCCGATGAAATGGAGTTGTTACCACGAATTTTCACGTTCAGCGATTGTCCCGGTTTACCGGAATTCTGGATAACGCTTACACCGGCGGCATTTCCCTGCAATGCCTGGCCAACGTTATAAATCGGGCGATTTTCGAAGACGTCAGCTTTAATGTTCTCAATAGCACTGGTGGCATTTTTCTTTTTTACAGATCCATAACCAATCACTACTACTTCTTCAATATTCTTTTCTTTTATAGAATCTGAAACCTGAGCGTTAACTCCAAAAGTGAAATAAAGTACGGCGATTAACCCGAGACTTTTAGAATAATTTAAATTCATTTTTTATAGTTTTTGTTATCTCAATTTGAGACAATAAATGTAATCTTTTTTTCAATACAATTAATTTTTTTTTAATTAATTTCATTTTTTCCTCTATTTTTGAGGCTCTAAATACTTAATTTTAGTTAAATATGCGTAGACAGACAATAAATTTTCTTCCCCAAATATTAACTCTGCAATAAAAAATCATGTTTTTCTAAAATGATTCAAAAATATTCCAGGATTGCACTTCCTCTTAAAATCAGTTTTCTGATTTTTTCCATGGTTTTAAACTGTATGGGAATTATTATTCTGCAGCTTTCTGAAGAAAACATTTCATACACTAATCTGGGTTTCCTGGAGGCTTTTAAGGATTTACCGATTGCGATTGTCTCTCTTTTCGCAGCCACATTTATCAACCGTTTTGGCAGCAAAATATCTTTAATTTTTTCACTCTCGACTGTGGCCGTTTGCAGTCTCCTACTACCTTTTGTCGGAGGTTTCTGGTTTTTTAAACTTTGGTTTGCCATCATAGGAATCAGTTTTTCTGTAGCTAAAATTTCGGTGTACGGAATTTTAAGAAATACTATTCTGGAAGAAATTCCTCTGGCAAAAGTCATGAGCAGTGTTGAGGCCTCATTTATGATTGGAATTTTCGTGGTAAATATTGGTTTTGGATGGCTTATTTCCAGTGAATATTCTGATTACTGGAAATTCGGGTTTTGGATAATTGCTCTGTTAGCAGTCATCAATATTTTACTGCTGCTGAATGCACAAATTGGGAAAGATGCTGACAGTTCAAAACTATTTTCATTTCGTGAGGTATCAGGATTCTTCAGCAAAAAATACTTTCTCTTCTTTCTGATTATTTTTGCAATTGTTTTTATTGAACAGAATTTCAATTCCTGGCTTCCTTCTTTTTACAAAAAGCATCTGAATGTGAATTCTTTCTTTGCGCTCCAGGCTTCGGCATTTCTGGCTTTGTTTTCATACATCGGGAGAATAATTACCTCACGGATTATTCAGCATTTTTCCCTGGCAAAATATTTTATTGGGTGTACTGTAGCCATTCTGGGCATGCTTTTCTTATTCCAGGCATTGGTAACAAACGGTTATCTGCAGATTACACTTTATATTTTTCCCTTAATCGGATTATTTCTTTCACCACTTTATCCGGTTATCAGCTCCCAAATGATCACTAATATTGGTAAGACAGAAATTCATTTGTTTACCAGTCTGATTGTTATTTTCTCTTCCTTAGGCAGCTCGGTGGGTTCTATTATTATGTCCTATGTATTTGAATTTGAATATGGTGGCTACTATGCACTATTTATTTCCGGAGCCGTTTTTGGTTTATTATTTCTAAGTTTCATTTATTTCCGGTCTTTTGTCTCAAAAAAAGAAAATAATTATTAGATTTGTGAGATATGAAAGTAGACGACTCCAAGAATAAGCAGAATTTACAGGAACTTATTGACACCAGGGAATTTGTAGAACATATCTCCGTGGATTGTGTAATCTTTGGGTTTCATCACGATATTCTAAAGGTTTTGCTTCTGAAATATCATGATTTGGATCTCTGGTCTTTGCCCGGCGGATTTGTTTTTAATGATGAAGACCTTCACGAGGCTGCTTTCCGGGTACTTTATGAAAGAACGCATCTTTCAGATATTTTTTTGGAACAGTTTCACACTTTCGGTCAAAAAAACAGAACCGAAAACAATGTTCACCAAATTCTACTGAAAAATAAAAATATCGAAGTTCCGCCTGATCACTGGATTTTTCAGCGATTTATCACGGTGGGATACTGCAGCCTGATCGATTTTTCACTGGTTGATACTTTTCCGGATTCTTTTAATGAAACCTGCGAATGGTTCGAAGTGAATAAACTTCCAAAAATGGCTTTCGATCATGAAAGAATCATCAGTTCCGGGCTGGAACATATCCGTAAAAACATTGATACTCAAATCGTTGCAAGTAATCTTCTTCCGGAAAAATTTACGATGAAGGAGTTGCAGACTGTTTATGAAACAGTTTTGGACGAGAAATTCCGTAGAAATAATTTTCAGCGGAAAATTCTGGCACTTAATACGTTAGAAAGACTGGAGAAATTCTTCGACGGTTCTGCCAACAAAGCCCCTTATCTCTACAAATTTGTTGATAAAAAACAACCATTAATTCCTTAAATATTTTCCGAAATATTTCGTCACCTTTCCGAAAAATCCTAATTTTAGGCAAATCTAAAAATTATGTCATACTACCCGCTAACAGCCATTCCGGACTACTACTTCATGGATGAACTTTTAACTGATGAACACAAGTTAATCCGACAATCTGTAAGAGATTGGGTTGAAAGTTTTGTAATGCCGAAAATAGATGAAGCGGCACAGAATCACACCGATATTCCCAACCTGATGAAAGAGTTGGGGAAAATCGGCGCTTTGGGGCCATACATTCCTGAAGAATACGGGGGTTCAGGTCTTGACCAGATTTCCTATGGAATCATTATGCAGGAACTCGAAAGAGGCGATTCTGCGGTACGTTCCGCGGCTTCTGTACAGAGTTCACTCGTCATGTTCCCAATCAACGAATACGGTTCTGAAGAACAGAAACATAAATATTTGCCCCACCTCGCATCAGGCGAAATGATCGGTGCTTTTGGTCTTACAGAACCCAATCATGGTTCTGACCCGAGTTCTATGGAAACCCATTTCGAAGATAAAGGCGACCATTATTTGCTGAACGGTGCTAAAATGTGGATTACCAATGCGCCGTTATGCGACATCACAGTAGTTTGGGCAAAGAATGAAGACGGAAAAGTTCAAGGATTGATTGTAGAACGTGCTTTTGAAGGATTTACCACTCCAGAAACTCATAATAAATGGAGCCTGCGTGCTTCCAAAACCGGTGAACTGGTTTTTAATAATGTGAAAGTTCCGAAAGAAAATCTGTTACCAAAAGTAGTTGGATTAAAAGGACCGCTTTCCTGCCTAAATTCTGCAAGATACGGTATTTCATGGGGCGTAATCGGCGCTGCAATCGACTGTTACTGTACAGCTGTTCAATACTCCAAGGAAAGAAAACAGTTTGGAAAACCCATTGCATCCTTCCAGTTACAGCAGAAAAAAATTGCTGAATTCTTAACGGAAATCACCAAAGCACAGTTGCTCTGCCTCCAGTTAGGGAACCTGAAAAATGCTCATAAAGCAAGTCCTGCACAGATTTCAATGGCAAAGCGAAACAACGTAAAAATGGCGATTGATATTGCCAGAGAATCCCGACAAATGCTTGGCGGAATGGGAATCATGGGAGAATTCCCGATGATGCGTCACGCGGCCAATTTAGAATCGGTGATCACTTACGAAGGAACCCACGATATTCATTTACTCATTACAGGAATGGACGTAACAGGAATCAATGCCTTCGGATAGAGATTTAAATATTATAAAAAAAGCCTTCAGAAATCCTGAAGGCTTTTTCAGTTAATTTCCCCACGTTTCTTTCACTTCTTCAACAAACTCCAGTTGTGGATCCAGAATATCGAGAATTACATTTTTAATAGATTTCATCGAAGTTTCTAAAAGCTGTTTGGAGATTTCTCTTTCTCCGAAAAGATGAAGATTCTGCACTCCTTTTGTCACTTCAGCAAAACTCCAGATTCCGCATTGCAGATAATTATCGGGAAATTTTTCTTCGTTTAAAACCGAATAGGCATACACACAAAGCTGCATCGCCTGTTTATAATCGTCTCTGAAAAATAATTTTTCAAGCTTTTCTTCGTCTCCGGCTTTTTTCGGTAATAAGACCGAAAGATTTTTCGTTTTTGCAGTTTTGAAATCAATAATCCTGAGATTTCCGTTCAGACGGTCAATCCGGTCGATAAAACCATAGAAGTAAACCGGATTTGTTTTTTCTTCATCGAGGAAAAATTCAACATTTTCAAAATTACCTTCAACACTTAAAATTTCAAGTGAATTTCCTTCCAACAGCAATTTCTTATCATATTCAATGACGCTCCGCACTACCCTTTCTGCAATGGATTTATGAATGAAATTCATGCCCTTTTCGTAGAATTCTGTTTGGTGTTTCAGTTTTTCGATGGCTTGGTTAATGACTTTAACAATAACTTCATCAGAAAACTCTAAATCATTAACTGTTAATTTTTTACCGATAAATTTTTCATAAATATCCTGAAGGGCGTAATGCACCAGATTCCCATAACTTCTCTGCGAGAGTTCCTCTTCAATCTCACTGGCTTCCCGGGTGTTAAGGATCTTTGTAAGGTAAAAATCCACAGGATTATAAATATATGAAGTAAGGTGCGATGCAGAAATTCTTTTTTTCCATTCATCAAGTTTCTCCATCACCGTCTCTGTTTTCTCAATGTGCATCGGCTCCTGGCGTATAGGATCCGAAGAATTTTCGATGATGATATTTTCAATTTGGTGATGGGGATCTTCAATCTCGATCTGGGTAATAAAACGGCTCTTTTCCCCCGTATTTACTCCCGAACCCAAGGCGTTAAAAAGCAGATGGACATTATTGCAGTCCTGAATTAAACGGTAAAAATGGTAGGCGTAAATTCCGTCGTTTTCCAGAAATGTATGCAACCCGAAATGTTTGCGGATATCAAACGGTACATAGGTATTCTGTGAATTCCCGAGCGGCAGTTTTCCTTCATTTGCAGAGAGCAAAATAATATTTTCGAAGTTTAAAAGTCTAGTCTCCAAAAGCCCCATCACCTGTAAACCCGCTAACGGCTCACCCTGAAAGTCAATAGCCTCAGAACTCACGAGCTGGTTGATCAGCACTTCCAGCGTTTCCATATTGATAGGGAATGAATATGGCGAAAGCTGATTTTTAATGATCTTAAAACTCTTTTCAAAGTGAGCAATATTTTCATATAAAATATCATCCAGTTCTCTGAATTTCAGCGCATAACAGTAACTGATCAGAAGATCTAAAAATTCATTTACAGACGGCGGTCTCCGAAACAGCTGAAAATAAGATAGATCAGAAAGCAACTCTGAGAACTGTTTTTTGGATATATAAACAATATTTCTTTCTTCAATGGTCGCTTTGAAAACCGAGATCATATTTCTGTCTGCGTCTCCGTTCGGAAGTTCTTCTAAAACGGCAAGCACATCATTATAGTAATAGGAAGAATCCTTTTGTTCAAGCTGTTTCTGAAGATAAAACAGTTTTTTCATGGCATTGCTGAACGCAAGATTTTTCAGCGGGAATCCCATGGTGATGTTAAGATATTCTACCGTGCTGATCGCATCTAAAGTTGCAGGAAGCAAATTTTCGTCGAGTAAAACAACGGCAGTTTTCGACAGATCCTCTGGATTGATTTCTTTAAAAATTTCAGGCAGCACTTTCGCCTGGGTTATGTTCCCCGAAACTTCGTAGACTTTGATCTTTTTTTTCTGCGCAAAATCATTCTCTATCCAAGTGAAAGACCGGCTTTCATTAAATTCTTTCCAGGTTTTATGGCTGCGCAGAAATTTTCCGGCTTCCTGTCTTTCATCATTCACATAATACTCATCCGCCTGAAAAAAACACTGTGCTTTATCCCACTGCAAAAGACTCTTAACCAGTTTTTCCTCTACAGGAGTAAACGCATTAAATCCGCAGAAGACAAATTTTTCATCAGTTTTCTGTGCGAAATCTTCAATTTTATTCTTTGCAGCTTCATGAATCATTCCTGATGTTGCCCAGTTTTTCTCATTGAGCTTCATCTTAAGTAGCGGAAGAAACACTGTCATTTTCTGCCAGAAATTGAGAAATCTTTTTCTTGGCGTATCTTCGGATTCTCCCAGATTTTCGGACCAGTTTTTAATTCTTTCCTCGTCGAACATGTAGACCAAAACCTGCTCATCGCTCTCTGAAAATTTCAGGATATCGTCCCAATCCTTCAAAAGCGTAGGAAACCATTTCAAAAAATTAGCAAAATCCTCCGATGGATAAAGTTCGCGGTAAACCTCAAAAGCAAAGAGCCAGAGCGAAATGCCCTGAATAGGCTGCTTCCCCGAGAGATTTTTAATTAAATCTTCTACGGTGAAAAAGTTGGGTAGAAAGCCCGAATACTGCTTTTCTCTGAGGATTTTTTTAATGAAAACCACAGGTCTTTTACCCGGAAGCACAATATTGAATTCCGACAGATCTGATGTTTGGGAAAGAAGTTCGGTGATGATTTTATCAAGAAATTTCATAAGGAATGTAAAGATGAAAAGTAAGGAAAATTTCATAAAAAAACATCAGGAAAATCTTATAATCCTGATGTTTAAAAATGATATACTGATCTGTGTTTATTCAACTATAATTGTACGCTCGATCCACGTATTAGCGCCGGCTGCATCTTTGCCGGTCCAGAATTTAAAGAGATAAGTTCCTGTTTCCTGAGGCCGGAAATTAATCTGAGAAGTTCTGGTCGCCATTTCACCGCAACCCGCAGAGGTTTTAAATTTATAAGAAATCACTTTACGCTCAAGCGGTGCAGTGTGCTGATAATCGTAGCCGTAAAAGCCCTCGCATTGTGTGCTGAACTGCGAGTAGGTTTTGATCGTCTGCGTACTGTAAATATCCATCGTATCCTGTGCGATTTTCACACTGTCGATTTTTAAAGGTTCGGTGCTGGTGATTTCATCGCCCTCGAGCCGGTCATTACAACTCGCTAAACCAAATAGTAAAACAGCAGTAAAAATTGATTTGAATATTGTTTTCATAAAAGCAAATTTATTAGTGAAACAGTAACAATAATCACTTTAATCTAATGAATTAAGAATTGAAATTTCCCTTTGATAAATATACCACTTTTTTGGTTTCGAAAAAGTCTGTTTCGAAAAATTTATGAAGACTGAAAATTTCAGCTTTCATACCCGCAAGTTCTTCAGATAAATCGCCGCCTTTTAAATATAAAACACCGTTATGCTTCGGATTGAACTGCTCTTTTTCGAATTTTCCCTTTAACCATCGGAGGAAAACCGGCATCTGTGTTACCGCCCGGCTTACCACAAAATGAAATTTTTCCTTAAGATCTTCCGCCCGGCCATGGATTGCAGTGACATTCTTTAAGCCGATCCCCTGAGAAACTTCCTTCACTACGGTGATCTTTTTACCAATTGAATCAATCAGGGTAAAATGCGAATCCGGAAACAGGATTGCCAGCGGAATCCCGGGAAAACCGCCGCCGGTTCCGATATCCAGAACTTTTGTATTGGGTGCAAATTCCATGACTTTGGCGATTCCAAGCGAGTGCAGAATATGTTTTTCATAAAGTGAATCCATATCTTTTCGGGAAATCACATTTATTTTTTCGTTCCATTCCCCGTAGAGTTCTTGCAGTGTACTAAACTGTTCTTTCTGTTGTTCGGTAAGGTTCGGAAAATACTTTTCAATAAGTTCAGCAGGCATTTTATTTAAATTTCCACAAATTTAAAAAAACAAGTTCAGAACCTTGCAGAAAAAAATTATCTTTGAATTTATTAAGAATGATTATGGAAAAACACTCTGAAAGGCTTAGCAGAATGAGCTTTTCGCAAACATTTGTAATGAGCAACAAAGTTCGGGAAATGAAAGCCAATGGTCTCGATGTCATCAGTTTAACCCTCGGCGAACCCGACTTCGACGTACCAAAAAACATTAAGGAAGCCGCTTTTGAAGCCATTAATAATAATTTCAGCCACTACTCGCCGGTTCCGGGATTTTTAGATTTAAGGCAGGCAATCTGTGAAAAACTGAAACGCGACAATAACCTGAATTATCTACCCTCCCAGATTTGTGTGTCAAATGGAGCAAAACAGTCTATTTTAAATGTTCTGGCATCTGTGCTTAATGACGGTGATGAAGTTATTCTGCCCGCGCCATATTGGGTAAGTTACGATGAAATGGTAAAAATGATGGGCGGAAAATCTGTTTTTGTGGAAACTTCTATCGAAAGCGAGTTTAAAATGACCGCAGAACAGCTGGAAAAAGCCATTACTCCAAAAACAAAGGTTTTACTTTACAGTTCACCGTGCAACCCTTCCGGAAGCGTTTATACCTACGATGAACTCGAAAAAATTGCAGATGTTGTGGCGAAACATCCACAAATCACTATTATCTCCGATGAGATTTATGAATATATCAATTACGACGGTAAACATACTTCTATTGCCGAATTTCCACAGGTCTATGAACAGACCGCGGTGATTAACGGAATGTCGAAAGCGTTTGCAATGACAGGCTGGCGAATCGGTTATTCAGCCTGCCCGAAATGGCTTGCGGAAGGCTGTGAGAAAATCCAGGGACAGATGACGAGCGGCGCCAATACGATGGCACAGAAAGCATCGGTAACCGCCCTGAAAACTGATCCTTCGGAGTACCGTTACATGATCGACGAATTCCAAAAAAGAAGAGATATCGTATACAATCTGATGAAAGAAATTCCCGGATTTAAAGTGAATTATCCGGAAGCTGCCTTTTATTTCTTCCCGGATATCTCGTTCTACATCGGTAAAAAACTGAACGGAACTGAGATTGAAAACGCCGATGATTTCGCGATGTTTCTTCTCGAAAATGCTTATGTGGGAACAGTTGGCGGTGTGTCTTTCGGCAACCCGAACTGTATCCGCTTTTCTTATGCTGCTTCAGAAAAAGAACTGAAGGATGCAATGAACAGAATTAAAGTTTGTCTTGAAGAAGCAGTTGTAGGTTAATTACACCTGTTACCAGAAATAAAAAAAAGGTTCGGAAATTCCGAACCTTTTTATTTTTGATGAAGATTTATTAGAATTTAATAATATCTTTCATTTTTTCGTTTTCTTCGTTAACCATGTCATCGTCAACAAGGATTTTTCCGCTGTGTTCGTCAATGATGATTTTCTTTCTCTGCGCGATTTCCATCTGTTTCTGTGGAGGCAGCGTAAAGAATGATCCTTTCGGCGCACCTCTTTCCAGACCTACAACCGCTAAACCTGTTGGTGAATTGGTGCGGATTCTCTGGTAAGAAGCCAATAATCTTTCGTCGATATTCTTAGCAAATTCCTTAGATTTTTCGATTAAGAAATCCTCTTCTTTCTGTGTTTCTGCAACCAGATTTTCAAGCTCTTCTTTCTTGAATTTAAGGTGATTCTTCAATTCACTGATTTTGTTGTTCAGTTCCTCAAAAGTTTCGTTTTTGTGCGCGATTTTCACACCGAATTCTTTAATTCTCTTTTCAGCCAGCTGAATTTCAAGATCCTGGAATTCAATTTCTTTTTCTAAGGCTTCAAATTCCTTATTATTTCTAACAGTTTCCTGTTGAGCTTTGTATTTGTCGATCAAAGTTTTAGCGTGATTAATCACTTCATTCTTCGTGCTGATTTCATCATTCTGTTCTTTGATTTCAGTTTGAAACTTCTCGGCTCTTTTTTCCAGACCTTCGATTTCAATTTCTAAATCCTCAACTTCAATCGGTAATTCACCTCTTGTGTTGCGGATCTCGTCTAATCTTGAATCGATGATTTGCAAGTCGTAAAGCGCCCTTAACTTATCTTCAACAGAGATTTCTACAGTTTTTTTAGCCATATTTTTATAAAAAATAATTTACAGGATTTGTTTTCTCAACAGATTTTGAGACTGCAAATTTAGGAAAAATTTCCGATAAAATCTCAATTAATTGTTGGGTTACAAATTGTTCGGACTCAAAATGACCGATGTCGCAAATGAGCATTTTATCTTCACTCTTAAAAAAATCATGATACTTTACATCGCCTGTGAGATATGCATCGCATTGCTGAGAAAGCGCCGCTTGGATTCCGTTAGCGCCACTTCCGCCCAGCACCCCTACTCTTTTAATTTTTCTGCTGTTCAAAGGTGAGTGGCGAATGACCTTCAAAAGGAATTTTTCCTTTACAAACTTCAGAAAATCAGTTTCATCCATTTCTGTTTTAAGGTCGCCAAATCTTCCAAGTCCGGAATACTGATTCTCGTTTTCGAGCGAGATGATTTGGTAAGCGACTTCTTCGTAAGGATGTGCATTTTTCATTGCAGCGATGATCTGCCGCTGTTTAAAATTTTCAAAAATTACAGAAATAAGTTTTTCCTGAGCATTTTCACGGATATTTTGGGTTCCCGAAAATGGATTGGAACCCTCCATGGGTCTGAATGTCCCATTACCATTTACCGAAAAACTGCATTCGTCATAAAAACCTATATTGCCCGCTCCAGCCTCAAAAAGTGCTTCTTTAAGTATTTCAGCGTGATCATCCGGCACATAGACTTCCAGTTTTTTCAGGTTCTGTGACTTAGGCATCAACACCTTTTGATCCTGTAACGCCAACTCTTCGCAGATTCTGAAATTTACCCCGAAATAATCATTATCGAACGCAGTGTGGATGGCATAAATCGCAATTTTATTTTCAATTGCTTTCAAAACCGCACGTTCAACATAATTCTTTCCTGTTATCGATTTTAGCCCGGAGAAAATAATAGGGTGAAAAGTGACGATTAAATTTTGTTTATTTGAAATAGCTTCTTCCACAACATTTTCCATAGCATCATGACAAACCAGAATTCCTGTAACTTCCCGCTGCGGATTTCCGCATAGAAGTCCTACATTATCAAAATCCTCTGCCTGCTGGATCTGGATTTTCTTTTCTATTTGAGAAATAGCCTCTTTTACCGTCATTTTCTTAAGTTTGTAGCGAAAATAAGAATTATTTCTTTAATTTTAATCGTGAATAAACCTATGGAAAAGGAACATGACTTCATATCTGAGCGAACAAAATGGAAACGTCAGGTCTACCGTATTATTTTTCTCTCGGATACCAGGCTTGGGAAACTTTTCGATCTTGTTCTTTTGCTCCTCATTCTGTTGAGCACCTTCATCGTTATGATGGAAAGTGTTCAGATCTTCGATGCGAAACTTCATCTTCTTTTTGTAATCCTTGAAATCATCATTACCGCTTTTTTTACTGTTGAATATGTCTTAAGAATACTCACCATCAAAAATAAGAAAGCCTATATTTTCAGTTTTTTCGGAATTATCGATTTTCTCGCCATACTTCCTTTTTACCTGAGTCTGTTTTTCCCGATTACGAAGTATTTTCTGATTTTAAGAATGCTGAGAATGCTCAGAGTATTCAGGATTTTCAATCTTCTGGACTTTATGAACGATGGCTATTTCATCGTAAGAGCCCTGAAACACAGTTCCCGAAAAATTTATATTTTTCTTCTGTTCTTGGTGATATTCTCGGTTATTGTAGGATCACTAATGTTTATGGTAGAAGGTCACCGCGAAGGATTCGAGAGCATTCCCCAAAGTATTTACTGGGCAGTGGTAACCGTAACGACGGTTGGTTACGGTGATGTTTCGCCCGGCACCCCACTGGGAAAATTCCTCTCTGTACTTCTCATGCTTGCCGGTTATTCTATCATCGCAGTACCAACCGGGATTGTGACCGCCGAAATGAGGAACAAAAGACAAAATCTTGAAAAGGTCTGCGGGCGATGCGGGAACGAGGATATTGATGACGATGCACGATACTGTAAAATCTGCGGTGAAAAAGTGGTATAAAAAAGAAGATGCATTTTCAGCATCTTCTATTCTTCTCATAAATTTGTGTTTATATTGAGTCGTTCTTAGTGATCGTTTTTTGCATGTCGTATGCTAATCTTTAAACAGTGAAACTCGGGTCATCGATTCTATACGGACAGAAACCGTCTGGTCAGCCGTCATCCACAATTGATAACCTTTAGTTGCTTCAGGTATGCTGAGCGGGTCTGCTATTGTATAGAAATAAAAAGTAACAACTTTTGGAACACCACTGGATCCTGAAGGCAGGAGGGCAATGGAATTAATTTCGAAACCTGAATCCGGATTTTTGAAGGTTGCCAGAAGAGATCCTGTTGAGTTAGATCCGGCAGTAGCGGTAGCAACAACCCTCCATACGTGTACCTGTCCCATAATCAGATTCTCTCTCCAGCGCTGTGTCGCAGCAGTTGCACCCGAATAAATATTGGCTGTTACACCAGGGTATGGAACTGTCGTTTCAGGCCAGCTGGTGGTAGGGCTCGGCGCAAAAACTAGCGGTGTGGTATATAAAACCTGTACAGGTGGGCCATAAGTATTCCCTGCACCTGCTAAACTCAGCGTGGGTTTTACCCCTCCTGCGCCTGAATCTACTTTCACCACCCCATCATTCCCTGCTACGGAACTGGTTGCTACAAATAATTGCCTCCATACCAGTCCGTCCCAGAATTCAAATCGGTCTGCGGTTGTATTGTAAATAAGTGTGCCTGCCGCCAAATTTAAGTTTACAACTCCTGCGGGAGGAACGGTTAGCGGATCATTGTCTGCGAGTTTAGTATCCCGTTCCGAATCTGTAAGACGCGGTACCAAGATTCCTTTTTCGTTGGAATTGATGTCTAAAACAGTAGCTCCATTGGGTGTGGTGGTATTGATGCCCACCTGCGCATGCGAAATCGTAAATAGAATTAACGAAATTCCCAGAATAAATTTGTTTCTCATCACCTGTGTATTTTGTGTAAAATAAAGTTACCTACAATCCAAAAAATAAAATACCGTCAAAACACCTTTTTTTATTAATTATTTTAACCGTAAATTGTAATTATTCAAAAATAAACACCAAAAAAGAAACTTGCATAAAAACATTTTTTTTAGCACCTTAATGAAATTAATCAATGGTATAAAGCTTTTAGGAAGAAAGCGGTACGGTAATACACAAAAAAAACGAACACTTCAGATTGAAGTGTTCGTTTATATCATTCTTAAAATTAAGTTAAAAGCTCTAAAATCTTCGTTTATCTCGAAGAATTACTTTTCACTTTTACCAGTTCCACATCGAAAATTAACCATGCATTTGGAGGAATAACTCCGCCTGCACCCGCTGATCCGTAACCAAGTTCAGATGGTATTAATAATGTAGCAGTTTCGCCTTCTTTCAACAGCATAATTCCTTCGTCCCAACCTTTAATAACCTGACCTACACCGATTGGAATATCGATCGGCTGATTTCTCTTAAAGGAAGAATCAAACTCGCTGCCATCCACAAGTTTACCTGCGTAATGCACTGCAACTTCGTCTCCACGCTGTGGTGCTGCACCGTTAGTGGCTTTGGTAATTTTATAATAAAGCCCTGATGGAGTTGACTGCATTTCCGCTTTTAAATCATCTACAAGTTTTTGCTGATTGGCAGCAAATTCTTCCGCTTTTTTCTTTTTGTCTGCTTCTATCTGGTTCATAACCGCTTTGTTATTTTCCTGAATCTTTCCTTTACCGTCATTAAAAATTGAAGCAGCATCGTAGTTTTTATATTCATCACCTTTGGTGAATACTGCGACCTTTTCTAAAACAACATCAGTTTTAGGTTTATCCTGTGCACCTTTTTCTACATTAGCAATCGCATCAATCACTTCAACGCCATTTACAACAGATCCGAAAATCGTATGCTTACCATCAAGCCACGGTGTTGCCACTTCTGTAATGAAAAACTGAGATCCGTTCGTGTTCGGTCCAGAATTCGCCATTGAGAGAATTCCTTTCCCGGTGTGCTGAAGGTCGTTTTTCTCATCGTCAAATTTGTAACCCGGATCACCCATTCCGGTTCCTTTTGGATCGCCCCCCTGGATCATAAAATCTTTAATCACTCTGTGGAAAATGGTTCCGTCATAAAAAGGAACTCCTTTGGCTTTGGATTTATTTTCAATTTTCCCCTCAGCCAAACCAACAAAATTCGCTACGGTTACCGGCGCTTTCTTGTCTTCGAATTTCACAATCATATTTCCTTTGGAAGTTTGGAAATTTGCGTAAAGGCCATCTTTCAGTCCTTCGTAAGTTTCTTTGTCTACGTTCATTTTTTTATAAATTGGAGTGCAACTCGTCAGCGATATCGCTGCTATTGCGATTAAAAAATTTTTCTTTAGCATTTATTTGATTTTAAAGTACTTTTATTTTGATGATTAAAGGCATATCATTCGGGATTTTATCATTATCTCCATAAGTACCGAAACCAAGCACCGAAGGCACTAACAATTTGGCCTCCTGATTTCTATTCAAATACCGCAGGGCATCTTCCACCGCTTTCAGTTCCTCAAAACGGCCAAACTGAACATTCCTATTTTTTTTGGGTTGATCATAAAGCTTCACCAGATCAAAATCATATATTTCATATTCATACGATATACTGTCACCATCGTTTTTTCTCTGATTCTGCTGCAGATTATCAATATTTACCCAATAATTCAGACTCATCGGATAAAAATTTTCCTGCTGGCTGTTGATCCAGTCCTGAATTTGTGCTCTTTCTGTCTGATTTAAGTTTTTCGCCCGGTTTTTGGAAGTATTCAGATCTTTTTCACTCAGAATTCCACCAACCGGCGGATGTGCCTGCTGATTCTGCGCACATCCAATGAGCAGTAAGGATGATATCATGATGAATTTTTTCATAAATACTTTGCGAAAATAAGGAATTCGCACCAAATGCTCAAACGAAAAAGCCGGGATTGAATTTTTCCCGGCTCTCTTTTACTATTTTAATGGAAATTAAACAGTTTCCAAAATCTTCTTTTCAACCAAAACTCTCCATCCGAAAGGATCTTCTACTTTATTGGTCTGAATGTCAACAAGGTTTTTCTGCAGGGTTAATGCAAAACTTTCTTCAAGAGAAAGGCTTGGAAGGTTTAGTTTTTCTCCGTTGTAACCTAAGGCTTTGAAAACCGTAGTTACTACTGCGGTTCCTACTCCCCAAACTTCTTTCAGCGTACCGTTCTTTTGTGCTTCAATTACTGTTTTCACTGCAACCGGCTCAACTTTCAGCTCAATTCCTCTTCTTTCTGCCAACTGTATAAAACTGTCGCGGGTAACCCCATCAAGAATTTTTTCAGAGGTAGGCGGAGTATATATTGTATCATTAATTCTTACGAAAACATTCATGGTACCGCTTTCCTCGAAATATTCATGTGTCGCATCATCTGTCCAGATGATCTGCTCATAACCCTGCTCAATTGCCAATTGGGTTGGATAGAAAGATGCAGCATAATTTCCTGCCGCTTTTGCAGAACCAACTCCACCGTTTGCTGCTCTTGAATAAAAATCTGAAATCAGCACAGAAACCGGTTCTGAATAATAACTTTTTGCCGGTGTTGCTACGATTGCAAACATATATTTATTTGAAATTCTTGCTTTCAGCGCTTCCTCAGTTGCAAAAATAAGCGGACGGATATATAGTGACATTCCTTCACCCTGCGGGATCCATGCGCGGTCTATATCTATTAGGGCTTTCAGTCCTTCAATGAACATTTCCTCAGTAACTTCGGGCATTGCAAGCCGGCTTGCAGATTTATTAATTCTTGCGAAATTCTTCTCCGGACGGAAAAGAAAAACCTGACCATCCTTATCCTTATAAGCTTTCATTCCCTCGAAACAAGCCTGTCCGTAATTTACCCCCATCATTGCAGGTGAAAATGGCAACTGGCCATAAGGAACCAATTTAACATCGCCCCATTTACCGTCTTCGTATTCACAGATAATCATGTGATCGATAAAAGTATTGCCAAACGAAAAATTTTCAGGATCAAAGGTTGAAATTCTCGGATTGGCAGATTTTTGAATTATCATATTAAAAATTTTTTTTGATGTTCTACAAATTTAATATAATTTTTTTAATATCAAAATTTTAAATTAATTTTGAAAAAAAATGAGATGAGACGAGAGATCAGAACAACTTCAGATGGAAGCAAAACACTATATATCAATGAATTAAATGAGAACTACCACTCCCATCATGGTGCTTTACAGGAAGCGCGACATGTATTTATAAATAATGGACTAAAACTAGTCAATAATTGTGAAATTAATATTTTAGAACTGGGTTTTGGAACAGGACTGAATGTTTTAGTGACAATTGATGAATTTTTGAAAACTGATAAAAATCATGTTATTCAGTACTTCACCATCGAAAAATACCCCGTTAATAAAGATGAAATTTTAGAATTAGCCTACGATTCATTTTTTGACGAAGCAATTATTAAGGAATACAACAAAAAATTACACCAGTGTGAATGGAACAAAACCATCGAACTTTTTCCCAATTTCTTCTTCACGAAATATCACAGTGATTTTTTTGAGCTCAGAGACCTAAAATTGCCAAGTATAGATTTGGTGTACTACGACTGCTTCGGCGCAAGGGTACAGCCGGATTTATGGGAAAAACCTTTATTCCAGATGGTTTCAGAAAAAATGAAAAGCGGAGGACTGCTTACCACCTACTCCTCCAAAGGCAGCGTGAGAAGGATTTTAGAGGAGCTCAATTTTAAAGTAGAGAAAAAAGCCGGTCCGCCGGGAAAAAGAGAAATGATCAATGCTATAAAACTGCCTGAAGTCTGAGAATTAAAATAATTGACCGAATTTGTTAACTTTGTTTTTATCTAAATGCAAAACATGATTGATAAATTAAATATCCGCGTTTACGCTACCGCTGTCAAAGACGGGAAAGTTCTGGTGCTGCATGAAGAGTATGCCGGCGAACAGCTGATGAAACTTCCCGGCGGCGGCCTTGAATTCGGAGAAGGAGTTTTGGACTGTCTGCACCGCGAATTTGAAGAGGAACTGAATGTAAAAATTAAGATACTCGGGCATCTTTATACGCAGGAAGATTTTGTTATATCACGGTTCCGGGAAAATGAACAGCTTTTAACCATATATTATCTGGTTGAAATCATCGATGAAAATGATTTTCTTATCATGGATCCGTGTATCGAAAAAACAGAATGGATTCCCATCCATACAGATGAGAATCCATTTATATTGCCTGTCGATAAAATTGCTTTCGAAAATCTGAAAGAAAGACTCCTATAATATATCGTTGAGAATCTTAGCCAATCTCAGCCCGCCGTATAAAAGTTGGCGTTCCATTAAATCTGCGAATTTATAATTGTAATCGTAGGCGTAAGATACGTCCATCACCGTATTCGCATAAATTCTGTTTGCGCTTTGGTGGCTGTCGTATAACCATTCTTCAAGAGTTCCCGCCTGAATCTGTTTTACTTCTTCTTTGGATTTCACGTCCAAAAGTGCCGAATATTCAGAATAACTGTATTTCTGAAAATCGATAAGCTTGGAGTCCCAAAGGGAATGCAGATTCGTGTTTTCACCGAAAAACTTTATTTTTATTCTGTTTCCGCCCAAATCCTCTGCACGGCCAACATGCATCGGCTGAGACGAATCTCCAACGAGGTGAATGAGAAAGCGCAAAGCGATTTCCCTGTCTTTAGCTGGTGTGTTTGTATCTTTAATCTGAGCAGAAAGTGTTTTGATCTGCGTGTATAGATTTGGCCCGGCCTGCGCCTGCAGACTGTCGGAAAAGGATTTGAAATTATCCTGCGGACTGATGTTTACGTAATGCCACTGGTCGGTATGTTTCCAGACTCCTGTGGTATCAGACTTTATAAAATCCGGCCAGTTGGCCCAGTAAGCAAGTTTCTGATCGCCGATTATCTTTTTTAAATGTCTTTTTGCTTTCCCTGAAAGATGGTTTTCTGCGATTTCAGCAACTACACGGTGTCCTGTAACACCAAACGAATACATAAAATTGGCTGCCAATACCGCCGTAAGCAGCATCAGATTAGAGAGGATCTTCTTCATTATTATTTTTTGATTTTAAAATTCTGATAACCAGGGTAAGGCGTAAAATATCCGGCGTTCCAGTTGCTTTGCAGGAGCGATTCCAGAAATTCGTCGGTACGGTTTCGGCGCGGATCATAAGGTTCCTTAATTTCCACATCGGCAATATTTCCTTTCACATTCCACCAGAATGCACTCCACCCACCGCGGAGTTCTCGAATAATTTCATAAACCGTTTTCCCAGTTGCACGGTTCATTAATTTCGCAAAAACACGGCCTTCAGTTGTGGTTAAATCTCTCAACTGAACTTCATATTGCGCAGCCAACGCATTCTGTCTTTCGCTGACATATTTTTTCTGTGAGCTGCGGTCCAGATTTTTCATCTCATCCTGTATGTCCTGGTATTGTTCCAGAGCAGTAAGAAACAGAGGATAAACGCGGTTGAGTTTTTTATTGAGGAAATAGTAGTAATTCTGATCGAGCTGATTGTTGAACCGGGGTTTGTTAAAGAGAATTAATTCATCCATCACCACCACATTCTCACCGTCAATCTCGTATATTTTTGCCTTTTGGGCTTCGTCGTAATAGTATTTATTACCAAATTCATCTGTTTTAAGTAATTCCGGCGGATATTGACTAATGGGTTTTGCGATCACCACCGAATCCTTCTGTGCATTTGCATTAAGACCTAAAAACAGTAGAAATAATAAGACAGGTTTGTTAAAATTCATTATTTTTACTTCGTATAAAATCAAAGCTTAAAATAACAAAATTCATTCCTTTTTTCATGAAAAAAGAAAATAAATCATTAAAATTTTTACAGCAGTATTTAAACACTGCCTCGCCAACAGGTTACGAACATAACGGACAAAAAGTCTGGATGGAATATATAAAACCTTATGTGGACCAAATTGAGTTTGATCATTACGGAACCTGCTATGGCATCATCAATCCTGAGGCTGAATTTAAAGTTGTCATTGAAGCTCACGCCGATGAAATTTCGTGGTATGTCAACTATATTACTGACGACGGTTTAATCTACGTGATCCGGAACGGAGGCTCAGACCAGATGATTGCGCCGTCGAAGGTCGTAAATATTCATGGTGAAAAAGGAATCGTAAAAGGAGTTTTCGGCTGGCCAGCCATTCATACAAGAGGAATCAGTTCTAACGAACCAGTTCCGAAACTTGAAAACATCTTTATCGACTGCGGTGCGACTACCAAACAGGAAGTTGAAGATCTGGGAGTTTTCGTGGGCTGTATGATTACTTATCCGGATGAGTTTTTCGAGCTTAACGATAAATATTTCGTCTGCAGGGCTTTGGATAACAGAATCGGAGGCTATATGATCGCTGAAGTGGCAAGAATGGTTCATGAAAACAAAGAGCAACTTCCGTTCGGGCTTTATATTACCAATTCTGTACAGGAGGAAGTCGGTTTATATGGTGCTGATATGATTGCAGACACCATTAAACCCAACATCGCGATCATTACAGATGTTACTCACGACACCACCACCCCGATGATCGAAAAGAAAAAGGAAGGCGACCAGAAATGCGGGGCCGGACCGGTGGTTTTCTTTGCGCCAAGCGTTCATCATGTTATCCGTGAACTTATTGTGGAAACGGCGAAAGCTAAGGATATACCATTCCAGCGCGCGGCGGCAAGCCGTGCGACAGGAACCGATACTGATGCCTTCGCCCATTCGAACGGCGGCGTTCCTTCAGCATTGATCTCATTGCCTTTACGGTACATGCATACCACGGTAGAAATGGTTTCTAAAGAAGATGTTTCCAATGTCATTAAACTGATTTACGAAACGCTCCTGAAAATAAAACCCGATATGAATCTGAAATATCACTGAGAAAAGAGCCACGGAAAAAGTAAAAAGTAAAAAGAATAAAAAAGTAAAAATGAAAACAAAATTAATCGCTCCGTCATTACTCTCGGCGGATTTTGGGAATCTGCAGCGGGATATCGAGATGCTCAACGGTTCGCAGGCAGACTGGCTTCACATCGACGTTATGGACGGAAGATTCGTGCCCAATATCTCCTTTGGATTTCCGGTGATGAAAACCGTACAGCAATACGCAAAGAAATTTGTAGATGTGCATCTGATGATTGTGGAGCCGGAAAAATATATTGAAGAATTCATCAACATGGGTGCAGATCTGGTGTCGGTGCATTACGAAGCATGTACCCATCTCCACCGCACGATCGGCATGATTCAGGACAAAGGCGCGAAAGCGGGTGTAGTACTTAATCCTTCTACCCCGGTTTTAATGCTTGAAGATATTATTGCTGATGTGGATTTGGTTTTGCTGATGAGTGTGAACCCAGGTTTTGGCGGACAGAAATTCATTGAAAATACCTATAAGAAGATCGCGGAAACGAAAGATCTGATCCTGTCCAACAACTCCACCGCGCTTATTGAAGTTGACGGCGGCGTAAATCTGGAAAATGCATCAAAGCTCTTCGATGCCGGTGCTGATGTACTGGTTGCAGGAAATGCGGTATTCTCTTCAGAAAGTCCGGAACGTACGATTGAACTTTTGAAAATATAAACCGAAAGCGCAAAGTTTATGCATAAAAAAGTCCCAACTAAATCGGGACTTTTTCCGTTGTATACTTTACAGGTTTAGAAAATTTCTCTTCCTGAAAAATGGAAAGCAGCTTCGATTAAAGCGTTTTCATCAGAATCAGATCCGTGAACAGCGTTTTCACCAATACTTCTTGCAAACATTTTTCTGATGGTTCCTTCTGCAGCTTCTGCAGGGTTTGTAGCACCAATTAACGTTCTGAAATCTTCTACAGCGTTGTCTTTTTCAAGAACCGCTGCAACGATTGGTCCTGAACTCATGAAGTCTACCAATTCCCCGTAAAAAGGTCTCTCAGCATGAACTTCGTAGAATTTCTTAGCATCAGCAACAGTTAGCTGAGTTAATTTTAAAGCTTTGATCTTAAAACCTCCTTCGGAAATTTTACCTAAAATAGCACCAATGTGACCATCTGCAACTGCATCCGGTTTAATCATGGTGAATGTAATTTTACCTGACATATCTCTTGTTTTTTAATGGCGCAAAAGTACAAAAACTTTTATATATTTGTACCGAAAATTCCTTTGATGAGAGGCTAATTTATTTTGGCACGGAAGTTGTAAATTTACTTTCGATTCTCATGTTTAATTTGAGTTTTCATGGTTATTAGTTTTTACCCAGCTTCGGCTGGGTTTTTTATTGGGCAGTATTTTCTTCTGCCTCTTCCATGAGTTTCAGGTAGGTCATGTATCGTGTTTCCTCGATTTCGCCGGTTTCAAGCTGATTAAGGACGGCGCATTTCGGTTCGTTGATGTGCATGCAGTTGTGGAATTTACAGTCTCTTCCCACCCTGAAAATCTCAGGAAAGTAATGCTGTATTTCTTCCTTCTCCACATCAATCATGGCAAATTCCCTTACGCCTGGAGTATCAATAACACTTCCGCCAAAGTCCCAGAAATGCATCTGTGCAAAGGTTGTGGTGTGCTTTCCTTTGAGTTGTGAAGATGAAATTTCTGAAGTTTTAAGATTTAAATCCGGCTGCAGCGCATTGACCAGAGTTGATTTACCGCTTCCGGAATGCCCGAAAAATACCGAAACCTGATCTTTGATGATGCCCTGAAGTATTTCTAAATTGAGTCTGGAATAGGATGAAATCTCTAAAGTCTGATACCCGATATTTTGGTACAACGCCTCAATATTCTGAACAATTTCTTTGTCATCACTGCTTAAGACATCCATTTTATTGAAAAGGATGAGCGGCTTAATGTTATAAGCTTCGCAGCATGCGAGGAAGCGGTCCAGAAATCCAAGGGAGGTTTCCGGGAATCTTAACGTATAAATAAAGCAGGCGATATCTATATTCGAAGCAATGATATGGGCTTCTTTCGATAGGTTGACCGACTTGCGGATCAGGTAATTCTTTTTCGGTTCAATCTTCGTAATCCACGCGACCTCATCCTGCTCCAGAGAGAACTCAACCCTATCGCCTACCGCCAGCGGATTGGTCAGTCTGGTTTTAATAAGTTTGAATTTACCACGGATTCTGGCTTCAAAGAATCTTCCGGTTTCCTGTTCTAAAACCTGGTACCAGCTTCCCGTAGATTTGGTGATAAGACCCTTCATCTGTTATTATTGATTATTGCATTTGCTGACATAAGCATAAAATCTAAAGATTTTGAGAAATCGGTGTCTTCATACTCAAATCCTGTTTTTCTAAGATTTTTATAGTAGATGGAAAGATCCTGATAGTAATTCTTCTCAGTCTGAAGAGCGAAACCCTTTTCATTAAAATGGGATACTAAAAACCACTTTTCCAGCAGTCTCCCCGCACGGCCGTTACCATCATAAAAAGGGTGAATTTTCACGAACCAGAAATGGATCTGTGAACTGTAGTATAAGACTTCGAACTCATCTAAATCCAAAGATAACACAATTTTAATATCATGAAAGAGCTTATCAATTTCACTTTTTACGAGACCCGGATCTGTAGCTGAATACTCGATCCTGCCAGCCGAATTCATTACTACCATCGGGGAATTTCGCAGCAGACCCTGCTGCGATTTCGGCAGCAAATTTCGGGTTAATATCGCATGTGCATCCAGGAAATAATTGAGGTTCAGCTCTTTTGTTTTCAGCAGTTCGTAGGCTGCAAACAAATCATTCGCCCTCAGAGTATAGTCCGGTTTAAACTCTACTTTTAAGAATTTATGTTTCAAAAAACTGTCGAGTTCTATGTCTTCACCTTCAATTTTAGAAGAAAAAACAGAGGAAACAGCATTGTAAAAATCAAAATAATCTACCTCAATTTCAGAATCGCCTGCATCATTTATTGAATCGAGCAACCGGTCGCCGATTTCATTCCTGAAAGCTTCCAACAACTCATCACTCAATAATTCAAAACCGCTCATTGTTTAAATATTATTCTGAATTTCAATCGACTCCTCGTGGATGGCTTTGAAAACCTTTTCGATGAATTCCTGAGACATTCCTGTTTCATCTGCTTTCTGGTTGGCGTACTCGGTGATCACTCTCCAGCGGTCTGGCTGAAAGATGGCGATATTATTGTCCTTTTTCAATGTTCCGATTTTTTCTGAAATCTTCATTCTGTGAGAAAGCAGTTCAATGAGCTGGAAATCGAGATCGGAAATCAGCGTACGGTGACGCCCCATTTCATCATCAAAGACCGAAATATCGGAGTTTCTGATCTGTAAATTGCTGATCAGTTCTGCGAGAACTTCCGGTGTAATCTGCTGCGAGGCATCGCTCCAGGCATCGTCCGGAGTGCAGTGTGTTTCGATAATCATTCCCTGATAGCCGACGTTTAATGCTTCCTGAGCGATTCCGGCCAGGCCTGTTCTGTTACCGCAGATATGCGACGGGTCTACCAACATCGGAATATTGGGAAACTGGTTCTTAAAATCCAGTGCAATCTGCCAGTTCGGGATATTTCTGTATTTTGTTTTCTGATAGGTTGAAAAACCACGGTGTATTGCTCCAAGGTTTTTAACGTCCTGACCTAAAAGTCTTTCGAGGGCGCCAATCCATAAGGCAAGATCGGGGTTTACAGGATTCTTTACCAATACCGGTTTGTCGGTTCCTTTCAGTGCTTCAGCTATTTCCTGAACGGTGAAAGGATTTACGGTTGAACGTGCACCAATCCATAGAATATCTACATCAGCCTCCAAAGCAGCAGCTACATGATGGGCGTTGGCCACTTCGGTAGCGGTTCTGAAGCCGTATTCTTCCTTTACTTTTTTCAGCCAGTTGAGACCGATAACTCCTACTCCTTCGAAACCGTTGGGTTTCGTTCTGGGTTTCCAGATTCCTGCTCGGAAAACGGGAACCGGTGCGCTGGATTCCTTGATTCTTCGGGCAGTTTCAAGCATCTGCGATTCGCTTTCGGCGCTGCATGGGCCGGCTATCATTAAAGGGCTGGAAAAATCCTGAAGCCAGCTGTTTTCTAAATTTTGTAAGTCCATTGGAATATTAGTTGGTCAACATCGATGTTGACGCCGTTTTGTTTTAATTTAAATCAAATTTGAAGATCTCATCTAAATCCTTTAAAAGAGGATTAATTTCAGCAAATTTATCGAAAATCTTCCGTTTGGTGATGATTTCTTTCTTCAGGCTGGTATCATTTTTATATTCGATGGTGATATTGAAATGATTTACCTTGTGCATGAAATGGTTGAAGAAGTCTGCCCTCACCTTTTCAAATTCTATTTTCGCAGATTCTGAAGGATAAGTGACCTCGACGATATCCTCACCTTTTTTCTGCAGTCTGAAGGAACTGATCGCGCTGTAAATGATGATGTCTTTGCGCTGAAGATCTTTGAGGAACTGCTCCCACTCCTTCTGCAAGTCGGTCTCTGTAAAGTGGTTGCTTGGGAGCGTTTCTTTTGCGGTGGTAACCGGTTTTTCCTCTTCCACTTCAGTTTTGTTCAAAACTGCGCTGATGCTGAATTTGGAGGATACCTTACGGGCTGCAATGGGCGCGGCGGTTTTTACGATTACGGGAGGAGCTTCCCTGGGAATTTCTTCTGAAGCGGCCGGTTTGGGTTCTGATTTCGGGAGTTGGGTGGTTGGAGCTGCAGTTTTAAGAAGCGGCGCTACTATCAGATACTTTTTTTTTTAACCTCAGTTCCTGCGGCTGTCAGAGACGAAAGCTGCATTAAAGCAATTTCTACCGTCAGTCTCGGGTTCTTTGAGTTTTTGTAGTTGATGTCCGCATGGTTGCAGATTTCAATCGCATCAATCAACTGCTGTGCGTTCCATTTTTTGCTCTGTTCAGAGAATCTTGCTTTGGTTTTGTCGCCTACTTCAATCAGGTTTAACGTATGAGGATTCTGCGCCATCATCAAATCACGGAAATGGCTGCCCAATCCTGCAATGAAGATATGCGCGTCAAAACCTTTTTTCACAATCTCGTTGAAGGCGAAAAGCACATCTGGAATCCGGTTTTCATGCGCCAGATCTACGATGTTGAGATACTGGTCGTAATCAAGAATATTGAGGACCTCGGTGGCTTTGGCGAGGGTAATGTTTTTCTGGGTAAATGTAGATAGCCTGTCGAAGATGGAAAGCGCGTCGCGCAGTGCACCGTCCGCTTTCTGGGCAATCAGGTAGAGGGCATCATCTTCATAAGTGATGTTTTCCTTTGCCGCGATGTTTTTCAGGTGACTCTGAATGTCTTCAATCGTAATTCTTTTGAAATCGTAAATCTGACAACGGGACAGAATGGTAGGAATGATCTTGTGCTTCTCTGTCGTCGCAAGGATAAAGATCGCGTGTGCAGGCGGTTCTTCAAGTGTCTTCAGGAAAGCGTTGAACGCCGCTGAGGACAACATGTGCACCTCATCAATGATATAAATCTTGTACTTCCCTACCTGTGGGGCAAAACGCACCTGATCCGTCAGTTCGCGGATGTCTTCCACAGAGTTGTTGGAAGCGGCATCGAGTTCGAAGATGTTGTAGGCAAAGCCGTCTTCGGAAGTGGAACCGTCGCGTTCGTTGATCTTACGGGCCAGGATTCTCGCACAGGTGGTTTTACCCACCCCTCTAGGACCGCAAAACAAGAGCGCCTGGGCTAACTGGTTTTCTTCAATGGCGTGTTCGAGCGTATCTGTAATGTGCGCCTGCCCCACGACAGTATCGAACTCCTGGGGGCGGTATTTTCTTGCAGAAACGACGAAATTTTCCATTGGTCAAAAATAGGGAAATAATTGAGATGATAAAATAATTGGGAGAAATTATTGAGGGAAAATGACGGAAGTTTTTTGCAGTGAACCTGCGGTTATTTTACCATGCAGTTGGTTCTGGTCCGGTTCGGGAAATGTAATTGTGGGGACATATGTTACCCTTTCCTTTGACTTTCCTTTAAACTGAGTTATATGATGTTGTTCTGTATACTGAAGCATATTTCCGGTGATGTTGTTGCAGGTTTCTTGCGGAGTTGTTGCGGAGTTCTTGCCAAAAAGGGTGTTTTTTGGGAAGCGGCGGCAAGGATTCACGAAGGAGAGTGCAAGAAAGGTCGTTGTTTTTTATCTTAAGTTCTTTTGCCTTGATGCAAAAGAACGAAAAAATCAATACTGGATCTTTTCGCTAAAAAATCACAATTATTTCAACAAAATCCCCAAACTCGGGCGGAAAAGTAAGTGTCGCTTCGATTATAGATTTATGCCGCCACTCAAACAGTGGGGATTTTTATGCGGGGGATGTTGACAGGATCGGAGGTGAAATAATTGTAATTTTTCTTAACGCAAAAATCTCCTAGGTCGTTTCAGCAATATTTAGAAGCGTTGCACTGCGAGAAAGCAAAAGTATGGTTTGGGAAATCAGCGAAATCTGTGAATCAGCGAGGGCTTAAAGGCAGTTTTTCTTAACGCAAAAATCTCCCAGGTCGTTATTCAACTCATTAAATCCGATCATCAGCGTTATCAGGAAAATTAGCGAGAGATTAATATACTTACTTTTTGCTTCATTTTTTTCTTTGTTTGAACCCTGCCTTTGAGAATCTCCTAACGCAAAAATCTCCGAGGTAGGAAAAGCTGGTGCTAAAATGTAAAGATTGCCGCTTTTTTCCAAAAATTTCCAATAAGGGAAAGAAAAGGGCAGTTTTGTCCATTTACGGGAAAACTGCTGTTCTCAGGCAACATGAGGTAAACGCACAGTATGACAGGGATTTTCAAAGGAAACAGCAGCCTGAGGAAAGAAATGAATGACAAGTTTCTATATCCTTTGTATATCCTTTGTCTAACCGTAGTATATCCATTCTATATCCGCTGTATATACACTGTCCGTATACTGTTCGATGTTGGGAGTCTAGGAGGGTTATCACAAAACGTCTGAAATTGACAAACACTAAGACCAGAAATAATTAGAATGAATAAAATCTGGTTGCCAACGGGAGAACTTTTGTATATTTGAGAGTTTTCTGCTATCTAAACAAAATGCGGTTATTAAACATTTTAATACTAATAATTTTGACGACTTTCACACTAAATTGTGAAAGGAAAAACAAACATTCAGCAATCAGAGAAACTTTGGAAAAAGTCCTAAAGGCTGACCAAAGATTTAGAAATCCATATATTCCCGCGAAACAAAATCCAATTGATAGACGAAATACAAAAATTGTGACTCAAATTATTGATAGCTTAGGTTGGCTCGGGAAAGACGAAATTGGAAATGATGCAAATCTTGCTTTATTTTTGGTTATTCAGCACACTGATAAACTTTCAACAATGGAAAAATATCTCGCTAAAATAAAAGTAGCGGCTAAGATTAACAAAGCAGATAAAAGACAGGTTGCATATTTGACAGACAGAGTTGAACTAATAAATGGAAGAAAGCAAATTTATGGAACACAATTAACTTTCGACAAAAATGGAAATGCATTTATTGACAATGTTATTGATCCCGGAAAAGTTAATGAAAGACGGAAAAAAATGGGAATGGAAGCTATAGAGGAATATTTAAAAGTTGTAGACTCAGATTCAAAAAGATAAAAAGGGACAGCAGATAACAGTGTATTTCTATCAGCGCGGCTGAAGTTTACATCATGAAGATTTTCACTAATTGTCCTTTTAGTTATATGTACAAAAATTAGTGAAATATACAGCCGTTAGACGTAATAACAACACATACCGTTTGATATGAAAACACTACAACTCTTTTTCATTTTCATTTTTTCTGTTAGCTTTTCGCAGGAGAATACTATTTTTGACAGACTTTCTGCTTTGAATAATAACGGGAAGATTTGGTATAATATTGATGGTTACAGTGTGACGAGCGAAACATTTAATACTGCATTTGATGAGAAAGGTCTGAAAAAGATTTTCAGGAAACACCAGATACAGGAATCAGATGCTAAGGTAAAAAACAACCAGATCAGGTATAATAATCTCTCTGTAACAAAGAAGCAAAAGATTACGGACGATAATTTTCAAACGGACACTTATTATGTCGTGGAAACTCCTGATAAAAAGACGAATGTTATTTGGTTTATCAAAAATGGTACACCAGATAAGAAAACCGAAGAGCAATTAGTTAACGCCATTATTGACAATAATATTCCGGATCAAAACTTTGTTTCTATGGAAATTGGTTCGATTGATTTTGCAGGAAGAAGTGTTGAACTGGGAAACAGGTGTTACTGGACTTTTCTGAATACCGTTCAATGTCCATATTCAGGAGAAATGAACTGGAGTATTCACAGGACGCTGCAGGATGCAAAAGAATCAGTTGAAAACCAACTTAACGTCACGAAATCAAGAAAGGGAGGAAAGGTTACCTCTGAAGAACTTGTAGATCTCCAATTTGAGGGCGTTCCCACAAAAGCGAAGAAAGTGGTTTATGATTTCACAGGGCTGACCTCTGCATTAGCCGGAATGTCGGGTGGAAAATCGCTGACCATTTATTATATCGCAGAAAACATCAGAAACAAAAACGTGAGCTGTGTGATGAGTTTCTGGAATAATGATCAGATTAATTCCGAAACTAAGCTTCCGGCGCTTTTAGAAAAGTTTATTACGGTGAATTAAATAATGAATGGTGAAACAAGTGTTTCACTATTAAGATTATTGTTGGTTGTTCTTTTTGTTATATTTACAATAACCCGTTATAGCAGTTTCTGCCAACAGAATATCCAAACGTTACCTTCAATTTAAAAAAACGCAAATGAAACATACTATTTTTTTTCTTTTCTTACTATTTATTTTTGTTTCGTGTAAGACGAGAGAAAAAAATTATATCCACTACTATAACAGGGTTAACGAGATTGACAGTATTTATAGAATTGCCGATAAACCGCTTATTGCAGTAAGAAAATATAAAAGACTGGTCAGAAAATATGAACCCAAAAATCAGGAAAGATTAGATGAATTTGAAAATTATATTTATTTAAGTGATCAGTATTCCAGGAATTTTGGCGGGAAAAAGACACTTATTAAATTCGCTAAGGAGATTGCGCCTTATGGAGATTCGTATAAAAAGCATCTACCACTTTTTCAGAAATATGGAATTGACAGCATTGAAATAAAATCAGAACTCCTGAAGTGGGAAAATTCCAGAGATAAAGTCCTGATGGATTCAATCACCACCATATTTGTCCGGGACCAGGCAGGTAAACGGGCAGATGTTGAACTGATGATGAAAAATGACAGGAAGAATGCGAATGCTATGAAATGGATTATTACAAAATATGGATTTCCGTCTTTAAATAAAGTCGGACTGATGGGAAATGACAATGTTTTTTTACCGCTTCTCACATTTTTCAGCCACATGTCTGCCTCCGAAGAATACCCCTACTTTGAATCTCAACTGAAACACGCGGTAAAAACAGGCGAATGTCCTCCACGGGTCTATTCAACCATGGTTGACCGGTATCATTTAGAGGTAAAAAAGGACGATATTCTATATGCAATGTATCTTGGTATGAACAATATTTCTGATTCCGCCCAAATTGACAGAAACCGTAAAAGCATTGGATTACCCACCATGAATCACAATAAAATTATTACAAAAGACTTTTTTAAGAAACTAAAACGAAGCAGATCAGAAATGACACCAAACCAGCCAGTTTACTAGTTGGGACATAGTTTACATCGTGAAGATTTCGGTGTCTAGGTTTGTGGTATGTTTACAAAATATATTTTACCACTCTCTTCCACCTAATACTTTGGCTTTAGAGATCATTTTAAAAAACTGACAGATAATAGAAACGCAAACTCATAGAAAATGAAAAAACAACTTCTCTTTTTATCATTCACCTTATTACTTTCCTGTTCAACGTCCAAAACAAGAACATCAGAAATCAATACTGATTCGAACTATGGATATACAGAGAATAACCCAATAAAAGTTGGGGGTAAAAGCAGTGGACCAGCAAATGAACGGGAATATCTAAGTTCTTTATCAGGTCCAAACGGCGAAGTAGTGACCTATAACAGAGCTGGGAGCTGCTGCCATTTCGAAACCAGAAACAGTCCCTTAGGGATGGGGATGTTAGACATTTACAGAGTCACTTACGAAGGGAAAAAAGATACCGTATCATTATACCTCAACATGTACGATAAGGGAAAATTAAAAGCTCCTGTTGGATTCAAATTTAAATGACAATATGCAAAATCAATTTATCATAATCCCACTAAAGTAAATTCCAGCGTAGTAGCTTGATGTTTCGTAAAACTCCACCTCAATGAAGAATATTTTATTAATTTTTATCTATCTGTTCATCGCAGGCTGTAAAAGCACCAGTGAAAATAAGGCAAATACAGCCTCCGCTCGGACCGAAATTTCTGACCAGAAAAATGCATTCCCGGCATCCCTGGGTTATGTTTCAGACTTTGAAAATACACTGACGGAACAACAGATAGCAGAACTGAATAAAATCCTTTCTGATTATGATCTGAAAACCTCCAATCAGATCGCAATTGTTTCCGTTGAAAAAAATCTGACTGAAGATGAATTTTATCAATATGCACTGGATCTATCAAATAACTGGGGTGTGGGGACCAAAGAAAAAGATAACGGCCTGACCATCATTTACAGTAAAAAACTCCACGCTATCAGAATCTGTACAGGAGTTGGGACAGAAAAAATATTGACAGACGAGATCTGTGAAGACGTAATACGAAATCATATTCTACCCCAATTCAGAAAAGATGATTACTACTCAGGTTTGAAAAATGGCGTTCAGCAGTTTATCGCAAAGTGGAAATAGAAAATGCCCCACCTCTTCAACAACTTAAAACAAACAGAATGTTAAACAGAGATTTCTTTCGAATTTTAATTAAGATTATCGGTCTTTATTTTTTTATCCAGATTATTTTCGGCGTCATTCCGTCTCAGATATCATTTTTAGGATTTGACTCTGATTTCAGTCAGAAAATCGGCACTTTAATTTACATTTTTATTATTGTCTTACTCAGTATTGCAATTCTGTACTTTCTGATACGTTTCCCCGACCGTATTATTGACCTGTTTAAACTTGACAAAGGTTTCGAAAGCAACAGAATTCCACTAACCAATTTCAACTCTAAAAACATTGTAACCCTTGCACTGGTGATCATTGGCGGATTTTTGATTCTCGAAAATCTTACCTCCGTAATTTCGCTGTTGTATTATGATCTTAAAAGGAACTATGATCCTTTATTTCCCAGAGATCCGAATAACAGTATAAACTTATTACTCGCAGCTTTGAATCTCATTTTGGGATGCTTATTAATCGTATTCAGGAAAAGTATTTCCGTGTATCTTGAGAAATAAATGTGAAATTGTATGGTAAATAGCAAAAGATTATAAGTTTACATCATAAAGATTTTCGCTGATTGTGCATTTTGTTATATTTACAAAAATAACTCATCAACAGTAATTTAATACTAGCATTCGAAAACTCAACATCCATAACAATAGACACAATAATTAACTTAACATTTATGAAGCAATTTTTATTTTTTCTAGGACTTTCAGTTCCACTCTTATCATTCGGTCAACTTCAGGTCAATGTGGTGCAGGTCACCAGCAACGATCTGGTTTATGACTCCAATACAAACCGCATTTATGCTTCCATTCCGAGTGCTAACGGATCTAACGGGAACAGTATCGGGATTATTAATCCCAATAATTACATGCTTGAAAATACTGTTTTTATCGGAAGTGAGCCAACCGTATTGGCGATTTCGGATAATGGACAATACATCTACTCAGGATTCAGCGGTTCATCAACAGTGAGAAGATTTGATGTAGCAAGTCAAACTGCCGGGGTTCAGTTCAGTTTGGGAAGTGACGGCTCTACCGGTTCATTATATGTAGAAGATATCGAAGTGATGCCGGGTTCACCCTCTACTATTGCTATTTCCAGGAAGAACAGAGGTTTTTCTCCCCGACATGAAGGCGTGGTCATTTATGACACCAATATTATGAGACCCACCACTACACCTGATCATACAGGGAGTAACAGAATAGAATTTACCGGAACCAATTCCCTCATTGGTTACAACAACGAAACTACAGAATTTGGACTCCGAAGAATGTCAGTCAACAGTTCAGGAGTTAATGTGGTGAGTGTTACAGAGAATGTCTTGTCAGGCTTTAATCTGGATTTTATTTATAAAAATAATTATCTGTACTCTTTTGATGGTAAAGTTGTGGATGTAACCACAGCTCCGTTTGTTATCGGACAATTTACGAATACAAGAGGACCTGTGGTTTATGATACTTATTATAACAAGGTTGCTTTTGCCAGTTACGATTCTTCAGGTAATATTACTTTCAAAAGATTTAATCCCAACACATTTTTACTTACAGACAGTTTACCCATTTCTCAGGCTTTCGGTACCGTGAAAAATATTATTACGTGTGGAAATGGATGTTATGCTTTTAACACGACAGATGACAAAGTAGTGATATTAAAAGATTCAGCTTTAAGCATTTCAGAGACCGAAATGAGTAATGACATTAAAGTTTACCCGAATCCCACAGCAGATTATTTATACCTGAGCAGTAAAAATAAAGTTAAAGATGTCTTTGTCTCGGATTTACACGGAAGAGTCATTCGTGATTTAAAATTAAATGATAATAAGATTGATTTAGGGAAGTTGCCAAAAGGTTTATACTTAGCTAATATTATCGATATTCACGGTAATTTTAAGTCCATCAAAATTATCAAAAAATAACAAGCTCCCCCGAGTTGCAACGAGCTTAATTAACTTCATTTCATATTCCTGCGGCGGCAACTCATTAATCATTACCACAAAAAATCCCTTCATTCGAAGGGATTAATTATTTGCGCCAAAGTTCTAAAGAGTAGTACCTTCTTCCAGAATCTCTTTGTGCTGGTATTCCTGCACGAGATCGATGGCGTTGGAAATTACATCGCTCAGCGCAGTGATAAATGTATTTTCCTCAGCAAGACTCATGGCGTGTTTAAGCGCATCGATTTCCTTGGGAATAATTTCGTAGCTTACATCTTTGCCCGAACTCTGCATCCCGTCGATCACAAGACCGTTAATCTCGTCTTCGGTTCTGCCGCGCAGGTGCTTTTCGTTGCGGATAATGATATGGTCGAACATTCTGCCGGCAATTTTACCGCACTCCCGGATGTCGCCGTCGCGGCGGTCTCCCACACCGGAAATGATTCCGATTTTCTTGGGTGAATCCACATTCTTCAGGTAGTCTTCAATCGCTTCATATCCCGCAGGATTGTGGGCAAAGTCGATGAGAACCTTGAACTTTTTAAATCTGAAAACATTGAGTCTTCCCGGAGTCAGAGCCGGGCTTGGAATAAAGGTTCGGAGTGAATTGGCAACATCTTCGATGGCAAAACCCTGCAAATACGCCGCGAGACTTGCCGCCAACACATTAGAAATCATAAATCTGGCTTTACCCTCCATAGTGATCGGTACGTTGATGGCCTTTACGATCCTGATCTTCCAGTCGCCTTTTTTGATGGTGATGAAACCATCTTCGTATACGCAGGTGACTTTTCCCTCTTTTGCAAATTTTAGGATATGGGGATTGTTCTCGTCCAGACTGAAAATCGCTACTTTAGACTCAATATCGGGCATTAGTCTCATGGAATAGTCGTCGTCGGCATTTAGAACGCTCCAGCCGCCTTTTCTAACAGAATCGAGCACTACCCTTTTTACACGGGTTAGATCTTTGAGGTTGTGAATATCATTCAAACCAAGGTGATCTTCTTTAATATTTGTCAGAACGCCTATATCACAGGAACTGAATCCTAATCCGGACCTCAGGATTCCGCCCCGTGCAGTTTCCAGAACAGCAAATTCTACCGTCGGATCCTTAAGGACGAATTCTGCGGAAATAGGGCCTGTGGTATCACCTTTGGTGAGCATGGTATTCTGGATATAAATTCCATCAGAAGTCGTGAAGCCTACTCTGTAACCGTTGTTTTTTACAATATGTGCGATCAGTCTGGTCGTAGTCGTTTTTCCATTGGTTCCCGTTACTGCAATAATCGGAATCCGGCAAGGTTTGCCCTGCGGATAAAGCATATCTACTACCGGAGCAGCTACGTTTCTCGGTAAACCTTCACTCGGTGCCAAATGCATCCGGAATCCCGGTGCAGCATTCACTTCAAGTATTGCACCGCCGCTTTCTTTGAGTGGCTGCGTAAGATTTTCGGCCATGATATCGATTCCGCACACATCCAATCCTACAATCTTGGAAATCCTTTCGCACATGGTGACATTCTCCGGGTGAATCATGTCAGTTACATCGATCGACGTGCCGCCTGTGGAAAGGTTTGCGGTGGATTTCAGGTAAACGATTTCGCCCTTTTGAGGAATGGTTTCGAGGGTATAATTAAGTTTTTCAAGAAGTTCGTTGGTATCTTTATCAACCAGAATTTCTGTGAGAACATTTTCGTGCCCGTACCCTCTTCTTGGATCCAGATTTTCTTTATCAATAAGCTGCTGGATGTTCATTTCACCGTCGCCAACAATATGGGCAGGCACTCTGCGTGCCGCAGCCACCATTTTGTGGTTGATGACCAATACCCTGAAGTCGTAACCGGTAATGTATTTTTCAACAATGACTCTTCTGGAATATGCCTGTGCGTGCTGTAGACCGATGATGGCACTTTCCATATCATTTACGTTGATGGATGATCCTTTACCGTGATTTCCGTCCAGCGGTTTCAGCACAATTGGGTAACCAATTTTACGGATTACTTTTTCGAGTTCTTCGGGTTCGGAAATCAAATCTCCTGACGGGACGGGGATTGCAGCTTCATCAAGCATTTTTTTGGTCAATTCCTTGTTGCAGGCAATATCGACTGCAATGGATGAGGTTTTTCCGGTAATGGTAGCCTGAAAACGCTGCTGATTAACACCATAGCCCAACTGCACCAAAGAATTACGGCCGAGTCGGATCCAGGGGATTTTTCTGGCAGCTGCTTCTTCTACGATACTTCCGGTTGAAGGACCTAGCCTTTCGCGCTCCCGGATTTCGCGGAGTTCCTGTATGCAGGCATCAATATCGTAATCGCGGCCATCAATAAGACGGGCGGCAATTTCTACGGACTGCTCAGCAGCGTAGACCCCGGAATTCTCTTCAAGATAACTGAATACTACATTATAAATACCAGGCGACTTAGTTTCCCGCGTCCTTCCGAAACCGGTATCCATTCCTGCCAGAGTCTGTATTTCGAGTGCAATATGTTCAATGACGTGGCCCATCCAGGTGCCCATTTCCACGCGCTGAAAAAATCCGCCTTCTACGCCTTCGGAACAGCGGTGGGTGATGAGCGAAGGAATAAGTTTCTCGAGTCTTTCACGGAAACCCTCAATTTTATTGGTGGGAAGGTGCTCCACTTCTTCCAGATCCAGCCGCATCTGAATGAGTTTTTTCCTGCGGATGCTCCAAATATTCGGACCCCTTAAAACCTGTATTTTTTCAATTTTCATACTTAATTCTGTAAAGTTTAGTGATATTGTGTTCGTGATACAAAATCAAAGATAAATGAAAAACATAATAATTCCTCAAAATTTTTTGGTATTCCATGTAAATTCGACGCTCATAATTGTGTAAATATCAGTTATTCAGTTGTATTTTGTTGGCGCATCATTGGGTGAGAGTTTGATAATTTTTCTACATTTGCATTCTATGAGACCAGTTGGAAAATTAATGATCATCGGAGGTGCCGTAAACAAAGGCAGTTTTGCAGAAACCGATTACGACCAAAATGTAGAAAAAAACCTGAACTTTTTTGAGCGCGGAATTCTCAGAAAAATAATCAATGAATCCCGTTTAAAGGAAAATTCTATTATTGAGATCATCACCACCGCTTCGCAGATTCCGCAGATTGTAGGTCCAGAATATAAAAAAGCTTTTGAATTTTTAGGTTCCAAAACTGTCAACATTCTTGACATCCAAAACCGGGAACAGGCTAACAGTGACGCGATCGTTGCGCGCGCCAATGCTGCAGATGTAGTAATGTTTACCGGCGGCGACCAACTCAGACTCACTTCTATTCTCGGCGGAACAAGATTCCACGATGCCATCCTTTTGAAATACCAGGAGCAGGATTTCATTTATGCAGGAACTTCGGCAGGAGCCGCAGCAGCTTCAGAAAATATGATTTATCAAGGCTCCAGCAGTGAAGCCCTACTAAAAGGTGAAATTAAAACCACTCAGGGTTTGGGATTCATTGAAAACGTAATTGTAGACACCCATTTTGTTCAGCGGGGCAGAATCGGCAGGCTTTTTCAGGCGGTAGTCAACAATCCGCGGACCATGGGAATCGGTTTGGGAGAAGATACCGGCCTATATATCCACGGGGATACGATGACTGCGATCGGATCAGGACTCGTAATCCTGGTGGACGGAAGATTCATTAAAGACACCAACCTAACCAAGATCGACCTTGGCCAGCCGATATCCATCGATAATCTCACGGTTCATGTGATGTCTCAGAATGATTTCTTCGATCTTAAAACAAAGGAACTCACGATCGTAAATTCGCAGTACAGCCCGATTCCGCAGGACAAGTAACGCTTTAAGAAAAGAGATATTTACAGTATACTTTTGTCTAAATTATATGCCTGTAAGGCGTAGATTTGATAAAGAAGTGCTTTATTTGACTTCATTAAAACCCATATAAGAAAAGTATGAAAATCATTATCCACGGCGGATTTTTCTCCGAAAGCGATCAAAGCCATGAAGTGAAAGTGGCCAAACAGAATTCACTGAAAGCAATCGCAGCACAGGCTTTTGAATATTTAAAAAGCCATAGTGCAGAAGAAACGGTTGTATATGCGGTTTCGCTGCTGGAAGATGATGCTCTTTTTAACGCCGGAACCGGTTCCCAGATCCAGAGCGACGGGAAGATCCGGATGAGCGCTTCATTAATGAATGGTCAAAACCAGAAATTTGCCGGCGTCATTAATATTGAAAATGTAAAAAACCCCATTCAGATCGCCCAGGTTCTTATGAAAGAAGATGACAGGGTTCTTGGCGGCAACGGAGCTAAAACTTACGCCACTGAAAATGGTTTTGAGGACTACTCTACTGAAATTCCACAGCGCAGAAAGGAATACGCGGAGAAACTGAAGAACGGCGGAAAAGGCACGGTAGGTTGCGTAGCCCTCGACCAGAAGGGAAAGCTTGCAGCGGCAACTTCAACCGGGGGCAAAGGTTTTGAAATCGTGGGCCGCATATCCGACTCAGCCACCGTTGCCGGAAATTTTGCCAATGAATATTGCGCGGTAAGCTGTACCGGAGTTGGTGAAGACATTGTGAGCAATGCCACTGCCGCGAAAATCGTAACCCGAGTAACTGACGGCATGAATCTGAAAGTGGCTTTCGGCAAGACTTTTACAGAGTTAAAAGAAATAGACGGATTCGCGGGAGCGATCGCCATCGATCATCATGGAAATATATTCCACCAGGATTCTTATCCTACCATGGTTTTTGCAAGTTACGACGGAGAAGAATTTGAAATCTTTGATTAATATAAAAACGGTCCCAAAATATGGGACCGTTTCTCTTCAAATAAAATACTCAATGCAAAGCTTATTTCTCTTCAATTGCTGCCTGCGCGGCTGCCAATCTCGCAATCGGTACGCGGAACGGTGAGCAGCTTACATAATCCAAACCAAGTCGGTGGCAGAATTTCACGGATTCCGGGTCACCGCCATGCTCACCGCAAATTCCGACTTTCAGTTTAGGTTTTTCGGATCTTCCTTTTTCTACCCCAATTTTAATAAGTTCCCCAACACCGCTCTGGTCAATGGAAACGAATGGATCTTCAGGAAGCAGTTTCAAATCAAGATATTTAGGTAAGAATCCACCGATATCATCTCTGGAGAATCCAAAAGACATTTGGGTGAGGTCATTGGTTCCGAAGCTGAAGAAATCTGCCACTGTTGCAAGAGAATCCCCTTTCAATGCTGCACGCGGAGTTTCTATCATTGTTCCATAAAGGAAAGCGATTTCTTTCACGTTCAGATCTTCTTTAACTTCATCATATACTCGATCTACGATTTCTTTCTGGTGACGCAATTCATGACGTCCCATTACTACCGGAATCATGATTTCCGGGAAGGCTGGTTTACCTTCTTTCTGAAGTTCGGCCGCGGATTCCAGGATTGCACGGACCTGCATTTCTGTTATTTCAGGATAGGAAACTCCCAGACGTACACCGCGGTGGCCCAGCATTGGGTTATTTTCGTGAAGAGCGAGAATTCTTCGGTTCAGAACACTCATTCTTACTCCAAGCTCGCGGCTCAGTTCCTGTAATTTTTCTTTGTCGTGAGGAACAAATTCGTGTAAAGGCGGATCCAGCAGACGGATGGTTACCGGATTTCCTTTCATCACCTCCAAAGTGGCCTTGATGTCTTTCTTAACAAATTTGAAGAGCTCATCCAGCGCAGATTTTCTTTCGGCAACTGTGGTACTCATGATCATTTTTCTGAGGAGGAATAAAGGTTTTTCACTTCCTTCACCGTAGAACATATGCTCGGTACGGAACAGCCCGATTCCTTCTGCACCGAAGTAGGCTGCCTGCTGCGCGTCTTTTGGTGTATCGGCATTGGTTCTTACGCCTAATTTTTTAGCTTTATCCACCAAGGTCATCAGGACTTTATAAGATGCATTCTGATTAAGATCGGTATTTGAAAGTTCTAAAACACCTTCGTATGCAAGACCTGTGGTTCCGTTCAGGGTAAGCCATTCGCCTTCATGAATTTTTTTGCCTGTATTGGTCACAAAATATTTTTCTTTTTCGTGAATTTCGATGTCGGAGCAACCTACGATACAGCATTTACCCCAACCTCTTGCCACTAAAGCAGCATGGGAAGTCATACCTCCTTTTGTGGTAAGGATTGCCTGGGATTTATGCATACCATCAACATCCTCCGGAGAGGTTTCTTCACGTACGAGAATAACTTTTTCGCCTTTCAGTCCCCATTCCACTGCTTCTTCAGAAGAGAAGATCACGCGTCCTGTGGCACCACCCGGGCCGGCTGGAAGTCCTTTTGCAATCGGCTTGTTTTTCTTTTCTTCTTCGGGATCGATCATCGGTAAAAGAAGTTCAATCAACTGATTCGGACCTACGCGCATCACGGCTGTATCTGCATCGATGAGTTTTTCTCTGTACATATCAGCCGCCATTTTTACTGCAGCTACACCATTACGTTTTCCGACGCGGCACTGAAGCATATACAATATACCCTTCTCAATGGTAAATTCTATATCCTGCATGTCTTTGTAATGTTTTTCAAGACGTTTCTGGATTGCATTCAGCTCTTTATACTGCTTCGGCATTAACTTTTCTAAACTTGTAAGGTCTTTGGAATGATCGTTTTTGGAGGAGTCATTAATCGGCGCCGGAGTACGGATTCCCGCTACCACGTCTTCACCCTGTGCATTCACTAAATATTCGCCGTAGAAATGGTTGTCGCCGTTGCCCGGATTTCTTGTAAATGCCACCCCTGTACAGCTGCTGTCGCCCATATTTCCGAAAACCATTGCCTGCACATTCACTGCAGTTCCCCACGCATCAGGAATTCTCTCGATTTTGCGGTATTCGATGGCCCGTTTACCGTTCCAGGACGCGAATACTGCACCTACGCCACCCATGAGTTGATCCCATGGATCTTCAGGGAACTCGACTTTTAAATGTTTTTTAGTTAAAGCTTTAAATTCCTTAACCAGTTTTTTCAGATCTTCTGCAGAAATTTCGGTATCAAGTTCTACGCCCCTTTCCTTTTTAAGTTCACCTAATCTTTCATCCATAATTTTACGGATGCCTTTTCCTTTGGCAGGTTCCATTCCGCCTGCTTTTTCAATCACCACATCGGCATACATCATTACGAGTCTTCTGTAGGCATCATAAGCGAATCTCTCGTCGCCAGTTACCTGAATCAAACCTTTTACGGTCTCATCATTAAGTCCGATATTAAGCACAGTGTCCATCATTCCGGGCATTGATCTTCTGGCACCGGAACGTACAGACATCAACAGCGGATCTTTTACATCACCGAATTTCTTACCCATTAATGTTTCTACCTCTGCCAGAGCATCTTTGATCTGTTTTTCCAGATGAGCGGGATACGTTCTATTATTATCATAGAAATACGTACATACTTCTGTAGTTACCGTAAATCCAGGCGGAACAGGAAGTTTGAGGTCGGGGTGGCCGGCCATTTCAGCAAGGTTAGCGCCCTTACCGCCGAGAAGGTTCTTCATCGATTCATTTCCGTCTGCCTTTCCTCCTCCGAACGAATAAACGTATTTTTCTGAAAGAGGATTTATAATGGATCCGTTTGCTTTTGCTCCGTGTTCGGAATACACCTGGTGTTCTGCTTTGGCTTTAGTAGTCATTTTATGTTGATTTTTAGTTACTTCCTTTTAAAAACACAAGTAAATTTACGCAGAACCATAACTTAATAATTAAATATAAAAGTGACAATTATCAACATTGACAAATTTCATATCCGGATAAAACTCATGACGATGAAATAATCAAATTTTTGTTGCAGTCATATTCATTTAAAATGTAAGAATAAAGAATTGCATCATTTTTGCACCGCTCCATCCCAACATTAAAGATTATCACTATGAAAAAATTATTGGCTCTTGCCCTTTTAGGAACCTTATCATTTATAAGTTGTGCTCAGAAAGAGGAAAAACGCGAAGAATACAAAGAAGAACACAGTGCAGATGAAAGAAGAAATGCCGGGGTAGATTCCGCGGCATTTGAAAACGAGTCACAGAAAGAAGACTCGCTGAGAGTAGATTAAAAAAAATGCGTCGTTGGACGCATTTTCTTTTTAATAGTTAAAGAGTACAGAACCCCAGGTAAAACCGCTCCCGAAAGCGGAAAGCAGTACAAGGTCTCCCCTTTTGATTTTTCCCTGCTCTATCGCCTCGCTAAGCGCGATGGGGATAGATGCTGCAGTAGTATTGCCATATTTCTGAATATTATTGAAAACTTTATCTTCCGGAATACCCATTTTCTGCTGCACAAACTGAGCAATCCTAAGATTGGCCTGGTGCGGAATAAACATATCTAAATCATCGATGCTTTTTCCGGCAGATTCAAGTGCTTCCTTCATGGTTTCCGGGAATCTGGTAACGGCGTGTTTAAATACGAAGTTTCCGTTCATTACCGGGTAAATTTCAGCATCGGTAACATTTTCCGGCTCGAGACGCATCCTATCGCTCCAGCCGTATTTTGATCCCGGAAATTTCGTACAAAGCTCATCTGCATATTTACCTTCGGAATGCATATTTGTACTTAAAATATCACCGGCGCTGTCTTCTTCGGTTGCAGATAAAATCACTGCTCCAGCACCATCACCGAAAATTACAGAAACACCTCTTCCGGCATCAGAAAAATCAAGTCCGAATGAATGAATCTCAGCTCCTACGACAAGAATATTTTTATATGTTTTTGACTTAATAAAGGCGTTGGCCACACTCATCGCGTACATAAAACCCGAACACTGGTTTCTTACATCCAAGGCTCCAATGGTATTGCAACCAAGCATTTCCTGAAGTAAAACTCCACAACCGGGAAAATAATAATCCGGTGAAAGCGTGGCAAAAACGATGTAGTCGATATCTTTTGCTGTTAGACCTGCCATTTTCAGCGCTTTTTCGGATGCTTTAAATGCTAAAAACGCGGTGGTTTCATCAGCATCATTTCTGTTTTTGCGGTGGTGGCGTTCTTTTATGCCTGTTCTCTCGGTAATCCATTCGTCATTGGTGGTCATCAGTTTCGAAAGATCATCGTTGGTTACCACATTTTCCGGAACATAATGCCCTATACCTTTAATTGTACTTTTTATCATGGAGATTTAAATTTCTACAAAGATAATTTTAATTTAAAGAATTTGAAATCTTTAATGCCACCTGAAAAATATCATTAAATTTGTCGGATGCCAATTGAAATCATTTACCGGAACCACCACTGCGAGTGGATTGATGTGGAGGCTCCGACTCAGGAAGATCTCGATTTTCTCCACGAAAGATACGAAATCAATACCCTGCTGTTAGAAGACACCATTGATCCGAATCACCTGCCGAAATTTGAGCAGGACAATGCTGCGAAATTCTTCCTGATGCGCGAAAATACGGAACTGGAGCGCACGAGTCTGAACACCATAAGTGACATTTCAACCAAACTCGGCATCTTTCTGTTTCAGAATATCATCATCACGGTTCACCGTATGAAGAACAGGAGTATCTATGAATTTAAGAAAGAGGTTCTTCTCCCTGAAAATAAAGAAATAACCACCGATGCTATTGCGCTGAAACTTGCTTTGAAAGTGATGAAATCCTTTGATGATGAATCGCAGAACCTTATGGAAACGATGGATAATGTTGAGAACGAAATTTTCCTGAAAAACACCAACAACTCCAACCAAATACGCCGACTTTACAAATTAAAAAGAAAATCGGGCCTCAATGCGCGAATCCTGAATATGTCTGCAGACTGGATTGATAAATTCAAGACCCTGCACCTTAATGATGCGGAAGTGACAGATCTGAAGGACAAACATAAAGATGTTATCGCCGATTTTGAACACCTGAATGCGCAGGTAACCAACCTGATTTCGATGTTTCTTGCTATGAGCGACCAGAAAGCGAATCAGGTGATGAAAGTTCTGGCGATCTATTCGATGTATTTCTTTCCGATCACTTTTATTGCCGGAATTTATGGAATGAATTTCGAGAATATGCCTGAGCTCAGACAACCTGCCGGCTATTTTTTCACTTTAGGATTAATGGCCTTTATTTCTCTTCTGACTTTTATTTATGTAAGAAGAAAACGGTGGTAACTTCTTAAATTGTTGTGCGAACATTATTAAACAAAAAATCCCGGCTTTTCAGTCGGGATTTATTATTTGATTATTTTTTTAGAAGCTAAGCACTCTTACATCAATTCTTCTGTTTTGTGCTTTACATTCATCGGTATCATTGGCTTCACACATTGGAAAAAGCGGGCCGTAACCTTCTGCTTCGATTCGGTCACCTGAAATCCCCATTTCGAGTAATTTCAGTTTTGCCGTTTGGGCGCGGAGGTTCGAAAGTTTCATATTGCTGTCCGCATTTCCGGTATCATCAGTATAACCTCCTAATTTTACTCTTAAAGTAGGATAAGCATTCATGATTTCAGCCAGGTTTGTCAACAGAGCTTCTGAACCCGGCTTTAAATCGCTGCTGCCGCTTTGGAAATGTAGATTTTCAATGGTGAACCAGGTGTTCGGATCCAAAAGTGCCTGATCTTTAAGTTTAATTCCGTTATATAGCGCATAAAGCTGGCTGTTCTGCCCCATTAAGATGGATTTATCGGTTAGTTTCACTTCCTGAACATTTCCGGTGTCATATACATAATCACCATCAGCATTTAAACCGCCTTGTACCATCTGCGCGGTAGCAGAAGTCCCGGCATCCATACCCGGAGCCTCAGCTGCAACAGTAGTAACTCCCATCATTTTATTGAGAGATTCCAGTTTTTCTCTTCTGTTATTTTCAATTTTATCTTTGTGCATAATGGCCAAAGTAGGTGCAATCACCAATGAAACGATGGACATTAACTTAATCAGAATGTTCATTGAAGGACCGGAAGTATCTTTGAAAGGATCGCCTACTGTATCTCCCGTTACAGAAGCTTTGTGCGGCTCGGAACCTTTGTAGAAAGTTTTCCCGTTGATATCCACACCTTTTTCAAAAGATTTTTTAGCATTATCCCACGCACCTCCGGCATTGTTCTGAAACATTCCCATCAGTACACCTGAAACCGTAGCGCCTGCAAGAAATCCTCCTAACACCTCAGGTCCAAAAATAAATCCAACTAAAAGCGGAGACACCAAAGCAATCGCTCCTGGAAGCAACATTTTTCTGATTGAGGCATCCGTAGAAATCGCTACACACTTTTCATATTCCGGAGTTGCTTTACCTTCCAGAATTCCCGGAATTTCGCGAAACTGCCGGCGAACTTCCTCTACCATCGCCATTGCAGCTTCTCCCACTGCTTTGATTGCTAATGAAGAGAATATGAATGGAATCATCGCTCCTACGAATAAACCTGCCAATACATCGGCTCTGTAAATATCAATTCCGTCAATTCCTGCAATTCCCACGAACGCTGCAAATAACGCAAGCGCTGTTAAGGCCGCTGAAGCAATTGCAAAACCTTTACCTGTGGCTGCTGTAGTATTACCTACTGCATCTAAAATATCTGTTTTTTCACGAACTTCTTTCGGTAATTCGCTCATCTCTGCAATTCCGCCTGCGTTATCGGCAATCGGTCCGAAAGCGTCAATCGCCAACTGCATGGCAGTAGTAGCCATCATTCCGGCTGCAGCAATTGCTACACCGTATAATCCTGCACAAAGATAAGATCCGTAAATACCACCAGCCAGAACTAAAATCGGTAAAAGGGTAGATTCCATACCTACGGCAAGTCCCCCTATAATATTGGTTGCGTGACCTGTTGAGGACTGCTTTACAATGGTTTTAACCGGTCTTTTACCCATTGCAGTATAGTACTCAGTAATGATGCTCATTAATGTACCTACAACCAAACCTACGATAATAGCTCCGAAAACACCCATTTTGGTGAACTCGTGACCTCTTAAAGTCATGGTTTCAGGCAATAAATAATTTACCAGAAAGTAAGAAGAGATTGCGGTAAGTACAATACTTCCCCAGTTCCCCATATTTAAAGCATTCTGTACCGGGGCAGTATCAAGTTCAGCGGTTTCGCTGATTTTAACAAATAGTGTCCCTATCATCGAGAAGATGATTCCTGTACCGGCGATCAGCATTGGCAAAAGAATCGGTGCAAATCCGCCGAAAAGATCCGGGGAAATTGTTTCGTTACCCAACACCATTGTTGCTAAAACTGTTGCTACATAAGATCCGAATAAATCGGCTCCCATTCCTGCAACATCACCCACATTATCACCCACGTTATCTGCAATTGTCGCAGGGTTTCTTGGATCATCCTCCGGAATACCAGCTTCCACTTTACCTACTAAATCGGCACCTACATCGGCGGCTTTAGTATAAATTCCACCTCCTACACGTGCAAAAAGTGCGATGGATTCTGCACCTAAAGAGAATCCTGTAAGGATCTCAATGGCTTTCTCCATTTCATGTGTATTTGCTGCAGAACCTGGCGCGAAGATCTGTTTGATAATTAAATATAAGGCACCTAAACCCAATACGGCTAATCCTGCAACACCCATTCCCATTACGGAACCTCCAGTAAAGGAAACCTTTAGAGCTTTAGAAAGTGATGTTTTTGCAGCTTCTGCAGTTCTTACGTTGGCTTTGGTGGCGATTTTCATTCCGATGAATCCAGCCAGGGCAGAAAGAATTGCGCCGAAGACAAATGCGAGGCCAATACTCCAGTGTGAATTTGCGTTGCTGGCACCCATTAAAGCGAGTAATACAGCTACAATCACTACGAAATACATCATAATTTTGTATTCTGCTTTAAGGAAAGCCATGGCACCATCGGCAATGTGCCCACTAATCTCCTTCATGCGGTCGTTACCGGCGTTCTGTTTGCTCACCCAGGAACTCTGAATAAAAGTGTAGATTAAGGCAATAATACCAAAGATTGGTACTAAAATAAATAAATTCATAGATTATTTTTTAATGTTAACATCCTGTTAAAAAAAACATAAACCGAAAATACACAATTTATTTTAAATTCTTCAGTAAACTTTGATAAAATAAAAAGGCAGATGTATGAACACCTGCCTTTATTACTGCGTTGAATCCGGAAGGATTAACCACCGAATTTGCTTGCATAATCTTTCTGCGATGCCTTAATCACTTTCTTTGCATGGTCGGCACCGTATACTTCCTGAATTCTGCATTTAGCAGGCTCATCCGGAAGGTTTTTATAGGTAAGGAAATAGTGCATCAATCTCTTGATCTCGGCCTGTGGAAGCTCTTCGATATCTCGGAAGTGTCCGAAAGCGTGATCGCCTTTCATTACTGCTACAATTTTATCATCAGCTTCACCTTTATCAATCATCTTGAAACCACCAATTGGAATAGCTTCCATCAACATACCGCCGGCGTGGATGTTGTGCGAGCTCAATACGCAGATATCCAGCGGATCAAGGTCACCTGTCTGAACATCTTCTGCTCCACTTTCTATTGCAAGTTTCAATACTTCATCATGACAGTAAGTACGCGGAATAAATCCGTAAAGTGCGGGAATGATATTGGAAAACTGCTGCGGGCGATCAACTTTCAGATAACCGCTCTGTTTGTCGATTTCGTATTTGATGGTATCACTGGGAACGATCTCTACAAAAACATTTACAACATTAGGTACATCTCCTCCTGCTGAAATCCCGTGCCATGGATGTGCTTTAAAATTTGGTATCATTTATTTATTTTAATTTACAATTAGGTTTTCTTTTCTTAACTCTTCAATAGTCTGGGCAATGAAATCATTTTCATTCATGTAATTCATGAGAAATACAGTTTTAAATTCATCAAGCGTAGCACTATCACTAAGGTTTTCGTAAGTCGTATGAATGAGGTGAAGGACACTGTTCTTGGAGCTCACTACATTTTTCCACGTATTCTTTGTTAGATACAGCTGCTGCGAAGCATTGTAATCGAATTCTTCGTTAATGGTTTTTTCGATGAGGAAAACGTACTCGTGCGGCGCAAGGCTGCGGTCGAATTTGGTCACGAGATTTGCAGGTTTCATTCTTTCAAGAAACAGGGTAAGCCTCTCGTAGGCATGAACACGCTGTTCCGAATTTCCTTTTACCGTCAATAATTTAATTTCCTGATTCTTGAGTTTAATATAACTGAACACGAACTGTCTCATGAAAACCAGAAAGGGCAATGCCATTAAAAACGCAAACGCGTAAGGGAAATAAGGCCAATCGATCATAAAAAATATTAGGGTGCAAAATTACTAATTTTTTCATCACTGCGCTAAAATAAGCGTACATATAGTAATCTGTGATTAATCTAGAATAAGCGTTGTAGAAACTTGGGCAAAAATTAAAAACGAAACAAAGTTTTAAACACTTCTTTTTTGGTATATGACAGTACACTATATTCCTTCAGTTCCGGGCGAAAACCTCTAAAGAACTCTTCAACACTTGGGATTTCACTTCCTTCGAAATCAAAAATACGATTCTCGATACTCTGTTCTATAATATAATCTATCAGAACAGATGCACCTGAAAGCTTTACAAAATTTCTGTTATTAAATGTTCCAAGCAAAGTAGCGGATTTAGCACTATAATGAATTGCAATAAGATTGATAATTTCAGATTGATAAATAAATCCATAAAACTTTAAGTAACCCTGCTTATAAAATGCTTCAAAAATTCTTAGATATTCTTTTAAATCTCGTTCTTTTCCTAAACCTACCATATTAAGTTCAACAAAACTTTGAGCCTGTCTGAAGTCATCAATTTCTACAATAGAAGAATTTTGTAAAACATCTTCGTCCAGTCTTAACTTTCTTTTCCTTTTAGGAGAATATTTCGCCCTTACGGTCTCATATCTATCGGGAGGTATTAGATAATTTTTCCTTTTTTTTAAATTGGTTGTAAAACGATTACTATCATTAAATGCATAATACCAAATGTTGTATTTTTTTACAAAAATTTCCAGAAATAAATCATTAAGATTCGTGGAATCACATGATGAAAAAATACCAAGTTGCTGGCAAAGTTTAGGATTTACTGCTACTTTAAAACCCATTTTTTTTATATACGGAACGGGCATTACAGCTTCGTAGTCATTGTAGACCAATAAATCCCACCTTTTTTCCGAAGTGACATCTAAAAACTGTCTTTCTGCTGAATATTTGTATTGAGCAGAATTACTTAAACACGCTTGGTATTTTTCAAAATCGATCTCCTGATAATTCAGTCTCTTAATCATAATAAATTTTCGTCGGCAAAACTGAAATAAGCATTCTGTGAAATAATTAAATGATCCAACAACTGGATGTTAAGAATTTTACCAGCATCCGCAATCTGTTTGGTGATTCGCAGATCTTCCTGGCTGGGTTTCAGGTTTCCGGAAGGATGGTTGTGGGCAACCGCAATTGCGGTGGCAAGATGCTCCAGGCCTGTCTTGAACAGAATACGCACATCAACAACAGACTGATTAATTCCGCCAGCGGATAGTCTCGATTTACCCAAAATCCGGTTGTTCTGATTTAGAAATATCGCCCAGAATTCTTCAGTCTGAAGATCTGAAAGATAAGGCTGCAGCACTTTATAAATGTCTTTGCTTTCGCGGATCTGAATTTTTTCAGGAACTTCCTGGGCTGCACGCCTGCGGCCTATTTCCAGGGCTGCAGCGATAGAGATTGCCTTCGCTTCGCCCACTCCCTTAAATTTCATTAAATCTGAAAGCGAAAGCAGTGATAAATTATGCCAATTGTTTTCTACGGAATGCAGAATCTTTCTGCCCAGTTCCACTGCAGAATCTTCGCGGTTTCCGCTGCCCATGATAATCGCAAGAAGTTCGGCATCAGACAGCGCATTTTTACCTTTGAGTAAAAATTTTTCCCGAGGTCTGTCGTCTTCTGCAAGAAATTTTATGGACATATTCTTATGGATTCTGGGTGAAACAGAAAATTCTTAATTTTTAAAGTTAGTAAAAATTATAGAATTTACAATAGACAGGATCAGTAGATAATCTGCCCGTCTTTCATCACCAGTTTCCTGTCTGTAGTGTCGGCCAGATGCGTATTGTGAGTTACGATGACAAAAGTTTGGTTGTATTTGTCTCTGAGGTCGAAAAACAGCTGGTGCAGATCATCGGCGTTTTTAGAATCCAGATTACCTGTAGGTTCATCGGCGAAAATAATTTTTGGGGAATTAATCAAGGCTCTTGCGACTGCGGTTCTTTGCGCTTCTCCACCCGACATTTCGTTAGGTTTGTGATGAAGGCGGTGGGCAATATTCAGATCTTCGAAAAGAGAATAGGCTTTATCTAGGGATTCTTTTTCGTTTTTTCCTGAAATCCTGGTTGGGAGCAACACGTTTTCGAGTGCCGTAAATTCGGGTAAAAGCTGGTGAAACTGAAAAACAAAGCCTATATTCTCGTTCCGAAACTTAGAAAGCTGCCTGTCATTCATTTCGATAAATGATTTTCCGGCTAAGGCAATCTCGGTATTGAAACTTTTGGGATTCGTCGGTGTATCCAAAGTTCCTAAAATCTGCAAGAGTGTAGATTTACCGGCCCCCGATTCTCCGACGATCGACACTACTTCGCCCTCGAGAATGTGTACATCTACGCCTTTCAGAACTTCTAAATCTCCGTATGATTTATGAATATTACTTGCTTTTATCATGGTTTCAAAAATAGTGAAAATGATTTTAATATGTAAAGAAAAATCCTTCCAAAAATACATTTGAAAGGATTTCAGAAATATAAATTTTAATTTAGAGCAGCAGCGTTAAAGGCTGTTCCAAATACGTTCTTAAAGTCTGTAAAAACTGTGCGCCAGTTGCCCCGTCAACCACACGGTGGTCGCAGGCAAGCGAAAGTTTCATGGTATTTCCTACAACGATCTGTCCGTCTTTCACAATTGGTTTTTCAACAATCGCTCCTACAGAAAGAATTGCAGAGTTAGGCTGGTTGATGATCGAGGTAAATGTTTCAATTCCAAACATTCCCAAATTGGAAACAGAGAATGTTGAACCTTCCATTTCGTTGGCTTTCAAGCCTTTGGATTTTGCTCTTCCGGCCATATCTTTCACTGCGGCAGAAATCTGGTTGTAATTCATCTGGTCTGCATTTTTCAGAACAGGAACAACCAATCCATCTGGAATTGCTACAGCAACGCCTACATTGATGTTTCCGTGGTGAACAATTTTATCTGCATGCCATGTTGAATTTACCTGCGGATGTTTTCTTAAAGCCATTGCTGTCGCTTTAATCACCATATCATTGAATGAAATTTTAGTGTCAGGCAATGAATTGATTTCTTTTCTGGCTTCAATCGCTTTATCCATGTTTATTTCAACAATCAGATAATAATGCGGTGCGGTGAATTTACTTTCAGAAAGCCTTTTCGCGATGATGTTTCTTACCTGAGAATTCGGTGTTTCAGAATCTTCACCCTGAACAAAATTCATTACAGGCTGAGCAGCTTTCACTTCAGCAACAGATTTAGTTTCTGCTACCTGCGCAGTCTGAGCGGATGGGGTGAAACTTTCCACATCTTTTTTCACGATTCTTCCGTTCTCCCCTGTTCCTTTTAAAGCATGAACATCAATTCCTTTATCTTCGGCCATTTTTTTAGCCAAAGGAGAAATCGCCACACGCTCGCCAGTTGAAGCAGCTACAGGAGTCGAAGCTGTTTCTGTCTTGGAAGTTTCTGCTTTCGCTTCAGCAACTGGAGTTTTATTTTCTGATTTTTTACCGCCACCGGAAATGATTCCGGAAACATCGGTTCCTTCAGGACCGATAATCGCTAAAACGGTATCCACCGGACTTGCTCCGCCTTCTTCAGTTCCTACATATAAAAGATTTCCGTTGAACTCGGATTCGAAATCCTGAACCGCCTTATCGGTTTCGATTTCTGCTAAAATATCGCCTTCTTTAACAGCCTCACCTAATTTTTTGTGCCATTTGGCAACTTTACCTTCAGTCATCGTATCGGAAAGACGAGGCATCGTGATTACTTCCACACCTGCGGGAATTTCTGCTGATGCAGTTCCTTCTTCTTTTTCAACAGGCTTGGTCGTTTCTACATCGGTCACATTCTGTTCGGTTTTGTTTTCTTCGGGAATTCCTGCTGCTTCTGTTGCGGAAGTTCCCGCATCCGCTGATTGAGAATTTCCGCCTTTCAATGCTGAAATATCTTCGCCTGCATTACCAATAATTGCCAAAACAGAATCTACCGGAGAAGATCCTCCTTCTTCAGTACCGATAAACAAAAGGGTTCCGTTATATTCTGATTCAAAATCCTGAACGGCTTTGTCGGTTTCAATTTCTGCTAAAATATCGCCCTCTTTCACAGCATCGCCAACTTTTTTGTGCCATTTGGCTACTTTCCCGTCCGTCATTGTATCGGAAAGTCGGGGCATTGTAATTACTTCAGCCATAATTTTTATTATTTGAGATTAAAAAGCCGAAGCAGGAGATTTTGCAGTCTCCAGCTTCGGATTTCAAATTTAATTATCAGTTATTTTCTAATTTGTCAAGGAATGGATAATCCTCCTGAGCATAAACATATTCGTAAACTTTGTCTGCAGTTGGATATGGAGACTGCTCCATAAATTCAACGCATTCTTCAACGAAATCTCTGGATTTTTCATCCAAAACATTCAGTTCGTCTTCAGTAGCCCAATTATTTTCCAGAATCCGCTGTTTTACGATCTCGATTGGATCGTCTTTCTTGTGTTCTGCAACTTCTTCTTTTGATCTGTAAGGTTCTGCATCAGACATTGAGTGGCCTCTGTAACGGTAAGTTCTGGCCTCAATAAATGTTGGTCCATCTCCTCTTCTTGCTCTTTCGATCGCTTCGTAGGCAGCTTCCGCCACTTTTTCAGGATCCATTGCATCTACAGGAAGGCAAGGCATTTCGTAACCAAGACCAAGTTTATAAATATCTTCGTGATTGGCCGTTCTTTTCACTGAAGTTCCCATTGCGTACTGGTTGTTTTCTACAACGAAAACGACAGGAAGTTTCCAGTTCATCGCCATATTGAAGGTTTCATGAAGTGAACCCTGGCGCGCAGCACCGTCTCCAAAGAAACAGATGTTCACTCCCCCGGTTTCGAAATATTTATCTCCGAAAGCGATTCCGGCTCCCAAAGGAATCTGGCCGCCCACAATTCCATGGCCTCCATAAAATCTTTTTTCTTTGCTGAAGATGTGCATAGAACCACCCATACCTCCTGAAGTACCCGTAGCTTTACCGCAGAGTTCTGCCATAATTCTTTTCGGATCAACTCCCATTGCCATTGGATGAATGTGACATCTGTAAGCGGTAATCATGCTGTCTTTGGTAAGATCCATTGCATGGGCAAAACCGGCCGGTATTGCTTCCTGCCCGTTGTACAAATGTAAAAATCCACGGATTTTCTGTTTAAGGTAGAGAGAACGGCATTTGTCTTCAAACCTTCTCCACATCGTCATTTCTTCGTACCACTGAAGATACACTTCTTTTGAAAATTCTTTCATGTTTAATCGAAATATGTCGCAAAAATACTAAAAAACTTTGTCTTTACAGATAGCTTCAAAAGAGAATTTTATCATACTTCATTTAAAAAAAACTTATTTTTGGAACCATAATTTTACGTATGTTAAAAAACTACCCGCCGGTTTTGATTGGAGTTTCAAAATTCATCTCAAATTTCTTTAATCCGCTTGTTTCCCTCATCATATTTTTCATTTATATCAGCTCCAAGAATTATTCTGCGGCTGCTTCAATACAGACCTTTGTACCCATTTTACTGCTTACTGTTCTGCCCATTATTATCTGGATTGTGTGGAATGTAAGGAAAGGCAATTACACCAATTTGGATGTATCTAACCGCAACCAAAGGAAGAGTTTATATTTTTTTATTTCCGGGTGTATCGGAGTATATCTCATTTATGATTACATAACGACAGCATCCCCGGATGTCCTCATGATATTTCTCATGATTCTGCTTCTGGTACTGCAGTTCAGCAATTATTTCATTAAAAGTTCCATGCATACCGCCTTCAATGTTTTTGTAGCGGCACTATTTTTTGCTGAAAGCCCTGTTTTGGGACTTCTATGGCTTGTGATCGCAATTTTGGTAGGAATTACAAGAGTTATTCTAAAAAGACATACGACCAAAGAAGTGATTACCGGAGCTTTAATCGCTGTATTAGTTTCTTTTATTTACCTTTATACCAACATCCAATTCCAGCACTAAAAACTATGAAAATAAATACGCTAACCCATTCGGAAGAGCTCTTGATGAATATTTTGTGGAAACTGAATTCCGCTTACATGAAAGACGTCATGGAAGCATATCCGGAACCAAAACCACATCAGAATACGGTTTCTACTTTCATGAAAATCCTTGTCGAAAAGGAATTTTTAATCACCGAAAAAGAAGGCCGAATCTTTAAATATTCTGTGGCGATTCCTTATGATGATTACCGCAAATTTGTGCTCAGGAATTTTGCAGAAAACTATTTCAATCATTCTGTTCCGGAGCTCGTAAAAACCCTTCTTGATGAGCAACTCCTTACAACCAATGAATTGATCAATATTGCTGGGATCACCCGTTCTGAGAAGAAAGATGAAAGTCCGATAAGCGATTTTATCAACGAAATTACTTCAAACAAAAAGGAGAAGAAAAAAGGAAAAAAGAAGGACAAGAAGAAGAAAAAATAAACAGCTTAATCTTACTCCTATGCTTAAAAAAATACGCGACATATCCGGCAAAGCAGGCGAAAACATTCGGGAATACCCGATGGTATTGCTCATGTCTTTTCTGGGTTCAGTATCGCTGATATGTTATGCACACGGCGATTTCAATTCGAATCCCAATTTTTTTGTTTTTATAAAGTTCGCGCTGGTTTCCTGCCTTGGGATTTCACTCATGTTTGCATTGAAAATGCTTTCGCAAAGGATTGGGAAGCAAATTGTACTAGAGATTGCCGGTGTTTTGTTCTTAGTATTTTTCTATTTTCTGCTGCCCCAAGAGAAAAAATATTTTACGGAGCGGTTTGCTTTTTTAATTGTGCCTGCTTTTATTGTTTCGCATCTTTTGGTGTCATTTATTGCATTTTTCGGTAAAGAAAAAGAGCTTAATTTCTGGCAATACAACAAGAATTTATTCATCAATATATTTCTTACCGGTGTTTTTACCGGTGTTTTAACGGGTGGTGTAGAACTAGCAATTCTGGCAGTAGATCAACTTTTCAGTTTTAATTTCAGTGAACAGTATTATCTGGACACCTTTTATTTTCTTTCCATTTTCGGCAGCAGTTTTATTTTTCTCATGTTTAATGAAAAAGGTCTTCTTGATTTGGAGAAACACGGAACATATCCTGTAATTCTGAAATTTTTCACGCAATACATTTTAATTCCGCTTTTGCTTATTTATGCCGTAATTCTTTATTTATATTCTGCTAAAATCCTTATTAACTGGGAACTGCCGAGGGGCTGGGTTTCGTATTTAATTTTAGCTTACGCTGTTGTCGGAATTTTGGCTTTACTGCTTGTACATCCTTTAAAACATGAATCAACAGCCTCATGGGTAAGAATATTTTCGAAAGTATTCTATTTTACCCTGATTCCGCTTCTTGTTTTGCTTTTCACCGCAATTTTTACCAGAATTTTAGAATACGGATATACAGAACCAAGATATTTTGTGCTGCTATTAGCGATTTGGCTAACGCTGGTAGTTTTCTATTTTATTTTTATATCTAAAGCGACGATTAAATTCGTCCCGGTTAGCCTCTTTACGATCGGTTTATTTGCACTGGCCTTTCCTTATCTCAATACATTTTCTGTCGCCAAAAGAAGTCAGAAAACTGAACTTCAAAATATCCTGAATCAAAATAATTTAATTAAAAATGGTAAAATTGATTTCAGTGTAAAAGTTTCAGACACCATTGCAGATGAAATTTCAAATAAAATCGGGTTTTTATTAAAACGTGAGGAGAAAGAATTCGTGTTGAATTATATGAATCCAAAACATCAAAAGATTATTACCAATAATATTGATAAAGGAACTTTATACGGAATAGAAGGTATGGTTCGGTCTGCATTTTCGAATATTGAAAAGACCAAGAGTTTTTTTGGAGAAAATTTTGAACTTGTGGCAGAAAACAGAGTACGGTCTGTAAAGGATTATGATTTTTTCGCCAGGGTTGACAATTATCCGCAAACCGGCGGTTTAACTGTTGGGCCGGATGTTTTTACCATACAGAGCCAGCAAAAGGAAAAAATCTTAATTATCACATTAAACAATAATGTAAGCTGGGATGCAAGTAAAGAAATACAGGCATTGATGGCAAAGTACAGCAACAGAACAGGCCGTCTTTCGGTTCCAGATATATCACTGGAGCATGATTTGGGAAATTATCATCTCAAAATCATGTTCGACAATCTCGTGCGTGAGAATTTCGGAAACAGAACTATTTATTTCAGTGATGCGTATATCTTTATTCGCAGCAAATAAATTTCTTCCTTTGCTCATAGGCAAAAAAAAAGCGGCTTAAAAGCCGCTTCACTATTAGTTGTAAAATCTTACCAGTTTGAACCGCCACGATTTCCTCCACCGTATCCGCTTCCGCCTCCACGATTTCCTCCACCGTAACCGCCGCCTCCGCCACGATTATTGTCGAAACTTCTTCTTGGTTTGTCTTCTCTTGGCTTAGCTTCAGAAACGTTAAGTTCTTTACCGTCCAATTCTTTTCCGTTTAAAGCTTCGATAGCGTTTTTACCGTCTTCGTCGCTCATTTCTACGAAACCGAATCCTCTGGATCTACCGGTTTCTCTGTCTGTGATAATTTTAGCAGAAGATACTTCGCCAAATTCTGAAAAAAGGTCTTGCAATGACTCTTCTCTTGTAGAGTAATTGATGTTTGAAACAAAAATGTTCATCATAAAAAAAATTAAAAAATTAATACTTGTTGAAATTATAAATGAAAGTCAACAATTGATGAACAAAGATTGATTTCGGATATAAAAACGGGTGCAAGTTACAAATTAAATTGAATTACACAATTTTTTTTAATAATCTTTTAATCAACCTCTCTTCCTTCAGAGGCCTGAAGAATTGCGAACCAGTCTTCAGTATCCATTTTTATTGTTAAACTTTTTCTGAATTCTCTGATTGTCTTCGGCTTAGACGTTCCTATTACGGGAATTATTCGAGCAGGATGAGCAAGCAAAAAGGCTAAAAGAAGCTGGTTTTCTTCAGTTCCATATTTTATACAAAGATCCTTAATGACTGTCTTTAATCTGATATTCTGAGCAGAATTTTCTGTAAAATAATCCCCCATGACCGACCACGCCATAGGCCGCAGTTTTTTCAGTATTAACTGATCGAGTGTTCCGTTGTAAAAAGCATCAACTTTATTTACAGAGATTTCAACCTGATTGGTAATTAACGGGAATGCATCATTAATAAGCTCATATTGCGAAACTGAAAAATTAGAAACCCCAAAATGTCTTACCTTTTTCTGTTCCCGTAAAACCGCAAAACTTTCTGATATTTCATCAGGACTCATTAAGGGTGATGGTCGGTGAAGCAACAGAAGGTCAAGATAATCGGTTTGCAGATTTTCCAGACTTTGATCGACAGATTTTAAAATATGCTCCCGGGAATAATTGTAGGATTTAATCCCGTAGCTTCTGTTCTTACACGGCATCTGTATTCCGCATTTGGAAATGAACTGTACGTCTTCCCTTTTGATTTTCATTTCGGAGAAAGCATCACCGAAAAGCTTCTCTGTGGTATAGTTTCCGTAAAGATCAGCATGATCGAAAGTTGAAAATCCTTCTTCGAGAGAAGTTTCAATTAATTCCTGAACTCCTTTCGCAGAATGATCAGCTCCCCAAACTCCCCAACGCATCGTACCAATAATAATGGGTGAAAACTTCATAATTCAGCAATTTTAATCAAAATTAAATATTTTAAACTTATTTTTAACATTCGAAATTCCTATCCACACCATAATAAATTTTATATTTGAAGAAAATTAATTCATAATGAAAAAACTCTCTTTTCTTTTTTTATCCCTGTTCTCAACAATGGCATTTTCGCAATTTGTAAGTCCGGGAACGGGAATAACCTATAACCTTGCGTCTCTTTCTGCGGCAGCTCCTGCTGTTTTGGTAAATAACGGAACTGCATACCAAATGACCGCAGACATTACTATCTCGAATGGCGATACCCTTCTGATGGATGAAGATACCACCCTGAAAATAGATGGTGGAAAACAACTTACCATTGCCGGAACTTATGATACCAATGCAGGGAATATTTTAGTTACCGCAACCGATCCTGCAGTAATCTTTAAAGGAATACGTCTGGAATCTTCGGCGACCGTAACCATAAAGAACACGACATTTGAATATGGCGGCGGTATACAGGCTTTAACTGGAAATTTTTTAATGGAAAATTCCATTGTTAGATATTTTAAATCTGGTCTTGTTACGGGAGCGTCCCTTAATTTCTCTACCGGAAACCCAATTGTTAGAAATTCCCAGTTCATCGAGAATGATCTTCCTGCCGTTGCTTCAGGTGCAAACCAATCTGTAGCATTAGAATTCACCGGAAACTATCTTTACGGTAATACCAAAGGGAATTCTAACCGACCGCAGATCAATATGGGACCAAGTGGTACCGGTATTACAAAAATCTTAAATAATACCATCATTGGCGACCGAACACTCACAAAAGTTGGAGGCGTTTCTGTCTCAACTTTATTAGGAGTTGAAAATCATCCTCAGATTGAAGGCAATATTATTAAAGACAACCGTTACGGAATTACCGTTGCAGGAAACAATTCCTCCGGATCCATTTCAAATAATGTTTTAACAGACAATAATACAGAGCCGTTGCCGGCAAACGGGGGAAGCGGAATATCATTATCGGGAAGCGGAAGCCAGGTGATGGCTATTAAGGTAGAAAAAAATCAGATCCGTGGTAGCCTTTGGGGAATCACGGTAATTGGAACCGCTCAGGCTGATTTTGGAGGTGGAAACTTGGGAAGTACCGGTGAAAATGTTTTCTTTAATAATGGAAACGGAGGTCAGATTTATGCACTTTATAATAATACAGCGCATCCTCTGAGCGCAACCAACAACTGCTGGAGAGAAAATGAATTGTCAGATGATGCAATGGTTGAAAGTGTAATTTTCCACAGTGTAGACGATTCAACCAAAGGGACTGTAAATTATGCTCCATATCTTTGTGGGCAGCCGATGTCTACAAACGATGCAAATCTCTTAAAAAGCAGCATCTACCCTAACCCAAGCAACGGAAACTTTGTATTCGAAGCTGAATATGCAGGAAACATCGTGATTTCTGATATGAATGGCAGAATCATTTATTCCGCAATCACTGTCAAAGGAAAAAATAACATTTCACTGAAAGCAAATACTGGAGTTTATATGCTGCAGTATCATGCTCAGGGTAAAAAACAATCTAATAAATTAATTATTAAATAATTGACCCTTAAATTAATTTATTCAAACTCATTCTGAACGCTACAGAATGAGTTTTTTTATACATTTACATCGGATTTAAAAACTTTCAAAACATGAAAATCCACACTACAAATTATAAAAATACCTTTATTGAAATCGCTGAAGACTGCCCTGTTTCCAGCGGCCAAATTCCACCAACAAAAAGAACCCCCACTCTTGCGAATATTCAGTATGAAATGGTTGCTGAAAATCCTTACCAATTCACCTCAGATGATGTAATGTTCGAATGCTATGCTCAAAAAAATGATATTACTGAAAACGAAAGAGCAGAAGGCCGGAAAGATTTCTTTTCAAAAGGTCAGGCATGTTTTCGCTCTTCAGCACTTTCAAAAAGATACGGCTTCGGAATTCACCACAATGAAGAAGGAAAAGTTGCCATCTATCCCGCCGGAAGCGAGGAATATGAAAGACTGGTGAACGATGACTCGATTGCCAAGGTCAAAGCAATGAGGAACAAAAGAAAATAAGACCATATATCTATAATTTTTTCGCGTAAAATATACTTTTTTACAGATTTGTAACCTTTTCGACTTTGGCATCGTATAATCTAATGCAGTCCTAAAGTGGACGGGTTTTTATACATGAGACAATTAAAAATTACAAAGCAGGTTACCAACAGAGAAACTGCATCACTTGACAAATATCTACAGGAAATTGGTAAAGTGGATTTGATTACTGCCGACGAAGAGGTAGATTTGGCACAGAAAATTCGTGCGGGAGACAGGGTTGCCCTGGAAAAACTTATTAAGGCAAACCTCCGTTTCGTAGTTTCGGTTTCGAAACAGTACCAAAATCAGGGACTTTCTTTGCCGGATTTAATCAACGAAGGTAACTTAGGTTTGATGAAAGCTGCGAAGAGATACGATGAAACCAGAGGTTTTAAGTTTATCTCCTATGCCGTTTGGTGGATCCGTCAGTCAATTTTACAGGCATTGGCAGAACAGTCGAGAATTGTAAGATTACCGCTCAACAAAATTGGCTCGATCAATAAAATCAACAAAGCTTACGCACACCTCGAGCAGGAAAACGAAAGACCGCCTTCTCCCGAAGAACTGGCTGAAGTGCTAGACATGAGCGAAGACGATATCAAGGAATCAATGAAGAATTCCGGTCGCCATTTATCCATGGATGCGCCACTTGTAGAAGGTGAAGATTCTAACCTGTACGACGTTTTGCGTTCCGGTGAATCTCCAAGCCCTGATAAAGATTTGATGCTTGAATCTCTTCAGATTGAAATCGAAAGAGCTTTGCAGACATTAACACCAAGAGAGGCAGATTTGGTTCGTTTATATTTCGGACTGAACGGTAAACATCCGATGACTTTGGAAGAAATCGGCGAAACTTTTGACCTGACAAGAGAAAGAGTCCGTCAGATTAAAGAAAAAGCCATTAAAAGATTGAAACACAACACCAGAAGCAAGATTTTGAAATCTTATTTGGGGAAATAATTTTTTTATATCAATTAAAAAAGGAACTCGTTTGAGTTCCTTTTTTTATGAAGTCTGGAAATTTTTTCTCGCCAGTTCCTTCCGCACGCGGCTTAAACTTTCCGGAGTAATACCAAGGTAAGAAGCTACCATCCATTGCGGTACCCGAAGCAGAATATCCGGATACATTTTGATAAAACTCATATATCTTTCTTCCGCAGTATCGCTTAATAAAGAATTTACACGATTCTGAAGATTTCGGATATGTTTCTGAAGAAGAAGATCATTATTCTCGGCAGTATTAGGAAATTCTAAATTAATGCTGGTGAAGAAATCTGCATTAAGCAACAAAATTTCAGATTCCTCGACGGCTTCAATATAATATTTTGATTTCTCGTTGAAATAAAGCGAACTTCTGTCAGAAATCAGCCATTTTTCCGGCGCAAACTGAATGATATGTTCTTTACCGTTTTTATCAATAGAATACATCCTGAGCAAACCTTTTTCCACGAAATAAGTTCCGTTGCAGATTTCGCCGTCACGAAGAAGAAACTCATTTTTCAAAACCTTTTTAGGGGAATAAAAGTTACTGCATGCGGTTACGGCTTCTTTTGGAATCTCCAGAATTTCCGATAAATAGCTCTCTATATTTTCCATCACAATTTTTCCGGAACTAAGTTAAAGATAAAGAAATACTCTGGTGCGACGCATTTTTTACTGCGTTGCCGTTTTCCAGAACAATCAGCTGCGGACTCTGATGCTGAACACCCAACTCGTGAGCAATTTTATTCGACAGATCACGGTGTGCCAAAAGGTCAAGGAAATAAAATGAAACATCTTTGTCGGATGCTGCAACTTCTCTTTCAAAATTCTTCAACACCGTTTTGCTGATGAAACATCTTGTAGAATGCTTAAATATTGCGACCTTTTTATTATGCGACTCCTCCACTGCTTTCTCCAGATCTGCTTCGGAATTGATGTGATTCCAGAATTCCGGCGATTGCTTTTCTTCGGCAGAACCGCCAAATATTTTATTAATTATGCTCATACTCCAAACTGTGTTAAGTGATGATTAAGGTGTTTATACTCCATAAATCCCCAATCCTCTTTAGTCATTTTCCCGAAAAGCGCATGCTCAGCGAGCAGATTATTTTTTGCTGACCTTTCTGTAAATTCATCAAGTGAAGCCAGTAATTCTTCGCGGGACTTTTCAAAATTACAATTTTCTTTTATATTGACTTCTTTAAAGGTGGGCATATTCGGTGGAATTCCATTATTGAAAGTCCTCATTTCAATCTTCGTAATAATACCAACTGATTTTATTATAATATTAATCTTAGGTAAAACAATTTTACCAAATCCTACCTCGAGAATCCTGTCGCAATGACGTAACATTTGCGCCGCATTCATTTTTCCCCACCTGGGTACAGACTCTTCCGAAAGACGGTGAATACGCGCCTTAATTTCCTGTAAATCCTTCGGATGGTTCAGCGATTTTTTCACTCCCATCCATTTCTGTTTTTTTTATTAATTAGTGGAAGCCTAAACTGAAAATCACAGTTTTTCGCCTGACTGCGTTGATGTGTAAATTTTACTGGTATTGTTTTGTCCATTGTTAATTAAAAAATTGCCGATTTGGCTGATGATTTTTTTTGGCTGAAATTTTGCGGCTTCTGTTTCGTAAATTTACAACATAAAATCAAAGTTTGATTTGCTGTATTTCACAAAATTATATTAAAAATTTAAGCTTAAGATATGAAGAAAGCCCTTATTATAGTAGATGTTCAGAACGATTTCTGTGAAGGCGGCGCATTAGCGGTTCCCGGAGCCAACGAAATAATTCCTTATATTAACCTTTTAATGGAGGAGAACCAGTACGATCAAATAGTGCTCACCCAGGACTGGCATCCCGCAGATCACAAAAGTTTCGCTTCCACTAACGGAAAAAAAGTAGGGGAAACAATTATCCTCAACGGGATTCCTCAGTTTATGTGGCCGGATCACTGTGTTCAGGGAACTTTCGGTGCAGAATTTCATAAGGATCTGAACCGCGAAAAAGTTACACACGTCATTCAGAAAGGGAAAAATACCGAGGTCGACAGTTACAGCGGATTTCAGGATAACAATCATTTTGTGAAAACAGGTTTAGACGATTTTCTACAATACCATGACATCAAATTAGTTGAAATTGTAGGTTTAGCTTTGGATTACTGCGTGAAATTTACCTGTCTTGATGCTGCACAACTGGGCTACGTAACCTGTCTTCATTTCAATGGAACCCGCGCTGTAAACGTGAAACCGGAAAACGGAAGAGATGCAATTTTCGAAATGCTGCAAAATACGGTAACGGTTTTAGGATAATCTGAATAATTGAACAAAAAATATAAACTCTGCTTTCGGGCAGAGTTTTCTGTTCTTTTGAACTTGACAGATTCTCAAGAAAAAGATATATTTTTATAAAAATTATTTAATTTGAAAACGCAATATCTTTTCCTTCTTCTTCTAATTTTCACTTCATGTGTTTCTGTAAAAAAGCATAATGAAAAACACGAAATCACCATCGCTCCAGAAAAACTGCGGAAAGATGTAGATTTTGCTTACGAAAAACTGCAGAAACTCCATCCAAATCTCTACTGGTACATCTCTAAAGAAGAACTTGATTATAAATTCGACAGTTTAAAAACTACGCTGCATAAACCTCTAAAACCGAATGAGTTTTACAGAAAACTGGCGCCGGTTATCGCCCAGATCAAAGAAGCTCACCTGCGTCTGGTTCCGCTGGATAAACGGCTGACACGCAAAGAAATCAAAAATCTTGAAAAACAGAAAGGATTACTGAGTCGGTATAATTTTCTTCTCGATGGAGACCGGATTTTTGTAAAAGACAATGCCGACAAAATTCCAGATATGAATGTAGGCACAGAAATTCTTAAAATTAAAGATATTCCTGCTAAAGATCTTCTGAACAGATACAAGCCCTTTGTAAACAGCGACGGAGAAAACCAGACTTTCCAAAAATACATTCTTGCCAGAAGATGGCCTTCTTATTTTACCGCGGAACACGGAATTCTAGACAGTGTAAAAATTGAAGCCCTTTACAGGAACGAAATCAAGACCTTTTATTTAAAACGAGAAAAATTCACCAAAGCAGAAAAGAAAAAGGTAGAAAATGCAAACAAAAAGATCACAAAAAGCGAGAAGGGAAAAACGAAAGACTACAATATTATTACCAAAAGTTTTAACCGGGATCTTCAGTTTCCCACGAAAGACAGTACGGTTGCCTACATGAAAATAAAAACATTTTCAGGGACTTTTTCCAAGAAATTTTACAAAGAGAGTTTTGCCGTTCTTAAAAAATCTCCCGCACAATATCTGATCCTCGATATCCGCGACAATCTCGGCGGTTCACTTTCCGAAATCAATAATCTGTATTCGTATCTGGTTCCGGAAAAATTTCAGTTTATCAAGGATATTGAAATTACTTCTCCTTCGGCGATGTATCAGGCCAATTATTTTTCAGAATTTTCGCTGCTTACAAAGCCGGTGGCTGTCCTGGTTTACCCTTTTTATCTCGCCGGCACTGCTTTATCCATTAAAAAAAATGGTGACCAATTTTATTTAAGGAATAACGGAATCTTTGGGCTCAAAAAACCTAAAGAGAATAATTTTAAGGGTAAAATTTATGTGCTCATCAACGGCAGCAGTTTTTCCGCTGCCTCTATTCTGCCTTCAAAACTGAAGCATGAAAAACGAGCATTTCTAGTAGGTGAAGAAACCGGTGGCGCAAACGATGGTACGGTGGCAGGGAGGTATTCGACGAAAAAACTTCCGAACTCCAAACTTTATCTGCCCATTGGTTTAATGCTTGTTCAGCCGGATATTGATTTCACTTATACCAAAAAAGGGGTAACCCCACACAAAGAAATTTTACCGACAACACAGCAGGTTTTAGAAAAAAAAGACATCCAGCTGGAATGGATTATGGAAGATATTAAAAACTCATCTTCTCATTAATTTTTCCGGCTGAATGCCTTTTAAAAAATAGTCTTTAAAATTCGAAAATAAATCCGAAATAAGGAAGCGGTGTAGAACGGTCTGCCACACCGGTTTCCAAAAGATAATACTGTTCGTTTTGTGGAGCTCCGGGATTGGCGATAATGCCGTTGTTCTGGGTATCACGCTGCAGATTAACCACCGGCAACCCGCTAGGGCTTTTAGATCCGTACGCATTTACAACATCGATGTATGCGGTAAACTGCCATTTTTTAAAAATCCATTTTTTCTCGGCACGAAGATCCAGCTGGTGCGAAAGATTTCCTCTTGAAGAATTGAGTAAAGTAAAGTTTTGAATCGGACCATTATTGATGTTCCAAATGTTTACCAAAGCACTTCGCTGCAGATCGTAAGGCGTTTCCGGCAAGCCAGACTGCATTCTGAATCTCGCACCAACATTCCAGTTTCTGTTGAAATATTTTCCTGCAGTCATCGTAAGAATATGTCGGGAATCCCAACTTGAAGGTAATAATTTGCCAGCTGCATCGGAAAATTTAGAGTATCCAAAAGTGTAGGCCAAAATTCCATAAAAATTATTCACCGTACGTTTCTGTGCGAGAAATTCAATACCATAAGTTTCACCAAAACCGCGTGAATCCAGCGGTTCGCTGCCAACTACACCAAAATCTGCACCAATATTGGCAAGTGAAATTTGGTTGCGGAGCGAGAACGGATAATTGCTGTATTTTTTATAATAACCTTCAAATGTCATTCGCAGATTATTCTTACCGTTATACTCAACTCCTCCTACTAAATGGGAATTCCTGATGTATTTTAAAGTACTTTCGTTGCTGAGATTTCCGTTTTCAACATAGCCTAAAGCAGTGTAAGCCGGCAGTTGGTAGAAAATTCCAGTATTGAAATTCACCGTAAACTGATCTGCGAGTTTGTAACTTAAAGAAAATCTCGGCGAAAACTGCTCTAAAGGATTGGTTGTATTAGACGAATAATCACTTGCATCCAAACGGAATCCCGCAGAAAGCTGAAGTCTGTTATCAATGAATTTTTTAGCGGTTTGAAGATATAATCCGTATTGAATCAGATTAATTTCCGAGGTAAAAGCATCAAAATTAACAGCGTTCTGAGTCACATTTTTGATGGTAGAATTATTGAAATACTTTGCAAAATTAATGTTTGCACCCGTACTGAACTGATAATCGGAAACTGTAAAATTGCGGTCAATACGCATTTTGTTTTCAATTTCCTGAGATTTATAATCGTAAAGCAGATTTTCGGGAGTTTCGACGTTTCTGTAATATTTCAGTGCACGGTTATCCAGCATATTTCTGCTCCAGGTGAAAAGCCAGTTTCCATTTTCAGCCAAGTGTCTGTAGCCCGTACCCACCGTATAATTCCACTGCGGGGAATTCGGGAGCCGGTCAATTAAAGTTAAATTAGTAAAAGTAGGTTCGGCATCTTCGTTGAATTCAAAACTGTCTTTGGCACCCATTCCGAGGAAAAAAAGTTCATCACCACTCTGGAATTTCTTTGAAATCTTAAATGTCCCGTCGTAATAACTCGGCAGAAACGGTAAACCAATCGCTTTAAAAAGCAGCTGAAGATTTGATTTTCTTACGCTGAACAATCCGCTCCAGGTTTGGTCTTTAGAAAGTGGCCCGTCAACCATGAGCTGAAGATCATCTAACCCTACAACAGCCTTATAGCCTAACTTTTCCTTTCGCGCTTCTTTAAGATTAAATTCAAAAAGCGACGATAAAACTCCGTTTCTTCTCGCAGGAAAAGCGCCGCTGTAAAAATCGACATCCTTAATAAAGTCTACGGTGATGATGCCTCGCGGACCACCACTCGCACCTTGAGTTTGAAAGTGATTAATGACTGGAACCTCGATTCCGTCGATATAAAATTTATTTTCTGAAGAACTTCCGCCGCGGATGAAAAGGTCGTTTCTGAAGGTTGCCGTACTGCCAACTCCCGGAAAACTGAGAATCGCTTTGGAAACATCACGGTTTGAGCCTGCATTCTTCTGAACTTCTTCACTGGTGATATTCCTCAGTGAAAGTGGACTTTCTGCGGTAGTTTTATACTCTTTTCTGGTTATGGTAACCTCCTGGATTTCTGTTGCAGACTTTGTTAATCCAACCGAAAAAGTAAGATTCTGGTTGGGAACTACGTTGATCTCATTCAGATAACTTGGGCTGTAACCTTCCGAAACAATTTCGAGTGTATAAGTCCCGGAACTGATTTCAGAGATCATAATATTTCCGGTTCCGGAAAATTGCTGCTCAGTACCACCAACAATTTTCACCGTTGCAGAGACCGGTTTTTTACTAAAATCATCAAATACATTAATATTGATGCTTCCCACCTGGCTGTACAGCGATAAAGACGTAAGAAGGAATAGAATGATAAATTTAAATTTCATGGATTTTAAAATTTTCGCAAATTACAAAATAAACGTCCCTTCGGAAGGGACGCTTATCAAACATTAACATTTAAAACTAAACTATTATGGTAAAAGGACTTTGTCGATGGCATGAATTACACCGTTGCTGCACTGTACATCTGTAGCGATTACATTCGAAATTCTGTTATTTGCATCGGTAATTTTTACGCCGCCCGTGGTGGTAATTTTGAAAGTACCCCCCTGGAATGTAGTGACATTCATATTATTGGTAATATCAGTTGATAATACATTTGCACCAGCAACTACGTGATATTTTAGGACATTCTCTAAAGTTGATGTAGGTACTGCACCAAGATTCGGAAGGCTTAACTCTGTTAGAAGCGAAGTAAACGCTGCATTGGTAGGAGCAAAAACGGTAAATGGTGAACCAGTAGTTCCACTCAAAATAGCTGCGAAATTAGGCATGTCGCTTCTGGTTAGTGCTGCTACAAGAGAAGAGAAATTAGGATTTGCTAAAGCATGAGTAACCACAGTTGGCAATCCAATTACTTTATCCACTTTGTGAATTACGCCGTTGCTTGCACTGATGTCTGTCTTTGTAACGGTTGATATTCCGTTAATCTTCACTCCCGAAGCAGTATTGATATACATGCTCAGATTTTTTGAAGAAGATGCACTACCTTTTGCTAGAGTAGAAACATAACCTGTAGTCACCTGCGCTGCCATCACTTTGGAAGCCAAAACGTGATTAAGGAGAATTTCCTTTAAAGCTGCTGTGGGAACATCGTTCAAACTGGCAAAACCATTATCTGCCAGAAATTGTGAAAATGCAGCATTTGATGGTGCAAATACAGTAAAACTTCCGGAAGCGCCTAATGTGCCAGCCAATCCTGCTTTATCGATCGCGGCTTTCAGATTAGAAAGATCGGCATCAGCAGAAGCAAGTTCATAAATACTTTTTGGTGTTTCAAAATCGTCTCTGGTTTCTTCACAGGAGGTGAGCAGTAAAGCAAATAGAAATAAGAATGCTGAGAGTTTAAATAAATTTTTCATAATAAGATATCTTTTTTGTTGATGTAAAAGTAGACAAATATCATACTAACTAATTTAAATTGGTATAGAAATATACTATTAAAGTTATTGATATTATTTTAATACACAAAAAAAGCACCCCGACCGGAGTGCTTTATCTTTCTGAAAATGTATTTATGACAGAAGATTCTCGTCTACCAGGTTAGGCAACGTTACTTTAAGATTAGGTTCTATTTCCATCGCACGTTTGATGGCGAAAACTGCACCTTCATTTCTTGCCCAGCTTCTGCGGGAAATTCCGTTGTTTACATCCCAAAAAAGCATCGATTTTAATCTTCGGTCCGCATCTGCGCTTCCATCCAGCAGCATCCCGAAGCCGCCGTTAATTACTTCGCCCCAGCCAACACCGCCGCCGTTATGTATCGAGACCCAGGTAGCTCCCCGGAAACTGTCGCCAATTACATTCTGTATCGCCATATCTGCAGTGAATTTTGATCCGTCATAAATATTTGAGGTTTCACGGTAAGGAGAATCTGTCCCCGAAACATCATGATGGTCACGGCCCAAAACTACAGGCCCGATTTCTTCGTTTTTGATGGCTTTGTTAAAAGCTTCAGCGATTTTCATTCTTCCTTCTGCATCGGCGTATAGAATTCTGGCCTGTGAACCCACAACCAAATTGTTTTCTTGTGCACCTTTAATCCACTGGATGTTATCTTTCATCTGTTGTTGGATTTCTTCGGGAGAATTTTTAATCATTTCCTCTAAAACCTGGCAAGCAATTTCGTCTGTTTTCTGTAAATCTTCCGTTTTTCCGCTTGCACAAACCCAACGGAACGGGCCGAAACCGTAATCGAAACACATTGGTCCCATAATATCCTGCACGTAACTTGGGTACCGGAAATCGATTCCGTTTTCTGCCATGATATCTGCACCTGCGCGGCTCGCTTCCAGAAGAAATGCATTTCCGTAATCGAAAAAATAGGTTCCTTTTGCGGTATGTTTATTAATGGCTGAAGCATGTCTTCTTAAACTTTCCTGAACTTTTTCTTTAAACAGATCAGGATTTTCCGCCATCATTTTATTGGATTCTTCAAAGGAAATCCCGGCCGGATAATAGCCGCCCGCCCACGGATTATGGAGAGAAGTCTGATCAGAACCAATATCAATTTTAAGATTTTCCTCATCAAATTTTTCCCACACCTCTACAACATTTCCTAAGTACGCCAAAGAAACAGTCTCGCTGTTTTCTTTTGCGGTCTTTACTCTTTGAATAAGTTCCTCTATATTTTCGTGAACTTCATCAATCCATTTCTGCTCATGACGGATTTTTGTGATTTTCGGGTTTACTTCCGCACAAACCGTAATACAGCCGGCGATATTTCCTGCTTTTGGCTGTGCTCCAGACATTCCTCCCAAACCTGAAGTTACAAACAGTCCGCCTTGTGTTTCTTTTTTTATTTTTCTGAAAGCATTCAAAACTGTAATGGTGGTTCCGTGCACAATTCCCTGCGGCCCTATGTACATATAGCTTCCAGCGGTCATTTGTCCGTACTGCGAAACTCCTAATGCATTGGATTTTTCCCAGTCATCGGGTTTTGAATAATTCGGAATCATCATTCCGTTCGTTACAACGACTCTCGGTGCTTCTTTATGCGACGGAAAAAGGCCCATCGGATGCCCGGAGTACATTGTTAAAGTCTGCTCATCGGTCATTTCCGACAGATATTTCATGGTCAGAAGACACTGCGCCCAGTTGCTGAATACGGCGCCATTTCCGCCATAGGTAATGAGTTCATGCGGATGCTGTGCGACGGCGTAATCCAGATTGTTCTGGATCATCAGCATAATGGCTTTTGCCTGCTCGGATTTTCCGGGATATTCTGAAATGGGCCTCGCCTTCATCTCGTAATCCGGACGGAAGCGGTACATGTAAATTCTTCCATATTTTTCAAGTTCATCGCGGAATTCGGGCAAAAGTTCTGCATGGAATTTCGGTTCAAAATACCTTAAGGCATTTTTCAGCGCAAGTTTTTTTTCTTCGTCGGTTAAAATTTCTTTACGCTTCGGTGCGTGATTGATTTGAGGATCGTATGGTTTTGGTTGAGGAAGTTCGGTAGGAATCCCCTGTCGTATCTGTTCCTGGAAGGTTTTAGTATCCAAAATTCGAGGTTTTAAATTAAAGTTTTAAAGATATTGAAATTCAAAAATACAATCCTAGCTTAAGTTCATAAAAAAATTCCCTTTCATTGAAAGAGAATTTAGATATTAAGTTTTTTAAACCGAGGTCTAGGGAATCAAATCTTCATTTGTTTCCGCGGAATCATCTTCATTATCAATTGTTGTGTGAATAACGTTGTCTTCATCCGGAATCTGGTCCGTAATCTGCTCGAAATTGTCATCATCTTCCGAGCCGGGAATATCCAGACCGTAAGGCATGCCGTCGTTAGAATTTTCGTTAAGAATTGGATTTCCGTCTCCGTCGATAGGAACGGGTTCTTCCTTATTAAATATATCCTCCTGCGGATTATAATTCATTTCTTTAAGTTCATCGTTTTGTTCGGGGATGTTATTTTCTGGGATCATAGTGTAATATTTTAAATTGTGAAATTAGAGAAGTTTTCACACCTCTTCGCCTAACTGTTGGTTTTTGTTATTTTCCCAGGCATCATCGTATGCTTTTTTCTGGTTTTTCCACGCTAAGGGAGGAATTGCATTTTCGGCATCTTTTACGAAATTTTCCTGGGTTATTTCCGGGTTGCGCACGTCTTTCAGCCTTGTAGTTGCTGAGTTTTGCATTTCAATATCTTGGTTCTCGTCATTTTCCAAACTTCTCCTTTCCTCGTGAGATTTTTCTGACTGCTTCATTTTATTATTTTCCATATTTCTAAAATTTAGGGTTTTTTAGGTTTTAAAAATTCAAATACCATTCCGAAACAAATCCCTATCTTGAAGTCATAACTGAAATCATTAATAAAGCGCTTAAACAGCAAGTATTTTGCGTGAAAAATTATAGCAATTCTCAAAAATCTTTTAAATTTATTATTAAATTTGCCCACATTCATATTATGGAAAAAAATACTAAACCGACGACGCCCAACGCGGCTGTACAAAATAAAACCCTTTCGAAACCGCGTATATTTTTTGGAGTTCTTTTCGTTCTGCTTTCCGTAGTTCTAACTCTTTCCTTTGTATCTTACCTTTCGAACTGGAAAGCAGACCAAAGCCAGGCGGGTACAATGTTGGATAAAACAGTACAATCATCTAACATTTTCGGTAAAATTGGCGACTGGCTGGGCAATTTTTTTATTTTTGAAAGTATTGGAATTGCTGCTTTTGCAGTAGCTTTCCTGTTTTTTGTGGTTGGGATGATGATTTTCAAAAAGAATTATTTCAAGCCCTGGAAAACCATTGGTCATTCTTTGTTCTTCATTTGCTGGCTGCCAATTTTTATGGGCGCAATTACCAAAGGTCAGGGTGTTCTGAGTGGCGTCTACGGATTCCAGATTATGGATTTTTTACTGTCCGTAATCGGGATGGCGGGATTGTGGCTCGTTCTTTTAGTAAGCATCGGACTTTATTTTATTTTGGAATTCAACCTGAGTCCCTCCAATGTGAAAGCGAAACTTAATGATCTAAACGAAAATACGGTCGGACGAGTAAAGGCCATGATGCCTAATTCTTCTGAAAATTTCGAAGCGGATGAAGAACTGGACGGACTGAGCAGTGAAGGGAATGAAATTCCAGCTCAATCACCTGCTAAAACAATTCCTTTTGCAGCGGAAATTCCTGTAAAAGGTTTTCCTGAGGTCGAAATCAGTAATGATTTTGAAACGATTAAAACACCAAATAAAACTTCATTCGACGACGGCGAGATCTCGAATGTTTCTGTGACTGAAAGTTTGGGAAATTCCTTGAATTTAAATCCGTCACCAAGCTCCAGTGGAGCCGCACCAAAATCTGATGAAATCGATTTTAAGGTTGAAGTTGCTAAAACCGTAGATATTCTTGATGAATCCGACAAAAAATCTCAGGAACTTGTCGACAAACACGGGCTTTATGACCATAAACTCGACCTGGCAAAATTTCAGATGCCTACAGTAGATCTGCTAAGGGATTACGGAAACGAGGAAATCTCCATCAACAGAGATGAACTTGAAGAAAACAAAAACAAAATTGTTGGTCTACTCAAAAATTTCAACGTAGGAATTGCTGAAATTAAAGCGACGGTAGGACCGACTGTGACTTTATACGAAATTGTCCCTGAAGCCGGAATTCGGGTAGCATCCATCAAAAAATTACAGGATGATATCGCGTTGAACCTTTCAGCACTTGGAATCCGTATTATTGCGCCAATGCCAGGTAAAGGGACGATTGGGATTGAAGTTCCGAGAAAAAATCCTTCCATGGTTTCTATGCGAAGTGTTATTGCTTCCCAGAAATTCCAGAATACCGATATGGATTTGCCGGTGGTTTTCGGGAAAACGATTTCCAACGAAATTTTCATGGCAGATTTAGCAAAAATGCCGCATTTACTAATGGCAGGAGCTACCGGACAGGGAAAATCAGTAGGTATCAATGCAATTCTTACTTCACTTCTTTATAAAAAACATCCAAGCGAACTGAAATTTGTGATGGTTGATCCAAAAAAAGTGGAACTTTCGCTTTATTCAAAAATTGAACGACATTATCTGGCAAAACTTCCTGACGGTGACGATGCCATTATTACTGATACCCACAAAGTGATTAACACCCTAAATTCCCTCTGTATTGAGATGGATCAGCGTTACGATTTACTTAAAAATGCGTTCTGTAAAAATCTAAAAGAATACAACAAGAAATTCACTGAAAGAAAGCTGAATCCTGAGAACGGACACCGCTATCTGCCGTATATCGTTTTGGTCGTAGATGAATTTGCGGACCTGATTATGACCGCCGGTAAAGAAGTTGAACTCCCGATCGCAAGACTTGCACAGTTAGCGAGAGCTGTTGGCATTCACCTTATTGTCGCCACCCAAAGACCTTCAGTAAACGTAATTACGGGGATGATTAAAGCAAATTTCCCGGCAAGAGCTGCTTTCCGGGTAATTTCAAGTGTGGATTCACGAACGATTCTCGATTCACCGGGTGCCGATCAGCTGATCGGAAAAGGAGATATGCTTTACTTTAACGGAAATGAAATCCTCCGTCTTCAGTGTGCGTTTGTAGATACACCTGAAGTTGAAAAAATTGCAGAATTTATTGGTGAACAGAAGGGTTACGCCAGTGCTTTCATGCTTCCGGAATATTCCAGCGAGGAAGCCACTTCAACCGTTGGTGCTTTTGATCCCAATGAAAAAGATGCACTTTTCGAAGATGCAGCAAGAATCATTGTTTCAACTCAGCAAGGATCAACTTCAATGCTTCAGCGCCAACTTAAATTGGGTTATAACCGCGCGGGAAGAATCATGGATCAGCTGGAAGCAAGCGGCATTGTTGGTGGCTTCAACGGTGCTAAGGCAAGAGAGGTACAGATCAGTGATCTGAATTCTTTGGAACAGTTTTTGGAAGAATTGCGCAAATAAAGCAAACTTTAAACAATAGTTTAACTTTACTTTAAAATTTTAATCCAAAAAACAAAAAAAAGAATGAAAAGTATATTGAAAAAATTTACCCTTGGAATTTTTGCACTCGGTACTGCCGCTAGTTTTTCAGCCCAGAAAATTGACGCAAAAGCAAAAAATTTATTGGACGCAGTTGCGCAGAATTATAAATCTAAAAATAATGTTTACTTCAAATTTGTATACGGAACCGGCGCCGGCAAAACGGTAACCAAGACGGAGCCCGGCATCTTCTACTCCGCTAAGGATAAGTATAAACTGAAGATTATGGGAACCGAGCAGATTTTTGATGGAAACAAAATCTATAATATTTCTGCAGAGGACCAGGAAATCACTGCAGCAAAACCAACAGGTTCTGAGCAGATGTTTTCACCTTTAAATTATATCGAGGAATATAAAAAAGGTTATACGGTGAAATATATTGGTAAAAAAAATGTGAATGGAGTAAATGCGGATCAAATCAAGCTTATTCCTACCGCCAAAAACGGTATTAAAGAAGTAAATCTTTTTATTAATAATGCAAAAAAGCAGATCGTAAAACTGGAACAGTTCTCTACAGACAATTCCGTTTCGGTGATCGCGATCAGTGATTATAAAGTGAATCAGAGCTTAAACAGCAACATGTTTAACTTTGATAAAGAACAGTATAAAAACTATATTTACACGGAACTTTAACACTTCCAAAATTTAAAGCCCTCTGCAAAAAAGAGGGCTTTTTTTTGAATGCTGTAACACTTTATGCTTGTGATTTTTTTGGTAAATTTGACGCATGATAAAAAAGCTCGACGGCTACGTCATTAAAACTTTCTTCGGACCGTTTATTTTTATTTTCAGTGTGCTGTTTTTCATTTTCGTGGTTAACATCATATGGATCCGGCTGTCACAATTTACCGGAAAAGGTTTGAGTTATTGGGAAATTCTCAGATTACTCTCCTACCTTTCTGCAATTGTTGTACAACTTGTTTTGCCGCTCACAATACTGCTTTCTTCGATTATGACCTTTGGGGATTTTGGGGAACGTTATGAGCTGGCCGCCATGAAAGCTGCGGGAATTTCTCTCACCAGAATTATGTTGCCTCTGTTTTTTGTATCAATAATTTTTTCGCTGTTTCTGTTTGTCTTTTCCAATAATGTCATACCCGACTTTCAGCGGAAAGCGAAAAACATGCTCTACAACATCGCCGCCACTAAACCCGCACTGAATTTTACACCGGGTCAGTTTATACAGCAGATTCCGGGTTACAGCGTGAAATTCGACAAGATTTCGGGAGAGAACGGAGAAAATCTGGAAGGGGTTTTCATTCATAAAATGGCGAATTCCTATGAAAACCAGCAGTCTATTGTAGCCGAAAAAGGAAAATTTGTTCAGGCGGACAACAGAAATTATTTAAAACTTGTGTTGTTCAATGGCCATATCTTTGAAGACAATATTGGTAATATCGATTACAACCAGCGTCTTAAACAGCCAGATCAGGCGATAAAGTTTGATACGTTGGTTTCACATTTCAATATTTCAGATATCATCAATAAGGCTCTCGAGGCTGAGAAAATCACTGATGATTATTCTTTCCAGAATTTTATCGAACTCAACTCCACCATTGACGCTGCTAAAAAAGAGAACAACGTGGTTTTAGGAAATATCAGCAGTGAACTGATCAACCAAACCAACGGTTTTGTAAGTTATATTGATAAAACTCCAGCTAAAAAGACCGTCCTCCCGACTCCGAAACTGGACACCATGAAGCAGAAAAAAAAGCAGGAACTGCTCTATGCTGCATTTAATAAAGTAGAAAGTGTAAAGCAACTTAACATCAATAAAAGTGAGCAGATACAGGGGCTACACGCATTCTATTCCCGTATTATTATTTACCAGCAGCGAATATTTTCTTATTCGGTGACCTGTCTTATTTTCTTTCTTATTGGTTCGAGTCTGGGTTCCATCATCCGGAAAGGCGGATTGGGACTTCCTGTAGTAATCGCGATCGTGGTATTCATTATTTTCTACGTCCTAAATCTTTCTGTTGAAAACATGGCTTGGTCCGGAAAAATGGATCCATATCTGGCCGCGTGGTTACCGAATATGGTACTCTTCCCTTTCGGCGCGTGGCTCACGTATAAAGCACTAACTGATTCCCAGCTCTTTGATATTGAAAAGTACAAAAGTCTCTTCAAACCGATTGTCGCGAGATTTTCTAAAAATAAGGAACACGAGCGTTACCGCTAAAAAAAACCGCAACAATTATGTTGCGGTTTTTTTATTTGAAATATTTTGTAATGGCCTCGTCGGTGGGTTTTGTAGTGCTGACGAAACTGTCAATTAATTTTCCGTTTTCATCTAACAGAAACTTAGTAAAGTTCCAGAGAATGGTCGTGTTTTTAACGCCATTCAGGTTTTTATCCGTTAGATATTTAAAGATCGGTGCAGTATCCTCGCCTTTCACCGAAACTTTTGCTGCAATAGGAAAAGTAACTCCGTAATTTTTCTGGCAAAATGCTCCAATTTCCTCATTGGTTCCAGGTTCCTGTCCTCCAAAATTATTTGCAGGAAAACCTACAACAACAACCTTGTCCGCATACTCCTTTGAAATTTGCTCAAGATCAGCATATTGTGGTGTGAAACCACATTCTGATGCTGTGTTTACGATGAGAATTTTTTTTCCCTTAAAATCAGCAAAATTTATCTCATTACCGTCTCCGCTTTCTACTTTATAATCATAAATACTTTTCATAGCTGTGTTTTTATCCTGTGAAATTTCTTTTTTCTGCTGCGTGCAACTTTGAATAAAGGCACCAATTGACAACAGAATTATAAATATTTTTTTCATTTTTTAAGGTGTATTTAGCTTAAAATTTAAAAGTATTCGGGGGCAGAACCTTGTTGGTTTCAATCTTATTAATCAGCATAACGTAATCACTGTCTTTTTTAGGAGTCGAAGATTCAATTCTGAAGGGCATCAATAAGCTTCCCACTTTTTTGTAATCACTGTATACAAGGGTTTCATCAGTTTTTACCTCCTTAAGCAGCATATAAGATTTGGAGTCGAAATAATACAGCGTTTTATTTACATTTTTAATCAGTTCAACTTTATGACAGTATGTCTCTCCTACTTTTTCCTTGCCCAGATAGTTTGCTTCAAATCCTTTGCTTTCCCAATCAATAAAATCGGTATCGAAACTTTCAGCAATATAGTTCGGATATTCCTGCAGCTTATTGGTTGCATAATTCATGGCATATCCTTTTTTACCGTCGTAACCTTCAATTGCGGTCTCCTTTTTATTGATTGTAATTACGGTTTTTGTAAGATTGGGCCTTTCCTGGAAGATTTTAATAGGATAATGATCGTTGATCCCTAATGTAAGCCTTCCCTGAATGATGATTGAATTTAAAAGTTTCCAGTTGGTTAAACCTCCTGAGAGTTCTATATTTTTTTCTATAATTTCCTTTGCGGTTTGTGCGGAAACGATTCCGCTCATCAACATGATGAATACTAGCAATATCTTTCTCATTAATCGGTCTGTTTATTTGTCAAATATATACTTTTTGAATTTAAGAACTCTCGCGCGCTCCTAAAATTGCCCGTGCTTGCTCCAGGTCTTCCGGAACATCAATGCCTACTCCTACGAAATCTGTTTCGATCATTTTAATTTTCATCCCGTATTCCAAATAGCGTATACATTCAATTTTCTCTGAAATTTCAAGTGGTTTCATCGGAAGTTGGGCGAAAGTAAGCAGTGCCTTTTTCCTGAAAGCATAAACGCCAATATGCTTGAAATATTCTACCTCCGGATGAATTTCGCGGGGATAAGGAATTACAGACCTGCTGAAATAGAGCGCAAAACCATGATTATCGGTAATCACTTTTACATGATTAGGATTTTCTATTTCCTCCGTATTTTTTAATTTAATTTTTAGTGATGCCAATGAAATTTTTTCTTCAGAATCATCCTCAAAAACGGAAATTAACTGTTTTAACGGTTCGGTTTTCAGAAAAGGTTCATCTCCCTGAACATTCACCACAATATCGCAATCAATGTTCTGAACTGCCTCTGCAATTCGGTCACTTCCCGTTTCATGCTGACCTGTCATCACTGCGTTTCCTCCTTTTTTGATGATTTCATCAAAAATGATTTCGGAATTCGTGGCAACAAATACTTCATCGAACAAACCCGTAGCTACAACATTTTGGTAAGTTGTGGCAATTACCGTTTTACCGCCCAAAATCTGCATCAGCTTTCCGGGAAAACGGCTGGCTTCATAGCGTGCGGGGATCACAGCGATAATTTTCATGCTTAAGAAAGTTTTGAAAGTGCATTTTCGAGTCTTGGCAACATATTTCTGATTTCGTCCGAAGACAAACCACCTGCTGATGCCCTAAACCACGGCATATTCCGTGAATTTCCGAACGCCGAAAATGGTACAAGCGCCACACCAGCTTCGTTGATCAAATAAAATACAAGGTCAGACGAATCCGCAATCTGTGAACCGTCAGGTTTTGTTTTGCCTAAATAATCAAGCTCAATGGTGAGATACAGTGCACCCATCGGTTTAATACTGTCGACCTGCAACCCCCGGGATTTCATTTCCTGAATTCCGGTATGCAGAATTTTTAAACTGTCAGCGATTTTTCCCTTAAAGTCATTCACAAAAAAGTCTACATTTTTCGGCTCACCTAAAAATACCGAAACGGCCTGCTGCTCAGGTTTTGGCGCCCAGGCCCCGATGTGGCCGAGTAATGCTTTCATTTTGTCAATAATTTCCGTAGGACCAAAACTCCAGCCTACTCTAACTCCCGTTGCCGCAAAACATTTCGAAGTCCCGTCGATAAAAACGGTGTATTTCTTCATTTCCGGGAAAAGAGAAACAGGATTGAAATGCTCTTCATCAAAAGTAAGCATCGCGTAAATCTGATCATACATCAGATAAAGCGGTTTTTCATTCTCACCGCGTTTTTTATTCTCTTCCAGAATGAGTTCACAAATTTCGGTGAGCTGATCTTTAGTAAACATTGTTCCGGTCGGATTCAGCGGAGAACATAAAGCCAGCAGAACTGCACCTTCCAAATGAGGTTTCAATTCCTCTGCAGTCGGCAAAAAGTTATTGGACTGAGACGTTTCAACTTCAATTTTTTCAGCGTGGGTCAAATAGGCATAATGGTTGTTGTTCCACGAAGGAATTGGATACACTACTTTATCACCTTCATCAACAATCGTTTTGAAAGTAGCATAAATTAAAGGTCTGGAGCCGCCTGCCACTAAAATTTCATCTGCGGAATATTCAAGATTCCAGCAATTTTTTAAATCTTGGGAAACAGCTTTTCTCAGAGACAAAAGGCCGTTTGCCGGCGGATAATTGGTCAGGTTATTTTGGTAAGCTTTCTGAATTTCTTCTTTCAGTCTTGCGGGAATCGGGTAAATATTGGCATCCAAATCACCGATTGTAAGATTGGCGATCTCGGCGCCTTGCGTTTTCAGATCATTTACCTGATTACCAATTTTAATAATTTCTGAACCGATAAGATTTTGGGCGAGTGTTGATACTTTCATATGATTGCTCAATTAGTTAATTTAATTTTTGAGTTTTAAAGCTTTAAATCTGCTTTTACCTGATTAATTTTCTGTTCTAAAACAACAAGCTTTTCGCGGAAATCCTGCTCAGAAGCGATTGAATCCTTCACAGAAACATAAAATTTAATTTTCGGTTCTGTTCCGGAAGGTCTTACGCAGACTTTGGTTCCGTCTTGTGTGTAATAAATCAGTACGTTAGATTTGGGAATTCCGTCCATTACAGATTTTTTGCTGTCGGTAATGTTCAGCGAAGTCTGTTCCTGATAATCCCTAACTTCCACCACTTTAGATCCGGCGATTTCCGCAGGCGGATTTTCACGGAAATCTGTCATCATCTGCTTGATTTCTTCGGCACCGGTTCTTCCCTTTCTTACAACATTGATCAAACCTTCGTAGTACATACCGATTTCTTCATAAATCTCGATCATATACTGGTATACCGTTTTTCCGTTCGCTTTGCACCAGGCTGCAAGTTCGCATGCCAGAAGAATTGATCCACATGAATCTTTATCGCGCACGAAATCTCCGGTCATAAAACCGAAACTTTCTTCGCCGCCACAAACGAATTTCTGCTCACCTTCCGCTTCCCGGATCATCTTACCGATCCATTTGAATCCGGTTAAGCCGATTTTACATTCAATACCAAATTTTGCTGCGATATCAATAAAAATATCAGAAGTTACGATCGTAGATCCTATGAATTCTTTACCGGTAATTTTTCCGGCTTTTTTCCACTGTTCCAAAATATAATATGTAAGAATAGTGTTGCATTGATTACCGTTCAGCAATTGAATTTCGCCATCTAAATTTCTCACTGCAATACCCAATCTGTCACCATCCGGGTCAGTACCGATTACAATGTCTCCATTGGTAATTCGGGCTAAATCCATCGCCATTTCCAACGCTGCGGGTTCCTCTGGGTTTGGAGATTCTACGGTAGGGAAATTTCCGCTTGGAATCATCTGCTCACGAACCAAATCAACTTTTGTGAAACCTGCTTTTTTAAGTGCCTGAGGAACTGTTTTATAAGTAGTTCCGTGAATCGAAGTAAACACAATGTTTAAGTTATCGTAGCCGATTTTATCTTTCTGATAAAGCGAATTCTCCATGCAGGCATCGATATAGACATCATCCTGCTCTTCGCCGATCCATTCAATTAAGTCATCATTTCCGCTGAATTTAATTTCATCAAATTTTACAGAATAAACTTCTTTTATAATTAAATCATCATGAGGCGGAACAATCTGTGCTCCATCGTTCCAATATACTTTGTAACCGTTGTATTCAGGCGGGTTATGAGATGCAGTAAGGACAATTCCCGCGTTACATTTCTTGTCGCGAACGGTGAAAGAAAGCTCGGGAGTCGGACGGTGTTCTTTGAATAGCAAAACCTTAATTCCATTGGCTGTAAGTACATCCGCACACATTTTACCAAATTCCTTGGAATTATTTCGTACATCGTAAGCGATCGCCACTTTTATCTCCTCACCCGGAAACTGCGTGTGTAAGTAATTTGCCAAACCCTGAGTTGCCTGTCCAAGGGTATATTTATTGAGCCTGTTGGTCCCAACACCCATGATTCCGCGCATTCCGCCGGTTCCGAACTCCAGTTCACGGTAAAATGAATCCTCGAGGTCATCAGAATTGGTATCGATCCAGTTTTGGATGGTATTTTGCGTTTCTTTGTCGAAAGTATCTGTAAGCCAGAGTTTTGCTTTTTCTAAAGTTGTCATGCTAATTTTATTTGATAACGTTGATATTATTGAATTTTATTGCTCCATTTTCCTGTTCTGAACATTAGCCGTTTTATCACTCTTAAACGCGCGGATCGGATCATCATAGTAAACCATTTTTGACGTATTTCTAATGGTTCCTTTCAGTGAATCCTTCACATTTACTTCAGCATAAATTCCGTTTTGTGAGGAAATATTCAAATTTTCGATGTTCCAGTAAGGAGCGATAATGCTTGCGGTATCAGAAATCTTAACTACCGCATCTTTTGTTTTGCCCAGGAAGTTCGCGCGGCTTTTCCCCGTCATTTCCACTTCTGCCCGGCGGGAATTAACTGACCCAATAAATTTACCATTATTTTTTAAATTCAGCCGGAAGTTGTCGGTTTTAATTTCGCTGGAAATGTTCATTTCTACAGAGTCTGAGATTGAAACCTGCTCCAAATTATACTTAGAATAAATGGTAACGTTGTAAAAGTCAATGCCTTTTACAGCGCGTTTTTCCTCGATGTTCAAGGTTTTGTCTTTAACCTTGATTTTAAGATTATTTAAAATATTCGGGTAAGTTTCCACGTTCACAAAACTGCTGTCGCTTTTGATGTAAAACAGGCGGAATTTGCCTTTTAAATTTAGGTTAACAAATTCATCAAGCGGAATATCTTTGCTTTCAATATTCCCTTTGGGAGAAATATCTCCACAGGAAATGACAGTAAAAGCAAGGAGTAAGATAAACAGATTTTTCATTTGATTAAATTACCTCGTCTATATTATAATTTTTGTGTTCGCGGTTTGTTCTAATAATCATTTCGCCCAAAAATCCTGCAATGAAGAGCAACGTTCCCAGAATCATCATCGTTAATGCAATAAAAAACCAGGCATTATTGGTAAGTAAATGCCCATAAATTCCTCTGGAAACATCAATTAATTTTGAAATTCCGAGCCAGAATGCGGATAAAAATCCTACAATAAACATGAGGGTGCCAACTGCTCCAAAAAAGTGCATGGGTCTTCCGCCAAAACGGCTTACGAACCAAAGCGTGATTAAATCAAGAAATCCGCGTACAAACCTTTCTGTACCGAATTTTGAGGTTCCGTAAGGTCTTGCCTGATGCTGTACTTCTTTCTCGGTAATTCTCCGGAAACCGGCATTGGCAGCCAAAACCGGAATGTACCGGTGCATATCGCCATAAACATCGATTGATTTTACGACCTGTTTTTTATAAGCCTTCAGACCGCAGTTAAAATCGTGAAGTTCGACTCCGGAAACTTTTCTGGCAGCTGCGTTGAAGAGTTTTGAGGGAAGATTTTTGGTCATCACATTGTCGAAACGTTTCTTTTTCCAGCCCGAAACAATATCGTAATCCTCTTCTTTCACCATCTTGTATAAATCCGGAATTTCTTCTGGAAAGTCCTGTAAATCAGCATCCATCGTGATTACGACTTCGCCCTGTGCTTTTTCGAAAGCTGCGTGTAAAGCCTGAGACTTACCGTAATTTCTTGAAAATTTTATCCCATGAATCTGGGGAAACTGAATTTTCATATTTTCAATGATGCTCCAGGAAAGATCGGTGCTGCCATCGTCAACAAACCAAATCTCGTAAGAAAGGTTTGAGGTCGTGCAGACGTTGTGAATTCTTGAAAATAATTCTTCAAGGGAATCCTCTTCATTGAGAAGAGGTATTATGATGGATAAATTCATTTAATATTGTTGAAATTTTTAGCTAATACTTTTGATGTTTAAAGCACTGATAACCATTAAATTATTCTTCTAATCTACTTCTAAAGAAGCTCGCAAAAAACACTGACAAAATTACGTAAAAAACCATTATCGCTCCGAAATAATACGTGAACTGACGGAAGGAAAACATGTCTTTATCTTTAATCATTTCTGGGGAGAAACTTTTTAACCGGTTCTGGTAATTTTTTTCGAGTTCAGCTTTCTCCTCATCTTTAACCATCGTACTTTTAGCCTTTTCATACTCGTTGGTCAATTCGGTTTTCTGCCTTTCTATATACTGGAAATTGAGCAAATCTTTCGCGCCTTTATCCACAAAATTCAGGAAAAGAAACATGGTTAAAATGGAAAGAAACCCGCCTACAAACATTGGTTTGAAAGATCTCCCAAAAACCGCCTGAAAACCCATCGGTTCCCCCATTTTTTTCGCCGAGTTTACAGATAAATATGCGCCTGCCACGTACACGGCAGGAAGCAAGAATGCGTTTAAAAGGACAGAATTGTTGAAATAATCAACATTCATCCCCAAAAAATACATAGCAAAGAAAAGAATCATTGTTACGATAAACAGCACAAAACCAACTGCATAAACATTTTTAACCATAAGAGATTTTATAAATTTTGATTTTTTTTTATTTTCAATTTTGAATTTTAATTTAAAGCCCTATCTTTGCACCGGCAAGTCCTACACAACCAGCTCCTGTGAATCCTCCAGGGTGGGAACGCAGCAAAGGTAAACGGTTGTAGCGGTGTGATGTAGATCGCTTGCCATTTTTTTATGCCTAAATTTCAAAGATTTCTCCCAACTTAGGCAATACCAACTCTACCCCTTTTTCTTCAAAAATTTTCAAAGCTTCGTCGTGATTTATTGCAATGGGCGGAAATGTATCGAAATGGCAACCGATTACTTTTTTCGTTTTTAAAAGTTCTGCTGCCGCAAAACTTGCCTTTCTTGCACACATCGTGTAATGCGAACCCACGGGCAGAATCGCCAGATCAATATTTCCGAATAGTTGTGGAAACAGCGCCATATCTGCCATTACCCCTGTATCACCAGCAAAATAGATGTTTTTACCCGGAAACCTAAAAATATAGCCGCAAGGTTCACCACCATAAGTTCCGTCCGGAAAGCTGGACGTATGCGACGCAGGAACCATGGAAATCTTCAAATCATCCAACTTGGCAGATCCGCCGAAGTTGATGTCAACAGAATTCGGATGGCTGAAATATCCACATATTTCTGGTTGGGCAATAATTTGAGCTTCACGATGATGGTGCAAAACTTCTTTCACATCTGCTGTATGGTCCCCGTGCGCATGCGTAATCAACACGTAATCAATTTTTTGCGCTGCGATATCAAATCCTGATTTTGATTTCTGGAAATTATAAAAAGGGTCGCTGAGAATATTTTTACCGTTATAAGTGAACAAAAAGCAGTTTTGCCCGAGGAATTGAATTTTCATTGATTACTATTTTTAATTGAAATAATTCAGGCCGAAAGCTACCAAAACACTTATAATAAGCGTAAAAATCCCGACCTGCTTCAAATATGGATCCAGTTCCTTCGGTTCTTTGGTCTGCATAATTTTTCTTCTGAGTGCGGTCATCGGAAATACAAGGATAAAGAAAATAAATGCATAATAGTTTCCTTTTTCGTGCAGGCCGTTCATCATCATAAAGACGAGCATCAGAATTAGGGGTAGCTGTAATAAAACGATTTCGTAAACCATTGCATATCGGTATCCCATTCGCAAGGCCAAAGTTTTCTTTCCACTTAATGCATCGCTTTCGATATCGCGCATATTGTTAAGATTTAGAACTGCAGCGCTCAGCATTCCGATTGTTGTTGCAGGCAAAAGCATGTCCCATTGAAACGTTTTTGTAAAAAGAAAATAACTTCCACAAACCGAAACCAAACCAAAGAAAACAAATACAAAAATATCACCTAATCCTAAATATCCATAAGGTTTTTTACCTATCGTATACCCTATCGCAGCTAAAATGCAGGCAATGCCCAATCCTACAAAAGTATAGAACTCATTCATCAGATTTTCTCTGAAAAATGCCAGATACAAAAGTGCAACTGTAGCAATTAAAGCCAATACAGCAAACAAAATTACGGCATTCTTCATTTGGGCTGCGGATATTTTCCCAGAAGCTACAGCTCTCTGTTCAGCCTCGTTAATGCGTAACTTATCTGTGCCTTTAATCCCGTCTCCATAATCATTTGCAAAGTTTGAAAGAATCTGGTAGAGTAAGGTCACCAGCAGCGCCATTGCAAAAATCTGCCAGTCCCAGGTTCCTCCGTTTTCAAGAATCCGCCATCTTGCGATGAAAGAACCCATTATAATTCCGCTTATTGAAAGCGGCAAAGTGCGCAATCGTGCGGCTTGTATCCAATCTGTCATTTAGTTGGTGGTTGTGGTTGATGGTTAATTAACCAATTAAGAAATCCATTTATTTTCTCCGAAATCGGGCTTCCTTTTTTCGAGGAATGCGTTTCTGCCTTCTTTGGCTTCTTCGGTCATGTAGGCAAGACGAGTAGCTTCACCCGCAAAAACCTGCTGGCCAACCATACCATCATCGGTAAGATTCATCGCGAATTTAAGCATGCGGATCGACATCGGCGATTTTCCTAAAATCTCCTGCGCCCACTGATAAGAAGTTTCTTCAAGTTCAGCGTGCGGGATTACCGCGTTTACCATTCCCATTGCTTCGGCTTCTCTAGCAGAATAGTTTCTTCCCAAAAAGAAGATTTCGCGGGCTTTTTTCTGACCGACCATTTTTGCGAGATATGCAGAACCGTAACCACCGTCGAAACTGGTAACATCGGCATCGGTTTGCTTGAAAATAGCGTGCTCTTCGCTCGCTAAAGTAAGATCGCAAACAACATGTAATGAGTGCCCGCCACCGACAGCCCAACCGTTTACCACCGCAATAACCACTTTCGGCATAAAACGGATTAAACGCTGAACCTCCAGAATATTTAAACGGTGACGTCCGTCGTCACCTACATATCCCTGTTCTCCACGTGCTTTTTGGTCGCCGCCACTGCAAAATGCATGACCGCCGTCTTTTGGACTCGGACCTTCGCCGGTAAGCAGCACAACGCCTAAAGAAGCATCTTCTGAAACGTGGTAAAAAGCATCATATAATTCTGATGTAGTTTTGGGACGGAATGCGTTGCGGACTTCCGGTCTGTTAAAGGCAATTCTTGCCACTGCGCCACATTTTTGGTAGGTAATATCTTCGTATTCTTTTACGGTTTTCCAGTCGATCATTTTCTTGTAAAATTTGAGCCAAAGATAAGGAATTATGAGGCAGGACAAAAGGAAAACTGAGGGTTTTTAGGAGCAGGAAGCTGGGATCTTCTCAGGGAATGCAGTCCCGCTTTCCGCTGCAATCTTTTTGGCATTGTACCAAAAAGGATTTACGCTGCAATCGGGGCTAAAAAATAAGTTTGTCTGTGTTTCGAAGTTACAGTGGATTTCCGTCTCCTTCGATGTCGTTTGTTTCCTGAAGAATTTTCAGGGCTTCTTCCAAATCTCTTTCGTTCACCAAAAGAAAATAGTTTTGGGAAATAGGAAAAACAGCAATGTTGTTTACGTATTCGTTTTTAATATGGCTTGGGATGTCGCGCGAGGCGAGCTTGGTTTTGGCAAGTTCAATTTCGTAAAGATATGAGGACTGGAAAACCGGAACTAATTCTGACATTTTATTTTTTTCTTTAAAAGTAAGGCAAATAATTTAAAACCATTGGGAAGAAAAACTATATGACATTCCAGCCCTGATGGCAATGGAAATCCTTTTTCAGCTGGTCGGCGGCGGCTTTGCCGCCGCCGATCAGCTGAAAAGATTGTAATGAACAGCAGGTGAAGACTCGAAAAGAAGAACAAACCGTGTTGCTCCTAAAAACTACTCAAACTTTTTTTCTGTTGATAAACCAGTAAACAGGCAATCCGAGCAAAATTAAAATAAATCCGGGCCAAGTGTACTGCGGCTTAAACCAGATGAGCAGCACGCAAAATGCCGTACCAATAATCAGATAAATTAGCGGTGTAACCGGATAAAGCCAGGTTTTATAAGGTCTTTCGATTCCTGGTTTTTTGACTCGTAAATAAATAACGCCAAAAACCGTGATCATGTAAAACAGCACAATCACAAACGAAATCATGTCGAGCAAATCGCCATACTGACCGCTCAGCGCCAGAACTGATGCCCAAATTCCCTGCATCCAGAGTGATTTTTCGGGAACATCGTTTCTGTTATTTTCGATGGCCTGTTTAAAAAACAAACCATCTTTTGCCATGGTCTGGAACACCCGTGCGCCCGCCAACACCAATCCGTTGATACAGCCAAAGGTTGAAATCATCACCAAAACCGCCATTATTACTGTCCCAAGATTTCCGAAAATAACCTCGGAGGCTGCAACTGCCGGGCGGTTCTTATCGGCAAAGGCGATCGCATCGCGATCTAAAGCATTTAGATAAACGAAATTCACCAATAGATATAAAACCATAACTACGGTAGTTCCCAAAACCATCGATTTTACAACATTTTTCTTTGGATTTTCGATTTCTCCGGAAACAAATGTTACGTTTTCCCAAGCGACTGAACTGAACACCGAACCTACCATTGCAGCAGCGATTCCGCCCAAAAGCGTAATGCTGCCGATGGATTTCCAGCCGGTTGGTAACAAATCATTCCCCACTTCCTTACCGAAATCCTGAAAACCGTTCCAGCCAAAACTCATATTTGAAGCCCACTGAGAATCTTTCACAAACAGAAATCCGAAAAAAATGATCCCAATCAGCGCGATTATTTTGGAAGCGGTGAACAAGTTCTGCAGAAATTTGCCGTTTTTAACTCCTTTCGTATTGATATACGTGAGCAATAAGATTACTACAATGGCTAATATCTGAACCCAGGTTATCCGAAAAGTCCCGCTCTGGAAAATAGGATCTGAATTATTGAGCGCCGGAATGAGATAAGCTGTAAATTTCCCGAAAGCCATAGCAACAGCCGCTATTGTTCCTGTTTGAATTACCGTGAACAATCCCCAACCATAAAGAAAACCGGTCATCTTACCGAAAATTTCTGTGATGTAGGTATATTGTCCGCCCGCCTTGGGAAACATCGCTGACAGTTCGCCGTAAGAAATTGCAGCAGCGATCGTCATAATGGCGGTAATTCCCCAAACGGCAATCAGCCAGTAACCGGAACCCAGATTCCGCATCATATCGGAACTTACTATAAATATCCCACTGCCTATCATTGAACCCATTACGAGCATCGTAGCGTCCCAAAGTTTTAGTTTTTTCTGCATAAAATTTCAATTGATGAAGATTTCGGCAATTAAAGTCTGTTTTACCCAATGCCTTTTAAAAAGTAAATATATAGATTTTCCGTAACCGTTTGCATTTTTAGCTGACGACAATTATATTTTTTGAATGAAATATTGGTTTTACAGGATTCGGATGAATAAAATTTATTATTTTTGAAAAAATTTAAGAAATGAAAAAAATTGTCCTTTTGTTAACGCTGGCATTTTCTGTAGTGATGTTTGCTCAGGAAACAGAAAAAAAAGTTGGTCCACCTGCAGGAAACGCTTTAGTTGGTGATGTTTATGGATCTCAGCCTTCTGTAAACGCGGAGAAAAACGCGATATCACCTAAAAAACTTGAGAAAAAACTTAAATCTAGCAAAAAACTGGAAAATGTTGCTGTAAAAGGTAAAGTAACTGAGGTTTGCGACAAAAAAGGTTGCTGGTTGACAGTGGAAACTGATAACAATGAGAAATTTTTCGTTAAAATGAAAGACTATGCCTTCTTCGTACCTACCGCTCTAAAAGGAAAAACAGTGATTCTTGAAGGGAATGCGGAAACGAAAGTAATTTCTGTTGACGAACAGAAGCACTACGCTGAAGACGCGAAAAAATCTCAGGCTGAAATTGATGCCATTACGAAACCGCAGGAGGAAATCAGATTTATGGCAAGCGGAATAAAAGTAATTAACTAATTCACAACAATTTAAACATAAAACGGAGTCCAAAAGACTCCGTTTTTTTATTCAATAGTAAAGTCGACTTCAGCGTCCAATTTAGGAAATTTACGTTCAGAAAGGAAGGTTTTACCGGTGCAGTCGATCTCTCTCCAGCCTTTCTTTATACCCACGTCTCCTACTTCCATCACAATGGGGATGAAAGATATTTCGTCATCACCTTCCCGAAATTCTTCCCGGTACTGAACAGCAATATCAAGAATACACTCAAAATCTGTATTGAGTTTTACGTTCCTGTAAATAATGTCGTAGTGCGTTTCTCTGTTTTCCGGAATTTTCTGATATTCCTCCCAGTTTTCAGTTGACCCTTTCAGTTGCGAAATTGCTTTTAAACTCTCATACAAAGCCAGTGCGTAATATTTTCTTGTGTTAATACGGTTGTAGTCGTTAATAAAATGTCCGCCTTCAAAAAGAATGGTAGGTAAACCCATCTTCGAAAAGTTATCACCCACAGAAGTAGGATAAAATTCATCGGAATACCTCGCAATCTGATTTGGAATCACAGTTTTCAAATTTTCATGAATCTTTACAATTACTGCCATTGCTTTTTTGCGCGTTTCATTAATTTCTCTTTGAGGATTTACTGACGGGGCTAAGAAGGAAAGAGTCGCAGGATTCTCGCCGTCAGTCGTAAAAATGGTTCTCTGTTCATGAAGATTAAGTCCATAACTATAATTCCCGTTTTCCGCAATATTCTTTAGTATTGAAAATTCTTTGCTTGATAGCTTAAGGAAATCCCTGTTCATGTCGATATCCAACGCGTTTCTGCGGGTCCATTTCTCTGAACCGTCTGGATTTAACATGAATATAAAATCAAGGGTAATCAGGGAGAATAATTCTTCCTTTAATTCTGGCTGATATCTAAAAATTTCCAGCAAATCGAGCATTGCGTGGGTAGCGTTGGACTCATTTCCATGCATTTGCGACCATGCCAGGACTCTTACATTACCCGTACCGAATGTCATCTTATAAATGGGTTTTCCCAAATAAGACTTCCCAATTTCACAAATATAATCGCTGAAATCCTGCTGCAGGTATAAAAATAATTTTTCCGGGGAAATATAGCGGTTTGGGAAATTAGGGTTCTGTCGGTAATTAAGGTTTTTTGACATTCAATAAAATTTTACAAGTTTCAAATTTAATTTTTTTTCATCACATGATGAAATTTACTTCTGTAAATTAGTTAAACATACTGAAATGACAGTTTGTCTGTTGGTAATTTTGTGGATTGCATAATAATTAATTTAATTTTGCAAGTAACTGAAAATCAGTAAATAGTTTTCTTTACTTAAATACTATTAAGAAGTATACTTTAACTGTTTTATTGTGTGGAAAACTCCATTTGTAGGGAAAAAGTATAAACATAATCTTCTCTGCGTTAAACTTAGACATTAATATATGTTACATATGTAAATAATTTAAAAAATGATAAATTATGTATATTTGCGCTTTAAATTTTATATGAATAGCGAAACGATTTTTTTACTGGGATTCTTAGTTTTTATCTTTTTTATCCTGGCACTCGATTTAGGATTACTCAAAAAAAGATCCGACACCATCTCTATGAAACAGGCCGGATTAATGAGTTTCTTTGTTGTAGCACTTTCAATGTGCTTTTATTTTGTCCTTATTACCTATGGTCACCTACTCCATGGCATCGACAGCATGTCAAAGTTGCAGGAGGTAATTTCCGCACACCATCATCCAGTAAAAGTAATACCCAACGATCTGGAAAACAGCATACAGCTTTATAATCAGAATTTAGGTCTTGAATATCTTACAGGTTATGTCGTAGAGTACGCACTTTCTGTAGATAATATCTTTGTCATGGTTCTTATCTTTGGTGCATTTGGGGTAGCCCAGAAGAATTACCACAGAGTATTGTTCTGGGGAATTCTTGGTGCTATCGTAATGCGCTTTATCTTTATATTCGTAGGTGCTGCACTGATCGAGAAGTTCAGCTGGATTATGTACGTTTTTGGTGCGTTCCTCGTGTTTACAGGTATTAAAATGTTCTTCGATAAGGACGGGGATGATAAAATCGATACGCAGAATCATCCGGTGGTAAAGTTCGCCAAACGCTTCTTTAAGGTTCATGATCATTTTGTGGGGAATAAATTCTTTGTTACCATAGACGGTGTCAAGAAAATCACCCCCCTTTTCCTTGTTCTCCTTATTATAGAAGCTACCGATTTGATCTTCGCGGTAGACAGTATTCCCGCAATTTTTTCGGTGACTAAGGACCCTTATATTGTGTTCTTCTCAAACATATTTGCAATTATAGGTTTACGGTCAATGTTCTTCCTCTTGGCAGGAATTATCGATAAGTTCCGCTTTCTCAAAGTTGGCTTATCGGTACTGTTAACGTTCATTGGTTTGAAGATGTTACTTCACAGTTATCTGGAAGCATGGGGATTCACAACCAGTCATTCCTTGATAATTATTGTCGGAATTTTAGGTTTAAGTATTTTCTTCTCACTTATATTCCCTGAGCGTAAAAAGGACAGAAAACTAAAGTTTGATCCCGAACATGAAGATAATTTACACAGGTAATACCAGTTAAATATTATTAAAGAAGTTAAAACCAACGCGTTATGTGTTGGTTTTACTTTTGTAAATACATTTATTATTATTTTGTTTACTTTTGTTTATTGTAAAAATCAGGTTATTATTTACATTTGTAATTATGAATTTAAACGAAAGGATTTCAAAAATCATCTCCTATTCTGAATTATCAGCTTCAGAATTTGCTGATGAAATTGATGTGCAGCGTTCAAACATTTCTCACATCACTTCAGGTAGAAATAAACCGTCTCTCGACTTTCTGATTAAAATTAAAGAGCGTTTTCCTGAGCTTCAGTGGAACTGGCTGATTATGGGTGAAGGTGAAATGATAAAAAATATTGAAGAAGAAGTTGTTTCGGAAAAATCTAAACCTACTCCATTGCCCGATCTTTTCTCCTTAATTGCAGATGAAAATTTTGGTGTTACAGAAAAGGAAGATAAAATTGAAAAACATGTTTCTCCAGAATCGAATATTTCTGCACAAGTTCCCGAAAAAGAAAATATAAGCGATTCTCAGCGATTAGAGCCGGCGGAAACCAAAACTAAGGTCCAAATAATTGATAATCAAGAGAGTAAAATTAAACGGATTGTTTGGTTCTACGAAAATGGAAAGTTTGAGAGTTTTGAACCGTAAATTTACTCTCCAAATTCGATTTTTAAAACTTAGAGATGAAGAATTCCTTCAGCATGGTTTTTGCAGCTTGACTTCAAAGAAAATTAAATATTATGAAACTTGCTGAACTCGCCAAGGAACTTAAAATATCAACCGAAAGTTTTATCAAATTTATTCAGGACTTTGATTTGGAACTATCCGAATGCATCACTCCTAATTTTGATGTAAAAGACGACTTCGCAAAATTTGCCCGTGAAAATATTACCTTTCTGAAAAAGTACGAAAAGGATCTTTCGCAAACAAAATCCATTCAAGATATTGCCGGAACAATTAATCAGAGTCCGGAAAAGGTGGCAGAAATTATCAGCCAGGAAAAACCCAAACTATTTGATAACGGAATGTACAAATCCTCAGTATCAAGTTTTGGTATCGACCATAAATTAGGCGGCAACTATCAGTTTGTTTACGATTACTTCGGAAAGAAAACCAGTTTAACAACGCGGGATTTTATTGGTTACCGCGACCTTTTTTTCCATATTTCTAAATCTCTAGACCCTTTTATCAACAATACTCCCCTTACCGACTGGGGAATTCACAGACCTGCCGGCATTATTCTCTACGGGCCGCCGGGCAGCGGAAAAATTTTCTGGGCGAATAAAATTGCAGAAATTATCGGTTATCATTTTAAAGAAGTGAAAAAATACTATTTGGGAACTTCTTTTGTAGATGGACTGCAAACAAGTTTTAACGATTTCCTGATTCAGATGCTGAAGGATGATAAAGTGCTTCTTTTTATGGAAGATTTTGATGAAATCATGACTGAAAGAAGCGAAAAAAGGTCGGTTTCATCATGTGATGAAGAAACAAAAGAAATTGTGCTGCATTACATAAGCCGTTTTGAAGATGAAGATTTAATGATGGTAGGTTCGGCAAATTCAGTTGCAGATATTGACAAAGAGATACTCGCGCCCGGCAGATTCGATGTGATGATTCCAGTATTTCCGCCAAATGCACACGAAAGGTCTGAAATGATTTTATATTTTATGACGGAAAATCTTTCTGAAGATGCACTTCTGATGAAAATTCTGGTGAAAAACAATGCGGATCATCTTCCGTTTTGGGACGAAATTTCTTCGAAAATGAAGGTTTTCTCAAATACGATGATTGTAGATTTTACCCAAAGTTTAAAAAAACGAATCCGAAATCAGTACTTAAAGGACAATTCCGAAGATATTAAAATTGACGGTAAATTGCTGAACGCAGCTCGCCGCGACGCTTCCGCAAAACTTACGGAAGAATATCTGAACCAGGTTGCGCAGTTTATTACCGATGTTTCAATACATAATTACGATGAATTTCCCAAAAGAATCACTGCATTAAAAAGTGAGTTGGAGTCATATAAAGTAGTCGAAATTCCAAGGAAAGCAATTGGTTTTCAGGCGCATAAAGAAGAGACCGAAAAAAAATAATCCATTCAAGTAGATGGATTATTTTTTATGATTTTTCTATATTAAATTATTAGTTTAAGGCAGTGCTACCGCAATTTCGTAAACCTTTGCGTGTTTCAGATATTTTGAACGCTCGCGGGAAGTCACCGATTCAAAATGATTGTTCTTAAGTACGATGATGGGATCCTCTGCGATTTCAATTTCCGCATTCGCGATATATTTTTCTTCGGGACTCAGCCTGTCGATCTTAGCTTTTATTTTTTGCAGGTCATCAGCATAATGCCTGAAACCGGGGTCGGAAGAGTGTACAAATTTGTACTCCGGTCCTGCGTCTACAAAAAAATGCAGTTTTTTTTCAATCAATCCTCCGTCAGCGGTGATTTCGGGATTATCGTTGCCGTCTCTGAACGCGATTTCCACCACTTTTCCTGAGAATTTTTCAGCGTAACGTTCTGCGTCTGCATAAGTTGCAAACCCTGTAACAATTTTCTGATTATTTAATCGGTAACTGCTTAATTTTTCTGAATTGAATGTTTCCATCGTTTGTGTTTTGTTTTTCGTAATCTGAGTCCAATTATTTTGCCAACACCACGTATTATTCAACTTTTAACACTGTTTTTAATAAAATTGTTATCTTTGAAATCTTATCAAAAATAATTCATGAAAAAAATCTTTTTATCCCTCGCAGTTCTCGCGTCTGTAACCGTTTTCAGCCAGGAGATTACGCTCGACAAAATATATTCCGGTTATTACCGTGGTAAAGGAATTTCGGGAATTGCTTCTCTGAAAAACGGAGAAAATTACGCAGTAATTGAACCCAACGGAATCGCGAAATATTCGTACAAAACTTACCAAAAGGAAGGAAATATTGTCGATGGAAAATTTGAATCTTACATTTTCAATGATGATGAATCTAAAATTTTATTATTGAAAGAAAGCGATCCGATTTACAGACATTCATTTCTTGGAAAGTTTGATGTTAAAGATTTAAAGTCCGGAAAAGTAGTTAATCTGAATAACGGTAATTCTGTTCAGGAACCTGCTTTTTCTCCCGACGGAACTAAAGTGGCTTTTATTGCTGATAACAATTTATTTTATCAGGATTTAAACTCCGGTAAAATTACCCAGATAACAGCAGATGGCAAGAAAAATCATATTTTGAACGGTCTTGCCGACTGGGTTTACGAGGAGGAATTTGGGCACGCAAGATTATATGAGTGGACAAAAAATTCAGATGCCATTGTATTTGTAAAGTCCGACGAATCTGAAGTTCCTGAAATGTACATTCCGATTTACGGCAAGCAACTTTACCCATCGGAAATGCGTTTCAAATATCCGAAAGCGGGCGAAAAAAACTCTGTAGTTTCCGCACAGCTTTTCCGTTTGGATTCAGGTAAAACAATGCCTTTAAATCTGGCAGGTTTCAAAAATTATTACATTCCGAATGTTTACAAAACTGCTAAAGCCGATGAAATCATTCTGATCACTTCTGAAAGAACTCAAAATGCGTCTGATGTTTTAAAAGTAAACACAAAAACAGGAGCTGTTCAGAAACTCTTTACTGAAACTGACGAAAAGTGGGTGGATACCGACAACGTTACGCTTGAATTTTTAGATGACAATTCATTTATCTGGGGTTCTGAACGAGACGGAAACCGTCATCTTTACTGGTACGACCAAAACGGAAAACTTAAAAAACAGATTACAAAAGGAAACTGGGAAGTAACTGATTACTATGGTTATAACCCAAAAACCAAAGAAGTTTTAATTCAGACTACCGAAAAAGGAAGTATTAATAAAGTCGTTTCCAAGGTAAATATCCAAAACGGAAAATCTACCCTGCTTTCGAATGCCGAGGGTAATAATAGAGCGAATTTTAGCGGAAATTATAATTATTTTATTGAAACATCTTCTACTGCGGCAAAACCTTTCACCTATGTTTTAAAGGATGGTAACGGGAAAACCATCAAAGAACTTCAAAACAACAACGAATTGCTGCAGAAACTTCAGGCAGACAATATGGTGACAAAAGAATTTTTCACCGTTCCCAACGAAGCCGGAGACCAGATGAACGCATGGATGCTGAAACCGAAAGATTTTGATCCAAATAAAAAATATCCGCTGTTTATGTTCCAGTATTCCGGTCCGGGATCGCAGAGTGTATCAAATTCATGGGATGCAGGAAACGGCTTATGGTTTAATCATCTTGTTCAGAAAGGTTATATCGTTGTCTGTGTAGATGGCCGCGGAACCGGCTATAAAGGCACGAAGTATAAAAAATCAACCTACATGAACCTCGGAAAATATGAGATTGAAGACCAGATTGCAGCAGCAAAATGGTTCGGAAATCAAAGTTATATCGACAAGTCAAGAATCGGAATTTTCGGCTGGAGTTATGGTGGCTATATGGCAAGTTTAGCCCTGACTAAAGGCGCAGACGTTTTCAAAGCCGGTATTGCAGTTGCTCCCGTGACCAACTGGAGATATTATGACACAGTTTATACTGAGAGATTCTTAAGAACTCCTCAGGAAAATCCTAAAGGATACGACGAAAATTCCCCCACAGAATACGCAAACTTGATGAAGGGAAATTTCCTGTTAATCCACGGAACTGCCGACGATAACGTACATTTCCAAAACTCGATGGAGTTTGCAGAAGCATTAATTCAGAACAAAAAACAGTTTGAATTCATGGCTTATCCGGACAAAAACCACGGCATTTTCGGCGGCCAGACGAGACCGCAGCTTTATCAGAAAATGACCGATTTTATCTTAGAAAATTTATAAACCCTTAATATTGAATAATGGCGACAAGCAACAGCAAACACCCTAAAGGCCTACCGTACCTGTTTTTCACCGAAATGTGGGAAAGGTTTGGGTACTATCTCATTCTCGGAATTTTCGTGCTCTACATGATCGATCCGACAGATACAGGCGGATTGGCTTTTAATGACAAAAATGCAGATGATATTTTCGGAACTTTCATCGCGCTCACTTACCTTACCCCTTTTTTGGGAGGCTTTTTAGCAGACCGTGTTTTAGGCTATATCAAAGCGATTTACATTGGTGGAGCTTTAATGGGATTGGGCTATATCGGATTGGGAGTTTTTAAAGATATTCCGATGTTTTACGCATCAATGGGTTTAATAATCTTGGGTAACGGATTTTTCAAGCCAAGTATCTCTACCCTTCTCGGTAATTTATATGAGGAAGAGCCATACAAGCTGAACAAAGATGCCGGTTACAACATTTTCTATATGGGTATTAACATCGGTGCATTTGCCTGTAATATTATTGCCGCATTTATGAGAAATAAATTCGGTTGGGGCGAAGCATTTATTACGGCGGGAGTTGGGATGTTTATCGGTTTACTGATCTTCTCTTTAGGAAGAAAGCATATCCTGAAAGCAAACATTATGAAGCCTGTTCAGGAAGGCGACACAAAGATTTCTGATGTTTTGGTTAAAGTTTTCGTTCCTGCAATTGTAGCTGGAATTATTGGCTGGGTTATTCCTGGGAATATCTTCGGAAGTGATTCTACAGACGCCTTTATCTTTGCGTGTTTACCTGTAGTTTACTTTTATGTGATGCTCTATGTGAAAGCAAATTCAGATGATAAAAGACCTATCGGTGCACTGTTGGCGATATTTGCAGTAAGTTTAATGTTCTGGGCAGTTTTCAAGCAAAACGGAACCGCTTTAACGAGATGGGCAAATTATTATACCGACAGAAGTGTGCCTGCAGTAGCTGAAAAACCTCTGGAAGCCATTTATCTTGTTGATGCAAAAGATTATACTACCAAAGAGGTAAATGTTTACGATGATCAGTACCAGGCTCAAAAAGACGAGGCGGGTAATCCTGTAAAAGAACAGGGAAAAGACATCTATTTCCGGAACGAACTTCCAGAGAAGAAAGCAGCTATGGAAGCCAATCCGGAAGGTAAAGTGTATCTATATAACACTGAATTATTTCAGTCTGTAAATCCTTTTTGGGTAATAGTACTTACGCCTATCGTTGTGGGTTTCTTTATGTTCTTGAGAAAACGTGGAAAAGAACCTACAACACCAACAAAAATTGTGTTGGGGCTCTTTATATCAGCGCTTTCCTGTCTGGTAATGGTTGGTGCAGTGTATGCGGGTGACAATGGCGCATTTAAGGTTTCTGCCCTTTGGCTCATTGGAGCTTATGGAGTAATTACCGTGGGTGAGCTTTGCCTTTCCCCAATGGGATTGTCTTTGGTTTCCAAATTATCGCCGCCGAGACTTACAGCCCTAATGATGGGAGGATTCTTCCTTTCTACTTCTATCGGGAACAAACTTTCGGGAGTTCTGGCAAGTTTCTGGTACGATTACGAGAACAAAGCCAATTTCTTTATTGTGAATTTCGGTTTACTGCTTTTGGCTACCCTTCTTGGTTTATCTATTTTGAAAAGATTAAATAAAATCATGAAAGAAAAAGGAGTGAACTAAACCTTTCTTTATTAATATTTTTAAAGTGCCGGAGAAATTCGGCACTTTCTATTTTAAAAACTGAAATAATCAGCACTTGAAAAAGAAAAAAAACTATATTTGCTCATTAACTATAAATTAACATTTTAAAAATGGACACAACACAGCCAACACAAGGGCATCCAAAAGGACTGTATTCCTTGTTTTTTACTGAAATGTGGGAGCGATTTTCTTATTATGGGATGAGGGCTTTACTAACAATTTTTCTAACAGCCGAATTAGCTACAGGAGGTTTCGGCCTGGACCGAGCCGAATCCTTGTCGGTTTATGGGGTGTTTACTGCTTTGGTCTACCTTACTCCAATATTGGGAGGTTGGTTTGCAGATAAAATTTTAGGTCAGAGAAAATCCATTCTTATCGGGGGTTTGGTAATGGCAATTGGTCAGTTTATGTTGGCAGCCAGTGCTTCAGTAGATTTATTGGGTGATCTGGAGACCAGAAAAAACTTCTTCTATTTAGGTTTAGGTGTACTCATTTTAGGTAATGGATTCTTTAAACCAAACATCTCTACAATTGTAGGAGATTTATATGACAACGATGATCCAAGAAAAGATGGTGCTTTCACGATTTTTTATATGGGTATTAATATCGGTGCGTTTCTGTCCCCTTTTGTTGCCGGAACTTTGGGTGAAAAAGTAGGCTGGCCTTACGGTTACTTTGCCGCAGGTCTTGGAATGCTGATAGGTGTTCTTTGGTTTTATGCACGAAGAAACACTCTGGAAGACAAAGGTTTGCCACCGGGCTACAAAGAAAAAGGAATTACCCAACTGTTAGGTAAAGACTGGAGAGACATTTTACTCTATACCCTTGGGAATGTTGCTTTCGTTTTCGCGGTAATGTTTATCTGGAATAATACTTCAGACATCGTTCATACGATCATGGTTTGGGTATTGGGAATTGCAGGAGCTGGATTTATAGGACTTTCCATTTTCAAAGGAACTAATGGTTCAACAGAATGGACAAGGGTATTCGTAATTTTAATTCTGGCTTTCTTCAACATCGTTTTCTGGGCAGGTTTCGAACAGGCTGGAGGTACATTTAACCTTTTTGCTCAGGAAAATACTGACAGAGTTGTAGGAGGTTTCGAAATTCCTACAACTTGGTTTCAGAATATCAATCCAATCGCAATCGTAACTTTAGCGCCTTTATTTTCTATTCTTTGGATTAAATTGGCAGCTAAAAAGATGAATCCAAGAACACCGGTGAAATTCGCCCTTGCAATGTTCATCGGTGCATTTGCGTTTTTTATCATGACTCAGGCACAGAACAGTGCAGATGCAGGTAATATCGTAAGTCCTATGTGGTTGGTTGTGGTATATGTTCTTTTAACTGTGGGAGAATTAATGCTTTCACCAATCGGACTTTCCATGGTAACAAAACTTTCTCCAGGGAACATCACTTCAATTATGATGGGCGTTTGGATGGCGAGTTTTGCATTAGGTAACTATCTTGCAGCAACATTAGAGCAGATTTTACAGACTTATGACTTTGCATTATATCCGTTTATTACGTACTTAATGTTAGCTTCGGGCGCAGCATTACTCTTGCTTTCTCCATTGTTGAATAAATTTATGAAAGGAATTCACTAAAATTATTCCTCTCTGATTCTACTAAACCACCGATTATTCGGTGGTTTTTTCTATTTTCGTTAAAAATTATTCTAAAATGAATCTTACGTTAGAACAAATTCAGGATTTCAAAGGAAAATATCCAAAGCAAATCTGGTCACTTTTTTTCTCGGAAATGTGGGAACGCTTCTGCTTCTACGGAATGCGCGGGATGCTCGTTTTCTTCATGATTTCTCAGTTGAAATTCGGTGACGAACAGGCAAATTTACAATACGGAGCAACACAGGCTTTTGTGTACGCTTTTACTTTTGTGGGCGGACTATTTGCCGATAAAATTCTGGGATTCCGGAAATCGCTCTTCTGGGGCGGATTGCTGATGATTGTCGGGAGTTTGATTCTCGCCACTAATCCTCATGATTTTTTCTTTCTTGGAATTTCTTTTACCGTTGTAGGTACAGGATTCTTTAAACCAAATATTTCCACGATGGTGGGAAAACTGTATAGAGCCGGAGATTCACGTACGGATGCAGGTTTTTCACTATTTTACGCAGGGATTAACCTCGGAGCATTACTTGGCGGTTATCTGTGTATTGCAATTGGTAAAGGTGAAATGCTTTCCGGACTGATCCCGGAAGACAAAAGATGGAATGTTGCGTTTGGTTTAGCAGCAATCGTAATGGTCATAAGCTTGATTAATTTTGTTTTTACCCAAAGAAGTTTAGGTCCGATTGGTCTTATGCCTGAACGAAAATTAGCAGACGGGACAGTAGTTCCTATGGAAAAATGGAAGGTTTATGGCGTATACGCGCTTACTCTGCTTTTTGTTCCGCTCATTATGACTATGGTTTCCGTGCCGCAATACACCGATTATTTCATGTGGACAGTTGGTCCTTTGACACTGATTTACCTCTTTTATGAAATGACAAAAGTAAATGTTGCTGAAAGAAAAAAATTATGGGCAGCACTTGTTTTCATTATGTTCTCTATTATTTTCTGGGGTATTTATGAGCAGTCGGGCGGCTCTCTCAGTATTTTCGCGGCAAACAATCTGAATAAGGATTTACTGGGGCTGGATCCTAATGGCGTTAACAATTCCGGAGGTGCGTTCTTCATTATCTTCCTGGCGCCGGTTTTAGGACTGTTCTGGATTTGGCTGAGCAAGAAAAGACTGGAACCTAACACTTTAATAAAATTCGGTCTCGGATTTATATTCCTCGGTTTAGGGTACTACGTGTTATTTGCTACACGATTTTTTGCTGATTTACAGGGAATTACTTCATTAAACATTTTCACCATTGCATTGCTGGTTATTACCTTCGGTGAACTTTGTTTATCACCAATCGGACTTTCGATTATGACGAAGCTTTCTACTGAAAAACTTCAGGGAATGATGATGGGAATGTGGTTCCTGGCATCTGCTTACGGACAGTATGTTGCAGGAATAATTGGGGCAAACATGGCAACAGCGAAAGAAGGCTCCACGAATATGGATGCACTTATTGCCTATACCGAAGGGTACAAACAGTTGGGAATTTATGCCGTTGTTGCCGGCGTGGTGTTGATTCTGATTTCACCGCTCGTGAAAAAACTGATGCAGGATGTGAGATAATCTTTTAACAAAAACCTTTATTTGCAATCAAATCCCCGATGAAAAAGTTCGCCTTTCTGTTTTGCTCTCTTTTGATGACCGCTGCCTTCGGACAGGTAAGATGGATGACCCTTGAGGCCGCCATTGAAGCGCAGAAAAACGTACCTAAAAAAATTCTTATCGATTTTTACGCGGACTGGTGCGGACCGTGTAAAACAATGGAAAAGGAGACTTTTAACCATCCTGTAATCGCAAAGTACCTTCAGGAAAATTATTATGCTGTAAAATTTGATGCAGAAAATAAAGAAAGTATTACCCTTTTCGGACGAACGTTCGCAAACCCGGGATTCGTTGATGGTAAAAAGAGGAATTCGATGCATGAATTTACAAAATTTATGAATGTAAATGCAGTTCCTACAACCGTTTTTCTGGATGAGCAGAGCATGCCAATCACCATTCTTCAGGGAGCACTCACCGCTAAAGAACTGGAACCTTATATGCTTTTTATCGCTACTGATGATTACAAGAAGATAAATACCCGTGAACAGTGGGAAAACTATCAGAAAAAATTTAAATCGAGCATCAAAAACTGATTTAGATTCAAAGAAATCGGGACTTTCAAATAATTTTTTGGAAGTCTTTTTTATTTTGCCGAAATTCGCTCACTAACCAGCAAATCTGGTGAAAAAATTGAGTCTGACTATAGAAACCTCCATAGAATTCTTAAAAGGAATCGGTCCCGAACGCGCCAAATTCATTAAAAATGTTTTAGGTATTGCTACTGTGGAAGATCTCCTCACCTTCTATCCTCTTCGGTATATTGATAAAAGCAAGATTCATAAAATTGGGGAGTTAACTGAAGAGCCGGATGCTGAAATCCAGCTGAAGGGAAGAATTACCGATGTACAGGAAATTGGTTACGGAAACGGAAAGAAAAGAATGTCTGCCAAATTCCGTGATCAAACCGGAACTTTGGAACTCGTGTGGTTCCGTTATTCGAAATGGATGAAAGAACAGATTCCGCTCAATAGAGAAATATTTATTTTTGGTAAAATTAATCTTTTCAATGGAATTTTTTCAATGGCTCATCCGGAGATTGAAGTGGACGAAAAGAAGGCGCTCTCCGGGTCGCTCCTGCCCATTTATCCCGGCAGCGAAAAACTTGTGAAAAGAGGTATCAACAACAGATTTTTCCAGATTTTACTTGCGGAAATTACGCTTAATTTACCTTCATTAATGCAGGAAAACATGCCTGATTCTTTAATGAGATCATTAAAATTAATAGGTAGAATTCCAGCGTTTTATCATATTCATTTTCCTAAAGATTTCCATCATTTCGAACACGCAAACCGAAGACTGAAGTTTGAAGAAGCTTTCTTCTTTCAGCTTGGTTACGGTTTAAAAAAACAGCACCAAAAGACTTCTGTTATCGGAAATCCATTCCCGAAAATCGGTGAAAACTTCAATAATTTTTACGGAAACAACCTTCCTTTTGAGTTGACCAATGCCCAGAAAAGAGTATTGAAAGAAATCCGCACCGATATGAAGAAGCCGATTCAGATGAACCGTTTGCTGCAAGGCGACGTAGGATCAGGAAAAACCATGGTTGCGCTTCTTGCTATGCTCATCGCCATGGACAACGGTTTCCAAAGCTGTATGATGGCTCCTACAGAAATTCTTGCACAGCAACATTTTAATTCGATTAAAGAGTTGCTCGCCAATACTCATATTAAAGTCCGCCTCCTTACCGGTTCGACAAAAACTGCAGAAAGAAAAATCATTCATTCGGAACTTCTTAGCGGCGAACTGTCAATTTTAGTAGGCACTCACGCTGTTTTGGAAGATATTGTCCAGTTCAAAAATCTCGGTCTTGCAATCATCGACGAACAGCACAGATTTGGGGTTGCTCAAAGAGCCAGACTCTGGGCAAAAAATAAAATTCCGCCCCACATTCTGGTCATGACTGCCACACCGATTCCACGTACTTTGGCGATGAGTTTTTACAGCGATCTGGATGTTTCTGTAATTGATGAAATGCCGGTTGGCAGAAAACCCATTATTACCGCTCACAGAAGGGAAAAAGACAGACTTTCTGTCTTCCGTTTCGCGAAAGATGAGATTGAAAAAGGCCGCCAGATTTATTTTGTGTATCCTTTAATTGAAGAATCTGAAACGCTGGATTATAAAAACCTGATGGAAAATTTCGATCATATTGTCGAGGTTTTCGAAGAAAAAAATGTCACGATGCTTCACGGGCGGATGAAACCCGCAGAAAAGGAAGCCGCGATGAGTTATTTTGCTTCAGGAAAAGCTGAAATTATGGTAGCGACAACAGTGATTGAAGTGGGCGTAAATGTCCCGAATGCCTCGGTAATGATTATTGAAAGTGCTGAAAGATTTGGCCTTTCGCAGCTTCACCAGCTGCGTGGGAGAGTTGGACGTGGAGCAGAACAAAGTTTCTGTATTTTAATGACTTCTGACAAACTCTCAACGGAAAGCCGTACCCGAATCAGAACCATGACTGAAACCAATGACGGCTTTAAAATTTCCGAAGTCGACATGCAGCTGCGCGGTCCGGGCGATATTCTGGGAACGCAGCAGAGCGGTGTTGTCGATTTTAAAAAACTTGATTTAACAGCGGATGCAAAGATTATCAAAGCTTCAAAAGCTGCGGTAGAACATCTTTTAAAACAGGATCCGCATCTGCAGAATCCTGAAAATGAAGGTTTAAAGAATTACTATCTCAAACTCTATAAAGGAAAAAATAAATGGAGCCGGATTTCTTAAAAATTTATTTAGATTTCATCGGCGGTGGCGGCGAAGTGTATTCATTAGCCTCCGAAACTTCCTGTTTTGACACGAGTGAAATTCCGTTGATTAACTCCTGAATAGCGCCGAAACTGTTTTCGAACATTTTCTGCGAAGAAAAACCTACCACGCCCGCATAACCGTCGCTGTTGATGTAATAATTTCCTGCGTATTCGAAATCCATACCTTTTGTATTCGCTGCGTACCTTATATAAAGTACTTTCATGCCATTCACCGTGCGGTATTCAGATTCTTTTAAGCGAAAAAAATCTACATTTCTTTTAACGTTTTCGATAATGAGTTCCTTCAAATTCTTCAAGGTAGCAATCTGCACTTTTTCGGTCATCATAAAACCGAATAAACCTTCAGTATTACCGCGGTCGGTAAAGAAATATTCTACGTGCGGACTGATATTCTGGGTGGCCAGTTTCCATTTTTTGGGATCGAAATATACGCCAACATCCAGCTTTTTACTTTTCATTACAAAACTTGCGGTCTTGGGCTTCTCAAATAAATTATTGTTTGTAACTATGGTTTCCAGCGCTTTGGCATCGCTTTCATTTACAAACTTCCAGGTGCCGTTATCGAAAAGCACCACTTCTTTACCGTCTTCGGTTAATGCTCTCTGTTGGGCAATAAACGTGAGTGATTGCAGAACTATAGCGAGTGTAAATATTTTTTTCATCTAACTAATTTACAAATTATTTATAAAGCGTCACGGTATTAATTTTGATAACAGCAATCGGATTTGTGTGGCGGAATGTCTAAAAAAAATATATACTTTTGTTTTTATGAATAAACTTTCATTACTCCTCTTTTCATTCATTTTTCTGAATATTACTGCACAGTCAAAAATTACCGTTTTGAAAGCTGGAGAAGGAACACCTATTCCCAATGCAACAGTTTCCTGTAACAAGAAAACATTAGGAAAAACAAACGCCCGAGGCAATTTAGAATTCAGAACAAAATGTAAGCAGGTAGATGTAACAGCTGCCGGATATTATGAGGAAGAAGCAGTTGTGGATAAGGTTATGGAAGTTACTCTTTCAAAGACCGACCCGAAAACTCAGTCGATTGAAGGTGTAATCATTAATGATAAAAGCGACCCTTTGGCATTGGAAATTCTGCAGAAAGTAAACGACAGCTACCAAAAAAATTCGCCTCAAAGTCTTGATTCATATTCCTTTAAATCCTACGAAAAAATCTCTTTAGATATTGATGAAGACAGCATTAAGCATTACAATTCCTATCTCGAAAAAAGACTCGATTCGTTGAAAAATCTTCCTGAAAAAGTACAGACAGCAGAGAAAAAGAAAGATTCGTTGGAAAGCGTAAATGTCATGAAACTGATGTCCTCGAGCAAACTTTTTCTTTGGGAAAGAGCCTCAGAATTCCTTTATTCAAAAAAATACGGTGAAAAAATAAACATTCTCGATAACCGCGTTGCTGGATTGAAACAGCCGATTTACGAAATGATGACGCTGCGCTCTAACAGAAACCGGATTCCCAGGGAAATACGTGAGGAAAACCGCACCCTTTACCGTTTCTTTTTAACAGACACTATTGAAATCGAAGGGCGGCAGAATTACGTGATCCGTTTTCGTCAGGTTGATTATAAACAGCCCGTAAACAAGAGAAAATTCAACGGTTACCTGTATGTTGACACAGAAACATTCGGGCTGAAAAAAATTGAAAGCAACAGCAAGAAAAAGAGTGAAGGAACAATTACCAGTATTTGGAAACCGATTGATAACAAATGGTTCTTAAGTAAGGAGAACCTGAAAATCAAAATGGGTTCCACCGTTTTCGGAAATACCAAAGCCAATAAAAAGGAGAATGATTCTACGCAGAAAAACATTGAGAAATTTGGAAATTATGTTTTTATGGTTGCAGATTATTTTGATTTCACAACCAATATTACCGAAAATAAAAAAGACTTTTCAGGCTACACAATGAGTGTGAAAAACTCCGATGGGAAGACGCTCGACGCCTTCCGCACAGATTCATTAACCGCACGAGAAAAAATCACCTACGAAAAAATTGACAGCGTTGGTAAAAAGTACAAACTCGACCAGAAGATAAATGCTTTTACCGGTTTAATTAAAGGAAAACTGAGGATTGGGCAAATCGATTTTGATGCCGCTCAACTCATAAAATACAATAAATACGAAGGAATACGTGTAGGAATTGCCGGAAAACTGAATGAAAGATTCCACAAATATATTTCTCCTGATGCGTATGCTGCGTACGGTTTCAAGGATGAAGGCTGGAAATACGGAGCCGGAATCGACGTAAAAACAACTCTCGAAAAAAACTCTTTTTTTCGAGCCGAATATTACAATGATGTAATGGCAGCCGGACGATTTAATGAAAATCTCTGGAATTTTAAAATGAAGATCATGAACTCCGGAATCGATCTTCAAAACGACAGATTCTACCGCTACAATGGATTTAAACTCGCTTTCGAAAATGATTTAAGCAATGCTTTGACCCTGAATGTTTCCGCCAAAAAGGACAATGAAGAAGCCACTTTCGATTATGATTTCATGAATCTCGGAAAGAAGTTCGAGAATTTTGCCTCGCAAATTACCCTGAAATACGCCCCGAAATCAAAAAACATCATGACTCCTTCAGGAAAATTCACTTACGAGCAAAGCTTCCCGGAGTTTTACATCAATTATGAACAGGGATTTAAGTCTCTTGGCGGCGATTTTAAATACAGCCGTTTCGATGTCCTCGCACAGCACAATTTCAAGACAAAAGCGGGTGTTACTGGCATTAGAGTTTATGGCGGCTTACTGAACGGAAACGCTCCGATCTGGCATCATTTTGCGATGAACGGTTTGGGCAGCGGAAAAGACAGTTTCAATTTTAATCTCACCTCATTTCTGGGTTTTGCAACCATGGAAGGTGGAAAATATTATAATGATAAATTTGCTGGATTCTACTTTACGCACAGGATTCCCTGGTATTTCAAAACTTTTGGAAAGAACACGTCGAGTTTTGACGTGGTTTACCGCGGAATTACCGGCGACATGAAAAATCCGGAATTTCATGGCTTTGAGTTCCAGAAACTCGATCATTTTTACCAGGAAATCGGTCTCGAGAGCAATCATTTTCTTGGTACGCCTTTCAATCTTGGGTTCTTCTACAGAGTTGGCCACTACTCGACTTTACCTTTCAAAGAAAATTTCGCCATTCAGTTGAAACTAAATTTCCTGGGATTTTAATTTGGGCGTATCCCTCGCCGCAGCTTTTCCAACCGCCCGGGTCGCTACGTCCGTTACAATCTTATTTGTTTGCGGCGGCTTCGCCGCCGCAAACAAATAAGGATTTCCTCTCCAATCGCTTACGCGGGAACCGTTGTAAAACACTATTTTTGCAGCAATAAAAAATCAGATTTATTCATGAAAATCATTCAGATCAAAGCATCACAGTTTTTCGAACTGCTGAAAATGAAGGACACTTCCATGTGGGAAATTTTCGCACAGATGATCGATGGCGAAGAAAAAGAAGTCATCTTCTTAGATGACGAAGAAAAAATTCTATTCAATTATATTCTGCCGGTAAACCTGGAACAGCTTAACAAAGACCGCGAACAATTTGCAAAAGAATACGCAGAGAAACTTTCACACCTTAATTAAAGTTCAGGAATTCATCAACCGTTTTTTTAGCTTCAGCCACGTCATGAACGCGGAGAATTTTCGCACCTCTTGCGAGCATTTTCAAATGAAGTTTCTGCGTTTCTTCGTTAATATCAAGTGGCTTTTTTCCCAAAGGTTTGTAAATAAAAGATTTCCTGGAAATACCTACCAGTACTGGATATTTTCCAAAACTGATGTGTTCAAGTTCATCAATCATCTGGTGTTGCTGTTCGACTGATTTTCCGAACCCGAAACCTGGATCCAGAATAATATCTTTTACTCCAAACCTCTTTAATTCCAATATTTTTTCTGAAAAATATTTGTTAATAGTCAGGATAATATCATCTTCAATTTTTTTTTCATGCATGCTTTCGTAAGTCGGATTTACATGCATCAGAATATAAGGAAGTCCGGTTTTCGCCACCGTTTCGAACATTTTGTTATCAAACATTCCGCCTGAAATGTCGTTAATGATATCCACACCTTCATTAAAACCAAATTTCACGGTTTCCGCGTAAAACGTGTCGAGAGAAATTAAGGCTTCCGGAAATTCTTTCTTAATCACAGACATCATGTTTCCAATTCTTGAAATCTCTTCATCAGCCGATAAAAATTCAGCATTTGGCCTCGTAGACTGCGGACCGATATCGATGATTTCCGCACCGTCTTTCAGCATTTTTTCAGCCTGAAACAATGCTGTTTTTTCATCATTAAACTTCCCGCCATCAGAAAAAGAATCGGGTGTCAGATTCAAAATGCCCATAATTTTCGGGAACGTCAGATCAATGAGTTTTCCCCGGCAGTTCATTGAAAAGTAAGCGTTTTGTTCGGTAGATTCAGGTGATTTCATAACCGCAAATTTAACAAATAGTTGGCTGAAACTTCAAAACTTCATCTTCCCTCTTCTCCTCAAAATTCTTATCTTTGAAAAGTTTAGAAATCTTATGCAGAAAACATCAAAACAGTTCGACGAAGTCATCAGCGTTTGCCGCGATTTATTCAGTAAAAAACTCAGCGATTACGGCGCATCGTTTCGCGTGCTGAGAACACCTTCCTTAACTGATCAGATTTTCATTAAAGTAAAAAGTTTAAGGAATTTTCAGACCACAGGAATCTCAAAAGTAGGCGAATCCGAGGAAGAAAATTTTATTGCGATTGTCAATTACTCAATCATTGGATTAATTCAGCTTGAAAAGGGTTTTGCAGATGATTTTAAACAGGATAATGCTGAAATTCTGGTTCTTTACGACCGATTTGCCAGCGAAGCGAAAGAACTGATGATGCGGAAAAATCACGATTACGGCGAAGCGTGGCGCGAAATGAGAATTTCTTCGATTACCGATTTAATATACCAGAAAGTATTGAGAACCAAACAGATTGAGGATAATGCCGGCGAAACGCTGGTTTCCGAAGGAATTGACGCCAATTATTTCGACATGCTGAATTATGCGGTGTTCTGTTTGATCAAATTTTCTGAAGAACAGGAAGAGTTTAAACCCCAAATCATTTAAAATGAAAAATATTTTACGGATTGCTGTTGCCTTGATTTTTATCGCATCCGGCTTTGTGAAAGCGGTAGATGTGGTGGGTTTTTCCTTCAAGCTCGAAGAATATTTTTCGCCCTCGGTTTTCAATATGCCATTCATGGAAAGCCAGGCGCTCCCAATCGCAATTATTGTGGTGGCGCTGGAACTCATTTTAGGGTTCATGCTTTTACTTAAAATCCGGTTAAAATTTTCGCTGGCCGCCCTTATCGCACTTTGCGTATTTTTTGGATTCCTCACTTTTTACTCAGCCTATTTTAATAAAGTGACGGATTGTGGATGCTTTGGTGACGCTATTACGTTCACGCCCTGGGAAAGTTTTGTTAAAGATTTAATCTTACTTCTGGGATTGCTTTTGCTGTGGCTGATGTACAGGAATCAGTTTCAGTTGCTGGAAGCAAAAAAACAGGTGAGGTTTATCGCGTTGTCTCTTTTTGTTGTATTGATGGGATTAATAACACTTCATGGGATTCTTCACGAGCCTTTAATCGATTTCCGGGATTATAAAATTGGTACGGATCTGAATGCTGAAAAAACAAATATTGAAAGAGAACCATCAGAATACAAAACTTTTTACAGCCTTAAAAATGATAAAACCGGTGAAACTGTGGAACTCAATCAGGATGAATATGTCGCTGATAAAAAATACTGGGCTGAAGGCTCTCCCTGGAAAATTGAAGAATCAAAGACTTCGTCCAAAATAGTTAAACAGGGATACAAATCCGAAATTTCAAAATTCAAACCCGAATCTGTAGACGGTATCGATTTAACTCCGGAAATATTGCAGGCAAAAAAAGCAATCCTTATTTTCTCTTATAAACCCATAGATGCTGACAGGGAAATTCTCAGTAAAACTGAAGCAAAAGCTAACACACAAAAAGATGCCTTAACCTATGGAATATCAACCAATCCTAATACTTTCAAAACCATAGAAAACGCAGTGATGGACGGTACTGCGATAAAAACAATTGCACGAAGCAATCCGTTTGTACTTATCTTACAGAACGGTAAAATCGTGGATAAAATCCCGGCCAAAGATTATCTTAAACAATAAAAATTCAATTTAAATATAATATTTTAACAATGCAGAAATCAAATAAATCAATCGCAGGTTACCATCTATTAATGATTTTATCGTCAGTTGACGGTGAATTTGCGCCCGAAGAAGGTCTTAAAATCCAGGAATATCTTGCAGAAGAATTTCCATTTAAAATGAATCTCGATAACGAACTTGACGCGATTGCAGTTCTGCAGCCGGAGCAGTGGAAGGATCATTTCGAGTTTCACGCCCGATGCTTTTTTGATGATTCAGTAGAGTCGGAAAGAAAAGATTTCCTCAATTTCGCTAAGTCATTAATTAAAGCTGATGAGGAAGTTAGCGAGCGCGAACACCATTTTTACAGGTTGCTGAAGAATATGTGGTTTCCCGCTTAATTACAGCCTCAAAAAAACTCCGATAACCATGAAAAAAACAATTGCCGCCTCATTATTAACAGTTACATGTATGATGAACGCCCAAATCTGGCCCGATGCCAAGCCTCCTATTGCCGAAAAGCAAAACCACGTGCGCGAAATTCACGGTGAAAAAGTAAGCGATCCCTATTATTGGATGATCGACTATTTCAAAAAAGGAAAAGATTCTACCAAAGTCGTAAACTATCTTACTGCCGAAAACGCATATCTCGAAACGATGATGGCAGATACGAAGCAACTTCGCGAAAATCTGTATCAGGAAATGAAAGCGCGGATCAAGGAGAAAGATGAAAGTGTTCCTGTCTTCAAAGACGGTTACTATTATTATTCACGCACCGAGACAGGAAAGCAGTACTTTAAATACTGCCGTAAAAAAGGCAGTTTATCTGCTCCTGAGGAAATGCTTCTCGATGTAGACAAAATGGCGGAAGGCAAAGCCTATTACGCAGCTGCTGGTTTCAGCATCTCGCCGGATAATTCTAAAATGGTTTTCGGGGTTGATGATGTTTCACGCCGGGAATACAGCTTATTTTTAAAGGATTTAAACACGGGGAAAATCACCGAATTAGGAATTAAAAACACTGAAGGCGACGCAGTCTGGGCTGCCGATAATAAAACAATTTTTTATACGGCCAAAAATGATGTTACGCTTTTATCCGAAAAAATTAAGAGACACACCTTAGGGACCGATTCTTCCAAAGATACTGTGGTGTATGACGAGAAGGATAATACCAATTATATTGGCGTAGCAAAATCAAAGAACAACAAATACATTTTAATTTACTCCTCTGCCACCACAAGCTCGGAAATCCGATATCTCCCTGCAGATGATGCCAACGGCAACTTCAGCGTATTTCAACCTAGAATGAAGGATGTGTTGTACGATATTACTCCATTGGAAGACAAATTTCTTATCACGACCAATAAAGATGCTTTAAATTTCAAAGTAATGGAAACTCCCATCAATAAAACAGGCTTTGAAAACTGGAAGGAAGTAATTCCTCACCGGAAAGATGTTTTGATGTTGGGAATTGATGAATTCAAAAATTTTCTGGTATTTTCAGAAAGACAGAACGGTCTTGCCCAGCTTGTTATTCAGGACCGAAAAACCTTGAAAAAGGAATTTCTGAAGTTTGATGAACCTGCCTACATGATCCGGAGCATGAACAATCCGGAATACAATACCGATAATTTCCGATTTGCTTATACTTCGATGATTACGCCAAGTTCTCAATATGAGCAGAATCTGGTAACAGGCAAGCGAACCTTACTGAAACAGCAGGAAGTTCTTGGCGGCTACGATAAGAATCTGTACACCGCAGAACGGGTTTTTGCTACTGCAAAAGACGGAACCAAAATCCCGATTTCGTTAGTTTATAAAAAAGGTTTTGAGAAAAACGGCAAAAATCCGGTACTCCTTTACGGTTACGGATCGTACGGAAACTCAATGGAAGCGACATTCAGTTCAGCGAGGTTAAGTCTTCTGGACAGAGGTTTTGCCTTCGCAATGGCGCATATCCGAGGTGGTCAGGAGATGGGAAGACAATGGTATGAAGACGGTAAAATGATGAAAAAGATCAATACGTTTACAGATTTCATCGATGCCGGCGAATTTCTGGTAAAGGAAAAATACACCTCACCGAAACATCTTTATGCACAGGGCGGTTCTGCAGGCGGTTTGCTGATGGGCGCTGTGGTTAATATGAAGCCCGAACTCTGGAATGGCGTAATCGCGCAGGTTCCTTTTGTTGATGTGGTGAATACAATGCTTGATGAAAGCATTCCGCTTACGACCAATGAATACGACGAATGGGGAAATCCAAACAATAAAGATGCTTATTTATATATGAAATCCTATTCACCTTATGAAAACATCCAGAAGAAAAATTACCCGAATATTCTAATTACTACAGGTTTGCACGATTCTCAGGTTCAGTATTTTGAACCGGCAAAATGGGCAGCAAAACTCCGAGATCTGAAAACGGATAAAAACGCAGTTTTGCTGAAAACCGAAATGGCTTATGGTCATGGTGGCGCATCAGGTAGATTCGATTATCTGAAAGATGTTGCCTGGGATTATGCTTTTCTTTTGAAATTAGAGGGAATCACTAAATAACTGAATTCAATTATTTAAAGCGGAATGACGGTAATCATTCCGCTTTATTTTTTTTATCACCGAATATTTCGGATTTTTGTGAATATTAAAAAAGTAGCTATGAGAAAAAATATCGTTGCAGGAAACTGGAAAATGAACAAAAATGTAATTGAAGCACAACAGCTTATGTTTCAGTTACTCGATTACAAAAAAAATAACGCCACCAACTGTGAAGTCTGGATCGCTCCGCCTTCTTTATACTTAATGATGGCAAAAGATTTATATGAGCAGGACGAAATCGGAGTTTTCGCACAGGATATGAGCGAATACGAAAGCGGTGCCTACACCGGCGAAATTTCCGCTGATATGCTTGAATCTATCGATGCAACTGGAGCGATTATCGGTCACTCAGAACGAAGACAATACCACGGCGAAACCGATTCACACTGCAACAGAAAAGTAAAACTGGCTTTAGATAAAGGTTTAACCCCAATTTACTGCAACGGTGAAACTTTGGAACAGAGAAAATCGGGACAACATTTAGAAGTCGTAAAAAACCAGACCGAAGTTGCGTTATTTACCCTTTCTGCAGAAGAAATTAAAAAAGTGGTTATCGCTTACGAACCTGTTTGGGCCATCGGAACCGGCGAAACTGCAAGTCCGGAACAGGCTCAGGAAATTCACGCCCATATCCGAAGTTTAATCGCAGCAAAATACGGGCAGGAAGTTGCCGACGAAATTTCAATTTTATACGGAGGATCTGTAAAACCTGATAACGCCAAAGAAATCTTCTCGCAACCCGATATTGATGGTGGTTTGATTGGCGGCGCAGCTTTGAAAATTGATGATTTTGCGAAAATTATCGAAGGGTTTAACTAAAAGCCAGTCAAAAAGTTAAAAAATCAATATATTGTCAATTCCATCTGAATTGACAATCAATTATCTCAAAAAAAAACGCGCTGAAATTTTCAGCGCGTTTTACATTACATTTTCAATTTACTTATCTAATTTTCTCTCCAGAACTTCATCAACCATTCCGAATTCTTTCGCTTCGCTTGAAGTCATCCAATAGTCACGGTCCGACGCTTTTTCAACCCATTCATAGGTTTGTCCGGAGTGATTTGCAATAATATCATAAAGCTCTTTTTTAAGCTTAAGCATTTCTCTTAAATTAATTTCCATATCGGAAGCTACGCCCTGCGCACCACCTGAAGGCTGGTGAATCATCACTCTTGAGTGTTTCAGCGCGGAACGTTTTCCCTTTTCACCGGCAACCAGAAGAACGGCTCCCATAGAAGCGGCCATACCCGTACAGATGGTTGAAACATCAGGTTTGATGATCTGCATCGTGTCATAAATTCCTAAACCGGCGTACACACTTCCACCCGGAGAATTAATATAAATCTGGATATCTTTGGAAGCATCAGAACTTTCTAAAAACAAAAGCTGAGCAGTTACAATATTGGCTACCTGATCGTCGATTCCTGTTCCGAGAAAAATAATTCTGTCCATCATCAGACGCGAGAAAACGTCCATTTGAGCAACGTTCAGCCGTCTTTCCTCCATAATGTACGGGGTGAGATTGGTTGGGCCGTTCATTCCCATATACTGATCCGTTGCCAATCCGCTGTTTCCTAAATGTTTTACAGAGAAATCTCTGAATTCTTTTTTTATGTCCATATTAATATTTATTTGCTGTTATAAATCTGCATCTCAAATTTACACAAACAATATTCCACAACCAAAAATCCGACAATCTGTCACAGGATTCTGAATAGTTTTTCGTCGATTTCTTTACGCAGATGATTCAGCGTAATGATTTTTTTATAGGTCTCCTCATTATTTTCACTGTTCGAAAGTTGAGTCTTCATATCGTTGATGATTTTAATGATGTAAGCGCGCTTATGCCGGAAAATTACGTCCTGCACAATTTTCGGAACTACTTCTTCTTCCCTGCTGAAAAAAATCTGGTACTTTCCCCAATCGCTGTTTTCATAAGGTTCTACCAACGCATCTGCGATTCTTCCGGTAATCTGCTCATCCATCAAGGTCATGAAAAAATTACCCGAACGCAGTTCATTTTTACCGATTCCTTCTTTAATCTCGCTGATAATTTTCTGATTCAGAACCGATTGGATTTCGCAGTCATCTTCCTCTAAATGTCCCATAATTTCTTCGATTACGGTAATCTGATAGGCATTATTTTCCTCATCAGTTCGGTCGAGCACTCTGTCTCCATATTTCAGCATCAGTTCAACCAGCTTTTCTTCCAGAATCAATAATGGATTAATGGTTTCAAAAGGCTCCGTAACTTTCTCCAGCTTTACCTGCGCAGGTTTTTCCTGTCTTTGCTGCGGAGAAGTTTGCTGTTTCTGAACCTGTTTCTGAACATTGAGCTCATTAAAAAGCGACTGTTCCGAAATTCCGAATTTCGCTGAAACTTCCTTTAAATAAACTTCCTGCTTCAGCGCGTTCTGAACGAATGCTACAGACTTTACAATATCCCTTATCGACTCTGCTTTTTTAATTGGATCATTGCCAGCTTCTTTCAGTAAAATCTCAGCTTTAAAATCAATAAAATCCTTCGCTTCATTTTTAATGAAATTTTCCACATATTCCTGCGGATGTTTTCTTGAAAACGAATCGGGATCGTCACCATCCGGAAAAAGCAAAACACGGATATTCATTCCCTCCGAAAGCAGCATATCGATACTTCTGAAACTCGCTTTAATTCCCGCAGAATCACCGTCAAAAAGGATCGTTACATTTTCTGTAAGCCTTTTAATCAGCTTAATCTGTTCCACGGTGAGCGCAGTTCCGGAACTTGAAACAACATTTTCAATTCCTGCCTGATGAAGCGCGATTACGTCCATATAACCTTCCACCAAAAGACACAGATTATTTTTAGAAATCGCCTGTTTGCTTTGGTTTAAACCGTAAAGAACATTTGATTTATGGTAAATCTCTGTTTCCGGCGAATTGAGATATTTCGCAGTTTTAATATTGTTCCTAAGGATTCTCCCTCCGAAACCCAACACCCTTCCTGAAAAACTGTGAATCGGGAAAATAACCCGTTCGCGGAAGCGGTCTACACCTGTCGGCGTGTTTTCAGGAAAAATAGATAGTCCTGACTTTTCTAAAATTTCTTTGGAATAGCCTTTATCTAAAGCAAATTTTGTGAAGGTATCTTTCTGCTCCGGCGAATAACCTAACTGAAATTTCCTGATGATATCATCGCGAAGTTCACGCTCTTTAAAATAAGAATATCCTACAGATTTGCCTTCTTCTGTTTCAAAAAGCTGCTGCTGGAAAAAATCATTCGCGATTTCATGAATTTTATAAAGAATCTCTTTATCCGTTTGGGACTGCTTTTCTTCCTCAGAAAGTTCGCGGCGGTCTTCTTCAATTTCGATTCCGTACTTTTTAGCAGCGTGGCGAAGCGCTTCAGGATAAGTAAAATTTTCAATTTCCATTAGGAAAGAAATGGCTGTACCGCCTTTTCCGCTGGAAAAATCTTTCCAGATCTGCTTACTCGGTGAAACAATAAAGCTCGGCGACTTTTCTTCATGAAAGGGACTCAGACCTTTGAAATTGGATCCTGCCCTTTTCAGCTGAACATATTCGCCAATGATTTCTTCCACCCGAATCGTGGAAAATATTTTATCAATAGTCGCTTTAGAAATCATTCGGTAAAAATAGGAAATAAGTTTCTGTTTTTTCAATTTATTTGGGCGTAACCCTCGCCTCCGCTTACTAAATTAAACCTAATTTTTCCAGCCGCCCGGGTCGGGCTATTCATTACAAGTCCTCATTACGCTTTGCTGCATTCCGGGCTTTTCATTGCTATCCCTTACGCGGTTGATAAAGTTTTACCAACCCTAAACGTTCTCACCATCAAATTTTCATATTTTTGATGAAATTTTTATCTCATGAAAAACTTTACCGTTCTTCTGTTATTATTTACTTTTATCTTCAGTTTTGCGCAGAAAAAATATGTTCTGGTGATTCATGGCGGCGCAGGAACCATTACCCGGGAAAACATGACTTCGGAAAAAGAGAAAGCGTACCGTGCAAAGCTTACCGAAGCGCTGAAAGCAGGCTATGCAGAAATCATGAAAGGAAAATCGTCAGTTGACGCCGTGGCTGCAGCGATAATTATTATGGAAGATTCTCCCCTCTTCAATGCAGGTAAGGGCGCGGTTTTTACTTCTGACGGAAAAAATGAACTCGATGCAGCAATCATGTTTGGAAAAGATAAATCAGCCGGAGCAGTGGCAGCTATTCACACGGTTAAGAACCCCATAAAAGCTGCGATTGCTGTAATGCAGAACAGTGAACATGTGATGATGGTCGGCGAAGGTGCGGAAATATTCGCCCAGAAACAGGGATTGGATATTGTAAAACCCGAATATTTCTGGACCAAAGACCGCTGGGAAAGTTTGCAAAAGCTTAAGCAAAAAGAAACCATTAAAAATACTTTAAAAACCACACAATACCATCTTCCCGAATCTTATGTAGTCGACCAGAAATTCGGAACGGTCGGCGCAGTGGCTTTAGATAAAGATGGTAATATCGCGGCAGGAACTTCTACTGGTGGAATGACCAATAAAAAATATGGCCGAATTGGTGATGCACCCATTATTGGCGCAGGCACCTATGCGAATTCTCATGTTGGAATTTCAGCGACAGGATGGGGAGAGTTTTTCATCCGTACTTCTGCTGCCAGAACCATTGCCGCGAAAATGGAATATCAGAATAAAGATATTAAATCTGCGGCGGGGGAAGTCATCTCTGAAATTGAAAAGATGGGCGGCGACGGCGGTCTGATCGCATTAGATAAAGACGGAAATATCGCCATGCCTTTCAACACAGCCGGCATGTACCGCGGCGCAGTAACCGAGAACGGACAGATTGAAATCGAAATCTATAAATAGAACCAAAAAAATAATGGAATTCAAAATCAATAAAATTGAAGACTGGCAAAAAGTAGTAGAGGAAATTCTGCCTCAGCTTCAGCACAATATTCTTCTTTTAAAGGGAAATTTGGGCGCAGGCAAAACTACATTCACAAAATTTCTGTTGAAAAACATGGGCAGCAGCGACGAAGTTTCTTCGCCGACCTACGCGATTGTGAACGAATACCATTTACCGAAAGGCAATATTTTCCATTTCGATCTCTACCGGATGAAAAACATTGCTGAAGTGTATGACATCGGAATTGAGGAATATCTGGACAACGCTTTGCTGTGCATTATTGAATGGCCCGAAATTTACGAAGACGAACTTGCAGATCTGCCTCACCACGAAATAAAAATAACTGTGAATGATGAAGAAAGGGCTGTCGTTTTCAGGTAAATTTTAATTCTGATAATCATTAATTCATTGTATCTTTGGGGCTTTATTTATCGACTATCAATAACTTATCCCTTGCATTAGCAAGATCATAAATAATGAGCAGTACAAATATTTTCACTCCTTTTTCTGAGCAGGAGTTGATGCCGCAGGAAGAAAAACTGGAAGTAATAAAAAAAGGAAAACAGTTTGCGATCGGAGTACCGAAAGAGACCTGTCTCAATGAGCGCAGAACAGGCTTAACTCCCGACGCAGTACAGGTTTTGGTAGAACACGGCCACCATATCGTCGTGGAATCCGGTGCCGGTGAAGGATCTTTCTTTACAGATCTGCAATATTCCGAGGCCGGCGCACAAATTACCCAGAATCCTCAGGAAGCTTTTCAGCAGGACCTCGTTCTTAAGATTAACCCGCCAACCACCGAGGAAATTGAATTTCTAAAGCCCTGCACTTATTTAATTTCTGCACTGCAGATTAATTTGCGGGATCAGGAATATTTTAAAAAACTGGCCGAGAAGAAAATTAACGCCATTGCATTCGAATTCATTGTTGACGAATACAAGCAGCTTTCACTTGTGCGTCTTATTGGTGAAATTGCAGGTAATATTTCTATTCTTTACGCTGCAGAACTTCTTGCGCTTTCGAACGGTTTAATGCTGGGCGGGATTACCGGAGTTCGGCCGACCGAAGTAGTAATCCTCGGCGCAGGAATCGTAGGTGAATTTGCTACCAAAGCAGCTTTAGGACTAGGTGCAAGTGTAAAAGTTTTCGATAATTCACTTTCAAAACTCCGCAGACTTCACATGATGGTGGACGGTAGAGTTCCAACTTCAATCATCGATCCTAAGGAACTTTCAAAAAGCTTAAAGAGAGCCGACGTAGTAATCGGAGCACTTTCAAAAATAAGCCTCTGCCCGATCGTTACAGAAGAAATGGTTTCTAAAATGAAAAAAGGGAGCGTAATTATCGACGTGACCATTGACAACGGAAAAGTGATCGAAACATCTGAGCTTACCGATATGGAAAATCCGTATATCATCAAACATGGTGTGATACACTGCGGCTTACCGAATTTAACCTCGAAGATGCCGAGAACCACTACCAAAGCAGTTTCTAATTTCTTTTTGAGCTATCTCCTGAATTATGATAAAGAAGGCGGTTTCGAGAATATGCTGATCCGCAAAAATGAAATGAAACAGTCGCTTTATATGTACAAAGGGCGTCACACCAAAAAACTGATCTGCGACCGCTTCAACCTAACCTATCATGACATCAATCTTCTAATTTTTTAAATGAGAAAATTAAAATTCTTCCTTATCGGTCTTATCCCGGGATTATTACTCGTATTTTTTATTCTGAACAAAAAAGGCGCGAGTTGCAGCGGTTATTTGCCGAATTCGCGGGTAATCGCCGAAACGCTTTCCAAAGAAATGGTTTACAGTCCTGCTTTTGCGGTTTCTATGAAGGAAAATAATATTGACGAAAAGTTTCTGAAAGACAGCATTATCACAAAAAGCAAAGTTGATTTTGAGAGAAGTCAGGCACAAAAACAGCCATGTCCTTCCTATGTGCTTGTATATCCGAAGAAGAATCCAAGGTTCGAAATAAGTTATGAAAAATGCAAGGAGGAGAATACTTTCCATAGCTTAAAGAAGCTCAGATAGATTACTTTAAGCATTTAATCACATTTTTAAAATGAAAATTTCCATTATCGGTGTCGGATTAATCGGTGGCTCAATGGCCCTTAAACTGAAAGCAAAAGGTTTTGTTTCTCATGTTTTTGGTGTCGACCAAAATGAAGGTCACCTTCTTGAAGCCAAAAAACTGGGCATTATTGATGAAATTGCTACCCTGGAATACGCAGCAGTAAATTCAGATTTAGTTATTATTGCAATTCCGGTTGACGCTGCAAGAAAAGTTCTACCCGCAGTTTTAGATCTGATTGATCAGCAGCAAACGGTGATGGATGCAGGTTCTACAAAGTCAGGCATTGTAAATTCGGTAAAAAACCATCCGAACAGAAACCGTTTTGTAGCATTTCACCCGATGTGGGGAACCGAAAATTCAGGACCTCAAAATGCTTTGTCGGAAAGCTTTTCCGGCCGTGCTGCGGTAATATGTGACAGCGAACATTCCGCAGAAAATGCGCTGAAGACGGTGGAAAGTGTTGCTGAAAATCTCGAAATGCATTTAATCTATATGAATGCCGACGATCATGATCTTCATACAGCTTATATTTCGCATATCTCACATATCACTTCATATGCACTCGCCAATACGGTTTTAGAGAAAGAACGTGAAGAAGACACCATTTTTCAGCTGGCCAGTACAGGTTTTTCGAGTACGGTTCGTTTGGCAAAATCGCATCCGGAAATGTGGGTGCCGATCTTCAAACAGAATAAAGAAAACGTGCTGGATGTGCTGAATGAGCATATTTCCCAGCTCAGAAAATTCAAATCCGCGCTGGAAAAAGAGAATTACGAACTTCTTGAAGATCTCATTAGAAACGCCAATAAAATCCGTGGAATTTTAGATAAATAATTGATCTGAAATTAACACTCTGCCACGTTCACCGCAATCGCCAAACCACCTTCAGACGTTTCTTTGAACCTGTCGCTCATGCTTTGAGCCGTATCCCACATCGACTGAATTACCTGATCGAGTGAAACTTTTGCTTTTGCAGGATCAGATTCTATCGCAATATTCGCTGCGGTAATCGCCTTAATAGCTCCCATGGAATTTCTTTCAATACAAGGAATCTGAACCAGTCCGGCAATCGGATCACACGTCATACCCAAGTGGTGTTCCATAGCGATTTCTGCAGCCATAAGCACTTGTCCGGGACTTCCACCCATAATTTCCGTGAGTCCTGCCGCAGCCATTGCTGACGAAACGCCCACTTCTGCCTGGCAACCGCCCATTGCTGCGGAAATGGTTGCGTTTTTTTTGAATAAGGTTCCTATTTCGCCTGCCACTAAAAGAAAACGAATAATATCTTCTTCATTACGATGTTCGGTGAAGGCCTGCGAATACATCAAAACTGCTGGAATTACCCCGCTCGCACCATTAGTAGGTGCTGTGATTATCCGTCCGAAACTCGCGTTTTCTTCGTTTACCGCCAAAGCAAAACAGGAAACCCATTTGTTGATATTGGTAAAGGTTTCTTCCGCATCCACAACAAGACTAAACCATTCGTCCATACTGGTGTAGGTTTTTTCGCCAAGAAGTTTACGGTTTAAGCCGGCAGCGCGGCGCGTCACATTTAATCCCCCCGGCAAAATGCCATCTTTGGTCACACCCTTGTAGATGCATTCTTTAATCTGCTGCCAAATGTAGAGTGCTTCCTGCTTGGTCTCCTCTTTGGTGCGCCAGGATTCTTCGTTCAGGAAAATTAGGTCTGAAATCTTTTCCAGATTTAACTTCCGAATATTTTTAATAAGATCATCACCATTGTGACAAGGATAAAGGGTTCTTACACAGTTATTTTCGTATGAGTTCTCTTCCTGAGTGGCAATAAATCCACCGCCGATAGAGTAATAATCTTGAGTGATGGTTTCCCCATTTTCAAAAACAGCTTTAAAAATCATTCCGTTAGGATGAAAATCCAGTGAGCGCTGTTTATTGAGAATTAAATGATGTCCGTAAACAAAAGAAATTACTTTTTCCCCGCCCAAATTAATCTGGCTGGAAGATTTAATAGCTTCAATTTTTGAATCGATTAACGTCGTATCGATGAGTTTGAAATTTTCTCCTGAAAGCCCCAGCATTCCGGCAATATCGGTACCGTGGCCAATGCCGGTTTTAGCCAGCGATCCAAAAAACTCGACAAAAACTTCCTTAACATCGGAAATCTGACGGGTCCTGCGAATTAAATTTAAAAAACTCTCTGCCGCATTCCACGGGCCCATCGTATGTGAACTTGAGGGACCGATACCGACTTTAATGATTTCAAAAACACTTATTGACTGCATAATACTGCAAAAATAACCTTTTATTGGTTACCAAAATTACTAAATAGCATACTGAAGCAAAAATGCATTATGCATCATAAATCATTTTGCATTTCAGCGGATTTCGTAAAATATTGAGTAAATTCGATAAGGTAAATCACGTTCTGAATAACATTTTTTCCTTCGGACATGCTTCTTTTCAATCACATACTGAAACCTTTGAAATTATTTCTTGTAGAAATAGGTGAACTGAGTTATTTTACTGGAAGGTTTTTCAGGGAAGTATTAAAGAAACCGTACGAATTTCCGGAATTTCTGAAACAGTGTTTTTATATCGGGAATCGTTCGCTGTTTCTGGTAACGGTAACAGGACTGATTATCGGTTTGGTGTTCACGCTTCAGACCCGGCCTACACTGGCGGAATTCGGTGCTGTATCAATGATTCCGGCGATGGTGAGTATTTCTATTATCCGGGAAATCGGACCGATTATTACCGGGCTGATGTGTGCGGGGAAAATCGGATCAGGTATAGGCGCCGAAATTGGATCCATGCGGGTTACAGAGCAGATTGATGCCATGGAAGTTTCCGGCACAAATCCTTTTAAATATCTTGTAGTTACGCGTATTCTGGCGACCACGGTAATGCTTCCGGTTCTTGTAATTTACAGCGATTTTATTGCTATTGTGGGATCTTATTTGGTTGAAAACACCAAAGGTCAAGTATCATTTACGCTGTATTTCAATCAGGTTTTTAAGCACCTCGAATTCAGTGATGTGATTCCCGCTACCCTAAAAAGTTTTTTCTTCGGTTTTGCGATAGGTCTCGTAGGATGTTTTAAAGGATATTTTTGTCAGAAAGGTACCGAAGGTGTAGGAATCGCAGCCAATTCGGCCGTGGTTTATTCTTCTATGTTTCTTTTCCTGATCGATTTTATAGCGGTGCTGATCACCAATATTTTTGTAACATAAAATGAAAACTGAGGGGTCAATAAAAGTATTAATCAATATCCAGAATCTTACAAAAAGATTTGGTGACAATCTCGTGCTCGATGATTTTAATCTCACACTTAATGAGGGTGAAAACCTCGTCATTATGGGAAAATCAGGATCCGGAAAATCGGTAATGATTAAATGCCTTATCGGTCTGGAAATTCCCGACAGCGGATCAATTGAAATTATGGGTCAGGAGATCAACCGTTTGAGCCGCGAAGATTTTGACGAACTGCGTACTGAAATCGGCTTTTTGTTTCAGGGAAGCGCCTTATATGATTCAATGTCTGTAAGAGAAAATCTGGAATTCCCTTTGCGAAGGCACACTAAAAAGTTCGGAAAATTGACCGATGCTACTCCACTTGTCATGCACGCCTTGGAAAATGTGGGCCTTGCGGATGCCGTAGATTTGATGCCGAATGAACTTTCAGGCGGAATGAAACGCAGGATTGCATTGGCAAGGACATTAATTCTTCAGCCCAAAATCATTATTTATGATGAACCGACAACGGGTCTGGATCCGATTACCGCAAAAGAAATTATAATCCTGATGAAATCAATTCAGGAAAAATATAACACTTCATCGATCATTATCACGCATGATGTAGATTGTGCCAGAGTAATTTCGAACAGGATGATTTTATTGATCGACGGAAAAAATTACGCTGAAGGAACTTTTCAGGAACTTTCTGCCTCGCATGATCCGAAGGTAAAGGCGTTTTTTAAATAATTTGAAAAGATGGAAAAATCAGCATCACAAAAATTAAGACTCGGCTTATTTGTCCTCATAGGCTTTCTCATTTTCACCCTTACCGTTTATTATATCGGAAGCAAGCAGCAGCTATTTGGCAAAACCGAAATATTGAAAGCCAATTTCAACAATGTAAATGGTCTGCAGCCTGGGAATTCCGTGCGGTTTTCAGGGATTAATGCCGGTTCCGTGAAAAAAATTGAAATCATCAGTGATACCTTGATCAGCGTGGAAATGAATATTGACTCGGAGGTTTTCAAATTCATTAAAAAAGATGCACAGGCAAGTATCGGCAGCGATGGATTGGTAGGTAATATGGTCGTGAATATTCTTCCCGGAACCGGAAACATGCCGTCCGTAAAAAGCGGTGATTTAATCCAAAGCGAGAAGAAGGCAAGTGCTGATGATTTATTGAAGACACTGAGTAAAACCAACGAAAATGCCCAGGCGATTACCAGAAATTTCCTTGAAATATCAGAAAAAATTAATGAAGGTAATGGAACTTTGGGAATGCTTCTGAACGACGAAAACGCGGGAAATGATTTGAAAAACAGCGTAAGTGATTTGCGTGCGAGCATCGCTTATTTAAAATATTCAACCAAAGGAACTACTCACACGATTAATCAACTCAACCAAATGATTTCCGGACTCGACAGAAAAGAAAATATGATAGGAGTTCTGAAAGACAGCGCTGTTGCAAACAGAATAAAAAAAGTAATTGTAAATCTTGATCATTCATCGGCTAACATCAACCGGACCGTTGATAACCTGAACGCCACAATTAGTAATGCAAAAAATGGCAAGGGAGCCATTAATTATCTTTCCAATGATACGGTTTTGGTGAATAATATAGATTCCACCATGAGCAATATCAATAAAGCAAGCTACAACCTTAATCAGAATCTGGAAGCTTTGAAGCACAATATTTTTTTCAGAGGTTATTTCAAAAAACTGGAAAAACAGAAAAAGCTTCAGACAGAACAGAAATGAACGGATTAGCGGGATTTTTCCGGTTATGCATGGTTTTTGTAAAGATATTTTAAAGATTAAACTATGGCGACACTTCCTGAAAAATTCAGTAATTACACAAAATTTATTTCCTTCATTTTAAAATACTGGAACAGCGACGTCTTTAAAGCGGCAAGTGACAATGCGCTGAACAATGACAACACCGATGATTCCGAACACGATTACGATAATCCCCAGGAACTCGCGGAAGACCTTAAAATCATGGGTCCAACCTATGTAAAACTGGGCCAGCTACTCTCTACAAGGCCGGACCTGATTCCGGAACCTTATTTAAAAGCGCTTGAATCACTGCAGGATAATGTAGAGGTAATTCCATATTCCGAAGTTCAAAAAATCGTGGAAGAAGAAATTGGCCAAAGAATTTCCAAAGCATTCGACAGTTTCGACACAGAACCACTTGCCAGCGCGTCTATCGGGCAGGTGCATCTTGCTGTATTGCGATCCGGAAAAAAAGTAGCGGTGAAGATTCAGCGGCCGGGCGTACGCACTAATTTTATTGAGGATCTCGACACCCTTAAAGAACTGACTGATGTTGCCGTAAAACACAGTAAAACAGCAAAAAAATATGCAGTAAACGATATTTTAGATGAACTTAGATACATCCTCCTGCAGGAACTGGATTATGTAAAAGAGGCTGAAAATTTGGTCGCCCTTGGTAAGAATATGGTGAAATATACTCGTATTGTAGTTCCACAACCGATAGAAGGATATTCTACCTCGAAAATCCTCACAATGGATTATATCGACGGGCAGAAAATTACAACAATTTCTCCCGTTTCGAGGATCGAAACCAATTACAAACCCTTGGTTGATGAACTGGTTGCCGCGTATCTCAGACAGATTATTATTGATGGATTTGCCCATGCAGACCCTCATCCGGGGAATGTTCACCTTACTAAAGATCACAAAATTGCGCTCATGGATTTGGGAATGGTCGCGAAATTCGGTCCGGATCTGCGTGAAAATATTCTGAAATTATTAATCGCCGTCAGCAAATTCAATGGGGAAGAAACAGCGAATGTTCTTCTCAAAATGAGCGAATACGACAAAAATGCGGATTTGGCTGATTTCAGAAAACAAATCAACCGCCTTGTACTGGATTCTCAGCATAAAACCGCGAAAGATATGCAGACAGGAAGGTTGCTCATCCAGATGAATAAAATCGCAGCGGAAAAAGCAATTAAACTTCCTGTGGAACTTAATATTCTGGGCAAGATTCTGATGAATATGGATCAGATTGTCGCTGTTCTTACGCCTGATTACGATTTGCAGCGCGCGATTGAAAGGAATGTGGAGAAAATGATGCAGAAAAAAATGCTGGAAGAGTTAAAGCCTAAAAATTTCTTTGCAGAAGCACTTGAAGCTAAAAAACTGACAGAAAAACTCCCCGAAAGACTTAATATTATTACAGAAAGACTTGCGAATAACGAATTTGAAATCAAAATCGATGCGATCGATGAACAGCGGCTTACCGATGGTTTTCAGAAAGTAGCCAACAGGATTTCAATAGGACTTATTATTGCGGCGCTTATCATCGGAGCGGCATTGCTGATGAGAATTCCCTCAACTTTTGTAATTTGGGGTTACCCAGCGTTGGCAATGATTCTGTTCTGCGCTGCTGCGGTTATCGGACTTTGGCTGGTGCTGAAAATGATGTTGAAAGACGAAGATTTAAAACTCAGAAAATAGCTCAGACAAAAATCTTGCTCAAAAGTTCAGAAACTTCGCGGGGTTTTGTTGCGGGAAACAAGTGTGTTCCGTTTTCAATGATATAATTAGGTTTTGAATATTTGATAGGGAAAACAATGTCTTTATCTGCCAGTATCTGGATGACTTTCGGGTTTTCTTTAAACTTCCACTCAGCGATTTTCTCGATGCTCCATTTCAGGTAATACGGATCGCGTACCGTGAAATAATCCATCAGTTTCGGATTTTTAGGATCAAAAAACTTTCTGATAAAAGAATATGCCAATGCCGACTTCTCGGTGAAGATATTTTCAGGCAGGTATTTCGGAATTCTCGTGATTTCGCCTACTTTAATGAAGCGTGATTTCTCGCGGTCGGATTTTATACTTCCTAAAATGACAATCTTTTCAGCAGGTTTAATTTTATCGATTTCCTGCACCATAATTCCACCAAAAGAATAGCCGAGTAAATAAAAAGGTTCTGAATCATCAATTTTTTCAGCCATTCTTTCTACATAATGGTGAAAAGTTTCGCCTCTCTCCGGCAGCAGCCAATCGATAAAAACAACTTGAAGATTTTGGGGGAATTTCAGCTTTTCAAGCACTTTAAAATCTGCACCCAGACCGCTGATGACATAAAGTTTCATACTGTAAAAATAAAAAAAAGAGCAGTGAAAACTGCTCTTTAGCATTAATATTTTTGCTACTTATTTTGCTGTCACTTTTACAAGCATATCAATATCATCTTTTACCAGAACATCTTTCATTGCTGCTTTGTAAGCAACATCAAACTTCTGTCTGTCGAAAGAAAACTTGTCCGATACTAAGCTTACAACCCCTTTACTGTTCGAAATTTTCGCCGGGAAGGAAACTGCATTCGTCTTTCCTTTTACCGTAAGATTTCCGGTTACGATATAATTAAATATTTTGTCGTTATTTTTCTTTAGAGAAGTAATGGTATAGGTGGCTGTAGGAAATTTATCAACTTCGAAGAAATCTCCGTTTTTCAGATGATTGTTTAATTTCGTCTGTGATTCTCCGGATAGATCAGTGGCGTTAATTGTAGTCATATCCAAAACAAAAGTTCCTCCTACCACATTGTTTCCTTTCATCATCAGATTTCCGGATTTTACATCTACGGTTCCATCATGAGATGATGCCTGAGTTTTTGCTATTTTGTAACCCCACCAGTGAACATCTGATGCTACCACTTTTTTCGACTGCCCGAAAGCCAAACCTCCGGCTAGAACTGCAAATAATGCTAATTTCTTCATTGTAATATTTTTAATCGTGGCAAAACTAAGCTTTGAATTTCAAACAAACCAAATATTTATATAGAAAATGCTTTTTGAAGCAATTTATAAAGTAAATAGTCACCTTTCAAGAATGATAAGCACAAAAAAAACTCCGGCGCTAACCGGAGTTCAGTATAGATATACATTTTTATTCTTCGTAAAATGCGGCGTAAAGTGCAGCACCATTAATAATAGTTTTCTGATCTTTTACGAGGTAAATGGGGATATCTTTTAATACAACTTCCATTTTATCACTTACGATAAAGTTCTTGTAAAATTTATCGTTATTAAGGAATTTCTGAAGCATTACCGGAATATCGCCCGTTAAGAATAATCCACCCGTAGCTTTCAGTTTCAGAACTAAACTGTTTGCCTCGCGTGCAAGAAAAATGATAAAGGTATCAATGGTCATGTTGCAGATTCTGTCGCGCTTTTCAAGGGCTCCGTTGATTATGGCTTCGGTAAAGTTACCGGCTTCGATTTCTTTAGTAAGCCATTCCGGCTGTTTCTGTTGTTTCACATCTCTTAAAAATCTGTAGATATTGAATAATCCTGACGTTGAAAGTACTGACTCCCAAGTTACAATTCCGTAAATTTTTTGTAGAAACTGGTAAAATTCTACCTCATCACTCGTACGTGGCGAGAATTCGCAATGCCCTCCTTCGGTTGCGAACGGTCTGAGACACTCGCCATCCCAAAACAATCCTGCCTCTCCTAAACCTGCTCCAGGTGCCAAAACGGCAACATTCCCGGGAACGAAATCATCCGAGTTATGAATGGTAAGGAAACAGCTTTCATCATCATTTCCCAAGCCATAAGCAGATGCTTCTAAATCGTTGATGAGATAAACTTTATTAACATTAGTTTGTCTTTTAATTTCCTCAGCATCCAATTTCCAGAAAAGCCTTTGCGGTTCACTTTTCCCTGCGATCACAGGTCCGGGAACAGCTACAGCGATTTTTGCTATATTGGAAAGAGAATGATCCGCAATGAAACGGTTTGCCATGTCGGAAAAAGAGGCAAAATCCTTGGTTGTGTAAGTTGCTTCTTTCTGGATATTTACCTTATTATTCTCAGTATTGTATAAGGCAAAATACGTCACTTCCCGCCGGATATCAGCTGCAATTAAGGAAATACCTCCGTTTCCGTCAGCATGCAAAGCGGGCAAATATAATTTGAATTTATTTTTAGAGTCCATCTTTTTAATGTATCAACCAAAGATAATAATTGTTTTTAGAAAACGTGAAAAAAAAACCTTCTTAAAAGAAAATTTAAGAAGGTTTTATCTCAGAATTTGAGTCAGTTTACTATTTACCCAAAGGAATATTATAACCAACACCTACACCGATTGCACCGGCATTGTATTTTTGATCATCGATCTCTCCTTTGTCACCTGTAAAGGTTTTTTGGTACTGAAGAGCGAAGTTCCAGTCTCTGTTGTGGTAGCCGATTTCAGGCTTGATGTAGAAACCACCGTCTGGTCTCTCTTGAGTTCTGTTTGCAGCAACTTTGTCATCACCTACGATGAAACCGTAACCTAGATCAGTCCCCAGGTAAAAACCTGTCTGTTTCGGATAAACTCTTATTAATGCTGCTACGGGCACTACACCGAAATCATTATTATCGATTGCTCCGTTTTCTTTACCAAAGAAATGGCTGTATCCCGTTGCGATTCCTAACCCAAATCCCGGAGTTACCAAATTTTGATAAGATAAATCTAAACCTAGAGTTCCTCCGGCATTTTCAGCAGGAACAGCAATACCGCCATTAACTCCAACTTTAAGCATGTTTCTCATATCTGCACTTTGTGCACTCACTAAACCTGCTGTCATTAATCCTAATGCAAGGATTGTTTTCTTCATTGATTTCATAATTTTAAATTTTAATTTTACATGAGATCTACTTGTCAAAATCGTGCCAAAACCGGTTGACAGTAGCGATCCAGCCTGCATAACCGGTGGTATAATTATGAAAATCAATCAATTATAAGCGCAAAAAAATTAAACATGCATTTATATTTTTGAAGCCATTTTAGATGACTTTTGTGACATTCTTGATTTTTTTACAAAAAAATGAGCCATATTTTACAATACAGCTCACAATTGATTTTTTTTGAAAGATCAAAGACTTTCCAAAGTCGCTTTCATTTCATTATAACCACCTCCGTTGTAAACATCGGTCATTCCTTCGGATTTAAAGTAATCAACAGCTTTACCGCTTCGGTTTCCGCTTCGGCAGAAGAAAATCTTGGTTCCGCTTAGATTCAGAATTTCCTGCTTGCGTACTTCAAGTTCACCTAAGGGAATATTCTGTGCTTCCTCAATGTGGCCATCCATCTCTAATTCCATGGGTTCGCGCACATCGATCAAATGGTAATTCTTGCTCTGTAAAACTTCTACTAATGACATAACTTTATATTTTAATTTATTTTTTCGGGAATACTTACTTTCCCTCTTCAGACTATAGCAAATTTATGAAATAATGTTAGTTTTGCACTAATAAAATGAGCACTTTACCAGAAAAATATTCCACCTTAATTAAAGCGAAAGCCCAGAAATTTGGATTTCAGAGTTGTGGTATTTCGAAGGCCGGTTTTCTGGAAGAAGATGCCAAACCGCTCGAAGTGTGGCTACAGAAAAATTACCACGGCGAAATGTCTTATATGGAAAACCATTTCGACAAAAGACTGAATCCTACTCTACTTGTGGAAGGCTCTAAATCGGTTATTTCGCTTTCGTATAATTATTTTCCCGACCAGAAACTATCAGCGCTAGACAATTTTAAAATCTCGAAATACGCTTACGGCGAAGATTACCATGAAATCATTAAAGGTATTCTGCAGGAATTGGTAGCGGAGCTGAAGGAGGAAATCGGCGATTTTCACTGCAGGGTTTTCACAGATTCAGCTCCAATTCTTGAACGAAGCTGGGCAAGAAAAGCGGGCATCGGCTGGGTTGGTAAAAACGCAAATCTTATCACCAAGCAAAGCGGCTCATTTTACTTTCTGGCTGAAATTATCTGTGATCTGGAACTTTCGGAAGATTCACCGACTACAGATCACTGCGGCACCTGCACCAAATGTATAGAAGCCTGCCCGACCGACGCAATTGTTTCCGATAAGATCATCGATGGAAGCAAATGTATTTCTTACGCCACGATAGAGCTGAAAAATGATATCCCGGAAAATTTTAACGAGAAACTTGAAGACTGGATGTTTGGATGTGATATCTGCCAGGATGTGTGCCCGTGGAACCGCTTTTCCGTACCTCATCATCAGCAAAAATTCAAACCAAACCAATTCCTTCTCAATTACAGAAAACAGGACTGGAAAGAACTTACACAGGAATTATTTTCAGAAATCTTCAGGAAATCACCGGTTAAACGCACCAAGTTTGCAGGATTGAAACGGAATATAGATTTTTTGGGTGAGTAGACCTATATGGAAAATGATGATCCCCCAAAGTATTGAATAAGTATCCCAACAATTTCAGGATTTCTTTGATTTTTAAAGAATAAAGATCAGCGTCTTTTTTGAGTCCTTTTCGGAGCCACTTTTACACGGACTTTTAATTTCTTTTGAGTTTTACATTTTTTCAGCATAAATGATATTATTTACGCTAATAAATTTAAAAATAATTTTAATATTCCAAATAAGTTTTAAAAAAAATTATTATTAATTTTATTTACATTTGAAAAATGAAGAGATTTTTTCTTGTAATCCTCAAGACGATTTGGATCATCCTGGGCATTGTCGCCTTTTATTTACTTTGTGGATTCCTTATTCCTTATATTAAAGTTCCAGAAAAAGCCGTAACGCAAACGAAGTATATTGATATTTATATCCTGACCAACGGAGTTCATACTGATTTGGTTGTTCCGGTGAAATCAGAAGAAATTGACTGGAGCAAAGAAATCCTCTTTGAAAATACACTTTCAAAAAAAACCGACTTCAAATATTTATCCATTGGTTGGGGCGATAAAGGTTTTTATCTGGATACGCCAACATGGGCTGAACTAAAACCTTCCACCGCGGTAAAAGCAGCTTTCTGGATGAGCGAATCGGCGATGCACTGCACCTTCTATGAAAAAATGACTGAGGGCGAGGACTGCAAAAAATTAACCCTTACCCGCGAACAGTATCGTGATTTGATCTTTTTTATAAGAGAAAAATTCGACCGCGACGAAAACGGGAAACCTATTTTGATAAAAACTGACGCCGTATACGGAAAAAATGACGCTTTTTATGACGCCAAAGGAAGCTACAGCTTTTTGGATACCTGCAATACTTGGGCAAATAACGGCCTTAAAGCAGCGGGACAGAAAGCCGCCCTCTGGACTCCCAGCGACCGGGGAATTTTTCAGCATTATGAATAAAAAAAACTCCCTACGAAGGGAGTTTAACATTATTTATTAAAATATAAAATACTGCAATAATTACTTAATCTTTAATCGCAAGACTGAATAACAGATCCAGTTCATCTTTCACATATACCATTCCACCCATTTTTTTAGGGGGTACGATGTTAAAGTCTGAAAACTTCAATCTTTTATTGCCCACCAAACTGTTTTTGTATTCGCTGAATTCTATGTTGTACTTTTTGCTTACGGTCATCATTTTAACTTCAACCGCTGCTGAAAATCTGTTGGCTCCAACTTTAGAAAAACTAATAAATTTAATCGTAAGAACCGGATACTTTTCAGAATTCAGGGTTTTGCGGAAATCAGCAGTCATGATTCTGTTTTTACAGTCGAAATCTTCAACCTGTAACTGCAGGTTCGGCAGTTGATTACCGGTAAATGAATAAATTGTTGGTGAATTTCTAAAATTGATATTGGTGCACTTGAATGTGTTTACATTCGTCCATCCGTTAATTTCGACTCCGTTCTTTTGAGCAAAAACCATTATCGGAGAGATAATGAGCAGCAGTATGGCGATTGTATTTTTCATAAGATTAAAGATAGAAAAAGGGATTGTAACAACCCCTTTTTCAAAAAAATATTAAAAATTAGAAACCTATGGTTGCTTCAAACATCAACCCATTGAATTTACCACCTCTCAGTGCGCTTGTTGCACCCCAAACAGGATCGTTGTTGTATTTCTGATTAACATATTCTACTTTAGCAAGAATGTTTTTTGTCATAAACCAACCACCTGCGATGTTGAATCTGTTGATTTCTCTTTCTGCAGACACGTCGTCGTCCTGACCGCTGATTGAGTTATATCTTCCACCTAAATAGAACTGTTCTTTGTTACCGAATCTGTAAAGCAATTCTGCTGCAAGTTGAGTGTAATCGCCATCTGTAGCTCTTTCAGTTAAACCACTTGCTTTGTTACCTGTTACATATTCATAAGCTCCGAAGAATTCAAGACCTTGATATTTTACGAATGGGTTAACCTGGAAAGCCTGCATTTTTTTGAATCCTGGGTTAAATCTACCTGTTGCGTAGTTGTTAGTTCCCATTAAATCGTTTTGAGTTAAAAGAACGTAATAGTATCTGCCACCTGCTCTGTCTGAGTTATAAAGGTATCCACCTGTAGATAATCCGTTGGTTTGGATGAAAGATCCTGTTAATCTAACTCTTAGGTCTTCGCTGATCTGTTTGTCGTATCCTAATTTAGCATATACTGAAGGAGAATTCCAGTTAGTTCCTTTTACTGCAGTCTGGTTCAATTTACCGTTAGATACACCCAGCATACCGATGAAGTTGTTGTAGAATAAATAACCTTCACCAAAAGCCTCTGTAGAGAAATTATCCATGATAAAGTTTCCTACAAACGGGTTATTGATGGTTTCAGCATTATCACTTCTTCTGAAATGGTAATCACCGTAGTTAATTTCATCCATACCTACTTTTACTCTGGCATGTTTCATAATATTTGCAGCGAAACCTTCTTTAATAAAATCAAGGTCATCAATTTGTATGTATCCACCTTTTACCCAAGCTTCGTTGTGGTGACGTGCAGAAAGATAAGTTCTTAAGTGCATTTTCACACCTTTAGCCAAATATGCGTTCACATCTAAGTTCGCTGTTGGAAGGTTGAAATCGCTACCCATAACCTGTAAAGTGTTAGGAGTTGTAGTAGTACCTACTGTCCCTAAAGAAGGGGCTTCTGTTGAGTGATCAAGAGACTGAAACTGTAAAGCGAAGTCTCCGCCTACTGAAACTTTTACACCATCGAATTCAGGAGAAGCGCCTTTTGGATCTTCAAATACATTTCTGTTGGCTTTTTCAGGAGCAAGATAATCTCTCATTGAAGTGGTGGTATCCTGGGCACTCATTACGCCAGAGAATAGTACTGCAAGCATTGAAGCTCTCATTAACATAGTTTTCATATTTTTAAAATTTTAATATATTAGTATAATTTGATTTTTAGTTGGCACTTACATTTACAGTGATTTTGATTTCGTCTCCGGTTTTCACGGTATTCATCATAAAAGATGGTGGTGTTACACCGAATTCGCTCATTTTAATGCTTTCTGTACCTGTAATGGTATAAGCGTTTCCACTTTTTGCAACAGTTACCGGGAAGCTTACTGTTTTGGTAACATCTGTTACTTTTAATTTTCCTGTGATGGTTCCTTTACCGATATTTACTGAAGTCGCTGTAAAGGTGATGTTCGGGAACTTGTCAGCTTTCAGGGCTTTGTAGGCATTGCCGTCCATTGCACCTTTTCCGCTTTTCAAAGATTTGGCGCCCATGTTATACTGTATGTTGTTGATTGCATTTCCTGCTACAGTACCGGAAAAAGTTCCTGACGTTGAAGTCATCGTCCAGTCGTGCATGGTTGAAGTTCCGGAAACGGTAGTTTTTACAGTTTTACTGCTTATTGCCTGGGCGCCGGCCATTCCGGAAAATAATCCGAATGCTAAAAGCAAAATTTTGAAGTTGGTTAAATTTTTCATTGTTTCTAATTTTAATATTCTTAATAATTGTTCTGTTATTTTGTTATACAAAGATATATCGAATATTTACGAATTCACTAATATTCAGCAACATAATTATATGATATATATCTTAATAAGCAATTTTAATATTATTTCAACAAAAAAAAGCCTCGATATTTATCAATACACTAGGTATATTTGATAATACTTAATTATTAAATAATAAATCCTAATATAATGTTAAATATTGTTAAACAACCCTTAAACACGCTTTTAAATAAGAATGACAGAAATCATAGAAAATTAAATTTATAATTAGAAAATTATATTAAATTGAACAGAAATGATGAGAAAAACGCAGGAATATTCAAAAAAAGATATAAAAAAAACCTCTGACAATCAATGATTTCAGAGGTTTGTACCCAGTGCCGGAATCGAACCGGCACACCTTGCGGTACTAGAGTTTGAGTCTAGCGCGTCTACCAATTCCGCCAACTGGGCTCGTAATTGGGTGTGCAAATATAGATTTTTTTTTAATTCTGAAAAATTATTTCTTTAAAAAATTTCAGAATTTGCAGGTATATAAAGCCTTTTGACGCACAATCACAACAGTTAGAAATCAATTTCCAGGCGGTCATAAGCAAGATGCACATTCTCAGGAAGCTCATCCTCAACCTCTTGATGCATCCCCAGATGATGTGAAATATGAGTGAGAAACAATTTTTTAGGTTGCAGAATTTTGAAAAGTTCCAGAACCTGTGGCAAAATGAAATGCGCTGGATGCGGTTCCTCTTTCCGGATGCAGTTTAAAATCAAAAAATCGAGATTCTTTAACTTATCTATTTCCAACTCGGGAATCGCGCTTGCATCCGTAATATAAGCGAGATTTTTAAATTTAAAACCATAAATCGGTAATCGGTAGTGCATTACTTCCACAGGAGTGATCATTGCATCAAATAAATTAAAAGGACCGGAAATATCGTGAAGTTCAAAAGATGGAGCACCAGGATACTTTTCCTCAGAAAAAGCGTAGGGAAATCTCAGCTTAATTTCTTCTCCTACTCTACTTGCACAGTAAATTAAGATATCTTTCCGAGTCCGGAAGATCAGCGGCCGCATATCATCCAGGCCAATAACGTGATCGTTATGCTCATGCGTTAACAGAACAGCATCAATGTGATCTTCATTATTTTCCAGCATTTGCATCCTGAAATCAGGTCCGGAGTCGATCAGGATTTTTTTTCCAGAATCAGTAGTGATAAGAGCCGATGAACGGAACCGCCTGTTTTTTGTATCCGGCGAAGTGCAAACTTCGCAGTGGCAGCCAATCACAGGAACTCCCTGAGAGGTTCCGCTTCCTAAAAATTTCAACTTCATTCTTTTGAGGTTGGGTTTATTTTGGTAAATTTACGCAAAATTAAGAATTGCTTGTGATCAACCAGAAATTAACACCAAAACAGAAAGCTTTAGCTATAAATCTGGACACCAATATTTACGGAACTTTCGCTGAAATTGGCGCAGGTCAGGAAACAGTTCGTCATTTTTTCAGAGCTGGCGGTGCATCCCGTACTATTGCAAAAGCAATGTCAGCATACGACAAGGATTTCAGTGATGCAATTTACGGTAAAGAAGCAAAAAACAGGTATGTTACCCAAAACCGTCTTCGCAAGATGCTTCGTTACGAAGTTGCGCTTATTGAAGAACGTTTGAACAGGGCAAATAATCCGGGCAGAAAATTCTTTTCGTATGCCAATACAGTAACCACTATTAACTTCGATAAAACGCTGAAAGGTCACGGCTGGGTTGGTCTAAGATTTCAACTTGACGAAAAGGAGGATTACAACGAAATCGTTTTTCATGTTAAATTCAACGAAAATGATGCGACGCTGCAGCAGGAAACGTTAGGCAGTCTCGGTGTAAATTTAATCTACGGCGCCTATAATCTTTCCGATAATCCCCGAAAACTCATAGAATCTTTATACGACGATATTTCTACCGATAATGTTGAAATTGACATGATCGATTTCAGCGGTCCGGCATTTACTTATGTGGATAACCGCCTGATGAGTTTACAACTGGTGAAAAACGGCATGACCGATGCAGTAATCTTTAATCCTGAAGGGAATAACATGCTGCCTGCAGACATTCTTTACAAAAAAAATATTTTTGCGGTACGCGGAAGTTTTCGGCCTGTTACCCTTGTAAATATTGATATGTTTGAAAAAGGACTTGAAATGTTCATGAAAGATTCGTGCTGCAGTTTCGAGGAAACCGTGGTTCTTTTTGAAATTACAATTTCTAACCTTAGAGCGGCAGGTGATATCGATGAACGGGATTTTCTGGACAGAGTCGATGTTTTGGCAAAGTTAGGTTACACCGTAATTATATCAAACTTTTCCGAATATTTCCGTCTGATCGATTATTTCGCGAACTACACCAACGGAAAGATCGGTGTTGCAATGGGCGTAAACAATCTCCTCGATGTCTTTGATGAAAACTACTACAAGAGTCTTTCCGGAGGAATCCTGGAAGCTTTCGGCAAGTTTTTCAGACAGGATATGACTGTTTATCTTTATCCGTATAAAGATCCTGAAACCCACGAAATGCTAACCGCCGACAATTTAAAAGTAAGCGACAATCTCAAAGAGCTGTTCAAATATTTCAAACACAATAAACGGATTGTTGACATTAAAGATTACAATCCGAATCACTCGGAAATCTATTCGCGCGATATCCTCAATAAAATCGCAAACCATGAATCGGGCTGGGAAATCCAGGTTCCGGAAGGCGTTGCCGAAATGATTAAGGAACGCGGAATGTTCGGCTACAAGGAAGAATTAAAACTAAAAGAGTTCTCTTAAAAAAACAAAAAAAATGTCAGAAATAAAAAAACGACTTTCTTCAATTTTAGAAAGCCCAAACCATAATACTGATGCTAAACTTCAGAAAATATGTAAACTCCTTGACCAGGAAATTCCCTATTTCAACTGGACAGGATTTTATTTTAAAAATGGTGATAAAGAAGAACTTATTCTAGGCCCGTATGTAGGTGCAGCAACAGATCACACCATCATTCCTTTTGGAAAGGGAATTTGTGGACAGGTTGCGGTTTCAAATGAAACTTTTGTAGTTCCCGATGTTCATGATCAGGACAACTATCTAAGTTGTTCGATTGACACAAAAGCCGAAATCGTGGTTCCAATAATTAAAAATGGTGAAAACATTGGTCAGATCGATATCGATTCACACACTTTGGATCCGTTTACCACAGAAGACCGCGAAATGCTGGAGTGGCTTTGTGATGAGATTGCAAAGATTTATTAAAAAATTATTCAACTTGAGCGGGCTTTAGCCCGCTTTATTTTTATAAAGGATCGTCTTTAACAAACACTTTAAAAAGTCAAGATCATTTCTCAGACAAATTTGCTATTCCCGCTGCATCCAGCCGGAAAACAGTCCATTCATCCATCGGTTTAGCACCAAGTGCCTTGTAGAATTCAATAGACGGCGTGTTCCAATCCAAAACTGACCATTCAAACCTGCCACAATCTTCTTCTTTTGCAATTTTAGCCAATGCTATAAGCAAAGCTTTTCCGTAGCCTTTTCCGCGATATTCAGGCTCGACAAAAAGATCTTCAAGATAAATCCCGGGTTTTCCGACAAACGTCGAAAAATTGTAGAAATATAGGGCAAAACCGACAGGTTTCCTATCTTCTTCAGCCATTAAAACCTTCGCAAAGCTTTTTGAAAATATATTTTCCTGAAGTTCCTCCACCGAAGTAATTACATCATCTTCTAATTTCTCGTACACTGCAAGTTTTTTAATTAAATCAAAAATAACGGGGGTGTCGCTTGGAACTGCTTTTCGGATCTGAAACATTTTATTAAGTTTTAAAGACAAAAATATGAATTTCTGAAGAGGGAATCAAGATTGAATTAATGCGCACTATATTGTGTAAGAACTGAATCTTTTATTTCACTCTGTTCCAATTTAGATAAACCTTTGCAACGGAGGGGTGAACCTCTTTCGACAGCATGGCAGCAAATTCCTCATCAGTCATATCATTCTGATTGTTCTTTAATGCTTTCCATAATTTTTTCATCACATTTTTTCCTCCTGCGTTATAGATATTTTTTGCCTGAGAATGCAGCATTGACTGATACCAGCCATAATTTTCAGGACCCATTCCCATGGTTTGATATAATTTCTCAAAATCTGCCAAACTGGTGTATCTATAAGCAGTACTGCCTGCATTAACAACCATATCGGGAAAAGTTTCCAAAGCGGGCAGAAGATTTTTTTTCTTTTCAGCAATGTAAGTGTGCAGCATTATATTTACGAATAGTTCTTCCATCCAGTACCGGTGTGTTTTAAGGCCAGCCTGGGAAGTATAAGAATGTCCCATTTCGTGTATCGCGAGCAAATCAAAGAAAGGTTCCATGCTGTAATCACCTGCTGATGTTCCGTACGCAGCAGTTACCCGTCGTTTCATTTCGTTGGGAAGCTGACCGGGATTTTTGAGAAAACTCCGCCAAAAATCATTGTCTTCGGCAGCAACCGCAAGCCTAACCCTATCAATATTATGTGGAAATCCGTAAACATCGTGCAGCGGCAGTGCGGCATATGATTTCCAATGTTGGGGAGCAAGTATAAACAATTTTATTTCAGGCGTGAAACCCAGCTCTTCCTTATAAAAACGTCCCGCGTCTTCCATAAGTTTGGCAAGTTTAAGCGCCCTTTCTTCGTGACCTGAACTGTAATAATAATTCTGAGTAAAGCCTTTTAATTCAATCAGATCCGAAACAGACGAGATATTGTTGGATTTGTTTTGGGCTAAACTGAAACTAAACAAAAATAAAAGCACACTGATAATAGCTGGTTTCTGTAACTTTTCTGTTGGATAGATGTGTGTTGTTTCCATGATTTTTTTCTCAAAGGTAGCTTTGAGTGTACATGCATACATAGTAAAAAATCGACATTTTTAGATGGGAAGATCTTTCTGCATTCTGATGGGAGTTTCCAAAAGCTGCCTCGTAATCACAGAGGGATTTACACCAGCGAAAACCTTGAAATCCCGAATCATGTGCATTTGGTCGTAATAACCGGCTTCGTATCCAATTGCTGTCCAACTCATCTCCGGGAAGTTTTCGCGCAGTCGGTAAGCTTTGGAAAATTTAAAATTCTGGAGTATAATTTCGGATTCATACCGATTCGTTCCTTACATGTTCTTTCGAACTGCTTAATACTCATACAGGAAAGCGAAGCAGTTTCTTCAACAGATAGTCTACCGTGATGATGCAGAAGAACCTGAATTGCAGAATCAAACGGCAAAGTTGATTTTATTCGCTGCAGACGGCTGAGTAAATATTTTTCTACAATATTTTTACCTTCATCTAATTCCTTAATATTATGAAGATGTTCATTAATAGTATTGAGTTCGGGACCCAATAAATCCTGCGCATCAAAACCATTATCAAATAGTTCATGCATTGGAATACCGAAAATCCTGTACATTCCACCGGGCACGAAATCAACCCGAATAGCGCGCAGCTGGCCACGTACTTTAATATTAACCCGTGAGAACTGCGGTCCCAACAGAACTGAGTAGGGTTGTTTTCTGAAGTTTTCTTCATCTACTCCACTCATAGAAACAGGATGATTGCAGTAAAAAAGCATCGACTGAAATGGCGTAGGAGGATATGGCGAGACAACTTCGGGAAGACCTTCCGGAAGTACAACCTTTATGGTAGAAATATTCAAAACAAAAGGCTGAAGTGCCAAATGTGGTGTATAAATATTAACTTCCATCCTGATACATTTTTTGCAATCAATTGATTATTATACAAATATATGCAACCGATCACAATAACATCACAGTTTAATAACTGTTTTTACCTCATAAAAAAAACCTTCGAAAATCCGAAGGTTTATATTTAAAAATACCAGCTATTTTTTAGATTTCGGTATTCAGATCCCAGTTCTGTAGATAATCGTGAACATGCTTAAGGAACATTCCGCCTAGAGATCCGTCTACCACACGGTGATCGTAAGAATGTGACATAAACATAAGGTTACGGATTGCAATCACATCGCCATCTTTAGTTTCCAGAACAGCAGGTTTTTTCACAATAGCACCAACTGCAAGGATAGCCACCTGTGGCTGCGGAATAATCGGTGTTCCCATCAGGTTTCCGAAGCCTCCAACATTCGATATCGTGTAAGTTGCACCCTGCGTATCTTCAGGTCTCAGCTTTTTGTTTCTCGCACGGTAAGCCAGATCATTGATCGCCTTCGCAAGTCCGGAAAGTGATAGTTGGTCAGCATTTTTAATAACAGGAACAATCAGGTTACCATCCGGAAGTGCGGTTGCCATCCCGATATTGATGTTTTTCTTCTTGATGATCTTATCACCGTCAACAGAAACGTTGATCAGCGGGAAATCCTGAATTGCTTTTACAATTGCTTTTACGAAAATCGGCATATAGGTAAGTTTTTCACCTTCGCGTTTTTCGAAAATATCTTTATGTTTGGTTCTCCATTTTACTACGTTGGTAACGTCGGTTTCAATAAACGAAGTCACGTGCGGAGAAGTTCTTTTTGAATTTACCATTGCGTCAGCAATGATTTTTCGCACTCTGTCCATTTGGATGATTTCATCGCCTTCCGCCACTTTTGCCGGAGCTGAAACTGGAGTAGCAACCGGACTTGATACAGCAACTGGAGCCTGAACAGCTTCAATTTTCTGAACGGGTTGATTTCCGCGGCTAGCGACAAAAGCCAAAATATCTTCTTTTGTAATCCTTCCTTCCAAACCGCTTCCTTTAATCGACTGCAACTCGTTTTCCGAAATGTTTTCCTGTTGCGCAATATTCTTTACTAAAGGTGATAAATATCTGTCCCCGGAAAATACCTGAGCGGACGGCATAGAAACCGTTTTATCGAGTTCCTGTACTTCTGCTTCTGTAAGTTGTGGAATATCTGTTTTAACTTCTTCCGCAGTTTTAGGTTCCTGAGGCTGCTCTGCAACCGTTCCACTTCCTCCTGCAACTTCTAGAATAGCGATGGCTTCACCAATTTTGGCGACTTCATCTTTTTGTTTCAGGATTTTAATAATTTTACCTGAAACTGGTGTAGGAACATCTGAATCTACCTTGTCTGTTGCAATTTCTACAACAGAATCATCCTCTTTTACGCTGTCACCTTCATTAAACAACCAGCTGATAACTGTAGCTTCCATCACGCCTTCTCCCATTGAAGGAAGTAATAATTTATATTCTGCCATTTTTTGATTTGGATTTTTACAAAGATAAAATTTTTTACCGATTAAAGAAATCTGAATTTTTAGCCAACATTTTTGATTTTTTTATAATGTGTATCTCACTTAACGAAATTAAAATGGGGAAAAGTATTTTCATGGTTTTTGAAGTTTAAGAATTACATTTGTTCATCAAAAAAATATTAGAAAAGTGAAAAACCTGTACATCGTAGCCCTTTTCCGCTTTAAAGAAAATTATCTGATGGACGCCATCGAACTGCTGAAAAAACTAGTCTTTGAAACACGTAGGGAAGAAGGTTGTCTGCAATATGATCTGGTAGAAGACATCGAAAACAAAGGCGTGTTTTTTATTATGGAAATCTGGGAAACACAGGAACACCATTACAAACATTCATCAACAGAACATTTAGATCATTTCAGATTACAGTCTTCGGGAATGATGGAGGAATACGCACAGGTTTACAAAGGATTTAAAACCTTTTAAGCATGAAGTTCCTCTCCTTTTTATTTTTTACGGCAACTGTTTTTTCCTACGGACAACGATTTTCACCCGAAGAAATTTCACGGATTAAAAGCGGAGAGCTAAATTCTGCACTCCCCATTTTCCAAACCGCTGATTCAACGCAAAACCATGTTTTACTGGCAAAATCGTCAGATGTAAAACCACGGAATAAGCTCACAAAAACTCTCGTCAACCGAATGAAACTGTCACTTTTAGGTACAGATGGCGGCGTAGGAATTGCTGCACCGCAGGTCGGCATTAACAGGAATATTATTTGGGTACAGCGCTTTGATAAAGCGGCAAAACCTTTGGAATATTTTCTGAATCCCAAAATTATCTGGCGTTCGGAAGTTTTAAATCTTGGTCCGGAAGGTGATCTTTCGATTACAGATTTCAGGGACCAATTTTACAGAAGCCAGGTCATTCAGCTGGAATATGAGGATTTAGACGGCAAAAAACACAGAGAAATTGTAGAAGGTTTTACTGCAGTAATCATCCAGCACGAAATCGATCATCTTTTTGGAGTTCTGATCTCTGATAAAATTCTGGACCAGAATAGTAGAAATTATCAGCCCTTTCAATCCTACAAAGAAATAAAGTAAAAATAGATTACAGGAAAATTTAGAATAACTCAGCTTCAAACACTTCGCAGAAGTGTTTTTTTATTTTAATTTTCAGCTCAACAACTTCTTCTTCTGAAAACTCGTGCTCCAGCTCCCGTTTTAGAGAGGTAACTGTCTTATCTTTAATACCGCATGGAATAATGTATTCAAAGTATCTTAAATCGGTGTTCACATTCAGCCCGAAACCGTGCATCGTCACCCATTTTGAAGTTTTCACGCCCATTGCGCATATCTTTCGGGCGTACGGTTTTCGCACATCCAGCCAAACACCGGTTTCTCCTTCGCTTCGTTCCCCTTTCAGCCCGTACTCGGCAATTACCCGGATGATTACTTCCTCCAGATTTCTCATGTACAAAAAAATGTCGGACTTAAAATTATCAAGATCCAGAACGGGATAACCAATGAGTTGCCCAAAACCGTGATAGGTAATGTCCCCACCCCGATTGGTCTTCACAAATGTGGCATTGATTTCTTCGAGTTTCTGCGCATTAGCCAACATGTTATGTTCGTCGCCGGATTTCCCCAATGTATAAACGTGTGGATGTTCCACAAAAAGAAGATAATTTGGTGTTTCTTGGTATTCCTCAGGAGTTGTGTCGCGGTTTTTCAGCTTCAGATCAATGATGTTGTTCATCAGTTTTTCCTGGTAGCGGAACGCTGTCTCATAATCCATGAGGCCCAGCTCTTCAAACCGTAATGTTCTGTTCTGTGTTTTGGTCATTTTTTAATTTGTTGGGCAATCCCTCTCCTAAGCGGAAGCAGCTGCGCGGGTCGGGCTTTACACTTCAATCTTATCTTTTTCCGCGGCGGCTTCGCCGCCGCGGAAAAAGATAAGGATTTAGCTGCAATCCCTATTGCGGGGGAATTTTTAAAAATAAAATCTAGGATTTAGAGTCCAAAAATACAAAATTAATTTATTATGCTTCGAATAAAACTTGCGCCTTTTCCTTTCCAATCTCCTTTCTCCAAAAGAATATTCACGAACGCTGTTCCGATAATTCCGCCCGCCGCATTTGCTGTTACTTTTTGAAAATCATCTTTACTCTTTATCCCGAAACCAATCATTACCGGGTTTTTCAGATTCAGCGCAGCGAGGTTTTGAAGGTATTGTCCGTTATTGATTTCTTTCGAAGCGTTTCCCGTCGTAGACGAACTGGACACCGCGTACAAAAATCCTGAACTTAAAGAATCCAAATATCTGATGCGTTCATCCGACGTTTCCGGCGTTACCAGAAAAGAAAAATTGAGCTGGTATTTTTCTAAAATCTGTCTGTAATTTTTCTCAAATTCGATTGGCGGAAGATCAGGAATAATTAATCCAGAAACTCCCGATTCTGCACATTCGTGACAAAAATTTTCAAAACCGAAACTCAAAACGGGATTGATATACCCCATTAAAACAACAGGTATTTTGATCTCTAATTTTATAGATTTCAGCTGTTCCAAAAGTTTAGCGATCGTCATTCCGTTAAGAAGTGCTAGTTCATGCGCCTTTTGAATTACCGGACCGTCCGCAACAGGATCGGAATAAGGCATACCGATCTCCACCATTTCCGCACCGGAACTTTGGATGATTTTCAGAATCTCTGTAGTGTCTTCCAGTCCGGGAATTCCGGCGGTGAAATAGATGTTGAGTTTTTTCCTGTGCTGGATGTTGGATGCTGGATGCTGGATTTTATCTGCGTTGGTCATAATTCTTGTTTTTACTAAATTTTCTTAAAATGCCGAAACCCGCGCCCCGACTTGCCTCAATCTTTTATTATTTTACTGAATCGGTGGACCTAAAGGTTTTAGCGGAGCTCTTTTTGTTCAGCGAAGGGGAATAAAAAAGCGGGAGCGGAAGGTGGATTAAGGCGTCCACATAATGCTACAAATGTTTAAGGTAAGTTTCCATGTCTTTATCTCCGCGACCACTCAGGCAAATCACGACAACATCGTCTTCCCTGAATTTTTTCTTTTCCAGAACGGCTAACGCATGTGCAGATTCCAAAGCAGGTATAATTCCCTCCAGTTTCGTGAGTTCCATCGCAGATTTCAAAGCTTCGTCATCATTGATCGAGAAAAATTCGGCCCGTTTATCCTTGAACAGATTCGCGTGAAACGGTCCGATTCCGGGATAATCTAAACCTGCAGAAATGGAATGTGGTTCGATCACCTGACCGTCGTCGGTCTGCATCACCAGACTTTTGCTGCCGTGTAAAACGCCCAAAGTTCCAAGAAAAGTGGTCGCAGCAGATTTACCGGAATCCACACCAAAACCGCCGGCTTCTGCAGCAATAAGTTTTACATTCTCTTCATTCACGAAATGGTAGAAAGTGCCTGCAGCATTGCTTCCGCCGCCTACACATGCCATTACATAATCGGGATTTTCTCTGCCAATTTTTTCTTTCAGCTGCCATTTTATTTCTTCGGAAATCACGCTTTGAAACCTCGCCACCAAATCGGGAAAAGGATGCGGGCCCACCACACTTCCGATGATGTAGTGTGTTGTTGTGGAATTGTTGATCCAGTCGCGCAAAGCCTCATTCACCGCGTCTTTCAGGGTTTTAGAGCCTGAAGTTGCGGGAATTACAGTGGCGCCGAGCATTTTCATTCTCGCTACGTTGGGAGCCTGTCTTGCAATATCGACTTCGCCCATGTACACGATGCATTCCAGACCTAAAAGTGCGCAGGCGGTGGCTGTGGCAACGCCATGTTGTCCGGCTCCGGTTTCCGCTATAATCCGGTGTTTTCCTAATTTTTTGGCAAGCAAAGCTTGTCCTAAGGCATTATTGATTTTGTGTGCGCCGGTGTGATTCAAATCTTCTCTTTTGAGAAAAATCTGAGTCTGGTATTTTTCACTTAGATTTTTTGCAAAATACAATGGTGTTGCTCTCCCGACGTAGTTTTTGAGTAAATCCCCAAATTCTTCCTTAAACTCAGCAGATTCGATGATATTGAGATAGTTATTCTGTAATTCCTCGACATTCGGAAAAAGCATTTCGGGAACAAAGGCGCCGCCAAATTCGCCGTAATAGCCGTTTTCGTCAGGGTTTTTATAATTTTTCATAAAGTTTTTTTATTTTTTGAAGATCTTTAACGCCGGGTTCTGTTTCAAATTTTGAATTGATGTCCAGTGAGAAAGGTTGATGGTTGATTGTTGACAGTTGATAAATATTTTCCAGTGAAATTCCGCCGCTCAGAAAGCAAGGTTTCGGAATTTCGAGTTCATTTAAAATCTGCCAGTTGAAGGTTTTTCCGGTTCCTCCATACGTGCCTGAATCAGTATCAAAAAGAAGATAGTTGATAGCTGATGGTTGATGGTTGATGGTTTTTTGAAGTTCTTCGGTGGTTTGGTTTCCGATTCTTATCACTTTAATGATTTTAATTTCGCTATTTAATTTGCTACGCAATTCAGAAACATATTTTTCGTCTTCGTCGCCATGAAGCTGTATATATTTTAGCGCTGCATCTTCAGCGATTGCCGCAATATTTTCTACTGTCTCATTCACAAAAACTCCGACTTTTCCTGAATGTTTAATTCCGGAAATCTGACTTAAACTTAAATGGTTTAAAACATACCTGGGAGATTTTGCGTAGAAAATAAAGCCCAGGAAATCGGTTTTCATATCAATCAACTCCTGAATCTGATTAAGTTTTGTCAGGCCACACACTTTCAGTTTCATGATGATATTTTGGTTATAAATTCTTCAAAAGTTTTCCCCGGATTTTCATTCTTCATAAAATACTCGCCTATCAGGAAACCGTCGAAACCTTTTTCTTTAAGGAATTCAAAATCTTCAACACTGTAAATTCCGCTTTCTGCAACCGATAATGTTCCAACTGGAAGGAGATTTTTTAAATTCACTGAATGCTGCAGATCGACTTTAAAATCTTTTAAATTCCTGTTGTTAATTCCCACTAAATCAATGCTTTTATTAAAATGCATGAGTTCATCTTCCGTGTGTATTTCGAGCAAGACTTCCAAACCCAACTGATGTGACAGTTCTGTAAATTCCTGAACCTGATTGACTGAAAGGCAGGCCGCAATCAACAAAACAACATCCGCCCCGATTGATTTTGCTTCGTAAAACTGATATTCATCAATCATAAAATCTTTCCGCAAAATGGGAATATCAATTTCTTTCCTGGCCTTTAGAACATCCGCAAAACTTCCGCCGAAAAAATCAGAGTCCGTTAAAATGGAAATTCCGCTCGCGCCCGAAGTTTCGTAGGATTTTACAACTACTAAAACATCTGCTTTATCATTAATAATGCCCTTACTTGGTGATTTCCGTTTGAATTCTGCAATGATCCCCGATTTGGATTTCAGGCTTTCTTCTAATGAAAAAGTTTCACGTCCAAAGAACTCAGATTCTTTGAGTTGCTGTAAAGAAACTGCCGATTTTGAGTCAGCAACTTCCTGTTTTTTTCTTTCGATTATCTGATCTAAAATATTCTTCATTTAAAAGTCATTTGTTATTAAAGATTCACTGCGACCCGGCTTGAACGGAGCTCTTTTTGCGACGAGGAACGAGGAGCAAAAAAGCGGGAGTGGAAGACGGAAAATGTCGCGATAAAAAAATTAATTAATAATATTCTGTAATGATCTCAGCGCTTTTCCGCTTTCTAAACTTTCCACAGCCAAAGCGAGACAATCGCTGTAATCACCGTATTTTTCTGTGTTTTTTAAAGCCATAGCCGCATTGGCAAGCACTACTGAATTCTGCTCGTGTGTACCATTTCCTTCCAAAATATTTTTGAAAATTACGGCTGCTTCCTGTTTTGTATTTCCTCCAAAAATCGTTTCAGCATCGATATTTTTAAACCCTAAATCTTCTGCTGAAAAAATAGACTCACCGCTTTTGTCAAAAATCTTCGTGTCGCCTGTCAGCGAAATTTCGTCATAACCGTCGAGCGCGTGTACCAGCAGGAAATTTTCATTTTTTTTCTGTAGCAGATACTGATAAATCCGCGCAATTTCTAAACTGTAAACGCCGATCATTGAATATTTTGGCTTTGCAGGATTTACCAGCGGACCTAAAATATTAAAGAAAGTACGCAAACCCAAACCTCGCCTCAACGGTGCTACAGAACTCAATGCCGGATGAAAAAGCGGTGCATGAAGGAAGCATATATTTCCTTTTTCGAGATCTTTTTGCAAATCTTCTGAATTTGTTTTGAATTGATAACCAAGTTCTTCCAGTACATTCGACGAACCCGAAACGGTGGAAACACCATAATTGCCGTGTTTCGCAACTTTCTGGCCGGCGCCGGCGACCACAAAACTTGCAAGTGTGGAAATGTTGAACGTGTCTTTTCCGTCACCGCCGGTTCCTACGATATCGACCAAATCCTCGGTTCCCAAATCAACCGTTACAGAAAGCCGTAAAAGCGCTTCCTGAAAACCTTCCATTTCTTCAAGCGTAATGCTGCGCATCAGAAAAACCGTAACAAATGCGGTGACTTCATTCTCATTGAATTTGTTTTGGGCGATTTCGGTGAGAATGGCTTTCGCTTCCGCTTTTGAAAGCGTATTATGGTTGAATAAATATTGTAAAATCTGTTTCATAATTGGTTGCTGGTTGTTAGTTGTTGGTTGTCAGGTATTAATTTTTAGTTCTGAATTGCTCACAACTATAAACCGACAACTATCAACTATTTTAGAAAGTTTTCCAAAATCTGCTTTCCATTGGGCGTTAAAATACTTTCCGGGTGATACTGAACTGCGTGAACATCGTAAGTTCTGTGTTTCAAACTCATGATCATTCCGTTTTTATCGATGCTCGTGACTTCTAATTCTTCAGGGAAATCTTCAGGATTTACTGCCCACGAATGATATCTGCCGACTTCCAAAATATCAGGTAAATTCCTGAAAATTCTATGTTCCTTAATCTGCGTAGATTCCGTCGCAACACCGTGATAGATTTCAGAAAGATTGATCAAACTTCCGCCAAAAGCCTCTGCAATCGCCTGCTGACCAAGACAAACTCCGAGAATGGATTTTGTGGGCGCATATTTTTTAATGACCTCTAGCAGGATTCCGGCTTCTTCAGGAATTCCCGGGCCTGGCGAAAGAATGATCTTGTCGTATTTCTCTATTTCTTCCAAAGAGATCCGGTCGTTTCTGAAAACCTCTACTTTTTCACCGATAATCTGTTCAATCATCTGAACGAGATTGTAGGTGAAACTGTCGTAATTGTCGAGAACCAGGATTTTGGTTGATGGTTGATGGTTGGAGGTTGATGGTCTCGTATTCTTCATTTTAGTTTATTTCTGTAATAATTAATGAATCCATTCAGTAACTTTTTGCAGACTGTTATTTGATTCAGGTTTATTTCGAGTTGTTCACCGTTTAAATATTTTTGGTCGAATGAAATATATAATTGCGTTTCTAACTCATAAAGGGAACCTCGTGCAATAAATAAAAAATGTATTGTCTCCTTAGATGTATCTCTTCCACAGCCTTCTCCAATATTAGAAACTACCGAAACTGCACTCCGTCTCATTTGACTGGTCAGACCAAATATTTCTTCTTTTGGAAAAATTTTAGTTGACTCGTAAACAAGATTTGTGAGTTTTCTCGCTTCTATCCATACCTCAAGATTTATATATTCCATATATGTGCTTTTGTATTTCAATCAACCAGCAACTGACAACTATCAACAAATTTTTTCCGATTTCAAAATTGCTTTCTTTAAAGCGCCAAGCTTGTTGTTTACCTCCTGGAGTTCAAGTTCCGCCTGTGATTTCGCGACAATTCCGGCTCCGGCCTGGTAAAACAAGGTGTTGTTTTTGCTTAAAAATGTGCGGATCATAATCGCCTGATTACAGCTTCCATCGAAACCGACAAAGCCAATACAGCCGCCATAAAAACTGCGCGAAGTTTTTTCATATTCATTGATCAACTGCATCGCGCGATATTTCGGGGCGCCGCTCAATGTTCCCTGCGGAAAGGTGGTTGCAATCATCTCATAAGGATTCTGATCTTCTGAAACATCGGCAGTAACTTCTGAAACCATATGAATCACGTGCGAAAAAAACTGAATTTCCTTGAGTTTTGAAACCGTTATGTTTTTTCCCAAAATGCTTAAATCATTTCGCGCCAGATCAACCAGCATCGTATGTTCAGCATTTTCTTTTGCATCTTTTCTGAGTTCTTCTGCAGATTTTAAATCTTCTTCTACGTTTCCGGTGCGCTTGAATGTTCCTGCGATAGGATGAATAACGGCTTTCTGGTCTTTAATAATCAACTGACTTTCCGGACTCGAACCCATCAGTTTGTAATCGCCATAATCAAAGAAAAACAAATAAGGTGAAGGATTGATATTCCGCAAAGCGCGGTAAACATTGAATTCATCGCCAATAAATTTCTGCTGAAACCTGCGGCTTAAAACCAACTGAAAAACATCGCCGCGGAAACAGTGTTTTTTGGCAGTTTCAACTGAATCTCTGTATTCTTCATCTGTCAAATTTGATTCTTCACCGCCTACTTTTTCGAAAGGAAATATCGGTGCATTCTTTTGTTGGATCAAATTTTCAATGACTGCGATTTCAGATTTTAAACCATCAATTTTATTCTCAACCAGAAACATTTCGTCATTATGATGATTGATAGCGATCACATACTGATAAAGGCGGTAACGCAAAAGTGGAATATTACTTTCCGCTGAAACTTCTTTGAATTTAATGCTTTCAAAAAATGGAATTGCATCATAAGAAGTATAACCAAAAAATCCCTGCGCAGATTTTCCGACAGGTAAATTCGGCTCCTGGCATTCAAACGTTTTTGAAAAATTCTGAAGTAGATCGGTCAGCTTTTCATTTGAAATATTGATTTTCTCGGCACTTTCGAGCGGGAATTTAATTTGCGCTTCCTGGTAATTTCTGATTTCGATTCCGGCAATGGCATTCACCGCGATAAATGAAAAATTATTATCGGTATTCTGGTTTCCGGCGCTTTCTAAAAGAATGGTATCCCGAAACTGATCGCGAAGCCTGAGGTAAATTCCGATGGGCGTAAAAAGATCGCTCAAAGTAGATTTTACCGTGGTTTTCAGCGTTATTTTTTGGTTGAATATCATGTTGATTTTTAGTTTTTGGATATAAAAAAAGACTTTAACGCAATGTCAAAGTCTTCTTATTTTTTTGATAAATATATTTTTTACACAAAAGAACAGTGCTCAAGACTTTGAAAGTTTTGAGGCCACCACCAGTTTGTTTTGTTGATCGGTTTCATTAGGACAAATATAGAAATCATTTTTTAACTGAAAAGCAAAAATCAAAAAAAATTCTTAAAAACTTACTCCTCCACATTTTTCAGTGCCATGAGTAAATGATATGCGCCTTTGGTAACAAAGGTTTTACTGGCATTTTTGCTATCAAAATTCAGCAGTTCAGTTAAACCGTTTTCAGAATTTCCTATCGTTACGGCAAACATTTTATAAGTTTTGGGTTTTACTTCCTCAAAAACATACTGTTTGCCTTCCCAAGTCACGATTGCATCGTCTGGAATTACAAATCCTTCCTCGGCATTTACTTCGATCTCTGCATTCATGAAGGTTCCAAGGATAAGGCTTTCGTCTTTATCAATCAGGTCGCAGTGGATTAGTACGCTGCGGTCCGGCGCAAAATCTTTGCCGATTAATTTCACTGTTGCTGCGTATTGTTTTGTTGGGTTCTGGTTTGTAAATGCATAAACTTTTTGCCCGACAGAAATTTTACTTAAATCTTTTTCGAAGACTTTCAGAGCCAAATGCGTTTGTCCGTTATTAACGATTTCATACAAAACATCGGCGGAAGAAACATATTGGCCGATTGTCGCATTCACACTTGAAATGTAGCCGGAAATCGGCGCTACAACTGCCACAGACTTCTTGATATTGCCGGAACTCACGCTTCCCGGACTGATTCCGTAGGAACGCAACTGAGACTCAATTCCGCGAACGGCAGCGCCCTGAGACTGGGTTTCGTTAGCCGCTTTTTGTGTGACTTTATCGGAGCTTGCCTGGTATTTATTCAAATATTTCTGGCGGTCATAATCCTTCTGCGCATACCCAAAATTCGATTTTGCCTGAAGATAATCCTGCTGAAGTCTCGCCAAATCCGGATTTTCAACCACTGCCAAAGTCTGCCCGCGGGTCACGTAATTTCCCGGTACAAACCGTACAGTTTTTATGATTCCTCCGGTGGATGAAGAAACGCCTGCCATTCCTGTTGGCGGCACATCTATTTGCCCACTCAGGAGAATTTTGTTGGCAATACTTTCATTATTAAGAGTTGTCGTTTCAATCTCCGCCGTTTTTTTCTGTAAATCGGTGAGCGTGATTTGGTCGCCAGAAATGGCGTATGTTTCCTGGGTTACCGTTTCCTCCTTTTTGGAACAGGAAAACAAAAGAACCCCGGAAAGCATTACTATTATTGATTTTTTCATTTTTTAATGGCTTAAATTATTCTCCGCCAATCATTTTGGAGGCAATTCCTTTTTTATTCGTGAGTTCTGCTACCGTTATTCCTGTAAAATGAAGCAGTACAAATACAGGCATCCAATAGACGGCAAATTTGTGTATCTCTTCTGCCCTTTCCAACGCTTCTTCCGAAGCAAGTTCCCACATCAGCGCAAAACCAGTAATAATCTGCACCGCCAGCAAAATGTAAAAAATGCTGTAAACAGTACCCTGAAGTTTTTCTTTCCCTGTAGATGTTTTTGCAAAAGGATTTGGATATTTTACGCCTTTAACCAAAAGATAAATAATTCTTAAAATATACGCGAAAACAAGCACATATGCGAAATTGATATGCCAGTCGAACATAGGGTTAATGATGCTTTTCGCGATGCCCACTACACTTTCCTGTGGCAGCTGCACATTATTTTTACTTAATTCTGCCGAAACTGCTGTCGTTATTGTTTTTTTAGACATCCAGTACATTCTTAAAAATCCAGTGGAAAAAAGTACCAGCATTGCGAATGCGATTAACCAGTGGATGATTCTGTGGAGTGTTGTAAATTTTTTCATAGTTCTTATTTTTAAATTTCGTTTTGAAGTTTTATTTTAAACTTCGCAGCAAAAAATTCTTTATTTATTTTTGAGATTATTGAGTTCTATAATTTTTTCGTTTAAATTATTTTGAGCGTCGATATACCTGTTCTGAATATCAAGCGACTGATTCACCAAAATAGTATATTCCAGATAGTTGATTTCACCTTCTTTTGAAAGTAGATCTGCCGTAAACAGAATGGTTTGTGCGTTTTTCAAGCCTTTGGCTTTATAATAATCAATTTCAGATTTCAGCTTTTGATATTCACCATAGGTTTTTGCGTACCTGTTTTTAAAGTCACGGACTGCGATATCATAATTATTATCGGCAATCTGCTGGTTAATTTTCTGACCTTCTATCAATGATTTCTGTGCAGAATTAAAAACCGGAAGCGCTACGCCAACCAAACCGCTCTGAAAACGGTGAGTGCCATTGTAGTACTTATCGTCTGAGCCGTTGCCTTTCATCGTTGTAGAATTAATTCCGAAATTCAAACTGGGTAAAAGCTTCGCTTTTTCAGCTTCCAGTCTTGCGTTTTCAATATTTTTCTGATGTTCGAGCTGCGACAGAACCAACGGGTTTCCGCTGAAATTCTCATCAAAATCCAAATTCAAAAGATAAAAACTGCCTTTTTCATTCTGATAAATTTCACCATCATTAATCAGATAATTAAATTGATAAAGTGATATTTCGCGGTCCTTCAGCAAACTTTGGAGCTGAATCTCTGCCTGGCTTCGGTATGCTTCAGCCGTGGTTTTCTCCAGAATGTTGCTTTCGCCCGCTTTCAGCCGAAGTTCAGAACGTTTGTAATAATTTGAATAGATGCTGTCGGTTATTTTCAGAAGTTTCTGCTTTTCGTCCAGATAATTCAGATTATTGTACACCAAAGCGATTTCCCTTTTCAGCTGCCATTTCTGCACATCCAGTCCTAACATTGCGTTTTTCCACTGTTCCGTTAAAACCTGTTTTTGGGTTTTATAGAATTTGGGCAACCGCAGCATTTGATTCACAGAAAAAGCATTATCTACATAAGCCGAATTGATCTGCCCTATTTCTCCTGTGATGTTCAATGGATCAATTGCCACTGCGGAATTTTGTATTCGGTTCTGATAATCAATTTTCAGCTGTCCCGATTTTAAATTCAGATTGTTCTGAATTGCCCTGTCATAAGCATTTTCCAAAGAAATTGGGGTTTGCGAGAAGCTTTTAATAAAAAACAATATTAAAAACAGACTGAGATATTTAGGTTTCATTATTTTAAAATTATTCATCGAGGTTAATCTTTTTTTTACGTTGGGGAAAATGTTTTTCGAACCAGATATAAACGGTTGGCAAAATGAAAAGCGTAAGGAAGGTTGCCAGAAGTAAACCACCGATAACTACTGTTGCGAGCGGTCTTTGTACTTCCGCACCTTCACCTTGGCTTATCGCCATCGGCAAAAATCCGAGCGAGGCGACCAAAGCGGTCATCAAAACGGGTCGAAGCCTCATTTTACCGCCGATACGCACTACTTCGTTCAAGTTTGAATGAATTTCCTTCTGCCTGTTAAACTCTGCAATCAATACAATCCCGTTAAGCACCGCGACCCCGAAAAGAGCGATAAAACCAACCCCTGCAGAAATACTGAAGTTCATGTCCCGAAGCCATAGTGACAGAATTCCGCCAATCGCAGATAGCGGAATTGTGGTGAAAATAATCAGGCCATATTTCACTGAACTGAACGCGAAGTAAAGCATCAGAAGAATTAAAGCCAAACTGATAGGAACCGCGATTCCGAGACGTTGCTGTGCCTGCTGAAGATTCTCGAACGTACCACCATATTTGATAGTATACCCAACGGGAAGTTTAAGATTTTTATCAACCATTTGCTGTAAATCCTGCACAGTAGACTGAATGTCCCGCCCTTTTACATTGAATCCGACGATGATTCGCCGGTGTGCTTCTTCCCGCTGAATCTGGTTTACACTTTCCTTTAATTCTACCTGAGCTACGGCGCTCAAGGGAATTTCAGCACCAACTGGTGTCGGAATGAGAAGATTTTTCACATCTTGGAGATTTTTCCTGAGTTCCCCGTCCAGACGGACTACCAAATCAAATTTTTTCTCTTCCTCGAAAACGGAACCTGCGCTCTGCCCTGCAAAAGCGGTATTCACCATTTTATTAACCTCACCAATGCTTAATCCATATTGCGAAAGTGCGGGGCGGTTATATTCAATAAGAATTTGTGGCATTCCGGAAATTGGTTCAACATAAATATTTTCTGCTCCATCGATTTTTTTGGAAATTTCACCCAGTTTTTCAGCATAAATCTTTAATGAATCGAGATTTTCACCGAAAATTTTACATACAACATCCTGTCTTGCACCAGTCATCAGTTCATTAAACCTCATATTAACCGGATATTGAAATGAATAGGTGACACCCACGATATTTTTCTTGAGTTCTGCAGACATTTTTTCGGCGAGTTCGTCGTATGATTTCGCGGAAGTCCATTCTTTACGTGGTTTAAGAATAATCATCATATCACTCGCATCGATTGGCATTGGATCCGTGGGAATTTCGCTGCTACCGGTTTTCCCTACAATTTTTTCAATTTCAGGGAATTTTTTCAGCAGTATTTGCTGGCTTTTTAAAACTGCATCGGTAGAAGTTTTAAGGTTACTTCCGGGTAAAACCCTTGTATCAACGGCAAAATCGCCTTCAGGTAGGGTCGGAATAAATTCTCCGCCTAATTTGGTCATGATAAAAACCGAAACAAAGAAAAGGCCTAAAACACTGAAAAATAAAGGATTCTGAAATTTTAAAACTACCTTAAGAATTTTATCGTAAACAGCTTCAAGCTTATCCATCATCCGGTCGGCATAATTTTTCTTGTGCGTAATCTTCTTGGACAGAAACAGCGCGCTCATCATCGGAACATACGTTAAAGACAGGATAAATGCACCTAAAAGTGCAAAAATAACCGTTTGCGCCATCGGTTTGAACATCTTACCTTCCACCCCTTCCAACGTGAGAATCGGTAAATAAACAATCAGAATTATGATCTGTCCGAATACAGCCGAATTCATCATTTTACCAGCTGAACTCTCCACAGTTTCATCCATTTCCTTAGCGGTAAGAAAGTTTTTGTTTACGAGCGTTGGGCCATTAAGCCTGTGTAGAATGGCTTCCACAATAATCACAGCACCGTCTACAATCAAGCCGAAATCGAGAGCGCCTAAACTCATGAGATTTCCGGAAACCCCGAAAATGTTCATCATGATAAACGCGAAAAGCATGGAAAGCGGAATGACAGACGAGACGATAAATCCTGCCCGTAGATTTCCCAGGAAAAGCACAAGGACAAAAATTACGATCAAGGCTCCTTCCAAAAGGTTTTTTGAAACAGTGCTGATCGCGTTGTTCACCATTTTCGTCCGGTCGAGGAATGGTTCTATCACCACACCTTCCGGAAGTGTTTTCCGGATCTCGTCGATCCTGATTTTTACATTTTCAATAACTTTATTGGAATTGGCGCCTTTCATCATCATTACCACCGCGCCGGCAACTTCACTTTTTCCGTTGTAGGTCATGGCACCATACCTTATGGCGTTTCCGTACTGCACTTTTCCTATATTTTCAATTAAAACGGGTGTTCCATCGGGAAGATTTTTGACCACCGTCTTTTCGATGTCCCTGATTTTCCCCATCAATCCTTCTGTCCGGATGTAGAGAATTGTGGGACCTTTTTCGATATAAGCACCACCGGTATTCTGGTTATTGTTTTCCAGCGCGGTGAATACTTCCTGCATCGTTACTCCCATCGCTTTGAGTTGCGCGGGGTTTACTGCAACTTCATACTGCTTCAGGTTTCCACCAAAACTGGCAACATCAGCAACGCCTTCGGTTCCCAACAGTTGCCGTCTTACAATCCAATCCTGAATGGTACGAAGCTCCATGGCAGTGTAACGGTGCTCGTAACCGGTTTTCGGACGAATTACATACTGATAAATTTCACCCAAACCGGTGGAAATCGGTGCCATTTCCGGGACTCCAAGCGTTACCGGAATATCTTTGGAAACATTTTGTAACCGTTCGGAAACCTGCTGCCTTGCGAGATAAAGATCTACGTCTTCCTCGAAAACGATGGTCACAACAGAAAGACCAAAACGCGAAAAACTCCGCATCTGCTTGATTCCCTGTATATTGTTCATCGCCTGTTCTAACGGAAAAGTAATAAAGCGTTCGACATCGGGTGCGCCCAAACTTGGCGAAGAAGTAATCAGCTGTACCTGGTTATCGGTAATATCCGGTACCGCATCGATGGGCAGTTTCCGAAGTTCTATAATTCCATAAATAATCCAGCCGAGTGTCATCAGGATGATAATCAGCTTATTTTTTATAGAAAAATTTATGATTTTATTTAGCATTTTTAATTTGAGTTAAATAATTACAAATCAATAGCTTCCACTATTAAATTTAAGGAAAAAACCGCTCGGAAAAGAAAATTTTACGAGCTATTTTCTAAAAGATGACATCAGTCATTCTGGCCTTCACCAGAATTTTCGACAGCATTTTGAATGTCTGCTCCGCTTCGGATTTCGGTATGACGAATTTCCCCACCGGTTCTGCCAGCTTCCTGAGCGAAATACAGAGAAACTCCCGCCACGATTACTATCGTAACCGGCATCAGCTTATCCACAGAAAAATTCCGGTAACTTGTAAGTAGGCCAAGAAGAGAAATAACTCCAAGGAAATATGACATTCCTGCGAAAATTTCTGCAGCTTCTTCGTGCCTGTGCATAAGATTTTCAGAAACACCCTGAAGATTTTCGATTGCATCCTCTGCGCCTTCGCCTGTCGCCATGGCAGCTACTGATGCAACTGCACCAAGAATAAAAACGATATAAGCGTTACGTTTTGAAACGTCGGATTTTGTAAAAATCGCTATCAGTAAAATGATTACTCCTACAATAGGAAATATGATTGGCAAATGGTTAACAACCAAATGCAGATGTGCGTTATTCATTTTGATTTAATTTAAAAATTAGACTTTTAAGTAAGTGTAAACAAGCCTAAACCTGTGGTCTAAACATTATTTTATCTTTGATAATTCTTAAATTAAAATTTAGGCGGCTGCCAGATTTTCTGGAAAACAGAGGGAAAGAAATTTTCGGAATAGGCAAAAATCTTCTGTTCATCAATGTCGAGAGGCTTATGCTCGAAATTGAATTCTATTTTTTTCGGTGGAAATACAAAACTGAAAACGTTTACCGAAACATCACGTGTTTTGAACGGAAGTTTCATGTCCTGATGATAATCTCCATCCACCCCATGTTCATCCAGATAATGCATTTTTACAAATGAAAATACCGAAGTACCGTTATCGATGATTTTATGGGAAATGTAATGTTCAATAAGATTAGGCATTTTCAAAATCTGCCTAACCTCTGAAAAAGAAAAGAGGTAAGTACATATCAAAAAATAAGTGATGTACTTTTTCATAATGCAAAATTACTCAAATTCCTGATGAAATTCTAAGCAATCATCAATTTATAACCGGTATAATTAAGAATAACGTTTTCTCTATGCAAGACCTGAAATTTATATTCACTTGCAGTTCATCCTGAAATTTATATTTTTGTGAAAATTAAATTTACAATGAAAAAATTATTCGCATTTGCATTTATCGGCGGTTTGGTATTAGCTGGCTGCTCAAAAAAAGAAACTTCAACCGAAAGCAACAGAATGCTCGAAGAACCGGAAGCAGAAGTTACCGTTACTGCTCCTGCCGCAACAACTGTAGCTGCTGATTCTACTTCAGTTAAATAACCCAGAGATCCAAATGATTAAAGGCAGTCGGCAACGGCTGCTTTTTTTTGTTTATATTCATCAAAAAATCACTAAATTTGCGCTCTTAAAAAGCAAGAAAACATGCAGTTATCAGAACAGGAAATTATCCGGAGAGAAAAGTTAGTCACACTACAGAAAATGGGGATCGATGCTTTTCCGGCGGAAGAATATAAAATCACCGACACCACAAAATCCATTAAAGAAAAATTTAACGAAGGTAAAAAAGTACAGATTGCCGGAAGACTGATGAGCCGCAGAATCCAGGGGAAAGCAAGTTTTGCCGAACTGCAGGATTCCGAAGGGAGAATTCAGGTATATTTTAACCGTGATGAAATCTGCACCGGTGAAGATAAAACGCTTTACAACGAAGTTTATAAACATCTTTTAGATATTGGTGACATCATCGGCATCGAAGGCGAACTTTTCACTACTCAGGTGGGTGAAATGACCGTTAAAGTTGAGAATTTCAAAATTCTTACCAAATCTTTAAGACCGCTTCCACAACCACGGACAGATGAAAACGGTGTCGTACACGATGCTTTCAATGATCCTGAATTAAGATACAGACAGCGTTATGTAGATTTAACGGTGAATCCTCACGTGAAAGAAGTTTTTGTAAAAAAAACAAAACTGTTCAATGCCATGCGTACATTTTTCAATGAAGCAGGATATTTTGAAGTAGAAACACCTATTTTACAGTCGATCCCGGGCGGAGCTGCAGCAAAACCTTTTATCACGCATCACAATGCATTAGATATTCCGCTATATTTAAGGATCGCAAACGAATTGTATCTGAAAAGATTAATTGTTGGTGGTTTCGATGGTGTTTATGAATTCTCAAAAAACTTCAGAAATGAAGGAATGGACAGAACCCATAACCCGGAATTTACCGTAATGGAAATCTATGTCGCGTACAAAGATTACAACTGGATGATGGATTTCACAGAGAAACTTTTGGAATTCTGCGCGACGCAAGTTAACGGAACATCCGAATCTATTTTTGGTGAGCACACCATCAGCTGGAAAGCGCCCTACCCTAGGATTTCCATGACTGAAGCGATTCAGAAATTTACAGGTTTCGATATCACCGGAAAATCCGAGCAGGAACTCTTTGATTTCGCTAGATCAATTGGTGTTGAAGTGAACGAAACCATGGGCAAAGGAAAATTAATCGACGAAATTTTCGGTGAAAAATGTGAAGGAAACTTCATCCAACCAACTTTCATCACCGATTATCCGATCGAGATGTCCCCTTTAACCAAAAAACACCGCAGCAAAGAAGGTTTAACAGAAAGATTCGAGTTAATGGTTTGCGGTAAAGAAATTGCGAATGCTTATTCGGAATTAAATGACCCAATTGACCAGAGAGAACGTTTCGAATCTCAAATGGCACTTTCAGAAAGAGGTGACGACGAAGCCATGTTCATCGATAACGACTTTTTGCGCGCTTTGGAGTACGGAATGCCGCCAACATCAGGTTTAGGAATCGGAATGGACCGTTTAATTATGTTTTTAACCAACAATCCGTCCATCCAGGAAGTTTTGTTCTTCCCTCAAATGAAGCCCGAAAAAACAGTTCCGCAAATCGAATTGGGGGAAGATGAAAAAGTGATTCTCGAAATCCTGAATTCTCAGGAAGAAGCCATGGAACTTGCTGAAGTAAAAAACAGAAGCCAGCTCTCCGGCAAAAAGTGGGATAAGGCTACTAAAAACCTCACCAAATTCGAAATGATTAAAGTTGAAAAAGCTGAGGAAGCAGTTCTCATGAAACTTCTTTAACAAGATATTTTTATTGAATGAGTCCCTGTAATTGCGGGGACTTTTTTGTGGAAAACTTCTTGACTTTTAAACCACTTTCACACTTTTATAATCCGATAAATTTCAGTATATTTGTTGGTCTTTTCCAACAAGGAAACGGACAGAAATTCAGGAACATTTAAGTGCAATTTATTATAAAACCAACAGCAATTTTGTTGGTAAAAAACAAGATATGAGTCAAAAAGAATATACAGCGAGCAGTATACAGGCGTTGGAAGGAATGGAACATGTGAGGTTGAGACCCTCCATGTATATCGGTGATGTAGGATTAAGAGGACTTCACCATTTGGTTTACGAGGTTGTTGACAACTCCATTGATGAGGCATTGGCAGGACACTGCGACACAATTGCCGTAACCATTCACGAAGGAGAATCAATTTCTGTGAAAGATAACGGGCGTGGAATTCCGGTAGACTTTCACGAAAAAGAACAGAAATCTGCATTAGAAGTAGTAATGACCAAAATTGGTGCCGGTGGTAAGTTCGATAAGGATTCCTACAAAGTTTCCGGTGGACTTCACGGGGTTGGGGTTTCCTGTGTTAACGCACTTTCAACGTCACTCGTCGCTACCGTAAACAGAAACGGAAAAGTATACCAGCAGAAGTATTCAGAAGGTAAAGCTTTAGCTGATGTTAAAGAAATCGGCACTACTGACGAAAGAGGAACCGAAGTATTCTTCCAGCCCGATCACACCATTTTCCAGGAGTTGGTGTATAATTACGACACCCTTGCAGCCCGCTTGAGAGAACTTTCTTTTCTGAACAAAGGAATTACAATTACTTTGACTGATGAAAGACATCCAAATGAAGACGGAACCTTTAATGTAGAAACTTTTCATTCCGAAGGCGGACTAAAAGAGTTTGTTGAATTTATTGACGGAAACCGCGAATCGATCATGAGCAACGTGATTTTCATGGAAGGTGATAAAGATGATATTCCGGTAGAAGTTGCCATGCGTTACAACACTTCTTACAACGAAAATCTTCACTCTTATGTGAACAATATCAATACCCATGAAGGTGGAACGCACTTGGCTGGTTTCCGAAGAGCTTTAACAAGAACTTTGAAAAAATTTGCTGATGAACTTGGAATTCCTGCAAAAGAAAAAGTAGAAGTTACAGGCGACGATTTCCGCGAAGGATTAACCGCGGTGATTTCTGTAAAAGTGATGGAACCTCAGTTTGAAGGGCAAACCAAAACAAAATTGGGTAACTCCGAAGTTTCCGGTGCGGTTGATAAAATCGTGGGGGAAATGCTGACGAACTTCTTAGAAGAAAACCCTAACGAAGCCAAAATCATCGTTCAGAAAGTAGTTTTGGCTGCAAAAGCAAGACAGGCTGCAAAAAAAGCAAGAGAACTTGTTCAAAGAAAATCGCCGATGGGCGGAAGCGGACTTCCGGGAAAACTTTCCGACTGCTCATCCAAAGATCCCGCAATTTCAGAACTTTTCCTCGTCGAGGGAGATTCCGCAGGTGGAACTGCAAAACAGGGTCGTGACCGTCATTTCCAGGCGATTCTTCCATTAAGAGGTAAAATTCTGAACGTAGAGAAATCGATGCTTCATAAAGTTTATGATAACGAAGAAATCAAAAATATTTATACCGCACTGGGCGTGTCAGTAGGTACCGAAGAAGACAGCAAAGCACTGAATATCGCGAAACTGCGTTATCACAAAGTAGTGATCATGACCGATGCAGATATCGATGGTTCGCACATTTCCACTTTAATTCTGACTTTCTTCTTCCGTTATATGAAGGAACTTATAGAAAACGGCTATATCTACATCGCGCAGCCGCCTCTTTATCTTCTGAAAAAAGGAAATAAAAAGATTTATGCCTACAACGAGAAAGAACGTGAGGAATTCACTTTAGAAATGGCTCCGGACGGCAAGGGCGTTGAAGTACAGCGTTACAAAGGTCTTGGGGAAATGAACCCTGAACAGCTTTGGGAAACTACGCTGAATCCTGAAAACAGAATTCTGAAACAGGTTACCATCGAAAGTCTTGCCGATGCGGATAATGTATTCTCCATGCTGATGGGCGACGAAGTACCGCCACGAAGAGAGTTTATCGAGAAAAATGCGGTTTACGCAAAAATCGATGTATAAAAACTGTAATATTATAGATCAAGAAAAACTGTTCATCCTTTGAACAGTTTTTTTATTTGAATAAAATAATTAATTTTGAAGATGAAAAATATTTTTGCCCTTCTTTTTTTTATATTCTTAGCTTTTTTCAGCTGTAAAAAAGCTGAAAATTCCAACGCAAAAACCTCTGAAAAAACAGTAACAAAAGAAATCCCGGTAAATCTTTTAGCGACCGATTCAATAAATCTAGTTGATTCTTCAAAAGTAAACGAAAATCTTACTGCAATCTTCCGGTCTTCGGTTTTGGTTTTCCCGAATCTCACTAATAAAATCCTGCTCGACAGTATTTATTCTCCGCTAAATCTTAAACTGAAAGAATATTCCAAAGAAAAAATCTCAGCCGAAATTGATGCCCAGAAGAAAGAATATTATGACGGGGTTAAGAAATCTCTCGAAGACTGGGCGCCGGATTTTCCACAAACCTGGGAACAGAATTCTTATATGAAAATGTTTTCACAACTCAACGATTACATGACGGTTCAATATAAAGCTGATGGATACACGGGTGGGGCTCACGGTTATTATAATGAATTATACAGGGTTTACGATGTAAAAACAAATAAGCAGGTAACCCTTGCAGATATTCTAAAAGTACGTGACGCAAAAATATGGAGCAGGATTCTCATGGATCAGTTCCTGAAAAACGATCTGGAAAGAGGTCAGGCACAAATGCTATTGGTAAAGGAAATTCCGTTAAACGATAATTTTTATTTTGATCGGGACAATCTTTATTTTCTTTACAATCAGTATGAAATTGCGGCCTATGCGGCAGGTCCGGTGATGATTAAAATTCCTTATACCGAAATTAAACCTTTTCTCACTCAGGATTTCAGAACAAAACTGAATTTAAAATAATTAAATCTGCAGTCTTCTTCTGCTCTGTCTGTATGGAAAATGTTGCCTTCATCATCAATCCTTTTTCGGCTAAAAAAGATTATCATCCGTTTTTGCGAGCCTTGAAAAAAGAGGTAAACAATCCTCTGTTTTATATATCAGAGTCGATTCAGGGAACTTTTAATTTTATTGACAATCATTATGCAACCACCGATATTTTTGTGGCCGTGGGTGGAGACGGCACTATTTCGACCGTGGCGCAAAAGCTCATCAATACAGAAAAAATTCTTGCCATTTTTCCGGCCGGATCTGGAAACGGATTTTCAAATGAAACCAAATTTTCAAAAAACATCGACGAACTTTTAGCCAAAATTAAAGCCAGGAAGGTGAAAAAAATCGATACTTTCACGGTGAACGGAAGACTTTCGATCAACGTATCCGGGACAGGTTTTGACGGGAAAGTGGTGAAGGAATTTGAAAAAACCGACAGAGGTTTCAAAAATTATATTAAAGTTTCGATCAAAACTTTTTTCAATTATAAACCGGTGCAGATTAAATTTCTCACCGAAAGCTTTAAGAAATACAGCGGCCGCTATTTAATGCTGAACATCGCCAACACGCGGCAGTTCGGCAATAACGCTTATATCGCGCCAAAAGCAAGTAAAAGTGACGGTCTTGTGGATTTGGTTTTGGTAAAGAAATTCCCATTAACCTACTCGCCTTTTTTCGCGTTTAGAATGTTTACCAAAAGGCTGAAAGACGATCAGTACGTTACTTATCTTCCTGTTTCTGAAATCGAGTTTGAAGTGGATACGAAAAACTGGCATCTGGACGGAGAATTCAACAAAATAGAATCGCCGGTAAAAGTAAAAGTACAACCTAAAAGCCTCAATATTTTACAGTAATTCCTGCAGTCCTTTTTTATAAGTTTCCAGCGCTCTTTCTCTGGCTAATTTGTGATCGATCATCGGTTTCGGATAGGCTGAGGTTCCGAATTCTCTCACCCATTTTTTAATATAAACAAAATCGGGGTCAAACTTTTTCTGCTGTTCTTCCGGATTAAAAACCCTGAAATATGGCGCCGCATCACAACCCGAACCCGCGCTCCACTGCCAGTTTCCGTTGTTAGCCGATAAATCATAATCCAGCAGTTTTTCCGCGAAATACGCTTCACCAATCCGCCAGTCTGTGAGCAAATGTTTGGTGAGAAAACTGGCACAAACCATTCTCACGCGGTTGTGCATAAATCCGGTTTCGTTCAGTTCACGCATTCCTGCATCCACAAGGGGATAACCCGTGTTACCAGCCTGCCATTTCTTTAAACTTTCGGGATCATTAATCCAAGAAATTTGGTCATATTTAGCTTTGAAAGAATGATGTACCACTTTAGGAAAATGATAGAGAATCTGCATGAAAAACTCCCGCCAAATCAGCTCTTTCAGGTATGTTTCATTAAGCTCTTCTCCCTTTTGGGCTAATTCACGAATACTGATCGTGCCGAAACGCAGATGAACGCTCATTTCTGATGTTTTCGTTGAAGGGAAATTCCGGGTCTCGTGGTAGTGTTTTAAAATTTCAGCGTTGATTTCCGGAGGTTGAAAATTGATTCCTTTCGACCTAAAACCAATCTCTTCCAGAGAAAACTCCGGTGTTTCTAAATTTTCAAGGTTTTGAAGATAGTCTTCTGAAGGATAATTGGTTTGAGCAACGTCATTATATTTCAAAAGCCATTGTTTAGAATAAGGAGTATAAACGGTGTACGGCGTTTTATCAGATTTCAGTATTTCATCTTTGTGGAAATGAACCTGATCTTTGAACGACTGAAATCCGATCTTTTTTGAATTAAGAAATTCGGCTACTGCCAGATCTCTTTTAATCGCAGAAGGTTCGTAATCTTCGTTGCAGAAAACTTTTTCTACAGGAGGTTTTTCACAGATTTCCTGAAAAACTTCCAGAGGTTTTCCATGAAAAATTTTGACAGATTTTCCGGTTTTTTGTAGTTGCGCATTGATATGATTGAGCGCCTGAAAAATAAAATCTACTCTGCGGTCCTCTTTATTTTCTAGCTGGGAAAGGATTGCAGTATCAAAAATAAAAATGGGTAAAACTTTGTTTCCGGAAACTAATGCTTTATACAGTCCGTGATTGTCCGCTACTCTTAAATCTCTTCTGAACCAGAAAACTGAAAGTTTCTCCGACATTTTAAATTAATTTCAGGATTTCCGAAGTATTTTCGTTTTTAAAATTTGAGTAAACGGTATGATGGAACGTGTTAAGTTTTTTTAGCGAACTGAGCAGAGATTCTTTTTCCTTGGTATTCAATTGTCCACACATTATTTTTGACACAACGGTGATATCCTGCATTGATTCCAAAAAAACTTTTTTCCCTTTTTTTGTTACTGCAATCCTCGTACTTCTTTTATCGTGTTCATCGGGGCTTTCGGCTAACAGGCCGTTTTTCACCAAACGTTTGATGATTTCGATTCCGGTCTGTTTTTCATGGGCATTTTTTTCGATCAGCTGCATTTTCGTAAGACTGTCATAATCCATCATTCTGAAAAGATAGGTGAAATCCTCGTTAACCAAATCGGGATGGTTTTCCAGCGATTTGCGGATGAGCTGTTTGGAGTATCTGCCGAGCATAATGACCTGTTTTGCAATTTCATTTTCGAGATCGTAAACATCAAGATCAAATTTTTCTGTTAAATTTCTGGGGTTCTCATTTTCATACGCTTTCTGATTCAGATAAAGCCGGAAATCATCTAAACCCGCGTTAGCATTTGGATTAGCTTTCTGATAATTATCGAGTTCTGTGAGAATGTCAATGATTAAATTTAACTCCATTTTACATATTTTTTAATTTCTGTCACCAGCCAGCGATTATCGTGATATCCAAAATAAAAATTGCTGTTACTTTTTGCAAAGATACTGAACAAATTACCGATTCAAAAACAGTCGCAACTACTACATTCTATAATCACTTAGGAACAAAATAAAAATTTAAATACCTATCTGTTTTTTTAAATATATTTATCATTGATAATTTGAATCACAAAATTAGTAAAAATATTTTCTTAATTAAAAATTTAAGTATATTTTTGGTCCATTATTTAAGTTTATGAAAAAAGTCATTATTATAGGTTCAGGATTTTCGTCGCTCGCTTCTGCCTGTTATATGGCTAAGGCAGGGTTTCAAGTAACCGTTCTGGAAAAAAACGAACAGGTTGGCGGCCGTGCATCATTGCTTGAAATTGATGGCTTCAAATTTGACATGGGACCAAGCTGGTACTGGATGCCGGATATTTTCGAAAGATTTTTCGCAAATTTTGGCAGAAAAGTTTCAGATTATTATCAGCTTGAGAAACTTTCTCCGGGTTACCGCGTGTATTTCGGGAGAGATAATTTTATTGACATCTCCGACAAACCGGAAGAAATCATAGAAACCTTTGAAAAAATAGAGCCCGGCAGTGGTAAACATTTAAAGGATTTCTTGAAAAAAGCGAAAGCCAATTACGAAATCGCGATGCAGGATCTGGTTTACAACCCTGGCAAATCTATTCTGGAATTGGTAAGTGTGGAAACCGCAAAACGTCTTCCGCTTTTTGTGCATAACATTTCTGAAACGGTAAGAAAAAAAATCAAAAATCATAAGCTCAGAAGTATTCTTGAATTCCCGGTATTATTTTTAGGCGCAAAACCCAACAATACACCTGCCTTTTACAATTTTATGAACCATGCCGATTTCGGAATGGGAACATGGTATCCGAAAGGGGGTTTTAACGCCGTGGCAAAAGGAATGCAGCAGCTGGCCGAAGAATTGGGCGTAAAGTTTATGGTTAACGAAGAAGTGACAGAAATTTTCACAGAGGATAATGATGCAAAATCCGTTATCACCAAAAACGGTGTTTTCGAAGCAGACATCGTGATTTCAGGAGCGGATTATGCACACACCGAGACTTTGCTGAAGTCAACGGAGCAGAATTATACCTCTGAATACTGGCAGAAAAAAACTTTTGCGCCATCCTCTTTTTTATATTATGTGGCGTTCGACAAAAAAGTTCCGCAGCTTCAGCATCATAATTTATTCTTTGATACTGATTTCGAACAGCACGCTGAAGAGATTTATGACACGAAAACGCTTCCGAAAAAACCACTGTTTTACGCCAACTTCTCCAGCAAAACCGATGATGAACTTTGCCCTGAAGGAAAAGAGATCGGCTTTTTCCTGATTCCTGTTGCGGTAGATTTAGAGGATTCAACGGAAATTCATGATCAGTATTTTGAATTGATTATGAACCGGATCGAAAAAAACACAGGCGAAAACCTGCGGAGTTCCGTTATCTTTAAAAAAAGTTTTGGGGTTCAGGATTTTAAAGAACGGTATCATTCTTGCCGCGGAAACGCATACGGACTGGCTAATACTTTGTTGCAGACCTCCGTTTTAAGACCCAGTATCGATAACAAAAAAATCAAAAACCTTTTCTACACAGGACAGCTAACGGTTCCCGGACCTGGTGTACCTCCGGCTTTAATCTCCGGAAAAGTGGTTACTGATTATATTCTTAAAAACAGAAACCGAATTTTATAAAAACCAAACCGATGAATAACTTAGAAATTTTCAACAAAGTGTGCGGGCAGTCGTCTAAGTTAGTGACTGAAAAATACAGCACCTCCTTTTCCCGGGCTTCTACCCTTTTTCAGCCTGAAATCCGTCAGCACATTTACAACATTTATGGTTTTGTACGTTTCGCAGACGAAATTGTAGATACCTTTCACGACTATGATAAAGCCAAACTTCTGGAGGAATTTGAGCAGAATTACCGTTCGGCACTCGAAAACGGAATATCTCTGAATCCAATTTTACAGTCTTTCTGTTTAACCCAAAGAGAGAAAAATATTCCTCAACATTTGGTTGATGCGTTTTTACATTCCATGAAAATGGATTTGGGCGACATCAAAAACTTTAATGATGAAAAATATAACGAATACATTTACGGCTCTGCCGAAGTGGTTGGTTTAATGTGTCTGAAGGTTTTTGTAGACGGAAATGTGGAAGAATACAACAGACTAAAACCTTATGCGCAGAGTTTGGGTGCGGCATTTCAGAAGATCAATTTTTTACGCGACATCAGTGCAGATTTTAATGATCTGAACAGAATGTATTTTCCGAATGTGGATTTCAGTAAGTTCAGTTCGCAGGCAAAGCAACAGATCGAAGCCGACATTGCCAAAGATTTCGCCCATGCATTTATCGGGATTAAAATGCTTCCGATTTCGAGCAGAATTGCCGTATTCATGGCGTATAAATATTATATTAATTTGTTTAAGAAAATACGCAGGACAAAACCTGAACTTCTTCTCACGAAAAGAATCAGAGTTTCAAACGCCAGAAAAATTTACCTATTCGGTGAAATGATGCTTAACAAAAACTTCAATTTAGTCTGAGATTTTAAAATGAAAAAGATATTTTTTGCCATTTTTAGTTGTCTTACTATGATGATTGACGCGCAGGATTTAACGGATTTCAGGCTTCTTCTACAGAAAGGAGAAAATTCTGAGAGCGCTACAAAAACCCTGATCAACAGCTCAAAAGAAACTTATACAAAAACTAAAAAACCTATTTACGAAGCGTTTTATGCAGTCGGAAATTTCTTTATGGCGAAACATGCCGTAAATCCCTGGAACAAATTTTCGTACTTCAACAAAGGAAAAAAAGCGCTGGATAATGCCGTAAGCAAAGATCCAAATAATCTGGAAATCCGTTTTATGAGGTATATCTCGCAGGAACAGACACCGGCTTTTCTGGGTTACAACAAAGATTTGAAAAGCGACAAAACCTTTATCTTAGCAGAGTACAAAAAATCGAAAGACGAGGATTTGAACAAAAGAATCAAAATGCATTTAAAACTGTAACAAAATGGACGCGCTACTTTATATACTGATCACGCTGCTGGTTTTCGTCTCGATGGAAGGCGTAACCTGGCTTACCCACAAATATATTATGCATGGTTTGGGATGGTATTTTCATGAAGATCACCACCAGCCGGGCTATCCTCATATTTTCGAAAAAAACGACTTCTTTTTCGTGGTTTTCGCAATCCCGAGCATTTTACTGTTTTACTTCGGAACGCGTGGCGAAATCAACTGGATGTTTTTTGTGGGATTAGGAATTTTGCTTTACGGAATGGGCTACTTTTTAGTGCATGATGTGTTAATTCACCGCCGGTTCAAATGGTTCGACAAGACCAACAACTGGTATTTCAGAGGGTTAAGAAAAGCCCACAAAATTCATCACAAACATTTGGGAAAAGAAGAAGGCGAATGCTTCGGGATGCTCTTCGTTCCGTTGAAATATTTCCGCGAAGCCAAATTATCAACTTCATAAAATTTAAATCTTGCAGTCGTATTATTATTTATTACTCGATATTCTGAGCTTTTCTATTCCTTTTCTCTTCAGTTTCGAGCGGAAAAGAATGCACTTCATTCAGTACTGGAAAGCTTTTTTCTCAGCAATTCTACTGGTCGGATTATTCTTTATCGCTTGGGATATTTACTTTACCCATATGAAAGTTTGGGGATTCAATGATGAATATTTAATTGGCGTCCGGATTTTTCAGATGCCGCTTGAGGAATACCTTTTCTTCCTGCTTATTCCTTACGCAAGCGTTTTCATTCACTATTCACTGGAACATTTTATTCCTAAAGTAATTTTGAATAAAAGCATCACCAAATGGATTACCTACATCCTATTTGTCGTGAGTTTTTCAGTCGCGGTATTCAACTATGATAAAATATACACGGTTTGCAGTTTCGGACTTTTTGCTTTGCTGATGCTGCTCCAGATCATTTATAAATGGAAGGATGCACAAAGGTTTTACCTGAGTTTTATTGTCATCTACATTCCGTTCTATTTTGTGAATAATGCGTTGACCGGGAATTACTCCGAAAATCCTGTTGTATTTTATGACGATACTGAAAACCTTGGAATCCGCGTAGGAACAATGCCTCTGGAAGACAGTTTCTACTGTTTCGCACTTTTGTACAGCATCGTTTTGGTTTTTGAATATTTTAAAAGGAAATGGAACTATTCACCAGCACCAATCAGCAATTATGGAAATTAAAATCACCAAACAATCCGGAATTTACACGCTGACTTCCGAACAGATTCTTCCGATTTCTCTGGAAAAAGCCTGGGCATTTTTCACCGTTCCCACCAATCTGGATAAGATTACGCCAGACGAAATGAATTTCTGCATCACCAATAATCCAGGTACCGAAACCTATCAGGGCCAAATCATCACCTATAAAATCGGAATTTTACCGTTGATTAAAAGCAACTGGATTACCGAAATCACTCATTTCGTAAAAGAGAAATTTTTCGTTGATGAGCAGCGTTTCGGACCTTATGCGATGTGGCATCACGAACATCATTTCGAAGAAATACAGGACGGAAAAGTAAAAATGACCGACATCGTCAATTTTAAAATGCCTTTGGGAATTTTTGGCGACTTAATTGCTGGAAAAGCAGTAAGAAATAAAGTAAAATTCATTTTCGAAAGCCGCTACAGAATTCTCGAAAAAATAATTATCTGATGAAAATCTTTCTCACCGGCGTAACAGGATATATTGGTAAAAGGCTTCTCATCCAGTTATTGGAGGAAGGTCATTCTGTGGTCTGCTCAGTCAGGGACAGAAAAAGATTCAGCACCAGACTATTTCATAATCATCTTCACCAACTGGAGATTGTTGAAAACGATTTTCTGGATGATTCGACACTGGAAAATATTCCCAAAGATATTGATCACGCTTATTATCTGATTCATTCTATGTCTTCAGATGATGGCGACTTTGAGGAAAAAGAAAAAATTTCTGCAGAAAATTTTAAATATGCCCTCGAAGGATCTGCAGTGAAACAGGTGATTTTCCTTACAGGAATCATTAATGAACAGAAACTCTCAAAACACCTTCAATCCAGAAAAATGGTTGAGGAATCTCTGAAAAGTGAGAAGTATGCGTTAACGAGTCTCCGTGCAGGAATTATCGTGGGCTCAGGCAGCGCTTCTTTCGAAATCATCCGTGATCTGGTTGAGAAACTTCCGGTGATGGTCGCGCCAAAATGGTTGAAAACAAAATGTCAGCCGATTGCAATCAGAAATGTGATCCAGTTTCTGGTGGGCGTTTTAGGGAAGGAATTCACCTACAACAAAAACTATGATATCGCCGGAACAGACATCTTAACTTATAAAGAAATGCTGCTGCAATATTCGGAAGTGCGCGGTTTGAAGAGAAGCGTGTTTACCGTACCTGTGATGACGCCAAAACTTTCATCTTACTGGCTTTATTTTATTACAAGCACCAGCTATTCATTGGCGCAAAACCTCGTCGATAGTATGAAAATTGATGTAATCGCCAAAAAGAATACATTAGCCCAAGATCTGGGAATCAAGTTATTTTCCTATAAAGAAGCGATCGGGCTGGCGTTCGACAAAATTAAACAGAATGACGTGCTTTCCAGTTGGTACGATTCGTTTTCAAGCCCTTTTCATGCGAGAAATGTATGGCAATATCTGGAAGTTCCTTCCAAAGGCTGTTTTAAAGATATCCGTGAAATGAAAGTGGATTCTGAAGAGTTGGCAACAGAAAGAATTTTCAGCATCGGCGGGAAAACCGGCTGGTATTACGCAGATTTCCTCTGGAAAATCCGTGGATTTTTAGATAAACTTTTTGGCGGCGTAGGACTCCGGCGTGGACGAAGAAACCTGAATGCTCTGGAAGCTGGTGATTCTGTAGATTTCTGGCGCGTTTTGTATGCCGACAAAGAGGAAAAACGCTTACTTTTATTCGCTGAAATGAAAGTTCCCGGCGAAGCCTGGCTCGAGTTTAAAATCAAAGACGGAATTCTTCATCAGGAAGCCACGTTCCGCCCGCTTGGTTTATCAGGAAGATTATACTGGTATTCTGTACTTCCTTTTCACGGATTGATTTTCAACGGAATGCTGAGAAAACTGGCAGGAAAATAAATTACTCTACGGCCACCGAGTCATCACCGCGCCCGTCAGCAACTGCTACCGCATTTCCTTTTTCATCAATCACAATCATTTCGGTTCTGCCGATCTGGGAAACCTTTTCGATCTTGTAATTCATCTTTTCGAGATTCTGAATGGTGGTTTCAGGAAAATGATTTTCAACCATAACACTTTCAGGAAGCCACTGGTGATGAAACTTTGGTGCATTCACGGTCATTCCCGGGCTCAGTTTGAAATCGACAACATTTACAATCGACTGATAAACCGATGTAGGGATCGTAGTTCCACCCGGAGTACCTACAATAATAAAAGGTTTTCCGTTCTTCATCACAATCGTGGGCGTCATTGAACTTAGCATTCTTTTTCCCGGTTTTATTGAATTAGCTTCGCCGCCTACCGCACCGAACATATTAGGAACACCCGGTTTAACAGAGAAATCGTCCATTTCGTTGTTCAGGAAAAATCCCGCGCCGGAAACTACAACTTTGCTTCCGTACAAACCGTTAAGCGTTGTTGTTACAGCGACCGCGTTTCCTTCTTTATCGATCACCGAGATATGGGTGGTTTCTGTAGATTCTTTTGGCTGAGAAATAATTTTGCCTACTTCAGCACTTGGCGTCGCAAGATTTTTATTGAAACTTTTCCAACGGTTTCTAAGGTATTCATCTGAGATTAGCATAGACGTTTTGTCGGTGATAAAATCCGGGTCGCCCATAAATTCTGCGCGGTCTGCAAACGCACGTCTTTCCGCTTCCACCATAATCTGAACTGCTTCTGTTGAATTCTGCTGGTATTTTTCAAGATTTTCATAACCCGCCATTTTCAGCATTTGAGCAAGTAATATTCCGCCGCTTGACGGCAAAGGCATTGATACGATTTCATTTCCTTTGTAATCAAAAACAATCGGTTTTCTTTCCGCGACTTTATAGTTTTTAAGATCGTTTAAAGTGATGATTCCGTTTCCGTGTTTCATTTCGGCAACGATTAATTCAGCTGTTTTTCCTTCGTAGAAACCTTTTACACCGTTTTTCTGAATCAGTTTCAGCGTTTCTGCCAAATCCTTCTGAATCAGGATATCTCCCTGTTTCCACGCATTTTTCTTTTGGAAAACAGTTTGTATTTTATTATGCTCACTAAAATACTGCATCTGGTTATTGAGCAGATTTGCTTCTTTTTCGGTGATGGCAAATCCCTGTTCCGCGAGATCGATTGCAGGCTGAATCAATTCTGACATCGGAAGTTTAGCATGTTTTAAAGTCGCATAAAATCCAGCAACAGATCCCGGAATTCCTACAGCCAACCTTCCGTTTTGAGACAAATCGGTGTTTGCGTTTCCTTTCTTGTCAAGATACATATCGCGCGAAGCTTTTGCTGGCGCCGTTTCCCGAAAATCGATGGTAAATTTCTCTCCTGTCTTCTTTACGCCAACTAAAAAACCGCCGCCACCAATATTTCCTGCCTGCGGATAAACCACTGCCAAGGCGTATTGTGTAGCAATTACCGCATCAAACGCATTTCCGCCCATTGTCATGACTTTAGCTCCGGCTTCACTCGCAAGCGGATGGGCTGAAACTACCAAACCCTTGTCCTTCGTTCGGATTTCTTTTACAATATTGATGTCGGTGAATTGCGCAAACACAAAGTTTGAAGAAATCAGAAGTAGAACCAGTGCTTTTTTCATGTCAGAAAATTTTACCCAAAAGTACTAAAATTGCTTTCGATACCGAAAAGTTATTTAGAGTCCGGAACCGCGAACCGGCTTGCCTCCCTTTTATAATTTAAATTTTAGAAGTCGGCGAACAAATGCGTTATTTGAGTGGAGCTCTTTTTGCGCAGCGAAGCGAAGCCAAAAAGCGGGAACGGAAGCCGTAGATTGTCGCCCAAATAATAAATCGTGATTTCGTTCGGAAAAATTCCTTAAATTTTTTAAATTTGCTAAAATCAATTTCTAAATTCTACACATGGAATCCTACACGGAAAAAATTCTTATCACCGGTGCGCTGGGACAAATCGGTACCGAACTCACAAACAGATTAGTTGAAATTCATGGCGCTGAAAATGTAGTGGCTTCCGGACTCGACCGCTGGGATAAGAACATTACCTCTGCAGGTTTCTATGAAAGAATGGACGTTTCGAACACGCAACTGGTGAGACAGGTCGTGAAGGATTACGAAATTACAACCGTGTATCATCTTGCGTCTTTACTTTCCGGAACTTCTGAAAAACAACCGCTTTTTGCCTGGAAACTGAATGTAGAACCACTTCTGAACTTTTGTGAAATGGCTAAAGAAGGATTGCTTAAAAAGGTATTCTGGCCAAGTTCGATCGCTGTTTTCGGGAAAGGAATTCCGAAAGAAAATGTGGGTCAGGATGTGGTTTTGAATCCGACAACGGTTTATGGAATCTCAAAAATGGCAGGCGAAAAATGGTGCGAATATTACCACGACAAATATGGTGTGGATGTAAGAAGTATCCGTTATCCGGGTTTAATTTCCTGGAAAACACCAGCCGGTGGCGGAACAACTGATTACGCGGTGGAAATATTTTATGAAGCCGTAGAACAGGGAAAATATACCAGTTTTATTTCGGAAAACACGGCGATGCCAATGCTTTATATGGATGACGCCATTAATGCAACTCTGAAACTGATGGAAGCACCGAAAGAGAGCCTCAGCGTTCATACTTCATACAATTTGGGTGGATTATCTTTTACACCTAAAGAACTTGCGGCCGAAATTAAAAAGGAAATGCCGGATTTTGAAATTGATTACAAACCTGATTTCCGCCAGGCTATTGCCGACTCGTGGCCGGCTTCCATCGATGATTCTATCGCGAAAAAAGATTGGGGTTTAAATTATGATTTCGATATTACTGCGATGACGAAAGATATGCTGAAGAACCTGAAAGTGAAACTGGGGAATTAATCTGCATGATTTTACTTACTTTCAACATCATTAATAATAAAAGTGATTTTAAAGATCATTACCGGATTGATGATAATGAAATCACTAAAATCACGGTTGACAATGTTTCATCAATTCTCAGGATTTTAGAAAACAATAACATTCTTGCGACTTTTTTTATAGAAGTTTCGATCGTTGATGCTTTGCAGCCATTAATAAAAAAAATCATCAGCAAAGGTCATGAGATTTCCATTTACAATGCAAACTCTAACGCAAAGGAAATTGAAAAGGCCAAAAAGAGCATAGAAGATTTTACAGAAAAAATCATTCGCGGCATCAGGCAAAAGGATGTTACGCTCTCTGTACACGAGCTGAAACAAATGGAATTCAGCTACATTTCGAATATTGAGAACGCCAATATTCTTTTCCCATTGAAAAGGTTGCAGCGAAGCACTGAAATCATCGAAGAAAATGGCGTGAGCATTATACCGGAAAGCATTTCCCCTTATTCGCAAATCCCTTATAACGATTTTGTTTTTCAGACGGTTCCCCTGAAATTCTACCAGAACATGGTCAATGAAACATTGAAAAACGAAGATTTCATTCTCATCTATCTGAATTCCTGGCAGTTCACTGATTTTGAAAAATTCCGTTTCCGGATCCCTTTTTACCGCAAATTTAATTCGGGGAGAACGATGTCGGATAAGCTTGAAAGCTTCTTAAAGTGGCTTAACGAGAATGAACTCGCATGCGCAAGAGTGAAGGATTTCGTGTTCTAAAGCCGTCTGCCAGTATGATTCAGATCATAAATTACTTATCGAATGTTTAACAATACATTAAATTTAGTATAGATTTCAATAAAATAATTGATTTTCATTGGTAAATTAATTTTTTTATACTTAGCTTTGAAAGTAAGTTTAACCAAATTAAATTATTTTATTATGAGAAAAATTTTATTTTCTTTATTTACAATGGCAGCCTTATGTGCTACTGATGTAATGAAAGCCCAAACGGTTTTGTTTGAAGACAGCTTCGAAACATATACCGATTTTGCGATTGCAAATGTTGGCAACTGGACGCTTACTGACGTAGATCTGAAACCGACTTACGGCTTTACGGGCATTACTTTTCCCAATACAGGCGTTGCAAAATCCTTCCAGGTTTTCAACTCAACTACCACTACTCCGCCGATGACTCCTACTGCAACTTCAAACTGGACCGCTAAAACCGGTACAAAAATGATGGTGAGCTTTGCAGCGACAAGCAGCCCCTGGAACAATGACTGGCTGATTTCTCCGCAAATTGGGATTCCCGCAGGTGACGGAGCAACCCTTACATTCTATGGCAAAGGATGCGACGCTGATTATGGTGCTGAAAAATTTAAAGTATTAGTATCAACCACCGGAACAGGTGTTGAAACCTTTACCGCGATCAGCCCTCTAGTGACTACACCTTCGGATGCACAGTGGCATCAGTACACTTATGACCTTAACAGCTACGCGGGACAAAATATCTACATCGCTATTCAAACTACCTCCGATGATCAGTTCGGCTTCGCAGTAGATGATTTCAAAGTAGTAAGTAATGCGCTGCCAACAGCTGCTCCAAACTGCGCCACCCTTACAACACCTGCTAATAATACTGCTGATGTAAGCTACAAAGTACCACTATCCCTTGCGTGGACCGCTCCAACAACTGGTGAAGCTGCAGCAAGCTACGATGTATATTTTGGAACCAGCGCTAATCCTACAACGCTGTTGATTAATACTACAACGCTTACAACTACTGTACCCATTTCAATGCTGACACCAGCGACAACCTATTACTGGAACGTTATTGCTAAAAATGCTGCTGGCAGTGCAACAGGCTGTACAAGCTTTAGTTTTACTACCATGAGTATGCCAGCATCCGCACCAAACTGTGCAACGCTGACCGCACCGGCAAACGGGGCCACCGGAGTTGACTATTTAGCACCAAGCACACTCACATGGACAGCACCAAGTTCGGGTACCGTAGTAGACAGCTATGATGTTTATTTTGGAACAATCGCTAATCCAAGTACGCTGTTGGTGAATACCACTTCCACTACAGCTACCGTTCCGGTAACGCAGTTAGCAGCATCTACTACCTATTATTGGAGAGTGGTACCGAAAAACGATACTGGAGCAGCTACTGGATGTACAGAATTTTCATTCACCACCGCTGCAAATCCATTTGCACCTTATTGTGGTCCGGTTTCTATAACAAGCAACACAGAGCCGATTACCTTAGTGAATTTTGCAGGAATCGACAACACAACGTCTCCAGTCCTCAACGGAACTCCAGATCACGAAAACTTTACTACTATTGTAGGAAACGTAACACAGGGAAGCTCTTACACCATTACATTAAAAGGCAATACTGACGGAAACTTTACCAACAGATTCGCAGTGTTTATCGACTGGAACCAAAACGGCGTCCTGAACGATGCGGGTGAAGTTTATCAGATTACACAAACCATTGTGAACTCTAACGGAACCGATGGAGTACAGGCTGTACAGTCTCTTGCTGTACCTTCAGGGGCAACCTTGGGCAACACCAGAATGAGAGTGAAGAAAATTTTCGGAACTACTAATTATCTGGATCCTTGTGCCAATGCATCATTCGGACAACTTGAAGATTACACGCTTAATGTTACTTCACTTGGCGTAAATGACAATGCAAAAACATCAGTAAAAGTTTATCCCAACCCTGTTGTTGATATGCTGAATGTAGAGTCTCCTAACAAGGTAAAATCGGTTTCTGTATTTGATGTTACCGGAAAAGCAGTGTCAACCCATACGCTTAATGCAGCTAAATCTCAGATCAATTTATCTAAATTGTCTCCGGGCGTTTACGTGGTAAACATTGAGACCGAAAACGGTGTTCAGACTGTAAAAATCATTAAAAAGTAAAAAGCACTTCATTCTTATTAAATTGAGGTCTGCAGCAATGCAGACCTTTTTTCATTTTTTCGTCTCAATTATTGTTACTTTAGGAAATAATTGTTACTTTTGCACCTCGAAATAATTAACAAATTTATTTAACATTATGAACAATTACGAAACTGTTTTCATTTTAACTCCCGTTCTATCTGACGCTCAGGTGGAGGAAGCAGTAAAAAAATTCGAAGATCTTTTGACTTCACACAATTGCGAAATCGTTGCCAAAGAAAATTGGGGACTTAAGAAATTGGCTTATCCAATTCAATTGAAAAAGAATGGTTTTTACACTTTAATCGAATTTAAAGGCGAAGGAACTGTAGTTGCAGATTTAGAACTGGCTTTCAAACGTGATGAGAGAGTTATCCGTTTCTTGACCACTAAACTTGACAAACATGCTATGGAGTATGCTGTAACAAGAAGAACCAAAGTAAAAACTGCAAAAGCTTAATTTAACCCCTCTAAAAATTTACAACAATGGCAATAGACGATATGGCTAAACAAGCCTCTGCTGGAGGTGAATCGGAAGTAAAATTTCTTACTCCACTAGATATCAACACTAAAACTGATAAAAAATACTGTAGATTCAAAAAATACGGAATCAAACATGTAGATTATAAGGACGAAAAATTCCTTCTTCAGTTTGTTAACGAGCAAGGTAAAATTTTACCAAGAAGATACACAGGAACTTCTTTGAAATACCAAAGAAAAGTATCTGCTGCAATCAAAAGAGCAAGACACTTGGCTTTAATGCCTTATGTAGCTGATTTATTAAAATAATACAAACCAAAATAGTTGTTGGCTGTTTCACAAAAACGCCTAACTTCTAATTAAAAAAGGACAACAACAATGGAAATTATCCTAAAAAAAGATGTAGAGAACTTAGGACTTGAGTTCGATACCGTAAACGTAAAGCCAGGTTATGCAAGAAACTTCTTGTTACCACAAGGTTTGGCACTTTTGGCAACCCCAAAAAACAAAGCAAATCTTGAAGCTACTTTAGAAGCAAGAAAAGAAGAAGAAGCAAAATTAGTTGCTGACGCTACTGCAATCGTAGAACAACTGAAGAAAACAGATATCACTATCGCTACAAAAGTAGGTTCTGGTGATAAACTTTTCGGATCTATCAACAATGCAAACCTTTCTGAAGAATTAGCTAAAAAAGGGGTTAACGTTGACAAGAAATACATCAAAATTCCTGGAAACACAATTAAGAGAACCGGTAAATTTGCTGCGCAGATCCGTTTGCACAGAAATGTAGAGCACACTTACGAATTCGATATCGTATCTGACGCTCCACCAGCACCAGCTGCTCCTAAAGCTGCTCCAGCTCCAAAAAAAGTTGAAGAAACTCCTGCTGAAGAAGCATAAGATTTCTAAACATATTAAAGAATCCGGTAATTAATTTGCCGGATTTTTTTTTGTAATACTCTCAACAGTTTTCATATTAAATATAAATTGATAATTTTGTTTAATGCTCCGAATTTTTGTTTACCTGCGCCGCAGTATTAAAAAATCCTTTGACAATCTCCAGAACGAAAAACTGAAACACAATCTGTTGCAGGCGATTCCTTTTTGGATCGGGTCACTCATTACCGGATTTATAGCCGTCATGTACGCGCAAATGTTCACCTGGGGCGAAAAGCTGATGAATCTAATCTTCGACTGGAACGCGTGGATGATTTTCATTATCGCACCCACTGGTTTCGTGCTGTCCTGGTGGCTGGTAAAAGAATTCGCACCTTATTCAAAAGGCAGTGGAATTCCGCAGGTGATGGCAGCTGTGGAACTCGCAAACCCGAAGGAACATACAAAGATCCGGCATCTTCTGAGCATTAAAATTATTGTATTTAAAATCCTCTCGAGTTTGGCTTTAGTAATTGGCGGAGGTGCAGTTGGGCGCGAAGGACCAACCATTCAGATTGCAGGTTCAGTCTTCCGGAAAGTTAACGAATATCTTCCCGACTGGTGGCCGAAAATATCTAAGAAGAATATGATTATGACGGGTGCTGCGGCAGGACTATCGGCCGCTTTCAACACACCATTAGGCGGAATTGTGTTCGCTGTGGAAGAACTCTCGAAAACCCATATTAATTACTTTAAAACCGCACTTTTTACCGCTGTAATCATTGCAGGACTTACCGCACAAACTTTAGCTGGTTCTTACCTCTACCTCGGTTATCCCAAAACTGCAAATGTAAGTTTAATGGTAATGTTTCCTGTCATCTTGGTTGCGGGGGTTTCCGGAATTTTGGCCAGTCAGCTTTCCGTTTTAATGCTCGCCATTAACTCCTGGAAAAAAAGACTGAAAACCGACCGCAGCAATATTATTTTTCTTGTAATTTCTGCATTAATAATTGCATCTTTAGCTTTTTTTGTAAACCGCGAAATTTTAGGTTCCGGGAAGGAAATTATGGAGAGAACCCTGTTTACCGATGATAAACATGAAGACTGGTATATGCCTATTTTCAGGATGATTGGGCCGGCCTTATCATTCACTTCGGGTGGTGCAGGCGGAATTTTTGCACCGGCACTTTCCGCAGGAGCCAGCGTAGGATCTGTGATTTCCGGCTGGATACATTTAACACCCAACGAGACCAATGTGGTAATTCTGGGAGGAATGGTGGCCTTTCTTACAGGAATTACGCGGGCACCTTTTACCTCTGCCATTATTGTATTGGAAATGACCGACAGACACTCTTTAATTTTCCATCTTATGCTTGCCGGAATGGTTTCGTCACTCATCTCATTAATGGTAAGCAGAAGATCACTTTATGACGCGCTGAAGATTTCTTATCTGGAAGAACTCAGGGGTGAGAAGAAGTCATAAAAAAAAATCCGGTAAAATTTTACCGGATTTGCTATAATCTTATAATAGCTGTAATTAGTATTGGGTTGCTTTATGTTTTACATTCCCTAAAATATCCGGGAAATAAACATCCGACAGATGATCGAATTCATCACCTCTCATAAACATGGTCGCGTCAACCTCATCATAAGAATCTTTACCGGCAGCTGCAATCAGTTCGTTGCAGGTATGAAGTGTATTCTTGTGAAAATGGTAAACTCTTTCACTTTTATCAGTAACATCCAGCCCTTTGATAAGCATCTTATCCTGAGTTGCAACTCCTGTTGGGCAATTATTCGTGTTACATCTTAAGGCCTGAATACAGCCCAACGCAAACATAAATCCACGCGCATTGTTACACATATCCGCACCCATCGCAATCGCGCGCAAAATGTCGAGCGAAGTAAGAACTTTTCCGCTGGCGATAATTTTCACTTTATCACGAAGGTTGAAATTATTAAGTGTTCTGTTCACGAAAATCAAAGCCGGTTCAAGCGGCATTCCTACTCCATCTGAAAATTCCGGGGGTGCAGCTCCCGTTCCACCTTCTGCTCCGTCAACAGTTATAAAATCGGGATATATTTTAAGAACATTCATCTGAACGCAGATATCTTCAAACTCTCTGGTATCACCGATACAAAGTTTAAATCCTACAGGCTTTCCACCCGAAAGTTCTCTTAACTGCTGCACAAATTTCAGCAATCCCGCCGCATCTGAAAAAGCGGAATGCGAAGGTGGAGAAATTATAGTAAGCCCAGGCTGTACGTGTCTTATCGCCGCAATCTCCGGCGTATTTTTGGCACCCGGTAAAACCCCGCCGTGGCCCGGTTTGGCTCCCTGTGAAATCTTAATCTCGATCATTTTCACATTAGGAATTATCGCATTTTTAGTAAAAATTTCCGGAGAAAATCTTCCTTCCTCGTCTCTACAGCCAAAATATCCTGTACCGATCTGCCAGCATAAATCTCCACCTTCCAGGTGATAGGGTGAAATTCCGCCTTCCCCAGTGTTATGATAAAAACCGCCTTTTTTTGCACCTCTGTTCAGGGACATTTGAGCACGGTCACTTAGTGAACCAAAACTCATCGCAGAAATATTAAATAAGGAAGCATGGTACTTCTGGGTACACTGCTCGCCTCCGACCCAAACTTTCGGCAATTCCTCTTTAGGCGATTTCGCGTAGATTGAATGTTTTATTCCCTCGTATTTTCTCTGATTGATCTCTAGTTGGGTTCCGAACGGCACGGTGTCGCTGATGTTTTTTGAACGGCGGTACACTGCGGACCGCTGATTACGCGGAAATGGTTTTCCGTCCGTTTCTCTTTCAATAAAATACTGCTGCATTTCCGGAGAAATACCTTCAAAAAAATATCTGAAGTATCCCAACACGGGAAAGTTGCGAAGAATGGCATGCTTTGTCTGAAAACTGTTATAGATTCCCAGCGCATAGATAGCTGTTAACAAAATTGGAATCCAATAGTGCGCCCTAATCAGCAAAGCAATCATCCAAACTGCAATCAGGATAACTATTCCCCACTTAATGAATTTGTCTCTCATTACATAAGTTGTTTAAAAATTGACCTCAAATTTAGCACTTTTAAATGGACAAAAAAAACCGCTTTCATTATTATGAAAACGGCTTAAACACTTCGTGTTTTATTATTTATCCCAATTGATTTTCATGCGCTGGACCTCCTCTGAATTGGTACCGGTCATGATCTCGAATTCGCCTGCTTCCCAATCGTATTTAAGGGAATTGTTATAGAATTTTAAATCCTCGGGCGTGAGATTGAAGGTTACTTTTTTAGTGTCACCTTTCTTGATGAAAACCTTCTGGAAACCTTTCAATTCTTTTACAGGCCGTGTAATACTTCCCACCAAATCGCGGATGTATAACTGCACAACTTCTGCCCCATCATAATTTCCCGAATTCTTTACGTTAACCGAAACCTGAACGGTTTGGTTTCCTTTTGGATTCGTATTGGAAACCGACATATCGGAATAGGTGAAACTGGTATAGCTTAATCCATAACCGAAAGGATAAAGCGGCGTGTTGCATTCATCCATATAATTAGCACGGAATCTGTCATACTCGCATTTATCTGTTTTTTCGGCACTTAAAGGCCGACCTGTATTTTTATGGTTGTAATAAATAGGAACCTGTCCTAAACTTCTGGGGAAAGTAACTGGAAGTTTACCGGAAGGATTTACTTTACCGAACAGCACATCTGCAATAGCGTTACCGGCTTCGGTTCCTGAAAACCAAACATTGAGCATGGCATCCGGAACATCTTTCACATTGGTTAAAGCCAATGGTCTTCCGGTGAAAAGCACCATTGCCATTGGTTTTCCGGTCTTTTTAAGTTCGTTCAACAAATCAATTTGAGACTGTGGGATGGTAATTTCGCTTCTTGATGATGATTCGCCGCTCATTTCAGCAGATTCGCCGATTGCGAGCACGATTACGTCAGCTTTTTGAGCAACATCCATCGCTTCTTTCAGAATTACTTCTTTCGGACGGTTGTCTCGGTCAGTAAGTTTTCCGTGGGCAGCATAAATATTTTCGAGTTTTTGACTGTAATCAATATTGGCACCTTTTGCGGAGATAAATTTTACCTCTTTTCCAAAGTTGTCCTGAAGTCCTTTCATCAACGACACTGCATTGGCATGTTTCGCAGCCACACTCCATGTCCCGGCCATGTTGAGGGAGTTATTAACCAATGGACCGATTACTGCTACAGTTCCCGATTTTTTTAAAGGTAACACGTTGTTCTCATTTTTCAATAAAACCATCGACTGTGCCGCGGTGTTTCTTGCAATATTTCTGTTTTCAAGACTGTTAACCTCTTTCGCCGCCAGTTTTGCATCTCCATAGCGGTAAGGATCTTCAAAAAGACCTAAATCATATTTCGCTTCGAGAACTCTTCTCGCAGCCATATCGATTTCTGCCTGGGTAACTTTTCCTTCCTGCAAAGATTTCTTTAAAGTTTTCAGAAAACCTTCGCCCACCATATCCATATCGATTCCCGCTTTTAACGACATCGCAGAAACCTGCTGAAGATCGCCCATTCCATGATCAATCATTTCATTAATCCCGGTATAATCTGTCACTACAAATCCGCCAAAGCCCCATTTGTTTCGGAGAACTTCGGTCTGCAACCATCGGTTTCCGGTCGCAGGAATTCCGTCAACTTCGTTAAATGAAGCCATTACAGAACCTACACCAGCATCTACCGCTGCTTTATAAGGAGGAAAATATTCGTTGAACATGCGTACATGGCTCATATCAACCGTATTATAATCCATTCCTGCTTCACCTGCGCCATAAAGTGCAAAATGCTTTACACAAGCCATGATCGTGTTGCTGAGAGAGAGATCTTTGCCTTGATAACCATAGACCATATGTTTGGCGATTTCACTCCCTAGATAAGGATCTTCTCCCGAACCTTCAGAAATCCTGCCCCATCTTGGTTCGCGGGAAATATCGGTCATTGGTGAGAAAGTCCAGGAAATTCCATCTGCGGAAGCTTCTCGGGCAGCGACCCTTGCTGACTGCTGAATTAAATTCATATCCCAGGAAGCCGCTAAACCAAGAGGAATCGGGAAATTGGTTTCATATCCGTGGATTACATCCATTCCAAAAATTAAAGGAATTTTCAGACGGCTTTTTTCTACAGCAACTTTCTGAACTGCGCGGATCTTTTCAGCACCTTTGATATTGAAAAGGCCGCCAACAAGACCGTCTTCTATTTTTTTTCCGATATCGGAGTTTTGCGCCGTACCGGTAGTGAAATCACCAGCGCTTGGGAGATTAAGCTGACCAATTTTTTCATCAACCGTCATCTTTGCAAGCAGCGCATCAACAAAAGCTTTCTTCTTTGCATTGTACTGCGGCGTATGGTATGCCTGTACCGGTTTAGTCACCATTTCCTGTGCTAAAACGCAGGTAGATAGTGCCATAGCAGCAACTAAAACTAATTTCTTCATAAACTTCTACTTTATATTATTTGATTTTTTTTGAGCAAGCATCCATTCGTATAATTTTGGATTGGAGTATGTAGAATCCCAGGAATTATGATTATCATCCGGAAAGATGACGAGCTCTATATTTTTATTTACTTTTTTAATCTCCTGATAAATCTCGATGGCGTTCATTGGCGTAACAATATCATCATTAGCACCATGGAAGATTTTCATCGGCAAATTTTTGTACTGGCCGGCGCGTACTTTCATTAACCGGTCTACCGGCGGACAAACTGCTACAACTGCTGAAAATAATTCCGGGTGTTCCATGGCGAGTTTGAGCGAACCCCAACCTCCCATGGAAAGGCCTGTAAGGATGATTCTGGATTCATCGATTTTATATTTCTGCTGAATTTCTTTAATCAAATGATAAAGGGTTTCTGTATCCCACCAAACTCCTTCGGGACATTGGGGTGCCAGAATTGCTACCGGTTCTTTTATCAGGTTTCTGTAGTTGAAAGGTCCGTTGGCTTTTACCTTTTCCAGATCAGTTCCGCGTTCGCCGGAGCCGTGAAGAAAAACCATGAGCGGAACTTCGCCTTTCGCATCTTTCGGATAATCTAAAATATAAGAAATCTTCTGAACCTTTTTGATTTCTTTACTCATTTCAGCTTTGATTTCCTGGCCTTTAAGATTAATGGAAAGGAAACATGAAGCCGTAAACAGACATGTTAGCAATATTTTCATTAAAATTTATATTTTGTGGATTTAAAATCGAGTTTTTTTAAACCGTTTTTAATTTCCGGAGCGTTCATAAATAATTTCCAAAGCAATCCGGTTCTGTAATTTTCGATCATTGGTGCTACTGTACCCTGATCAATTGCCAAATATCTCGGAGTAAACCAGTTGTCGTAATGGATTGATGTCGCATCATAAGGTCCGGCGGAACCGATAAATTCGGGTTTCTGAGTGTAAAGAAACCGTAAAACATTCATCGATTCTTTAGGGGTATAAGGGAAACTGCTGAGTGCTGCAGTTGGCGTAATAACACCGCGATCATTCTTAGGATTATGCGCATCGTAACCTACGGTACCATCCTGATTTCGGGTATAACTCGCAGTAAATCCCCAGTAATTCGGTCCGTAACCTCGCCACTGTTTTGGATTTTCAACGCTGTAACTGTACTGAATCATGGCGTGGCTGCGGTTCAGATCAAAATAATTCTTCACCAATCTGTCGGATAATCCGGTAGGATCTAATCCCAGATAAGAATAATGAGCCCAAAACATTGGTCCGCCATATTCTTCAGCTCCATTATGTTTTACGTAAAGCGGATACCCATATTTTTCTGCGGTCGTGGTATAAGTCCCGTTTCGGGTCCAGCCCTGATAGAAAGTGTCAGCATCAATGGGATAAGTCGGCGAGGAAGCTGCGAGAATGTAAGTGACTAGAGTCTCATCATAACCCTGAAGTTTATGATTCATTTCCCAGCCGTTTACAGGCGACCAATGCCAGTAAAGCACTTTTTCTCCGCCTTTGGTGTACCAGTTCCATTCTACCTCTTTCCAGAGATCATCCATTTTTTTTGAAAGCGCTTTTTCGGCGGCATTTCCATTTTTAAAATATTCGCGCACAGTGATAATTCCTTCAACAAGGAAAGCAGTTTCCACAATATCACCGCCGTTATCTTTTTTTCCGAAAGACACTGTTTTTCCAGTCTCACCATCAAGCCAATGTGGCCACGCACCGTGATGCCTGTCAGCTTTTGCAAGAAAATCTGCGATATGAGTTAACCGTTTTACTGCTTCATTTCTCGGGATGAAACCTCTTTCTACCCCTACCAAAATCGTCATCAGTCCGAAACCTGAGCCACCTGTGGTAACTACATTGGCATCATTTTTAGGATAAAAATCTTCATGGTAGCGTTCCCTACCCATCAGAGAATTAGGTTCGGCGAAATCCCAGAAATATTTGAGTGCATCTTTCTGCACGCGATCCATTAGTTGCTCATCAGTAAATTTCTGTATACTTTCCGGCTCTGCAGCCACTTTCTGTAAATTGTTACAGGAACTTAAAAATGACAAAGCCATAACCGAAAGTGCGAATATCTTCTTCATTTTTAATTTTTGATTTTAAAATCCATGTTGTGTTGAATGGAATCCTAATTTAACTAGTCCCGACCTGACATCCGGAGCATTCATAAAAAGATTCCAGAGAAAGGCGGATTTCTGATTTTCGATCATTGGAGCAATTGTTCCCTGATCAATAGCAAGATAACGGGGGGTAAACCAATTATAATGGAGCGAATAGGCATCGTAAGGTCCTGCAATTCCAATTAATTTTGAATAATTTTCATTATAGAGAAATCTTAAGTAATTCATACTTTCAGTTGGAGTATAAGGGAAATTTGAGATGGCCGCCGTAGGCGAGATAATGCCCAGATCATTGTTGGGTTGATGCGCAGCATAACCTGTACCCCCATCCGCATTCCTGCTGTAACTGGCTGTTAATCCCCAGTTTTTTGCAGAATAACCGTTCCAGCCTTTTGGATTAGCTATGCTGTACTGGTGCATGATTTTCGCATGATTTACAGTAACTTCTCCATAATTTACAAACTCATCTGAAAGTCCGCGAGGATCCAATCCCAAAAAAGAGTAATGTGACCAAAACATGGGTCCCACATTACCGGTGGCGCCGTTATGATTCACCACGACAGGGATTCCATACTGAGACGATGAATTTTTTATACCGCCATTCCTAGCCCAGCCCTGTTGATACACCGATTTTTCGATGGAGTAAGTTGGCGAAGCTGCAGCTAAAACGTAGGTAATCAAAGTTTCGTCAAAACCCTGAAGTTTATGATTCATCTGAAAACTGTAATTGGGTGACCAATGCCAATAGAGAACATTTTGGCCCTGGGTATACCAATTCCATTCTACTCCTTTCCATAGTTCCTCAGCCTTCTGAGAAAGTGCAAGTTCCGCAGTGTCTGTTGAGTTTTTAAAATACTCTCTTACACAGATCAATCCCTGAACGAGAAAAGCTGTTTCAACCAAATCACCGCCGTTATCCATCGGGCTAAAAGGGATTACATTTCCTGTACTACCGCTGATCCAATGTGACCACGCTCCATGGAAACGGTCGGCATTCTGAAGGAAATTCAGTGCTGTACCAATTCTGGAAACAGCTTCCGCACGTGGGATATAACCATTTTTAATCCCAACCAGCACGGTCATCAATCCAAAACCAGAGCCGCCCGCAGAAACCACATTTGCATCTACTCCAGGATTTTCTGTATGATATCTTTCGCGCGCTAATTTGGAGTTGGCTTCCGCATAATCCCAAAAATACTTCAGGGCATCTTTCTGAACCATTTCTACAATTTGGGGATCGGTATATGTTGTCACCTGAGGTGGAGGATTATCTCCTCCAAGAGGAGTTCCTCCGCTAACAGGCGCAGAGTCTCTGGAGCATGACAATAAAAAAGCCGATGCAATAATCGTGAACTGAATTGAATTTTTCATTGCAATTTTTAAAAAGAGAGCCACCTTGCGATGGCTCTGGTAAAGGTTATCTGTTATCTTTTTCTAGTTTATAAAGCGCCAGAACATCTGAACTTTTTAAGGCGATATTATAAATCCTGAATTCATCCAACTTGCCAGCATAACTTGTTGCCCAATCCTGATGAGATCCGTTATTCAATGGAGGATCGGTTTCAAACTGATGATTCCCCAGAACCATTTTACCATTGGTGCCTACCATTTGGAAGACTCCATAACCTGGAGCATTATTAGGATTATCAATTCCGCCGGGATTATCCGCGTACCAGGTAGCGCTTCCCGTAGCACCTTCCGCCGGTGCATACGCAAAACCATTAAGGTTTGTAGCAGACTCACCGTTAATATACGCACTTACTTTGCTGGAGGCCGGATCATAAGTCATCGTTACGTGAAACCATGTGTTTTTTTTATCATCGATATTCATGATCAAACTTTGTCCGCGCCAAACCACGCCGGAGCGACCATTTTCAACTCCTAACTTAAGTCTGATTCTGTTAGGGAAATTGTCATCAGGATTCTCAATAAACACATTTATCCCACCCCAAAATTCTGTGGGTCTTACAATAGAAAATATCCCCTGCGCTCCCTTACCCTGCCCAGGTGAAGAACCAGGAGCTACGGTATTGGCACTGTTCATCCAAAATGAGATTGTAAAAGCATTAAGACCAGTAATTGCATCCGACACATTCGCTACGGCATATTTTTCTGAAGAACTGGAACCATTGTAGGCTTTCCCTTTAATCCCCGCGGTATATTCAACTCCCACAGGAACAGGTGAAGTTACGTTATTGGTTTTATCTGCCAAATTATCTTCGAAGCTCAATTTGGTTACAAGATTAGCGGAAGCAATCTCATCAGAATTTTCGTATCCTCCGATTGATGCGTACGGAATCGGAAGGTTATCCCTATCAATGCTTTCGTCGCAATTGGTCATGAGGAAAAGCGCTGCCAGTGCTAAACCCGTATGTTTATTAAAAAAAATATTTTTCATGTTTTTCTTTTTAAATATTAATAATTAGGGTTTTGGGAACTTGCTCCTTTGGATTCACTAATGAAACTTGCAGGGATAGGGAATAATTCATGTTTTCCGACTACAAAAGTTTTTCCGTTAGCTGCCATTGCAGACTGCGCCTGACCAGTTCTTACCAAATCGAACCACCTGTCATGTTCAAGTGCCAGCTCAAGTCGTCTTTCTTTCCAGATCGCAATACGTAAATCGGCTTGAGAGACTGCGGCTGTGTTTGGAAGACCAGCTCTGTTTCTTACTTCATTTAAGAATGGAATAGCCGCCGCGGTTTGTCCTAATTCATTCATTGCCTCAGCTTTCATAAGCAATACCTCAGCATATCTTAGATATCTTATGTTCGAATCGGAATCATCATCCCCTGTAAAATTTGAAGAATAAACTTTGTAGTTATAATAAGGATTTTCAACAGTTGCCGGAACTACTCTACCATCATACAAAGTTGAATTTCTGAAAATGATTGTGGCATCTCTTCTTTCGGTATCACCTTCTTCATTAAAAGCATCTACCAAACTTTGAGAAGGCGTTGCAAAGCCCCAGCCCCAACCTCCAGCACCCCGGGCTCCCTGGGTTTGTGAATATTGCTGAATTCCAGGTTGTGAAGCACCTCCTTTTCCTTGGATTTCGAAAATTGATTCAGCATTATTTTCACCCGAAACTTTATAGATATCGGCAAAATTTGGAGTTAATGAATAACCTGTTACTAAATTGCAGTTATCTATAACTTTCTGCCAGTTCTTCTGGTAAAGATGAACTTTCGCTAATAATGCGTGCGCGGCACCTTTAGAAGCTCTGCCGATATCACTTGCGGAATAAGCATTTTTTTGGGGAAGTACAGCAATTGCAGCATTAAGGTCGCTTTCTATGAAACTGTACACTTCTTCTTTAGTTTTTCTTGTTAGCAACATAGCTCTATCGGCATCGTTACCGGCAATTGGTACGTGATCTACAATAGGAACTCCGCCAAAACTTCTCACCAACGTGAAATAAGAGAACGCTCTAAGAAACTTGGCTTCGCCTTCCAACCTTGTTTTTAAATCCTGATTGGCATTCGTAAGAAGCGGTAAATAATACAAAGCCTGGTTCGCTCTGTTTATTGCCTGGTAGTGTCCTTGCCAGATATCCTGAAAAGAGCCGCCGGTTGAATTGAAATCCAGCGCATCCAACAAATTTTTATCTCCTCCGGTATCTCCGGGCGATGATCCCTTATCGGCTTCATCTGAAGCGATTGTAGTGACCCCTATCCACGAAAATGAACTGATATTCCAGTCGAGATATTTTGCATATATCGCTGTTACAAAACCGTTGGCCCCCGCATCATTATTGAGCAATGACAAGTCACTGGTTGAAATCGCTTCTGTAGGCTTCACGTCTAAAAAATCATTACGGCAACTCTGTATTGAAAGAGAAACAAATAGTAATGATGAGAGTATGATTATCTTTTTATTCATTGCTTTAATTTTAAAATTTTAAATTTATTCCGAACACAAATGATCTAAGCGTTGGGTAAGCATCAAGCTCCACACCTGTCAGTCCATATGGGTCACCATTAGCGTTTAATTCTGGAGAGAAACCGCTAAATTTCTGGATAATAAACGGATTTATTGCGCTCACATATACTCTAAAAGACGAGAGATAATCTACCGGCTTAAATAATGTATATCCCAGTGAAATATTGTTTATTCTAAAGAAATCTCCTGATTCCAGATAATAATTGGAAGCAATGGGAACTGCATTAAAAGGTGCGGGATTCGCAGAACCGGTATTAGTACTGCTGTAAAAATCATTTGCAATACTGTATTCAATGTTTTCGCCGGAGAAACGCTGTGCTTTTTTACCGTTATAAACCTTCGAACCGAAAGTCCCGTAACCGTTAACAGACAAATCAACCTGTCTGAATTTAACTCCTAAGTTAATCCCGTAAGTCGAAGTTGGAATATAGGAACCAAAGAATTTTCGGTCTTCTAAATCATTAGCTCCTGTTTTTCCGTTTCCGTTAGTATCAGTATAGGTGAAGTTTCCGTTGCCATCAATTCCGCTCACTTCCCATAACCAAAAACTTCCTAAAGGCTGACCGACAGAAATTTCGTTTAAGAGTTTGGTGTACTGTCCATTTCCTAAGCTTCCGCCACGAATGTCATTTACGTTTTCATCAGCCAGTTTGCTTAAATTGTTTTTATTATAAGAGTAGTTTCCGCTTATGTTGTAGCTCCAATCTTCATTTACTTTGTCGTCCCAGGATAAGTAGGCCTCAACACCTTTGTTGGTTACCTCACCAAGATGTGCAAATCCGTTCTCGGAAATACCGGAAGTAGACACGGGAATAAGCGCCAGAATAATATTGGTAGTAATCCTGTTATACACATCAAACGATCCTTTTAGTTTACGGTTTACCATTTCGAAATCAATTCCACCACTTGATTCCTCTGTGATTTCCCACGACAGATTAGGATCGTATATTTTGTCTATAGTACTACCATTAGATACTGCATTACCGTTAAAGGCATAATTGTAAACGCTTCCGCTGGCGAACGGCAAATAATTGGCAGGGATATTTTGGTTACCCAGTTTTCCCCATCCTCCCCGTAATTTCAGCAAATTGAATATTGAGCTATCTTTCATAAAGCCTTCTTCAGAAATCACCCAGCCAACACCGAAAGCAGGAAATGTCCCCCATTTATTTCCCTCAGAAAACTGCGAAGAACCATCCCGCCTTACTGTTGCACTTAGAAGGTAGCGGTTCATTAATTTATACTGTGCCCGCGCGAAATAGGAGTTTGTAGTATTTTTATTACCGTTTACACTATTTAAAGTAACCATCTGATCCATATAGTTGGTGCCCGACAAATCCCAGTAATTACTGTTAAGAATCATATTCTTCCGGGTCATACTGAGGGAATTCTCACCATCTTTTACTGCAGATTCAGTACCTACGGTTGCTTCCAGGTCATGATCTCCAAATTTTTTAGCATACGTTAAATAATTAGTCAATGTCCAGTTAAAGTAGTCTTTCTTCTCGTTGGTAAGTGTATTTATATTACTGCTGGTCGGATAACCTGAAGCTACTCTTGTAGGATCTGCTGCCAGCCAGATACTTAACAAATCTGCATAGTTATACATTTTGAAGTTATAATATTCTCCGGAAAACTGCGAAGTAAACTTAAGATCTTTTATTAGATTCAAATCTACTTTCAGCCCTCCCTGCAATTGCATGGATTTCTGACGTTCGTTGTTAAATGCAAGCTGCGCAACAGGATTACCAACATTATTGAAAGATGAACCTGTGGTAGATGCGAATCCGTTTGGTCCTACATAAGAAACGCCGTATTGTCCGGTGGGGAAATAAACCGGAACAATAGGAGATTGTTTATAAGCACTTGTAAATGCACTTAACGGTTTTGGAGTTATATTACTAAAAGCAACTGAAAGGGTTTGGGCAACTACAATGCCTTTGGTTATTTTGAACTCGTTATTTGTTCGAATGGTACTCCGGTTATAATCGGTACCGTTTAAGATCGCCTTTTCATCGTAGTTTCCTAAACTGAGAAAATACTTTGCATTTTCAGAAGAACCGGATAACGAAACATTATGTTGATTATAAGTACCAAGTCGGGTAATTTCCTTAAACCAGTCAGTATTTACTGGTTGATCCTGAGAAAACTTGGTTGATTGCAACGCGGTGTTGGTGTAATATGAAAACAAGTTACTGCCAGCCATTTTCACCTTCTTCAGCGGCATTCTTACTCCTGTTAAACCATCATATTCAACCGTAATTCCTTTTCCCCGTCCAGCTTTTGTTGTAATAATTATAACTCCGTTTGCGGCCCTGTTACCATAAATTGCAAGAGCCGAAGCATCTTTCAGTATATCATAGGTAAGAATATCATTTGAGTTGATGTTATTAATATTATCGGCAAAAATTCCATCAACAACATATAAAGGATTTCTTCCACTCAGTGCTGTTCCTAAACCTCTGATGATTACAGATGGTGTAGAGCCCGGTAAATCAGAAGCAATAACTGTTACCCCTGCTGCTTTACCCTGAATTGCCTGCGTGGCATTCAGCACCTTGGTCTTGGTAAGCTCTTCCGAATTAATTGAACTGATGGATGTGGTATTGTCAACCTTTTTACGGCTACCATAACCAATCATCACCACCTCTTCAATTTTCTGTTCTTTCACCACGGTATCGCGCGGAACTTCCTGTGCATTTACATTCATGCCGAAGTAAAATACTGCGATTAGGCAAGGAAATTTTAAATTATTGTGTTTCATATAGTAGTTTTTGTTTTGTAATTTTTGTAGGAAAGTCAATCCTGTAAGCGTTTATTATCTCAAAGTTAGAAAATATATTTCAACTGTGTTATTCTTTTCATAATATTTTAGTATCATTGTTAAATGTGGTTAAAACGAAATCATATATTTATTTGGCTTAATATTTGAGAATGAAGCAATAATTTTAATATTCACATCATGAAAAGAAATACTATTCTTGTTGCAACTATGGCCATTGCAACTTTAGGAACTACAACACAATCATGTCTTGCACTGGCAACATCGAGCGTAGGATTGGCTGTCCTTAAACAAATTCTTCTAGGCGGCATTACAAAAGGTCTGAATATCTTCAGCGATAAAGACAGTTTCATGGCCAACCAACTTATAGATGCTGCACTGCCTCAACAGTTGAGAGACCTTAACAATACTTTACAGAAACTGGGGCTGAACAGTCTCGTCGAGAAAGAAAAACAATATATAGCCCAGGCAGCAGCCTTTACCGTAGAAACATCGCGTCCCATTTTGGTAAACGCCGTAAACAGCCTTACCGCAGAGGACGCAGCGAGAATCGTCCAGGGAGGAAGTGGTGCTGCTACCCAAATCCTGAAAGAAAGAACATCGGAACAGCTTATGGCTGCGATTGCTCCTAAAGTAGACGCTAAACTGAATGAATTCGGTTTAGTGAGCTCCCTGAATTCTGCCCTGCAAGGCTCAAATATTTTAGGATCAATTCTGGGAACACAAAATTCCACAAATTCGCTAACAGGTGGCATCAGCAGATTCGCATCAGAGCAGATGGTAAACGGACTGTTCAACATTATCCAAAGCCACGAACAGCAAAATGCCTCTACAATCATGAACTCGCTGAATGGCACTAAATAAAGAAATAATCCTTAATTTTGAATTCCGGTTTGTCCGGAATTTTTTTTAACCTAAAAATCATAAGAGATGATTAATATAGTAGACAACCAGGAAAATATAAATCCAGACGATTTCTACGCTTCACTGAAAGAAAAACTCGAGGCTACACACGATTTTCCGCAGGACTATCTTTTCAAATTTATAATCACGAACGAAGAATCTAAACACACCGAAATCTTCAGGGTTTTCGATAATATTAAATTTACATTGACCACAAAAGACAGCAAGAACGGGAAGTACACGTCTTTAAATATGAATGCCTTCGTGATGGATGCGGATCAGGTAATTAATATTTATAAAGAAGTAGGAAAAATACCGGGCGTTATGATGCTTTAAAAAAAGATGAATATTTTAATTACCGGTGGAACCGGACTTATCGGGAAATCTTTGGTTAGAAAACTCAAGGACAGAAATCATCATGTAAGACTCTTGACAAGGCAGAAAACTGATAAATCTGAAGAGTTTTACTGGAATATTACCGAAAAATTCATCGACCCAAAAGCATTCGAAAATGTTGACTGTATTATTCATCTCGCCGGTGTAAATATCAGCCAGAAATGGACTGAGGATTATAAAAAAGAACTGTTTTCGAGCCGGATTGATACCGCGAATCTTTTGAAAGAATATTGCGTAAAGCATAATGTGCATCTGAAATCATTTATTTCGGCATCTGGAATTAATTACTACGGAACATTCACCTCAGATAAGCTTCTGAAAGAGAATGACGGAATTATTCAAAACGATTTTCTCGCGAAACTCTGTGAAGACTGGGAAGAGGCGGCCGATAATTTTTCGGATTTGGCTGACAGGGTTGTATGTTTAAGAACCGCTATGGTTCTGGCAAAAAATGGCGGAGCATTTCCCATGCTGAAGAAAACAGTTGATTTCAATATCGGTTCAGCAGTTGGATCGGCGAAACAATGGATGAACTGGATTCACACTGACGACCTGGTCAACATGTACATTATTGCCGTGGAAAACAGTGATCTGAATGGAAAATTCAATGCAGTTGCGGACCAAACTCCGACCAATGAGCAATTTATGAAATCGCTTGCTGCAATCTCAAACAAATTTTTTCTTCCGATAAACGTTCCGTCTTTTGTTATGAAAACGGTTTTCGGAGAAATGAGTTCCATCATTTTGGAAGGCACAAGGGCCAGTAATGAAAAAATCAAATCGCTGGGATTTGATTTTGAATTTTCGACACCGGAAGCGGCGTTCACGGATTTAATAAAATAGTCTGAATTATTTGTCAATAAAAAACCTCACATTTTCAATTGGTCGTCCGACCATTGCTACAGGACCTTTTATCAGGATTGGTCTTTGGATTAAAGAAGGGTTTGCAGTGAGAATCTTAATCCATTCTTCTTCAGAATAATCTTTTCCTGCAAATTTTTCCTGATAGAGTCTGTCATTTTTTCTGATCAGTCCCTGAACATCGGTATTCAGTTTTTTAAGGAGCGTGGTGAGCTCCATTTCTGTGAGCGGTGTTTCCATGAAATCGATGATTTCGAAGGGAACGTTATTCTCGTCTAAATGTTCCAGAATCGCTCTGGATTTGGAACATGTATTATTATGAAGTACTTTGATCATGGCGGTTGAGTTGAAGGTTTTTTTTTAATGTAAAAAGCGTTCAGCATTCATCTCATGTCCCGCGTTTTAGAAAAGTCCGTGCATCTGCGACTCAATTCTTTCTAAAATAAATCCGAAATCTTCAGGTCTTTCCACAAAATCCAAATCATCAACTTCGATGATCAGGAGTTTACCCTCGTTGTAGGTTGAAATCCATTTTTCGTATTTCTGATTCAGTTTCGAAAGATATTCTATAGAAATTGTAGCTTCGTAATCGCGGCCTCTTTTATAAATTTTCTTTACAAGATTCGGAACATCAGATTTCAGGTAGATCAGCAAATCCGGTGCCGAAACGAAACTCTTCATCAGGTTAAAAACCGAAGTATAGTTATTGAAATCTCTGTCGGATAAAAGGTTCATGTCATACAGGTTTTCTGCGAAAATATGGGCATCTTCATAAATCGTTCTGTCCTGAACAATGTTTTTACCACTTTCGCGGATCTCTTTTACCTGTCGGAAACGGCTTCCGAGAAAATAAATCTGCAGCGCGAAACTCCACTTGCTCATATCTGCATAAAAATCCTCCAAATAAGGGTTATGATCTACATCTTCAAATTGGGCATCCCAACCGTAATGTTTGGCAAGCATGGTTGTTAACGTTGTTTTTCCCGCGCCTATGTTTCCTGTAACCGCAATATGCATCTGTAAAAAATTATAAGATTAAAAAATGAGCTGTAATGATCGAAAACTACGCTTTCTTTCAGTTAATTATTGAGGGGGTAAAGATAAAGTTTATGGTTACCGATTCCAAAATAAGCGGCGGAGTTTTTATCCACAATCTGCGAATTTGCTGCCTCGAAAAGTATTCTCAGCATACGGTCCTGGAAAAGATGAACGGTATTTCTGCCGATAACGAGAATATTTCCATTTTCGCGACGAAGCCGTCTTCCTTGATGAACAGGAATATTTAAAATTTTATCTCCCTTAAAATTGCAGATGAGAAGATCATTATCAGTCAGCAAATAAACCTGACTGTTGAAAACCAAAAGATCGGTTACATTTTCAAAATCGATATCAAAAGGATAGGAATTGATGATTTTATCTTCGCGGAAATTATACTGGATGAGGCGTTTTGTACTCTCATCAAGCAGCCAGATCTGCTGTAAATCTTCAGCATAAACCATTTTTATAAAACCAAATTTCTGCCGGAAATTCACTGTTTGAATTTCATTCAGATTCTGATCATAAAATTTAAGTTCCTGCGCATTTTCGGAAAAAGATGGTATGCTTAAAGGATTCTGTACAGACTGGATTTTAAAGGGCAGCGTAAGCATCAGTTTACCTTTCTGTTGACCAACAGAATCGTATTTTGTAAAACTGAAATCCTTGTTTTTGTAAATATAAATATTGCCGTAATCGTCAACCAGCAAATCTTTTGCGTCTTTCAGTTTCAATGAATCAAAGGCAGTATTTTGCTGCGCAGACATTACGCAGAAAAGAAAGAAAAAGATGAGACCAAGTGATTTCAAACAAAAGAATATTTATCAAATTTAAATAAAAAATGACGTTTTTTTGAACGTCATTTCATATCGTAACTTTTCAGTTTATTTTATGGCAACTTCATAGATTTTGTCCCAATTTTTCCCGGTGATCAACATGTTATCGCCTTTAAAAGCAATCCCATTTAAAACATCATCAGAATTGGTAGTGTGTTTTTTAGCAATTTCTGTAAAATCAAACTTTCCTACAACCTCGCCGTTTGCAGGATTAATTTTCAGAATGACTGGTTTTTGCCATACATTGGCGTAAATATGACCTTTATAATATTCCAGTTCATTGAGTTGGTCGTAAGCTTCGGTATTACCGGCGACCGAAATATACCGCACAATTTTTGAAGGATCTTTAACGTCAAGGAAATAAATATTCTTGGTTCCGTCAGATAAAATTAAATTTCTGTTATCGTAAGTTAATCCCCAGCCTTCGCCGATTACGTTTGGATAAGCAAATTCGCTGATCAAACTCAGATCACTTTTGTTATAGATAAAACCTTTTTTGGTTAACCATGTTAATTGATAAACTTTATCCCCTACAATGGTTAATCCTTCAGAAAAATATTCTTTGGGTTGCTTTGTGAAAACAATAGGAGTTGTACTTCCTAAAGTATATTTCAAAATTTGTGATGATCCTTGTTGTCCATCAGATTCATATACCGTGTTTTCTTCGAGTTGAAATCCCTGCACAAAATTTTTCGGATCGTGCGGATATTCTTTCACAATTTCATAGTTAAGTTTTGCTTCCGGCGTTTTTGCGAATACGTTGATTGTTGCATCTTGGGTAATGATTTCGCCGTTCTTCTTTTTGATGTTGAAAGTTACCGCGTTATCTCCTAAAGTAAAAAACTCAGGATCCACAACCAGTTTCGAAGTTTGCTTATCTCCAAAACTTATTGAGATGCTTTCTGCATTTTCTGTCACATCTTTCGGCAATGTTAAAGCATCACCAAAATGGTAACCTTTACTTTCCATGGAAATATTGTAGTCGTTTAAAGTATTGAGGATTTCTTTGTCTTTATTACAGGAAACCAATATAGTAAATGCAAAAACTGCGATTAGGGTTCTGATTTTCATAGGTGTATTTTTACTTTTAAATTTCAAAAGTTAATGTAATGAATGAAATTAATTTTCAAAAATACTGAAATTTAACAACACTAAGCGAACCCCGAGCAAAATGCGCCGTATACATTATTTAAATATTATATTTGTTCTTTAAAGAAATTACTTTTCATGAATAAATCATTTTTATTGCTCATGCTGGCTTCCACAGCGCTTTCTGCTCAAAACTTCAGTAAACAGGACACTTTAAAAGGTTCTAATACCGTTTACAGAAATTTTTGGGATGTTAAGAAATATGAAATTGCTGTTGAACCCAATATTCAGAACAAATCCGTTGCTGGAACCAATAAGATAACGTTCGAAATCGTAAAAGATATCACTAATCCTGTTTTCCAGATCGATTTACAGCAACCAATGCAGTACAAAATCATTGATTCTGACGTAAAACTTTGCACCTCAAGACGCGATGGTGATTTCATTTTTATTGAAGCTAAAAAAGACTACAAAAAAGGCGACATCCATTCTTTCACGATTCAGTATTCCGGAAATCCGGTTATTGCGGAAAACGCGCCGTGGGATGGAGGCTGGGTTTTCAAGCAGGATGACAATGGAAATCCTTTCGTAAGTGTTGCACAGGAAGGAATTGGAGCATCGGTATGGCTTCCGCTTAAAGACATCTGGAGTGACGAACCTGATAACGGGATTATAATGAAAATTATTACGCCGAAAGATCTTGTCGGTGTCGGGAACGGAAGACTGATTTCGCAGACGTCAGAAAAAAACAAAAATACATTTATCTGGGAAGTTAAAAATCCTATCAACGCCTACTCTATTGTTCCAAGCATCGGAAAATATGTGAATTTCAAAGATTATTACGAAGGTGAAAAAGGTAAGTTGGATTTGGATTACTGGGTGCTTGACTATAATCTGCAGAAAGCTAAAAAACAGTTTGAACAGGTAAAACCTATGATGAAAGCGTTTGAATATTGGTTTGGACCCTATCCCTTCTACGAGGATTCTTACAAGATTGTAGAAACTCCGTACCTTGGCATGGAACACCAAAGCAATGTAGCTTACGGAAACAAATACAAAAACGGCTATTTGGGCAGAGATCTGTCCGGAACCGGAGTTGGTTTGAACTGGGATTTTATCATTATTCATGAAACCGGCCATGAGTGGTTTGCGAATAATATCACTGCGAAAGATCAGGCTGACATGTGGGTTCACGAAGGTTTTACCAGCTATTCTGAAACACTTTTCACTGAGAACTACATGGATAAAAATTCAGGGGAAAAATATGTTCAGGGAATCCGCCACAATATTAAAAACGACATCCCAATCATCGGTCAGTACGGAGTTAGAAACGAAGGCAGCGGCGATATGTATTACAAAGGCGCAAATATGCTCCACACGATTCGCCAGGTTATTAATGATGACGAAAAATTCCGCCAGATCTTAAGGGGTCTGAACAAAGATTTTTATCACCAGACAGTTACCACACAACAGGTTGAAGATTACATCTCTTCGAAGTCGGGAATTGATTTCTCACCGGTCTTCAATCACTATTTAAGGACAGCTAAAATTCCGGTTTTAGAATATTCTCAAAACGGAAACACACTGAAATTCCGCTACAGCAATGTGATCGATAAGTTTTCAATGCCATTGAGGTTGAAAAACCAGCAGCTTTTAAATCCGACTTCAGCATGGCAAACAGTTACATTAAAAGATGCCAATCCTGTTGAATTTGATGCGAATTATTATGTAAATTATTTACAGTTAAATTAAAAAGTTTCGGCGCCTGCGGCGCCGAAACTTTTATCTAATAATATTATTCACGCCAAAAGCGGAAAAATTTTAATTTTTACTTACAGTTCAGCATATCCGACAACATTAGTCTTTGGCTAGACGTGTTTGCAGGTACAGCCACCTGATCGGAAGGAATAAAATTGACTGAAGTCAGATTGTCTGGAACATATATTTTTACGGTCATTTCCCTGTAACCATGAGGCTGGTACGCGACCCAGTATCCGTCCGGATGAAGACCCCATGTCCCGTATTCTACCGCAGATTTTTCCGGATTAACACCCGAAATCATGGCAAGTCTTTCAAGTTCATCATAACTTGAAGATGACGAGGAAGAGAAGAAATTCCTTATCTTGTTTTCAGCATCAAGAGCGATCTGTACCGGCTGTGGCAGATTGCTTTTAGCCCTGTTCATCAGATCCGCAGGAATAAAATCCAAGCCCATTTTAGATAATTTCAGCAACTGATCTTTGCTTAACAGTCTCGCAGCAACAACTTTATTTTCGGTACTCAGGTTTTTCAGACTGGATTTAGCAATAACCGCCCAAACCAGAGACTGAACCTGCTGTTGGGGAATGTCCTGATGGTTGTACCAGTTTTTAACCAAAGCATTAATGATTTCTTCTTTAGGACCTTTTAGCGGCGCGAAAAGATAACCGTCGCCTTTGCTTGGTGCGTAGGTTCCCGCTTTCAGGCAAAAACTTTTAAGTTCCAGTTGATAGTAACCCGGGCTGAGAACATAACCTTTATCCTGAGTGAAAGATTCTTTGCAAAGGCTTATAAATTTTTTATCCGCAGCAAAATCAGGCTTTTTTACATCCGCAGTGTTACAATCCTTAAAATTAGTGGTGATCGCTTCGGTAGTAATTGCATTTACCACTTTATCGCCGGCTAAAGACATCGTTTTGTCTTTCACCTTATCCTTAATCATGTTTAAAATCTGGGCATTTCCCAGCATCCCTGTTACTAGGAACAGCGTAAGCATTAGTTTTTTCATTTCGATGGTTTTTAGTCCTACGAAATTACGGAATTTATTATAACTAAATTTTAAGTCTCATCAAATGATGTGTTTAGGCCTAAGAATTCCTGATTGTGATTCTGAAAGTTGTTCCTTTTCCTACTTCGCTGTGGGCTATTTTAATATCGCCGCGGTGATACTCTTTTATTACTCTTTTTGCAAGCGAAAGTCCTAAACCCCAGCCGCGTTTTTTGGTCGAGTAACCAGCTTTGAAGGCATTCGAAGCCTGATAATTCGTCATTCCCGACCCGCTGTCTTTAAAATCGATGATGATGCTTTTATGTTTTTCGTAGAGGTCAATCTCCAGTTTGCCCTCACCTTTCATGGCGTCTACAGCATTTTTTACAATATTTTCGATCACCCAACTGAGGAGAATCCGATTGTGCGGAATCAGAATTTCCCGTTTCGGAAGAACAAGCATGAATCTTACTTTTGATGAAATTCTGGATTTCAGGTAATCGTAATTCTGCTGTAGTGTTTCATTTATATTAAGGTCATTCAACTCGGGTACAGATCCGATTTTAGAAAATCTTTCGGAAATGGTTTTCAGCCGGTTGACGTCATTTTCGATCTCTTTCACGCCCTGACTGTTTTCGTTTTCCATGCGGAGAATTTCGATCCAGCCAATCATTGACGATAACGGCGTGCCGATCTGGTGCGCAGTTTCTTTGGCCAAACCTGCCCAAACGTAGCCTTCATCAGTTTTTTTAATGGTCCTTAGAAACCAGAAGGAAAATGAAATATATGCCACTACAAGAAGTCCAAGAATATAAGGAGTGTACCGCAGATTATTAAGAAGATTGGAGTTCGTATAAAAAACGTACTGGTTATTCCCATCCGGCATCTGCAGTTCTATGGGCTGATAAGAACTTTCCATCTTTTTAAGCAGCGATTTCATCTTTTGGGGATTTTCTGCAACATTTTCCGGGATATTTCGCTGGAAATCGGGTCCAAGTGGTTTTTTATTCCTGTCGGTTACAATCACCGGGATTGTATTATTGGTATTGTTGATTTGAAAAATGAGTTCCAGCATGTTGGGATCGACAATAATTTCTTCCTGCTGCTGGTATTTGATAGCAGTAGCAAAAAGTTCAATCCTTTTAATCTCCTCCTTTCTCAAATAATTAATCAGAATAACAGATGCTACCACTACGCCCGTAACAGCAAGCGTAAGCAGAATATAAATGACCCAGTTGTTGATTTTCGAGAGAAAGCTTCTGCGTTTCATTTTAAACTTTTAGATTACTTTAAAACATTTAAAACTTTATACAGCGCATCACTCAGGTTTGAACTTTGGTAATTGTTGATGATGATTGCAAAAACATATTTTTTGCCGTCTTTGGATGTATGATATCCTGCAAAAGATTTCGTGTCTTTCATGGTGCCGCTTTTCATTTTCATGCCGTTGCCCTGGGTAGGAAAACCTTCAAAAAACTCATTGAACCAATGCTGTTTGCGGCTCCAGAGCAGTGCCTGAACTTCAGCTCTTGCGGAAACATAATTCTGAGGCGAAAGACCGCTTCCATCAGCAAAATTTATCATAGCAGCATTGATTCCTTTGCCCCTCCAGAACTCTTTCAGAAAACCGACTCCCGCATCAAAACTTCCCTGGTTTTTCTTTTCTTTTCCTAAAGTTTTAATAAAAGTTTCGCCGTAAAGGTTCACGCTTTTGCGCATAAACCAGTACACGATTTTATCCAGCGTCGGTGATTTGTATTCCAGAATGATGTTGTTTTTAGGAGCATTAAACATTTTTTCGCCTTTAATTCTCTGCATTGAAGTTGAAATAACTTTTCCGGTGAAATTAATTCCCGATTCCTGAAACCACTTGGCAATTTCGGCTCCCAAAGTCAGTGGCGGATTAGGTGTTGCGCCAGAAACTGTAATTGCTTTTGCCGGAAGTGTACCGTTAATGTAAGCCACGTCCGAATAAGGCGCAGTATAAATTAAACTCTGGTCTGAACTGCCGGCTGCTCTAACATCATTTACCCAGCTTACATTTTGAAGATCTACGTTTACACCCTTCATTTCTTTGCCGTTCATGCTAATATCAAACTGGTTTTCGCGCCAGTTGACACTCCAGACTCCTGCGCCATAGTAATTCCCTAGATCGTTCCACGGCCAGCCACCTGGAACCGTTTGAAAATCAAAATAAGAATCATCAATAATCAAATCGCCAGAGATTTTTGAAATCCCTTTCTGTTTCAGCGCATCAATAAATTTTTGTTTAAAATTTTCAGGTTTATAACTCTCGTAACGCCAGCTTCCTAATGTGGGATCACCGTTGGAATAGATAAAGAGATTTCCTGTCAGATTTCCGCCTGAAATATCTCCCGAATAGGAAGTTGTGGTCGTATACTGATAGTTCTTTCCTAAGGTTTCCAACGCAGCCGCTGCAGTAAATATCTTCTGTGTTGACGCGCTCGAAAGTCCTTGGTTTCCGTTATGTTCATAGATAAAATTACCGTTTTCGTCCGCAACATAGAGCGACAGATTCGCCGAATAAGCCGGCGCGGAACTCAGCAGATTTTTGGTAGCTGTTTCTAATTTTTGTGCGGTATTCTGAGCGAGAAACGTCTGGGAAGTAAGCAGTAATATGGCAATGAATCTGGTCATTTTGCTTTTTATTTTCAAATATAACGAAATAATCTTTTGATTATTAAATATCGTTCTTAAACGAAACCTGCTTATACTACGGATCTGTAAAACAAGTACACAAAAGTTTGCAGACTTCATATTTTTTTCGTAAAATTTGTAGTAGAAATTTAAAAACCTTAATTATGGCTTCAATCATCACAGGCTTATTCAGAAGCCAAAGTCAGTCTAAGAAAATTTCTGAAGACTTAGAGAATGCAGGTTTTGACAATTCAGATTATATCATGTACCTGCATGAAGAACCTGTTTCGCGGGAGGTAAAAACCTCGCTGTGGCAATTTTTCTTTAAAGATGATACGACTCTTGAAGACGAAAGCCTGGCAATTAGTGTTAAAGTTGATGATCCTACCTTAAAAGAGAAGGCTTTAAAAATCTTTTCAGAGAATAATGTCATTCACTATAACTATTTCGAAAATATAAAATTCCGGGATGCAATGTCTCTGGACTACCTGAAAAGAATTGCGACACTCCGCGCAAAATCACAGATTTTCTCTTCTCAGGAAATGAAGCATCATACCCAACATAACGGGATGAATTCGGAAGTACTTTTTGGCAAAGGAGAATAAACACCTAAAAATCCGTTTCAGAATGTTGAAGCGGATTTTTTTATTTCTGTTTTCGTTTCAATCCGGCACCGAGGAGGTATTTTTAAATAAGTAACTCAATAATTATCCATTTTTACCTATTTTCGTATACTGAAAAAAAATTTCTTTAATGGTATACGATTTAGAACAGGAAAACAAGGAAATTCTTGCGCGCTACAGAGATTTAATTTCCAATACTTACCGCACTCTGGATGAAGAGCAGAACAAAGTCATCCGGAAAGCGTTCGATATTGCTTTGGATGCCCACAAAGACCAGCGCAGAAAAACCGGTGAACCCTACATTTACCACCCCATCGAGGTGGCAAAAATCGTTGCCAACGAAATCGGTTTGGGAGCAACATCAATCGCTTGTGCATTGCTTCACGACGTTATCGAAGATTCGGAATATACCTACGAAGACATCAAAAAAATCTTCGGAAAAAAAATCGCCGATATTGTAAACGGATTGACCAAAATCTCGGTGATGAATCACCAGAATATTTCGATTCAGTCTGAAAATTACCGTAAGCTTCTCCTTACCCTTTCTGAAGATTTTCGGGTAATTCTCATCAAAATTGCAGACCGGCTGCACAATATGCGCACACTGGATAGTATGACGCCGGACAAGCAAAAGAAAATTGCGTCAGAAACAGTCTATATCTACGCTCCCCTTGCCCACCGGCTCGGGTTTTATAACATTAAATCTGAGCTTGAGGATCTCTCTTTAAAGTTTAACAATCCGGATGTTTATTTTGATATTTCAGAACGTCTGGAACTTGCCAAAGAAAACCGCGAAAAATATATTGAAGAGTTCAAGAAAGAAGTTTCCGAGCAACTCAGGGACGAAGGATTAAATTTTTCAATCAAAGGCCGCGCGAAAGCAATCTCTTCCATTTACAGGAAAATGCTGAAGCAAAATGTAACTTTTGACGAAGTTTTCGATAATTACGCCATCCGGATAATTTATAAATCTGACGCAAAGAACGAAAAATTCCTCGCATGGAAAATTTATTCGATTGTAACCGACCTTTATCACAGCAATCCGCAACGAATGCGCGACTGGATTTCGCAGCCGCGTTCTACAGGATATGAAAGTCTTCATTTGACGGTTTTAGGTCCTGACAAAAAATGGATTGAAGTGCAGATCCGCTCCGAAAGGATGGATGATATTGCCGAAAAAGGTGTTGCTGCGCATTATAAATACAAGGAAGGATTCAGCAAAAACAGCGACGAAAAAAACTTCGATACTTGGGTTACCGAAATCCGTGAGGTTTTAGAAAATCAGCAATCGCTTACCACGACAGAACTTTTAGACAATATTAAACTTAATCTTTACTCGAAGGAAGTTTTTGTTTTTACTCCAAAAGGTGAAATTAAAATCCTTCCCATCGGTTCTACTGCGCTCGATTTTGCGTTTTCAGTTCACTCTGATTTAGGCACAAAATGTCTGGGCGCAAAGGTCAACGGCAAGCTGGTTCCAATTTCATACGTTCTGCAAAACGGTGACCAGATGGACATTCTGTCGTCCCAGAACCAAAAGCCCAAGCCCGACTGGCTCGACTTTGTCGTCACCTCCAAAGCAAAATCGAAAATTAAGGCGATTCTGAATTCAGAAAAAAATCAGTTGGTTGAAGAAGGGAAAGAAATCCTTCAGAGAAAAATGCGCCACGCCAAACTGAATTTTAATGATGAGGAAATCAATAAAATGCAGAAATTCTTTAATCTGAAGACTTCTCAGGAACTGTTTCTGAGTTTCCAGAACGGTAATCTGGATATAGGTGACATTAAAAAATATACCGAGGGAAAAGGAATTTTCAGCAATTTCATCCAGCGTTTCCGAAAATCTCCGACAAAAAATACAGAGTTTACTGAGGCTCCGGAAACCAATCTCGATATGATTGTTTTTGGGAAGGATGAAGAAAAGATGAACTACTCTTTTGCGAAGTGTTGCACTGTAATTCCCGGCGACAAAATCTTCGGCTTTATAACCATTTCAGACGGTATTAAAGTGCACAACGATGCCTGCCCGAATGCCATAAACCTCCGCGCACAATACGATTACAGAGTTTTACCTGCGAAATGGGTGAACGAAGAAAGTTTCAAAAACAGAATTAAAATCGAAATTGAAGGACTTGACAGAATGGGTATGATTAATGACATCACTGCGGTCATCAGTAATTCGATGAACATGGATATGAAGAGTATGTCGATAGAATCCAACAACGGAATATTTTTGGGAAACATCAATCTCGAAGTAAAAAACAAAAGCCAGCTGGAAGAAACCTTCAAACAGCTTAAAAACATCAATGGCGTCTCGAGAGTTAAACGACTTTAAAAAAAAATATTTATGGTTATTACCGACTATTTCAAAAAATTTATTCACAATTCCCAGTCTTCGGGGATTTTACTTATTTTGTGTGTTGCCGTCTCGCTGTTGATCGCAAATTCATCTCTGGGCCCGGCATTCCAGAATTTGCTGGACAAAAAAATTGGCACCGAGATGTTTCAGCTCAACTACCCGATCAGCATCTGGATTAATGATGGTCTGATGGCAATTTTCTTCCTTCTCGTTGGTCTGGAAATTAAAAGGGAAATTGTTGAAGGTGAGCTCTCGAGTCTGAAAAATGCTTCGTTACCTATCGTAGCTGCTGTGGGAGGTATGGTAGTGCCTGCATTGATTTATTTTTTGTTCAACACCGGGACCGAATATGCCAATGGTTGGGCAATTCCCATGGCAACCGATATCGCATTTTCGTTAGCAATTATTTCTCTTCTGGGAAAAGGTGTACCCCTTTCATTAAAGATATTCCTTACCGCTTTGGCAATTGTGGATGATCTGGGTGCAATTATGGTGATCGCGATTTTCTATACCGACCAGATTCAATGGAATTATATGGGTCTGAGTGCGTTGATGGTCGCTTTATTGGTGGCATTAAATTTCTTCAATGTCAAGAAACATATTTTTTATCTTATTCCCGGTGTGCTGCTTTGGTATTTCATGCACCATTCTGGGATTCACGCGACCATTGCGGGTGTGCTGCTAGCGTTTACAATTCCTACGAATGTTTCTACGACAGAAATATCGCCGCTGGAAAAATTGGAGCAGCAGCTGCATCTTCCGGTAAGTTTTCTTATTATGCCGCTTTTTGCGCTGGCCAACACCAATATCACCTTTAAAGCAGGAATGGTTGACGGACTTTTTAGCAGTTTGGGTTATGGAATTGTCCTTGGCCTTTTTCTGGGCAAGCTGATTGGAATTAATTTATTCTCCTATATTTTTATCAAACTTAAAATCAGCAGCTTACCGGATAAAAGTACATGGCCGCAAATGCTGGGAACCGGTCTTCTTGCGGGAATTGGTTTCACCATGTCGATCTTCATCGCCCTGCTTTCATTTAAAGGACATCCGGAAATTCAGGACGAGGCTAAATTTGCCATCCTCATGGCATCCCTCATATCAGGAATTTCAGGTTATCTTATCTTGAAAAATTTCCGAAAAAAAACGGTTGATCAGGATTAAAACCCTCACATTAAATTTTCACGGTATGGGTATCATCCGGTTCTTCTAAATCAGGAAGAAGTTCGGGATTAAACTGCTGTGCATTGTGTTTCATTTCATCGGCAATCATTTTTTCGACCCTCACTTTTTTAATTGCGATATTCAGTTCATTTCCCAGAAGAATCAAAATAATGTTCAGGTTAACCCAAACCATTACCAGAATAATAGTCCCGATAGAGCCGTAAAGGACATTATAACGGGCAAAGTCACGCACATAAATCGTAAAAACATATGCCAACACTACAAACAGAACTGTCGTTAGCGCCGCGCCGGGCATTGCCTGTTTAAACGAAGTAATCTTAAGACATCCTACCCAGTAAAAAAGCGCCAGTAAAATAAAATAGAAAACAGGAAACGAGAAAAATCCGATGATCTTCGACATATTTTTTACGAGCCAGGAAATATTTATTTCCGGAGTGAAAAGTTTCAGAACCACTTCGCTGTAATAAACTCCCAGCAGAGATGCTATAATGAGCACGATAAACGCAATGGTGATAAAAAAAGCAACAATATATTCCTTCACCACGCCGCGCTGCAGATTCGTGTGAATATTAAAACCGTTGATCAGTGAATGCGTTCCGTTCACCGCAAAAATCATCGCGAAAATAATGGTAAGATTGCTGATGTTCTTCATATTCGGAATAATAAATGTCTGAATGTAGGAAGAAACATCGTGCTGAATGTGCGCCGGGAAGATATTATGCATCAGCACCTCGAAAATATAAAACTGAAGTTTATCGTAATGCGGCAGATACGGCAGCAGCGAAAGCAGGAACAGGATAAACGGAAAAAGACTAAGGAAAAAGCTCCATGAAATACTTGCGGCGCTCCGCCCAATCTGCATTTTAAAAACACCCTGACCGTATATCTCGAACATTTTCCAAAGCGAAATTCCTAATACAGGAATATGAATATCATCGAGATACTGATGGATTTTCAGAAGGAATCTAGGAGTTTTAATACCCATTAATCTATATTTGCAGAACAAAGATAAGAAATGAGAATCAATTTGCTGTGCATTGGCAAAACCGACGATAAGGAAATTGCCGGCCTTGTAAAGTACTACCAAAACCGGCTTCCAAAGCATTGGAATTTCGAAATTACAGAAATTTCCGACGTTAAAAATGCCAAAAATCTTTCGCCCGAACTTCTGAAAAAAGAAGAAGCCAAACTTTTCCTCAGTCACACCGAAAACTCTGATATTGTCGTTCTACTCGACGAAAACGGAAAACAGTTCACCAGTCGCGAATTTGCCCGAAAAATTGATACGTGGATGAATTCATCCGTGAAAAAAGTATCGTTTTTTATTGGCGGAGCTTACGGATTTGCCGATGAAATTTACCAACGCGCGAACGAAAAAATGTCTTTATCGAAAATGACGTTCACGCACCAAATGATTCGCCTCTTCTTTGTAGAACAGATTTATCGTGCCGACCAGATTCTTCAGGGAAAACCCTATCATAACGACTGATGTTTTCGTAAATGCATATCGCTCTGATTCTCTATATTTTATACATCATACTTTTTACACAATACAATTTACCTTTCCTTTTTCGTATTTTTACGGCATGACTAAGGATTTAAGTTTACGCACCGTCACGGTGATGCGCTATATTTTGCCTCTGCGCGAAGGCGGCTCGCTGCCGGCTTTGGCAGAGGCAGATGACGATTTTAAATATGTTTTGAAATTCCGTGGTGGCGGCCACGGCGTCAAAATGTTGATCTCCGAACTTTTAGGCGGTAAAATTGCCGAGGTTCTGGGTTTACAGATTCCGGAACTTGTCTTTGCCAATCTTGATGTAGATTTCGGGAGAACCGAAGGCGACGAAGAAATTCAGGATTTATTAAAATTTTCAGAAGGTTTAAATCTTGCGCTGCATTTTCTTTCAGGTGCGATTGCTTATGATGGCTCAGTGAAAATCGATCCATTGCTGGCTTCCAAAATTGTTTGGCTTGATGCTTTTATAACCAATATCGACAGAACTTTTAAGAATACCAATCTGCTGATGTGGCACAAAGAACTTTGGGTGATTGATAACGGCGCCTCGTTCTACTTCCATCATTCGTGGATGAATTTTGAAAAGCATGCGCTGAGTCCTTTTGCTTATATTAAAGGCCATGTTCTTCTGCGTCAGGCTTCGATGCTTGATGAAGCCGATGCTTTTGCAAAAACGGTTTTGAATGGCAATATCCTGCGCCAAATTGTAGAACTTATTCCGTTAGAATGGCTGGACTGGAACGATACCGATGATTCACCGGAAGAAATTAAGGAGGTTTACTTTAATTTCCTGAAAACCCGACTCGAGAATTCCCATAACTTTGTAAACGAAGCGAAAAATGCAAGAGGTTAAAATTTACGAATACGCGGTAATCAGGCTGGTTCCCAAAGTTGAAAGAGAAGAATTTTTCAATATCGGCCTCGTGATGTTTTCTAAAAAAGAAAAATACATTCGGGTGGAATTTCATCTTTGTGAGAAAAAATTTGAAATGATGCATTGCGAGATTGATTTTGAAGACATCCTTCAGAATCTTGAAAATTTCAAACATGTTGCAAGAGGTGAAAAAGAAGGCGGAGAAATTGCAGCTTTTGATATTCCTGAACGTTTCCGCTGGTTGACGGCGGTACGCAGTTCGGTGATCCAGACTTCGCGTCCGCATCCTGGAAAAGCTAAAGACCTTGATGCAACGTTTGAAAGGTTGTTTGAGGAACTAGTAAAATAGTACGCGAGAATATTGTTTTCGGGGGCAAGAATTGAACTTACGGAGGCAAGAATGTTATTTACGGTGGCAAGAATGTTAGCTACGGTGACGAGAATTGAACTTACGGTGGCAAGAATGTTACTTACGGGAGCAAGAATGTTACTTACGGGAGCAAGAATGTAACCTACGGAGGCAAGAATTGAACTTACGGTGGCAAGAATGTGAGTTACGGAAGTAAGAAATTAGAAAACGCGCCAAAAGGCGCGTTTTCTTTATGAAAAATTGTTTTTAAATCTTCGTGAGCTTGGCAAATTTCAGGATCAGATTTTTCTCGCCTTCATGCTGAAATTTCACTTTTGCCTTGATGTTTTGCGGATCTGTTCCGTCTAAAAATAGAACTTCACCAACACCAAACCGGTCGTGTCTTACCTTATCGCCCACTTCAATGTTTTCGGAGGAAAGACCGCTTGGATTGGTAATTTTTGCAGTCGCTACAGGTTTTAGATTTTGCGGAACCGGCAAAGGTTCGTTTCGCTGAATGCTTTTCTTCTCTTCCTTTTTCTTAAAATACCGGGGTTCGCTGGGACCGTCATCAAAAATATTTGATTTCAGACCGGAATGATTGACAAAACGGCTTTCGATCGCCGGATTGATAAATTCGAGATGAGCAGAATCCATCTCACTTAAAAATCGTGAAGGTTCAGCATCAGTAATTTTCCCCCACTGGAATCTGGAAACTGCGTAAGAGAAAAAAGCCTGTTTTTCTGCTCTCGTCAGGGCTACATAAAACAGCCTGCGTTCTTCTTCCAGTTCTTCACGGGTGGAAGAACTCATGAAACTCGGGAAAAGATTTTCTTCCAGACCAACCAAATGCACAATCGGGAATTCCAGACCTTTGGAAAGGTGAATCGTCATAAGGGAAACCTGGTCGCCATCTTCTTTCTTGTCATTCTGCGTATCTGCAGAAAGCGCAATATTCTCCAGAAAGTTTGAAAGTGACGGGTCACCATCTTCAATCTGCTGCTGTTCTTCGATGAATCCCTGCATGGAGTTCATTAATTCCTGCACGTTTTCAACCCTTGAAATACCTTCGGGAGTCTGGTCATCTTTCAGAAACTTAATCAGACCGGTGCGTTTGGCAACTTCCATGGCAACAGTGTAAGCGTTTTCTGTTTTCAGCATCACCTGAAAGGCTTTAATCATTCCCCAGAAATCTGAAAGCTTGGTCAAAACCCCGTTATTCAAACCCAATTGCGGAGCGTACATTCCCAGGTTATCCAAAACATTGTTAATCGCTACATTCTGTGAATCTGCAAAAACAATCAGTTTATTTTGGGTAGTCTCACCAATTCCACGTGCGGGAAAGTTGATGATTCTTGAGAGCGCTTCACCATCGTTTTCGTTGATCAGTAAACGGAGGTAAGCCACCAAATCTTTTACTTCTTTCCTTTGATAGAAAGAAAGTCCGCCAAATACGCGGTAAGGAATATTTTTTCGGCGCAAAGCATCTTCAAATGCTCTTGTTTGTGAATTGGTACGGTAAAGAATTGCAAAATCGGTAAACTTTCTCTGCTGGGAATTATGAAGTTCCCAGATATTTGAGGCTACGAAATTTGCTTCATCAGCATCGGAAAGCGAGCGGTAAACTTTAATTTTTTCTCCTTCTTCATTGTCACTGAAAACGTTTTTCTTAAACTGCTGTACGTTTTTGGAGATCACCACATTCGCCGCGTTCACGATATTTTGTGTTGAACGGTAATTCTGTTCGAGGGAAACTGTAACCGCATCGGGATAATCTTTCTTAAAGTTAAGGATGTTGTAAATATTCGCGCCACGGAACGAATAAATGGACTGTGCATCGTCGCCCACCACACAGATATTTTCGAATTTGGAAGCAAGTGCTTTCACGATTAAATACTGCGAATGGTTGGTATCCTGATACTCATCAACCAAAATGTAGCGGAACCTGTCCTGATATTTCGCCAGAACCTCTGGGAATCTCGTCAGGAGTTCGTTGGTTCTCAAAAGCAAGTCATCAAAATCCATCGAACCATTTCGGTAGCAAACATCTACATATTTCTGATAAATAAGACCCATGTGCTTCATATTCGCCCTTTCATCATTTTCAATGAGTTCGGGATTGTTGAAATATGCCTTTACGGTGATGAGATTGTTTTTATAGTTTGAAATCCTTGCCTGAACTTTCTTGGGTTTATAAAGGTCTGCGTCAATATTGAGTTCTTTCAGGACTTTTTTAATTACATTAAGGGAATCCTGAGAATCGTAAATCGTAAAATTGGAAGGAAAACCCAGATAATGAGCTTCACTTCTTAAAATCCGCGCAAATACGGAGTGAAAAGTTCCCATCCAGAGTGATCTGGCTTCGCTCTGCCCTACCACTTTCGCGATCCTTTCCTTCATTTCTTTAGCAGCCTTATTGGTAAAGGTTAGCGCCAGAATATTGAACGGATCTACAAGATTGGTAATAAGATGGGCAATACGCATGGTAAGTACACGGGTTTTCCCGGAACCTGCGCCTGCAAGTACCATCAGTGGTCCTTCCAACGTGGTTACGGCTTCGTACTGGGCTTCATTTAATCCTTTCAAATAATCCATCTGGGCAAAAAGTTTTGGGGAACAAATTTAAAGAAATATATACGGAAGTCAAAAGCTGTTTCGATTTCAGTGTAAGTTAACTTCAATTCGGTAATTAAACAAAAATAAAGCCCCGATAACGGAGCTTTAAATCAATTTTTATAAAGATGGGAGCTTAAGCTAACTTTACATTAACTGCGTTAAGTCCTTTGTTTCCTTGCTGAACTTCGTAGCTTACCAAATCGTTTTCACGGATTTTAGTTGTTAATCCTGAAACGTGTACGAAAATGTCTTCGCTTCCGTTTGATGGAGTGATAAATCCGAAACCTTTAGTTTCGTTGAAAAATTTTACTGTGCCTTCTTGCATTGTATTGATGTTAATTATGTTTGTGTTATTATTTTACGAGCTGAATGTTTACAGCTGAAAAACCTTTTGGTGATCTCTCTTTTTCGAAAGAGACCTTGTTGCCTTTTTTTACGGCGTGTGCACAGTTGTTCTCGTGGAAGAAAACATTCTCCTGAGTTCCGTTTTCTGCAATAAATCCGTACCCTTTATCGCTTAGGAAAGTTACAATTCCTGTTTTGAGAGTTTCTTCAGCCTCAATTGGCGCTGCCCCAAGCTGAATGTCGTTCAGGTCGATGCCTTCGCGGTTTTGTTCTCCGGGAGGTGTTTCTGTTAACTGCCCGTTTGCATCAACATACAGGAACATTTCATCTAATGCCTTCCCTTTGTTGTTGTTGCTTTTGCGCTCTTCACGCTTTAGCGTTTTCTCTTTTTGTTTCTGTAATTTTTTCTTGAAATTTTCTTTTTTTGAGAAAGAATCTGCCATATATTATAATCGTATTTAAGTTTCTGATAACCAATTCGGCTCACTTTAGCCTCTAAATTTAACCTGAAATAAAATCTTAACCTGCGCCGGAACGACATAAGAAATCAAAAAAAATCAGGTGATAAAGTATAAAAGCAGCTGCGAAATAGCGAAAACTGATAAGAAAAAAAGTAGATTCTAAACGGTAGTAGATAAAGCAAGGCAGTTGCCTCTTATAAATTATACTGCAAAGATACAACAATTAATCTTAACATGTACACAAGATAAATTAAAGTACTTAGAACAGAAAAAAACCTATAAACGAGAGAAATTAAAATCATTATAACTGTAACTTTTATCCTATATTAGCTACATATACCATAAATTTTAAAGATAATATGAAAAAACGACTCCTTTCTGCTGCTGCTGTATCGTTCCTGGGAATGATCATTAATGCACAGCAAATCAAATTCGAGGAATATGATCTTCCTAACGGGCTGCACGTAATCCTTCATCAGGACAACACCGCTCCTGTAGTTACCACAGGTGTAATGTATCACGTTGGTGCTAAAGATGAAGCGGTTGGCAGAACCGGCATGGCTCACTTTTTCGAGCATTTGCTTTTTGAAGGAACCAAAAACATCAAGCGCGGCGACTGGTTCAAAATCGTTTCCTCAAACGGTGGAACCAACAATGCCAACACCACCAACGACAGAACTTATTACTATGAAACTTTCCCGTCGAATAACGAACAGCTTGGTTTATGGATGGAAAGCGAAAGATTGAAAAGCGGCACCGTTAACCAAATCGGTGTGGATACGCAGAGAGAAGTAGTAAAGGAGGAAAAACGACTGAGAATGGATAACCAGCCTTACGGAAATCTTTTCACTGCTGTACAGAACAATTTGTTCACCAAACATCCTTATCATTGGTCAACCATCGGTTCAATGGAGGATCTGAATGCCGCTACCCTATCAGAATTTCAGGACTTTTATAAAAAATTCTATGTTCCGAACAATGCAACTTTAGTCGTTGCCGGCGACATCAAACCCGAGCAGACCAAAAAATGGATTCTGGAATACTACGGTGACATCCCAAAAGGAACTGTTTATCCTAAAAACTTCCCGAAAGACGAACCTATTACACAGGAAAAAGAAGTGACGGTTACGGATAAAAACATTCAGCTTCCGGCCTATGTTTTTGCGTACAGAACACCTTCAAACAAAGAAAAAGATGCTTATACCCTTGATATGTTGTCTTCTTATTTGAGCAACGGAAAATCATCGGTACTTTACAAAAAACTTGTAGATCAGGAGAAAAAAGCGCTTCAGGTTCAGGCTTTCAACCAAGGTTTGGAAGATGCGGGAATCTTCGCTTTCTTCGCGATTCCAATGGGTGCTACGCCTAAAAACACACTTCAGAATGATATTGATGCAGAAATTAAAAAGTTACAGACTACTTTGATTTCTGAAGAAGATTACCAGAAACTTCAGAACCAGTACGAGAATCAGTTTGTAAATTCCAATTCCTCTATTCAGGGGATCGCAAGTTCTTTGGCGACTAATTATGTATTGATGGGCGATACCAACCTCATCAATAAAGAGCTCGACATTTACCGTTCTGTTTCAAGACAGGATATTATGAATGCGGCTAAAAAATACCTTAACCCGAACCAAAGAATCATTATTAATTACTTACCTGAAAAAAAATAATCCATGAAATACAACTTTAAATATATCGCGGCAGCATTTTTAATTTCGGGAATGCTTTCTGCACAAAAATTCAATAAGGACGAAATGCCGAAACCCGGCCCTACTCCAACAATCAACATCGCAAAACCAAACACTTTCACCCTGAAAAACGGACTTACCGTAATGGTGGTGGAAAACAATAAATTACCGAGAGTAAACATGAGCCTTTCTATGGACAGACCACCTGTTTACGAAGGTAAAATTGTGGGCGTGAGCCAAATTATGGCAGATCAGTTGGGCAGTGGAACAACTACGATGAGCAAAGAAGATTTTAACAAGAAAATTGATTTTCTTGGGGCGAATCTAAACTTCTCTTCAGCCGGCGCCAATGCAAACACGCTTTCAAAATATTTTCCGCAGGTTTTAGGATTAATGGCGGATGCGATTGTTAACCCTAAATTTTCTGAATCGGAAGTTAAAGACTCCAAAGACAGAATGATTGAAGGTCTGAAAGCTGACGAAAAAAACGCAAGTTCAATCGCAAACCGTGTTTCTACAGCACTTACGTACGGAAAAAATACTTCCCGAGGCGAATTTGAAACTCAGGAAAGCATCAAAAACATTCAGCTCGCTGATGTGCAGAATATGTACAACAAATATTACGCTCCGAACAATGCATATCTTGTTGTAGTTGGTGATGTGAAATACAACGAGGCTAAAAAAATGATTGAAAAAGCATTTTCAGCCTGGAAAAAATCGAGCACAACTTTCAGTCCGTTAGAACCGGCTACTAATGTTGCTGCAACAGAGATTAATGTTGTCGATGTTCCTACCGCAGTTCAGTCGGTGGTTTCTGTCGGAAACATCAATAACCTGAAGATGAGCGACCCGAATTATTTCTCGTCAATGATCGCCAATTACATTTTAGGCGGCGGCGGTGAAGCGAGACTTTTCATGAATCTTCGTGAGAAAAACGGTTTTACTTACGGCGCTTATTCCTCATTAACTGCAAGTAAATATTCCCCAAATTTTTCTGCAAATTCCAGCGTTAGAAATGAAGTTACCGATAAAGCGGTAAAAGAATTTATGAACGAACTGAACGCGATTTCTAAAGTAACACCTGATGAGCTTGCCAATGCAAAAGCGAAACTGAAGGGAGATTTCATCCGTTCTCTTGAAAGACCGGAAACGATCGCGAGATTTGCGCTGAACGAAAAAGTGCAGAATCTGCCTGCAGATTTCTATGCAAACTATCTTAAATCTATAGATAAAGTAACGGCAGCTGATGTTTCTGCAGCAGTAAAAAGTACGATAATGCCTAACCAAAGCAGAATTTTCGTTGCAGGTAAAGCAGCTGATATTGCGGAAGGTCTAGAAAAATTAGGTTATCCGGTAAAATATTATGACACTGAAGCAAATCCTGCGGCAAAACCGTCAACCCAGAAAATGGATGCCGGCGTAACTCTGGCTACAGTTGCTGACAAATACATCGATGCAATCGGAGGTTTAGCTGCTGTACAGAAAGTGAATTCCATCACCACGGATGCTTCTGCGAAAGTACAGGGTATGGATCTCGATATGAATATGATTCAGGCGAAAGGCGGGAAAATGAAAATGGAAATTAAAATGATGGGCAACACCTTCCAGAAAATTGTTTTCGACGGAAAAGAAGGCTATATGGAAATGCAGGGGCAGAAATCCCCAATGCCGGAAGATGCGAAAAAAGAACTTGCTGATGCAACGGAACTTTTCCCAGAATTAATTTTCGCTAAATCCGCAGATTACAAATTAGCCGGAATTGAAAAATTCGAGAATGAAGATGCGTACGTAGTAAAGAAAGATAAAAACACTTATTATTACAGTGTAAAAACAGGCATGAAACTGGGCGAAACCAAAATGCAGAAAGGTCCACAGGGAGAAATGACTGTCCCTACTATTTTCGGTGATTACAAAGTAGTTTCAGGCGTAAAACTTCCATACAGAATGTCGCAGAACATGGGCGGGATGCCGGTAGATTTTACAGTGAAATCTTACCAGATCAACCAATCTAAAGATTCAGATTTTAAATAAGCTTTATTTAAATGTTTTTTGAAAACGGCAGCTCAGGCTGCCGTTTCTATTTGCCGAGATTTTAATTTTGTTAAAAAAAGTGAAGATTATGATTTTCTGGAATAATAAGGGCACAATAATTGTAAATATTTTAACATAATCCAAAAACATACGGCCATGTCAGAAAATATACTCTCTTTAGAAGATCTTAAATTTTTAGAAAAACTTCATTCCCACTATGGATTAGAATTTATCCGTTTCGACGATTCGGGAATTAAGATCAATAACCAAAATTTACTTACTGACGATTCTGACAGAACAGATTATTTCAATCTGTTAAATGAAATATCAAAGAAATTAAAATACAGACTGAATTCAAATTTTCAGATGAATTTTACAAGTTCATTTAATTTTGATGTTGTACGCGTTTAAATTTTGAATTCAATTATAAAAAAAAGACAAACTTCTCGGTTTGTCTTTTTTATTTACTTCTTTAAGTGTTTTATGCCGTGAGCTGATTCAACTTATTTACCACTTCGTCAATTTCAAAAGGTTTTGCGATAAACGCATTGGCACCAGACTGAATTGCAGTATGCTCCAGACCACGACTTGCAGACATTATTACCACAGGGATATTCTTGGTGATTTCGTTTTCTTTCAGTCTTTTACAAATATCTCTTCCGTCTTCACCGGAAAGCCACATATCCAATAGGATAACATCGGGTTTTGAAACTGATTCAACATAATTAAAAATTTCGGAACCGCGTTCGAAGGCATTTACTTCGAAACCTTCAAAATCGAGCATTATTCCTAAAGAATCCAGAATCGAAACGTCATCATCGACTATTATTATTTTTTTTGAATTCATTTTTTTCTTTTTAAATTTTCACCACAGGAAGTGAAAAACTGAATGTTGATCCTTTTCCAAGCACACTGTTTACCCAGATTTTACCGTGGGAACGTTCTACGATTTGTGCTGCGATATAAAGTCCCAGCCCAAGTCCCGGAAAAGTACTCTGTTCATCGCCGCTCACCCGGTAATACTGTTCGAAAACCCTGTCCTTGTTCTCCTCAGGCATACCGATACCGAAATCCTGCACCGTAAAAACAGTATTCTTCCCATCACCTTTTACATTAATAACAATTCGTTCAGCTTCAGGAGAATATTTAATCGCGTTCGAAATTAAATTAGTAATTACCTGACTGATACGTTCCCGATCAGCAAAAACCGTACCTACGTGCTCTGTAACAATTTCGATTTTATGCATCGTGCTCATTTGCATTTCTTCAACCGTCTCCACTACAAGTTGTTCAAAATCGAAAACATCCTGATTAAGATGTATTTTTCCTGAATTGATCTTGGTCACATCGAGTAAATCTCCAATTAGAGAAGTAAGTTTTATGACTTGCAGATCCATTTTTTTGGCAAACTGCGCATTCTTTTCATCTCCTGTTTTCTTTAACATTCTCTCTAAGACCTGTGCATATAGTTTTAGAGAAGTAAGAGGAGTTTTCAGTTCGTGACTGGCTATTCCTAAGAAAGTATCTTTCTGTGAAACTAAATTTTTAAATTCATTGATATCCGTACACGTTCCGATCCATTTAACAAATTTATCTTTATCAAGAACGGGCGTTGCACGGCTTAAAAACCATCTGTATTCAGATGTTCGAATATCTTTCAAACGAAATTCCATTTCAAAATAAGTATTCTTCTCAGCCGCTTTAATCCACGCATCAACGAGTTTCATATAGTCAACAGGATGAACAATCTCTTTGAAATTGAGTTGTCCGATGGTCTGCTCACTACATCCAAGTAAATCCATCATGTTGTTATTACAGAAATCAATAGCACCGTCGATTCCGGCTGTCCAAACCATTTGGGGCATCGCCTCTGCAAGGTTACGGTATTCCACTTCGCTTGCTTCTGCCCTTTTTCTAGCTTCCACCAATTCTGTAACATTCATTGCCACATTCATAATTGCGTAGATATTACCGCTGACATCACGAAGCGGCTTATAGGAAAAATTGTAGTAATACGTCTGCAAGACACCATCTACCACCAAGTCAACTTTATCTTCCTGTGCTACATAAGGAACACCTGTTTTAAAAATATTCTGAAGAATACCGATAAAAGGCTGGCCCTTAAGTTCGGGCAGCGCTTCCTCCAAGGGTTTTCCGATAACCGATTTATCTTTACCCCAGGTCTTGATCATCTGGTCATTAGCAAAATCAATAATCAAATCTTCGCCTACGTAGATTCCTGTGGAATAATCGGAAATCTCCATAAGTTCTTTAAAACGGATTTCGCTTTCCTTCAGCTTTTTTTCCGACAGCACTTTTTCTGTAACCTCGGTGGCAACAACACTTACTCCGTTAATTGTATTATTATTGAAGATCGGTGAATAAACAAAATCAAAATAACACTCATTCAGAATACCATTTTTTTCGATCATAGCCAAGACGCTATTACCTTTATAAGTAATTCCTGTATTGTAAACTCCCTTTAGAATATTCGGAAATTCCTGGTCTTTAATTTCGGGCAAAGCCTGCAGAAGAGGCAGACCTATCACACTTTCATCTTTCCCCCATAAATCCAGTATCTGGCGGTTAGCAATTTCTACAACCTGATCCTTTCCCATTAACATCGCTAAAGCTACGGGAGCCTGACTGAAAAGAGTGGTTAAAGAGTCTAAACTCACATTGTTAAGTAGAAAATTTTTCATCGCTGCGAATTTAGAGAAAAATATGGCAACCTTTTAAATAACTTCATATTATGGTAACATTATGGCCCTCTCAAATATTTTTTGGTATAATAAAGCCTGTGCCTTAATATCCAAAATTGTTCCAAATTGCGCTGTTATTTAGGCGATAAATTATCTTTTATATTTCAAAATAATAATTATATTTGCAGTTCGAAAACTTTGAAATAGAAATGAATACAATTTTTACATTATTCATGATTCTGATCATGATTATTAGCGTCTTACTTATCATCATTGTAATGGCTCAAAACCCTAAAGGCGGCGGTCTTTCCGGAACATTCGGTGGAACTTCATCTGCACAGTTCGGTGTTCAGAGAACAAATGATTTTATGGAGAAAGCTACATGGATTCTTGGTGGGGCAATTGTGTTCTTAATTTTATTAAGTGTGATTTTAACAGCGAAACCATCTTCAACAATGCAGCAGGCTCCTGCCAAAAAAGAAGCTCCAGCGCCACAAACAGCGCCTGGTACAAATAACACGACTACAATGCCTGTTCCGGCTCCTGCAGGAAATTAAAAACAGGTTTTTAACATATTAAAAAGCGGTTTAGAGTTTATCTGAACCGCTTTCTTATTTTTTGACAATGTGATAATTAATTAAAACACTGCTTGATCCCCCAATAGTCATCCTGGTGTTGAAAGAAAAGACAGTGAAGCCAAGAGTCCAGGGACATCTTCTCAAGAATTGAGGCATCAAGTTTCCTGAATTCTGTCTGAAAGAAATCAGCATTTATTTCGATATCATTCCTGTCCAGAATATGAATGTTTTCAGGGTGGTAGAAAGGATAATTCTTGATATCGCAATTTGTCGTCAATAATTTTTTCCCGGAAGCCAAAGCTTCAAAAGTCCTCATCGTGAGACCATTCTGAAACGGTTTATTAATATCAAGAACAGAAAATGACTCCCTATAAATTTCAGCAATTTCTGAATGTTTAAGTTTGCTGAAACTGAGTCTGTTCATATCAAAATGCTGTAAGTTTTTATCGAATATCTTTTTTAATACAAAAGCCAGTTTACCCGGCGCGTAATAATAAAAAAAAGTTTTAAAGCCGCGTTCAGAGCATAAATTACGTACTTTTTCGCCGATTAAATAGCGGTCGGTATGCGCAGTTCCGATGAAGGCCACATTAAATTTCGGTGGGGAAATTTTCTCAGAAAGCTTATAATCTTCCAGAAAAAAAAGGGGCCGGAAGTGCAGGTGATATCTTTTTGCATCCGAAGGCTCAAACGTGAAGTTACTGTCAAAAAAGGGATAAAGCTTTAAGAACTTAGGATATTCTGCAGCAGCATCGTAAGAATAGAAAATTTTACTTGTATCGGGATTAGCTGATACAAATTTTTCTAGAAAAGACAGAGGTATAGATTCTCCTTTGATTAAAAGAAAGTAATCATAATTTTTTCCCTCCAGCTTATGCCAAAGCTTTTCATAATACCGCAGTATCTTCTTTTGGTACAATTTACTTTTCACCCGGATCATTCCTTTCGTAATGATCGTATCTGATGGTCTTTCGTTATAAAAATCTACCTCTGCTCCCAGTTCGCGCAGCCTGGCAGCAATGGCTTTTTCGTAACCGAAAAAGTACGGGGAAATAAAAAGTATCTTCTTCTGGACAAAATTCATAATTCTTGGCGCTTAGCTACATCACCATTGATGAAATTGACTTTTCCGGCAATGCTATTATACAGAGGACAATCATTTTCCGGGTTTTTACCGTGAATTTGAGACAAAAGATTATCAAGCACTGTAACCGCATAACCTTCTTCTAAAAGCCTTAACGCCAGCCGGCTTCCAATAAAACCTGCACCGCCGGTAATGAGTATGTTTTTCAATTTATCTGGCTATATTTTTCCCAAATATGGGTTTGGTGGTTATACATTTTTACAATTTTTGCAGGCGATCCTGCGATAACGCAATAATCCGGAAAAATCCCTTTCACCACTGAATTTGTTCCTACCACACACTGTTTTCCCAATACTGTTCCGGCCATGATCGCCGCACCCATACCGATAAAACAATTCTCACCGATTTTCGTTTCCTTAACATCTATCCTCTGCTTTACCACATGTACACCAATTTCTGTATACTCGTGATCGATGTTGGTGATAAAAACGTTAGCTAGGATAAGCGATCTTTTGCCAATAACTAAATTTCCCGCAGAAGTAATGTGCACATTTTGGGAAATAACTACATCATCCGCAATGTGTATTGTCCCTCCATCCTGAGTTTCCATGCGCAAGTGAGGGAAGATTCTAACTTTACTCCCAATAAATACATTCCGGATTCCCTTAAGAAAAATTGGTTTGCCCATATAGGAAGGTAATCCCAGTTTCCCGAAAAAAGGCGCATAACATAAAGCACGTAATCCCCATAACAATTTATCCATCATATTTTTGCTCTTAATGGCCTTAAGAAATATTTAAACTTTGAAAATACAAAATAAAAAATATATTCCGTATAATTTATTCTTTTTGCCTCATACATTTCTCTGAGATTCTTCTGGATGCCTTTTTCCATTTCCTTTAAATTTGCAGAAAGTCCTGCAGCTCCGAAAGATTTTTTTCCTCCACCCGCGATAACAAGTTTTTTAGGCAAAAGATACATCTTGTTGTTAGCCGAAATTCGCATCCATAAATTGGCATCTTCAGAATATCTTTGGTTTTCATCGAACTGACCTGTATTTTCTAAAACTTCTCTTTTAAAAATTGCCGTTGAAGTTTGTCCAGTAATTTTTATCAACAATTTTTTTAGTGTGATTTCGACTACGCGGTTCGTTGGATCAATAATATAAGGATAAACAACTTCTTCATTATTCCATAACGATGCTACAAAATCTGCGTTTAGGTTGGGATTGAGAAGAATTTTCATCTGCCTCTCAGTTTTTTCCGGCAGCCATTCATCATCAGCATCGAGAAACGCAATGAAATCACCGCTAGATTTACTAAGTCCAGTATTTCTAGCTTTTGAAACACCTCCATTTTCCTGATTAACGAGTATTACATTCATTTCAGGATTTCTTTGCCGGTAATTTTCAACAATTTCTCGACTCCTGTCAGTAGATCCGTCGTTTATTGCAATAATTTCAAAATCCCCGTTCCAGCTTTGATTCTTAACAGAATCCAATGCTTTTACGACAGTTTTTTCGGCATTGTAGATGGGGATAATTACGGAAATCACGCTTGAAATTATTAAAATAAATTATGATTTAAATGTGGGAGAGAAAAATAAATTTAATCTTTCTCGTTATACGGCAGCCTGTTCTGTATTGACCTTCCCAAGGAGATTTCATCGGCATACTCCAGTTCATCGCCCACGGAAATCCCCCGGGCAATTGTTGAGAAATTTACTTCAAAATTCTTAAATTTTTTATAAATATAATAAGCGGTTGTGTCGCCTTCCATCGTAGCGCTGAGGGCAAAAATTAGTTCTTTCGCAACGCCGTTCTGCAATTTCCTTTCAATCGATGAAATATTAAGTTGGTTCGGTCCGATACCTTCCATAGGAGAAATTTTACCGCCTAAAACAAGATATTTTCCGCGGTACTTTCCTGTATTCTCAATCGCCATCACGTCCCGCACATCTTCCACAATGCAGATAAGCTCATCATTCCGCTTCGGGTTAGCGCAGATCTCACAAATTTCAGAATCCGAAAAATTATGACATTCTTTGCAGTATTTAATGTCTGTAACGAGTTTTTTAAGAGAATCTCCTAATGCGATTGCTTGACTTTCCGGTTGCTTCAGAAGATGCAAAGCCAGCCGCAACGCTGATTTTTTACCAATCCCCGGCAGCCCGGAAATCTCTTCTACGGCTTTCGCCAAAACTTTACTCGGATAGTTCATTCCACAAAAATAAAATTTTATCCCTCAGGATGCAAGTTTCAACCCTTTTATTATCTTTGGAAAAATTACAGTTCATGGTCCTGAAAAACTTAAATTATCCTCTGGATTTTAAATTCAAAATCACCACGCTTTCCAGCGATTTTAATATTACCGACAGAAACGGAAATTATGTTGCCTACGTGCGCCAGAAAATGTTTAAACTGAAAGAGGATGTAATCGTTTTTAATGACGAAACTAAATCTCAGGAACTTTTTAGGATTAAAGCTAACCAATGGATTGATTTCAATGCATCCTACGCCATTACCGATCTGCAGTCGGGCAAAATCTTCGGAAATCTCTCCCGTCGAGGAATGCGATCGCTCTGGAAATCACAGTACGATATTGCAGACGAAACAAGCGCGACAAAGTATCAAATTAATGAAGACAATGGTTGGATTAAAGTACTGGACGGGATCATTGGCGAAATTCCCCTGGTCGGAATGCTGACTGGATATTTCCTGAATCCTTCTTACACGGTAAAAGATAACGCCGGAAAAGAATATTTTAAACTTAAAAAAATGCCTTCACTTTTTGGAAGAAAATTTCAGCTAGACCGGATTATTGATATTAATGACGAAGATGAATCTCTTGTAGTACTGAGCTTTTTGATGATGGTTTTACTGGAAAGAGAACGCGGCTAAACATTTTTAATTTCTATGATAAAACACACCTTATTTTACGCACTGGTCTTTTTATTCATCCAGTCTTGCCAAAAAGAAACAGTAAATCCAAAAGAAAATAACATCGTGAATGCTCCGGTTAATCATCAGGATCAATTATCAGATTCGGTTTCTGCAAAAACGGCAGCTGGATTAGAAAAGTTTTCAATGCCTGCGGAAGTCGAAGGTTGCTCCTGCTATTTCGCCAAAAACAAAGAAGATTACGAAAACGAGAAATATATTTATGTTGACGATTATGGAAAAAATGCTTTCATTAAAACAGCTGGGGAATTGATCAAAATCCCCATGACAGATGGAGATTTTGAACCTGATAACTTTAGGAAGAACATAGAAAACAGTGATTACAAAGTTACTCTGACCGGCAAAAAAATAAATGAAATGGATGAAACTTTAATGTTCCAGGGTGAAATGAACGTAGAAAACAAGAAAACCGGTGACCAATATTTTACACCAATTTATGGTGAGTGCGGCTGCTAGATCAGCTTAAATTTAATATTCACGCTTCCGAAAATTCCGGGAGCGTTTTTTTATTCTTAATTTTGATCAAAATTATACTTTTATGGCACTTTCACAATTAGAACCTCAACTGATCTGGAAAAATTTTTCAGCGTTAAACGCTGTTCCCAGACCTTCGAAAAAAGAGGAAAAAGTAATAGAATTCATTAAAAATTTCGGCGAAAATCTCGGTCTCGAGACTGCTGTTGACGAAGTGGGCAATGTTATCATTAAAAAACCTGCAACTGCAGGCATGGAGGACCGTAAATCTGTTGTTCTTCAGTCGCATCTTGATATGGTTCACCAGAAAAATAACGATGTAAATTTCGATTTTGAGACGCAGGGAATTCAGATGGAAATTGACGGCGACTGGGTAAAAGCAAAAGGAACAACGCTTGGTGCCGACAATGGCTTGGGCGTAGCTGCGATTATGAGTATTCTTGAAAGCAGTGACATTCCCCACCCTTCGCTGGAAGCACTTTTCACTATCGACGAAGAAACGGGTATGACCGGCGCAATGGGCCTGAAACCTGGACAGTTGACGGGCGAAATTCTTCTAAATCTTGACACCGAAGAAGATGACGAAATCGATATCGGCTGCGCGGGCGGAATTGATGTAACTGCAACCCAAAATTACGGTTTGGAGAACGCAAGAGGACAGATTGTAAAAATTGAAGTGAAAGGTCTTCAGGGCGGCCATTCAGGAATGGATATTATTAAAGGTTTCGGGAACTCAAATGTAATTTTAGGGAGACTTCTTTATACCGGACTTTATAACCAAAACATCCAGTTGATTTCGATCGACGGCGGTGGACTGAGAAATGCGATTCCACGGGAAGCTAACGCAGTTTTATCGGTTCGACATTCTGTAGAGTATATCGATCAGGTTACAGCCTTGAAACAAGAAATTCTGGAAGAGTTCACAAGCGTAGAAAAAGATTTACATATCAATATTGAAACGTTTTCCTCTGCTGAAAAAGCCCTGTCCGAACAAGACTCACAGAAAATTATTTTAGCTTTAAAATCTGCGCATAATGGCGTTTACCGGATGAGCCCGGATGTTGAAGATTTGGTGGAATCATCAAATAACATCGCACGGGTAGAACTGAAGCAGGGCGAACTGAAGATCTTAAATCTCTCGCGCTCTTCTGTAGAATCTACAAAATATGCGGTTGCCGAACAATTGAAATCTGTTTTCGAACTTGCAGGAATGAAAGTGGAATTCAGCGGTTCCTATCCCGGCTGGAAACCAAAACCCGGTTCCGAAATCGTGAAACTCATGGAAAAAATCTACGAAAAAGATTTTGGGTCAAAACCTCATGTAGTGGCCTGTCACGCAGGCTTAGAGTGTGGAATTATCGGCGCCAATTATCCAGAGATGGAAATGGTAAGCTTCGGTCCGACGATTCGCGGCGCACACTCACCCGATGAAAGAGCAAATATCCCCTCGGCACAGAAATTCTGGAAATTTTTAAAAGAAATTCTGGCAGAAATTCCAAAAAAATAAATCGAAACTGAATATCCAAAATGCGAAAGTGTTTTGGATATTTTTTTAGAATAGAAAATTTTAAATTCAGCTTTTGCTAACTTTAATTCAAAATTAAATTGATGGCTTCCTTAAAATTCTCCTCCGAAGAAATGCTCTCCATTCTAAAAACACGTTTTCTTAAAAACATGCACCGTCACGCGGATCTGGACTGGCAGAAAATCCAACAGAAACTTGAAACAAATCCTAAAAAACTGTCAATCCTTCAGAAAATGGAAGAAACCGGGGGCGAACCTGATGTGGTAGATTTTGATGAGAATTCCGGTGAATATGTATTTTTCGACTGCGCTGCGGAAAGTCCGAAAGAACGAAGAAGTTTCTGCTACGACCGTGACGCGCTCGAAAAAAGGAAGGAAAACAAACCTAAAAACAATGCCCTGGACGCGGCCAGGGAAATAGGAATTGAACTCTTGAGTGACGAGGAATATCGTTATCTTCAGACTCTGGGCGATTTCGACACCAAGACTTCCAGCTGGCTCGAAACACCTGAAAATATCAGAAAACTGGGCGGAGCAATCTTTGGAGATTTCCGTTACGGAACGGTTTTCATTTATCACAACGGCGCAGAATCTTATTATGCAGCGAGAGGATTTCGGGGGAAAATGAAAGTTTAGGCAAACGAGTCGTAGAATTCTCGCTGATTATACAGATTGAGCAGATTACAAACTGATAAAAAATCTGCGAGATCCGTGAAATCTGCGAGATACAGCGTATAGAAAACCATCACTTAATTGCAAAAAAATCCCGAAATAATTTTCGGGATTTTATATTTTAAAATGACGTTTATGGATATGGCGCAATCGCAACCTCCAAACCATCTATTTCCTCTGTAATATGAATCTGGCAGCCCAATCTGGAATTATCCTGCACATGAAACGCTTCGGAAAGCATGGCATCTTCCTCATCACCCATTTCTACCAGTTTTTCTGAACCTTCCAAAACATAAACCTGACAAGATGCACACATTGCCATACCGCCGCAAACACCAATAGTTCCTTCTTCCGCAAGCTCGTAAGAACGGATCACTTCCATCAGGTTCATCGACATATCCGTTGGCGCCACCACTTCATGAGTTTCGCCGTTTCGGTCGGTAATTTTCAAATTGATATCCTGCATGATTTCTTAATCGATTTTTTTAACAACGGCTTTTTCGGCTTCTTTACGGCTTCCGTCGAAACCGTCTACTCCACTTACTGTCGTATATTTCAGGACATATTTTTTGCCCGGATTCAGCATATTATAGACGCTTTGGCACATTAATGTCGCTTCGTGGAAACCACATAAAATAAGTTTCAGTTTTCCTGGATAAGTATTGATATCACCGATTGCATAAACTCCCGGAATATTGGTCTGATAGTCTAATGCATTATTTACAACGATTGCATTTTTTTCAATATTTAAACCCCAGTTACCCAAATCCCCCAGTTTCGGCGTTAGTCCGAAAAGCGGAATAAAATAATCTGTTTCGATATCAAAAACTTCCCCATCCTTTTCTACGGTAATTGCGGAAACTTTACCTTCGCCTTTAATTCCTGTAACTTCTGCGGGCGTCACCAAATGAATTTTACCCTGATCCTTCAGCGCCTGCACTTTTTCAACAGAATCCAGCGCACCGCGGAACTCGTTTCTTCTGTGAATTAAAGTTACTTCACTTGCGATATTGGCAAGAAAAATACTCCAATCCAGGGCAGAATCGCCGCCACCGGCAATTACTACTTTTTTACCGCGGAAATGTTCAGGCTCTTTAATGAAATATTCAACCCCTTTTTCTTCGTAATCGGCAATATTGTCGATCACAGGTTTTCTAGGTTCGAAAGTTCCCAATCCACCTGCAATCGCTACTGCTTTAGCCCGGTGAACAGCTCCTTTATTAGTAATGACTTCAAAAGTTCCGTCTTCCAGTTTGGTTAAAGTCTGCGCCGTTTCTCCTAAAGTGAATCCGGGCTGGAACTGCTTGATCTGCTCCATCAGATTATCTACAAGATCCCCTGCGTTAATAGAAGGAAATCCGGGAATATCGAAAATAGGTTTCTTTGGATAAAGCTCGGTTAACTGACCGCCCGGTTGAGGCAGCGCGTCGATTAAATGACATTTCATTTTAAGTAAACCTGCTTCAAAAACTGCGAAAAGCCCTGTGGGTCCCGCTCCTATAATCAATATATCGCTTGTAATCATTGATGATTTTTTAAAAAATTTAATTTGGCAAATTTAAGAAAAATAAAAGAAGGGCGCCTTGCATAATACTGAGAAATATCACTTTAAATGCCTTTGAAATCAATGTTCTATATTTGTGGCAAATTTTTTGCAAAACCATGTCTATGAAAAAGATTTTAAGTGTTATTACCCTCTTATTTTTTGCATTGGGTTTCTCCCAAAAACTCGATAATATTCAGCCTGGCGAGGCATTAAATTACCGGATTCATTATGGTTTGCTGAATGCTGGAACAGCTACACTAACCACCGTAAAGACTAATTATAAGGGTCAGCCCCATTATTACGTTAAAGGCTACGGCAGAACCACAGGTGCGGTGCGCGCATTCTTTAAAGTTGAAGATAATTACGAAAGTTACATTAATTATAACACCGGATTACCCAGTTTTTATGTTCGTAATGTTCAGGAAGGTGGCTACACGCAACATCTTGAAGCCACATTTAACCACAACAACGCTACAGTATCCCTTACTGATAAAGAGAAAAACACCACGAGAAGCCTAAAATCAGTGAAGGGTGTTCAGGATATGTTATCTGCTTTCTATCATTTAAGAAGTCTGGATTCCAGTGATTTAAGAGTTGGCAGTGTAAAGAAAATCAATGTTTGGATTGACGATGAAATGTTCCCTTTTCAGATTAAAGTGGTGGGCACAGAAAACATCAAAACAAAATTCGGCACCATCAATACACTGAAAATTGTTCCTCAGGTAATGAGCGGCCGCGTTTTTAAAGACAAGGAAGGCGTTACGCTTTGGGTGAGCAATGACAGAAATTATGTTCCGATCGCGATAAAAGCAGATTTGGTGGTAGGTTCACTGAAAGCGAGTATTGATTCATTCAAAAATGTTAAATATCCTTTAAACTTTAGGAAATAGAATCTTAAAATAGTCGTGAAGAAGTCTCAAAACCAAACGATGTGGATTGAGAATCGTCTAAACGAAAACATCTCTTAGACAGGAGGTCGAGAAAAAACGCAAAAAAAGCCGTCTTCGCTAGTTGTGAGACGGCTTCTTTCATTACTGATGTAACAAAAGTTCCTGTTATGGTGTCTTATTCATAACAAACTAACACCGCCATGAAAACCCCGATTATAAGTGCCCTCTGCATCCTTTGTTTCAGTCATCTTTTTTCACAGAATATTGGGGCCGACAGTATCTCAAGAAAAAAAATTACTGCAATTTCCATTACCCAATCACCAAAAATCGATGGGATTCTGGACGAAGAAATTTGGAAAAACGCCCCTTCAGCCACGAACTTTATTGAGCGCCGCCCCAATAACGGCAAACCAGCCGATGAATCCCTTAGATCAGATGTAAAGATTCTTTATGATGATACTGGAATATATTTCGGGGCCTTACTTTTCGACAATGAACCTGCGAAAATCGCCAGAGAACTCACCGAACGAGACAATATTGAAAACGATGATATTTTTGGCATTACATTAAACGGTTATAATGACCACCAGCAAAGTCTGGAGTTTCTCGTAACACCTGCGGGAGTTCAGGCAGATGCAAAACTTACCAATGATTTCGGAGAGGATTTCAGCTGGAATGCCGTATGGTTTTCAGCAGTCCAGATCACTGAAAACGGCTGGGTCGTAGAAATGAAAATTCCATATTCCGAACTCCGGTTTCCAAAAAAACAGGTGCAGGAATGGGGAATCAATATTCTGAGGTTAGTAAACAGAACCAGTACGATGTACGACTGGAATTTTGTTGATAACAAAAAAGGCAGTTACATGTTATACGACGGAGTTCTCAATGGAATCGAAAACATCAATCCGCCGACAAGACTTTCTTTTCTCCCCTACTTTTCAACCTATCTGAACAGTTTCAATGGCAAAACCGACGCAAACTTCAATGGCGGAATGGATTTAAAGTATGGGATTAATGATGCCTTCACGCTGGATTTAACTTTAATTCCGGATTTTGGGCAGACTTCGTTTGACAAATCGGTTTTAAACCTTTCGCCGTTCGAAGTTCAGTTGCAGGAACAAAGACCGTTTTTTACAGAAGGTACAGAGCTCTTCAGCAAAGGAAATCTTTTCTATTCGCGCAGAATAGGCGGCCACCCTTCACGTACGCCCATTTTAAATGCAGACGAAGAATTTATAGAAATGCCTGATAAAGTAAAATTATTCAATGCGGTAAAAGTATCTGGGAGAACGAATAAAGGTCTGGGAATCGGTTTCTTTAACGCTGTTACAGAAAAAATGTATGCGGAAATAAAAGATGTAAACACCGGCGAAATCCGCAGCGAAGTCATCGAGCCGTGGGCCAATTATAATGTTTTGGTTCTGGATCAGCGGTTCAGCGGAAATTCTTCGGTTTCGCTTGTTAATACTAATGTTACCCGCGATGGTAATTTCCGCGATGCCAATGTTACGGCTTTGCTTTTTGATATTAGAAATAAGAAAAACATATACCAATATTTTGGAGGAACCAAAGAAAGTCTGGTAATGAACGGCGAAACAAAATCCGGCAACGAATCTTCCGCAGGTTTTAATAAAGTTTCCGGAACTCACCGTTTTGGTGCCAATTATTTTATGAGAACCAAAGATTACGATATTGGCGATCTAGGATACTACGACAGAACCAACTTCCACAGCATCAACACCAATTATTCGTACCGTTATCTGCAGCCGAAAGGCGGACTAAATGCTTTGAATTACAATTTAAATGTTTCCCACAACCGAAGACTGGATGAGGATTTGTTTACGCAGTTTGTCATTCACAACAGCATCGAAATGCAGACGAAAAACTTCTTCAGTTTTGGCGGCGGCCTGATGATCTGGCCATTGGGTGAAAACGACATCTACGAACCCAGAACTGCCGGAAGACATCTGGACGTTCCCGCGATGATTAACCCCTGGATTTTCATTAACACCGATAACCGGAAGAAATTCCGCATCAATACCTATATCGACTATTATGCTTTCGACGAAAAAGGGCGCTACCAGTTGATTTATCAGCTGAATCCGAGCTATAAATTTTCAGACAAACTGCGTCTTTATTATGATGCCAACTTCAATTACCAGAATCACGACCGGGGATTTGTCGGTAAAGATGCTGCTGACATTTTTATGGGAACCCGGAACCGCTTCACTGTAGAAAACGGCATTTCGTCCCAGTACACTTTCAACAACAAAATGGCGCTGAATCTTTCGTTCCGGCACTATTTCTCACAGGTTACTTATAAAGGGTTCTCGACTTTAAATACCGACGGAAGCGTGTCAGACACCAATCTTTTCACAGAAAACCGCGACGGAACATTCAATTCCTGGAATGTCGATCTGCGCTACTCTTGGTGGTTTGCACCCGGAAGTCAGCTTACGTTACTGTACAGAAATGCTGTTGGAAGTTATCTGGAAGAATCGCGAATCGGCATCAAGGAAAATTTCACCAGACTGTTTAATGAACCAATGGTTGATAATATTTCGCTGAAACTTACGTACTATATCGACTACAATCAGGCGAAAAACTGGTTAAAGAAAAAGGATAAGCAATAAAAAAAAGACCATTTCAGTTCCGAAAGGGTCTTTTTTTATTTTAATTTTTACAGTGATTTAAACTGTTCGAGCATTCTTTTATCGTTTTCGAAGAACATTCTGATGTCGCTCATTTGATAAAGCAGCATCACGATTCTTTCGATTCCCATCCCGAAAGCATAACCGGAATATTTATCAGCATCGATGTTTACGTTCTGTAAAACCGCAGGATCCACCATTCCGCAGCCCATAATTTCGAGCCAGCCGGTTCCTTTGGTAATTCTGTAATCAGTTTCTGAATTCAGTCCCCAATACACATCCACTTCCGCACTTGGCTCGGTAAACGGGAAATAAGACGGTCTTAGTCTGATTTTGGATTTACCGAAAAGTTCGGTGGTGAAAAACTGAATGGTCTGTTTTAAATCTGCAAAGCTTACATTCTCATCGATATAAAGTCCTTCTATCTGATGGAAAATACAGTGCGACCGTGAAGAAATTGCCTCATTACGGAAAACCCTTCCCGGAGACAGAATCCGCATTGGCGGCTGGTTTTCTTCCATATATCGGATTTGTACAGAAGAAGTATGCGTTCTTAAAAGAATATCAGGATTGGTTTCGATAAAAAATGTATCCTGCATATCTCTTGCCGGGTGATATTCAGGGAGATTAAGCGCGGTAAAGTTATGCCAGTCGTCTTCAATTTCCGGTCCGTCTGCAACCGCAAAACCGATGGATTTAAAGATTTCGATGATTTTATTCTTAACCAGATTGATCGGATGGCGGGTTCCCAGTTCAGAAGAAAATCCCGGGCGGGTTAAATCTTCTTTTTCTAAGATAAGGTTAGAAGAAGTTGCGTTTTTTAAATCTTCGAGTTTGGTTTCGACAGCCTGCTTGAGGGTATTGATCTTCTGCCCGAATTCTTTTTTCTGCTCATTCGGAACATCCTTGAATTTCGAGAAAATATCGTTCAGAATTCCTTTTTTTCCGCTGAATCTGATTCGGAACTGCTCAATTTCATCTTTATGTGCTGAGCTGAAATTGCTTACCTCAACCAATAATTCATCAATCTTTTCTAACATCTCTAATATTTATTGAACTGCAAAAATACAATTTTTAACTGAAAATTTCGGCGGTAATTTCAATCTTAAATTTTTTAATGAGCAAGTTCTGGGGTGTTTCTTTCTAGGAATTGAGAAAATTCAAGAACTTTTCGATGGCCTGTTTCCGGTGACTGATCTGGTTTTTTTCCTCTGCTTTCATTTGTGCAAAAGTGACTTCATGATTTTCGGGAACAAAGATGGGATCATAACCGAAACCTTTTTCCCCACGGATTTCGTGAATTAAATTGCCGTAAACTCTGCCTTCAAAATAATGTTCACCGCTTTCATCAACCAAACACATTACGGTTACAAAATAGGCTTTTCGGTTTTCCTCATCTTTCATTTCCTCTAAGACTTTCGCCATATTTTTCGCGAAATCGTGGTTACCTGCGTAACGTGCGGAATAAATTCCCGGTCTTCCGTCAAGACTTTCCACAACCAAACCGGAATCATCACCAAGACTTGGTTTTCCGGTTCTTTCGAAACAGTATTTTGCTTTAATGAGGGCGTTCTCGTGAAAAGTGTGGCCGTCTTCCACAATTTCGTCGTGTATATCGTAATCTGTCAGTGAGGTAACTTTAAAATCACCTCCCAAAATCTGCTGAATTTCTTCTTTCTTGTGTTGATTGTGGGTGGCGATAAGGATTTCTTTGTCCATATTTTTTTTATAGTAATGATTTATTTTTCAGAATAATGAATTCGGTATTTCCGTGTAAAAAGATAGTAGAATACGGCAAAAAGCATAATTCCGATCGCCAGAACAATCCATTCTGAAAGACGGAAAACATCTGCAAAACTTTCGGAATCACCGTAAAAAATTAAAATTGAAGAACACAGATTATTAAAGGCATGAAGCAACATCGGCAACAGCAAAGACTTTGTTTTATAGTAAACAAATCCTAAAACACAGCCCAGCAAAACCGCGCCCACAAACTGCCAGGGGTTAGCGTGAACCAACCCGAAAACTATCGAGGTAATAATGATCGCAGTTACAGGGTTCATTCCTTTGTTGATTAATCCTTTCTGAATAATTCCGCGAAAAACAATCTCCTCGAATATAGGCGCCATAATTACGGCCAGAACGATCATCGTGGCTTTATCTTTAGTCATTTGTTCCATCAAGCGCGAGAAAAACTCATAATATTCACCGAAAAAAGGTCCTGTAATGGGAATTTGGGCAGTAATAAATTCAGCAATAAACATCATCCCGAGCATCATCGGAAAGATCAGAAGATACGTTCCGACATTTGTAGGAGAAAAATTGAAGTTCAGCTTCCTGCCGGTCTGCGGTCTTGCAATAAAATAATCAAAAGCGAAAATAGCACCGAGAAATCCCGCAGCATTTGTAAGCATTAAATAGAAATCTTTATACTGTAGATTTTCATTGAAGACAAACATTGAAAATACATTAATTACAGAAACTGCTGCTGTGCCTACAATCATTCCGCCGATCAGCGCGAATGCACCTTTCCAGTCGAAAATAAATTTTTTCCGTGAGGAATTTTCTGCCATGAAATTTAATTTCAGCAAAGATAAATTAAAAAGATAAAAACTAAATCCGGCGAAGATAAAACTGGGTTTTCATTTTCCATAAAAAAACACGATTTTTGCAAACTCAAATATCATTATGTCTGAACTCATTAAAGAAATAGAAAGAAGAAAAACTTTCGGAATTATCTCTCACCCCGATGCCGGAAAAACCACGCTTACAGAAAAGCTGCTGCTTTTTGGTGGTGCAATTCAGGAAGCTGGGGCGGTAAAATCGAACAAAATTAAAAAAGGAGCCACCTCCGATTTTATGGAAATCGAGAGACAGAGAGGAATTTCTGTCGCAACTTCGGTTTTGGCTTTTGAATACCGAAACCATAAAATCAATATTCTCGATACACCGGGTCACAAGGATTTTGCAGAAGATACGTACAGAACTTTAACTGCTGTTGATTCCGTAATTGTTGTTATCGATATTGCAAAAGGAGTTGAGGAACAGACTGAAAAACTGGTAAAAGTTTGCCGCATGCGGAATATTCCGATGTTGGTTTTCATCAATAAATTAGACCGTGAAGGGAAAGATGCTTTCGATCTTTTGGACGAAGTGGAGCAGAAACTGGGATTAACAGTTTGCCCATTATCATTACCAATCGGTATGGGAGGCGATTTTCAGGGAATTTATAATATTTGGGAAAATAACATACAACTGTTTTTGGAAGAGAAAAAACAGAAAGTCGGTGAAGCGATAAAATTCGATGATATCAACGACACAAAAATCGACGATGTTATCGGGGAAAAAGCTGCCGCAACTTTAAGAGAAGAACTAGAATTGGTGCAGTCGGTTTATCCCGAATTTAACCGCGAAGACTATATGAACGGTGATCTTCAGCCGGTATTTTTCGGTTCTGCGTTGAATAATTTTGGGGTCCGTGAACTTCTCGATGCTTTTATCGAGATCGCTCCCAAACCTCAGCCGAAAGAAAGCGAAACAAGGATTGTAAAACCTGAGGAAAAAGATTTCACCGGTTTTGTGTTTAAAATCCACGCGAATATGGATCCGAAACACCGCGACAGACTGGCTTTCGTGAAAATCGTATCCGGAACATTCAAAAGAAATGAAAACTACCTGTTGGTAAGAGACAATAAAAAAATGAAATTTTCTTCACCAAACGCCTTCTTTGCTGATAAAAAAGAAGTTGTTGACGAAAGTTTTCCAGGCGATATTGTAGGACTTCACGATACAGGAAATTTCAGAATCGGTGATACTTTAACGGCGGGTGAAAAAATCAGTTTCAAAGGAATCCCGAGTTTCTCTCCCGAACATTTCCGCTATATCAATAATGATGATCCGCTGAAAGCAAAACAGCTGGCAAAAGGAATCGATCAGCTGATGGACGAAGGTGTGGCGCAGCTTTTCACCATGGATATGAACAACAGAAAAATCATCGGAACCGTGGGTGCGCTTCAGTACGAAGTAATTCAATACCGTCTCGAGCACGAATATGGCGCGAAATGTACCTACGAACCACTTTCCATCCATAAAGCCTGCTGGATTGAAGCCGATGAAAAATCAGAAGAATTTAAGGAATTCGCAAGGCTCAAACAGCGTTTCATGGCCAAAGACAAATACGGGCAGCCGGTTTTTCTTGCCGATTCGTCCTTTACCATTCACATGACCCAGGAAAAGTTCCCAAATGTGAAGTTGCACTTCATCAGTGAATTCCGAAATAAACAATAAAGTAATCTCCGGCAAATCCGGAGATTTTTTTGTAAATATTTTGTAAATTGATTTGCAATTCATGTATTTACAGACATTTAACGGAATACAAATCTAGATATGACGTTTTGAGGAATACATTTTGATTCTTTTCCGGAGTTTATCATTAAAATCAATTCATGAAGAACTTATTTATTATCATAATTACTGCTGCGGCTGTAATATCGTGTGACAAAAGCACGATACAGCAGACGACCGATAACATCAAAATAGCCGACAGTCTTTTTACGAAAGCCAACGACGGAATCAAGACTTTAGATTCTATCTCAAAAACAATTACCGATTCTGATGGCATTGCTAAAAAAGTAATCATGCCCGAAATTGAAAAACAGAAAAAATCCATCGACAGTACTATAAAATCGGGTGGCTGGCGAATCGACTCCATCAATAAACAGATAGAGAAAATCACGAAAAATGTGGTGGTGGGAACTGAAGTTGTGAAAACTTTAGACTCCGCAAACAATGCGCTGAAAAGCGGTGAAAGCACCATAAAAGTACTTACCCAAACTGCCGATAAAATTCTGAAGCAAACCAAAAAACAAAATTCAACACCGGAAACTCCCACTGCCGAAAACCGTGCAACTCCAGAGGAACAGAATAAACCGGTTATTGTGCCGCCTGTTGCAGAAAGAAATCCTTTGGTAAAAACCGCCAAGCTTGAAATTCAGGTTGATGATCTGAATGCTGCAAAAGCGCTTCTGAAACAGAAAATCAGAGAAAACAACGCGGATCTGGTGACTGAAAATTTCAGTCAGAATGAAGGCATTCAGCGGGAATATATTACCGCGAAAGTTCCGCTTCAGAATTTTGATCAGCTGCTTTCTAATCTTTCCGGTCAGCTTGGCGATGTGAAATCGAAAAGCACGGAATCTGAAGGTAAAGATTATGTAGCCTCGCAAATGTGTGACATTGAAATCACGCTTTTACAGAACGAAAATATCGCGTCCAATCCTATTGTCGAAAATCAGAACGAAGAAGATAAGAACAGTTTCGGGAATGCTTTTATGAAAGGCTTCAAAGTGTTAGGTGACGCCCTGCTATTTCTCCTTCCCTTCTGGCCGATATTTTTGATCGGAGCATTGATTTGGTATTTCATCCAGAGAAATAAAAAGAAAAAAGCTCAGGAAGAATGGGAAAAACAGCAAATCCTGAATCAGCAGAGCGCTGCCTATCCAACCCAGAACCAGACTTCTACCGAACCCGTTCAGGAAGACAAACCGGCAGAAACTCCGGATACGGATTACTCTAAATATCTGCCGAAGAATTAAGGTGGAAATACTCTCGCTGATTGCGGTGATGATGCTGATTTTATTGAGTTAATCTGCCAAATTTGCTGAGTCTGCGAGAACAATCACCTGTAAAACAAAGATATCAATCAAAAAAGCCTTCCGTATTCGGAAGGCTTTCTTTTTATTTCATATTCACAATACGGTCCACAACATAAGTTGTATTTCCGCGCCATGGGAGGACACCGTGATATTCTTTATAATGCAGGTCAAAGGTTTTACCGTTGTTGATTTCGAGCTGTTTGAAGATTTCTTCGTCCTCAATCGAAAACTCAAATTCATAACTCGTTAAACTGCCCGTGCGCGGATTGGCTCCGAATCCCTGCTGGATGAGTTTACCTTCGTAGGTTTTAAAGATATTTCCCTTTTTTACAGCATAATTAAGAACACCGGATTTTACGCCTTCACCGAAGACGAAATAATAGCGGTAATAAATAACACCGCTCAAAAGCAAAAAAACGGCAACAAGGCTGATCCACAAGTACTTCATGGCAAATCTTTAGTGATTAATCTATTTGGCAATGCTTCGGGAAATTACAATCTTCTGGATTTCTGAAGTTCCTTCATAAATCTGGGTGATTTTCGCATCGCGCATCATTCGTTCTACGTGATATTCTTTTACATAACCGTACCCGCCGTGAATCTGCACTGCTTCGATCGTAGTATCCATCGCAACCTGAGATGCATAAAGTTTTGCCATTGCACCAATTTCAGAAATGTCTTTACCTTCATCCTTCTCTACAGCAGCTTTATAGCAAAGCATTCGTGCTGCGGTAATCTGCGTTGCCATATCAGCTAATTTGAATGCGATCGCCTGGTGATTGATGATTTCGGTTCTGAAAGCTTTTCTGGTTTTTGCATATTTCAATGCAAGTTCATAAGCTCCTGAAGCAATTCCTAAAGCCTGAGATGCAATCCCGATTCTTCCTCCGTTCAGTACGGCCATCGCAAAATTAAATCCGAATCCGTCTTCACCGATTCTGTTTTCTTTCGGAACTTTAACGTCGGTAAAGAGCAAAGAATGCGTATCACTTCCGCGGATTCCCAGTTTGTCTTCTTTCGGCCCGATTTCGAAACCTGCCCAACTTCTTTCCACAATAAATGCGTTGATGCCTTTATGTTTTTTCTCAGGATCAGTCTGTGCGATTACGATATAATACGTTGCGTTTCCACCGTTGGTAATCCAGTTTTTAGTCCCATTCAGCAAATAATGGTCGCCCATATCTACCGCTGTGGTTTTTTGTGATGTAGCATCAGAACCTGCTTCGGGCTCAGAAAGAGCGAAAGCACCTATCACTTCACCACTTGCCAGCGGTTTCAGGTATTTCATTTTCTGTTCCTCGTTACAGTATTTCTCCAGTCCGGCGCATACCAGCGAATTGTTTACCGACATTACTACGGCTGCAGAAGCATCAACTTTAGCAATTTCTTCCATGGCTAAAACGTAAGACACACTGTCCATCCCGGCACCGCCGTATTTGGGATCCACCATCATCCCCAGAAAGCCCAGTTCTCCCATTTTCTTCACCTGTTCGTGAGGAAACTTCTGTTCATTATCTCTTTCTATTACGCCGGGCAAAAGTTCTGTATTGGCAAAGTCTCTTGCAGCCTGCTGAATCATTAACTGTTCTTCAGATAAATTAAAGTCCATAAAGTATATAATTGTTTGACCGTAAATCTAAGCTTTTTCTAAAAAATAAAAAATTATATTGCCTGAGGTTAAAATTATTCATTGAATAACAGTTTTATTCATTATATGTATTATAAAATCATTTGAATTTTTAGGAAAAACACATCATAAAATCTGTTTTGCTGTTTAAAATAAAATCGATATTTTTACCCAAAAGCAATACTAATTTTACCGATAACGGAATCAGAAAAAAAATTACACTATGACGATAAAGAGAATCTTTGATTTTGCCCACAATGCGTTGGAAAAGTATTCGCAGGATGATATGTTCATTACTAAATATCACGGCGAGTGGAAGAAAATATCAACCAAAGAGTTTTGTGACCAGGGAAATAAAATATCCCGCGGACTGCTGAAACTGGGGATAAAACCTGGCGATAAAATCGCGCTCATCACCACAGCAACGCGTACCGAATGGGCCGTTATGGATTTGGGGATTTCACAGATCGGCGCGGTTTCTGTACCTGTGTATCCTACAATTTCTCCCGAGGATTACGATTTTATCTTTAACAATGCTGAAGTCCAGTATTGTTTTCTGTCGGACCGTGATCTCTACGACAAAGTGATACAGATAAAAGGCAATGTATCAACATTGAAGGGTGTTTTCACCTTCGATCAGGTTGATGGGGCTCCAAACTGGAACGAAATTCTGGATCTCGGGAATGATGATGCCACGCAAAACGAGGTCAATGATCTTAGCAACAGCATCAATTCCGAGGATCTGGCTACCATTATTTACACCTCCGGAACCACCGGACGACCAAAAGGCGTAATGCTCACCCACCACAATATCGTTTCCAATGTACTGGCTTCGGACCCTAGAATTCCACGGGTTAAAGGTTTACAGAACAGTGATATCCGAATCCTGAGTTTCCTTCCGATCTGTCACATCTTCGAGAGAATGTTATTTTACCTGTATCAGTACAATGGCTACTCCGTTTATTTTGCGGAAAGCATCGAAAAAATGGGCGATAATATCAAGGAAGTTAAACCGCACATCATGTCGGTAGTGCCAAGATTGATCGAAAAAGTATACGATAAAATTTACGACAAAGGAACCAGCGCAGGCGGTCTGAAATCAAAAATATTCCTATGGGCACTGGGCATCAACAAAGCCAAGCAGAAACTCGGCAAACCTTCGGGGCTCATGGAAACCATCGCAGATAAACTCGTATTCTCCAAATGGAGAGAAGGTTTGGGTGGTAACATCATTACGTTGGTTTCGGGTTCAGCAGCGCTTCAGCCCAGATTGAACAAAATGTTCCAGAATGCCGGAATACCGATTCTGGAAGGTTATGGCTTAACAGAAACCTCGCCGGTAATTTCGGTGAACAGTTTTGGTAAAATTAAAGTGGGTACCGTGGGACACGTGCTTGAAAATTTGGACGTTAAAATTCAGGAAGACGGTGAAATTACCGTAAAAGGTCCTTCCGTGTTCAAAGGATATTTCAAGAACGAGGAAATGACCAAAGAAGTTTTTACACAAGACGGTTATTTCAAAACCGGCGACATCGGACACATCGATGAAGAAGGTTATCTGCATATTACGGACCGTAAAAAAGAAATGTTCAAAACCTCCGGCGGAAAATACATCGCACCTCAGGTTATTGAAAACCAGGCAAAAGCCTCGAAATTCATTGAGCAGATCATGGTGGTAGGCGATGGTGAAAAGATGCCTTGCGCACTGATTCAGCCTGACTTCAATTTTGTACAGCACTGGGCTGAACGCAAAAATATCACCATCGGAACCACACCGGAAGAGATGGCCAACAGCCCGGAACTCAAGGAAAGAATCGGTAAGGAAATCGATTACCTCAACACCAAGCTGGGCAGCTGGGAACAGATCAAACGCTTCGAACTGACCCCGGAAATCTGGTCCATCGATTCCGGCGTTCTCACTCCAACGCTCAAACTTAAGCGTAAAGCGGTCAAAGAGCGCTTCCTTAAACTCTACAACAAAATGTACGGCCACGAGGCCTAACTATTTAAAAGCACGGTTTTTTAACTGTGCTTTTTTATTTCCCACTCCCAACAATCATCTGTATGGCCAGAATTTTTAAATAAACTTTCATCTCATTTTTACTCCTGCCATTGCAGATGAAATCTCCATTCCAATGCGATCTACCTACGCATTAAAAATCCAGGTAGAAATTACTATAATAACATAACTTCATAATATCTTTGGCAAAATCTAATGATAAAACCAAATCTTTTATAAAACATCAATGGAATCAGGAAATATATTATTTGCATTTGGATTAACTTTATTTGCCGGCCTGGCGACGGGCATCGGAAGTCTGATGGCCTTCCTCTCAAAAACCTACAATCCCAAATTTCTGGCCGCCTCTCTGGGGTTTTCTGCGGGAGTAATGATTTACGTTTCCTTTGTTGAAATTCTTGTTAAAGCTCAGACCTCTCTTGTGGCAGTGTACGGAATGAAGTCCGGGCACATTTACACGGTAATCGCTTTCTTTGCAGGTATCGCCGTTATCGCTTTGATCGATATGCTGATTCCCTCCTTTGAAAATCCCCATGAAGTAAAAAACATCGATGAAAAGAACTGGAACACCGCCAGCAGCGACAAATTATTAAGGATGGGAAAGTTTGCGGCGGTAGCTATAGCAATTCACAATTTTCCGGAAGGGCTGGCTACTTTCATGAGTGCCATCAGCGATCCGGCACTGGGAATCAGCATTGCAGTAGCCATTGCCATACACAATATTCCGGAGGGTATCGCGGTCTCTGTGCCTATTTATTATGCAACACGAAACCGTAAGAAAGCTTTCGGATACTCTTTTTTATCCGGACTGGCAGAGCCGGTCGGGGCTTTGCTGGGATATTTTATTCTGAGAAGCTATTTCGGCGACAGTATGTTTGGGTTTATTTTCGCTGGTGTTGCCGGAATTATGGTCTATATTTCTCTGGATGAATTACTGCCTGCCGCCGAGGAATACGGGAAACACCACATCGCGATCGGTGGCGTAATTGCCGGAATGGCCGTAATGGCCACCAGTCTGTTACTCTTTATGTAAGCGGATATGAGATAACCGGTTTTTAAATGATATAGGCGAATAAAAGACATTATTTCATCTGGATTTAAAATATTCATTAACTTTACAAATACCACACAAACAGCAGATTACTATTTTCAACATTGTGTAAAAAAATAGAATTTCTACCCTATTAATTCTTCCGTAATCATTATTAATAAAGATTTCCCTGAGGTTGAGCCGTAGTTCAGCCGTACTTGGGCCGTATTTCCTTCTTCGCATCATCTACCACATTTGTTCGTGAGTCCTTCGGAATAAATGGTCTATTTGGCAACTCAGCACGAACGAAGCACGAACGGTCTCCACTTACATCTCAGTCCACAACAAAATGAATAACAGTATAGTATAGGCAATAAACATCCGCAAACTTGCCACTCCTTTACCAAAACCCTACTTTTGCAGCTTTAAATTACTCATGAAAGCTGCGCTCAACCTTTTCGATTTCTCCCAGAAAGTAAACTACCGCACCGAAATACTCGCCGGACTCACCGTCGCCATGACCATGATTCCCGAGTCGCTTTCCTTTGCCATTTTAGCCGGATTTCCGCCGTTGGTAGGATTGTATGGGGCTTTCATTATGGGATTGGTTACTGCTGTTTTCGGCGGAAGGCCCGGATTGATCTCCGGAGGTGCCGGCGCTACTGTCATCGTCCTCATTGCCCTAATGAAATCCCACGGTCTCGAATATGTTTTTGGAGCGGTCGCTCTGGCCGGTGTTTTACAGATCATCGTCGGACTCCTGAAACTCGGTAAATTCATCAGACTCGTTCCGCAGCCTGTGATGTTTGGTTTTGTGAACGGTCTTGCCGTGATCATCTTCATGTCGCAGCTGGAACAGTTTAAAATATCCACCAACGGGCAAACCGAATGGCTTACCGGTACACCGTTTCTCGTTATGGCAGGTTTGGTAGCGCTCACCATCGCCATCGTCGTGCTGCTCCCAAAAGTCACAAAGAAAATCCCGGCATCACTCGTGGCGATTGCAGTGGTTTTCGCCATCGTTATGATTTTTAATATTGATACCAAGCAGGTAGAAGACATTGCCTCAGTAAGCGGAAGCCTTCCTCCTTTTCATATTCCCAATATTCCATTGAATCTGGAAACGCTGCAGGTCATCTTTCCTTATGCCCTGATCATGGCAGCAGTAGGCTTGACAGAGGGACTTTTAACCCTGAATTTGGTTGATGAAATTACAGGAACAAAAGGAAATTCCAACCGCGAATGTGTTGCACAGGGCGGTGCCAATATCCTGAACGGATTCTTCTTCGGAATGGGTGGCTGCCCGATGATTGCGCAGACGTTGGTGAATCTTTCCGCCGGATCGCGTGCAAGGCTTTCAGGAATCGTAGCAGCTTTAACCATCTTAGTCATCATCTTGGTAGGCGCTCCCGTTATTGGAAAATTACCGATGGCAGCGCTGACCGGCGTCATGATTATGGTCGCCATCGGTACGTTTGAATGGGCAAGTCTGAGGATCTTCAAACGCATGCCCAAGTCGGATATATTCGTGATGATTGTGGTGACGTTGATTACCATTTTCCTTCATAATCTTGCCTTGGCGGTTTTGATTGGAGTAATTATTTCGGCACTGGTTTTTGCGTGGGACAATGCGAAAAGAATCCGTGCACGGAAACATGTCGACGAAAACGGCGTGAAGCATTACGACATCTACGGTCCATTATTCTTTGGTTCGGTTACGAATTTTTCAGAGAAGTTTGATGTGGCAGATGATCCTGAACAAATCATCATCGATTTTAAAGAAAGCCGCGTGGTTGACATGTCGGCGATTGAAGCGCTAAACGTGATCACCAACCGCTACCACAAGGCGGGAAAAACGGTAAGACTCCAGTATTTAAGTCCGGACTGTATCGCCCTTCTGAAAAATGCCGAAGCCATTATTGATGTCAATATTCTGGAAGATCCTCTTTATCTAGTAACGGAGAAATCTTAGCCCGGAAAAATTTTAGTTTTTCATCAATTTCAAGATGACATAGGAAACCGAGGCGTTAAGAAATTTTCAATATTTTACGTTAAAAAATTTCCACTGTTTGAGTGGCGGTAATGGAAATTAAACAATAAATCTAGTTTCCGTCCCAGTTTTGGAAATTTTAGGGAAATATTTAAAATTTTAGCCGGAGTTTCCAGTCTTGAATTTTTGGTTATTTTGCTTCAAGGCAAAAGAACTGATTAAATTTTTTATCTAAATACACAAAGGCCGACTAGTCGAAAACATACAGGAAGAAAAGTAGATTTTTATTTCTCCCTTGCCTTTAAAACCTCTTCAATTTCCTCCAGCGTAAATCCTTTGGCTTTGAGGAGAATTAAATAGTGATACATCAGATCAGCTGCTTCATTTTTAAAAAGCTCATCGTTATCGTCTTTGGCCTCGATCACCAATTCTACAGCTTCCTCTCCTACTTTTTGGGCGACTTTGTTGATGCCTCTTCTGTAAAGCTGATTGGTGTAAGAACCCTCAATATTCTGGTCAATCCTTTCAGAAATAGTTTCTTCCAGACGGTACAGAAATCCTTTTGCAGGCTGCGTATTGAAACAGGAAACCGTTCCTTTGTGGCAGGTTGGCCCATCTGCTTTAGCAAGAATTAAAAGCGTGTCATCATCACAATCAAGTTTAATATCTCTCACCCAAAGGAAATTTCCGGAGGTTTCGCCTTTCGTCCAGAGCCGGTTTTTACTTCTGCTGAAGAATGTCACTTTCTTTTCCGAAAGCGTTTTTTCGTATGCTTCTTGGTTCATATAGCCTAACATCAGCACTTGCAGGCTCAATTCATCCTGAACAATTACAGGAATCAGGCCGTCGCTTTTATTAAAATCAGGTTTCATATTCTTATCGGGATATTTTTGGTTTTTAAATATTGTTTAAGGTCGGGAATTGGGATTTGACCAAAGTGGAAAACACTTGCAGCCAACGCAGCTGTGACATTCGTCTGGGTGAAAACCTCAGCAAAATGTTCCATGGTTCCCGCCCCTCCCGATGCAATCACCGGAATGGAAACAGCTTCCGAAACTGCTTTACTGATGTCGACGGCGAAACCGTTCTTCGTTCCGTCATTATTCATCGAAGTCAGCAAAATTTCTCCCGCACCCAGTTCGGCGCCTTTCTGCGCCCAGTCGGTAGCTTTTAAATCAGTAATAATGGTTCCGCCACTGCGGAAAACAATCCATTCATCATTAACGAATTTGGTATCAACCGCCAATACCACACACTGATTTCCAAAAAAACGCGCGATCTCTGTAATGAGTTCCGGACGCAGAATCGCCGCAGAATTGAGGCTGATTTTATCTGCACCGGAATCGATAATCATCTTCGCATCTTCCAGTGTATTGATGCCACCGCCCACTGTGAAAGGAATATTGATTTCCGAAGCAATGCGGGTGATGAGTTCTGTAAGCGTTTTACGGTTTTCAAGGGTTGCCGTAATGTCAAGAAATACGAGTTCGTCTGCGCCTTCCTCCACATATCTTTTCGCGAGTTCTACAGGATCACCTGCATCTCTGATCTCCAGAAAGTTAATTCCTTTTACCGTTCTTCCGTTTTTAATATCTAAACACGGAATAATTCTTTTCTTCAGCATAATTCTGTTAATTCTTTGAGGTTGATGGTGCCTTCATAAATGGCTTTGCCGATAATCGCGCCTTCGCAACCCATGATTTTTAATTTCTGAACATCCTCAATGGTCGTGATTCCTCCGCTTGCAATAAGGTTGATTTCTGTCTCGGCCAGGATTTCGTCATACAGTTCAAAAGCCGGTCCCGAAAGCATTCCGTCTTTGTCAATATCGGTAACAATTCCGTATTTTGCACCTTTGGATTCATATTCTTTAATAAAAGCAACCACATCAAGATTGCTGCTTTCGAGCCAGCCGTTGGTCGCGATTTTACGGTCTTTACAGTCGGCGCCGAGGATAATTCGGTCGGAACCGTATAGATTCAGCCATTCGAGCATTAAAACAGGATTTTGAGCAGCAATACTTCCCACGGTAATCTGCTTTGCGCCAGAGTCGAAAGCGGTTTTAATGTCGTTTTCAGTTTTAATACCGCCTCCGAAATCGATTTGCAGACTGGTTTTCGATGCCAAAACTTCCAGCGTTTTGTAATTGACGATCTGTTTGGTTTTGGCACCGTCGAGGTCCACAACATGAAGATATTGAATGCCTGCATCTTCAAACATCTGCGCCATATCCAACGGATTTTCGCTGTATATTTTTTGGGTGGAGTAATCGCCTTTGGTTAATCTCACACATTTTCCACCGATGATGTCGATGGCCGGAATAATTCTCATAAGCTTAAAAAGTTTTTTAAAATCTGAAGACCTGTGGGGGCAGATTTTTCGGGGTGAAACTGGGTGGCGTAGAAGTTATCTTTCTGTAAAGCCGCGCTGAAAGGCAGAATATAATCAGTTACCGCCACGGTTTCATCACTGATTTCTGCATAATAACTGTGAACAAAATAGCAGTTTTCGTCAACGCGTACGTTTTCAAACAGCTTTCCTTTTACGGCAGTAAAATTGTTCCAACCCGTGTGAGGAACAAGATCTTCCGGTGGAAACTTTTTCACTTTGGTATTGAAAACACCTAACGTTTGGGTGTCGCCTTCTTCCGATGATTCGCAAAGCAACTGCATGCCGAGACAGATTCCCAGAACCGGCTGTTTCAATGATTTAATCACCTCATCGAGTCCTTTTTCTTTCAGATAATTCATGGCCGAAGCTGCCTCACCAACTCCCGGAAGAATTACTTTTTCTGCAGCTTTCAGTACTGCAATATCATCGGTAATTACCGTTTCGTAGCCGAGCCGCTGCACCGCATTTTCTACGGATGTGGCATTTCCTGCATTGTATTTCAGTATCGCGATCATAAAATTCCTTTGGTGCTTGGGATGTTGTAGTTTTCGGTTTTGCTTACCGCCATTTTCACTGCTTTTGCGAAAGCTTTGAAGATTGCTTCGATTTTGTGGTGTTCATTGTCGCCTTCAGCCTTTATGTTCAGATTACATCGTGCCTGATCACTGAACGATTTAAAGAAATGGAAAAACAGTTCCGTGGGAACATCGCCGATTTTTTCTCTTTTGAATTCTGCTTCCCAAACCAGCCACGGTCTTCCCCCGAAGTCCACAGCCACCTGCGCCAGACAGTCATCCATAGGAAGTAAAAAGCCGTACCGCGAAATGCCTTTTTTGTTGCCGAGCGCCTGTAGAAAAGCATCACCCAAAGCAATGGCCGTATCTTCAACCGTGTGGTGTTCATCGATTTCAAGATCGCCCTTTACCTGTACATTCAGATCGAGGTTACCGTGTTTTGAAATCTGCTGCAACATGTGATCGAAAAAAGGCAAACCTGTATTGATTTCTGACACACCGCTGCCATCAAGATTCACCTCAATATCCATGGAAGTTTCCAGGGTTTCCCTTTTCACTTTACCGATTCTTGGGACCGATTTCAAGTACTGGTAAATTTCGTTCCAGTCACTGGTGGCAAGCGTTGCCTCCGCATTTTCTGCTTCACTGATGAATATCGACTGCGTTCCTAAATTTTCTGCGAGTTTAATATCGGTTTGCCGGTCTCCGATTACAAATGAATTCTGCAGATCGTAGTTTCCGTAAATGTATTTCTGTAGCATGCCTGTTCCCGGTTTTCTGGTAGGTTCGTTTTCATGCTCGAAAGAAGGATCAATCAACACATCCGCAAAATTCACACCTTCATTTTTTAAAGCATTGAGGATGAAATTCTGCACAGGCCAAAAGGTGTTTTCAGGAAAAGAATCTGTTCCTAAACCGTCCTGATTGCTTACCATAACGAGTTCATAGTTCAGTTCTCTGGCAATTCTGGAAAGACTGCTGAAGACATTAGGAAGAAATTCCAGCTTTTCGAAACTGTCGATCTGAAAATCTTCAGGTTCGCGGATGATGGTTCCGTCGCGGTCTATAAATAAAACTTTTTTAGTCATTGCTGAATTCTTTTAAAGCATTTAGTAATTGTTCGTTTTCCCCTGAAGTTCCTACAGAGATCCGCACACAGTTTTTAATGACGGAATTCCGGTTTCTGATGATGATTTTTCTGGCGATGAGTTTTTCATAAAGTTCATCAGCATTTTCTACCTCCACAAGCAGAAAATTGGCATCTGAAGGATAGATCGTGAGAATTCCTTTCACACAGGTAAGATTTTGGATCAGCTGCTCTTTTTCGGCCAGAATATCTTTTACCTTTTGTCGATAGTCTTGTTCTTTATTCAGAATATCGAGTGCAGTTTGCTGATTCACCGTACTGATGTTGTAAGGTGCCTTCACGCGGTTGAAATAAGAAAGAATTTCTTCATTCATATAACCGATTCCCAAACGGATTCCTGCTAATCCCCACGCTTTGCTCAAAGTCTGAATCACGATTAAATTAGGATATTCGCTGATTTTTTTAATGAAAGACGGCTGATCGCAGAAATCAATATACGCTTCATCGATGAGGACAATTCCGTTAAAGTTTTTAAGGATAAACTCAATATCACCGGTTCTCAATAAATTTCCTGTCGGATTATTCGGGGAACAGATGAAAATCAGTTTCAGGTTTTTGTCTGAAAAAAAGGGCTGTAAAAGGTTTCTATCAATTTGAAATTCTTCATTCAAGGGAAGTTTAATGAGTTCTACATCATTGATGTTGGCAGAAACTTCATACATTCCATAAGTCGGAACAAAGGTCAATGCTTTATCCTGACCCGGTTCACAGAAAATTCTGAACGCCAGATCGATGGCTTCGTCACTTCCGTTACCGATAAAAATCTGATCCGCTGAAGTGTTTTTAATCTGCGCCAACTTTTCCTTCAGCGCAGGCTGATAGGGATCGGGATACCGGTTGTAAACGCCGAAAGGATTTTCATTGGCATCCAAAAAAATGCCTTCTTTCCCAGAATATTCGTCTCGTGCACTGGAATACGGCGCCAAAGCCTGAATGTTTTTTCTTACGAACTGTTGAACTTTACTTTTCATTCTGTATTTTTTTGAGTCTTATTGAAACGGCATTTTTGTGTGCCAAAAGCTGCTCTGCTTCCGCCATTACTTCCACCGATTTACCGATATTTTGCAACCCTAATTTACTGATATTCTGGAAAGTAATCTTCTTCACGAAACTGTCCAAGGAAACACCGCTGTAACTTCTTGCGTACCCGTTTGTGGGCAGCGTGTGATTGGTTCCGCTAGCGTAATCCCCGGCACTTTCGCAGGAATAATTCCCGAGAAACACCGAACCCGCATTCTGAATTTGCTCTGCATACTCTTCCGCATTTTCAATGGCCAGAATTAAATGCTCCGGTGCATAAATATTGCTGAATTGCACACATTCGTCAGTAGAATTTAAAACCACAGAAAAGCTGTTTTCAAGTGCCTTCTCAGCAATATCGGCTCTCGGTAAAGCACGCAACTGCTCTTTAACAGCAACTTGCACTTTGTCTACAAATTCAGACGAATCTGAAAGCAAAACAACCTGGCTGTCTGGTCCGTGCTCGGCCTGAGAAAGTAGATCAGAAGCGACAAAATCAGGATCAGCACTGTTATCTGCAATTACCAGAACTTCGCTTGGTCCGGCCGGAAGATCGATGGCAATTCCGCTCTTCTGCACAAGTTCCTTTGCTTTGGTGACAAACTGATTTCCGGGACCGAAGATTTTATCCACTTTGGGAATCGTTTCCGTGCCGTAAGCCAAAGCAGCAATCGCCTGCGCGCCACCCACTTTAAAAATTTCGGTAATACCCAGAAAATTTGCCGTGTACAGAACTGCGGGATTAATTTTTCCATCTTTGTCGGGCGGCGTACATAAAATAAGCGTTTTACAGCCGGCGATCCTGGCGGGAATTCCCAACATTAAAATCGTTGAAAACAATGGTGCAGAACCGCCCGGAATATATAAACCTACTTTTTCAATAGCCACACTTTTTCTCCAGCATTGAATTCCTGGCATGGTTTCAACCACACTTTCAGTGATTTGCTGTGCCTCGTGAAAAGATCTGATATTTTTAGCAGCGACAGCAATCGCTTCTTTTAATTCATCGGAAACCTGCTGTTTTGCAACTTCTATTTCTGCCTCGCTTACTTTCGGATTTTCAACTACGGCCTTATCAAACTGCAAACTCAATTCCTTCAAAGCCGAATCGCCTTTTTGCTGAACCAGCTCAATTATATTTTTGACTTTGTCTTCCAAATCTTCAGCAGGGAATACCGGTCTTTCGCAAATTTTGGCCCAATCAGAAATTGGAATATTAATTATATTTCTCATGTGGATTATTTTGGATTTAGAGAATCATTTTTTCAATAGGAACCACCAGAATTCCTTCAGCACCCGCTTCTTTCAGCTCATCGATGACGTCCCAGAATTTATCTTCGCTGATGACGGAGTGCAAACTGCTCCATGCTTCTTTTGCTAGTGGAAGAATGGTTGGGCTGTTCATTCCGGGAAGAATTTGAATTATTTTTTCAAGTTGACTATTAGGAGAATTCAGCAGGATGTACTTGTTTTCCTTGGCTTTCTGAACTGATCTTATGCGGAAAAGCAGTTTGTTTAAAATCTGCTGAGCTTCCTCATCCAGTTTTGGGTTTGCAACAATCACAGCCTGGCTTGTAATTACCGTTTCAACCTCCTTCAATCCATTGGAAATCAAGGTTGAACCGCTGCTCACAATATCACAGATTCCGTCAGCCAAACCAATTCCCGGCGCAATTTCAACACTTCCGGAGATGACTTCAACAGTCGCTTCGATCCTATTTTCTTTAAAATATTTCTGAAGAATATTGGGATAAGAAGTGGCGACTTTTTTACCGCTGAAGAAATTTAAACCTTGATAATCAGTTTCTTTTGAAACAGCAAGACTTAAACGGCAGGCCGAAAAATTCAATTTTTCGACGATGGTGATTTCTTTTTCACTTTCGAGAAACACATTTTCACCGATGATGCCGATATGGGCGACATTTTGTTCCACATACTGCGGAATATCATCATCACGCAGAAATAAGATTTCCACAGGGAAATTGGTGCATTCTGTAATCAGTTTTCCGCCGCCGTTGGGGAATTTCAGTCCGCATTCCTCTAAAAGAGCAACCGATTTCTGGTTGAGCCTGCCGCTTTTCTGGATGGCAATTTTAAGTTTACTCATTGGTTTTATTTTGAAAAAAGCATGAGTAAATCGAAATCCGGAAGTAGATAAAAAGAAAAATCCCGCCTTGATTTACTCAGGCGGGATTAAATATTGGTGATTTACAGCATATCATAATCAGCTCGCGAGAGTGCAAGAATGAAGATGATGATGATGTAATTGATTGAACATTCTGTTTGTTTTGTGGGACAAATGTAGAAACTATTTTTTAATTGGTAATGAAAAAAATTCAAAAATTACAAAATTTATCCGGTAGCAAACGGATATTTACTTATATTTGAGTAAGATATCACTTTTATTTTAGGGCACTTATGAAAAGCATTCAGAAAATCCACACGATTTTGTACGTAGAAAATCAGGAGATCAGTACTGAGTTTTACACGAAAATTTTGCGTCTGAAGCCAGATCTGAATGTTCCCGGTATGACAGAATTTCACTTAACTGATGATTTTACTTTAGGTTTAATGCCTAACAGTGGAATCGCCAAAATCTTGGCCGGAAAGACACCACCGCCGGAAAGCGGAACAGGAATACCGAGATGTGAACTTTATCTTTACGTAGATGATATTGAAGCGGCACTTAAGAATATTCATGATAACCAAATTGCAGTGATAAGTGGTTTACAGGAGCGAAACTGGGGCGACATGGCTTTCTATTTTGCAGATCCGGATGGACACATCATCGCTTTTGCTACAAAAATAAAAAACTAAAAACATGGAATACTGTTTGGAATGTGGCGACAAAATCATTGGACGCAGCGACAAAAAATTCTGCAACGACGGCTGCAGAAATTCTTACAACAACAAGCACAATAAGGATTCCTCGAACCTCATGCGCAACATCAACAATAAACTGCGCAAAAATCACCGAATATTAAGCGAGCAGAAATTTACCGAAGGTAAAGCGAAAACCACCCGCAACAAACTGACTTCTGAAGGTTTTGATTTTGAATATTTTACCAGCTTGAAAATTTATAAAAACGGTGCAGAATACCGTTTTGTTTATGATATAGGCTATAAATTGCTTGAGGAAGACTGGATATTGTTGGTAAGGAAGGAATAAATTTTTCAAAGGACGTATTCTAAGCGGATGGCTATTGATAAAAAACAGGAATTAGAGGTAAAATTCATTTTGAAAATCATTTGGTAATCCTTATTTTTGCACTGCGTTCGGGATGTAGCGCAGCCCGGTAGCGTACTTGCATGGGGTGCAAGGGGTCGCTGGTTCGAATCCAGTCATCCCGACAAAAAAAAAGAGCAGTTTAAACTGCTCTTTTTTATATTGAATAGGTTGTGAAATTTCTTTGCCGAAATTATTCGCTTTCTTCTACCAACCTTATTTTATCTTCCAAAATCTCGATCTTTTTGTCACGGTACAATCCGCCGATGGCTTTCTTGAAATTCTTCTTGCTCATCTGCAATTCCTGCTTGATTTCTTCCGGCTCAGACTTGTCGGAAAGATAGAGTAAACCGTAGTTTTCCTTTAATTTATCTAAAATAATCTGCTGGAATTCGTCATTATTTTCATAACCTTCCGGCTGAAGAGAGACATCAATTTTTCCGTCTTCACGGATGGATTTTATATAGCCGATTTCTTCAGAAAGCGGGAAAAGTTTTTTATAAACATCAGATGCGTAAATCAAACCGATATATTGCTTATTAACAATGACATTCCAGCCCAGTTCGCCTTCGCCCATTAAAATCAGATTCACTTTATCGCCCTTTCTGAAAGGCAGATCTTCATATGCAGGATTTCTTTTGAAACGTGTGGTTCCGGTAATCAGGTTTAAAAATTCATCAATATAAACGTGAACCAAATATCTTTTTCCTTCAACAATCTTCTGTTTCTGCTGCTTGTACGGAATGAATAAATCTTTGATAATTCCCCAATCCATAAAAGCACCGCTGGGAAGGCTCTGCACGCAATTCATCACGGCAAATTCACCTACTTCGGCATTTGGTTTTTCTGTCGTTGCTTTCAGTTTGTCGTCGTCCTGGTACACAAAAACTTCCATTTCCGTCCCGATTTCGGCGTCTTCTGAAGCAAAAATTTTAGGAAGAAATGCTCTTTCTCCGTTTTCATCTTCCAGAAATAATCCTGAATAATTTTTTTCTGCGATTTTTAATAATTGAGTTTTGCCGAGATCCATAGGTGAGCCTGATATATATAATTGACTGCAAAGGTAAGAAAACTAAAGGAACGGATATTGCTGAAATGGAATTATGCCTTCTTCAGTCATCAGAAAATATTTTTATAAGCCCGAACTCCAGATCCTGACCATCGTTTACGTGTCCGGAGCTGTATATGACTATCTGGACGTGCCGCAGGAGGTTTTCGATGATTTCCGCGCGGCATTTTCAAAAGGAACTTATCTCAATAAAAACATCAAGCCCAATTTCCGTTACGAGAAAAAAGACTGATTTATTTCTCAGTAACCGCTACATTTTTACCCAAAGTTTTGAACCGGACACCGTTTTCCTGCAAAACTGTAATCGTTATATGGCCGGTTTTACTCAGATTGATATCCTGAACTGTGCCTGATTTTCCTTTATGCGTTCCGCTGGTTACCCTGCAGAAATCGCCGTCCTTGATTTGCTTTTCTGTACCGTTCATGCTCTTAATTTCAGTAAAATTAAATAATTTAATCAAAAAAAGAGAAGCCGAAGCTTCTCTTTAAAATATCTTAACTAATTAAAGTCTTACATGTGAATCGCAATCTTTCCGGTCGCGTCTAATGCAGCTTCTTTAATTGCTTCTGCAAAAGTTGGGTGCGCGTGAGACATTCTTGCAATATCTTCAGCACTTGCGCGGTATTCCATTGCGGTTACAGCAGCGGCAATCATATCGGCAGCTCTTGCTCCAATCATGTGAACGCCTAAAACCTCATCGGTTTTTTCGTCAGCAATGATTTTGATGAAACCATCCAAATCACCGGAAGCACGGCTTCTTCCCAAAGCTCTCATCGGGAAATTACCCACTTTAATGGCAACGCCTTCTGCTTTCAGCTGTTCTTCAGTTTTTCCAACTGCAGCAACTTCCGGCCAGGTATAAACTACTCCAGGAATTAAATTGTAATTGATGTGCGGTTTTTGTCCGGCAAGCTGTTCTGCCACCAAAACGCCCTCTTCAGATGCTTTGTGTGCCAACATCGCTCCGGCAACTACATCACCGATTGCATAAATATTTGAAACGTTAGTCTGTAAATGCTCATTGGTTTTCACTCTTCCTCTTTCGTCCAGATCAACACCGGCTTTTTCAAGGGAAAGTCCGTCAGTGTAAGGTTTTCTACCTACAGAAACCAAAACATAATCGCCTTCTACCACTACTTCTTCGCCTTTTTTGTCTTTCGCGGTAACTTTTACGGTATCGCCGTTTCTTTCAACCGCCTGAACCGCCGTAGAAAGCATGAATTTCATTCCCTGTTTTCTTAAAACTTTATTGAGTTCTTTCGATAAAGCACCATCCATGGTTGGGATGATTTTATCCATAAATTCAACCACCGTTACTTCAGAACCTAATCTTTTGTATACTGATCCCAACTCAAGACCAATCACACCGCCGCCGATTACCACTAAATGTTTCGGGATTTCTTTAAGGTTTAAAGCTTCGGTAGAAGTAATTACTCTTTCTTTATCCAGCGTAATAAAAGGAAGCGAACTTGGTTTGGAACCTGTCGCAATAATGGTGTATTTTGAATCGATGGTTTCTGTAGAACCGTCGTTTTTCGTTACTTTAATCTGAGTCGCAGATTCGAAACTTCCAACACCTTCGAAAACAGTGATTTTGTTTTTGTCCATCAAAAAGGTAATTCCTTTCGTCGTTTGATCTACCACTTCATTTTTTCTCGCAATCATTCGTACCAGATCTGCTTTTGGCTCGTCGATGATAATTCCGTGATTGGCGAAATTGTGTTTTGCGTTTTCGAAATGTTCTGAACTGTCCAAAAGTGCTTTAGAAGGGATACATCCAACATTCAGACAGGTACCGCCCATTGTAGGATATTTTTCTATAATAGCTGTTTTTAAACCCAACTGTGCGCAACGGATTGCAGCAACATATCCTCCAGGACCGGAACCGATAACGGTAACATCGAATTGACTCATTTTTATTTTTGTTTGATTTATTAAAAATTAAAGTTGCACAAATTTACAAAATATTTTCCCGTTTTGCCCGTGTCGTTTTCGATAGATTTTCCTGCACTTTTCAGGAGCCGGGAACCCGCTTTCCGCTTTTTCTTTTGCTCCACTTCGTTCTGCAAAAGGATGCCGCTGCAATCAGGGCTATGAAAGCCCGATTTTAATTAAAAAACATACTCAATAACGTTATAGTTCAAAATAAATGACACTAAAAAAGACGCAAAAATTGCGTCTTTTTTTCAGATTAAACTTCTTTTTACCCACATTTCGAACTTCCGCAATTCTTGCAGATCAAACATCCTTCCTGATAAACAACCTGATCGGAACCGCAATTGGAACATTTTCCGCCGGCATCCGTTCCATCCGGAATATAACGTTTAAGGGCACGCGCAACACCGGCTTTCCAGTTGTTGATGGATTCAGAATCGAGTTCTAGTCTGTTGATGAGTTCCACTACATTTTCAATCGGCATACCGTGTCTTAAAGTTCCTGAAATCAATTTAGCGTAATTCCAGAATTCAGGATTGAACTTGTGTGAAAGTCCCTCAATCGTAGTTTTGTAGCCACGCAGATTGGTAAACTGAAAATCGTAGCGTGATTTGCCGTCCTCATCGCGGTTTTTAATAATAAGACCTTCGTTCACCCAACGCGGAAGCGCAATTCCTTCTTCATCATCAGCCAAACCGGTGAATATTTCGTAAGGTTTTTTGTCAATTAAACCGACAAAAGCAATCCATTTGTCTTTATTGTTCTGGAAACGGACGATTTCAGCTTCTAGAACGTGAGGTCTTTTTGTCGGAAATGCAGGTTGAAGAACTTCAGTTTTTTCTTCCTTTTTTTCGTCATTCGAAATCAGAACTCCGGAACGTGAACCGTCACGGTAAACGGTAACGCCTTTGCAGCCGACTTCCCAGGCTTTGATGTACAGTTGATTCACCAGCTCTTCTGTGGCATCATTCGGAATATTAATCGTCACTGAAATCGAATGATCTACCCATTTCTGGATCGCGCCCTGCATTTCTACCTTACTCAACCAGTCAACATCATTTGAAGTTGCTTTGTAGTAAGGAGAAATTTCGATGATTTTATTGATTTCCTCCTGGGTATAATTTTTATCAGTATCGATTCGGTTTACTTCCATCCATTCTTTAAAACGGTGATGAAAAACGATATATTCTTCCCATGAATCCCCTACTTCATCAACAAAATCTACGCGCACATCTTTATCATTAGGATTAACTTTTCTTCTTCGCTTGTAAACAGGAAGAAACACCGGCTCAATCCCTGAAGTGGTTTGGGACATCAGCGAAGTGCTTCCGGTAGGCGCAATCGTCAGCAATGCAATATTTCTTCGTCCGTATTTTTTTAGGTCTTCATACAATTTCGCATCCGCCTCCTTCAATCTTAAAATAAACGGGTTTTTCTCTTCCCTAGTCGCGTCATAAATCGCGAAAGCTCCTCTTTCTTTCGCCATATCTACGGAAGAACGGTATGCTGCAAGCGCTAATGTTTTGTGAACCAAAGTAGAAAATTCATTGCCTTCTTTACTGCCGTACTGGATATTTAAAGCCGCTAACATATCGCCTTCCGCGGTAATTCCGACTCCAGTCCTACGGCCTTCTATGGTTTTCTGGCGGATTTTTGTCCATAGATTTTTTTCCGTTGCTTTAATTTCATTTCCTTCAGGATCCGAATCGATTTTAAGAAGGATCGCGTCGATTTTTTCCATTTCCAGATCGATAATATCATCCATCATTCTCTGGGCATAGCCGACGTGCTTTTTAAAAAGTTCAAAATTAAATTTCGCCTTTTTTGTAAAAGGATTTTCAACGTAGGAAAAGAGATTTACCGCTAAAAGCCTGCACGAATCATAAGGACACAGCGGAATTTCGCCGCATGGATTGGTGGAAACCGTTTCGTAGCCTAAATCTGCGTAGCAATCGGGCAAAGATTCTTTAATAATAGTATCCCAGAAAAGCACACCGGGTTCGGCAGATTTCCATGCGTTATGAATAATTTTATCCCAAAGATCTGTGGCCTTAATTTCTTTACTGAATTTAGGATTTTCGCTGTGGATCGGGTATTTCTGAACATAGTCTTCTTTCCCTACCACGGCCTTCATAAATTCATCATCAATCCGGACAGAAATATTGGCTCCGGTGATTTTACCCTGCTCCAGTTTCGCATTTACAAAATCTTCAGAATCAGGATGATTAATAGATACTGAAAGCATAAGTGCGCCTCTTCTTCCGTCCTGAGCCACTTCGCGCGTGGAATTGGAATATCTTTCCATAAACGGAACCAGACCGGTAGAAGTAAGCGCGGAATTTTTTACTGCAGATCCTTTCGGACGGATGTGGGAAAGATCATGTCCCACACCTCCGCGTCTTTTCATCAGCTGAACCTGTTCTTCATCAATTTTCATGATGCTTCCGTAGGAATCACTGTCGGTTCCGCTGCCGATCACGAAGCAGTTTGAGAGCGAAGCGATTTGAAAATCGTTTCCGATTCCGGTCATCGGGCTTCCCTGCGGAATAATATATTTGAACTTTTTTATAAGATCGAAAACTTCTTCTTTAGAAAGAGGATTTGGATATTTGGCTTCAACTCTGGAAATTTCGGCTGCGATTCTGCGGTGCATATCGTCCGGCGTCTGTTCGTAAATATTGCCGTCGGAATCTTTCAGCGCATATTTGCTTACCCAAACTTTTGCAGCGAGATCATCGCCTTCAAAATATTGCAGCGTACTTTCGTAAACATCCTGATAAGTAAAAGTTTTGGGTTGAATCGGTGTTTTTGTGCCTTCCATAATAATATTCGTTTTTCGAAATAAAATTACAGAAGATTATCTGATTAAAAAAAAGTTTACAAATCTTTTAAGTTAACATCTTGTAAATCAGTTGAAAAAATATTTTCAAAACTCAAAAAGTGTGCAAATTTTGAAAATTAAAATATGATCACAATCACAAAATATTAAAAACTTTTTCGTAGCTACTCAGTATTAATTCTTTCGAGAATCTTGAACGGATGGATTCTTTAATTAAATCCCCAGAATGGGTTTCGGTCAAAACTGCAAGGATTTTTTCAGCAAAAACTTCATGATTTTCGATGGCTAGGATCTCTCCGTTGATTTTGGGCTGTATAATCTCATTGATTCCGCCCGGACAGTTATTGGCGAGCGCATAAACACCGCAGGCGCCGGCTTCCAACAATACATTAGGGAAACCTTCATAACGTGAGGAAAGTATAAATAAATCAGCATATTTCAGAAACTGATAAGGATTTTTTTGCTGTCCATGGAAAATAACGTTTTCCAATCCAAATTCTTCTTTTTTCTTATGCAGCAAAACCCTATCTCTGCCATCGCCCAGAATATGGAGAAGAATTTTGTGATTTTTTAAGTGACTAAAAACCTTCAGTAAATTATCGAAACCCTTTCTGGACGATAGATTCCCGATAGCGACGACATTTTTGTAATCATTCTTAAAGGCTTCTTCGGGTCTGATAGAAATTTCCAACTGCTTTTCAATAAAATCGAAATCGACCGGGTTATTGATTTTAATGATTTTATTGGGTCTTATTTTAAAATTTTCTACTAGATCGTGCATCATATCATCGCTTTGGCAGATAATCCGGTGATAATTGCTGTAAAATCGGTAAAAAAAACGGATTTCCTTGCGCTTGACATGTCGCGAAACCACATTAGTTTCCCTTGCAATAAATTTGGTCTTGGGAAAAAGCGGAATAAAAAGTGAGAGATAAGCATTAATTTCTCCAAAACCGCAGAAGACAATATCTGGCTTTCTCTTCTTAATTTCGAGTAGAATCGGCTTTAAAGAATGGCGGATCCGCGGAGTTTTAATATCGATGACTTCTACATCTTCTTTTAAAATATCGAGATAACCACCTTCCTTCCGCAGTAATAATATTTTTGCGGAGAAAAGATTTCTTGGGAGGTGATTGGCAATGGTAGTTACAATCCGCTCAGCGCCACCGGTATCGAGGTCGGGAAGAATGAAAATAATTGATTTTTTGCTTTGAACCGTTGCCAATTTCTAGAGTTTTGACCGTTAGTTCGCGACATCGCTGATGAATTTGATTCTGAGCATCCGCACTTCCTCATCGCTTAAATCATCACCGAATTCTGCCAGAAGTACTTTCATGCTGTCACTGTCGGAGCCGCGCATAAATTCCATGAATTCTTCCACAATATCTTCATCGAAATTTTCATCAACGTAATAATCGATATTAAGTTTAGTTCCCTGGTAAACAATACGTTCCATTTCCTTGAGCAAATCCTCCATCGAAAGATTTTTTGCTTTCGCAATATCCTCCAAATCAATTTTTTTATCGGTACTCTGAATGATGAATACTTTATGGCTGGATTTATTGGCCACCTGCTTGATGACCATGTCCTGAGTTCGCTCGATACCGTTTTCCGCGACATATTTCCTGATAAAATCTGCAAATTCTTTTCCGTATTTTTTGGCTTTTCCTTCACCAACTCCGTAAGTTTTCCCGATTTCATCAACCGTAACCGGATACTGTACCGTCATATCCTCCAAACTGGGATCCATGAAAACGGTGTAAGGCGGAATCCCATGTTTTTTGGCTACAGACTTCCGTAATTCTTTCAGCTGAACAAAAAGATTTTCATCTAAACCGCTGTTTTGCTGTACCTGAACCTGCTGGGAATCTGCTTTAGTCTGGGCAAGATCATATTCGCGGTCCTCAGCAATAAGGAAGGGCGTTTTATCTTTCCCTTCAATGGCTTTCAGACCTTTCTCGGTGATTTTAAGAACGCCATAAGTTTCAATATCTTTCTGAAGATAACCCTGTACGGTTGCCTGCCGGATAATGGATTTCCAGAAGTTTTCAGCTTCATTTTTTCCGAAACCGAAATGCTTGGTCGTTTCAAGCTTGTAGGATTTTGTAACAGAATTTTCTTTCCCGACAATCACTGAAATCAAATCTTTGGTTTTGAATTTCTCCTCCAGATCTTTTACAAGTTTTAGAACTAAATTCAGTTCTTTGGTAGCATCTTTCAGCTTGGGTGGATTTACAGAATTGTCGCACATTTGCGCACCTGCACCACTTACTGGATCAAACTGCTCCCCAAAATAATATAAAATATATTGTCGCCGGCTCATGGAAGTTTCCGCATAACCAACTACTTCATTCAGGAGTTGAAGACCGATTTCGCGCTCAGAAACGGGTTTCTGCGCAAGGAATTTTTCTAGTTTTTCGATATCTTTTGGATCGTAAAATGCCAAGCAAATTCCTTCACCGCCATCTCTTCCAGCTCTTCCGGTTTCCTGATAATAACTTTCAAGAGATTTCGGAATATCGTAGTGAATCACAAACCTAACATCCGGCTTGTCGATTCCCATTCCGAAAGCAATCGTGGCAACGATTACATCACATTCTTCCATCAGGAATCTATCCTGATTCATTACACGGGTTTTCTGATCGAGTCCGGCGTGATAAGGTAAAGCATTGATTCCGTTAACCTGCAGTAACTGAGCAAATTCTTCTACTTTTCTGCGGCTCAGGCAATAAACAATTCCAGATTTTCCTTTATGCTGATTGATGAATTTTACAATTTCTTTGTCAATATTCACTTTCGGGCGAACTTCATAGAAAAGATTTGGCCTGTTGAAGCTTTCTTTAAAAACCAGTGCATTCGACATCCCCAGAGTCTTCTGGATATCATCCTGTACTTTTGGTGTTGCCGTTGCGGTTAAAGCAATCACAGGAACGTCTGCTATTTTATCGATGATCAGCTTTAGATTACGGTATTCCGGTCGGAAATCATGTCCCCATTCGGAGATACAGTGCGCCTCATCAATGGCTACGAATGAAATTTTAACCTCTTTCAGAAAATCAAGATATTCTTCCTTAATCAGTGATTCTGGAGCTACATATAAAAGTTTGGTGCGACCCGCCCTGATATCATCAAAAACCTGTTTGGTCTGGGTTTTATTGAGTGAGGAATTTAACACATGGGCTACGCCGGGATCTGAGGAAAGTCCGTTAACGGCATCAACCTGATTTTTCATCAGCGCAATCAACGGAGAAACTACAATCGCAGTTCCTTCAGAAATTAAAGCAGGAAGTTGGTAACAAAGAGATTTCCCGCCGCCAGTGGGCATAAGTACGAAAATATCTTTGCCTTCCAGTAAATTCTTTATAATTGATTCCTGCTGACCTTTAAATGTAGAGAAGCCGAAATATTTTTTGAGTTCTTTCGATAAATCGGCAGTTTTTGTTTTCATTTTTTATTATTCAATTGTATAGCGCAGACTGAACTCCTTATTCCTTCATTTACCGCAAAATTAATCATCCGTGGCAGTTCGTCTTAAATTGTTTGCTAAATTTGCATACCACCCAAAGTTAGAAAATAAAAATCAAAATAAAAATATACACTACTAATTTTGGGACGCATATAAATAAAATATTTCCTTATATTAATAGGATTAAAATTTCCTGTTTTCAAAATAGCAAAATGAACCATCCCGAAATTCTTCAAATCGCGAAAAAGGCCATATCCGTTGAAATTAATGAGCTGGAAAATCTTAAAAACCGGCTCGATGATAATTTTCTGAAAGCCACAGAAATCATTAATTCCGCGAAAGGCAAACTCATCATCGTAGGAATCGGAAAATCTGCACATGTAGGAAACAAAATTGTTGCCACGCTGAATTCTACCGGAACACCTTCGCAGTTTCTCCACGCTTCAGAGGCGATTCATGGCGATTTAGGAGTTATTCAGAAAACCGATGTGGTGCTTTGTATTTCCAACTCCGGAAATTCGCCTGAAATTGTAAATCTCCTTCCTTTTCTTAAAGATTATTCGTCCGCTTTAATAGGGATGACAGGAAATCTGAAATCTAAACTGGCAGAATTTTCTGACGTTGTTTTAAACTCTTCGGTAGAAAAAGAAGCTTGTCCAATCAAACTTGCACCAACAAGTTCTACAACAGTGCAAATGGCTTTGGGAGACGCTTTGGCAGTTTGTCTTATGGAACTCAACGGATTCAAAGAAAACGATTTCGCGAAATTCCATCCCGGAGGAAGTTTGGGAAAAAACCTCACCGCGAAAGTGGAACAGTTTCTTTCTTCACAAAAGCCACAGGTTTCCAGCACTGCAAACATCCGGGAAATCATTATTTCTGTGAGTAGTTCTTCGCACGGAATCACCGTTGTTACCGAGGGAGAAGAAATCACCGGAGTAATTACCGATGGAGATTTAAGGAGAATGCTCTTGAGCGAACAGGATGTTTCTAAGATTGTGGCTAAAGACATTATGAGCAGAAACCCAAAAAGTATCGACAAAAATGCGCTTGCAAAAGAGGCGATGCAGATTCTCAAAGACAAGAACATCGGTCAGCTGATTGTAACCGAAAATAGCAAATACCACGGAATCATCGACATCCACAGACTTCTGGATGAAGGTATAAATTAAAGAGGATTACTGGAAAACAGTTTTTTATAAAACGAATGATCAAGATAATCGGGCGAAAATTGTTTCGTCCGTTTCCTGTATTCGGCAATATTTCAGTAATTTCGCAGTCTTGAATTCCAAATCTAGAATTTTAAAATGAGCGAAGGAAAAGAAATGTCTTTTTGGGGACACATTGGCGAGCTGCGGGGACATCTAATCCGGTCCATCATTGCCATTATCGTGGGTGCCATTGTTGTAGGATTTAATGTGAACTGGATTATGGACCATATTTTCTTCGGGCCTACGAGAAACGATTTCTTTACATTCAGGGTGGTAAACCATTTCTCACGGGAACTGATTGGAGAAAACAGTATTGTGCTCCCCGATCATTTTGCGGTACAGCAGAAGAAGCTCTTTCAGCAGTTTAATGTAATGATGTCGGTTTCTATTTTTGGAGGTATCGTAGCGGCGTTTCCTTATATTGTTTGGGAACTTTGGCGCTTTATTTCTCCGGCCCTTCATCCGAACGAGAGAAAAAACTCAGTCTTCATGATTAATTTTGTGTGGATACTTTTTCTGGTAGGGATTCTGTGCGGATATTTCCTGATTCTTCCTTTTGCGATTAATTTCGGACTCTTATTTACCATTTCCGATTCCATTACCCAGCTTTTCGATCTTAGCGATTACACCACTTTATTCATGCAGGTTGTACTGGGTATGGGCATTGTGTTTTTGTTTCCCGTAATCGTTTATTTTCTGACGACCATCGGAATTCTTACTCCCCAATTTATGCGCACTTACCGCCGACATGCAATTGTTTTAATTATGGTTGTCGCTGCGATCATTACTCCGGCAGATGTTTTAAGTATGCTTATGGCTGCATTTCCGCTGCTTTTACTGTATGAATTCAGTATCATGATGAGCGCTTACACTTACAAAAAAGTTCAGGACAGATCGCAGGTACCTGCAGAACAGTAATTATGAGAAGCAACACGGTTTTCGTTTCTTTCTGAGACCCGTCCCGCTGTCACTACTCGCTCTTCAGCGCGACGGCTGCGCCGCCGCGCTGAAAAGCTCAAACATACCGTTCCATCGGGGCTAGAACTTCTCTACCTTATTCTTCTCAAAAATTTCCCTAAACTATTTTTGGAACAGCAATTCGGTTATCTTTTCGTATTCGAAATCTTCCACAAAAAAACACGCCTCGCAGCGTGTTTCCTCAATCAATATTAACCTATTTCTCTATAAATTCTTTTAAACTCTGACCCACAATACCGGTCCACCCGTTTTCGAAACTTTCTTTCTGGAAATCTTTGCCTAAATGACTGAGATTCTCCAGACCCTTGTGCGTGAGGGTAATAACTGTTCCTCCATTTTCTTCCTCCAATTCCCATCTTACAATCGTTTTCTCTTTAGAGATTTCCGGGTAAGACCAGGTGTGCTTAAATTTCTCATTCGGAATCACCTCCAGAATTTCCGCATGATGATGAAACCTTTTTTCCTCGCCGGGTTCATAAAAATTGAACTCTTTGTGAAGTCCCAGTTCAAAATCCGGGATATCAAAATACCATTCCTTCATCTGCGCTTTATCGGTCAAAGCGTTCCATACCTTTTCTACGGGCGCATTCACTCTTTGTTTAATGACAACATTTTCGTGCATAATCTTAGATTTTTTTGATGGTATTAAAGTTAACATTTATTTCAGTGATAGATAAAATTATTACCATGATTTTATTCATTTCCTTAATTTTCGGTTACATTTGCAGCCATTTATAAAGTAAAATTCGTGTACACAGTTTTATTTTAAACCATTAAAACTGTCTAAAATAAGATGAAGATTTTAAAAAACCTTATGATTATCATACTTTTTCTGCTCGCGGTTCTTGCCACCGCAACTTATCTGGTGATGAAACATCCGAAATTCGGAAAAAGCCCGTCTGGAGAACGGATGGAGAGAATACAGAAATCGCCGCATTACAAAAACGGAAAGTTTGATAATCTCAATAAAACACCTCAACTTGCAGAAGACACGTCAATGCCGGAAGTGATGTTCAGGTTTCTTTTCGGCAAGAAAGAAAACCTCAGACCTTCAGAGAAATTCAATTTTACCAAAACTGATTTAAAAAATCTGAATCCCAACGAAAACGCGTATATCTGGATGGGACATTCTTCTTATTTTATCCAGATCAACGGCAAGAAAATCCTTGTTGATCCGGTTTTCAGCGGAAATGCGTCGCCTTTTACCTTTACAACCAAAGCTTTTGAAGGATCCGATCTGTACACCACTGACGATATTCCGGAGCTGGATTATCTTATCATTTCGCATGATCACTGGGATCATCTGGATTATGAAACCGTGAAGAAGCTCATTCCTAAAGTTAAAAAAGTGATTACAGGTCTTGGAACCGGCGAACATTTGGAATACTGGGGCTACGATCCTAAAAAACTTATTGAACTCGACTGGAACGAAAGTTCAGATTTAGAAAACGGTTTTAAAGTCTATTGCGAACCTGCCAGACATTTTTCCGGGCGCGGTTTTAAGCGTGACCAGGCGATTTGGGCAAGTTTCGTTTTTGAAACTCCGAAACAGCGAATTTATATCGGCGGCGACAGCGGTTACGATGATCATTATAAAAAGATCGGCGATAAATTTGGGAGCTTCGATCTTGCTATTCTTGAAAATGGCCAGTATAACAGGGATTGGCGGTATATTCACTTTATGCCGGGAGAAAACATCAAAGCAATGAAAGAACTTAATGCGAAAAGAATGATCCCGGTTCATAACTCGAAATTCGCCCTGGCAAATCATTCGTGGAAAGAACCGCTCGATAAAATGACCCAACTGAATACGGAAAATCTTCGAATCATCACCCCAAAAATAGGGGAAAAAGTAAACTGGGAAGATGATTTGAAAGTGTACGAAGAATGGTGGCAAAACAATCTGTAAGATATTTGGAATAATTTTTTCTTGCATGTAAAAAAGGTCTTGAAGAAGCACGAACTAAAATAAATTCCGCGCCATGAAAAAAATACTACAGGTTGCCAACGGCTTTTCGCTCATTTTCACTATTATTTTTAATTATCTCAGCAACACAGGGATTTTCAACGGTAAAACCATCGGAAATGTTTCCGATCAGTACCATACTTTAATTACTCCTGCAGGTTATGCATTTTCCATTTGGGGTTTAATTTATCTGCTTTTGTTGGGCTTCGTTTTTTACACAGGGAGAAGTTTATTTAATACTGCCAAAAATGAAGCAGATGGTTTTGTAAAAAACATCGGTTGGTGGTTCGTAATATCCTGCATTGCTAACTGCGCGTGGATCGTCGCCTGGTTGTACGGCTTCAGCGGAATTTCGGTTTTAATTTTAGGGGTTGCGATGGTTTCCCTCACCAAAATTTTACTTGAAGCTTTAAAATATAACAACAGCACCGCGGAAAAAGGGTTCATTAATATTCCTTTTCAAATATACGCTGGATGGATGAGTGTAGCCTTAATTGTTGCAACTGCTTCCTGGCTTCATAAAATCGGTTGGAACGGCTGGGGAATTTCTGAAAGCACATGGACGATTATTATGATCGCAGTCGCATCTGTTATCCACCTTATGATGACATGGCAGAAAAACGCACCGTTCTTCGCTTTTGTCGGCGCGTGGGCATTTATCGCCATCTCACAGTCAAATGAAGCGGGTTCAGCAGTCTCTATTTTTGCAATAATTGCAGCTACAGTTCTTTTTATCAGCAGCTGCACCAATCTCTATAAAAGAAGCGTGCTTTAGAGCAAAGACAGATTGTTTTTGTATTTTTGGGAAAATTGATCGATATGAAGTTTCCAATCACATTATTCATCTTATTATTCTCTTTATTTTCAAAAGCACAGGACTTATCAAAATTACAGCCTTTGGACGCTGAACTTACGGCGGTAAATTATCCTTTTCCCGTTCAGTTTAAAGAATTAAAAAATCAGGGACAGCAGTTGAAAATGGCTTTCATGGATGTGCAACCTGCAAAACCTAACGGAAAAACCATAGTCCTTCTTCATGGGAAAAATTTCAACGGATATTATTTTGAACAGACGGCAAAAGAACTTCAGAAAGAAGGCTTCCGCGTCCTTATGCCGGATCAGATCGGTTTCGGAAAATCCTCAAAACCGAAACAGTATCAGTTCAGTTTTCAGCAATTAGCCGAAAACACCAAATCAATACTGGATGATTTAAAAATTCAAAACTTCATCGTCCTTGGACATTCAATGGGAGGAATGCTCGCCACAAAAATGGCGGTGATGTATCCCGAAAATATAGAAAAACTGATTCTCGAAAATCCAATTGGACTCGAAGATTACCGGAATTTTTCGACTTACCAGAATATCGATAAACAATATGCTGCTGAACTTAAAAACACCTATGATTCCTATAAAGATTATCAACTCAAATTTTATTACGACGGAAAATGGAAGCCGGAATATGACAAATGGCTGAATCTTTTGGCGGGCTGGACGGTTTCCAAAGATTTCCCAATTACCGCCTGGAATGCCGCTTTAACTTCAGATATGATTTATACGCAGCCCGTTGTTGAAGATTTTGAAAAAATTGCGGTTCCTACCCTTCTCATCATAGGAACGCGCGACAGAACAGCTATTGGAAAAGGAAATGCACCAAAAGAATTGCAGCCTTTAATGGGACTTTATCAGAATTTAGGCAAGGAAACCCAGAAAAAAATTCAAAATTCAAAATTGGTCGAGCTCGAAAATGTAGGACACTCGCCTCACATTGAAGTTTTCGACCGCTTTATTACTCCTTTAATGGAATTTATTAAATAAGTAATAAAAATTAAATTCAAAAAATATGAATAAAGACGCATATATTATCGACGGAACCCGTTCTGCCATTGGAAATTTCAAAGGAAGTTTAGCACCGGTAAGAACAGATAACCTGATGGCTTCCGTGATTAAAAGCCTTGTAGCCAAAAATCCGGAATTACCTTTGGATAAAATTGATGACGTGATTATCGGCTGCGCTAATCAGGCCGGAGAAGATAACAGAAACGTTGCAAGAATGGCTCTGCTTTTGGCCGGACTTCCAACCAGTGTTCCGGGAGAAACCGTGAACAGGCTTTGTGCATCAGGAATGAGCTCAATTGCTCAGGCGATGAGAGCAATAAAATCCGGCGAAGGGGATCTTTTTATTGCCGGCGGTGTGGAAGGAATGTCACGGGCACCTTACGCAATTTCAAAGGCAGAAAGCGCTTTTGGAACAGATTCTAAAATGTACGATACAAGTTTTGGTTGGCGTTTCATTAATCCAGAAATGGAAAAAATGTACGGAATAGAAGCGATGGGAAAAACCGCTGAAAATCTGGCAGAAATTTATAAAATATCACGCGAAGAACAGGACGAATTTGCATTGAATTCTCAGATGAAGGCAAAAAAAGCGCAGGAATCTGGAAGGTTAGCAGAAGAAATTTCAGATATCGAGATCACGCAGCGAAAAGGCGATCCGATGATTATCAACAAAGACGAATTCATCAAACCTAATTCCACATTAGAAGGTTTAGGAAAATTGAGAGCCGCTTTTATAAAAGAAAACGGAAGCGTAACTGCAGGAAATGCTTCGGGATTAAATGACGGTGCCGCTGCAGTGCTCATCGCTTCGGATGACGCGGTAAAAAATTACGGACTGAAACCTTTAGCAAAAATCGTAAGTTCAGCCGTTGTGGGAGTTGAACCCCGAATTATGGGAATCGGCCCTGTTGATGCTACAAAACTGGCATTAAAAAGAGCCAATCTTACTTTAGACCAAATCGATATCATCGAACTGAACGAAGCTTTCGCGGCGCAAAGTATCGCGTGTCTGAAGGAACTTGGAATTGCAAACGACGATGCAAGAGTAAATGTGAACGGAGGTGCAATTGCACTCGGTCATCCGCTTGGAATGAGCGGAACGCGGATTACCTATTCTGCAGCTCTGGAACTGAACAAAACCGGCAAAAAATACGCACTGGCCACAATGTGTATCGGTGTTGGACAGGGTTACGCGGTGATTCTGGAAAATGTCAATGTATAATTGTCGCTGAATAACCAATGTAAATATAAAAACCCTTTCAATTGAAAGGGTTTTTAGTTGGGTGCCGAATGGTATTCTTTGAATAAAACACCGAAATTGTTTTCTAGCCCCGATTGGAGCATTTGTTTGAGCTTTTTGGGCCGCGACCTGAAAAAGCGAGTGCGGAAAGCGGGACGGGTTTCAGCAAAAAAGCGAAACCCTGTTGCTCCTGAAAATTTTAATGTTGGGTTTTCTCCGGATCATCGTAATTCACCATCCAGTTGATGCCGAACTTATCGGTCCACATGCCAAAATACGCGCCCCAAAACGTTTCCGCGAGAGGCATTGTCACATTTCCTCCTTCGGAAAGACCGTTGAAAAGCCTGTCGGCTTCTTCTTTAGAATCGGTGTTGATTGAAAGTGAAATATTGTTTCCCTGACTGAATTGCGACGCATATTCCCCGCCTGTATCAGATCCCATCAGAACCGTTTCCTGAGAAATAGGCAGGGTGACGTGCATGATTTTGTTTTTATCTTCTTCAGACATCTGTTTGCCTTCTTCACCCGAAGGCATATCACCGAAACGGCCGATATAAGGAAATTCTCCGCCGAAAACGGATTTGTAGAAATTAAAAGCTTCTTCGCAGTTTCCGTTGAATGTTAAGTACGCGTTTATCTGTGCCATGATTGTAGTTTTTTAGTTAGTTAATTGAGGGAAAAGCTTCCATTTTATAAAAATTTTCAGAAAAATGAGTCTAAAAAATCATTGATTGCTATACTCTTGTTTTTTTTAGAGCCAACCGATAGCCTAGTAAAACCAGGGGCCAAACAGCGATCCCAAGAACCCAGAACCAAATGGGTGACGGAATGGTGATCATCATATAAACCGAAATAATTAGAAACAAAATTCCAATAATGATGGCGTAGATTTTTTTACCGTCGTTTGCAATTATTGTTGATACAAAACCGCCAGCCAATGCACCTGCGGCATAAGAAATAATGACAAAGAAAACGGCCATAAACGGTGCATGTTCAACGTAATCTTTAATCGCTGCTGTATCATTGGGATCAGTGCCTGCAGGAAGTGGATAAAGATAATGACCCAACTGCTGAACGAGCCCAACGGCAATACCGGTGGCTACTATTCCAGCGATTATTGCAGCGGCTTTTCTTAACATTTTACTGGTTTTTCCATGTTGTTTTATAACTTAATGTGCCATCATAACTCTTCCAGTTTCCTATGAATTCGATGAACTGTTTTTCGACCTGCTGAAGTTTTGCATTCCACATAAAAGTGTAAATGAATTTACCGGTAAAGATACCGGAATGTTTGCCTTTGGGTTCTTCCGCAAGCTCGTATTCACCATACACGGTACTGCGTTTTTTGCCGTCGCGGTATTGGTTGATTTTCAGTTTTCCTTCAAATTTTGAAAAGTTCTTTTCAACAATTGAATATCCTGCGAGAAAATATTCCTGATCGTTTTTCCTGTTCTGTTCTGAAATATTAATTTTGATCTTGAGAGGTTCTTTGCCTGCGATTGTTCCCGTGTAAGGTTGGGATTTATTCATCCACACTTCAGCGATATTAGGCATTTGAGAAAACGCGAAACCTGATGCCAGCAGGAATATAAACAGAAACTTTTTCATTACAATTTTATTTTAATGATTCCAGATTTTTCATAATTTGGTTAGAATTGTCAAAATGCATCGCGACTTTCTTTTTATCTTTTTGCAAAACCCCTTCAAATACAATAACATTAAATAATTTGGGCATTAATTTAAGTGCCAAAGAACCTTTAAAAACACCTTGATTTTCAATGTTTAAGACAGCGCTGTATATTTGAATTGATTCGTCATTCACTCTGGCAGTTTCAGTTTGATTGTAATTCACTGTTCCTGTGATCTTATGAGTAGCTTCGCCGATCTGCAAACTTGCTTCCACGTCATATAGACTTGATATTCCGGCGCTCAATGAAACCGAAGTAAAACTGACTTTTATCGACTGTTTTTTGCCCTTTTCCCCTTCAAAATAATGACCGTTATTCTTAATTAAGTCAGGCAGGTCGAATCTTTTTTGTGCTGAAGCCAAACTAAAACACAAAAGAAAAAAGAAAACATATTTCATATTAAACACCAAACTGGTCGAGATGGTGATTCAGGTGTTTCGCCAGCATATTGTTCCATTCCTGAGCGGTAAGTTTGCCAAACGAGTGCGACATCTTACCGTCGAAAGCTTCTTTACCTAACTGCTGGGTTTTTTGTATGAAACCGATCAAACGCTTTTTTTCGGTTTCGAAATCTTTGTTGCCCTTAATAATAAACATCGGACCTGTCGGGATGTTCTGCTTGTACGGAATTTCATTTACGGTTTTTGATTTCACGAAATTTTTCAGCAGAAAGCCTGCAATGAAACCCGGTTTGGGGTGTTTATCTGTTTCGTAAATCGTTTCATAAGCGACATTCAGATGAGCAAGTACCTGATCTACGCTCATTTTGCCCCACTTCCTCTGGGTTTCCGGCGTAAGGGTGTTGATTCTGTCGATGTAATTCTGCGCATCTTTAGCGTCGAAAATGTTCTGCATGTTTTCAGGTTTTTTTTATTTCAAAACAAATTTAATATTTTTTGAGTTTGCTCCTGAAACTATTTTAGAGCATTAGAACTATTCCTTCCAGCCCCATGGTTTTGAATTAAATTCTACAGGCTTGGTTAAATCGAATTCAACCGTGAACACCCTGTCACTACCAATTCTGCGCAGATTATAACTGAATGTTTTCTCATCTAAAGTAATCCACCAAACATTCGTTGAAGCGTAAGAAATCCTGTTGGCAGTTTCTTCATCTGCCGGAAAAATCTGAAGATTTTCGAAGCCCTGATTCGGAGCCTGACCGCCGTATTGCGTCACCTGATCTTCTGTACCGTCTTCGTGGCGGTGGTCGTGATTAAGTTTTAAAATTGATTTATCATTTTTTGATAAAACCCAAGTGCGCGAACTGTTTTCACCTACATAAAACGGAATTCTGATTCTGTTAGATTCGCAACTCAAAACCTGCATCACCAGACGCTTACCGGTGAAACCGTCGCCTTCTTTACCGCCGGCTGTAATTTTTCCTTCGTAGGATTTAGAACAGTGATTTTTTAAACTGTTCCAGAATATTTCGCTCGGCATCTGTTTATTCTGAGCATTCAGGTTGTAAAATAAAATCGTAAAAATAAGTAATGTGAAATTTTTTACCATGCTTTTTAGTGTGAGTGTTAATGAATATCTGATAGCTAAAAGATCCGAAAACGAATCCCTCTCAAATATAAACATTTTATAAGTACCAGACTGTCTTACCTACACAGATTAAATAAAAAAAGGCCGCCACTGGCAGCCTTTTTTTGGATATCGAAATTTTACTTCACTATAAGATTCTGGCTGTAAGTTGCCCCGTCAGCTGAAACTACAATTCTGTAAGTTCCTGTTTTCAGTTCACCGATACTGATCTTGTTCTGATCTGCGGCCAGTGTCCCTGATTTCACTAATCTTCCTGAAAGGTCATAGATCTTGAAGTCAGATTTTACATTATTTTTCAACTGAACATTTACTTCACCTTTGGCAGGATTCGGATAAAGACTGAAGCCTTTCTTAGAAGTATCGCTCACTGCAAGATTTTTAGTGATATTAAATCTGGTAGCATTTACTGCAAAATAAATATTGTTAACCGCCTTCACCATAACTCTTGCATTAGAGGTATCAATATTCGGCAGTATTACATCTGCAGTTCCTGTATTCGGTACACTTGCAGCCAAAACTGTCGGATAAGTTAATCCGTTATCGGTGGAAAGCAAAACCTGAACATTTTGAGTGTTAACTGGAGCCGCACTGGTTCCTGCTACATCCCAGTTTACGGTAATTGCTGTTTCACCCGTATATGTAGCCGCAACGTTCTGAGAAGTGACTCTGAAAGGTGCCGTGCCTGCAACAGTTACTACCATATTTTGTCTTGCAGCCTGATTACCTGTCGCTTTATTATCATTAACGAGCAGAGCGAAATTAAGTGTTCTCGCTACGGTTGGGATAACTTCCCATGTTGGCGCAAGATTACCTGCAGCTATGGAGGCCATTGCGGGAAAATATCGCTGAGGAGACGTTGTAGGCGTTAAAGAACGGAATACTGATCCATTGGTCTGCGTTGGCGAAGGCACAGTTGAAGTTGTTGAAGTTCTGGTATCGGTTTGTTCCCAAAGATAGGTAACTGCGTCACCGTCAGGGTCAGATGCGCTACCGGTCAGTACAAATGCGGTTCCCGCTGGAATGGTATAATTCGCAAGAGGCTGAACTACCGGAACCTGATTATTGTTCGGAGTTTTTTCCCCACATACAGAGCTGTTCTGAGTGGTGATATTAGTATACATTTGATTCACACTTACTACATGGAAGTAAGCGTCACTGTTAGGCTGCACATTAGGCGCGCAAATTCCGGCATAAGCCATTATGGTACTTCCGCTTCCAGGCTCGACGGAGCTTCCTGACGATCTGTTACCACCACACGAATTATCAAAAGTATGTTGGGCTCCCCACTGGTGGCCCATCTCGTGTGCTACATAATCGATGTCAAAGGCATCGGTTCTCGGTGCAGAGCGGCCTGTAACACCACGGGCTTTACTCGTAGTACAAGGCGATCTCAACTGCGCGATTCCACCGCCACCGGTACTGAAGATGTGACCGATATCGTAAGCTGCTGTTCCGATTGTCGCATCGATAAAGGCCTGATTTTCATTAAGGAGCAAACTACCGTTATTATTGGTAAATCCAGGTCCGTAAGCATCAGTCCCGATCGAAATAAGCAAATCATTATTGGGGACCATGGTCATGGTTAATGATATTGTTTTCTCGTAGACCCCATTTACTCTGGTCATTGTTGTATTCATCGCCGCAAGAACTGCAGCCTTCTTCTCTTCAACCGTGCCTGATCCTAATCCTGCCCTGTTGATGTGATAATTAGAGTATTCAACGGTGGAAGAAAGTGCCAGACGGTAATTTCTGAACAGACCATCCTGAACCAGCGCCTGTGCCTGAGGGTCAATTGCTGCGGTGTTTTCTTCAGGATTTTCGTAATGGCATACAAAACCTCCCACGCTTGGCAATTCTTTACGGTCGTAAACCATATAAGTACTCTTGTCCTGTGTATGAGCATCAAGATAAGCGGTTTTTCCTTCGTTGAAGTACATGATATTAATCCCGTCGTACGGGCTAACACTGAATCGGATTGAGTTGCTTTGATTTCCTTTTTCATAACCTACATACGATCTGATTTCCGGGAATTTTGCCTGTAAAACAGGATCCATTACCGAGGCTTCGTTTACCACATAGTTTACGAGCTTTCCGTCTGCGGTAGGAAATTTCAGGATGAGTGATTCGTTATTAGAAAATCTTTTTGGTGCTTCAGCCAAATCATTTTTAAGATCCTCCAGATTAAGTTTAAATAATTTATACTTTACCGGGGTCGAGGTCTTGTCATACACGGGCGCCTTGCTGTCTACGCTTGCGACCGACTTCCAGTGGTTTGTTTGCGAGAAAACTATTCCCGAAAACATCACTGCCGCTGTCAATAGTAGTTTTGATTTCATGCGAAAATTTTATGGTTTTATTTTTTGAATTTCTATCGTTTTAAACTGCTGATTTTTACTGATTACGATAACACTTGCGGGATTAGACCTGCCTGTATACTCGCGATTATCATAGGGCTGAACAGTAATTTTTAATGCATTACCTGCGCCAGCGACACCCTTAACAGTGAAATCTGATTTTTCAATATTTGGCTGTACCAGAATATACATTTCTTCTTCAGAAAAAGACGGTATCGGATTTTTCCTCGGCGAAGGATTATTCATGTTGATGATGTTGTATATACGGTCAATACTTTTCTGCGAATCCAGGATCTCAGATTCACTTTCAATAAGCTTCACGTTCACATGATTGATTTCGGAAAATTCTATATTTTTCAAATCTTCAACAGGTTTTACATGAAGCTGTTGGCATGACATTACAATATACAACAGCAAAATATAGCGCATCTTATTTATTATGAGTTCAATTAATTTATGAACTGACGAAAATACATAATTTTTAGCAAAAGAACACTCCTTTGACAATATTTCAATTAAAACAGTATCATTTTCCTTATCTATCCGCTTATTTCTTTGGTATATAATAGAAAAAAAACGGACCTAAATCCGTTTTTAATTAATGGGTGATAGTCACCTTCGTACCTTTGGTATGCACATTCATCTGCGGTGCATAATAATTCTGCAAAGTGGTAATTCCGTTGCTGAAAGTTCCGGAAGCGTTACAGATATAATCGTACTCGAAAACGTACTTCCCTTTCGGCATATATTCGATGTAGAAATTTGTTGAAGCATCTTTCGTGGACTGATAATAACCCAAACTGTTTTTCCATTCATAACCTGAAATAATGTTCAACGGCTCAAAACCTGCAGCACGCATATCTTTCAAATGAATGAATTCCATATTTCTGTCGTTATTCAAAATCATTCTTACGGTAACTTTATCCCCCACTTTTAACGGTGAGTTTTCTGTGATTTTAATTAACTCTTCGCCGTTTACGGTTTTCACTTTTTTATACAGTTCTTTCGTGATTGAAAGGTAAGATTCGGAGGATTTAATTTTGTCCAGATCCTCATAATACTGCCAGAATAATCCACCCTGAACAATTCCAGGACCGGGTTTGGTGACAGTAACCGTTCCTAAATTTTTATCAATTACAGATTCCTTCACTGAGCTTTTCACGTATCCGGTTGCTTTTTTGTCCGGATTTACAAGTTCTTTTCCGCCCCAAATGATGGTTGCTTTATCGCTTTCTGAACTCGTCCATGATTTTCCTGAATTTAAAATAGTGAAAATCACTTCCGCAGTTCCGCGCGAACTTCCCCAGGAATTCACTTCTTTCTGCGTGATCAGCCAGACTTTCATTTCTTCAATGAAATTCATATCATTTGGGGTCAGTTTATTAAATGCTTCCAAAGCTCCGGCGTGGTTTACAGTTTTAGAATTGTACCAACCCCAGTCATTTAAATTCTGTTTCCAGTAAACGCCTTGTGTTTCTGTATCTGTAGAAGTTTCTTTTAAATAAGTCAGGAATTTTTTCGAAATATCCTTCATCCCATAACTGTTAAATAGAATCGCTAAACGATGCAAACCAAAGAAGGTAAAATCTGTTATTTTTTCTGTTTTCGCTTTGGAAATTACGGCATTTTTCAGCGCAGTTCCTTTCGTTTTTAAAGGATATTCTTTTTCCCAATAGTTTCGGGTGTCAAGATAATCCAGAACATAATTATTAACCACGTTCTTTTTATCCATTTGCCCATATTTATTCACTTCGGCATCCACAAAACTGATCAGTTTAGAAACCATTTCCTTCTGTTCAGAACTTTGATAATCCGCTGTATTTCCTTTAAGATATTCATTAATTTTTCCTAAATTTTTCAAAATATACAGCGAGTTGTAGTACGAACTCGGATAACCCTGATACCACGAGAAACCGCCATCCGGATTCTGCAGTTTTTTCAGTTCTGCCCAGTCATTTTGGATGGAATTGCGCATATTGTTCGCATCGAAAAGTCTCGCCAGTTTTTCCATCTGTTCGGTTTCGTTTTTAGAGTCCAAAACCCATGGAGTTTCTTCCAGAAGCAACTGCTTCAATTCCTGATTTTTTTCAAGATTTGAAGTCAGTAAACCTTTGCTTTGATATTCGTCAAAAACAGTTTTCAGTTTCGGATTGGCTTTAAAAATTTCTGCAGCCAAAACATCAGCAAACCATTTATTAAAGATTACATCTGCCGAATTGTTCTGGTCGTTTTTAAGACTTGGCAAAGCAAACATAATTTCCCAGATCGGATTGGTGGTTAATTCCAAAGTATTGGAGAAGTTGGTCGCGGTTGTTGAAGTGTTCTTAGCTAAATTCTCTAAAGTAAAAGTTTTCGTCTGACCTTCTTTCACAAAAATCGGAACCGCATCGGTAACCAGCATTCTGTTTGGCAACACGGCGATTGCTTTCTGTTCACCATCAGAGAAATTACCGGCTTTGGCTACGATTTTAATAATGATCGAAGACACATCGTTCGGAACTTTAAGTTTCCAGTTGACCACAGCATTTCCGTTTTCGGCAAGACTGAAGGTTTCCTGTGTTTCATTCAAACTAAATTTACCGGAAATATCTTCATTGGTAAAAGCATCCAAAATCTGAAGCTGTGCCGTTCCGTTGAGCTTTTGACTGACTAAACTTGAAAGTTTGGACTGAAGATTCAGTTCGTCACCTTCACGCAGAAATCTCGGATAATTTGGTGTAACCGAAAACTCTTTCTGCGTTACCACCTCTTTCTCCAAAACTGCAGATCTTGCATCTTTGGTATGGGCCAAAAACATGAGTTTCCATTGAGTTAAAGCTTCCGGCGAAGTAAACTCAAAAGTTACGTTTCCATCTTTGTCAGTTAATAAATTAGGGTAGAAAAATGCGGTTTCGTTCAGGTTTTGTCGGACTGGAATTTTTCCCAAATCCTCTTTTTTCCCGCCCAGTCCAGTTACCACAACTTCTTCCACATCCGAAACAGAAGTGGAATCAACCATACGTTCGGCTTTTGTCGGCGGTGGCGGCGGATTTCCCACCGATTTCATTTCAGATTTGGCTCGAACAGCATTTGACTGTTCGGCAACTGCCGCACTATACATTACTTCCATTCGGTTTCCGTAAATTCCTCCATTAAACCAATTAAATTCGGGAATATTAACTCCTTTCTGATTTAGATACGGTACCCTTTTGCTGAAGTTCTCCTTAGACAGGTATTCATTGATTCCATAAGAATTGATGAGGAAATATTTCTGATACAATTTTTGCCAGGAATAAGAATTGGCTGCAAACTGATCCAAAGATTTATCATACATATTGGCTAAAACTTCAGCATTGACGCGTTCTTTGTCATCGCCAAGAATTTTTACCGTCCATTTTTCTTTGGAATTCGGTTGAAGTTTGTCGCGGAAAGTCACCGTTTCAATTCTCAACGGTTTTTTATCGGAAGCAATCTTAAGATTTACCGATTGCGTCTGCACATCATTGAAAGCGACCAACTGAAACTGCACATTGATCTGCTCGATACTTTCATCTTTCGGGAACGCTACTTCATAGTCCAAAACGCCGTTTTTAAAAGATTTCTGTTCCGTCACCGTTTCTCCGTTTCCGTTTTGAACGTAAATATTCACTAAAGCATTCGGAACTGCGGAATAAACATAGATTTTCGCTTTTTCACTTCTTTTGAATTCACTTTTTGGCTGAATAACTTTCAGGAAAGGTTTCTGCAAATCGGTTAAGAATCTTTTATCGAAAACTTCGAAAGTTTTTTCGGTTTTTATGGTGTCTTTTCCTTCGATATTATAAAGCTCCAGTTTGTATTTTCCGGCGGTTAATTTCCCTAAATCAAGCGATTCTTCACTTCTCTTCTCTCCGTTCAAAATGAAAGATTGAATTCCTTTCTCTTTTTCTTCTTTGGAAAAATAATCGTGTGGGAATTTCTGGATGAATTCCGGTTTCGTCAACTTCGGCAAATCCTGAATTTCGTCTTTAAAATTATCTCTGAAAACTCTTTCATCAGGAACCAGTTTTGAAAGTTTCACCTGATAAGTTTTCTTCAAATTCTGTTCGTTATAGTTTTTGGTTTCGACTTTTATTTTAATATTTTCATCCGTAAAAGCATCTTTAACATCGTCGGCTTTGATATAATGGGAAACCGAAGCAACCCGCACATTTGCCGTCTCCGATTGTGTTTCACCGTTGATATCCGTTACGGAAGCATTGATTTCATAATTATCGATCTGAATTCCGTCTAAAGTTTCGTCTTTTTTCAAATCCAGTTTAATGGTAAACTCTCCTTTCTCATTGGTTTTCACCTCGCCTAAAATGGAGTTTTCATTATCATTTCCGCGCGGATACCAGTAAAAATACATCCACCGGATATTGCGTTTTTTTATTTCATAATTCACGGTCGCATTACTCAGCGGAATGCCGGAAAAAGTCATCGCTTTGCCTTTGATTTCTATGGTTTGTCCGTATTTGTATTCGTCTTTCACGGGATCGATGATGACTTCAAATTTCGGGCGTTTGTATTCCTCAACTTTAAAATATTTCATTCCATCAATCAGATAATCTGATTTATCATCGTCATTATCCACTTCAATACTGAATTCGCCGTTAAGTTTTCCCTGAGGAAGAATAAAACTGCCATTGATGGAGCCAAATTCGTTAGTGGTGAGCTGCTGTTTCGAAATTTCTTCACCGTTCGCATCATTTAAAATGATATTGAGTTTAGATTTCGAGACAACATTTTCTTCTTTGGATTGTCCGTTAAAAGCCGTGGCAATGACTTTAAAATAAACAGTTTGTCCAGGTCGGTAAATCGCTCTGTCAAGGAAAATCTGCGCCTGTTCGCGGTCCTGAATGTTGTTTTCGCCATAATACTGATTTCCGTAAACCTGCATCAGATTGAAATCATTGGTCTTCGGCTGCTGAACAAGATAATACCGGTAATAATCTTTTTCGCTGGAGACAGGGAATTTGAAAGTCGCAGACTGATCAGAAGTTGCATTAAATGAATTTATGGAAGTTCCGCGGGAATATTCAAAGATTTTCAGACCTTCATTTGAAATTGATTTTCCGTTTTCGCGGCTGACCAATTTCAGCTGGTCTTCCAGAGATTTCCTTTCATCTTTTTTTGCATAAATAATTCGCGAAGATGTGGAAATAAAATAAAAATTCTCCTGAATGGCATTTTCCACGACATATTCCACCATATAAATTCCGGAAGGAAGCGGCTTAATTTCCAGCGAAGTTTTGTGGGTTGCATAATCCTTTAAATCCTGAATACTGAAGGTTTCTTTACGCACAAGCGTTTTCTTCACATTTTGGAAAATATTTTTGTCATACTGATTGGAGACATATTTCAAAAAATTCTGAAAATCATCTTTTACTTCATAAATATTTAAAGAAAACTGATGAACATTTATCGCCTCTGCAACCAAATGTACAGGCAGATTTGCCTGCGTGTGCGTTTCATATTTAATAACCAGCACCGGATTTACAATCTGGCTTTCCCGGTTTTTTATATTATCTGAAAACTTCGATTTCGGATATTGTTTTTTCGCAGTTTCAGCCCATGAAAGCGCGTCCTGACATTTCTGTTCGGAAGTAAGTTCATCCATGATCTCAGCAATAATCAAAACTTTGTAATCGCCTTCTGTATTTGATTTTACAAGATCCTGAAGCAGCGCTAATTTATCCTTGCAGTTGGTAAATTCACAGTTATAGTTCAGTTTCTGATGCTGAAAATAGAGTTTGGAATTTCCTGAATTCCTGGCGGCCAGTTCGTCATAAATATTCAATATTTTCTGATGATTTGCTTTGAGTTCATTTGGTGTAAAAAGTTCAGAATTTTTCAAAAATTCAATTTCATTCACCGCATTCCAATCAAATAAAGTCGGGAAATACTCCAGATCCTGAGTTTCCTCGAAAATGGTTTTATATTTTGAAAGCTGGATTTTCTGTAAATCAGCTTTTTTCTTATTTAAATTTTCAAAATGTTGGGTTAAATAGTTCTTGAAATCAAGTTTACTCCAGGTTTCAATCTGGGAAACATCCTGATTATTGATATTCGTGCGCTGATTAATTTCCCAGGATTCATTCTGATAATAATCTATAAAAAACTGACCCCGCAAAACCTCATAAACCAATTTCTGTTCGCCTTTCAGCTGATCACCAAAAGATGATAGCTTTTTAAAAAACTGACTAGATGAATCGTTGTTTCCGTCATCACGGGTTTGGTTCACAATGCTGAATTCCGCTTTCAGCGAGCGTATTAACTGATTCGCATTGTCGTCTTTCATGGCTTGTTTCTGGATTTCTAAAATGATGGGAAGATTCGATTTATATTTTCCGGTTTTGTAATTCTCAGCGACTTTTTTCCACTGGTCATCGTAATATTTTTGACCAAAAAGCGGTGAGATAAAAGAGATTAATAGGAAAAGCGTAAAAATTGTGGTGAAATTTTTCATATGGTTTACTGCTAAAGTCTTATTAGGATGCTAAAGGGAATTATTGGTTAAATTTGCGCAGATGCAGTTTTTAAATTTACTAAAAAAATACCTTATCGACAGCCAAATATATGTTTCTGTGATGGGAACCCTTTTGGCAGTATTTTTCATGCTCGAGCAAAACCTGTTCCGCTTCCCTACAGTGATTTTAATATTCATCACATTTTTCAGCGGCTATCTTTATACCAAGTACCAGCGACACCGTTTTTTTACCAGAATTCTGATATTTAATATACTTTGCGGCATTTTTTCTGCGGTTTTAATCCTCTTAAACCATAATGAAATAAGACTTTTAAAATGGGGCATAATCGTTGTCCTCGGTTTACTTTACAATTCAGCATTTATTGAAAATCAAATCAGAAATATTCCTTTGCTTAAAGTATTCTATGTCGGACTAACGTGGGCTTTAATTAATTCCTGGCTTATCGTACCCGAATTTCATCCCGAAATCTTCATCATCAGTCTCTTATTCGTAAGCGCGCTGGTCCTTCCTTTTGATATCCGCGATATGAAAGATGACACGGTGATTACTTTCCCACAGCTTATTGGAGGGCAGAAGACCAAATTCCTGGCCTATTTAATGGTATTTATAAGCATGATTCTGGCGGTAGTATTTTTGAAAACTGATTATGCATTGGCTTTATTCACCACTTCAATAATTACTTTCATTTTAATATATTTCTCAGAAAACGCTAATAAAGATTCTTACTTTTCTTTTGGCGTGGAAAGTTGTTCGGGTCTGCCGCTTTTATTTCTGATTTTAATGAAGTATTTTTGAAAAATGATTATCCGGAAGCTGCATCTCATCAATTTTAAAAACCATCAGGAAAAATCCTTTGAATTTTCACCCCAAATCAACTGTTTTGTAGGAAACAACGGGGTGGGAAAAACCAATGTTCTCGATGCGTTGCATTACCTTTCCGTAGCCAAAAGTTTTCTCGGAAACACGGATCTGAATAATATTAAAACGGATGAAGATTTTTTCGCTATTGAAGGCGAAATTTCTGATGGTGAAAAAGAAAATATCATCAAGGTTCAGATGCCGAAAGAGGCTAAGAAAATCATAAAAAAGAACGATAAATCCTACGACAGAATTGCTGATCATATCGGATTTTTGCCCAGCGTAATAATTTCGCCTTACGATTCTAACCTGATTTCCGATTCTGGAGAAAGCCGCAGAAGATTTCTGGATGCCATGATTTCGCAGACTGATTCGGATTATCTTTTCAACCTGATTCAGTACCAGAAAACGGTGCAGCAAAGAAATGCACTGCTGAAAAATTTTGCCAGAAACCGCTATTTCGATGCAGAAAACCTCGAAATTTACAATGAACCGCTGATCAAATTCGGTACAAAAATCTTTGAAAAAAGACAGCAGTTTACCGATTCCATTGTCCCGCTGATTCAGCAGTATTACGATATTATTTCCAACGGAAACGAAAAGGTTACGGTAATTTATCAGTCGCATCTGCAGGAAAATGATTTCGGGACTCTTCTGCAGGAAAATTCCGAAAAAGACAGAATGCTCACTTATACTTCAACAGGAATTCATAAGGATGATCTGGTTTTTGAGATGAACGGTAATTCGCTGAAGAAAATTGGTAGCCAGGGTCAGCAGAAATCTTTTCTCATCGCGCTGAAGCTTTCCCAAATGAACAGAATTAAAGAACTTACGGCAAAAACGCCGGTTCTTCTTTTAGACGATATCTTCGATAAACTTGATGACACGCGGGTTTCGCAGCTGATTGAACTCGTGAATCAGGAGCATTTCGGACAGATTTTCATTACGGATACCAATCTGGAACGCACCGAAAAAGTGGTGAAAAAGATTAATGAAGAATCGAAAATTTTTGAAATTTAAACCATGAAAAAGAAAAAGCGCGAATTTCAGTCTTCCGAACTAGTAAAATCATTTGCCCGAATTCATGGTTTCGAAGATAAACTGCTTGCTTTTGAAATTAAGGATTTTCTCAGCGAATATCTAAGCGAAGCACTTTCCAATGAAATTGAATCTGTAAATCTGAATAAAAAAATTTTAGAAATCAGGATAAAATCTCCGCTTCTGAAAAATGATTTCAGAATGCGGAAAACCTTCTTTCTGAATAAGTTTAAAGAAAAATTCGGCGAAGAAAATATTACCGATCTTCAGATTTTGTAACCACGGTATTATCCACCATTTCTTTCGCGCTGTCGTCCAGATCTGAGCGGAGCGGCAGGAAAAAGCGCAGCGGATTCTTCATGAAATACCTGAAAATTTCCTTATAAATTTCGGTCACCTCGCCAAAATTCACCTTTCTGGAACGGAAAGCCAATACCATCGAAAGTCCGAAACTTACTGCAAAATTGAAGAAACCGATCAAAAAGACGGTAATCACCGAAATCCATACGGTGTAAGAATCGACCACAAATCCTTTACCATAAAAGCCCAGTGCAATATTCCCGGCGGCAAAAGTAATGTGGCGGATGTCGAGATCCAAGCCTAGAAAAAGCCCTACAGGACCTGTAATTCCGAGAAAGACACCAAACCAGAAATTGGAGATGATTCCGGCGGAGTTTCGGGCATAGTAATCTGAAATATTTTCCGCTGCTTTTTTACCCAGAAAGTAGTTCAGAAAAGGGTTTTTTGCGATTCTTTTCGGAATACTGTAAAATACAGAACTGTTGCCGATATTCCCGGAAATAATCCCTGAAATAAAGAGAAAGAATCCTGCAATACACGCGTGGAAAATTGCTTTGGAATGAAACGGATCATGATCCTGAAGAATTTTCGTAGCTTTTTCTGCCGCAAAATTCTGCTGAAAGAGAACATCAAGTCCATAAATAATCGCAAGCGCTACCGGAAAAGCCAATGCCACATTACCCATAAATGCAATAAACTGCGACCGGAAAACTTTGGAAACCAAATGCGCAAAATCGACATAGTTTTTCTGGGTATTTTCACCTTCAGAAAGCACCTTTGCCATCGTTGCCGCGGTCATTGCAGGCTGCTTGGTTGCTAATGTAAAACTCATCAGATAAATCATGATAAATCCCATCGCATAGTTGGTGGCATACAATATGGCGTGAGAAAAATCGCTTCCGGGAAGCGAGCCATAAAAAAGTTTAAGAACTACAAGGCAACCTACTATAATTCCGCCCCCGCTGGCTTTCAGGAACATGCTCATATAATCCCTGCGCGAAGAGGTAATGTAGTGCGTACCGGTTTCGGCAGTGTGATTGGTGATTAGGTGAGACATCAGCGTAGTACTGTCTGACACCAAATCGACCAGATTATTCTTGTGTGATTTATAATCCAGAATATGGAAAAACAGCTGTTTGGATTTACGCACAATATCTTCTTCCGCATCAATCACCATCACGTTATGAATGTCGCTCATGCGGTTCAGTTGCTGCCTGATTTTGATAAGCGACTGGTTGATTTTGCTGGAAATTCCGTATTTCGCGGAGTTTTTGAAGGCCAGTGTCACGAAATCAAGACATTGTTCCAGATACACTTTTATCTGCTTATAATGTACATCTTTGGAATTGAGGGTGAAATCAGGATTTTCAGCGTAATTTTCATTAAGTCGGTCGAGTTCATTTTGAAGCGCCAAAAAAGGATTATCGAAATTACGGTATTCAGGAGCCATATTAACAACTTCTACATCCATCGCATTTCCGATCACGCGCCACGCCAGTATATTCATTGAAAAAAGCAGTTCTTTTTTCACTTTTGGCCTTAAAATTAAATCATCAATCCGAAGCAGACGGAAAAACTCACTCAGTTGTTCCTCGGGAAGATTCTGGAAATACTGCAAATCCTTTGTTGGCCGTACAGAAGTGGCATCTACCAAAAACCAAACCGTATTTTCATGTTCTACGGCCGGAAGAATCTTATTCAATAGCCTTTTTTTAAATTCCGGAAAAAAAGCGTTTTCCGATAAAATATTAGCTTCGGTAAGCGAAAGATTAAAGGGTTTCCCTTCAAAGACATGGTTGATATAGAACGCAAAATTCTCAGTAACATCGGGGTTTGTACGCAGAAAATCAAGAATCCCACTAAAATCTGATGAGCGCAAGTTAAGCATCAATTCAGAGAGTGGTTCCAAAGATTTCGTCTCGTTGCGGAAACTGAAATATTTGGAAAGAAGGGTGCTAAAATCTGTCTTATTTCTTTTGTACAAAGGCATATTCCCTACAAAGATAATTTATTTCAAACTTACGTTGTTCATCTGCCGCATGATCCAGCTGTGTTTTCGCTTGAGATAAGCTGAAGGATTTTTGGGATCGTATTTTTTTGGATTAGGCAGGATGGCGGCAATCCAGGCGGCCTCACTTTTGGTTAGGTTTTTTGCGCTTTTATTAAAATAATATTCAGATGCGGCTTCAACTCCAAAAACTCCACGACCCATTTCAATGGAATTTAAGTATCGTTCCAGGATCACATCTTTGCCCCAAATAAGTTCAATAATGAAGGTATAAACCGCTTCCAAACCTTTTCTGATCCAGCTTCTGCCCTGCCACAGGAAAATATTTTTAGCAGTCTGTTGAGAAATGGTACTTCCGCCACGCAGTTTCTTACCCTGTTCGTTACTTTTCATTGCTTTTTCAATAGCCTTATAATCAAATCCGTTATGGCTGAAAAATGCCTGATCTTCCGAAGCAATTACTGCTTTCTTTACGTGGGTTCCCATTTCTTCGTAAGATACATAATCGCGTTGGAGCTTGCCGTACTGCAGTAAACCGCCAATCTGTGTAATCGTAACGGGCGGATTAAAGAATTTACCCCATACAATAAAAAGTATATTCGCGAGGATGAGTATAAAGATGAGTTTTTTGATTTTCTTCCACATAAACTTCAGGGTAATGAGCAATTATTAATTGTCTGCAAAAATAGAAATATTAATTATTTAAGGGGCTTCAGGTATGTTAAATTATAATTGGGCAGCAATTCGGGATGAAAAATTTTGATGTAATCTTTCAGAATTAAATCAGAACGGACTACTCCGCTTTCGAAAAAATCATTCGCACTTCCCTTCTCTTTCCCGCTCACGGTGTAGAGTTTTCCGTGATGGTATACATTCATTTTCGTATAATTGGGGTTGATTTGTAATAGTTCTTTCTTTGTTTTATGGTTTCCCACATTCACCCAAAACTCAGCATTCTGAGATTTCGCAAAAACTTCTTCAAAACTTAAAGGAACTGCTTTCGAACGGGAGTTTTCAGCGTTAATATATTTAGCATTTGCATCTGCAATCAGTGTTGCTAAATTTGTTTTTCCGCCGGGTAAGAACCATTGGTTTCCGTACATTTCATTGGCAAGAACAACAGGTTTGTTCTGTGCTTTTTGTGCCAAAGCTCTCAGGGAATCATAGGAACTCTGAATCTCGTTAAACCGCACAGCTGAAGCTTTTTCAGGTCCTAAAAGTCTTCCGAAAACCATAAGATATTTGGATTTTTCCAAAGGATTCTGCTCCAGATATTCATCCAGAAAAACAATCTCGATTCCGTTTTTTCTGATGAGATCGTAGGTATTGTCAAAACTTGCAATATAATTCGTGAAGACCGCGTCGGGTTTTAGTGCGATAATTTTTTCGACATCATACTTCTGCTCGTTTCCGATGTTCTGAATTCTTCCCTCTGAAATGAGACTATGAATTTTCTCCGAATAAACATACTCCGGACTGGAGATTCCGATGATTCTATCTTCTAAACTCAATTCTGTAAAGAATCCGACCAGACTTGCATTGAGTAACATTACTTTTTTAAAAGGCAGTTTCGAAACAGGAATATTGTAATTAAATTTACCTGATTTTAACTTTACAAAATCGCCGTCACTTTTGAATGCGACATTTTCCGAAATTTTTTGCCAGTCGTTTAGCGTAAAATTTTCCTCCTTTTTACATGACAAAAGCAGAAATAGAAATAAAAATGCAAAAAAAGTACGTTTCATTTTTTGAAAGGAATAAAAAAGTGTTATATTTGCAGACCTAAAAAAAGGCCTCGTGGCGCAACTGAATAGCGCATCTGATTACGGCTCAGAAGGTTACAGGTTTGAATCCTGTCGAGGTCACAGAAACCCTGCATTAAGCAGGGTTTTTTATTTTTCCAGAAGCAAGGAAACCCATTCTTCACGCTGCAGTTTTCTTTTCAGAGTAAGTTTCTGCTCATTACAAACTTCCAGAATATCATCAACATCAAAGAAGCATAATCCTGAAAGCAAGAGCTGTCCTCCGTTATTTAAAACCGAAACGTAGGTAGGAATATCTGAAATAAGGATATTCCGGTTAATATTAGCCAGAATTATATCAAAATTTTCGGCACCTAAATTATCCGCAGTTCCCTGAGAAATCTCAAGTTCTACATTGTTTCTTGCTGCGTTTTCCTTAGAATTTTCTACAGACCATTCGTCGATGTCGATGGCAACGGTTTTTCCCGCACCTTTCTGTTTTGCAAAAATTGCCAGAACTGAGGTTCCGCAACCCATATCAAGTACTGTTTTGTTTTCGAAATCCATATCGAGCATCTGCTGGATCATAAGATAGGTTGTCGCGTGATGGCCGGTTCCGAAGGACATTTTGGGCTGGATAATAATTTCGTGGGGAAGGTTTTGGTTTTCGTGAAATTCTGCCCGGATGGAAACCTGATTTTCTACATTAATCGGCTCAAAATTCTTTTCCCACTCCTCGTTCCAGTTAATATTGGGCATTTCCTGGTAGGTGTAGGAAATTTCTACGGCTTCATTGGTAAACATACTTATTTCCTGAAGTTTCTTTTCCTCCAAAAGATCTTTCTGAATATAAGCCAGTATTCCGTTGTGTTCCTCCGTAAAACTGTCGAAACCGATTTCGATGAGTTCTGCCATCAGGATTTCGTTCCAGGGTTGCAGGGGTGATATATTGAAGTTGAATTCTAAATAATTGTTCATGGTAATTTTTTTGTAAAAATAACTAATTTCTATTGATAAAGGGAACTGCGCCCCGGATTGAACGGCATGTTTGAGCTTTTTTCGGGCGGCGGCTTCGCCGCCGCCCGAAAAAAGCGAGTAGTGAAAGCCGGAAATGTGCGCCCAAATTAATTCCTGTGAAAATGCGCAGGAAATGCGTCTTCAGGTTTCTGGCGGAAGATATTGAGCAAAATCCAGGATTTCAGAAAGCCATAGCCGTAAGAGAACATCTGGATATAAGTTGAGATAACCGCGAATGAAGCGATGCTGATATTTTTGGTTTTATACAGCGCGTGAAAAAATACGAGCACCGTGTATAAGCCGTACATCGCAAGGATAAATCCTTTCTGAAGCAGAAAATATTCGATGAATCCCAAAACATAACCAATAAGAAACAGGGATGGAAACGCAAATGAGATTTTCACGTAATTTGGGTGGCGTAGGTTAAGAATAGGTCTTGCACAACCAAACTGATAAACCTGTTTCGAGAATTTCCCAAAATCGACGCGCCGCTTATGATAAACCCCGATATCATCAAAAAAAGCCGTGGTAAAACCATTCTCCCAAAGTGTCATGGAAAGGTCCGGGTCTTCGCCAATTCGCATTTCTGAAAATCCACCCACAGCCTGGAACGCTGATTTTTTGACGCCCATGTTAAAACTCCGAGGCTGGAATTTGGTAACGGTTTTTTTGTTTCCCCTGATCCCACCAGTGGTAAAGACCGAAGTCATGGAATAGGAAATCGCCTTCTGCATAAGGTTGAAACCTTTGTGCGCTTTATCGGCACCGCCAAAAGCATCGCAGGGAATTTCTGTGATGTTTTTTTTGATGTTTTCGATGTAATCTTTTTCCACAATCACATCAGAATCCAAAAAAATTAGCCAGTCATTCTTTGCTCTTCTGGCGCCGTAATTCCTCGACAATCCGGGACCGGAATTGTCTTTTCTGAAAAACTGAATGTTTAAACTGTCGGTGAAAAGTTCGGTAGTCGGTCTTAAATCAATCATAGAACCGTCATCAACGATAATAACTTCAAAATCTTTGTCGGTCTGGTGGGACAATGAATTGAGCAGTTCGAAAAGTTCGTCTTTCCGGTTGAAAATGGCGATGATTATTGAAATGGTGTGCAATCTCATTTTTTAAAATGTTCAGTTGCGTCATCGTCCTGTTTATCTGGTAATAAACTAATAAGTCGCAAAAAATTAGAAATGATATCTAAAATATTCCAAAACATAAATTCAACTTTATCCTCACTTAACTATCTCCTTCTCGGCCTTCTAGTTTATGAATTTTCTTTGTTCCTTCATACATTTCAAACTGAAGAAAACGGCATTCCAGTTTTCCGTTGAAAAGCTTAATCCTGCGGGACGGTCTCAGACCCACTTTTTTGGCAGCATCCAAATCCGAAGAAATTAACCACGCCAACGTGTTCGGATAATTCTTTTTGAAAGTATCGCCGATTTTTTTGTAGAATTCGTCGTCATAGATTTCAATTCTTTCATCGTAAGGCGGATTGAAAACCATTAAAAGCGGGAATAGTTCTTTTTTAGACTCAAAGAAATCCTGTCTTCTCACGTCGATAACATCCTCCATTTCGGCAGCTTCCACATTGATGTGAGCAGCGTTGAGCATTTGTGAATCGATGTCGTATCCAACAATTTTTCCTGTAAATTCCTTAACACGGTTTATTCTTACTTCTTTTATCTTCTGGAAAAGTTCAGCATCATAATTTTTCCAGTTCTGGAAAGCGAATTTTTTCCGGAAAATCTGAGCAGGCAAATCCATGGCAATCATCGCTGCTTCAATCAGCAAAGTTCCGGAGCCGCACATTGGATCCAGGAAATTGCCTTTACCGTCCCAGCCTGCAAGCTGTAACATTCCGCTGGCTAAGACTTCGTTTATAGGAGCTTCGCCCTGTTCTTTTCGGTAACCGCGCTTGAATAAGGGATCGCCTGCCGAATCTAAAGAAATCGTTACCAATTCGCGGTCAATATGAAGGTGGAATTTAATATCCGGATCTTGGGTATCAACATTCGGCCGTTTTCTGTGCTTGAATTTGAAATAATCCACGATTGCGTCTTTCATTTTCTGCGACATAAACTGCGAATGTCTGAACCGATCGGAATAAACCGTCGCGTCAATTGCGAAAGTTTGGTCCACATCCATATATTCATCCCACGGAAAAGCAAAAAGTTTGTCGTAAAAACGGCTTTCGTCCCAGGCTTTAAAGGTAAGCACAGGTATCATAATTTTAAGCGCAGTTCTCGCGGAGTAATTGATTTTATATAGAAAACCAAGATCACCTTCACAGTTTACCGCGCGGTTTTTAATTTCCACGTTCGTACCGCCGAGTTTCTTGATTTCCTCTGCCAAAACTTCTTCTAATCCGAAAAACGTTTTGATCTGTATCTTTAAATTTTCTGTATCCATATTTATTTGAGCTCTGCTTTTACAAAGTTTATCTTTAAAACTTCAGTCCGAAATGAAAGACACAGACAGTGTTTAAAAAAAGAAATCTTTTTGATTTGTAGCTAGCGAACTGCAAATTTAGTTATTTTTGCACAATGGCATGGTTTGAAACATGGTTTAATACCCCTTATTATCACATTCTTTACAAGGATAGAAATTTCGAAGAAGCAGAGAACTTCATCACATTGCTAATCAATGATTTGCAGATACCCGAACACTCAAAAATTATTGATTTAGCTTGCGGAAAGGGACGACATTCTGTATTTCTGAATAAAATGGGATTTGAAGTTTTAGGTTTGGATCTGTCTGAAGAAAGCATTGCGCAGAACAAGGATTTCGAAAATAATTCCCTGAAATTTAAGGTTCACGATATGCGAAACCCCATTTTTCCGGAAGTCTCGAAAGTGAAAGTTGATGCGGTTTTCAATCTTTTCACAAGTTTCGGATATTTCGAGAGTGCCGTTGAAGACAAGAAAATTTTTCAATCTGTAAGTGAGGCACTTAATGCCGACGGTTTTTTTGTTCTGGACTTTCTGAACGAACAGTGGGTGAAAAACACTTTGATCCCGGAGGCAGTAATTACAAAAGCAGACATCGACTTTCATATTTCAAAAAGAATTGAAGACCACCACGTTATTAAAGATATTATTTTTAAAGATCAGGGCGAGGATTTTCATTTTTTCGAGAAGGTTAAACTTCATACATTAGAGGAAATTGGCGCTTATGCGGAAGAATTTGGATTTGAGCGCGTAAAAATTTACGGGGATTATAACCTGGGAACTTTCGATTTACAAAAGTCGCCCAGATGCATTAATGTATTCCGGAAGATTTAAAACTAACCTCAACCGGTAAAACCATAAAAACCTTATAGATTTATGATCATATTTCTCTTAATACTTAGTGTTCTGGCGGGAGTATTTCTCGGAAAATATTTTGGAGCACAACAGAAATTCGCGAAAAATCTTTTGATTTTAAGTGCAGGTTTTTTAATAACAATCTGTCTGAACGACGTTTTCCCAGAAGTTTATGCAGAAGCAAATCCGAATATCGGAATCTTTGTAATCGCCGGTGTTTTGCTACAAATGCTGCTTGAAAATCTAACGAAAGGGTTTGAACACGGGCACTTTCACCACCACCACGAAGAGAAAAATATTTTACCAGCCGCTCTGATGATCGGGATGTTTATTCATGCTTTTCTGGAAGGAATTCCGCTCGCAAATGAAACCGATGTTTTCAATCCTTATTTAATGGGCATTCTGTTTCACAACCTTCCGATTTCGTTTGTTTTAGGGGCTTTTCTAATTCAGAAACAGAAGTTTACGACCACATCGTGGCTCATCATTGCTTGTTTTGCAATTGCATCACCACTGGGATTAATTACCGGAAATTACTTTAATCCTGATTACAAAGTTTATTTTCTGGCGCTGGTAGGGGGTATATTCCTCCACATTTCGTCGGTAATTATTTTCGAAAGCAATAAGAATCACAATATCGACTGGAGTAAGATTCTGATGGTGATTTGCGGTGTAATTTTAGCGCTGGTGGGACATTTGTTCCATGACCATTAAAAAGGCTCCGGATTTCTCCGAAGCCTCCCATCATTATTTCACTTAATTCTGGAATTAGAACTTCCAGCCTAGTGTTATAAAGAAATTATCTTTTTTATTCTCTACATTTGATACAATTGACGCATCAGACTCAACAATATAATTGTTTGAAAAATAGCCGGTATTGTTCGACGCTGAGCCTTGTAAAAACGGGCTGCTGTACTCAGAATTCACATTCTGATATGCCGCGTCGATAAAGAAGGATTTGAAATCATATCCAACTCCTAAGCCCAATGTATTTCTTTTTCCTAAAATCAAGTTGTCGTAAGAAGTATTAGACGCAGTGCCGTTATCCGACAAAGTGCTGATCGAAACTGAATCAAAAGGACTTGAAGCAAAACCATAACCGCCTCTTAGTCTGAAAGCAGCAATGCGGTATTCCGCGCCAACTTTAACTTCTGAAAGATTTCTGGAGTTATCTGTAAAGAAATTATTCAGCTCAGTTTCTGCATTTCCATAAACTTTATATTTTGGTTTAGTAAGGCCTAATGAATAATCAACATTAATCGCAAAATTTTTGCTGGCTACATAAGCCGCACTCAAGGTCGCTTTCATTGGTGATGATAGTTTACGGTCTTCAGTATAAGTTCCGTCAACAGGATTTTCATATTCACTGTAAACCCTTGCGATACTCCACCAAGTTGGGGTTTCTAGTGACGCTCCCAATCTAAACTGCGGACTTACTTTACCGATAATTCCTACCGAAGCAGAAAACCCGTTCGCCGATTCGGAGAAAGGCGTGTACTGCTTATCGTAAACGTCCGTAATATTGTCGTTATTGGTAAACGCAGCAGAATCATACTGATCCAAAACAGTATTATGGAAGTTAAGTCCTGCTCCAAGATAAATTCTGTTATCGTAGTTACCACCAACTCCAATGCTCATCTTCGAAAGATTCCCATAACGGTTATAAGCGTGTCCTGCAAACTGAAGTTCATCAACAAGCAAATCATCAGCATCTCTAATCTCATAGATAATATTGCTGTTGCCAGGAGTTTCAGAATAATTCTCAATCGACTGATTCGAATAATTTACTCCCACATTTACAAATTTCCAAAGTGTTGAACCGCTGACAGGAAAAACAGCAATTCCACCTACATTTCCTAAATCAGTATTATTAACCTTGTAATCAGCAGATTTTCCAGCATATGAAGTGGTGTTCTTATTAGCTTCTATCCCCAACGTTCCCGAAAATTCACTTGCAATACTAACAGCGATACCCGCAGGATTGGAATTAAGCGTTGAGAAATCTCCACCTAAAGCCCCCATAGATCCGGCCATTGCATTGAATTTCGAAGAGCCATTCAACGATGAGTTAGAATATACCTCAACTGTATTTCTTAGAGTAGAAACATCCTGCGCATTCACAAAATATGCAGCAGAAAGTGTTAAAACTATTAAAGAATTTTTAATCATTTTAAATTATAGTTTTTAAATATATTATCTTCTAAATCCTCCGGATGATCTGGTTGAACCCGAACTAGAGCTCGATGACCCGCTGTTAAATCCTCCACCGCTGTTACCGCCTGAACGGAAACCACCGCCGTCATTAGAATTTGTTCTGATTCTTGGTTCACTATAATTTGGCGAACTCTGTCTCGGTGTATTTTGTCTTGGCGTAGTCGCAGGTTGCGGAGTAGTTCTGAGTCTAGGCTGCGTACTGTTATTCTGTTGATTGAATCTTGGATTATTCGGCTGATTCGAATTCATGCTTGGATTATCATTTCTGAAACCAGAGTTCGGGTTGGTATTTACACGCTCAGTGGAATTTCGTAAAGAATTTCTGAATGCTCCATCTGCCCCACTTCTTTTGTATGTGAATCCACCATTATAGCTGTTGTAGTTTCCGTAACCGTAACCATAAGGCGAATAATAACCATAAGGATTATATCCTAAATACGGATTATAGTATCCGTAATAAGGACTGTAATGACCATACCAAGGACTGTAGTAACCGTACCACGGATTAGATCCCATACCCCACGGACTATAGTAACCTCCATATCCCCAATATGATCCGAAACCGAAATTCATTCCCCATCCAAATCCAGAATACATTCCGTACGGATATCCCCAGGTATCATTGTAATAGGTATCAGTTCCCGAATAGCTGCCCCAGTCGGAGTTTTGCTCCTTCCATTGTTCGTTTCGGTTATCTGCATTTAAATATTTGTTCTGATCATCAGTTGCCTGATAATCATAATATTCACCTACCCTGTTACCGCTGTTCATCACGGTTCCTTCAGGTAATGTATCTCGGTTAGGATCGTAGTAAACACCATCGGTTTCGCTGTACCCACCCATCTGCGAACCGCAGGACATTAAAACTAAACCTCCGGCAATCGCCAAAACCGCTTTGGATTTCAGAATTTGAGGTAAATTTTTATAAGTAATTTTTTTCATGATAAGGTGAAAAGTTTTAATTTGATTTATATTTGCACTTTATACCAAAATTATACCATTAACACGGCTGAATTTTGAGTAAAAATACACTTTTTAGATTAGATAGAGGTATTACAGAAAAGTTAAATCAAAGATAAAATATAATGGCAAAATTAACTTCAAGAGCCGAAGATTACAGTAAATGGTATAATGAATTGGTCGTGAAAGCTGATCTCGCAGAAAACTCCGGAGTTCGCGGATGTATGGTAATTAAACCTTACGGTTACGCAATATGGGAAAAAATGCGCGACGAAATGGACCGTAAGTTCAAGGAGACAGGGCATGAAAATGCGTACTTCCCCATCTTTATCCCCAAAAGTTTATTTGAAGCTGAAGAGAAAAATGCCGAAGGTTTTGCCAAAGAATGTGCCGTGGTTACCCACTACAGACTGAAAACAGACCCTAATGATCCGAAAAAACTGATCGTAGATCCGGAAGCTAAACTGGAGGAAGAGCTTATTGTACGCCCAACTTCCGAAGCCATCATCTGGAATACCTATAAAAACTGGATTCAGTCTTACCGTGATTTGCCGATTCTTATCAATCAGTGGGCAAATGTTGTTCGCTGGGAAATGAGAACGCGTCTTTTTCTAAGGACCGCAGAATTCCTTTGGCAGGAAGGCCACACCGCGCACGCAACCAAAGATGAAGCGATCGAAGAAACCGAAAAAATGCTCCACGTGTATGCAGACTTTGCCGAAAACTTTATGGCAATACCCGTAATTAAGGGAATTAAAACGGAATCCGAAAGATTTGCCGGTGCCGATGAAACCTACTGTATTGAAGCACTGATGCAGGACGGAAAAGCGCTTCAGGCAGGAACGTCACACTTCTTAGGGCAGAATTTCGGAAAGGCATTCGATGTGAAATTTACCAACAGAGAAGGAAAAATCGAGCACGCATGGGGAACTTCATGGGGAACTTCGACCCGACTGATGGGTGCGCTGATCATGACACACTCTGATGATTTAGGTTTGGTACTGCCCCCTTCTTTAGCACCAATTCAGGTTGTTATTGTGCCTATTTTTAAAGGCGAGGAACAGTTGCAGCAGATTGACGAAGTTGCTTATGAAATTCAGACTAAACTGAAAGCAAAAGGAATTTCTGTAAAATATGATAACCGCACCGAAAATAAACCGGGCTGGAAATTCGCAGAATACGAACTTAAGGGTGTTCCCATAAGAATTGCTTTAGGAGCCAGGGATCTCGAAAACAAAACTGTGGAAATTGCCAGAAGAGACAATTTAACAAAAGAAACCCAGCCACTTGAGAATCTGGATACTTATATTGAAAATCTTCTTAAAACAATACAGGAGGATATTTATAAAAAAGCATTGAATTATCGCGAAGATCACATAACAAAAGTTGACAATTACGAGGAATTCAAAAAAGTGCTGGAAGAAAAAGGCGGTTTTATTTCTGCTCACTGGGATGGTTCTGCTGAAGAAGAGGAACAGATTAAAAATGAAACAAAAGCGACGATCAGATGTATTCCGTTAGATAATGAACTCGAAGAAGGAATCTCTATGATTTCCGGAAAACCATCAACTCAACGTGTTATTTTCGCAAAATCATATTAACATCGTTGACCGGTTAAACAAATGACATTAAAGTGTTAATTTAAATATAAATTATATAATTTAAAACCTTTTTGGATTAATATTTGCATATATTCATTAAGTTAAATTTTAAAATAAACTATTATGTCATTAAATGTTATCGATCTTATCAAGGGACAATTGGGTCCGGCATTGGTTTCTCAGGCTGCCACGCAATACGGAGAAAGTGAATCAGGAATTTCAAAAGCAATAAGCGGCTTATTGCCTGCGGTTGTTGGTGGAATGGCAAATAATGCTAACCAGTCCACAGTATTGGATGCTATTACAGGTGCCAATTCTACCAGTTTGCTTGGCAATCTTTTAGGAGGCTCGTCTAACAATTCTTTAATCGCCACCGTTCTGTCTGCCATCTTTGGCGATAAAATGAATGGATTGATTAATGCTGTTTCTGGATTTTCCGGAGTAAGCAATTCCACATCGGGTTCTCTACTCAATATGGTTACTGGTGCTGCTTTAGGTTCACTGGGTAAGTATTCAGCAGATAATAATCTTGACAGAAACGGTCTTTCAAGTCTGTTAGCTGATCAGAAAGGCATTGTTTCTTCCCTACTTCCTGCAGGACTCTCATTAGCATCCCTCGGTTTAGGAAATTGGAGCGGCGAAACTGCTGTTGAAACTGAAAAGGTAAAGGTAACTTCTTATGACGACCCGAAAGTTGAAGTAAACAGAGGTGGTAATACTCATGTAAATGTAGACCGTACTGATGATAAAGATGCCGGATCCATCTGGAAATGGCTTTTACCCTTATTACTATTGGCTCTAGCTGCCTGGTTCCTTTGGAAACAGTGCAACCAGCCGGCTAATCAGACCACAACCATTACAGATTCTACTTCTGTAGTTACAGACTCTGCCGATATGATGCCAATGGATTCTTCAGCGGTTACCGTTACAAAAACAGATGAAGATATTGATCTCAACGGTGTAGCTCTGAAAGGTTACAGAGGCGGAATGGAAGATTCCATGATTTCTTTCCTGAAGTCCGGTGGCTATACGAATGCAGCGGATGATGCAGCACTTAAAGATGCATGGTACACCTTTGACAAAGTAAACTTTAAAATGGGTTCTTCTACAGAGCTGGAAGCTGGGTCCCAGGTTCAGTTAGATAATTTGGTGGCGATTCTTAAAGCTTATCCTGATGCTAAGATAAAAGTTGGTGGTTATACAGATAAAGTTGGCGACGAAGCAGCCAACGTGAAACTATCCACAGCGAGAGCCAATTATATTAAAACTGCTTTGGAAAAAGCGGGCGTAGGTGCTCAGGTGATTGGTGCCGAAGGTTACGGAAGTCAGTTTGCGACAGTTGCGGCGACAGCTTCTGATGCCGAACGTGCAGTTGACCGCAAGATGGCAGTTAGATTTGCAAAATAATTAATTCAGATTTATATAAATCCCGGCGGATAGTCGGGATTTTTTTGCTGAAATTTGCGAATTAGATTTATTTATTTAATTTTGTTAGTCTAATCTAACAATTGTGGCAAAATCTAATAGTGGTTGGCAGCGGGAAAAACATTCAAATTCCCTGCCTGAAGTGTTTTCAAGCATCAACATTCCGAAAAACGCGAGTTTTTGGCGCAAACTCTTTGCTTTTGCCGGACCTGGGCTTATGGTGGCCGTAGGGTATATGGATCCTGGAAACTGGGCCACTGATATTGCGGGCGGCGCACAGTTTGGTTATACATTATTGTCTGTTATTCTAATTTCCAATCTGTTTGCAATCATTCTTCAGCATTTATCATTGAAACTGGGAATCGTAGCTGAACGGGACTTAGCACAGGCATGCCGCGACCATTTTAATCCCACCACTAACTTCATCCTGTGGGTTTTCTGCGAGATTGCCATCGCCGCATGTGATTTGGCAGAAGTGATAGGATCTGCAATTGCCCTTAATCTCCTTTTTGGGATACCATTAACGTGGGGAGTGGTTATTACAGTCGTAGATGTATTTCTTATCTTATTTCTTCAGGCCAAAGGTTTCAGATATCTCGAAAGCATCGTGGCAGGGCTGATTTTTGTGATCTTAGGCTGTTTCATTTATGAAATAATTCTCAGCAAACCCGATATATTCCCAATTCTAAGCGGTCTTGTTCCTCAAAAAGAAGTCATTACAAATCCTTCGATGCTCTATATTGCAATAGGAATTCTGGGTGCTACCGTGATGCCGCATAACTTATATTTACACAGCAGCATCATTCAAACCCGGAACTACGAACGGACTAACGAAGGAAAAAAAGAAGCGATTAAGTTCGCCACGATCGACAGTACAGCGTCATTATTCTTAGCTTTTTTCATCAATGCCGCAATATTGATCGTTGCTGCAGCTACGTTTCACACCACAGGGAATCAGGATATTGCAGATATTCATGATGCGCACAAGATGCTTGCACCAATTTTAGGAACCACTTTCGCAAGCATCTTTTTTGCAGTTGCACTATTGGCTTCAGGGCAGAATTCAACACTTACCGGGACTCTGGCTGGGCAAATCGTGATGGAAGGATTTCTGAATATTCGTCTGAAACCCTGGTTAAGAAGATTGATTACGCGACTAATCGCTGTAATTCCGGCACTTATTGTCACCATTCTTTACGGCGAAAAAGGTACTACCGATTTACTCGTATTAAGTCAGGTTATCCTGTCAATGCAGTTGAGTTTTGCGGTCGTTCCTTTGGTTATGTTTACCGGATCTAAATTAAAAATGGGACAATTCGTAAACAAGCCATGGCTGCAGATAACGGTATGGATAATTGCCATTATAATCATCTTGTTGAATTTATACCTCCTCATCGAAACATTTTTTGGGTAATGAAAATAAAATTTTTTGTTTTATTATGGCCTTTTGGATTGGTGAATGCTCAGGAAAGTATTCAAACCGACAGACCTGACCAAACGGAATCAACATCAATTACTCCGAAAGGTCACCTGCAGATTGAAACCGGATTTTTTTATGAAAGGACCGGTAAAGAATCTAAATCATTCTCCCATCCTACCGTTTTGTGGAAATACGGAATTCATGAAAATTTTGAAGCGAGAATAGGCACAGAGTTCATCTCGGAAATCGCCTATTCTGATAAAAAGTCTGGCATTCCGCCGCTGACATTTGGTTTTAAGGTTAAACTTGCAGACGAAAAGGTGTTTTTTCCAAAAATTTCTTTTCTAGGTCACCTGACGGCAAACAGGCTTGCATCTTCAAATTATAAAGCACCGCATCCTGCACCTTCATTCAGATTTCTCTTTCAGCATACTTTATCGGACCAATTAAGTCTGGGTTACAATCTGGGTGCAGAGTGGAACGGCGAAAACCCAGATATCACCGGAATTTATACGGTTTCAACTTCCTATTCATTTAATGAACGGTTTGGCAGCTTTGCCGAATTTTATGGATTTATTAATGAATTTCAACCGCCAGATCATCGTTTCGATACCGGCTTTACTTATCTGTTTAGTAATAACTTTCAGGTTGATGCTTCTGCCGGAATTGGAATTTCCCATTTATCACCCCGCTATTTTTTATCCTGTGGCGCTTCGTACCGCTTCAGGCTAAAATAGGAATTCTGCCGAAATGTCTTGAAACCTCATTTGGCAAAATCTTTGCGAAATGATGAGTACTAAAATGTAATATTATGTCGGAAAATCAAGATATACACGATGAAAATGCAAATCTGCAGGAAGAAATCAATCAAAAACCGGAAGCTGATACCACAGAGAATGTGACAGCAGGTCCTACAACAGAGGAACTTTTGGCAGAAGAAAAAGACCGTTATATTCGTCTTTTTGCAGAATTCGAAAACTATAAGAAAAGAACTGCTAAAGAAAAAATGGAGTTTTTTCAGTATGCAAATCAGGACATGATGATTTCTATGCTTGCCATTCTGGATGATTTCGAAAGAGCACTTAAAGAAATTGCAAAAACAGGAAACGAAGCCGATTTACAGGGTGTAGAACTGATTTACCAGAAATTTAAAGGTAAACTTACGGAAAAAGGACTTCAATCAATGGAAGTGAAACCCGGCGATGATTTCAACGTAGATTTCCACGAAGCTATTACCCAGATTCCGGCACCCACGGAAGATCTAAAAGGTAAAATTGTAGATATCATAGAAACCGGCTATACCCTTCACGACAGAGTAATTCGGTTTACTAAAGTCGTTACAGGAAATTAAAAACATAAATAAAAAAGGTAATTGAAAACAGTCAGTTATCTTTTTATCTTTTATTAATCATACTCAGAAAATGTCAAAAAGAGATTATTACGAAATACTCGAAGTCAGTAAAAATGCTTCGGCAGACGAAATAAAGAAAGCCTACAGAAAAATGGCGCTCAAATACCACCCAGATAAAAATCCGGGTGATAAAAGCGCTGAGGAAAAATTCAAGGAAGCTGCAGAAGCCTACGAGGTGCTGAGCGACGATAATAAAAAAGCTCGTTACGACCAGTTTGGCCATGCCGGAATGAATGGCGGCGGTGGATTCGGTGGTGGCGGATTCGGTGGTGGAATGAATATGGATGATATCTTCAGCCAGTTTGGTGATATCTTCGGCGGACATTTCGGTGGCGGAGGCGGCGCGCAGAGGCAGCAGCAGCGCGGCAGCAACCTTAGAGTAAGAATAAAACTCAATCTTGAAGAGATGGTGAACGGAACCCAGAAAACCATCAAAGTCAAAAAGATGAAAATGGCTCCGGGTGCCACATCCAAAACCTGTACAACATGTAATGGAAGCGGTGTGCAGGTGAAAGTGATGAATACCATGTTCGGACAGATGCAAACCCAAACCCATTGTTCTACATGCCAGGGAATCGGTAAAATTGCTGATAAAATTCCTGCGGGAGCTAATGCACAGGGTCTCATTAAAGAAGACGAAGAAGTAACAATCAATATTCCGGCTGGAGCCAGAGAAGGAATACAGCTGAATGTACGCGGCAAAGGAAACGATGCTCCGTTTGGCGGTAATCCTGGTGATCTATTGGTTGTAGTCGAAGAAGAAACAGATAGCACCATCAAACGTGAGGGCGACAATCTTCATCAGGAACTTTATATCTCTTTTGCGGAAGCAGCTTTAGGAACCCAAAAAGAAATTCCTACCGTAGGCGGTAAAGTTAAAATTAAGGTTGATGCCGGTACACAGTCGGGAAAAATTCTCAGACTGAGCGGTAAAGGTTTACCAAGCATCGACAGTTATGGGAAAGGTGACATGTTTGTTCACATCAACGTTTGGACTCCACAGCATTTGTCACCAGAACAGCGCGAATTCTTCGAGAATCAAATTAAGAACGGAGATATGATGGCGGAACCCTCTGGAAAAGAGAAAACTTTTTTTGATAAAGTACGCGACCTGTTCAATTGAATATTTAAGAAATTTAATTAAAACTCTTTTTAAACTAAACTATATTTATTTCATACCAAAAATAAAAAGCAATCTGAGTAATCAGATTGCTTTTTTTATATAATTCAAACGGTAATCTTATTCTTCAATTTGGTCTTCTTCTTTTTTCTTTCCGAAGAAAAACTTCATTATAATAGGAACTGTGGTAATAAGTACGATAATGATGATGATCATTTCAAGATGTGACTTAAGATCGATTCCGAACTGGTCCATGAAAAGCCTGTCGAGATAATGCCCGGCAAAGATCAGGGAAAAAGACCACAGGAATGCACCGATGACATTATCGATTAAAAACCTGGTTTTATCCATCTTCACAATTCCCGCCACAATTGGAGTAAATGTTCTTACTACAGGGAGAAATCTGGCCATAATTACAGCCAGCGCGCCATGTTCTTCAAAGAAATCATGAGCCTGAAACAGATATTTTTTCTTAAAAAGGAAAGTATCTTCTTTTTTGTAAAGTGCAGGTCCTGCTTTTCGGCCAAACCAATAGCCAACTTCGTTTCCGATAACTGCTGCAATCGCAATGGCAGTAGCCAAGATAGTGGTGTCTAAAAAATCACTTCCGGTGGAACCGATAGCCTGGTCCACAATTTCTACAGCATAGATTCCGGATACAAAAAGCAGACTGTCACCCGGCAGAAAAAAACCTACAAATAAACCTGTCTCCGCGAAAATAATAAACAAAATGAGCCAGAAACCGCCCATTTTTATGTAAAATTCAGGATTCAGTAAATCCTTCCAACTCTCAAAATGTTCCATATTCGCAAAGATAATAAAAGAGCAGTTTTTTACAGATTAATAATCTGTTAAAGTTTCCCAAAAATTACAGTGCAAAATCATCAGTCGTTGCAGCGGTTCCGTCGGCCATCAGGAATGCTTTAAGGAAAGGAGTCAGGTCACCGTTCATCACCCCATCTACATCAGAGGTTTCGTAACCCGAACGTACGTCTTTTACCAATTTATACGGATGCATGACGTAATTGCGGATCTGGCTTCCCCATTCGATTTTCATTTTTCCTGCTTCAATTTCGTTTCTTGCCTTCATCCGTTCTTCAAGTTCCATCTCATAAAGTCTTGAACGTAAAAGCTGCATCGCTTTTTCTTTATTTTGAAGCTGTGACCGGCTTTCTGAGTTTTCAATGATAATTCCAGTCGGTGCGTGACGCAAACGGACAGCCGTTTCGACCTTGTTTACATTCTGCCCTCCTGCTCCACTCGAACGCATGGTTTCGAAAGAAATATCTGCAGGATTGATGTTGATCTCAATAGTATCGTCAACTAAAGGGTAAACATATACGGAAACGAAACTCGTATGTCTTTTTGCATTGGAATCGAAAGGAGAAATCCTTACCAGACGGTGTACCCCATTTTCGCCACGCAGATAACCGAAGGCAAATTCGCCGTCGATTTCCAGTGTAACGGTTTTAATTCCGGCAACATCACCTTCCTGATAATTAAGTTCCCTTAGCTTATAACCTTGTTTTTCTGCCCACATGGTGTACATTCTCATGAGCATTGATGCCCAGTCGCAGGATTCTGTTCCGCCAGCACCAGCAGTAATCTGCAGTACCGCCGAAAGTTCGTCGCCTTCGTTGGAGAGCATATTTCTGAATTCCAGATCTTCTATTTTTTCCACTAAAACCGGAAATGCCTCATCCAGTTCTTTTTCAGAGTCTGGATCTTCTTTGGCAAAATCCATAAGGACCTGAAGGTCTTCGTAGCGCGTAAAGATCTCCTCGTAATCATTCACCCACTTCTTTTTGGAACGGAGCTGTTTCATAAAAGCTTCCGCCTCTTTCGGGTTATCCCAAAACTCCGGAGAAACTGTTTTTTCTTCATCGTTGGTGATTTCGATCTGTTTTTTCTCGATCTGAAGATATTTGTACAGATCCTCAATTCTGGATTTGAGGTCTTTAACCTGGTCCGTGTTAATCATAGTGCAAAAATAAGCATTTGGTACGGAAATTTTCCGAAAATCATCGGTAAAGAAAGGTGACGGAAACTTTAAGAAATTAAATTTTTGCAATGATCTCCAATCATCTCAGCTACCTGCTCACCTATTTTGGGTGCAAGCGCCACGCCCATTCCTGAAAGCCGGACCGCAACGATCTGCCTTTTGGAGATTGCTTTAACAACAGGAGACTTTTCTGCTCCCATTGCCATAATCCCACTCCACCGGTGGGAAACCTTAAATTTCTGCCCCGGAAGAACTACTGTTTTTAAAAAATTTTCCAGATGATTCTGCAAAAAATCTGTAGTTTCCAGTGTTGAGGTTTCTTCGGTTTCGAAATCCAGATTTCTTGCGCCGCCAAGCAAAATGCGGTTTCCTAAGTTTCTGAAATAATAAAACCCTTCATCATAATGGAAAGTGCCTTTGATTTTTAAATTTTCAATGGGTTCTGTAAGCAAAATCTGTCCGCGGGCGGGAAACAAATCAAGATCCTCAACCAGGTTTTTGGTAAAGGCATTGGTAGCGATGATTAGATTTTCAGCACTGATTTCAAAATTTTCAGTCTTGATGAGAACATGGTCTTCATCTTCAGATATTTTTGAAACCTCTGTTCCAAATAGAAATTCGACGCCTAGACCGTGACATTTTTCCAGAAGCTTCTGCAGCAGTTTTCCCGAATGCAGATTTCCCTCACACGGATTTTCAACAAGATATTCTGAGTTTCTGAAACCAAATTCTTCCAGTTTTTTGGAATTCAAAATAAAGGTTTTCTGTAACCCAGTAATGGATTTGAGTTGGAAATTTACATCATCAATATGCGCTAAAAACTGATCGTTATTCAGGATTTCATATCCGCCGCACAATTCAAAATCAATCTCATCAGGCGTAAAATAATCCTGAATTTTCTTCAAACCCTCAAATCTCATCTTAACCAGTTCCAGCGTTCTTTCCCCACCCATTTTTTGGGAATCTGCAATGATTTCCGTCAGACTTCCGAAGCATGCGAAGCCGGCATTTCTGGTGGAAGCTCCGATGGGCACGGAACTGCGCTCCACAACCAAAACAGATTTAGCAGGAAATTTCTCTTTAACGGAAATGGCGGTCCAAAGTCCCGTAAAACCAGCGCCGATAATAATAAGATCACGGTTTCTATAAAAAGTTTCGAGTTCCCAGATACTTGGATCCATAAAATAATTTCTTAGCCTAAAAGTAAATAAAAAATCCGGAAATAAATTTCCGGATTTTTTATTGACAACTTAAACATTTTAAGCTCATGCGTAAATCTGCTTATAATACTCATCGGCCATACGGTCGCTGTTGAAGGATTTTTTAACATCTTCCATGGCGCTATGCTGCACTTTTCTCCATTCGTCCGGTCTGTCGTAATACATCGGAAGGATTTCATTTTCAAGAACATTGTACAGGTTTTCGAGATCGAAATTATCCTGATCGTACACGCTTGCATTTTTGTAATCCGCTTGAGGCACAACGAAACCGTTCACGCCGTTTTTAGCAAATTCCGGAATCCAGCCGTCATCGGTAGAAAGGTTTATCGATCCGTTCATAGAAGCCGTCATTCCGGAAGTTCCTGACGCTTCTCTCGGAACTCTTGGGTTATTCAGCCAAAGATCCGATCCCTGCTTCAATGATTTGCTCAGCGCCAGTTCGTAACCGGTAAGCACGGCCATATTCTTGTAATATTTACTTTCCTCAACAAGGGTGTTGAAAGTAGAAATGGCCGAATAATCCATTGGATAAGGTTTCCCTGCCCAGATGATCTGTACGGGATATTTAGGATTGTTAAGAAGTCTTTCGAAACGTTCTTTGTCGTGAAGAAGCAGGTCTGCTCTCTTATATCCTGCAAATCTTCTTGCCCAAACGATGGTAAAGATATTTGGATCAAATAAATTCCCGGTCTGATCGGCTACGATTTTAAATGTTCGCTTTTTCAGGTGCTTTTTTCTGAAGTCAAAGAGCATATTATCATTTTCGTCTTTAGCATCGTACAGCGGTTTATCAGCCCAATATTTAAATTCCTGTGCATTGGTAATGGCTTTGATTTCGCAGATGTTTGAATATTTGCTCCACATTTCGCGCGAAACTACCCCATGCAACTGCGAAACTCCATTCGCTACCCGTGCCATTCTCAGTGCGCAAAGGGAATGGTTAAAACGGTCATCAGCCACTCCTTCTATAGATTTCACCTCGTTGATGGTGAGTCCTGAGAAGTAAGACATATCGTGACACAAATGAAGATTGTGTTTTTCATTTCCTGCTTCTTCAGGAGTATGGGTAGTGAATACAAGTTTTTCTTTTACTTTTTCTAAATCACCTCCAAATTTTTTCAGCAAATAGAATGCTGCAGGTAGCCCGTGCGCCTCATTCAGATGGTAAACATCTCTTTCAAGATTCATTACATCGAGTAATTTCGCACCGCCTTTACCCAATAGGATGTACTGAGCCAGTTTTGTAGATTCATTAGCATCGTAAAGTCTGTGGCAGATTGTTTTAGAAATATGATCATTTTCCGGAACATCGGTAGAAAGGAAAAACATCGGTGCAGTGTGGAAGATTTCGGGATCCAGATAATACACCTTTACCCAAACCGGTGCAGAGTGAATTTCAATTTGGAATTTGATGCCAGTATCTTCTAAAAAAGAATACATTTTTCGGGTCCATGTTGGCTGCAAAGTCTGGTCGTGATTTCTGGCCTGGTCGTAATAACCGAATTTCCATAAAATACCGATTCCTACTAAATCCTGCTTCAGGTTGTAGGCGCTTCGCATATGGGAGCCTGCTAAAAATCCGAGTCCGCCGGAATATATTTTAAGTGCCTGATCGATGGCAAATTCCATTGAAAAATAGGCTACCTTTTTAGAATATTCAGGGTTGATACTGAAAGGCATTGTAAAATTTTTGAAATCCATAATATCTCTTTTTTCATAAAATTAAGGTGCAAAGGTAAATATTTAAATTCCTGCTGAAAATTATTCAGGTTTAAATTTTCTTTATCCTAATTCTTATCATAGTTTCTTGGATATTACTGGAATCAGGGTGTCGTATCCATAGAGTATAAATCCTATCGCCGCAATGACTAAACCGGCTATAACAATGTAAATAAGTGCGAAAAAATAACTCAGAAATATGGACCAAAGTGACCGCAGAATAACATACTTTGCCCCACGCTCATTGAAAAGCTGGGTGAGTGAAAAGGTGACCAATCCCCAACATATCAGAAAAAACAGGGCATTGTAGTTACCTGAAAACCGGTTCAGAAAGATAAAAAAAACATACACTGCAAGCGACTGCCCCGCTAGAAAGAGAAATACCACAAGCCATTCAGGATAATTGAGTCTGTATTTTCTAAATCCCAGAAAAAATCCGAAAGCCGCAATGGGCAGCATGAGCAGAACGGTAAACGCGAAATGATTACTCAACCATTCAACGATATGTTTAAAATATAAAACGAGTCCTTCGAAATCAACATAATTGGTAAGTCCTGAAGCCTTCACATCGCCTTTCAGTATTTCGCTGTCGGCAATCTTTTTCTTGGTTTGGTCTTTCAGCAGATACTGAATGAGCGCACATACCGAACCCATGATCAGAACGAGCATTACAGGTTTAAAATGTGGCTGGCGTTTCCCTTCCAAATATTCGCGGATTGTATGTCCCGGTCTGGTAAATAATTCCTTTAAGGTGAAAATAATTCCGCCGTCTACATGAAAGATATTGTGCGGCACCTCATGCAGAAAATAATGAAAGTTCAGGCGGTGGGTATCTGTTCTCTGCCCGCATTCGTGACAGAATCTCTGATTCAGCAACAGGTGATGATTGCAGTTTCTGCATCGTTTTTCCGGCTTGATCATGGCATTTGTTTTATCAAAATTAAAAAATTCATCCGTCATCCGCCATTAATTTTCTGAATTATTTAACCAAACCCTTTTTCCAATATAAATAAGAACTATAAATCCTGAGGTTTTAAAATATTTCGTAATTTAGATTCCATTCCCTTTAAAAAAATCTCATGAAAGAAATATTCATCAGACGTTTTCTCTACTACAAAGAGCTTGGCGATAAAACCTTTGTTCAGCTGAATGATGAACAGCTGCGCTGGCAGCCGAATTCTGAAAGCAATTCTATTGCGGTAATTGTAAAACACCTTTCGGGAAATATGATTTCCCGCTGGACAAATTTCCTCATTGAAGACGGAGAAAAACCCTGGCGCAACCGCGACACCGAATTCGTCAGTGACATCAAATCCAGAGATGAAATGCTTGAACTTTGGGAAAAAGGATGGGCAGTGCTTCTGGAAGCGCTGGATCAAATCAATGAAAATAATATTCAGCAAACTGTTTTTATCCGCGGCGAGAAACATACGGTACTGGATGCAGTGTTGAGGCAGCTTGCACACTATCCCTACCATATCGGCCAGATTATTTACGCAGCCAAAATCCTTAAGAACGAAGACTGGCAGAATCTATCCATCCCAAAATCGAAATCAGCTCAATACAATACAGAAATGCTGAAAAAACACAATCCTGAAGAAATTCGTAAGAATTCATCTCCGGTATGTTTTGCCCAGGACCCCGAAGTACGCGATGAGTTCAAATCCTGAACTTGTGATAAAAGTCAGCGCTGATATAAATCACTTAAGATGCTTATCACATCAATTTTGTGGTACGTAACTTTACACAACAAAAATCATAAGTGATGAAACCTCCATTCGAAGACCCCAGTTTAGCGCATGTTCTAGAAGACCTTAAAACAAAGAAAAGGCTGAGTTTTGAAGAAATCTGCGATTTGCTCTTCACTTTCCGGTACAGGGATTTCGACGCGGTTTATAATCTGTCTCAGAGAGAAATCGGTCACGAAAATGTCATCAGAATTCCGGTTTTTGAAGATGAGCCGCTGGCGGTGCTTACCGTTTGGGGAGGCGACAGCTGCACGGCGATTCACGATCACGGAAGTTACGACGGCAGAATCAAAATCCTGAAAGGAAGCCTGGGCGTGGTGAATTACCGCGAAAACACCAACTTCATCGAATTCAATTCTCTGGCTGTCGGCGGCGAAGGCGATGTTTTTACCGAAGAACTCGCAGGAATACATTCTATCATCAATAATGAAAACGACATCAGCGTAAGTCTGCACCTATACCGCAGCGACCAACTGAACCTGGAAGGTGTAAGAATATTCGATACAGAACACCGCAAAGTGGCTCACCTCTCGCATCTTGCCCAGTCCTGCGCATGGGATTTACCCGAAAACGCGTACACCAAAATCATCCAGATTTAAAAAACAGGAAAGTAATTTTTTCATATCTTTTTCATTAGTGAAAGCCACAATCTGTTTTGTGGTTTTTTTCTATCCCACATCATCATCCATTGGGTTAAAAAAAATGCTTAAATTTGCACCTTCATATTATGGAACATTCTACCACCAAAACCGCTGCCTTTCACACTCTTGGCTGCAAATTAAATTTCGCGGAAACTTCTACCATTGCCCGCCAACTCACCGGCGCCGGTTATGAAAAGGTAAGCTTTGACGAAAAGGCTCACGTATACGTGATCAACACCTGTTCGGTAACAGAAAATGCTGACCGCGAATGCAAATTCCATGTGAAACGTGCCATGAAAGCAAATCCCGATGGATTGGTGGTGATTCTGGGATGTTATGCACAGCTGAAACCCGAAGAAATTTCAGCGATTGAAGGCGTAGATCTGGTTTTGGGAGCAAAAGAAAAATTCAATATTCTGAGCTATCTGGATGATCTGCAGAAAACCGAAAATCACGGTTTGATTCACTCCTGTGAAATTGACGAGGCCGATTTCTTCATCGGAAGCTATTCTATCGGTGACAGAACCCGCGCTTTTCTTAAAGTTCAGGACGGCTGCGACTATAAATGTACGTATTGCACCATTCCTTTAGCAAGAGGAATTTCACGTTCAGACACCATCGAAAATGTGGTGAAAAACGCGAGCGAAATTGCCGGAAAAGGAATTAAGGAAATTGTACTAACCGGTGTAAACATTGGGGACTATGGAAAAGGTGAATTCGGTAATAAAAAGCACGAACATACTTTTCTGGACTTGATTTCAGAACTCGATCAGGTGGATGGTATTGAGAGAATCCGTATTTCTTCTATCGAACCGAACCTTCTGAAAGACGAAAGCATCGATTTGGTTTCCAAAAGCAAAAGTTTCGTTCCGCACTTCCACATTCCTTTACAAAGCGGAAGCGACGATCTGCTGAAACTGATGAAACGACGTTATTTAACTGGATTATATTCCAACAGGATTAATAAAATCCGCGATGTAATGCCGGATTCCTGTGTTGGCGTGGATGTAATTGTGGGATTTCCGGGCGAAACGGAAGAGAAGTTTCTCGAAACCTATAACTTCCTGAACGAACTTCCGATCAGCTATCTACACGTTTTCACCTATTCCGAAAGAGAAAATACTGAAGCTGCTGAAATGCACGGAGCAGTACCGATTCCGGAGCGGAAAAAACGCAATAAAATGCTCAGAATTCTTTCAGAAAAAAAGAAAATGGCTTTCTACCAGACCCAGATCGGAAAAACTTTGCCTGTGCTTTGGGAACACGAAGACAAAGACGGAATCATGTACGGATTTACTGAAAATTATGTACGCGTTCAGAAACCTTATGACGCGCAGTCCGTTAATCAGATTGAGAATTTAAAACTCAATAAGATTGAGGCCGACGGTACGGTATCTGTAGTTCCTGCTTTCGAGGAATTTCTTGCGAAAATCTAATCCTGTACCGGCTGCACATCTCCTGTCGGAAGTGTTTCGAAGAGATTCGGGAATACAGTAAGCAGTATAAAATAAAATACAATCAGCAGCACGATGACCGCGACCGACACGATAATCAGGGTTGCCGGTTTATTTCTTTTTGAGGTTTCCATAACGATTTATTTAATTGTTTCTGGAAAAGCCATTTTTATGCCATCAGAACTCATCAGTGATGATAAACATCGTCATACTGCACTCCTGCTTCAATTCTTACCGGTAAAAAATTCTCCTCAGGCACGATCGGGCAGCTGTAGTCATACGCGTTGTAAGCGCAGTAAGGCTGATAAGACTGGTTGAAATCGATGATGATTTCGTTACCATCTGGAATTCTTAAATCAATGTATTTACCGCCACCATAGGTCTCCTTGCCATTCGTCTCATCGCGGAACGGCAGGAACAGATAATCTTCATAGCCCGCGGTGTGAATTAAATTCAGACTTTGGTATACGGTAAGGATATACGTTGAGCCATCTATGTTAAAGGTCGCTTTACCAAACTCGCGGTACGGCTGCGTGTTCCCCGAAGAAGTTGGAATTTCGAAGGCAACAGCGTTTTCGGTTTTCGTAAACTGCGCTTTAATCCTGTACTTTAAATCAATTGGAAAAAACGGATGTTTCCTGAATTTGGTGTAGTTGTCGCCCCTGAGCGGAGTCTCCTTTTTATTCGTGTACCCGTCATTGAGTTCCTTTTGGAACTTTTTTATTTCTGAAATCTGTTTCTTCTCGGTTTGGGAAAAAGCGAAGGCTGAAATAAGGATCAGGATTAAAGTAATTTTTTTCATGAAGAGCTGTATTTTTTTAACGTGGTTTTGAATTTGTTCAGGATAATTTCACCCGGTAAACATCGGTACCGTTTCTTTTGATGTTTTTCACCAGAAAACCTCCTTCTTCGGGAATTTCCTCTCTCAGGTCGAAGCTGGTGCAGTCTTTCGGTAACCCCGAAAAAACTAAAGTAAACCAGTAATCCTGCATAGGCGGAACCGCAGTCCAGTAAGGGAAAATCGAGATATTCTCATGATGGATAAGGCTGCTTTTATGTTTCAAACGTTCATCAACCAGAAAAGTCGACCGCCAGATACGGATCAGACTTCCGTCATAAAACGTTGCGGGAAAACAGCAGTGCACAATCACCTGTTTCTCCTCCTGTATTTCGGTTTGCAGTGCTTCCAGTATTTCCTGGCAGATTTCGGGTTTGGTAATAGTAGGCATTGCTGAGGTAGATAATTAACGAACAAGGTTTTTAATGAACTGTACCGATTAATAATCCAGCTCCAGTTTTTCTTTGGTATAATTGCGGATCTGTTCGGTGAGTTCAGGGTTTTCAGAAAGATCCTGTCCGTACGACGGGAAGATTTCGAGGAGTTTCTTTTTCCATTCATTCTGAAGCTTGTCGGGGAAACATTTTTCCAACACCTGAATCATGGCATACGCTGCGGTAGAAGCTCCCGGAGAAGCACCGAGCAATGACGCGATAGTCCCGTTGGCATTCACCACCACTTCAGTCCCGAATTCCAGTTTACCGCCAAGTTCTTCATCTTTTTTAATGATCTGCACTCTTTGTCCGGCCACTTTCAGTTCCCAGTCCTTTTCATCGGCGTCTTTAATAAATTCCCTTAAATGCTGTACGCGCTGGGCTTTGGTCATTGCGACCTGCCTTACGAGATATTGAGTCAGCGGAAGATTGTGCCACCACGCGCCAAACAGCGAGCGGATATTGCTGAAGTTGATGCTTTCCGGCAGATCAAGATAACTGCCTTCTTTCAGAAATTTGGTAGAAAAGCCTGCAAACGGGCCGAAGAGCAGCGCTTTTTTGCCGTCGATAATTCTCAGGTCAAGATGCGGCACACTCATGGGCGGAGCATCAACGGAGGCTAAAGTATAAACTTTTGCATGATGTTTTTCGATAAGGTCGGGATTGTGGGATACGAGCCATTCGCCGGACACCGGAAAACCTCCGTAGCCTTCACTTTCGGGGATATCAGAACTGTCGAGAAGCGGCAAAGCATAACCTCCGGCTCCAATGAAGACGAAATCTGCTACCACCTGCTGGTTATGCTGATGAAGCCGGTCACGGATGTCTACCGCCCATTTTCCGTCATCGCGGAGGTCCAGATCTTTGGCTTCATGATAAAGAAAGACATCTACATTGGAATCATCAGCGAGGAAACGTCCCATTTTTCTGGTGAGCGTTCCGAAATTCACATCAGTGCCCATGTCCATTTTTGTAGCTGCCAGGGTTTCATGTTCCTTCCTTTTCTGCATAACGAGCGGTATCCATTCGTTCAGTTTTCCGTGATCTTCGGTAAATTCCATCCCGCGGAAGAGGTGCGACTGTATCATCGCTTCATGGCGCTTCTTAAGGTATTCCACATCCGCAGGCCCGAAAACCAGACTCATGTGAGGACAGGAGGTGATGAACTGCTTTGGACGCTGTATATACTCTTTCTTCACGAGATAAGCCCAGAACTGTTTGGAAATCTCAAACTGCTCGGCGATATTTTCTGCCTTAGAGATATCGATGCTGCCGTCTTCTTTCAAAGGAGTATAATTCAGTTCGCAGAATGCTGAATGGCCGGTCCCGGCGTTGTTCCAGGCTGCGGAACTCTCCTGCGCAAATCTGCCCAGTCTTTCGAAAATCGCAATCTTCAGGCCGGGCTCAAACTCGTGAAGCAGCGTGGCCAGCGTAGCACTCATAATTCCGCCACCGATTAATACCACATCGTATTTCGGGCTCGGCGTTTTTTTGATCAGGGAGTCGGGCATAAAATAAGTATTAGTTTATTAAGGGTGGGCGTCTAATTACGCCTAGCCCGCTGCCACCGGAACAACATAAAGATAGACCGAAATAAAATGGCAGAAGGTTCCCATCAGAACAAAAATATGAAAAATCGCGTGATTGAGTTTAATCTTTTCGATACTGTAGAGAACAGCGCCGACCGTGTAGGCCAATCCTCCCGAGATAAGCCAGACAAGCCCGTTATAATCAAGATTCTGAACCAAGGACCGGAAGCTGAAAATGATCATCCAGCCCATGGCGACATACAGTAAGGTCGAAAGAATTTGAAATTTACCGGTGAGGAAGATCTTAAGAATGATGCCGACAAGGGCAATCAGCCAAACGACCGAAAAGACAACCCATCCTTCCGTTCCGTTGAGGGTAACCAACACGAAGGGGGTATAGGTTCCGGCAATCAGCACATAAATTGCGGAATGATCGAAGATTTTGAGCCGGTACCGGATTTCAGGATCTTTGGACCGGTGATACAAAGTGGAAGCCATGTAAAGAATCACCATGCTCACGCCGAATACGGGAAAACTGACGGATACCCAGCTGTCTTTTAAATCAACTGCCCTCAGAATAAGCAGCACCAGAGCTGCAATACTTAGAACAAAACCAAGGAAATGCGACCAGACATTGAGTTTCTCTTCCAGTTCTGAATAGGTTTGAACCTCATATTGTTTCTCTGGTTTCATTCGATCAGTTCAGTTTTGCAGTGAGTTTCTGGAACTGTTTCTCTGCATTTTTCTCTTCGTAAAGAATCGCGTAAATGGTATCGATGATCGGGGTGTTCATTTTTTTCTCTTTCGAGGTTTTATAAATGGAATCTGCGGCATAATACCCTTCGGCGATCATGTTCATCGACTGTATGGCAGATTTTACGGTATAGCCCTTTCCGATGAGGTTCCCGAGACTTCTGTTTCTGGAGAACAGTGAATAAGCGGTCACCAGCAAATCGCCCAGATAAGCGCTTTCATTCACATCGCGTGGCATTTCATGAATTCCTTCAAGGAATACTTCCATTTCACGGATGGCATTCGACACGAAAACTGCCGTAAAGTTATCTCCGTATCCGAGACCGCTTGCAATACCCGCTCCTATGGCATAAATATTTTTCAGAATGGCACTGTACTCATTCCCCAGAATATCACAGCTGCAATTCACCTTGATAAAATGCGAGGCAAATTTATCCCTCAAAAGTTCAGTATTTTCTTCCACCGTTGCAATGGTGAGGTAAGAAAGTCTTTCCATCGCCACCTCTTCGGCATGACATGGTCCTGCAATTACGGCCTGACTGCGGAATCCTATCTTGAATTCGTCGCGGAGGTAATGCGCAACCACATCATTTACTTTCGGTACAATCCCTTTGATGGCTGAAACGAAAATCTTTCCGCTGTAATCACAGGTCAATTTATCCAGCGCATCTGAAAGGTAAATGGAAGGTGTTGCCAGAACAACAATATCACAGGCTGAAACCAGTTCGTTGATATCCGTGGTGAGTTTAAGGCCTTTGACATCGAACCGCACCGCGGTAAGGTAATTGGGGTTATGGTGACGGAGCTCTATGGCACCCTTTACAAATTCGTTTCTGACGCACCAGTGCACGGTTTTACAGTTTTCGGTGAGCATTTTTACAATGGCGGTCGCAAAACTGCCGCTGCCAACTACGCCTACCACCTGTCCCGGTTTCTGATCTTTTTTAGCCATAATGTATACTTGACGTACAAAGATACGAAAGTGTAGAAGTAAAAAAAGGATTTGGCTGTGAAATACATCAGCCACTGACATTTATGATATGATTAACAGATGATGTGAAATTTTTAATAATAATGTGGCGTTGAGACCTTTAGAAACTATTTATTATTTTTTATTATTTTTGCATCCGAAAAATTAAGAATTAAAGTCCCCAACGCTAACGAATGAAAAATCTTTTAAGCAACAAAAAGAAAGTAAACGTGCTTTTCGGAACATTTTTACTGATCATTTTTGGACAGGCACTGTTTATCGGTAAGCTCTATTCAGAGAAAAACGATAAATCCTATGAAGTGAATCTGGTAAAGATCAATACCCAGAAAGACAGTGTTGATTATCTGGAAATGAAAAACAATCTTACGCTGGTAGATTATACCGTAAGAGAACTCAACTCCTTTCTGGCAGCCAAAAACATCAGCGACGGTAAAATTGCAACCCTGGCGCAGGACAGCATATCGAACGCTGTGTATCTTGCCAAGCAGACCAACCGCTACAGCCAGTATCTGATGGATCTGCAGAACAAACTGCAGCAGGTTCCTCTGGGTCACCCGACTGACGGATATATTTCCTCAAATTTCGGCAAAAGAATCAATCCTATTCCGGTACGGAATATCCTGATGGCCTCGGTAAAACCAGTAAAAGTCGAAATTCCTGTAACCCCACATTACGTTGAAGAAAAAGACAGCTTAGGAAACATTGTAAAAAGAACACTCGTGAATCCCGTGGCCAAAACCCCCACCGCAACCACAGACCATCCGGATGCTGAAGAGAAGCAGATTCAGTTTCATAAAGGGATGGATTATGCGGTCGCCTATGGTACCGAAGTGCGTGCGGCGGCTAAAGGAACGGTGATCTTCGCAGGCGAGAAAGGCGGCTACGGAAACTGTGTGATTCTTTCTCACGGCAACGGACTGGCCACTCTTTACGGGCACCTTTCGACCATCAGTGTAAAGGCCAACCAAACAGTTGAAGTGAATCAGGTGATTGCCAAATCAGGCAACTCCGGACGTTCTACAGGTCCTCACCTTCATTACGAAGTTCATAAAAACAACACCCCGGTCAACCCTAAACTGTTTATCAATTTATAACAGATTCCCAAAAGATATCAACGCTCCTTACGGAGCGTTTTTTTGTTTTCAAGCTCACGGTTTAAGTCCGCACAAAGTAACTGCACCGTTAAAAAAAACTTATATTCGTGAGATAAAACCCATCCCATGAGAAAATTTATTGTCCTTATTTCCGCCGCAGTTCTATTACAGTCGTGTGTGGTTTCCACCGCGGCTAAAGTGGTAAAAGGAGTTGCAACCGTAGGTTACAAAGCCGTGAAAGGTACCGTGAAAGGCATCAGCTGGACGGTTAGCAAAGCCAAGGGCAAAATCGATGAAGACCGGCTGGACGGCACCTGGAAAGTGGTGGGAATCTACAAAGGTCCGTTCAACGATTACGAAAGCCAGCAAAACCCCGAAACTTCCTTTGAAACCCAATGTGAAAACGGTTTCGAGCAGATTGAATTCAATTCACGCAAAAGTAAATTCAAGCCTGTACACTGCAGTTCAGACAAGGAAGACTGGACCAAATACGATCTAGAATTCGGGAAAAACCCGTCGAACGGGGAGCGGGAAAATTATATCGAATACAATTCACGCAACTATATTTCGGTGATTGATGTCAGCAGTAAAAACCTCATCCTTGAAGGAAATCTCACCATGGCGGGCACCCAGCTTTACCTTCTTGAAAAAGTAAAATAGCCCATTCAGCATTACTTTATTTAAAGTCTCTAGATCTTTGATCACGGCGCTCCGCACTGTGGGGCGTTTTTCTGTCACCGCTTTTCTCAGGAACATTAATGAAACTCCGCTCCTGTGCGTGACAGACCGGTAAGGGCTACTCTTTTTTTTGATCTTCCAAAAGTTTACGCAGGGCGATCAGTTCTTCTTTCAGATCCTGAATATCCTTTGAGCCCGCAACCGAAGCTTCCTGCTCTTCTGCATCACGGCCGATAAAATACGTAGCGAATGTCGCGGTGACATAGCCGAAAATGCTGTACCCGAAGACAGCGATAAGGAAACCCAAAGCCCGCCCTTCCGTGGTCGCGGGATTGAATTCATTGCCTACCGTAATCACCCTCATGGCAGTCCACCAAAGCGAAAGGCCATAACTGGTAAAACCCGGTGTCGGATTTTCAAACGCATGCATCCCGGCTGCACCGGCAAAAATCACAATAAGCGTTATCGCCATCACGTAACCGAAGGCACGGCGCTGCATCGTTTTCCGGAGACTCCGCATGCTTCTGTTAAACGACGAAACAATGCGCACCAGCCGCAGACCGCGGAGCCCCCGTAACAGCCGGGCAAAGCGGAATACGCGGAAAACCCGCAGCGCAGGAATGAACAACGAAATCGCCGTGAGCCAGTTTTTTCTCAGGAAGTAGAGTTTCTGCGGGGCCAGAAAAAACTTGATGAGAAAATCAATGATAAAGATGATCCAGATACCGATACTGATGTACTCCAGCACCGGACTGATGCCCCACACCAACTCAATCACGAGCAGTACCAGCCATACAAATCCTAAAAAAATCATTGGCGCCTCCAGTACCTGCTCTACAGACTTGAGCAGGCGTTTGCGTTCGTTCAGCATCTCTTTTTTCATAGTTCAAATGGTCTCAATTTAAAAGAATAACGAAAACGCTGCGTGATGCGCAACCGCGGTTTTCATCATTGATAAATCTGTTTTCTATGCAGCAAAGCAGTAAAAACCGTACCATGAAGACATGCCCATTCCGTGATGCCGTTTATCGCGGCATCATGTACTCATTCAAAAGCTTTCAAAGCACTGACTTTCTCTCCAGATTCTACTCCAGGATTGTGTGGTTTTACGTTTTTTTATTATTAATTTTACCTGCGCCAACAGCCATCATCAGCTCAATGGATCAGCTGATGGACTGAAGAAAATATGGTATTCAGCACGCTTCGTAGTTCCTTCGGGTAAAATCCAACATTAAAACACTATATAACCAATATAACTCCATTGTTTTATTGGACTTGTATTGGACTTATATTGGACCTGCGTGCAAGGAAACCAGACTGTAACGTTAAAGTAGCACGTCTTTGATCCTCCTTAACCGTGACCTCCCTTACAACCTCCGTGCACTCCGTAGAAACCGCGGTGCCCTCCGTGGTTAAAATGTTTTGTGCCCCTTGTGAAACCTTCGTGTACTTTGTGGTTAAAAAAAATCCTCCGTTACTTCCGTGGTTAAAAAATCCCCGCATTACGCTTTCCCTGCTTGCAGGATTCCGCGAAATGATTATCTTTAAGACCTACATCTTAAAAATTATTTATGTCCTTAACATTTTTACTTCTTGTCCTCATCGCCCTTGTGGTGACCATCGGAATCATTACCAAAAAACTTGATATCCTCACCTACTCCCCACCCGATAAAAACGGCAAACAGATGCCCAACGGCGTGAAATGGAAACCCGTCACCTTTATCCTGCTGGCGGCCCTCGCGGCACTCATACAGCCCATGAATTACGACGTGATCAGCGTAGGTCACAAAGGCCTGCTCATCAATCTGCTAGGTGACAGAAGAGGGGTTTCTGATACGGAAGAAGTTTCGGGAGTCGTGTTCTATAACAAATACACCCAGGAAATCCAGGAGATCCCACTTGACCAGAGACATATCGAATATCCCGAATCCATTATCGTGGCTAAAGGCGGGTTCCCCTGCCCGATCAAGCCTTCGTTCAACTATTCGGTGAAGGAATCTACAGCGTCGGATATGTTCACGAACCTGAGGTCTACCTATAAAAAAGGCGGACTGGAAGCCATACAGGACGGGTGGCTGAACAATGCCATCATCGGGGCCATCAATGATGTGGCGAACCGGCATTCGATTGATTACCTCTTCAACAACCGGGAAACCTATGAAGCGGAAATTCTGTCGGAAGTGAATAAAAGAATCGGGAAATGGTTTATGGTTTCGCAGCTGAAAACCAATATCCAGCCTCCGAAAGCGATACGCCAATCCATTGAAGACAAGGCAACCGCAGATGCTGACGCGATTAAAGCGGAAGCCCAGGCACGCGTTGCTCAGGCCGATGCGCAGAGAAAGATACAGCTTGCGAAAGGAGATTCTGCGTCAATTGTGATCCGGGCGCAGGCCGATGCCAAGGCGATCAGCCTGAAGCAGCAGGAAATTACCCCTACCTATGTGGAATACCAGCGCGTACTGAAATGGGACGGCGTGATGCCGACGACTACGCTGGGGAGTGGTAGTGGGACGCTGCTGAATCTGGGGAAATAGGCGTAAAGTTATAGAATGCGCAGCAGGGTTAAAAGTCTTTCGGTTTGCAAAATCTTCTTCATTTAGGTTTTAGCTAAAGTTTTTTTAATGACAATTATCTATGATTTCCTGTTGAGTTGGGTTACTTAAGTTGTTTCTGACATAGTATGAGTTTGAATTCAAATTCCCCACAATATTTTTGATAGCACAAAAATTTTGCAGAGTAGGATTGTCAGAAACTAATAAATTCCCCACGCCAAAAACTTCTTCTAAACCGTGAAGACTGTCTATTAAACTACAACTGCTTATACTGATATATGGCATCTTAGCTTTCGTAATACCCGTGAAATCCTTAAGTTTAGGTAAGGAACCGACATTAAATCTTGTAAAGTGCTGTACCTTCTCTAAACCAATAAAATTTTCTAAATTTATACAATTATACACTTCGAAATATGCAATCGAATCCCCTATCTGTGTAAGAGAAGGTAAGCCTAGAAAATTTGTAAGGTTTTGGCAAGACCCTACTGAAAAGTGTCCGATCGTATTTACCTTATTTAATCCGTTGAAACTATTTATTCCCACATTCTCAAGATAAAGTCTTCCAATTTGCGCAAGAGACGAGAGTCCCTCCATATTTTTTAACTTAGGCAAAAATTTTAAAGTGAGCCAGTCAACTGTTTTAAGATTGTCTAAACCCTTAAGACTTTCCAGATTTTTGCAGTTTGTTATAGAAATATCATCATATGTTGAGGGAAAAACAAGACCTTCAAGTGTCTTTAAACTATTACAATCCTGGAGTGTAAAAGAAGTGGTGTTTTGGTAATTCCCTACAATAAATCCTTTTAGTGTGGTAATATTTGGTGCATCTTTCAGTGCAAAATCGTATGCTTCGCACTGAATAGTTCTATTACCCAGGTCTGTTCCACGAAAACCTCTGCTCTCAAACTCCCCTGTTCTGAAATTTAAAGCCAGCCCGTCAAAACTTGGCACCGTAAGAAACGTAGAGTGATATGCCTGTTCTAATTTTCCTAATCCCTGCAAATCCATAATCAGAGGATTGAATCCCACGTATAATTTACCCACAAAAATTAAATTGTCCAGACCGGATAAAGTTTCTAATTTACTATTCTCAAATACGCTTAACCGACCGTTCGGAACTACATTCGTTCCGATTATTTTTAAACCTTCCAAACCCTTAAGATTTTTCAGTTTACTTGTGTAATGAATGTTCAAGTCAGCACCTACTTTCATTATAGTTGAAAGAGGAGATAAATCCTCGACGTCACCCCCAATATTCAGTTCAAAAACATAGGTGTAATTTTTATTGCCAAACTCATTAACCTCCTGTTGGGTATTTAAATAAATTCTTGAATCGGTTGGTGCATTATGCTTAGCGGAAGTGAAAGTGACAATATTTCCGTAATGTATTTTTTTATCAGTTTTTACATAAAATCGCAGAAAATACGTTTTATTACCTGTAAGATCATAGAAACTGCTTTTAAATGATTTATCCCCAGCGGTATATGTTCTTGTCTGATGTCCTTGGTTAGAATCTACTGTAAGATTTTCATTATCATCCAGTAACATTCCATAATACAAAATTTGTTCACCATTTGTTTTAATAATTTCCCCTTCAAAATCAACCTGAATTTGAGAAATGTATGTGGGGTCATGAGTTTTTAGCTCAAGTAAGCTCTCACTCACCTCAATATTATCTGTTATCTCTGTTATTTCATCATTTCTGCAGCTTGTCAATAAAAAAAGTGATAATAAAAAAAATAGAATATTCCTCATATTTTATAATTTGTGAAAATTAAGATTAAAAAAGATGTTTCGAATGGTGGGCAGTATTCTGGTACTTCGACTTCATCAGGGTTTAATTAAAACGGAGCATCGACATTTTGCCCGGTTCTAAGTTACTCAAAAAGTGGAATAATAACAGCGGCGACGCTATAAAAATAATTTCACTTGGTTCTTTTCTCCACTGCTCCGTGCGAACTGGAATTCGGGCCACCTCTGCTGCAAGAATTCCCCTCCGCTCCGCAAATTCTAACCTCATCTACCCTTCAATTTCCGGACTTTGTGCTTTCGAAAAGATTTCTATCTTTGGTAAAAACCACCAGATCATGATCAATAACTTTGAGAATGCCCAACAGGATATGAGAACAGGTTATGGCTACGGCTCCACCCGGTACAGCAATGCCATAGATTATTAGGATGAGAAAGGGCTTTTGGAGGGTATAGAGGTTTTCAGGATGTTTGATTTTTGATGATATTTAATATATCGGGACCACTGGAAAGGATTGACTTCGTCTAATTCCATTTCCCGGCAGCGGGGAATAGTTGGATTAATGCATTCTCACAATAATGAAGATGTCGATAAGAATCACCCTATCAAGATATTTTCACCAACTGATGTTAGAACCTTTGTCAACCACTTAATGCCACAGGCGAATAAATATATTGGAAGCTATGCAAATGCATATTCTGTTGTGACGACTTCAGAGGGAAGCTATATGTTACAATATACTAAAAGTATTTGGCCCGGTTCTGTGAATTTTGACAAGAGAGAAGAATGGCAGAAATGGTATATAAAGAAATACCAAGATTTATTAGACAATGAAAATTTAACCCAAGCGAACGTAGAAAAAACTTTCACTCAATTTATTAAAGAAGTTGTAAAGATAGACGGGTTGGAAATATATAAAATCACCGAAACATCTTCTTCAAAATTAGAATTCGATGGTGTAGATAATCCAGTAAAATCAACTCCTTGTCCATAAAAATAACTTTATAAAATATTTAATTATGAAAAATATATTTTTGTTTATAGCATTAGCACTAACAATTTCCTGCAAATCACAGACCGTGTATCCTTTAAGAACTTTTACAGAGCTTCCCCCAAACTCTTACTTAAAAGACACGAACAATGAATTGACTCAATATGAGGGTGTTTGGAAAGGCACATGGAACAATAAAACCATTTTTATAACAATCAAAAAAATTGTTAATATTTATGATAATGTATTAATGTATCAAAAAGATTTTTTAATCGCAAAATTTAAAGTAATTGATGCAAACGGAAATGTGAGATTTGACAATACCGCATTGCCTGACAATAAAGCAAAAATTACCGGAGGTAAATTCCGAAAAAAGGATGATAAATACTCATTCTCCTATATCGATCGGGATTTGTGTGGAATTACAGGTTACATTATGGTTAATTTTACGGATTCATCAAAAACAAAATTGCAGTGGGTTTATTCAAAAGACAACGACTGGGTAGATTCCGACTGTTTTTATTGGGGTAAGCCTGCATCAGAAAGACCTGACCCATTACCACACAGTATAATATTAACCAAACAGTAATTTAGCACCAATATTGTTTGTCTTTTTCACCTATTTTTTGATAAGGCACAGAAACTGACAATCAATCAACTTATACAGTCCTCATGATTAATGAGGATTGTTTATTTTATAATAAAAATTTTGAAAATACTCACCCCCCCCGCTGTGCAAAGTCTCCTGACTTTGAGCCCACCATGTAAAACTACTTACTTTGAGCCTTCTACAAAACATATTATCATATGAAGAAAAACATACAGTCTCTACTAAGAAAAACTTTAATCACCTTATTGATCGTCCTTGGTTTAACCGACTTTTATTCCCAGAATGCCCTACTGAAAGATACAGAGGCCGCGAAGGTTGTTTCAAGAAATGTTTCCCAGGATTTCCGGGATCATAAAATTGAAGAAGCCTTCAATACCCTCAGTCCGTATTGGCCACTGCCGGTGAATGAAATTAATAACCTGAAGACCCAAACCATACAGTCTATTAATCTGATTTCCGAGCGTTACGGGAAAGCGGAATCTATTGTAAAAGTTTCGGAACAAAATATTAAAGATGCAGGGTTTCGGGAAACTTACCTTGTGAAATTTGAATATACTGCCATCAGACTGATATTTACCTACTATAAAAACAGCAAAGGCTGGCTTGTGAACGGTTTCAAATGGGATTCGGAATTTGATGAGGAATTCAGATAACAGCATTGAGCTAACCGCCACAATTTATTTCATTAGATGAAAGATTCAAAAGAAAACACCCATACGCCCAATCATATTTCAGAAGAGGAAAGAATGAAATGCATCCTCTTTGCGGCTGCACTACTTATTTACGGCACTTACGGATGGTTTAATGATGATATTTATATTCCCGGCAAACGAGGGAAAGGAATACATTTCCACGGTGCTGCCTGCACGCTGATTTACGGTGCTTTTATTTTTGGTGCGGCTAATTTTATTTCGGTTATCGTAGACCATTACGATAAAAGGAATAACGAAACGAACTATCAGAAATTTGCAAAGGTGAGCAGAATCATTGGTCTTATTTTACTTTTCTCAGGAATGATTTTTGGGCTGTTTAACCTGTCCTGGTAGCATGGCCGGTGATGTAACCTCACTGCCCATTCTACCCCTGCTGCGCAAAGTCTCCTGACTTTGAGCCAGGATGCAAAACCACTGACTTTGAGCCTTCTAAAAAATTATTATCTTTTAGAAGCACACAGAAGTTGTCAGCAACACAATCTTTGTGACCTTTGTGATAGCTTCGTGTTTATCAGGAAAGAACGCTAACTTTGAGCTGATCTGATAAACCAGATCATTAAAGAGATCAAATGAAAATGAAAAGAGCAGTTATATTTTTGATACTGATGGTTATGGGCATAGCGGTGTACAGAGCATTTTTCAGTACAGACCGATATACCGCGCTGAATCAGCAGGTTAGCAACTGCGACGGCTGCACTGTTAAAAATGAAGAAACCGCTGTTGATATCGCTGAAGAAATTTTGTTTGAAACATACGGCCAATCCCGGATAGAGGATCAAAGACCCTATGAAGTCAGGCTGCTGGGAAATAAAGTATGGTCACTTAAAGGCACTTTAAATAATAGCACGGTAGAAAAGTTAGTCTCCGGCGGAAAGCCTGAATTCGGAGGAACATTTGAGATTGATATTGATCCCCGGGACGGAAAGATTTTAAAAATAATCCATTATAAATAGTTTCATAAACAGTCCACTCACATGTCCGAAGGTGATTGATCAGCATAAATAGTAAAGATTTGTCGACACCCGTACTAAAAAGTGCGGTTATTTTTGTGAATAAGCGGCTTTAAGTCCTAAATATTTATAAATTTACGGGTTTAACCAACCTTTGAAAACTTCAATTCATGATCAGGAAATTACTCTCTGCATTTTCTCTGGGGATTTTTGTGGCAGGCGCGGCACAGGTCGGCTACTGGCCCAATGACACCAAGGGAAAAGACCGCAGCCTTTATGCCGTTAAAAACATCACCCTTTATCAGGATTACAGAACAAAAGTCGAAAATGCAGTTCTGGTCTTTCAGGAAGGCAAAGTAGTGGCTTCGGGCAAAGTGAACATCCCAAAAAACGCGGTGGTGATCGATGGCCGCGGGGCATTTGTCTATCCCTCATTTATCGATCCTTATGCCAGTATCGGTGTTGAAAAAGCCAAGCGCAGCGAATACAATCCGGGCAGCACTTATCTCCCTACAGATGCGACTTCCGCGGCTTATAACGATGCGGTAAAAGCGGATACACGGGCCGTAAGTACTTTTACGAACCAGGGTAAGGATTTTCAGGATTATCTGAACCAGGGTTTCGGCTCGGTGCTGAGTTTTAATGAAGACGGAATCGTGCGCGGTTCTGCAGTGCTCATCGGTTTGGGCGAAGGCATTTCCTCCGAAAAAGTAATTAAAGAAGATGCAGGATTTCTGCTTTCCCTGAACAAAGGAAGTTCCCGACAGGCCTACCCTTCTTCACTCGTGGGATCGGTGGCGCTGCTTCGCCAGCTCTATCTTGATGCGGACTGGTATTCAAAAGGCGGTCACTTGGAAAATAAGAACACCAGCCTCGAAGCCTTTAACCGCTACCGCAAACTGCCCACCATTATTGAAACTTCCGAAAAATGGGACGTTCTAAGAGCTGATGCCATCGGGGATGAAGCTGCTACGCAGTTTGTCTTTGTCGGTTCTGGCAACGAATACCAGCGGGCTAAAGAAATGAAAGCCACCAACGGAACTTTCATTCTTCCGCTCGAATATCCGAAACCTTTCCAGAGTCAGGACCTCATGAATGTGGAAGACCTGGATGTGGCGGACCTTAAGCACTGGGAACTGGCGCCCTACAACGCGGTGTATATGGCGAAGGAAAAAGTGCCTTTTGCGCTGACCATGTTTAAACTTAAAGATAAAAACTCCTTCCTGGATAAACTTCGAGACCTGAATAAAAAAGGGCTTTCCAAAGAAGAAATCCTGCAGTCGATTACCGAAAAGCCGGCACAGATCCTTCAGGTAAGTTCGCTAGGAAATCTTAATAAAGGTTCTATGGCGAATTTCATCATTGTTTCTGATGATCTTTTTATGAAAGAGTCGGTGATTTATGAGAACTGGGTTTTCGGTAAGCAGAATATCATCAACCGCATGCCCGATACCGATGTGCGCGGCGATTATCAGGTACAGCTTAATAATCAGACGTATGATTTGAAGATCAAAGGAAAAATCACAAAGCCCGAAGCGGAAATTACCCAGAACGATAAGAAAGGTAAAATAAAGCTCGCCGTAGCGGATTATAAAATGGCAATGGAAGTAAAACTACCGAACGATTCGGTGCAGAATTACAGAGTTATGCTTCCGCTTACCGACTATAAAAACAGAACAGGAATCGCCATTGATAAAGACGGCAGAAACATTCCGTTCACCATAAAATATGTGAAGGCTTTCGAACCTGAACTTAAAAAAGATGAAAAGGCCAAAACCGATGAACCCGGAAAAATCTGGTATCCGTTTTCTGCTTTCGGTGCCGAACAGTTGGCTTCGCAGCAGGATTATCTGATTAAAAACGCCACCGTCTGGACCAACGGTTCTCAAGGTATTGTAAAAAATGCAGATGTAAAGGTTTCTAAAGGTAAAATTATACAGGTAGGAAAAGGACTTTCAGCCGGAAACGCTACCGTGATTGACGGAATGAACCTTCACCTTACCAGCGGCATCATCGATGAACACACGCATATCGGGCTTGCACGCGGCGTAAACGAAGCAGGCAGCAACAACTCCGGCGAAGTGCGCATGAGCGACGCCATCGATCCTGATGATGTGAACTTTTACCGTCAGCTCGCAGGCGGGGTCACTTCGGCTCAGCAGCTTCACGGTTCAGCCAATCCGATTGGCGGACAGGCCTCGATGGTGAAATTCAAATGGGGCGAAGATCCTAAAGACATGATGTTCCCGGGCGCAAAACCTTATATTAAATTTGCGTTAGGCGAAAATGTGAAGCAGAGCAACTGGGGCAATAATCCAAACCGCTTCCCGCAGTCGAGAGGAGGTGTGGAACAGGCCTTCGACTTCTGGTTTACCCGCGCCCTGGAATATGAAAAGGAAAAAAGCACCAATAAGAACTTCAGGAAGGACCTCAGGCTGGAAACCATGCTCGAGATCCTGAAAAGCAACCGCTTCATTACCTGCCACTCGTATGTGCAGAGTGAAATCAACATGCTCATGGATGTAGCTGAGCGTTTCGATTTCCGCGTGCAGACCTTTACCCACATTCTGGAAGGCTATAAAGTGGCCGACAAAATGAAAAAGCACGGCGCCAACGCTTCTACTTTCTCCGACTGGTGGGCATACAAGGAAGAAGTGCGGGAAGCCATTCCTTACAACGCTGCCCTGCTCCTTCAGGCCGGGGTGAATGTCGCCATCAATTCAGATGACGCCGAAATGGCAAGAAGACTCAACCAGGAAGCCGGCAAAGCCGTTAAATATGGAAATGTCCCTCAGGAAGAGGCTTGGAAAATGGTGACGCTCAATCCTGCGAAGATGCTGCAGATCGATCATAAAGTGGGAAGCATTGAAGCGGGGAAAGATGCCGACCTGGTACTCTGGACGGATAATCCTTTAAGTATTTACGCGACGGTGGATAAAACCTTTGTGGACGGAATCCTTTATTTTGATGCAGCTCAGCAGCAGCGCAAAGACCAGATGGTGAAAGACGAGAAAAACAGAATCATCCAGAAAATGCTCTTCTCTGAAGATACCGGAAAAGGCAACACCCAAAGTGCTGAAAAGAAACAGCGCGTTCTCTACCACTGCGATACTCTGGAAGGCGAAGAACATGAGTCCCACTCCCATTAATCCCAATCAAGAACATGAAAAAATCAATATTTACCATACTTTCTTTTACGCTTTGTATTTCGGGAATGGTTTCAGCCCAGAGGCCGGCACCCGCACCGAAGCAGACGGTTCCCATAGCGATTACAGGGGCGACTTTGCATACCGCGACAGGAAGCGTTGTTCCAAATGCCTCCATTATTTTCGATAAGGGAAAAATAACGGGCATCAATACGCCGGTACCTGCAAACGCAAAAGTCATTAATGCCACCGAAAAACACGTCTATCCCGGCTTTATCCTCGTTAATAATTCGCTTGGCTTGGTGGAAGTTTCTGCCACCAAAGCCACGGTAGATTTCACAGAATCCAACGGCTTCGTACCGGAAATCCGGACTTTAATTGCTTTCAATACCGACAGTCACGTGATTCCCACCGTTCGGACGAATGGAGTGCTGCTCGCGCAGCCTGTGTTGGGCAACGGAATTCTGAAAGGAACCTCCTCTATCATGAACCTCGACGGATGGAACTGGCAGGATGCCGTGGTGTCCACTGATAATGTGTTACATCTTTCATGGCCGGAACTCCGTAAATCGACGGATGAAAAGAGAAATAAGGAATTTAAGGAGCGCCGTGACGCCAACCTCACCGAACTGAAAACGCTTTTTGCCAGAGCTAAGGCCTATCAGCCCAAAACCGGTATCAAAGATTACAAACTTGAAGCTATTGCGCCGGTACTGAGCGGAGAAAAGATCCTCTTCGCACAGGTTTCAGGAGCCAATGACGCACTGGAAGTCATTAAATTCGCGCAGGATTATGGGGTAAAGAAAACAGTACTTCTGGGAGATTCAAGCCTGGAAAGTGTGCTGGATGAAATCAAAAGAAGCGGCTTCCCGCTGATTATTACGAATCCACACTCGTTACCGCCTAACGAATCGATGTCGCCGCGTTTGCCTTATGAATTCGCAAAAAAAGTAGCGGACAAAGGCATCCTCCACGGTCTGGATTATAGCGCAAGAAAAGATTTTTCCGATTCCCGGAATCTGCCTTTCCTGGCAGGAACCACCGCTGCTTACGGTCTCGACAAAGAAAAAGCACTGCAGAGCATCACGCTGAACCTGGCGAAAATGCTGGGCATCGACAAAGATTATGGCAGTCTGGAAGTGGGAAAAAGTGCAACCCTCTTCATCTCCGATGGCGATGCTCTGGACCAATTGACCAATAACGTCACCGAAGCCTTTATCGACGGCCGCCAGATCGACCTTAATAACCAGCAGAAAGAGCTCTACAAGCGATATAAAGAAAAATATTCCGTTGCGGAATAATAATCTTAAAACATACCACCGTCCTCTTACTTTGCCAAAGTTTTAGTCAGCATGAAAATCACTTTGGCAAAGTTTATAAGAAACAATGTTCGTTAAAGCACGATCAGCCCTCCGGCAAAGCGCTCATTCTGTGAAAAGCTCATTTAAAAAGGGGATTTCTTTTGGCATCAATAGCGTCGGGCTTTAGCCCGACTTTAAAATGCAGCATGAATATGACTTTAGTCAAAACTTAAAATCCTCTTACTTTGCCAAAGTTTTAGTCAGCATAAAAATCACTTTGGCAAAGTTTATAAGATAAGCCGGATAAAGAAAATACTCAGCATAGGAATAATAGTTTTTAACTTTTCAGACGCTGTCAAAGTCCAGGATTTTGGCAGCGTTTATTTTAAATCAGTGGCAACGTTTGAATTAAAAATGAGCACAACATACAGGACTGGCATGCTTTTTTAATGAGTTTTCATAACTAACTGAAAATGAATTATGAAAAGCAAGATCCTTATCCTCGACACTAAAATATATTCCCTTTCGAAAATCTCCAATTTTTTAAAGCAGAAGAAATTCGACGTGGTTAAGCCCACCGAAACTCAAAGTGTGTTCAACCTCTGCTCACAGGCGAATCTCGATGCAGTCATCATTGACCTGAGACTCTTCGGCGCAAAATCCAGTATGTTCATTCAGAACTTAAAAGAAAATGTTCTGCCCGAACACGTGAAATTGATCACCATTTCCGACCATACTTCTACCCGCCAGATTCTTGACAGAATTACACTGGATACTTAGCAGTGTACCTGACCCTTAACATACGGGCAAGTAATCATCATGACCAAGCAAGGTCAAAGGAATGTCAAAGGAATGTCAAAGGAAAGTCAAAGTAATGTATAAGTAATGTGAGGCGAACCCGTTTTACTTTCCATCACCAGTATTGACAGATTCCCTAAAATTCTCCCTATTTTAGCGGTCTTAAAACTTTAATATGACCGCCACCGGCTTTATCCAGAAATCCCTTCGTCTTTCAGACCGAAATATCAGTGCGACGCTTCAGCTTTTAAGCGAAGACTGTACGATTCCTTTTATTTCCCGATACCGGAAAGATGCCACAGGCAACCTCGACGAAGTGCAGATTGAGGAGATCGCCAAACTCAACACCCAGTTTCAGGAAATCATCAAAAGAAAAGAAAGCATCCTGAAATCCATTGAGGAACAGAGGGCCCTGACCCCTGAACTGAAACAGCGCATTGACGCAAGTTTCGACCTTCAGGAACTTGAAGATCTGTATTTGCCCTACAAAAAGCGCCGAAAAACAAAAGCCGACACCGCAAAAGAAAAAGGTCTGGAGCCTTTGGCTAAGATCATCATGAGCCAGAAAGCCGGTGACCTTCAGTCTCTCGCTTCCAGATACCTGAAGGAGGAAGTGACTTCCGTTGAAGACGCGCTTCAGGGCGCCAGAGACATTATGGCGGAGTGGATTAATGAAAACGGCTACGTCCGTAAAAACCTCAGACGGTTATTCCAGCGTAAAGCAGTGATTTCGTCCCAGGTGGTAAAAGCCAAAAAAGAAGAGGAAGCCGCACAGAAATTCTCCCAATATTTTGAATGGGAAGAAAGCCTCGGCAGGATTCCCTCGCACCGCCTGTTGGCAATGCTCAGAGCGGAAACCGAAGGTTATGTAAAAACCAAAATAGAAGTAGATAAAGACGAAGCCCTCGACCTCATCGAAAACGCCATCCTTAAAGCCAATAATGAGTGTACAGACCAGATTGCGATCGCCATTTCTGACAGCTACAAAAGACTGCTGGAGCCCGCCATTTCCAATGAAACCCTGCAGGAAGCCAAACAGAAGGCTGATGAAAAAGCCATTGCTATCTTTTCTGAAAATCTCAGACAATTACTCCTCGCGCCGCCTTTAGGCGAGAAACGGATTCTTGCCATCGATCCCGGTTACCGAAGCGGCTGTAAGGTGGTTTGTCTTGATGAAAAAGGCGACCTGCTCCACAACGAAACCATTTACCCTCACGCGCCGCAAAACGAAAGCGGAATGGCGATGAAGAAGATCCGGTCCATGGTGAACGCCTATAGTATTCAGGCAATTTCGATTGGAAACGGAACGGCAAGCCGGGAAACAGAATTCTTTATCAAGAAAATAGCTTTCGATACTCCACCTCAGGTTTTTGTCGTTTCGGAAGCCGGCGCGTCGGTGTATTCAGCAAGTAAAATTGCGCGGGATGAGTTTCCCAGTTATGATGTAACGGTTCGTGGTGCGGTTTCCATTGGCAGACGACTTGCAGATCCGCTCGCAGAACTCGTGAAGATTGACGCAAAATCAATCGGTGTCGGACAATACCAGCATGATGTGGACCAGACCGACTTAAAAAACGAACTGGATGCTACCGTGATGAAATGTGTAAACTCAGTCGGCATCAATCTGAATACAGCAAGCAAATCATTGTTGAGTTATGTTTCCGGCATCGGGGAAAAGATGGCCGAGAATATCGTAAACTACCGCGCGGAACACGGTGCTTTTGAAGACCGGAAACAGTTAAAGAAAGTCCCGAGACTGGGAGAAAAAGCCTTTCAGCAGTCAGCAGCATTTATCCGGATTGCCAACGGCAAAAATCCGCTGGATAATTCAGCCGTGCATCCGGAAGCTTACCCCATTGTGGAAAAAATGGCAAAAGATTTAGGGATTAAAACCATTGACCTCATCGCCAATAAAGAAAAAATTGCTTTAATCAGTCCTGAAAAATATGTAAATGAGACCATTGGAATTTTGGGTATTAAAGATATCCTGAAAGAGCTTGAAAAACCCGGTTTGGATCCCAGAAAAGCTGCAAAAGTTTTTGAGTTTGATCCAACGGTAAAAAACATTAAAGACTTAAAACCCGGTATGATCCTTCCCGGCATCGTGAACAACATCACGGCGTTCGGTTGTTTCGTGGATCTCGGGATCAAGGAAAGCGGCCTCGTACACATTTCACAACTGAAGGACGGTTTTGTGTCTGATGTGAATGAAGTGGTGAAACTTCATCAGCACGTTCAGGTAAGGGTGACAGAAGTGGATGAGGCAAGAAAAAGGGTGCAGCTCAGTATGATACTTTAGATTTCAGGATGAAATTTTTTATATATTTATAAAACTTTCATCCTTTTAAATAATCAATGAAACTTCTGATTTACTCTTTTTTAATCTGCATCCTACTGGGCTGCTGGCAAAAAGGCCGGAAGGATCTAGATGATCAGTCGGTGTGGACGGTTTCCAGGCATGATGATCCAGAGAGTAAGAATTTCAGAAAGATTAAAGTAAGATTTCACAGTAACGGTTATGCCTACGAAGAAAACACGATCTTAAAATATCCCTACCACGTTTTTCACCTGCGTAACACTTTTGAATTTAACCGCAAACTGTACAGAATCCTGGAGTGGACAGATAAAGAAATTGTGCTGCAGAACAGCTCTACTGATATTGTGATCATTTTGCGCCGCGAATAAGGCACTCTTTTGGCTATACACTGCCAAACAATTATTTCATGAAAAACATTCTTACTATTGACTGGTCCGCTATTTTGCTGGGAAGTGAAGAGTGGTCCTTTTTGCCGGAGGTGGCTCTCCGAACCCTCATCATGTTTATGATCATCATTACCGGCCTGCGGTTTATGGGAAAGCGTGGGGTGAAACAGCTGTCGGTCGTAGAACTTGTTGTAATTATCGGTTTGGGATCAGCAGCGGGCGATCCGATGTTCTACAAAGAGGTGGGGATCGTATTCTCGCTGCTTGTCTTCCTTATCATTATCGCATTATATGCCGGACTGACCTATATCGTAGGAAAATCTAAAAAGGCGGAGGATATGCTTGAAGGTAAACCGCTATGCCTTATTCAGGACGGTGTTTTTGTCCTGGAAAACTTTAAAAAAGAAAATCTCGGAAGTGATGAATTCTTTGCAGAACTTAGGTTGAAAGGTATTTCTCACCTCGGCCAGGTTGAAACTGCCATTGAAGAAACCTCCGGTGAACTGAGTGTATTTTATTTTGCGGACGAAGATATAAGACCCGGACTTTCTGTGATGCCCGGTTCCCTGAACAGTCCGCTTACCGAAATCCCTGATGCCGGCCATTATTCCTGCACGTTCTGTGCGTATACCGAAGAAAAGGCTTCTGGATCTGCAGGTTTGTGTCCGAACTGCAAACGTGAAGAATGGGTAAAAGCAAGCTGTAAAAAAAGGATTACATGAAGCACAGCAACATTAGACTTTTCATTCCTACAAAAAATTATTCCCTATTTCAGCTGAAGTTAAACTCGGTTCTCCGCATAAGGTGCATGAAAAACAAAAGTTCCGGAAGGAGAATTATCCGGAACTTTGCGTTATATTAACTCAAGGTATAGGTGTAAGATTTATTTCTTAAGCTTTTCCAGTAAAATTTCGGCCACTTTTTCAGAAGAGGCGGGGTTCTGGCCCGTAATCAGCAGACCATCTTCCAAAGCGTAAGCTTCAAAATCGCCTGCCTTGGAATAAATTCCGCCATTTTCTTTCAGCATATCCTCTACCAGAAACGGTACTACTTCGGTCAGTTTTACGAGTTCTTCTTCGGTATTGGTAAATCCTGTTACTTTTTTCCCTTTCACCAATGGTTCACCATCTTCATTTTTAACCTTTTTCAATGCTGCAGGCGCATGACATACAAAGGCAACCGGCTTTTTAAGGCCGTAAAAACTTTCGATCAGCTTCACTGAATCTGCGCTTTCGGCCAAATCCCAAAGTGGTCCGTGACCGCCAGGATAAAATACGGCATCGTAATCCTCCGCTTTTACTTCGGCGAGTTTGTGGGTCTTGCTGAGTTTTTCCTGCAGTGCTTCATCAGCTTTGAAACGGATGGTAGCCTCTGTGTGGTTTTCCGGTTTGTCACTGGTGGGATCAATCGGCGGTTGACCCCCTGCCGGTGATGCGAGGGTTACTTCTACTCCTTTATCCGTAAGGAAATAATAAGGGCTAGCAAATTCTTCGATCCAGAAACCGGTTTTCTCGCCGGTATTTCCCAGCTTATCGTGCGATGTTAAGACAAATAGTACGTTCATTATTCTTTTTTTTAAGGTGTTTACATTCTATAACTGATTGCGTTGTTTTTCTATAGATTACAGGAGGAACCCGCAACTATTTTTTTCTACTTCTTACCCGTCAATATCTGTTCCAACGAGGGCCTGATATCATCGAACTTATAAATAGCAGTAATAGCGTTCAGGCAGAACTTTACCTTTAAAAAAAATAAACGAAATTTGCTTTTTGATGATGAACAGTGGCATTACGCGCTTACAGTTTTAAAAACAGACGGAAATATGAGCAACCCTTTTTTAGATTTTATCAATTTACACAATGGTGAGGAAGACAAGAAGAAAGTTCTGGAGAATGTAACCGCCTCCATTTCCTTCCGCGGTTCCAACTTCTGGATTCTGGCGTGTGCCATCATCATTGCGTCAGTAGGTCTGAACGTGAACAGTACTGCGGTGATTATCGGTGCGATGCTGATATCGCCCCTCATGGGACCGATTGTGGGTGCCGGTATGGCGCTGGGAACCTATGATTTTGTACTGCTGAAGAAGTCGGTCAAGAATCTTTTCATCGCTACGGTGGTTGGGCTTCTGGTCTCTGCGCTGTATTTTTTTGTAAGTCCGTTTAAGGAGGTACAGTCGGAACTGCTTTCGCGAACCGCTCCCAATATCTACGATGTGCTGATTGCGTTTTTTGGCGGCCTGGTGGGCGTTATTGCCATTACCAGGGTTGAAAAAGGCAATCCCATTCCCGGTGTCGCCATTGCCACCGCGCTTATGCCACCGCTTTGTACGGCAGGATACGGCATCGCTACTTTTAACCTCTCTTATTTTGCGGGTGCGTTCTATCTTTACACGATCAACTGTTTCTTTATCTGTATCGCTACTTTTCTGGTCATCAAATACCTGAAATATCCTACTGCAACAGTAATCGAGAAGAAACGGGAACAGAAAATCCGTAACGGAATCACCGCGCTCATCATTATTATGGTTGTGCCGAGTTTTTACCTTGCGTATAATTTATATAACGAGAAGAAATTCGTTAAAACCGCGGAGGACTTCATCAGCACCGAATTCGGGAACAAAGGCTACACGCTTATTTACAAAAAACTGAATTACCAAAGTCTTCCGAAAACAATAGATATTGCGTTCCTTACCAAGAAATTTACGCCTGCAGAGATTGAGCAATTTAACAAAAAGCTTTTAGCGGCAGGCCTCACCGGCACAAAACTCAACATCAAGCAGAATGGCCTGAATCTTCAAAGCGAGATGATGGATGATCCCAGGGCGTCCAAAAATGAAGTGGGAGAAAAAGATATTATCATCAGCAGTCTCAGCAGCGAGATTTCGCGGTATAAGGTAGAAGATGCCACCCTGATGCAGGAGATGAAAATCCTGTTCCCGGAACTTGAAACCGTATCGGTGGCCAAAACACAGCAGCTGGTGAAAGCTGACAGCACCGCCTCACAAATCATCCTGGTCTACACGGCCGAAAAGTCTGTTGATACCGAAAAACTGAGGAATTGGCTTTCGGCTCGGCTTGGGGAAAACAACACCGTGATTGTTGCGGAGCAGCAATAACTGCTGAAAGACACTACTGCGTATCACCACCTTCAAAGTCCTCTACATCGCAATTTCAGCACAACCAACCGGAGAACGTTCAGTCAAAAGATTCCCGTAAGGTGAGGTTTTTTTATGACCGTGAGTAAGTTCTGAAATTTATTTCAGGTATTTTGCCAAAGGATGGTTTTGCCGCTTCAGTTCAACCACAAAAAGTTTTGAGATTTCGTTGGCTCCGAGCTCGGACAGATGGGTATTGTCATCTTTCCCTTCCGGGTAATAGGGAATTTCACCCGGCTGGTAATGGAGGTGCAGTTTTTTTGACCCTTCAACCCCATAGGCGGTTTCGAGGTTTTCGGTCAGGTACTGCATATCGAAGAACGGCACTTTCATTTCACCGGCCACCATTCGTGCCACTAAAGTATAGTTTCCGTGCGCATCGAGCAGAACCCCTTCTTTATTGAACTTGCGACGTGCAATGGAAGAAAAAAGAATGGGGACCGCCCCTTTAGCTCTGGCTTCTTCAATATACCGGATTAAATTATAGCGGTAGGCGGTCTGGGGATTGGTGTACCGTTCCGGATCAGTATCTTTACCGTCGTTATGCCCGAACTGGATGAACACATAATCGCCTGGTTTTAGGGCTTCAAGAACGGGCTTCCAGTGGCCACGGTCGCGGAAGCTTTTGGTGCTGCGTCCGTTTACAGCGTAGTTTTTTATCTCTACATTTTCATTGAAATATTGGCCTAAAACCTGAACCCAGCCTCTTTCGGGGTTCTTATCGGGATTGGGTTTGTTAGCCATTGTAGAATCGCCAATTGTATGGATTGTTACTTTTTTAGACACGTTTCCCGCCTGACATGAGGCCAAAAGCACCATCGAGATCAGCAATAATTTATAAATTTTCATACCAGTTTGTGTTGATATTGGTTTTTAAAACGTTCTGTTTGGTGTACTTTTTTGCCTGTCTTTTTGAAAGCTGATTCGACCATTTAACACGCGAATCCTTGTCTGCCCCTTCACCTGTATTGTTAAACTCTGCAAAAAACGCCTGCTGTTCTGATTCTGGTTTATTCCAGTTATGCCAACCTTCAGGTGCAATTGAGGTAGAGAGTTCACTGTTCAAAAATACCGATTTAGCGAAATTTCTCCACGGTCGTCCGAGGTAAACTTTCGTCACATTTTCGGCTGCTGTAAGTCTGCACCCGTTAAAAACAAAACCGAATTCACTACCAGCCAGTGTTGAAGGAGCCGTGATGTAAGAATTTTTTTTGCTGTGGAGGATGCAGTTTTCAACGTAGGCGGTTGCACCCCCAAAAATATAATCAGTAGTACCTTCGATGTAGGAATCTTTGATGTAAATTTTGCCCTCATTGCCAAGATAAAGCGTATCCTGATTTCCAAGGATTTTACAGTTGATCACAGCGACCCTATTTGAAATAATACTCAGCGCCACGGCCTGCCCGACACCGCCCGCGACATTTTCTACAGTCAGATTTTCGAGTATAATGTCATTTGCCTCAATGCTTAAAGTTGGCGTGAAAAACGTGCTGTTTCGGCCTTTGTCAATGTCAGCGAAAGAATCGTTAAATGTAATGATGGTTTTTTCGCGGTCTTCGCCGATGATTTTTATATTGGTGTTCCATTGGTGAATATTAACCTTTTCCTCATACTTTCCGTTTTTTATGAAAAGTGTAATCCGCTGATCGGGAAAAGATTTAAGCTGATCAACAGCGTCCTGAATACTCTCGAAATCCGCAGAACCGTCTTTCGAAACTATGTACTGCGCTTTATCGGGAATAATTTTTACATGTTTTTTCTTCCAGACATCATATTTCTTCAGCACTTTTGCAGGCTCGTACGTGTACCAGGCATATCCGTTCCTTCGTTCAGCCTCAATTTCATCGTACGATTTTTTCTTCTCACCATCACGTCCGGAAACAAAAATCTGATTGGTTTCAAGATCGTAGAATCTTCCCCACATAGGCGGTGCAGCGGCATCTGCTATTAATTTTTTATCACCTGAAATTTCAATTTCTTTATATCCTTTCAGCTGATTTTGCTCAAACCATTTCACTGCCTTTTCTACAGAGGAAATTACATTTTTTGAAGGTTTTTCCAGCGACATCAGCAGCAGAACGAGGGTCGCAGATTCTTTTGCTGTTAGCGAGGGCAGCTCATAAGCCCGGGCTTTGGTTGGTAAAAGATTATATTCGTCGTGTTGGGCGCCCCAAACCGTGAGTTTTCCGTTTTGTCTGTATTGGGTTTTGAGAATAATATCGATCCCTTTTTGGAACGAAGTATTAATCTCCGCCAGCGTTTGCGAAGGAATTTCTACAGGAAACGCTGCACCTTCATCAATAATTTTCTTAAAAAAGATAAGTACCCGTGCTATCGCATCATCGTTAAAAGTAATGTGAGAACTGTAATTATTCTGAACCGGATAAAACTGCGGCCAGCCACCGCTTTCGTACTGTGCTTCGAGCAAAAAGCCAAGACCTCGCAACAAAGCATCGCGGTACTCGTCTTTCTTGTGGAATCGGTAAACATTCGCCAAGAATGTAAGTTCCTGTACAGTCGCCTTATTATCGATCGTGGTTACTTTCAGATCTCCTTTTGCAGCTTCAATTTTCTTTTTCTCATCAGCTGAAAGCTGTTTTTGTACCGCTACGTTCTTTCCCCATCCGCCATTACTTTTTTGGTAAAGCAGGATGTTTTCTGCGATTCTCACTGCATCTGCAGACTTCAGAAGGTTCTCATCTTTAGTGAAAGCGATTTTGCTCCAATCCTTTTCAGGCGTTTGGGCCGCAAAATTCTGGAGGCTGAAGAACACTACGATGAAAGGTAAAAAACAGGTTTTCATTTGCAATTATCTGTTAAGTTGAAGGGCTGCGAGAATGAACGGGCCGGTTCCTTTCGGGTCGTTGTCTTTCTTTCTTTCATTCACGTAATACTCGAAAGAGCCGTCGCGATAAGGTTTTCCCCCTAATCCTGCGACAGCGCAAACCTGGGTGAGTGTAACGTAACCTTCGGGCGAAACGGTGATAAGATTTTTAACCAAACCATCGAACGCTTTGTTCGCAACTGCTTTATATTCGTCTGGCAGGTAGCCTTTGTTGGCGCCCTTGGCGAAAGCATATGCAAACATTGACGAACCTGAGGCTTCAAGGTAATTACCGCCACGGTTTCCCTGATCCGTCACCTGATACCAAAGCCCGGACGCATCCTGATACTTTGTAACGGCTTTTGCAAGGCTGTTCAAATAAGCAATAAGCTGTGGTCTTTTCGGATGATCCTTCGGGAAATAATCGAGGACATCCACCAAAGCCATGGCGTACCAGCCAAGAGATCTCGACCAGAAGTTAGGAGAATTTCCGGTGGTTTTATCTGCCCACGGCATTTCGCGCCTTTCGTCCCAACCGTGATAAAGCAAACCTGTTTTCGGATCGACCATGTTTTTCTGAACCAGTTCAAACTGAAGAGCAACATCATTTAATTTGTCGCCATTTTCAAACGCCGTATTGTAGCGGGCGTAATACGGCGAACCCATGAAAAGCCCGTCGAGCCACATCTGATTCGGATAAATTTTCTTGTGCCAGAAACCGCCTTCAGAAGTTCTGGGCTGAGCATCGAGTTGAGAACGCAGGGTTTTCATTGCTGTAAGGTACCGTGCATCTTTAGTATTATCGTATAAGCCGAACAGATGATGACCCGCAACTACCATGTCGATGTTATAATTCTCGAATTTATAGCTCGGAATTTTTCCATTCGCATCGATGGTTGCATCTGCGTAACCTTTAAGATAATCGTAATACTGTTGATTGTTGGTTTTCTGGTAAAGTTCTTCAAAACCCATCATCACGAGGCCATGCACATAATCCCATTTTGGAGCCGTTTTATCATCGAGCATATAGGCTTCAGGATACTTTTTCATTAAAGTAAGCGCCATCCTTTCGGACCATTTTTTATTTGAAGGCACTTCCATATTCGCTGTGGAGGCGGTTTTGCAGCCCGCGAGAACAAGACTTCCGAAGATTGCTACAGCGAGCGTTTTTATTTTTATGGATATCATCAGCTTAATTTAATTGGTTGGTTTTGTTTAGTTTATCCAGGTTCTCATCGAGATATTTCAGGAATTCTGCTTCAGTTTTAATTCCGTTAATTTCTTTTTCCCAGGCGCCGAGGAAATAGAACGTAATTTTTTTCGTAGAAGGTCTGAACTGAACCAGATGATCAGTTGCCCCTTCAAAAACTTTCTCCGCATCAGTAGTTTTATAGAATACAGCCATCCCAAGGTTATCATTGAACAGCGTCTGTTTTCCGTAGGTTGCAATATAAGCCCATTTCCCGTTAGTGCTGGTTTTTTGAATGGACGGCAGTTTGTAAAGATTCACAATTCCGGTAACGATTCCTTTAAGCGCTCTGCTGCTCTGTATCGTGTGTCTGGTATAGCGCTGATCCGGGAAAGCCGTAAGTTCGGAACTCAGATCGGTGGTTTCGCCGTTGGTTTCCCAGCCTTTATAATTGACAAAAACTTTGGAGGTTGAATTTGAATTTTCAACGCGGGCCGAGGTATTATCCACCTTATTGAAATGCAGCAACTCGTTGTTCACCACTCTTCCAATTGCACCGATGCCAAGTCCTTTTCCAACTTTAAGAATATCGGCGCCCCAATCACTCATGTTGTGATAAGAATCGAAACCATCCTGTCCCACATCCTGTAAAACCATATCTTCGGTAAGTTTTCCGAAAATATCAATCGCGTTCCGCCAGTCGAGGTACAATCTGTAACCCACTTTATTGCTTTCCCAGCCCGGTCCTTCGTAACGGATATAGTAAGAATGATCCGTATGGCTTGACGGCAGGGATAAAGCCCGGACATTTTTAAAAGTGCCGCCTTCATATTTTTTGCCTTTCCATTCGCCGCCTTCTTTTACTGAAAGCTCAGCATAGGTTTTAGCATTTTGGGAAGACAGTGAAGTTGGTTTCGCAGCACTACAGTTAAGTAATAAAGAAAGCACCGGGATGGCCAGCATGGGGTGTATCGATTTCATATTATTTTTTTTTGATTAAATTTTAAAATTATGGTTTGAACTGCTTATTCAGAAATTGCGTGACATATTTTACCGTCGGTTCAAACCACGGATTGAAAATCCAGAACGTATGCGGCGAATTCTCTATTTTTTCCGAACGGGAATAAATTGAATATCGATTTAAGACTTCGGTCATTTCCGTTCTACCTGCCTGAAATCTTTCATACTGACTGTTGATAAACAGAACGGGAACAGAATTTCTGTCCACATGATATAGCGGCGAAGCATCATTCCAGATCTCGGGTTTATCCTGATAAGTCCCGCCCAGCCATTCGGCGGCCAAAGTTCCTTCCTGTGACTGCGGATGACTGAACGCCAGAATTCCGTCGATATCGATGACTGCGCTGACCAATTCGGAATATTTAGTCCCGATCAAAGCCGCCATCTGCCCTCCCGAAGAGGTTCCCAGAACTGCAATTTTATCAGCGTCAATATTAAACCTCGCAGCATTTGACTTTAAAAAACGGATCGCTTTCAGCATGTCATCAATCCCTGCCGGATATTTTGCTTCCCCCGAAAGCCTGTACTCCACCGCAAAACAGTGATATCCCTGCGAGGCAATACTTTGCGCGAGCGGCATCATCATTTCTTTATCTCCCGATTTCCAGCCTCCGCCGTGAATAAGGATGACTGCAGGTTTATTTCCTGCTGACCGATTAAAATAACCGTCCAGACGCAGTTTTCTATCTTCTAAACTGTGATAGGGAATATCCTTAATCTCTTTTACATCAGCAGAAACAGGAGCTATCGCCAGAGTAACCGACGGGAATTTTTTCAGCACTTTCTTCAGTTCCGATTCATTGGTGAAGGAGAGGTCTTTCTGGATTTGCGCAAAACCCAGGGAAAAGAAAATGAGAAAAACAACTGACACAAACAGTTTCATAAAACACACAAATTGAGCTGTCCCGATGTTGATGAAATTGCTATATAAAGTAGCAATCGATTACACAAATATATAACTTTTATTGAAGTATTGAACTTAAAAACAGATTTAAACGCAGTTTTTGAGGGTTAAAATAATGTTAAATTCAGCTTATTAAATACCTTCTCTAACAGCCGGATCCATTCGAAAACCCTTTTAGTATTATATTTTAATGACAATAATCAGAAATATTAATTATTTCTTGCGCATATTAATATTTCATATAACTTTGTGTAATCCATTACATAAATTATAATTATTAAACAAATTTATTGAATTATGACTAAATTTTTATCTATCCTGAGTTGGCTGTTTACCGCAGTGCTGATCAGCGCACAGGGAGTAAACATCACTGCAGAAGCCGGTTCGCTGGAAAGCGCCTACGTAAAATGGGATCCGGTAAGCGATGCAGACAGCTATAATGTATATTATTCCGGTGCCGGAATTACTGACCGGAAAATTGACACCCAGCTGATCAGAAGTTACGGGACCTATTTCCGTGCAGATCTACCGGGCCTTGCAGCAGGAACTTACACCATTAAAGTAGCTCCGGTAAAAGCAGGCACAGAAGGCACAGCCTCCGTAACCAATACTGTAACTGTTCTTGCGCACGACCGTAACGGTTTTGCTCACGAAGGCGGAAGGATTCCCGGAGCCTACAATATGGACGGGACGCTGAAAAACAATGCCGTAGTGATCTACATTACGCAGAATACAAAAAACACAGTCACCCTGAATGTTACCGGAGCTACGGCAAATCCATGCGTAGGTCTCCAAACCATTCTCGACGGTTTTAAAAAAGGCAAAGACAGCCGTTCACTTGCCGTCCGCCTTATTGGAAATATTACGGACCCAAGTTATCTGTTGGGCGGTGACATCGTTATTGAAAACAATAACCTGGCGACTTCTTCCATTACCTTTGAAGGCATTGGAAGCGATGCCTATGCGAACGGATGGGGCCTGAGAATCAAAAATGCTTCGAATATTGAAGTCCGTAATTTAGGATTTATGCTGACAGACGCTGCCGAAGGTGACAATATCGGGTTGCAGCAAGGTAACGACCATATTTGGGTTCACAATAATGATATGTTTTACGGAAAATCCGGTGGCGACGCCGACCAGGCAAAAGGAGACGGTGCGCTGGACGTGAAAAAATCCACCTATGTGACACTGTCTTACAACCATTTCTGGGACAGCGGGAAAGCCAACCTTTTAGGATTAAGTGAAGGCGCCGCCGCGGGACTTTATGCCACTTATCACCATAACTGGTACGACCACTCCGATTCCAGACATCCAAGAGTAAGATATTACTCCGCACATGTTTATAATAATTATTTCGACGGAAATTCCAAATACGGCGCGGGATCCACGATGGGATCGTCGCTGTTTCTTGAAGGGAATTTTTTCAGAAATGCAAAATACCCTATGCTCATTTCTATGCAGGGATCGGATACGTTTAACGGTCCGGGCACTTTTTCAAGCGAGAACGGAGGTGTAATCAAAGCATTTAACAATACAATGAGCGGCCAGGCTCGGTTTGTTGCGTACGACGCGGCCACAAATCCCGTAGAATTTGACGCATATGTTGCGAGCTCACGGGACGAAGTACTTACCGCTGCGGTAAAAGCCAAAAAAGGAGGTGCTACGTACAATAACTTTGATACAAACGCGGCTTTATATGTTAAAAATCTCGTTACCGATGAACCTGAGGCCGCCCGTACAAAAGTAATGCAATATGCCGGACGGGTTGACGGTGGTGATATGAAATGGACCTTCACCCCTGCGGACGACACTTCTTTTGACGTGAATGTTGGCTTGAGGGATATGCTGCTAAACTATACAAGTGGCCTTGTGTATGTTCAGGGCGAAACCCCTGTGGTTGTAAGTACGCAGACGCTGCTTATTCCTGAAAACAATGACCAGACCGTGGCACAGGGCACCCCAATCCAGAATATGGTATTCACCTGGGGCGGTACTGCGACTGATGCGACTGTAGAAGGTCTGCCTGCTGCGGGACTGACTTTTGCGAAGAACATCACCGCAAAAACGATTACCGTTACCGGTACACCGACTGAAGATGTATCGTTTACCGTTACCACCAGCGGCAGCACCGGAACGCCGGTTTCCGGAACAGGTAATGTGGCGATTGGAGAACCTTCAACCGAAACCACTTTTATCCATAACTTCACGACTGACGGAAAAGTAAGCACGTACTATACGATCTCGGGGAATATGAATTCTACCGACGGTTCAACCACTTACGAAGGTAATACGCTTACGAAAAGGCTGAAAATGGAAACCGCCACCTTTATCAATTATACCACTGCAAAAACCTCAACGCTGACCCTGGTGTTCGATCCGACCTTTGCAGGAAAAGTTAAACTTAACGGCGTAAATTACACGGTGCCAGCCGGAGCCAACGGAGTCATTTCAATCCCGAACGTACCAGCAGGCAATAACCAAATCCTGAAAGGTGACACCACCAACCTGTTCTATATTAAAACAGTATACGATACCGTAGTTTTAGGCGCTGCAGACCAGCCGGGAAGAACTGAACTCAAGGTGTACCCCAATCCTGTCGCTGATGTAGTTTTCGTCCAGACTAACGACGAGGTAAAAAACATCACGGTATTCAGTGCCCACGGAAGCGTGGTACGAAACAGCAATACCAATGCGAAATCGATTGATGTGCGGGGTCTTACGTCAGGAATTTACCTGATAAAAGTAACGACCACTAACGGTACTGTGACAAAAAAGATCATTAAAAAATAAATTTCAGCTGATCTTCACCTTTAACCTTCCCCAACTTGGGGAAGGTTTTTTTTATTGAAATTACATGATTTAGTTCCGGAGACTCAGGGTTTTAAATGCTATTTTCCGCACGAAAATATTCTCCCCGACCACATTAATGATATGGATGAAAATCAGCCAGACAAAAGGCTTTCCTAACGGTCTTATAATAAGAAACTGCTTAATGTTCCACCATTCCCAGCCACAGGATATTTGAATATAATCAATATTCTGGTTTAATTGATCCACTGTTTTACCATCTCTGACGGTGACAATCTATGTGGCGCAGAACGAACTGTAATTTCTATCACCAATTCTACAAAACATCAACCCACAGTATTCAAGATGTTTCGTATGAATATTGTACGGTTGATAAACAAAAAAACAGCACTTCCTGAGAAATGCTGTTATTGCGTTTAATAAAAAATACTGGTGTTTATTTTACCAAAACTTTCTGCGATTTAACGCCTTTATCGGTCTGTAAATTCACGATGTAAACCCCTGTTTTCAATGCGAAGTTCGTATCAGATTTAGTATTGAGTGATTTTACCAGCTGTCCGTTAGCTGTATAAACATTCACTTTTGTGTCACCTACAACTTTCGAAATATACACCTGCCCTTTATCGGAAAAAACCGCAGTCTGCAGCTTGTTCGCGTTACCTTCAACGGTTGACAGCGTGTTGGAATTCAAGGTGGTAATTACCGCCGCGCCGGTAACTTCGATTTTATAGAAATTGATCGCTGCATCGGTATAGATGTAGAATGTTCCCGCAGTAGGGATGTTTGCGGTAAGGATTGCTGTATCAGCAGGAGATGCACTCGGACTGGTAGCGGCGGAACCGTAAAGTACTGAATTCCCATCACTCACATAGGCGGTCCTAACTGCGCCGCCACTTCCACTCTTGTACCAGGCTTTTACTGTAGCAGCGCCACTCACCTGAATGAAGAAATAACGCTGTGTAGGTCTGAACGTTCCTACACTTACCGCGCCACCACCATTGGTTTGAAGACGGTTTCCTGTTGCCACATAGCCGTCTGAAAAAGAAACCTGAGAGGAGTTGGTTATCGCTCCGAAGTTGCTGTTAGTTGCAATCGGGTAAAGCCCTAATCCCTGTTTTACAATCGATGTCGTTCCGATCCCGCTGTTCAAAGGCCAGTTGCTGGTGTCGTTACTGAAATCCCACGTTGTGGTCTGCGCTTTTGCAGTAAATACTGAAAGTACACTTGCAAATGCAATGAATAATGCTTTTTTCATGATAAAGTGAATTTTAAATTGTTGATTTTTTGTTGTTTAAATTTAATACAATCGATTACACAAATATAATAACAATTTTTAAATATGCTCTAAATGATTAAGATTTTTAAATAAAACCTTTGCTGAGGCCTCACCCCGGTTTCTATCATGAGTCTGGATACCCTCCATATTTTCCCAAAAAAAGCAGCAATGCTATTTGAACATTGCTGCTTAGGATTTTTCTTGCTGTGAAATAACTATTTTACCACTACTTTCTGAGCGTTTATTCCTTTATCGGACCGTGTATTTATCAGATAGACTCCGCTGCTGAGATGGAAAGACACATCCGATTTCGAATCCATATTCTTTATGAGTGTACCGTTAATTGAATATACCGAAACCCTTGTGGGTGCAGTGATCCCTGATACATAAACCTCGCTTCCGCTGGCAAAGATTTTTGTAGCATTTTTGGCGCTGTTGCCCGTGGCCATGGTAGCGCCGTTTACGGTGATTTTGTAAATATTGCACGCGCTGTCGCCATAGATGTATATTCTTTCGGTGCCCGCTGTTGTCTTGTGTGCGGTAAAAATAACCCCCGTGCCTGCCGCGTCGGTTGTTGCCTGCGCCAGTACGGCGGCACCATTGGTTACATATACCGTTCTTGAGCTACTGTTGCTGCCCGACCGGAACCAGACGGTCACGTCCGCCTTTCCGGCTACGTCGAAATAAAGATAACGCTGGGTTGGCAGTGTTACAAAGCCTGTGCTGGATGTATATCCGGACCCGTTAAGCTGAAGTCTGTTGGTGCCCGCGTAGCCATCACTGAAGGTATAGGCGGCGGCCGTAATGGCTCCCATGTTCAGGATGGAACCATCTGCTTTGCCGTAAAGACCCAACTCATCAATGGTTTTATCAGCAACCCCTGTCCCGGAATTAAGTGGCCAATGAACGGTATCATTTCCAAAATCCCAGGTTTTTGGCAAGGTAATCTGCGCCTGTACGGTGAATGCTATGCTCATCACAGCCATCAGCATTAATAGTAATGTTTTTTTCATAATAAATTTCTGTTAAATTGTTGATTTATATTTTTTTTAAATTTAATACAATCGATTACACAAATATACTACATCTATACATTTAGTGTTGAATTATATCGCCATTTTGTAAACTTTGTGAAAATAAAAAGGCACATCGTATTGAGGATGCGCCTTTTTATACAGTTTCACTTCCGGACTGTCGCCAAAATATTTTTCTGGATTAAGAAAAACCGATAACCGCAGTTATTCTTTTGTAAAGTTTAAAGGAAACGACCGTTCACCAACCTGCAGCCTTCCATAATAGGCTCCTCTCGGCAGATGTGCTACATCCAGATTTACCTTCTGTTCTGCCGTAGCCGATATTTCGGACTTAAAGACTTTGCGTCCCTCCGCGGAATAAATCTCCACCAGCACACCGCTTCTTTTACTACCTGGGATTTCAATGTTTAAGACATTCTTTACCGGGACAGGATACAGCTTCAGGGCTTCACGCTGGGCTACGTTTCCTGTGGCCATGTTTGTGCACTGTCCGGCGGAAATTAGTCCCGATGTAGTCACTTGCAGCGTAGCCCCGGCGCCACATGTCGGATCCGGAACATAGGCCGCAACATCACTCACCGGCATTACCGTATATGGATAATCGGGCGGGCTTACCGTGCCGATATTCATTGAAGCAGGAATTGGAGAGATGCCTGCGAGGCTGTTTGCATAATTAATGGTTATCGTTCCCCCGTCTGTGGATACATAATTTTTAAAATAGGAACCTATTTTTGCGAAGTGTGTATTTTCAACAAAAGCAGTCGAATTACTTATGCCGCCCCCTAAGCCAATCCCTACTGAACCCGCTACATTGGTGTAATAATAAGAGTTAAGGATATGAAGTTCTGCATTCCGGGCGCGCGGCATTCTTTCGCGGGTGCCGTCGGCCCAGTAATTACTCTGGTAAGTAATGCTGTACCGTCCATCAGCGGGTTTGTCAGAGGAGCCTGACCCTACCAGATTCGAAAAACGGTGGTCGCTTGCCCCGCCGGATCCGCCGGTAACCGGTGCTTTCAAATAGGTGAATTTACACCACGAGATCGTGATATTGTCGGACAGACCTACATTATCCAGATTTCCATCCTGGCCATCCTGAAATTCACAATGATCAATCCAGATGTTGGTTCCGCCCTGATTGGTAAGGTTGTCATTTCCATTGATGTCGTAAGCGCCAGGCCCCACAAAGATCAGATTTCTGATGATGACATTATTCGAACCGTTTTTAAGGTTAAGAATTCCGGCACCCGTCTGGTTTTCATTTACCAGTTTCGCCCCAGGCAGCCCGATCAGCGATTTGTTGGAAATCACCGCACTGATTTGCTGTCCCGCGGGAATATTAATGACGCCTGAAACCAAAATTACTCTACTTCCAGCCGCCGTTAGATTTGACCGTAAAGTGGCAAAATCCGAAACCACCACCGGAGCCGTCGTTCCACCTCCGGTCGCTGCTGCGCCATATCCTTCTGGCGCAGCCTGATAATTTACCTGCGCGTTAAGAGCCAATGTGGCTAAAAAACCTGCTGCTATTATTATTTTCTTCATATTTTTAACTTTCAAAATAAGGTACAGGCCACTACTCTGACCAACCCGTTTAAATCTTCTTTAATTCGTTCTTAATTTCACGCTTTTAACTCCTTTCGGATTTTTAAGGGTCAGCAACCACACTCCCGCAGGAAGATTAAAGCTTCTGTCACCAAAGGTTACGAAGGTGCTAAAAAGTGTGCCCCCCATTGTGTAAACATTCACCACTGTTTCGCCTTCAACCTCTTTAATGAACACCTCATTATTTATCGAAAAGGCACGGACACCGATATCAGTTTTGCTGTTTCCTGTACCCAACACCAATTCCCGGAACGGATCCCATGCGTCATTGCCTTTTGTGAAATTGAAGGTGTTGATTGGGGTTCCGTCCGTCAGTACCGGCTGTGTAAGGAATGTTGCCCACGAAGCTCGGCTCGGGGAATTATTAACTCCTGAAAGTTCAACTGTTCCATACTCATACATACCGGGCGAAGTTCCGCCTAAGGTATTCTGCCATCCCAAAGGCATAATTAGCGAATTTCCAACCGATCCCGGGAAATCTGATACCTCCACTGTAGTGTTATAAAACACGGCTTCGCTCGTATTAGCAGCCCATGGACGGCCGAAGTAACCCGGTTTTGAACGGTATGCTGAAGCCGTTTGCGCGCCGGGCTGTGCCGAAGTTACTGTACAGTTGTACATGAGATAGCCCCGACCCGAAGTCTGCTGTGGAGCCACGATATAGGAAAGATCGCTGTTTTGGTCGCTGGTATTCATCACTAAATTGGTTTGGTAAAACACTGCTGTCATTCCTCCAAAAATAAAGTCCACCGCTCCCATTACGTCGCCTTTATATAGGGCCACCCGTGCACCCTGTGCGCCGTAGAATGTATCCTGCCGGCCTACTACCCTACAGTTTTTAAGTAAAGTCCGGTCTCCAGTAGCAGTTACAGCCAGCGCCGCGGCTCTTTCTACCAGAGACTTATTCTGCACTGCCGTGTTTTTCAGAACCGCTGGCCGTGCGCCCGGACTGCCGGATGTCCACGGAACCACGGTATCCTGGGCTTCTTTTGCGGAGATATATTGGTTAAATGAATTTTCAAAGATAATTCCCTCTGCTTCGAAACCTTTTGCGCTGACGACCACGGTGGCATTCCAGAATGACCCATTGGTGGTGCCTGCGCCTGTATTGGTGTAGGAATACATCCCGTTTTCCATGTTCACATTTAAAAGTTCCTGATTCCATTTCTGGTTCGCGTCCATCGAGTAGTAATTGTACCCGTGGCCGTAGTAAGAAGTGATCCGCACCGCGTTCGGCGAAATATCAGTGCCCTGATTAAGCAGCGAAGTATCTGGCGACGACGATGAATTCTTTAAGGTGACATTCGGCTGCGTAATCACCAGCATTTCTTCGTAATTGCCCGGCGCAACCTGAATGGTTACGCGCTGGCTATCGTTTCTCGTCATATTCGCAACTGCATTTAATGCAGCACTGATGGTTTGAAACTGTTTGCCAGGTCCTACCGTAATCTCAGCTGCATAGGCTAGATTCTGAACCGTACGGATTTCGGTAAAGTACGAGGTGGATCCTGCTGCACCGGCAACAGCTACCGTTACATTTCCCGGAACAGCACCATTATAAACATACTCTGCTGATTCTGGGATGGATGTAGAATTTGAAGCGGTAGTAAAAGGAGCTCCTCCTTCGATTGAAAAGCTGGCCGAGTAATAATAGGAAATAATCACCTTCTGACCGGGATTTACCGGAACCATCATCGTGGCTCCCGGTTTTGCCGTTAAATGCCCTGATGCAGGCACCGTTGTCACCTGGCCATTAAGCTGCATCCCTTTGTAGTAAACTGTTGTGCTGGAATTGATCTGCTGATCATCGAAAGACCATACATTTACGGGTTTAAACAGCAGATTTTTTGCTACGGACGCGCCATTCACCGTAAGATTTGAAATCAGAGTCATTTCGACAGGAAAATTATTTAAACCTGAAAAAGCAATTTTATAAATACCATTCCGTAACGTCACATTGGAAAGATCACTAAAAGAGTACGAATATCCCGTTTCATTGATATTGTTGAAAGTAAGGTTCAGCGCATTCTGCTGTGTTGAATTTAAACCTGAAATATTTAAATTAACCAAATACCGAGGTTTTGCGCTGAAATTAATATTGAATGGGGTGTCTACCGCGACCGTTACTTTATTATTGTCGATCTGAAAATCATTAACTCCATGAGCGGAGACCGTGTACTGTACACCCGGTGCAAGCTGCACTGAGTAAGAGGAATCCGCAGTATTGATTACCGGACTCGGGACATAAATGCTTCCACTCGACGGATCTGGCGTAAAAGTGAGCGACAAATTGGAAATACCGGTTCCTAAACCCGTAATGCTTCCGGTAACCGATGCCAAGCTAACGGCTGAAACCGAAATTGGGTGCGAAAAATTAGATGACGCGAGAACGGTGCTGAATGTTTCACCTGAAGTTACAATATATCCGCTTGCGTCGGCAAGACTTACGGAATAAGAATATCCCACAGGCAAGCTGACCTGATAAGCATTCGCGCTTACCGGGACGTTCCATTTTTTTCCTGCCGCATTCGTAAATATCAGTGCATAACCGGAAGGGATCCCGGGAGCCTGCGAAACGTCAATATTTCCCGAAACACTTGTATATGTTGCGGCTTTCCTGTAAATTCTATAAAAACTTGCTTTTGCTACCGCATCGTAGATAAAATAAGTTCCCGTTTGCCTGGCCACAAATGTAGCTTCGGTCACAGCTCCCGAGGTGGTGGTTGTCACGAAATTATCCGTTTGTACTGATGGATCTGAAGTCAGACTGAACGTAAGCTTTCCGGCGGTATCACCGCGGGCAACGATTTTTACTTCATCATCGGCATTCAGGTTCATCCGGAAATATCTGGCGTTGGGCTGGCCTGCGGTAACCGTTGGTATTGCGTTGCAATAAAGTCTTCCTGTGTACGCCGCGACCGATGCGATATTTTCGTCATATCGGGTGAGTGCGGTATTGGTAGTACGTAATCTGTCGTTATTCCCTCCTGTCCACGACAGGTCTCCCGCGGCGAAAGCAGCCGGAAACACGTTGGTTGTACTGGAAGTCCCCGGCGTTATGGACGGATTATACCAGGAATTAATGACGGTAGCGTTCAGTTTATTGCTGTACTGCGCATCATCCAGCTGCTGCCCTCCAAAATCCCATACATCGGTCAGCTGGCCAAAAGCTATTGTGAACGGCATGAAAAGAAAAAACAAATAGAAGTTTTTTTTCATAATAATATTTTTGTGGATTGATAAAAAAAAATTGCTGCCTATTCTTATTAAATGTAAGAACAGACAGCAACTTATCATCATGCTATATATATTTGCTAGTAACCATAATCGTTGGTCAGCGTATTATTGCTCGCATCCAGGAATACCTGCCAGATTGGCCAGAACTGTCTGGTATCCGGATCTTTTCTGTACAACGAAGCAATTTTCGAATCTGAAAGAGAAGTCCAGTCCACTGCGGTCCATCCGGCACCGGGATCGGTAAATTCACCTCTGTTCAGACCATAGAAGATCAGCGTTTCGTTGTCAGGCGCATATTTGTAGTACAGTGTGGAAGGTACGTTCTCATACCGTCCGGTTCTGTTTTTCAGTTCGGTAAGCCTTGCTTTTGCGTCCGCCATATTTGCTCCTAAAAGGTTCCATCGGATCAAAGCCTGCTTACGCTCCATTTCACCGGTGAATTCAAACTTATGTTCATCTACGATCGCATTGAACATGGCCTGTTTTGAGGTAAGTGCATTCACATAATTTTCAACTTTTACAGGTCGGTCCGCCGCGGCAAACGCCCTGTTTCTTATTAATTTCAGGTAAGGTGCTGCTGCTGCAGGCCCTTCCACTTCGTTAGCCGCTTCTGCAGCCATCAACAAGATTTCTGCATAGCGCATGTAAATTTTGTTTACCCCGTCGTCATTTGTTGACGTTACCAATCTGTTCATCCATTCGAAACGGTACTTGCCGAAATACCATCTGTTGAAAGCGCCAACTTCCTGCTTCGCTCTTCCGGCCACTGCGTTGCCCCATTTATAAGGCACACAGGTTACATTTCTCCTGGTATCTGAAAGATCGAAATCGTAGAATACACTCGGCAGCGGGCCGCCCTGTCCACCTCTGTTGCTTCCCATCTGCTGATACTGGTCGTTGGTTGCGTGATTTACCGCGAAAGTAAACAGTACACGGCCTCTTCCCGCAGCGAATGGAATTTCCCAGAGGGATTCATTTCCTGCCGTCAGAATTTCCTGATTGTATTTTTTCCAGAATCCTTCAAACGTAGGCTCCAGTTTAGCAGTTCCGCTGTTGATGATGTCGCGGCACTCCTTTAAAGCAAGGGGATACATTTTCGCCACGGATAATTCCGGATCGTTACTTCTCCGGATTCCGTCAGGATACTGAGAATACCCCGAAGCAGCAAGCGCTACTCTCGCTTTCAGTCCTTTTACAAATGCTTTATTGATTCTTTCGACACTGCTGGTTGCCGCGCTTCCATTAGGCCACGGGACCAACGTTTCAGCTTCTGCGAGATCAGCTAAAAGCTGCTTGTAGATAACATCGCGGCTGGATTTAGGAACATACACTGTTTCGGTATTGATTGGCTCAAATCTCGCGGGAACATCTCCCCAACCTTTGACAAGATCGCTATAATATATTGCCCGCAACGTAAGCGCCTCCCCAAGTAGATAACCTAAGTCGGAACCCGGGGTAGGATTACCGTAAGTCCTTAAACCTCTGATACAGAGATTTGCTCTCTCGATGCCCGAATACATCATTGCCCATACGTTGTTGGTGGTATTCATCTGGCTGTTGTTCGGTTTAGCATCATATACCACAAGGTCGGCATTATCATTCGAGGTCGATTCGGATGAATTGAGCCATTCGGTATCGGTATTCATTCCGTAAAACGGAATCCACCGGCCTCTGTAGGAATTTGTTTCAGCCATCGGAACTTTGATTCCGTCCACGGCACCCTTGGCAAGATCCGGGTTCGAAAATATAGTTGCTTCTGAGTAAGATGACGGCGCTTCAACCGTGAGCAGCTCCTCGCCAAGCTGTTTGCAGGAAAGCACAGCAAACGACATCAGCACAAGCGAAATTTTTATTGAAATTTTCATTTATTTAAAATTTAAAGGATGGTAAGTTAATCTTTGTCATTTAAAAACTGAGGTTAGCACCGAACACTACCTGGCGGCTGCGCGGAAATCCTGAGTAGTCCACACCTGGGGTTTGCGGCGTCTGTCTTCTGGTTGAAACCTCCGGATCCTGCCCTGAATAGTTGGTGATTACAAAAACATTATATGCCGACGCATAGAATCTCATCTTGGTTAATTTCAGGCTTTTTACAAAGCTGTCGGGAAGGGAATATCCTAATGACACCGTGTTCAGACGTAAAAACGAACCGTCTTCTACTGCCCAGTCGCTGAATACGTAGCGTGGCATGTATGGAGACCATAAACTTGTTCCTGCATTTAAAGCAGCTAACATATCCGGATCGGTTACGAGGTTACCCGCAGCATCCATATTGGTCCAGCGCACCCCGTCGGCCATCACCGTACCAAGGTTTCTGTACTGTCCTCTTGGAGATGACTGAGGCGATGTACTGAATTCAATTTTGTTGGCGTTATAAATATCATTCCCAACACTCCAGTTGAAAGCGGCAGAGAGGTCAAAATTCTTTACTGAAGCATTTAAGGTAAACCCGCCGGTGTGTTTAGGATTGGCATCTCCGATAATTGTTCGGTCGGATGCGTCTACTATACCGTCGCCATTGATGTCTTTCAACTTCATTGAGCCTGGTTTTACAGCTCCAACAACTCCAGACGCATTAGCAATTCCCGCTTTCAGAACCGGAGCTCCGTTCACGTAGTTAAAATCTGCTACTTCGTACCGTCCATCATTTTGGTAACCATACATTACACCCAATGGCACACCAACCCGAACTAGATAGTCTGCTCCCACCGCTGATGCAAAGTTGGAGGAAACTCCGTACTCTTCCATTCCGCTACCCAGTGCATTGATTTTATTTTTATTAAAGGAGATATTAAATCCTAAGCTTAAGGAATAATCATCTTTTTTAATAGCGTTTATATTAATGGAGGTTTCAATTCCGCGGTTTTGGGTTTCTCCCATATTTCTCCACTGCCCGTCGTAACCCGTGCCCGGCGTTGGGAAAGGAATAAGGAGATCTTTGGTGATATTTTTATACACATCGATGGTTCCGTTCACCCGGCCGGCAAATAATTCGTAATCGAGACCGGCATTCTGCGAAATTGTGGTTTCCCACTTCAGATCGGGGTTTGCGAGGATTTTACCAGCGGCCCAGTAGCTACCTACATTATTGATCCAGTTATTGCTTAGGGAGTTAAAGAGCTGTACCGTCTGACCTACGGGAATGGTGTTGTTCCCGGCCTGTCCATAACTTGCTCTCAGTTTTAACAGTTTCAGCCATGACACATCATTCAGGAAATTTTCTTCATTCATCTTCCAGCCCACTGCTACTGATGGGAAATATCCCCAGATATTGTCACCGAGGAATTTACTGGAGCCATCCGCACGGAATGTAGCGGTCAGAAGATATTTGTTGAGAAAGTCATAATTTAAACGTCCGAAGAAGGAAAGCATTCTATCATCAGGATTAAAATTATTGTCAATAGTGAAAAAGTCTGCTTCACTTGTCATATGCACGGTATCGTCAAAGGTGAAAGACTTGGGGAATCCGAAATTTGTCGTGGAAAACACATTGGAAACGAAATTATTATACTCCTGCCCCACCATCAGCTTGAGAGAATGGTTATCATTTAAGATACTTTTGAAGTCATAATTCAAAGTGTTTGCAATGCGGAAACTTTGGTTTTCGGTATTTGCGAAAATCATCGCCGGCTGGCCCTGAAGAAGTGCGGGTGCATTGTTTTTAGCATAATAGGTTGACCGTCCGTAAAAACGATAGTCCTGCAGTCGCGAAAAATCCATCCCGACGTTTGACTGGAATTTTAAATTTTTAATAATCGTCCAGCCCACTCCTCCCTGGATGGTATAATTTTTCCGGTTTTGCTTCCGGTCATTATCCGCCACCGCAACATAGGGGTTCACGAGGTAACCTGCTTCGGCTTCGTCGGTATCATCGGTCGTAAGCGCCGGGATTGCAATGGGCGAATAGCCTACACTGTGGCGAAGGCGGCCGTCAGTATTAGAAAATTCTTTCTGTTCGTTCGCTCCACTTCCTTTAACATCGGTGTTAGAGTACCTGAAAGTAACCGAAATATCTACGTTATCCTTTGGTTTGTTTTTAAGGTTTACCGTCACATTATCGCGGTTATAACCTGATCCCAGCATAATACCGTCGTCTTTAAAATTCGCTAAATTGATGTTAAAACTGGTTTTGTCATTTCCGCCCCTTACACCAAAGTCGTTGCTGTGTATGACACCGGTGTTGCCGTAAATCCTGTCCTGCCAGTCGAGCGCTTCGTAAGATCTGTACTGATCGATCTGACTGAATGGAAGAAAATATTTATTATAAGAAGGAATATCGTTTAAAAGCAGTGCATTTTCGTACTGCCATTTTGCATAATCATACGGTGTAAGAACATCAATCTTTTTTGCAAGCCATTTATATCCTGTATAAGAGTTGAAAGTACCGGTCACTTTACCGCTTTTCGCCCCTTTTGTGGTGATAAGAACTACACCATACGCTCCACGCGAACCGTAGATCGCGGTAGATGAAGCATCTTTAAGAACGGTAATACTTTCGATGTCGGAAGGGGTTACTTCGCTCATCCCCAGCACCGGGAAACCATCCACAATGATCAGCGGCGAGCTGTCCTGAGTAATGGATCCTCCACCACGAACCTTTAAATTAATTTCAGCATCCGGGGAGCCTTCGGTCGTTGTAATCTGTACCCCCGCAATTTTACCTGTAAGTGCTTCTGCAATGTTGGAAACGGGAATCTGCTTGAGGGTGTTGCCGCTTACTGTAGCGACAGAACCCGTTAAATCGCTTTTTTTAGCGGTACCATACCCGATCATGACGACCTCTTCGATCTTACTTTCTTTGAGAACGGTATCCTTCACGCTCTGCGCATTCATGTTGATTCCAAGAAAAAACACCGCTGCAATGCAGGTTACTGTTATTGTATTTCTCTTCATATAGATAATTTTAGTTCGGAGAATATTGTGTTGGTACTCCGTTGATTTTAGTGTTGATAAGCTTCAGGTTTTCCACAAATTTTACATTGAAATTTGCTTTCACTTTGTCTATGGTAACATTTTTAAAAGTGATGTTCTGAATTTTTGAGTTTTCGAGACCTTCTGCAAAAATTGCATATTTACCGCCATTCTTTACGGTTACGTCTTCGAGCAATATGTTTCGGATCTGCGGAATGGCGTTCCCGGTACGGTTCGAATAGTCTTTGTAATTCATCGTAATATGAAGAACCGCTTCTTTCACTTCGCCTACTGTGATGTTTTTAACATAAAGCCCGTCCACTGTTCCGCCTCTTACGGAATTTGTTTTTAAGCGGATCGCTCGGTCCAGTTCCGGTGAATCCATGTGATTGTTATACACAAATACATTTTTCACTCCTGCAGACATTTCACTTCCAATTACCACTCCGCCGTGCCCGTCGATCATTTTACAGTCTCTCACGATGACATTTTCGGTCATAATTCCCACTCTCCGGCCCTCTTCGTCTCTGCCCGCTTTTATGGCGATACAGTCGTCTCCCGTATTGAAGATGGAGTTTTTGATCAGTACATTCTGCGAATATTCAGGGTCGCAGCCGTCATTGTTGGGGCCGTGGCTCCTTATATTAACACCGTCTACGATGATATTCTTACTTTTAATAGGATGAAGAATCCAGAAAGGCGCATTGATAATCGTTACCCCCTGGATCAGCACGTTCTCACATTCGAATGGTTCGATAAAGTTGGGGCGGAGATATTTTCCGTTTCCGAAAGTCCGTTGCGATAGCGGCACATTTTTATCTGCCATTTCCATTAAAGCCGGCAGGTTGTTGGGGTCCAGCTGACTTGGCATTCCCTTCTGCCAGCCATACTTGTCACTACCTTTCCATGTCCACCAGTTTTCGGTACTGGCCTGTCCGTTAAGGATTCCTTTTCCGGTAACTGCGATGTTCTTTTTATTTTTTGCGTAGATAAGGGGCGAATAGTTCATCAGTTCCATTCCCTCAAAAGAAGTATGAACCAGCGGATAGAAATCATCAGGATTTGTACTGAAAAGTATTTCGGCACCTTCCACGAGATGAAGGTTTACGTTATTTTCGAGATGAATAGGACCCGTGAGAAACTTCCCTGCAGGAACAATCACCCTTCCGCCGCCATCTTTGGAGCAGGCAAGAATCGCTTTTCTGATGCTTTCCGTCGCGAGTGTTTTTCCATCTGCTACGGCACCATAATTTACAATGTTATAGGTTGCATTTCTAAATTCAGGTTCCTTGATTGATTTTTCAAGTTTGAGCATCCGTTCCATAGGAAACGAGTCCACCGCACCGGAATCCGATGCTGAGGAACCTGCAGAACTGCAACCGTTAAGAAAAATGACAGAACCAAAAGCCAGCAACAGCACTGATAACCGTGCGCGTACTGAGGTAAAGTAATGATGTGGGTAATTCATAGTATATTAATGTAATCGATTACAAATATATATAAAATTATTAATACATTTACAAATAAAATATCTTTTTTAATTACATTTGTGCAGCCGTTGTTAAAACCATCCTCAAGCCTTATCAGTTCTCGACCAGAGGAATTGCCTCATCCGATTACTGCAAAAATTTTTGATATATAAATGAGTTCCATGAACAATAAAGTTACTATTTACGACATCGCCAAAGAACTGAATATCACCGCTGCAACAGTTTCCAGAGCGCTGAACGGAAATCCCAATATCAGCGAGAAAACAAGAAATAAAGTGCTTGCCAAGGCGAATGAAATGGATTACAAACAGAACAAACTTGCTCTGGCACTCAAAAGCGGTAAAAGTAACTACATAGGGGTAATTGTCCCGAGAATCAATACCAATTTTTTCGGCTCCGTGATCCGGGGTCTTGAAGAAGAACTCAATGCGAAAGGCTACAGCATCATCATCTGTCAGAGCCACAATGATGAAAAGCAGGAAGCAAAAAACATTGAAACGCTCATCGATTCCCACGTAGACGCCATTTTCATATCTTCTTCCAGTAAAAGCTCCACAGCGCTGCAGAAAATTCTGGACAGTAAAATCCCGTTGATTTTCTTTGACAGACGCAAAATCATGGACAATGTAAGCTCTGTAACCATTGACGATTATGCCGGTGGCTATCTTGCGACCAAGCATCTTATCGATACCGGTTGCAAAAAAATTGCACATATTGTTTCCGGACCTATCGAACTTGAAATCTTCAGAGAGCGTCACAGAGGTTATCAGCAGGCGTTGGCTGATCATAATATCGATTACAGAAAAGAGTGGGTTTTAAAGACCAACAGTAGCATTGAAGAAGGGAAAAGAGCGGTTGACATCCTGTTCAGCCTGCCGGAAAAGCCCGACGCCATCTTTTCTGCCAGTGATTTTGTTGCATTGGGCGCCATACAGGAACTTCAGGCCAGGAATATTAAAGTCCCGGATGAGGTGTCTGTCATCGGGTTTGCGAACGAGCCTTTTACCGACTTCCTCGAACTTTCGATCACTACAGTGGACCAGTTTCCTTTGGAAATGGGTAAAACCGCAGCCAGAGTCTATCTGACGCAGGGAGGCAACGGTGAGGAAGACGGAAACATCCAGAGAAAAGTGGTGCTGGAACCGAAACTGATCCTTAGAAAATCAACGAAGAATATTCAATAAGAACATCCTATAAAACAAAATCCGTTTAAATAACTTAAACGGATTTTTTTATGAAAAATATAACCTGAATTATAGTGAAACTCCGCGTTTCCACGGAATGAAGACATCCTGTTTCAGCACATCGGCTTTGGTTTCTACCAATCCGCTTGCGAGATCGATGATATAATCTACGATTTCTTCCCCAACTTCCTGAATGGTTTTTTCTCCGGTAATGACCGTTCCGGCATTGATATCGATAATATCCGGCATTTTTTCAACCACGGCGGTGTTCGAAGCAATCTTCACCACCGGTGCAATGGGATTTCCCATCGGATTTCCTAAACCTGTTGTAAAGAGAACTACGGTTGCTCCCGCTCCGACTAGCCCAGTGGTGCATTCTGCGTCGTTTCCCGGGGTGTTTAAAAGATTCAGTCCCGGTTTTGAAATATATTCTCCGTAATCGAGAACATCAACAATTGGTGCGGTTCCGCCTTTTTTGGCAGCTCCTGCAGATTTCATAGCATCGGTAATCAGTCCGTCTTTGATATTTCCCGGTGACGGGTTCATATCAAAACCTGAACCTGCGTCCACCACCGATTTTTCAAAGGCTTTCATTAAACTTAGGAACTTATCTGCTTTTTCTGCATCAACACATCGGTTCATGAGCTCCTGCTCTACTCCGCAAAGTTCAGGGAACTCCGCTAAAATTGTCTTTCCTCCTAAGGCTGCAAAAATATCTGAAACTACTCCCAGTGCAGGGTTTGCAGAAATTCCGGAAAATCCGTCGGAGCCGCCGCATTCTAAACCGATGCTGAGTTTGGAGAGCGGTGCAGGCTGTCTCTGGATTTGGTTGGCGCGTTTAATGGCTTCAAATGAATCTTTAATCACCATCTGGAACATCTTTTCGGTGGTCCCGATCTGCTGCTGTTCGTAAATCAGCACTTCCTTGTTGCTGTCCGGGCTCATTTCGCGCAGCGCATCACGGAAAATGTCGATCTGGAGATTCTGGCAGCCCAAACTCAATACGGTTGCTCCAGCAACGTTCGGATTGTTCACATATCCTGCCAGCAGTTTCGCAAGCAGTTCAGAATCCTGTCTGATACCGCCGCATCCGCCCTGATGATTGATGAATTTCACTTCAATATTATCCAGCAGATTGGCGTCCGGTTCCTTTTCAGCAACTTCCTCCACACTTTTTTCTTCAATCAGCGAACGCAAGAAGAGTTTATAGGACACCTCTTTTTTAGGAAGCAGTTCGTTTTCGAAAATTTCTTTGAGTTTCTCGATATTCTTGTTTTCACAGAACACCAGCGGAAAGAAGAGCCAGACATTTTTGGTCCCAACCTGTCCGTCAGCACGGTGATAGCCGTTGAAAGTCCGGTTTTTCCAGCGGTCAACGTCAGGCGGTGACCAAGGCAGTGTACCGTTTTTTCCGTGAACTTCCTCACTTTGGTGTTTTACGTTTTCGGTCGTGATTACCTCGCCGCGACGGATTGGGAGCGATGCCTTCCCTACCAGCACGCCATACATTGTAACGCTGTCGCCAGGCATCAAATCGTGCTCCGCCATTTTATGCTTAGCTTTCACATTGGTTTGCGCAGTAAAATCAGTTCCGTTGAATTTTACCGTTTCCCCTGCAAAAACATCAGCCAATGCAACCAGGACATTATCGTTGGGGTTTACCTTGATGAGTTTGTTTTCCATGATTTTAAATTTTAAGAAAAATGACTGATGAAATTCTGATATCCTTTTTCAATACCGTTCTCTTCAGCATTTTTTATCGCATAAGTAATTGCAGTATGCAGGCCGGTAATATTATTAAGGTTTTGATCCCAGAATCCGGTGTTCGCAAGAATTTCTTCTACCGTAGCTTCCAGACTGGTGTTATTCCAGGCTTGGTCAAATGCTTCCACAATATCTTTGGAATCCTTCACCGACAAAGATTTACCGTTCCAGCTTCCTTTATAGTAACGGATCATGCAGGCAAAACCAAAAACCAGGTGATAAGGCAGTTTTCCGTTCTTCTCAAAATATTCAAGAATCGTCGGAAGTACCCTAACTTTAAACTTGGATACAGAATTTAATACAATATCCGAAAGCTGATGACGGATGAACGGATTTCTGAACCGGTCCAGAACCTCTTCTGTAAAGCTTTTCAGTTCTTCCTTATCCATGTCGAGCGTGGGAACAATTTCGTTGAATGCGATTTCAGTGATATACTTCATCGTGAAAGGACTTACCACGGTTTCCTGTACTGTTTCGTTGCCGTACATCATGGAGAACGGAACCATTGCGGTATGAATACCGTTGAGAATCCTCACCTTTCGGTTACGGTAAGGCTGCATATCGCCGACAATTTTTACATCCAGACTGGTTTTGTCGAAAGGTAATTTTTTCTTTAACTGGTCATCACCTTCAATTACCCAAAGGAAAAAAGGTTCGGCAGTGACCATAAATTTATCCTGATAATCAAGTTTATTGCTGAATTCCTCTTCTTCATCTCTCGGATATCCGGGAACAATTCTGTCTACCAAAGTATTATGGAAAGTACAGGCTTCATTGATCCACGCGGCAAAGTCTGCGTCCAGTTTCCAAAGTTCACAATACTGCAGCAGCACTTTTTTCAGCGTGTCTGCATTATGGTTGATCAGTTCACAGGGGATGACCGTTAAACCTTTGCTGTGGTCGCCTTTAAAGTGATTGTATCTTTCGTAAAGTACGGCAGCCACTTTTGCGGGAAACGATTTCGGACTTTCTTCAGAAAGCACGTCGCTATCCACAAATTCGATCCCGGCTTCCGTAGTGTTGGAAATAATAAACTGAAGACTGTCGAGTTTGGCAACATCAAGAAGCGCTTTAAAATCTTTGTAAGGATTGATGCACTTTACAATATTATCGATCAGGTGATTTTCCTGAATTTTCTTTCCGTTTTTTATTCCGTTTAAGAAAACGGTGTATAAGGCATCCTGTTCTGCCAGCTGTTCAACCATTCCTCCGGGAAGCGGCTGTACTACTGCTACGCCGGCATTGAAACCAGTTTCTTTGTTCAGGGTATGAAAGGCATAATCTACAAACGCTCTTAAAAAATTTCCTTCTCCGAACTGAAGAATTTTTACCGGCAGTTCGGCACCGCTTCCATAAGCTTCACGGTTTAATCTGGGTTTGGTATTAGTATCTGTTGTCATTATTAATCTTTTATTACTTTATATTTTGGAACTAAGCCTTTCATTACAAACCATGCGACAAGATAAGCGACGGCACAGATGGAGAAAATAATCATGTAACCGGTGTTGATTCCGTCGGAAATTACCGCACCCGAAGTCTTTAAATTGGCAAAAAAATCATCAGGAATTCTTTCGGTATTGAACTGTGGGTATTTCTGCAGCAAAGGAACGCCGTCAACCGTGGTCCAGTTCTTATGGGAAAAATCAAATAATACCCCTGAACCCTTGTTGATCAAGAACGAACCGATTCCTCCCGCCATTCCGCCAATTCCTGTTACGGTTGCGATGGCTCTTTTAGGGAACATATCGCCAACGGTGGAAAAAATATTGGCTGACCACGCCTGATGCGCCGCTCCTGCAACGCCGATGATTAAAACCGGAATCCAATAGCTTATGTTTCCGCCTGGCTGAGCCAAAAGGGCGAGCAGTGGAAAAAATGCGAAAATTAACATCGCGCGCATTCTTCCTGCGTAAGGATCAAGCCCTAATTTATCCACAAAATACTTTGGAAGCCAGCCGCCAATGATTGCAAGCAGCGTAATAATATAGAGTACGAAAAGCGGCAAAGCACTTTCGGTACTGTCCATTCCGTAAACCGAGCTTAAATAAGCCGGCGTCCAGAACAGGTAAAACCACCAAACACCATCCGTCATGAATTTACCGAATGCAAATGCCCAGGTCTGTCTGTATTTAAAACATTCTCTGAACGTGAATTTTTTACCCATGGCTTCACCGTTTTCATTTACAGCCTGGTCATCATGATCCTGCTGAATGTAATCAAGTTCACACTGGTTTACTTTTCTGTTTTGATGAGGTTTTTTATAGTAAAAAATCCAGAATCCCATCCATACGAAACCTAGTGCTCCAATAATGATGAATGCCATCTCCCAGCCATAAGCTTTCGCGATAAACGGAATACTTACGGGTGCTGCCAACGCTCCCACGGTTGCACCGGCATTGAAAATACTGGTGGCAAACGCACGGTCTTTCTTAGGAAAATATTCTGCCGTGGTTTTAATTGCCGCAGGAAAGTTACCGGCCTCACCAATCGCAAGGACCAATCTTGCAAAAATAAACAGGGTAACGCTGGTGCTGATCACAAGCGATACATTATTCACGGTCGCAATCGATTCTTTTGCTCCTTCAAAACCTACGAACCAGTTTCCTGTAAGGATGCCCGAAGTCGCGATTCCACAGAATGCATGAAGAACCGCCCCAATGGACCAGATAAAAATGGCCCAGAGAAATCCTTTCTTGGTATCCATCCAGTCGATGAATTTCCCGGCAAACATCATACTTACCGCATAGAAAATAGAGAACAGCGCCGTGATGTTACCGTAATCGGTATTGTCCCAGTGGAACTCGGGCTGCAGATAATCTTTCCAGGTAAGGGAAAGCACCTGCCTGTCAAGGTAATTAATAGTCGTGGCGAAGAAAAGCAAAACACAGATGGACCATCTGACATTGGTAGATTTGGTATTCGTACTCTGATTCATGAGGTAAGTTTTTAAATCTGTTTAAGCATTTTTTACCGACTGCACGGTTTCCAGAACCTTTCTGGTTTCAGATTCCATTTCGGAATAATTCTGTTCGGACATCAGTTTTTTACTGATTAGCTTGCTTCCCATTCCTACTGCAGACACGCCGGCTTTGAACCAGCCTTCTATATTTTCACGCGTTGTATCCACGCCGCCTGTCGGCATAAATAACAGATTCGGGAAGATATCTTTTATTCCGCTTAAAAAATCAGGCCCGAGCATATTTCCGGGGAAAAGCTTGATAAACTTCACGCCCGCATTTTCTGCCGCGATGATTTCAGTAGGCGTCATACAGCCCGGGCTGTAGAACTTATCCTGTTTGATAAGAAAATCTGCCACTTCGGGCACAAATCCCGGACTGATAAAGAAATCAGCGCCGGCTTCCACAAAATCTTTGGCCTGCTGAAGGTTTTTGATGGTACCGATTCCCAAAAGCAGATCCTGCATTTCGGAATTTCTGGTTTCCACCATTTTTTTGAAATTATTCAAAGCGGCTTCACCACGGTTGGTATATTCTACGGCACGGATTCCGGCGCGGTAAATCGCGCGCAAGGTTTCAATGGTTACCGTTTCATCGGCATTGAAATATAAGGGTAAGATTCCCTGCTTTACTACCGCATCGGAAACTTTCTGAATATTGCTCATTTGATCTGAATAAATTTTTACTTTAAATACTAATTTTCTGATTTCATCATCACCAATCATCGGTGCATGTACATCATCCGGATAAAAAATCACAAACTGGCGGTCGCTTAAACTGAAAAACATATCTGGTTGGTCCTCAAAAAAGAGAACATCCTTTGCCGAATCATATTCGCCTTTGGGTAAAACGCAGGTCTCGCGCGGTTTCCAGCCGATGGTTTCATGACCTTTTACACAAACCTGAATGTCGATGTGGGAATTGTGACATTCAAATTTCTTTAAACTTTCTTCTGCAGTTTTTCCGGTTTTCTGGCTGACAATTACTTTCAGCCCTTCTTCGATCTGAATGGTTCCGTCAGGCAAAGCCATCAGATCATTTTCCTGAATAAATTTAAAAGCGCTGGAAAATAAAGGATGCAGCCCGTAATATTTTTCCGCGTTATGTAATGAATCTATAATCATCGCTAAAGAATTTTATCTTGCAACACGTCCTGAAGCGTCGCCGCCCATCAGTTTCATCACTTCATCTACGGTCACCAGGTTGGCATCGCCTTTAATGGTATGTTTAAGACATGAAGCCGCTACCGCGAAATCCAACGCGTTCTGGTCATCCTCAGGATAAGTTAACAGTCCGTAGATCAGTCCGCCCATGAAAGAGTCTCCTCCACCAACACGGTCAACGATATCGGTGATCTGATACTGTCTTGTCTGCAGCATTTCCTTACCGTCATATAAAACTCCGGCCCAGGTATTGTGGGAAGCCGAGATGGAACCTCTTAACGTGGTAATTACTTTTTTGGCTTTCGGGAACTTCTGCATCATCTGCTGACAAACGGATAAAAACGCTTCCGCTTTTACATCGTGACCGTGAGTCTGCACTGCCGCGCCGTCAGGTTTGATACCGAAATGCATTTCCGCGTCTTCTTCGTTTCCAAGGATGATGTCGCAGTAAGAAGTAAGTTCGGTCATGATTTTTTCTCTGTCTCCGCCATATTTCCAGAGTTTCGCTCTGTAATTCAGGTCGGTGGAAATGGTAAGTCCGAGTTTGCTTGCAGCTTTTACAGCTTCCAGACATACATCAGCAGAACTTTGGGAAATCGCCGGCGTAATTCCGGTCCAGTGGAACCATTCCGCACCTGCAAAAACCTCTTCCCAGTTCACCATTCCCGGCTGAATTTCAGCCATTGCAGAATGGGCTCTGTCGTACACCACTTTGCTTCCTCTGGAAACAGCACCGGTTTCAAGGAAATAAATTCCCAAACGGTCTCCGCCCCATACAATTTTATCTACACCTACGCCTCTTTTACGCATCTCCATCATAGCGCACTGGCCGATATCGTTTTTTGGCAAACGCGTTACAAAATCAACAGGAATACCATAATTTGCTAAGGAAACCGCCACATTGGACTCACCTCCGCCGTAAACAACATCGAAATTATCAGCCTGTGAAAATCTTAAAAATCCCTGTGGTGCAAGCCTAAGCATTATTTCACCGAAAGTAACTACTCTACTCATCTGTCTATATTTTTAATGTATAATTTTATCTGTTTAAAAAGTCTTCCCGCTTTGGGCTGAAAGACTCGATTAGAACGCCATCTTCCAGGCATACAACACCGTGCATGATATTGGTGGGCAGGAAAAAAGAATCTCCTGTTTTCAGAACTTTTTTATTTTCATCGATCTGAACTTCAAATGATCCGGAAGCGATATAAGCGGCCTGCGAATGAATATGCTGATGCAGTTTTCCAATTCCGCCTTTTTTAAAACGCACAATGGTCAGCATCAGTGAATCATCAAAACCGACAACTGCCCGGTCTAAATTTTCATCGATTTTCTCCCACGTATAATTGCTTTGCTCTAAAAACATTTGGTTTTAAATTTTAGAAATTGAAATATTCTTTCGCATTATGATAACTGATGTCCGAAACGATTTTTCCAATCCATTCCATATCATTCGGAAGTTCACCCCGCTGGATTTCGTCACCGAGAAGATTACAGAGTACGCGTCTGAAATATTCATGTCTTGGGAAAGAAAGGAAACTTCTGGAATCCGTCAGCATACCGATGAAACAGCTTAAAAGTCCCATATTGGAAAGTGCATTCATCTGTTTCGTCATGCCGTCTTTCTGATCCAGAAACCACCAGCCGGAACCGAACTGTACTTTCCCTTTTACACTGCCGTCATTGAAATTCCCGATCATGGTCGCGAATACTTCATTATCAGCAGGATTAAGATTATAAATAATTGTTTTGGTCAGTTTATCATTAGAATCCAGACGGTTCAGAAATGCGGAAATCTGCCTTGCCTGAGAAAGATCTCCAATGGAATCCCATCCCGTATCAGGACCCAGAATCCGGTGCATTCTTGCATTATTGTTTCGGAGTGCTCCCAAATGGAACTGCTGCACCCAGCCAAAACTGTGGTAAGATTCAGCAAGGAAAATAAGGATTGCACTCTGGAATTTCAACGCTTCCTCCCCGGAAATCTGATCTCCGTCTCTGCGTTTTCTGAATATTGCTGAAATTTCATTTTCGGTAAACGCTGCAGAAAAAATCTGGTCTAGTCCGTGATCGGAAAGCCTGCATCCGTTATCGTTGAAATAATAAATTCTCTTCGTTAATGCCTCACATAAATCTGCGTAGGTACTAATCTCAATCCCTGCTGCTTCAGCCAAAGTATTTACATAATCATTGTAGCCTTCATTTTCAATCAGGATGGCTTTATCCGGCCGGAAAGCAGTACTTACTTTAATATTGAAATCGCCGGCAGCGAGTTTTTTGTGATGCTCTAAGCTGTCCACAGGATCTTCCGTCGTACACACCAGTTCAGCATTCATTTTCCTCAACAGGTTTTGCGTGCTGTATTCCGCCGAATTGATCTTTTCAGACGCTTCGGCATAGATTTTCTCTGCCGTATTTTCATTCAGTAAATCGTAGATATCGAAATATCTCGCCAGTTCCAGATGCGTCCAGTGAAACAGAGGGTTCCGCAGTGTGTAGGGAACTGTTTTTCCCCACTGAAGAAATTTATCTTTTGGAGATGCATCTCCGGTAATGAACTTTTCATTCACCCCTAAAGTCCGCATTGCACGCCATTTGTAATGATCGCCGTTGATCCAGGCTTCTGTAACATTTCCGAAAATATGGTTATCCGCAATCAGCGCCGGTGAAAGGTGATTGTGATAATCGATAATCGGTTGGTTTTTCGAAAAGTTGTGGTATAACTCTTCAGCATATTTGTTTTCGAGGAGAAAGTTGTCGTGAATAAAATTTGTTTTCATTTTTAATAATGATTAATCTTCATTCGAAGGTTTTCCGATGGTGGCTAAAATTCCGCCATCTACATAAATAATCTGTCCGTTTACGAAATTGCTGGCTGCCGATGCGAGAAAAACTGCGGCGCCACCCAGATCTTCCGGATTTCCCCATCTCCCCGCAGGAGTCCTGCTGATGATGAATTCATTAAAGGGATTTCCGTCCACGCGGATAGGCTCAGTCTGCGAGGTGGCAAAATAACCCGGACCGATTCCGTTGACCTGAATATTATGCTTTGCCCATTCTGTCGCAAGGTTTCTGGTGAGCATTTTTAAACCTCCTTTTGCGGCGGCATATGCGGAAACACTGTTTCTCCCGAGCTCGCTCATCATAGAGCAGATGTTGATGATCTTGCCTTCATTTCGATCAATCATCTGTTTCACAACCAGTTGAGACATAATAAATGGTCCTACCAAATCCACATCAATAACTTTTCTGAAATCTGAAACCGGCATGGTAAGCGCGGATTCCCGTTTGATAATTCCGGCATTATTCACCAGAATATGGATTCCTCCGGATTCTTCAGTAATCAGATCTACATATTTCGCGGCCTCATTTTCATCAGTAACATCAAAAAGATATCCTTTGGCGTCGTAACCTTTGGAGTGATAGTAAGCCAAAGCATCCTCCATTTTCTGCGGCGTAGTTCCGGTGATAAGGAGTTTTGCGCCTGCAATTGCCAGAGCTTCCGCCATCGCCATTCCCAGACCGTGAGTTCCGCCGGTAATGAGCGCATTTTTATTTTTTAAACTGAATAATTCCATGTTTATCTTAATTCGTTAGGAGCACAGATATCCATATCGCCGTAATCTAAATTTTCACCTGCCATTCCCCAGACAAAGGAATAGTTGGAAGTGCCCGCTCCGCTGTGGATCGACCATTCCGGTGAAAGTACCGCTTCGTTATTCTGCATGAAAATATGTCGCGTCTGTTGTGGCTCGCCCATAAAATGGGAAATCGTCTGCCCTTCTTCCAGATCGAAATAGAAATAAGCTTCCATTCTTCTGGAATGCGTGTGAGCAGGCATCGTGTTCCAGATATTTCCTGGAAGAAGTTCTGTAAGCCCCATCTGAAGCTGGTTGGTTTCAACAATGCTGTTGACGATCAGTTTGTTCAGCACTCGTCGGTTGGCCAATTTTTCTTCACCAAGCTGAATTACCTCTGCATTTTCTTTTCCTACTTTTTTGGTGGGAAATTTCTCATGAGCAGGAGCAGAATTAAGATAAAACAAAGCAGGATTACTGCTGTCTTTACTTATAAGCAGAACTTCCTTCACTCCTTTTCCGATATAGAGCGCTTCTTTTTTATCAAGTTCGAACACTTCGCCGTCTGCATGTACTTCTCCGCTTCCGCCTACATTAATGATTCCGATTTCTCTGCGGTCCAGGAAGTTTTCAGACTTAAGATATGGGATGGTTTCAAGTGTGAGTTTTTCATTGATCGGCATTGCACCGCCCACAATGAATCTGTCATACATGGAATACACAAGATTCACCTCGTTCTCCGTAAAGAGATTCTGCATTAAAAACTCGCTGCGGAGTTTATCGGTATCATAGGATTTTACATCTGCAGGATTCGCTGCGTACCGGAAACTAAAATTGGTCTTCATAATAACTATTTGTAATCGATTACACAAAGATATATATTTTTTTCAATTGCGGAGAAAATTTTCGGTAAAAAAAAGAATCACCGTATTAATCAGGAATTGATCACGTTAATTGACGGCCTTACGGCGCTATATTTAACCTCTCCGTCTCATTACGAAAGTGTTGCAAATATTTTGATTTGGAAACGAATCTGATTTTGTTTCATTTAATTTAAAAATTAAAATGTATTTTTGTCTGATAAAACACCACTTTTTCATCGTTCCATCAATTTTAGCGTTTACCATATGTACACCACTCTAAGAAAAAAAGGAGCCGCACTCCTCCTCGCAATTTTTAGCCTGCAATCGATTAACTCACAAATACCGGAATGGCAGAATTATGTCGATCAGGCGCCATTTAAAGTAAATCTCCCTACAGTACCGAAAACCAATGCCCAACATAAAACCATCTGTATTACTGAGTTCGGTGCGGTGGCAGACGGAATAACTTTAAATACAAAGGCTTTCCAAAAAGCAATTGATCAAGCAAGCAAAGACGGTAATACCACGATCAATGTTCCTGCGGGTACGTGGGTTCTTGGCGCCATCGAGCTGAAAAGTAACATCACCCTAAACTTAAGCAAAGGTGCGCTGATGCAGTTTAGCCGCGACAGATCGCAATACCCTCTGCTTCCCAAGAACTCTTCGGGCAGAGAGTATTTCGTAATGTCGCCTGTGTATGCGCGTGATGTTCAGAATGTCGCTATCACCGGGGAAGGAACCATCGACGGCGGGGGCGACAGTTGGCGGCCCATTAAAAAAGCAAAAGTAACGGCAGAATTCTGGGGAAACCTTATTAAAACGGGCGTTCTGAGTGCTGACAAAAAAGTATGGTGGCCAACAAACGATGCGATGAACGGCGAGCAGATTCTCGACGATTTAAAGAAAAAAAGCAATGTGGTTGCCGCTGATTTTTTACCAACGCGCGATTATTTACGTCCGTATTTAATGAACCTCATCAACTGTAAAAATCTCCGAATCCAGGGAATTACCATCCAGAACTCGCCGAAACTTACCGTTTATGTTTCGCAATCTGACGGCGTGCTTCTCACCGGCCTGAAAGTACTGAATCCTAAATATGGCCAGAATACCGATGGGATCGACATCAGCGCGTCAAAAAACGTATTGGTTTACGATTGCACCATCGATGTTGGTGACGATGGCATCTGCATGAAAAGCAGCAGCAGCAAAAGCGATGCTTCCCCACGACTCGAAAATATCATCATTGCAAAATCAACGGTTTATCAGGCCCACGGCGGCTTCTCCATCGGGTCGAATACCGACGGTGGCATGAATAATATTTTTGTGACCGACTGCTATTTCAGCGGAACAGATATCGGCATCCGTGTGAAAAGCAACGAGGGCATCGGCGGTCCGGTGAGCAATATCTTCATCCAGAATATCAGAATGGATAAAATCGTTGACGAGGCCATTTATCTCACTTCCTATTACGAAAACCGACAGGTTGGTAAAACCCCGGTTGTGTACGCGGCCGGCGAAGGAAAAGTCCCGGAATATTCACACTTCTACTTCAAAAACATCACGGTAGACGGCGCGGAAACTGCAGTAAAACTGGTCGGCGTGGAAAACGCACCTGTTCATCACCTTTATTTTGATAACGTAATTATTACGGCAAAAAATGGCTTCATTGCTGAAAATGCTACCGATATTATCATGACGAACACGCAGTTTAATGTTGCTGGAAATAAATTTAATTTAAAAAACACGGCCAATATTTTAGTGGACGGAAAAGTAGTGAAATAAGATTGCTCGAACCAGCATGCTAATATTAAGAGAATGATATTGACGGGACAGATATGCAAAAGTCATTTTACTGATAGGCTACGCGGTTCAGCGGCACTGCGCGGTCTGGAACTGGGAATTACTGGATAATGAACGCCGCTTTCTGGAATCACCACGGTAATACGGACATTTAAGCAGATTATTTTTTAAATTAATAACAAAAAGAGGCTCACTTTTCTTTTTTGTAAAAATTTAAAATATTTCACCTATGTTTCAGTAGGAAATAAAAAAAGCACCTACATTGCTGTAAGTGCTTCAAAATAAAGTGGCCCAGCTTGGGCTCGAACCAAGGACTTGCTGATTATGAGTCAGCTACTCTAACCAGCTGAGTTACAAGGCCAGAAAACATAGGGATAAAAACCCTCTGTTTTGCGAGTTGCAAATGTAAATATTTTTTTGAAATTTCAAAAGTTTTTATCCCTTTTCCTGGCATAATTCTACCAAAACTCCATTTGTGGATTTAGGATGAAGGAAGACCACCAGTTTATTGTCGGCCCCATCTTTTGGCTCTTCAGAAATAAATATGAAGCCTTCTTTCTTCAGTCTTTCAATTTCTGAATAGATATTTTCAACACCGAAAGCGATGTGGTGAACTCCCTCGCCTTTTTTGTCCAGAAACTTTGCAATGGGACTTTCTGGATTGGTAGCCTCCAGAAGTTCGACCTTACAGTCACCAACTTCATAAAAAGAAGTCGTGACTCCTTCCCTTGCCACAGATTCCTGTTTGTAGTTTTCTTTTCCTAAAAGCCTCGCGAATAAAGTGTCGGATTGATCTAATGATTTCACGGCGATCCCAATATGTTCAATTTTCATAATGATGGTGGTAAGTGTTGGGTGAGAATTAATGATTTTTGGAACATCCCGCATCCCTCACCCGGCATTCCTCAAATCTCAAACAAAAATAGTAAATTTGCGCCATGAACGAAAGTAACAGACAAAGAAAAGTAGCCCAGATTATACAGGAAGATTTTGCAGAATACTTCCGCAAACAGGCCAAGGAAAGTAAACAGACCTTTTTGGTGACTGTTTCTGATGTGAAGGTAACCGCGGATTTAAGCATCGCGAAGATTTACCTGAGTATTTTCCCTACGGAATTCCGCACACAGATCATGAAGGAAATCAACGAAAATAAGGCACAGTACCGCAATTTCATGGGCCAGAAAATGGGTAAACAGGTAAGAATTATCCCGGAAGTCAATTTCTATCTTGATACGACTCTAGATGATGTTGAGAAAATTGAAAAAGAACTGAAAGGCGAAGGCGACAACCCTATCCTTTAAGCGAAATCCGATAAAATTCTTCTTCTTGAGAACCACTCCACTCTACATAGCGACAAGGTATCTGCTGGCTAAAAAAGGCAGCACAGCGGTAACATTTATTACCTGGCTGGCGGCACTTGCCATGATGGTTGCTGTAACGGCAATGTTCATCATTATTTCCGTATTTTCGGGACTGGAGGATCTTAACCGTGATCTTATCGCGAATCTGCATGCCGATATTACCCTGAAAAGCAAAGAAGGAAAAACACTGCCTGCCATTGATAATGCTGCAAAAATCCTTGCATCGAACACCGAAATTGCGCATTTCTCCAAAGTCATTGAGGAGCGCGTGTACATCAATTTCCGCGAAAACGGGGATATCGCAACTCTGCGTGGTGTGGACTCAGCTTATGTATTCGTAAATCCGATTGACAAGAATATTTTCTATGGCAGCTACCCGAGTTTTAAATATTCCAATGAAGTTTTAATCGAAAACAAACTCGATAACCGCCTGGCAATTCCTGTGGGTGAAAGTTCGGAATTCGCAAGTCTGATGATGCCCAAACCCGGCACAGGAATCATCAGCAAAGAAGAAGATATCTTTAATAAAAGGGAGATTTTTGTCTCCGGAGTTTTTCCGGGTAATGACCAACTCGACAATACGATTATTTCTCCCATTGAGCTTACAAGAGAGCTGCTTGATCTGCCAAAAAAATCTGCCTACCAAATCGTCATTAAACTGAAAAACCCCGAAAACACCAACGCTGTAAAAGCTGACTTGCAGGAAAAACTGGGCAGTAAGTACGAGGTTAAAACCAAGGCTGAAGAAAATGCCGCCTTCTGGAAAATGATCAATACAGAGAAACTATTCATTTACCTTATTTTCAGTCTCGTGATTTTCATTACCACGTTTAATCTTGCGGGGGCAATCATTATTCTGCAGCTCGACAAAAAAGAGCAGGCAAAGTCACTTATTTCCCTGGGCATGAACCTCAATTCACTTAGAAACATTTATTTCTATACGGGGCTGCTTATTGTAATCTTCGGTATTGTGAGCGGACTGCTTCTGGGAACCGCAATCAGCTATTTCCAGATTTCAACAGGATTTTTCAAGGCCGGTGCGGGTACAGAACTGGCTTTTCCGGTGCGAATCCGTGTTGTCAACTATCTTATTGTTGCCACTACCGCCGCGGTTTTCGGTTTCCTGGTTTCGTGGTTTTTCTCAAAGATCAACAAATCGTATTTTACTGTTAAGTAAGATTTTACAGTAAGAATTTTATCTATCTTTGCTGCCTTAATTTTTAAATCAATTCATGAAAAACTCGATCACTTTATTCATTACGCTGCTAATGTTTAGTTTCGGCAATGCGCAGATTCCTTCCGGATATTACAATGCAGCCGCAGGCTTAACCGGATATTCACTTAAAACCAAACTTAAGGAAATTGTAAGCAACGGGCATCAGGATAAGGGATACGCAGGACTTTGGGATGCATACAAAATTGGTGATTTAGACAAATTCTACGAAAACGATAACACCATTCTCGATATTTATTCAGAAAAACCAGCAGGTCCCGATGCGTACAACTACACCCCGGCAGTTAACCAATGCGGAGGCACTACTCCTGCATCAGAAGGAGGTTGTTATAACAGAGAACATTTATTCCCGCAGGGTTTTTTTGACGAGGTTAACCAAGGATTTCCGATGAAAAACGATTATCTCCACGTGATGCCGACTGATAATGTAGTGAACGGCAAGCGGAATAATTATCCTTTCGGTACAGTAGGTAGCGCTACCTGGACTTCAACCAACGGTTCTAAGCTTGGGGTAAGTAATTTTCCCGGATTTCTTGGAATTGTTTTTGAGCCGATTGATGAGTTTAAAGGTGATGTAGCCAGAAGTTTGCTCTATTTTATCACAAGATATGAAGACCAACTGCAAAATTTTGATTATAATGATGTAAACAATCCCCAGGACGGCAGCAAAAACCGAGGTTTCGACCAGTGGTATATCAACTTACTGATGCTTTGGCACCAGAATGATCCTGTTTCTCCAAAAGAAATTGCAAGAAACAATTACGCGTACGTTTATCAGAAAAACAGAAACCCTTATATTGACCATCCGGAATATGTAGCCATGATCTGGACATCAACTTTGGGTACAGATGAAAATACTGCTAGTAAAAATGAGCTAAAAATCTCCCAAAACCCGGTTCGAAACGGTGAACTTGTAGTCAGCGGCGAAAACATCGGTAAGATTGGATCTGCGCAAATCATTTCAGTAACCGGACAAGTGGTGCAGACCGTGTCTGAACCTTTTAAAAATTCGGACAGGATCGTGTTGAAAAATACAGCCAAAGGAGTTTATTATCTCAAAACTACTGAGCAGACTTTAAAGTTTATTTTGGAATAATATAATTCCATAAAATCCTATATTTTAAAACCGGCAGCTGTTGCCGGTTTTTTATTTTTTAATCCCCTGTATTAAAAATAGAAAGAAAACGTGTATTGACGGGATGAGATAGTGTGGATAACAATCGTGTCTTGGGAGGTGATTATTTAGTAACTTTACCCTCCAATTTTTATTTTTAATCTCATGAAAAAACTTACCACTCTTTTACTGGGCTTCATGTTCTCTATAGCATTGGCGCAAGCTCCCGCAAATTATTACAACGGGACCGAAGGGCTAACCGGGGCTGCCCTCAAAACAAAGCTCAGCCAGATTATTACTGCAGGGCATAAAGATAACGGCTACGACGGACTTTATAACGGATATCCTACTACAGATTCGGATCACTATTATGAAAACGACGGTACCGTTCTGGATATATACTCTGAAAACCCAACCGGAACAGATCCTTATACCTACAGACACGGAATCAAAAAATGCGGCAATTACAGTGTAGAAGGCGACTGCTACAACCGCGAACATGTTATTCCGCAAAGTTTCTTCAACGAACAGTCGCCCATGCGCGGCGATATTCATTTCGTAAGACCAACTGACGGAAAGGTGAACGGAATGCGAAGTAACTACCCTTTCGGGGCGGTCAACAGTCCTTCATTTACGTCAAAAAATGGAACCAAAGTGGGACCGAGCAGTTCACCGGGATATGGCGGAACCGTTGCTGAACCTATTGATGAATTCAAAGGGGATATCGCACGTATGGTATTTTATTTCGTAACCCGATATGAGAGCAGACTCTCTTCTTTCTCCACCGGAAATATGCTTGGAGGATCTGCATATCCGGGCTTACAGGCCTGGGAAAGAGATGTACTGCTGGCATGGTCTATTCAGGATCCTGTTTCACCTACAGAAATTGAGCGTAACAACGCATCATATGTTTTCCAAAAAAACAGAAACCCGTTTATCGACCGTCCCGATTGGGTTCAGCTGATCTGGGGAACACAAACAGTAGATAACCAGGCACCTTCCGCTCCTGCTAATTTAGCGGTAGTTTCTACTACCACAGCGTCTGCCAACCTCAGCTGGACCGCTTCAACCGATAATATTGGTGTTGCTTATTATAAAATCTTTGTTAACGGTGTTTTCCACAGTAACTCAAATGCCACCACCGCAACCGTTTCCGGACTTGCCCAGGGCACCACGTATGCATTCTATGTAATAGCAGTGGATGGTGCTAATAATGCATCAGTGCAAAGTAATACTGCCACAGGAACAACACAGATTGACACCCAGGCGCCTACTGCTCCGTTAAATTTGTCGGTAACCTCTGTAGGAACCAATAATATTGCCGTACAGTGGACTGCCGCAACTGATAATGTAGGGGTAGCATCTTACGACATTTATGTTAATGGCGAATTACAGGGTTCCACAAATTCTACTTCAACAAATATTGCCAACCTAAGCCCCGTAACCACGTATTCGATTTATGTTGTGGCAAAAGATGCTGCAGGAAACGTTTCTCCACAAAGCAACACGGTAACCGCTACTACTTCTGCAGTTGGTGCTAACTGTGGTAATGAAAACTTCGAAACAATTCCGGCAAGTTCTTCCAACTATTCCACCTATAACTGGACAAGCAATGGGATTTCGTGGACGTCTGAAGACTCCAGAACCGACCAGACGATCAACGGAAGAGCGATTACTATTAAAAATGGATTTCTAACCGCTTTATCCGTTCCGAACGGAATTGGTGATTTAAAAGTAACTACCCAACTAAAATTTTCTGGCTCAGCCGGAACTTTAAAGATCTTTGTGAACGGTGTAGATACGGGAAAAACGGTGCCTTACAGTTCTAATGTAACTACTACAACCGTAACCGGAATTAATGTTTCCGATACCGTAGAGATTACCCTTCAAAATTCAAGCACCACGAACAGAGTGGCAATTGATGATATGAGCTGGACTTGCTACACGCTTGCTGCAGTTAACGAAAGTGCTATAAATAAAAATTCGATCAGCATTTATCCAAATCCGGTGAAAAATGGAGAATTAAATGTGAGCGGTAAAAACCTGTCTACTATTAATACCGTGCAGATTTTCGATTTTACAGGCAAACTTGTTCAGAGTATTGCTCAGCCTTTTAAAAACTCAGGTAAAATCACTTTAAAAAATTTACCGAAAGGCGTTTATATCTTAAAAGCAGACAACAGCACTGCTAAATTTATTGTGGAATAATTTCACACTCCATTATAAAAGATAGCCGGAGGATTTTCTCCGGCTTTTTTATTACCTACCTTCACAGTAACAATTCGGAACAAAAAAATACTAATCCATAAAAATTTAAAAAAATGAACAACCACGAAATCGACTACAAAATTCACGGCGAAGAAATGCAGTGTGTAGAAATAGAACTCGATCCTCAGGAAAGCGTAATCTCCGAACCGGGAAGCTTCATGATGATGACCGAAGGAATCAATATGGCAACCCTCTTCGGTGACGGAACAGAAAAGGGCTTGATGGGAAAATTATTTTCTGCAGGAAAAAGAATGCTCACAGGCGAAAACCTTTTCATGACGGCTTATACCAATGTTTCGAACGAAAAAAAACAGGTGACTTTTGCTGCACCTTATTCCGGGAAAATTATCCCCCTCGATCTTTCTGAACTGGGCGGAAAAGTGATCTGCCAGAAAGACAGTTTTCTTTGTGCGGCGAAAGGTGTTGCTGTAGGGATTGAACTTCAGAAAAAACTGGGAACCGGACTTTTCGGTGGCGAAGGCTTCATTATGCAGAAGCTGGAAGGTGACGGAATGACCTTCGTTCACAGCGGAGGACACGTGATCGAGAAAGATCTTCAACCGGGCGAAATCTTAAAAATCGATACGGGCTGTATTGTCGCGTTCACCAAAGATGTGCAATATGATATTCAGTTCGTAGGCGGAATTAAGAATTCCATTTTCGGTGGCGAAGGTCTGTTTTTCGCGCAGCTCCGCGGTCCGGGGAAAGTTTGGATTCAAACCCTGCCGATCTCGCGGCTTGCAGGCAGAATTCTTCAGTTCGGCACTACCAAAAACGGAGAACAGGGCGGAGTCCTGGGAGGTTTAGGCAATCTGCTGAACGGAGACGGTTTATAGCCGCTGCACCAGATCATATTTTTACTGTTGGCCGGAAATTCTTCCGGCTATTTTTTTGTCTTCCTCTTCCTGCTCAAAGGAGTGAATATTTTCGTAAATTAGTAATTCCAAAACATATGGTATTGATAATGAATAATTTCTAAACTGATCCGGCGCTTTTTTTTTAAAAACATGTCCGGGCAATGTTTCTGCTTTTCACTAAAATGACCAGCCATGCAAAACAAATCCAGGCATCTGCTTATCACCAAATCTTCAGGACAGAAAGTGCCATTCAATGCGGGGAAACTTAAAAAATCCCTTTTGCGGGCCGGTGCCAGTGATTTTCAGGCAGATGAAATCATCAGTGAAGTGATTTCAATGTTGGTGGAAGGAATGTCGACCTCGAAAATTCATAAAGCCGCATTCCGATTGCTGAAGGATGTTTCGCGTCCGGTAGCGGCAAGATATAAGCTGAAGCAGGCGCTGCTGGAATTGGGTCCGTCGGGATTTCCGTTTGAACAGTATATAGCGGAACTTTTAAAATTTCAGGGATACAAAACTCAGGTCGGCGTTTTCGTGCAGGGTCACTGTGTCACTCATGAAATTGATGTGATTGCCGATAAAGAAAATACCCAAATGATGATCGAATGCAAATTTCATAACCGTCCGGGATATGTTTGCGATATCAAAATTCCGCTTTACATCAGGTCGCGTTTTATTGATGTGGCTGATTCTAAAAATATTGCAACCGGACATTCCGTAAGATTCAACCAAGTCCGGGTCATTACCAATACCCGCTTTTCAGAAGATGCCACGCAATTTGCAAAGTGCATGAATATGCAGCTTGTAAGCTGGGATTTTCCTAAAAATAACGCCTTGAAGGACTGGATAGACCACTCCGGACTGCATCCCATCACTTCATTAACCACGCTTACGCAAAAAGAAAAACAACAGTTGCTGGAAGAAAAAGTGGTGTTGTGCAAAAGCATCCTCAATACTCATAAAATTCTGGAACAGATTGGGGTCAGACCTCCGCGGCTTCAGAAAGTACTTGCTGAAAGCATGGCGCTTTGTGAACCTTATCCAGATTCCGAAACTTAAAAAACATCAAATCATGAATACCATTAGCATCAAATTTCTAGGCGCTGCGGGAACGGTGACCGGATCCAAACATCTTATTTCGGCGTACGGAAAAAATATTCTGATTGACTGCGGACTTTTTCAGGGACTGAAAGAACTGCGGCTGATGAACTGGGAACCCCTTCAATTTCCCGCCAATGAAATTGATATGGTGCTCCTCACCCACGGCCATCTGGATCACACGGGATATTTGCCACGTTTGGTAAAAGCTGGATTTTCAGGCCAGATTATAGGCACCTCGCCCACCCTCCAGATCACGGAAATTATTTTAAAAGACAGCGCAAAAATTCAGGAGGAAGATACCGCAAGAGCAAATAAATTCCGGTATTCAAAGCATCATCCGGCTTTGCCTTTATATGATCTTGATGATGTTGAAGAAACACTGCCTTTATTCCAGTCAAAACCACTGAACGAATGGCAAAGCATCAATGAGAACATCCGTTACCGATTCAGGTACAATGGACATATTATTGGCGCAACCTTCATTGAAATGGAAATCGGCGATAAAACCCTGGTCTTCTCCGGAGATGTTGGCCGGGAAATTGATCCCCTTCTTTTTCCCCCCGAAAAGCCTGAAAAAGCCGATCTGCTTTTCATCGAAGCCACTTACGGCGACCGACTTCATCCCAAGATTCCTATAATCGATGCATTGCAGGAACTCCTCAACCGCTGTACCGACAGAAACGGAACCATCATTATTCCAAGTTTTTCGGTAGAGCGCACCCAGCTGCTTATGTACCTATTCTGGCAGCTGAAGAAAAACGGAAAAATGGCTAAAATCCCGATTTATATGGACAGTCCTATGAGCCGCAATGTTCTGGAAATTTTCCACCAAAACAGAGACTGGCACCGGCTTTCGTATGAAGATTATTTTGAAATGTGTGGTGAAATAAAATTCATCAGCACCGTAAATGAAACACTTGCCCTGGCAAAAGATTCCCGCCCGAAAATCATCATCGCCGGAAGCGGAATGGCTGCAGGCGGAAGGGTACTCACCTATCTCGCCAAATATTTAGGCGATCCGAATGCAACGATTATGATGGCAGGATTTCAGGCAGAAGGCACCCGGGGAAGAGCTTTGCTGGAAGGCGCCAAAGAAATCAAACTGTATGGTAAATATTTCACTGTTCGGTCCAATATCGAAAATATAGAAGGATTGTCCGGTCACGCCGACCAAAACGGTTTAATTGAGTGGATGGGAAAACTCGCTCATCAACCGGAAAAGATTTTCATCGTTCATGCTGAAAAAGAAGCCGCGGAAGGACTTCAGCAAAAAATTAAAGAAGCTTATCATTGGGTTGCAGAAATCCCGGCACTGAACGATCATGTTGTAATCGCTGTACAGCCATAAAATCCAGCTTTTTAAGAAATGAAAGACCAAAAAATCATCACCCAATGGAACGTGATCACCGGCGGACCTTGTACCGGTAAGACGACCGTGGTGAATATTCTGGCTCAAAGAGGCTACAGAACCACCATCGAGCATGCCAGGCATTATATCGACCTGCAGAAAATACAGGGACGAACGGTTGAAGAAATCCGCAGGAATAAAAAAGAATTTCAGCTGAGCGTACTGGGGATGCAGATTGCGGAGGAACACTCCCTTGACCCGAATGAAACTGCTTTTCTGGACCGTGCGCTACCCGACGCCATGGCGTACTATCAGTTTTTAGGGTTGGAATATGATGAGCTGCTCCTTCAGCAATGCCAAAAATATGATTATCACAGGGTCTTTATTCTGGACAGGCTGCCCTTAACCAACGATTATGCCCGTTTGGAGGATGAATCAGAACAGCTCCGCATTCATCAGCTTATTATTGAAGTTTACAAAAATTTAAATATTCCGCTCGTGCATGTACCGGTTTTACCGCCAGAAGAGCGGGTGGATTTTATTCTGAAAAACATATAACCGTCTGAATTTTCCCGAAATCTGCAGGCCATAATAAAAGAGATATCATTCATAAAAAATATAGCCAAAAAAGAGTGATTCTTCAAAGCTCTTTTTTTATTTTTGATGCATGGAAGAGCAAAGAAAATTTGGAATCATCGGCAGGAACATTTCCTACTCTTTTTCCAAGAAATATTTTGAAGATAAATTTCAGCGGCTTATGCTGAAGAATCATTTTTACGACGTTTACGATTTGCAGGATCTTTCGGAGGTAGAGAACATCTTTAAGAAAGAAAATCTCCTGGGACTGAACGTAACCGTTCCCTTCAAAGAAAAAATACTTCCCTATCTTGACGAACTCAGCGATGAAGCAGAAAAAACAGGCGCGGTAAACTGCATTCTGATTAAAGATAATATCAAAAAAGGCTTTAATACTGATGTTTTCGGTTTCGAAAAAACACTTTTGCTGCACAAGAAAGATTTCCACGATTCTGCTTTGGTATTAGGGAACGGCGGCGCTGCAAAAGCGGTACAATATGTGCTTAAAAAAAATGAGATTCCGTTCCAGACTGTTTCCAGGAAAGGCGAATTGAATTTCGAAAATTTAACCGCCGAAACTGTTTTACAAAACCGGCTCATCATCCAGTGCACGCCTGTCGGTACTTTTCCAAATGTTGATGACTGCCTGGATTTTCCCTTTGAAGGAATCACTGATCACCATCTTGTTATTGACCTGATTTACAATCCAAATTATACCAGTTTCATTAAAAAAGCTGCAGAAAAAGGAGCTAAAACGGTTAACGGTTTCTATATGCTTGAGCAGCAGGCAGAAAAAAACTGGGAAATTTGGAACTTTTAAAAAAAATAAGTTAATTTAGTGCTCTGTTTAACGACAAAGTTCAGGTACTCCCCGTTTTGCAGCCCAATTCTAATAACAAGTTTGCTATGATCACAGAAGATTCAGTCTCTGACAACAATGAGAAAAAACCATTTCATGAAGAGGTTTCCCAGGAAAATAATTCCGATAACGCTACCGATGCCAACGCAGAAGTAAAAATTCCTGCAGAAGAAGATGCAACTCCTGCCGAGCAAGAACCGCTTCATAAAAATCCGGAGATCGCTGCAGCGGAAGTTTCAACTGAAACCCAAACTGAGGACGGTGTAAAAAATGAAGAAGTTTTACATGACACTCCTGAACATCAAGCTGATGTAGACACCCAAAAATCTACAGAAACTGCACCTGAGGCGAAAGTACTTTCAGAAATTGATCCCCAGAAAGCTGATGATGGCGAACCTCACGAAGATCATGAAGCAGCAGCGTTGGAATCTGTGGCGCATTTAACCTTACCTGAAATTCTCAAAGAAATGGAAGCCCTCATCAATAAAGAAGATGCAGGTGCTCATTACCGGGCTTTCAATCATTTGAAAGAACAGGCTAATCATTTCATTCACGACGAGACAGAAGACCAGAAAAACGAATTCGTTTCAGCGGGAAATCCGGAAGAAAGTTTCAGTTTTCACCATCCTGCCCAGGCAAAGCTTTCAGGTTTGCTCAATATCTTCCGGGAAAAAAACAATGAGTACGCCAGAAAACAAGAAGAAAACCATTCTAAGAATCTGCAAGAAAGACAGCAGATTATAGAAAAACTTAAAAATCTATATTCCAATACAGAGGCTGGTACCAATCTCTTTAAAGCGATCCGTGAGATTAAAGAAGCGTGGAAAAATGCTGGTCAGGTTGCGAAATCTGAATTCAAACTGCTCAACAACAATTACTTTCATCATCTGAATCAGTTTTATCAGATGCTGGATATGAATAAAGAATATATGGAGCAGGAATTTGCCCATAACCTCGAGAAACGACAGCATATTATTGAACGCGCCAAACAGTTGGAAACTGAACCAGCGGTGCAGAAAGCACTGAACGAACTGCAGTATCTGCACAAACTCTGGAAAGAAGAAGCTGAACCGGTTGCTGAAGAATTCCGCGAAAAAACCTGGGAAGAATTCAAAGAAATTTCAAATAAAATTCATGACAGAAAATCTGAACTTTCGGCTCAGATTGACGAAGAACAGACTCTGAATCTGGAGAAAAAAAATAAAATCATCGAGGAAATTAAGAAACTCGCAACTCCGGAAAAAGATCCTAACCACAGTTACTGGCAGAATTCAATCAAAAAAATTGAGGAATTGAGAAGTGAGTTTCTCAAATTAGGCAGTGTACCACGAAAAGTATCGAACCAAAACTGGAACGATTTCAAACATCATCTTAGAAATTTCAACACGGTAAAGAACGAATTCTATAAAGGTCTGAAAAGTTCTCAGCATACCAATCTGGAGGAAAAACTTAAACTCATCCAAACTGCAAAAGACAACAGCCTTTCCGAAGACTGGGAAACTACGGTTCCTCTGTTCAAAAAACTTCAGGATGACTGGAAGAAAATCGGTCACGTTCCGCGAAGTATGACCAATAAAGTTTGGGATGAATTCCGTGAAGCGTGCAACGCGTTTTTCAATAATTACAGAGAGAAAAACAATGCAGTAAACGATAACTGGAAAGAAAACTATAAAAATAAAAAACAGCTCCTGGAAGAACTGAAAGAAATTTCTGATGAAGAAGGAAGTGTGGAAAAAATTGAAAATATAAAAACAAGCTGGAATAATATCGGAAAAGTTCCGCGCGAAAAATTATCCATCAACACGGAGTTCAACAAAACGCTGAGAGAAAAGCTGAAGCTCAACAAAATTCATGAATACGACCTGAAAGAAGAAGGTCTGTCGGAAAACCAGCTCACCGATAAAGCCAGAAAAATGAAAAACCAGATCGCAGATCTGGAGGCTGAAATCGTAAAAATGGAAAATAACCTGAGTTTCTTCAGCAATTCTACCCGCGAAAATCCTTTACTTAAGGATACTTTTGACAGGATCGACGAGAAAAAAGCTCAGCTGGAAGCAATGAAGCAGAGTCTTCACAAAATACTTTCAGGCGAAAACCAATAATCAAACATGTTTAAAAAGATAATTTTAGCACTGTTCATAAGCTCCGTAACGCTTGCAAATGCACAGGAAGCCGAAACCAGCATCCTTTCATTTTCGAATCCGCTCGAATATGACGGGACCGAGTTCTATCTTATCCAGTCGAAACAGCGTTCCAAAACACTTTTTCAGGAACAGTATATCCCAAAAGATGAGAATCTGCAGGATTTCACACAACTTTTGGATTTTTCGTTTTTCAACAAAGAAATCGAAATGGAACTCGCGGTAAGACAAAAAGTAGAATCTGTACAGCAAAGAGAAAAAAAAGACAAGTTTGCCAAAGTAAATGTTACTGAAAGTCCTGACGGTAAAGAATTCGTTGTTGATTATTTTATCTCGGAATCTCCCGAAACCGGCGAGCCGTATATGGAATACAATATTTACCGTTTCAAAGGTATGGAGAATGGCGGCCAGAAGAGTTTTCTTATCATGTCTTACGCGAAAAGAATCTACGGTGATCTGAAATCAGCAGCAAAAGCTCTGGCAAAACAACGCGACCATTTAATGGCGACGATGATCGAATATAAAGTCCCGGAAATAAAAGTTGCCGCAAGTGCTCCCGGAAAATAGATTAAAGACTTTTAAATACAAAACACCCGGCAAACGTTGGGTGTTTTTTAATTGAGAATACTTCAGTAGAATATGAATCACGAAACCTATATCAAACGCTGTATCGAACTCGCGTTGAAAGCCCAGGGAAACACTTACCCCAATCCGCTGGTGGGAAGCGTAATTGTACACAACGGGGAAATCATAGGTGAAGGATTTCACGAGAAATCGGGAGAAAACCACGCTGAAATTAATGCGATTAATTCGGTGACAAACAAAGAATTATTACAGGAATCTACCATTTATGTGTCTCTGGAACCCTGCTCCCATTTTGGCAAAACGCCGCCTTGTGCCAATAAAATCATTGAGACCGGATTCAAAAAAGTAGTGATCGGAACGCTGGATTCTCATGAGAAAGTGAATGGCAAAGGCAAACAGATAATTGAAGATGCCGGAATTGAAGTAATGTCAGGGGTTTTGGAAAAAGAATGTCAGGAACTCAACAAGCGTTTCTTCACTTTTCATCAGAAGAAAAGACCGTTCATTATTCTGAAATGGGCAGAATCCGGCGACGGTTTTCTGGATAAAGATTTTAAACCGACCCAAATCGGCAACCCTTTAACCAAACTGTTTGTCCACCAGCTTAGAAGCGAGGAACATGCAATTTTAGTAGGAACTAATACGGCTTTAACAGACAATCCCAGCCTTACTACACGTGAAATCGCAGGCAGAAATCCTGTTAGAATTCTAATCGATTTTGATCTAAGAGTTCCGGGAAACTTTAATATTTATAATGAAGAAAGCGAAACTATTGTATTTAATTCTGTGAAAGATATGGTAGAAAAAAACGTTAAGTTTATCAGGATTAAAAAGGAAAATTTCCTTGAAAATCTGATGGCGAAACTTTACGAAAATCAAATACAGTCGGTGATTGTTGAAGGCGGAAGTTTTACCCTTCAGCAGTTTATTGATGCTGAATTGTGGGATGAGGCGATTATTATTAAAAACGAAAACCTGAAGTTATCTAAAGGAACAAGCGCGCCGAAATTCCAGAACGGAAATTTTGAAACAAAAATTTTCAGAGATAATATTATTGAATTTCACAAAAATCTGTAAACTTGGAATTTTCTTTTAATACCATAAAATCGCCTGTAGAAAACATTCTTCTGAAGGAGAAAGGAAGCAAATTTATTGGATTTGCTTTTCCGGTAAACACTGAAACCGACCTGAAAAAAAGTTTAGAAAAAATACGCGAAGAACATCCGAAAGCTACCCATCACTGCTACGCGTTCCGGCTCGGAATGAAAGGTGAAAATTACAGAGCCAATGACGACGGAGAACCTTCCGGCAGCGCCGGTCTGCCAATATACAATCAGTTGTTGGCACATGAGATTACTAATATTCTAGTGATTGTGGTGAGATATTACGGTGGCACCAAACTGGGTGTTTCTGGGTTGGTAAAAGCCTACAAAGAATCAGCAAAAATGACTCTGGAAGAAGCTGAAATGATCACCAGAGAACTGGAATCTGATATTGAAATCACTTTCACGTTCAATCAGCAGAACCAAATCTTTACTTTGCTTAATAAATTTGACGGCAGGATTCAGGACTTTTTGTCCGATGAACAATGTGTCATCAAAGCAAAGATTAAAACCTCCCAAAAAGAAAACATCTCGGAACAACTGTCCGAGATGCAAAATATATCGTTTAAATTTACTTAGATTAATCTCTTCTTCCCATCAGCATCGAAGCCCAGTAAAGAAGCTGTGCCAATGATCCAAGTGCTGCTACCAGATAAGTTCTTGCCGCCCAGGTTAAGGAATCTTTTACTCCTACAAATTCTTCAGACGTTACCGTTCCGGTATCTTTAAGCCATTTCATTGCTCTGTTACTTGCATCGTACTCTACCGGTAAAGTTACAAAAGCAAAAAGCGTGGTAAGCGCAAACATAGCTACACCAATTGCCAATACGGTGGTATTTCCGTTTGGATTATCAATGGTCTGAGTCGCACTCATCAACACAATGCCGGCAATCAATACAAACTGCATAAGATTTGAACTTATACTTACCAGCGGAACCAGTTTAGAACGTAGCTGAAGCATGGAATAACCTACTGCGTGCTGCACAGCATGGCCACATTCGTGAGCCGCTACTGCCGCTGCTGCTGCATTTCTCTGCATATATACCCCTTCTGAAAGATTTACCGTTTTATTAGCCGGATTATAATGATCTGTAAGCTGTCCCGGCACCGAAATTACCTGTACATCATTGATTCCGTTATCTCTCAGCATTTTCTCAGCTACCTCTTTTCCGGACATTCCGTTCCTTAAATGAACCTTTGAATAATGTTCGAATTTAGATTTCAGTCTTGCTGAAACCAGCCAACTTACAAGCATCGAAAGTCCAATAATTACATAATAACCTGTCATTTTTAATTTATTTATCTCTGTTTAAATCATATTTGAAAAGTAAAAAACGTGCCAAAGTTTTTATATTTGTTTTAATCATTTATCTTTGTTTTTTCAAACAAATAAAGATGCCTGCAACCGTAATAAATGAAGTAAGAACAGCTCAGGAATTAAAAAAGTTCATCAGTTTCCCGATGGAACTTTACAAAAATAACAAAAATTACGTACCTCCCTTACTCAACGATGAAAAAAACATCTGGAATCCGGCCGAAAATCCAGCTTTAGACTATTCTGAAGCCAAGCAGTTTCTTGCTGAAAAAAACGGAAAAGTGGTGGGCAGAATTGCGCTCATGATTAACAGGAAAGAAGAAAAAGAACTCGGTATCAGCAAGGTGCGTTTCGGTTGGCTTGATTTTATCGATGATGCTGAAGTCTCCAAACTTCTCATTGATACTGCAATCAATTTCGCCAAAGAAAAAGGCATAAAAAAAATCGAGGGCCCGATGGGTTTCACGAATCTGGACAAATCCGGAATGCTGACGATGGGTTTCGATAAAATTGCCACCATGATCGGTCTTTATAATTTTGAGTACTACCCAAAGCATATGGAGAAACTCGGCTTGGTAAAAGAAAAAGAATGGGTAGAATTTGAAATGAATTTTCCGACTGTATTGCCGGAAAAAGTAGACAAATTCAGTTCTCTCATCGCGCAGAAATACAAACTGAATGTCATTCATTTCAAAAATAAAAAGGAGATCCTTCCTTTGGTGGAACCCATGTTCAAACTCCTGGACCAGACTTACAACTCGCTTTCTACCTACACTCCAATTTCCGACGAGCAGATAAAAACGTACCGCGAAAAATATTTCCCTTTCATCGATAAGAATTATGTAATTTGTGTGGAAGACGAAAATCATGAACTGGTGGCTTTTGCCATTACCATGCCCTCCTATTCCAAAGCTTTACAGAAATCAAAGGGAAAACTGCTGCCATTTGGGTGGTGGCATTTTCTGCAGGCGGGCAAGAAAAACGACCGTGCCAATTTCTATCTCATCGGCATCCATCCGGAGTACCAGCGCCGCGGTGTAACCGCCATTATCTTTAAGGAAATCTTTTTGCGCTTCAACAAAATGGGAATCAAGTTTGCGGAAACCAACCCGGAACTCGAGGAAAACAAAAGCGTGCAGGTGCTCTGGCAGGATTACAATCCTGTGAATCACAAAAGAAGAAGAACATATTCGTTGGAAATTGAGTAAATCCTAGCAAAGATTCATATTTCAACTATTTTTATGAAAAAACAACTTTACATCTATCTCGTCCTGATTATGGCATTTATTGTCTACAATCAGTTTTTTCAGGTACAGGATGAACGCATGAACAGCCTGATTAACATCCTTTTCGCAAGCTTTCTTTTTTTATACATCGGGTATATTGCTTATGTAGTGTTAAAACGTCTTAAAAGAAGCAGTAAAAAGTAGTTTCCATAGGTAAAAAATTATAATGATAAATTTCAGATTTAAAGGTTTTTATTTTTTCCATACTACATAATTCCTTAAATTTGCTGATTCAGAAAACAATGTAGGCATGAATATTCCAGAAAATTATCTACCCATTATCATTCAGTTCGCTGTTGGTTTTGGTTTCGTATTACTCTGTATTTTAGGAACCCATTTTTTAGGACCTAGACAGAAAGCAACTTCAACCAAAAAAAATGAAAGTTTTGAGTGCGGTATCGATGTTGAAGGCAATGCCCGGACTCCTTTTTCCGTGAAATATTTTCTTACCGCTGTTCTGTTTGTACTTTTCGATATCGAAATTGTATTTTTCTACCCTTATGCGGTAAACATCCGCGAATTTGGTGTTGAAGGATTCTTTGCGGTACTTACCTTTATTTCCGTGTTTTTCGTGGCATTTATCTATGTCTGGAAGCGCGGCGCACTCGATTGGGATAAGTAAGCCTTTTCCTATTTAATTAACATTTAAAGAAAACAAAAATGTCAGATAACAAACCAATAATAAGAATGGATGCTGAACCACCTGAAGGTTTTGAAGGCGAAGGATTTTTCGCTACCAAACTCAGCAGTGTGATCGGCATGGCACGTAAATTTTCGCTGTGGCCGCTACCTTTTGCAACTTCATGTTGTGGGATTGAGTTTATGGCTGTACTTAACCCAACCTACGACGCATCTCGTTTTGGAATGGAAAGAAACTCTTTCTCCCCAAGACAGGCAGATATGCTCATGGTTTGCGGAACGATCTCTAAAAAATTAGGTCCAGTCCTTAAGCAGGTTTACACCCAAATGGCAGAGCCAAAATGGGTTATTGCCGTAGGTGCCTGTGCATCCAGCGGCGGTATCTTCGATACGTATTCTGTACTCCAGGGAATTGATAAAATCATTCCGGTGGACGTATATGTTCCCGGCTGTCCGCCAAGACCGGAACAGATTATTGAAGGCGTTATGCAGGTTCAGGCCCTTTGCGAAGGCGAAAGTATCAGAAGAAGAGATCTGCCTGAATATAAAAATTTACTAGAATCCTACGGTATAAATTAATTGGAAATGACAAACGAATTTGTTTTAGAAGCAATTACAAGAGAATTTCCGGATTCAGTAATCTCACATTCCGAGCCGTACGATTTTCTTACTCTAGAAATCAAAAAAGAAGACATCAAAAAGGTAATTCATTACCTGCGTGATTCTTCTCTTGAAATACAATTCCTTACCGATATCTGCGGTATCCACTATCCCGAAAATCCTGAAAAAGAAATCGGCGTCATCTACCATCTTCATAATTTGATGACGAACTTCAGAATCCGCCTAAAAGTATTTATGCCGAAGGAAAATGCTGAAGTAGATTCTATGACAGACCTGTACGCCGGTGCAAACTGGATGGAAAGAGAAACTTTCGAATTCTACGGGGTTAAATTTAAAGGTCATCCGGATCTTCGTGTAATCCTGAATATGGAAGATATCGATTATCATCCGATGCTGAAGGAATACCGACTCGAAGACGGTACCAGAACAGATAAAGATGATAAAATGTTCGGAAGATAATCTTATATCAACGGAAAAATTATGAAAGACAACGCGCTATCAAATATACTCAGCCAAAACGATTCAAAAGAAAATATCGACGGGCAGCTGTATACGCTGAACCTTGGGCCTACTCACCCCGCGACTCACGGTATTTTCCAGAATGTGCTTACCATGGATGGGGAAAGAATTCTGCATTCAGAACAAACGATTGGTTACATTCACCGTGCTTTCGAAAAGATTTCTGAAAGAAGAAACTTTGCACAGATCACGACCCTTACCGACAGGATGAACTACTGCTCTGCCCCGATTAATAACATCGGTTGGCACATGACCGTTGAAAAACTCATCGGCTGCGAAGTTCCCAAACGTGTAGATTACATGAGGATTATCATGATGGAAATGGCGAGAATTGCTGACCACATGGTATGTAACGGAGTAATTGCGATGGATGCCGGTGCTATTACAGGCTTAACTTATCTCTTCCAGGAAAGAGAAAAAATATATGAAATGTATGAGCAGATTTGTGGCGCCCGAATGACCACAAATATGGGACGGATCGGAGGTTTCGAAAGAGATTTCAGTCCGAAATTCCATGAAATGCTTCAGACATGGTTAAAGAAATTCCCTAAAATCTGGGGTGAATTCTGTGCTTTGAACGAGAGAAACAGAATTTTTATGGACAGAACCATCAAGGCCGGCCCTATCTCTGCAGAACGTGCGCTGAGCTATGGATTTACAGGTCCTAACCTTCGTGCCGCGGGTGTTGATTACGACGTTCGTGTTGCCAGTCCATATTCGTCTTATGAAGATTTCGATTTCATCATTCCTGTAGGAACCGCCGGTGATACGTATGACCGTTTCATGGTTCGCCAGCAGGAAGTTTGGGAAAGTTTGAAAATCATTGAACAAGCCTATAAAAATCTTCCGGAAGGACCATTCCATGCGGATGTTCCGGAATTTTACCTTCCTGAAAAAGCTGATGTTTACAATAAAATGGAAGCCCTCATCTACCACTTCAAAATTGTGATGGGCGAAACCGAAGTTCCGAAAGGCGAAGTTTACCACGCGGTAGAAGGCGGTAACGGCGAATTAGGTTTCTATTTGGTAAGCGATGGCGGCAGGTCTCCTTACCGACTGCACTTCAGAAGACCTTGCTTTATTTACTATCAGGCTTATCCGGAAATGATCAAAGGCGGAATGATTTCCGACGCGATTGTTACCATGTGTAGTATGAACGTAATCGCAGGGGAACTCGACGCTTAAAACTGTATAAAGGTACGATGTTGTAACGCAGCGTACTTGATAAATAAATAGATAATAAATACACTGTACGTGGTACAATGTACATTTTACAACAAAATAAAATGAGCGAAACTATTGCTTTTAAACCAGAATCCTTAGAACAGGTACATAAAATTATCGCAAGATATCCTGAAGGGAAGCAAAAATCAGCCCTTATTCCGGTGCTGCATATTGCACAGAAAGAATTTGGAGGCTGGCTTGATGTGCCTGTAATGGATTACGTTGCGCAGATCTTAAACATTAAACCGATTGAAGTGTATGAGGTTGCCACCTTCTACACCATGTTCAACATGAAACCTGTCGGGAAATATGTACTGGAAGTTTGCCAAACCGGACCGTGTATGCTGAACGGAAGCGACGGGATTTTAAGTCACATCCGCGAAACGCTGAACATTAAGAATGGAGAAACTACTGCCGACGGGCTTTTCACGCTGAAACCGGCGGAATGTCTTGGCGCCTGCGGCTACGCACCGATGATGCAGCTTGGCAAATTTTATCATGAACATTTAACAAAAGAAAAAGTAGATGAAATCCTGGAACTTTGCAGACAGGGAGCCATTGCTTTGGATTAATTTTAATAGAAAATGAGTAAAAAACTTTTACTTAAAGACGCGCATGTTGAAGGAATCCGTTTTTACGATGTTTACCGTAAACAAGGCGGTTACGAAGCGGTAGAAAAAGCCCTGAAAATGTCGACGGACGAGATTATTGAAGAAGTAAAAACTTCAGGTCTTCGTGGTCGTGGCGGTGCCGGTTTCCCAACAGGAATGAAATGGAGCTTTCTGGCAAAACCAGAAGGAGTCCCAAGATATTTGGTCGTGAATGCTGATGAATCCGAACCGGGAACGTTCAAAGACCGTTATTTAATGGAATTCATTCCCCATCTTCTGATTGAAGGAATGATTATTTCTTCTTACGCATTGGGCGCAAATACTTCTTATATCTACATCCGTGGCGAATATTCATGGATTCCGGATATTCTTGAAGAAGCCATTGAAGAAGCAAAAAAAGCAGGCTTTTTAGGTAAAAATATTTTGGGCAGCGGTTACGATCTCGAAATCTACGTTCACCGTGGTGCCGGAGCCTATATCTGTGGTGAAGAAACTGCACTTCTGGAATCTCTGGAAGGCAAAAGAGGAAATCCACGTCTGAAACCGCCTTTCCCGGCTGTAAAAGGACTTTGGGAATCACCAACCGTAGTTAATAATGTTGAAACGATCGCAGCAGTTGTTCCGATCATCAATATTACCGGAGCGGAATATGCTAAAATCGGCGTAGGCCGTTCAACAGGAACTAAACTCATTTCTGCATGCGGAAACATTAACAAACCTGGTGTTTACGAAATCGATATGACGATTACCGTTGAGGAATTCATCTACTCTGACGAATATTGCGGCGGAATCCCGAATGGCAAAAAATTAAAAGCCTGTATTCCTGGCGGTAGTTCCGTACCAATCGTTCCTGCTAATTTATTGCTGAAAACGATTAGCGGAGAGCCAAGATACATGAACTACGAATCATTGGCAGATGGTGGTTTTGCAACCGGAACCATGATGGGTTCAGGAGGATTTATCGTTCTGGATGAAGACCAGTGCGTAGTGAAACATACCATGAGTTTAGCACATTTCTATGCTCACGAAAGCTGCGGCCAATGTACCCCTTGCCGCGAAGGTACACCGTGGATGTATAAAATTCTGAAAAAAATAGATTCCGGAAACGGAACTTTAGCTGATATCGATTTGCTTTGGGATGTTCAGAGAAAAATCGAAGGAAATACGATTTGTCCGCTTGGCGATGCCGCTGCGTGGCCGGTTGCAGCAGCAATCCGTCATTTCCGCGACGAGTTCGAGTGGCATATTGATAACCCGGAAGCTTTAACAAGAAATTACGGATTGGCAAATTATGCAGACTCAATCCCTGTAGCTGCGAAAGCAGAGTAAGATGAAGAAGATCTTTAAAATTTTTGCATTCCTGTTTTTAGGACTGAATTTCAGTGTTGCACAGCAGACAGATTCAACGCAGGCGATATCCGATGACTTCGACTTCAGTATTAAACCGATGTCAAAGAAAGGGCAGGTGTTTATTTTCTGGGGCTGGAACAGAGCAGGATTTACCAATTCTGATATTCATTTTGAAGGAAACGGTTACAATTTCACTCTCGAGAATGTAGTGGCACACGACAGACCGAGTGATGTAAGTTGGGCTTATGTAGATCCAGGACAAATGTCGACGCCGCAGTTTAATTTCCGGTTAGGATATTTCATCAAGGATCACTTGGCACTTGTGGTGGGTACAGATCACATGAAATATGTGATGGATCAGGAACAGACGGCGCGATTCAAAGGGAATATTTCCGATCCGGTGTATGCAGCGATGGTTCAGAACGGTGAAGTTGATCTTAGGGATTCAAATTTCCTAACCTTTGAACATACCGACGGGCTGAACTATGTAAATGCAGGTTTAGAAAAATACAAACCGTTACTGAGCAGAGAGAAAATAGATATCATGTGGAGCTACGGCGCCGGAGCAGGAGTTCTTTTCCCGAAAAGTAATATAAAACTTTTTGGTAACGAAAGAAGCGACCGTTTTCATGTTGCAGGTTTCGGTCTCGATGCAAGAGCAAATATTAACGTAATCCTGTGGAACCACTGGATGGCAAGAGTAGAAGGAAAAGTAGGCTATATCAATATGCCCGATATAAAAACTACTTTAAACAATAAACCCGATAAGGCGTCTCAGGATTTCTTTTTCGGACAGGTAAATTTCGGGATCGGATACACCTTCGATACCCACAAAATTTAATTAATTCATTTTTGAATTCATCTATAATGAGCGAAGAAATTAAAAAATTTAAGATCACGATCGACGGACAGACCACCGAGGTTTTGCCCGGAACTTCGATTCTTGAAGCAGCCAGACAAATCGGCGGTAAATCTGTACCACCGGCAATGTGTTATTATAAACCCCTGGAATCAAGCGGCGGACGATGCAGAACGTGTTTGGTTGAAGTGTCTAAAGGTTCTGATGCAGATTCCCGACCGATGCCAAAATTGGTAGCAAGCTGCAGAACAGGCGTGATGGACGGTATGGAAGTGAAAAACCTTACCTCAGAAAAAACCCAGGAAGCCCGAAAAGCGGTTACTGAATTTCTTTTGGTAAATCACCCGTTGGATTGCCCGGTTTGTGACCAGGCCGGCGAATGTCACCTTCAGGATTTAGGCTACGAGCACGGTGTAGAAGCTACAAGAACTGAATTCGAAAGAAGAACTTTCGAACCAGAAGATATCGGTCCCTACATCAAACTTCACATGAACAGATGTATTTTGTGCGCACGATGCGTTTTGGTAGCTAATCAGCTGACAGAAAAACGCGAGCACGGAATACTTTTCAGAGGAGAACATGCTGAGATTTCAACGAATCTGAATAAAGCGCTTGACAACGATTTTATCGGAAATGTAATCGATGTGTGTCCTGTAGGAGCTTTAACCGACAAAACCGCACGTTTTGCAAGCAGGGTTTGGTTTACAAAACCGGTGAATGCTACGTGTAAATGCGGAAAATGTTCCGGTAAAGCTGTATTGTGGATGAAAGGCGAAGAAATCATCAGGGTTACAGCCAGAAAAGACCAGTACGATGAAGTTCAGGAATGGATCTGCAACGAGTGCCGTTTCGAAAAGAAAAATCTTAGCGACTGGACGATCGAAGGACCGAGACATATCGACAGACATTCGGTGATCTCGCTGAACCACTACGAAAAACCAAAAAACATGATTAATCTTTTGAACAATCCGGATGCAAAAGAAATCAGTGAAAAAGACGAAATAATTTAATTTGATAATGAGTGAATTTAAATTTTGATTCAGAATCGATCTTTAAATCTCAAATGAAATAACTTATGGAATTAATTACCTTTAAAATCATTTTAGTTCTGGTGCTTTTTGCAGTTTCCATGGCTGTTGCAGCCTACTCCACCTGGGGCGAACGAAAAGTGGCGGCAGCATTACAGGACAGAATCGGGCCAAACAGAGCTGGACCTTTCGGAATATTGCAGCCGCTGGCTGATGGTGGTAAACTCTTCTTCAAAGAAGGATTTGTACCCCAGAATGCCGATAAATTCCTTTTCTATTTAGGACCTGGGATCACCATGTTCGTATCCCTGATTACGGGAGCGGTAATCCCGTGGGGAAAATCGCTGAACATTGGCGGAACTTCTTTTGATGTTCAGGTAGCCAATATCGATGTTGGTGTTCTTTATCTTATCGGTATGGTTTCCATCGGAGTTTACGGAATGATGATCGGAGGTTGGGCATCCAACAACAAATATTCACTTATTGGAGCAATCCGTGCATCATCACAGATGATTTCGTACGAACTTGCAATGGGTCTTTCTCTTCTTGCGATTATTTTAATGGCGGGAAGTCTGGATCTTCATTACATTACCTCTTCACAGGGAACCGGAAAAATCTGGGGCTTGATCCCTGCTGACGGAATGAACTGGAATATCTTCTATCAGCCATTTGCATTTATTATCTTCTTTGTTGCTGCTCTGGCAGAAACCAACCGTCACCCGTTCGATTTACCGGAATGTGAATCTGAACTTGTAAACGGTTATATGACAGAATATTCATCGATGAACTTCGGGCAGTACATGTTCGGGGAATATGTGAACATGTTTATCTCGAATGCATTAATCGCTACCCTGTTCTTCGGAGGTTTCAATTACCCGGGAATTAACTGGGTTTCTGAAAACTGGGGCGAGAATATCGCAGGAATTTTAAGTATTGCAGCCATGCTGTTTAAAGTGATTATCGGAATTTTAATCTTTATGTGGATCCGCTGGACGATCCCGAGATTCAGATACGACCAGCTGATGCATTTGGGCTGGAAAACTTTAATTCCGTTAGCCTTGGTTAACCTTGTGATCACCGCTGCTGTAATTACTTTTTTTAGCCTATAAATCGTAAAAGTTGTCATGCTGAAGCTTAAGGCCGAAGCGAAAACAAAATCAATATGAAACTGACAAACAGATCTAAAGTAGTCTCGAATAAAGAGATGACCTTTATGGAAAGAATATACCTCCCGGAAATTATGAAGGGAATGGCGATTACTCTGAAGCACGCTTTGGCTGGACCGAAGGGCAAAGTTTATTCTTACCCCGAAGTAGAAAAACCAAGAGCAAAAGTGTGGCGTGGTTTACATGTACTGAAACGTGACGAAGAAGGACGCGAAAGATGTACTGCATGCGGACTTTGTGCCGTTGCCTGTCCTGCAGAAGCCATAACCATGACCGCCGCTGAAAGAACCAAAGAAGAAAAGGATCTTTACCGTGAAGAAAAATACGCAGCGGTGTACGAAATCAATATGCTGCGTTGTATTTTCTGCGGAATGTGCGAAGAAGCCTGCCCGAAATCTGCAGTTTACCTTACAGACCGTTTGGTAGATGTAGAAACCAACCGCGGAAGTTTTGTGTACGGAAAAGATAAACTGGTTGAAAAAATCAATGAGAGAATTGATATCACTGCCAGACAGAGCGAATTACAAAAAAAATCGGTAAAATAAATGGAACAGATCATCTTTTTCTTTGTGGCATTTCTTGCCATTATAAGTGCAGCCTATTTTGTGTTTGCCCGAAACCCGCTCTACTCCATTCTTTCGCTGATTGTTACTTTCTTTTCAATCGCCGCGATGTATATTCTGCTGAATGCGCAATTCCTGGGGATCGTTCAGGTGATTGTATATGCAGGAGCGATTATGGTTCTTTTCCTTTACATCTTAATGATGCTTAACCTGAATAAAGGCGACGAAAGTAAAAAGCAGAATATTACCAAGTTTATCGGTGTTTTTGCGGCAGGAATCCTTTTGATAGGTATTCTCGGCGCTTTCAAAGGACTGAACGCAACCACTTTCGGTGGCGACGCAGATTCATCTATCGGGTTGACCAAAAACCTCGGAAGATTATTGTTTAACGAATATGTATTGCCTTTCGAACTGGCTTCAATCCTCATTCTTGCAGGTATTGTAGGTGCAGTGCTGATCGGTAAAAAAGATTTATAGTATTATGAGAGAAATAAATTCATTTATACAGACCGTACCGCTCGAGTATTTTATTATTCTGAGTTCGGTGTTGTTCTGTCTGGGAGTTTTAGGAGTTTTAATCCGCAAAAACGCCATCATTATTTTGGGATGTGTTGAATTGATGCTGAATTCTGTAAATCTTCTGCTGGCTGCATTTTCAAGCTATAAAGGCGACGGTAACGGACAGATCCTGGTATTCTTTATCATGGTGGTTGCCGCGGCAGAAGTTGCCATCGGATTAGCGATTATCGCAATGATGTACCGTAACACGAAATCGGTAGACATCAGTATTTTTAATAAATTAAGAGGATAATATAGGATGGAAAATTTAGTTTACGCAATTATACTTTTACCCTTATTCGGATTTCTGATCAACGGTCTTTTCGGGAAAAGTCTGCCGAAAATGGTGGTAGGGAGTATCGCAACGCTGGTGGTTTTTGCCTCTTTCTGTATTGCTGTCAGTTTATTTTTAAATTTTGATGCTGAGTCGCAGCCGGTTATTGTCCGGGCTTTCGAATGGTTCAGAGTCAACGGAATGCAGGTGAATTTCAGTTTCCAGATCGATCAGTTATCGTTAATGATGATCATGATTATCACCGGAATCGGTTCACTGATTCACCTTTACTCTATCGGTTACATGAGCCATGATAAAGGCTTTTATAAATTCTTCGCTTACCTGAATTTATTCATCTTCTCGATGTTGCTTTTGGTAATGGGAAGCAATTATTTAATTCTTTTCATCGGCTGGGAAGGTGTAGGTTTATGTTCTTATTTACTCATCGGGTTCTGGTATACCAATAAAGAATATGGTGCAGCTGCAAGAAAAGCTTTCATCATGAACAGAATCGGTGACCTTGGGATGATTATCGGGATTTTAATGATCGCTTATCAGACCAACGCAGTAGACTTCCTTTCTGTAGCACAGAATTCCTCTAAATTCGAATTAGATTCACCTGTAATCATCTTTATTACAGCGAGTTTATTCATCGGAGCAATGGGAAAATCAGCGCAGGTTCCATTATTTACCTGGCTTCCGGATGCAATGGCGGGACCTACACCGGTTTCTGCGTTAATTCACGCGGCTACCATGGTTACTGCAGGTATTTATTTGGTAGTAAGATCCAATTTCCTTTTCTCGCTCGCACCAACTACAATGGACGGAATCCTGTTTATCGGACTTCTTACCGCTTTGGTTGCAGCGTTTATCGGTCTCAGACAAAATGACATTAAAAAAGTTTTAGCCTACTCCACTGTTTCGCAATTAGGATTTATGTTCGTTGCACTGGGAGTTGGCGCCTATACTACCGCAATGTTCCACTTAATGACACATGCGTTCTTCAAAGCGTTGCTGTTCTTAGGTTCAGGTTCTGTAATCCACGCGATGAGCGGCGAACAGGACATGAGATTCATGGGCGGATTAAAGAAAAAAATTCCAATTACGCATATTACTTTCCTTATCGGAACACTGGCCATTTCAGGATTCCCATTCCTTTCAGGGATGATTTCAAAAGATGAAATCCTTGTAAGTGTTTACGGCAAAAGTCCGGTACTTTGGGTAATTCTGTTCTTAGTGGCGACATTGACGGCGATTTATATGTTCAGAGCGTATTATCTGACTTTCCACGGCGAGTTCAGAGGAACTGAAGAACAGAAACATCACGTGCACGAAAGTCCGTCTAACATGACGATTCCTTTGATCGTTCTGGCTGTATTAACGGTAGTTGGCGGTTTCATCAATCTTCCACACTTCATCGGCCACGGCGAATATGCCAAACTCGGCCAATGGCTTCAGTCCATTTATGTTTACGATCTTGAACTTCCGGAAGTGAATTTCGCAACAGAAATGATCCTTCTTGCATTAACTGTTCTGATGTTCTTTACCGTTTGGTTCGTTGTGAAAAACATTTACGTCAACAAGAAAAAAATGGCATTGCCAGATGAGAAATATACTGGCTGGGAAAGACTTTCTAACAGAAAACTTTTCCTGGATGAGTTGAATAATGCAACCTTCGTGAGGTTTATTGAAGGTTTAGGTGTTGGTGGAAATATGTTCGATAAAGGCGTGCTGAACCGTTTTGTAGATTTCATCGGAAGCGGCGCAGAAGATTCAGGAAGAGCTGCAAAAAGACTTCAGAACGGAAACGTGGAGAATTATGTGCTCATTATGTCTCTGGCTATCGGAATTATTTTAATTGTTAACTTTATATTACAATAGTAAATGTCGTATCTATTATTAACATTGTTACTATTACCTCTCGTAGGTTCTGCAGTGGTGTTCGCGTGGAAAAACCCCGCAAGTAAGTTTTTGGCATTGGGATTTGCATTTGTCCAGATGTTTCTCTCATTTTATATGCTTGCAAATTTCGATCACACCGTTACGGTGGACGGAGTGCTGCAGTATGAGATCAATTACCCGTGGTCACAGTTTATCAAGAGTAACCTGCACTTTGGGATTGATGGGATGAGCATGCTGCTGTTGCTGCTGACCAATATTTTAACGCCAATCATCATTCTGTCTTCCTTCAATGAAAAACCTGGTTACAGAAATACCTTCTACGGACTGATCCTGTTGATGCAGTTTGGTCTGATCGGCGTTTTCACTTCGTTGGACGGACTTTTGTTCTACATCTTCTGGGAAGTTACCTTAATCCCAATCTGGTTGATCGCCGGAATCTGGGGACAGGAAAACAAGAAAATCGCATTTACGACCAAATTCTTCGTTTATACTTTCGTTGGATCACTGTTCATGCTGATCGGTTTGATTTATGTGTACACCCATTCCGCATCTTTTGCGCTTACCGACCTTTACAATGCCAACCTGAACGCATCTGAGCAGACCGTAATTTTCTGGTTCATCTTCTTTGCTTTTGCGGTAAAGCTACCGATATTCCCATTCCATTCCTGGCAGCCGGATACTTATACGTACTCTCCGACTCAGGGATCCATGCTTCTTTCGGGAATCATGCTGAAGATGGCTGTGTACGGACTTTTAAGATATTTACTGCCAATTACACCAGATCCTATCCTTGGAATTTCGGGACAGATTGTTTTGGTTCTCGCAATCATCGGAATTGTGCACGGAGCCTTAATTGCTATCATTCAGAACGATTCAAAACGCCTGATCGCTTATTCATCATTATCCCACGTAGGTTTAATGGTGGCGGGAATTATGGCTTCAGCAATTCTTACCGTAAATGGCACTTTAATGATTGAAGGCGGCGAAGGAGCGCTGGTACAGGCTTTCGCTCACGGAATTAATGTTGTGGGGCTGTTTTACTGTGCAGACATTCTTTATAAAAGATTCAAAACAAGAGATATCCGGCAAATGGGTGGATTAGCAAAAGCTGCTCCGAAGTTTGCCGTCCTATTCATGATCATTATTCTTGGATCGGTAGGACTTCCGTTGACCAACGGATTTATCGGTGAATTCATTCTGATAAAATCTATTTTCGATTACAGCAAACTCGCGGCAATATTCGCAGGGCTCACGTTGATTTTCTCTGCGGTTTATCTTTTAAGATTCTACGGAAAAGCAATGTTCGGCGAAGGTGATGACCGCGTTTTAGCTTCAGCTGAAGATCTTTCAGGAGTTGAATTTTCTGTGCTGACAAGTTTGGCAGTTTTTGTAATTGTTTTGGGAGTATTTCCGCAGCCGATTATTGAAATGGTCAACAGTTCGCTGAAGTTTATCTTCTCATCGATGATGAACTAAAAAAAGAATTTTAAAAAAATTAAATAGAGAGAAAGGAACCTCAGATCTCGAATTTCAAATCTCAAATCTAAACTAAATGAGCGTTTTAATCATCATATTCCTAACCGCAATCGCAGCATTATTTGCAGGGGTTTTTGAAAAAGGAAAATTTTCAAGATACATCAGTATTATTGGGCTTCTGGTTGCATTTTATGTGAGTTTTTTACCAGAAGCAGAATTCTTTAACCAGTACAAACACATGTTCGAATATACCGTGAACGCGGCATTATTCACCAAGATTGCGATTGTCATCACGATTCTGCTTTTCTTTCTTGGAGGTTTTTCGTTCAGCAATCACCGCAGCCACCAATCAGAGTTATATGCGCTGATGCTGTTCTCGCTTTGTGGCGGGGTTGTACTCTTCGGATTCCAGAATTTGGTAACCTTATTTTTAGGAGTTGAAATTCTTTCTATTCCGCTGTATGTATTGGCTGGAAGTAATAAAACCGATTTACGATCTAACGAGGCTTCCATCAAATATTTCCTGATGGGTGCGTTTGCAACAGGCTTTTTACTCTTCGGAATCGCTTTGGTTTACGGGAGTGCGGGAAGTTTCGATCTTTACAAAATCCATGAGTTCTCCGTGGAAAACTCTAAGGATTTCATGTTTGCAGCAGGAGCGGTTTTAATGTTGGTTGCGCTTGCTTTTAAAGTATCTATGGCACCTTTCCACATGTGGAGCCCGGATGTTTACCAAGGTTCGCCTTCACTCATCACCGCATTTATGATGTCGGTAGTGAAAATATCCGCTTTCTTCGCTTTCTTTAAAGTCATGACAATCGGATTCCAGGGAATCACAGGAGAATGGATCAATATTCTTGGCGTTCTGATCATCATCACACTTTTCTTAGCCAACGTAATGGGCCTTGCGCAAAGCAACGCGAAAAGAATGCTTGCCTACTCTTCTGTATCACACGTAGGTTATCTTGCGCTTATTTTTTTCGGCTTAAATAATCTGTCTGCATACAATCTTGCTTTTTATCTGTTCGCGTATTCACTGGCAACTGTTGGAGTGATGATGTGTCTGATCTGGGTTGAAAAGCTGAAGCGCGAAACATCGTACAACGCTTTCAAAGGATTAGCACAATCTGAACCGATTATCGCAGTAGCAGCAGCGGTAGGAATGCTTTCTATGGCCGGGATTCCGTTGACAGCAGGTTTCATGGGGAAATTCTCCATTTTTGCGCAGGCTATTGAAACCACACCGTTTCTGGTTTTGGTTGCGGTACTGGGTTCAGCAATATCGATCGCTTATTATTTAAGATTAATTATGGTCATGTTCTTCCCGAAAGAAAGCAGTTTTAATACTTCTGAGCGGGTTCCGCTGACCTATAATATTGTTGCAGTATTCATTATTATTGCACTTTTAGCGCTTGGAATCTTCCCCGATCTGTTTGCGAGACAGTTTGGTCTATAATAGCAATTTATAAAAATTAATATTCAAACGCAATTCTAAGAAGTTGCGTTTTTTTTTGATTAAAAAACAAGTTTAATCATTTGATTAAATCAAAAATTTAATTCTATCTTTGTACAAATAATTTTATAATGGATCCGGAAAAAGATATTTCCACCGAAGAAAAAATACTTATTTCAGCCTCTAAAGTTTTTACTGAAAAAGGCTTTTCAGGAACGCGGACGCGGGATATCGCAGAAGAAGCAGGAATTAATCTGGCGCTGCTGAATTACTATTTCCGAAGCAAGGAAAAACTTTTCGAACAGGTGATGAAAGCAAAAATAGTTCTCCTCTTCGGAAAAATAATTCCCATTATCACCAATGAAAAATCCACCCTCGAAGAAAAAATTGATCTGGCGAGCGAAAAATATTTTGAAATCTTATCAAAAAACCCCAATCTTCCCCTTTTTATTCTCAGCGAAATTCAGAAAAAACCGTCCAATATTACCGCGCTTATTCCCGTGGACAAAGTTCTTAAAACTTCAGTATTGCTAAGACAGATCGAAGAGAAAAAACCGGGACTAAATGCTTTTCATTTCATTGTTAATTTTCTTAGTATGACGGCATTTCCCTTTATCGCAAAACCAATTCTGAAGAATTTCAACATCCTGAATGATGAGGAATTTCAGCAGTTCGTGGAAGAAAGAAAAACTTTAGTACCGGTCTGGATCAAAATGATTCTGAACAGTTAATGATCCCTGACTTTTCATTTAAAATCAACAGAATGAAAATTTTAAAATCCCTGATAACACTAACGTTCCTGCTGAATCTTTCTCTGAATGCCCAGCAAACAATTACTTTGGACGAATGTCAGCAACTCGCCAAAGCGAACTATCCGCTCATCAAAAGAAACGCCCTCATCGAAAAAACCAGAGATTATACGGTGGAGAATGCATCCAAAGGCTGGCTCCCGCACATCAATGTGATCGGTCAGGCGACGTATCAGAATGAAGTTACGCAACTGCCGATCAACATTCCAAATATGTCGGTGGAACCGCTGAGCAAAGACCAGTACAAAATCTACGCAGATGTTCAACAGACGGTTTACGACGGCGGAATGATTACCAACCAAAAGAAAATAGCTCAGATTCAGTCAGAAACAGAAGTTCAGAAAAATGAAGTGGAACTCAACAAACTGGAAGAAAGAATCAATCAAATTTACTTCGGAATTCTGCAAAGTCAGGAACAGCTGCAGCAAACTGATTTAACGAAAAACGACCTTGAAAATGGTTTGAAAAAAGCGGAAGCCCAGTTTCAGTACGGCACCATTCTGAGAAGTCAGGTTGATGTTTTGAAAGCACAAATCATCAGCCTCGAACAGCGAAAGATTGAACTTCAGTCGTTGCGGAAAAACTTCATCAACATGCTTGCTGTATTCATCAAAAAAAATATTGAGGAACAGACATTATTTCGAAAACCTGAAAAACTATTGCTTACTGAAGAAAACAACCGTGCGGAACTCAAAGTTTTTGATCTGCAGCAAAAGATTTTGGAAACACAAAAAGATATCGTTGAGTCTAAGAACCTACCCAAACTGGGCGCTTTTTTCCAAGGTGGTTACGGCAAACCCGGTTTTAATATGCTCAGAAATGAGTTTGATCTTTTCTATATAGGCGGCGCACGGCTTCAAATTCCGATTACTGGATTTTATACAAAGAAAAACGAAATTGCACTGCTCGATACCCAACAGCAGGACGTTGAAATTCAAAAAGAAAACTTCGTCTTCAATCAGAAATTTTCCACCATTCAGAACAACGGGGATTTAGAAAAACTTCAGAAACTGATTGATAAAGACAGTGAACTTATTGCGCTGAGACAAAGCATTAAAAAAGCCAGCCTCGCCCAGCTCGAAAACGGCGTTATCAGCACCAGCGATTATCTGCGCGAGGTGAATGCCGAGGAACAGGCGAGAATTCAGAAGGTCCTGCACGAAACGCAGTTTCTCTTAACACAGTATAATCTGAAAGCGCATCTGAGCCAATAAAAATCAAAAAAAAAGAAAACTCCGACAGATGAGAAAATATATTTTATTTGCAGCCCTTCTTGCCCTTTTTTCCTGTAAAAATTCAGATCAGGATTATGATGCTTCGGGAACTTTCGAGGCCGATGAAATCATGGTGACAGCCAAAGCCAACGGAACCATCCTCGAGCTCAATGTAGAAGAAGGTCAGCAGCTTGAATCCGGGCAAAAAGTTGGCGAAATTGATCCTAAAAACGTGGAACTGCAAAAGGAACAGGTCATCGCCAGCATCGAAGCTCTGGATCAAAAAACCAATTCCGCAATGCCGCAGATTCAGGTACTACAGACTCAGGTTTCGGCACAGTCTGCGAATATTTCGGTGTTGCAGGAACAGCTTCGGAATGCGGTGCGAGAAAGAAACAGAACTGCAAATTTAGTCGCCAAAGACGCCGCCACCAGAAAACAGTTCGATGATGCCAATGGACAGGTTAAAGTCCTTCAAAAACAAATCTCAGCGGCTAAAAGTCAGCTCAATATCCTTCAGCAGCAAATCTCAACCGCAAAAGAAAATGTCTCCATACAGAACCGCGCAGTCTTAAGCGAAAGAAAACCTACCCAGAAAAAAGTGGAACAGATTGATGAACTGCTGAAAAACAATACCATTGAAAGCCCGATTTCAGGCATGGTTCTAACAAAGTATATGAACGAAGGGGAATTTGCCATAACCGGAAAACCTGTCTTTAAAATGGCGGGCTTAGATCTGATGATTTTAAAAACGTTTATCACCGGAGATCAGTTACCGCAGGTGAAAACCGGTCAAACGGTAAAAGTTTATATCGATCAGGGAGACAGTAAAACCAAAGAGTTTCCGGGAACCATTTACTGGATCAGCTCCAAAGCCGAGTTCACTCCAAAAACCATACAGACGAAAAACGAAAGAGCGAATCTGGTTTATGCGACGAAAATTCACGTAAAAAATGACGGTTTCCTGAAAATCGGAATGTATGGCGATGTGAAGTTTAAATAAGTTGAAAATGGACAGTTGAAAGTTGAACGTGAAGTTCGAAATCAGATTTCTGATCCCAACAAATGTCAATCCTCAACTGTCAACCGTCAACTCTCAACTAACAAAAATGAAATCTATCCAGGTCAATAATCTCAGTAAAACCTACGGCAAAGGAAAAGCAAAAATCCTGGCAGTGGATGATGTGAGCTTTGAGGTCAGTCATGGTGAAATTTTCGGACTGATTGGTCCGGACGGCGCGGGGAAAACTTCTATTTTCAGGATGCTCACCACCGTTCTTCTGCCCGATTCCGGTTCTGCTTCGGTTGAAAATTTTGATATGGTAAAAGAGTATAAAAAAATCAGACAGATCCTTGGCTATATGCCCGGAAAATTCTCGCTCTATCAGGATTTGACCGTTGAAGAAAACTTAAATTTTTTCGCGAGTGTTTTTAACACAACTATTGAAGAAAATTATGATTTAATCAAAGATATTTATATTCAGATCGAACCTTTCAAAGACCGTAAAGCCGGCGCCTTATCGGGCGGAATGAAGCAAAAGCTTGCCCTTTGCTGCGCCCTGATTCACCAACCGAACATTTTATTTCTGGACGAACCCACTACCGGAGTGGATCCGGTATCGAGGAAGGAATTCTGGGAAATGCTCCGCCGGCTCAAAAAAAAGGGAATCACGATGGTCGTTGCCACGCCGTATATGGATGAAGCGGCGCTTTGCGACCGGATCGCGCTCATTCAGCACGGCAAAATACTTTCCATCGACAGCCCTGAAAATATCAGCAGTACTTTTCCGGATCTGCTGTTCGAGCTGAAAGCCGGCAGAACTTCTGCAGTTCTGCGTGCGCTGGAAAATTACAGTCAGAAAAAAAATGTGTACGCCTATGGGGAATTTGTGCATCTGACCATTGACCCAAATGAAAATTTCAGCAGCTCAGCAGTTCAGGAATATTTAAAAAGTGCGGGCTTCAGCAATATTGAAATCAATCCTGTAAAAGCCAGCATTGAGGACAGTTTCATCCGCTTATTATCCCATTAAAATGAATTCTGAAAATCCAAATACCGCAATTAAAGCTGAAAACATCACGAAGGTTTTCGGAGATTTCACTGCCGTGGACCACATCAGTTTTGATGTCAAAAAAGGAGAAATATTCGGTTTTCTGGGCGCAAACGGTGCCGGAAAAACGACAGCGATGCGGATGTTCTGCGGACTTTCGGTTCCGAGTTCAGGAACAGCGACGGTCGCAGGTTTTGATGTGTATAAGGAAACGGAAAAAATAAAGAAAAGCATTGGTTATATGAGTCAGAAATTTTCTCTGTACGGCAACTTAACCGTGAAAGAAAATTTGGAATTCTTCGGCGGCATCTACGGAATTCCACGAAAAACACTCAAGGAAAAAAGCACAGAACTCCTGCGAAAACTGGATTTGGAATTAGAAAAAAACAAACTGGTTTCGGAACTCCCTTTGGGGTGGAAACAGAAACTCGCCTTCTCGGTCGCAATCTTTCATGATCCGCAGATTGTGTTTTTAGATGAACCCACTGGCGGCGTAGATCCTGTAACGCGGCGGCAGTTCTGGAACATGATTTATGAAGCTTCGGACCGAGGAATTACGGTTTTTGTGACCACGCATTATATGGATGAAGCCGAATACTGCGACCGTGTTTCGATTATGGTCGATGGAAAAATTGCAGCATTGGATACGCCCGCTCATCTGAAAAAACACTTCAGTTCAAAAAATATGGATGAAGTTTTTTATGAACTTGCCCGAGGCGCAAAACGCTCTGAATAACAAAGGAAAATGAAACAGCTCATCACTTTTGTCCGAAAAGAATTCTTACACGTGCTGCGTGATAAAAGGACTTTGCTCATTCTTTTCGGAATGCCTGTGGTGCAGATCCTGCTTTTTGGCTTTGCTTTAAGCACTGAAGTTAAAAACACCAAAATCGCGGTTTTGAATCAGGACAAGACGCAAGCCTCGGCTGACCTCATTTCTAAAATTGACGCCAACCAATACTTTGATTTTGAGCGGAATCTGAAATCCATGCACGAAGCGGAGGAGGCTTTCAAAAGCGGAAAAATAAAAATGACCCCCGTTATTCCTGCGGATTTTTCCCACAACATCGTCACCGGTAAAAAAGCACAACTCCAGCTTATTACCGACGGAGCCGACCTCAACTTAGCCAATCAGATCTATAATTTCATGTCGAACATTATTGCGGATTATTATGGACAGCAAACCCTAAAGCCACGTCTGGGCATTCAGCCGGAAATCCGCATGCTCTACAATCCACAACTGAAAGGCGCTCCCAATTTTGTTCCGGGGGTGATGGCGTTTATTCTGCTCATCATCTGTGTTCTGATGACCGCGATCGCAATAGTGCGGGAAAAAGAAACCGGCACCATGGAAGTACTTCTTGTTTCGCCCATGAAACCTTACGTCATTATCCTTGCCAAGGCAATTCCGTACTTCATTCTATCGGTAATTATCCTGATTTCTATCCTGATATTAAGTGTTTCTGTACTCGATTTACCGATCAAAGGAAATGTGTTTTTACTTTTTGCGATCAGCATTATTTTCATCATCACGAATCTTTTAATAGGAATCGTAATTTCAATTCTGACGGATACCCAACAAACCGCCATGCTGATTTCGCTGATCGGAACCATGCTGCCCACACTCATGCTAAGCGGTTTCATGTTCCCGGTGGAAAATATGCCGGTTCCCTTACAAATGGTCGGCAACGTGATTCCCGCGAAATGGTATTACGAAATTGTAAAAAATATCATGATCAAAGGAACCGGACTGGAAGTGATCTGGAAACACGTATTGGTACTTCTGGGAATGATGTGCGTGCTTTTCATCATCGCCGTGAAGAAATTTAAAATACGTTTAGAATGATCAGGGCAGCTTTTTCCGCCTTCCGCTCCCGCTTTTTTAATTGGTGGCTTCGGCTCCGCTCAGCCCCCAATTAAAAAGAGCTCCGCTCAAGTCGGGCTGCAGGTTTCGGCCTCTAATAAAAGACTCTGCTAAAAATGAAAATCCACCGTTAAAAACAAAATGTTCAGAACCTTATCCATATTAATCAAGAAAGAATTCCTGCAGATTTTCAGGAACAGATCCATTCTGGCAATTATCTTTGTGATGCCCGTCGTACAGCTGGTTGTACTTCCACTCGCGGCCAATTACGAAATTAAAGACATTAAAATGGCAGTGGTGGATCATGACAACTCAACTTTTTCGCGCGAACTCCTTCGCAAAATTACCGCTTCAGGATATTTTAAAATAACGTCCTACAGTGAAAATTACCGGAAAGCCTCTCAGGAAGTGGAGAAAGACCGCGCTGACCTTATCCTTGAAATCCCCAATAATTTTGAAAAAGATCTGGTGAGAGAAAACAGCCAGAAAGTGCTGATCGCCATTAACGCCATCAACGGAACCAAAGCCGGACTTTCCGCCAGTTATCTTGCCCAGATTCTGCAGGATTATAATGAACAGGTTCAGCTGAAAATGAGTCCGGAACTCGAAAGCACGAAGAACAGCTCCGGTCTGGAAATTATTCCGAAGTTTTGGTTCAACGAAGGCTACAATTACCGGCTTTCTCTCGTACCGGGAATCCTGGCATTTCTGGTGACGTTGATCGGAGGATATTTAACCGCCTTAAACATTGTATCTGAGAAAGAAACCGGTACGATCGAACAGATCAACGTTTCGCCGATCAGAAAAACAGATTTTATTCTCGGGAAACTCATTCCGTTCTGGATTCTGGCGATGACCGCCTTCAGCATTGGACTTCTGGTTACGGTTTTTGTGTACGGCATTCAGATGCAGGGAAGTCTGCTGCTGCTGTATGCCTTCATCTCGGTTTACCTCGTCACGATTCTTGGAATGGGACTTTTAGTTTCGGTATACAGTGAGACGCAGCAGCAGGCGATGTTTGTGGTCTTCTTCTTTATGATGATTTTTGTGCTAATGAGCGGACTTTTCACGCCAACAGAAAGCATGACCGACTGGGCAAAATATATCGCCTACCTGAATCCGGTAACTTACGGCGTTGACGGCATCCGGTTGATTATCCTGAAGAACAGCGGCTTCACTGATCTATTGCCGCACTTTACCTTTGTAACGGTTTTGGGAACTGTAGTAATCACGTGGGCCATTTTGCGATACCGGAAAACGAATTAAAAAAATATCAACATTATCCAAACCAGTACTTTAGTATTCCGCTGTAGGAACAAATCCAAATAAAATCATTAACTTTAAAAAACAACCATGATACGAAAGCTAATCCTTGTTTTTTTAGTCCTCTTCGGACTTTTAACGCTGTTCATGAGCAGTTCCGTCCTCTTCGACTGGTTCGGAATCAGAGCCAAAGAGGGCAATTTTGTGCCTTTTATTGTCTGGGCCAACTGGCTGTGTGGTTTTCTTTATTTAACTGCTGCCTACGCCATTTTAAAAAGCAAAACCTCGTCAAAAATCCCATTGATCAGCGCACTTGTCATTTTGATTATCGCTTACATCGGGCTCTTCATCCATATCGATCAGGGCGGCTTATATGAAAACAAAACGATGGGAGCAATGGCTTTCAGAATCGCCGTTACCACTTTACTTCTTTTAGCAACCATAAAATTTATAAAAAAATGAAAAGAATTCTTTTATCAGCCATCTTCGGTCTGGCAATTTTAACCGCTTGTGAAAAAAAACAGCATAATACCGTAGAAACCACCGAAACAACTGCACAAAATGACCATGCTGAGCATGCCGAGGCAGCCAATTCTACAAATGCCGATGAACATGCCGACGTTTCTGCAAATCTGGAACTCGACAACGGTAAAAAATGGAAGACCAATACCGAGATGCTGCCTTTCATTCAGGAACAGGAAAGGCTCATCAAAGCGTATGATTCCGATACCGGTGATTATAAAAAGCTGGCGGCCGACCTTAATTCAGCCAATGAAAAACTCATCAAAAGCTGCACGATGACGGGTAAATCCCATGATGTACTGCATGTATGGCTTACTGATCATATGAAAAATATTGATCTTCTTGGTAATGCTGTGAACAAGGAAGAAGCTGACCAGATTAGCGACGCCCTGGAAGATTCGATGGAGACCTATCATCAGTATTTTAACTAGAACGAAACCTCGGCCTATAACCAAACCTTCAGAAGATTTCTGAAGGTTTTTGCTTTTCCAAAGTTTTTCCATTGAAAATATCAATAGTATTGAATTATGATTATCGTAACAATTAACAGAAATTGGCTTTTTAATACTCAAGTATTTTGGTAATTTTAAAAACAATTATTAAATATATTTACAATGAGTTCAAAAGTTTATGACAGAGTACAACTGAAAGAAAAGTACGACAACTACATTAACGGTACATGGACACCCCCGGCAAGCGGAAAATATTTCGATGTAATTACGCCTTTAGACGGAACCGTAATGAGCCAGGCGGCCCATTCAAATGAAGAGGATTTGGAACTGGCAGTTAACGCGGCAGAAGCGGCTTTTGCAAGCTGGGGTAAAACATCCGTAACCGAGAGAAGCATCATCCTGAATAAAATAGCCGACCGTATGGAAGCCAACCTGGAAAAAATTGCGGTGGTGGAAACCATGGACAATGGAAAACCGGTAAGAGAAACTCTTAATGCAGATATTCCCCTGGCAATTGACCATTTCAGATATTTTGCAGGTGTAATCCGTGCCGAAGAAGGCTCGCTGATGGAGCTCGATAGTAACACCGTTTCACTCATCGTTAATGAGCCATTGGGCGTCATCGCACAGATTATCCCGTGGAATTTCCCAATCCTGATGGCAGTGTGGAAAATCGCTCCGGCCTTAGCCGCTGGAAACTGTGTCGTATTGAAACCTGCCGAAAACACACCAATTTCAATCCTGGTGCTTATGGAAATCATAGGCGACCTTCTGCCGCCAGGAGTTCTGAATATTGTAAACGGTTTCGGCGGCGAACTGGGACATGCACTCGTTACCAATAAAAAAGTGGCTAAAGCAGCTTTTACGGGTTCTACAGCCACCGGAAGACTGGTAATGCAGTATGCAACCGAAAATATTATTCCGGTAACCCTTGAACTGGGTGGAAAATCACCAAACGTTTTCTTCGAATCCGTAATGGATGCAGATGATGCGTTTTTCGACAAAGCTCTCGAAGGAGCGGTTCTGTTTGCGTTGAATCAGGGGGAAATCTGCACCTGTCCGTCCAGGTTACTGATTCAGGAAAGTATTTACGATAAGTTTATAGAAAGAGTTGTTGAAAGGGTTAAAGCCATTAAAGCCGGCAACCCGCTGGATACTTCCACAATGATTGGTGCACAGGCCTCAAAAATACAGTATGATAAAATCCTCAATTATATTAATCTCGGTAAGGAAGAAGGTTGCGAGGTACTTTCCGGAGGCGATGCCAACAAACTTGAGGGAAATTTGGAGAACGGTTATTACGTTCAGCCTACCCTGCTGAAAGGTCATAACAAGATGAGAGTCTTTCAGGAAGAGATTTTCGGACCTGTTCTGGCGGTAACTACGTTTAAAGACGAAGCCGAAGCTATTGCAATTGCGAACGATACCATGTATGGTTTGGGTGCAGGTGTATGGACGCGCGACGCACATCAGCTGTATCAGGTTCCGAGAGCCATTCAGGCAGGTCGAGTTTGGGTAAACCAATACCATTCTTATCCTGCAGGAGCTCCGTTCGGAGGTTACAAGCAGTCCGGTATTGGAAGGGAAAACCATAAAATGATGCTCGATCATTACCGTCAGACCAAAAATATGCTTATTTCATACAGCAAAGAAAAATTAGGATTCTTCTAATTGAAAAAGGCGGATTTGCATAATAAATCCGCCTTTCTTTTCATTTAATATCCATCATTAACAGATTCCAAAATGAAAAAAATATCAAGATTTTCCGCTACTCCCAAAGCACTGGAGCTTGTAAGTCAACTTTCCGAAGAATTTGGCGAGTTGATGTTTTACCAGGCCGGTGGATGCTGCGAAGGTACACAGCCACAGTGTTTCCGAAAAGGTCATTTTTATCCGCGCACTAAAGATGTGAGCATTGGAAAAGTGTCAGGCTTTCATTTTTCGGTCGATCATGATCTTTTTGAATACTGGAAATACAGCCATTTCGAACTTGATGTGCTTGACGGATTCGGTGCAGGCGGTTTTTCCCTGGAAACAGCGAAAAGCAAAACCTTCAAAATCAATTATCGCCTTTTCAGTCAGCAGGAACTCGATAATTTGGAAGAAACGCTGCTCTACCATGAGTATATGATTCAGGAAAAGGAAAAGCGGCAAGGCATCTAACCTGAAAAGAGTTGACTTGGCAATTTCGTGAGCCTTATTCCATTGGAAAGTCTGTTCATCGCATAACTGTAATAATTTCAATCTTTAACTATTTTTCAATCCTACTAAATATTTTATTATGGCAACAAAATTTACTTTTTACAAAAAACCAAATTACCGGCACAAAGAGCCTTCGTACCGACTTTTGAGCAAACGGATTTTTTCTGCGATCATAGGGTTAATGATGATGGCCGCTTACACGGGCACCAAAGCACAAACGGCGCTAGTGGTACCCGACAGTAATGAGGGAAGTGCATTCATTGGGCCCTATAGCAATGCTGCAAGACAGTTACAGATGATTATCGACGATACCCTTCTAAGCTCGCTTGTTGGAAAAAACCTTACTTCCATTTCTTTCAGGCTTCCAGCGAGCACCTCTACGAGTTGGCCGCCAAACAGTCTCACGATGTCTGCCTTTGATATTTATCTTAGTGAGGGTGTAGAACCTGCGGAGCGGCAGCTTAATTTTGCAGCCAATGTGGTAGGCACCCAAACTCAGGTACGCTCGGGAGGCTTACAGATTCCTGCAGGCGCGTTAACGGTTGGTTCAAATCCAAACGACTTCAGTTTTAAAATTACTTTTACAAGTGCGTGGCAATATAATGGTGGTAATCTTCTGATTGAAGTTCGCCACAGCGGAACCGGAATCTCTTCAAGAAGTGTTCAGGCAGCTTCTACAAGCGCAGCGGGTTACGGAACTTTATATTCGGCGCTCTGGCAATCCACAGGTGACGTTTTACAGGGAAACTTTACACAGGTTGAAATTACCGCCGATGGTCCTTTAGGTGCAAATTCAGTTAAAATCGGAGCAGGTACGAATGTTTATCCTAATCCGGTGAAAGATATGCTTTTTATTAGATCTGAAAATCAGTTTAATTCTTATTCGGTTTACAATATGGCCGGACAAATGGTTGGTTCAGATAAAATCTTTGGAAAGGCGGTTGATCTTTCACATCTTTAGATAGGTTCTTATGTACTGAAACTGACTGATAAGGATGGGAATACCGAATCTGTAAGAATTATTAAACAATAAGGTTAATTAAAGGAAGCAGCTACAGACCGGATCTTTGATTGCTTATTAAAAAAGACACTTCTCAGGGAGTGTCTTTTTTTCAAAATACGTGTTGTGACCAATTTCTTTAATCTATGACATCAAAAATATTATTTCAGAAGTATTTTCGCTTCTTCCCAAAGTTCATCCATCTGTTCGAGAGACAATTCTTCCAACTTTAAATCTTTAGCCAAAGCTAACGTCTCCATTTTCTGAAAACGGGAAATAAACTTGATATTGGTTCTTTCCAAGGCTGAGTCGGGATTAATACCTGAAAGTCTGGCATAATTGATGAGCGAGAAAAACACATCGCCCAGTTCCTGTTCTTTTTTATCTCTATCAGTCTCAGCATGAAATTCTGCGAGTTCTTCCTCCACTTTTTCCCAGGCATCTTCGGCACTGGCAAATTCGAAACCGATTCCTTTTACTTTGTCCTGAATGCGGTAGGCTTTCACCATGCTCGGTGTTCCCTTGGTCACGCCGGAAAGCACTGATCTGTTGCCTTCCTTCAGTTTGAGTTTTTCCCAGTTCTGCTTTACTTCTTCTTCATCCTGAACCTCAACATCGCCATAAATATGCGGATGGCGGAAAATCAGTTTTTCATTCAGCGAATTAATAACGTCAGCGATATCAAAACTCCCCTTTTCTGACCCAATCTTTGCATAAAAAACCAGATGCAGCAATACATCGCCGAGCTCTTTCTTAATCTCAGGCAAATCTTCCTGCAGCAAAGCATCGGATAGTTCGTAGACTTCTTCCAGTGTTAAATGGCGAAGACTCTGCAAATCCTGTTTTCTGTCCCAAGGGCATTTTTCGCGGAGATCATCCATAATGTCTAAAAGTCGGGAAAAGGCTTCGAGTTTCTGTTCTTTGGTGTTCATGTGAGGAATGTTGGATGTTGGATGATGGATGATGGGTGTTGGTGCCGCATCACAAATTTACCATTATTAATGCAAAAAAACCTTGCCGGTTGAGACAAGGTTTTTAATTCGTATCGCTATTGCTTAGCCCATTTTTCTGTGGGTGCTTTTCGGGGCACCTTTTGCAGAAGAAGTTGAAGCTTTTACTTTAGGTGCAGCTGGCTTTTCAGTTTTCGGTGCCGCTTTTTTTGCAGTTTTTTTCTCTGTAACCTCAGCAGCAGGTTGTTCCTCCGTTTTTTCTTCAGCAGGAACTTCTGCCTTTACGAAACTTTCAGGAGTGATGTATCCTGCTTTGTTCAGGATATTGTACCACTGCGCCAATTTCTTGATATCTGAAACATAAACTCTTTCGGTATCATAATCCGGCAGAGATTCTGTCATGAACGCTCTTAATTCTGCGTCTGTAGATTTGTGAGAAATCGCTTCTTTATAATCGTTGTTTTTAGCAACATTTTCGAACACTTCAAATAAAGGAACTTCTTTATCGAAAGTAAACATCGCGATATTATCGAGCAAACTTACCTGAGAAGTGTTGCCGATGCTCACTTTCTTTTTGGAAACTACATCCTCAATGATAAATCCGTTTTTCAACTGGGAGATTAACTTGAAAAGTCCCGGTTTTCCGGAGATGGAGATTATTTTTTCTAACTGCATTTTTCTTATTTTTTATAGTTTTTTAATTCGTCTTTTATTTCGGGAACCTCATTTTGTAATTTACCGCTACATCGCCCTGAGAAATCTTATTCAGTTTGCCCTTCACCAGTTTTTTCTTGAGTGAACTTAAATGGTCGGTGAACAGTATTCCTTCAATATGGTCGTATTCGTGCTGAATAACGCGCGCTCTCATGTCTGAGAACGTTTCGGTATGTTTAACGAAATTTTCGTCATAATATTCGATCACGATGGTTTCTTTACGCTTTACATCTTCGCGTACATCGGGTATTGAAAGACAGCCTTCGTTGAACTTCCATTCGTCACCGGATTCTTCAAGAATGGTTGCATTAATGAGGACTTTTCTGAAATCCTTAAGTTCATGAGCAATATCTGCATAATCTTCGTCCTCGGCCAATGGGGACAAATCCACTACGAAAAGGCGGATATCGAGACCAATCTGCGGAGCTGCAAGACCAATCCCGTTCGCAGATTCCATGGTATCGAACATATTTTTTATCAGTTCGTCAAGTTGCGGATAATCTCTGTCGATCTCGTGACAGTGCTTGCGTAAAACGGCGTCGCCAAATGCACGTATTGGTAATATCATTTTTGTTTCTGTTCTAAAAAATTCTGCAAAATAAGGGTTGCACTCACTTTATCTATTAACCCTTTTTCTTCTCTTTTCTTCTTGGTTTTCCCGCTTTGGGAAATATAAAACGAGGCCATTTTCGAGGTAAACCGCTCATCAAAACGATGCACTTCAATTTCAGGAAACTGATTTTTAAATTTCTCAATAAAGCCTGAAATCTCTGTTTCGATTTCCGAAAGGTTGCCCTTCAGATCAGTGGGAAGTCCTACTACAATAGCCTCAACCCTATTTTCAGCAAAGTAACGGTTACAGAACTGAAAAATATTCTGGGTTTCTACGGTATCCAAACCGCTGGCAATAATCTGCATCTCATCGGTTACAGCAATGCCACAGCGTTTTTTACCGTAATCCACCGCCATAATTTTTCCCATAGTCTGCAAATTTACAAATATTTGTGCTTGCTCACAAAATTTAAAGAAAGCTGACATTTATCAAGTTAAATTCCCGGTAATAAGTGCGGAATCTGCCTAACTTTAATCATTGGTTTATTCTTCATGTAAACTGAAGTTTCAGAATGACAGAATGAAAAGAAGTGATTGTAAAAGAGAGGTTAACAACTTCTCTTTTTTTTAACTAATTTTATTTCCCAAAAAAACAGCCAAGTATGAAAACCCTTATTCTCGTTCGACATGCTAAAAGCGACTGGCCCGAAGACACGGATGATTTCGACAGACCACTTGCTGACCGTGGCCTGCAAGATGCCGAAAAAATGTCCTCTTATTTGAAACAAAATAATGTGGAGATTGAGAAGTTCGTGTCCAGTCCCGCGCTACGCGCCCTTAGCACCTGCAATATTTTTAATAAGTCTTATCAAATTGAGGTAGAGACGAACAGAAAGCTGTATAATGCAAATGAAAATAATTTCGAGTCTGTTATTTATGATCTGAACGATGACGTGAATTCTGTAGCGATTTTTTCCCATAACAACGGGATTTCCAACTTCGCGAATATGATCAGCGGCGATATTTTTGCGTTTCCAACATGCGGTGTTGCCGGATTTCAGGTAGATTGTGAGTCGTGGTCGGATTTTGAGAGTGCGAAGAAGAAGCTGTTGTTTTTTTATGAACCGAAGAAAATCTAATGTCGTATTTTAGAACAATTGGTTTTAAAGAATTTCGTTTACAGCAAAAGCGGCAAAAGACTTTTGCACTTTTCAATTCCTGCTGATGAATATTCAAACGCTAAGGCCGCAAGGAATATTTTTCTTCAGCAATAAATAAGAGCGCAAGGGCGTTTCACTTAACAAGGGCAAGGCTTAAACTAAATCAGCAGCAACTATTTTATCACAAAGCTTTTTAATCTTTGCACCTATTAACAGATGATAGCTTTTGTGCATTTTGTGGTAGATCCCTAAAAAAAGTCACAAAGAACTGCGGTTCCCTGTGACTTTTTATTATTATTGATGTTTCATATTATTTGGTGCGCTGCAAATCCAGGTCTTCGAAATCAAAACTGAAATCTGTAATATCGGAGATAGGTTTCATCTTGGCAGCGATGGCTTTTCCGTTTTCATCGAAGGTAAAGATTACAAATGCATCGGCATCGTAGCTTCTGTCGTCCCATTTCGCAATAAAGGTATTGTTGGTGTACGGCAATAATTCACCTTTTAACCTAGGGGAATTTTTAGCCTGAATTCTGTAAGTTTTGCCTTGGGTGGTGATTACAATATCGCCAAACCACGCATCCGTGTAAGTTCCCACAAACTGTTCAGCTTTTGGCTGCAAGCTTTTTTCTTTACTAAAGGCTGCCGATTTCGCAAAAACCTCCTTTTTTCCTTTCTCGAAATCAGCGTTCACCTTGGTCATGCGGTCGCCATAGGTTTTCAGCCAGTTGCGGTCTTCAATGCCCAGATAAGCATCTTTCACTGTGTTGGTTACCGCACTGAAAGCAGCACCACTCTGCTGGTTGGTCAATACGATGATGCCGAGTTTCATGTCCGGGATCAGGGTGAACTGGGTTACTGTACCGATAAGTCCGCCGGTGTGGTAAACCTGCTTGTGGCCTTTAACATCGGTCAGGAACCAGCCAAGACTGTAACCGCCGAAACTGGAATCGTAGGTATTTTTCAAAGCCACGGGTGTTGCGATCTGCACGTTCCATAGCTGCTGGATCTGTTTATCGGAAACCAGTTTTTTACCGTCTTTAGTAGTGAATCCGTTCATGAGGAAATCTGCCCAAGTCGCCATATCGGTGATATTGCTGATAATACCGCCCGCTGCATCGGCGGTCTCATTCCAGTCATGGGGAACCTGAATCGCTTTTCCGTCCACAGGAGCATGTGCATCAATGATATTTTTAACGCCTGCTGCCTTTGCACGGTTATAATTTCCGAAACTTGATTTCATACCGACTGGTTTCATAATCCGCTGTTCGATGAATTCTGCCCAGGATAATCCGGAAACTCTCTTGATGACTTCACCCGCTACAATAAACATGATGTTGTTATAATCCATAGTGTTGCGGAAGGAATTTTCGGGTTTCAGGTAGCGCACGTTGTGAATGATATCGTTCACCGTAAGATTTCCCCCCTCAGGAAAGAACATCAGGTCACCCTGCCCCAGACCGAGTCCGGCACGGTGAGTAAGAAGGTCTTTGATGGTGATCTCCTGAGTCACGTAAGGATCGTACATCCGGAACTCAGGAATAAACTTGGTGACTTTATCATCAAAATTCAGTTTTCCCTCATCCGCAAGCATTGCCAGCGCGGTACCGGTAAATCCTTTGGAATTCGAGGCGATTCCCACTAGGGTATTCTCGTCCATTTTCTGTTTTGTGGTCAGGGAATTCACGCCAAAACCTTTGGCATACACCATTTTGCCGTCTTTAATAATACCAACCGACATTCCGGGAACATCAAATGTTTTAAGGGTATTCTGAATCAGTTCATCAAGTTTCTTTTCTTCAATCTGGGAGAATGCCATCAAAGAAACAAGGATGAAAAACAGGGAAAAGTAACGTTTCATTATCGGAATTTTTAATTGTCACGAAGATATAAATTTTTTAACGGCCGCACAGCATACCGGCCTTTGATGAAATTAAAGCATCGGGATGAACTTACCAATTCAGGCGCTTTTACCCGTTCTGTTCGGGAATGGTTCGGGAGTAATTCGGAAAAAAGGGGTTATTTCCGAAGGAGGTACGAATAAGACCTGAAGTATCCTGCACGATGACCTTAAGGAGACCTTAAGCATCCTGCACGGAAGTACGGCCCAAGTGCGGGGCAACTACGGTTCAACCTCGGGAAAGTATTTATGGCAAAGGCTTAAGAAGAATTTAATTGGCCGAAAATACACATTTTGGGATGAAACAGGAAAGCGTAAATTTCTGTTTTACAATGCTTTGTAAATATAATGAAAAATCAGCAAAGATCAGTTTTTATCCCTTATTTTTTATATATTTGAGATTAAGTCATTACTAAAGCAGCAGGATGGGCAAAGTAAATTCGGTATTTAAAGTCAGCGGAAAACTGGGAGATCATGTTTTCTATCAGCTGAACGGGAAGCAGGTTGTGCGCAAGCTTGCCGGTAAAAAGCGGGGCCCGAAATCGGAGACTCAGAAAAAGAACAAGGTTCTGAACACCGAATTTGCAAAAGCGTCTTCGGCCGGAAAGTTTCTGCGCACTGCTCTGGCAGAGGAATGCAGCCGCATGAATGACCGCTACCTGTACCGGAAGGTAAACAAACTGATGCTAGAGCTGAAGGCTGAGGATGGTGCTGAAAAGGGCCAGCGCACCCCCGGCGGCGGATTGGTTACTCCCGAAGGCCGCGCGATACTGCGGGATTTCCGGTTTCATAAGAAGTACGGGCATTTCCCCAAACTGAACAGTGCGGCGAGGGAGAAAGGAAAGGCAGTGCTTCACCTCTCCCCTTCCCGCCAGCCTGTAGAAGGTGTTACGGAACTTCAGATTAATCTTGAAAACGGGGATTACCGCAGCCATGTACATGGCACGCCTGAAGTGAGCGTGCAGAACCGGGCGGAAGTGTCACTGCATTTTCGTCGCAGAAAGGGCTACCTTGATTTGTTGTTTATTTGGGGCGAGGGTTTTCTGCAGGGGGTTGTTGTAGCTGAAGAGTGAGTATTGATCTTGATACAAAAAAAATACAAGGCATATAATGTTATACTTACTTTTTGCTTCATTTTTTTATGTTTTTTTCAATGGAATCAGCGATCCGCTTGTGGCGGATTGTCTTGACACAAAAAGTAAGCAAAAAAGTCAAGACTGGATCTTTTCGCTAAAAAATTACAATTATTTCAACAAAATCCCCAAAACTCGGGCGGAGATTCAAAGTGTTTTTGTGTAGATGAATTTTTGCCGCCACTCGAACAGTGGGGATTTTTATCCCGGATTAGTTGAAGGGTCGGATGAGAAATAATTGTAATTTTTCTTAACGCGAAAATCTCCTAGGTCGGGGTTTTAACGAAGTGAGGGATTTGAATCTGAGAACCACGTCCTTGACGGGTTTTTTAATGCAAAAATCTCCTGGGTCGTTATTCAACTCATTAAATCTGATTATCAGCGTTATCAGGAAAAATTAGCGGGAGATTACTGTACTTACTTTTTGCTTCATTATTTATGTTTTTTCAATGGAATCAGTGATCCGCTTGTGGCGGATTGTCTTGACACAAAAAGTAAGCAAAAAAGTCAAGACTGGATCTTTTTGCCTCATCCTTGTTTATATTTTTAATGGAATCGGCGAACCTCCTTCGTCGGTTTGCTAAAAATTGATATTTCTTCTAAGAAAATCCCCAAACTGACTCCCTTTGGTCGTGGAACCGCAAGCGGTTTCGGGCGGAAATATGACTGGTTATCGTGTAGTTTAATTATTGCCGCCACTCAAACAGTGGAAGTTTTTGTACGTTTCTCATCCAGATAGTATGTGATTAAGAAATTTTTATTTTTCTTAACGCGAAAATCTCCTAGGTCGGGGTTTTAACGAAGTGAGGCATTTGAATCGGAGAACCACGCCCTTGACGGGTTTTTTAATGCAAAAATCTCCTGGGTCGTTATTCAACTCATTAAACCTGATTATCAGCGTTATCAGGAAAAATTAGCGGGAGATTAATTGTTGGCCCTCCTTGCTGGTAAGTATCTACAAGGCTGGAATTGTCTGCGGGGTATTCTGATGATCGCGGCGGATTTAGTGGCAGTAAAGGGTTGCGCTATTTTTGTTAATCATCAGGCCGAATCACTGGGTTTGGGTGACATGAGTCTGTCGAGGGGTGATTCTACTTTTCCTAACTGTCTGTCGGTTACACTGGTGTAAATTAGGGTGGTTTTAATGTTATTGTGCCCGAGGAGTTTCTGGATGAGGGAAATATCGGTTCCGGCTTCGAGGAGATGGGTGGCGTAGCTGTGGCGCAGTCCGTGGATGCCTACTTTTTTAGTGATGCCGGCTTTGATCATGGCATTTCGGAAGACCTGCTGCACACTTCGGGTGGTGATGTGCCCGCCATACTGTCCTTCGAAGAGGTATTCGGTAGGTCTGTACTCGCGGTAATAGTTTCGCATTTCTGTAAGGACGGACTGGGGAAGATTGACGTAGCGGTCTTTTTTGCCTTTGGCGCGCTGAATGAGGACGGTGTTGGCGACAGAATCGATATCACTGATGCGGAGGTTTACGATTTCGCTGACGCGAAGCCCCATGCCATAACAGAGATGGAGAATGAGCTGGTGCTTGGGATTTTCTACAGCCGCGAAGAGTTTCTTTATTTCTTTGGCATTGAGTGCTTTGGGCAAGAGTATCGGTTTTTTGGGCCTGGGGATATCGAAGAGGATTTTCTCCTGATAAAGGACTTTTTCGAAATAGAATTTCACGGCGTTCATTCGGCTGTGAATCTGATTTTCTGAGAGGGCGAGTTCTTTGGTACAGTAGAGGAAATAGGACTTCAGTTTTTCGCGTGTGAGGTTCTGGACCGGATAATCTTTAATAAGGTAAAGGAGTTGTGCGAATTCGACGCTATAGGTTCGGATTGTATTGGGAGAGAAACCTTTGAGAATGAGCATCTCCTGATATTTCCTGAAAGCCTGCTGATTGACGAGAGAAATTTTAGCAATGACCTCCTTTCCCACAATATTGGGCTGTATGCCGAAGAGGTTTCGGTAAAAAAGGTTATCGGTGACGTACCATTTTTTGTGTGATGCGGACCATTTTGGGGTGGTATTTTCTTTCAGCAGTGCTATATGGTGCTGTTCATATGGAAAGCTTATCCATATGATTTCTTTGCCGCGGTGGTTACCGGTGGAAAAAGAAAAAACGGCAGGATCGAAAATGATGTTCGCATTTTGCATAACTTCAGCACTTCGCATTTTGTATATCTCAAAGCTATAAAAATATAAATGACTATACAACAAGGGATTAAAAATTTGGTAGTCTGGAATAATCTTCGCATATTTGAGAGTTACCTGCAATGTTATGAAAACCGCACTGAAAACACTTTTTGTAATCTTAATTTTGATTTCCTGTAAATCAAATAAAATTGAAAGTCAGGAAAGTGAATCTTTATTTTTAGGTTATGAAAAAATTGGAATTTTAGATGAAAGTAACACTGGAATCTTGTGGTTACGAGAAACCTTAATAAAATTTAAAAATGATAGTGTTTTTATTGACCAAAACCCAATATCCGTAAATAAAAAAGACACCCTTTATTCTTCAAGTGATGGCGGATTTTATTATTTTCAAGGAATTAAAACCGAAAACCTGAATAAAATAAAAATACTTACTAAAGAAATTGCTTGTGACTATTGTCCAACTGAAATGAAAAGAAATTCTGAAGGTAAATTTGAAAAAATCGATAGAGAAAAGAATTTTGAAGCGGAAAAAATTCCGAATGGTTTAAAAGCACATGAAATAATATTTAAGAAAATTAAAAATAGAAAATTACGAAGCGAATTATATTAAAAAACACTGCAGGTAACAAAGTATTTCTATTAGCGGGGTTGAAGTTTCCATCATAAAGATTTTAGCAAGTTGTTCTTTTGGTTAAATTTACAAAGACTAGTTATAATAATCCCCGCCAACAGAAATACCCAGCCGTTAGCTGCAATCTCACAAGAAGACTACCTCATAAAATGTATCAAATCGAAGTTCAAAATTTTGGCGATATAGTTATTCGAAAAAATTTGATGGAAATTCTAATAGTTAAGCGCAAAACAGATCTTTACGGGAAAGTTGTTTCCGAATATTATACAGAAAACAATTTAATCTTTAAAACAATTTCAATAAAATCAATTTTTTGGAAACTGAAAATTGAAGAAATAAACGCTCAATTTCGAGTTAAAGAAATTGGAAAATACAACTTTTTCAAAAGTAAATTTATTTGTAATAATAAAGAAATTGAAATTATTGATAATCCTTTCTACTTTGTAAATAAAATATATTCTAAAATTAAATTCAATAACAAGACAGTTGGAATTGTAAAAATGAAAAATGTAATCGGAGCAAACAAAAAGGGAAATTTAAGCCTTAATCTAGATTTTATAAAATTTGATCAAAATGCAGAATTTGACTGCTTATTATGTTACGCTATCACATGTAATTTACTGAATGCAGGATAATAAATAATGAGACAGCAGCTAACAGTGTATTGGCAAAATGCGGGGTTTGAAGTTTAGTTGAACTACTCGACTCCTTTAGCCGCCAATATTTTCCAATTCCACTTTTTTGATTAACTTAGTTCCATTGAAAAAATATTGGCTACGATTGGTCTGAACTTGAACTTTCGTTCAAATTAAGCCCGCACTTCGCCAATACTTTTACGTTATCTGCAAGCGTATCCGCACTCTCACCACAATAATAAAATAAAATGAAAGTAAGTTATTTAATATTATTTCTGTTATTAATTTCTTGTAAGAATGTTCAAGGAATCGAGAGTGCTATTCAAAAAATAAATAAATGCTATGAAGGCACTAACCAAATAAATGTTGATACGAAAGTCACTTATGAGGAGAACAATAGAATATTAACTTTCTACATTGGCCAAGATAATAAAAAATCATTTCAAAAATGGGAAATTCCTATGAAAAAAATTGAATCAAAAAATATATTTTTTGAAAATGAAGAATTTCCTTATGTCAAAATAAAAACGACTAAAGATTTAGACATTAAATACTATGAAAATGATATTTTGAACGATAGTTTGAGTCAATTTGTTTATCCAATTCATGATTATTGTTTCAAAAGCAATGAAGTAAAAGAACTAATTATCAATTTACAAAAAGAAACTAATGCAAAGTAAGACGCCTGCAGATAACAATGTATTTCTATTAGCGGGGTCGAAGTTTACATCATAAAGATTTTCGGTAGTTGCTCATTTTGTTATATTTACAAAAAGCAATTATAATAAGCCCCGCCAACAGAAATACCCAACCGTTATCTGTAATTGCAAAAAAAACGCCGTGGATAAAACGAAATTTCCAGAATTAAGAACAGAAAGACTTATTCTAAACCAACCTAAAAATAGTGATTTAAAAAAAATTACTGAAATCCTGAATAGTGAAGTTTATTCAAAAAATACAGTAAATATACCTTCACCTTATACTGATAAAAGTGCCGAATTTTGGTTAAGATTATCAGAAGAAGGTTTTATTAATGAAAATCAATATGTTTTTGCAATTCGCTTGAAAAATAGTGAAGAAATTATTGGTGGAATTGATTTAGGAATTGACAAACGCTTTAACAAAGCAGAACTTGGTTACTGGATTGACCAAAGATTCTGGAATATAGGATATGCAACTGAATCTGTAAAAGCCGTAATTGATTTTGGTTTCAAAACTTTAAACTTAAAGAGAATTTTTGCTACCCATTTTGATTTTAATACTTCTTCGGGAAAAGTTATGCAAAATGCAGGTATGAAAAAAGAAGGCGTTTTGCTTTGTCATACTTGCAAAAATGGAGAGTATCAAAATCACGTTATTTACGGAATAATTAATGAATAAATAAATGCAACTACAGATAACACGGTATTTGCAAAAGGCGGGGCTGAATATATAAAACAACCACTCGATTCCTTTAGCCGCAGCTGCTTTTCATATTGTTTTTTTCCTTAATTTAGACAATCTGAAAAAGCATCTGCTCCGGTTGGTCGAAATTGAACTTTCAGTTAAATTTAGCCCGCCCTTCGCAAATACTTTTTCCGTTAGCTGTAATGCGACAAAAATCTCGTCAAGTAACATGTAATTGAAATTTTATTATTCTGTGAAAAAATTAGGAATGAATTAAAAATTTCAAAACGTTCCTAACGATTTGTTAGCATTAAAAACTCAAAATACTTGAACTCATTTATGAATGAAAATTTACAAATAATTTTAATTATTCTTTCTTCCATACTTCTAATTAGTTGGTCAATTTTTGACGGTCTAAAATTAGGTCGAAAAATCAAACGCAAAAAAGCAGGTGATAAAAAAGATGAAATCAAAGCACTTAGAAATTACGGGAGCGAAAATATGCTAATAAGCTCATTAGAAATTATCGGTAGTTTTTTGAAGAAAATATTTTAAAAAGCACTACAGCTAACAGTGTATTTGCAAAAAACGGGCTTGACGGTTTCTTTCGGAATCTAGTTAATAAAATATGCAAAAATGCTTTTCATCTTTCTATTTTTACTAATTTAGAAAGCTGAAAAAGCATTTTGCTCCGGGTGATTTACCTTTCCACTTTTGGTTTGCAGTAGCCCGTTCTTCGCAAATACTTTTTCGTTAGCGGTAATTGTAGAAACGTCACCTCCAAACGAAACATGAAAAATATTATATCGATTTTTTTTCTCTTAATTTGTGTTTTCGTAAAGGCCC
>NZ_JALJZX010000003.1 GCF_024171485.1 Chryseobacterium sp. HSC-36S06
ATGTTTGTCTGACTCACTCAAAAAAATTGACGCTTTAGTTTTTCCTTACTTTTTTGGTTGTTATTTGTATGTCAATGATCTCTTTTCTTTTCGCTGTTTCCGGAAACTCTTTCTGTCGTTTGTTCCGAATTGCGAGTGCAAAAGTATAAACTATTTTTGAATTGACCAAATGTTTCTGAGGAAAAATTAAAACTTTTTTTAGTAAGCTTTATTCCTCATCCCATCTAATCCAAATTAATCCCTTCTGCGCTTCCCACTTCTCTCGATTTGGGATTGCAAAAGTATAAACTATATTCTAAAAGACCAAATGTTTTAGTAAAATTTTTAAATCTTTTTTAAGATTCAATCCTTTACTCATCAGCCCTTATAATCTTCTACTTCGCTCCCAGTTTCTCTCGATTTGGGACTGCAAAGATACCATCTTTTTCCCCAGTTCCAAATATTATCAAAACTAATTTCATCCCAATTGCTCAAAGTACTGAAAATCTGTGACAAAAATTTTTGAACAGGAATACATTAATACAAACCAACCAAAACCTATCACAAGATCATTGAAGAAGTTCTGCTATATAGTATATCAGAAAACCTTGTAGATAAACCGATCCTTATTTATATAATAAAAAAATCCCGCCATAAGCGGGAGCATATTTTTGTATACTAATCTAAAAGGTTAGGCTTTTTACTTTGGTAAAGATATAATATCCCGCAAGGACCCCTACTGTATCTGCTACCAAATCCAAAACTTCCATAGACCTTCCCCAGCCCATTTCATCCTGAAGAATTTCAGTGAGTATAGAGTAGCTCAGCATAATCTGAAAGAACAAAATAAACTTCAGTTTTGGGAAGGCTGCTGTGAAACAAAATCCCAACATCGCGAAAATCGTAAGATGCAGAATCTTATCAATACCATCAAACATAAAGGCGTATTCTAAATTTTCCACACCCGGCTTGAGCAGCATAAAAGTAAGAAATGCCCAATAAATGGGCAAAATCTTAATAAATATTTTCGATATTTTATCCAAGAGATTCCTGGTATTGCTCTGCAGAAATCAGTTCAGACATATCTGCTCCCTCTGCAATCGTCAATTTAATGATCCAGCCTTTGCCATACGGATCCGTGTTAAGAAGTTCCGGCTGGTCCTCAAGATCTGTATTGAACTCTGTTACCGTACCACTTACCGGCAAGAAAAGGTCTGAAACAGTTTTCACAGCTTCTACACTGCCGAAAACATCTCCTGCAGAAAGTTCATCATCCACAGAATCTACATCTACAAAAACAATATCACCCAACTCGCCCTGTGCGAAATCTGTAATCCCAATTGTTGCGGTGTCCCCATCAATTCTAACCCATTCGTGGTCTTTTGTGTACTTTAATTCAGAAGGTGTATTCATTTTTTTAAATTTTATTTTTCAAAATTACTCAAAATTATCATAATCTCAAATCTTTCAATCAACTTATTCGGGCATCACGCACCGGCCTGTCAATTGTCACCACGGCTATAACTATAATAAGCGGACAGCGATCATGGTTTTTGCTTCTTTTACTATCTTTGCTGTAATACGAATTGCGTGCGAATTCATTTAGCACGAAATTTCTATAAATTCAAATATCAATAAACAATGATTTTATCTAAAAAAATAGATTCCGCTCATCAATCTTTTCTCCAGTGGCGGGATATTCCTTTTTCTACAAAACAGAAGCATCTTATAAAACTGGCTGACCTTCTGGAAAAGAATGCTGAAAAATTTGGCAAGAACATCACCAGAGAGATGAACAAACCGGTTTCTCAATCCATCGCGGAAGTTGAAAAATGTGCACTGATGGCGAGATTCTACGCCAACGCAGAAAACATACTGAAACCCGAAAAGATAAAAACAGAATACAAACTCTCCGAGATCCATTATGCTCCAATGGGAGTGATTCTGGGAGTAATGCCCTGGAATTTTCCGTTCTGGCAGGTTCTGAGGTTTGCTGTTCCCGCCATTCTTGCTGGAAATACAGTAGTTCTGAAGCACGCTTCAATCTGTTTCGGGAGCGGAAAAATGATCGAGAAACTTTTTCTGGAAGCCGGATTCCCCAAAGGGATATTTCAAAATTTAGAGATCGGTCATGCCGAAGTTAAAACAGTGCTGGAAAATCCGCTTATAAAAGGAGTAAGTTTAACCGGAAGCGAGAAAGCCGGCGCTGAAGTTGCGTCGATCGCAGGAAAAAACATTAAAAAATCGCTCCTTGAACTGGGAGGAAGTGATGCCTTTATTGTTCTGGATGATGCCAATCTGAAGAAAGCTGCAGAAAGCGGTGCCAAGGCGAGACTCCAAAACTGCGGACAGGCCTGCAATGCCGCAAAACGTTTTATCATTCAGAAAAATATTGAAAAAGAATTTTTACCCCTATTTATTACGGAGTACCAAAAATACATCCCCGGAAATCCTTTGAAAAAAGAGACTAATTTAAGTGGGATGGCCAGACCTGACCTTGCCGACGAACTTGAAAAACAATATAAAAAAGCCCTGAAAAACGGTGCGGAAATTATTTTACCGCTGAAGCGCATTTCTGATCAGGCTTTCGAGCCTGGTTTAATCCGTGTAAAAAAAGGAAATCCTATCCTGCAGGAAGAACTTTTCGGTCCCCTGGGTATGGTGATGATTGCCAAGAATGATGAAGATGCCCTGAAACTGGCGAACGATATTCCTTTCGGTCTTGCCAATTCAGTTTGGACTAAGACAAAAAAAAGACAGGAGTTTTTCATTCAGAATCTGGAATCGGGAACTGTAAGCATTAATAAAGAAACAAGCTCAGATCCAAGACTTCCGTTCGGAGGTGCAAAATCGTCAGGTTACGGAACCGAACTTTCAATGATTGCGCTTAAAGAATTTGTTACGGCAAAAACAATCGTGGGAAACTAATAGTCATAACATTTAAAATAAAAGCGCCGGAAATAATTCCGGCGCTTTTATTATGCTTCACTTTCGGCAACATCCCGTTTCAGTTGTGCCCGGTAAAGGGTGGAATAATAACCGTTTTTATCAAGAAGTTCAAGGTGTTTGCCTTCTTCAACAATTTTGCCGTGTTCCATTACGATAATTTTATCGGCTTTTTCAATGGTCGAAAGCCTGTGCGCAATAATGATGGAGGTCCGGTTTTTTGTAATTTTCTCCGTTGCTCTCTGGATAAGCTTTTCACTTTCGTGATCGATGGAAGAAGTCGCTTCATCCAGGATCAGAATTTTTGGATCAGAAAGGTAGGCGCGTAAAAATGAAAGCAGCTGCCGCTGTCCGAGGGAAATGGAAGAACCTCTTTCACGCACTACATAATCGTAACCGCCGGGAAGACTTTCGATGAAATCATCTACCTCAATATCTTTTGCTACGCTTTTAATTTTTTCTAAAGTCACGGTTTCGTCTCCAAAAGCTAAATTTTCGAAAATGGTACCGTGGAAAAGGAATACGTCTTGCAGCACCACACCGATATGGCTTCTTAAATTATAGAGTTCATAATCTTTTAAGGCGACATCATCCAGAAGAATCTGCCCTGAATTGATATCATAAAGCCTCGTAATTAAACTGATGATGGTAGATTTTCCTGCTCCGGTCGCTCCAACAATTGCTACGGTTTCACCAGGATTCACTTTGAAACTGATACCTTTTAAAACGTTCTGATTTTCATCGTAGGAAAAATATACGTCTTTAAATTCAATCTTTCCGTCAAAATGATCTTTCATTACTTTGCCTTCGTTGGGCAGTGCAAAATCTTCATCCATTACACCCAGAACCCTTTCAGCGCCAACGATTCCCCGCTGTATATTATTGAAACGGTCAGCGATCTGTCTAAGCGGACGGATCAACATTGAGATATACTGAATAAAGGCAATTACCACTCCTGCAGAAATCGTGATATATCCGCCATAGAAAAGGATAAATCCTATGAATAGGGACGAAATCAATTCCACAACTGGGAAAAACAGCGAAAATATAAATACGGTTCTGAGCAATGCAGCCTTTAACGTAATATTAATCTGATCAAATTTCTTAAATTCTGCCTGCTGGCGGTTGAAAACCTGAATCAATGACATTCCCTGCAAACGTTCCTGTACAAACGAGTTCTGGTTTGCGGTCCAGGTTCTTTCATCACCGAAAGCCATCCTGAGTTTTTTCTGGAAGAATCTTGTAATTACAACCATCAGCGGAAGAATTGCCAGCGAAATGTAACTTAAATGTACATCAACCTGAAACATCATGATCAGTACAAAAATAATTCGGAGAATATCACCGAAAACCATCAGAAAACCATCGGTATAAACTGTTGAAATGGTTTCTACATCACCCACGGCTCTCGTCACAAGCTGCCCGATCGCGGTCTTATCGAAAAAGGAGGTACGGAAATAAATGAGTTTATGATAAAGCCTTTCGCGGATATCGCGGATGACATTCTGAGAAATGAAGTTTGAAAAATAAACGAGGAAAAAATTCAGAATCGTTTCCCCAAAAACCAAAGCCACCAGAATATAAATGTGTTTCATCATCAAACCTTCGTCTTTAAGCTTGATGATATCAGTATCTACAATCTGCATCGTAAGATATGGCCGATACGTGGAAATTACGGATAAAACGATGGAAATTACCAGCGTAATGATAAACCACGACCGGAATTTCATCCCAATCTTAAAGAGTCTTTTAATTATATCCCAGGTGCTTTGTTTCTTCATATTTTAATCCTCTTTCTTTCCGATATCCTGAATTTCTATTGCTGGACCTTTCAGGCGTTCTTTCAGAAATCTGTTTTCTAAAAATTTATAAATCCCATATACCGCAGCAATGGAAAGGAGCCAGCCAATTAAATTCACGCCGGAAAATCCTGTATAATTAATGTTATCGATTTCTTCCGGATCTGTTAACGCAAGATAAATTCCGTAAAACAAACCGAAAAACAGCTGTGTTCCCAAATATATACCAATTGCCAGAAGTCCGTACTGCCATTTTACTTTCCTAAACCTTTCAGCCAGAGAAGCATAATACCGGTACGCAAAAATCAAAATAAAAATTCCTATCATTTGTCAGTTTTAAAAATTATAACCCACATCCACCAAAAACAAACCTTGCGGTGGTGCGGAAGTTCCTGCCGAATTCCGGTCTTTTTTCTCGATGATTTTTCGTAAATCTTCCGGTTTAATTTTGCCGTTCCCAATTTCTACCATCGTTCCTACAATTGCTCTTACCATATTTCTTAAAAAACGGTCAGCGGAAATCGTGAATTTCATTTCAGTGCCTTTCTGTTCCCAAATCGCTTTGTAAATTTTGCAGTTATTGGTTTTACTATCGGTTTGAAGTTTGGCGAAACTGGTAAAATCTTCATATTCAAAAAGAATCTTGCAGGCCTCATTCATTTGATCGATATCGAGTTTACGCCGCCACATCTGCCAGGAAGAATCCTGAGTAAAGGGATTTTTTTCTGATGAAATATAATATTCATAAGTGCGATACGTGGCATTGAATCTGGCATGAAAATCATCTTTCACTTCAAAAATTTTCTTCACTGCGATGTCATCCGGAAGAAAACTGTTGAGCTTGTAAACCAAATTCTGATCCGGTTTTATATCAGTATCGAAATGCGCGAACATTTTTGTTGCATGCACCCCGGTGTCGGTCCTTCCGGCTCCGGTAGTTTTAATTTCCTGCCTGAGCAAAGTTGAAAGTGCTTTTTCAAGTTCCTGCTGAACAGAAATTTCCCTGGGCTGTATCTGATAACCAAAATAGTTTTTTCCGCAGTAAGAAAATTCAATGAAATATCGCATGGCTGCAAATTTCTAAAATTAAATTCGGAAAAGTGAAGAAAAATAAAGTAATTTGTCTTTTATGAAAAAGATTCTGCTCCTCTCCGACTCTCATTCCTATATCGATGACCGTATTCTAGATTACGTTAAACAAGCAGATGAAATATGGCACTGCGGAGATTTCGGAAACATGGAGGTAATTGAAAAACTGGAGAACATAAAACCGCTGCGCGGCGTTTATGGAAACATTGACGGTACAGAAATCAGAAAAATTTTTCCTGAAGTTTTAAGATTTAAATGTGAAGAGGTAGAAATTTTGATGATACACATCGGCGGTTATCCCGGAAAATACACTCCCTTGGCGAAGAAAGAAATTGAAGAACAGACGCCGAAACTCTTTATTTCCGGACATTCCCATATTCTGAAAGCGATGTTCGATCAGAAAAACAATCTTCTGCACCTGAATCCCGGCGCTATGGGAAAAGTCGGCTGGCATCAGATGCGAACGATGATGCGGTTCGAAATCAATAAAGACCAGATCGAAAATCTTGAAGTAATTGAATTGGGTAAAAAATAATTCTATTTACTCTTCAGGTTATCATAAATACGGTGGATTAAACCGTCGGCCACCGAAATCTTTGGAACGAATATTTTGTCAATATCTCCCCAGCTCATTACATTATTAAAGATTTCTAAAGCAGGAACCAGTACATCGGCGCGGTCTTCCCTGAGTCCGAATTTGCTCATTCTTTCCACTACGGTAAGGCCATTCATTTCTTTATAATATTTTTTCAGGTAAGCCGTAGACATCGGTTTTCCGTCTTTTGTCTTGCTCATCGAAAATATTTTATTGATGTTTCCGCCGGAACCGATTGCTACAACAGGTTTTTTACTGTTGATATTTTTACGGATTTCTTCTTTCATTTCTTTCCAGTGCTCTTCTTTCACCAGATTATTCAGAAGTCGTATTGTACCGATATTGAAGGAATGTTCATATTTCATTTCTCCGTTTTCGTAGAAAGTCAATTCTGTGGATCCGCCACCTACATCAATATAAAGATAAGCCGAATCTTTATCAAGACCTTCCGCCACGTGATTTTCGTAAATAAGAGTGGCTTCCTCGTCGCCTGAAATGATTTCAATATTGATTCCCGAAGTTTCCTTTACAGCATGAATGATTTCCGCACCGTTTTTAGCGTCGCGCATCGCACTGGTCGCGCATGCACGGTAATGTTCCACTTTATAGATTTTCATGAGATCGCTGAAAACCTTCATCGAACTGATGACCATTTCCTCCCTTTCGGCACCTATCTTTCCGTGAGTGAAAACATCCATACCCAAACGCAGCGGAATTCTCAGCAGATTAAGTTTCATAAACTCCGGCTTGCCTTTTTTAGGCTCGGTGACTTCGTTAATCAGAAGCCGGGCTGCATTACTCCCGATATCGATGGCTGCGATTCTCATGATACTATTTGTTTGAACTTAGTTTTATATATACTAAAGATAAGATGAATCAAAGGAAAACGGAAGCAGATCGCGGATTGATTTGGTTTTGAAGATTTCACCGTCCAGTGACGCGAAATAAATCTCAATTCCTTCCTGCTGTTTGGCTTCGTATTCCAGGATCGACTGTCGGCACGATCCACACGGCGGAATTGGCGTCGATGACAATGCATCTTTTGGCGCACCAATCACAAAAAGCTTCTTCATCTTCACATTGGGGAAATTGGCAGCAGTCCAGAAAATCGTGGTTCGCTCGGCGCACAGCCCCGAGGGATATGCCGCGTTCTCCTGATTACTTCCTGTAATGATTTCGCCGTTTTCTAACAAAACCGCACATCCTACATGAAAATGAGAGTATGGAGCGTATGCATTCTCTCTGATCTTTTTTGCCTCGTCAAAGAGTTTCTTCTCGGTATCATCAAGACTGTCGTAATTCCTGATCGCTTCAAAACTGATTTTTAATTCTTTTTCCATTTAAAAAAATTGGGGAGTAAAGATACCTTTTATTTTTCAATTATTAGCTGTACAGCGCTAACAGATTGGCAAAATGAATCACCTATAAATCAACATCACTACTAGCGGTCTTAGGAAAATTTTAACTAAAACCGCTCATTACTTGGTTTAGAAATTGATGCTGGAAATGTGCATTCCGATCATTTTCGACTGTAATCTTTACGTAAGATTCCGGCTGAAAGGAATAACAAAAGCGACCAAATTCAAACATTAATAAAAAAAATTAAAATGGAAAAGAAAAAAACAACTCCTCCGAAGAAACAGGCTAATGGCGGTGCCATGCAGCTGCGAGACCTTTTCACAGACGGTTTGAAAGACATTTATTATGCAGAAAATGCATTAGTAAAAGCACTTCCGGAAATGTATGAAAATGCATCAGATCCAAAACTCAAGACGGCCATTAAAGATCATTTGGCGCAGACTAAACAACAGGTGGTCCGGTTGGAAGAAGCTTTCGCCTCGATGGGAATGAAAGCCGAAGCCAAAAAATGCCCTGCTATTGAAGGAATCCTGGAAGAAGGAAGAGAAACCGTTTCGGGTGCAGCTGAAGGTCCGGTTCGCGATGCTGCCATTATCGGAAGTTCTCAAAAAGTAGAGCATTACGAAATTGCCAGCTACGGAACGCTGTGCGCCTATGCAAAAGTACTGAACGAAAGAGAAGCACTTGATCTGCTCCTTCGTACTTTAGGCGAAGAAAAAAAATCAGATTGCCTGCTTACTACTATAGCAGACACCAACCTGAACTCTCAGGCCGCAGCCGGAAAACACAAATCCAAAGACATAAACGCTGTATAACCAACAAATCACTACTATGAAAATTAACGAACAGGAGCCGTTTGAAAATGGCGCAAACCCAAAAGTAGAACAGCTCGGAAAATATAAAGTTGATGACCACGGCGAATTTATGACAACCAATCAGGGAATCAAGATTAATGACGACCAGAATTCACTTAAAGCCGGAGACCGCGGACCTTCACTTCTTGAAGACTTCATCTTCCGTGAGAAAATGACGCATTTCGATCACGAAAGAATTCCTGAAAGAATTGTGCATGCCCGTGGCTCCGGCGCGCACGGCGAATTTCAGCTCTATAAACCGATGGGGAAATACACCAAAGCCAAATTCCTGAATGACACCTCCATCAAAACCCCGGTGTTTGTAAGGTTTTCTACCGTTCAGGGCAGCCGGGGTTCCACCGATTTACCGCGGGATATCCGTGGGTTTGCGGTTAAATTCTACACTCAGGAAGGGAATTATGACCTTGTGGGAAACAACACTCCTGTATTTTTTATTCATGACGCCATGAAATTTCCGGATTTGGTACACGCCGTAAAACCGGAACCCGACAACGAAATCCCGCAGGCAGCTTCCGCCCACGATACCTTCTGGGACTTTATCTCCCTGATGCCGGAGGCAATGCACAACATCTTGTGGCTCATGAGCGACAGAGCGATTCCAAGAACACTTCGCGCGATGGAAGGTTTCGGAATCCATACGTTCAGATTTATTAATGACGAAGGCAAATCACATTTCGTAAAATTCCACTGGAAACCGCTGCAGGGCGTATTGGGTCTTGCGTGGGACGAAGCGCAGCGCCTCGCCGGAAAAGATACCGATTTCCACCGCCGCGACCTTTGGGATGCGATAGAAAACGGAATGTATCCGGAATGGGAACTCGGCGTGCAGATTGTTCCCGAGGAAGATGAACATAAGTTCCCGTTCGACCTCCTCGATCCTACCAAAATGATTCCTGAAGAAATGGTGCCTGTTGAAATTATCGGAAAAATGACACTCAACAGAAATCCCGATAATTTCTTTGCAGAAACCGAGCAGGTAGCCTTCCATCCGGGACATGTGGTTCCGGGAATCGATTTTACCAACGATCCCCTACTCCAGGGAAGACTATTCTCCTATACCGACACCCAGCTCTCAAGACTTGGTGGGCCCAATTTCCACGAAATCCCAATCAACCGGGCGATACCCGACGTAACAAATAACCAGCGCGACGGCATCCACAGAATGCAGATCCCAAAAGGAAAAGTTTCTTACCATCCCAACTCAATGGCACAGGGCTGTCCGTTTCAGGCCATGATTAAAGAAGGTGGCTTTGCCTCATTTGAAGAACGTATCGATGCCTCGAAAATCAGAAAAAGAAGCAAAAGTTTCTTCGATCATTTCAGCCAGGCAACGCTGTTCTATAACAGTATGACCGATCACGAGAAACGTCATATCCAGAATGCGTTCTCTTTTGAACTGGGGAAAGTTCAGCTGGTGCCGATCCGCCAAAGAATGGTAGATATGCTGCTTGAAGTTGATGAAGACCTGGCTAAAAAAGTCGCTGATCATCTCGGTTTGGTTCCCAAAAAATTACCACAGCCCATTACCGGCAGTATTCCTGCAGACGGAAATCCGGAAGATCACCATTCTTTAAAAGTGAAGCTGCCGATCACTGAAGCCCCTTCGGTGAGCATGGCGAATAAACTTCCTACCAATATTAAAGCAAGGAGAATTGCCATCCTAACCGCCGACGGTGTAGATGATGATGCATTTACAAGAGTGAAAAAACAACTCTGCGAAATGGACGCGATGGTTCAAATCATTGCGCCGCGACACGGGTTTGTTACCACAAAATCCGGCGACCAATATCCTGTTGACGACAGTTTGCTCACCGCTGCTTCAGTAGTTTTCGATGCGGTATACGTTGCAGGAGGAGAAAGCGTAAATACACTTCTGGAACATGCCGGCGCACTGCACTTTGTTGCTGAAGCGTATAAGCACTGTAAACCTATTGGCGCTGATGAAAATGGAGCTGACCTTATTAAAAAAGCAGTTCCCCAGCTTAAAGACCCCGAAGACGGCATTATTACCAACGGTAATTTAGACGAATTTACCGGCGCAATCATGCTGCACCGATTCTGGGAGCGAGAGCTTAATCCGCTGCCCGCTTAAAACAATAACACTTCAATAGGTTTCTTAAACGGAACCTATTGTTTTTTTTGATATCCTCAGCATCCCGAAAACTGCACGATTCCGTATCTTTGATGGATTAAATACAATATCTAAATGCTTTATACCCCTTTAAAACTCAGAAATATCGAACTTAAAAACCGTTGGGTCATGTCGCCGATGTGTATGTACTCCTGCGAAAACGGAATGGCCAATGATTTTCACTTTCTGCACTATGCCAGCCGCGCACAGGGCGGAACCGGACTCATCATTGTAGAAGCTACCGGCGTTGTGCCCGAAGGCCGCATTACCAATAAATGTATGGGAATCTGGAATGATGAACAGGCCGCAGCGCTTTCAAAAATTGTGAAAATTGTGCATGAAAATTCTGACAGCAAAATCGGGATTCAGCTTGCGCATGCCGGCAGAAAGGCATCGACCTGGAACGGAAAACAGATTTCTTTAGAAGAAGGCTGGGAAACCGTAGCTCCTTCCCCAATTCCTTATGAAGAAAGTGAAAGAATTCCCCATGAATTAACGGTGGAAGAAATTAAACAGCTGGTTCAAAACTTTAAGAAAGCCGCACAAAGATCGCTTGAGGCTGGTTTCGATTTAATTGAGATCCATGCGGCACACGGCTACTTAATCCATCAGTTTCTGTCACCTTTATCCAATGTCAGAACCGATGAATACGGCGGAAGTTTTGAAAACAGAATCCGGTTTTTACTCGAAATTGTTGAAGCAGTAAACGAATTACTTGATGAAAATCACCCGTTATTCGTAAGAATTTCAGGAACTGAGTATGCCACCAACGGCTGGAACATTAAAGACAGTGTAGAACTAGCCAGGATTTTAAAGGAAAAAAGTGTCGACCTCATCGATGTTTCCAGCGGTGGAAATATCCACGGAGCTAAAATCACCCTTTTTGACGGCTACCAAGTTCCATTGGCGGCAGCTGTGAAAAAAGACGCAGAAATTGCAACCGGCGCTGTTGGATTGATAAAAACAGCAAAACAGGCGGAAGAAATTCTTCAGAATGAACAGGCGGACTTAATTTTTGTCGCCCGCGAAATTCTTAGAAACCCTTACCTTCCGGTTCGCGGTTCTTTTAAAAATAACGACCATTGCTTTTTTCCACATCAATATGAAAGAGCAAAACCTTAAGATAACTAACTAAAATAAAAAGCCAACTCTCGCAGTTGGCTTTTTGTTTATTTATGTTTCAGTTTCACTTGATTAATTTTCGAAAACGGTTTTTAATAAACATACTTCGGAAATAAAAAACGGACAGAATTAAGAACACAATTCCTAACATGAAGAAGAACTCCGTAAATCTTAATAGTACACCTGGCACTGTAGGATCACCGTCCATTACAAAACCAATGGTCGTCACAATCCATGAAATCCCTAATATGTTTAAGATTTTCTTTTTCATCGCTTCTTAGTTTTATCTGCTAACGGCAGACGGATATTTTTTATTATTCCTTTTTTAATTTAAGAATATTCAAATTTTCTGATAACATCAAGCGTCCGGTCGATTTCTTTTTCCTTGATCGCATCAGAAATAAACCAGGTTTCGTAGCCGCTCGGTGGAAGGTAAATTCCGTTTTCAAGGAGAAAATGAAAGAAGTTATTGAACAGCGAATGATTGGCCTGTGCTGCTTCATCAAAATTAGAAACCGCATTGATGTGAAAAAAGATGCTCATCATGGAACCTTTACGGTTGATGCGGTGTTCAATATTTTTTGAATTGAGGATTTTTCCAATCTCGAAATCCAGGGTTTCTGTAGTTTTATTAATGTTCTGATAGAAATTCTCATCTTTTCGGATGAGTTCAAGCGTTGTAAGACCTGCTCTCATCGCCAAAGGATTTCCGCTTAAAGTTCCGGCCTGGTACACCGCACCTTTCGGAGCAAGGTGATCCATAATTTCGTTTCGTCCGGCAAAAGCTCCAACCGGCAGTCCGCCACCGATTACTTTTCCGTAAGTAACCAAGTCGGCTTTCACGTTATAAACTTCCTGAGCACCGCCAAAACCTAAACGGAAACCCGTCATCACCTCATCAAAAATGAGCAACGCACCATTTTCATCGCAAAGTTTTCTCAGATTTTGAAGAAAATTGTTCTCAGGCAACACACAGCCCATATTTCCTGCAACCGGCTCTACAATTACCGCAGCGATTTCGCCCTGATTGTGGCGGAACAGATCTTCCACCTGCTCAATATCATTATATCTCGCCAACAAAGTATCTTTTGCCGTTCCGGCTGTTACGCCCGGAGAATTCGGGTTTCCGAAAGTCGCAGCACCGCTTCCTGCTTTAATTAAAAAAGAATCGGAATGTCCGTGATAACAGCCTTCGAATTTGATGAATTTATCTCTTCCTGTAAAACCTCTCGCCAAACGGATGGCGCTCATACACGCCTCAGTTCCCGAAGAAACCATTCTGATCTGGTCGATGTTCGGCACATTCTGCACTATGAGTTTAGCTATTTCTGTTTCCAGTTCGGAAGGTGTTCCGTAGGAAAATCCGTTTTCTGCCTGCTTCTTGATGGCTTCCAGAACTTCAGGATGTGTATGTCCTAAAATCGCCGGTCCCCACGAATTAATGTAGTCGATATACACATTGTCATCGGCGTCGGTCATATACGCGCCTTTCGCAGATTTCATAAAAATGGGAACGCCTCCTACAGATTTGAAGGCACGCACGGGGGAATTCACGCCGCCCGGAATATATTGGTACGCTTCATCGAATAAAGCTGAACTTCTTTGGTATCGCATTGAATGTTGGGTGTTGGATGATGGGTGTTGGATGTTGGGTGATGGATGATGGATGTTGGATGATTGTTGCCGGGAACTAGCTTCGCGGTTTTTTGTCTTTAAGGTAAATGAGTTGTCCGGCTTTGGGCTGTTCACCGAAAGCCATTCTGTTTTTTGAATACAATTTGCTGAGTTTAATGCCGAATTTCTGAGAAACATCATGCATGGATTCGCCAACCTTGGTTTTGTAGCTGGCAACGTTTCCTGTGGAAGACTTGGATTCCAGAAAGAGTACGTCGTTTTTGCGCAGCTGGGTACCGTCGAGTTCGTTCCATTTCATGAGTTTGCTTTCGGAAATCCCGAATTTCTTTGAAACAAGACTCAATTCAGCATCTTCTGGGATAATCACGAATTTTTTTCCACCGTTCGGATGGTTTTTCACTAGAATTGAACTGAGAATTTCTGCTCTTGTCCTAATCCTTTCTACGGTCTGCTGCTGCTTCGCATACGAAGTCTGTTCGTACGGAACTTTTACAGTCACTGGTTTGGAGGAAGCTTTACTCTGATCGAGCTGCGCCATGAAGATTTTATCGTCGCGCAGTCCGGGATACAATTTCAGAACGGTGTACAGAACTTCTTTTGAATTGGTATTGTCGAATTCGTAAAGTCTGTTTTTTTCAATCTTGTCGATTAAGATGTAGGCGTAGCGGGGATTTGTAGCATATCCGGCTTTTTTCAGTCCGTGTGCCCAGGCTTTGTAATCCTTCATGTCGAGTTTGAAGAGATTCACGTAATATTTTCGGTAAGCCAGAAATTTTGAGTGGTCTTCATAGGATTCTTTCGGATCGTCGTACACGCGGAAGCATTCATTAGGTGCATCATCAGTGTGTTTCATCGTCTTGCCCGTCCAGTCTTCTTTACATTTGATTCCGAAGTGGTTTTTACCGATCTGTGCGAGGCGGCTCTGTCCGCCACCGGTTTCTAAAAGTCCCTGAGCTAAAGTAATGGAGGCAGGAATCTTGTATTTTTCCATTTCCTCAACAGCATACGCCGCAAATTTCTGAATGTACTGCTCATCATTTTTCCAGGTCTGAGCATGGAATTTTGATACAATGATCAATGCAAAAGCAAAAAATATTCTCTTCATAAACTGTTGTTTAGTCAACTTTTTATCAGTCTGATTAAAGGCCTGTTATGTTCTTCCAACATCCGGTTCGCTCCGGAAATTCCCTGAAGCCCGCCGGTATGGAAAGCCAGAATCCTGGCGTTTTCCGGAAACAAATCCTCTTCTATCAGCCTGAAAATAAGCCTCATCATTTTTCCGGTGTAAACCGGGTCCAGCTGAATTCCGTAATATTCTGAAAAATTATTGATAAAACGGATATTTTCATCAGTTATTTTGCCGTAACTGCCGTCGTGAGCTTCAAAAAGAGTAAAATTTTTTCTTCCTGATAACTTAAAGACCTCATCATCCAGCGTTGGATCGTTTACCGCTTTGAAACCCAAAACCTGCTGGTGTTCTCCAGCAAATTTCGAGAGTCCGGAAACGGTTCCGCCAGTACCAACTGCGGTGCAAAGATAATCAAAACTTTTTGTACCTTCATTCAGCATGTGCTGTATGCCCTTCACGGCGTGATGGTTGGTTCCCCCTTCCGGAATAATCAATGCGCTGGAAAATTCTTTCTGAAGATCCCGGGTTAAAGATTCCTTATTTCTGTACGCTGTACGGGTCACAAACCGGAAGGCCATTCCGTTGGTGTGCGCGAACGCTAATGTGGGATTCTCCTGCCATTTGTCCTCAAGTTCTTCTCCACGGATAATTCCCAAAGTTTTAATTCCCTGTTCTTTTCCCAGCGCAGAAACGGCTGCAATATGATTGGAAAATGCGCCGCCAAACGTAACGATGAAAGGATATTCCGGTTGCTGCTGAAGATATTGATTAATGTTGTAGTAGAGTTTCCAGAATTTATTACCTGAAATTCCGGGGTGAATAAGATCTTCTCTTTTGATGAAAAGCTTTATGTTTTTTTCCAGAGGAATTTCGGTGAGGGGGATTGAAATTTCAGGAATGGTCATGCTGCAAATTTCGGGAAAGATTTTGGAAAGTGGATGTTTTCGATTGTGTTTTCTCTGAATGTGTTTGCATTCCGGGTGCTGGATGTTGGGTGTCTGGATGCTGGGTGTCTGGAAAGTTCTTTGTTTGTTTTAAATTGCACTTTCTATAACAGCCGTGTTGCGCCCCGGATTGAACGGTTTGTCTGAGCTCTCCCGGCGACGCAGGAACAGGGAAGCGAGCAGTGAAAGCCGGATAAGGCGCCCAAAGAAAATTAACCTCCTATATATTTCCAGAAACTCCAGAGTCTGCGGGTTTTCAGGTAATCCGGATCATCTTCCATGGCAAAGGCTTCACGCTCGAAAGAAATATATTTATAAGCCAGGAAACTGTCTTTGAGCCGAAAATACCAGAAATAATATTCGATGACGTACCAGAGATAGAAGAAGATGATGAGCAGCTCCAGTTGCTGGCGAAGGTGAATTTTTTCGTGATTGATCAGGATTTTGTCGTGCCGGGATTCAGGTTTGCGCAGGATGATCACCGGAAAAAGGGTAATCGCTGAAATTTTTGTATTTTTGAGCAGTGACTGCCAGACAATAATCATCTTACAAAGATAAAATTTTCGGCCATTTTGATTTAACCCATGAGCGAAAACAGCATCAAAGAACATGAAGACTTTTATTATAACGAGCAGGGTTATAAGGTTTTTACAGAGAAATACCACCTGAAACGCGGCTACTGCTGCAAAAGTGGCTGTAAACACTGTCCCTACGGTTATGATAAAAAGACCGACCGTTTTATAAAACCGATTAAAAAAAATAAATAAATTACTCCAAATGAAAAAGTATATTTTTCTTCTTTTAGCTTCGGCCACGTTAGGACTAACTTCCTGCAGTCCTTTTAACGTGAGATCTGATTATGCAGAAACTGCAAACTTTAACGAGTATAAAACGTACAAATTAAGAATCGACGACCTGAAACTGAATGATATCGATAAAGACCGGGTGCTGAACGAAGTTTCTAAACAATTACAGACAAAAGGTATGAGCGTGAGTGATAACCCGGATTTAATTGTGAATGTGAAAGCGAATCACAAGAAAATTCAGGATGTACAGTCTTCCAGACCGTATGGAATGTATGGCTGGGGCGGACCTTTCGGTTGGGGTGTTGGGATGAACAGAACCTGGACTTCCAATTACAATCAGGGCGCACTGATTCTGGATCTGATTGATGCCAGAACCCAGAAATTGGTTTGGCAGGGAATCGGCAGCGGTATTTCCGTAGATTCTCCGAAATCCAAACAGCGACAGATTCCTGAAATCGTTGCAGAGATCATGGCGAACTATCCACCACAGAAAGGGAAATAACACAAATTCATTATAGACAGAAACTGCTTAAGGGCAGTTTTTTTTATGAGCCAAAATGATTGAGCAAGTAGAAGCAACTACAGTTGGTTTGAACTGAAAAATTTTTCTCGCAGATTTAAAGGATTGAACTGATCGATTGACAATTAATATCCAAACTGCGGATTGTATAATAAAAAAAGTTTCGCGCGCCTGCGGCGCGCGAAACTTTTCACCTTTCATAATTTTTATTACTTAGTCTTAAAATCTATTCTCCCAAAACCTCAGTAATAGGATTACCGATGTTTCCGCTTGGGTTTTCGATTTTTAAGATCTGAGCCAAGGTGGGTGCAATATCCGTCATGTGATAAGCTTTGGCGCTCGCTCCTTTTTTAATTCCTGTTCCCATGAAGATCAGCGGAATATGGGCGTCATAGGAATTCCAAACACTGTGAGTGGTTCCTTTCTTGGCATAGTTCGGCAACATTCCGTCGTGCGAAATAATCTGGATGTCACCGCTCCGCTGCCAGTTGTATCCATTGATGATTCTTGATTTAATGGGTTCGGGTATCGCTGAAGAGCCAACCTTAGCCAGATCCACCGCATACAGAACGCGGGGATCTTTATTCAGATAGGCCAGCAGCTGCTGTTTAACAGCCTCTACATCCAGATTATTTTCACGGATGAGTTTGTGATTCAGATAAATCTGGTAATTGTCGATTCCCCAGATCAGCTTTTCCTGACTGAATTTTACTTTCAGTTCTTCTTCAAGATTTTTCTGAAGTCCCTCATCAAAAAGTCCGGTCAGCATTTTGTTCGACTGCATATATCCTAAAGCATTGGCCGCACCGTGATCTGCGGAGAGAAACACGAGGTAATTGTCTTTGCCCACTTTTTTATCGAGCATATTAAAAAACTGTTCCAGGTCTTTATCAAGTTTTAAATAGGTATCCTGTACTTCAATAGAATTCGGGCCGAAAGAATGTCCGACATAATCGGTAGAGGCAATATTAATGGCAAGAAAATCCGTCTCTGCATTACGGCCCATTTGATAACCGTCAAGCGCGGCCTCAGCAACTTTCAGCGTTAATGAATTTCCGAACGGTGTAGTTCTGATGATTCCTTTCTTCGTGGCATAATCTGCCGCAAGATTATGATATGGAAAGGTGGGGGTTTTTGCACTTCCCAAAAGCTGTTCCCACGGAACGTCATCAGCTGTACTTTCGGTATATTGCGAGAGGGGAAGTGAAGTGGTCCAGCCGTTGGCTACCAGTTTTTCTCCCCAATTCTGCGCATTGAAGTTCTTCAGCCACTGCGGCAGTTCGTTCATATAATAGGAACTGGTTACAAAATTTCCTATACCTTCATCAAACCAGAATGCTCCGGTAGGATTGTGCCCGGCTGGCAGAATGGAAGCCCTGTCTTTCAGTGATACTCCCACCACTTTCGAACGGAAATTGGTAGCCATTCCGAGCTGGTCCGTAATCGTCGTGCTCCAGAGATTGTGCGGCGAGTGTGCCCCGATTTTTTCTGAACTGGCACTGATTCCCTTTACCGATGCATCGGTCGTGCAGTATACGTTTTTGCCGGTTTCGCGGTCTGTCCAGTCGTTTCCGGCAATGCCGTGGATGGAAGGTACCGAGCCTGTGTAAATCGAAGTATGCCCCAATGCGGTTACCGTGGGAACATAATCGATCATTACGTTACTGAAGCTGTATCCCTGGCTAAGGAGCCTCCTGAAACCACCAGTGCCGTATTTGCTTTCGTAGCGGTAGAGGAAATCCCACCGCATCTGGTCTACCACAATTCCTACCACCAGTTTGGGTTTGGGTGTGGGGGATGATTGATTTATCTGCGCGTTCATACCTAAAACGGACAGGAACACGAAAAACAGAATTTTAATTTTTCCGGACATTTTATCAAAGTTTATATCACTGCAAATTTAAAAGAAATTATAAGGGGTAACCCAAGTTTTTAAAAATTCATGCTTTGTTAATACTTGTTTGTTTAAATTTGAAAAAAATAGGATTAATGAAAAGACGGGAATTACTGAAAGGCGGCTCGCTGGCGTTAGGCGGACTGCTTTTGACACCTTTTTCAGCCAAAGCCAATATCTTCAAGGAAGAGTTTGGAGGCAAAAAGGCAAAGAATATTATTTTTATGGTGAGCGACGGGATGAGCTCGGGCACGCTGCATATGGCAGATTTATACAGCCGACGTAAACTGGGGAGACCTTCGCACTGGATTTCGCTTTATGAAGAAAATCTTGTACAGAGAGGAGTGATGGATATGGCTTCCGCCAGTTCTATCGTTACCGATTCAGCTGCAGCAAGTTCCTCATGGGGCGGCGGCCACCGCGTTAATAACGGCAGCCTGAATATCGGCGCCAATGGGCAGGAACATCTTCCCATTCTACAGAAATTTAAAAAAGCAGGTAAGAAAATTGGTCTTGTAACGACCGTTCCTGTTACGCATGCCACACCGGCCGGATTTTCTGTTTTTACAAAAAGCCGTAATTCCCAGGAGGAAATTGCCACCATCTATTCGGAACTGGGTTTTGATGTGATAATGGGCGGCGGACATAAATATTTTGATGCGGCACAGCGGAAAGACAAAAAGGACATGTACGCTGTTTTCAGGAACAAAGGCTATTCGGTAGCGCGGAATAAAGCTGAAATGAATGCCGCACCGCAAAACAAACCGCTGATCGCAACCTTTGATGAAGACGGCCTGCCCTATGCTACCGATCATCTGAGCAGCAGTTTCATGAAGGGCAATATTCCAACTTTAGCGGAAATGACTTCGAAAGCCATCAGCCAGATGAAAGACCATAAAAACGGGTTCGTCATGCAGGTGGAAGCCGGAAAAGTGGACTGGGCGGCACACGGGAACGATATTTCAGGACTTCTATATGATCAGCTGGCATTTGATGACGCCGTGAAAGCCGCGCTAGATTTTGCCCAGAAGGACGGCAACACCCTGGTGGTTCTCACTTCCGATCACGGAAACGCCAACCCGGGTTTGATCTACGGTAAAAACGTGAACAGCAATTTCGACAGAATCCAGCAGTTTTCGCAGACGAATGAATGGATTCTTCAGGGACTTAATCCAACAGACAGTATCAGCAACATAAAAAACAGAATTGCACAGGCGAATGCCGGAATTTCGATTACGGAAGACCAGGCAAAAGAAATCCAATCCTATTACGCCAAAGCGAAAATGGAGGACGGCGTTTATAACCCGCGACACCTGCCTTTCAAACTGCTGTCGCAGATTCAGCAGGAGCATACTTCCGTGGGCTGGATCAGTATGGACCATTCGGCCGATTACAGTGAATTGGCCATGTTTGGGCCGGGAAGCGAACAGATGAAATCTTTTATGAAAAACACCGATATGCATACATTCCTGCTGAAAGCAGCGGAGGTTGAGAATAAGTTTTAAAGGCTTTCATCAAATAAAAATAAAAACGCTCCGGAATTCGGGGCGTTTTTGATTATGTGTTATTGTTTAAGTACGGTTGGTTTTTTCAGTTCGATTTAATTTTTCCTGAATTAAAAACACTCTACGTATTTTCGTTCAAGTTTTTTGGGGAAGATTACATTTTCTGCTCTCCCGTGGATTTTCTTCTATCGCTTTTACGATAGATTTACTGGTATACCTTTTCAAATCGCCAATCAGCAATTCTGGCTTTTGTCCTTTTATACTCCTGAAAACCAAGTGAACATGGCTGGACATGATACACCAGGCATGGATTTCCAACCCTTTTTCTTTTTGACAAAATCTTAGACTATCCAAAAATAAATCTTTATACTCATTTCTAGTAAACACATCCAGCCAGCCTACCACTGCGAAACTTATAAAGCAAAGACCTTCCGGATTGTGGAATTTATAGTTCCGGCTCATCATCGTATGTTTTTATAAAGATAAAAATTTTAACCAGTTTTTAAAGGAAAAGCCACACGATATAATCGTGCGGTAGCGGGGGGGGGTAAAATTTCCCTGAAAACTAAAGAATTTCGGTCAAAAAAAAGACTGCTTTTGGTAGTTTTAGGGCCAGATTTTCCCAATTTTCATGCTGAAGTTTTAGTGCCTGGGACATTTACAGACCGTTTTGAAGGATTTTCAATTCCCTTCCTACGTTTTTTTAATTCCTTTACTATGGAATTTTTGTTCCATGCGTATGAAACTGTTGTTTCATACTGATGAAATTTTTTTTCGTACGTACGAAAATATTTTTTGTACGTACGTTTCTAAGCCATTTTCAGTACAAAAAAACCCTCCAAAAAATGGAAGGTTTTAAATGTATGATGAAAAGTCGGATTAGAATTTCAGATCGCCGTTTACGTCTCTTACCGCTTTGGCAGCAGTTTCGAATTTTTCTTTTTCAGCATCGGTAAGCGCGATTTCCACGATTTTTTCAACACCGTTCGCACCGATAATCGCAGGAACACCTAAGCAGATATCGCTTTGGCCGTACTCGCCATCGAGCATGAGTGAACAGGGAATCATTTTTTTGTGGTCACAAAGGATGGACTGTACCATTACGGAAACTGCCGCTCCCGGTGCGTACCATGCGGAGGTTCCCAAGAGTTTGGTTAAGGTTGCCCCACCTACTTTGGTTTCCTCTTCCACATAAGCTTGTTTTTCAGCATCCAGGAATTCAGTTACAGGAACGCCGTTTCTTGTTGCTTTGCTCATTAACGGAAGCATTCCGGTGTCGCTGTGTGCCGCGATTACCATACCGTCAACATCTGAAATCGGGCATTCCAAAGCTTCAGCAAGTCTGTATTTAAAACGTGCAGAATCCAGGGCTCCACCCATTCCGATAATTTTGTTTTTCGGAAGTCCGGAAGTTTTGTGAACCAAGTACGCCATGGTATCCATTGGATTGGAAACCACGATGATGATAACATCCGGAGAATGTTTTACCAGATTCGCGGTAACTTCTTTTACGATTCCTGCGTTGATTCCGATCAGCTCTTCTCTGGTCATTCCCGGTTTTCTTGGGATTCCTGAGGTGATTACGGCTACTTTGGAGCCTGCTGTTTTGCTGTAATCGCCGGTAGTTCCGGTAATTTTAGTATCAAAACCATTCAGGGAAGCGGTCTGCATCAAATCCATTGCTTTACCTTCGGCAAAACCTTCTTTAATATCCACCAAAACTACTTCGGCTGCGAAATCTTTCATGGCAATGTACTCTGCGCAACTCGCGCCCACTGCTCCTGCACCTACAACGGTAACTTTCATATCTGCTTATTTATTTGTTATTAATGGTAATATGGAACCTTACGGTTTCAGATGATTAACCTTTTTTAAAGTTATTATTTCTGTTGTTCAAATTTAAGAAATATGACGATGGCAACCAATTTACAAAGACTCTTTTTCAATTTATTTTTTGAATTTCACTTTTAAGTGATTCATTACCATAAATCAAGGTGTTTGGAGAAATTCTTGCATACATTTGTTTACCTTTTTTATCCCCGAAATGAGTTTTACAGAACATCTCTACCAAGGTTACCGAAACCGGAAATTCGATATTGACAAAAGAAAAACCGAAGATTTTATCGACAGGTTTTTCCGCTTTATCTTTTTTCTGGAATACCAGCGCTGCTCGGAAATCGATTTAATCGAAGCACGGCTCAATGGTTTCAAAACCGAATTCCAGGAAATCCTCTCCAGTGTAATGAAGGGGCGGGAAACGGTAGAAAGCGACTATTTTTTTTCGAAATTCCCGGAAATTTATCACATGCTGGAAGAGGATGCGAAGTTTATTTTCGAGAACGATCCAGCCGCAAAAAATGTGGAAGAAGTGATGTTTTCGTATCCGGGTTTCTTCGCCATTGCCGTGTACCGCTTATCTCATGAACTTTTCAAGAACAATGTTCCGCTGATTCCCCGCATCTGGACTGAATATGCACACAGCAAAACCGGAATCGATATTCATCCCGGAGCCGCGATCGGTAAAAACTTCTTCATCGACCACGGTACCGGAATCGTCATCGGGGAAACAACGGTGATTGGAAACAACGTAAAACTATATCAGGGAGTGACTTTAGGAGCACTTTCTGTCACGAAAGATTTAGCCAACGAAAAAAGACATCCAACGATTGAAGACCATGTAGTGATTTATGCGAACGCGACGATTTTGGGTGGCGAAACCGTTATCGGAGCCCACACGCTTATCGGCGGAAATGTCTGGATTACTGAAAGTGTGACTCCAAATTCAGTGGTATTTCATAAAGGTTTAGTGACCGTAAAAAACAAACTGCCGGTGAATGAACCGATTAATTTTATTATTTAAGATGCGGAGTGATGGATGAGGGGTGTTGGATGAGGGATGAGGGGTGTTGGGTGATGGATGAAGAACTTAAGGGAGATGAAGCTGGGGTGACTTGATGATTGGTAGCAAAATTTACCACAGACAGCACAGCGCTTTATTCAGAGGACACGGCGATGGTTTATGAAGAAAGACCACCTTTTTTGGTCTTTTGAAGGAATAAGAGTAGAAAACTATTGTGGCTTTGTGGTGTTTTACCACGAAGCACACAAAGATTTCACAAGGGTCACAAAGAAGTGCATTGGGATTTAGCGCTAAAGCTGCCCGGTAATTGACATAACTTAAAAACAGAATATATGAAACTGAACAGTGTTTTAGAAGCCATCGGAAATACGCCGACGGTAAAACTCCATAAGATATTTGATAAAAATGTAGAAGTATGGATGAAGCTTGAAAGACAGAATCCCGGCGGGAGCATCAAGGACAGGATTGCGCTGGCGATGATTGAAAAAGCCGAGAGAGAAGGCAAAATTACAAAAGACACCCTGATTGTAGAACCCACTTCAGGAAATACGGGGGTTGGACTTGCAATGGTATGTGCAGTAAAGGGCTATAAACTGGTGCTGGTTATGCCGGAAAGCATGAGTGTGGAACGCAGAAAACTGATGTCATCTTACGGTGCACAGTTTGTATTGACAAAAAGGGAACTCGGTACCTCCGGCGCGGTTAAAAAAGCGCTGGAAATGGCAGAAGAACTGGACAATGTCTGGATTCCGCAGCAGTTTGAAAACGAAGCAAACCCCGAAATACATCAGAAAACAACTGCCCAGGAACTTATTGCTGATTTTCCTGAAGGATTCGATTATCTCATTACCGGCGTAGGAACCGGCGGACATATCACCGGAGTGACAGAAGTTTTGAAACAGAAATTCCCAAACATGAAAAGTTTTGCCGTAGAACCGAAAGATTCACCGGTAATTTCAGGAGGAAATCCCGGACCGCACCCTCTGCAGGGCATCGGAGCAGGATTTATTCCGAAAGTACTCAAAACTGAAGTGCTGGATGGTGCCATTCAGGTAGAAAAAGAAGAAGCCTATGAATTTACAAGAAGACTCGCGCGCGAAGAAGGAATCCTGGCCGGAATTTCTACCGGAGCATCTCTCGCAGCCATCAACAGAAAACTGGCCGAAATCCCGGAAGGGTCAAGAATTCTTACCTTCAACTACGACACCGGAGAACGGTATTGGTCTGCAGAAGGGCTTTTCGAAGAAAGAACGTTTGAATATTAAATATGAATCGCGGATTACATTGATAACGCAGATCATTTCTGTGATGAATACAATTAAAAAATCCTGCAATTACGCAGGATTCTTTATGTGTAGAGTTTCTGGCATTTAGGGCAGATATAAGTCTTGCGTTTAACTTTGCCCATTTCTTCAATCATTAGTTCGGTTTTATCTTTCGGGCAGATTTTTTTGCCGTAAATCAACGCTTTCTCTTTTACCTCATCATTTTTAAGGAAATCAAGAAATTCATACGCGTAATTCACCACGGTTTCAATCAGATAGACCAGCTTCTTTTCGGGAATATCTTTTACAAGACTTTCAGGGTGAATTTTAGCGCGGTAAAGCGACTCAATACGGATGATATTTCCGACTCCGGTGAAGAGCTCCTGCTCCATCAGCACATCACCGATCATTTTTTCGGTGTACACTTCCTGAAGGGTTTTGAGAACATACTCGCCGTCAAAACTCTTATTCAGAATATCGGTTTTAAAATTGAAATGGTCGGAAGGTTTGCCCTGGTACATCTTTGTATTGGCCACATAAAAATTGATCTCGGAATGTGGAAAATGCAGGGCAAAACTGGCATTCACCTTCTTTCTTTTATTCACCAGCATGCTCCCGAAAAGTCCAAGATGTACACCCACAAAAAAGTCTTTAAAAACAAAGAACAGATTCTTGCCATACGTTTCAATATCCAGAATTTTAACATGATCGATGGCGGATTTATCCATTTCGCTGTACCCCGAAGCTTCAGAAACGGTTTTTCCTTTGAAGCGCTGCAGTTTGTTTTTTAAAAATAAAATGGAAGGACCTTCAGGCATAGCAGAATTATTTATCTTATGGGCAAAAGTAGGTCTTTTTTAACTTTATTATTGATGTTGAAAAATCCAATGCAGGTTACGCAAGCGGAAACCACCTCCGGAAGGTATAAATCATGAGGAAAAGCCAAAAGTAACCCAGTGAAAAACCTCCCAGAACATCGCTGGGATAATGAACCCGCAGATAAATCCGACTGAATCCGATCGCCAATGAAAGTATGACCAGAAAAGTCATAAAAATATATTTCCAGATTTTAGGCAAGTCTGTAAGCCAGATAAAGTAAGCCAGCATTCCGTAAAATATGAAACTGAAAGTAGCATGGCCACTGGGAAAACTAAAACTTTCTTCGCGGTACAGCAACGGATGCAAAGGTCTGGGTCTGGCGAAAAAAAGTTTCGTAATGTAGATCAGCATTAAACCTCCGCCGCCTGCTGCTACAGTGAATAATGCGCGCCGGTAGAACCTTCCGGTAAGCAATGCAAGCATTAAAAACGGATATGCGATTTTTACAAAAGGGGCAGAAGAAAATTGAGTTATTGTGTACATAAAGCCTGTTCTCCCCGGCCTTATTATATGTGCTTTGAAAAACTCAAAAATCATTAAATCAATCTGTTCTTCTTTTTCAAAAAGCACTTCGTTGGTAATCGCTGCAAAAGTGAATAATGCCATAAGAAAAAACAGCAGTGAAATAAGCAGTTTTACCGAGTGGTTCCGGTAATAATTTTTTAAAAACTGTAACATAAAACGGTCGTAAAAAAAATAAGAATTAGCGTAAACGGAAAAGAGAATGCCGCTATTGGATTCGGTTTAAAGATTGCCGCGTCGCTACAGACTTATTATAGATTTGCTGGCGGATTTTCTGCATCCGTCCTACCGGCAGCAGCGCTTCCGGGTTCTCGAAAGGATTGAAGGAAAGGTTCTCATAATCTATGCTTCCGTATTGGGAAATATCCTGTTTCGGCAAGATAATTTTACCGACGGTGATAAATTCCGAGTGTTTTTCTTTCCACTGTTTCAGCAGGTTATTCACGGGCGTTTTCTTTTCGTCTGTTGCCAGCTGAACCTGGAAATCCAGCGTAAGATCATTTTTCAGAAACCACCCTTTCAATGCATCTGTCTGATCAATATCTGCATCAGGTTTAAATTTTACATTACCCGAAGGTTGCAGGCGGATCTTGACAATGCGGTCTTCCAGCCGGAAACATCCTACAGAATGATAAGTATAGCCATTGATCAAGTGTTTTTCAATATCCAGCACCTTAACCGTGTTATTCAGAATCGACAGTATTTCTCTGTCGAAGAAGAGACTCAGCGCGGATTTCAGCAATCCGGGAATCTTCAGTAATGAAAGTGAAAAAGGAGTTCCTCTAGATATGAAAAACTGATTGGCTTTAATATGAAGTTTTAAAAATTTGGAAACCGAATTGGTGATGAATACCGGCAGATTCACCAAAGGAAACTTTGCACTTACCGGAATGTTTTTATTGTAAATTTTTATTGCGCAGCCGTAGAGCGGATATTCGCCTCCGCCTTTTGTGACAAAGAAATTAGGATGCGAATACCGGATGATGACCCCCAAATTATCGCCCTTCAAAATTTTTGAAAAATCTGCAGCCTTATTATTAACAGGAATGAAATTTCCGCGGACAAATCCAAAAGCTTTGGCGTGTGCATTACGGGTTGAAATCCGTTTTTTATTGAGTTTATGGGAAACCGAGACGGCTTTTTCGATGAGCGCTACATCCTCATTCAGGAGCTCTTCTTCTTCGGCGGTGAGGTGATCATATTTGGGCGAATAGGTAAGCAACTTCTTCATACGGTTCTTTATTCAGGGAATCATCAAATATGAAACCAAGAATTTACAGCGAAAGATCCAAAAGAAACTGATACGCTTTTTGCGCGCCGGAAATACAGTCGTCCTCGAATTCCTGAGTAATCTGCCTGTCCATTACCTCTTTAAAGTTTTTCCAGTACGACCCTGTTTTATCACCATAACACCTGAAGTAATTAAAAGGAACTTCATAAAAATCAGGATTCTTCGAAAGCTGTTTGGCAATCATATTTCCGCCTAAAGTGGAACCTTCCATTATATAAAGAATCCCAAACGCTTCGGCTTCATTTTTAACCTCCGGAAGAATTGGAACCGCTGATTTTTCGAGATTCAAAAATTCCAGATCCTTTTCAATTAAAGACAACTTCCTTCTGTTTTCCAGATTGAGTTCTTCTGCATTCGGCTCAGAGATTGAAGCAAATACAGCATCTTCAAAATTCTTCAGAAAAAGATAGTTGTAAAGAATAAGATTCCTGTAGTCGTTGAGTGAAAAAGTGCCGTCGAAAATCCTTTTGGAATTGAATTTTGCTTCGACACGGTCGTGCAGAATTTTGGTGTCTGCTTTTAAAATTTCAGAAATCATTCCTGGTTTTATGGTCTTTTAAAGGTCAGAATAAAGGTCGTTCCTTCATTTTCTTTGCTTTCGTACGTGATATTTCCTTCCAAACGGTTCATGATGCGGTAGACGATGGAAAGACCTACCCCGTTTCCCTGGAACGATTTGGCATTCTCCATCCGGTTGAAGATCTTGAACATCTTTTCCTGTTCAGATTCCGGAATCCCGATGCCATTATCTTTGATTTTATAGATTACATGGTTTCCATCGACTTTACCATCGATCTCAATCTTCGGACTTTCATGTTTTGATGAATATTTTACGGCATTACCGATGATGTTCAGAAACACCTGTGTAAGCATGGTTTCGTCTCCCATCACATTTGGCAGGTCGCCCACGATAATTTCGGCATTTTCGTTAAGGGTGAGCTTCAAATCGCAAGAGACTTTATTGATAATAGCGACGGTAGACAGCTCCTGAACAGTGATGTCGGAAGATTTAGCACGGCTTAGGCTCAGTACGCCACGCATCATGTTTTCCATACCAAGGATTTCCTTTAAAATACTTGATACCCTTTTCCTCACGTCCGGATGATCGTGATGGGATTTTTCCAGAAGCTGGGCATTGAGTTTCATGACCGTCAAAGGAGTTCCCAGATCATGCGAAATGGAATAGGAAAAACTGTCGAGTTCTTCATTCAGGTTTTTCAGCTCCTCGTTGAGTTCCTGTACTCTTCGGAACTGGCTGTAAGTGGTCTCCAGAATGGTTGCCACCACTTTCTTCGCTGCAAAGATGTCTTTGTTTTTCCAGGGTTGCGCTTTTCCTTTAATTTCTTCAATATAGGTTTCAAAGGATTTTCTCGGAGAAATCATCATCTGTTCCTTTTCGTTAACAATCCGGGTTTCAGTTTTCTTAGCGGGATTTCCTGCCCAAAGTACCTGCCCGTCAATTTGTTTTCGGAACCAGATCAGGAGTTCATTCCGTTTATCATCTGTAAAACCGAACATTACGCCGGCGGCATTATCGATATTTCCTAAGTTTCCCTGCTGTGAATTGCTGAAATCATTGGTTGCATAAAAATTCTTCAGAGGATTTTCTCTCGCGTACTGCACGATTTTTAGAATATTCTTATCCGAAGGAACTTCGCCTGAAGTCCTTATATTATGTCCTACGATAATTGCCAAACCATCTGCGGCAGGATACTCCTGCATTTCTGATACATTTCCGAACAACGAATCCTCCAGATTATCATAAGCCAAGAGTTTGCTCTTCAGCGCGCCAATCTTCCGTTCGAGTTCAATACTGTCGGCAAGCATCTGTCTTGATTTGTAGGAAGTGTATGCGTTTGCAGCGATCACCGTAAAAACTTCTGCACGGATTCGGTTGACCAGATCGATATGTTTCGGTTCGATATTCTGGCAGGTCACCATTCCCCAAAGTTTATTATCAATAACGATGGAAGTGCTGAAACTGGAAGCAACTCCCGTATTTTTAAGATACTGACCGTGTACAGGCGACATTCCTCTTACCGAAGAATACGTTAAATCCACCGCCTCAGCTGTACTGCTGATTATAGGAACAGGTTCTGAATATACATTGCTGAAGATCCTTTTGCGCTTTTTCAGATAAAGTTCTCTTGCCTGTCTGGGGATATCGCTTTCCGGATAATGCAGATGCATGAAACTCTCGACTTTGTTTTTTACCTTTTCGGCAATTACCTTTCCGCTGCCGTCTTCCAGAAAACGGTAAAGCATTACGCGGTCATAGTCTATCGCATCGGATACTGAAGAAAGCAGTTCGTTCCAGATGTCCCTCGAATCGCTTGCATTATGAATACTTTCATATTTTTTGGAGACAAAACTTCTCTGGTGAAAATGTTCGGTCACTTCTTCAAGTTCCAGAAAAACGTTTGCACCGTACCTGTAGATTGTGAAATGATAGAATTTACCGTGGATTTCGATTCTGTCAAGAAAAACATCGGTGTCTTTTATGGTATCAAGATCCAGATTATTGAAAACTACCGACGCCAGCAAAGGTTGAAAAACCTCAGGCTCCTGGCCAAAGCTTTTACCAAAAAAGCTTTTATCCATAGGGAAAATCTCGAAAATATTCTGTGAGAAAAATTTAATCGTCTTCGATTCAGCATCCAGACCGATAAGGTATCCGAAATCCTGGATATGACCCGAAACATGTATTTTTTCCTCGTGGCAATCCACAAAATTCATAGGCGAAAATAATAAATATAATCTACAAATATACTCATTAACTTAACATAATAATCTACTTTTCCTCTTCAAAATAGAGGCGGTAATATTTACCTTTTTCATCCTGGCCGGTTTCGATCATCTTTCGGTCCCCATGCACATAGATGTGAAAATTCTTATCGAGCTTGATTACACTTTTGAAACCGCGGCTCTGTTTTTTCACCGCTGCTTCACTGATGGCGAAGTCTTCGGCGATTGACACCTGCATATCCTGCTCATAATCAGATTTAAAATTACTGAAACTTTCAATAACCTGTTCATCCTCAAGAACTTCTTTGGTGAATTCTTCGTAGTCGAAGGTTTCTTTTTCCTTAAAAAAGTTGATGGATTTATTCAGAAAATCCGCCTGATCTGCTTTGCTGACCTCAAATTCCTGAGGAAGCTGTTTGGTAATAAACTCCTTATAAACCGTAAGGGTTTCCTGAGTCTGGAAATATTCATCATCGCGCTGTTTCACTTTCAGAAAATCCTCGAACCAGTAATACATGTCGCCATTCTTATTGTTATCCACCACGGACACGGCATATCCGGTCTCTTTGCTGCTGTTATAAATCAGCGCACCTTTGTCGAGTTTTGCAAGTCCTATGCCATAATCTTTTTCGATTTCAAACGCTTCATTCTGAGGGAAGATCTTAAGGAAAGGATTTTTGCTTTCAGTTTTAAAGATGCCGATATAATCGATCTTATTTCCGTCCGCATTTTCTTCGCCTTCAAAATAAACGATAAAAAGTTCGCCACTCTGTACACGCGGATTTTCAGCGACATCATAAAGATGCTGCGCGATATTTTCCGCTTCGTACACGAATTTGGCCTTGTCTTCGAAAATTTCTGAGACCGAACTGTACACCGGATTATTGACCAAATATGTATCGCTGTAAAAACGGAACTGTTCTTCAGATTTAAAGGCTTTAAGGAAGAAATCCTCCAGCAGTTCCTTCATCTCCTCATCGAGCTGAAGCTCTTCCTGAGAAAGGATTAGGGATTCCTGATTGATTCTGTTTCCTACTTTATGGACGATGAGTTTTGAGAGCATTTTTAAGTTTTAAATGAGATTGCAAAGATAATTTTAAAGACTGCGGCTGCAAACTTTTTACGGTTTTGTGTGAGACTTTTTTAAACTGCAGCAATCATTTTCCTCACCATTACATTTGACTGACCATAACTCACGATTCGTACGTCCAAATCTGTATTTCTAAACTTCTGAACTGATTTTTTGATGGCATCCAGAATCCATTCGGTCTTATTTCCGAAAACACCCCCGCCTACGAGTGTAAGCAAAAGCCTGTTAGAACCACCGTTCTCTAAATTGATTAATGCGGCATAAAAAGTGGCTTCATAAGTGGCTTCTAAAATAATTTTTGCGAAGCTTTCCCACTGCTGTTCCGGGAATCCGGATACATATCCGATGGGAAGCGCAGAACAGTATACCTGACTGACAATCTGATCCTTATTGGCTGTAGTTACCTCGGCATTCCACTGTATTCCCACTTTCAGTTTACCTTTTAGGATTTCTCTTTCATCCTCAACCATTGCGGTAATGTGGGCATTAATTCTTTCCAAACCCTGCGCGGTGGGATAACAGTAACCGTTTCTCATGCTCCATAGCCTGAATTTTTCGTTGTTGAAAAAATCTTCAAACAGGGAAAGGCAATTAATCTGGTGGTGTTCCGTCTGGCCAACCTGTCCGTTCAGCGGCACAAAATAATTTCTGTACACTGTTCCAGCGCCACAGGCAATGGCGCATGCAGGGCCCTGGGTGGCATCATTTTCGTAAATACCAACGCCCTTTTCGGGAGTAACAGTGGGATGAACCATTTCCAAAAGGTTAAACTGAGATGCGGCCTGAAAAACCGCTCCGTTATTTTCAGGAGCACAATGTAATCTGCCGACATTTCCAACTGTTTCCGACAGGGAAATTTTTCTTTTAAAATCCCGGAGATTGATTTTACGCTGTAAATCCCTGAGAGAAGGAAGCTCCAGTGTGCCAAAGCGGTAAGATTTCCCGTTCGCTTTAGAGATCAGCTTCTCCCCTTCAATTTCAATATGCGTCCGTACATTTTCAGGAGAAATCTCCTCAAAGCCCATCAGTTTTTCAAACCAGGTCATTCTTTAAATTTTTATAAAAATAATGAATAATTTTTGACGTTTGCTATTTGAATCAGGTTTATCATCCAATAATGGAACATAAAATCCCCGAATCTATGACCCGGGGATTATTATTATCATCAAAGGATTGCTTCGCCGCCGTTGGCGGCTCGCCATAACGTATTTTGTTATTTGTGATTATTTCACTTCTTCGAAGTCTGCATCCTGAACATCATCAGCGCCTGCATTAGCTCCAGCGTTACCCTGAGATGGATCTGCACCCGGCTGACCCTGCTGTCCTGCTGCGTACATTTCTTCTGAAGCGGCCATCCAGGCTGCATCTAAAGCTTCTGTTTTGGTTTTTACGCTTTCGAAGTCTTTGGCCTCGAACGCAGTTTTCAGTTCTGCATGTGCTGATTCTACGGCTGCTTTTTTATCAGCAGACAGTTTATCACCAAACTCTTTCAGCTGTTTTTCAGTCTGGAAGATCAATCCGTCCGCTTTATTGAATACTTCAACTTCTTCTTTTTTCTTCGCATCTGCTGCAGAGTTTTCTTCAGCTTCGCGTTTCATTCTTTGGATCTCGTCATCAGAAAGTCCTGAACTTGCCTGAATTTTAATCGACTGTTCTTTTCCTGTTCCTTTATCTTTTGCAGAAACATGAAGGATTCCGTTCGCATCGATATCAAAAGTTACTTCAATCTGCGGAACTCCTCTCGGTGCAGGCGGAATATCAGAAAGATCGAATCTTCCGATTTCTTTGTTATCGTTAAACATCGGTCTTTCTCCCTGTCCTACTCTGATTGAAACTGCAGGCTGATTATCACTTGCTGTTGAGAAAGTTTCTGATTTTTTGGTTGGAATGGTGGTATTCGCATCAATTAATTTAGTGAAAACTGAACCCATTGTTTCGATTCCTAAAGAAAGCGGGGTAACGTCCAATAAAAGAACGTCTTTCACATCTCCTGTTAAAACTCCACCCTGGATTGCAGCTCCAATCGCTACCACCTCATCCGGATTTACTCCTTTTGAAGGTTTTTTACCGAAGAATTTCTCTACTTCTTCCTGAATGATCGGGATTCTTGTAGAACCTCCTACCAAAATTACCTCATCGATATCTGAAATGGAAAGACCTGCATCAGAAAGCGCTTTTTTACAAGGCTCCATTGATCTTCTTACCAAATCAGCAGACAATTGCTCAAACTTCGCTTTTGTCAAAGTTTTTACCATGTGTTTTGGTCCTGTTGCAGTAGCGGTGATATAAGGAAGATTGATTTCTGTCTGAGAAGCAGAAGATAACTCAATTTTAGCTTTTTCAGCAGCTTCTTTCAAACGCTGAAGAGCGATTGCGTCAGATTTTAAATTAACACCTTCTTCCGCTTTGAACTCGTCTGCCATCCAGTTGATGATCACATCATCAAAATCGTCACCTCCTAAGTGCGTATCTCCGTTGGTAGAAAGTACTTCAAAAACGCCGTCTCCTAAATCAAGGATAGAAACATCGAACGTTCCACCACCTAAATCATAAACTGCAATTTTCTGGTCTTTGTGTGCTTTATCCATTCCATAAGCCAAAGCTGCTGCAGTAGGCTCATTGATAATTCTTTCTACAGTAAGTCCAGCGATTTCACCGGCTTCTTTTGTTGCCTGTCTCTGGGCATCGTTAAAGTAAGCTGGAACGGTAATTACCGCTCTTGTCACTTCCTGACCCAGGTAATCTTCAGCTGTTTTCTTCATTTTCTGAAGAATCATAGCAGAAATTTCCTGTGGTGTATATTCTCTGTCGTCAATTTTTACTTTCGCTGTATCGTTTGGTCCGCTTACCACTTTGTAAGGTACTCTGGATACTTCATTGGCATCATCTTTAAAATGAGTTCCGATAAATCTCTTGATCGAGTATACTGTTTTTGTAGGATTGGTTACCGCCTGTCTTTTGGCAGGATCACCTACTTTTCTCTCACCGTCTTCAGTGAAAGCAACGATGGAAGGGGTGGTTCTTTTACCTTCCGCGTTAGGAATTACCACAGCATCTTTACCTTCCATTACGGCAACGCATGAGTTGGTTGTTCCTAAGTCAATTCCAATTATTTTACTCATAGTATGTATATTTTTGTTTTTTAATTTATTTGAAGTGGTCTTCTCCAATTTTGTACCAAGGAAAAAAGTGTGACAAATTGACATTTATTTGAATTTTATACCAATCCCACACATACTCTATGACAGTTAAAATATTAACTCAAAACAAAAAAAACACTCCGGTGATGAAGTGTTTTTACCTGACAGTTTTGCTTTAGAACGAATAGGTAAAGCCAAGATTCAGGCTTCTGCCGCGTTCCATAATCCGGCTGGTTTTATTGGTAGAAAGCGTTCTGTTGAGATGTTCGGCGTACGCACGGTCAAAAATATTGCTCAGTTCTACATCGATAAAGGCATTTTTATAGACTTCATACTTTGCATTTAGATTCAGGAGTGAAAAATCCGGAGTCTGCATTTCTCCGAAATCCGGATTCACGCGGTCCTGTTTTGCTGCGAAGCGGTAATTTGCCCCTAAAGTTAATGCGGAAAAATTTGCTTCTAGCTTCCAGCGGAAATCCAGCGGAAATATTTCCGGCAGCGGTTTTCCGGTATCCAGATCTTTAGCATAAGTGTAGGCAATGGCCAGTTCGGTTCTCAAAGCTGGTAAAAATTTCCAGTTGAAACGGGACTCAAAACCCGTTTTCATTGCACGGTCGATATTCTGCATCTGTCTGACTCCGGGACTCATCATCGAATATGCTTTAATATCCGGACGGATCACGCCTGATATATAATCCTGAAGATAGGAGTAAAAAACATTAGCCTGAAAATAGACCTTTTCATTACTGAAAGAATAAATAAGGTCAGCCTGATTATTGGTTTCGGGTTGGAGATCAGGATTTCCGAGAATTTCGTAATTGTCGTTTCCTACAGTAAAAAGGTTAATGTACCGTTCCGTTAAACTTCCGCTGCGCTGCGCTCTCCCTGCCCATAAAGCAAGCTGGGAATTCGTGCTCAGCATTTTACTGTATCCTACACTGAGGTTATGATTTAAATCCTCCGCCGATACGTCGCCGTATAAATTGGTAAATAATTTTGAAGGTTGCTTCGCATCCGAGTAATTATAATCAAGCCTTGCAGAAGCTGTGAACTTACCACCGGAAAACAAACGCTGGTATTCACCGAACCAACCGATCTGAGCAATTTCAGAGTCCTGCCAGGAGGTTCCGTCGCGCGGCATCATCATGGCTGGCATTACCATACGCAAGTTCTCTGCGCTTTCGTTTTTGTAATCCAGTCCCGTATATAAAACGTTACTGTTCCAGGATTTTTTCAGTTCGCCTTTGGCTCCGTAGGTAAAAGATTTCACATCAGAAACCATTTTCCTGTCGGGACTACCCATGGAATGATCCACCACGGAATAGTAAGAATTAAAATCGAACTTATTAAAAAATGAGTGATCGAAATCGGCGGAATGCTTCAGCTGAAACATCCAGGTTTTATCATAGATTAAATCCATCTGAAGGGCAGCAAACTCTACATCTCTCCCCTGATTGGTATTGATCTGGAGTGTTGTCATATTATTTTCGTTCCATTTAAAATTTCCTTTCGTACCTAGATTATAACGCAAAAATGCGGAACGCACTTCGTTACCGTTACCGTCTTTGTAACGGTCACCTTTCTGGTAAGACCCGAAGAGATTAAAGACCAGTTTTTTCGTGGACAGTTCTGTAAAGGCTTCATTGCGGAAAATGCTGCCATTGCTTTCATATCCAGTGGAAATTCGCCCGCCGAACTTTGGCTGATCCGAAAAGACAGGTTTCAAGGTAATGAAATTGATGGTTCCTCCAAAGCTGTTGCCGTTTCGGAAATGATACGGACCTTTGAAAATTTCAGCTTCCTGCACCATATTCATATTTACCTGGCTTACGGCAGGGTCCATACGGCCTGGGCATGCATTTACGGCATGCGCCGCACCATCGATCACGATATTGAGCTGTTCGTATTTAAATCCTCTAAGCACTGGGTCTGTCGCGTAATTTCCCGCTTTCTTAATCCCCGAAATTTCGGGAATAGAGTTGAGAAATTTACCCGCATCGTGGTTAAGCAAATCCGTGTTCGAGGTAGCGATTTTTGACTTGTTTTTATCGCCTGCAACCAGCTTTACGATTTTTACTACTTCAATGTTTTTATATTGTAAGGTGTCAATGTCTGTATTCTGAGCGAAAAATTTCGCGGAGGGCATCAGGAATAGTACAGCAGCCCCCATCTTCAGTCTTCGGGAGACTGAAATATTCTGGAATTTCATAAATTTTAAATTTTAATTAAAGAAGACCTGCCGTTCGCGGCAGAAATAGATCAACTGAAATTAAAATTGGGAGGCGGATTGGGAACGCTGAGTAAAATCCTTTGCCAAAACGGAACAGCCTGCTTAAAAGCTTGCAAATCCGATGCGAAAAGAATTACCTGTTTGGCCAGCCCAGAGACTTGCTGTACATGAATAAAATGAAAATCGAAACCTAAATTACTGAGGCTGAAACTTGGCGAAGTGTCCTGCAGTTCTTTGGACACCTGGCATTTGCCGTGACATTCCATTTCGGGTCTGTTTTTATTCTCACAAACCGATTCATAAAAATCGCGGTTCGCATGGTAATCGATAATGTAAAGCAGATTTTTTGATCCGGAAAGGAAAATCACCAGCGAAAACAATATGGAGCATGCCAGTTTCATGAGTACAAAATTAGAGTATAAGTGTGCTAATCGGTATGATTACAGTCATAAAGCCCAGGTGATTATAATCATAAAAAAACTCCGTACAGCTATTGATATTCTGTACGGAGTCCTTTATGGAAAGTGGTGATAATTAGGCTTTATTTTTTCAAAGTCATAATATATTCCACCATTTTCTTTGCATTTTCTTTACTCATTCCTGCATGTGGTGTCATTGGGATTTCACCCCAGTTTCCTTTACCACCTTCGATAATCTTGGTGGCCAACATCTCGATATCTCCATCCGTATATTTATCGGCTACTTCCTGATACGACGGACCTACCAGTCTTGCATCAACTTTATGACAGGTTAAACAATCGGTCCCTTCAATAAGTGCCAGGCCTTCATGTTTTCCGGCGGCTGCAGAATCAACCACCTTCAGGACAGGTTCTTCCAGCATTACATTGCTTTCTTTTGCGGTCTCTAAAGGTTTTTTACTGCATGATGCAGAAATTAATAACAAAGCTATAATTACGTATTTATTCATATTGCTAAAATTTTAACAAAATTATTTTATATTCTCTAAACTAACTGTACAAATTTGCAGATAAATATCATATAAAGCTTATGACTGTAATCATATTTGTATGAAGCCAAATCTTTCTACTTTTGAGTAAATAAAAATACTTGAATTATGAACACACTTAGAACTCTGGCATTTTCAATGCTCACTTTGGCACTTTTCTCCTGCGGGGGAGATAAAAAGACGGATTCAATCCCTACAGCTACAACTACAGAAACCACCGCTACTACAGAAGCTCCTGCTGCAGCGGGGACTAACGAGTATGATCCTAAGAGAGGTTTAGGACCCCACGAAAACGTAGATGTAAGCAAATTTGACCCTGCAATGGCGGCTGCCGGCAAAAAAATCGCTGACGTGAAATGTACTTCATGTCACAAACCAACAGAAGAAAAATTGGTAGGACCAGGCTGGAAAGGCGTTACCCAAAGACAAACTCCTGAATGGATCATGAACTTTATCAGCAACCCGGATCCAATGATCGATGTAGACCCTGAATTACAGAAACAACTTGAGCTTTGTTTGGTGAGAATGCCAAATCAGGGACTTGCTGATAACGAGGCAAGAGAAGTCCTGGAATATATGCGCGAGATTGACGGCGCAAAATAAATTTTGAAAAGAAAATTTTTAATCAAATATATATGAAAAGTCTTAAATTATTGGGGCTCTCTGCCATTGTTGCTGTAACAGCGCTGACAGGTTGCAAACCAAAAGGTACTGAGACCGCCGTAAGTGGCGACGCTGCACAAAAAGTATACGTTGCGCCCGGTAAGTACGATGAGTTTTACAACTTCGTGAGTGGTGGTTTCAACGGGCAGGTAAACGTATATGGCTTGCCAAGCGGAAGATTGTTAAAGGTACTTCCTGTTTTCTCCGTAAATCCTGAAAATGGATACGGATACAGTGAAGAAACCAAACCAATGCTCGAAACTTCTCACGGTTTTATTCCATGGGATGACCAGCATCACCTTTCCCTTTCACAGACTAATGCGGAAGTGGACGGACGATGGCTTTTTGCCAACGCAAACAATACACCGCGCGTGGCAAGGATCGATTTAAAAACATTCAAAACGGTAGAAATTCTGGAGTTACCAAACTCTGCAGGTAACCACTCTTCACCATTCCTTACCGAAAATACAGAGTATGTAGTTGCAGGAACCCGTTTTGCAGTTCCAATGGATGATGCCAATGGTGATGTTCCTATTGATTCATTCAAAGAAAACTTTAAAGGTGTACTTTCTTTCATTGGAATTGATCAGCAAACAGGCGGAATGGATCTTTCTTTCCAGATCGAAGCTCCCGGTATTAACTTTGACCTTTCGCATGCCGGTAAGAAAAAATCAGGCGACTGGTTCTTCTTCTCCTGCTACAACTCTGAAAAAGCAAACACACTACTTGAGGTAAATGCTTCTCAGAATGACAAAGACTTCATCATGGCAGTGAACTGGAAAAAAGCTGCTGAATTGGTGAAAGCCGGAAAAGGCAGAAAAGTAGTTACTGAATATGCACACAATACATGGGACGAAAGTACCCACAGCGCAACTTCAACAATGAAAAAAGAAGTGGTTGTACTTTCTGTGGAAGATATGAAGGAAGCGATGTTCATGATTCCTTGTCCTAAATCTCCACACGGATGCGACGTTGACCCTACAGGTGAATACATCATCGGTTCCGGTAAATTGGCTGCACTTATTCCGGTATTCAGTTTCGACAAAATGATTAAAGCAATCGCTGACAAAAATTTTGCAGGAGAATACGATGGTGTACAGGTGATTAAATATGAAGCTGCTCTGCACGGTGAAGTTCAGAAACCAGGTTTAGGACCACTCCACACTGAATTTGACGGCCAAGGAAATGCTTACACTTCCATGTTCGTCTCTTCCGAAGTTGTAAAATGGAATATCAAAGACCTTAAGGTTCTTGACAGACAGCCAACTTTCTACTCTGTAGGACACTTAATGATCCCAGGAGGGGACTCTTCAAAACCTTTCGGAAAATATCTTGTAGCTTATAACAAAATTACCAAAGACCGTTATTTACCTACAGGCCCGGAATTGGCACAGTCTGCCCAGCTCTACGACATCAGTGGTGATAAAATGAAACTGTTGCTGGATTTCCCAACCTTTGGCGAGCCGCATTATGCACAGGCACTGCCCGGAGATATGATCTCTAAAAATCAGGTTAAATTCTTTAAAATAGCCGATAATAAACACCCATATGCGACTAAAGGTGAAGCTGAAAGTAAAGTGGTGAGAGAAGGGAACAAAGTTCACGTTTACATGACATCAATCCGTTCGCATTTTGCACCTGATAATATTGAAGGAATCAGAGTAGGTGACGAAGTTTACTTCCACGTGACCAATCTTGAACAGGACTGGGATGTACCTCACGGTTTTGCCATCAAAGGAAACCAGAATGCTGAACTGCTTATTATGCCGGGAGAAACCTGTACTCTGAAATGGGTTCCGAAAAAACCGGGAATGTACCCAATGTACTGTACCGATTTCTGTAGTGCACTCCACCAGGAAATGCAGGGATATGTAAGAGTATCACCCGCCGGAAGCAACACCCCGCTTATCTATTCACTGAATAATAAGAAGGACAATGCACAGAGTCCCGTAAAAGAAGGGGAAACAAAATAAATTCAGAAATAAAGGGCAGATATTTCTGCCCTTTTTAATTAAAAAAAAATGAAAACTCAATCCTTAAATAACTTAACAAGAGTTTTACTAATCGTTTGCGGAATCGCCCTTATCGTTTCCATCTTTGTTCCGCTATGGTCTATTTATCTCGAAGCTCCGCAATATCCTGAAGGTTTGGCCATGTATCTCTGGGCAAGTAAAATTACCGGAGAATACGAAATCATCAATGGACTTAATCACTATATCGGTATGAAGACCATCCACCCCGAAGATTTCTGGGAGTTTACAGTACTTCCCTATGCTTTAGGATTTTTCGCAGCACTTTGTTTACTGGCTGCTTTTCTGAATAAAAAGATGTGGCTTTATATCACTGCCGTTTTATTCATGATCTTCGGAGTTGCATTTATGGTAGATTTCTGGCTTTGGGAATACGATTACGGTCACAATCTGGATCCTAACGCTGCTATTGTAGTACCGGGAATGTCTTATCAACCTCCTTTAATCGGGTTTAAACAGCTGCTGAATTTCGGAGCTTACTCTTATCCCAACATCGGCGGTGGAATTATGTTTGGCGTTGCATTAATTTTGGCTATATTAGCATTTATAGAGTTCAGAAAACCAAAATCTGTCTGAGATTTACATTAAAATACGATCAACTTAATTTTAAATCAAATGAATTTTACAAAACCACTTATTCTAGCAGTCTCAGTTTTAGCAATTATGTCTTGCCAGAAGAGCGGTCCCCAAGATTTCGCTCTCGGTAAAGACCAGTGCGATAACTGCCGGATGACCATCACTGAACAGAAATACGCTACCCAATTGATTACCCAGAAAGGCCGGGCTTATAAATTCGATGACATTATGTGTATGAACATGTATGAAAGTTCGAATCCCGACAAGGCCACCAATGCAAAAACCTATGTGATCGATTTCCCTTCCGGTAAATTTCTGGAAAAAGCTAAAGCTACCTTCATCAAAGGCGGCAGCATAAAATCCCCAATGGGCGGAAACACACAGGCATATCAGGACAAAGCAGCCGCACAGAAAGCCGCTGCCACGCTTGGAGCCAGTTTAACCAAATAAAGAATTATGTTCAGATTAATGTTTCTTTTTTTTCCTGTACTCATATTTTCGAATATTCTGAAAGTGGGAAAAAACGAACAGTTTAAAACCATTAAACACGCTGTCGCCGCATCAAAAAGTGGCGACAGTATTTTAGTGGAAAGCGGGGTTTACAAAGAAGGCAACCTCAGCATTACGCATCCTTTATCACTTATCGGTATCGGCAGGCCGGTTCTGGATGGGGAAATGAAGTATGAAATCCTCTCTTTCCGCGCGAACAATATCCTGCTGAAAGGCTTCCGAATCATCAATTCCGGTGAAGACGAAATTAAAAACATCGGTGCGGTGAGACTTTACGACAGCCATTATTCTACCATCGAAAACAATATCTTCGAAAACAATTATTTCGGCATCTACATTCAGCGCGGTTACCGCTGTATGATCCGCAATAATAAAATCACTTCAACACGGGCCACTTCACAGGAAGGAATTGGTGACGGAATCCACGCCTGGGTAAGCGAGGAAATCTGGATCAAAAACAATTATATTGAGGGTCACAAAGACGGCATTTACCTCGAAAAAGTTATTAAATCATACATTTACCGCAACTACTCTAAAAAAAATCTAAGATATGGCCTGCACTTTATGTCCTCTAACGACGATGTGTATGTAGGCAATACCTTCGATAACAATAATGCAGGAGTTGCAGTAATGTACAGTAATAACGTGGGAATGGTCGCCAACAATTTCATCAACAACTGGGGTGACGCGAATTACGGTTTGCTTTTGAAAGACATCAGTTTCAGTAAAATCAAACACAACAGATTCCAAAGTAACACCACCGCGATTTTTCTGGATGGCGCTACGAAAATCGACCTCTTCAAAAATGATTTCGAAGATAATGGCTGGGGCATGAAAATTAACTCCAACTGTATGGAAAACCGCGTGACCAATAATAATTTCATCAATAATACATTTGATGTAAGCACGAGCGGATCGATGACCATGAACGATTTCAAAAAAAATTTCTGGGATAAATATGAAGGCTACGATATGGATAAGGACAAAATCGGTGATGTACCTTTTCACCCTTTGAGTTTATATTCTGTACTGGTGGAGAATAACCCATCAATCATGCTGCTTTTTAAAACATTTTTTGTAGATCTGCTCGATAAAACCGAAAAAATAATCCCCAGTCTTACTCCGGTGAATTTTGTGGATGAGCAGCCGTTAATGAAAAAAGTAACCATTTAACTGCTTAGCCGGATTGTTCATCTGACATCCAACACCAAATATCCTGCATCTTAACATGATAGAAGTAAAAAACTTAACCAAGAAATTCGGCAAATTCACCGCTCTGGATGATCTGAATTTGTCCTTCACGAACAGTAAATCCATTGCCCTCATCGGCCCCAATGGCTGTGGGAAAACCACATTGATAAAATCGATTCTAGGACTCAACGTAATTGAGACCGGTGATATTCTGGTGGACGGAAAAAGTGTGAAAGACGATTATCGCTACCGTAAAGACATCGGCTATATGCCACAGATCGGCCGTTATCCGGAAAACATGAGCATCGGGCAAACCATTAAAATGATTAAGGATACGCGGAAAATATCTGAAACCCATCTCGATACCGAACTCCTGGAAAACTTCGAGCTGGAAAAAATGTACGACAAGAAAATGGGTACACTTTCCGGAGGTACTACTCAGAAAGTGAGTGCCGTGCTTGCATTTATGTTCGATCCGAAAGTCATCATTCTTGATGAACCTACCGCGGGCCTGGATCCTTTGGCTTCAGAAATTCTGAAAAACAAGATCATCAAAGAAAAAAACAGGGGCAAACTCATCATCATTACCTCGCATCTTCTGAGTGAACTTGATGATATTGTGAGCGAAATTGTTTTTATGAACGAAGGCAAAATCATCGTACAGCAATCGGTAACCGACCTGATGACCGAAAGAAAATCGGAAAAAATATCAGAATCCATCATCAGCATCCTAAAAGAAATGAAAGAATGAACAAGATCGCACGCTTTATCCTTTTTGATATTTTAAAAAATAAGATTGTAATTTTCTACACCATTTTACTTTTCATTATTTCCTGGTCTGTTCTCGGTCTGGAAAGCAATTATACTAAAGCGACGCTCAGCCTGCTGAATGTAGTGCTTCTTGTGGTTCCTTTAGTGAGCATTATTTTTTCGACCATTTATGTTTACAACAGCAGTCAGTTTATCGAACTCCTGCTGAGTCAGCCTGTTCCGCGGGTGAAGGTTTGGTTCAATATTTTCGTTGGACTTTCTACGGCGCTGGTTCTGGCGTTTCTGCTGGGTTGTGGCATTCCCATTCTGCTTTATTCCTCCATTGAAACAGGATTTTCGCTGATCATTATCGGAATTTTACTTTCGGTGATCTTCACTTCTTTTGCCATGCTTTCGGCCATTATCAGCCGCGACCGTGCGAAGGGAATCGGAATTTCTATTTTCATCTGGATGTTTTTCAGCATTATTTATGATGGGATTCTTCTGGTCCTTATGTTCCAGTTTGCAGATTATCCGATTGAAGGAATTATGGCAACACTTGCAGGCCTCAATCCGGTTGGGCTGTCGCGTATTTTCGTATTGCTCCAACTTGATATTTCGGCGATGCTGGGTTACTCAGGAGCTGTATTTCAGAAAGTATTCGGATCGGGCGGCGGCATGGGAATCTCCATGCTGATTCTGATGATCTGGGCAACGGTCCCGTTTATACTTTCTTTGATTAAATTCAATAAAAAGGACCTTTAATTATTTATTAAATAACGCTTTTTCGTTCTTGTGATAAATATCACGATTACAGCAACTTGCATATGACTACAGTCATACCCTACAGTTAATTTTTGTGAGTACTTTTAATAAAAATTAAGCAATGAAAAAATCGATTATCATTTTAGGTCTGGTTGGGTTCGCGCTGGTTTCGTGCAAGAAAAATGAAACCACTACAACCGATTCCGCTACAACTACCGAAGCCGTAGGTCAGGGACAGGAAGCTGTTCTGGACGATGACTCCAACCCCACTGTAGTTCAGCTTGCGGCGAAAAATCCGGATTTATCAACTCTGGTGACCGCAGTGAAAGCCGCAAACCTCACAACATCTCTCAGCAATGCTGGCCCATTCACTGTCTTTGCGCCATTGAATTCAGCCTTTGACAAACTTCCTGCGGGAACTGTCGATGGACTTCTTAAACCTGATCAGGCAGATGCTTTGTCAGATATTTTGGGATATCACACTTATGTTGGAGTAATTAAAGAAGAAAACATGAGCGATGGACAAAGTTTAGGAATGGTAAACGGTAAAAATATTAAGATTACGATTGTAGACGGAAAACCAGTAATCAACGGGAAAGCAAAAATTGTAGCTACAGTTCCTGCTTCTAACGGGATTGTGTACGCGATCGATGAAGTACTTCTTCCCGAAAAATAAATTCTAAGTTTGTTAAATTTAATTGTAGGAATGGCTGCCAAATTATTTTGACAGCCATTTTTTTTATCGCCAAAACCTAAGCTATTAGTTAATCTTCCTGGTTTTCATATTAAGCAATATAATTCCCAGCGCAACAAATATCAGAAGCGAAAAATAGAGCAGGAAATGGTTCGCATAGGGAATGGAAACATATTTTATCGAGAAAATGCCCATAAGCCCAAGCATCAGTTCATTCAGAAAAATGCCGAGAAGGAACATCTTAAGACCCAATAAAAGTGTTTTCGTCACCGTAAAATAATTGGTAGCCAAGATCTGATTCAACAGAAATGTCGCAATACACATCAGTAAAACCAAATGAAGGTAAGCAATTACCACATTCCTGAACCCGAAAGCAAACTGGTTGAGTGCCGGAATATTTGAGCCCAGCTGCAGGGCAATTTTCACGGCAAAGGCAAATCCAACGTAAATCAAAACAAATCTCTGCATGGGCGACCACTTAAGAACCAGGTTGGTCCAGCTTTTCCTCACAAATCCGAAAAGCATCACCGCACTGGCAGTTTGGCCTATTGTTGTCAAAACGATCAGTGCAAAAATGAATACAGGCAGTTTCATCCACAGAACAGATAATCCTACTCCAACCAGACAGCCGAAAAACATCAGCCAGAACATCAGTCTGTTGGTTCTTTCAGAAATAGGGGAACCGGCTTCCTTCAAAGAATACAGCAAAAGTCCGATGCAGGAAAATATAAAGAAGCCATTATACTGAAAATGCAGAAAATAATACTCCGAGGCCAGATAAATATCCTGACTGATATTTTTTGAACTCATCATATACGCTAAGTTGAAAACTCCCACCGAAGAGATTACAGCAAAAAACAATCCTGCCAAAAACCAGATTTTAGAAACATCCTGAATTTTGCGTGCGTCCTTCACAAAGAAATAACAAAATACAAAACTCGTAAGCAAAGCCGCGGTAGAAGCCGCAATCGAAGCCCAGAAATAACCGCCGTACATAAATGCCCCCAACATCGCAAAAGACGCAGCCAGATTAATCATGATTAAATATTCATACTTTTTTAGCTGAACCAACGGATTCACTTTGCTTATATAATTTACGATCAGTACATAAAGCACATTGGTGATCCAGCCATAAAAGGCGAAATGGGAATGCGCTTCCTGCAGATGTTTCTGATCCAGGAAGGGTAATGAATAAAGGATTTTATAACGCATGATGACACCCAAAAGCGCCACCAGAAAAAAATTGAAGACGGAAAATTTAAGCCAGAACGTGCGCTGCATCAATAATAAATTTTATGGTTAATGAGTTGTATTTTATCTTCTCGTTCCATTTTTTTAACCGTTCGGATTACCGTTTCAATCGCCAGTCCGGTAGAGTTAGCCATTTCTTTTCGGGTCACATCTATAATGGTCTTTTCGCCGGGTTCAATACCCATGGTTCTTTTGTGGATTTTAAGAAAATTGATGATCCTTTCGTGTGGGCACTGGTGTACGATCGATTTTAATCTTAAGGTTTTTTCATATGCTTTTTTGGCAATTTCCTTAGTAAACTCATAGTGAACCTCAGGATTATCTAGCATGAATTTTTTAAAAAGACTCTGATTAAAACTGAAAACCTCAGCACTTTCGCTTGCAATTACTGCATTCGCGGGATATCGTTCTGCAAGCAGAAACGGAGGTTCACCGAGAAACTGGTGGTCATTCACTTTATTGATCAGGAACTCTCTCCCGTCAGAATCGGTATTGTAAATCTTTACTTCTCCTTCAGTCAGATAATAAAGATTGATTGCGATTTGATCCTCCCGGAAAAGGGTGTCCCTTTTTTTAAGATAAATGACAGGAACCTTGTTTTTTAACAAAATTTCTCGTGTAAACATAGGCAAAGTTTGTCTCAAATTTAACGAAAATTTATCATTCTGCCTACGGTAAGACCGGTAAAAGTGAGCGAAAATTACCTATTTTTGAGGAAAATACAGTAAGTTTTATGGCGAATCAGTTTAATCCGAGAGATGTTACCTGGCTTTCATTCAATGAGCGCGTTTTGCAGGAAGCGATGGACGAAAAAGTTCCGCTTCACCTGCGCATCCGTTTCATGGGCATCTTTTCAAACAATCTTGATGAGTTTTTCCGCGTGCGTGTTGCTGGTTTAAAGCGCGCTATGGATTTCAAAGATAAATTCATTACAGAATCTTTTTATCAGCCACCCACCAAAATCCTGCAGCAGATCAACGAAATCGCCATTAAACAGCAACAGAATTTCGACAAAACCTGGAAGAAAATTCAGGTCGAAATGGCGGAGCAGAAGATTTTTATAAAGACCGCCAGGAATCTTTCGCCCGCACAGGAAAAATTCGTTAACGAATATTTCGATGAAGTGGTTGAAAGCAATGTAATACCGATTTTGCTGAATGAGAATTCACCTATGCCCTATCTGCGGGACAAATCGCTCTATCTTGGGGTTGCCATGAGAAAAAAAACCTGGCAGTACGAAAGCAAATTCGCAATTATTGAGATTCCTTCGCGAGCTGTGGGCCGTTTTGTACTTTTGCCTTCCGAGGATAAAACTGAAAAAAATGTAATGCTTCTGGAAGATGTCATCATCTTTAATCTTCCGCATATTTTTTCTTATTTCGGGTATGATGATTTTGTGGCTCACTGTTTCAAGGTGACGAAAGACGCCGAATTTGATCTTGATAACGACATCAAAACTACGCTCGCCGAAAAAATTGAAAAAGGCATTAAATCCAGACGTAAAGGAAAGCCAACGCGGTTTGTATTCGACAAAGAAATCGATAAGGCACTGCTGGAATTTCTGATCAGAAAACTGAATTTAAGTAAGAAAGACAGTATTATTCCAGGCGGAAAAATCCATAATTTCCGGCATTTTATGGATTTTCCAGATGTTTTTAAAATGTACCAGAAACCGGAAGAAAGAAATTCCTTTGACCACGCGATGTTTATTGGCCAAAGAGTGACGGACGTAATTCAGAAAACCGATGTTCTGCTTACTTTTCCCTATCACCGTTATACACCTGTTATCGACCTGCTTCGTGAATCGGCGATGGATCCAGAGGTGAAATCCATACAGATTACTGCGTACCGGCTCGCAAGCCAATCCAAGATTGTGAATGCACTCATCAACGCGGTGAGAAACGGAAAAGAAGTAACAGTAATGCTGGAGCTGCGCGCAAGATTTGATGAGGAAAGCAATCTGGAATGGAAAGAGATTTTAGAACAGGAAGGGGTGAAAGTACTTTTCGGAATTCCGAATAAAAAAGTACACGCAAAGCTGTGTATCATCAAGAAAAGAACCCAAAACAAAACCGTGCAGTATGGTTTTGTGAGTACAGGAAATTTCAACGAGAAGACTGCAAAGATTTACGGCGATCATTTGCTCATGACTTCCGACAGGGGAATTATGGCCGACATCAATAAGGTTTTCAACGTTTTGAGAAAACCGAAAGAAGAAATTCTTCCCGCTCTGAAATCCTGCAAAAAATTGATTCTCTGTCCGCAGTTTATGCGCGAGAAAATCATGCAGCACATCGATAAGGAAATTGACGAAGCCAAGGCAGGCCGGAAAGCAGAAATGATCATCAAGGCAAATTCCTTCAGCGACCGCGCCTTAATTCTGAAAATTTATGAAGCTGCGCATGCCGGAGTAACCTGCAAACTCATTATCCGCGGGATTTATTGCGCCGTGAATCAAAAGGATTTCAAGAAAAAAATTCAGGCCATCAGCATTGTAGATGAATATCTGGAACATGCCCGGGTAATGTATTTTTACAATAAGGGAAATGAAGACACCTATATTTCCTCTGCCGACTGGATGACGCGAAACCTGGATTACCGCATCGAGGCCGCCGCAAAAATAACCCAGAAAAACCTGAAGAAAGAGATTAAAGATATGCTGGAAATTCAGCTTAGTGATAATGTAAAAGCACGTATTCTCGATAAGAAACTTAGAAACGAATATGTAAAAACCGGCGGTCAGGAAATCCGTTCCCAGGTCGAAACTTACCATTATTTAAAAAATCTGGGGATTAAATCTTAGTTTATTTCGTTACCTTTGCAGCACTTTTGGAAAAGGGAATCACGTGTAATCCGTGAACTGTCCCCGCAACTGTAAATCACAACAAAAAATTGTTTCGAACAAACCACTGGAAACGGGAAGGTGAAACATTGTGAAAGTCAGGAGACCTTGCCGAAAGTAAGATTTATTAACGCTTTCGGAGGAAGAGTCGTGAATTGCTGAATGTTCTGTTCAGCTATTTTCCCTGCATTTTTTCCGATAAGTAAACCTTTAACCTAATTTAATTTTTTAATGAAAAAAAGATTAATTTTTGTTGGAGCAATGCTTGTCGTAAGTTCAGACATTTTTGCCCAACAGGAAAACGAGACCCAGATTGAAGAAGTTACGATCGCTTCTAAAACCCCACAGCAGCTTTACAAAACCGGAAAAAACGTACAGCTTATTTCAGCGCAAGATCTGGAAAAACACAAAGGTCAGGATTTATCTGACGTGCTGAACCAGATTTCAGGTTTTCAGATTGTAGGAAACCACAACAACAGCCAGGAACCCAAAGCCATGAAGATTAATGGCGGAAAAAGTGCGAATGTACTTATTTTAGTCGACGGAATTCCTCTGAAAGATGTTACCGGTAACGATTACAATGTTTCCGACCTGCGGCTGATGGCGGTAGAAAATGTAGAAAGCATTGAAATCCTGAACGGCGCTTCATCCGTTTTATACGGCAGCAATGCAACTGTTTCTGTTATCAACATCAAAACAAAGAAAACCGCCACAAAGAAGGTAGAAGGGATCCTGGGAGCGAGAGCCGGCTCTTTTTCCACTTTCGCACAAAACGCTTTGGTTAAAGGAAAACTAAACCAGTTTAATTATCAGGTTACAGGTTTTAATGAAAAATCTCAGGGACTTTCTTCCGCCGAAGGGGAAAATTTCGAGAAAGATGGTTTTGAGAAACAGGCAGTTAACGCCAATCTTGGGTTTACTACCGACCAATTCAATATTAACATCAACGGAGGCTGGAATCATCACCTCTTCCATTACGACGGCGGCGCTTTTACCGACGGTGAATACCGCTCAGATGACAAAATGAGTTATATTGGCGGAAATGCAGATTTTAAATATAATAAAGGTAAACTTACATTCAACACACGATTTTCAGGCAATGAAAGGTTAGGACAGAGTTTAGTTGCCAGCAAATATCAGGACGATTTTTCCTATTCGGGACAAAATTTCTTCAGTGAACTTTACAACCACTACTCGATATCCGAAAACATCAGTTTTACAGCAGGTATCCAGTTCGAGAATCAAAAAATGGGGGCAAAATCGCTTCCATGGGGAGGAACCGAAATGCAGGAAGATTTAAATAAGAAAAAAACCAAACTTAAAAGCTTTGATGCTTTTGCCAATGTTAATCTGAAATATGATTTTCTGAATCTTGACGCAGGAGCAAGAATGACTGATCATTCCAAGTTCGGAAATCACTGGGTTTACAGTCTGAATCCGTACGTTCTTAAAGAACTTGAAACGCTTTATTTCAAACTCGGATATTCTTATTCCACAGCGTTTATTGCACCAACGCTTTATCAGACCTATGGATCGCTGCCTTACGTTTTACCTAATTTTGAGTTGGAGCCGGAAACCAATTCTTCACACGAAATCGACCTAAGTTTGGGTAAAAAAGACCGGAGTATTGTTTTCAATGCAAGTCTTTTCCAGCGTAAAGAAGAAAATGCTTTCGCATACGAAACCGTAGATTTCACGACGTATGCCGGACAATTCCGCAATGTGGGTGAAAATAAAGTGAAGGGTTTTGATCTGGGACTGAAGTATAAACTGAATGAGATGTTTAATTTCGGCGGAAATTTCAGTTATGTGGAAAAAGAAAAAGAGGAAACGATGCTGAGACAGCCCAAACAGCGAATTAATTCTTTTGTTGAAGTGCTTCCTTTCAAATCTACACGGGTAAATCTGAGCCATCAGTACGTTTCAAAAAGAATGGATTCTTTTTATAATTCCGCTACTTTTTCCGTAGATAATGTCGAACTCGAAAGTTTTAATCTTTTTGCCCTCAATATCAATCAGAAAATCAGTTCAAATCTAGATGCTTATTTTAATGTCGGTAATCTGTTCAACACTTCTTATGTAGACGTAATCGGATATACCACAAAGCCGAGAAACTATACCGTAGGGGTTAACTATCAGTTTTAAATATCATTTTTTTTCATAAAAAACCCTTTTCAATTAGTTTTGAAAAGGGTTTTTAACTTTTGAGTTTCTTATATTTTGAGGCCCAATAATTCGGCTTCTTTGATCACAAAATTTCTGGCTTCATTTTTATCGTTGGGAATTTCACCTTCCAGAATCGCTTCCTTCACTTTTTCCTTTAAGATTCCAATCTCGCGGCCAGGTTTCAGGTTAAAGAGCTCCATGATTTCTTCGCCGGAAATAGGCGGTTGAAAATTCCGAACCTGATCTTTTTCCTCCACTTCCTTAATTTTCACAGCGACATACTCAAAATTTTTCTTAAATCGCGCCTGTTTTGAAGAGTTTTTTGTGGTGATATCGGCTTTACACAACGTGAACAGGTCTTCCAGATCCTCGCCCGAATCGAAAAGAAGTCTGCGCAATGCTGAATCAGAAGTTCCGTCATCGATGAGCGAAATGGGTCTGGACGATAGTTTCACGAGTTTCTGCACATATTTCATATCCATGCCTAAAGGGAGTTTCAACCGGTGAAAGAGACTTTTCACCATTTTGGAACCGAGAAATTCGTGCCCATGAAATGTCCAGCCGGTGCCTTCAACGAACTTTTTGGTCGGTGCCTTCCCGATATCGTGGAGCAAAGCGGCCCACCGAAGCCAAAGATTATCAGTGTTTTTCGAAATATTATCAACAACTTCGAGCGTGTGCCAAAAATTGTCTTTGTGAGTTTGGCCTTCTACTTCTTCAATTCCCTTCAGCGCGGTTAATTCCGGCATAATTAAAGCCAGAAGTCCGGTTTCTTCCAAAAGTTTCAACCCTACAGAAGGTTTTTCGGAAAGCATAATCTTATTAAATTCAACCATGATTCTCTCCATGGAAACGATTTTAATTCTTTCGGCTTCGGTCTGTATTGATTTCAGTGACTTTTTTTCGATATTGAAATTTAATATAGAGGCAAAACGGATGGCACGCATCATGCGCAAAGGATCGTCGGAATACGTCTGGCTGGGCTCGAGAGGAGTTCTGATGATTTTATTTTCAATATCTGAAATTCCAGCAAAAGGATCGATAAGTTCACCGAAGTTTGCTTTATTCAAAGATATTGCGAGTGCATTGATGGTGAAATCGCGGCGTTTCTGGTCATCCTCCAGCGTTCCGGTTTCTACGGAAGGTTTGCGGGAATCTTCTGCGTAGCTTTCCTTTCGGGCTCCAACAAATTCTAGATCGAGGCCCTGATGTTTAAACATGGCCGTTCCGTAATTCTTAAAAACTGAAACAGTAAGTTTTGGGTTTATTTCTTTGGCAACGGCTTTTGCAAGATTGATTCCGCTTCCCTCTGTCACAAAATCAATATCGGTTGGCGCCTGCCTTTTCATGAGCAAGTCGCGTACATAACCGCCTACGACAAAAACCGACTGGTTATTGTTTTCTGCAACTTCAGAAATAAGTTTAAAAAGCTTAAAATTTTTATTTTGAGTAAGATTAATCAGCATAACAGGAAATCCGGATCCGGAAAATTTTTGCAAAGATAAGCAAATAGAAAAACCTGTATTTCTACAGGTTTATATTTTTTAATTGTACGCTTTTGGTTTCGTCCAAAAGCCAGTTGTCAATTTCTTCCTCGAGATATTCGGTCTGAAGTTTTATAGCTTCCAGAAAATCATCGGGAATATTAGAAGCGTCTGTATTTTCCAAATCCCATAAATCATCACTCATGGATTCGTACTCCGAATAAATTCTTTTGAAACGCGGACTTTTCTGCTCTAATTCCTCGATTTTTTGCTTCTGAGGGTTAAATTTTCTGTAGGCTCTTAGTGGATTCATGGAATGCTTTAATTTAGGTGATCGGGTGTAAAAAGTAAATCAAATCGGTACATTAAGATAAAAAAAAACATTCCTCAACCTTTTAAAAAATGAAAAATTTATCAGATCATCGCGCTCTTTCAATGATTAAAATTAATTATAAAATTGAAACAAAAAAATATTTTAACAAGATTTCTAATTGTTTAACATATAGTTATAAATTTGCGGATACGTTTTTTTATGAAGGAACTTTTACTGAAACAGAAACAGGTTGTATTTTTCATTATTGCAGGCGGCTTAAGCGCAATAATGGAGATCGGTTCTTTCAAAATTTTCAGTGTTTATATTCCGATGCTTTACGCTGAAGAGTATAATTACCACGGAATCCATTTTCCGCTCAGCAATATTTTTTCTACAGGCTGCGGAATCATTACGAATTATTTTCTGAGCATCTGGTTTGTTTTCGCCCGGGGGAAACATTCTAAAAAAAGGGAATTTGCTTACTTTATGGGCGTCTCATTTTTATCTACGATTGTAAGTTTAACCTTTTTTCAGATCTTTTTCCGATACATTTTCTCCCATCATTTCGATGTCGGATTTTTTGTTTTCAGTCAGGAGATGCTGAGTAAGATTTCAGCAATTCTGTTGGTTTCTATTCTGAATTATACTGTGAAGAAAAATTTTATTTTTAACGGGTAGAAAATGATGTTCGACGAGATAAAAATTAAGACTGAAAAGCAATTCACCGAATGACAAAACTCCTTAATTATATCTGGCGCGGCTGGATGATTGTACTTGGAGCGATACTTACCATAACCCTGGGAATCCCAGTATTGCTGTTTTCCATACGCAAAGAACATTATAAGTACTCCTATATATTTATCCGAATATGGTGTTACGGTATGTTTTACGGCATGGGATTCCGGTACGAACTCATCAAACTTACAGACAAAAAGATCGATAAAAACACTCAATATGTTTTTATCTCGAATCACACTTCGATAATGGATGTGATGTTACCCTGTATTCTAATGCCCGATCACCCGTTGTGTTATGTCGGTAAAAAGGAACTTGTTAAAATCCCGGTTTTTGGGATTATCTATAAAAGAATCTGCGTAATGGTAGACCGCAGTTCAGCAAGAAGCCGCGCCGATGTCTACCGCCGGTGCGCCGAGCGTATGGAGGAAGGCCAGAGTATCGTGATTTTTCCTGAAGGAGGTGTTCCCGATGACACTTCTGTTATACTTGACAGTTTCAAGGATGGGGCGTTTACCCTAGCTTCGAAGCACCACTCTCCGCTTGTAGTTTTCACTTTCGTAGGACTTAAAGAAATGTTTCCGTTTGATCACTCCAAAGGACATCCGGGAAAAGTAAAAATTTATCTCAGTGATATAATAAGTCCAGATCAAACGGCTGCTGAGATGAAAACAACTTCCCACACGACCATAAAAAAGATTTTGGAAAACTCAATTTGAGAAAATAAATAGTTATATTTGTTTTAAAGAATCATTATACATGTCGACAAACTATTCTAAAAAGACCAATTGGGGCCAGTTCGTGCCTTTGGTAACTGTGTTTTTCTTCTGGGGATTTGTTGCAGCCAGCAACGATATTTTGATCCCGGTATTCAAAAAAGCCTTTAATCTCTCCCAAAGCCAAAGCCAGCTGGTATCGGTAGCATTTTATGTTGCTTATACAGTAGGCTCACTGATTTACATGTTTATATCGAAAGCTATAAAACAGGACGTGGTGAATAAAATCGGTTATAAAAACGGTTTAATCTTAGGGCTTTTAATTTCTGCTGCAGGAACATTGCTTTTTTATCCTGCCGCTAATATGGGTTCTTTTCCACTGATGATTTCCGGATTGTTCATTGTTGGTCTTGGATTCTCACTACAGCAAATTGTGGCGAATCCGCTGGCTATTGAAATTGGACCTACCGAGACCGGTTCCCAACGTTTAACGATGGCTGGAGGGATTAATAATTTCGGAACTACCATTGGTCCGCTGATCGTTTCATTTGCCATCTTTGGCTCCGCATCTGCGGCAAATACTGAAGCGAGTATTGAATCTGTAAAAGTTCCTTATTTAATTCTGGGTGTGGCATTTGTACTTGTAGCACTTCTTCTTAAATTCTCTTCACTTCCGAAGATTACCCCTACCATCACAGAAGATACTGATGACGCTGTTGCAGGACATCACCGTGATTCTGCGCTGAAGTATCCGCAACTTGTTTTAGGTATGATTGCGATATTTGTATATGTTGGCGTTGAGGTTTCTACAGCCAGTAATTTGCCTGCATATATGGAAAAATCCTTAGGATTTTCCACTAAAGACATTGCACCTTATGTATCCCTTTACTGGGCGTCTCTAATGATTGGCCGGTGGACCGGTGCTGTAGATGCATTTGATATTACTGCAGGTTTCAAGAAAATTTTAAGATTCTTGGCGCCATATCTTGCTTTCGGCGTTTTCCTTCTTGTTAATGCTATTGCAAAACATGACCTTTCCCATTTTTATATCTACGGAGTTATCATCCTGGTAATGATTGTGTGCGATATATTAAGCAAAGGTAACCCCGCCAGAATGCTTCTCATTTTCTCCTCCATGGGAATTCTCGCAATTGCTATCGGAATGATGACTTCAGGAATGACTTCTGTTTACGCATTCACCAGTGTAGGACTTTTCTGCTCCACACTCTGGCCCTGTATATTTGCACTGGCTATCAACGGTCTTGGAAAACACACCAATCAGGGTTCCGGATATCTAATTATGATGATTATGGGGGGCGGAATTATTTCGTGGCTTCAGGGAATGCTTGCTGATATGACCAATATACACTTCAGTTATATTGTTGGTATTTTGTGTTTTGCTTACCTTGTATTTTATGCAATAACAGTTACGAAAATACTCAAAGAACAAGGGATTGAACTTGATCATGTGAAAAGCGAAGGTGGACACTAAAAGAAAATATATCACAAAAAAAAGATTTTGGGCAGGTACTTTACTTGCCCAATTTCTTTTGTTTTTTATCGCTTCTAAAATCGGTCCTGCCCTAGAGTTTTTTGCGCAGTTTTTTGACTTTCAGAAGCGTATACATCAGAAAATTTTTGCTGCAGTTCCCTACTCTATAGGTGATGCGGTATATATTTTACTGGGAATTGTCTTAATCATTTTACTCATAAGGATTGTAAATAAAAACACACGTAATTCTTATCTTTTGAAATTACTTGTATTATTAAATATCCTGTATTTTACTTATCAGATATTTTGGGGAATACTGTATTTTCAGGAGCCCATCATCGAAAAACTACCGGTAGGTGAAATAACACTCGAAGAATCCAAAGCATTAACCATAAAATATCTTGCACTAAGCAGACAGGCAAGATTGTCAGTTGAAGAAGACGATAAAGGTGTTTTTAAACTCAGCGATATCACACGCATTAAGACAGAGATTCTTGGTCGTCAGGAACGCCTCCCAGTCTTTCTGGAGTCTACAAAACCCTCGCACATCAATTCATTCAAACCAAGTCTGTTTCGCGGTGTAATGAGCTATTCCGGTATATTGGGTTATTATAATCCATTCACTGCCGAAGCACAATACAACCCTGAACTTCCTGCAACCTATCTGCCGTTTACATTGGCTCACGAAAGCGCGCATCAGATGGGCTATGCAAGAGAACACGAGGCAAATTTCATTGCTTTCTTGCTTGGAAAAGAATCAACAAATCCTGAGTTACGATACAGCACATATTATTTTGTACTAAAATCCCTGCTAAACAGTTTAGCCGAAAAAAATCCCCATTTTGTACGGCAGACGATCAGTAATTACTCGCTTGGTATGAAAAGAGACCGTGCAGCAGAAAAAAAATTCGTGCAGGATCATAAAGGTATTCTTGAGGATTTCTTTGGGTTTACCAATGATCTTTTTCTCAAAAGCAACAGGCAGGACGGCAGTATTACGTATTCGTATTTTGTTGATTTAATGGTGCGCTTCGAGAGAAATCCAGGTGTTAATCAATAAAAAAAGAATCGCATCTTGCGATACGATTCTAAAAACACAAATGATGAAAAAAAATTTATGCCTGAATAAAGATTTGCATCCTCATTAAGACGGCGTAAAATTACCAATTAACTTTTAACTGGCCAAATATAATCTACACAACTGACATAAATCAGATAATCGTATTTGTTAATACAATCATTATCCTGAATGATAACTTCTAAATATAATTAGAACTTCCCTATTCAAGCTACATCTGCAATAAATGGGGCATAAAAAAAGCCCAACCAAAGTTGAGCTTTCTTGTAGCGAAGACGGGAATTGAACCCGTGACCTCAGGGTTATGAATCCTGCGCTCTAACCAACTGAGCTACCTCGCCGCTAAAGTGGTGCAAAGATAAAAATATTTTGCAACGTAGCAAAAATTAATTCAACTTTAAATAAGAAATTACGTCTGCCGCGTGATCCGGCTTGGCAATAATCTTATTATCCGCATCCAGTATAAAGTATGTTGGTGTTGCGCGAACATTATAGACATCTGCGTAACTGCTGTACCACCCTTTGAGTTCTGTATCATTAATCCAAGGCAAACTCTTCACCTTGTTGTCGTAAGCAGCTTTTTCGGTATCAAGTGAGAATGCAATCACTTCAATCTTCTGTGCCTTCATTGCATTGTATTTTTCTATAAGCTTAGGAAGTTCCGCTTCACAATGAGAGCAGGTAGAAGCCCAGAACACAACAACCTTTTTATCTGCCTTTACAGCTGAAACTGATTTTGCTGCAGTATTTGTCGGTTTATTGAACACATAATCCTGGAATTTGGCACCGACTTCTGTATTCTTATTCGTTGCAATTGTAGAAGCTAATCTATCATTGATCGTACATTTAAGGTTCGTTGCTTCGGTAAGATATTTATCCTTAAGATCCTTCATCTCGTATACATCGAAGATCTCAATCAGTTCAGATAAAACTGTCTGTCCCCGGGGAGTTTCAGTGTTTACTGCTTTCAGCAGTTTATCGATATCATTGGAAACGTTGGTACTTGGACCTACGTTGAGGTATGCCAGTAAAACAGGTCTCATTAAAGAAGATGTCTCCAGCATATCGTTAGATTTTACAAGAAAGTCAATTATTTCATCATGCGTAACCGGCTTTTTTGAAGGATTTTTTTCAACGAACTTGGTGTAGTTGCTGTTGTAATAGCTAACGAAAGGAAATATGCTGATTCCCTGCGTATCGGAAGAAAGACGGGATATTTCGGTGTCCAGCGATTTTCTGAAGGGCGTATCTGCCTTGTAATAATCTTTTATCTGAACCAATGCCGGCAAGATATATTCTTTCTTTTGCTGTACATCCTGAATGCTGTTCATCGTAGCATTGCTTTCATCGAGGTACTCAATATTTGATATCTTGGTGCCCGCTCCATCAAATTTAAGTTTCACATCCTTGTTTTCAGCAATAAAATTAACAGAAATATTTCCTTCGGGGAAATACAACTTCATCATTCCGGTATATGGTTTTGTCACGCTAATTTGCCATCCGTTTCCCTTTCTTACCTCTTTGGTGCTGAGGAGATCTTTTGAGCCGTTTAGCGTATACAAATAAACTTCTTTGGGATTAAAACTGGCGGGCGCGTCAATATTGATTTTGAATTGCGCAGAAATTGAACTTACTACTAACAATGCTGAGATTGCAACAATTTTTTTCATAGGGTAAATATAAAAAAACCCACCGAATTATCCGATGGGCTTTTATGGTTTTAACAATTTATTTATACAATGTTTTTACGTGTTTTATAATGGTAATAGCACATGAGCAAGATTGCAGCCACTGCTAATATATAAACATACATATCGATAGGGGAAGCTGGAGATCCCGGACCTACACCACCACCACCACCAGGCGGACTAGGCGGATCCTGAGCCTTATTAAATGTCCCAACTGCTAAGAGTAGGAAGAATAAAATTTTATTAAATAGTTTCATAGTTTGTGTTTTATATTATCTGACAATTTTCGAACTAATTTTTTCACCCTTTTCTGAAACTGCTGTTACAATATATGCTGAGTTTGCCTTCGCAAGATCTAATACATAGTCCTTGTCAGCAGCCACTTTTTTCTGAGCCAGTATCAATTTACCGCTCATATCATATACCTGAATATCGGCTGTTTTCCAGTTAGGATCAAAACGAACCACAAAATTGTCAATTAACTGATGATAAACTACCATCGTACGGGAAGGCTTCGCAACTCCATCTGTACCCAAAACGCCTGAAGGTTTTCCGTAAAACAAACTATACTTGTCTGCGGTAACAGGAATTACCTGATTCTGCTTAATTTCTACTGACTCCCCATTTGGAGCTTTATAATAAAAGCCAACGCCTGTGGATAACTGATGAGTACCATTTTCTACAAGCTCGGTGTTCTCTCTTATTTCAAATTTTAATGATTTAATCGCATTGTTATATAACGCCAAAGGAATAGCTTTACCAAAAAAGTCAGTCTCATTTGCTTCGTTGATATATAACCAGTAAGAATTAATATAGTTCATATCATATCCCCCATTCACTGCATTTTCCTCAAAAGTACCAATAATGTTCTGGCCTCCTAAAATTGATTGCGTTGTTGGTTGTGAAGTGTGACCGGTAACCGCTGTAGGATATACAGCATAATATGTTCTTGCCAGCTCCGTGCCGTCTTCACTTAAAGCAATAACTCCGAGTTGCTTCACTGTAGCTGCATTTTCTCCAGGTCTGGCGTTTACTGAATAACCAGTTCCGTTAGGTCTGGGAGTCGCTTTAAATCTTCTTAAATTATCAAAACTTAAAGTTTTGTTGGTACCAACCTCCGCGTTGTTATCTCTTAGTTTAATTACAAAAGTTTGCATAGGTTTAATAACCAAACCTACGTCGCCTACTGGAACGGGATTTCCTGCGGTAAAATTAACATATTTAGCTCCACTGGAGAAGGTTCCGCTGGAAAGGGAAACCACGGTTCCCGGATCGTAACGGATACCCTGAATAGATGATATCGCATTATTGTCTGTAACAGCACCGGATTCAGTTATACCAACTAAACCCAAGTCTAAATTAGTCAGATATGGGTTCCCGAACTGATAAATATTTCGTCCGAAAGTAGCAACCGACCATGGATTGGCTGGTGATACCGGATAATCCCAGTCATCCTGAAGATAAGAATTATAACGTTCGTTATATGAGTTCACTGCGTTTCCGGTGGCTCCAAAATTCACCCCGTTTGCAGCATTAACCAATTTTTCCGTTACACCGTTAGTATAGGGTACTCCCCTCAAGGTATATACAGAGCCATTAGGTGCCGGAGAATTTGCAGGCATAAGCGCCGGCGGATTACCAGAGTCAAACCCATTAGAGCCAAGCATATAATAGGTTGTGTTTTTTGGGGTCAATGAAGAAGTATTCAGGTTTTCTGAAACAGCTGTGGCATTATTCCAGGTTAGGATTTCATTTTTTGAATACCTAACATTGGAAAATGTTTTGCCCAACGAACCAATACCTGTGCCTGAAAGTGAAGACAGCTGTTTATTGTAAAAAGGCAGCGCAATTTGCTGATAGGTACCATGTTTCGCAGTACGGTATTCTTTATCTACTACTGCTGAAACACTGCCCTGCGCTAATCCCGAGATATATAACTGCCCGTAGGTAGATGGATTAACGGCAGCTGAGTGGTTTGCAGGATCATTCAACCTCAGGATAATATTACCTCCGTCGGTTTTATCACCAGTTCCGGCATTATCCAATGTTTTTAATACATCGGTGGCAACGCCCTGAACCATGACATTTCCCCTTACGTCCAAGATACCGCTTCCTTTAGTCTGTAAACCGCCGCCGTTGTAAACAAGAGCATTTTCTCCAACGTAAAAAATACCCGTTGGATCTACATGGACCAGAACCTGTGCGGTAAATGGTAAACTTAACGCTAACAGCGTTATAGCAAATAGATTTCTTCTCATCGTATGTGTGTTTGTGTTTTGCAAATAAATGACTATTCACAAACAAAGATATTAATTAATTTTTTAATTCAAAAGAAATGGCTTAAAATCTTAAAATTTAATATTATCTTTTGACAACGTAATCTTTTCCTGCGCTTCAATATTAAACATATAATCTTCTAAAACCTTCTCAGTTGCTCCCCTTAAACCACGTGCGCCAAGACCTTTTTCCATCGTTTCTTCCACGATTGCCTCAATTGCCTCATCTGTAAATTTCAAATCTACTCCATCCATCTTAAACAATTCTACAAACTGATTAATAATAGAATTTTTTGGTTCTTTCATAATTCTGATCATTGTTTCTTTGGTAAGTTTTTCCAGATAAGTAACGATGGGAAATCTACCTAGAAGCTCCGGGATCAGTCCGAATTTACGCAGATCTATCGCATTGATCTGGCTTAAAATATAATCCTCATCTTCTGTTTTGTTCAGCTTTTCTGCACTGAAGCCAATCGCCTGCTTATTGAGACGTCTTTCGATGATTTCTTTTATTCCATCAAAAGCTCCGCCTGCAATAAACAGAATATTCTGCGTATTAACCTGGATGTATTTTTGATCCGGATGCTTTCTTCCTCCCTGCGGCGGTACGTTTACAATGCTGCCTTCCAAAAGCTTCAGCAAACCCTGCTGTACACCTTCGCCGGAAACATCTCTGGTAATGCTGGGATTATCAGACTTTCTTGCAATCTTATCAATTTCATCAATAAAAACGATTCCTTTTTCCGCTTTCTCTACATCGTAATCAGCCACCATCAGCAGGCGTGAAAGTATGCTTTCCACATCTTCGCCAACATATCCGGCTTCCGTAAGAATTGTAGCATCCACAATACAGAACGGTACATTTAATTCTTTAGCAATTGTTTTTGCCAAAAGTGTTTTGCCGGTACCGGTTTCCCCAATCATGATGATATTGGATTTTTCGATTTCTACCTCCCGGTTTTCGTCCTTCGCGTGCAAAAGTCTTTTATAGTGGTTATAAACGGCGATAGAAAGTTGTTTTTTTGCCTGATCCTGTCCAATTACATACTGGTCGAGAAAACCTTTTATTTCCTTCGGTTTTTTTAATTCAGCAATACTTTCAGCCGCTGAAAAACCGGAAGACATTGTATTTTCGGCAATGATTGCATGTGCCTGTTCGATACAGTTTTCACAGATAAAACCCTCATTACCGGAAATAAGCATTTGTACTTCGTTTCGCTTTTTTCCACAGAAGGAACACTGGTTAGAATTCATATATTTGATATAGTTTAATATTTAAAAAAATGATGTCAAAGCGGTAAGACTTTGACAAAATTTTAATTTTAAGAATTTACAATCGCTGTTTGGATTTCCTGATATTCACTATCAGACAATCTAAGACGTGGATTTTTAAAGTTCATCTCCTCCATTTTGTTAATAGGAATAAGATGAATATGTGCATGTGGGACCTCCAAACCCACTACCGCCACAGCAATTCTTTGCTCAGGATAATTTATTTTAAGTTTTTGCGCAACTGTTTGCGCAAAACTCCACAGATTTTTGAAATCTTCATTCTCTAAATCGAAAATAAGATCAATTTCCTTCTTCGGAATCACAAGTGTATGTCCTTTTACCAAAGGCATCGCATCCAAAAAAGCGAGATGCTTTTCATCTTCTGCAATTTTGTAAGCCGGAATTTCGCCTTCGATGATTTTTGTGAATATGGAACTCATTATTTTAGGTTTGATGCTGCTCTTCATTCAAGAAACCAGCGGTTTTTGTTGTTGCAAATCTACAACATAATTAAAAAACCTGATGAATAAACCTCTAAATCCCCCAAACAATCTGCTGATGTATGTTTTCTATAAAGAAATTTCCAAAACCTCAAAGGAAAGCTTGTTTCCGTTTGGTAAAACGATATCTGCTGTTTCACCTACAACTTTTCCTAACAGACCTTTTGCTATTGGGGTATTGATGGAAATTTTTCCGGCTTTCAGGTCGCTTTCGTTATCCGGCACCAAAGTAAATTTCTGCTCTCCCTTTGTTGTGTTATTTTTCAGTCTCACTGTTGTCAGAATTGAAACTTTTGAAGTATCAAGCTGGGATTCATCAATTACCTTCGAATTGATGATTAAATCTTTAAGTTTAGAAATTTTCATTTCCAGCATTCCCTGTGCTTCTTTTGCAGCATCATATTCTGCGTTTTCAGAAAGGTCGCCTTTATCTCTAGCTTCAGCAATCTGCTGGGTGATTTTCGGTCTTTCGATGGTCTCCAATTGTTCCAGTTCCACTTTCATTTTATCCAAACCATCTTTGGTAACGTAACTTGCCATAATTTCTTTTAATTTGCGTTAGTATAAAAAAATAATCCGACATTTGCCGGACAATGATTTCTGTTTGTATTCGTTTTACAAATATATAAATTTTATTTTTAAATGAAAAGAATTATTTCGACAGTCATTTTAGCAATCATACTCATTTTCAGCGCCTTAAATACCACATCCTGCAATGAACGCGAAGAAACCGTGAATTGTTTTCCTGATGTTCCCGTAAACGTAATCTTAAATCTCAATTTGCCTGCATACTACAATTTACAGAATGTGAACGGCTGGATTTACGTGAACCAGCAGGAAGCCGGAACCCGCGGACTTATTGTTGTAAGAACCACAAACGGATTCAAAGTCTACGACCGCAATGCCCCGCATATTTGTCCCGACAGCAATACAACACTGAGTGTGGAAAACAATATTAAAATTGTATGCCCGAAAGACGGCGCTGAATGGATCCTGTTGACTGGTGAACCCATAAAAATTGCACCCGTCGCCCCGAAAACTTACCGCTATAATTTCGATCCGGGAACCGCAACCCTTACCATTTTCAATTAACAAAATCATGAAAGCTGTAATTCAAAGAGTTTCTGAAGCCTCCGTAAAAGTTGACGAAAAAACCGCCGGCGAAATTGGAAATGGCCTTCTCCTGTTGATTGGAATTGATGAAACAGATGAAAAAACAGATGCAGAATGGCTTGTACAGAAGATTCTAAATCTCCGGATTTTCGGGGATGCCGAAGGAAAACTGAATCTATCTGTCACAGACATTGCAGGCGAAATACTTTGCATCAGCCAATTTACGCTCATAGCCGATTACAAAAAGGGCAACCGCCCTTCTTTCATCAAAGCCGCCAAACCTGAACATGCGGTTCCTTTATTCGAATATTTTAAAGAAGAAATATCCAAATCAGGTTTGAAAACTGAGAGCGGAATTTTCGGTGCCGATATGAAGGTTTCTCTCCTCAACGATGGTCCCGTTACAATTGTGATGGATTCAAAAACGAAAATGTAAAATCCTGCAATTCCCTTAATTCTTTCAATAAAAAGTTTCCGCGTTTTAAATTTTATCTAAATTTGATCAAAACGACGAGACCGCATGAAAAAATTTATACTTCTATCCTCAGCAATATTTCTGTTTTCCTGTTCAAAAAAAGAAAGCGAGTTTAGCCAGACAATATCTGACAGCACCAAAATAATTGAATCTTTGAATTTGGAGAGAACCAGAATTAACGAGCGAATACGGCTGAAAAACAATAACAATATTTTCGAAGACCTGAGCGGTCAACATTCTTTAAAATTCAGTTCTGATGAAAGCATTATTGAAGGAAAAGTAAATTTCGAAAAGACCGGCAGAGATTTATATACCATTTCGGGAAACGGAAAATCCGGACAAAATACATTAAAGATTGAAGGATCCATTAAGCGTGTTTCAGCGAAACATCTTAATTTTGAAGGAGAAATCACCCAGAATATTAATGGAAAAACCTTTACACGAAATAAAAAAACAACTTTTCTCGATGAAGGGAAAGGCAGTTTTTGGCGGCTTCAGGACAAAATTAATGGTTCCGGATTTGTTGAGTACATTGATATTTACTTCTAAGGAATCTTAAAAATTTAAAATTATGCTGAATTACGAAATATCGGGAACAGGAAAAGAAAATCTGGTTTTACTGCACGGTTTTATGGAAAACCTGATGATTTGGGAGGAAATGGAAACTTATCTTTCAGAAGATTTCACTTTGATAAAAATCGATCTGCCCGGACACGGACTTTCTAAAATATATCGGGAAATCCACACTATGGAATTCATGGCTGAGGAAGTAAAAAAACTTGCCGATCACCTGAAACTCAGGAATTTTCATCTTCTAGGACACTCAATGGGCGGGTATGCCTCGCTGGCTTTTGCCGAAAAATTCCCTGAAACGTTAAAAAGTTTAACCCTGTTTTTCTCAACTTATTTTGCTGATGACGAAGAGAAAAAAGAACAGCGCCGAAAAAGCCACCGAATCATTCAGGAAGCCTACCCAAATTACGTGAAAGCAGGAATTCCGAATTTATTTAACGAGAATGAAAAAGATACACTGGAAGGTAAAATTGAGCTTGCTAAAGAAATCGCACTTTCAACCAAAACCGAAGGCGTTCTGGCTGCAGTGAAAGGAATGACCGACAGAACCGAAAAAAAATCAGTCATCGAAAACTTCGGCGGAAAAATTGTGGTCATCGCCGGAAAACACGACAAAGCAGTTAACGTAGAAAAAACACTTAAAAACCTTCCTGATAAAACCAATATCAAATCATACCTTATGGACTGTGGACATAACGGACATTGGGAAAAACCTGCAATTTGCGCAGAAATTATCAATACCGAACTTCTCCACAATTTGCCGAAAAAGCTGATTTTTTAAACTCAATAACTATGGAAATACTGTCGAAAATTCTAATCGCGCTTGTTGCACTGGAACATCTTTACATCATGTACATGGAAATGTTTGCGTGGGAAACACTGGGTAAAAAATCCTTCAAAGGTGCATTAAAAGATGAGCTCTTCACCCCAACCAAAGGTTTAGCAGCTAATCAGGGGCTCTACAACGGATTTTTAGCCGCAGGTCTCATTTGGTCTCTATTGATTTCAGATTCCAACTGGTCAACTTATGTTGCCCAATTTTTTCTTGCATGTGTAATTGTTGCGGGATTGTACGGAGCTTTTTCTGCTTCCAGAAAAATATTTTTCGTGCAGGCGCTGCCAGCGATTTTGGCGCTTGCTGTTTTACTTTTAAAATAATTCCGGGAGATTTTAGAAGTTCTCGTCTGCGATTTTTACTTTAAAATCTTCAATCGTTTCTTCGATGGATTTCATGTATTTTCCACCGGCTGCGTTGATGTGACCGCCCCCGTTAAAATATTTCCGTGAAAACTGATTTACGTCAACATCTTCTTTGGAACGGAAAGAAATTTTAATGAAATCCTCATAAAGATCCTCCATGAAGAAAGCAGAAACCTGAGTTCCCATAATGCTTAAACCATAATTTACAAAACCTTCGGTATCGCCCTTCTGGAATCCAAATTCTTTAAGCTCATCACGTTTCAGCCATAAAATAGCCACTTTTCCGTCTTTTACCACTTCTATTCTGCCTAAAATTAACGCCAGCAAGTGAAGCCGGGACACGGTATTGGTATCCCATGTATTCGAGGTAATCATCGCCGGATCTGCACCTTTTTCTATAAGATTAGCAACAATTCTGTGAGTAGTAGCGCTGGTCGAACGAAAACGGAATCCGCCTGTATCGGTCATAATCCCGGTGTAAAGACATTCTGCGATATCCTGATTTACAAGTTCGGCATCGTTCAGCGCATCAATAAAATGATAAATCATCTGCGAAGTCGCGGGAACTTTAACATCCGAATACACAAAATCGAAATCTTCAGGCTGCTGGTGGTGATCGATAAGAATTTTTTTAGCTCTGGCTTTTTCAATCCATGGACCGACCAGATTTCCGCTGCGATGTGACGCATTGAAATCAAGAATAAAAATGATATCCGCATTATAAATGGCTTCTCCCGCAACTTTTCTTTTATAATCGGCGATAATGATTTTCTTTGCGTCGGGCATCCATTTCAGGAATTTAGGGAAATCATTCGGAACAATCACATCAGCCTCCAGACCTTTTTGGTTTAAGAAATGTTTCAGACCCAAACTTGAACCAATCGCGTCGCCATCAGGGTTGTAGTGCGTGATGATTACAATTTTATTTTCTGGAACTAAGAGTTTTTGGATCTCTGAAATCTCGGAAGGCGTAAACATATTGATGTAATTATTTTTAAGACCTCAAATATAAGTTTTTATCAGACAGCAAACGAAAGAGTCTATAGAAGAAGTAATCTGAATATTCTCTGAAAATAATTTAAATATGTTTGCAGAAAGTAAAAACTTTCCTATATTTGCAGTCTGAAAAATAAGATATAGTTTTTACTAAAAAATATTAGCAATGAGCAAGAGAACATTCCAGCCATCAGAAAGAAAGAAAAGAAACAAACACGGTTTCAGAGAAAGAATGTCAACACCAAACGGAAGAAGAGTTTTGGCAGCTAGAAGAGCAAAAGGCAGAAAGAGTTTAAGTATTAGCTCGGCGAGAGCTAAGAGATAATCTCAGGAATTATCATATAAAATATGCTTGAAAAGTAAATTTTCAGGCATTTTTTGTTGTTAAATTTTGCCAAAATTAAGCACAAAAAGAAACTTTTTACTTATTTTTGGCAAGGTCATTTTGTAACAACATTAATCCCGGAATTAGCGGGAAAGATTCAACAACAATCAGATAAAGTATGCCACACTCCTCTCACGAAGGCCAGGATGTAATCCGCCTGAAAAGTGCAAAAATTGCCCAGAAAAATTTTACGGTGCTTAACGATGTAAACCTTAATATAAAAAAGGGCAGATTCTGCTACCTCATCGGAAAAACAGGTTCGGGAAAAAGCTCTTTACTGAAAACGCTTTACGGACACATTCCGCTTTCTGCGGGTGACGGTAATGTGGCAGGATTTGATCTGGCGAAACTGAGAATGTCGGATGTTCCTAATCTGCGAAGAAAGCTGGGAATCGTATTTCAGGATTTTCAGTTGCTTACAGACAGAACCGTAGAAAAAAACCTCCGTTTCGTACTTGAAGCCACCGGCTGGAACGATAAAACTAAGATCGACGACCGGATTAATGAAGTGTTGGGAAGCGTGGGAATGAAATCGAAGAAACACAAAATGCCCCACGAACTTTCAGGTGGTGAACAGCAACGTATTGCGATTGCCAGAGCGCTCCTGAACCATCCGGAACTCATCCTCGCAGATGAACCTACAGGAAACCTGGATCCTGAAACTTCAAACGAAATTATGACGTTGCTGAAGCAGGTTGCTTTTGAAAATAATTCTGCAGTTGTGATGGCTACACACGATTATCACATGATTCAGAATTTTCCCGGGGAAGCGATCCGTTGCGAAGACGGAAAAGTCACTGTGCTGAATACTACGGAGCTTTTCGAATAAGAAAATATACAATCAACATAACAAATCCCGCAATAATTTTGCGGGATTTTTCTGTTTTAAGTATCTGGCTAAAGCCATGAATTTAGCGCATAAAAAAACGGGCTAAAGCCCGTTTCTATTGCTTTTATGATTTCACTTATCCTTTAAACTGACCCATCGCGATAAATTTATCCTGTCTCTGGGTTTCAAGTTCTTTACCGGTAAATGAAGAAAACGCTTTGATATTATGTAAAATTGAAGTCTTTAAATGATCATACGCCACTTGTGGTTCATAATGTGCCCCCCCAAGAGGTTCTTCAATAATTCCATCGATGAATTTTTCTTTCAGTGCATCCTGAGGAGTCAACTTCAGAGCATTGGCTGCGTCTTCTTTATGATCCCAGTTTCTCCAAAGAATCGATGAACAGCTTTCGGGAGCGATTACGGTATACCAGGTGTTTTCTAACATGTACACTTTGTTACCAACACCAATTCCCAATGCGCCTCCACTTGCTCCTTCACCAATGATGTAAACAAAAATCGGAGTTTTAAGCATGGTCATTTCAAAAATATTTCTTGCAATAGCTTCGCCCTGTCCGCGTTCTTCAGCCTCTAATCCAGGATAAGCACCGGGAGTATCGACTAACGAAATCACAGGAATTTTAAATTTCTCTGCCAGCTTCATCAGTCTTAAAGCCTTTCTGTAACCTTCAGGATTACTCATCCCAAAACGGCGGTGCTGTCTCTCTTTTGTTGTTCTTCCTTTTTGAGTTCCGATGATCATCACTCTTTGACCTTCAATCGTTGCGAGTCCGCCAACCATCGCAGGATCATCAGCAAAATTACGATCACCATGAAGCTCAAGAAAACTGTCTTTATCCGTAATTCCTTTGATGAAATCTAAAGTATAGGGGCGATCCGGATGGCGGGATAACTGAACCCGCTGCCATGGGGTAAGATTGCCGTAAATTTCTTTCTTCTTTTCTATAATTTTATCTTCAATTTGCGAGCAGGCCAGTTTTACATCTACTCCGCTCTCTTCTCCTACCAATGAACAGGTTTGGTACTGATCCATCAGCTCTTTTATGGGAAGTTCAAAATTTAAATACTCCATTTCTTTAGTTAAGAATTAATCTTTCAAATTTAGGAAAAATAATAGAAAATCAGCCGATATTATTCACTGCATTTTTTATTCTGCCCACACTTTCTTCGCTTCCAAGGATTTCGAGAATATCAGGAACATCGGGGCCTTTCAGCTCACCAACCAGCGCAAGACGGAGAGGCATCATCACTTTCCCCATTCCCAATTCTTTGGTTTCAGCGAAATCATGAATGGCTTTTCTTAAAGTTTCAGCCTCAAAGGTTTCTGTGGCGTGAAATACATCAGCCAAATCATTCATCAAAGTTCCGGTCTCGTCGTTCCAGGCTTTTTTGGAAGCCTTTTCGTCGTAACCAGTTGGAGTTTCAAAGAAAAATTTACCGTCGTGATAGATGTCTTTGATAAAAGTAGCTCTTTCTTTCATTAAAGAAATTATTTTCAGAAGCTTATCATCGCTGAATTGCTTAAGGTCTATTCCCTCAGTAACTTTCAATAATGCTAAAGTTTCTTCGTTGGATAATTGCTTTAAATATACGTGGTTAAACCATTCTGCTTTTTCTTTGCTGAAACGTGCACCGGCTTTATGAACTTTGTGCAGATCAAACTCCTTTACCATTTCATCCAAAGTAAGAATTTCTCTGTCATTCGCAGGACTCCAGCCTAAAAGTGCAACCATGTTGATAAATGCGTTCGGAAGATATCCTTCCTCGCGGTAGCCTTTGGAAATATTTTCTGTTTCAGGATCTTTAAAATTTAATGGAAAAACGGGGAAACCGAATTTGTCGCCATCTCTTTTGCTGAGTTTGCCTTTTCCTTCAGGCTTCAGAATTAATGATAAGTGTGCAAACTGTGGTCTTTCCCAGCCCATTGCTTCATATAATAAATAATGAAGACCCAGTGACGGCAGCCATTCTTCCCCACGGATAACGTGAGTGATTTCCATTTCGTGATCATCAACCACATTGGCGAAATGGTAAGTCGGCATTCCGTCGTTTTTCACCAAAACTTTATCATCCAGTGTATTGGTGTTTACGGAAGATTTTCCGCGGATAATGTCTTCAAGATTCAGAATCCGGTCCACAGGCATTTTGAAACGAACGACATAAGGAACGTTTTCATTAAGTAACTTTTGTACTTCTTCTTCAGAAAGTGTCAGCGAGTTTTTCAGCCGGTTTCGGGTGATATAATTATAAGCGAAAACATCACCGTTCTGCTCGTATTCTTTTCGGATTTCGTCGAGCTCTTCCGGTGTGTCAAAAGCCAGATACGCGTAATCTGTTTTTAGGATTTCAGATAAATATCTATCGTAAATATCGCGTCTTTCCGACTGGCGGTAAGGAGCAAATTTCCCTCCGTGTTTAGGACTTTCGTCGGGAATGATTCCGCACCATTCCAGGGCTTCCATAATATAATCTTCAGCTCCCTCCACGTATCTTGCAGTATCGGTATCCTCAATCCTCAAAACGAATTCGCCGCCCTGATTTTTTGCAAAAAGATAATCGTATAAAGCTGTTCTTACTCCTCCTAGATGTAAAGGACCGGTTGGACTTGGTGCAAAACGCACTCTTACTTTGCTCATTTTGTGTAAAAAATTTAAGATGCAAATTTAAGTAAAAATTGAGTTTATAAAGGATTTGAGATATTTTATTTAGTTTTGCATCTTAAAGAATTACTAAGATGTTAGAGATTGGCGACAGACCGTGGGGGAAATATTATGTTTTGGCGGATGAACCTTCGTATAAACTGAAGAGAATTGAGGTAAATCCGGGACAAAGACTTTCTTATCAGTTTCATCATCACCGCCAGGAATTCTGGACCATTGTTCAGGGTGAAGCAATTGTAATTCTGGATGAAAGCGAACATATCTTAAAATATGGCCAAAGTATTTTTATTCCTCAAGGCGCAAAACACCGAATCGAAAACAGAAGTTCTGAACTTGTGGTCTTTGTAGAAGTGCAGACCGGAACCTATTTTGGGGAAGATGATATTATCCGTTTAGAGGATGATTACGAAAGAAGGTAAAAAATTTTGAAAAATTATGAGGTTTTGGAGTTTGAGAAAGAGATATAAGCAGCTTAAACGGGATATAAAGTTTAAAAAGTCTGCAAGATTTCTTAATTCTTCATTAAGAGATCTTTCCTTTTTCGAGAACTACTCCTTCAATTTCAGAGAAGAACCTGAACCGGAAGTAAGTATTATCATACCCGTTCATAACCAACTTCATTATACATTAAACTGTCTTTATGCCTTATCTGAATGTAACGATAATGTGTCTAAAGAAATTATTTTGGTAAATGACTGCAGTACGGATAATACCCAAAAAATCCTTTCACAGATAAAAGGAATAACGCTCATTAATAATACCGAAAATTCAGGTTTTCTAAAAAGTGCAAATACCGCAATAAAAAAGGCAAAAGGTTCTTATATTTATTTGCTCAACAACGACACAAAGGCTCAAAACAACTACCTAACTTCACTTTTATCCGTCTTTCAAACCCGGTCGAATGTTGGAGCTGTAGGCTCTAAACTGATTTTCGGGAACAATACTTTACAGGAGGCAGGCTGTCTCGTTTTCAAAAATAATGTGGTTGTAAACCGTGGAGCTACCCAGTCAATCGATGCTCCGCAATTTAACTTCCTGCGAACAGTAGACTATGTTTCAGGATGCAGTTTGCTTTTTAAAAGACAGAATTCTAACGGGAATCTGAATCTTTTCGATGAAGTTTATTCGCCTGCCTATTATGAAGAAAACGATCTTTGCATGCGGCTGAAACATCTTCAAGGTTTAGACACCTACTACCAACCTCGATCAGAAGTGATACATTATGAAAACATAAGCTATCAGAAACACCCTCTCAATAAGCACAATTTAATACAGAAAAATTCTCTTATTTTCTATGAAAGATGGAAGAATTACCTTAAAAATATTTGGAAAGAAGGCGATGATTTTTATAGAATAAATGACGATGCCCAATATGACAAATGCATTCTTGTAGCAGAAGAGTATATTCCAAAATTCGATCAGGATTCAGGTTCTAACAGGTTTACTGAGATTATAAAAATTCTGGTAAGTAACAATCATAAAATATACCTGCTGATAAAGAATGAATTTTCTCCAGATGATGCTGATTATGTAAAGAAATTTCAAGATTTGGGGGTTGAGGTTATAAGGGAATACTTAACCCCTAAACGGAAAATAATCCGGAAAGCAAAACAACTCGAGCAAATAAAAAACTCTGTAGATTATATCTGGATTTTCCGACCGGAAGGCTATGAGTATTATAATGAGGTTATTAAACCAATCGGTTTCCGTGCGAAGATCATTTACGACATGGTAGATCTTCATTATCTGAGATTTTCAAGAGAGCAGGCGTATTTTCTAAAAAACAAAGCCACCTTAAAGAGGGAAAAAGAAGTTTGCGAATTAGAACGGAAAGCGTTTCTGCACGCAGACGCCATCATAGCAATAAGCGATCATGAGAAAGAAATTCTCGCGAGAGAAAAAATAAATCCTGAAAAAATCTTTATTGTAAGTAATATCCATTCATTAAAAAAGAATCTGAGGCAGAAATCTTTTAATGACAGAGAAGGCCTCATTTTTATTGGCAGTTTTCTTCACAAACCTAATGTAGATTCTGTGTTATATCTGCATAACGAGATCATGCCATTGGTCTGGGAACAAAACCCTGATATTAGAGTGTATATCGTAGGTGGAAATGCACCAGAAGAAATCATTACATTGAATTCCGAAAGATTCAGAATTCTTGGCTATCAAAAAGAAATCGACACGCTCTTCACAAGTGCGAAAGCGATGGTTGCACCGCTGCGATACGGAGCCGGAGTAAAAGGCAAAATCGGCCAGGCACTGGAGTATCAACTGCCCGTAATATCAACTACAATTGGTGTAGAGGGAATGAAATTAACGCCGAATATCCATGCCCTTGTCGCAGAAATTTCTGATCCCGAAACTTTTGCTAACTACATCTTAGATATTTATTCCAATGAAAAAAATTGGACCGAACTCTACGAAGGCAGTAAAAATGGATTGCAGTATTTTTCAACCGAAAACCAGGAAAAAAACATCAAAAACCTGCTGGATTATCTGAATAATTGACAGAAATATTACCCAACCTTTCTTTTACTCACTTAGCATTCTGAATATCCACTCGCTGAAACTGTACTTTTTTACGATTTGCTCCGGTAATTCTTGATAGGGTCTTTTCAGGAACTCCAGAATTGCAGCGTTGTTGTCGTTTTCAATAACGAAAATATTGTCTGGATGGTAGAAATCATACTTTTTAACCATTAGATTATCTGTAATGATTTTCTTTCTGTAATACATACCCTCGAAAAATCTGAAAGATAAACCAAACTGTCTCGGATCAACAAAATCTACAAGAACATCAGATTTTTTAACAAACTCTATGTTTTGCGCAAAAGTAATTCTCTTTGTAATATATTTAATATGTGGATTTTTGTCGTTGTTTTTGTCAAATTCCTGTAAATAAAAATCGAGTTTAAAATCATTATTAACTGCAAACTCTACAAAATTATTAATCTTAGTCCTTCTGATTTCCCAATCTAAACCCACGAAATAAAAAACTGGCGGAATATTGGGCACGGGATTCTGAACGGCTTTATAATTATCAAAATCAAAGTAAAAGTTTGTAGTTTCTTTCACATTACTAAAACCCGGTACGGTTTCAAAACAGAAGAACGTATCGAAGAAAGAAAAATAATTTTTCACTTCCGGAAATTTTTCGATTCCATCCCACTGATAGCCGATATATTTTTTGGTTTTATTCTTTAACTTTTCAATAAAAGAAGCGGGAAATGAATCCGGTCGGATTACGAAAATATAATCGAACTTTTCATCCAATTCAGCTATAATTCTTGCATATTCAGTTTCCTCAAATTGATCAATAAGTTTCTTTTTATAACTTTTATCTTTCAAAAAATTCTTCCTTATAAAATTGACCAGTCGTTCAGAGCCACGGTATTTATAAGCTGGAATTTTATTGGTAATTAAAGATGTCTGAAATCCCAATTTTTCTAAGTTTTTCATGAAAAGTTCAGGAAAATCCGAATAATCGGGCATTACCAGCAGAAATTTTTTCGGTCGCATCTATTAAGCTATTTTAGTAAATAGGTGATTTGAAATAGTTTGAATTGCTTTCTAAGACTGTTCACCGGATTTCTGACATAATGCTTTTTTATCTGATCAAATGATTTAAGCGTGAGTTTGTTCATCGCTCTGTAATAAACTTCATTTTTGTGAGATAAATAAGTTTGTGAGGGTAAATCTGAGTAAGTATTGACTAATGATTTTTCCAGTTTTCTGATCACTTCACCGCTTAATTTTTCACGTTCCCGTATGGCAAAATCCAGAAAAATTTTCTTGAGGTAAACGTTATACCACTTTGCAATATCAAGGTTTTGCTTTTTGATGTATTTTTCATGCACTTCTTCCAGCACCGAAATATACGATTCCAAATTTCTGTCGCTTACCTTTCTGGTAATGGAATTTTCGTTATCCGTTCTGTAGAAATAGGTTTCGTGATTAACGAACTTTACATTTTTTGCTAAAAGCATCGTTTCAAAAAACCACAATTCATCTTCGTGAAGAATTCCGTTCTTAAAGCGGAGATTATTTTTATCGATGAATTCTTTACTGTACAGACGATTTTGCGCAACAGGGGTTAATGCAGATTCCATCGCTTTTGTTAAAACCTCAAAATGAGTATTTGCATAAGTGATATCGCCTTCTTTCGGAGGATACAACTGTGAAATTTTCGATATGATGTCGCCATTAATTTTTGAGGTTACGGTAATCCCGGTAACGATATCGTTGTTATCCCCAGACGAAACCAATGTGCTGATGGCGTCAGTACTTAAAACATCATCTGAATCCAAAAAAAACAGAAACGCTCCTTTTGAAATTTTAATTCCCCTGTTTCTTGTTGCTGACAGTCCTGAATTTTCCTGTGTAAATACCTGGAACCGTTGATCCTTGGTTTCAAAAGATTTAATAATTTCAAGTGTATGGTCACTGCTGCCATCATTAATTAAAATGCATTCCCAATTTTGATAATCCTGCTTCAGGACGGAATCGACACATGCTTCAACATATTTTTCAACATTGTAGCACGGAACGACGATCGATACCAGTGGTGCAGAAATCATTATTTATGAGTTAATCGGGCGTATAAGTTTGGGAAATAGTAATATAATCTTAAATAGAAGTAGTACTCTATTCCGATATCTGTTGCAGAATATTTTAAAAATGAATTAAATGCCCTACGGATTTCCTCTTTTTCAGATTTCATTTCATCTCCTTTCGTATTTCTTGTAATTCTTTTCAGAACCATCAGAAGTTTCCTGACGATATTTTTAATGATTTTGTTTCGATCCCCAACCTTTGCAGAATTTCTCCAAAATTCAAAAACCTCCATAATTGCTAAAAAAAATTGGTAAGCAGTCTCGGGGGAGAGGTTATGCGAAAGGCTGTCTTCCCGCTGTATGTAATGGTATAACTTTTCATTGGATTTTACCACTTTTACTGCCTTATTGAAAATCTTGAAAAGTGTAGAATAATCCTCGAAACATTTTAGATTTTCAGGAAAGTGTACGTTTTTTAAAAGGTCTGCTTTAAACAGTTTCCCCCATGGATGGCTCTGGATTTCCTGATCCTCCAGTAAAAGGACTAAAGCTCTGTTTCCATCAAATATTTTCTCCTCCGAAATTGGTTTACTGCATAGCACATTTCCATTTTCATCCTCGTAAGATGCTTCTACAATAGAAATATCGGCATTTTCACCGACAAGTAAACTGTATAATTCCGAACAATAATTCAATTCAGCCCAATCATCGGAATCCACAAAGCAAATATAATCTCCTGTCGCTGCTTTTACACCACTGTTTCTGGCTTTAGAAACGCCCGAATTTTGCTGCTTAAAAACCAAAATCCGTTCATCATTACTTTGAAATTTATTATAAATCAGTGATGTCTCATCCGTCGAGCCATCATCGATAATAATGATTTCAAGATTAGTATAAGATTGTTGAACTACCGACTCTAAACACTTTTCCAACGTTTTTTCGGCATTAAAACAAGGTATAATTATACTTATCAGTGGATCATTATTCATATGAACTGCAATAGGATGTGATGTGTAAATTACTTCGGGTAAGTTTCACAATAAGTATGAAAAGCTTTTATTAATAAGTAGTTTTGCCGTGTATATACTAACGCAATTTAATTGAAATTATTAAGTTGCACAAATTTTTGATATCGCAGATTTTTTATGCTAAATTTGAATCAAAACCTTCCACTTTACTGAACGTTGAGGGTTTAAATTATAATCTCAGCAAATGAACATCGTATATTTAGTTTTTGGCAATAATCTGGAGCATTATCAGCAAATATATTTCTCGATCTATACCGCCATGGCTCGAAAAAAGGACAATGACAGAATTATTGTCATCGCAGAAAATCCTTCGTTGTTTAATTTTTTTGAGGAAAGCGTAGAAGTAATAGAGATCAACAAAGAAATTATTGAGCGGTGGGAGGGCCAATATCAGTTTTTTTGGCGGGTAAAAATTAAAGCGCTACAGTTAATCGCCGAAAAATATCCTTCGGAATCCGTTCTTTATTTGGATGGCGATACTTTTTTTTACCAGGATCTCGATACCCTGAGAGAAGGCATGAACAATGGACAAAATTTTATGCATCTTGAGGAAGGTAAACTGTCTTCACTATCATCAAAAACCGAAAAACTGATGTGGAAGCAAATGCAGGGGAAAGAATACAATCATATCAAAATTGATAAAAACTCCGCGATGTGGAATGCCGGATTAATCGGAATTTCTAAATACCACTTAGACTCTCTGCAGATTGTATTAGATGTAAATGATGCCATGTGCGCCGATGACGTCACCAGAAGACTTATAGAACAGTTTGCGTTCTCTCTGGGATTGGGTAAAAATACTGAACTTAAATCTGCAGATCACATTGTTGGACATTATTGGGGAAATAAAAAGCATTGGAATACTATTATTGGTAATTTCCTGAAAGAATCTTTCATGAAAAAACACAATCTGATGCAAATCGTAGAAAACTTGAAAGAGATAGATCTTACTCAGAATCCTGTTTGGGTAAAAGAATCCAATACAGAAAGAAGACTAAATAAGTTCCTAAATAAATTTTATCAGAACAAGAAAACTACTTATATCAAAAAGTAACTGCTATTTTATATCCCTTAATTTTCGGTAAGTTTCGTTTACATACAGACTTTGCAGGTAGCTTATTCTTAATCCGTCTATTCCATCAAAAATTCCTAATTTCAGGAAATAGGTTTTCACGAATTTAAAGATCACCTTAATATAATGCACGGCAGTTGAATATTTTTTTCCGGTTTCAGCGAGTTCTTCTCCCTTCAGACGGCCGTAATACAGCATTTTATTCTTAAAAGACGCATAGTTTTCAAAAGAATAATGCAGAAGTTTGCTCTTTAAAACACCTGTTGTTCCGTTAACATCCAGTGTTTCGTGTACTTTTTTGTGCTTTAAATAGGACGCTTTTGACTTTTTAAACAGACGGAAATTCTTATCATTTTGTGTACCCGAAAAATTTATTTTTTTCTTCCCGACAAAAAAAATTCTGTAAATGTAATAAGCGTCGGCGGCGTTGGTGCAGTTGACCGTTTCTTTAATTTCATTTTTCAGTTCAGGAGTAATCCTTTCATCGCCGTCAAGAAAAAGCACCCAATCGTTTTTAGCCGAGTTCAATGCCAGATTCCGCTGTTTGGTGAAATCTTCGAAAGCATTTTTAATGACTTTAACCTTAGTATTCTTTAGTGCAATTTCTACCGTTCTATCGGTACTGAAGGAATCCACAACAATAATCTCGTCACAAAAATCAAAACATTCAAGAACTTCCTGAATGTTTTTTTCTTCATTAAAAGTGATAATTAAACCGCTGATATGTTGTGTAAGATCCAAGTTTAATTTCTCTTAAATTCCAATACTGTTTTTTCAATAATCGCCACACAATCCAGAATCTGTTCTTCGGTGATCACCAAAGGCGGTGCCAAACGGATGATGTTACCATGCGTTGGTTTTGCCAAAAGACCATTATCGCGCAAAACGAGACAAAGATTCCAGGCCGTTTTGCTTTCCGGAGTATCGTTGATAAGAATCGCATTTAAAAGTCCTTTTCCGCGAACACCGGTAATAAGATCGGTTTTCTCGATTAATTTTTCAATTTCATTCCGGAAAAGCTGCCCGAGTTCTTCAGCTCTTTCTGAAAGTTTTTCTTCTTCCACCACATCCAAAGCAGCTACAGCAACTGCACACGCAATCGGATTTCCGCCGAAAGTCGAACCGTGCTGGCCCGGATGAATTACATTCATGATTTCATCATTAGCCAAAACTGCAGATACAGGATACATTCCGCCGGAAAGTGCTTTACCCAAAATCAGAATATCGGGCTGAACATTTTCGTGATGACAAGCGATAAGTTTTCCGGTTCTTGCGATCCCGGTTTGTACCTCGTCAGCAATGAAAAGTACATTGTGTTTTTTGCAAAGTTCTGATGCCGACTTTAAAAAGCCTTCGTCCGGAACATATACCCCCGCTTCACCTTGAATTGGTTCTACTAAAAACGCAGCAATATTCTCTGAATCGTTTGCGAGAGTTTCCTCTAAAGCTTTGAGATTATTGTACGGAATTTTAATAAAACCTGGCGTGAAAGGTCCGTAGTTGTTGTTGGCATCAGGATCGTTAGAGAAAGATACTATCGTCGTTGTTCTTCCATGGAAATTATTCTCACAAACAACAATTTTTGCAGCATTTTGCGAGATTCCTTTAACTTCATAACTCCATTTTCTTGCTAATTTTACCGCTGTTTCTACTGCCTCGGCACCGGAATTCATCGGTAAAACTTTATCGAAGCCAAAAAGTTCTGTGATTTTTTTCTCGTATTCTCCTAAATTGGCGTTGTAAAAAGCTCTGGACGTCAATGCTAATTTCTGAGCCTGGTTCACCAGTGCATCTACAATTTTCGGATGAGAATGACCTTGATTTACCGCAGAATAAGCGGACAGGAAATCGTAATATTTTTTACCTTCAACATCCCATACGAAAACGCCTTTGCCTTTTTCTAAAACCACAGGAAGCGGATGGTAATTGTGCGCGCCGTGTTTTTCTTCGAGTTCTATAAAATAAGAGGATGTTTTGTTTACTGTATGCATATTAAGGTGATTTATAAAGCAAAAATAATGATTTATTTCCAAGTAAAGTCACTGGCTGCAATTTGAATGTATAACGGAAAATTTTCAGTCTGTCAGGTGGTTTGACAAGAGAAAACTATTAAAAGATGGGCTTTTCGAAATTTCCAAAAACATTAGTGGAATGGGAACAGTTTAAATAAACATTGCAGCCGGGCATTTTTTCCTTTAAGATCAGGCCTTTCTCGAGCACAGCTTCTTCACTGTCTTCGGAATCTACAAAAACTTCCTTCAGATTAGGGTTTTCCAAGTAATCGCATAAATCGTCTAAAGTAATTGGTGTTCGGGTCATATTTAAGATTTCCAGCTCTTGCATCTGATTGAAATATGATAAAGACGCGCTGGTTAAATAACGGTTCTTTCTTAAGAAAAGTGATTTCAGACCTTTAAAATTGGTCATATAACTCACCGCAACATCAGTAATCAGAGAATCTGTGAGATAAATTTCTTCTATGGAAATTACCCTTAAACTCAGAAAATAAAAGAATTCATCACCAAAATCTGAATCCTTAGATTTCAAACGTCCCCAATGAGTTGGAATATGATCTGCCTTTTCAATCCGGTAATAGCGCTGCCAGAATTTTTTTTCCTCTTTTGAAAGTTTCATTGTGCATTTTTAAAGGTTGCAGTAAATTCAATCGTACCAATATTCCTTTTCGAGACTGTAACCCGCTTGCTGGAAAGCTTTCTGGATCGCGACCCCCAAATCTTCATTTTGTTTTTCATTGGAGAGATAAAGAAAAAATAAATTTCCTTTTACCTCTTCCGTCTTGTTTTCAACATCAAATGTATTATAGGTGGTAAGAACTTCGTGATCTTCACATTCGAGGATGATATTTATATCTTTTCCGATTTTACGGATCTTATTCAGGGGAACTTCCTGCCTGATTATTTGATATCCGCTAAAATAGGGGCTGGTCTTCTTTATTTCAAAGGAAAGGATTTTGTCTGTGCTGATTGAAAAATGTTTCACAATTTCTATGGTATCACCGCTAAAATGAGGAGATTTCAATTGGTTTTTAACCTCTTTCTGCAGTTCCCTGTTCAGAGTTTTAACAATTGTCTGTTCCTGCCCAAAGCTGGTGCTGGCGAATCCTACAAGAAATATAAATAGCAGAAAATTTTTCATATCATTCAATTTTAGAGCAAGTCCGCTCCTTATTTAAGTTTAAAGATAAAAAAACCGGCATTAAAAAGCCGGTTTCATAAATTATATAATGATCTTAATGATCAAAATTTTTATCCATTACAAAATCCTCCATGAATTTTGTTGTATAATTTCCAGAAAGGTAATCTTCATTTTCCATCAGCTGTCTGTGGAAAGGGATCGTGGTTTTCACTCCTTCAATATAGAATTCTTCTAAAGCTCTTTTCATTTTTGCAATGGCCTCTTCACGCGTTTGTGCTGTCGTGATAAGTTTTGCAATCATTGAATCATAATTGGAAGGAATACTGTAACCTGAATATACATGCGTATCTACACGGATCCCGTGTCCTCCAGGAATATTGAGTCCGGTGATCTTTCCCGGTGACGGACGGAAATCGTTGTAAGGATCTTCCGCATTAATTCTACATTCGATTGAATGCAGTTTCGGATAATAATTAATTCCAGATATCGGTGCACCTGAAGCCAAAAGAATCTGCTCACGAATCAGGTCATAATCCACCACCTGCTCTGTAATAGGATGTTCTACCTGAATTCTGGTATTCATTTCCATGAAATAGAAATTCCGGTCCTTATCTACTAAAAATTCAATCGTTCCAACTCCTTCATAACCAATATATTCAGCAGCTTTTACTGCTGCATCCCCCATTTTCTCCCGAAGTTCATCTGTCATAAATGGAGACGGAGTTTCCTCTGTTAATTTCTGATTTCTTCTCTGAACAGAACAGTCTCTTTCCGAAAGATGACAGGCCTTGCCATACTGGTCTCCCGCAATCTGAATTTCAATATGTCGAGGTTCAACAATGAGTTTTTCCATATACATTCCACCGTTTCCGAATGCTGCAGTAGCTTCCTGCACAGCAGAATCCCAGTGTTCCTGTAAATCTTCAGCTCTCCAGACAGCTCTCATTCCTTTACCTCCACCACCTGCGGTAGCTTTAATCATCACCGGATAACCTACTTCTTCTGCAAGTTTAGCAGCAGTTTCGTACCCGTCAATTAATCCTTCAGAACCCGGCACACATGGTACTCCGGCTTCTTTCATGGTAGCTTTGGCGTTGGCTTTATCGCCCATTCTGTCGATCTGGTCAGGAGTTGCACCAATAAATTTAATGCCGTTTTCCTGACAGATTCGTGAAAAATTTGAGTTTTCTGATAAAAATCCATATCCCGGGTGGATGGCGTCTGCATTGGTAATTTCGGCCGCTGCAATGATATTGGAGATTTTTAGATAAGAATCCTTGCTCATCGCGGGCCCAATACAAACTGCTTCGTCCGCAAATCTTACGTGCAGGCTGTCTTTGTCTGCGGTAGAATAAACTGCCACAGTTTTGATTCCCATTTCCTTGCAGGTGCGCAGAATACGCATTGCAATTTCGCCTCTGTTGGCAATTAATATTTTTTTGAACATCGTAGTTGAAATTTTAAATTTTGAATTTCGAATTTTAAATTATTTTTAAATGAGCACCATTTAAAATCTATAATCTCTAATTTAAAATTTCTTAAGATGGATCTACTAAGAATAAAGGCTGATCATACTCAACCGGTGTCGCGTCATCAACTAAAATTTTCACGATTTTTCCGGAAATTTCAGATTCGATCTGGTTGAATAATTTCATTGCTTCGATTACACAAACTACCTTACCATTGGAAACTTCGTCACCAACATTCACGAAAACATCCTTATCTGGTGATGGTTTTCTGTAGAACGTTCCGATCATCGGAGATTTAATCGTTACAAATTTGCTGTCGTCATCAGCAGCAACATCAGCAGGAGTAGTGGCCGCAGGTGCAGATGATACAGGTGCAGATGCAGCTGGTTGTGGTGCTGTATGATAAACCGCCGGTTGTTGCATATAGCTCACATCATTCCCCCCGAGTGGAGTTTTGATTGTGATTTCGAAATCTTTTGTTTTGTATTTTACTTCAGAAACTTCTGCTTTAGACACAAATTTGATCAGATTTTGTATGTCTTTAATGTCCATTATATGTGGTATTTGTTTATTATGCCAAAGATACTAAAAATCAATAAAAAACAACAAAAAACCACTCAAAATTGAAAAAATTGAGTGGTTTTGGTATAAAATTGAAGTTTTTTAAGATTTTAGATCTTAATCTTCTTCTGTAGCTTCTACTGCTTTTTCCATTACTACTTTACCTCTGTAGTACATTTTTCCTTCGAACCAATGCGCTCTGTGATACAGGTGCATTTCTCCTGAAGTTGCATCTTTTGCCAATTGAGGAACGGTTGCCTTGTAGTGCGTTCTTCTCTTATCTCTTCTTGTTGACGATTGTCTTCTCTTTGGATGTGCCATTTCTTATAATTTTGTTTGATGAGCGATGAGTAGTGATTGCTCAATTCTCATCATTTAAACTATTTAATTTTTATCTTTTAACTTCTTTAAAGCTTCCCATCGGGGATCGCTTTGCGGTTCTTCTTGTGTTTCGTCTTTCGGACTGAATTTTTCCAGAATTTCCAAATCTTCTTCAGAAATATTCGGCGAAATTTTCTTCATCGGTATTGCAAGCATCACGACTTCGTAGATCAACTGCGCAATATTGAAGGCGTGATCGGTCATCGGAATGGTAATCACATCTTCTTCGCTGTCATCATATTCTGCACCGAATTTTACCAGAACATTTAATTCGTTTTCTATCGGATGGGTGAAATTTTCGTTCGTGATATCACAAACTAAATTTACCGTTCCGGAAGTTTTAATATTAACTTCTAAAAAAGTGGTGTGCTTATCCATTAAAACATCAGCAACTATTTTAGGTTCTGTAAATTCCTGTTCAGTATCGAAAAGTTGAAAGAACGCTTTATCTATCTCAAATTGGAACTCGTGTCTGCCGTTTCTTTGTCCCGAAAACACGATATCGTAGTTTCTTAACCTGTCCATAAAATGAGTGTGCAAAAATATGCAAATTTTTTAATATTACAAATAATTTTCAAAACAATTAATCAGGAAAAATATTTTTAAAAATATTAATGATGTTTTTCCTGTGGTAAATCTTCATCAACACCGTTTCCGCCAGCATTTCTGCGTGGCTGCATACGGTTCGTCATCAAATCATTATATTCTCTGCGATTTTTAAAAATCTTTATCGCCATAAAAATTGCTTCGGTGAAACTCTGTTCATCGGCAATATTCTGTCCGGCAATATCGTAAGCAACACCGTGATCAGGTGAAGTTCTGATAAAAGGCAAACCGGCAGTATAATTCACTCCTTCTTCATAGGCAAGCGTTTTAAAAGGTGCCAGACCCTGATCGTGATACATGGCTAAAACTGCATCGTAACTTTTATATTTCCCGGGCTGGAAGAAACTGTCTGCCGGAAAAGGCCCAAAGGTCAGAATTCCATTGTCGAAAAGTTCCTGAATTGCTGGAGAAATGATCTCAATCTCTTCTCTGCCAATCACCCCGCCGTCGCCGGAATGTGGATTCAAACCTAAAACTGCAATCTTAGGTCTTGCAATCTGAAAATCCTCAATCAGACACTGATTCAGCATTTTGATCTGTTTTTTTATTTTTTCTTTTGAAATATTCTCTGCAACCTGCGAAATCGGAATATGATGGGTAGAAACAGCTACCTTCAAATCCTCGGTCACTAAAAACATAAGCCCTTTTCTTCCGAATTTCTCTTCGAGATAGCCAGTGTGTCCCGCGTGCGCGAAACCATTCTTCATCATTTCATCCTTATTAATAGGCGCAGTAACTAAAACATCAATTTCACCGTTCATCAAAGCATTGGTCGCGGCTTCTAAAGAATCAATCGCCATTTTGGTAGATTCTTCGGTAGGCTTACCTAAATCAACATTTACGTTTTCTTTCGTAAGGTTTACCATATTTATTTTATCGCCAACAGCCTGTGTAGCATCAGTGATATAATTAAAGTTATACTGAAGTTTAAAAATGTTTTTCTGATAGGTAAAGAGTTTCCCCGAACCAAAAATAATGGGTGTGAAAAAATCGGTAATTGCTTTATCCTTCAGAGATTTCATAATAATTTCCGGACCGATCCCATTGAAATCACCGATCGAAATTCCTACCCTTACTTTATGGTGTTTAGCACTCATTTTTAATTTATCTTTGAAGATTAATAGAATTTCACAAATTTAGCAATTTAGAAATAACTATTCCCGAATTATTTACAACTTAATTTTCTATAAATCCCATCCCATGTTTACAGGAATCATTGAAGCGACCGCCACCCTTGAAAAAATTGAACACAGTGGCGATAATATTAACTTTACACTCAGCTGTCCTTTTACCCAGGAATTAAAGATCGATCAGAGCCTTGCTCATAATGGCTGTTGCCTTACCGTTGTAGAAATTACAGATACAGGCTACAGTGTTACTGCAATTGCAGAAACTTTAGAAAAAACCAATCTCGGGAAATGGAATATAGGAACTGAGGTTAATTTGGAACGCTGTTTGAAGTGGGATGGAAGACTGGATGGACATATTGTTCAGGGCCATGTAGACAAAACCGGAACCGTTGAGAAAATTGAAGACAAAGACGGAAGCTTTTTTATTACCATTCAGTATGATGAAACCGATGATTATATTACCGTTCCACAGGGATCTATTACGGTAAACGGCATCAGCTTAACGGTAGCTTCCAGCGATTCAGGAAGATTTTCAGTAGCGATAATCCCATACACATGGGAATTCACGAATATGAAAAATCTGCAGCCCGGCGATATGGTAAATCTGGAATTCGACATTATAGGAAAATATGTAACGAAACTGATGAAAAAAAATGCCCTTCTCTAAATACAAAGGTTATAGCTTACGAAATAAAGTCTTTTGGGGCTTTCTGCTGATCTGTTTGCTCAGTACCGTAAGTTCATCCATCCTTTCTTATTTTATTTTGCGCAATAACGCGGTTGAACAAAGCCGTACCGATCTTCAGAAAAAATCTGAGGCGCTAATGTCAGCACTGGATTATGCGGTAAGCCATAAACAGGCTCAGACAAGCGATTTACCTGATATTTTAGCAAATGATATTTTCGAGATTGCGGACATCAACAATCAGGATATCATTATATATGACCTTTCCGGAAAATTTTTGATCTCCAACAAAGATTATAATCTTATCAGCCAAAAACAAATTCCCGTAGAAATCGCTAACCGGGTATTGAAAAGTGAAAGCCGGGTTGATTTTCAGACTTACGACAAAAAAATCGACGCAAACGTTTCCTCATCATACATGATTTTGAGAAATAATATGCTGGAGCCGATTGCAATCGTGTTTTTCCCTTTCTATCACAACGATAGTGCTTATTTCAGCGTATTCAACAAATATGTAAATTATATTGTTGTTCTTAATCTATTCATCATTGCAGTATCAGTTTGGCTCAGTTGGGTTATTTCGAATAATCTTACCAGAGCTGTAACCAAATTTTCAGATAAAATCAATCAGATTACTCTTTTCGAAGATGATCCGAAACCTATTAAATATTACCATAATGATGAACTGAATCAACTTGTTAAAGCATACAACAAAATGATTCTGCAGATTCAGGAACAGAAACAGCGGCTTAGTTTCAAAGAAAAAGAGGAAGCGTGGCGGGAAATGGCCAAGCAAGTAGCTCATGAAGTAAAGAATCCTTTAACTCCTATGAAACTCACCATCCAGAATTTTGAAAGAAAATTCGATCCGGCCGACCCTGAGATCCGCGATAAAGTGAAGCACCTGAGCCGCACACTGGTGGATCAGATTGATCTCGTTGCCACCGTAGCAAGTGCATTTTCGCAGTTTGCACAGCTCCCGGAGAAAAACAATGAAATATTTGATGTAAATAAAGAAATCAGGAATATTATCAACGTCTTCAGCGACGAAAAAATTTATTTCCACTCCAATAAAGATCAGATTATGATGGAAATGGATAAGATTTACCTGTCGAGAATCATCACCAATCTGGTAGCAAACGCCAGACAGGCAAAACATGATGACCGCGAGAATATCATTAACCTCGATGTAGAACAGCGCCAAAAAAGAGTCATCATTACTGTGGACGACAACGGAACGGGAATTCCAGAAGAACTTTACGACAGAATTTTCGAACCTAACTTCACCTCTAAAACAAGCGGAACCGGACTTGGATTAACCATGGTAAGAAAAATGGTTGAAGATTACAAAGGCGAAATCTCTGTAAAATCTGAAGAAGGGAAAGGCACTACTTTCACGATATCGCTTCCGACCAATATGTAGACTTCTTTTATTTCAATGAAACCTTTTCACTTCAAACAATTCAGCGTACAGCAGTCTGCAAAGGTATTCCGTGTGGGAACAGACGGTGTCTTGCTGGGCGCTTCTGCTTCGGTCCAGAATGCCGGAAATATCCTGGAAATCGGAACCGGAACAGGGCTGATTTCTCTAATGGTTGCGCAGCGAAATCCGGAAGCCACCATAACTGCTATTGAAATTAATGAGGAAGCAGCAGCAATTGCAGCCGAAAACTTTAAATCCTCTCCTTTTTATAACAGGTTAAAAGTTCTTCGGCAGGATTTCAAATCTTATAACGTCAAGGAAAAATTTGACTTAATCATTTCGAACCCACCGTATTTTGAAATAAACCCTTCCGAAAAGGACATACTGGCCAGGCAGCAAACCGAACTATCCTTTGGGGATTTGATCAGTAATGCATCGCAAATTCTGTCGGAAAGCGGAATGTTTTCGGTAATTATTCCTTTTGATGCCGGTAATGATTTCGAAAAAAAATGTCGTCAAGAGAGTTTGTTTCTGGTTAGAAAGACCACTGTTTTTGGAATAAAAAATGCAGCTCCCAAACGACTGATTCTGGAGTTTGGATTTGAAAACAAAAAAATTACTGAAACCGAATTTGTGATCGAAAAATCTCCCCGCAGCTACACCGATGATTATCTCGACCTTACGCAAGACTTTCACGTTTTTGGAAAATAGATTACTTTGGCGCGTTCAGGGTTACCACGATATCTTTGTTGATGTTTTTCACCGATGAATATTTGGCATCACAAACTGAAGTAGTGAGCGTGTAATTGCCTTTATCAATGAGAATAAAATTCTGGTTATGTGCAGGAACATCCAGATTATAGAATTTTCTACCGCTGATTTTTACAATTAAATTACATTTAGATTTATTCACAATCTGCACATACGCCGTTCTGCTCGATGGATCACTGTTGAACATATGATTCAATAAATCGGCAGTACGTTTGTGCTTGTCATTCCGCCCGTCTTTCGCAACATCTTTTTTTATTGCAGTCTTTAATTTCTCAGTGCTGATCGGTTTTACAGTAGGCTTAGCAACACTCGCCTGCTGTGCGGCAGGTTTATTACTGTTTATTGCAGCTAACAGTTTTCGCTTAAATTCCGGAGTTTTGGGATGAGTGGGATTAAACTTTATAAAGTTCGCAATAACCTGCGGGTCCGTACTTTTTTCGACCTGAGCAACCGTATATTTAGACTGTGCGAATGAAAAAAACGAAATAAAAAAAACCAGAAAATATAGATATCTTTTCATTAAAAGGATGATTTATAGAAGTTTAAATTTTAGTAATAACGAAGAAATCTTCTTTTTAGTTTGTGCGAAATTTATTATCTTTGCAACGCTTAAAATTCAAGCTAAACTAAACAAATTTTTAATAAAAAAAATAAATTTATGTATACACCCGTTGCTGCAGACGTAGCCAAATTAAGAAACATTACAGGAGCAGGAATGATGGACTGCAAAAAAGCCTTGGTTGAAGCTGAAGGAGATTTCGATAAAGCGATTGAAATCCTTAGAAAAAAAGGCCAGAAAGTTGCTGCGAACAGAGCCGACAGAGAATCTACCGAAGGTGCTGTTATCGCTAAAGTAAATGCAGACAATACTGCGGGAGTAATCATCGCTCTAAACTGCGAAACCGACTTCGTTGCAAAAAATGACGATTTCGTAAAATTAGCGCACGAATTAGCTGAACTTGCTCTAGGTAAAAATAAAGAAGAATTTTTAGCTACAGATTTCCAGGGAACAACTGTTGCTGAGAAATTAATCGAGCAGACTGGTGTTATTGGTGAAAAAATTGAAATCGGTTCTTTCGAAACTATCGAAGGGCCATTCTTAGGAGCTTACATCCACGCTGGAAACAAGATTGCTGCAATCACTTCACTTTCAGCTGATGTTGACGGCGCTGCAGATGCTGCAAAAGCGGTATCAATGCAGGTTGCTGCAATGAACCCAATTGCACTTGACGAAACTATGGTTTCTCAGGAAGTTATCGACAGAGAACTGGATATCGAAAGAGAAATCTTGACTAAAGAAGGTAAACCTGCAAACATTATCGATAATATCCTAAAAGGAAAAATGCAGAAATTCTACAAAGACAACACTTTGGTACACCAAGCTTTCATTAAAGACAGCGGTGTTTCTGTAGCTGATTATGTAAAATCTGTAAACGGAGATCTAAAAGTGGTAGGTTTTGTAAGAGTAAGTCTTACTTAATCAAATCTTTTACTGATATAAATCTCTTCCATTAATTGTGGAAGAGATTTTTTTTTCGCCAAATATGAAGTAATTTTGTCACCCGGAAAAATACCATGTCCAGAGCCAAAATTTTCAGCAGTTTTAACCTGCTTTTCATCTTATTCAATATTTCTGTAAACGCACAGCAATATATCACGGTAGACACTTCTACTTATACCGCAGAACAGCTTGTACGCGATGTATTTATCGGCTCTCAGAACGCAGGTTGTATTACCGTGTCTAATGTTTCCACTACGGGCTGGCAGAATGCCGGAGGCAGCGAGTCAAGCCACGGCTATTTCGAAAAAGGTTCACTGCCGTTTGATATCAGCAAAGGAATTATTCTGAGTACGGGAGCCGTTCGTAATGCACCCGGACCTAATAACGTTCTGCTGGATGATCAGGACGATCAATGGCACGGCGATCCGGATTTGGCAGTTGCACTTCAGGAAAGCGTATATAACTATTTAAATGCAACTTCTATCGAGTTCGATTTCGTTGCAAACAATACCTCGGGCATCAGCTTCGAGTATCTGTTTCTCTCCGAAGAATACCGCCGTACCAACTGCACCTACTCCGACGGATTTGCTTTTCTGATCAAGAAGGCCGGGACCTCGGACCCCTACACCAATATCGCTCTGGTTCCCGGAACTCAAGATCCTGTGACTTCACTTTCCATAAATACTGCACCAAACTGCCCCAGAAATACAGGTTATTTTGGGAGTTTCAACGGAACCAACTCCCCCACCGCGTTCGATGGACAAACCAAAGTTCTTACCGCAAAAACAGATATTGTTACCGGAGTTAAGTATCACATCAAGCTGGTAATTGCAGATCATCTTGCAGGCTCAGACCGTACCGGACGATACGATTCCGCAGTATTTCTTAAAGCTGGAAGTTTTGTTGGTAAAAAAGATTTGGGTCCCGACCTTCTGATAGCGAACAATAATCCTGTTTGCGAAGGAAGTTCTAAGATCCTGGATGCTACAACAGCGGGAGCTACTTCTTACCGGTGGTTTAAAGACGGAGTAGCGATTCCGGGAGCGACCAATGCACGGTTTACCGTTTCTGGTGTAGTATCGAGTAATGGCAATTACGAAGTTGAAGTTAATATCGGTGGCTGCATTTTAACCGGTTCTGTAAAAATCGAAATTCAGGAAAAACCGGCGATTAATTTTGGGACTTTCACCCTTTGCGATGACAATTTATCCGGCGGAATTCCTGTAGATTTCTCAGAGTTTGACTCTCAGATTATTTCCAACTTCAATACTGCTTATCTTCCGAAATATTATCTGACGAAGCCAGCTTCGCAAACTGGAACATCTGGAACAGAGTTACAAAATGGATGGCTTCTTACCGGCGATACCCGCATTTATGTAAGGGTGGAAAGTGCGTTTGGCTGTAACCCGGAATTTGGCGAGATCCTGCTTAAATTCGGCAATAAGACAATACTCCAAACAAATACGGTTTCTGATAATGTCTGCGACAATGATTTAAATGGCTCCGAGAGCGTAAACCTCAAAAATTATCAGAGTCAATTTACTACAGCATCAGACTTGACCGTTACCTTTTACAATTCCGCTGAGGACGCCAGAAACAAGTTAAATCCAATTACAGAAAGCCAGACGATTACTGCCTCCAAAACATTCGGCGTGCGTTTTGAAAGTTCCACCGCCTGTCCCAATGTAGGAACATTAATCATCAATTTAAAATCACCTAAGAAATCAACCGTTTTAAAGGATGTCATCATCTGTAACGACGCCTTAACTGTTTTAGATGCAGGACCTGGTTTCGATTCTTATCTTTGGAGCACTGGGGAAACCACACCGCAAATCAGCAATGTTCCCGTGGGGGAATATTGGGTTGATTTAGGGTCCAATGGATGTATTTACCGACAAACCGTGAAGGTTTCCGCTTCCGTTTTACCTCAGATTACCAATATTGAGGTTTCGGGGAATACCGCAACAGTATTTGTTTCAGGCGGAATTCAACCTTACGGATATTCTTTAGACAATATCAACTTTCAGAGTTCTAATGTTTTTACAAATGTTCCACGCGGCCTGCACAAAATATACGTTCGGGATGCAAATAAATGCCAAACTGTAGAAAAAGAATTTTTAATCATTAATCTGATTAATGTCATTACACCTAATGACGACGGGCTTAATGATGTGCTTGATTATTCGGATCTGAGAATTAAAGAGAATGTAAGTATTCAAATCTTCGACCGGTACGGTAATCTTGTTTTTACCTCGAAAGACAGCCAATTTATCTGGGACGGAAAACTCAGCGGAAGAGCTCTGCCCACAGCGAATTACTGGTATGTTCTGAACTGGACTGAACCCGATACTCAGCTTCCGGTTTCCTACAAAGGCTGGATTTTACTTAAAAACAGAGATTAGAGTTCCGTTTGTTAGCTTGAAATATTATCGAAATGCTGAAAACCGTTGAGGAAATCCTTTAAGCCCATCCTTTTTTTACCCTCCAACTGTAATTCCTCGGGGAAATAAGTTCCGTTTTTAGCGAAAATTTTAAAAGAATGTTTGTCGATCTCTAAACTTCCGGGAGTTTTGTCGTGCGCGGAAATCTCAAACTTTCCTTTATAAATTTTAAGAGTTTTTTCCTCTTCTCCAATTTTTAAAGTCGTAAAAGCACAAGGATACGGCGACATTCCGCGGATAAAATTATGCACGGTTTCCACCTCTTTTGTCCAGTCGATCCGGGTATCTTCTTTAAAGATTTTAAAAGCGTTTTTCGGATGTTCAACTTCAAGCTGCGGTTTCTCCTGGATTGAATTTTCTGCTAAACCGTCTAACGTTTTCACTACGAGTTCTGCGCCCATTTCCATTAAACGGTCATGAACTTCACCCGCATTTTCTTCGGGTGAAATTTCTATTTCCTTCTGAAGAAGAATGTTGCCCTCATCAATTTTTTCATTAATAAAAAAGGTGGTTGCCCCGGTCTTCTTTTCCCCGTTAATTACCGCATAATTAATCGGAGCCGCGCCTCTGTAATCCGGAAGAAGCGATGCGTGAAGGTTGAAAGTACCTAATTTAGGCATTTCGAATAAAACTTTAGGCATCATCCTAAAGGCTACAACAACAAAAATATCGGCATCCAAATCTTTAATACTTTTTAAAAATTCCTGATTTCTTAATTTTTCAGGCTGAAAAACGGGAAGATTATTTTCAACCGCAAAGGTTTTCACCGGAGATTCATGAATTTTCTGACCCCGTCCGCTGGCCTTATCAGCTACTGTTACAACGCCAACAATTTCATGTTGAGACTTATGAATTGCTTCCAGTGAGGTTTTTGCAAATTCGGGAGTACCGAAGAATATGACTTTTAAAGATTTCATTTTAATTTAGATTGTTATTTGATGTGATTCGTAAAAATTAGTCATGATTATAAGCATACGTCCGGAAATTCAGCATCTTCACCTTCCCGGAATCCAGCAGATAAATAAGGTTTTCCAAAATATTTTCCTTTTCGTAATAATTTAATCTGATTGCGATTTCTTCTACGTTTGAAGGTTTCTGTTTCAGAATTTCAATAATTTCTTGAGAGACATTTCTGCCAAAAACACTTTCTTTCTGCTGTTCACAGACAGAACAATTGCCACAGTTTTTAACCTCCTTTTCGCCAAAATAAGACAGAATAAGTTTCATTTTACAGAAGTCTTTGTTTCGCACAAAGAATTTCATTTCTTCCCACTTCTGAAGTTTATTTTTCTGAATCTGTTCAAAAAGATGCCAGTATTTACCCTGAACCGCTCTGTCATCACGATGTTTCAGGAATTTGATACTCGCCAGCGCACCATCGATATAATCCACGTAATTTTTTTGCTGCAACTCCTTAATTCTTTCCTTGATGAGATGAGAATCTACGTTCAATTTGTTGCTCAAAGTAAACTCACTGAACATAATTTTGTGGGTCGTAAGCCCGGAATAGGTCCTCAGAAGCTGTTCAATGAAATAAGCATCTTTTTTGGCAAGCAGATCCAGTTCATCCGGATTGATTTTTAATTCCAGTGAGGAAAGCGAGCGGTTGCTGTTAAAAAAAACAACTTCCTGATTGTGCAGAAAACCAAGTACATTTCGGATTTTGGCCAATGACGCTTTCGTGAAATTCTGAATCTTCTGAATATGCAGCTGAAATACATTTTCTGCGAGATCATTTTCAGCAATTTGAAACCCGGAATACAGGTAAGAAACAATGTTGTAAAACTCGTGCTTCGTTGGCGTCTGATTCCGCAGGATTTGGTCAAAATTAGTAAGTTCCTGCTCATTCCAGAATAGAAAAGCTGAAGAAGGCTGACCATCACGCCCAACCCTTCCGATTTCCTGATAATAATTCTCCAAGGATTGCGGCGGCGAGAAATGAACTACGAATCTAACGTTATCTTTATCGATTCCCATTCCAAATGCATTGGTAGAGATCAGCACATGATCATTACTTTTAAGCCAGTGGTTCTGCCTTGCATTTTTTTCGTTTACCGGAAGTCCCGCATGAAAGAAATCGACATTATTGATACTGTTATTCTGAAGAAATTTCACAAGTTCCTCCGATTCTTTTCGCGTACGGACATAGATAATTCCTGAGGAGGCATTGTATTTCATGAGATTCAGAATGCGCTGATACTTATCTGAAATTTTATCTGAAATGATTCTAATATTGGTCCGCCGAAAACTTTTCTTAAAGATTTCAGGATTTTTAAGGTTAAGTTTGAGCTTAATTTCCTGAAGTACTTTCGGAGTCGCCGTAGCGGTGAGCGCAAGACAGGGAATATCGAGAAACTGTGACCTGAAATCCTTTATATTCTGATAGCTCGGCCGGAAATCCTGCCCCCATTCAGAAATACAGTGCGCCTCATCAACTGCGATGAAGGAGATTTGAATTTCTTCCAGATTCTGGAGAAATACACGATTTGTCAGCCTTTCGGGCGATACATACAGCAGTTTTGTAAGTCCGTCTTTGCAGCGGTTATAAACCGTTTCTGCATCGAATTCATCAAGTTCTGATGAGAGATATTCAGCTTCAATTCCATTATTTTTAAGCTGATAAACCTGGTCTTTCATCAAAGCCAAAAGCGGGGAAACTACAATACATGTACCTTCCAAAACAAGCGCGGGAAGCTGATAACACAGCGATTTACCGCCACCTGTTGGAAGAAGTGCCAGCGAATCCCGGCCTTCGATAACCGAATTGATGATATTGTCCTGCGAGTCCCGGAATGTGTCGTAACCCCAAAAATGTTTTAGGGTATCGAACTTTAACCGCTGAAAATCGTGGGAGGAAATCATGGAAGTAAAATTACTGAAACAAATTCCATCAGACAAAAAAAAGCCACGCAATGCGTGGCTTTAATATGATAAATTAATTAAAATTATTTAGCTTCGAAGTAAACTCTTCTGTTTGCTCTGTTTTTCCATTCCGGACATTTTGTAGCTGGGTCGCACTCTGGATATTTAAGGTCTTTTTCACCTCTACCAATTGCTTCTAATTTACCCGCTTCTACTCCGTTATCGATTAGATAGTTCTTCACAGTATTTGCTCTTCTTTCAGAAAGATTCTGGTTGTAAGCATCAGAAGCTCTAGTATCTGTTCCTCCGATTACGTTGTAAGTTCCTGACGATGAGTTAATATAGTTTACAGCGTTATTAAGGATTGGTGTGTTAGAAGGAAGAATTCTGTCGGAATCTAAATCAAATTCAATTCCCTCAAGAGTTCTTGTATTATCTGTAACTGTACCGCCTGTAGGACAACCGTTATTTTCAACAGGACCAGGTACTGTAACACACTTGTCGTAAAGATCGATTACTCCATCTAAATCTGTATCCAGCGCTACACCTGCACCATCAACTCTTGCTCCTGCAGGAGTATCAAGCTGTCTGTCCCAATCATCACATACACCGTCGTTATCAGCATCTCCTTTCTTACATACTTCAACATCCTGGTTTCTGTCAGCCAAAACATCAAGTTTGTAATAGATTTCCTGAAGCGGATCGTGCCACATCAAATGAGACTGGTGTTTTCCTAGTTTTAAAGACAAACCAAGGGTAGCATTAAAGAAGTTATCAGAAATCTGCTCTTCACGCTGATTAATCGGGCTGTACTGTGCACCTCCGCCGTCAAATTCATCATCTCCGGTTACAAAGTACATTACACGTCCTTCAATATCAATTTTTCTGTTTACTTTATATTTCAAGCCTGCACCTGCCTGACCGAACATAGACCCCAATTTGAAAGGTTTAATTTCAGTCATCAATCTTTGTCCTGTTGCATCTTCAAGGTAAGCCCTGTATGCTAATGTACCGATACCAGCATAACCATGTAATGCCCATCGGTAAGGTGATTTATTATCAACTCTTCTTAATAGATTGGAGAAGTTAAGGTCTCCCAAAACCGAAATTGCGTCATATTGAGTTCTTGCGCCAACATCCTGGTAAGGATTTCCGGTTCCGGTTGCATTATCAGTTTTAGTATTGAACCAACCCTGTCTGGTTTCACCTCTGTCATACTGCAAATTCAAACCGAAAGCATGTGTAATTGCTTTATCGATGCTTAAATAAGCGGAGTATCCGAATACGTTTTTACCATTACCATTCTTGATGGAAGTTAAATCGGCAGACTGCACCAATGGAACACCTGCTCCTACAGAAACAGCCCAGTCGTTGAATCGTTTGGACTCCTGAGTAAACGGAGATACATTTGCAGACCCTGAAGAAAATGTGTTTGGATATCCTTCAGTAGAAACTGCAACGGAGTCTTGTGCAAAGATAGCAGTAGGTAATACCAGTGCTAAAGCAAAGCTTGTTAAATTTAGTTTCATAATTTATTTTTTTGTTAAGTGATGTTTATTGTACTGTTGTGTTTACATTGACAGCGGCTCCTGATGGGCAACCGTTATTTTCTGCAGATCCGGGAACTGTAACACATTTGTCATACAGATCGATGATACCGTCTAAATCCATATCGAGTGCCACACCTGCTCCATCAACTCTTGCGCCTGCAGGAGTATCCAGTTGTCTGTCCCAATCATCGCAAACTCCGTCATTGTCATTATCACCTTTTTCACAAACTACTAATTCGTCTGGCGTGTTTTCAAGAACAGTTGTTCTGTAATAGGCTTCCTGAAGAGGATCATGCCACGCCAAGTGTGAAGCATGCTTTCCTAATTTGAAAGATAATCCAAGATTTACAGTAAGCAAATCATCGCTGTGCGAATCATTAATAAGATTGTAGTTGATTCTCGGTGAATTCGTATCCCTGCGGTCACCTCCACCATCAAATTCCTCATCACCACTCATAATATACATGGTTCTGAGCTCTACATCAATTAACTTTGATGCTTTGTACTTAAGACCAAGTCCACCCTGGTAGAAAAATGAATTGATTCCGAATTTCTGATCTACAGCAAGCGGAAAAGTTCGTGGATTGTAGTTAGAAATATCCTGGTCCAAAAGTAAAGTTTCGTATCCCTGAATTCCTATACCTGCATAACCATGTAATGCCCAACGGTATGGTGAGCGATTATCTACACGTCTTAATAAATTAGAGAAATTAACATCTCCGAGTAAAGAGATCTGCTGGTACTTTGTCCAGGCATCGGCAACACCGGCTTTTATGCCTTCAGCTCCGGGCAGTTGCCCACGCTGATTAGATTCTCCCATTTGGTATTGCAATCCAAGACCAAAGGCATGTGTAATCTGTTTGTCCAAACTTACGTAAGCGTTCCAGCCCCAATTGATTTCATCACCGTAGAAAGATGTTAAATCAGCTTTTGCCATCAATGCCGCACCTCCACCAACTGAGATTGCCCAGTCATTGAATTTTCTTGATGAATTATTGAAGTTGTAAACATTGGCGGAACCGTTTGAAAACGTGTTTGGATATTTCTGATTATCCTCTAAAGCTGTGCCATCCTGGGCATAGAAAGCAATAGGCAGAAATAATGCTAAAAATAAACCTAATTTCATATTTATGTTTTTAATGTTTTCTAAATACTTAACAACAATTTTTTAGAAAATTCGCGTTCATAAACATGTTTGCTATGAGGAATTTCTAATCTTAGCGAACTGAAATTCATGTTCCCATAAAAGACAATGTCTATATCAATAACTCTGTCTGCATACCCTTTCGTTATCAATGAATCGTCTGTTCTACCCATTTCAACTTCTATCTTTTTTACCAAATTAAGCAGTTTTATGGGAGAAAATTGTGTTTTTATACGTAATGCAATATTACAAAAAATATTATTACTAACAAATTCTACGGGTTTTGTATAAATAATTTCGCTTTGTCCTACAAGTTCACCAACCTCCTCTTCAATTCTCGATATTGCGAGATCTATATTATCCTTTTGCTTCCCTAAATTGCTTCCGAGTAACAAAGTGACTAAATGATGCGACATATTGTGAAATATATAAAGATTATGAAAAGTTTTTTTAAAAATGTCCTCGCAAATATAGTTGCAATAATGATTATTGGCGGGCTTTTTTTTATGTTTATCGTAACAATGGTTGCTGTTTCCGCTTTTAGCGGCAACAAAAAATCTGCCATAAAAAACACTTCTGTGCTGACATTGGACTTAAAAACCAATATAATCGACAGTCCTACCGAAGATAATGAAGACTTATTTGCATTCAGTGAACAGGAAAACAATGTAATGCTGTACGATATCACAGAAGCCATAAAAAAGGCAAAGACTGATGATAAAATTAAAGGGATCAGCATCGAAACTGATGGCCTCCGGGCCGGAATGACTCAGCTTGATGCAGTACGCTCCGCGCTCGAAGACTTCAAAAAAAGCGGAAAATTTGTCTACGCCTACGGAAATAATGTATCACAGGCGGCGTACTATTTGGGTTCTGTTGCAGACCAGTATTTTCTGAATCCTTCGGGAGGAATAGATTTGAAGGGTCTTAGCACGGAAGTGCTTTACATGAAAAGTTTTGCAGATAAATTTGGTATCGGTATGGAGATTATACGTCACGGTAAGTACAAATCTGCTGTTGAGCCGTTTCTTAGAGATGACATGTCACCCGAGAACCGCGAACAGATTTCAACAATGCTCAACGATTTGTGGTCATATAATTCCACTAAAATTGCAGCATCCAGAAAGATAGATCAGTCGCAATTCCAAACTGTGGTGGACAGTCTTTACGGCATTATTCCGGATTTAAGTTTGAAATATCGTCTTGCAGACCGCTTAATTCAGAAAACACAGTACGATGATCTTCTCAAAAATAAACTTCAGCTAAAGAACGACAGCAAACTCAATAAAATTTCTTTCAGCAAGTACATCAGTTCTTACCAGGAAGAAAACTTCAAAAAAGATGACCAGATTGCAGTATTGTACGCATCAGGAGCAATTTATAATGGTGAAGGCTTTGATGCTGTATATGCCGAGAATTTTGTGAAGGAAATTAAAAAGATCAGTGATAACGATAAGATTAAGGCAGTGGTATTCAGAATCAATTCACCAGGTGGCAGCGCGAATGCTTCAGATGAAATTCTTTTTGAACTTCAGCAGCTGAAAAAGAAAAAGCCTCTGGTAGTATCATTTGGTGACTACGCGGCATCCGGCGGATATTATATCGCAATGGCTGCAGACAAAATCTACTCTGAACCAAATACCTTAACCGGCTCTATCGGCGTATTCGGAATGATTCCATACTTTAAAGAAATTGCAAACAAAAACGGCCTAACTTCTCATGCAGTAAATACCAACGTCAATTCTAATATGTATTCCCCGATCAACGGCGTTACTCCTGGAGGAGTTTCTATACTAACCAAAAGTGTAGAGCAAACCTACAAACGCTTTGTGTATTTTGTAACTCAAAACAGAAAAAAATCTTTTGAACAAATTGATGAAGTAGGAGGCGGCAGAGTCTGGAGCGGAACGCGGGCAAAACAGCTGGGACTTGTAGATGAACTGGGATCACTTAACGATGCTGTAAATTTTGCGGCACAGAAAGCTCAACTAGGAACATTTAATGTTGCTGCTTATCCAAAGAAAGTTTCTAAATTCGAACAGCTTTTCAAAGATCTAGAGGAGGAACAGATTTCTACCAGAATCATGAAGAATAAGTTAGGTGAGGAGAACTACAAACTTTTTGAGCAGATTACAAATCCTAAATTACAGAGCGGTGTGATGATGCAGATGCCCTTTCAGGTAAAGATTGATTAAGCTGAAAACATAAAAAAATCCCGGTTTGATGATCAAACCGGGATTTTATTTTTATCGTAAGCATTATGCTCTTCTAGTTGCCATTCCGTAAATCCAGAGAACGGCTAAAGCTCCTACTACTGCAAGTAACATACTCTTAATGTCAAAATCATTAACTGTTCCCCAGCCCAGCATACTGCCGATCCATCCACCAACGAACGCACCAACGATGCCTAAGATAATTGTCATTAACCAACCCATTCCCTGATTTCCAGGCATAATGAATTTTGCGATTGCACCTGCGATAAGACCAAAAATGATCCAAGTTAAAATACCCATAGTTTTAAAATTTTAATGTTAATATTTAGTATTTGGTTTTCTAAAGCTATAAAAAAATAATTAAAACTATGAAATAGTTGTCAATTACGTTTTCTGAAAAAAGAGTCTACAAATTCCGTTCCATTAAATAACTGCAGGTCTGTCATTTTTTCTCCAACGCCAATATATTTCACAGGAATCTGAAACTGATCAGAAATTCCAATTACAACGCCACCTTTTGCAGTGCCATCTAATTTAGTGACTGCCAGTGCATTAACTTCTGTTGCTGCAGTAAACTGTTTTGCCTGCTCGAAAGCGTTCTGTCCGGTTGAACCATCCAGCACCAAAAGAATTTCGTGTGGCGCATCGGGAATAACTTTCTGCATTACCCTTTTAATTTTGGTCAACTCATTCATTAAATTCACCTTATTATGAAGTCGCCCTGCTGTATCGATAATCACTACATCAGCATTATTGGCCACCGCACTCTGTACCGTATCGAATGCCACAGAAGCCGGATCAGATCCCATTCCCTGCTTTACAATCGGTACACCTACCCGTTCACTCCAGATTACAAGCTGATCCACCGCAGCCGCGCGGAATGTATCTGCAGCTCCTAACACCACATTTTTTCCCTCAGATTTAAACTGATGCGCCAATTTACCGATGGTAGTGGTTTTTCCGACGCCGTTTACACCCACGACCATAATGACGTAAGGTTTCTTGGATTCATCAATATTGCCTGTACCGGCATGGGGATTTTCGAGCAGCAATCCCGAAATCTCTTCTCTCAGGATATTATTAAGTTCATCTGTGCCTACAAACTTGTCTCTGGCAACGCGTTCTTCAATGCGCTGAATTATTTTAATAGTGGTAGATGCACCTACGTCGGATGCGATAAGGACTTCTTCCAGGTCATCCAGCACCTCATCATCAACTTTTGATTTTCCTACAACAGCTTTCGATATTTTTTCGAAAAATCCCTGATTAGATTTTTCCAGTCCTTTATCTAAAGTTTCTTTTTCTTCCTTCTTAAAAATATTTTTATACCAACTCATCTTTTCAGTATCAATTTTTTAATGATTTCTTGAATCATTTGTTTGCAAAGCAAATATAACAAAAAAACTACCCAATAATTTGGATAGTTTTATATCGTAAAGCTGGTAGTATTATTTTTTCAAATAACCTTCTACTTCGTCAGCGTTCATTACTTTTTCTTCGAAAATGTAAGCTCCTGATTTAGGAGACTTCACCATTTTCACTACTTTGGTCATTTTTTTAGACCCTGCACCACCCTGTAGGGATGCTACTACTTTCTTTGCCATTTTTTATTCTTTTAAAAAATTACTTGATTTCCTTGTGAAGGGTATATTTCTTAAGAACCGGATTGAATTTTTTCAACTCTAATCTTTCTGTAGTGTTCTTTTTATTTTTAGTCGTAATGTATCTTGACATTCCTGCTACACCTGTTTCTTTATGCTCTGTGCATTCCAGAATCACCTGCACTCTGTTACCTTTTTTAGCCATTACTTATCTTTTTTTATAAATCCGTTTCTTGTTGCTCTTTCAATTGCTTCTTCAATACCAATCTTGTTGATAATTCTCAATCCATGAGCAGTAACTTTTAAAGTTACAGATTTTTCTTGCTCCGGAAGGTAAAATTTCTTCTCCAATAAGTTAATTTCAAAACGACGCTTCGTTTTGTTATTAGCGTGAGAAACATTGTTTCCAACCATGGCACGCTTTCCTGTTATTTGGCAAATTCTTGACATATCTCGATGTTCTTTTTTACTACTAAATATTTGAGAGTGCAAAATAACAAAGAATTTTCCACTTAGACAAATATTTATGAATTAATTATTTATATTTTTTTTTGAATCCTTTCTGAAGGATTATCCGTTCACACTTCAAAACCACTTTCAATAATCCCGTCAGATTATATTAACCTCTCTCTCCAGCTCAATGCCGAATTTCTCAATTACCGATTCAATAATCAGCGTGGAAAAATCATAGATTTCCTTTCCTGTTGCAGCCCCTGTTTTGTTCACAATAACCAATGCCTGAAGTTCGTGCGACGCTACATTTCCGATTTGTTTTCCTTTCCAGCCACACTGTTCTATAAGCCAGCCGGCAGGAATTTTCACCATTTCTCCGTTGGGGTAATTTGGTATCTGAGGATATTGTTTCTGAACTTTCGAAAACTGATTGGCTGAAACCGTAGGGTTCTTAAAAAAACTTCCTGCATTTCCAGTGACTTTCGGATCCGGAAGTTTACTTTGGCGGATACTGATTACTGCCCGGGAGACATCCTGAATCGTAGGATTTTCGATACCAAATTTTTCAAGTTCGGTTTTTATAGCTCCGTATTCCGTTTTTAGCTGATGATTTTCGGTAGAAAGCTTAAATGTGACATCCAGAATTACATATTTCCCTTTTCCTTCACGTTTGAAAACCGACTCCCGGTAACCAAACCTGCATTCTTCATTATTAAATTCTTCCACCTGCATGGATCCCAGATTCAGAACTTTACAGTTTACAAAAGTATCTTTAATCTCTGTTCCGTAAGCACCGATATTCTGCATCGGCGAAGTTCCCACATTACCGGGAATCAGCGATAAATTCTCTAAACCACCATAATTTTTATCTAAACACAACTGTACAAACTCATGCCAGTTTTCGCCGGCTTTTGCGGTAACCAGAACTTCATCTTCATTTAAAAACGCTTCAGAAATTCCTTTCAAATCGAGTTTTATTACCAGTCCGCCAAAACTTTTCGTGAACAAAACATTGCTTCCGCCACCTAAAAACAGGATTTCCAAATGGTTGATTTTAGCAAATTCGATGGCATATTTTAAATCGCCAAGGTCTTTAACTTCCGCAAAATATTTCGCGGAAACCTCAACGCCAAAAGTATTGAGATTTTTTAAAGAATAATTTTCCTGAATTTTCATCGCGGTACAAACTTTAACAGTTAATGTTTTAGGCTAAAGCCCAAAGGTTTCAGAATCAGAAAACGGGCTAAAGCCCGTTCCCAGTTTTTTAATTGAACTCAAGTTTATACTTCTGAAGAGCGTCATTAAGTAATTCCACACTTCTTCGCAAATCTTCTTCTTTCAAAACATACGCGATACGGACCTGTTTTTTCCCCAGTTCAGGATTGCTGTAAAAGCCGCTCATCGGCGCCACCATTACTGTTTCGTTATTATGTGAATAATGCTCAAGAAGCCACTGTGCAAAAACATCGGTATCATCCACCGGAAGTTCTGCTACGCAGTAAAATGCACCTTTTGGTTTTGGACAGATTACGCCCGGAATTCCGTTCAGTAAGTCTACCAGCAAATTTCTTCTGTGGGTGTATTCCTCACGGACTTTTCGGATATAAGCTTCATCATTATGGTGTGCGGCAGTAGCAGCAATCTGACCCAATAACACCGGACTCAATCTCGCCTGAGCGAAAAGCATCGCCGCATCATGAATTTTTTTTGATCGGGTAATCATGCAGCCAATTCTGGCTCCGCACATACTGTATCTTTTAGATTCAGAATCAATAATAATACAGTTTTCGGCAATCTCCGGAAAATCGAACATTGAAACCTGGTGTTTTCCGTCGTAAACATATTCGCGGTAAACCTCATCAGAAATCACTACAATGTCATGTTTCAGCGCAATTTCAGCAAGTTTCTGAAGTTCTTCTCTTGTATAAAGATATCCCGACGGATTTCCCGGATTACAGATGAGAATCGCACGTGTTTTATCGGTGATTTTTTTCTCAAAATCTTCAACGGGTGGCAGGGCAAAACCTGTATCAATTGTTGAAGGAATAGCTACTACTTTTACATTGATCGCATTGGTAAAACCATTATAATTAGCATAATACGGCTCAGGAATAATTATTTCATCCCCATCGTCACACAGGGTTGAAATGGCAAAATTCAGTGCTTCAGAACCCCCATTGGTCACGATAAAATTATCCGTCGTTAAATCTGTAAAACCTAAAGAATGGTAGTAATTGTTCAGCGCGGTCCGGTATTCCAGATTTCCTTCCGACAAAGCATACTCCAGCACCTTCAGGTCGATATTTTTAACCGCATCCAATGCGGTTTGCGGAGTTTCGATATCGGGCTGGCCAATATTCAGGTGATATACTTTAATCCCTTTCTGTTTAGCTTGCAACGCATATGGAACAAGTTTTCTTACGGGAGAGGCAGGCATATTTTCTGCTCGGTGAGAAATTTTCGGCATTATTTAGAATTTTTACAAAAATAAGGATTTTTTTTGGGAGCAATGAATAGATAGTTACCTTCCGTAAGTTCTGTCCGGCTCTCCGCTGCAATCTTTTTGCCTGTGCAAAAAGGATTTCCGCTTCGATCCGGGCTAAAACTCCCGTCGTTCACTTTTCGAAAAACCTTAAGAACAAAAAAACCGCAGAAAAATTATTCTGCGGTTTCCGTCGGATAATAGTTTACTTATTTAATGAATCCTTTGTTCTTCAACAACGGTTTGATATCCGGAGTTCTTCCTGTAAAATCTTTATAGGCTTGGTTTAAATCCGCGGAATTACCAACCGAAAGAATATGTTTTCTGAAACGGTCGCCGTTGGCTCTGGTCATGCCGCCATTTGTGGAAATCCAGTCCCATGCATCAGCATTCAGTAAATCGCTCCACATATAAGCATAATATCCTGCAGAATAACCGCCGCCCCAGATGTGCGCAAAATAAGGCGTATGATATCTTGGCGGAACCTCTTTCAGATTAAACCCATATTTCGCCAGCACACTTTTTTCAAATTCCAAAGCAGGTTTAAACTGCGATTCATCGGTCACCGAATGCCAGTTCATATCCAATGTTGCTGCAGAAACTAGTTCGGTAGTAGAATATCCCTGATTGAAGGATCCTGCTTTTTTAATTTTATCGACCAAAGCCTGTGGCATCGGCTGTTTGGTCTGGTAATGAAGTGCGTAATTTTTCAGTACTGAGGGCTCCAGAGCAAAAAACTCGTTGATCTGAGAAGGAAATTCAACAAAATCTCTTGGCGTATTGGTTCCGGAAATCGAAACATATTTCTGGTTCGCAAAAAGACCATGCAAAGTATGTCCAAATTCATGGAACATGGTAGAAACATCATCATAAGAAATCAGTGATGGTTTTCCGTCAGCCGGTTTCTGATAGTTGAAAACGTTTACAATCACAGGTTTCTGCCCCAGTAAATGCGACTGCTCCACGAAGTTGCTCATCCATGCACCGCCGTTTTTGTTACTTCTGGTATAGAAATCTAAATAATAAAGTGCCATTGATTTTCCGTCATTATCGAAAACCTCATAAGCCACTACATCGGGGTGATAAACAGGCAGATCTTTTCTTTCTTTAAAAGTAATCCCATAGAATTTTTCCGCGGCATAGAAAACTCCTTTCTCCAAAACAGTGGATACTTCGAAATAAGGCTTGATTTCGTTTTCATCCAAGTCGTATTTTGCTTTTCTCACCTGCTCCGAGTAGAAATTCCAATCCCATGGCTCTACCGTAAATCCACCTTTCTGTTTATCGATTAAAGCCTGAATTTCATTGCTTTCTCTTTTTGCTGTTTCTACTGCCGGTTTTGCAAGTTGAGCTAAAAGATTCATTGCATTTTCAGGAGTTTTTGCCATTTGGTCCTGCAGTTTCCATTCAGCAAAAGATTTTTTCCCCGAAAGATGGGCTTTTTCCATTCTCAATTTTGCCTGCCTTTCCAAAATGCTTCTGGTGTCATCCGCATTTCCTTTTTCGGCTCTGTACCATGATGCTTTGAAAAGTTTTTCTCTTGTGGCTCTGTTCTTCAGATTCTGTAAAAGCGGCTGTTGCGTTGTATTGAGAAGCGTTAAGAGATATTTTCCTTCGTGACCTGCGGCTTTTGCATCTGCGGCTGCGGCTGCAATTTCGTCAGCTGAAAGTCCATCAAGTTCCTTTACATCCGTAATTACCACACCGCCGTTCTTTCTTGCATCCAAAAGTTTACTGGTGAACTGGGTTGAAAGTGTCGCCAATTCTTCATTGATTTTTTTAACTTTTTCCTTGTTTTCCGCAGAAAGGTTCGCGCCCGCGATTTCAAAGTTAGTTCGGTACAGTTCCAGAACTCTTTTTTCTTCAGCCCCTAAATTCTCACTGCTGATCGCTTTTATTCTTGAATAAAGCTTTTCATTAAGATAAATTTTATCACTCAACCCAGAAAATACAGGTGCATATTCTTCTTCAAGTTTCTGCAGCGCCGGATTCGTGTTGGAGCCGGTTAGGTTATAAAATACGATTTGTGCTCTTTTGAGGATTTCACCGCTGTTCTCCAGCGCAAGAATGGTATTTCCGAAAGTTGGATCGGCTGGACTATTGGCGATATTATCAATTTCGGCAAGCTGAACCTTCATTCCGTAATCAAATGCCGGTTTAAAATGCTCATCTTTAATCTTATCAAATTCCGGTGCCTGATATTGCAGCCCACTTTTGTTCATAAAAGGGTTTGTGGATAAACTCGCATCCGGAGCAGGAATTTCTGTTGTTGTAGACTCGGTTGTTTTCATTGTAGAACATGCAGTATTAATTGCCAGAGAGGAAATTAATAACACAGATGTAATATTTTTCATTTTTGAACTGTTAATTGAAGTAAAGATATTAATTTTAAGCAAACTAAAAACCAAACCATATGAAAACACTTATTACTACGGTCGCAGTTTCAGCGTTTCTCTTTTCGTGTTCAATGAAATCCGACAGTCTTTTTCCCTTAAACCTATCGGTAAAAGAAGGAAAAGGAATCATAAAAACAAATCAGTTTGAGATGAATATCGACGAAATTAAAGTAGCGCAGTCGATTTCCGCCGAAGTGGTAAAATCTGATACCGAAAAAGTGGTAATAACCGCTCCTTCAGATATTATAGACGAGATTTTAGTGGATAATGTTGACGGAAAACTTTTCATTCACTTCAAACCTAACAGGAATATTTCGGCAAGAAATGTAGCTGCAAAAATTTTCGTGAAAGATTTCACGCATCTGGAAGCAACTTCTTCGGCTAAAATCCTCGTTAAAGATAAATTTACTCAGGATAAAACGGATGTGGAAGTTTCGAGTTCCGGTCGTATTACAGGAAATCTGGAAGCTAATGATTTCTCAGTTGATGTTTCCAGTTCGGGGCATTTCTCGGGTGAGATATGGGCTGTGAATCTCGATGCTGAGGCAACGTCTTCAGGGGACATCAATCTTTCCGGAAAGGCGAAAAATGCGGCGTTGAAAGCTTCGTCATCCGGTACCGTATATGCAGAAAACCTTACTGCTGAGATTTCTGATATACAGGCTTCAAGTGCCGGGAATGTAACTGTGGCGACCACCAGCCAACTGAATGCATCGGCAAGTTCAGGTGGAAATATCTCGGTGTACAGAAAAGGAAATTTGAATATCCTTAGCCAGAATGAAAGCAGTGGCGGAAGCGTCATCATTAAATAAGAGACCAATAGAAAAATCAGCCTTCTCAGGCTGATTATATTTTATAATTTCAATAGCATCTTTTGTTACCATCCACCGGATGCGCCGCCGCCGCCGAAGCTTCCGCCACCACCGAATCCGCCAAATCCACCTCCGGAACCTCCACCGAATCCGCCGCCGCCAAAACCTCCACCTCCGAAACTTCCCGGGAAAGGGAAGAATCCGCCGGGATACGTTCTGCGTCCGCGCCGTGAGAGAATCACATCGTCATCATCATCATTATTTCCGCCTCCGCCTTTGTTTTTGAAGAGTACACTGAGAATCATCAGTACAAAAAATGCAATAAAAATTACCTTTACGATACTGATCCCTCCTTCACGGGAAGTTTCTTTAACAATAGGTTTGAATTTACCCTGCACCACTTCCATCAAAGCGGTTGTTCCTCGGTTGATGCCTTCGTACCAAAGTCCCTGCTTGAAGTTGGGTGTTACAATATAATCCAGGATCTGTCCAGCCACCGAAGCGGTGAGATAGCGTTCCACGCCACGACCCTGCTGAATGGCAAATTTCCGATCTTCTGTCGCGATAAGAAATACGATACCGTTATCCTGTTCTTTCTCGCCAATTCCCCACTTTTCACCGTACATGGTTGCGAGATAATTGATATCCTCGCCTTTTGTGGTGGGAATGATAATTACCGCGATTTCCGTGGAAGTGGAGTCGTAAAATTTAATGAGTTTCTGGTTAAGCTGTTCCCGTTCAGTTATGTTTAATAATCCTACCTCATCGGTAACAGGAAAGATTTTTACAGGTTTTGCAGGAATCAGTTGGGCAGGAACAAGAATGTTCAGTCCAAGAAAAAGAAAAACAAGGAGTTTTTTAAGAGAACGTAATCTCATTCGACAGTTCATTATGATTTTCTCCCGAAATCGGGAAATGTTTTTTAAGTTCGAAACCGGTTTCAAGAATGGCATTCTTCAATCCGTCGTGGTAATCTCCTTTCGCGAATGCCGATGTGATCTGATCATGAAGCCTGTCCCAAAAATACTGATGAACTTTCTCATGAATACCTGCGTCGCCAATAATAGTAAGGTAATGCTGCTCGAAATTCACGTGAAAAAGCACCGCATTTCTTTCCGCAGTTTTATCCTTACAAATTGTTTTGAAGACTTCAAAGGCGATCTCCGCGTTGTTTCCTTCAGAATTGGAATCAATATGCACACGAATCTCGCCGGTAGAATGATCTTCTGCTGACTGAATGGCTTCCACGAGGGAAGCCATTTGTACATCTGTAAGAAAGTTGCTCATTAATTGGTAAATACTTCCGGCGCATTCTCAGCTCCTGCCGCTGCTTTAAAATATGGTTTTTCTTTAAAGTTGGTAAAGTTTGCCAGAATGTTATTTGGGAAAGTCTTAATAGATGTGTTATAATCCTGCGCCGCTTCGTTATAATAAACGGTTTCGCTTCTTATACTGTTTTCGATCGCGGTATATTCTCGCTGGAAGTTTAAATATTGCTGATCAGCTTTCAGATTAGGATACTGCTCTACTACAGCCATCAATCTGCTCAAAGCTCCGCTTAATTCACCCTGTGCTGCCTGGAATTTCGCCATATCAGCTTCGGTCATGTTTGTTGGATCAACAGTGATTGACGTCGCTTTTGAGCGGGCTTCAATTACTTTAGTTAAAGTTTCCTGCTCGAATTGCGAATAGGATTTTACAGTTCTCTCAAGATTTGGGATTAGGTTCGCACGCTTCTGGTACACCGTTTCCACGTTAGACCATTTGGTATTCACGGTCTGTTCTTTGGTCGTGAAACTGTTATAACCGTTTTTGCCCCAGAAAAATAAAATTGCGGCAATAACGAGAAGAGCAATACCGATGGTTCCGGCGCTCATACAACCTCTGTTTCTCATAGTTTAATATTTTAATGTTTAATGTTTGGTACCCAAATATACAAATTATGTGCTAAATTTGTGAAAATTTAAGAAAAATGATGACAATTGTAGTGGCGATGGGTTTAAAGAATGAGATTGGTGCTGATAACCAACTGTTGTGGCATTTGCCGAAGGATTTAAAACATTTCAAAGAAATAACTTCGGGCCACCCAATTATTATGGGAAGGAAAACCTACGAAAGCATAGGCAAACCCTTACCTAACCGCACCAATATTGTTGTGTCGCGAAAACAAGACTGGTTCGAAGAAGGAATTCTAATTGTCGGCAGTATAAAAGAAGCTTTAAAATTCGCTAAAAAGATGGATGAAAACATCTTTGTCATCGGAGGAGGAAACATTTATGAGCAAACCATCGATATGGCCGACAGACTGGAAGTAACGCAGGTAAAAGCCGAACTAAAGGCCGATGTCTTCTTCCCGAAAATCAACCCTGAAATCTGGCAGAAAACCACTGAAACCTGCCATGAAAAAGATGAGAAAAACAAATACGATTTCTGTTTCCAGACCTTCGAAAAAAAGTCTGAAATCTAACATCTGAAATTTAACCTCAAATTTCTATCTTTGCAGTCATAAAATTTAACAATGAACAAATACATAAAATTCGTTATCGCAGGCCTGATGATTGCCGCAGGAATTTATCTGATGATGAACAGGAATATCGGCTGGGGAATCGTGGTGGTCATCCTTTCAGCAATTCCTATTCTTTTATTCTTTAAAAATGAGTTTATCCTTGCTGCCTTCTGGTACTTAAGAAAACAGAACATGGACAAAGCCAGCAAATGGCTTTCAAAAATCACTAATTTTGAATCTCAGCTTCACCGCTCGCAATACGGTTATTTCCATTATTTACAGGGACTAACTTTAGCGCAGGAAAATCCTCAAAAAGTAGAACCCTTAATGAAAAAAGCGCTTGAATATGGCCTGAACATGAAACACGACCGTGCTATGGCAACACTTAATATCGCGGCGGGAGCAATACAGAAAGGAAGAAGACAGGAAGCTACCAAACTTCTTGAAGAAGCTAAAAGATTAGATTCTGCCGGAATGATGACCGATCAGATCAAGATGCTGAAAGATCAGCTGAAAATGCCAACGATGCAGAAACACATGCACAACCCAAACATGAGACAGCGCGGAAAATTCCACTAAAAGCCGCAAGCTATAAAAATTTAAAATCCTGAAAATTTCAGGATTTTTTTTGCAGTAAAGTTTTATGAGTTATTCATCCAGCATCAAACATCAAACAACCCGCATCAAACAACCCACATCCTACATCTCCGAGTTCTGCTCCACCCCATAAAATTTGGGCATCTGCCAGTGGTATTTCACGGCCAGCGTACGGATCGCAACAATGAGCAAAATGGTTGAAATCTGCACAAAAGTATAGGAAAGACGGGTGTAGCTGATGAAAAGAAGAAAGACGCTGCCTCCCACAATACATGCCGTAGCGTAAATTTCTTTCCTGAAAATAAGCGGAATTCTGTTCAGTAAAATATCACGAATGATGCCGCCGAAACAGCCGGTAATCGTACCTAAGGTAAGACAGATTAAGGGATGAAGGTCAGCGTTTAGACCTTTCTGAATTCCCACAATCGTAAAAAGTCCCAGCCCGAAACTGTCAAAAATAAACAGCGTAACCTGGAATTTCTTCTCTACCGATTTAAAAATCATCGAAAAAATACAGGTAATAAAAATTACCGTACACATGATTAAATCGTGCATCCAGAACACAGGAACATCCAGGAGAAGATCACGCACCGTTCCGCCGCCAACCGATGTGATAAACGCGATAATTAAAACCCCGAACGGATCAAGACGCTTCTGCATGGCCGCAAAACTCCCCGACATGGCAAAGGCTACCGTACCGAGAAGTTCTATGGCGAGATTGAAATTTTCGTGAACCTGCAAAATATTATTTGTTTAATGGAACACGTACCGTGTCAGGCACAAGAAGTTCATAATGTCCACCGAAATTGATAATTTCCCTAACAATGCTGCTGCTGATGAAAGATTTTCCGGCAGAAGTCAGAAGGAAGATGGTTTCGATTTGATTGTCCCGTGTAAGTTCGCGGTTGGTTTGGGCAATAGCTTTCTCGAACTCAAAATCTGCCGGATTTCTCAGTCCGCGCAGAATAAAGTTCACCTTTTTGCTGTGGCAGTAATCGATTGTTAAACCTTCAAAATGATCCACCTCCACATTTGGGAATTTTTCAAACGTTTTCTTTATGAATTCTACCCGTTGTTCCAACGAGAACATATATTTTTTCTGCGAATTCTGGCCAATCGCGATAATGATTTTATCGAAAAGCGGGGCAGCTCTTTCCACAATATCGTAATGACCAAGCGTAATCGGGTCAAACGAACCCGGAAAAACAGCGACTCTCATAGTTTTTTAGTTTTTATTTTTTTGCCAAAGCTTTTTCAACTTCGTTTCCGCATAAATCTTTAATGGATATACCGTAAATTTTCGCCTGTTGAGGCAGGATTGAAGCTGGTGAAAATCCGGGATTGGTATTCATTTCCAACATGTACGGAATACCGTTCATAATGATGAATTCGCTTCGGGAGAAACCGCTCATTCCTAGAGAATTATAAGCTTTCTTAGCAATTTCTTCCACTTTCATGCGTGTTTCTTCATCAATTCTTGCGGGCGTAATTTCTTCAGATGCGCCTTCATATTTCGCTTCGTAATCGAAAAATTCTTTATGAGGAACGATTTCTGTGATTCCCAGAACAATAGTTTCCCCATTGAAATCTACAACTCCCACAGAAACCTCCATACCGTTTAGAAAACTTTCAATTAAAATTTCGTCGTCCTCGGCAAAGGCAAAATCTACTGCCTTCGGAAATTCAGACTTGTCTTTCACTTTTGTGATTCCAAGCGAAGAACCGCTTTGGTTGGGCTTTACAAAGAGCGGAAGGCCCAATTCTTCAATGATCTGATCTTCATTGAAATCATCTCCTTTTCTTAAGTAAACACTTTTTGCAGAAGGAATCCCGTATTTTGACAATACGGCTAATGTATCTTTTTTATTGAATGTTAAAGCGCTCTGGTAAAAACCGCAGCCGGTATATTTTTGACCTATGGTGTCCCAATAGGCCTGAAGTTCACCATTTTCTCCCGGTTTCCCGTGAATGATGTTGAAACACACATCAAATTTAACTTTGAAATCACTTTCCATGGTGACGGAAAAATCTGCCTTGTTGATGGGGAGATTCTGGTCTCTGTCATCTACAAAATACCATTCGTCTTTCAGGATCACGACTTTATAAACATTATATAAATCGCGGTCGAGTGAGTCGTAAATAAGCTGGCCACTTTTCAGGGAAACCTTGTACTCATCGGAATAACCACCCATCACGACGGCTACATTTTTCTTTTTCATTCCTTTTAATCTAATCTAGCAAATTTAAACAAAATGTTTAAAGTTAGCGTGCCAGTGCGGAATTATTCTCAGCCAGACTCCGAAAATAAAAATGATACAAAACTGATGTAAATTTAGTCAGCACTGACTTTTCTTTACCCCGAAAAATACCTATTTTTGCAGCCTATGAAAAGATGGTATCTCTACCCTTTTTCCCTTGGTTATCATTTTGTGACGAGTATCAGAAACTTAATGTATGATTGGGGAATATCTAAATCGACTAAATTTAAAACTCCGATCATCAATGTCGGAAATCTTTCTGTGGGCGGAAGCGGAAAATCGCCAATGGTGATGTATCTTGCTGAACTGCTCTCCAAAAATTACAGAACCGGAGTCCTGTCTCGCGGTTACGGAAGACTTACCAAAGGCTATGGTATTACCAACTACGACAGCAATTATAAAACAGTAGGCGACGAGGCGATGCAGCTGTTCGAACGTTTCAAAAACCGTTTTGTGATCGGTGTTTCAGAGGAGCGGGTTCCGGGCGCAAAAAAGATGATCGATGACATGGATTTGGATGTGCTTATCCTAGACGATGCCTATCAACACCGCAAAATAAAACCTGGCTTCAGTATTCTGATGACGGATTATAATGATCCTTATTTTAAAGATTTTCTGCTTCCGGCAGGTGATTTACGCGAAAGCCGGAGCGGCGCCTCAAGATCGCAGATCATTATGGTTTCTAAATGTCCTGAGGATTTAACTGATGAAAAGAAACAGTATTTTATCTCGCGCATTAAACCGCAACATTACCAGAAAGTATTTTTCTCCAGCATCGGGTACGACGAGAATATTTACAGCAAAGACAAAATGCTGCCGGATAACAATCTGAGTTATTACGATATCCTGTTGATAACCGGAATTGCTAATCCAAAACCTCTAATCAGTCACCTCGCAAAATTCTCGCAAAGGGTGAAGCATCTTAAATTTAAAGATCATCATAATTTCAGCGATCAGGACATTAAAAATATTGTAGCAGAATACAAAAAACTCGGTGAATACAAAATCATTCTCACCACCGAGAAAGATTATGTGAGACTGAAAACCTTTGATTATCTGCGCGATCTGGTCTATTATTGGCCCATTAATGTAAACATTGATAAAAGAGAAGATTTCGATAGAACGGTGCTTGCATACGTAGATAATAACCGTTAAATTTTTATTTTTCAGTGTAAATTAATCCACCTTATAAGATGTGCTTAAACAGCATTTTCTGCATGTTTAAATGTGAAAAACCCACATTATATGGTACTGATAACCAAAACATTATTCACATTACCAGCGAATAACATCGCCCAAAAGGTGGAGAATTTGCGGCGGTATAATTTGTTTTTAGAGATATTTAGGAAGTATCTTTACATCAACAATTAAGTCGGTATGCAGAGTAAAAATGAAAGCTGAGAAGCGGAAGTTTCAGACTCAAAATTATTAAAAAACTCAAACGGAAATTGAAAGTTCAGACCATCAACTGGAACCCGAAAGGAAGAAGCTGAAAAATCTGTAACCGTAAATCCAGCAGAGTATTTAATGATGCAGACTTAAAAGGATCAGCGCTCACAGGATTAAAACGGAAAAAATACCGAAAGGTTGAACACTCAGGTCGAAATCCTGCAGCAATGATTAAAAAGTGGAACTTACGAGGTGAAAGAAAGTTTTTACCAGTCTCAGAAGAAGACGATGTTGCGAAACTGAAGTCTGAAGTCTGCAGCCAACAAGTAGAAATCAGGAATCACGTCAACGTTGAAACTTAAAGTGTTTACTGATGAAACAGATGATAAAACGAACCGCAAGGAACTTTTTAAAATCAAAATTTTTGAAGTCAGTACTTAAAGTTGAAGCAATAAGTGAAGCTTAACTGATGATTCAGCAAAAAGATTTGCAATAATCCCCTTGCCGGACCATCAGTTTTTTTTTATGCCCTTTTCCGAAAAGCAAATTTCTTAATTTTGCTTCATGTTACCCGAGCGCAAAATCATCCACGTCGATATGGACGCGTTCTACGCCTCCGTGGAGCAGCACGACAATCCGGAACTCCGCGGAAAACCCATTGCGGTGGGCGGCGGGCAGTATGGCGTGGTGGCAGCAGCAAGTTACGAAGCCCGGAAGTTCGGAATCCGTTCTGCAATGCCGGGGAGAATGGCGCTTGAGAAATGTCCGCACCTCATCGTGGTAAAACCAAGATTTCAGCGGTACAAAGAAATTTCGCAGCAGATCCGGACAATTTTTTATGAGTATACTGATCTGGTGGAACCGCTATCTCTGGATGAAGCCTATCTGGATGTTACCGAGAATAAAAAAGGAATTGAATCCGCCAACGATATCGCCCGCGCGATCCGTCAGAGGATTTTCGAAGAAACGGGACTCACGGCCTCGGCAGGAATTTCGGTGAATAAGTTTCTGGCAAAAGTGGCTTCAGATTATAACAAACCCAACGGACAGAAAACCATTCATCCAACGCAAATTATGGAGTTCATGGAGGAACTACCGATCGAGAAATTCTACGGAATCGGCAAAGTCACCGCCAACAAAATGCACGAAATGCATATCTTCAAAGGCGCGGACCTCAAGAAAAAATCACTTGAAGAGCTCATCCGCCTGTTTGGGAAATCGGGAAACTATTATTACAATGTGGTGCGCGGAATTCATAAAAGTGAAGTAAAGCCTCACCGCATCCAGAAAAGTGTCGCGGTGGAAGAAACCTTCTGGGACAATCTTCTCGATGAGGATTCTGTTTTTAAGCAGCTTCAGCTGATCAGTGAGGAACTCGAAACCCGACTTGCGAAAAAAGAAATCAAAGGAAAATCTTTAACATTGAAAATCAAGTACAAAGATTTTACCCAGTACACGCGAAGCAAAACCCAGGAAGTCTATTTTGCCGGTGCGACGGATTTCTTTGAAACCGCGCAGAAACTCTGGGAACTGCGCCCTTTCGACAAACCCGTGCGTTTGCTCGGACTTTCACTTTCTAACCTCAACACCCAGGAAAAAAAACAGGTTTCAGTGCAGCTGAAAATCCCTTTCAAAGAGTTTGAGTGAATCAGAGTGCTGCCTTTTCAGGTATTTCAGCTAAGCGCAGCAGCTGTCGCCTGCGTTGTCCCTAATTCCGAATTTTTCAAGGATATTCCCCAGCAGACACCAGTTGGTAAAAGCCGACTGAAAAAGATTGATGCCTACAAATCCGGTAAGGAAAAACCAGTTCTGGTGTACAAAAATCCCCAAAAGAAGGCTTACTAAAATCATGGTGCCGGCTACGGCGTGAATCGTTCTTGTTTTCATAATTGTTCTGTTTTATTATTAAATAATCTGTTCTACTGCTACGGCAGCGAGGTGAATCCTGGACTCGAATTCCTGTTGGGTATTGAATTTACGGATGCGTTCCGCAAGTTTTTCAAGGACCTCGTCACCGGCAAATACGGTAAAAATGAAAGATTCGGTTTCTGTGCCTGAAGAGGCAAACCAGTTTTCGGCAGAAGATACCGAGCTGTTAGCCTTAAATCCGCGGACTTCGCCGTAAGAAAATGCCTGAACTCCTGAATGCAGCAAAATATCTTTTACTTTTTTCTCGAATTCCTGTACTGCGGTAATATGGATGAGTTTCATTGTTTTGAAGTTTAAAAGGACACTGCCGGCACATCATCGGCCGCATCCTGAGATTAGTGATGAGTTATACTGAAATTATTCAGGTAAATTATTGTTTCCGTTATGATTAAATTCCTCTTCATCAGATGCATTAGCTGCGTGAATTTTCTCCCATTTTTTCTTTTCGGTCATGTAATAAATCAGCGGAACTACAATCAGCGTAAGCACCGTAGAAACAATCGCTCCGAACACCAGTGAAATCGCAAGTCCCTGGAAAATTGGATCGAAGAGGATAATCACAGCGCCGATAACTACTGCACCCGTTGTTAATAAAATTGGGGTCGTGCGCACGGCTCCAGCTTCAATAATCGCCTGTTTGACGGGAATTCCTTCATTCAGACGGATTTCAATAAAGTCGATGAGGAGAACAGAGTTTCTTACCATTACTCCTGCCAACGCAATCATCCCGATAAATGAAGTCGCGGTAAAGAATGCGCCCAATAACCAGTGACCCAACACGATTCCCACCAAAGAAAGCGGAATTGCGGCCATCATCACCAACGGAGTTTTGAAATTCTGGAACCAGCCTACAATCAGCATATAAATAATGATAATGACTACAGCAAACGCAACTCCCAGATCACGGAAGACTTCGAGCGTAATCTGCCATTCGCCGTCCCACTTCACGGTATAGTCGCTTTCATCTTTTGGCTGCGCCATATACAGTTCGTTGATTTTGTAACCTTCCGGAAGCTTAATTTTGTTTAGTTTTTCTTCCATCCCAAGAATCGCGTAGGCTGGACTTTCCAACTCCCCCGCCATGTCAGCAAGAACATACACCACTCTTTTCTGGTCTTTTCGGTAGATGCTTTTCTCCAACGTATCTCTTTCAATTTTTATAACATCGCTCACAGGCATCATATTTCCTGTGGCACCTTTTACTTTCAGCGCAGTGATATCCTGTATGGTTGATTTTTCGCTGTTATCGAGCTTCATCACCATGTTAACGGGCTGGCTGCTTTTTTCGTCATAAAGGGTGGAAACCGGATATTCTCCCAAAAGATAGTTCAGATTTCCTACCAGCTGCTGTGGCGCGATGCCATTCAGCATACTTTTCTCTTTATCTGGAATGATTTTGAATTCACCCTGTGGCGCTTCCACCATCCAGTCAACATCTACAACATCTTCTGTATTGATGAGGATTTTCTGAACTTCGTCTGCAATCCGAATCTGTTCGTCATAGTCAGGTCCGTAAACTTCTGCAACAATGGTAGAAAGTACCGGCGGTCCTGGAGGAACCTCAACAATTTTAATATTCGCTCCGAATTTCTTCGCAATCTTCTGGATTTCTGGACGGATGGTTTTAGCCACATCATGACTCTGTTTGGAGCGTTCGCCTTTTTCAAGAAGATTGACCTGAATGTCGGCTGTATTGCTGGCGCCACGCAAATCATAATGACGAACCAGCCCGTTGAAGGTAATCGGTGAGGAAGAACCTACATAATTCTGGTAATTCACAACTTCCGGAACCGTTCTCAGATACTGCGAAACCTCTTTGGCCACGACTGATGTTTTCTCGAGTGTAGTTCCTTCAGGCATGTCGATCACCACCTGAATTTCATTTTTATTGTCGAACGGAAGCATTTTCACAGCCACCCATTTGGTAAAGAAGGCGAGCATAGAAATCAGCAGCAGCACTCCAGTAATCGCCAACATCGTCCATCTTTTCTTTCCGCTGTCCAGGAACGGCTGCTCAATTTTTTTGTACCATTTATAGATGAAACCTGTTTCAAGTCCCTGTTCTTCCTGATGTTCTTTATCGTCTTTCACTTTAAGCAAATGATAACCCAGATAAGGAGTTACCGTCAGTGCAACGAAAAGTGAAAGCAACATCGCAATCGAGGCTCCAATCGGCATCGGCGACATATAAGGACCCATCATTCCGGATACAAATGCCATCGGGAGAATCGCAGCAATTACAGTAAAGGTTGCCAGGATGGTTGGGTTTCCAACTTCATTGATCGCATAAATTGCAGCCTGTTTAAAGGGCAGTTTCTTCATATGGAAATGCCTGTGCATATTCTCTGCGATAATGATACTGTCATCTACGACGATTCCCACCACGAAAACAAGGGCAAAAAGCGTAATCCTGTTCAGGGTGTACCCCAGCATATAGTAGCTGAAAAGGGTAAGTGCAAAGGTAAGCGGCACCGAAAGGAACACGACCAAACCACCGCGCCAGCCCATCGCCAGCATTACGAGAATGGTTACTGCAACAATCGCGACACCTAAGTGAAGCAAAAGTTCGGACACTTTATGGGAAGCGGTTACACCATAGTTTCTCGTAACTTCCACATGAACATCATTGGGAATTAAAGTTTTCTTTAAAGATTCCACTTTCTCCAGAAGCTGCTCAGAAATCATCATCGCATCCGCCCCTTTCACTTTTGATACAGACAAGGTAACTGCGGGATATTCTGACGGATTCTTAGCTCCTTTTTCGGTTCCTTTCCCGAAGCCCATGCTTACATAATTGGCAGGCGAGGCAGGTCCGTCGGTCACCGTTGCGATCTGTTTCAGATAAACCGGCATCGATTGTGAAGTGCCAACCACCAGATTTTCAACATCTTCCTGGGAAGTGAGGAACTGGCCGGTTTTCAGCAGATATTCGGTATCGTTGCTTACAAAACTTCCGCTCTGTGCGCTGCCGTTGTTGGCCTGAATCATCTGCATTACCGCCAGCGGATCGACAGCGCTTTCAGCCATTTTCTCCCGGTCGAGCGTAATTTTCAACTGTCGCGGGCGGCCTCCGATTACGGTGGTCTGGGAAACGTCTTTTTCTTTTTTGATTTCAGAAGCCAGCTCTTCGGTGATCTGTCTCAGCTGGAAATCATCATATTTCTCGCTCCACAGGGTGAGTCCTAACATGGGAACATCATCAATGGAACGGGTTTTCGCCATCGGTTCCGAAATACCCGGCGGGAATATGTTCTTATTTTTCATGAGCTCGTCATACAGCTTCACATAAGAGCGTTCGGTATCTTCGCCTACATAGAACTGAACGATGATCATGGCACGGCCGTTCATGGCCATGGCATGCACATGTTCTACTCCTTTGATATTGGAGATGAGTTTTTCTAAAGGTTTTACGACGCGGCTTTCCACTTCTTTGGGACTGGCGCCGGGATAACCCACCATCACATCGGCCATCGGCACAATGATCTGCGGTTCTTCTTCTCTTGGTATTAATGTCGAACTGTACACTCCGATGATCATCAGTCCAATCATTAACAGAATGGTTAATTTTGAATTGATAAAAAACTCGGCAATGCGTCCTGCGATTCCTTTTTCCATAATTTAATCAGGTAATTAGTTGATGTGTTGATGAGTCGATGTGTTAATGTGCTGATGAGATCATTTTAACTGCTGACAACAAATCAGCACATCCTCTCATCACCTCATCATCACATTATTTTGTAGATACTTTTGCACCGTTAAACAGTTTTCCGGTTGCGGAAACGATATAAGGTTCTTTGGCGGTAAGGCCGGAAAGAATTTCCACCTGATCGCCCATCTCTTTACCGGTTTTCACCCAACGGAGAAGTGCGGTGTTGGAAGAACTTACGGTATAGATTCCTGTAAGCTGTCCGTTTTCAACAAGCGCGGATTTCGGTACGGTGACCGATTCCTGAAAATCCTGATTGACGCTTCCGCTTCTTTTGAACGGGAACTGCACATTCACATACATTCCCGGAAGATATTCCTTACTTTGGGGAACACTGATTTTCACAACGTACTGTCCGCCGGTATTGGTGGCCGACAGACTTACTTCTGATACCTGTCCAGCAACTTCTTTATTGGTAGATTTCATAAGAACTTTTACCGGCATACCGGTTTTGATTAAGGTAATATCCTGCTCAGAAACAAGAACCTGTGCAAGTAAGTTCCCGGAACTTTCGATGGTAAGGATCGGCATTCCCGGATTGGCAAGATCGCCCTGACTCGCATACTTTGCAGTAACCACGCCGGAAATGGGAGCGGTAACATTGGCGTAGCGGTACTGTGAATTCACTTCGCTTTTCATCATTCTCGCGCCGTCCAGGGTAGCTTTAGCCATTTCATAACGGGCGCGCATATCATCAAGCTCTTTTTGGGAAGCACTTTGTGAGTTATACAAATTCTGGAAACGCTGGTAATCCTTCGAAGCACTGTTAAAAGCTGCCTGCGCCTGGGCAATCTGGGCATTCGCCTGTCCGCCTTTTGCCTGGATATCAGTATTATTAATGCTTACAAGGGACTGACCTGCACTTACAAAATCTCCGACATCGGCTCTGAGCATCGTGATATAGCCCATCATTCGGGTAGATACATTGACGGAGTTTTTCGCCACGAGCTTTCCACTAGCGTTTACATAGCCAAGTGCGTCGGTGGTCGCCGTGTTGCTGAGCGTTACCTGAACAGGTTTGGTGTTGTCGGCAGTTTCTTTCGGATCGGCTGAACAGCTCGCAAGAAGGGCTGAACCAAGCAGTAATGAAAGATAAATATGTTTTTTCATAAGAGATTATTTTCTGAGTTTTAATTTTTTTGAGAAATCGATTATAACGGTGACATTAAAGATTGATCTGTATAATCTTCGGAATTTTTACTTCAAAAATTTATAATATTCCAACGCGGTATTGTATTCCAAAACCGACTGATGATATTCGAGTTCTTTTTTAGACATCAGCGTTTCGGCATTCAGAACATCTGAAGCTTTCTCAAGTCCCTGTGCGTATCGGTTTTTGCGGATGCGGTACGCTTCGGCGGTTTGTTCCCAAGCCTGTTTGCTGAGCTTCACTTTATGGTCGGCATCGGCCACCTGTCGGTACGCTTTGGTGAGTTCAAGGGAGCTATGTTTTTGGTACTGTACAACCTCGGTTTCAGATTTCGCCAGATCGGCTTTGTATTTTGCGATTTCGCTTTTAGCTTTCATTCCGTCGAAAATATTCCAGGAAAGCTCAACGCCCACTAAATAACCGTTGGCATTGAATTGATAGGGTTTATTATCATACAGTTCAAAACTTCCGAACGCATTCAACCGCGGCAGAAATTTAGCTTCTGAAGATTTTACTAGATAATCATAGGACTCCAGGGATTTACGGAAGGCCTGAATATCCTTCCTGTCGTTATTCAGCACCGGATCCAGTGCAAGCAGATCATCCTGATATTCCAGGGTTTCTGCCGGTTTCATCACTTTGTTTTCCGGAGATTCATCAAGCAGATAGAAAAGATAGTCTGAGGCGTTCTGCACATTCGATTTTGCAAAACGGATCTGGCTGTCGATTTCTGCTATACGGACATTCATGTCCAGAACATCAGATTTCTGTATCATTCCGTTTTTAAAATAATTGTCGATGACTTTCTTATTGGCCAGAACGGTGTTTCTAGCGCCTTCCAGCACTTCCACGTTTTTATAAGCCATCTGCAGCTGCATATAGGCTTTGTTCAGTTCGAATTTCAGGTATTCGCGGGTGCGTTCCTGTTTCAGTTTCAAAACCTCAACCTTTACTTCACCGGCTTTCTTCATATACACCGCATCTTTATTGTAAATGGGCTGCTGCACTTCGAGCTTGGTAGCGAAATTGAAAAAATTCTTGGGATTGTTGAGGTTGGCAGGATTAAAATCCTCCATCGTCACCCGTTCCTGATTGAGTTTCGAGCCAAAGGCCATCAGCGGATTGTTGGTTGAAATCCCGGTATAGCTGGCTTTAATGTTGGGCAGATGCATCGCACGGGACATCAGCAGATCGGCCTCAGCAGAATGTACTTCTGCAGACGCAATTTTAAGCTGAAGGTTTTTACTTTCGATTCTTGCTTCCAGATCCTGCCTGGAAACCTGCACGGTCTCCTGTCCCCAGAGGACTGGCGTGAAGAGCATTGCAAATGCGGTAATTAATAGTTTTCTCATGTTCCGTATAATTTGGTGCAAATGTATAGGCTATACGGAGTTGAGAAGGTAACCTGAGTTACATAGGAAAAAAACGGAATCAAAAAACACGGCCGCGGGGCCGTGTGCAATATTTTATAATATGACTTGTTTAAAAATCTTTCAGCAGCTTGATCTGGTTCCGGTAAAGCAGCACTTTACCGTCGTTTTCCAGTTTTTTCAGAAGACGGCTGATGACCACGCGGGAGCTTGCCAGATCGTTGGCAATTTCTTCATGGGAGACATTCAGCACTGTTTTTCCGGAAATCTTTGATTTTTCTCTGAGGTAATTGCTGAGCCTCACGTCCAGACCATTGAAAACTACCATGTCCAAAGCCCTGAGCATTTCGAAAAAACGGTTCTGCATGGTACGCATCACGAAACTCTTCCAGCTCGGATATTTGTGCATCCAGGAATCCATATATTCCACAGGGATCATCCACATTTCCACATCGTCTTCGGCTACGGCCATAATCTCGCTTTTCGCTTCCTGCATACAGCAGGTAAACGACATGGCGCAGCCTTCGCTGGCACTCAGATAGTACATCAGCAGTTCGCGCCCGTCGGGCTGCATCATCGATACTTTCACGGTTCCCTCAAGTACGATGGGCATGAAAAGCAAACGCTGACCGATGCTGATGATCACCTCACCTTCTTTAGCAGTTTTTCTTTTACCCACGGCAAGAATTTCCGCCATCAGTTCAGGCTCGAAAATATCTTTCAGTAATTCGTTGACTTCCATGATGCAAAAATACGCAATTCCGCTGCTCTGTACAATGACTGCCGATTCCATTTAGCCACAGATCACGATCATACCTTTAAGTAACTTATGTTACCTTATGCCGGCTTCAGTTGTATTATTTTTGCATTGTAAAAAATTGGTGAAGACAGAAATGAATGCAGGTTTTTTTATAAATCAGTAACTTTATATTAAATAATTAATGGGCCAGGGAAGTTTTTGGAATGAAAGATATGCGCACACAGGTTATGCCTACGGAACGATACCGAATGCGTATTTAAAGGAAAAAGCAGCAGGACTGGCTGCCGGAACTATACTTCTCCCTGCGGAAGGTGAAGGCCGGAACGCTGTGTTTCTCGCAACACAGGGCTGGGAAACTTATGCCTTTGACCAAAGCGTTGAAGGTGGAAATAAAGCATTGCTCCTTGCGGCACAAAACGATGTGGAAATCAGTTACACCGTTTCGGAAGTGGAAAACATCCGGTATCCTGAAAAAAAATTTGATGCTTTGGCACTGATCTTTGCGCACTTCCCGGGAGCGGACAGAAGGACCTATCACCGCAAACTGAGCAGTTTCCTGAAACCGGGCGGCCATCTCATTATTGAAGGATTTTCTAAAAATCATGCGAATTATCAGCAGCTCAACCCGAAAGCGGGCGGACCTCGGGACCTCACGATGTTGTATGACCTGGAAGAACTGAAAGAAGATTTTAATGATTTTGAATTTACCGAAGCAGCAGAACAGCAGGTAACACTTTCCGAGGGAGAATTTCACCAGGGCGAGGCCTCGGTAATCCGGATTTTCGCCGTTAAAAAATAAGGTACCGGATTTCATACCTGATGAAAACACAAATAACAACCAATTAAAAAATATTTACCATGTTCTTTAAACACATTTATGATACCAGTTTGGCGCAGGCCAGTTATTTAATCGGCTGCCAGGCAAAAGGAGAAGCAATTGTGATCGACGCGAAACGCGATGTCGACACCTATCTGCAGATCGCAAAAGAAAATAATCTTAAGATTACCCATATTACCGAAACGCATATTCACGCAGATTTTCTTGCGGGTTCACGCGAACTTGCAGAAATTACCGGCGCTCAGCTGTATCTTTCGGATGAGGGCGGCGCGGACTGGCAATATGAATTTCCCCATAAAGGTTTGAAACACGGCGATAAAATCAAAGTCGGAAACCTGACATTAGAAGTCATTCATACCCCGGGACATACCCCAGAAAGCGTCAGTTTTCTGCTTACCGATCATCCTGCAAGCGATGAACCCGTGATGATTTTCACTGGAGACTTTGTTTTTGTGGGCGATATCGGCCGCCCCGACCTGCTCGAAAAAGCGGCGGGACTTACCGGCACCCAGGAAAAAGGGGCACACGAAATGTACCAGTCTGTAAAGGATTTTTCACAACTGCCGCCCCACATTCAGGTGTGGCCCGGACATGGCGCGGGATCTGCCTGCGGTAAAGCGCTGGGCGCTGTTCCAAGTTCTACTGTTGGCTACGAGAAGATGAGAAACTGGGCATTCCGCTTCGAAAGTGATGAAGAAGGTTTTGTGCAATATCTCCTGGAAGGTCAGCCGGAACCGCCGAAGTATTTTGCCATGATGAAAAAGCTCAATAAAGTTGACCGGCCTTTGCTGACAGAGGTTCCCAAACATCCGAAACTTTCGGAAACGGAATTCCTTCACAAATATAACGATGCCGTAAAAGTTATTGATACACGCAATAAAATGGAATTTGCAAAAGGTTTCATTCCCGGAAGCATCAATATCCAGAACAACAAAACCCTGAGTACCTGGGCGGGCTGGCTGCTGAGTTACGATGAAGATTTCGTGATCGTGGCTCCGGAAGAAGAAATGGAGGAAATCACCAGAAAACTCATGCGCATCGGTCTCGACCGGGTCGCCGGATTTATTTCCGACGTCAATTTACCGGGCATTGAACTCCAGAAAGCCGACGTTATCGGTATCGAAGAATTTAAAACCTATCTTGGCAAAGAAGAAGTGCAGATCGTAGATGTAAGAGGAAAAACCGAATATGAAGAAGGGCATGTGGAAGGTGCAGAAAATGTTTTTGTAGGAATGCTTCAGCAAAACCTCGATAAAATAAGCAAAGAAAGACAGGTGATTATTCACTGCCAAAGCGGCGACCGCTCTGCGATTGCCTACTCCGTGCTCAGAAGAAACGGGTTCAATAATGTAAAAAACTATTCCGGTGGGATGAAGGAATGGGGCGAAAAAGAAAATCCCGTAATATCTTAAAAACCAAAAATGATTCAGAATATCACCACAAACTGGAATATCTTCCGCATCCTCCGTCTGGCATTAGGACTTTTCCTGATGACAGAAGCCATCAGGACCGGCAATTGGTTCATGACGGTATTTGCCACGGCAATGATCATCATGCCGCTGCTGAACATCGGCTGTTGTGCGGGCGGGAACTGTGCCGTAACGGACAGTAAATCATCAGGCTCCGATGCGGAAGAAGTAGAATTCGAAGAAGTACAATCAAAATAAAGTAAAAAACATGTCAAAATTTCAGGAACTTATCAGTCAGAACAAACCTGTTTTGGTAGACTTTTTTGCAGAATGGTGCGGCCCGTGCAAAATGCAGGCACCCATTCTGGAAGACCTTAAAAAACGGGTAAACGACCAGGCGACCATCATTAAAATCGATGTCGATAAAAACCAGGGCGTTGCGGCAAAATACGGAATCAGAAGCGTTCCTACGCTGATGATCTTTAAAAACGGAGAAGTAAAATGGAAACAGTCGGGGGTATTTCCCGCCGAAGAACTGGAACGTTTAATCAAAGAAAACAGTTAAAATATGTACAAAAGCGTCATCATCGCTCTTTTCGCTCTGGTCATGATCAGCTGCAGCAAAGCCCAGAACACCGCAAGCACAACATCACTTTCTGCGACCGAGTTTTCAGAAAAACTAAAAAAAACTCCTAATGCCCAAGTGGTGGATGTAAGAACCCTTAACGAATATAAAAAAGGGCATATTCAGAACGCGGTAAACATCGACTGGAATGCTGACGATTTCGCAGAAAAAGCAGCCACTCTGGATCCGGCAAAACCTGTTTTTGTGTACTGCCTCAGTGGGCCCCGAAGTGAAGCCGCAGCAGAAAAGCTGAAGGAAATGGGCTACAGTGAAATCTATGAGATGAAAAGAGGCATGATGGAATGGCGCAGCAAAAACCTGCCCGAGTTAAAATCCGCAGCAGCTACGCAAGGCATGAGTTTACAGCAATACAATGAGGAGCTGAAAAGCGACCGTTTGGTGCTTGTCGATTTTTATGCTGACTGGTGTGCGCCTTGTAAAAAAATGGAACCTTACCTGAGCAAAATAGCCGCAGAAATGCCTGAGAAAGTTAAAATTGTAAGGGTGAATGCCGATGACAATACAGAACTGTGCAAAGCGATGAACGTTTCTGCCCTGCCGGTTCTTAAATTATACAGAAACAACGAAATCATTTGGGAGAGCCTTGGCTTTGTAGAAGAAGCCGAAGTGCGGAAACAGCTCCTGAAATAACAGATCAACAAACTTAAAAATGGAGAAAATTAAAATATGGTTCAGGAAAAACTGGAGTACTGCAATTCTTTTTGCGTTCTTCGTCCTGCTGCTCGTGAGCCCCGATGCAAAAGCATGGTTCATTCGGCAGATCATTTCTACCGGAATTATGAATTCCAGCGTGGAAAAGAAATCCGAAGCTGAGACCGAAGCCAATGATACCAAAATCATTACCGAAAACTTCACGGTGGCAGACCAGTCGGGCAACACGATCAGCACCGCAGACCTGAAAGAAAAAGTCGTGTTTATGAATTTCTGGGCATCGTGGTGTCCGCCCTGTCGGGCAGAATTCCCTTCGATTCAGAAGTTTTACGACAAATACAAAAACAATCAGAATGTCGTTTTTCTTACCGTAAACCTCGATGACCAGGCTTCACTGGGTGAAAACTATCTGAAAAAGGGGAATTATACAATTCCGTTCCTTGTTCCAGCGGGGAATATTCCAACGGCTTATTTCAACGGGTCACTTCCGACAACGGTGGTGCTCGACAAAACCGGAAAGATACGTCTTCACCATGCAGGAATGGCGGATTACAGCAAAGCGTCTTTCTATAAAGAAATTGACGGGCTTTTAAGTGAATAATAAGGCAGAAATCTGCCTATTATTCATTAAATTTGATTGAATTATTGCAAACAAAAAACACAATCATGAAAAAGGTAATCATTTTTGCAGCCGGAGCTATTTTAATCTCGGCTTTAAGCTGCCAGAAAGAGCAGACCCAAGTGACTGAAAACACCGCGACTGAAATCCCGGCGGAGAAAAAGCAGGGAATTCCGGACGGGGAAATCCTTAAAAATTATGCCGCAGAAGCCCAGCAGCTCCTCGGGTCACAGCTGAAACAGAAAATCGCGGAAGGCGGTCCGGAAAACGCGCTGGAATTCTGCAACATCAATGCGATACCGCTGACTGACAGTATTTCAAAAAAATATAAGGTAACCATTAAAAGGGTTTCGGATCAATACCGGAATCCCGACAATGCTGCCAATCCTTCAGAACTCGCGGTCATTACAACCTATAAAGCCATGCTTGCCGCCGGTAAAATGCCTGAAGGCCTGCTGAAAGATGGCTATTATTATTCCCCGATCGTCACAAACGCCATGTGTCTGCAGTGCCACGGAACGCCCGGCAAAGAACTAGCGGAGAAGACCCATCTGAAAATTAAATCCCTTTACCCCCAAGACAAAGCCACCGGTTATGGCGTGGATGAACTGAGAGGAATTTTCAGCATTGCGGTGAATCCGTAACCTCATCCCAAAAGAATGGCCATGAAGAAAACGGCGCAGGATTATATTTTCGTAGCGCTGCAGTTGATGCTTTTCGCAGGCTATGTCTTTGAATGGCTTCCAAGGGTGAAAATTCCGGCTGCGGTTACCTTTTCGGGAATGGCTTTGGCGGTTCTCGGACTCGCCATCGCCGTATTTTCAGTAATTAATTTGAACAGAAGCCTTACCGTTTTTCCCACCCCAAAAAAAGGAGCCGAACTTATTGAATCCGGCCTGTACCGGTGGGTAAGACATCCGATTTATACCGGCATCATCCTTTTGGTTTTCGGTTTTGCCGCAGGCATCGGTTCGGTATACAAACTTGGTATCGCCATCTTTCTGCTGATTCTTTTCTATTTTAAATCCGCTTACGAAGAAAAGCAGCTCCTGAAACAATATCCCACCTATGCGGACTACAGCAGGCGGACGGGAAGATTTTTCCCAAAGTTATTTTAAGTTTAATCGCTGATTTCTCAGGCAGAACATTCCTTAGAATCTGATAAGGAATGCGATATAAAATCCGGCGGAGTACCGGTCATCGGCAGACCGTTCTGCTGCCATTTCACCAGACCGCCCATCACGGACGATACGTCGCTGAAACCTCTTTCTGCAAGGAACTGCACCGCGGTTCTGCTGCGCAGGCCGTTGTTGCAGATCAGAATGAGCTTGCGGTTTCGCTGCAGGTTCGGAAGCTCCTCATCAAATTCACTGAAAGGGATATTGAGATAGTTCGGAAAATCTGCCCGGTAGGTATTAAATTCAAAACGTTCGCGGATATCAAGAAGCAGAAAATCTTCTGCTAAGGTAGTCAGGCTGGAAGGACAGATACTGCTCATTTCTTTTTTTACAAAGTTCGCTTAAATCCCTGCGGTTTCCTGTTACCTGGGTTACACAAAGGAAATAAAAAACTGACTGAGTTTTATTTTTTGTTTTTTAGCTTGCCAATCAACTTCAGCAGGGTATCCCTGTTTTTGGCCTCGTGGTAAAAGCGCGGCAGTTTTTCAAGAAGGGTAAAGTGAGTACGGTCTTTGTGTTCGCGCAGCGTGGCAGAAATATAAGCTTCCAGATAATCCAGATGTTCGCGGTTAAATGCGACGAACTCTTCACTTTTGAAGGGTGCCGTGTACCACAGTTCCGCGTCGAAATATTCATTTGCTGCCACATTCAGATGTCCACGCATGCCCAGCACTTCTATAGCTGTACCGGTGATTTTCGAATAACCGCAGTGCATACAGTTGATCCGAGCCTCTTTCTTTTCGTGGTCTGCAGTGGCCGTTGTCTTTTTGCCGCAACCCGGACATACCACATCGACGTGATCCTGGAAATCGCTCAGGCGGTGGTTCTGGTCCTGGAAACGGTGGCTCATGGGAGATTGTTTGCCTGTAAATGTATTAATGTTTTTTGAAATTGAAATTAAGCCAACTCGCTATGATGTGATACTGAATCAAGGGCTGCGCATGCTTATCTTTTCCTGGGAGTGCGTGGTTCTTTTTACCAAAGTATTTGATGGCTATGGCATTGCTTGCTGATAGCTTATACCTTAGGCAGACTTGCTTTACCCATTAAGGAGACTAGCCTTTGGTACGGCGCAACTACGGCTCAACCTCAGGAATGTGTTTTCAGCAAAGGGTTACAGGAGTTTTAAATGGTAATTTTCTGACGTTTTGCCCGGAATGACTTCATCTACCGAAAACCGGAAATGCTGGCCATGAAATGAATTATAAAGATAATGAAAATTCAGGAAAAGGAGTCTCCGGAGGAGAAAAAAAAGAGCCTCCGCCTTCGACCCTTCGAGTACCTCAGGGTACATCAGGCATCGGTTGAAGACCTTGTTACTCTGCGCTGACCCCGCATCCTGAGGCTCTCGAAGGGCTCAAAAGTCATTGTTAATTTTTTCCTTTAGCATTGCTGTGCTGTTATCCCTTAAAACAGTGATAGGCGTCTTCGTGCACCGTTTTCAGAAATCTTTCCAGGGTTTTTACCTTAGGAAGCGGATCGTAGGCATACCACTTCAGATCGGAACGCATCCAGTAAATATTCCACTGGTTTTTGGAGCGGACAAACGTGGCTTTGGCATAAGGTAAACGCTGGATGACCTCCGGATTTCGCCATTGTGGCCGGATCTCAACAATATACACGCTCTGCCCGTCGATTTCGTATCCCACATCCAGTTTAGGTCTTATTTCCACCGGAGGTCTTACGTTGTCAACATGGTTGCGAAGAATTCTTTCATACTGTGCTCTTTCGGTTTCGGTAAAAGCCATGGAAATGATATTAAAAATTAGGATCTAAATTTATGAAATTCCCGGATAACTCACGGTTCCTCCCCTTCAACCCTTTAACACTTCGAAAGTCTCAGGATGCCCCTGGCCCCGGATGATGGGTCAACCGATCATATTATACTAATGAAATTTGTGTTTCATATTAGTGAAATTTTGTTTCATGGTATTGAAACTTATGTTTCATACTGTTGAAACTTATATTTCATGGTATTGAAACTCATGTGTGATACGTATGGAACTTTTGTTTCACTATCGTAATATCTCCTACTTAACTGACGAATGAAAGATTCAGATGAATTGACGGGTTTCATCTGTCCCGGATTCTCAGGAATAGGTTGGGAAACCACACCAAAATTTGTCAAAGTTCTGAACTTTGACAAAGTTGAATTTGAAAAAACAGGCACGTTTCTTCGGGAGTTGTTGCGGAGTTGTTGCCGAATCCTTGCCAAAACAGGTGCATTTTGGCAACAACCCGGCAAGGAGACCCGAACAAGTCTGCAACAAATGCCTTTCTGATCAAAAAACCCGGCTGAAAAATCAGCCGGGTTTAATCACTTAAATATATCCTGTGAAAAGAACGGTCCCTTTAGTTCAGTTATTTCTTGATTACTTTTCCGGAGGCGGTCACCGTTCCTGCACTGTTCTTCACCTTATAGAGATAAACACCGGATTCTAAAGCGGATGGATTCAGCGTGTTCGTACCTTTGACCAGATGATGGCTGCCGACCATTTTGCCCGACATATCGTAGAAAATTACGGTGCCTTTATCTTCTGAACTTACAGTCAGGATATCTCTGAACGGATTCGGATATACTGCGATGTTCTTTTTAAGCGGATCGGCGGTGGCCAGCGCACCCAGATTCATCACGGCAAAAGGAGAAAAACTGGTGATTCCTGTTCCGGTAATGGTGTAAGGATTGCTGCCGCTCACCGCGCCGGAGTTTTCGGCCGTCCAAACGCCGTTTACATAATGTCCGACGGTCGCATTGTTTGGGTTAAAGGTTCCGTTCTGTTGTGAAGCATTCCAGCCCAGTGAAATGGTGGCATTGCTTCCGCCTGGGGTGCCTTCCGAGATATCCCAGGTTGCATTCACCGCACCGCCGGGCGCATTGCTTACGCCTTCAGCAACCTTAACCGAAAAAGTATCGGAAGTGCCGAAATTGGCAAGTGCAACCGGATTGTAGTTTGAAGGGGTACCGACAGGAAGATTTACGGTGCCTCTTCCGGCATTTACATTTTCAACATTCACGGTGCCGGTACCGTTGGTGACGATATAATTATTGGTGTTACCGCCGGTGATGGCGGAAGATGTTCCCTTGAGATTCACAGCATTGTTATTCAGCGTAATTCTTGAATTTAAATTTAAGTCCCCTGCAAGGTTTAAACTGCCGGAAACAATATGTAGTGGCGCATTGAGCGCAAGATTTCTTGCTGATGCTGCAGATGAAATTTCAACATCCGAACCAGCAGGAACCAGAGTGTCTTCAGAAGAAAGCGGCACCACCCCAGTATTCCAGTTGGCGGGAGCGTTCCACGAATTGCCGGTTGACCTGTTGAAGGTATAGTCACCCTGAAACTGGTACAGCTTCATCGCATTTCCCAGGCCTGCAAAAAAATACAGATTCCCGTTTAATTCATGAAAGCCAAAAGGATTGGAGCCGATGTTATTAGTTCCCTGCATCAGCGTGATGATATCAAAGGTTTTTACGGTCTGAACGCCGTCGGTGCGGTGCGGTTCCGCGAAATCATTATTTCCGGACATACTGGCGGTTCCACCAGCATACCAGGCAGTACCTTTATAATCGACGAGATTTCCTGCATTATAGGCACCTGTAGAAGCAATTGAGTAACCGTTTTCCTGATAATTGGTCCGGAAGATGGTTTTCTGGTTCATATTAAAACAGTAAAAATTCTCATTGGTTTTGGAAAACATGGAGCCCGAACTCGTTCCCGCATCTATGGCGTCAGCAGGCGAAATCTGCACGGTGCCGCCGAGCGTTCCATCGGTGCGGTATAGCGTATGCCGGGTGTTGACGGAAGCGTTATGCAAAGTTGAAAAGAGGAGATAATCATCCGTTGACGTGAGATTAAAAGTCGTGAGACTGTACACATTATTGGTAAGCGGCGAGGTATTGGTAAAAATTTTTGTTCCGGAAGGCGTTCCGTCGGAGGACCATAACTCTACCCCATTGGTTTCATCAAAACCCATAAAATAGAGTTTGTTTTTAAACGCCGCCATGCGCATAGTAGCTACAATAAAAATATTCGGAACATCAATCACTTCTACGCTTCCCGTAGTGCCGCTGATTTTCCACAATTTAAAATCGGAAGCAAAATAAACGTCATCATTCAGTCTTGTCAGTGCATTAGCGGATTTATCAGCAATCATTGAGGTACCAGCAGCAGTGCCGTCCGTTTTCCATATTTTTCTGCCATTACTGCCTGTATATCCGTAAAAGTACATTTCATTACCACTGAGGGAGCGGTTTGCTGCTTCATATTGGTCAGTGGTGATGGATATGCCTTCAGTAGTCGCTCCCCGTTCATCGAACCGTTTCAGCAATACAGTTCCAGCGTCTGTACCATCCGACTTCCAGAGTTCATCATACTGAATATAGGGACTGTAACTTTTATATACATAGACGTGAATATAAAAGTGATCCTTTGCGGGAATTATGGCCTTTATTGCAGCACTTAGAACACCGGAATGCCCTAAATTTTTAATCACCTTTGTTCCCGCGTCGGTTCCGTCAGTCACCGCAATGGCCACGCTTGGTGTAACTGTAACCCCGTAATAGTGTTTACCGTTCCAGCGGTTGTTCTGCCAGATGAAATGCTCGTTATCGGTAGGTCTTAAACCCGTTGTAGATACGTCTTTCACAATTGTAAGCTGGGCGCTGCCTGTAATTCCCAGCATCATTAAACTGAAAAGTAGAATTTTTTTCATGTCTGAATATTTTAAAAGGTAAAAAACCCCGGCGGATTTCAGGGTCCGCCAGGGTAGGAATACATCAAAATTTATTTCACCGGAATATCGGTAAAGGTGCCGTACACTGAGGTAACGGTTCCGCTCGTCCAGGTCGCCTTAAAGGTGCCGGAAGCCTTGCCGTTCGCATTGGCGGTGATGACGACTTCGCCGGTTGCGGGAGTAGCCGTATTTCCGTCAAAATAAAACGCATTGGTGGCATTTACGGGATAGGTCGCAGGGGCAAGTCCGGAAAGGTTGAACTCAAACACCGTTCCCGAAGTTGCCGTGGCACCCGTAAAGGCAAAAATAGATTTGTACTGCGTACGCACTTCCGAAGATCCTGCGGTTTTAAGGGGTGCCGTGGTGGAGTTCTCACGCCAGGTAAATCCTGCGGAGGCAGGCGGTGTGGTGCTTCCCGGCTCACTGTCTCTTTCGCATCCCGTCATCAGTAAGGTGACTAAACACAGAGAAAAAAACAGGTAATGTAACTTTTTCATAAGAGGAATTTTTAAAATGATTTCACTGACACAAGATGCCGGTTCACAGCTTCGAAACTAAATGACCTTCCCGGTTTTACTGTTTAACGTCCATTCTCGAAACGAGCAAGCGGTCGCCGTTAGGGGTTTCGCTGAAGAAGTACGTGTAATCACCAATCTGCAGTCGGTTATGCTTAGGGTACAGGTAGTATTTCTTCTTCTCGAGGTCTCCCAGCGTTCTGAATTCCGAAGATTTGCCGGTAGCCAGGTCGAGCTTGCCATATTCAATGCTGTAGAAAGGAGAATAGGATTTGGTTGTAGTAGTTGTGGAAGTTCCTGAAAAGAAATTACTGAAGGTGCTTACATCCGTATCCACATCAATGGCTTTTACAATTTCCATCACCCAGTTTACTGACTTGCCGTCATTACTTTCGATCAGATAACCGATGGCAGGAAAATTATCTGCCGTCATGGGTGAATTGTTAAAGAATCCTTTTTTGTTTTTCTGATCCAGCTGCACCGTATAATTTCTTACAAGATTGCCCTCCGGTGAAAAGTGCAGCAGATACATTCCTTTGTAAATCCGGTCGTAGCTGTCGCCGCTTCTGCTGGTGGAAACTCCGGCCAGTGCGCCCAGCATTTTACCGCCAGGTAAACCGATTCCTTTTCCTTCGGGCTTGTAATCCTGAACACTCAGCATCATGGAGCCATCTTTAAGTATCTGGAAATTATTGGTCACAAATTTCTTGCCGTCGAACTCCAGGGCTTTCTTCATATCGGGCCCGGCTACAGCTTTGCTGTTCAGTTCTGCCATAGGCGTGGCTCTGATCACCGACAGCTGCTGCCCGGAAATCTTGGCGATAATGAAGTCATCATATTTTTTTTCATCCAAAGCATTGTCCAGCGACTGCTGAGACGGTGCCATATCGTCTTTTCCGGAAACCATGTTGGCCATTTTCCCGAGGCCGCCCAGCATACCGCCGGTGGACTTGGCCGCCGCCTGCTCATTATCATCCATACTGGATGGAGATACAGTGGCTCCTAAGATTTCATCGGCATACTTGCCCTCTTTTTTAATGCCCATACCGTACAGGATTACCTCATTTCCTTTTGCATAAGCATTAAGGATGCGGTATCCTGCGGAAGGCGCCGTGAAATTGAACTGCTCTTTAACATTTCCTTCCGGAGAAATCCGGAGATAAGTCAGCTGATTGGGATTTCCTGCGCTGCCTTTGCCATAGATTTTGGTAGGTGCCAGAACCACGATCCAGTCCCGTGGGAAATCATCGTTCGAAACATCGCGGCTATTTTCATCGAGCAGCGGTTTAGAGAATATAGGTTTTACAGGGCTTGGCGTGGCAACGGACGCTATTTTTCTGGACTCACCCGTATTCGAAATCTTCACCAGATCCAGGCTCTGCATGGCCGCACCTTTGGTATAAGGATAAGCCAGGGCGTAAATCGTGCTGTCCCGTTCTACCTCGTACGCGCCGCTGAAAAGGTACTCTTCACCGTTTTCACTGGTGAGTTTCTGGCGGTCGAGCAGTTTCACTCTCTTCACGTAATCCCCGGCAAGCCAGTTGTATTTTGCCTTGATCTCACGCTTTTTGAACATCATTTTTCCTGTGAGGTTGGTGCTTACAGAAGCTGCCGTCGTGGTATATTCATCGCCTTTAAAGTTGAAGAATTTCCATTTTTTCTTTACTTTTTCTACATCCCACTCGTCTTTCATGGTGTTGGTAAGGTTGGCATCTTTGTCGAACGTATAGGCTTCCACCTTCACTTTTCTCCGGCTCGAGGGCAGAAAGTACACCATCTCGAAACTGCCGTTTTCCTTGGCTTCTACACCACCCAGATAGCCTTTCTTGGCTTTGCGGGAAATTTCGTAATCTTTCTCTAAAACCGTAAATGCGCTTTGTTGCGCATAGGTTGCCATACCGTAAAGAACAGCAGCGGCACTGAAAATAAATTTTTGTTTTCATCATCTGTGATTTTGTTTATGCAAATTTTGTGAACGTAGGATATTTGCGAAATACGCTGAAAAGCGTATTTCCCGTAGAACCTTATGTGACCTTAAAGCTAAAAGTCAATAAAAAAAATACGCCCGAAGGCGTATTTACATGCAGTAATCTGGAAGTGTATCAGAGCCAGTTATTTTTTCTTGCCAGTTCCATCATTTCACTTTTGGATGAAAGGTGAAGTTTTTTGTAAACATTGTTTACATGGGTCCGTACGGTGTTGGGACTTATAAAGAGTTGTGCGGCAATATCGGTATACCGGTGCCCCTTTACCATCAGTTTCAGCACATCCATTTCCCGCTCGGACAGCAACTGGCTTTCAGAGGGAACAATGGCGGGGCGTTTTTCTTCGCAAAGCAGCCGCATGGCACTGCGTGCGATAGCCGGACTCATGGGAATATTGTCGTAATTCAGCACACTTTCGAGGGCGTCAACAATATTTACGGCTTTATCGTCTTTCAGCAGATAGCCGTTTGCGCCAGCTTTTATGGCTTCGAAAATCCGTTCTGTATCTTCGTAAATGGTGAGGACGATGAATTTTATTTCGGGATACTTCACCTTTGAAATTGAAATGGCTGAAATACCGTCGAGCAGCGGCATTTCCAGATCCATGAGTACGATCTGCGGGCGTAGGGTCGGAGACAGTTCTTTCAGTTTTTCCAGATAATCAGCACCGTTCTCTGCCTCCAGCACGAGTTCCACTTCCGCGTAAGGCAAAAGCTTTTCCTTGAGGGTTTTCCGGTTAAGGAAGCTGTCGTCAACGATTGCGAGTCTCATGTTTTTAATGTAAAATTAGTTAAATGACTTCCGGCTTTCAATACGCGGTTGGGCGTATTTCTTCCAGAACCAGAATGCTCCCCTTACCTTCCTCTGATGACAGTGTTGCAGTAAAGCCGATATTTGCGGCTCTGGCCTTTATATTTCCAAGCCCATAGCCTTCATGATGATCATCCGTTATAAATCCCTTTCCGTTGTCCCGCAGACTGATTCTTACCGTATCCCGGGAAATCATATAAAGCTCGGCCTCGGTGGCACCGGAATGTTTCATTACATTCTGCAGGCCTTCCTGCAGGATTCTGAAAAGGTTTATGGTGATTTCTGATGGCAGAATCCGGTTGTCCCTGATGTCTTCCTCAAAACGGAGGGTTATGCCGCTGTTTCTGAAGCTTTTCAGCGCGTACTGCTTTATATGATCATAAAAATCTTCTACGGTGATGGTGTCATTGTTCAGCACCCAGAGGGTTTGCCGCAGCAGACCCAAAATGCTTTCGGCATGTTCCCGGAGGTCCTCCAGTGCTCCCTTCCCAGCTTTCTCCTCCACCGCAAGATAATCGATCTTTGAAATCAGGCTGGTGGCATAGGCGCCTATATTGTCATGAAGGTCCCGCGAAATGGCGATGCGCTGATCGCGAAGCCGGTTGTCTTCCTCAGCTTTGGAAACTGCGTACTGCATTTCCAGCTGTTTCGAGATCATATTACTTCGCACCGCGATCACCGCATAAATCAGCGGAAAATAAATGGGCATCCCGATAAGATCAAGGTAAGGTTGCGGTACCTGATAAAAGTAGGTAGCGACAATCATAATCACAAGGAAAGAAAAAACGCAGAAAAGAAGAAGATTGATGAATTCGTGCGACCATTGCATTTTGATCTTTTGGAGCATAGCCAGGGGATCGGCAGGTTGAATATGCAGACGCCTGAGATAGCGTTTTGAAAAGTAAAAATAGATTAGTGGGATGCTCATTACCAGCGTGTTCAGGATATTGTACGAAAGATTCTGGGCCTCGTTTACTTCCTGGAATATCCGCATTTTATCTCCCTCATCCATCTGAACATGATAAATTCCGTACAGAATGGCCAAAAAAGGAATAATGAAATGGATCCAAGGTCTTTTGATTGCTCCGCCATTGTTCAGCAGCACATAAAAATAAATGGCCGGACCAAAAAGTAATGGAATAAACGCCTGCAGAAAGAGAAAATCGAAATAAGCCACATCCTGAGTGTAAAACAGGGCCAGATTGGCCAGGCAGTTTACCGCAACAATGATAAAAATGGCCGAGAACGAAAGCCTTACCCCTAATTTTTCCTTCGTATTAAGTAAGGTCGGAATAATCAGCAGCGTAAGGATAACAATTACGGTGATGTTGAGGACCAGCACCCACGGGTCTTGAAAATTGATGTTCATACAGTAAGGATATTTATCCGTGATAAAAATATAAAATATTTTGTTTGGAGAGGTTAAGGTTAAGGTCGAGTTTGAGGTTACAGTCTAATGGAGCCGGTATCCGGCCTTCGGGCGAAACAGGCATCGTGGGACGGAATGTTGGGCATGACCCAAACCCTGGAGGGATCGAAGGATTGAAGTGACCGCTCTCAAGACTTCTGGGCTAAATTCTTAACTTTGCTTAAAATGCCGATCTTGGAAAACCCGATAAAGATATTTGACGCGCAGAACATCTTCGATTATATTGAAATCGGATATCCCTATCACCCTAAAAATCCAGCGTTTTTCATCCTGAAAAAAGGGCGGGTAGTCTACACTGAAAATGTGGACCGGATAGAACTTACTGCAAATCATGTTGCCATTATTGATTCCCGCAGAGTCTACGAAATCCTGGAGATCAGCGATGACCTGGAACTGCTGCTGGTCGCATTTTCAAGGGAATACACCGAAAAACTACCCCTTAAAATCAACCGGCTTAATGCCTTTGTCTGGTTCCGCAAAGAACTGGTTCGGCACTTCCGGCTGGAGCCGGAACCTTTCGACAGCATCTGGAAAACAACCGGTCTTCTGAAATCTGTGCTGGAGCGTCCGGAACCCTCCGCGCACCGCGACGAAGTCATAAGGCACCTTTTTTCTTCCACGGTCTATCTATTTGCCGATATGATTGCGCATGCCTCGAGGTTTTCTAAAGAAAAGATCTCCAGAAAACAGGAAATTGTGCTGCAGTTCCTGAAAAATGTAGGCGACTGCTATCTGGAGGAGCGGGAAGTGAGTTTTTACGCTGACAAACAGTTTATTACTTCCAGACATCTTACTTCCGTTTTAAAGGAGGTGACAGGACAAACCGCGGGACAGATCATCGCAGCTTTTGTGATGAAGGAGGCCAAAGCTCAGTTATCCACCACAGAACAGTCACTTTACGAGATTGCACTTAACCTGAAATTCAGTGACCAGTATTCCTTCGGACACTTTTTCAAGAAACATTCCGGCGAAAGCCCCAACGCTTATCGAAAACGTTTCCGGGGTTAAATCTTACTTTTGAACATTTTATTCATTCTTTCCGTCATTTTATCGGGTGTGCTGCTGAAGTACCTTTGTCCCGTTAAAAATCACGGAACCTATGATCCTAAAAAATAAAATGACTCTGGTAGTCCTGAGTTTGTTTTTTTCCACCGCCAACGCCCAGCTTACAGAGCGAACCATGACTCTGGAGGAAGTGGTGCAGCTGGCTCTGGAAAACCATACCCAACTTAAACTTTCGAAAGAAAACATACAGATCGCCAGACAGCAGACCAAAATCGCGGAACTGCAGAAACTGCCTTCTATTACCGCTTCCGCCAACGCGTTTTATCTTGGTGATGCGCTGATTCTGGACAAAGACCTGTCTAAAGTAGCCACCATCAACATGCCGCATTTCGGCAACACTTACAGTGTGCAGGCTTCTGAGTTGATCTTTAAAGGCGGACTCGTAAAAAAATCCATTGAAATCTCAGCACTGCGGGAACAGCTCGCGGAACTCGATCATGAGAAAGATGCGCAGAACATCAAATTTCTGGTGATGTCGACGTATCTGGACATCCAGAAAATCATCAACCAGAAAAACGTGTACCTCAACAACCGCAAACTCGCTACGCAGAGGCTGGATAACGTAAAGAAATTTTACAAACAGGGAATGGTGACGCGCAATGAAATCATCCGCGGGGAACTTTTAATGAAAAATCTGGAACAGGGAATTCTGGTTCTGGACAATAACCGATCCGCGCTGAACTACCAGTTGGCCACCGCCATCGGCCTTGCACCCGATGTCCTTATTAAACCTTCCGATTCTTTTAGTGATGCGGGTGAATCCCGGGAACTGCAGTACTATCAGGAGCTGGCGCATCAGAACCACCCCGCTCTGAAATCGGCCCAAACCGGCATCGAGATGGCGGGTAAAAACATCGAAATCATCAGAACCGATAAAATGCCCACCATCGCGGCTTTTGGCGGCTACAGCATGGCCAGACCGGTGACCAGTACAATACCTGCGCAGGATTTCTACACCAATACGTGGCAAACGGGAGTTTCTATCAGCTACAACATCGATAACCTGTATAAGACCAAAGAAAAAGAACAGCTCGGAAAGTTTCAGCTGACTCAGGCCAAAGACGTTCTCGTTCTTCAACAGCAGAATCTCGATGTACAGACCAATGCGGCGTATCTGAAATGGCGGGAAGCACTACAACAGGCAAAGCTCTACAAGGAAAGCGAAGAACTGGCGAATGAAAACTATAAAATCATTGAAGCCAAATACCTGAACCAACTGGCGCTTCAGGCCGATATGACCGATGCCACGAACGCCAAACTGGAAGCCGAGCTTCAGTACGCCAACAGCGAAATCAACGTGCAGTACCAGTACTACAATTTAATAAAAACTACAGGAACCTTATAAAAACTACGTAAGATGTCAGAAAAAAATACCGCTACAGAACCTGTTCAGTCAGTAACTGAAACACAGATTTCCACCACACCGGGTGTGGAAAAAGCGTACACCGCTTCAAAAAAAGCAAAGAAAAAATCCAACCGGGTGAAAACCACCGTCATCAATCTCCTCGTGTTCGCCGTTGCAGTGGGCGGATTTTATTGGCTGGTTACGAATTATTTCCATTTGAACGAAGATAATTTCACGAACTCTGCGCAGGTAGAAGAATTCATCAATCCTGTGAACACAAGGGTGGCGGGATATATCAAAGAGATTAAATATAACGAACACCAGGCCGTAAAAAAAGGTGACACGCTTGTGATTCTGGATGAAAGGGAAATCCGCACCCAGCTTGCGCAGGCCGAAGCAGCCTACCAGAATGCGCTGGCGTCGAGAAATGTAACCTCATCTGCCGTGAATACAGTTTCCAATAACGTGAATGTGGCCAATGCCAATATTGCGGGCGCGAAAGCCAGACTGTGGAATGCCGAACAGAATCTGAACCGGTACAGAAACCTTCTGGCTTCCGAAGCGGTAACCAGACAGCAGTTTGATCAGGTAAAGACAGAATACGATGCCACGCGCGCCGCCTATGAAACCCTCATCAGCCAGAAAAACACCGCATCGCTTGCCACCGGTGAAACCCGAAGCCGCCTGGGTGTAAATGATGCCGAAATCAAAAGAACCGCTGCCATGCTCGATATGGCAAGAATCAACCTTTCTTACGCTGTAATCACCGCGCCTTATGACGGGATTATGGGCAGAAGACTCATCAATGAAGGGCAGCTGGTGCAACCCGGACAACAACTGGGAACCATTGTACTGAACGGCCAGAAATGGGTGACCGCGAACTTCCTGGAAAGCCAGATGCCCGGTGTGAAAATCGGTGAAAAAATCAATATCACTGTGGATGCTTTGGGCGGAAAAAAGCTTGTAGGTGAAGTCACAGCCATCTCGGCGGCAACGGGATCCAAATATTCCAATGTTCCGGTGGACAATTCTACAGGAAACTTCGTGAAGGTACAGCAGCGGATTCCGGTAAGGATTGAGTTTACTTCAGCTAACAAAAAAGAAGATCTGGATCAGCTGCGTGCAGGAATGAACGTGAATGTGACCCTAAATAACATCAAATAAATGTCTGATTACAACAAAGGGCTGTTTAAAGACTGGGTTCCCAAACCGGTACAGCTTTTACTCATCCTTATTTTTACCACGCTCATTATGTCCATCAATCCTGTGAACACGGGAAACATCAGCCTGATGGTAGGCGATTTGGGCATCATGCCGGAGTTTATGATGATGGCTAATTTCGCATCGTTTATCGGAATGGCAACCTCGATGCCTTTGGTTTTACGGGTGAAAATGCGTTTCCGCACTAAGGAGATTATGATTGTCTCGCTGGCAGTAACCGCGCTGCTGTCCTTCGTGATTGGTACAACGGAAGTCCCTGAAATTATTGTGGCCGCTTCATTCCTTATGGGATTCTTCAAAATGTTCATGATGATGGAATTCATTCTGCCTTTGATGTTTATTCTGAGTCCGGACGGAAAACGCGGTAAATTTTATGCGGTCTTTTATCCGTTTTCTATTATCGCAGGAAATATTTCAGGATATTATCTGGCCAAACTCGCCTACCATACAACCTGGCAATACGCTCATCTGCTGACTGCAGGCATTTGTCTGCTTATGATCCTGATTGTCGTGATCTTCCAGCACAACCAGCGGTTTGCCCGCAAAATGCCCTTCTCCCAGATCGACTGGCTGAGCACGGTCTTTTTTGCCGCCACTTTTCTCTTCATGTCCTATTTTCTGTCATTCGGCAAGACGCTGAACTGGTTTGAAGCCGAACATATCCGTATTTCATTCTGGGGAACGCTCATCAGTTTTGTACTGCTCGCCCTGAGGCAGCTTACGCTGAGGAGAAGTTATGTTTCATTCGGAATTTTCACCAAAAGCAACGTCCAGAGCGGTCTGCTGATGCTGCTTTTCACCGGTGTATTTCTGGGCGCCGGTTCGTTGCAGAATACCTATACTATTGGAATTCTGGGCTATGATATGATAACCAATGCTTCGCTGAATCTGATGATGGTTCCGGGGGTAATTCTGGCTGGAGTGGTTGCATTTTACTGGTTTAAAAATGAAAGACCTTTAAAGATGTTTATTTTCTCCGGTTTTGCGGCGTTTTTTCTGAATACCGTGATGATGTACTTTATGATGGTTTCGGAACTGAACTACGAAAGCTGGCTGCTGCCTATGATTCTGAAAGGTTACGGTTTAAGTGCGCTCTTTATCGCTGTTTGGTTTTATATTCTGGACAAACTGGAGATGGAAGAAATGCTTCAGGCGATTGGGCTTATTCTGGTTTTCCGGAGTTTTGTGGCTACGGCTGTATTTTCCTCATTCTTCTCCTGGTTGCAGTATCAGTTCCAGTGGCAAAGCGTGAATAATCTCGCCGTCTACATGGACGGCAATCTGATGTCACCGCAAATGGTGCTGTCGGGCTATAAAAATTTACAGCTCAATGCGATCCTGGTCGCCAACAAAAAAATATACGGTCTGATTTCGATTGCTGCCATTGGAATGATGATCTATGTGCTTCAGCATCATTTCGGAAAACTGAGATTCACAAGATTCCGCTGGACAAAAGCACGCTTCAATGGATCGAAAAGACGGAGACAAGCGAATAAAGAAATCCTTCGGAAACGGGTTGAAGAACTGGAAGATGCTGCGGGTTCTTTTATGTAAACTTTAAAAATTCCTGAGTGTTTCTTATCATACATCAATTTGAATGCGCGCGCGATGCAGTAGTTTTGCAGTCAAATTAAAACAATCAATTATTTACCAATGAAAAAATTATCAATTTTAGCACTGTCAGCAGTTCTGGTTGCTGTATCATGTAAAGAATCAAAAACCGATACCGTAAACACCGCAACTGAACAGGCTGTGGCAGAAACTGCGGGGGAAACACTTACCGTGAACTCCGACAGCACGACTGTGAAGTGGACTGCTTACCACAAAGGAGGCCTTAACCCAAGATTCGGCACCACCAAAACCACCGGAACATTTGCAGTAGAGAACGGAAACCTTACTTCAGGAAGTCTGGTATCTGACCTTAACTCTCTGACTACCGATCCTGCGGCTGTAGATCCTAAACTGAGCGACGGAAAAACTTCTGCTGATCTTGACGGGCACCTTAAAAGTGCAGATTTCTTTGATACCGCAAAATATCCAAGTGTGAAATTCGACATCACTAAAGTTGAAGACCTTGCTGCAGGTACCGAAAGCAAAGTGGCAGGCGCCAACAAAACAGTGAGCGGAAACCTTACTATTAAAGATCAAACCGTAAACGTAAGCTTCCCTGCAAAAGTGGAGGTTACTGAAAACGGATTAACCCTTGTTTCAAACTTCACCATCAACAGACAGGACTGGGGACTTGCTTACGGTACTGAAGGAGATCCAAAAGACTGGATGATCTCTCAGGAGGTTGATCTTGAACTTAACGTAGTTGCAGGTAAATAATCTCCTGTTAACCAAAATCATAAAGACCGCTTTTTTGTGGTCTTTTTTTATGGTTTATATTCAGCATCTTGAAGACATTAAGGTACATTAACAGACTATTTTTTAATTTTTGGTAAAAAATTTGATTACTGTTACGGATAAAATAATCTTTTATTGCAAAAGCAATCAATAACACTAAAAACCTCATTCCAATGGAAAAAGTATCGTTAAAAAAAGTAGCAGCCATTATGAAAAACCTTGATTTCTGCATGATGGTGACCAAAGACGGGCGCAACACGCTCCACTCCCGCCCCATGAGCAACAACGGAGAAGTTGAATACGACGGAGATTCGTGGTTTTTTTCGTACCGGGATTCCAACAAAGTCAAACAGATCGAAAACAATCCGATGATTTCACTGATCTTCCAGACGGATGATATGACTTTTGTAGACTGCTACGGCATGGCAAGCGTAACAGAAAACCGAAAAATGCTTGAGGAAAAATGGGTAAAAGGTCTTGAAATGTGGTTTCCGGATGGGATTGAGACCGAAGGCATCTGCCTGATCAAAGTATCGGCTCACCGGATTCAGTTTTGGGGAAAACACGGCGACGGCGAATACAGAACAGAATAATACTCATAAAAACTGATGAATTATGATAAAAAGCAATAACTCCAGAAAGCAATGATACGATAGCGAATAAAAAACTGAAAAGGATATAAAAGAAACTGCTGCGGTACATAACTTCACATTGGGATGATTTTTGCTCATGCGGTGGTATTAAACTTTAACTATGAATGCGACGATGATTCAGTTTTTCCACTGGTATTCCGATGGAGACGGTAAATTATATGACGAAGCTGCTAAGGCTGCCGACTATTTGAAGGAACTGGGAATTTCAGCGGTATGGTTTCCGCCAGCATACAAGGCCGATGGCGGCGGTTATTCCGTAGGTTATGATCCTTATGACCTCTACGATTTAGGTGAATTTGACCAGAAAGGCACCATCCCCACAAAATACGGAACCAGAGAACAGTACATCGCAGCATGTAATAGACTTCAGGAAAAAGAAATTTCTGTCATCGCCGACATTGTGCTGAACCATAAAGCCGGAGGCGACGAAAAAGAGAAATTTCACGCCGTAAGAGTAAATCCCGAAAACCGCCAGGAAAATATTTCCGAACCTTTCGAGATTGAAAGCTATACGAAATTTATTTTCCCGGGACGTGGCGACCAATATTCCGATTTCAAGTGGGATTTCAACTGTTTTTCCGGTGTAGATTATGCTGAAGGCGAAGAACCGGGAATTTTCCAGATTATCCACGATCACGGTGACGGCTGGGAAGAAATGATTGATGACGAAAAAGGCAATTACGATTATCTGATGTATAACGACATCGAGCACCGAAACCCTTTCGTGCGGGAAGAACTGAACAATTGGGCAGTCTGGTATCATAATCAGATTAAGTTCGACGGCGTCAGGTTGGATGCCGTAAAACACCAGTCTCCAAAATTTTACAAAGAATGGCTTCAGCTGCTGAGGTCTAACACAGGCAAGAACATTTTTGCCGTTGGTGAATACTGGGCGCCCGGCGAACTGTATTTACTGGAAAAATATATTGAAGCCACTGAGGGCTGTATGAGTCTGTTCGATTCATCGCTTCAGCATAATTTTCATCAGGCATCACTTGCTGGCGAACATTATGATTTAAGGACGATTTTTGATGAAACCCTTACCCAGGCCAATCCGGTTTTATCCGTAACCGTAGTTGATAATCACGATACGCAGCCTCTTCAGGAACTGGAAGCACCCGTAGAATACTGGTTCAAACCCCTTGCCTATGCGTTGATTTTACTCAGAGAAAGCGGGTATCCGTGTATATTTTATCCGGATCTTTTCGGAGGTCATTATACCGATAAAGACAAAGAAGGCAACGACCAGGAAATATTTCTGAATAAGGTTGAAAAGATTGAGGAACTTTTAAAGGCAAGACAGCAGTTTGGGTATGGTGCACAGCGGGATTATTTTGAGGACGCCAACTGTTTGGGTTGGGTTCGCGAAGGTGATGATGAACATCCGGGTTGTGCAGTGGTTTTAAGCAATAAAGAGGCGTACGAAAAACCCATGGAAATGGGCTCACAGTATGCCGGCAAAAACTTTTACGATTTCCTCGGCTGGTTTCCTGAGGAGGTGACAATCGATGAAAACGGCTGGGGAGTCTTTCCCGTACCGGCCGGAAATGTGAGTGTTTGGGTTCCCAAACCAGATCGCGAAATACATTCCTAAAAAGTAGAAATCAGGCAATTTATCGCACCTAAATTAATGGTACAATATTATTCTAATTTTTGAATTATTAAATATTATTTTACTATTTTTGTTCTTTAAACTTAACATAATAAAATGAATTTCGAGCGCATTCAGGAAAAACTGGAAATACTGGCAGACGCTGCAAAGTATGACGTTTCCTGCTCTTCCAGCGGTGGCAACCGGAAAAACAAAGGCGGATTGGGCAACAGTCACGCCTCCGGAATTTGCCACACCTATACCGAAGACGGAAGATGTGTTTCGCTGCTTAAAATTCTTCTGACCAACCACTGCATATACGATTGTGCGTACTGTGTTTCCCGCAAAACCAACGATGTAAAACGCGCCGCTTTTACCGTGGAAGAAGTCGTGGATCTGACCATTAATTTTTACCGCCGGAATTATATCGAAGGTTTATTTTTAAGTTCCGGGATTTTTAAAGATTCCGACACCACGATGGAAAGATTGGTTCGCGTTGCAAAGAAACTGCGACTCGAACATAATTTCAATGGGTATATTCACCTGAAATCAATTCCCGGCGCGAGCGACGAACTCATGAAAGAAGCCGGACTTTACGCCGACCGGCTTTCAATCAATATTGAAATTCCTACGGAAAAAGGCCTGAAACTGTTGGCTCCGGACAAGTCGCATTCAGAAATGCTGAAACCCATGAGTCTGGTAAAAAATGAACTCATTCTATATAAAGAGGAAAAGAAACTCTTCAGGAAAGTTCCGAAGTTCGCACCGGCAGGGCAATCTACCCAAATGATTGTCGGCGCTACAGATGAAACGGATCTGAAGATTATTAAAGTCGCCAATCATTTCTATCAGAATTTCAATATGAAACGGGTGTATTACTCAGGATATGTTCCCGTGCTGGAGGACAGCAGGCTGCCGTCGATCTTTTCCCAGGTTCCCATGCAGCGCGAAAACCGTTTATATCAGGCGGATTGGCTCATGAGATTTTACGGTTTTGAAGCGAATGAAATTCTGGATCCCTCCAACCCCTTTCTTGACCTGGAAATCGATCCGAAATTAGCCTGGGCATTGCGGAACCGCGAGAGATTTCCGGTGAACATCAATACTGCGCCGAAGGAAATGATTCTCCGAATCCCGGGAATTGGTACGAAATCTACAGGCAAAATATTGATGGCGAGAAGATTTCAGAATCTCAATCTTGAACATCTGAAGAAAATGGGCGTCGCTGTGAACCGGGCCAAATATTTTGTCGAATTTGAAAGCACCAATATTTTCAACCGTTTTATCGATGAGCAGAATTTCCGGAAAATCATCCTTTCGGGAATGAGTTCGAAATACCAGAATCCTTTTTCCCAGCAACTTTCGCTTTTCTGATGACCACTTTAGTCTACGACGGATCTTTTGAAGGTTTGATGACCGCTGTTTTTGAGGTTTTCGAATACAGGTTTGAACCTGCCGAGATCACAAGTCATGAACATTATTTTGAAGATATTTTTTCAACCTTTCATGAAGTCATCACCAACAGCGAAAAAGCTGACCGCGTCATCAAAAAACTCGAAAATGATTTAGGAAAAAGCGGTGTGAAGCAACTTTTGCTCGTGTACCTTTCCGAAAGACCTGATTCCGGGAATTTAATTCTGTCCGCGGTAAAACAGTCGGTTAAAAATCCGGAAGAAAATATTCTTCAGAATTTTGCAGATACAGATATCATGGAGATTTCTAAAATCTGTAAAAGTATGGGACGTGAAATTCACCGGCTGCACGCTTTTGTGCGTTTCGAGAAGCTGGAAGACGGAACTTTTTTCGCGAAGATTGAACCCGATTTCAATGTCCTTCCTGTAGGTTTTAAATTTTTTAAAGACCGTTACGCAGACCAAAAATGGATGATTTATGACCTGAAAAGAAAATTCGGAATCATCTACGATTTAAAAAACACTGAATTCTTCTATCCGGAACAGGAGCAGTTCAACACTTTGAAAAACCCAGAACTTCTACATCACGAAGAAGAGAAAAAATACCAGAAACTCTGGCAGCGCTATTTCACAAAAACCAATATTACGGCAAGAAAAAACATGAAACTTCACGTGCAGTATGTCCCAAAACGTTACTGGAAATATCTCACGGAAAAATTTTAAGAATTAAGAATTTTAAGAAAGATTTAATAGAAGACTACTCCACTGTTTTCAGTAAATTTGATCTTTCATTACAACAATAAAAAAATTAGAAAAAACATGAGTATAACGCAGGTAAAAGCTTACGGAACCGAGGCGAAAGATAAAGACTTACAGGAAATGCAGATCGAGCGACGCGATGTGCGGCCAACAGACATTGAAATTGATATTCTGTACTGTGGCGTTTGTCACAGCGACCTTCACACCGCAAGAAACGACTGGGGCGGAACTAAATACCCTTCGGTTCCGGGCCATGAAATTATTGGGAAAATCACAAGAATCGGTTCCGAAGTTACCAAATTCAAGGTCGGCGATCTGGCCGGCGTTGGCTGTCTGGTAGATTCGTGCAGAGAATGCGAAAGCTGCAAAAAAGATCTTGAACAGTACTGTTTGAACGGTTCTACAGGAACCTACAACAGCAAAGACCAGTTTTTAGGCGGACATACTTTCGGAGGATATTCTGAAAAAGTGGTTGTTGATGAAGCCTTCGGATTACTTATTCCGGAAAACCTCGATCTGAAAGCGGTGGCGCCATTGCTTTGCGCAGGAATTACAACCTGGTCTCCGCTTAAGCACTGGAATGTAGGTCCGGGCTCGAAAGTGGCCGTTGTGGGTCTCGGCGGTTTAGGTCACATGGCGATTAAACTGGCAAAAGGTTTAGGCGCGGAGGTGACTTTATTCTCAAGAAGTCCGGATAAAATTCAGGATGCTTTAAATTTAGGCGCTGATGCGGTGGTAATTTCTACCTACGAAAATGAAATGACCGCGGCAAAAGGTAAATTCGATTTGATTATTGACACCGTGCCTTACGATCACGATATCAATCCGTATATTTCAACATTGGGAGTCAGCGGAACTTTGGTTTTGGTCGGCTATATCGGCAAAATGGATGACGGACTTTTCACGCCACCCATGATTGGCGGAAGAAGATCTGTTGCAGGTTCTGTAATCGGCGGAATTAAAGAAACTCAGGAGATGCTTGATTTCTGCGGTGAACATAATATTCTTCCGGAAATTGAAATGATTAACATGCAGGACATTAACACGGCTTACGAAAGAATGCTGAAAAGCGATGTGAGATACCGATTTGTTATCGATATGCAGAGTCTGAAAGGTTAAAAACTTTCAGGTAAAAATATATTATAAAATCCGGCTGTTTCGTTCAGCCGGATTTTTTTTGAATTTTTACTTAAGAACTTTCTTTGCTGTACAGCTTTTTCCGTCGATGGATTCTGTAATTTCCAGTCCGAGAATTTCAGCCACCATCGGATAAATATTGACGTTTCTGAACTGGCCAACCTTCTTCCCTTTTCTAAAAGCCGGTCCCGAAGCTGCGAAACTCGCCTTCATCTCAGGAACTTTGAAAGGACTATAACCATGCTTTCCGGGAGTCTTTTTGGATGTAGGTTCAAGGAAGATTTTTGGAGCATTGGGAACGAGTAAAATCTGTCCGATTCTGCTAAACCGGTCATCGGCTGTGCGGTAATGTAATCTTTTTGGAAATTTTTCGGTAAGATAAACTTTGTAACCGCTGGTTTTATTCCTCTTTAATTCGCGGTAAACCTCATCAACTTCGCTTTCATTTTTTACCGTAATGCGCAGCAAAGTCTGTGAATTGTTAATAATAAAACGGTTTTTATCCTGTAGCAGTGCCGGAATTTCAAGTGTGCTTTCTACATCTACATCAATCATCCCGTGATCCGATACAAAAATGAAATTCACATTCGGAAGCTGTAGCCCGTTCACTTTATCCATCAGTGTCCCGATAGCGTCGTCGACAAACTGTACAGCATTTTGGACTTCCAGAGATTCAGATCCATACAAATGTCCGTTTTTATCAACTTCGGGAAAATAAAAGCTAATGAAATGCGGTCTTTTTTCTTCGGGAAGTTTCAGCCAGTTCAGTACAATATTGGTTTTCTCATCTGCGGTGAATTTTTCGTGATAATTGTAATAATAGGTAGGTCTTGTTCCACCGGCGTCGCTGTTTGAAGCTACCCAAAATAAAGATGCGGACAGCATCCCCTGCTGTTCGGCAAGACTCCAGATCGGCGTGCCGCCGAGCCAAGATCCATCAGATATTTTTGACTGCATACTCATCCCGAAATAATCGTTTCTTTTTTTATCATAGAAATAATTGTCAACAAAACCCGTGTGCGAAGGATATAGTCCCGTAATTATGGTGTAATGATTCGGGCCGGTAATCGAAGGATAGCCCGGAATCATCGCTTTTGCCGAAACGCCGTTTTCTGCAAGTTTCAGGATATTTTGGGCATTGTATTTTTTGGCATAATCATGCCGGAAACCGTCAGCAGATATTAAAATTACATATGGCTTTGTGAGTGCCTGTGGTGTATTTTTCCGTTCGCGAACAACAATCTGTGCGGTATCGATTTGCGAAAACCCTAAAACAGACAGCACTACACACAATCCTAAAAATAAACGTTTCATAATGGCAATTTATCCTACAAATTTAAATGAAATTGTAATGGTTTAAGGTTAAGTTCAGGTAATATGGGTCATAAAAAAGTTAATAAAAATTCAGGTATTATCAATATTCAAAGACAATTTGCATTAATACAGTTAACAATTATTAACTATATTTTAGAAATTATTAATAAAATATTACATTTGTAGAGAACTCTATATTTTGCCATGAAAAAACTTCTACTCCTTCTTTATTTTATTATTTCCACGACATCCTACGCCCAACTTGACCGCGAACATTGGTTTGCGCCGATGGTGGACCGTGTGGGTAATGGATCGCAATTCCAATCAATTTATATGTCGACCAATGAAAGCGTCCCTTTTAAAGTAGATATATATAATAACAATGTCATCATCGGTTCTGTTACGATCAGTAAAAATAATCCTCAGAAATTTAGCGTAACAAGAAGCATGATTATTACAACACTTCAAAACGATCTTTTCAGGCCGGTCACCAAGGGAATTTATCTAAAGGGAGATAAGCCGTTTTTCGCGAGTCTCAGATTTTCTATAATGAATCACGGAGAAATTTTAACTTCAAAGGGCACCGCGGGAATCGGAACAGAATTTAGAGCCGTAATGGCACCTATTACCGTTAACAACAGCATTCTGAACTTTATGACGAGTGTGATGGCTACGGAAGACAATACCACGGTAACGGTTACTGAATTTAATCCCAATGTGGGATTTTCCGATAATATCCCGCGAAGCCAGATTAACTTTAACTTAAATAAAGGGCAATCTTATATTATTGACGGAAGGGGAAATAATTCGCAGAATTACACAGGATTTATAGGAGCAAAAATAGTCGCCAGTAAGCCGGTTTCCATCACCAATGGTAACTTCAATGGGCAGTATGCAGGTAGCCATTCCTCGTCATCAGACATATTGATGGATCAGGGCGTACCTGTAGAGAAACTGGGCCAGGAATTCGTTTTGATGAAGGGGAATGGAACGACGGATTCAAATATGGAAAAAGCCATTATTGTCGCCACCGAAGATAATACTGAAATTTATATTAACGGTTCCGCCACGCCCGTGGCAACCATCAATACCGGGCAGTTTTATACCACTAATAACATTGCTTATGTGAATCAGGGGTTTAATCATTTCAACATGCATATTAAGTCTACCAAGAATGTGTATGTCTACCAGTTACTGGCCGGTGATGCAGGATCTTCCATGGTGGCAACCGGCGGTTTTAATTATATACCGCCTCTAAGCTGTTATTTACCAAAAAAAATTGATGAAATTGGACGAATTGATGAAAACGAATATTCTTCAAACGGTGTTTCGTATAGCGCCACGGTTCCTACGAAACTTAACATTATTACCGAGAAAGGTGCCACAATAGATGTAAAACGAAACGGAACATCAATGGTACTTAGCGCTCTAAATGGTCCATTCAACGTAATAGGCGCGCCTAACTGGGTCACCTATTCCATTCCCGGAGTGTACGGGAACATTGCGGTATTTTCTTCAAAAGCTGTTACTGCTGGGATCTCCGCAGGAAATGATGCGGTAGGCTACGGTGGTTATTTCGCAGGATTCTCTTTTATTCCGGCGATTACCAAAACTGAAGGCGACTGTTTGCCGGGAGTTAAACTGGAGGTTACAGAAGGTTTCGATTCTTACGAATGGTTGATTAAAAATCCCGACGGAACTTACAGTCCGGCGCCGGGAACCAACAATACTTTTACATACATTCCGCCACAAGCCGGAATTTACGCGGTAAAAGTAAAACAGGGATCGTGTGCGGAAATTCAGACTCAGGATTTTAAATTCTATAACTGTACCACCTTTACCAACTACGATTACAACAGCTGCGGAAATGAGATTATTACGCCTGCTTTTGCGCTTAGCAGCCAGACTGTGAATCCTTCAACTGTTCAAATTGTTACGCAGCCAACAAAAGGTACCGTAACGATTGCACTAGACGGTAAACTGACCTATACCGCCTTTGCGAATGTCAGCGGAACCGACACCTTTAAATTTTCTTTCTGCGGAGTTGGCCCAATCCCGGATTGTGAAACGGTGCAGATCACCATTAAAATGATCGAAAAGTATGATGACAAAATTCTGCAGGAATGTTCTACAAACGGCATTGCAACCTATAATTTAACATTAGCACCAGTTTCGCCGGACACTTCACTGGTTAAAACTTATTTTAAAACATTCCCTGGTGCGGAAAACAATATTCCGGGAGATCAAATCCTGAACTTTACCAGCTATACTTCTGCTGACGCATTTATTTATGTCCGCCTGGTAAATTCCATTGGCTGTATTTCCGTGGCTAAAGTAGAACTGAAATCAAAATTAGCTCCGGAAGTAAAGGAGAATCTCTATACCAAGCTGCACTGTGATGAAGATGTGGACGGTAAAATTGACGGAATTTATAAAGTTGACTTAACCACCGTAACGCCGACAGTTTTGGTACAGGCTTCCAACTTTGTGGTAAAATATTATGATACGCTTCCAAAAGCAACTGCCGGCCTGAACAATAACATCACAGGGATTTTCTCCTTTACAGGCAACACTTCTGTATGGATCAGAGTGGATGCACCGAATGGCTGTCCTCCTATAATTAAAGAAATTCAGCTGAAAGTGGGAACTAAATTCACGGTTGCAACACCACAGTCAAAAATCGTCTGCGACACCAACCTAGACAACACAGAAAACATCAGCCTCAATGATTATCTTTCTTTGTTTACAGGTGATACCGCTGCAACAGTGAAATTCTTCTCGACTTTAGCAAATGCACAGAACAATACACCTGCAATTACAGGAAATCAGACCATCACTGCTGACAAGACTTTTTATTACAGATTCTCGAAAACTGGATTCTGTGATGAAATCGGTGAACTTACTATTTTATTTAAAAAAGCTACCCCGTCCACGACACTTCCGGCAAATGTTCCCGTTTGCCAGGGCGGTACGACAACGTTGGATGTAGGAACGGGTTACACAGGAATTCTCTGGAGCACCGGAGACAACACCCAAACAATTATTGCAGGTGCGGGAACCTATACAGTTGATTTCACGAATGCTGACGGCTGTACCTACCGCCAGATTGTAACAGTTACAGATTCCCCAAAACCGCAATGGAATATCGCCGCTTATAACGCAACCAACTGTGATGATGATTTCGACGGTATTATTAAAGTGAAATTCTCTGCCATTACACCACTGATCATACAGAACGCTGCGCTGTTTACCGTTGAATACTCACTTTTTTCAGACTTTAGAACACTTTTGCCTAATGACTGGACATATACCAGCGACACCCCGGTATATGTGAGAGCGTATTCAGCAGTTTGTCCGGCTGAAGGAAGATTGATTGATTTCAAAATCGGGAATACCCTTCCCCTAATTTCCGCAACCGAAACGGTAACCGTTTGCGACAATGACGCGAACGGTACGGAAAATATTAATCTTGCCACGTACAGAAATCTATTCACTGCCGATGCGGCGGCGAGCGTAAGATATTTCGCCACCTTAGCAAACGCGCAGGCAAATACTCCGACAATTACCGCTGCACAGGCGATTACCGGAAACAAAACTTTTTATTACCGATTCAAGAAAACAGGTTTCTGCGATGTGATCGGGACTTTAAATATCGTATTGAAAACCGGAACCCCTTCTGCAACACTTCCGGCGACGGTAAATGTTTGTCAGGGTTCAACAACAACTTTAAATGTCGGAACCAGATATACCACCATTTTGTGGAGCACAGGCGCTGACACGCCCACAGTAAATGTAGGTGCAGGAAACTATTGGGTTGACCTTACCAACGCTTCAGGATGTGTCTACAGGCAGACCGTAACGGTAACAGATTCACCGAAACCTCAGTGGAATATCGCGGCATATAATGCGGTGAAATGTGATGATAATTTTGATGGCATCATTAATGTGAAATTCTCTGATATAACACCACTGATCGTACAGAACGCTGCGCTTTTTACAGTAGAATATTCACTTTTCTCAGACTTCAGAACCTTGTTGCCTAACGACTGGACCTATACAACAGCAGCCACGGTATTTGTAAGAGCTTATTCTACAGTTTGTGGGGCCGAGGTAAAACAGATTGATTTCAAAGTCGGAAATTCTGTGCCACTGTTGCAGCCGAGTGCTACCGTAAAAGAATGCGACGATGATTTCGATGCTGTAAAATCAATTAATCTGGCTGATTATCTTTCGGTATTTAGCTCAGATGCGGGAGTCACCGCTTCTTATTATTTGACTTTAGCTGATGCTCAAAAAAATCTAAACGGAATTTCAAGTCAGGTAAGTGTTTCCGGAACCGGTATTTACTATCTAAGACTGCATAAAAATAATCTATGCGATGTGATTGCGAAGTTGACCGTCAATATTCAGATTCCAAAAAAATCCACACAACTTGCCGACAGGCAAATCTGTCCAGAGGCTACCACAGTGCTCAATGCGGGTTCCGGATTTGACAAATACCTGTGGAGTACAGGTGAAACTACCCCTTCAATCAGTGCTACGGTAGGTGAGTATTGGGTAGATCTCACGCATAATGGATGTACTTACCGACAGACAGTTGCTGTGACTGCAGTTTCGCTTCCGGAAATCACCGGTGTGGTAATACAGGGAAGCACGGTAACCGTGACTGCCACAGGTGGAAACGCGCCTTATCAGTATGCAATTGACGGCGGCACATATCAATCCTCCAATGTATTCACCAACGTGAGAGGCGGCGACCACATTGTGTCCGTAATTTCTGCTGACAACTGTACTCCTGTGACCGCGACCATTAATGTTATTGAACTTTACAATGCTATTACTCCCAATGGAGACGGGATTAATGATGTGCTGAATTACTCTGCGCTACTTAAAAAAGAGGAAGCATTCCTGCAGATTTATGACCGTTACGGTAAACTGGTTTTCACCGGAGACCAAAACAACCGATTTACCTGGGATGGTAAAATATCCGGAAAAAGTCTGGGTACCGGAACTTTCTGGTATGTGATGAAATGGAAGGAACCCGGATCAGGCACCGTGACCGAATACAGCGGCTGGGTGCTGGTAAAGAACAGAGAATAGTAAAAACCAACGCCATAAAAAAACCTGAATTCCACGGATATTCAGGTTTTTTATTTTTGAATTTGATTATCATTCGCTTAAGGCGGTGAGTTTAATGAGCATCTTTTCAGTTTCTGTTTTCAGCTCTTCAATCCCATCATTATTAAAAATGATGAAATCAGCGCGTTTTATTTTATCTTTTTCAGGCATCTGTTTGTCCATCACGGCTTCAATTTCGCGGTAGGTTTTGCCGTCTCTGTCCATCACGCGCTTAATTCTGATATTGTCATCAGCGGTTACCAGAATTGATTTATAGCAATTTTCATTCAATTTTAATTCAAACAGCAAAGCGGTTTCTTTAAAGAGAAATTCAGCATCCTGACTTCCTACCCAGCTTTCAAAATCAGTTTTAACAGCAGGATGAATTAAAGAATTGAGCTTTAGCAATAATTCCTGATTACCGAATACCCTTTCTGCAACATATCTGCGGTTATAAAAACCGTTCTCATTATAGGCTTCTTGCCCTAAAAGATTGATGATGCGATGTTTTAAATCCTCATCAACATTTACAATGTCTTTGGCGCGGTCATCAGAATAATAAACCGGAAAGCCTGCTTCTTCTATGAATTTGGCCACCGTAGTTTTTCCGGAACCGATACCGCCGGTTAAGCCGATTACTTTTGTTGAGGGTTGATGGTTAATAGTTGCTTGATCAAACATAAAAATTTGTTCTGCGTTTGAAGGAAATTCAGAATGAATCGCAAAATTTAGCTCTTTGTCGGTATGGCCGTCATAATCATTTGTATGATCGGGATTTCCACCGAAATCTAATCCTGTATCTTCACTCATCTTCTAGTAACCGAAAACGTCGTTCATGCTGAAAGTTTCATCCAGACGCACGCCTTTTTCAGTCATTTTCAGACTGGCAAGTTCGTTGTGGGCATCGTGTTCAAAAAAGAGCAAGTATTCATTATCCACGCACTGCTTCAGAAATTTACCTTTTTCCTCCATCGTCAACAGCGGACGTGTATCGTAACCCATCACATAAACCTGGGGAATATGCCCGGCTGTCGGGATTAAATCTGCCGCAAAAACGATGGTTTTTTCCTGATACTGAATTACGGGAAGCATCTGCTTTTCGGTATGTCCGTCTACGAAAATTACATCCATTTTAAGGTCGGGTGCGAAGCCGTAGTTACCATTCTGCGGAGTCGGCAAAAAGTTAAGCTGACCGCTTTCCTGCATCGGGAGTATATTTTCTTTCAGAAAGCTTGCTTTTTCCCGTGGATTGGGTTCTGTTGCCCATTTCCAGTGTTCTTCATTGGTCCAGAAGTGCGCATTTTTAAAGGCGGGACGGTAACCGGTTTTGTCATCATTCCATTCAATCGCGCCGCCACAATGATCGAAATGAAGGTGAGTAAGAAAAACATCGGTAATATCTTCTCGAACGAAGCCGTATTTTTTGAGGTTTTTATCCAGGGAATCATCACCCCATAGTGAATAATGTCCGAAGAATTTTTCGTCCTGTTTGTTTCCGAGGCCGCAATCGATAAGGATTAATTTTTTTCCGTCTTCCACTAAAAGGGAGCGTGTCCCGAGTTCGATTAAATTTCTTTCATCTGCAGGGTTTGTCTTTTCCCAGATGGTCTTCGGGACGACGCCAAACATGGCACCGCCATCAAGCTTAAATTTTCCGCACTGTATAGGATAGAGTTTCATATATTTTGTTTTGTGATTTCTAAATTTTCTTTCATTTTCTCAGCGATTTTTATTGAATCCGCGTGATGGGTTTCTTTTAAACTGCTGATTATTCTTTCGTTATTTACCTCATCCCGGTTTTGTGAGAGTTTCGAGGCAATATGAATTTCTGTTGGAAAAATATTGAATCCGAAAGCTCCTCTCATTTCCTTCCTTACATATTCGTCGCCCATATTTTCCACCAACATTGGGCATTTCTGTACTTTTTCATATTTGAATGTCAGCTTCCGCAGATGTTCGTAAAGTTCTTCATCCGTCATCAGTTTGATTTTCCCGCGGATTTGCACGGCTTCATAATTCCAGGTCGAAACATTTTTGTGGTCGTACCACGAAGAGGAGATATAAGAGTGCGCACCGAGAAAATCACATAAAACTTCATCGCCGTCTTTCAGTACTTTCGCCTGTAAATTGCCTTTCGAAATATGCGTTTCCAGATAAAATTCTCCATCCGATTCAATCATCAAAAACATGGAATGTGTTGCCGCCAGTTTTTCCTGATCGGAAATCAAAAGGGCAAAACCGTTTTCACTGATGATTTCTTTCATCAGTTCCGTATCTTCACTTCTGTAGATTTTTGGGATGTACATATTGGGCGTTAACTTTTATCAATCGTTATTTACAGATTGCGTCAGATATTTTCAGCAGTTCTTCATCCGCACTTCCGAAAGAAATTGCTCTTTTGAAATCTTCGCAAGCGCTTTTCAGATCGCCTTTACCTAAAACAATTTTTCCTCTGGCAAAATATCCGTTGGGATCCTGCGTCGCCTCAACATATTTGTTTAAGTCGACCACAGCCAGATCAGGCTTTTTCAATGACAGCAGCAGCATTGCCCTGTTATAATAATTTCCTGCGTATGAATCGGGATCTATTTCAATGGCTTTGTCCAGATCCTGCAGAGCAAGATCATTTTTTTCCGTCATATTGTACGCAAAGGAACGTAATGTATAGAGTTTTGCGTCGGTGTAGCCCAATTTTTCTGCCTGGTTAAAGTCGGACACAGCACTTTCAAAATCCTTCAACAAATTGTAACTCAGTCCACGCGCAAAGAACGACTCGGCGTTGGCGGGATTTTTTTCTATCGATTTAGTAAATAATTTTGCGGCTTCATCAAAATGCTGATTGGCCATTTCTGCCTTTCCAAGCTGCAAATACTGAGTATCCTTTTTAGAGGCACACGCATTAAACAGAAGAAATATGATTACAGCTAAAATTTGCTTCATAAATAATAAAAATAGTTTAAAATAGCGTATCAGGTCGTTTCGGAACCGAAATATTGAGGTGTTTATAAGCTTTTTCAGTCACTTCTCTTCCTCTCGGCGTTCTGATAATGAAACCTTCCTGAATGAGAAACGGTTCATAAACTTCTTCCAAAGTTTCCGGGTTCTCTCCAATCGATGTCGCCAAAGCCGAAATCCCAACCGGTTTCCCGCGGAAGTTTTCAATCATCACGCGCATAATACGATTGTCCATATCATCAAGTCCGAACTCATCGACATTTAATGAATTCAGGGCAAATTTGGTTATCTCTATCTCGATTTCTCCGTTTCCTTTAATCTCCGCGAAATCTCTGACTCTTCTTAACAGCGCGTTTGCAATTCTCGGAGTTCCGCGGCTTCTTCTGGCAATTTCCAGTGCGGCATCTTCGTAGATTTTCACTCCTAAAACCCGCGCACTTCTTTCGATAATCATCCCGAGAAGTTCAATCGTATAATATTCCAGTCTGCTCTGGATTCCGAATCTGGCGAGCATAGGTTTGGTCAGCATACCGCTTCTTGTTGTTGCTCCGACCAAAGTAAAAGGATTCAAACCGATCTGTACGGAACGTGCATTCGGTCCGGTTTCGAGCATGATGTCGATTTTATAATCCTCCATTGCTGAATAAAGATATTCCTCTACAATAGGAGAAAGCCTGTGAATTTCATCGATGAAAAGCACATCGTTTTCTTCCAGATTGGTGAGCAGTCCCGCGAGACTTCCCGGCTTGTCAAGCACTGGCCCAGAGGTAATTTTACAGCCTACTCCCAGTTCGTTTGCAATGATGTTTGCTAAAGTGGTTTTTCCGAGTCCCGGCGGACCGTGAAGAAGAACATGATCCAGCGCGCCGCCGCGGTTTTTAGCAGCCGCGACGAAGACTTCCAGGTTATCGAGCGTTTTTCTCTGTCCGGCAAAATCCTGAAAACTCTGGGGCCGGATTTTCTCTTCCTGCATCAGTTCATCATCGGAAAAATTCTCTCTGTCGGCGTGCAAAAAATCGGGCATTTGTTCTTATTTGTATATTTTCAAAGGTAGAATTTTTTATTGAAATTAAGAAAACTAAGCCGCGAAGAATCGGTGCGCTACAAGCTGGCATCCTTAAGATTCAGAAAAAAGTTGCCGTATTTTGGGTTTAAACATTAAATTTACCACTATGAAACTAATTGGTCCTTTTAAACAAATCGTCACCCTTGCCAATCTTCCTTTGCGCGGAAAACTAAGCGATAATCAGATTGAAATCATCGAAGACGGCGGAATTATTTCTGAAAATGGAATCATCAAAAAAGTCGGAAACTTCGAGGAATTGCAGTCTGAATTTCCGGATATTGGAACTGAAATTATTGATGAAGTGCAGGTCGCACTACCGGCATTTACCGATTCGCATACGCACATCTGTTTCGGCGGAAACCGCGCGAATGATTTCGCAATGCGAAATGCAGGAAAATCCTATCTTGAAATCGCAGAAAGTGGCGGCGGAATCTGGAGCTCGGTGCAGCATACGAGAAACGCTTCGGAAGAAGAACTTCTTAAAAACACTTTACAAAGAATCAACTTTTTGATTTCTTTAGGAATTACCACGATTGAAATAAAATCCGGTTACGGACTGGATGTTGAAAATGAACTGAAAATGCTTCGGGTCATCAAAAAAGCGCAAAGTTTCACTAAGGCAACATTGGTTCCGACATGCCTTTCTGCTCATTTAAAACCGAGAGATTTTGATGGAAATAATGAAGAATATCTGAATTATATTCTGGATGAAATCCTTCCGAAAGTAAAAGAAGAAAACCTCACAAACCGTGTTGATATATTTATTGAAAAATCAGCCTTTCAGCCAGAAGAAAGCAAAACATTTCTTCTCAAAGCTAAAGAAATGGGATTTGAAATTACGGTTCATGCCGACCAGTTCACCGCCGGAAGTTCCCGAATCGCGGTCGAAATAGGGGCCAAGTCAGCAGACCATTTGGAAGCGACGATTGATGAGGATATTCAGTTTTTAGCAGATTCAAGCACAGTAGCTGTTGCGCTTCCCGGCGCGAGTTTAGGTTTGGGTGAAAAATTTACGCCTGCAAGAAAAATTCTGGATGCCGGCGGCATTCTGGCTATTGCAAGCGACTGGAATCCGGGTTCGGCACCGATGGGAAATTTAATTACACAGGCTTCCATTTTGGCAACTTTTGAGAAACTTTCTACCGCAGAAGTTTTGGCAGGAATAACCTTCCGTTCGGCTTTCGCTTTAAGTTTGGAAGACCGCGGAACGTTGGAAAAAGGGAAGAAAGCAGATTTCGTCACTTTTAAAACTGATAATTTCCAGAATATACTTTACCAACAGGGAAGTTTGACGGCTCATAGCATCTATATAGACGGTATTAAACAATAATAATGGAGGAAACAGTAATTAAAAGTCCAGAGTATAAACTGTTCTGGGATTATTTCATAAGTCACGAAGAAAAATTCTTCGATGTTGTAAAGGCTTATGAGCACGCAGAAGAAAAATTTCTGGACGTAGTTTTACCCAAACTGAAAATGATCAATGAGGATTTCTTTTTGCTGACAGGAATGTTCGATGAAAACACTGCCGAACTGATTATAACTGTGGACGGAAGCATCAAAGATATTGTTTACGCGGAGGAAATTATTGCAGCCGCACCACAACTCAAAAAATGGCGGTTCACAGCACTAAAACCAGAGTCTGACCTAAACAGTTCCACGATTAAGATGGGCGATAACGTGTTCACCAAAGATGAAATTTTCTTTTATTCAAACGATGATGAAAATTATCCCGACGAAATCGATTTAACCTTTATACATAAGGATTTAAACGAAGATAACCGAAATGAAATTATAAACGGAACCTTTATCTTCATCGATAATTATTTAGGTGAGCTGAATTTTCTTACCCAAATTGACAACTTCAGAATTACCGGAAAAGAAGAGGTCGAAAAGGAACTTATTCCGATTGAAAAGCTGAAAGATTACCTCAGTTGGCGAGAAACAGAATTTACCGAAAAGTATAAAGGTTCAAAGATTGAAACCAGTGACGATTCCTATTCACTTATAGAAGCAAGATTAGAAAATGGTTTTTCGCTACTGGCAACGGTAAACACCGATTTACTCCAATGGGATAAAAAAGCATCGCATCCCTGGATTTCGGTCTTACGGATTGAATATATTGGCGATGAGTTCACCGGTTTCCCGGATAATGAAGATTATGAGATGCTGGATACCATTGAAGATGAAATGATGCTGACCCTGACGCCGGAAGAAGGTGATCTGAATATCGGACGTGAAACTGCAGAAAATTTAAGAGAAATATATTTTGCGAGTAAAGATTTCCGGAAGATTTCCAAGGTGCTGGCAGAAACCGTTTCCCGATATTCAGATTACAACATTACTTTCGAAATTTATAAGGATAAGTACTGGCAGTCATTCGAGCGGTACGGAATTCAGTAAAAATCTATATCTTTAAAACCATAAATTAAAACGTAATGAGCAATCTAGATATGTGGGAAGTATTCATCCAGACAAAACCCGGATTATCCCATAAACACGCAGGAACCGTGCAGGCACCAACTGCCGAAATGGCTTTGCAAAACGCACGCGACGTGTACACAAGACGAATGGAAGGTACCTCAATCTGGGTAGTTCCGAGCAGATTTATGGTAACATCGGAAGGGGTTGATAAAGAAGCTTTCTTTGATCCGGCTGATGATAAACTCTACCGTCACCCTACTTTTTATCAGATTCCGAACGACGTGAAAAATATGTAAATGTTGGATGCTGGAAGTGGGAATTCAGATACTTTTTTGACAACGCCAATCACCCAGCATCTGACATCTAACACCCAACAATAACAATGAATCCACTTTACAATTATATCCTGAAACTGGCCGACGACACTTTGATTTTCGGACAGCGTTTAGGCGAACTTACGGGTCAGGGTCCGTATCTGGAAGAAGATATCGCGCTGACAAATATTGCCTTGGATTATCTGGGACAGTCCAGCAATTTATACAAATACGCCGCCCAGGTTCAGGGTGAAGGAAAGACCGAAGATGATCTTGCCTTTCTTAGGCTCGAAAAAGAATATCTGAATTGCCAGCTCGCGGAATTACCCAACGGCGATTACGCAAATACACTGCTGAAAGTCTATTTCTTTTCCCTTTATCAGAAAATTCTGTACATGATTCTGACGAAAAGCAGCGATGAACAGCTTGCTGCGATTGCCGAAAAGTCCCTGAAAGAAGTAAAATACCATTACACCCACACCTCGACCTGGATTAAAATGTTTGCAGGCGGAACCGAAGAAAGCCAAACCAGACTCAAAAACGCCGTGGAAAACCTTTGGGAATATACTGCGGGAATGTTTGCAGAAACCGAAGGCGAAACAGATCTGGGCCATCTAGGAATTGCACCAAATGCGCAGGATCTTTATGAAAACTGGAAATTTCTAGTTGCCGAGGATTTCCGAAATTTCGGTATTGAAATCCCGGAAAGCGAATTCATGCAGAAAGGCTCCAGAACCGGTTATCATACGGAATATTTTGGATTTATACTCTGTGAACTTCAATATATGCAGCGAACGTATCCGAATTGTGTTTGGTAAGCGGTTAATGGTTGATGGTTGATGGTTAATGGTTGATGGCGGATCACAGCTTCCTGTTTTATACCACTTTATTATTTTTCACGGAGGTGATTATGGCTAAAATTTAGAAAATTCTATGGTTAAAATAGAAGCAAATTTATTCGGACTACTTTCCAAGATTCCCGATCCCGAAATTCCCGTAATCAATATTGTGGAACTCGGGATTGTGCGCGGTGCAAAAATGATTTCCGAAAACGAAGCTGAAATTGTGATTACACCGACTTATTCTGCGTGCCCGGCGATGTTTAACATTGAAGAAGACATTATTAAATTATTCAGGGAAAAAGGAATTACAGCAAAAGTCATTACCAAAATTTCTCCGGTCTGGACGACGGACTGGATTACCGATGAAGCACGGGAAAAACTCCGCGTATATGGAATTACGCCACCGGAAAAAGGCTCTCACGAGGACCACTTAAATATTCCAAAAAAATGTCCGCGCTGCGGTTCGGAAAACACCAGACAGATCAGCCGTTTCGGTTCTACCCTTTGCAAAGCAAGCTATCAGTGCAACGACTGTCTGGAACCTTTCGATTATTTTAAATGCCACTGATTTAATTTACTGCATAGTTTTAATTCTTTCGGACTTAAAAAATATTGGTAAATTGGAGCAAATATAAACTTAATAACATGTACACTCATCTCGAAATAGAAACCCACCTTGAAGGCAAACTTCAAATCGCCTACCTCAATCAGCCGGAAACATACAACAGTTTAAACAAAACTTTGCTGAAAGAAATCCGGAGTTTCGTGCACGAAGGTTCTAAAAATCCCGAAGTAAGGTGTCTCGCCATTTCCGGACGTGGAAAAGCGTTCTGCTCGGGCCAGAACCTGAAAGATGCCATGTCTTACGGTAGCGACGGTGACGAGAGAGTAATCCAGAGAATTGTGATCGATTATTACAATCCTATGGTAAAGGAAATCGCAAAATGCAGAAAACCCGTTATTTCCTTGGTGAATGGGCCCGCAGTAGGCGCCGGCGCAATGTTGGCACTGATCTGCGATATTACCCTGGCTACAGAATCTTCTTATTTTTCTCAGGCTTTCGTAAATATCGGTTTGATTCCGGATACCGGCGGAACCTATTGGTTGCCTAAACTTCTTGGTCGTCAACAGGCAAATTACCTCGCTTTTACGGGCAAGAAAATTTCTGCTACAGAAGCAAAAAACATGGGCTTGATTGCCGATGTCTTTGAAGATGAAAATTTTATGGTGAATTCGATGGGGATTTTAGAACAAATCTCCAATTTGCCAACAAAAGCAATTTCCTTAACCAAAAAAGCATTCAACGAATCCTACGATAACAATTTAAGCCAGCAGCTGGATCTGGAAGGAATCCTTCAGCAGGAAGCTGCGGAAAGCGCTGATTTTCTGGAAGGTGTTGCAGCGTTTTTAGACAAAAGAAAACCAAATTATCAGGGAAAATAAATCAATGTATGATGTAAAATGTATAAAGTACAACGTACGGCAAAAATACATTCTACATTGTACATTTTACATTGTACAAAAATGAATAGAATAGGAATAATCGGCTCCGGAACCATGGGAATCGGCATTGCGCAGGTGGCGGCGACTTCCGGATGCGAAGTTTTTCTTTATGATGCGAATGCAGCCCAAACCGAAAAATCAGTTTTGAATTTGCAGAAGACTTTGGACAAATTGGTAGGAAAAGAGAAAATTTCACTCGAAAAAAGTGAAGAGATCTTCAAGCGCATCAAAGCATGCTCAAACCTTTCTGATCTTAAAGACTGTGATCTGGTGATTGAAGCCATCATAGAAAATAAAGAAATTAAAACCGGAGTTTTCAAAAAACTGGAAGATATTGTTTCTGAAGACTGTGTGATTGGCAGTAATACGTCATCAATCTCGATCACTTCTCTTTCTGCAGAACTTACAAAACCAGAACGGTTTATCGGGATTCATTTTTTTAATCCTGCACCTTTAATGCCTCTGGTCGAAGTGATTCCCGGACTTTTAACGGATAAAAATCTGCCTCGGCAAATTTATGATTTAATGGGAGAATGGGGCAAAATTCCCGTTATTGCTAAAGATGTCCCAGGTTTTATTGTTAACAGGATTGCACGGCCATTTTATGGCGAAGCTTTAAGGATTGTCGAAGAAAATATCGCGACACCCGAGCAGGTTGATGATGCAGTGAAAACGCTGGGGAATTTCAAAATGGGGCCATTTGAACTGATGGATCTGATTGGAATTGACATTAATTTTTCCGTTACTAAAACTGTTTACCAGGATTATTTTTACGACCCGAAATATAAACCGAGTTTGCTTCAGCAAAGAATGAGCGAGGCGAAGTTTTTGGGTAGAAAAACCGGGAAGGGATTTTATGATTATTCGGAAGGCGCGGAAAAGCCTTTCCCGGAAAAGGATGAAGAACTTTATGAAACAATTTTCCAGAGAATCATTTCTATGCTCATCAACGAGGCGGTGGAAGCGAAAAGACTCGGAATTGCCAGTGATGAAGATCTGGAACTCGCCATACAAAAAGGCGTAAATTACCCGAAAGGTTTACTCGCCTGGGGTAAAGAGATCGGCTTCGATAAAATCTCTGAAACACTTCAGAATCTTTACGAAGAATATCAGGAAGAGCGGTACCGCCAAAGTCCGTTGTTAAAGAAAATGTAACTTAAAAAAGATTTAAAATTATGAATCCGAAAATACTTCCTGCTCTTGTTTCCATGGTAGTTTCATTTATTATTCTTACCATTCTCAGTTTTTTTATGACCAAATTCCTGTTGAATTCCGATCAGGATTTCATGACATTTTTTGAGGAGAAATGGCTAATCACGCTGTCTGTGGTGGTTGTTTTTGTCGGCTACAAAAACTTTTTCAGCAAGAGAAAATAATTCATTAAACTTTTACTTAAAAATGACACCACTCGAACTCGCCCAATATATGCTCAATCAGGACCATTTCTCGCAATGGATGGGAATAAAACTAATTGAAGTCCGCGAAAAATACTGCCTGATTGAGATGCCTGTAAAAGCTGAAATGATCAACGGCCTGAGAACCGTTCACGGGGGCGTTACATTTTCCCTTGCGGATTCTGCGCTCGCTTTTTCAAGCAACAATACGAATGATGCTTCTGTGGCATTGCACTGCTCGGTGAACTTTACAAAAGCCGTGAGACTGGGCGATACTTTAACCGCTGAAAGTGTTTTAATATCCGATACGCGAAAAACCGGTGTATATGATATTTCTATCACCAACCAACATAAGGTCTTGGTGGCAACTTTCCGGGGAACAGTCTATAAAATTGATAAAAAGGTGACGGATTTGTAAACATTATAAGTTGCCTGACCGGACAATCAGCGGGAATATAAAAGAATTTATACGGCTGATAAAGCTGAATTTTTAAAACTTCAAAAACAATTTTTGAAGTTTTTTTTATTTCGATGTAACAAAATTCCGAACTTCGTTGTCTTACCTATAAACTAAGCTATGACTCACGCAATCTTTAAGGAAACGGTCTTCTGTCTCAAGGATGAGATGTACCGTTTTGCGAAGCGATTCGTGATGAGCAGTGACGAAGCCGAAGATGTTGTACAGGATCTGATGGTGAAATTCTGGCAGAAAAAAGAAGAGATTGCCGCTTTCGGAAACATTAAATCCTATGCGATGAGATCGGTAAAAAATGAATGCCTGAACAGATTAAAGCATCACGACGTGAAAATGGGTTTTGCAGATTTTCAATTTCACCGAAGTGAGCTTTACCAGATCGAGACCAATAATCTGAAAGAACACATCCTGGATTTCATCAGGCTGCTTCCGGAAAAACAGAAAGCCGTGATTCACCTGAAAGATGTAGAAGAATACAACATCTCGGAAATCGCAGAATTGCTGGAAATTGAGGAAAACGCAGTAAGAGTGAATCTGATGCGGGCCCGGCAGAAAATTAAAGAACAGATCACCCAATTAATGAATTATGAAAACCGACAGATCACAGGATAAATACAACGAAATCTTCCAGGAACTCAGGGACGAAAAGATGAAATGGGATTTTGAGGATTTTCTGGCAGAAGCTGAAAAAGAGGAACAACCTGTTATTAAAATTTCAGAAAAGAAAATCGCGTCTTTCCCGAAATTCTATTGGCTTGCAGCAAGTCTTGTACTGCTTGCTTCAGTGGGAGCGTTCTTTAAATTTATACAACCAAGCAGCATTCAGGAACAGAATGATTTGGTGAAAAACGAAATTATTAAACAGAAAGACGATTTCGGAAACGGTAATGAATTTGTCGCCATTCACACCAATGACTCTGTAAATGTAGCTTCAGACAGTTTAGTTACCGATTCAGCATACATCAGCAGCGATGAAGATTTAATCGATAAAATCCTCCCAAAAAGGGGAAGAATCAAAAGAAACACGAGGCCTGTATTCGTTCAGAACGACACTCAGGTAAAATCTGCAAAAAAAAACACGGAGACAGCTTCCAACTATGAATCTAGCTACGTGATCATTAACGGCCAGAAAATCGAGAGCGAAGAGGAAGCGATCGATCTGGCGAAATATTCCTTCCGTATCCTGTCGGAAAATGTAACCAAAACGATAGCGCAAACCGAGGCGCTCCACAACCTCAACGACTACGAATAACCATTAATCCAGATGAATCAACGTTTCATCTTTTAAAAAAAAATTATCATGAAAAAAACAATATTCATATTCGCCCTTTTCTTTTCTTTTTTTACCACGGTAAATGCACAGAAAGACAAACTCGACCAGCTTTTCGAAAAATATCAGGAAACTGATGGCGTAACCTCCATCAAAATCGCCAAGCCGATGTTTAATATGCTGAACAAGCTTAACATTAATGATTCTGAACTTGACCAGATTAAACCATTGTTAAGCAAAATCAACGGTCTTAAAATTCTCATTGTGGAGAAACCTGAAACCAAAGGAACAGATGAAATCAAGCAGCTGAACATGTTCCAGAATCTTCAGAACGATATATCCAACTCCATCAAAAACATGAAATATGAAGAACTGATGACCGTGAACAGCAAAGACAATAAGATTAAATTCCTGTCTTCTGACGCTACCAACGGGATTTTAGACAATTTGCTTTTAAGCATCAATTCTGAAGGAAATACGGTTCTGATGATGCTTGACGGAAAAATCTCCATGGATGATGTAAACAAACTGGTGAACGAAGCCCAGAATACTTCCCTCAAATCCTCATTAGTAACTGAAAACGTAAGCCCAGGCGGAGTAACCCAGGTGCGCAGCGTAGGAAAATTTACCGGAATTAAAGCCTCAAGCGGGATTAAAGTGAATTTTACGCAGGGAAATAACCAGTCGGTGGTTGTAGAGACCGATCCTAATCTTCAGGAATATGTTTCGACAGAAGTAAAAGACGGAATCCTGGTAATTTCCATCAACAACAAAAACAATAAGAAATTAAACTTTAAAAAACTGTTGGTTACCGTGGAAGCGCCGAGACTTTCTTCTGTAGACGTAAGCTCCGGTGCATCTTTGATGACTGTAAACACGATTAAAGAAAATAATTTCAAAGCAGAAGTTTCGTCCGGCGCCAATCTTAACGCTGACGTAATTGCTGAAAAAACAGTTGATGTCACAGTTTCTTCCGGTTCGACCGCCAAACTGGATGTTCAGTCGCAAAGTTTCATCCTTACAGGAACAAGCGGTTCAAGTTCCACGGTTGTTGGGAAAACAGCAAACGCATCATTCGATCTTACCAGTGCCGCGAGCTGCAATGCCAATGATTTTATAGCAAAATCAGCCACGGTTTCAGCAACATCCGGATCTAATTTGCGAGTTCAGGCCACAGAGGCATTGAGCGGCAGTGCAAGTTCCGGCGCCACAATCAGATACAAAGGAAATCCTAAAATTGAAAATGGAGGGACAAAAACGTCAAGTGGAGCAAGCATTAAACCTTTAAATTAGACCGTAAAATTAAAAAAACAGTAACCATGAAAAATATTGTCTTCTTATTCGCTACGGTGCTTATGTTCTCACTACAATCATGCATCGTTTCCAGCACCCCAAAAATGGGTTTCTTTGATAATCAGCATTACGATTATAAAGACGCTAAATTTACCAGTATTAATGTTCCCATGTTTCTCGCCAAACCAATGGTTAAAAAGGCTCTGAAAGAAGACGGTGAAAGCGAAGAACTCATTAACCTCATCAGAAAAATATCCGATATTAAAGTCATGAGGGTTGAGAACGGCAACAAAACAATGCTTACAGATTTCACCAAATATCTCACCAACAACCGGTTTGAAGAATGGATGACCGTGAAAAAAGAAAATGAGACCATAAAATTTCAGGCTAAACAAAAGGGAGAAGTCATCAGGAAACTTCTGATCACTGTACACTCCGGCAACGAATTGGTTTTTGTAGATGTTTCGGGAAAATTTACCGCCGATGATATATCAAGAATTATCAATTACTCCGAAAATAAAGACGTGAAAAAACTCGTTTCCAAATAAATTAAATTGAAATAACCGCAGATTTTCCTGTGGTTATTTTTTTTTGGAGCCGGGAACCTGCTGTCGCTACTCGCTTTTTTTCGGCGGCGGCTTCGCCGCCGCCGAAAAAAGAGCTCAGACACGCCGCTCCATCAGGGCTATTTACCACCGTTTTTCTAATGAAATCACGCTCAAAAAAACCATAGTTTTCATTTTCAAAAAAAAAGCATAATTTTGCAAGAAAGTAAAGATGTCTATTCACAACAAAATCGTAGAAACTGCCATCACTTTCGATGACGTGCTTCTCATCCCTTCTTATTCTGAAGTTTTACCTAATCAGGTTTCCCTAAAATCACGACTTTCCGACAAAATTACGCTCAACGCCCCAATCGTTTCCGCTGCAATGGATACTGTTACAGAAGGCGAAATGGCAATTGCAATGGCAAGAGTTGGCGGTATTGGTTTCATTCACAAAAACATGCCGATTGCCGAACAGGCCGTTCAGGTATACCGTGTAAAACGTTCCGAAAACGGAATGATTTCCGATCCTGTAACCTTATCAAAAGACCACACTTTGGCCCAGGCTAAGGAAATGATGGCCAACTTCAAAATTTCCGGTTTACCTGTTGTAGATGCGGATAATAAACTCATTGGAATCATCACCAACCGCGACGTAAAATATCAGGAAAACCTGAATGCGAAGGTGGAAGAACTGATGACCAAAGACAAACTCATCACTTCCGATAAAGATACTAATCTGGAACAGGCGAAAGCGATTTTATTGAAAAACCGGGTAGAGAAACTACCTATTGTGGACAAAGAATTTAAACTCGTAGGTTTAATTACCATTAAGGATATCGATAATCAGCTTGAATATCCTAACGCCAATAAAGACAAAAACGGAAGACTGATCGTAGGCGCCGGAGTTGGCGTTGGCGAAGACACGATGGACCGTGTTTCTGCACTGGTAAAAGCAGGTGTTGATATTATCGCAGTAGATTCCGCACACGGACATTCAAAAGGTGTTCTGGATAAAATCAGGGAAATCCGCAAAAGCTTTCCCGATTTAGATATCGTCGGCGGAAATATTGTCACCGCAGACGCCGCAAAAGATTTAATTAAAGCCGGTGCAAACATCCTGAAAGTAGGTGTTGGTCCAGGTTCTATCTGTACAACAAGAGTGGTCGCAGGAGTTGGTGTCCCTCAGCTTTCAGCGATCTATAATGTTTTCGAATATGCGAAAACTAAAAATGTAGCCGTGATTGCTGATGGCGGAATTAAACTTTCCGGAGATATTGTGAAAGCCCTCGCTTCCGGCGCGAATGCCGTAATGCTGGGTTCTCTTCTTGCCGGAACTGACGAAGCACCGGGCGAAGAAATTATTTTTCAGGGTAGAAAATTCAAGGCGTATCAGGGAATGGGTTCGCTTTCAGCCATGAGACGCGGCGGAAAAGAAAGGTATTTCCAGAGCGAAGCAAAGAAATTTGTTCCTGAAGGAATTGAAGGAAGAGTTCCGCACAAAGGAAAGTTAGAAGAAGTGGTTTTCCAGCTAACCGGCGGAATCCGTGCGGGAATGGGCTACTGCGGAACAAAAGACATCGATACTTTACAGAAAGACGGAAAAATGGTGATGATTACCGGAAGCGGTTTAAAAGAATCTCATCCTCACGATGTGATTATTACTCAGGAAGCTCCGAATTATTCTTTATAAAATTTTCAATTCATTTAAATAAAAAAAGGCTGCAGAAAACTGCAGCCCTTTTTGTTTCAAAACCTAATTAATTATTTTTTGATCACTTTTTTGCTTTCAGTAGATCCGTCGGCATAATTAATCTTTACCACATAAGAACCTTTTGCAAGATTTTCGATGTTAAATGTGGTTTCAGAAGACTTCTTAGCTACTTTGCCTGAAAGGTCAAATAATGTAACATCAACAATCTTTTTAGAAGATTTAATATTGATTACATCTGTCGCAGGGTTAGGATAAACAGAAACAACAGATTTACCAGAGGCATCAGAAACCGCTAATAATGTTTCAACAGCACTTATTTTAAGGTTGTCGAATCCGGAATTATTGGTACCGCTTGCTACGAAATCAACTTCTGTAGGGAACCAACCAGACATTTTTTCGTAAGGACCATAGGTAACGTCATTAATAGTTACAGTCATTTCACCAGTACCCATTACATCGTAAGTAAATTTAACTTTGTACCAGGTATTTGCTGTAACTGCTAGAGGCAATTCTATTCCAGTTTCTCCATTGTCGAAATCATCCTGGTCAGCCAAAAATACGCCGTTGACAGGACTCATATAGAGATCAGCAATCACATAATAATCGGAGTCTACATCATAAAACTGAATTTCTGCAGATGCACTTCCGGTGTAAACATCAAATTCTGCTACAAAAATGCCATTCGATGATGTTCTTGTGGACCATTTAGTATCATGGAAAATAAAAACACCATCAGCATTAGCAGCTGTACTTGCGAACTGAAAAGATTTTCCGTGATCAGTATCAATATTAGCAACTTTAGCCATTGAATTACTACCACCAAATCTTTCCCATCCTCCCTGTGTACCTAAGTTCCCGGTAGTGTAAGAATTAAAATTGTCGCTCCATAAGTTTTGCGAAAATGCGCTTACTGCAAAACCTACAGTCAAAGCAATAGATAAAAATCTCTTCATTGTATATAAATATTTTAAATTGGGCGCTAAAATATGCTTTAATACTCGGTTTCACAAGAAATCCTTATCATTAGGGCAATTTTTATAGTAAATTCCCGAAAAATTATGAACATATAGTAGTTTTATCTTGACATTGACGGGACCAAATACTGTTGTATCTAAATAATAGTTAGTTTTGCATGTAAAATGACACAGATCTATGAAAAACGTTTGCATAACTGCGCTCCTTTTTTTCTTTATTCAGTGCGATGTTTTACCATCAAACTTTCCGGTTTACCAACCCGGCGCCACGACATCTGGAATTCCGAATGAAAATAAAGAGTTTGCCGATTTGATGGAAAAAGACCAGGTCAACAAAAAGCAGAAGACTGCAGAGGTCCTCACCTATCTCCTGAACGATCCGGAGCCGGAAGATCCCTATACTGCAACAGTTATCGAGAATACTTCGAACTGTAACATTATTGTAAGGCTGGTGGCAGTAAACGGAAGTCAGATTTACAATCTTCCAATTCCCCGAAACGGTAAAAATCACTTTAAAATTGCCAAAGGAAATTACACGCTGAAATCAAATGTTTGTGAAGCCAAGTATTATTCGCAGAAATCGATTACTGAGCCGCTTATTCTGAAACTCACTGCAAATTAATTCTGGTGATTTACTGAAAACTATCGCAAGCATTATCCGAATGCTTAAAGTGATAAAACTCATGATCCACAATTTTCAGAAACAAATTAATTAGGATAAATTTGTCCTATTAAAAATGTTACTAAATAAAATTTATATGAAACAGATTATCACAAGCTTTGCTATCGCCCTTTTAGCCCTTCAGGCATGTAAACAGAATCCCACCGAATCTTCTGCAAATTCAACCGAAAACGCAATGGAGATCAAAGTCAGCGGCGAAACAGAAACCCAGCAAAAAACTAATCCGCCAATGCTTCCGGGCGCAATTGGAGACCGGGCAGCGAAAAAAGTCATTGTGCATTTAGAAGCTACCGAAGAAGAAGGCGAACTTGCCGATGGCGTAACCTACAAATTCTGGACTTTCAACAGTACCGTTCCGGGAACTTTCATCCGTATCCGCGTTGGCGACGAGGTTGAACTTCACCTTAAAAATGCAAGCAACAGCGTAATGCCACATAATATCGACCTTCATGCGGTAAACGGACCTGGCGGCGGTGCTGAAGCGACTAACGTTGCCCCTGGAAAAACTGCAATTTTTAATTTCAAAGCACTTAATCCTGGTCTCTTTGTTTATCACTGTGCGGCAGCGCCGGTTCCAATGCACATTGCAAACGGGATGTACGGTTTAATTTTAGTGGAACCAGCAGGGGGATTACCTAAAGTTGACCGCGAATATTACATCATGCAGAGTGAATTCTACACCAAAGGAAAAACCGACGAAAAAGGTCTTCAGGAGTTCGATCAGGACAAAGGTGTTGACGAAAATCCAAGTTATGTAGTTTTCAACGGGAAGAAAAACGCACTGATGGGCGACAAAATGCTCGAAGCTAAAGTAGGCGAAACGGTAAGACTTTATGTAGGAAACGCAGGACCAAACCTTGCATCTTCATTCCACGTGATTGGCGAAATTTTCGACAGAGTTTATATGGAAGGCGGCACCAAAATCAATGAAAACGTTCAAACCACTTTAATTCCGGCTGGCGGAGCGGTAATCGTAGAATTCAAAGTTGAAGAACCGGGAGAATATGTATTGGTAGACCACTCTATCTTCAGAGCGTTCAACAAAGGTGCTATCGGAAAACTGAAAGTAACCGGAGAAAAAAATCCAAAAATTTTCCATAAAGTTCAGTAATAAAAATCATTAATAGAAAAGAAACTGCCATGGCTGCAATTTTTAAAACGATTCTTTACCTCAGCGGTTTCTTTTTTATTTTTCAAAGCTGCGGAGATGTGGTTGCCGAAACTTCAGGGAAAAATTTAGTCATTGGAACGCAGGATGTAAAAATAAATCCAGAGGTGAAGATGGTTACCATTAAAGGCGGAAAATACCAGCCTTTTTACGGCGGGGACAGTTCGCTGGTTGAAGTGCCGGATTTTTTACTCGACGAAAGACCTGTAACCAACCGAGAATTCCTCGATTTTGTAAAGAAAAATCCCAAATGGAAACGCAGCAATGTAAAAGTAATCTTCGCCGACGAAACTTATCTGAGAGACTGGCAGGATGATGAAACTTTACCGAAAAATGCAGATCCGGAAGCGCCCGTAACTTTTGTTTCCTGGTTCGCCGCGAAAGCCTATGCAAAAAGTGCCGGAAAGCGGCTACCAACCATGGATGAATGGGAATATGTTGCAATGGCCGATGAAGAAACCGCCAATGCGCGGAACAAACCGGGTTATTCCGCGCATCTCATTAATCTTTACAACGAAAAATTCCGCGAACGCAACAGGGTAAAAGTTTCGAAACCCAATTACTGGGGCGTATACAATATGTTCGATTTAGTTTGGGAATGGACGGAAGATTTCAATTCTATCATGACAACAAGTGATTCCAGAACCGGCGAATACGATGATAAGGGATTTTTCTGCGCTTCAGCCGCGACCAGTGCCAACGACGTTCTTAATTATGCTTCTTTTATGCGCTACGCTTTCCGCTCGAGTCTGAAAGCCAACTATACAGTTGAAAACCTGGGCTTCAGATGCGCTAAAAACCTTAAATAAAATGAAAAATTTAATTCTTTTCTTTTTTTCAGCACTGATTCTTTTTTCCTGTAAGGAAAATACGGAACAGGTTACTGCGAAGAAAGAAAACGCCGGCAGTTCCATTTTTCTGCTCGATTCAAAATGGCAGAATCAGGATGGTAAAGAACTTCATCTGAAAGATCTGAAAGGCAAAAATCTTGTTGTGGTAATGATTTTCACAAGCTGCAGAACCGCTTGCCCGATCCTGGTCGCCGACATGAAGAAAGTTCATGCGAAAATTGAGAAAGATAAACTGGATGATACGTCACTCGTTCTTATCTCCATCGACCCAACAAATGATACACCGGAAGTGCTGAAAAAATTTGCTGCCGAAAGAAATATGGATCAGGCTCCCTGGATGTTCCTCGTAAGCGATGAAGAAGCGACACGCGAATTTGCGAATGTTCTTGCAGTGAAGTACAAAAAAATTTCACCTATTGAATTTTCTCACTCCAATATCATCAGTGTTTTCGACCGAAACGGTGAACTCGTAAGCCAGGAAGAAGGCTCGGGAATTAATGCCGAAGCGGTTGCAAAAACCGTAAATCAACTCAATTAAGTTTAACTGATATTTTTTAATGATTCTTTATGCCTTACATCTGGTGAGGCATTTTTTGTTTTTATAAAAAATAACAGTCCCCATCCGGAAGAAAGGAGCACCAATGCAGCGACGTACGCGTTATTCCCAGCATTTTCCGGGAAGTGATCAATCATAAACGCTGTAATCTGCGGCCCGAAAATTCCGCCGATTCCCCATCCTATCAGTGTGATTCCGTAAATCGACGCTGCGAGAGTACTGCCGTATCTTTCTTTAATTAAAGAAGGCATCACGCCGAAACCACCGCCATAACACAAAAGAATAATACAGACGCCTGTTGAAAAAAGCATGACATCCGATGTGTTGATGAGCATTATAAAAACAAAAATCTGAATCAGAAGAATCAGCCGGAAAGTAATAATCCGTCCCATCTTATCAGAAACACTTCCCCAGAAAAACCTGCCAATCCCGTTGAAAAGCGCGCTGACACCTATTAAAGTCGCTCCTTTCGCTTCTAAACTTTTTACTTCAGTAAAACCTTGCAGCTTCAGTAGATCCTGCAGCAATGGAGATTGAAAAGAAATGAAAATCATTCCCGCAATAATATTGAAGGTAAAAACCAGCCAAATGATGAGATAATCTAATTTTAAAATATGAGACAAAACCTCAATTTTTTCAGAAGATTTTAAACTGGCCGAAGAAGGATTCTTAAATCTTAAAAACTGTGCAAAAAAAGGCAATATTGCCAACAGTGTGATTCCGATGACGAGAAAAACCTGTGGCAGATTTCCATTAAAAAGCTCAAGAAAAAGAGGCGCCAGAATTTTCGACATGACCAAAGCGCCGAGCCCGAAACCCATGACCACCATTCCCGTAACCAGTCCGGGTTTGTCGGGGAAATACTTTAAAACCACAGCGACAGGCGTAACATAAGCAAGTCCGAGACCAATTCCGCCAACAATTCCGAAACCGAAATACAGGAGAAACAGCGAGCCCAAACTTAAGGCGAATGAAGAAATAATATAGCCTAAAGCATAGAGAATGACTCCTATTACTGCCAATTTCCTCGCACCGAATTTTTCAATTTTTGATCCGCACCAAGCCGCCGTAATTCCAAGCATCAGAATGGCTAAACTGAATGCCCAGGCAGTTTCACTGTTGGTCCAGCCGTAAGTCCCGGCAATTGGTTTCTGAAAAAAACTCCAGGCGTAAACAGTTCCCAGACCCAAATGGGTAAGAGTTCCCATGATGGCGATAAGCCAACGTTTATTAAATGTTACTTCCACTTCTCCAAAAAATCTTAACGATAAAGATATGAAGTAGTGGTGGTTGGGAATCTATTTTCGGGAATGATATAATACAGATTCAGAAATTTATTCAGAAAATGTTTCGGAATTTCCTTTTCCTAATTTTTCTTTGAAATCATCAATGCGCCAATCGGTTCCGGCGTTTCCTTACTGTATTTTAGATCAGAAATAATCTACTATTTGATACAATGCTGAGCTTTCATAACATCAATTTCCTTGAGCTCATTATCTTTATCAAATTGATCGGCCTTTTCCAGTTCAATGCATGCTTCTCGAATTTTATTCAATTTAACATAAGAAAGAGATCGCCCGTAGCTTACGTCTAAATTTTCCCCTCCTAATTTCACCATCATATCAGTTGCATCCAAAGCTGCCTGAAATTTACCACTTTCATAATACGTGCTGGCAATCATATTATAAATCTGTGGTTTTGGGGATCTGTAATCGCCATTTTCTGGAAATTCATGATAGCTTCCTCAAACTTTTTTTGCTTTCTCAAGACGTTTGCCACACGTAAATAAAGACCTGAATAGATCGGGTTTTTCTCTTGGGCTTTCCGGTAATAAGTAATTGCTTCTTCTAAGTTTCCTAGATGAAATTCGCAATCTCCCAAAATTGTGTACGTTTCCAATGTTTTTTCACCTTTCTCTAATAATTTAAGGTAGTTTTCTTTTGTTGTGACAAAATCTCCCTTGCCAAAAGCAGATAAACCCTGCCGTTTGAATTCTTTCTTAGACTGTGCGAAACTCAAAGTAATTGTTAGAAATATAAATAAGATATTAAATACTTTCTTCATTAATTTTTATTTATGTAAATCTATAAATTATTTACCAAGATTCTCTTTAAAATCATCAATGCGCCAATCGGTTCCGGAATTTCCTTTTTCCATTTTTTCTTTAGCATAAAGGCGGTAATCATTTTCGGTTTTATCGAGAAGATAATCGTAAGGCCCGACAGAAGAAATAAGCTTCACGAGAACCGGAGAAATCTCAAGACAGATAAAAAGTCCCATGATAAAAGCGGCGGCAATACCGATGATTGGAGTGTTTTTTCCGAGTTCATCCAAAGCCTGAAGCCGCGCTGCAAACCCATTGAATCGGTCTTCAAAAGTTTCGGTTTTATTTCTTTCGGTTTCTATGTTGGTATAGACTTTAGATATTTCTTTGTCGAGGTATTCAAGCCTCGGAGCGATTTGTTTCTGGTAATTTTCCAGATCCTGGCGGCGCTGTTCCTTGAGTTCTGATTTCCGTTTTGCATTGGAACCGAAACCTACTTTTCCCGAGGTTAATCCGCTTTGTTTCCCCAAAATCTCTTTTTCAAGTTCTACCGCAGCCGAATCATAGGATTTCTGATAATCGGCGATCTTCAATGCAATCTGTTTTTTCTCAGTTTCGAAAGGACCGCTTTGCTGAAGAATCCGGCCGTTCATTTCTGCCTGAAGCTGGGTTTTGTTTCTCTGGATAATGGTGTTAAGCTGTTTGTTCACTTCTTTTTCAAAGATTTTCAGCTCCAGAGGTTTTGATATAATAATGCCTAAAAATGCCGCTAAAATAAGTCGGGGAACTGCCATTAAAATCTGGTTCCACCATGTTCCTGTTTTTTTGATCGATGAAACAATGTAACGGTCCAGATTGAAAATCATTAAACCCCACAAAACTGCAAAACCGATAGAAATCCATAAATCATCGAACACTGTAAACATCGCATATCCCGCTGAAAGCGTAGCAAAAATCGCTGTAAACAGAACAATACCGCCGATACCCGCGAACTTATTCCATTCCGAGGGAGATTTTTTTAAAATATGAATATTCCCGCCAGAACAAACGAGCAGAAAGTGCTGAAACCAATTTATTTTGTGGCTTACAGGAGGTATATTATGAGTGGGTTTTTTCATTAATTAAAATTTTGAATGCTTAAATCTTAAATAATTTGTCATTAAAAACGTAACAATGTTACAAATAGTATTAGGTTTAACCAAGTAAATATCTGATTAGTTTACAACATTAAACGTGATTGACATTAGATGACAACCATAAGCTATATCTTCGCGGGAACACAAATGCAGTCTTCTACGAATTAGCTGCTTGTTGCTTTGAAAGCAAACAAAACACAATGAAAAAAAATTCTATCTTTTTTTATGGAAAGCTGATACAAAAGCTTTTCCCACTAATTTTACTTTTATTATCCTTTTCTGCTTACGCACAATCTGCTCCGCCAGCTACTTCGGGTGATTACCGGTCAAAAGTACAGACGGGCAACGGGCCTTTCCTCTGGACCACCGCAGCAAACTGGGAGGTTTATAATGGCAGCATTTGGCAAACTGCAGTACAGTATCCCGGGCAGGGAACAACAGCTGCGTCCCAAGCCACTTATGATGTATATATTTCGCCTGGAACGGAAATTAATATTAACAGCAGTGCAACTTATTACTTCGGCGATCTTTACATTTTAGCGAGCAATCCTGTTACAAATGTTCAGCCCGCTGTTTCTTCCGGAGCAAATGTGGGAAGAATTAATCTTTCGGGGCCGAACGGCGGCGTAAATTTCTTCTTATTGGGAAATGACCAGGATATTTTTATTTACGGAGGTGTTCTCTATTTCGAAACAAACAATACCGTTGTGGGTTTACTGAACGGAAATGCCCTTGTAGTTAACAACTATAACGGAACAAACCAGATTTTAGGATCCAATGGACTTCAACCTTTACAAAATGGATGCACCGGTAATAAGCAGGTGAAATTTTACAATGCCAACGGCACGGTAGCGCAAAATTATATGGTCTGCAACGGTAACAATTCCGACTACAATTTTGTGGCAGTGAACAGCAACGGTGGCAGCATATCCGCTATCCTTACAGCATCTCCTGCCCAATTGTGCGCGGGGAGTTCCTCAACATTGCTAACCAATTATACAGGAAGTATTCCAGATGGTAAAATCATCACTTATAATATTCAACTTGTCAGCGGGCCTGCCGGCTATTCCTATACAGGTTTAAGCGGAACATTTACCGACCCAGGTACGGCAACCAGTATTCCGGACCCATCTTTAGGCACATTTACGATACCAGGAACTTATGTCTTTTCTTTGACAGTATCTTATCTGTACGATGCCAGTTATACCATGTCATCCACCGAGCAGGTGACTATCATTGTGCGGCCTTCAGGTAGTGCGGCTTGTGCATGCTATAGAGATGCTGCAAGGGATAACTCCTCCAAATATCCAACAAAGTTGGGAATCAGTTCATTCGACAGAGCTGGCACTGACGGAAGTTCCTCAGCGGATTCATGGCCAACTCTTAGAGAAGGCGGACATATCGCCATCGAATCGCAGACAGCAGGTTTTGTTATCAATAGGGTAGCAAACACCAGCGCAATCGCAATTCCTGTTGAAGGGATGATTATTTTTGATTTAAGTGACGGTAAACTCAAAATCTACACGCGGAAAGATGGCGATTCCTTATTCGCGTGGCATGTCTTTTCTACTCCGGCTTGCCCTAGTCTTTAAAACACAATACATGAAAAATTTCTTATCAATCTTCGGGTTGCTTACAGCACCCGTTATGTTCGCCCAGGTTATAATTAACCCTGGCATCCAAACCTCGGTAACCAACAATTCTGTGTCCCTGGAATTCGGAAATGAATCTCGTGGAATAATTCTTCCGTATGTGGCGGAAACAGCTGCCGCAAACGCTATCGCAGGAACATTTATTATGGATCCGGCCGACAGAGCTGTAAAATTAAAACTGGCTGACGGAACCTGGCAAAACCTAACGGGTGCTGCTGCAAAAGTGAATAATCTTTCAAATGCTCCTGCGACCGGTCAAGATCACGCTACAGCACAGGTAATCATTGGTTCCTCAAATCCACCCCAGAGTATAGTACCTGGGATACTTGTCTTGGCTGACACAAACAAGGCAATGATTTTACCTAAAGTCAATTCACCTCACTTAAATATTAAAAATCCTGCCGCCGGAATGATGGTATATGATGCTGCGGAGAAAATGCTGGCTGTTTATAACGGTACACAATGGTCATTCTGGAAGCCCTAAAAAGAATTACTATTTTCTAAAACAAGATCTCCTTCATTATCGTTTGAAGGAGATCTTATTTTTAGATTATCTTACCATTCTGCATGAAGGCTTATGTATTAAACCTGTTGGTTTTCATTATCTTAGTTTTTTTGATCACTAATTAACATAATATCCCAAATAATTCCTTTATATTTATCCCAAAAATAAAATCTATGATGGTTATCTGGTTAATATTGTTCCCCAAAGCTTGTCGCAGCAATTCCCAGAATGATTAAAGAAAAATCTAAACTTATAATGCAACAATATTCTATTTTTTCTTACAGAAAGTTATTATTGAAACTTTTGCAGTTTGCCTTCTTTTTACTAACCATTTCTATCGCCGCACAGGCTGCCCCACCGCCTATACAAGGAGATTACCGTTCGAAAATCACCGGTAACTGGACTGCAGCTTCCACCTGGGAAGTTTATAGCTGTTCAGGAGGTGTCTGCGCCTGGATTCCTGCAACAACCGCACCTGGCGTGGGAACTACATCCACTGCTCAGGGTGACTATAACGTATTTATAACCCAAGGAACGGAGGTGACGGTAAATACAAGCCAAACTTACTATTTTGGCAATCTTTATATTCTGGCAAATAATCCTGTCGTGAATGTATATTCATCTGTTTCCTCCGGACCCAATGTCGGAAGAATAAACTTAGAAAGTGGCCCCGTAGAACTTAAACTGCTTGGTGATCAACAAAATGTTTATATTTTAGGTGGTGTATTTTACTTCAAGGCACTTAATTCGTCACTTGGCCTGAGAAGCGGGAATTCCATTATTATTACCGATTACAACGCGGTTGGTACCGAAAGTGGATTAGGATCAAACGGTCTACAGCAACTTGGGATCAGCTGTACAGGAAATCAAAAAATCAAATTTTACAATGCCGACGGCACTTTGGTAGAATCAGAATATGGAGTGTGTATCGATTCAAGTTCACCATATACATTTGTGCAGCTTAATAATTACGGTGGAAGTTTAGCGGCGCAACTTTCGCTAAGTACGCTTAAGGTCTGCGTGGGCGACATCCTTACACCTGTAAACCTCACCGCAGGTTTTACCGGAATTGTACCCGCAGGCAAGACTGTGAATTATGAGCTTAAACTTGAGAGCGGACCGGCAGGCTACACCTTCAGTCCCCTGATAGGCAGTTTTACAGCGCCTGGCGATGCCAACAGCATTCCGGATCCTTCATTGGGGCCTTTCGCACTCGATGGCACCTATGTTTATTCTCTAACAGTTTCTTACCCTTACGATAATACACCTACTTCATATCAAGTAGTTTCAACTACAACCGTAACTTTGGAAGTAAGCCCCGCAGGCTCCATCAATTGTGCGTGTTATAGAGACCCTGTTATGGATCCAGCTAATAAATATCCTACAAAATTCGGAATCACAGCATTGGGAAGAGCGGGCGCACTTTCATCAACGACTCCGGACTTTTGGCCGGAAAAAGCTCAGGGCGGACATATGGCACTGGAATCCCAAACCAAAGGTTTCGTAATTAACCGGGTAGAAAACACCGGCGCGATCCTAATTCCTGTAGAAGGAATGATGGTTTTTGACCTCAGTGACGGACAGCCAAAAATTTACACGCTGAAAGCTGGTGATGCTGCACCCGCGTGGCATACTTTCACTACACCAACATGTCCCTCTTTATAATTATTAAGTAAAATACATGAAAACATTTTTAACGCTATCGTCACTTTTATTTTCCACTTTAATATTCGCACAGGTCATAATTAATCCCGGTACCAAAACAGAAGTAACCAACTCCTCGGTTTCAATGGAATTCGGTGCAGAAGAGCGTGGGATTATTTTGCCGTATGTTGCAGTCGCAGATGCAACCAGCGCTGTTCCCGGAACCTTGATTATGGATCATAGTGATAGAATCATGAAGTTAAAATTAGGGAACGGAACGTGGCAAAACCTCACCGGTAATGCCGCGAAAACCAAGAGTATCGTAAATCCGCTGGTAATTATCGCAGAAAATCCTACGGCAAAAACCGTAATCGGGCCTTCCGCAATACCTCAGGCTCAGGTACCGGGGATTCTAATCCTTTCGGATCCGAATAAAGCCATGATTTTACCACAGGTACCGTCACCACACCTCAACATTAAAAATCCCGCCCCGGGAATGATGGTATATGATTCCGCAAACAAAATACTTGCGGTTTTTAATGGTACACAATGGTCTTTCTGGCAACCTTAAAATTTAATAAAAATAAAAAACTCCTTCAATATTTTTGAAGGAGTTTTTTATTTTAAACGGTCGGGATTCTGTTTCAGAAAGCTGTCCCATCCCGAATAACTCTTATCGGAAACCAAATTTCCTGAATTAAAATGGTGACAGACCGCAACTGCCAATCCATCCGAAGCATCGAGATATTTAGTAGGGAATTCTTTGAGGTTAAGAAGATTTTGCAGCATGCCGGCGACCTGCTCTTTGCTTGCATTTCCATTCCCCGTAATCGCCATTTTAATTTTCTTGGGAGAATACTCAGTAATGGGAATATCGCGATGAAGCGAGGCTGCCATGGCCACACCCTGCGCCCGCCCGAGCTTCAGCATACTCTGTACGTTCTTACCGAAAAAAGGGGCTTCCAGCGCAACTTCATCTGGATGAAATTCATCGATAAGCGCCAGCGTTTTATCGAAAATCACTTTAAGTTTGGTTTCGTGATTGGGATATTTCTTCAGAATTAATTCGTGAATGGAGATCATTTCCATTTTTCCTTTTACGACAGAAATCAGTCCGAAACCCATAATGGTGGTTCCGGGGTCGATTCCCAAGATAATTTTTTCGGTTTGCATTGCGGCAAATTTAGGCAACTTATCGGTAATTTTCCTTCAACTTAGAGTTTATAAAAAAAAGTTTACTTTTAATAAAAATATTGAAAATGGACCGAAAAGAATTTCTCGCCACCACATTTGCCGCAGGTTTAGGTCTGGCTTTTGCGCCAGGTTTGCTGAGCTGTACCTCATCTGTTTCTAACAGAACTGTTTTTGATCCTTTAAATTTAGGTGCAGGTAATCTCTCCAATGTCCGTGGAAATATCAGCAGATACACGAACAAAGGCGGAACCGTAGGAATTTTCGAAACGAAAGACGGTTTCGTTATCATCGATTCTCAGTTTCCCGATTCCGTTCAGCCTGTTTTAGACGGAATTTCTGTTAAAGGAAAACCTGTACTCTATCTCTGTAACACCCATCATCACGGTGATCATACTTCCGGAAATATCGCTTTTAAAGATCCTGAGACCAAAATTCTTGCTCACAACCGGGTTCCCGAACTTCAGAGGAAGGCTGCGGAAAAAAGCAACAAACTTGGCGAACAGCGATATGCTACATTACTCTTCGAAAAGGAATATAAAATCGATTTGGGAAATGAAAAAGTAACCGGTTATCATTTCGGGAACGGACATACTTTCGGTGACGTGATGTATCATTTTGAGAAAGACAATGTGGTGCACATGGGAGATTTGATGTTTAATAACATGATTCCCGTTTACCGTACTGTCGACGGTTCAGATTCCAGAAACTGGATTAAAGTCCTGGAAAAAGCGCAAAAAACCTTTGATGATGATACGGTTTTTATTTTCGGTCACGCCAACAAACCGGAACTCACGACAGGAAATAAATCCAATTTAAAAGAAATGGCAGATTTTCTGGAAGCTTCGAACGAGTTTGTTCTAAAAGCGATTACTGAGGGTAAAACAACCGAACTGCTGTTAAAAGAACATACTTTCATTCCGGGATTTGCCAACAGAACTACGCCGGAACGTTTTGCAGGATTTTTGGATGAGCTGAGAAAAACTTTAGGCGGTTAAACTTATTTTAACATTTCTTTTCGAAGATCAGTCACTGCATTTTCAATAATTTCAGTCACTTTTTTCACTTCTTTGTGCGGAACAAAAAAACCGTTCTTCCCTTTGCTTTCATCGGCAATATTCGAAAGGATTACTACGGAAGTTTTTGTTTCGGGATAATAAATATTCAGTGACGGCGAACCTTTTACATAACCGCTGTGGAAATAGGACGGCTGTTTCCTTTCGTTAATCATAATCCCGTATCCGTAACCCACTTTGCCTAAAATCGCATGATGATTTTCTGACGACTTCTGCAAAAATTTCTTCAGCGTTTCCGGTTTTAGGATTTTCCCGCTGTATAATGAAGTATTCCAGCGGTGCAAATCATTCACAGTGGATAACACTCCGCCAGCAGCGACGGAAATTTCTTTATTGGAAAGCCGTTTCGGCATATTTTCAATTCTTTCAAAGCGGGAAGGATTTCCCAGATAAGCTCCCGCAAAATGATCTCCGTTAAAAACATTAGCCGTAGAAGAATGAAGCATTCCAGCCTTACCGAAAAGTTCTTCTGCATTTTCCTCGTAAGATTTCCCCGAAGCTTTCTCAATAATTTCCCCTAAAAACCGGTAACCTTTGTTGGAATAATTAAACTCCTTCCCGGGTTTTGAATGAAGGCCGTTTCCCAGATCGCTGATTCCGGAAGTGTGATTCAATAACTGATGAACAGTAATGCTTTCAAACTGTTTATTTTGAAATTCGGGTAAAAATTTGGAGATTTTATCATTAGTATTGAGCTTTCCCTGATCTTCCAGCATTAAAATCATCACGGCCGTAAACTGCTTGCTCACCGAACCAATCGCGAAAACCGAATTGCTGTCAAGTTTTGCTTTAGTTTTAAAATCTTCAAGTCCATTTTCCCTTTCATATAATTTTTCGCCGTTCTGTACGACAGAAATACTTCCGTTGAATTTCGTTTTAGAAAACACGGAATCGATCTGCTGCGCAAGTAATTTTTTCTGCAAGGCGGTAATGGTGCTGTCGATAATTGCATTTCGCGTGACTGAGTCATGCGCGATTTTCTCCGGTTCAGATTTACACGAAATTAAAATGAAGAAGAGAAAAAGAAAATAATTGGAGTAAATTTTTAATACCATTACCGAAAGTTTGAATTACATTTTCAACCTAAAGCAAAAACCGTGTCAAGCATCAACTTTACACGGTTTTTAAATATAAAATAATATTGGACCTACATATTCCTTCTATACATTCCACCGACTTCAAACAAGGCATTTGTGATTTGTCCCAAAGAACAGTATTTCACCGCATCCATAATCAGTTCGAAAAGATTTTCCTGATTAACAGCACCGTGTTGAAGCTGTTTTAAAGCATTTTCGGTGTTTGCTGCGTTAGCATTCTGGTAATTTTCCAGGTTTTTGATCTGCAGCTGTTTTTCCTCTTCTGTTGAACGGATTACTTCGCCCGGTAAAACCGTTGGAGAACCGTCTTTTCCAAGGAAAGTATTCACGCCGATGATCGGATATTCACCTGTATGTTTCAGCCATTCATAATGCATGGATTCTTCCTGAATTTTCGAACGCTGATACATCGTTTCCATCGCACCCAAAACGCCGCCTCTTTCGGTGATTCTGTCAAATTCCGCATAAACAGCTTCTTCAACCAAATCCGTCAGTTCTTCAATAATAAATGAACCCTGCAAAGGATTCTCGTTCTTCGCCAAACCGAGTTCTTTATTGATAATCAGCTGAATTGCCATTGCTCTTCTTACAGACTCTTCTGTCGGCGTAGTAATCGCTTCGTCATAAGCATTGGTGTGCAGCGAGTTACAGTTGTCGTAGATGGCATACAAAGCCTGTAAACTCGTCCTGATATCATTAAAATCGATTTCCTGAGCGTGAAGTGAACGGCCGGAAGTCTGAATGTGGTATTTCAGCATCTGGCTTCTTTCATTGGCATGGTATTTTTCGCGCATTGCTTTTGCCCAGATTCTTCTCGCTACACGACCGATTACGGCATATTCCGGATCAATTCCGTTCGAGAAAAAGAAGGATAAATTCGGAGCAAAATCGTTGATATCCATTCCGCGGCTCAGGTAATATTCCACATATGTGAAACCGTTTGCCAGAGTAAATGCGAGTTGGGAAATCGGATTAGCGCCCGCTTCCGCGATGTGATAACCTGAAATCGACACCGAATAGAAGTTTCTTACTTTTTCTTTGATGAAATATTCCTGAACGTCGCCCATCAGCCTCAAAGCAAATTCCGTAGAGAAAATACAGGTATTCTGTGCCTGATCTTCTTTTAAAATATCTGCCTGAACGGTTCCGCGAACGGTAGCGATGGTTTCGGCTTTAATCTTTGCGTAAACATCAGCATCAAGAATTTCGTCACCGGTTAAACCAAGTAATTTTAAACCTAAACCGTTATTGGAAGGCGGAAGTTCGCCGCTGTAAGTTGGACGTTTCAATCCTTTATCATCAAATTTCTGTTTTAAAGTATCTTCGACTTTATCCCAAAGATTATTTTCTTCAATATACTTCTCACAATTCTGGTCTATCGCAGCATTCATGAAAAACGCAAGCAGCATTGGCGCCGGACCGTTAATCGTCATGGAAACGGAAGTCATCGCGTTCACCAAATCAAAACCTGAATAGAGTTTTTTCGCATCATCCAAAGTCGCAATAGAAACTCCCGCGTTACCGATTTTCCCGTAAATATCAGGTGGAAACGCCGGATCCTGACCGTAAAGCGTCACCGAATCGAAAGCGGTAGAAAGTCTTTTCGCGTCCATATCTGCCGAAACATAATGGAATCTGCGGTTGGTTCTTTCCGGTCCGCCTTCCCCAGCGAACATTCTTGTAGGATCTTCACCAGTTCTTTTGAACGGATAAATTCCGGCAGTGAAAGGAAATGCGCCCGGAACATTTTCCTGACCTTTCCAACGGATCAAATCACCCCAATCCTGGAATTTGGGCAAAGCAATCTTTGGAATCTGTAGATGCGAAAGTGTTTCAGATTTGGTCTGCACCTTAATTTCCTTCCCGCGAACAAAGTAGGAGTAAGTATCCGCTTGCAGTTCTTGCTTGAAATGATGCCAGCCGTGCAAGAAGGCCGCGTTTTCTTCCGAAAGCTCTTTTTTGGTTTTCAGGAATACTTTTTCCAGTTTGTCATGCGTATGCTGGTCGTCCTGGATAAGTGCTTTCGCGCCCTCAATCAGGTACATTTTCTTGGCGATGAGTGCCTGATTTTCTACTTCTTTATCGTAAGCACGGTTATTTTCAACTATTTCAGAAAGATAGCGAACTCTTTTCGGAGGGATAATGGTGGTTTCTTCTGAAACATTCTGCTCAATATATCCGCTCAGATTTAATCCGTCGAACTTTTCATTTACTTTTTTAATTAATTCATTATAAAGTTCAGTCGTTCCCCAATCGTTGAACTGGCTGGCTTTCGTCGAGTAAACCGGCATTTCTTCCAAAGGCTGCTCGAACAGCAGATGATTTCTCTGAAACTGTTTTTTTACCGCCTGCAACGCGTCCAAAGCGCCCCGTTTGTCGGATTTATTTAAAGCGACCAAATCTGCATAATCGAGCATATCGATTTTCTCCAGTTGCGTTGAAGCGCCATATTCCGGAGTCATGACGTACATCGAAACATCAGCAATATCGGTAATTTCGGAACCTGACTGACCGATTCCTGAAGTTTCCAGAACGATGACATCGGGTTTTGCAATTTTTAAAATATTTAATGCGGAATGAATGTGCGGAGAAACCGAAACATTGTTCTCACGCGTTGCCATCGAACGCATATAAACACGGGGATCGTTGATAGAATTCATCCGGATTCTGTCGCCCAAAAGTGCACCGCCTGTTTTTTTCTTGGAAGGATCGATAGAAATGATCGCGATTTTCTTTTCCGGATTGGAACGGATAAATCTTCTTACCAGTTCGTCGGTTAACGAAGATTTTCCTGCACCGCCGGTTCCGGTAATCCCGATGATCGGAATGGTGGAATCTTTTGCTCTTTCATCGATTTCTCTTACTAAATCTGGTTTCGATTCAGAAAAGTTTTCAACAGCAGAAATAACTTCTGCAATTGATTTTGAATCTTCGAAATTGATTTTGTCCAAATCTGTAACAATGATGTTTTCACCGGTTGCGTAATCTGATTTCTGTACGAGATCATCTATCATTCCCTGCAAGCCAAGTTCCCGGCCGTCATCAGGAGAATAAATTCTCGTTACGCCGTAATCCATTAAATCCTTAATTTCTTCGGGAAGGATTACACCGCCGCCACCGCCAAAAATTTTGATGTGTGAAGCGTTCTTCTCTTTTAAAAGATCATAGATGTATTTAAAATATTCGTTGTGACCGCCCTGATAAGAAGTAAGTGCGATGGCATTGGCATCTTCCTGAACCGCGCAGTTCACGACTTCTTCTGCCGATTTGTCGTGACCAAGGTGTATAACCTCAACACCGGTTGCCTGAATGACGCGGCGCATGATATTGATTGCAGCATCGTGTCCGTCGAACAATGCGGCGGCGGTAACGATACGGATTTTGTTTTTTGGAGAATATTTTTGGGTTTCCATAATTGAATGTTCGATAGTTTTCAAAGATAAACATTTATATAAAATTTAAAAACGGAAGCAAGTTCCTGATTCAAAATGTTTTGTATTTAAAAAACCGGATTTCAATTCACAGAAACATATTCAATTCTGTCTATTCATATAAAATTCAATATTTTTGCGGAAACCTATATTATATGAAGCGCGCCCTAATTTATCTTCTAGCCGGAACATTAATCAGTTTTGTTCTGAATTATTTTCTTTTGGGAAGTGAGGGTTGGGCGCTGGATCTTTATTATGGTTTTGCTTTTGGATCAGCCTGGGGAATGGCGTATTTTCTTGATGATGAAAAATTCACTTTACCTCAGAAGCTGGGAATTTCTTTTATCGGAATGGCGGTTCTGGTTGTTATAGGAATTTTCCTGTTTGATCTGGAGAAAGCCGTTCCTTCTGTTATTAAATTTTCGATGGTTTTTGTGGCGTATTATATTTTTGCGAGTTTTAAAAGCTCTAAATCGCTGAGAAAATAGTCTGAATTATTCTCTTAAAAAGACCATCACTTTGGTTCGACGAAAGAAATAACCACATCATTTTCAAATTCTTAGGATAATCTTTCCCAAAACATTTTCAGTTCCGAAAAAAATCTCTACCTTTGCACACCCTATTTAGGGAAAATTATGTTTAATCGTTAAACGAAAAAGTGTGAATACATTAAGTTACAAAACAGTTTCAGCTAACAAAGCTACCGCTAATAAAGAATGGGTTGTGGTAGACGCTGAAGGACAACCGTTAGGAAGACTAGCTTCTAAGGTTGCAAAGATTTTGAGAGGAAAGCACAAAACGAATTTTACGCCTCACGCAGACTGCGGAGATAACGTAATCGTTTTGAATGCTGGGAAAGTAACCCTTTCCGGGAACAAGTGGGCTGACAAGACTTACATTTGGCATACTGGGTACCCAGGAGGTCAAAAGTCAATGACTGCTCTTGAACTTCAGAAAAAAGATTCTTTAAAAGTATTGGAAAAATCTGTAAAAGGTATGCTTCCAAAAAACAGATTAGGATCTCAGTTATTCAGCAACCTTTATTTATATGAAGGAACTGAACACAAACATGAAGCTCAACAGCCAAAAGTTATTAATATTAACGAATTCAAATAATTAATATGTCAATAGTTCATAAAATCGGAAGAAGAAAAACTTCTGTTGCAAGAGTTTATGTGAGACCAGGTTCTGGTGTTATCACTATTAACAAGAAAGATTCTAAGGAATATTTCGGAACTGATGTTTTGGTTTACAAAGTTAATCAGCCATTTTTGTTGACAGAAACTGTAGGTCAGTATGACGTAACAGTGAATGTTTTCGGAGGCGGAATTACTGGTCAGGCAGAAGCTATCAGATTAGGAGTTTCCAGAGCATTATGTGAGATCAACGCTGAATTCAGGTTATTGCTTAAACCACACGGTTTGCTTACAAGAGATGCAAGAATGGTGGAGAGAAAGAAACCAGGTCAGAAGAAAGCAAGAAAGAGATTCCAGTTCTCAAAACGTTAATTCAAAAGATTCAAGACACGAGACGCAGGATTCAGGATGTTTTTCAGAAATCTTGGTTCCCGGTTCTTGGCTCTATTATCTAATCAAAATGCCCCGTTTAGTTTAGCACCCAAACTTTTCTCCCATCTAAAGAAAAGTTGATTGCGAAAAAGCGGAACGTAAACTAAAAACAAAAAAGCGACATGGCAAAAGCAAATGTTAAAGACCTTTTAGAGGCAGGTGTACACTTCGGTCACATGACCAGAAAGTGGAATCCAAATATGGCTCCATACATTTTTATGGAGAAAAACGGTATTCACATTGTAGACTTACATAAAACAGCAGTAAAATTAGACGAGGCTTGTAACGCTTTGGAAAAAATTACTTCTGCAGGCAAAAAAGTTCTTTTCGTAGCTACAAAGAAACAAGCGAAAGAAGTAGTTGCTAAATATGCAGCTGAACTTAATATGCCTTATATTACTGAAAGATGGCCAGGTGGAATGTTAACAAACTTTGTTACCATACGTAAAGCTGTTAAGAAAATGAACCACATTGATAAAATGAAGAAAGACGGAACTTTCGAAACTTTATCTAAAAAAGAAAGACTTCAGGTTGACCGTCAGCGTGCTAACCTTGAGAAAAACTTAGGTTCAATTTCTGACATGGTTCGTCTTCCTTCAGCAATTTTCGTTGTTGATATTATGAAAGAACACATCGCAGTAACCGAAGCTAAAAAATTGGGTATCCCTGTATTCGCTATCGTTGATACGAACTCAGATCCAAGAAAAGTAGATTTCGTTATTCCAGGAAATGATGATGCTTCTAAATCTATCGATATGATCCTTAGCGTAGTTTCAGGTTCTATCAAAGACGGATTGTCTCAAAGAAAAGCAGATAAAGAAAAATCTAAAGAAGAAGGAGAAAAAGTATCAGCTGAGGCTGATGCAGATTTCGACACTGCTTCAGAATAAGATTTTATCTTCAGATATTGAAAAAGGTTCAGAAAATTTCTGAACCTTTTTTTTGTTTAGAAAAAATACCCGGCAAAAGCTCGGGTACATTTTCCTTTTAATCATAAAGTTTAGTTTCCTCCAGCGTTTTGTGCATATTTTCCGGAAGGTAAATTGCTTTCTGTGCTGCTTAAGGTAACAATTGTATTTTTGGCAATACTTTTTGAGGATGAATAATTTGCATTACAGGCATTGCCGCTCAGCTGATAATTCCCTTTCTTCAGCACGACAAAGTTTTCGCCGCCAGCACGGACAGGGAGATTGTATGATTCCTTTCCGTGTACCCTGATGATCATGTTACAGCCGGAATTATTCTGGATCAGCAGAATCGCTTCTTTGTTCGTCACATCATTATCAAAAAGCTGGTTCAGCAGTTTTACGGTTTTCTGCTCGTGCGCTCCGGGGTTTCCGGCGGTAAGCTTGCGGAATTCTTCATCTTCATTCTGAACGTCTGCAAACTTTGAATTTTGGGGAGTTACAGATTTCGCCGTCGCAAGTTGGACAGGAGTTTTTCCCTGATTAGACTTTTTAAGGGCTGCCAATTTGGTGTTGAGGGTGCCTCGCCGCGGATCATCGCGTTGGGCGGTCTTCAGAAACGCTTCAATTTCTTTTGCGTCTGTACTTTTCAGGATATTGCTGTTCTGTATTTGGGCAGCAAGGGACATGCAGCTGAACGCCGCAAGCATAAAAAATGTTTTCGTCATTAAAGAGAAACAGGAATTACTTGATTTTAAATTTAATGTAGGTAATCGTTTTGCCTTTCGCCGAAAATAAACCCTCGTAATAAGTTTTTATTTCCCTTAAAAGCGGAGTTCCCGGCTCGTATTCCGGCGCTCCGTAGATGTCATGATGGGCAGAAATAATCTCGTGGCCTTGCCCCTGCAGCAACCCAAGTGTATATCCGTGCAAAAATTCAGAATCTGTTTTCAGATGAACTGTGCCCTCTTTTTTAAGCATTTTTTTGTACCGCTCCAGAAATTCCGGATTGGTCATGCGGTGCTTTGTTCTCTTGAATTTGATTTGAGGATCCGGAAAGGTAATCCATATTTCATCAACCTCATCCTGTGCGAAAAAACCTTCCAGAAGCTCAATCTGTGTTCTCAGGAATGCCACATTGGTCAGATTTTCTGCAATTGCTTCTTTGGCTCCAAACCAAAATCTGGCGCCTTTGATGTCTATTCCGATGAAGTTTTTTTCGGGAAATGCTTTTGCCAGTCCTACGGAATATTCTCCTTTTCCGCAACCAAGTTCCAAAACTATAGGATTGTCGTTTCTGAAGACTTCGCTTCGCCACTTTCCTTTCAAATGGTAGTTGTCTAGCGCCTCTTCTCTCGTTGGCTGAAATACATTCTTAAGTGTTCTGTTCTCGGCAAACCTTGCCAGTTTATTTTTACCCATTTTCTACATTCAAAAACGTGCAAAAATAAATAAAATTGTTCAGTACCCACTTTTTTTATGGGTTTAATATTTATTTTGTTCCAAGAGCTACCATCACCGCTTTCTGCACGGTTTTCTGTGATGCATACTGTGCACCGCAAAGAAGGCTGCTGAAGAGATAATCACCTTTTGCAACCACAATGGTATTATCGCTTTCTGCGGGTATTGCGAGCCTGTATTTTGTATTGCCAACGCCCTCAATTCTCATGATAATATTGCACTTGGATTTGTTTTCGATCAGTACGATACTCTCTTTACTGTTGGGATCGTTATCAAAAAGGGAATTAAGGATTTTTACTGTATTATTCTTATGTTCGATCGGATTTACAGACATCAGCATCTCGAATTCTGCTTCTTCGGGATTTACATATCCGGAGGACGCGCCGCCTGCTGAAGTGGCCGGTGCAGAGGTTCCCGCACTGCCGTATGATTTCGTTACATAAGTGCCCGGTTTTTTCTGCGATTCCTCGCGGTATTTTGCGATCTGCTTTTGTTTGATGATTTCATTCATCTCATCGAAACTTATTCTTGTGGAAGGTTTACGTTTCAGAAGGGCAAGCTTCTCCTGAAAATCCTTCACTCTCTGATCTGCGGGATGTGCCGTCTTAATATAGTCGTTCAACAGTTTTACAAGTCGTGGTTTCAGTACAGAACGTTTCGGATCATCCGGGTGGGCGATACGCAGGTAAGAATCAATTTCGTAAATATTGTAGCTGCGAAGAATATTGCTGAAATCTTTGCCTTTGCGCTGGGCAGAGAGATTACAGAGTGACAACAACATTAAAAAACAAAATAAATTTTTAACAAAAGACATTCAGTGAAATTTATGAGTTAATATAAAGCAGGACACAAAATCCTAAATAACGAGCCGCCAAATATAAAACTTTTAATTTAACATAAAAAATTAAAAATCGCGAAAAATTACTTCGTAATCTCCATTAAGTGCGAATTCCGCAGTCTACGTTGGTAAATTGGCAGATATTTCTCAATGTAAACCGACACTGCTTCGTAATTATTGCTTTGTACGTAAGGTAAGATATTATCTGAGGTATACACGAACTGCAGGAAATTATCGATGTAATTTGCAGGAATTTTAAGACTGGTAAAATATTCGGTGCCGAAGTAATTCCTGATCCCGGTTACCGCACTGTTCATTTTCTCGTACTGTTGTGCACGTTCTTTCTTCTTTCTTTCGCCAGACAAGATATCGTATATACTTTCTATACTGAATGTAAGACTTCCGCCTGCAAGCCCTGCTACGGGGAGTTGTGGTGGCGTACCGTCGCCTTTCGGAGCCGGTAATCCGATCATTTTCTGAAGTGCCAGCGCCTTTTCTCCAGTTTTCAGGGAGCTTACATCTTTTCGTAAGTTTCCGGTAGGTTTAAATTTGCTGATCACCACTTCCTGAATATCATAATAGGCGATCTTCAGTTCTACGAAATTGTTTAAATTCTGAAGGTCATCAGCGCTTACTGTTACATCTTTTCTGTCGGTAACAATTGAGGTAAATCGAATCACGTCGCCGGGTTTCGCCGGGATCTTAAAAGCACCGAAATAATCTGTATAAACCGTACTTTGGGAAGTAAGGTTGGTTACATAAACCTGGTTCAGATAATACACCGAATTATCTCTGATGATAATTTCTCCGGAAAAAAACTGGGCCTGAACTTTAGCAATCAACAGTAAAGTGGTGAGCAGAAAAAATTTCTTCATATACACGGCAAAAATAAGTGAAATATCACATAACCTACGGTGATAAGATGGGATTTTGCGGTTAAAGTTAGGTTAAACTGAGTACTAAATTGTTAAATAATCCCAAAGTCATAACGCTTGAAAGGAATGTAAAAAGGATGAACTGGCAAAAAAAATCCCCGGTGGTATTCCGGGGATTCATGATATAGATAATGAAACTTATTTTTTGATAAACTTCACCTGGCTTACCTCACCGCCGTTATCAACAGCTATCATGTAAACACCCTTCTCGAGTTGAGAAACCTGTACTTTATTGTTAGACACTTTACCTTTAGATACAGCTTGACCAGCCATATTGAAGATTGTATAAGTTGCCTTATCGGAAACTTTAGTGATATTCAGCAAATCAATTGCAGGGTTTGGATATACCTGAACTGCATTTGCTTTCACATTGTCATTAACACCTAAGGTTGGTGAAATCAATACTGCATAATCTTCAACCTCGCCATAAGTATAAGTACCACAAGGGCTAAGTTGAGGCGTACTAAATCTGAGTGCTACTCTCATTCCAACTGTTTTATCACCGGAATAAGCATCTGCTGGAACCGAGAAGGTATCAGTAACAGGAGTCAATTTGTCCGCTGAAGAAGACATAATGATTTCATCGGCATCAAATGTTCCGCTTCTGTCGAAATCTAACCATACAGTAATTGCTTCGTTATAAATCGTACCTGTCCACGCTTTAGTTACAGAGATTGTATTATTACTTGTTCCCTTAGCCAAACGTACTAATCTAGCGGGATCTGTAGAATAGTTTGTGTACGTAGATGCACCAGAAGTACTGTTGACACCGGCAGCTCCTTCCGCAGTGATTGTAACATTAGAAATATACTCATCACTTGAGTTAGTAGAGGTAAGTGTACAATATGCAAGCATAAGCGTTGTAAAGTTGGATACTGCTGTATAAGTGCCGGTTGTACCTGTGCAAACAGAAGCTACCTGTACATTATATGCCGTACCCTCATCAAGACCTGTTATGGTATAACTGTTGGTACTTACCGGAACTTCTGTCCATGTTGCGTCTGCTGCTTTCTTGTATCTTACGATATAAGTTGCGCTTGCGATAGGATCCCATGCCACAAGAGCAGATACTGTTGTAACTGCAGTAACATTAAGCCCTGCAGGAGCAGTACCGTCACACGCAACAATTGCTGAAACAGTAACAGGCGCAATGGCATAGAATACGTTACCGATTGCAGAGATTCTAACTTTCAGCGCAGTATCGGTTGGGAAAGATGCAAAGCTGAAATCTTCAGTACCGTCATTTGGGGTAGAAGCAGCAAGTTCCGTCCATGTTGCACCATTATCAGATGTATAATCAATCTTAACGTTTGCAACATTAAAAGGTGCAGCGTTAGTTCCCACAACATCCCATGTCAATGGCCCCGGAGCGTTGTTATATACTTTAGTAGAAGTAATTTTGAAAGGTCCGTTCGCGTGTACTGTAACTTTCTGTAGAGCAGACTGGGTTTGCTTCTGTGCTACATCTGCGTTATTATCTCGTACGGTAACGCGGAAATTAGTCGCTCTGGCTACTGTAGAAACCGCTTCCCAGTCAGCATTATTTTTAAGATTTCCAGCTAAAACGGTAGAAAGCTTAGGGAAATAACGTGTCGGATTGGTTGTAGGGGTCCATGATCTGAATGTAGGTCCGTTGGTCAGTGTTCCCAAGTTTGCAATGGTTGTACCCGAAGACGCATTATCAACCTGCTCCCAAGTATACGTCATCGGATCGCCTTCCGCATCGGTAGCCTGCGCGGTTAAAACAAAAGCAGTGCTTTTTGGGATCGTAACATCTGCCATGGCAGTAATTACCGGCGGATTGTTGTTCACTGAAGTTTCAATATCACAGGTTTTTGCAATCAAGTTATTCTGTACCTGAATGATTGAATTGATGTGGAAATAAGCATCAGAATGCTGCTGAACATTCTGGCTGGTAATACCTGCATATCCCATGATGGTAGAACCTGAGCCTGGCTCAACATTCTGACCTGTACCTTCAAGACTCATTGAGAAGGTATGGTTTGCACCAAGCTGGTGACCAATTTCGTGGGCTACATAATCGATATCGAAGTTGTCTCCCATTGGGATTCCGTCAGCCGGAGAAGTAATTCCCGAGCCTTTACCGTTAGCAGTAGGCACACCCGAACCGTTCAATGGCGGGCTGATACATACACAGCCGATACAGCCTGCGTTACCGCCACCTCCGGAAGCGCCGAACATGTGACCGATATCGTAATTGGCTTCACCAGCTACCGCAGTAATCGCTTTCTGCGCCGCAAGGTTCCAGCTTGATAAACTAGTGGAATATGGATCTGTGGCAGGATCAGGGTAGATAAGTGCCGGGAAATCCTGAAGAATTAAGTGAAGACCAAAATCCATTTCGAAAACACCGTTACATCTTGTAAGTGTTGCGTTAATCGCTGTCATAGCACCTGCAACACCACCAAAATACTGGGTATATTCACCGTTTGTAGTCATCGCCAGACGCATGGTTCTGTATTTTTTATCAGAAGCCTTGCTGAAATCTGTAGGATTGTTGGTAAAAGTCTTTCCGGACATGTAGAGTTTGTCCATTTGCGCCTTGGTTAAAGGTGTTTCGCTTGTAGAACAAACAAATGCTTTATCTTCTTCTGTTTTATTGGTTTTCGGATGAACACCGTAAACAGATTTAGCTGTATTCTGAGGTTCAATAAATTCGTAATTACCGTTTCTTACAACCATCGACTGGAAATCGTTTGGCGCAACACTGAATCTTACGATCGCATTTGGATCATCAATACCTACCCCAACATATGAACCCAACTGGTATCTGTCAGCGATAGATTTCACTACTACAGGCGAGCTGTAAACTGCAAATCTTTCGATCTTTCCGTTAAGGGTTGGGAGTTTAATTTCTACGGGAACAGCGTTGCTGCCGGTTTCCTGCGCATTGGCAAGTTTCGATCTCATTGCATTAAGATCCAGGGAATAATAACTCTTGACGTTTGACGCCGTTCGAATTTTCTCACCCTGCATTGATGTTGGACTCCATTGTGCAAAGGCAGCCGTTGTCATCAATCCGCAAAGTAAAGAAGTAAAAATTCTCTTCATAGATTAATTATTTTTTTATTGAATTAATCCCAAAAGTAATTTTTTTTCTCAGACTGTCAAAATAATAATAGTATTAATTTATTTAATTCGCAAAACTTTTGTCAGCTATTCCATTGATTAATTATATAATTCGTACAAAATTAAATAAATTAATAAAACAAATCTAATCGTTATAAGATATTTAAGAAAACCGAGTTCAAAACCTGCATGAAAATTTACGAGTAAATTATTCATTACATAACAGTTGGCGCCCTTAAAAATGATAAGCGATATTCCATGCAAAGCCTACATTGAACTTTGCGGAACTTTTGCCGAAACCCGGAACAATCATCGGCTTGATATCATCCTGAGTGGTTGAAAAAAGCAAATATCTCGGCTGCATATTCACATCAATATAAAAAGGAGATTCGAAAAGCTGAACCCGGCCCCCAATCGTGGCTTCAAGCCAGTAAGAACTTTGAGAAGATGCAGGGAATGCTACCGAAGTCTCGCTTCCGCCGTAGCCCCGTACCGGAACTGCCCTGTATTCCTGATTATAAAATGAACCGGCAGCTTTGGCACCGGCATAAAAACCGTTCAGTTCATTTTCTTTGTCTTTCGCCAACATATAAAAAGCGCCCAGTTTCAAAAAAGGACCATTTACGGAAGCGTCGTAACCGTTTTTCCGGTAAATATTTTTTTCAAAACCTGCTTCGGCAACAGCATGAATATTCTTTGAAATTTTGGAAGACACAAAACCCTGAAAGAGTTTTCTTTCTCCAAACACCCCGATTCCAGCATTCAATACATCAATCCCGACCATGAAATTGGGTTCATATTTCCATTTGATTTTCAAACTGTCCGGCGCTTTCTGAGCAAAGGCTGCGGCAAACAGAAAACTAAAAAAGAAGGAAAAAATGAGTTTTGGATTCATCGGTAATTTGGGTTTGGTTTCGTTCGATATCTACCACAGGATTCGGAACTTCCAGAACAGCACTGGCATTTTCGTATATTTTTTTAATCCCACATGCGGGCGAAACATACTCGGATTTAGTCGTGTAATTAATTTTCACCTCAGATGTAACTGCAGCCCGGGATAATCCCACATATATTTTGGTGAAAGGCGCATCATCAACCCGCAATGGGATAAATACCGAATCTGTTCTTGTTTTAGTCGCAATGACAGGAATCTGACCGTTTCCATAATCTACGTTGACAAAAAGCGAATCCAGCGTTTTTGCTTTTCCGGTGGCTTTGGTTTTAAATTTCAGCTTCAGCCGCGGAGTCGCTTCGCCGCTTATGCAGATATCATCATCGCTTCCGCAGGAAAAGAGCGTAAATAAAAATACTGAAAGGAGAAATATTTTCAGAAATTTCATGATTCAAATGTACTTAAATCTTAACTAAAAGCGCAATATTTTCCACATGATGCGTCTGAGGGAACATATCTACAGGAAGAATTTTCACCAATCGGTAATGCTCTTTCATCAGCGCCATATCTCTGGCCTGCGTCGCTGAATTACAGCTAACGTAAACAATTTTTTCCGGAGAAAGCTTCAGGATTTGTTCTACAACTTTCTGGTGCATCCCGTCGCGTGGCGGATCGGTAATCAGTACATCAGCTTTCGGATGGTTCGCAAGAAATTCGTCATTAAAAATATCTTTCATATCGCCACAGTAGAACGTACAGTTCGAAAGTCCGTTGAGTTTCGCGTGTTCTTTTGCGGCATTGATCGCTTCCTGAACCGATTCGATTCCAATCACCTGCTTTGCATTTCTGGCAACATACTGTGCAATGGTACCGGTTCCGGTGTATAAATCGTAAACCACCTCATCGCCTTTCAAATCAGCAAATGCCAAAGTTTTTCTGTAAAGTTCCAATGCCTGCTTATAATTCGTCTGGAAGAAAGATTTCGGACCGATTTTAAAGTGCAGACCATCCATTTCCTCCATTAAAAATCCTTCCCCGAAATAGGTTACGACATGCTGATCGTAAATGGAATCGTTCTGCTTTGAATTGATGCAGTATACCAAAGTTTTGATCTGTGGAAATTCTTTAAGTAAGAAATCGAATAATTTTTCGCGGTTTTCTTTATCATCACGGAAAAGCTGGAAGAGAACCATCCACTCCCCTTTTGAGTTTTGGCGCAACATTAAAGTCCGTAAAAAGCCGGTCTGTTCTTTCACATCGAAAAACTCGAGTCCGTTTGCTACGGCATACTGTTTTACGGCAAGCCGAATATAATTTGAAGGATCTTCCTGAAGCCAGCATTCCTTAAGATCAAGAATTTTGCTCCACATGCCCGGAATATGAAATCCTAAAGCGTCGCGGTTTCCGAAATTTTCTTCGGAAGAGATTTCATACTGAGTTAACCAACGTGCATTTGAAAAGGAAAACTCCATTTTATTGCGGTAGAAATACTGCTCCTTACTTCCCAGAATCGGCTGCGTTTCGAAATCCTCAAATCCGCCAATTCTTTTGATATGATTGAAAACTTCGTCCTGTTTGAAATCGAGCTGTTTTTCGTAAGCAAGATTCTGCCATTTGCAGCCTCCGCAAACCCCGAAATGAATACATTTCGGCTCAACTCTGAAAGGTGATCTTTCAATGATTTCGGCAACTTCAGCTTCGAAATATTTTGATTTGGATTTTTTTACACGGGCATTTACCACATCACCCGGAACAGCTCCAGTAACCAGAACGGTTTTCCCTTCTTCGGTTCTGCCTACTGCAACGCCTTTTGCACCAGCTGAAACCAGTTTTATATTTTCTAAAACAATGTTTTTACTTTTCCTTCTCATCTTCAATTATAATGAGCACAAAAGTAAGGTTTTGAAAATAAAAAAGAAGCGATAAATCGCTTCAGTAGAATTGAATCCATCAAATTATTAAAATATCTGTGGGTGTGAACTATTAAAATAAAATTTATGCTTTGGACAAATAACTGTCGCGCTTCAATAAATAATACACACCTGCAATGCACCCGGAAAACAAAAATCCTAAGGTCCAGAGATATTTTGTGGAAAGATTGTTTTTGAAAACATCTACAATTAAAACAATCACCGTTACAAAATTGCATAACACTGCTGTGTATGTCAATATTTTTCCAGCTTCAAGCGGAAGGCCGAAAGGAGTAAGATCAAAGGTGATGGTACACACCGTAAAAATCAAACCGAATACGGCTACAGGAAAAAGTACGTTTTTAGAAATAAGTAAATCTTTTTTCACCTTTTAAATTTGATCAAATATAAAAAAAATCCTGCCAGCGAAAACTGACAGGATTATATTTAACTGTTTCTTTTAACTTATTTTGTTGGAGCAGCTTCCGGTTGTGGAACTGCCTGCGGAGCCAGTAAATCATTCTGTAAAGTAGCTTCCGGCTGAACGGTTGGTGCTTTCAACCCGGAAAGTTTATCCAGTACCGTTACAATTTCAGGATCACCTAAATTATAGAAGAAACGGCTTGCAATTTTTCCGTCTTTATCAAAGACAACGAAAGAAGGAAGTTTGAATCCGTAAATTCCTAAATCCTTTGCAATCTGCGAATTAAGTCCGCCTTCACCGTAAACATTATTGCCGGGAATACCTTTTAACATAGCGTTGCTGGTCTTAATAAATTGTTCTTTGGTATCATCTAAATTCACAAAAGTGAAATCCATTTTAGATTTGTAGAAATTAACAACTTCTTTCAGCACAGGAACTGTACCTTCGGAAATGTACGGATTCCACGATGCATAAAACATTACTAAAGTCGGTTTTCCTTTCGCATCTGCTAATTTGAAAGCACTACCATCCTGCGTAATCAATTTCGCTGCAGATGCTGCTTCACCGGCTTTTGGGCCCGCAATAACGAACTGAATTCGCTGCATATCTTTTTTGATCCCCGCATCCTTAATTTTCTCATTAATGATTTTGTTGATTTTGTTGGTATTTTCGGTAGTCATTCCCGGAGCAATATCGCCACTTGAAAGTACGAAAGCCAACAGATAATCTTTGGTCAGCTGAGAAAGGTCCTTTTTAGTATCAAGAAATTCAGCAAATAATTCAGAAGAAAGCGCTGTACCTGTTGTATTTTTATTGGTAGCAAAAGTCTGGAATTCCGGGCTGAGTTTTCCCAAAAGATAATTTCTGTAGATCGGCTGGGTTTTCAAAAGTCTGTCGCTGTCGGTATCTAACTTCGCTACAGCATCTGTAAAGTTTTTTGAAGCTTTGTAGGCAGGATTTTGTGTAGCCTGCGGATGATTTGCCTCGTATTGGCTCATTAATCCAAGAATACTTGCATTGAGCTCGTCCTTCTTAAACTCTACAACTTCGTTGTCGGCAGAAGTTTTCTTAGCTGCTGCATCGATACTTTTACTGATATCGTTACGGATCTTTTCAGCTTCTTTCAGGAAATCCGCTTCTTTCTTCATTACCAGTTCACCAACATTGATTTTGCCGGCATAACCCTGAATAAATTTCGTTACCTCTAAAAGGAAATCGTTGTTGTTCTTGGCATCACCTGTAATGGTAAACTGATTAGGGAACATTGAAGCCTGGCCGGAGATATTGAGCTCCTGCCCGCCTTTAAGGTAAATCATTGCTGTTTTACCGGCGTAAGACATGATATACATTCCGTTTTTAGGCGCTTCGAAACTTCCGGAAAAGCTCCCTTTGCTGTCGACTCCCAAGTTAACCAACGGAAGCGTTGCAACGCCTGAAGCTTCTACAAACTCGATTCTTTCGAGGGGTGAACCACCGGCAAAGTTACCTTTTACCTCTACTTTTTTTGAACACGACATCGCTACGAAAGCGAATATCAATAAGAAAAAATATTTACTCATGTTTTTTTGATTGTATATAAATTTTTGCATTTTTAATTTCTCGGGCGATCTTATTTAAATTTCGAGCAAAAATAAGTTATATAAAGAGTTATAGAAAATTAAAATCAGATAATTGTGAAAATTTAACAAAGAAAAATCCGCTTTCGGAATGGAAAGCGGATTTTCTGTATTGATAAGGGTTTTATCCTCTGTCGATATTGGCAGTAATGTATTCTCTGTTCATTCTTGCGATGACTTCAAGAGAAATTCCTTTCGGACATTCCACTTCGCAGGCTCCGGTATTCGAGCAGTTTCCGAAACCTTCTTCGTCCATTGCTTTCACCATATTCAGCACTCTGCGTTTTGCCTCAACACGTCCTTGCGGAAGCAAAGCGTACTGAGAAACCTTAGCACCAACGAACAGCATTGCTGAACCGTTTTTACAGGTCGCTACACAGGCACCGCAGCCGATACACGCCGCAGCATCCATCGCCTTGTCTGCATCTTCTTTTGGAACCGGAATCGCGTTGGCATCCAGTGTGTTTCCTGAAGTATTCACGGAAACAAATCCTCCTGCTGCCATCACTCTGTCGAAAGCACTTCTGTCTACCACCAAATCTTTAATTACCGGAAAAGCAGCACTTCTCCAAGGTTCGATATGGATGGTCTCACCGTCTTTGAACATTCTCATGTGAAGCTGGCAGGTAGTAATTCCCGTATCCGGACCGTGGGATCTGCCGTTGATGTACAACGAGCACATTCCGCAGATTCCTTCGCGGCAGTCGTGATCGAAGGCAATAGGCTCTTTACCTTCGTTGATAAGATTTTCATTGAGCATATCCAGCATCTCCAGGAAAGAAGATTCTGTGGATACATCGGAAATCTTATAGGTTTCGAACTGTCCTTTTGATTTATTGTTTTTCTGTCTCCAAATTTTCAGAGTCAGGTTTAATCCTTTTTTTGCACTCATTTCTCTATTACTTTTTTGGAGATTATTTATAACTTCTTGTTTTCACTTCGATGTTCTCGTAAATGAGTTCTTCTTTGTGCATCACTTCCTGGTTGATGTCTTCTCCCTGATATTCCCATGCAGCAACATATTTGAAGTTCTGGTCATCTCTTTCTGCCTCACCTTCCGGTGTTGCGTGATCCCAACGGAAATGTCCGCCGCAGGATTCCTCTCTCTTCAAAGCATCGAGGGCCATCAGCTGTCCTAATTCAAGGAAATCTGCAACTCTAAGTGCTTTTTCAAGCTCCATATTCATCTCTTCGTTGGTACCAGGTACTTTTACATTTTTCCAGAAATCATTTCTTACTTCTTCGATTTCTTTGATGGCTTCTTTTAATCCTTCCGGAGTTCTTCCCATTCCCACCTTATTCCACATAATGTGTCCTAATTTCTTGTGGAAATAATCTACCGTATGTGTTCCTTTATTGTTGATGAAGAAATCAATCTTATCCTGAACTTCTTTCTCAGCGGCATCGAAATCTGCAGTATTGGTAGGAATTGAGCCTGTTCTGATATCTGCTGAAAGATAATCTGCAATCGTATATGGAAGAACGAAATAACCGTCCGCCAGACCCTGCATCAGTGCAGAAGCACCCAATCTGTTCGCTCCGTGATCCGAGAAATTAGCTTCACCTAGAACAAAACATCCCGGAATGGAAGACTGCAGGTTATAATCAACCCAAACACCACCCATGGTATAGTGAACCGCAGGATAAATCTTCATTGGAGTTACATATGGATTCTCGCCGGTGATTTTTTCGTACATCACGAAAAGGTTACCGTACTTTTCTTCGATCCAGGCTTTCCCTAAATCATAAATCTGCTGATCTGTAGGATTATGAATATTTTTCTCAAGGGCTGCCTCGCGGCCTTTTTTAGTAATTTCTGTAGAGAAATCTAAATAAACACCTTCTTTAGTATCATTATTTTCAATACCGAAACCGGCATCACATCTTTCCTTTGCTGCTCTTGAAGCCACATCACGCGGAACCAGGTTTCCGAAAGCTGGATATCTTCTTTCCAGATAATAATCGCGGTTTTCTTCCGGAATACTTTCTGCCCTGAGCTTTCCTTCACGAATTGCCACAGCATCTTCTATATTTTTAGGAACCCAGATTCTTCCCGAGTTTCTTAAGGATTCAGACATCAAAGTCAGTTTCGACTGTTGTGTTCCGTGAACCGGAATACAGGTCGGGTGAATCTGTACATAACAAGGATTTGCGAAATACGCTCCTTTTTTATGAATTTTCCATGCTGCAGAAACATTGGAGCCCATTGCGTTGGTCGAAAGGAAATAAACATTGCCGTAGCCTCCGGAAGCAATTACTACAGCATGTGCAGAATGTCTTTCGATTTCTCCGGTGACAAGGTTTCTTGCGATAATCCCTCTTGCTTTTCCGTCAACAATTACCAGTTCAAGCATTTCGTGACGGTTGTACATCTTGATCCTTCCTTTCCCAATCTGGCGGCTCATGGCAGAATAAGCTCCCAAAAGCAGTTGCTGCCCAGTTTGCCCTTTTGCGTAAAAAGTTCTTTTTACCTGAACTCCACCGAACGAACGGTTATCAAGCTGACCACCGTATTCTCTTCCGAACGGTACGCCCTGTGCTACACACTGGTCGATAATATTTGCAGAAACTTCTGCCAAACGGTAAACATTAGCCTCTCTTGCGCGATAATCTCCACCTTTAATGGTATCGTAAAACAGACGGTAAGTTGAATCTCCGTCGCCCTGATAGTTTTTTGCAGCATTAATGCCACCCTGCGCAGCAATAGAGTGCGCTCTTCTAGGTGAATCCTGATAGCAGAATGCCTTTACATTATAGCCCTGCTCTGCAAGTGTTGCAGCGGCAGAACCACCTGCCAAACCTGTTCCCACAACGATAATATCAATTTTATCGCGGTTGTTCGGGGCAACCAGGTTCATGTGATTTTTATGATTAGTCCACTTTTCCGCTAACGGACCGTGTGGGATTTTTGAATCTAATTTGCTCATTTTTAGAAATTTTAAATTTTAAATTTTAGATTTTGAATGATTCAAAACTTAAAATTAAGACTGAGTTAAAAAGTGATACAGTGCAATGATGATAAATCCTGCAGGAATCAGAATAGAATACCAAGTTCCAAGAGCTTTGATTACCGGAGTATATTTAGGATGTCTTGCGCCTACCGACTGAAAAGACGACTGGAAACCATGCGCCAAGTGCAATCCCAAAAGAACGAATGCGATGATATAAAATATCACCCGCCAGGCATCAGCAAATTTCGCGTGCAGTTCGTGCCAGAATCTTTCATTGTCCGGAGTGTTTGCTTCAATGTACTTGAAATTGATCTCGTGCCACCAGAAATCATACATGTGAAGGCCCAAAAAAGCCAAAACCACCAAACCAGAAATAATCATGTTTCGCGACGTCCATGTAGAATTGGCGGAACCGTTGTTTACTGCGTACTGTACCGGTCTTGCACTTCTGTTCTTAAGTTCCAAAACAAAACCCATTACGAAGTGAAAAATCACCGCAAACCCAAGAACTGGCTGCATCAGAAACTGAATCAAAGGATTGTATCCCATAAATTCGGAAGCCGAGTTGAATGCTTCTGGACTGAAAACTGAGATTAAATTCACCGAAAGGTGCATGATAAGGAATATGAGCAAAAACATTGCAGACAATGCCATTGCGTACTTTCTACCAATAGTAGAACTTGTTAATCCTGCCATAATATTGTTTAAATTGAATTTCCACAAAGTTAAAAAAATGTTAAGGTATGCGAAGATGAGAAATGTCAGAAAATTTTAGTTTGTAATACTTCTAAATAAGACCATGCCATTTAAAGGTACTGATTAGCAACTCCCAAATTCTATTTCAAATGATAATCTTTACCATTGATGACAATCTTTTCAATCTCATCAGCAAGGATTATAATCTCAAACTTTTTCGTCCTGCGGGAAGTAAGATAAGGCTCAATGACAAACTTTTCGATTTTGGGATAATTAGCATTTCTCTTCATAACAAACTGTACCTTATCTTTCTTTTTCACTGAAATTATCTTTTCCTTATAGTAGGAATGCTCAAGAACTTCATTCGTGTGCAGCGCTTTGTAGTTGATTAAAAATCTCAGTACTATAAATGTAAGTATAAAATAAGAAATACGCAGAACGTTTTTCAATGTAAAATTTTTTATTGCGAATCTTAAAAACCAGACCACTAAAAAGGCCACAAAAACTTCAGGCAGTGTCATCGGGATCATTTTATAAAATGCAAAATCAATATCAGCGAAAAAATGAATAGTTTTTAAAGTGCCTGTGACTGCAGCATCATAAACTTGATCCAGCCATTCAATGTGCAAAGAAAATTCGATCAAGACAGTCATTAACAGTGAAAACACGATCATAATTTCAGAAAACGGAATCACAATAAGATTGGCTATAATAGAGATTGCCGAATATTGATGGAAATAATAAATCACCAGCGGAAGCGTCGCAATCTGTGCCGCGAAACTTATCGATACTACGTTCACCATAAAATTCTGGAAGTTGTTTTTAGGTTTCGGCAAATATTTCAGGATCGGTTGATTCAGCCAGAATATTCCGAAAACCGCCGCAAAACTTAATTGAAAACCCACATCAAAAAACTGATTCGTATCTACAATTAATATAGAAAAAGCCGCAACCGCCATTGCGTGCAGCAAATCGGGTTTACGCTGCAGCACAACCGAAATATAATAAGCTGAGATCATAATACAGCTGCGTACCACAGAGCTCCCGTAATCAATAAATACAGCAAATGCCCAGATGAGAATAAGCGAAATAATGATTTTGTAATTTCTGTATCCTGGCGGGAATAACGGCTTCAAAACCAAAAGAATCAACCAAAAGATAATTGCCATATGCGATCCGGAAATTGCCAGGACGTGCATCAAACCAGATTTGGTGAAATCCTGAACCGTTTCGGCATCCATTTCAGTACGGTCTGCGAGGATGATGCCTTTCGTAAATTCCCGGGCGCGCTTGCTGAAATTGGCGCGGTCTATTTTACCCAGACTTGCGAGTCTTTTCTGCCTGATTTTCTCAGAAAAAGTTAAATCATTTCTTAAACCGCTGCGAAAAGAATTTGGCAGATAGGCTTGAAAATAAATATCCTTGCGGGACAGATATTTTGCATAATCGAACTGAAAATCGCTGTACGGTTTCTGCAGCGGGTTAATGTAGGCTTCGGCTTTGTAATAATAAAGGAAATTCAGTTCATCTTCCGATTTCGGGACAGAAAGTACACTTAAAAACGGTTGCTTTTCCTTCCACGCAGCAATTTCATAGCGGCGGTTCTTTTCGTTGGAATTCAGTTTCTTAGTGATTTTGAAAACAATATATTCTTTACTCTTCAAATCCGGAAGAGGAGGTTTTTTTGAATTCAGAAAATGAGCGGTGATTCCTAAAGAAAAGAAGAGGATAAACACCGAAAGATGCCGGAATCTGTGCAGATAGTAATTTTTAATTACATAAAAACCCAGCAGTAGAAAACTGAAAACCAGCAGCATACAAATATACCGCAGTTTCAGCGAAACAAAATCCTGCAGAAGAATTCCAAGGATAAAACAAATGCAGAGAATAAGTAAAGGTTGTTTATGCAAGGTGATTTTTATCCGTAAAAGTATTGATCTTTACGTTCAAAATTCACCGTAAAATCACCCTTTCACAATTATATCAGCGGCCTGGTCGCTGGCGCCCTTGCCGCCTAATTTTTGGCGTAGAAATTCGAAATTATCGAGCATATTCTGTCTGGTTTCCCCTACTAAAATCGCATTCAGTTCCTTTACCAGGTTTTCGGTGTTCAGCTCATTCTGTATAAGTTCGGTCACAATTTCCTCATCCATGATTAAATTCACCAGCGATATATATTTGATATTCTTTACTACCCTTTTACCGATTTCGTAAGAAATTCTGCTGCTTCGGTAGCAAACGACTTCGGGAATATTGAGCAAAGCAGTTTCCAATGTTGCCGTACCCGAGGTGACCAAAGCGGCCTTCGAACACCTCAGCAGATCATAGGTTTTATTCGACACAAAATGAACATTATCGTCAACATATTTCTGATAAAATTCTTCAGGCAAACTTGGTGCACCAGCGATTACAAACTGATAATCCTTAAAAAACGGCCTTACAGAAAGCATCAGTTCCAGCATTTTAGTGACTTCCTGTTCGCGGGATCCTGGCAGTAAAGCGATAATTTCCTTCCCGTTTAAGTTATGTTCTTCCTTGAATTTCTGAACATCAATTACTGGTAAATCTGAAATCGCATCCAGCAAAGGATGACCCACAAAATGGGTATCAACCTGATGTTTCCTGTAAAATTCCTTTTCGAACGGAAGAATCACAAGCATCTCATCTACAAAATTCTTAATCTTCTCAACACGCCCTTCCTTCCACGCCCAAAGCTGTGGAGAAATATAATAGACTACCTTTATTCCCAGTGTTTTCGCAAACTCTGCAATTCTTAAATTAAAACCGGGATAATCTACCAAAATCAGCACATCTGGCTTGTATAGTTGGATGTCGTTTTTGCAGAGTTTAATATTCTTTAAAATCGTTCTCAGGTTTTTAGCTACTTCCAGAAAACCCATGAAAGCAAGATCCCGATAATGTTTTACCGGCTCCGTTCCGGCAACGTTAGTCATTAAATCTCCGCCCCAAAAACGGAATTCAGCCTCAGAATCTTTCTGAAGAATCGATTTCATGAGATTAGATGCGTGAAGGTCTCCGGAGGCTTCTCCGGCAATGATATAGTATTTCACTTGGTTTTAAAATTGTAATTTTGCTCAAAGATAAAGATAAAAAAATGTCAGAAGATTTTGAAATTAAAAATAAAATATCCGAAAGTGGGCTGGTGAATTTCGACCTTTCCCAATTGATGCCAAAAGGCAGAAGAATCGGCGTTGACCTGAAGAATTTTCTCTTTGAGGGAATGATTCTTAAAGAAAAAGATTTCCGCGAAAAAGTAGCGGCAATAAATCCTTTAGATTTTAAAGACGCTTACGTTTACATTTATAATTCTGCTGATGCCATCGTTCCGCTCTGGGCGTACTTTCTGCTTACCGCAAAAATTACCGACGAAGCCAGAAAAATTATTTTCGGCAACCGCGAAGATTTAGAAGTCCTACTCATGCACAACGCTGTGCAGACTTATGATTTTACAGATTTAACGGACAAACGGGTTCTGGTAAAAGGCTGCTCGGACATCAATATCCCGGAAAACGCGTACATCGAGCTTGTGGAACAGCTTAAACCGATTGTAAAATCGCTGATGTTTGGCGAAGCCTGCTCGAATGTTCCGATTTTTAAAAATTAAACTTTAACAGTATTTTATTAATCTGTAAACCTGATGGCGGAACGGTTTTTGGTAACTTTGGGAATAATCCTTTTTAAACACCAAAAAAAATAAATTATGAACTTAATTGATTTAATCACCGGAAATGCCGGAAATCAGGTAGCTTCTCAGGCTCAGAACAAATTCGGCATCGAGAAAAACCAAATCATCGCTCTTATGGCAGTAGCCGCTCCCCTGGTCATCTCTTATTTACGAAAAAAATCACAGGAAGACCCCAATGAAGCCGAAGCTTTAAACAATGCACTCGACAAAGATCACGACGGAAGTATTTTAGATAATCCAGCTCAGGTTGAAGCAAGACAGCAGGAAGGCGGCTCGATTCTGGACCATATTTTTGGCGGTCAGAAGTCGCAGGTTGAAAACCAGTTATCGCAAAATACAGGAATTTCAATGGATAAAATAGGGCCGGTTCTTGCAATGCTTGCACCACTGATCATGGGCTACATTGGTAAAGAAAAACAGTCGAGCGGGGTAAATTCGGGCGGCGGACTTGGAGATTTACTGGGCGGAATTTTAGGCGGTGCGCAGAATCAGGCGCAGGCAGAACCATCAAATCCTTTGAACGATATTTTAGGTAGTGTGCTTGGAGGCGGTTCTCAGCAGTCTTCAGGAAACCCACTTAATGACATTCTAGGCAGTGTTTTGGGTGGTACAAACAACCAGCAACAGCAGCAAGGAGGTTTGGGCGGTCTTTTAGGAAGCATTTTAGGAGGGAAATAGCCTCTTTTAAAATAAAAAACCGAAGATTATTCTTCGGTTTTTTTTGTTTTCGCAGCTTTGGGTTTAGCCTCTTTCGTCTCTGATTTTTCGGCCTTAGGTTTTGCCGCAGCTTTAGGTTTAGATTCGCTGGGCATTTCAGCGTTTTCAGATTTCTCTGTCGGATAGCCCACTTCTTTTCTTACTTTGACTTTCGAGTCTTTCTTCTCCTCTTCATTCAAAACCTTTACCGGAATATTCTTTACGGATTTCGATTTTCGTGGTCTTTTTTTACCATAACTTCCTGCAGTTACTTTTCCCCGTCTGGATTTCTGATCTCCTTTTCCCATAATTAATACTGTTTTTTTGTTATTGATTTACACAAAGTTAAGCAAAAATCACACTCGTGGGTTCTAAATTCTTACAATTTCAAACTTTCTCTTTTTAAACTTCCGCCATTCCCAAGGAGCGATAGGTTCTTTTTCCTGCCAAAGTCCGCGTTTCTTTTTTCTTGCATCCATTTCCAGATCTGCATAATTCTCATTTTTTGAATACCGCTTGAAATGCCATGCTAAACCGTTCCTCACTAACTCTTTTCCTAAATTCTGGTTCTTATAAAAAATTTCACCGATCCATCTTCCGTTTCTGTCCTTTTTGCCATTTCCAATTACCACAACAGTCTTTCCAAAACAAAAATCTGAAGCGAACTTTTTTGCCTTAGCCCCATATGGCTGATTTTTCTCCGGCGCATCAATATGTTCAAGTCTAACAACGATCTGTCTATGTTCATTCAGCACTACAAACGTGTCACCGTCTTTCACTCCAACAACTTTCGCCGTAATTTTCTGTGAAAAACCAAATCCGTAAAAACACACGCAGAACAATAAAAACAGTAATCTCTTCATATTTTTTAGCCAGGGCGCAAATCTAAGCATATTAGGTCAGGATTCAAACCAGAGTGAATTGATTTCCCGTACAAAAAACTTATCTTTGCACACGATAAAATCTCAACTTTCAAACATCAAATTTATGTTCCGTACGCATACCAACGGCGAGCTTTCGCTTCAAAATCTTAATGAAAATGTTACGCTTTCAGGCTGGGTTCAAACAATCCGTGATAAAGGATTTATGATTTGGATCGACCTTCGGGACCGTTACGGAATTACACAGCTGGTCTTCGATCAGGACCGTTCCTCTGCAGAATTAATGGAAGAAGCTAAAAAGCTCGGACGTGAATTCGTGATTCAGGTTGAAGGAAAAGTCATTGAAAGAGTTTCAAAAAACCCGAATATTCCTACAGGCGAAATTGAAATTTTAGTTGAAAAGCTTACTGTTCTAAATGAATCCCAGCTTCCGCCATTCACCATCGAAGATCAAACCGATGGTGGTGAAGAACTGAGAATGAAATACAGATATTTGGATATCCGCAGAAATCCGGTAAAAGACAAACTGATTTTCCGTCACAAAATGGCGCAGAAAGTAAGGAACTATCTTTCTGATCAGAATTTTATCGAAGTTGAAACGCCGGTTCTTATTAAATCCACTCCCGAAGGTGCAAGAGATTTCGTGGTTCCAAGTCGCATGAATCCGGGACAGTTTTACGCGTTGCCGCAATCGCCGCAAACTTTCAAACAGTTGTTGATGATCGGCGGAATGGACCGTTATTTCCAGATTGTAAAATGTTTCCGTGACGAGGATTTAAGAGCAGACAGACAGCCTGAGTTTACCCAAATCGATTGCGAAATGGCTTTTGTGGAGCAGGAAGATGTTCTTGAAATCTTCGAAGGAATGACGGCGACTTTATTGAAAGATATTGCCGGAAAAGAATTCGGAAAATTCCCGAGAATGACTTTCGCTGACGCGATGAAAAATTATGGTAATGACAAACCTGATATCCGTTTCGGGATGAAATTCGTGGAAGTAAATGAGTTGGTTAAAGGAAAGGATTTCAAAATATTTGATGACGCCGAATTGGTTGTCGGAATCAATGTTGAAGGCTGCGCAGATTATACGAGAAAACAAATCGACGAACTCATTGATTGGGTAAAACGTCCGCAAATTGGTGCCAACGGAATGATTTGGATTAAATTCCAGAATGACGGCGTTGTAACTTCTTCCGTAAATAAATTTTACAGCGAAGAAGATTTAAAGAAAATTACAGAAAAATTCGGAGCAAAAGAAGGAGATTTAATTTTCCTGATGTCCGGAAATGAAAATAAGGTAAGAACCCAACTTTCCGCATTGAGAATGGAACTTGGGAACCGTTTGGGTTTAAGAAAAGGAAACGAATTCGCGCCACTTTGGGTAATCGATTTCCCGCTGTTGGAATGGGACGAAGAAACCGGAAGATATCATGCAATGCACCATCCGTTCACGTCACCAAAACCTGAAGATGTGCACTTACTGGAAACCGAACCGGGAAAAGCCAGAGCAAATGCTTACGATTTAATTCTGAACGGAAATGAGATCGGCGGCGGATCTGTAAGAATTTTTGATAAAGATTTGCAGGCGAAAATGTTTAATTTTTTAGGATTTACCAAAGAAGACGCAGAAGCACAGTTTGGATTTTTGATGAACGCTTTCCAGTACGGAGCACCGCCTCACGCAGGTCTGGCTCTAGGTTTCGACCGTTTGGTTGCTATTTTGGACGGCAATGAAGTCATCCGGGATTACATCGCTTTTCCAAAAAACAATTCCGGAAGAGATGTGATGATTGATGCACCGAGTAAGATTGCTATTGAGCAACTTGATGAACTTTTCCTTAAAGTAGAAACGAAGGAATAAAACGTTCCAAATACATTATAAATCCCGGCAATTCGTCGGGATTTATTTTTGAGATGTATTTAAGGCAGTTTCGCCACCAAAAACTCTGGCGATAATTTCAGAAGCCAGTAAATTACTTTCCATTTCCAGTTAGGAACGATAGAAAAAGAATTTCCGGCGTTTACGATGTGTTTTGCGACATATTCCGGTTCCATGATTAAAGATTCGTTCAGTTGTAAACCTTCATTAATTTTAGTTCGGATGTAGCCGCTGACCAAAACATTTACGATAATGTTCCGTGAACTCAAATCCTGTCTCAAACCCGCAAGATAAGTCGTGAAAGCCGCTTTTGTACTTCCGTAGATATAATTGCTTTTGCGCCCGCGAACTCCCGAAAGCGAGGACAAACCGATGATCCGTTCGAGGTTTGCGTTTGATTTATCTTCAGCGATAATATTTAAAATAGAAACCGCACCGGCGTAATTCACTTTCATCATTTCGAAAGCATGATTGAAATTTCTACGCGCATCTACATTCTGTCTTAAAAATCCTGCAGCGTAAATCACAATGTGAGGTTTCGCAGGCAATTCCTCATAAAATTTCTGATGTGATGAAAAATCAGCCGCATCAAAGAAAATCACATGAACCGAATTTTCCAGGTGATTTTTTGTGATAAAATTTTCCAGTGAAATTACATCCCGCGAGGCTGCAAAAACGGTATAACCTTTCGCGGTATATTGCAAAATACACTGTTTTGCGACATCGGAATTGGCGCCAAGAATGAGGACGGTTTTTTGCTTGCTCATTTGGAATTAAACTATTTCGCTCTCAGCCTTTCCTTAATCATTTCAATATTTTTCTTCGCAGAATCTTCCAGGATTAAACTTGCGCTCATGTGAATTCTCTCCGGCATTAAACTTTCAAAATGTTCTGTTCCTTCCCAGGAAACTTTTTTAATCAAAGCCAAAGCGTCTGAACTTCTGTGAGAGAGTTTCTCTAAAAAATTGTGAAGTTCCGTATCCATTTCCGCAATAGTGGAGGAAACCGAATGATAAACATCGTGCTTTTCGCACCAATCCGCACTACGGAAATCCGCATCTATTGACATTGCAGCGTAGGCTGATTTCCCGATTTTTCTTTCAACGTATGGTCCGATTACAAAAGGTCCAATTCCCAAATTCAATTCAGTTAAAGCCATTGCAGCATCTTTCGTCGCAAAACAGTAATCTGCAGCACAGGCAATTCCTACACCGCCGCCGGTTGTTTTTCCCTGAACTCTCACGATGACCAATTTTCCGCAATTTCGCATCGCATTGAGAACTTTTGCGAAACCGCCGAAAAATCTTTTAGAAGTCTCCAGTTCTTCGATTGAAAGAAGCTCATCGAAACTTGCGCCTGCACAGAATGCTTTTTCACCGGCTGATTTTAAAAGTATAGCTTTAACCTCGGGATTTACGCCTTCATCAAGAATAGTCTGGGCCAATTTTTCCAGGATTTCTCCGGGTAATGAATTGCTTTTTTCGGTTCCGAAAGTGATTTCCGAAATATTATTTTTAAGTTCATGGTTTACAAATCCTTTGTTCATTATTTTTTATTTAAGGCTATTAAATATTTGTCGATATAAAGTTCTTTTTCCTTGCTTTTATACTGTTGGATATATCTGGGATGTTCCAAAACCGTCATTTTATCGAAAAACTTTTCCTCACGGTTGATCTTCTCAATGAAAGCCGCGTTCTTCTTTCCTAAAATAAAAACCTCAGAAGTATCCAAACCCAAGCTTATATGATCTTTTAAACTCTGTATCATAAAAGGTTTCACCGCTTCGAAAAGGTTTTTATCATCGTAATAATTGGCATTCAAGCCGCCTCTGATGGTCTTTCGAATAATTGCCAGCGGAAATGGTGAGTTGATGTAAAATTCACTGTAAAATCTTTCCGGACCGCCAAAATTTTCGATAACGTCGTACAAAAATACAGACGAAATTTCATGCGTGTGTGCCGATTTCATTTCTATTCCGCATACAGCTTCCAGCCTTTTCGTATCGGTAAACGGAACACCTGTAACTCCCGCTCCGTGACGGCTGGGGTTAATTCCGATGATGAATTTCCGCTGATTATGGTCATTGTAAAACTTTTCATAGAACGCTGTCATCACCGTTAAAGTTTCCGGATTATCGAAAAAGGGATTGAGCAGCTCGAAGCCATCAGGAAGTTTCCCTGAATATTTTAATTCCTTATTAAATGCGACAACTTTTTCCCCAAAGGTTTTCATACTAAATCAATCCAAACTGCTCAAAATGGTGAGTGAAATGTTTACGGTGAAAAAGTTCCATCATTTCTTTATTCAGCATTCCGAAACGCGGATGAAAATGCTCTGCAGTGGGATTTTCGCGGTAATAAATCAGAAATTCCTTTAAAGTTTCAATCAGTTTTTCTTTTGCCTCGGTAAGATTTTTAAACCGGAGTTGCGGCTCTTCACCTTCTTTGAGAAGTGGGTATTTTGCACCAGGTCTGATTTTCTGATCCGTATAAATCCAGTCCTGAAGCAGTTCGATTTTATCGGCCGGAATTTCAGGAAAATCAGAAGACTCCAAAGAACCGAAACCATTGCGCAAAACCTCCTCCAGATGTTCTACCATCATTTGGGGTGGCATCATCCCGAATTTTCTTTCGGAATTTTCGGTCAAGCCTTTTAATATTTTTTGAATACTTTTTGTCTGTAACTGGATAAAAGGTGATTTTTTGGCAACAAGCGTTAAAATTGTAGCAACACAAACGATCTCATCCCGCTGATTAACCACTTCTACGAGCCATTTCACAACGCCACTCGGAATATTCCTTCCTTTTACGCCTTTATTGACTTTTTCTTTGGCAGTCAAATACACCGTGATGGTATCGCCGGCGTATACAGGTTTAAAGAAACTTGCATTTTCAAGTCCATAGTTTGCGATTACCGGTCCTTTTTTGCCGGAAACAAACAATCCGGCAGCTGCAGAAAGGATGAAGTAGCCGTGTGCAACTGTTTTATCGAAAATGGTTCCGTTTAAACTTGTAGCATCGGTATGCGCGTAAAAATGATCCCAGGAAACATTGGAGAAATTGACAATATCAGCTTCCGTAACGGTTCTTCCCGCAGTTTCCAGAGAATCACCGATTTCAACTTCTTCAAAATATTTATTGAACGGATGTTTATCTGCATATTTTTTATCGGCTCCCTGCTGATAAATTTCTGTAATGGCTGTAAGAATATCCGGAGAACCCTGAATTGCGGTTTTCTGAAGAAAGAAATGAAGTCCGTTCAAACCGCCCATTTCCTCGCCTCCCCCGGCTCTTCCGGGACCGCCATGCATCAGTGTAGGCAGCGGAGAACCGTGACCTGTAGATTCCTTTGCGTTATCGCGGTTCAGAACGAAAATTCTTCCATGTGAAGAAGCCATTTTCCAGGAAGTTTCGGCAACAAACTTTTCATCATATGAAATAATAGAGCCTACGAGACTACCATTTCCGCGTTTTGCGAGCGCCGCAGCTTCTTCCGCATCTTTGTAGGGCATAATGGTTGAAACCGGTCCGAATGCTTCCACATCATGGGAAACATTTTTCTCGAAAGGTTTATCGTTGTAAAAAACTTTTGGCGACATAAAAGCGCCATTCTCATAATCAGCGTCAACGAGTTCATGTTTACCGTCGTAGATGAGTTCTGTTTCGGCTTTTAGAAGTTCAATTTTGCTTTCTAAAACCGCCATTTCTGTTTTACCAACGATAGAGCCCATGCGGGTTTCGCGGCTGAGTGGATTTCCGATTTTGGTTTGGTCTAAAGCCTTGCTTAACGCATTCTGAACCTCACCAACGAGATTTTCAGGAACGATAATTCTGCGGATTGCGGTACATTTTTGTCCCGCTTTTGTGGTCATTTCATTGCGAACTTCTTTTATGAAGAGATCAAACTCGGGTGTGCCTGGTTTTGCGTCTAACCCCAGAATCGAAGCATTTAGAGAATCTGCTTCCATATTAAATCTTACCGCATTTGTGGAGACTGATGGCAGTGATTTCAGTTTTTTTCCTGTAGAAGCAGAACCTGTAAATAAAACGGAATCGCCATCCTGAACATAGTCCAAAATGTTTCCGGGTTCGCCACAAACGAGTTGAATGGCCCCTTCCGGAAGAATTCCACTTTCTATCATGTCCTGGAACACGGCATTCGTCAAATAAGAACCTGGAGTTGCAGGTTTCACAATGCTCGGAACTCCGGCTAAAAGCGACGTTGATAATTTTTCCATCATGCCCCAAACCGGGAAATTATAGGCATTAATCTGCACAGAAACGCCTTCGCTTGGCGTTAAAATATGCGTTCCGAGGAAAGTTCCGTTGGCTGAAATTTTCTGCGTATCTCCATCGACCCAAAATGGCGTGTTGGGTAACATTCTTTTTGCTAAACCTGAATAGGTAAAAAAAGTACCGAAACCGCCTTCAATATCAACCCAGGAATCAGCGTGTGTGGCGCCAGTTTTATAGGAAAGATCATAATATTTTTTCTTTCTTTCGAGAAGGTAAAGTGCTGCTTTTTTCAGCATTTCGCCCCGATCGTAGAATGTCATGGAGGAAAGATTTTTATAACCGACGGTTCGCCCAAAGTGCAGTGCTTCTTCGAAATTGAGTCCGGAAGTATCGGAAGTGGCCACCAATTCTCCGTTTACGGCGTTGTATAATGGAATTTCGTGGCCCGAACCTTCGATCCATTGGCCGGCGATATAGTTTTTGAGTTTCATTTTAAATTTTTAATAAGTCTGAAAATTAAAGGTGTTAAGATACAGAAATTTTCAAATTTTATGAGGTCACAGGTTCCTCAGAAGTGCTGATCATTTTTCTAGATTTACTATCAATTAATATAATTAATAATTAATAGCTAATATAATATCAATAATTCAACCATCAATTGTTTTATTTGAATAACAGATTACCGAAATGAATAATCATTGCTGTTTATCGATTTCTACAGCTTGCGAAACCATTTCTGCAGCTTGCGGAGCCATTTCTGCAACCTGTAGAGCAATTTCTCCAACTTAACGGCTTCGTATTTAGGGATTGTGAAGTTATGTACGAAACTGTTTGGGGAACTGCTTTTCGATTTGGGAGCCCGCGCCCCGGATGGAACGGCCTGTTTGAGCTCTCCCGGCGACGCCAGGAGTTGGGAAGCGAGTAGTGACAGCCGGAATAGGCGCCCATAAAAAATCCCCTCCGGTAAAACGAAAGGGATTGTATAAGAGTTTGCACAATTATCTTGCGTTTAAATCTACATAATCGCGTTTTTGTGCGCCCTGGTAAACCTGTCTTGGTCTTCCGATAGGGTCGTTGTGTAAACGCATTTCTTTCCATTGAGAAATCCATCCCGGAAGTCTTCCCAGTGCGAACATTACGGTGAACATTTCTGTCGGAATTCCTAACGCTCTGTAGATGATTCCGGAGTAGAAATCTACGTTTGGATACAGCTTTCTGCTTACGAAGTACTCGTCTTCCAAAGCTACTCTTTCAAGCTGCATCGCGATGTCCAAAGCTTTGTCTTCGATTCCCAAAGAGTTCAGAATGTCGTCGGCCGCTTTCTTGATGATGGTTGCGCGCGGATCGAAGTTTTTGTAAACTCTGTGTCCGAAGCCCATCAAACGGAAGTTATCGTCTTTGTTTTTCGCCTTTTCTACATATTTGGCAACGTCGCCACCATCCTGCTCGATCATTTCGAGCATTTCGATCACCGCCTGGTTTGCACCACCGTGAAGTGGGCCCCAAAGTGCAGAAATACCTGCAGAAACGGAAGCGAACAGACCTGTGTGAGCTGAACCAACCATTCTTACAGTAGATGTAGAACAATTTTGCTCGTGATCTGCATGGAGGATCAATAATTTATCTAAAGCTCCTACAACAACCGGATCCAATTCGAATTCAATGTTTGGACGACGGAAACACATTTTGTAGAAATTTTCTACATAATTTAAATTGTTATCGCCGTGGTTGATTGAAAGGCCTAATTTTTTGCGGTAAGTCCAAGCGCAAAGGTGAGAGAATTTAGCAAGAAGCATTTCCGCAGCGTGATCCATCTCTTCTTTTGAGTTTACGTTAACCGCTTTAGGATTAAATGCAGTAAGTGCTGACGTAAGGGAAGACAAAACACCCATAGGATGCGCAGATCTTGGGAATACGTCAAGAATTTTCTTCATTTCATCGGCTACGAAGTTGTAATTTTTGATTCCACCTTCGAATTTAGCGAACTGATCCTTATTTGGAAGTTCACCATGAAGCAACAAATACATTACTTCGCTGAAATTAGATTTTTCTGCAATTTGCTCGATAGGATAACCTCTGTAATACAATTCGCCGTTATCACCATCCAAATAGGTGATGTCGCTAAGAGTAGCTCCGGTATTTTTGTATCCCAGATCCAGAGTGATTAACCCAGTCTGGTCCCGAAGTTTAGAAATATCGATTCCGCGATCACCGATAGTGCTTTCTACGATAGGATAATCGAAGGATTTACCATCATAGTTCAGTACAACTTTATTATCTGACATTATTATTAAATTTTTTTACTAATTTATGAATATTGATAGAGAACAGCAAATGATATCATTGTTCTCTAATATATTTTATCTATTATCTTTTTATTTTAAATGCATCTAATCCCGGGAACACTGCTGTTTCACCTAATGCTTCTTCAATTCTCAACAATTGGTTGTATTTCGCCATTCTGTCGGAACGTGATGCGGATCCTGTTTTGATCTGTCCGCAGTTCATTGCCACCGCTAAATCAGCAATTGTAGAATCTTCAGTTTCACCCGATCTGTGAGACATTACTGACGTATATCTATTGTGCTGAGCCATCTGTACAGCCGCCATTGTTTCGGAAAGTGAACCGATCTGGTTTACTTTTACAAGAATTGAATTCGCAATTCCTTCATTTACTCCACGCGAAAGTCTTTCAACATTGGTAACGAATAAATCATCACCTACAAGCTGAACACGGTCTCCGATTTTATCGGTAAGCATTTTCCAGCCTGCCCAGTCGTCTTCGTGCATGCCGTCTTCAATGGAAATAATAGGATATTTCGCAGCCAATTCTGCCAAATAAGAAACCTGCTCACTGCTGCTGAATACTGCAGAATCGGGAGTCTGGAATTTTCTGTAATCGTAATTACCATCTTTGTAAAATTCTGAAGCAGCACAATCCAATGCGATCATTACATCGTCTCCAGGTTTGTAGCCTGCTTTTTCGATGGCTTGAAGTAAAGTATCCAAAGCATCTTCGGTTCCGGTGAAAGTTGGTGCAAAACCTCCTTCGTCACCTACTGCAGTAGAAAGTCCTCTGGAGTGAAGGATTGATTTCAGGTTGTGGAAAATTTCAGTTCCTTTTCTCAAAGCGTGAGAGAAAGAATCTGCTTTTACGGGCATTACCATAAATTCCTGAAATGCAATTGGAGCATCTGAATGCGAACCTCCATTAATAACATTCATCATCGGTACAGGAAGCGTATTTGCATTTACACCGCCCACATATTTGTAAAGAGGCATTTTCAATTCTGTTGCAGCTGCTTTTGCTGCAGCGAGAGAAACCCCTAAAATTGCGTTTGCTCCAAGATTGCCTTTGTTTTTAGTGCCGTCAAGCTCAATCATAATCTGATCGATGAAATTCTGGTCGTAAACGGGAAGCCCTACCAATTCAGGAGCAATTATTTCTCGTACATTTTCTACCGCCTTCAGAACTCCTTTCCCCATATAATCTGAACCGCCGTCGCGTAATTCTACCGCCTCGTGCTCACCGGTTGATGCTCCGGAAGGAACCGCTGCGCGTCCCATTGCACCGCTCTCTGTAAAAACATCTACTTCAATTGTAGGATTGCCGCGGGAATCCAAAATCTGTCTTGCTTCAATGTAAGAAATGTAACTCATAGTTATGATTTTTAAACTTTAATTTGAATTACAAATTTAACGAAAATTGAACTATTTTAAGAGTTTCTAAACATGATTTTAATGAGGTGGGCGTTAAACTTTCGTTAATAATTACCAATTTTTTATTTTGTAAAAAGTAATCGTAAATTTGATGTACAAAAAAACAAATTATTATGAAAAACAGCGTTTTTATTGCGTCCGCAGTTATACTTTTTACCATTGTGGGCTGCAAGAAATCAACAGAAGGCAATAAAGGTATTGTAGTGCAAGACTCTGCCGTTGAAATCAGAACTGAAGAGCCGGTAAAAACTGACAGTGCAGCGGTACTCACTGAGAACGGAAATAGTATAAAAGCCGGCGAATATACTGAACGTTATGTCGCTGAAGACGGCTCTTCGGCTTTGGTAACGTTTAAGAATACCGATAAGGAAAATACGATCAGCATTAGGAGTAATAACAAAACGATTTCTGCTCCGCGAAAGGCAGACAAAGGTGAAGGCGTTTACGGAAATTACGATTTTGAAATCGTTTCTAAAAACGACAGCGTCATCATTACACAGGGAAATAACATCATCAGCCTTAAGAAGGCAAGAGGACAATAGTAAATAGTTAAGAAAAGTAAAAACTTTCGTAAAACAAAAAGCCGCTCAATTAAATTGAACGGCTTTTTTATGTAAAATCTGTGAGAATTACTCAGCAGTTTTTTCTTCTGTAGAGTCTGCAGCTTCTGCAGTAGGTTCTTCAGTTTTAGCTTCAGCTTTTGGAGCTTCTTTAACTTCAGCAGCAACTGCTTCAGTTTTAGGAGCTGCAGCTCTTCTGCTTCTTCTTGTTGTTTTCTTTTCTTCAGCGTTCGGGTTGTAAAGTTCGTTGAAATCTACAAGTTCGATCATTGCAGTATCTGCAGCATCGCCCGGTCTGAATCCAGTTTTGATGATTCTTGTGTAACCACCGTTTCTCTCTGCTATTTTAGGAGCAACTGTTCTGAATAATTCAGTAACCGCTTCTTTGCTTTGCAGGTAAGAGAAAACTGTTCTTCTGTTGTGAGTTGTATCTTCTTTCGCTTTAGTTAAGATAGGTTCAACATACACTCTCAAAGCTTTCGCTTTAGCAACAGTAGTGTTGATTCTTTTATGCTCAATAAGAGAACAAGCCATATTAGAAAGCAACGCACTTCTGTGAGAAGCTGTTCTAGATAAGTGATTGAATTTTTTACCGTGTCTCATTGTTTGTTATTTATCAGCGTCTAATTTATATTTAGCAACGTCGAAACCGAAGTTAAGACCTTTTGCATGCACTAATTCTTCTAATTCTGTTAAAGATTTTTTACCGAAATTTCTGAATTTCATCAAATCAGACTTTGTATAAGAAACCAGTTCTCCTAAAGTTTCCACTTCAGCAGCTTTCAAGCAGTTTAATGCTCTTACAGAAAGATCCATATCTGTTAATTTAGATTTAAGGAGCTGTCTTGTATGTAAAGTTTCTTCGTCGTATTGGATGGATGCTTTCACGGCTTCAGTTTCAAGTGTAATTCTCTCGTCGGAGAACAACATGAAATGATAAATTAATATCTTAGAAGCTTCAGTTAAAGCATTCTGAGGGCTGATGGAACCGTCAGTTTCAATATCCAAAACAAGTTTTTCGTAGTCTGTTTTTTGCTCTACACGATAGTTTTCAACACTGTACTGAACTTTCTTGATCGGGGTAAAGATCGAATCGATAGCAATTGTTCCGATAGGAGCGTTGCTTGATTTGTTTTGCTCTGAAGGAACATAACCTCTACCTTTTTCAATATTGAAAGTCAATTCAAATTTAACATCTTTATTAAGATTGCAGATTACCAAATCCGGGTTCAGAATATCGAAACCTTGAATTGATTTTCCTAAATCTCCTGCTGTTACAGTAGTTTGTCCGGAAACTTTAGCGGTTACTGTTTCTGCTGTTGCAGTTTCAGATTTTGCTTTAAGTCTTAACTGTTTCAGGTTCAGAATAATTTCTGTAACGTCTTCAATTACACCGGGAATTGTTGAAAATTCGTGCTCTACGCCTTCTATTTTGATAGATGAGATAGCATATCCTTCTAGAGAAGAAAGCAAAACTCTTCTCAAAGCATTACCGATTGTTAATCCGAAACCTGGTTCCAATGGTCTGAATTCAAATTTACCTTTGAAATCATCGGAACTAAGAAGGATTACTTTATCGGGTTTAATAAATGTTAAAATTGCCATATAATTTGGGTTGAGCAAAAATTTGAAAAAATTATTTAGAGTAAAGTTCGACGATCAACTGTTCTTTGATATCCTCCGGAATCTGGATTCTCTCCGGTGCGGAAATAAAAGTACCTTGTTTAGTCTCGTCGTTGAACTGTAACCACTCATAGTTTGCTTTAGAAGCCAAAGAATCTGCAATTACCTCAAGAGATTTAGATTTCTCTCTAACAGCAACTACATCTCCTGCTTTCAGCAAATAAGATGGGATGTTCACTAATTCTCCATTTACAGTGATGTGTCTGTGAGAAACCAGCTGTCTTGCTCCTGCTCTTGTTTTACCAAAACCAAGTCTGTAAACAACGTTGTCTAATCTAGATTCACATAACTGCAACAGAACTTCACCTGTTACGCCTTTTGCTCTTTGCGCTTTTTCGTATAGATTAGCAAATTGTCTCTCCAAAATACCGTAAGTGTATTTTGCTTTCTGCTTTTCCATTAACTGGACAGCATATTCAGATTTCTTTGATCCTCTTCTTTTGTTAACACCGTGTTGTCCCGGCGGTTGGTTTTTTCTTTTCTCGAAGTTCTTATCGTCTCCGTAGATTGCAGCACCAAATTTTCTTGCAATCTTAGTTTTAGGTCCAATATATCTTGCCATAATGGTAATTTCTAAAAATTATACTCTTCTTCTTTTCGGTGGTCTACATCCGTTGTGTGGCATTGGAGTCACATCTACGATTTCACTAACTTCAATTCCTGAATTGTGAATGGTTCTGATAGCAGATTCTCTACCTGCACCTGGACCTTTTACAAACACCTTTACTCTTCTAAGACCTGCATCGTGTGCAACTTGTGAGCAATTTTCGGCAGCCATTTGTGCTGCGAAAGGAGTATTCTTTTTAGAACCTCTGAATCCCATTTTTCCGGCAGATGCCCAAGAGATTACTTCTCCGTTTTTATTTGTCAAAGAAATGATGATATTGTTGAATGATGCCTGGATGTGTGCTTCGCCGATCGCTTCAACTTTTACTTTTCTTTTTTTAACAACTTTAGTCTGTTTTGCCATAATTCTTACCGATTATTTACTTGCTTTTTTCTTGTTAGCAACAGTTTTTCTCTTTCCTTTTCGGGTTCTAGAATTGTTTTTAGTTCTTTGGCCTCTTAAAGGTAATCCCAGTCTGTGACGTATTCCTCGTTGGCAACCAATGTCCATCAATCGCTTGATGTTCAATTGTGTTTCAGAACGCAATTCACCTTCTACTTTGATGTTTTCAGTGATGTAGTTTCTGATCAATGCCAATTCATCGTCATTCCATTCGTTGACTTTCTTGTCTTCGCTGATGCCGGCTGCTTTCAGGATTTCGGATGAAGTGCTTCTTCCGATTCCGTAGATGTAAGTTAAGCCGATAACGCCTCTTTTGTTTTTTGGTAAATCAATACCGGAAATTCTCGCCATAATTTAATTTTAGCCTTGTCTTTGTTTAAATTTTGGGTTTTTCTTGTTGATTACAAACAGAACGCCTTTTCTGCGAACGATTTTGCAATCAGCACTTCTTTTTTTGATAGATGCTCTAACTTTCATTTGTTTTGGTTTAATTTTCCAACGGTTAGATGAACTCCAAGTGATTCCACCCCCTTTTGTTTAAATATTTAAATGACCAATAAAACCGTATGGTTCTATTTGTTTTCTGATATAATAATAATACGCAGAATGCTCTGCAATTAGTATCTAAATGTGATTCTCCCCTTCGATAGATCGTAAGGAGAAAGTTCTAATTTTACCTTATCACCAGGTAAAAGTTTAATGTAGTGCATGCGCATTTTTCCTGAGATATGAGCGATAAGTATATGCCCATTCTCTAGTTCTACACGGAATTGTGCGTTCGAAAGCGCTTCTGTAATCACGCCATCTTGTTCAATATGTTTCTGTTTTGCCATTTATTAATTACGGGTTTGTTGTTCTGGATAATTTTGACTGCATCAACCCATCATAATGGTGGTTCAGCAAATACGTGTTGATTTGTTGAACTGTATCGAGGATTACCCCAACCATGATTAAAAGCGATGTACCCCCGAAAAACAGGGCAAATCTATCCGTCTGAACAAACGTTCCATACACAATTGCAGGAAGGATTGCAAAGATAGCTAAAAATATTGAGCCGGGCAAAGTAATTTTTGAGAGAATATCATCCAGATAATCAGCGGTATCTTTACCGGGTCTTACTTTAGGAATCAAGCCTCCGTTTCTCTTTAGATCATCCGCCATCTGATTCACCGGAATGGTGATGGCAGTATAGAAGAATGAGAAGATAATAATTAACAGTGCAAACAATACATTATACTGCCAGCTGAATACATTTTTGAATCCTGCCAGAAAAGTGTTGGACTCATCAACTTTAGTTAAAAGTCCCGGAACAAACATTAAAGCCTGGGCAAAAATGATCGGCATTACTCCCGAAGCATTTACTTTCAATGGAATCCACTGTCTTGCACCCTGCATTAAATTTCTGTTTGACCCGCCTCTTGCCTGAGCACGGCTTACATACTGAATAGGTATTTTTCTTACAGCTACTGAAAGTATGATTGCTAAAAGCACCACCAACATCCAGAATAAAACTTCAATTAAAATCATGATAGTTCCTAAGCCGCCTTTTCCGGTTTGTGTAGCAACCTCCTGAATAAATGCTCCCGGAAGATCTGCCAAGATCCCTACCATAATTAGGATTGAAATACCGTTTCCGATACCTTTATCTGTAATTTTTTCACCTAACCACATTGCGAATACAGAACCTGCCACCAAAATTACGATACTTGGCAACCAGAACATAATTGATTCCGGGTGTACGTAATATGCCGAACCGAACTGTGCGTGCGGTAAGAACATTTGCGTAATTGAAGTAAGGTAAGACGGGGCCTGTACCAAACAAACTGCGATCGTTAACCATCTTGTAATTTGGTTCAGTGTATTTCTGCCGCTTTCGCCATCTTTCTGTAATTTCTGAAGGTAAGGAATTGCCATACCCATCAGCTGAACGATAATTGAGGCAGAAATATAAGGCATAATACCGAGTGCCATAATTGACGCCCGGCTGAATGCACCCCCAGTAAACGAAGAAAGCAACCCAAGAAGACCTGCTCCCTGCTTGTTGCCACCCTGGTTCTGGTAATGTTCCAAAAGATTCCCCACCTCGGCCATGTTAATGGCGGGTAGGGAAATATAAGATGCGAATCTATACACTAGGATTAACCCAAGAGTGAAAAGTATTTTCTCTCTAAGTTCCTTAAGGCTCCAAATGTTTTTTAGTGTTTGTATAAATTCTTTCATTCGTAATAATTATAGAGTAATTGCTTTACCTCCTGCTTTAGCGATCGCTTCTTCAGCAGATTTTGTGAATTTGTGTGCAGAAATTGAAACACCTGATTTCAATTCACCTCTACCCATAATTTTCACGATTTCGCTCTTTTTAGCCAATCCGTTTTCTACTAAAATGTCTTTAGTAATTTCGGTGATGTTTTTTGCATCAGCCAAAAGTTGAATGGTATCAAGATTGATTGCTCTGTACTCTTTTCTGTTTACGTTGTTGAAACCGAATTTAGGAAGTCTTCTCTGTAAAGGCATCTGTCCACCTTCGAAACCGATTTTCTGAGAATATCCGGCTCTGGCTTTCTGACCTTTGTGACCTTTTGCTGAAGTACCACCTTTTCCGCTTCCCTGTCCTCTACCAAGTCTTTTTGAATTGTGAGTTGCACCCGATGCAGGTCTGATATTATTTAAATTCATTATTTTTTAGATTTTAGATTTAAAGATTAGAGAGTGGAGACTGAATTTCTAGAGTCTCCCATCTCTTTTCTATTGTCTTATTTTTGAACTTCTACTAAATGACTTACCGCAGCTACCATACCTAAGATAGATGGTGTAGCTTCGTGTTCAACAACTTGGTGAAGTTTTTTCAATCCTAATGCTTCAAGCGTTCTTTTTTGGGTTTTAGTTCTACCAATAGCGCTCTTTACTTGTTTTACTGAAATTTTTGCCATTGCTTTAATATTAACCGTTAAACACTTTACTTAATGAAACACCTCTTAATTTTGCGATGTCCTCTGGTCTTCTGATGTCCAACAATGCTTTGAAAGTAGCTTTCACTACATTGTGCGGGTTAGAAGATCCTTTAGATTTCGACAAGATATCGTGTACTCCTGCAGACTCCAATACCGCTCTTACTGCACCACCGGCGATTAGCCCGGTACCGTGAGAAGCTGGTCTTAAAAAGATATCGGCTCCACCGTATCTTGCAGAAGTTTGGTGAGGGATTGTGTGGTTGATTACAGGAACTTTCACTAAGTTTTTCTTAGCATCTTCTACTGCTTTTGCAATAGCTGAAGCAACTTCCTTAGATTTCCCTAAACCGAAACCTACGGTTCCTGCCTCGTCTCCTACAACAACAATTGCAGAAAATCCGAAAGCACGTCCCCCTTTGGTAACTTTTGTTACTCTGTTTACTGAAACGAGACGATCTTTAAGTTCTAATCCTCCCGGTTTTACTTTTTCTATATTATCTAGTCCTAACATATTTCCGAAATTTAATGATTAGAATTTTAGTCCGCCTTCTCTCGCACCATCAGCCAGAGCTTTCACTCTACCGTGGTAAACGAATCCGTTTCTGTCGAACACTATTTTCTCAATACCTGCAGCGATAGCTTTTTCAGCGATAGCTTTTCCTACTTCTGCAGAGATTTGTACTTTGTTTCCTGTAGCGTTAAGGCTTCTGGATGAAGCTGATGCTAAGGTTTTACCGTCTTTATCGTCGATTAATTGAGCGTAAATTTCTTTATTACTTTTGTAAACAGATAACCGTGGTAATTCTGAAGAGCCGGAAATTTTTCCTCTTACTCTCCTTTTAATTCTATTTCTTTTTTCTACTTTGCTTAGTGCCATTTTCTTAAGTTTTAAAATTAAGCAGATTTACCAGCTTTACGTCTAACAATTTCTCCAACGAAACGAACTCCTTTTCCTTTGTAAGGCTCAGGTTTTCTGAATGATCTGATCTTCGCTGCTACCATCCCAAGCAATTGCTTGTCATGTGATGTTAAAGTAATGATAGGGTTTTTACCTTTTTCAGATAAAGTTTCCACTATGATTTCTTTTGGAAGATCCAGTACGATACCGTGAGAGAATCCCAGTGCCAAATCTAAACGGTTTCCCTGATTAGATGCTCTGTATCCTACCCCTACAAGTTCCAGTTTTTTGGTCCACCCTTCGGCAGTTCCCTGAACCATGTTATTGATTAACGCTCTGTAAAGACCGTGTAATGCTTTGTGTTGTTTTGATTCTGAAGGACGATCGAAAGTAAGTATTCCGTCTTCCTGTTTTAGCGTAATTCCTTCGCCGAGTTGCTGTGTAAGTTCACCTTTAGGGCCTTTCACAGTTACCAGTCCGTCTTTTTCAGTAACGGTAACGTTAGCGGGAATTTCTATAATTGCTTTACCAATTCTTGACATTTTCCTTTGATTAAAAATTAATAAACATAGCAGATTACTTCTCCACCAACTTTTTCTTGTCTGGCTTTTTTATCAGTCATCACTCCTTTGGAAGTTGAGATAATAGCCACGCCCAAACCATTGAGTACTCTTGGCAGTTCTTCTGAACCTTTGTACTGTCTCAAACCTGGTCTAGAAGCTCTTTGGATGCTTTTGATTGCTGGTTTGCTGGTTTGTTTGTCGTACTTTAAAGCGATTTTGATATTTCCCTGAACAGCGTGATCTTCGAACTTGTAGTTCAAGATATAACCCTGGTCAAACAAAATTTTCGTAATCTCCTTTTTGATTTTCGATGCAGGAATGTCCACCACTTTATGGCCTGCGCTTTGTGCGTTCCTTACTCTGGTTAGGAAATCTGAAATTGGATCTGTTACCATTTTTCTATTTTAAATTATTGGTTTATGACAGTTAGTTTTGTTTCTGGCGACTGGCTTTTAGCTGGGCTGGTCGCGGATCGCCAAAAACAACTTTACTGTCTCGATTATTCTAAATTGTTACCAACTAGCTTTTTTAACACCTGGGATAAGACCTTTGTTGGCCATTTCTCTGAAGGTAACTCTCGAAAGTCCGAAAGTTCTCATGTATCCTCTTGGTCTTCCTGTTAATTTACATCTGTTGTGTAATCTTACAGGTGAAGCGTCTTTAGGCAATAATTGCAATGCTGCGTAATCTCCGGCTTCTTTCAAAGCTTTTCTTTTCTCAGCATATTTTGCTACTGTAGCTTCTCTTTTGCGCTCACGCGCTTTCATTGATTCTTTAGCCATCTTTTAATTCTTTTTAAAAGGCATACCAAAATGCGTTAATAATGCTTTTGCTTCTTTGTCGGTTTTCGCTGTAGTAACGAAAGTAATGTCCATCCCCTGGATTTTTTTTACTTTGTCGATTACGATCTCAGGGAAAATGATTTGCTCAGTGATTCCTAAGTTGTAATTTCCTCTACCGTCGAAACCTTCAGCCTTGATACCAGAGAAATCTCTGATTCGTGGTAAAGCTGAAGAAGTAAGTCTGTCTAAGAACTCATACATTTTATCAGCTCTTAAAGTTACTCTTGCTCCTACTGGCATTCCTTTTCTCAATTTGAAGGCAGCCTCATCTTTCTTAGAGATTGTACCAACTGCTTTTTGACCGGTGATTGCTGTAAGTTCTTCTACTGCGTAATCTACAATTTTCTTGTCAGCAGTAGCTGCACCCAAACCTTGTGAAATAACGATTTTTTCTAATCTAGGTACCTGCATAACAGATTTGTACCCAAATTCTTCCATCATCGCAGGAACAATCTTTTCTTTATATATTTTCCTTGGTCTTACTATATATTCCATCGTCTTTTATAATTATAAAGTTTCACCGGTTGTTTTAGCAACTCTTACTTTTTTATCACCCTCCACTTTAGATCCTGTTTTGGTAGCTTTACCGTTTTTGTCGATAAGCATAACGTTGGAAATATGGATTGATGCTTCTTTCTCTACAATTCCGCCTTGTGGGTTACCTGCTGATGGTTTGGTATGTTTTTTAACGATATTTAAACCTGCAACGATAACTCTAGCGTCTTTGCCTTCTTTTCTGATCACTTCAATAACCTCACCTGTTTTACCTTTAATTTCTTTCTTACCGGTAGTGATGATTACGTTATCTCCTCTTTTGATTTTTAACTTTGTCATTTTCTGTAAATTTTAAAATTAAAGTACTTCAGGAGCTAATGAAATGACTTTCATATATTCTTTATCTCTCAGTTCACGGGCAACAGGTCCGAATACACGGGTACCTCTCATTTCGCCGGCTGCGTTAAGAAGAACACAAGCGTTATCATCGAATTTGATGTATGAACCATCTTTTCTACGAACTGCTTTTTTAGTTCTTACTACAACTGCTTTAGAAACAGTTCCTTTTTTTGCGTTACCCTGTGGTGTAGAATCTTTGATAGTAACTACGATTTTATCACCAACTGAAGCATATCTTCTTCTGGTTCCTCCCAGAACTCTGATTACAAGTACTTCTTTTGCACCTGTGTTATCAGCAACTTTTAATCTTGATTCGGTTTGTAACATTACTTAGCTTTTTCAATGATTCTTACTAATCTCCATCTCTTACTTTTACTTAAAGGTCTTGTTTCAGTAATTAATACTGTATCGCCTTCAGCACACTCGTTGTTCTCATCATGAGCGGTATATTTTTTCGTTTTTAGAACGAATTTACCGTACATCGGGTGTTTTACTCTCGTCGTTTCACTTACAACAATGGTCTTTTCCATTTTATTGCTGGAAACGATTCCGATTCTTTCTTTTCTTAAATTTCTATCCATGATAAAAGGAAAATTATGATTGTTGTTTTAGTGTTAATTCAGTTTCCAGACGAGCGATTGTTCTTCTCATGTCTTTAATTTGAATTGGATTTTCAATCGGGCTGATACTGTGCGATAATTTCATTTTATTGAAATCTGCTTTTACTTCAGTCAACTTGTTTTGAATATCTCCTGCGCTTAGATTTTTGATGTCAGCTTTTTTCATTTTAATAAATTATTGAGGTTGAACAAAATCGTTAGCAACTACAAATCTTGTAGTAACAGGAAGTTTCTGAGCCGCTAAACGAAGTGCTTCTTTGGCAACTTCATAAGGTACTCCACCTACTTCAAACATAATTTTACCAGGTTTCACTACAGATACCCAATATTCCACAGCACCTTTACCTTTCCCCATCCTTACTTCGGCTGGTTTTTTAGTAATCGGTTTGTCTGGAAATATTTTGATCCATAACTGACCTTCTCTTTTCATATATCTTGTTGCAGCAATACGAGCTGCTTCAATTTGTCTTGCAGTGATCCAAGCTCCTTCGTTAGCTTTGATCCCGAAAGTTCCGTAAGCGAGTTGATTCCCTCTTTGGGCAACCCCCTTCATCTTCATCTTGTGAACTTTACGGAATTTGGTTCTTCTTGGTTGTAACATAATTTCTAGGAATTTTAGATTTTAGATTTTAGCTTTTAAAAAAGTAACGGTCATTTAAAACTGTCCTCTAAAATTTCATTAATTATTTTCTATCTCTTGGTCTTCTGTCTCCTCTTTCACCACGGTCTCCGCGCTCATTTCTGTCGCCTCTACCTGCAGGTGCTTTTTTCTGTTGTCCTACTAATGGGGAAAGATCTCTTTTACCGTAAACCTCACCTTTCATAATCCAAACCTTTACACCAAGTTTTCCGTATTGTGTAAGTGCTTCACCGATATGGTAATCGATATCTGCACGGAAAGTTGACAATGGGATTCTTCCGTCTTTGAAAGATTCGCTTCTTGCCATCTCAGCTCCGTTTAATCTACCAGAAATCTGAACTTTGATTCCTTCAGCTCCCATTCTCATGGTACTTTGAATTGCCATTTTCACGGCTCTTCTGTAAGAAATACGGTTTTCGATCTGCTTAGCGATACTGTCAGCAACTAATACTGCATCAAGTTCAGGTCTTTTGATTTCGAAGATATTGATCTGGATGTCCTTATCGGTAATCTTTTTTAATTCTTCTTTTAATTTATCAACTTCCTGACCTCCTTTACCGATGATAAGTCCCGGTCTTGCAGTGGTGATTGTTACTGTTACTAATTTCAGGGTTCTTTCAATATAAATTTTTGAAATTCCACCTTTAGATAATCTTGCTTCAAGGTATCTTCTGATTTTGTAATCTTCAGCGATTCTGTCGCCGTAGTTTTTACCACCAAACCAGTTCGAATCCCATCCTCTGATGATACCTAATCTGTTACCAATTGGATTTGTCTTCTGTCCCATACCTTGATTATTTAATGTCTTTAGTGCCTAAAATTAACGTAATGTGGTTTGATCTTTTTCTGATTCTGTGCCCTCTACCTTGTGGTGCAGGTCTCAGTCTCTTCAATTGTCTTGCACTATCAACCATAATTTCTTTTACGATTAAGTTTGCCTCCTCGATATCAGCTCCTTCATTTTTTGTCTGCCAGTTAGCCATTGCAGAAAGAAGAACTTTCTCCAATTTGTTGGAAGCTTCTTTTTTAGAAAACTTCAGGATTGCTAAGGCTTTATCTACTTCTACTCCTCTGATGATATCAGCAACCAATCTCATCTTTCTTGGGGAAGACGGGCAATCATTATGTAACGATTTAGCCACATCCTGGTTTGCTATTTTACGTGCCAATGCACTTTCTCTTTTTCTTGATCCCATGATTATCTACCTCCTTTATTTTTGTTACCACCGTGACCTCTGAAAGATCTTGTCGGAGAAAATTCGCCTAACTTGTGACCTACCATGTTTTCAGTTACATAAACCGGGATAAAAGATTTACCGTTGTGTACTGCGATGGTTTGTCCTACGAAGTCTGGAGAGATCATTGACGCTCGAGACCAAGTTTTGATTACTGTCTTTTTATTAGACTCTATATTTGCCTGAACCTTCTTATCTAAAGTATGATGAATGAAAGGTCCTTTCTTAAGTGATCTTGCCATAATTATTTTCTTTTAGATACGATAAATCGGTTAGACGCTTTGTTTTTCTTTCTTGTTTTGTAACCTTTAGCCGGCATACCGTTTCTAGATCTTGGGTGACCTCCAGATGAACGTCCTTCACCACCTCCCATTGGGTGATCAACTGGGTTCATTACTACTGGTCTTGTTCTAGGTCTTCTGCCTAACCATCTGCTTCTACCTGCTTTACCTGAAACAGTAAGCTGGTGATCGCCGTTAGATACAGATCCAATCATCGCCATACATTCAGTAAGGATCATTCTGGATTCTCCTGAAGGTAATTTCACGATCGCGTATTTACCGTCTCTTGAAGTTAACTGTGCTGAAGATCCTGCACTTCTTGCCATAACTGCTCCCTGACCAGGTCTCAGTTCGATACAAGAAACAACAGTTCCTAAAGGAATGTTCTTCAATTTCATTGCATTACCTACATTAGGTTCTGCAGTATCCGCTGAGATTACTTTCTGGTCTACTTTGATACCGTTTGGAGCGATGATGTATCTCTTCTCTCCATCTGTGTACTCAACTAGCGCGATGAAAGCTGTTCTGTTTGGATCGTACTCTACAGTTTTTACCGTTCCTTCAACATCAAACTTGTTTCTTTTGAAGTCGATAATTCTGTATTTTTGTTTGTGTCCACCTCCGGTGTAACGCATGGTCATTTTACCAGTATTGTTACGACCACCTGACTTTTTAATACCAACGGTTAGAGACTTCTCTGGTTTGTTGGTAGTAATTTCCTCAAAGTTGTTAACAACTCTGAATCTCTGTCCCGGGGTGATAGGTTTTAATTTTCTAACAGACATTACTATTGATTATTTAATTAATTCGTTGCAAAAATATCAATCACTTCACCTTCTGCAAGGGAAACAACTGCTTTCTTCATTTTGTTGGTTTTCCCAACCTGTAGTCCTTTTTTGGTGTGTTTCGATGAAACTTTAGGAGCGTAAATCATTGTTCTTACGTCTGCTACTTTTACACCATAAGCCTCTTCTACCGCTTTTTTGATCTGGATTTTATTCGCTTTCGTATTCACGAAAAAAGAATAAGCTCCTCTCAAATCTGTAAGATAGTTTGCTTTTTCTGAAATGATAGGTTTAATAATAATAGACATGATTTATTTTCTTAAGTTTTCCTGAAATTTTTCGATAGCACCTTCTAAAAATACAATCTCGCCAGCGTGTACCAAATCATAAGAACTGATCTCGTTATAAGTCAATACTGTAGTTTTAGGTAAGTTTCTGGATGACAGATATACATTTTTGTTAGCTTCAGGTAAAATATATAATGATTTTTTACCTTCAAATCCTAATGCGTTGTTCAGTGTGATAAATTCTTTAGTTTTCGGAGCTTCAAAGTTGAAAGCTTCTAAAACTTTAATAGAATTGTCTCTCATTTTCTGAGAAAGCACAGATTTTTTCGCTAATCTTTTCAAAGCTTTGTTCAGTTTGAATCTGTAGTCTCTTGGTTTTGGACCAAAAACTCTACCTCCACCTCTGAAAGTTGGCGATTTGATATCACCGTATCTTGCAGAACCAGAACCTTTTTGCTTTTTAAGTTTCTTGGTAGAAGCGGTAATTTCGCTTCTTTCTTTTGATTTATGTGTTCCTTGTCTTTGTGCAGCAAGGTATTGTTTCACTTCTAAGTAAACCGCGTGCTGGTTAGGCTCAATTCCGAAGATTGCTTCGTCTAACTGAACTGTTCTTCCGGTTTCTTTTCCTGATGTATTAAATACTACTAGTTCCATTTTCTGATAATTACATAAGAATTTTTTGCTCCCGGAACAGCACCTTTTACTACTAAAAGATTTTGCTCTTCATCTACTCTTAACACCTGAAGGTTTTGTACGGTAACTTGCTTACCACCCATTCTACCAGCCATACGCATTCCTTTGAATACTCTAGACGGGTCGGAACCTGCACCAATAGAACCTGGGGCTCTAAGTCTGTTGTGCTGTCCGTGAGTTGCCTGCATTACACCACCAAAGTTGTGTCTTTTAACAACACCCTGGAAACCTTTACCTTTTGAAGTTCCTGTTACGTCAACAAATTCGCCTTGTGCAAACAGATTAACTTTCACTTCATCTCCTACGCTTAAAGTGTCTACGAATTCGTTGTAGAATTCTACCAACTTAGCTTTTGGAGCAGAACCAGCCTTTTTAAAGTGGCCGGCTAACGCTTTACCAACGTTCTTTTCACTCTTGTCATCGAAACCTAGCTGAGCAGCTTTGTACCCATCTTTTTCTACGGTTCTGACCTGTAAAACCGAGCAAGGACCAGCCTGAATAACTGTACACGGCATGTTTTTGCCGTTTTCGTCAAACAAGGAAGTCATCCCGATTTTTTTACCAATAATACCTGACATTATTTATATATTATATTAAGTTCACGTTTGTCAATCGAGGTTTAGGTGATTTCTATTTCTGAAATAGGCATACTTCTTCCCTAAATTGAGTGTGCAAATGTATGAAGTTTTTTTGAATTGACAAACAGAGAGTTAAAAATATTTTGCGAAAAATGCAAAAAACTTCAGCGGCGGCTGAAGTTCTGAAAGTCATTGATTATTAAAGCAAAAGGATTTCGCTGATTTTTTGTGATTATTGTTTTTTTTGATGTTGAAAAGAGTTTTATTTATCTTCCTCTTCAATCTGCTGATGAATGATCTTATTGCGCATTTTATGCTCGTGGTTATCTTCGGCGGCATCTATGGAATGCGATTGGTGAATATCCGTATCCTCTTCTGCCAAATCGGAAAGTTTCTGATAATAGCGGTGGAGTTTATCGAGCTCCTTTTCTGTAAGGTCTTCAATATCCACAATTCTGTTGCTCGCTTTCTCGTGGGCGGCGATAAGTTCATTCAGTTTAATCTGTATGGCTTTGGAGTCTTTATTCTGTGCTTTCTGAATGAGGAAAACCATGAGAAACGTAACAATGGTTGTTCCTGTATTAATTACAAGCTGCCATGTTTCGGAAAATTTAAAAATGGGACCTGTTCCTGCCCAAATCATTATTAAAGCCAATGCAATTAAAAAAGCAGACGGACTGCCAGCTGCAGCAGTTGACCAGTCGGAAAAACGATCGAAGAAACTTTTATTTTCACTTGTCTCCATTTCTTATTTATTTTTCTTAATCGGATAAATTAAAGTGTTATTAATCTGAATAGGATTTCTCCTGCGGAGCATCTCCTGAAAAGTCTCGATAAGTTCATCAAACTTTTTCACACTTTTCACCTGTGTTCCCATTACCATAAATGTGCCGTAACCGTTATTGTTTTTATCGGACGTTGCTGTACTGTATTTACTAAAATATTTACTTTAAAAGTAGTTCGTGAAAAGAGCTCTGATTAGTAAACCTAAAACCATCAATAATTATTTTTTAATGTATTTTTACGCTCGAAATTTCACCTGTCTAATTAAATTTTCATCCATTTGAATTTAGCTTTACCATTAAGAAACTTAAAGATGCTTTTTTTAGGTTTTGTATTCTTCAGCCTGCACTCTTGACGAACTTTATCAACAATCATCTTTGCAATAAATAATAAGTCCGCTTCAGTTTGAAGCGGACTTGTCTTATCTTAAAAATTTGGTTTTTTCAGTAATTACTTTTTAATCACTTTTTTAATGATTTCCCGGTTTCCGGAAGTGAGTTTTACTGTATACACACCTGTCGGAAACTGCTGTGCATTGATGCTGAATTCTTTGGCATTTAGGTTTTTATTAAAAATTAAACTGCCCGTAGCCGAATAAATTTTAATATTGGTAATCATTGCATCATTCTTCACATAAAGCACATCTCTGAAAGGGCTTGGATAGATCACCGCTGCATTATTAACATCCTGAGATGTACCTAAAACCGCCTCTATGGTAATATTAAACTCTGCCCCCATCGATCTGCAGGTACCGTTGGATGAAACCGGATAGTATTTTCCTGTCACCAAAGTATGGTCATTTGCCAATGGATTTACATTATCATATGCATCACTTTGGGTTGCATACCATTTGACGTTATCGGGATTTGAGATCTCAATATCTGAGACTTTAGACCCAAAAGGCAATGTTTGGTTAGTATTTCCCGTAGGTGCAGCGGGATAAGCTTTTATATTCAGTGCCACAAAAGATGTTCTTACAGACTCGCAGTTATTAGTTCTTCTGCTTGCGTAATAGGTAACACCTTCTTTCACAATGGTAGAGGACTCCAGTTGATTACCGCCAACCGCTGCGTCATACCATCTTACCTCTCCCGTGCCCGAAACAACTACATTACTTAAGCTTAAAGTTCCTTCGCAAGCGGCGGCAGGCTGAGTTATAGCCGGTGCAGCAGGTATATCATAAAAGTTTGTCGCGATAAATATGGCTCTAGGCGACTCGCAGCCATTTGGATTTTGACTAACGTAGTAAGTTTCATTAGGTTCGATAACTGTATTTGCCGGTAATACATTGCCACCCGTAGCAGCATTGTACCATTTAAGATTGCTACCTGTAACGCTTAGCTGAGCCAATGTGAACTGACCAGCACACGTTGCAGATGGTTGTGTCACTACAGGTGCGGCAGGTAGATCATAGAATTTATTCGCGGTAAAAGCAGCTCTTGCCGATTCGCAACCGTTAGGGTTTTGGCTAACGTAATAGGTTATGTTACGTTCAATAACTGTGGTTGCAGGTAAAACATTCCCACCTGTAGCGGCACTGTACCATTTATGATTGCTACCGGCGACGCTTAGCTGATCCAAAGTGACCTGACCCGCGCAGATTACTGCAGGCTGTGTAACCGCTGGTGCGGAAGGAACAGCAACAATACTGACTTTTACAGGAACAAGACTACTGGCACAACCGCCGTTATCCACTTTAGTAATGTAATAAGTCTGACCATTGGTAAGAGTTGCGGTGGAGGCCAAAGGATCATAAGCTGTAGTGCTTGCATACACCAATATCGTCGGTGAGTTTATTTTAGATATTAAATCACTTACTTTATTTACACCACAGAGCACGATCGTCTGGTTCGCCGTAACCGGCGCGGATATTGTACATTGTCTTTCGGCTGCGCCCAGGTCGATAGTGGTATTTACGATTCTCGTTTTAGCTTCAACATCCTTCTGGGATTTTAAAATATTGGCAGACACATCTATGTAAAGCTCATTTTTACCTTTGTTTATCGCTGGGCTTGAACTGGACAATCTAAAGGTATTCTCCAGTTGCGGATTTTGATTGTAAGTATCGATTCCTTTTGTATAGTATTGGAAAATATTAGACTTAATATTGCTGCTGTTTCTGGTAGAGAAATCACTCTCAGAAAAATTGAAAGAAAACTCACTGTTTAATGTTCCGCTATTATTGGTGCTCGTATTATTGTAAAAAATATTATTAGAGAACTTCACCGTAATATTATGATTAAAACGGATCGCACCACCATCGCTTGCTTTATTATTAGCAATTGTACAGTTGATCAATGTTAGAAAGCCTCTGTTATTATTGGTATCTGTATATATTGCTGCACCATCGCCATTACTGCCGGCTTCATTCAGGGTGAAGACTACATTCTGAAAAACAGGTTTTGAGTCATTGAGCATATATACGGCACCGCCCCGGTTTACAGAATAATTATTTTTAAAAATGGAATTTGTAATAGCTGGAGATGAATTGTTCATCAGTATTCCGCCGCCATACCGGTGATCTATTGTTTGACCGTTGATGCTAAAACTGCCATCGTGTATTGCATTACCATTCATTATGGTAAATCCGTCAAGCAAAGCTGCTCCAACATCTCCTGCGCTTACTACTACATGCGCGCTTACTTTTCCGCCATCTAAAATTGTTTCATTTTGACCGGCTTTTCTTTGTTCCAGTCTTGTTTCATCACCATTGAAACCACCAAATATCTGTACATCCTTCACGAGCACAAAAGCTCTGTCTCTGGTAGCTCCGCCGCCATATTGATGAGTAGGAACGTGAGTGCCTTTTTGCACCCAAACCTGAACAGGTATAGTAGCATTAAAATTGCTTGCCGACTGGTTGTTGTGCAAATATTTTAATACATCGGTTAGATTACCTGCATTGGTCCAGGAAGTTCCGTCTCCGGTAGCTCCTGGTTTCACATAATAAATCCTTGAGCTGTTGAAACAGGTTCCAGCCGCTACATTGTTTCTGATTACATTTCCCGGCTGCGTGCCAAATCCTAAGGACAGATTAATGCCCACGGAAGGTTGTGTGTGACAATAACTCATAATAGTTCCTCCATTAGCCGCAGGCATAGGACCGTTTGGACACGTAATAGAAGTGTTCCAGGGATTGGCTTCCGATGACGCACACCCGTCAATTGCGGTATTATTACCATTCCAAAAGCAGGCCTGTGTATGAGGCGAACCAAGATTATGACCAATCTCGTGAGTGATCACTTCTACAGTCCAGGAATAAGTCGGAACATTTTTATAAGAATCCTGCAAGCCTGAAAACGCGTGTTTGCTACTGCTGCTACAAGAACTATAGTAAGCAAGGCCTCCAAACTGAGATTTAAAGTTGACAAAGTGTGCCAAATCTCCGTCAAAGGTCGCTCGTTTTAGTCGGAATTTCGGCAATAAGGTACTGGAGCTGGTTTCGTTTGCATACGGATCTACAGTGGTCCATACGTAAACCTTGTGCAAATCTACCCGCAACCCTTCGTTATAATAGAGCGTACTTACATTATTGTGAACGGCATTGATCCAGTTCACGGTTTGTTCTACAGAACTTCCCTTGGCTTTGTAAATATCATTGGCGACTTCATAATAAATTCTGACTCTTTTATTAGTATGCAATGCTTTGTCACCACTGATATTTTGTGTTGGATACACCGGCATAATTTCCTGGTCCTCGGGTGTGCCGCAAACAAAACCAAAGTTATCCTTCAATGAAGCGGATGAATAAAAAACATATTCATCAGAGTTTTTAGCTTTGGCCAAAACGATATTTCCGAGACTTGGCGAAGAAATAATACCTGCTACATAATCGTCAAAAATACTGAGCGTTACTGTAGAATGATGATCACCATCTATAATACCACGGTAATAAATCCCTGTGGAATATTTTTGAGTAGCGGAAACATTCGTTTCTACCAGGATATCATTTTGAGCAACCTTCAAAAGTTCTACATTAATGTTTCCTTTGTTAAATGGAAGAGTCAAACGGAAGGCCGCATCTTTAGTTTGAAAAAGAGAAGATAAGCTGGCTTTATTGAGTTCTAAAACGACACCTTCGGAAAAAGCGTCCTGATACTTCTGCTGTTTATTAGCAACGGCCTGTGTAAATAAGGAGAGTGTTTTAAACGCATCCGATTTCCCCGCCTGTGATTTGTACGCGGAAATATCCTTAGCAATCGGAGGTAACTCATGCTGAGCCCACATATATCCAAAGCTCAGGTGTATTACAATTAGTAATAGAATTTTTCTCATAATAAGATATTTTTTAATCGCTGACAAAACTAATGTTCATGACCAAAAACACCTAAAAACAGAAGGGGACAAATGGGGGACAAATTTTACACGGCTAATTAACAGATAATTACACTGCCGATTTTCCGGCTTTTAAAATCGAAAATTAGTGACAGTAAATCGTTTTTTCAAAAAAAATTCCCTCTTCTTGCGAAAAGGGACGTAGATAAAATTAATTATTTATCAGGATCATTAACTTTTATCCTCCCTTCCGGAACTTGTTGAACCAGAAAATAAAACCCGTAACAGGAAGTGAAAAGCCGATAAAACAAATGATAAAATACAGAATTATACTTTTCAGTCCTAAAATCTCTCCTGTATGAAGCGGCTTGGCGAGTGACGTAAACTTTTTGTCGAGCGGTTTCTCCCAGAACAGTTCTTTCGATTTTAACTCGCCGGTTTTGTCAAATGTGATCTGATCCGGCAACATAGCACCCAGCCAGTTATCGGTGTTGATTTTAGTTACCACAAACCGCGGGTTTTCTTTATTCGGAAGTTCGAGCGTTGTGGATGCCTTGTATGGCAGAATTTTATCCGCGGCAGCCATTATTTGGTTCAACGATGCAGTTTTTTCTTCCTTTAATGAATTTTTTTCTTTCTGACGGCTCAGCATATCATTAAAAATATCATCAAACGCGTTGTCTTCCTCCGCGCTGGCTGCGGCAGCATTGTTGGAGATTGGCTCCCCGCCCATTGAAATAATCAGCGCATTTTTCATCCACGGATAGGTTACATACAAGCCTGTAACCGCCATGAAAAGGAGTAGAATACAGGCATAAAAACCCATTGTGTTATGCAGATCGTAATTTAAACGATGGAATTTAGCATTCACTTTTACAGTCAGAGCCTGCTTCAGATGCTTCAGTTTCTTCGGAATCCAGAGAATAAACCCAGAAAAAAGCAGCACGCAGAACATAAGAACCGCAACGCCATTAATCTGACGGCCTACATTGCCCATCCCAAGATTTTTATGAATGTCCAGGATAATTTCAAAAAACCGGTTCATGCTCACATCGCCGCTGCCAAGCTCCTTGCCGGTATACTGATTGAAATATCCCGCTCCACCCGCATCATCTCTACTATAGGCCACCACATAGCTGCGGCCGCTTTGCTCCGGAATTACAAGACTTGAAAGAACTTTATCCTCTTGAGCCAGCATCTGCTGAATTTCATCCGGTGATTTTGCAGATCCAGAGACGGATAAAAACACTTTATCCCTGTTAAGTAAATCGGTGAACTGGTTTTTGAAGGCATAAACGCAGCCGGAAAGACAAACCACGATAATTACGATTGCAGACAGCAATCCGAACCAAAGATGCACAACGGCCATCACATATTTAAATCGCGACTCGTTCTTACGTCTTTTCCGAAGCAGTGTTTTCTTTAGGCGGGAACTTTTCATAAATGCAGATTACTGAAAAAGCATTAAGACAGCAACTGCCTTAATGCCTGATTTAATTTAATTTGGTACTTCGAAACTATTCGCGGCCTTTGAAAGACTGGTCTTTAACGATCTCCAGATATTTCGCATACTGCTCCGGAGTGAAAGCTTTTTTCAAAGCTTCTTTGCGCTGGCTGTCGAACTTATTCCAGTATTCCTTAGCCATTTCGGTGTTGCCGTGATACACATCGTGCGCATCATTAAATGATTTCTCGAAAGCATCATTGGCAGCATTTAGCATCGCAAACTGATCATCGGATAACTGCGTTTCTGTTTTGATCTGCTCTAACAGCTGATTGGTATAACGCGGTCTTTTTCTTGAATTTTTATCAACGTAGGTATTGAATTTTTCCATCTGGGTGGGATCCAGAACTTTTGCCATTTCCTGAGCCTGCTTTTCGCGTATTTCTTCAGACTTTATTGCCAGTGCCACACGGTCCATCTGTCCGCCCTGTGCTTTTGCGGCCTCGAAATTCTGTTCAGCCTGCTTTTGGTAGCGGGATGTAATCTCATCGTAACTTTTTTCCTGCTCTGGCGTGAGCGTTACTTCTGATTTGAATTTGGCATAATCTACCCCTCTTTTTTTCTTACCTTCTCCGGAACATGAAACGATGAGGAACGCCAGCAATGTTAAAAAAAATGCTTTCATAGGTTTTGTTTAATTTGATTATCTAAAATTTATAGTTTACCTGAACAGAAAAGTTTCTCGGCTGGATCTGATCCAGGTAGCCTCCCCGGAAGTAAGAGTTGTAACCCAACGCATCGAAAATGTTATTGAAGAAAACACGTACGCCAATATTATTCTGGCTGTAACCAATCTGGGCATCCACCGTCGTATAAGATTTCATTAAAAACGGCTCCAGTCCTGGTGTTACCGAATTGGCATGACCTGTAACAATGGTTGTCTGGGTAAATTCATCTACCGGTCTTTCACCAACATAATAAATACCTGCGCCAATATCAAATCTGTTAAGGATTCCTGAATCGAATCTATAATTCAGCCATCCGTTTGCGGTGTGTTTAGGCGCATTCATTGGGGCAGAACCTTCAACATAAGCCGGGCTGTTGTGATATTGCGCATCAAGATATGCCCATCCTGTCATCACCTGAAGGTTCGGTAATAATTTACCGATTAATTCTACTTCAACTCCTTTTCTGCGCAGCTGGCCAGCCAAACCGAAAAAACCGGTCGCGGTACCATCTTCATTAAGGATGCTGTAGGAGAGATTATCATTTTTAATATCAAATAAGGTAAGATTGAATCTTAATTTTTCGTCCAACCAATCAGATTTAATTCCCGCTTCAATCTGCACTGCATCGGCCGCGCCTACTGTTCCCCCATCAAGCAAACGGTTGTTTGCGCTTCTTAGGCTGGTGGTAGTCGTGTAAGAACCGAAAAGGTTCACATTTTCAAGTGGTGAAATTATCAATCCCAAAGATGGATTCCATGTGGCGGTCTCCTGACCTTCCGGAGTACCGTTCAATTTGCTGTAACGAATACCAAGGTGTGTTTTGATGTATTTGTTCCAGGTAATTAGATCCTGCGCCATCAAACCAATTGAAGGTGTTTTTGCGTTTACATCTGTACCCGTTCCGAAATTAACGGCATTAGGTAAGTTGTTGCTGATGTCCTGCAAAACATTGATTTGATCTACCACTACAGCCCCGTATGAAGTTGTAGTAACATCCGATTCTTTCCAATCAAAGCCAACCTGGAAAGTGTGCTTCAGAAAGCCAGTTTTCACGTCTTCACCGATAAAGTCCGCCTGAAAAACCTGGTTGCGGTCGTCTCTTCCGGAACGTGATAAAGAACGTCTGCGGATTTCCCAAGGCTGATTACGGATTGTTGCGAGAGAGGCCCCGATATTATCCTGCTGATAAGAAGAATTCATATAAGCAGTTCTGAATTTCAGCTGATCTGTCAGTTTTCTTACAACGGTTGATGAGAAGTTGAATGTTTTTGAATTGTTGTTATCCGTCCGGAAACCTAAGAACTTACCGTCAGGCATTTCATAGATCGCGTTTACATCGCCATCCGCAAGATTCACTGTTCCGCGGTCCGGCGTTACGTCATTGTGCATATAATCCATCTCGAGAATAATCGATGTTTTATCATCCGGTCTGTATGCGATGGAAGGATTGATATAAATACGCTCTGTACTAACATATTTTCTGAAGCTGTTGCTGTTCTGGTAAGCCCCGTTGAAACGTACCGCGAATTTACCTTCAGAATCCAATACTCTCTGGAAATCTACCGTTGGGCGGTAAAAATCCCAGCTACCGTATCTGAAACCTACATTGGTTGCATTATAGAACTTGGGAACTTTGGTAACAACATTGATCACTCCGCCCGCCGATCCTAAACCGTCGCCGATTCCCTGAGTGACTGCGGCAGAACCTTTGATAACCTGAACTGTTTCTACACCCTGCATATCGGTAAGCATTGATCCGGTTCTGAAATCAGAATCCATGCTTACGCCATTTTTTAGCACGGGTACGCCGCGGTATCCACGGACCGACATACTTTCTTTGGTTCCACCGTAACTTCCGAACTGGGTAACACCGGGAATATTCTTCGCTACATCGGTAACTGTCAGTCCACCGAGTTGCTCTATCACTTTATTTGAGACTACGGAAATACTTTGGATCTGATCTCTTGTCTTAAGAGGAAGACGGGTAATTGTTTCAAGTTTAACGGGCTGCTGCTTTGCCACACCGAAAAGTTCAACCTCCGTAATTTCTGCTTGCTTTAGCGAATCACGTGGCGATTCGGTTTGCTGTGCGTAACTAACATTAAGTCCAACCAGCATTACCACTGGCATCAATACATTCTTCATAGTTTAAATTTGATGCCACAAATATATTTATTTTTAATTATTCTAAATAACATTAATGAGATGACAAATGTCATATTTTTAATTTAACTGACCAAAAAAGTATTCGAATTTCTTGCGATTTCTGTGCAAGCAAAGGTAATCTGGAGACTCGAGTGCCTAGTTTACGTGAGACTACATAATTCTTCGTTGGATCGGGGAAAGTCTGTAGTCTAGCCCCGATTGAAATGAAAATCCTTTTTTGGTGGCTGAGCACTGCGATGCCACCAAAAAAGATTGCAATGGAAAGCGGGACCCAAATTTCGAAGAAGCAGAAATGTTGTTGCTTCAAAAAAGATCATAAAACGTTGGATTGCTTCGTGCCTCGCGATGGCAAAAAAAAATCCCTCTTCTTTCGAAAAGGGAATTTCTATCATAGCAAAGTGGGAATTATCACACTTTAATTTCTACGTCAACTCCTGAAGGAAGCTCTAATTTCATTAGGGCATCTACAGTTTTAGAAGAAGAAGAATAGATGTCCATCAGTCTCTTGTGAGCTGAAAGCTGGAACTGTTCTCTTGCTTTTTTGTTTACGTGCGGAGATCTCAACACTGTGAAGATTCTCTTATTCGTTGGCAAAGGAATCGGGCCGTTTACCACAGCGCCGGTTGCTTTTACCGTTCTCACGATTTTCTCAGCAGATTTATCTACTAAATTGTAATCGTAAGATTTTAATTTTATTCTGATTCTTTGTGACATTTTAATTTAGATTTAAAGATTAACCTCTTGCTTTTTCGATTACAGATTCAGCAACGTTAGTTGGAGCTGCTTCATACTTTTCGAATTCCATTGAAGATGTTGCTCTACCTGAAGAAAGTGTTCTCAATGTAGTAACATAACCAAACATTTCAGAAAGCGGAACGAATCCTTTGATCACTTTCGCGTTGTTTCTGTCGTCCATACCATTAATGGTACCACGTCTCTTGTTAAGGTCGCCCACGATATCACCCATATATTCTTCCGGTGTTACCACTTCAATTTTCATGATAGGTTCCATGATCACTGGTTTTGCTTTTTTACCAGCTTCCTTGAAGCCCATTTTCGCAGCAAGTTCGAAAGATAATGCATCTGAATCCACCGGGTGGAAAGATCCGTCCTTCAAAGTTACTTTAATACCTTCGATTTCGAAACCTGCCAAAGGACCATTCTTCATTGCCTCTTTAAAACCTTTTTCTACAGATGGGATATATTCTTTAGGAACGTTACCACCTTTGATTTCATTGATGAATTCAAGACCTGGTTTGTTGTCATCAGCCGGGGCCAATTCAAACACGATATCAGCAAATTTACCACGTCCACCAGATTGTTTTTTGTAAACTTCTCTGTGGTTAGCAGACATTGTAAGGTTTTCTTTGTACTCAACCTGAGGTTGTCCCTGGTTAACTTCAACCTTGAACTCTCTTCTCATACGGTCAACAATAATGTCGAGGTGAAGTTCACCCATACCTGAGATGATCGTCTGTCCTGAAGCTTCGTCAGTTTTAACCTGGAAAGTTGGATCTTCTTCAGCCAATTTAGCCAAAGCGTTACCCATTTTATCCTGGTCAGCTTTAGTCTTAGGCTCTACCGCGATACCGATTACCGGATCTGGGAAAACCATAGATTCAAGAACAATAGGATGTTTCTCATCGCAAAGGGTATCACCCGTCTTGATGGATTTAAATCCAACTGCTGCACCAATATCTCCAGCCTCGATATAATCGATTGGCTCCTGCTTGTTAGCATGCATCTGGAAGATACGGGATATTCTTTCTTTATTGTTTGATCTTGTGTTCAAAACGTAAGAACCAGCATCAAGTCTTCCTGAATAAGCTCTGAAGAATGCCAGTCTTCCTACGAAAGGATCTGTTGCAATTTTAAAAGCTAATGCCGCGAAAGGCTCGGTTACTGAAGGTTTTCTTGAAATAGGCTCATCTGTTCTTGGATCTGTTCCGTCGATTGCCTCCTTATCCATTGGTGAAGGAAGGTATCTACAAACAGCATCAAGCATAAACTGTACCCCTTTGTTTTTGAATGAAGAACCACAAGTCATTGGAATGATGCTCATATCCAAAGTTGCAGCTCTTAATGCGCGGTGAATTTCCTCTTCAGTAATGGAGTTTTCGTCTTCCATAAACTTCTCAAGAAGATTTTCGTCATAAGCAGCGATTTCTTCAATCAGCTGTGCTCTGAACTGTCTAACTTCGTCAGTCATTTCAACCGGGATATCTACAATATCAAAGGTAGAACCGTGGTTTTCATCGTGCCATACAATCGCACGGTTTTTTACCAAGTCTACAACACCTTTGAAATCAGCTTCGTCACCGATAGGCAATACGATTGGAACTGCGTTAGATCCCAGCATTTCTTTCACCTGCTTACAAACGTTCAGGAAGTCAGCTCCCTGACGGTCCATCTTGTTTACGAAGCCCATACGAGCAACTTTATAGTTGTCCGCAAGTCTCCAGTTGGTTTCAGACTGAGGCTCAACACCATCAACTGCAGAGAAAAGGAATACAAGTCCGTCTAATACACGAAGTGAACGGTTTACCTCTACGGTAAAGTCAACGTGTCCAGGTGTATCGATGATGTTGAAGTGATAATCTTTAGCTTCCGGAAGCGGTTTGCCTTGTTCGGTTGGGAATTTCCAGTCTACAGTTACTGCTGCAGATGTAATGGTAATCCCTCTCTCAGCTTCCTGCTCCATCCAGTCGGTAGTAGCACCACCTTCGTGAGTTTCACCAATTTTGTGATTCTTTCCGGAATAAAATAAAATTCTTTCTGTAGTGGTGGTTTTCCCTGCATCAATGTGAGCAGCGATACCGATGTTTCTTGTAAGTTTAAGATCTCTTGCCATTTCAGATTAGAATTTAAAGTGTGAAAATGCTTTGTTTGCTTCAGCCATTCTGTGAGTGTCTGTTTTCTTTTTGTAAGCAGCACCTTCTTCTTTAGCAGCAGCGATAACTTCAGCAGCTAATTTCTGAGCCATTGATTTATCATTTCTTGCTTTAGAATATTTAATTAACCACTTCATTGCCATAGAGATTTTTCTATCTGCACGAATTGGCATTGGGATCTGGAAGTTAGCACCACCGATTCTGCGTGAACGTACTTCTACGTGCGGCATAACGTTGGTTAAAGCATCTTTCCAGATTTCAAGAGAAGTTTTTTCGTTCTCTCCTTTTTTGCTTTCTACGATATCTAAAGCATCATAGAATATTTTGAATGCTATTGACTTTTTACCGTCAAGCATTAAATTGTTCACAAATCTCGTTACCAGCTGATCATTAAATTTAGGATCCGGTAACAACGGTCTTTTTTTCGCTTTCGTCTTTCTCATTGTTTCGTTTCTTTAAAATTAATGATTACTTTTTCTTTCCTTTTGCAGGTGCTGCAGCTGCCTGACCTGGTTTTGGTCTCTTAGCTCCGTACTTGGATCTTCTTTGAGTTCTTCCGTTTACTCCTGCGGTATCCAAAGCTCCACGAACAATGTGATAACGTACTCCCGGTAGGTCTTTCACCCTTCCTCCGCGTACCAATACTATCGAGTGCTCTTGAAGATTGTGTCCTTCGCCCGGGATATAAGCGTTGACTTCTTTACCGTTAGAAAGTCTTACCCTTGCAACTTTTCTAAGTGCAGAGTTAGGTTTCTTAGGTGTGGTAGTATATACTCTTGTACATACACCTCGTCTTTGTGGACAGGAATCAAGTGCAGCCGATTTACTCTTCTTGGTAAGTGCGACTCTTCCTTTTCTAACTAATTGTTGAATAGTAGGCATTTAATTGCTTTTTATTTTAGGGTGCAAAAGTAAGTAATATTTTTTAATCTGCAATAAGTTGCCGCCAAATATATTTATATTTAAAAGCAAGGTTATCATAATATTACGCTGTGAAGTTCAATACTATTCAATAATCCTCACTTTCACATTTTTATTCCAGTTAAATTTTCGGATATTGTTTTTTAAAGACTTTTTAATTGCAGGATTAATACAATAAACAGTAACATCGGGCTGCGAGACCACTGCATTGCTTTCAATAGTCAGCACAGCGACTTCCTCCCATTCAGCGGGAACAAAGCCCCGAAGCCATTCTTTATAAACTATTGCAAGCTGATAATTCTGTTCTTTACTATAGTCTCCTACGTACTTACCAAATGAGCGCTCAGAATAATCTGCTCTTTGATTAAACTCCATAATTTGTGGTGAACCAAGTCCTACAATATCAAACAAATGAATATCTGTATAGTACGACATCGCTCCGATATCATTAGCCACTACTTTTGTATCATTATAATAGGTATGCAAAAATTTGCCTGCCTGTACCTGCTGTTCGTAAATATTTTTCGATCCGTACATTAAAATTTTATGAGAAAAAACCATTTTCGAAAACATCAGGACGATATTTCCCAAAATCAAAAACGTAAGAATGTAGTTTTTCCTGGAAACCGTTTTAAAATCTTCGAAATAACCGGTAAGTCGCGGCAGGATTAACATCGCAAATGCAACCATTAAATAAGCTTCGTACCGTAAAATACTTTTTAAATCAGCAAATACGCTGTGAAGCAATAAAGTTGCAGCCCAGGCAAGCAGAACAAAATTTTTCAGATAAAATTCTTGCAAAGATCTTCTTTCTTTGAAATCGGCAAAAATCAAAGCGCCAAGCAATAAGAGCGGAAGAAGACATCTTTTGTAAAAACTTCGGTTTTGTAGTGCAGAAAGCAATATATCCTTAATCTGCTCGAAAACATTACCTGAGAAATCGATGCGTGCGCCCTTCACTACAACGGAATTCGGAAACAAGTGACCAGTCTGCTGGTAATTGAAATAACAGAATATCAAAACAGGTCCAAGGCCGAAAATCAGAATTAGAAGTGATTCTCTAAACTTCTTTAGTAAAGCTAAAAAGAAAGCTACTGAAACAAAATAAAACATCATTTCGAATCGCACTAATCCCAACACCAGAATAGTTCCATAAAAAAAGTAAAGTGAATTTCTTTTTGTAAAATTGCCAGAAATCCAATCTGTGAAAAAGTAAATATTGAGAATCACCAGCAAGACTTGCATAAGATGCTCCATGCCTGAAAACAACTGAAGATGAAGAGCTGCCGAAAAAACCGTAAAAAGAACCGATAACAGAATAAAGTTTGTCTTGATCGAGAAACGCCTGAAGTATTTTGTAATAAAACAGAGAATTCCAACAGCGCAGAGGAGATTAATAACCAATGGAATCAGGGCAGAATTACCAAAAATCCGCATTAAAACTGAAATTAAAAATGTAAAAACCGGTGATGAAGACGAGGATGAAAATTCATAAGGCGTCATTCCCCATACTCCATGCAAAGCGAAATTTTTTGCCAAAGCCAGATGAATATAAGCATCATCAAGCAGATAGGTGAAATTCCACTCTGTTTTGGAGGTCATTATTACAAAATAAATGATGCAGAGGCCAAAAAAAACTGCGGCTGATACAAGGAAATTCTTCATTTTAATCATACATTTAGTCTTACTTCAACATCAGCTGAGAAGTATATAAAACTTTACTTTTATCTTTAATGGTATCATATTTCAGCCACTTAATCTGTGGATTTACGGTTCCACCGATCGACTGCTTCCACTCTCCTTTCTGACCGCTGGTATGTTGGTAATTAAAAGTCTTATTGATTACAGGAATATGATAAACAGTTACATTCTGTACGGTTTTTTCGTCATCAAAAAGATAAATTTTATCTTTAAATTTCAGCATCTGCGGCTCAATAATACTTTTGTTTCTCAGATAGTTTGATGGATTTTTTAAACTGTACACCGTTAAAAACAGCAGAAAGAAACAACCTAATCCGAAAATAAATCTGTCGGATCTTAAATTCTTAAAATAAATAACCAGAAAAGAAAAGAACAAACAAAAGTTAGCCGCTGCAAGCATCCTTACATTCATTTCTTCGATCTGCTGGAAAAGGCCCGAAATAAAAAGCGTAACTGTATATACTGCAGCTATAATCCATAACAGATAGTGAAACTCCAACTGGAGCAATGCTTTTTTCTGCCGGACTAACCTGATGATATATCTCAGAAGCAGCAAATCAAAAATCATCAGACCCACCTGAAAACCAATACTTATAAAACTGTTGGAAGCCGGTTTAATCCCAATAAAAGGATCAGTCACATTCGCCATCGCCAAAAAATTCCGTAATAAGTATATCGGATGGATCTGTGCCGGAGCTCCACGAAGATGTTCGCCTGTGAAACTTCCAAAATTAAAGTGGTTAAAACTTAAATATAACCCAATTCCCAGCCCAGCAACTATTAAAACCTGCAAAAAATCCTTTTGGACCTCAGAATATTTTTTCTTCAGAATCATCCATAACCAGAAAACTCCAATACCCATATATATGTAGATACCTGAATAACGAACGGCAAAAAGAAGTAATAATAGGGCAGAGGTAAAAAAAACGAACTGTTTAGAAGCAATTTTCTCACTGATTCTTTCATGAAAAAAATAAATCAGAAAGTATAATAAAAAAATGAAAGGTCCTTCTGATACAACAAGATTCATAGCAAAGAAGAGCGTTTTACCTGTAAAAAGCAATACGGTTTCTCGGAAATAAAACTTTCTGAAATACGAAAAGAGCAGGAGCAAAATAACCATAAAAATATTCAGCATCTTGCCAGCCCAAAAATAGTCCTGAAAAAAAGTATAAAAAATCTTAATTAGAACCGGAAAACCCAACGGAAAAAGATTGGTTTCTATTCCTGGTAAATCCGACGCAATCCCAAAATAAGAAAGGCTGTCGGCGCCGATTCCGCCAGTAGGCAGAAAAAAAGACTGAAAAAAATAAATGACAGTTACTGCAACAGCCAAATACACATATTTCCTCATAGCAGCATAAATGTTCTTCTGCACAAATATGCAAATTTTTATTATCGTAACCGGTGTATTATAAGTTTTAATATATATTTGTAATCCAAAAAACACACAATCTGGTGAAAAAACTACTCTTTTTTCTATTCTTGTCGCAGCTATGTTTCTCCCAGAAGTGGAGCATTTCTTTTGCAGAGAGAAGTGCGCTTGTCAATATATATAACACCAATGATGGGGAACACTGGAGCCAGACTTGGGACCTGGAAAAAGACCCCAAAAACTGGTACGGCGTAAAAATTAAAAACGGAAATGTCATCGAAATCAACCTTCGCGGCAATGCGCTGAAGGGCAATTTTCCCACTTCCCTTTCAACATTTTCAAAACTTCAGAAACTCGATTTAAGTTCCAACCAAATTACTGGCGAAATCGCACCTTCGGTATCTTCCCTCAGCAGTTTGTTAAGACTCGACATCAGCAACAACCGTTTAACAGGAGATCCCACAGCAGCTATTCTGCCGCTCTCGAATCTTCAGGAACTTTCTGTGGGAAATAATGAGTTTACCTTTGGTGATATTGATACTTTTCTGCAGAATTTTAGCGGGCTCAAAGTTTTAGACCTGTCAAAAATCGGCCTCAATTCAGTTCCTCAGAAAATTTCTTCACTCACCAATCTGGAATCGCTTAATGTAAGCAACAACAGTATTTCCCAAAATTTCAGCAACTTATCAAATATGATAAAACTTACGGAATTGAATCTCGCCGGAAATCAGCTTACAAAGATCCCCTCCGAACTTTCTTCTTTAAGCGCTTTAATTTCCCTGAATGTGAGCCATAATCTTTTTTCCAACAACTATTCATCAGTTTTATCGAACCTGAAGAATCTTGAGTGGCTTTCGCTGCAGAGCAATCAGATTACGACTTTCCCCACCGAATTAGGGCAATTAAAAAAATTAGTACACCTCAATATTGCAGACAATAAAATTTCCGGTGGTTTTGAAAGTCTGGTGCCATTAAGTAAACTCGAGCAGATTTACCTTGATAAAAACCTTATTTCTGGCAGCTTTCCTTCAGCATTGCTCCAGCTGAATCAACTTCAAATGCTTTCCCTGACCGGAAACCAGCTTTCCGGAGAAATTCCCGCAAATATCCCTCAGCTCACGTTTCTTGAAAATAACAGGTTTACGAAACAGGAAATCAAAAACTTCATGGTGCAGGAAAAAAACCTTGCACTTTTCACCTATTCGCCTCAAAGATATGATGAAGCAAAAACGGTTTACGCGGACTTGGGAAACTCAGCAACATTACCTCAATCACTTACCGGCGACGGTTATCAGTTCGCCTGGTTTAAAAATCTGGATGAGAAAACCACAACTACTGCAGAAAGTTTTTATATAAGCAACGTGGAAGATGAGGATTTTGATGAATATACCTGTGAAGCCTACGTTTTTGAAAAATTGCCTGCCGAACTTATGGAAATTTCATTTTTCCGCGAACCGGTAACGCTCGTGAAAAATCTAGGTACAGAGGAAGTAAGCGGCGGCTTAACTGTATATCCGAACCCTGCAAAAGATTTCATCAACGTAAAGTCGACCAGATCCAGGGTTGAAAACATTTTCATCTTTGATCTCAGCGGAAAACTAATTCTCACCTCCAAAGATTTAAGGATTAATGTTGCGCCTTTACCGGGTGCTGCCTACATCATTTCTGTGAAAACTCCCGAAGGTTTAAAATCATTCAAATTCATTAAATACTAAGCGGAAAAGATTTGTGAGATAGTCAATCTCAATCGTTGAAATTTTTTATTGAGTTTATAGTTTCTTACTTTTGTATAAAGTAAAAAATTATGATAAACGCTAACATTATCGGTTTAAGCGAGACCAACTGCAACAAAATTTCTGAAAAACTAAACCAGCTTCTGGCCAACTATTCGGTATTTTATCAAAATACACGAGGTGCACACTGGAACATCAAGGGAAATGATTTTTTCACCCTTCATCCGAAATTTGAAGAACTCTATAATAATCTTGTTCTGAAGATCGATGAGATTGCAGAAAGAGTACTAACACTGGGCGCTACACCGCACCACAACTATTCTGATTATCTTACCCTATCGACCATCAAAGAAAGCAAGGAAGTTTCTGACGGGACGAAATGTGTTGAAAATATTCTGGCATCGTTTAAAATTGTGATTGACCTGCAGCGTGAACTTCTAGACATTACAGGAGAGGCCGGCGACGAAGGTACCAACTCCCAAATGAGCGACTACATTACCGAGCAGGAAAAAGAAGTTTGGATGTATAACTCGTATCTCGGGAAATAGCAAACCGCTTATCTCCTCTAAAAATCGTCTTATAAAAGGCGATTTTTTGTTTTGAATCTTTACATTTGTTTAAAGAAATTTCTAAAAATGAGCGAAGTCCGGTTAAAATCAATCCTCGACAACGATTTTTATAAGATCACGATGCAGAATGCTGTGGTGAAACTTTTTCCTAACGAAAAGGTGCAGTACAGTTTCATTAACCGCGGAAAACACCATTTCCCCGCAGGTTTTGACCTTGAACTTCGCAAAGCGGTGAATGCCATGGCAGAAATGAAACTCACCAAAGAAGAAAAGGAATTTCTGCGTGTCACCTGTCCTTATCTGGATTTACCTTACCTCGATTTTCTAGCAGGTTACCATTACGACCCTTCGGAAGTTCACATCGTTCAGGCGGGAAATGATCTGGAAGTTACAGTTGTGGGCGAATGGTACCGTACGATTTTATGGGAAGTTCCGCTTCTGGCTCTGATTTCTGAACTGCATTATGTGATGAACGGTATGGAAAGGGATTCTGACCAAACTGTGGTTCAAAACACCCTGAACAAAGCCAAAGAACTTGATGACTTGGGAGTTAATTTCGCGGAATTTGGTACGCGTCGCAGACATTCTTATCAGGTACACGATTTAGTGGTAAACGCATTGACACAAAATAAATCATCAAAATTTACCGGTTCATCAAACGTACATTTTGCGATGAAATACGGAGTGAAACCTATCGGAACGCACGCTCACGAATGGTTTATGTTCCATGCTGCAGAATATGGATTCAAGATGGCGAATTCGCTTTCTCTCGAGCATTGGGTTGATGTCTACCGCGGGGATTTGGGAGTGGCACTTTCGGACACTTATACTACCGAGGTTTTCTTCGAACAGTTCGACAAAAAATTTGCAAAGCTTTTTGATGGTGTACGTCACGACAGCGGAGAACCCATTGAATTTACCGAAAAAACCATTGCGCATTACGAGAAAAACGGAATTAATCCCCTATTCAAATATATCATTTTCTCCGACGGTTTAAACCTTGAAAAAGTTGCTGAAATTACAGCCGCCTGTAAAGGAAAAATCGGAATTTCCTTCGGAATTGGAACCAACCTTACCAATGATGTCGGTGTAAAACCAATGAATATTGTCATGAAACTCATCGCAGCGCAGTCGGTTAACGGAGAGTGGATTCCTACCGTAAAACTTTCAGATGAACACGGAAAATATACCGGGGATCCTAAAATGATTGAATTGGCAAAAGAATTTCTAAGGATTAAAGATTAGATTTCTCTCAGGTAAATAATTTTTGCGAGTCTAAAAATTTAAAAACCAGACCCATGAAAAAACTATTTTGTCTTCTTATCCTCTCTGTTTTTGTAATTTCCTGTAATGTACAAAACACAGTTCCGAAAAACACCGCTTCCGAACCTGAATTCAGCCAGAAACTCGCAGATTCTTTAGGTGCGGATCAGCGCGGGATGAAAAATTACATGCTGGTAATCTTAAAAACGGGACCTAAAGATGCCGTGATAACTGATAGAAAAGAAAGAGAAGAACTCTTCAAAGGTCACTTCTCTAATATGACCGAAATGGAAAAAATGGGAATCCTTAAAATTGCCGGACCTTTTGCCACTAAAAATGATCTGGGATACAGAGGAATCTTTTTGCTCGACGTGAAAACCGAGGAAGAAGCCAAATCCATTCTGCAGAATGATCCTACAATAAAATCCGGGGTCTTTACAGTCGAAATCCTGCCTTGGTATGGATCCGCAGCTATTCCTATGCATTTGAAATATCATAAACAGATCTCGAAAGAGACGCCTTAAAACTTTCCCACAACAGATCAAATCACCTTTTTTCTTCCTATTTTTGAAATATGGAAATCACCTCCCTATCTGTTGGATTTATTTTCGGTGCAGTATTAGGCGCCATTCTTCTATATTTCGTATTAAAATCTGTAAATATTCCGCGGACTGTTTTCGATGAACTGAACAACAATTACATTCGCACAAAAGCGGAATTACAAAACTCACAACTGAAAATCAGTGAATTAAATGATTTATACAAATCCGAAAAGATAACCAATCTCCAGCAGACAGAAATTCTAAACGATCTCAAAAATGAGATGGCGATCGTTTCCGCAGAGTATTTTTCACTTCAGAATCAATTCAGGGAACAGCGAGAAATCGCCGGAAAACAGAACGCTCAAATTGAATTCTTAACCACTGAAAACCAGAAAATTTTCGCACGCAATGCTGAACTTTCTGCTATTAATAGCAGTCTGCAGCAATCTCTTAAAACTAAAAGGGCAGAAATTGAACAGATTCAGGAAACCGCAAAAACGGAGTTTAAAAATCTCGCCAATGAAATTCTCGAAGAGAAATCCAGAAAATTCACAGAATCCAATAAAGAAAATCTGGATCAGTTACTCAAACCATTGGGTGAAAACCTGGAGACTTTCAAAAAGCGCGTAAATGAAGTGTATGAGAATGAGGCGCGCGAAAGATTTTCCCTTAACAGCACCATCAAATTGATGATGGAGCAAACAAGTAAAGTGAGTCAGGAAGCAAATAATCTTGCTGCAGCGTTGAAAGGACAGACCAAAACTCAGGGTGATTGGGGAGAAATGATTCTGGAGCGGATTCTGGAAGATTCAGGACTTACCAAAGACAGGGAATATTTTTCCCAGTACACTATTAAAAACGAGCACGGAGAAAACCAGAGACCAGATTTCGTGCTGAAGCTTCCTGGAAATCAACTTGTAATAATTGATTCAAAAGTTTCGCTTAATGCTTACGAAAGAATGGTTTCTGCGCAAAACGAGGAAGACAGAAAACAAAATTTAATGCTTCATGTCGCTGCATTAAAAAAGCATATTGACACGCTTTCGCAGAAGAAATATGATGATTTGAAGGATTCGCTGGATTTTACAATCATGTTTATTCCTGTAGAGCCGGCATTTCTTGCAGCGGTTCATTTTGATTCTCAGCTTTGGAACTACGCTTATCACAAACACATCATATTATTAAGTCCGACAAATCTTATCGCCTATCTGAAGCTAATTTCTGACGTATGGAAACGCGCAGATCAGAATACGAACGCTCTGGAAATTGCTGAGCGCGGCGGTAAACTCTATGATAAATTCGTGAGTTTTGTAGAGAATCTGGAGAAGGTCGGAAAAAATATCGATCAGGCACGAAACTCTTATAACGATGCTTATAAGCAGTTAGCCACCGGAAACGACAATCTTGTTGCACAAACTCAAAAATTAAAGCAGCTTGGGGCAAAGAACAGAAAAAAGCTTTCCTCTGGGCTGGTAGAAAATGCTGAAAATCAAATTGATTTCAACGACTAGAAATTATATAAATTTGCACCATGTTAATTGAAAGTCTTCAGAACGAGAAAATAAAGAACCTTATCCGCCTTATTACAGACAACAGATTCCGGAAAAAGTCCGGGAGTTTTGCTGTAGAAGGACGACAGGAAAATGAAAGAGCAGCAAAATTCGGATTTGAGGTACAGGATTATTATATCTGTGAAAGTATATTTAATGAAGATTTTCCGAAAGGGAAGATACATCTGGTATCAGAGAAAGTGTATGAAAAAATTGCTTACCGCGGTACTTCGGAAGGAATAATCGGTATTTTCAAAACAAAAAATTCCAACCTTAAAGACTTTAAGCCAAAAGAAAATTCTTCACTTATCATTGTTGAAAGTATTGAAAAGCCGGGCAATTTGGGCGCAATACTGAGAAGTTGCGAAGCTTTTGGAATTGATGCGTTAATTATTACTGATCCAAGAATTGATTTCTATAATCCGAATGTGATCCGGTCTAGTGTTGGATGCCTGTTTGGAATGAACTTCTTCCAGTCAGGTAACGATGAACTTCATGAATTTCTGGAGCAAAACAGTTTTAATATTTTCACCACCTTAATGGATGAAAGTGCTGAGCATCTACATCAAAAAGATTTAAAACAGCGCAGTGCACTGATCTTCGGAACCGAACATTCCGGCCTTAGTGACTTTTGGGTGGGTAAAGGCAAAAACTCGCTTATTCCGATGGCAGGAAGTATTGACTCACTGAACTTAAGCAATGCCGTAGCGATAAGCTGTTACGAAATACTCCGCCAAAAGTTGACTTAAGAGCAAAAAAAAACCGCTTCTCTGGGAGAAACGGTTAATTTGTACTTGTGGAGTTAATTATTTAACTTCTTTAGCAGCATCAGTAGCAGCATCAGCAGCGTTAGTAGCAGCATCGGCAGCACCTTCTACAGCAGTAGTAGCAGCATCAGCAGTTACAGTAGCAGCAGAATCAACTACAGCAGCAGCAGAATCAACTACAGCAGCAGCGGAATCAACAGTTACAGCAGCAGAATCAGTTGCGTTAGCAGTTTCTACAGTTTCAGTTTTTTTACAAGCTACAAGAGCTAAAGCAGCGATACCAGCTACGAATAATGACTTTTTCATAATAAATTAAATTTAATTGTTTTGTTTAAAATTCTTTTTTGTGTTCTCATTTATCATTTCGAACAGGACAAAGGTATAGCGGTAAATAAATTTGTGTTAGAAAATTAATTGTAATATATTTGTAAAAGAGTTTTACAAAAAAACAATATTGATAATCAATTCATTACGTAATTTATAGCAATTGAGCGATTTAGATTTATTACACTTTGAACAGCTGAAATCCGAGGTTCAATCTCAATATTTGGCAGATCACACCCCTTCGTTTGATGATATTTCAAAATGGAAGGGAATTGATATCATTTATTTCCAGGAAGACCTGAGAAAAAAAGCGAAGGGAAACATCAGCGAAAAGTCTTTTTACACTTACTTTAAAAACTCTCCAGTCACGAAACTTCCGCGTATTGATATGCTCAATATCCTTTCTGTTTATGCAGGATACGTGTCTTGGTACGACTTTAAAAAAAACCATCTTTTCGCAGATGAAATTCTTAAAGACTATGAAGATTTACAAGAAGAGGAAATCAAAGAACTGGAAAAATCGGTTGAAAATGCAGAAATAATACAGCACAACTCCGAGAAGTCAGAAAAAATTCAAATTTCCCCTCAAAAAGAGGAATATATCCCTAACGAAAATTCTATTTTACAAAAATCAATAACTGATAATCAAACAGTTAAATCAAAAAGTGCAAATTTATCGACCTATGATGAGAGCGACAGTAAAACAACTTTATCTCTTGTAAAAAAATATATCTGGCTGGGAATTTCTGCAATTCTGGCGGTACTTGTTGGGCTTTTAGGTTTTAAAGATGAAATTTTCAGTAAAAAATATTACTACAGTTTTATTGATGCGGACAGAAACTCAAAAATAAATGCCGAACTTCAAGTTCAAATCCTGAAAGACAACGAAACTCCGATTCTATATGTAGCAAAACCTAACGAACCGTTCGTTTACACTACAAAATCCAAAACACTTACAATGGTTGTCTCGTCGCCTTATTACCGGACCGACACCATTCAAAGAAATCTGGAGACAGCGCCGGAAGCAGAAAACATTGAACTGAAGCCTAACGATTACGCAATTATGCTTTTCTACTATTCAAAATCCCTGAAAGATTTAAAAAAGAAAAGGATTAGTCTCAATTATCTGATCAGCGATCAGGCTTTAATCTATCAGGTCTTCGATAACCAGTTTTACGGCGTGGAAACAATGGATAAGCAGCGCTATATCAATCTAGTTACCCTGCCATCAACGTCTTTGGAAAAACTGGAAGTAATTGATACCCAAACCGATAAGTCAGGCAAAATTGTAATGATTAAATTTAAAATCGACACCGATGAAAAAAATAATTAAAGTCTCAACAGTGCTCGTGGCCCTGTTTTTTATCATTCTTTCGTGCACTAAAGAAACCACCGAATTATCTGATCTTGAGAAGGTTAGAAAAAACAATAACACCGTTTCTTATCCCGTTACTAAAATGGACAGTGCACAGGCCATTTCCTTTATTACAAAACAGAAGATCCAGGAATTACTCGATCTTTCAACGCTATATACATCCGGGAACCGTGATACAGAGATTGATTCTGTGATTTACTCGCAAATGAAAAGTTACTTTGTAGAAGATGATTCTGCAAAACTTCAACCTATTTTAAAGCAACTCGACAGTTTTAAAGTAAAAACGGCCAAAGTTGGAAACATCGAGGTCAGCAAAAAAATTATCGGAACCGATACCTTAGATTTTGCTAAATTTCAGGTCGAATATTTTGACCAGAAAAACAGATCAATCGGTACTTTCGAAAAGAATGCACAATATATACTGAAACTTTTTCCTGTAAAATTCAAGAAGGAATTCAGGTTCTATTTCATTGATTTTGATGCAGTTCCGAAGAAAGACAGTGTTTCTGCAGGAGTTATCAAATAGTCGAGAGAAATATCATTTTCCCATACATCATCAATATTTTCATCCGGGCCAAAAAAGTTCAGTCCAATCTTTAGTGTTTCAGGATTCACGGTTTCGAAAAAACCATCGTAATACCCTTTTCCATAGCCAACTCTGTTTCCGTGCATATCGCAATACAGCAGTGGCGTCAGCACATAATCAAAATCTCTTTCTTCAGAATCTTCATTGCTTTCCGGTTCTGAAATTCCCCACGAATTCTTTAATAAAGCGGTTTCCGGTGTGATTTCTACCGAAATTAATTTCTTCTTATATATTTTAGGAACGAAAACACGCATCTTATTTTTGAAAAATTCATTCAAAAACAACTGCGTATCGACTTCACCTTTTTCGGGAATGGAAAGGAAACAGTGAACTTTCAGATTTTCTTTAAGCGCAAATTTTTCAGTGAAATTTTTAAATATTTTCTCTGATAAATTCGTAACCTCGCCTTGCGACAGATTTTCACGCTTGTGAAGATATTTTTTCCTGATTTCAGATTTTATCATATCAGATTTCTTTTACCGAAATTATTTTTACGGGACATGCTTTCGCAGCTTTCTCACAAGTTTCAAAAGCCGAATAATGAGGTGTTTTCAAAGTATAAAAACCCTTTCTGTCCTCAGTTTTCAGCAGTACAGATTTCCCGTCTTTCTTCGACATCCGGAAATATTCTGGCGCAAATTCGACGCAATAATTACACCCGATGCATTTTTCGCGCTGCAACGTAACAATCACCATCAGTTATTCTCAACGATTTTATAAAGTTTATCTGAAGGGCGTATTCTGAAATCTGTCTTAAATGTAATAATATCAGATTTCGAAGCTTTTAAATCACCCGGTTTTTGATCTACCTGCATCGCTTCGAGAACCATTTCCTGGGAACCTGTTGTCGGTCCCTGAATCAGAACGCGGTCGCCTACGTTGACATCGTAAGCTTCAATTAAAAATTCTGCAATATTTGATTTAGCGTAAAATGTTCTGCCTTTTCCGACATATACTTTTTTCTGCGTAGCACTTGAACCGGAAGTATCGGACCATTCGCCCAGTTTCTGACCGAGATAATAACCGTCCCAAAATCCTCTGTTGTAAACAGTTTCCAGCTGTTTCATCCATTCGTCAACTTTTTCCTGACTGAAAGCTCCGTCCGCTAGTGCGTCGATTGCCTCTCTGTAACACTTTGTTACGGTGGCTACGTATTCAGGTGCTCTTCCGCGGCCTTCGATTTTTAAAACTTTCACGCCGGCATCATTGATCTGATCCAAAAAGCCAATGGTGCAAAGGTCTTTCGGCGACATCATATATTCGTTATCAAGCTCTATTTCAAAGCCGGATTCCTGATCGATTACAGTATATTTTTTACGGCAATTCTGCTTGCAGGCACCTCTGTTTGCGGATGAATTATGAGAGTGTAAACTCAAATAGCATTTGCCGGAAACCGCCATGCACAAAGCTCCATGACCGAAAATTTCAACCTCAACCAAATTTCCTGAAGGTCCGCGAACATCGTCTTTAACAATCTGATCACAGATTTTTTTGATCTGGGTGATTGAAAGTTCACGGCTCATGACCATCGTGTCGGCAAAAAGCGCATAAAATTTCACGGTTTCAATGTTGGTGATATTGATTTGGGTGGAAATATGAACCTCCATTCCTATTTGTCTCGCATAAGAAATTACCGCCTGATCCATCGCGATTACCGCTGTTAGATTTGCGGCTTTCGCCTTATCCAAAAGCACTTTAATAATGGATAAATCGTGGTCGTATACAATCGTATTTAAAGTAAGATAAGTTCTTACGCCTTTTTCAGAACATCTTCTGGAGATTTCGGGTAAATCATCAATCGTGAAATTCATGGATGCTCTCGCTCTCATGTTCAGCTGTTCCACTCCAAAATATATTGAATCTGCACCATTATCTAAAGCCGCCTGCATGGACGTGAAATCACCCGCAGGTGACATCAATTCTATTTTTCCTGATGCTGTCATTACGCTAAGATTTTGTATAATTTATCACTCAAACGAATTCTGAATGGCGTCGGAAAAGTGATCTGATCACCTGGTTTCGCTATTTCACACGAGTTTCCATTTGCAAAAATTTCAGTAATGGTCATTTCCTGTTCACCAGTTGTGGGTCCGGAAATCAGTACTTTATCTCCAATTGAAAGCTCATCATTCTCAATTAAAAACTGAGCAATTTTAGATTTTGTATAGTAATGTTCAGCTTTTCCGAGGAGAACTTTTTTCACCGAAATTTTTTGGCGGATATTGGTTGTTTCAGCTTTTGCCAAAGGTTTATTTGGAAGATTACCGCTCTTTTTAAACTTCAAAGCCTCAGATTTACCTTTTCGGAAAATTTTATTTCCAACCTGAATTCCTCTTCTTAATTTAATCTGCTCGTCTAAAGGCAAATGAATAATATTCTGACATTCCTCCGAACAGCAGTTTTCCATCGCCGCTTTACATTCATCACACTGGATAAAAAGTAAATGACAGCCGTCATTCGCGCAGTTCGTGTGATTATCACACGGTTTTCCGCACTGGTGACACTGGGAAACAATATCGTCTGTAATTCTCTCGCCCAAGCGGTGATCGAACACAAAATTTTTCCCTATAAATTTACTTTCAATATTTTCTTCCTTGATTTGGCGCGTATATTCGATGATTCCGCCTTCAAGCTGAAATACATTTTTGAAACCCTGATGTTTGAAATAAGCGCTGGCTTTTTCGCAACGGATTCCGCCGGTACAGTACATTAAAAGGTTTTTATCTTCTTTAAAATCCTGCAACTGTTCGTTGATAATCGGAAGACTTTCTCTGAAAGTTTCTACATCAGGTGTGATTGCTCCTTCGAAATGACCGACTTCGCTTTCGTAATGATTTCTGAAATCGACTACAATCGTATTGGGATCTTCGAGTAAATTATTGAATTCTTTAGCTTTTAAGTGAACTCCCTTGTTGGTTACATCAAAAGTTTCATCATTTAAACCGTCGGCAACAATCTTATTTCGGACTTTGATCGTCAGTTTCAAGAAGGAATGGTCATCATGCTCCACAGCTTCATTCAAACGGATGCCTTCCATGAAATCATAAACTTCCAGCGTGGCGCGGAAAGCTTCCAGATTTTCTTCAGGAATACTCATTTGAGCATTGATTCCTTCGTGGGCAACGTAAATACGGCCTAAAGCGTCTAGTGCGTTCCAGGCTATGAATAATTCGTCGCGAAATTTTTTGGGATCAGTGATTTTGGCGTACGCATAGAAAGACAAAGTAAGGCGCTGCTTACCGGCTTCATCAATTAACTGAGCTCTTTCTTCTGCGCTTAAAGTGTTGTACAGTTGCATGCTATAAACGGTTTAAGTGAGAAAATTTTTGCAAAGATACGCAATTTGAGCTTTGCCGAAAAACCCGCGGAATTAATATTCGGCGTAGATATATTTTAAAATATTCCTGTCTTTTTCGGTAAATGGAACTTTTCTGCGTGCCATTGCGAGTTCGGCAACCTCGTACGCCTTTTCAAGTTTGAATTTTTCATCGCCTTTCATTCCGCCCCAGGAAAAACTTTCGATCAGGTTGGCCGGAAAGCCGCTTTTGAAAATATTGGCTGCCACTCCCACTACTGTTCCTGTATTAAACTGTGTATTAATCGCACTTTTCGAATGATCGCCCATAATTAATCCGGCAAACTGTAAACCTGTGTTGGCGAATCTTTTGGTTCTGTAATTCCAAAGTTTAACCTCAGCATAATTGTTTTTAAGGTTCGATGAATTGGTGTCTGCACCGAGATTACACCATTCGCCGATCACGGAATTTCCTATAAATCCATCGTGACCTTTATTGGAATATCCGAAAATCACAATATTATTCACTTCACCGCCCACTTTTGACTGTGGACCGATGGTGGTTGCACCGTAAATTTTTGCTCCCAAATTAAACTTCGATTCTTCGCAAAGCGCGATTGGGCCACGAAGATTACAGCCTTCCATCACTTCTGCGTTCTTGCCAATATAAATTTTCCCGGTTTTGGTGTTTAAAGTTGAGAATTCTACAGAAGCGCCTTCTTCAATAAACAGATCCTGTGCTTCACCCAGGAAGCCATTGGTATTTGAAAGTTCGGCAGAAACTCTTCCTTTTGTCATCAAATCAAAATCGAAATTGATGGCTTTTTCGTTGTATGAAAACAAATCCGTCGGTTGTTTGAAGAAAAGCACGCCTTCGTGAACATCGGTCATTTTCTCAATTTGGTTCAGAGAAAAATTCTTCATATTGATTCTGGCAGCTAAGAGTTCGTTCTCATACACCAAAGCTTCGCCCAATTTCAAATCCTTAATCTGCTGTAAAACCTCAGCCTCAGGAAGAAAATTAGGAACAATAAACAGACTTTCAACATCTTCCGGCTTTCTGAATTTTTCCTGCAGATAGTCTTCCGTGAGAAACGAAACTGAATTTATATCTAAAAGTTTCTGCCATCTTTCGGAGAAGGTAAGGATACCACAACGCATTTCTGCTACGGGTCTTGTGAAAGTAAGCGGTAAAAAATCTTCCCAGAACTGGGCATCAGAAAAAACGAGCTGCATATAAATAAGATTTAAGTTCTATGATTTCAAAATTACAATAAAAAAAGTCTTTCAGAAACCTGAAAGACCTTTATATGGGTAAAAAACCTCAATATTATTTTGAGAATTTTTTGTACTTGTTCATGAATTTATCAACTCTACCTGCAGTATCAACCAATTTCACTTTACCAGTGTAAAAAGGGTGAGAAGTTGAAGAGATTTCCATTTTCACCAATGGGAAAGTTTCTCCTTCGTATTCAATTGTATCTTTGGTATCTGCAGTAGATTTGCAAAGAAACATCTCGTCGTTACTCATATCTTTGAAAACAACAAGTCTATAGTTTTCCGGGTGGATTCCGTTTTTCATAATAAAAATTTTAATAAATTAAAGTTTTGCTTCAGAAGTAGTAATGGATATTCCTCTGCTAATTTTAGACGGCAAAAGTACAATTAATTTTTTAATCTGCAAATACTCAGATTGATAATTTTAAAATTTTTAGGTTCAACATTTTTAATTAAATTTGAAACTTATATCTATTCCGCTCATTCAATGAATAAAATAAAAATCCTTTTCGCTTTTTCATTCTGGATGCTGTTAACTGCAGTGTCGTGCAACAGAGATGATATCAGCTTCGACAGTCCTTCTCAGCTGCTGCGTTTTTCGGCGGATACCGTTTTTCTGGATACCGTTTACAACCAGGTGAGATCCGAAACTTATGCGGTGAAAATTTACAATGACGAAGATAACGATGTGATGATTCCGCGTATTGCTCTGCAAAACGGTTCGTCTTCTCTCTATAGAATCAATGTTGATGGCAAAGCCGGGACCGATTTTACCAACATTCCTTTAAGAAAGAAAGACAGTCTTTATATTTTTGTAGAAATTGCGCCGGTTGCCAACGCACCGGAAGCGATTGCCGAAGAACGTATTCAGTTTCAAACTCCGGCAGGAAGCCAGCATGTAACACTGTTTTCCGTAGTTCAGGATGCTGAATTTTTTATCCAGACCGACACCAATCCGAACATTTTAAGCAACAATACAAACTGGACGAACGAAAAAGCCAAAATAATCTTTGGAGATTTAACACTGGAGGAAGGCAAAACCTTAGATATACAGAAGGGAACCAAGATTTATTTCCATAAAAACAGTGGTTTGAAGATTTCTAAAAATGCAAAACTCAATGTTTTTGGCGAATTGAATCAGGAGGTTATTTTCCGGGGCGACAGAAACGACCCGAGATACGATACGATCCCGAAAAACTGGAACGGAATTAAGTTCGACGCAGGCTCTACGCTAGCCATGAACTATGCAAAAGTTTTCGGCGGCACCAGAGGTCTGGAAATGACCGAAACACAGGCAGTGATCAGCAACACAATCATTCACACTTTTCAGGAATACGGGATTTTCGCAGTGAAATCAAACATCAATGCATCAAATTTAGTCATGAATAACTGTGGCGAAGCAGCGGTGGGGATTTTCAAGGGCGGAAATTACAATATCACGCATTCAACTTTAGCCAATTACTGGGACTTTAATTCTGCACTTCCGGCGCTGGGAATCTACGCTACAAACGAATATCAGAACGGAACCGTCTTGGAAAACGGACCATTATCTCTAAAAGTGAATAATTCCATAATCTATGGTTCCGCTGAAAACATGGTTGAACTTAAACCAACTTCCGGGCAGACTTTTTCGACAGAATTCAATTATTCACTGCTTAAATACGGTACGAAAGCAACTTACGCAACCACAAACTCCATTACGAATAAGGATCCGAAATTTGTGAATTATTTCACCCAAAAAATGAATTTAAGGTTAAATGAAGATTCACCTGCGAAGGGGAAAGGGAGCCCTGCTGTAGCTGCAACGGTTCCTCTAGATATTGTGAAAATTTCCAGAACCGCTTCCCCAACGATGGGTGCATATCAATAATATATGGAAATTACCAAACTGCAGAACGAGGTTGATGAATGGATAAAAACTGTGGGAGTCCGTTATTTTAACGAGCTTACTAACATGGCAATGCTGACTGAAGAGGTAGGCGAAGTTGCCAGAATTATAGCAAGGAGATACGGTGAACAGAGCGAAAAGGAAAGCGATAAAACCAAAGATTTGGGAGAAGAACTGGCCGATGTTTTATTCGTGACTTTATGTTTAGCCAACCAAACCGGAACCAACCTGCAGGAAGCTTTCGATAAAAAAATGAAACTTAAAACCGAAAGAGATTCAGCACGTCACCAGAATAACGAGAAACTGAAATAACACATCACTTATTAAATGTTTTTAGAAAAATCCAGAGTTACTGGGAACAAAACTATAGAAATAAGCGGTTCGAAAAGCATTTCGAATCGCTTGTTGATTCTGCATCAGCTTTTTGAAAACATTCTCATCGAAAATCTGTCGAATTCTCAGGATACCCAGTTGCTTCAAGCTGCTCTGCAGAGTAATTCCCAAACAATTGATATTCATCACGCCGGAACTGCGATGCGGTTTCTCACTTCCTATTGTGCGATCCAGGAAGGTAAAACTGTGGTCATAACAGGCTCTGAGCGAATGAAAAACCGTCCGATTAAATTTCTGGTCGATGCGTTACGGGATTTGGGTGCCGAAATTTCTTACCTTGAAAAAGAAGGCTATCCGCCGTTGAAAATCACCGGAAAAAAGATTCAAAAAAACAGCGTCACGATTCCAGCTCATATTTCCAGCCAGTTCATTACATCGCTATTGTTGATTGCTGCCAAGCTTGAAAACGGTCTGGAAATAACGCTTAACGGAAAAATCACCTCGAGACCGTACCTTGAAATGACCTTGAAAATCCTGCGTACTGTGGGAATAACCAATCATTGGGAAGGAAATATCATTAAAATAGATCCCAATATTCATACAGAGAAGCAGTCTCAAAGCATTCCATTCGTCGTGGAAAGCGACTGGAGCTCGGCCTCTTATTTTTATTCACTGGCGGCTATTTCCCGCGAAACCATTAACTTAAAAAGCTTTAAGCCCTATTCTCTCCAGGGAGATTCTATCATTAAAGAAATCTACTGGAAATTTTTCGGCGTAAATACGATTTCCGAAGGTGCAGAATCTAGGATTTCATTGCTGCCCGAAAATTATTTTAATTTCCCTGAAATTATTTCATTAAATATGAATGACTGTCCGGATATTGCACAAACCCTTTGCGTAACTGCAACTGCTATGAATATTCCTTTTGAAATTACCGGACTCGAAACTTTGAAAGTAAAAGAAACCGACCGCTTGCTGGCACTGAAGAATGAACTGTTTAAAATCGGATGTATCGCCGAAATCACCGAAGATTCTATCCATTCCGTGAAATTTTTCGAACCTAATGAGAATATATCGATCGAAACGTATAACGATCACAGAATGGCAATGAGTTTCGCTCCCTTTTGCCTTATTAAAGATTTAAAGATTGAAAATCCTGAAGTTGTTGAAAAATCCTATCCTGATTTTTGGCAGGATTTCAGAGCACTTACAGACAAAACCGACTCGTAAAATGACAATAATAATTACCGGAACTTCTACAGGTATCGGATTCGCATTAGCGGAATACTTCGGCAAAAAGGGACACAGCGTATTCGGACTGAGCCGCAAAAATGTACTATCCGCCTATTTTAAAACGATTCCGACAGATATTACCGACAATCTGCAGGTTCAGAATGCCGTATCGGAAATTTTAAAAACAGAAAAAAATATTGATGTCCTGATCAACAATGCCGGAATGGGTATGGTAGGAGCGGTAGAAGATTCCACACAGGAAGAAATCATTAAATTATTTAATCTGAATTTAGTGGGTTCTGTACAAATGATGAGTGCTGTTTTGCCATCAATGCGTGCACAGAAACTCGGAAAAATCGTCAACATCTCAAGTATTGGAAGTGAAATGGGATTGCCGTTCCGTGGGTTTTATTCTGCCTCAAAATCAGCATTAGACAAAGTGACAGAAGCGATCCGCTACGAAGTTTCGCCCTGGAATATTGAGGTCTGCACGCTTCATTTAGGCGACATTAAAACAAAAATCGCTGAAAACCGTGTAAAAACAAAAGTTTCTGAACCTTACCTAAAGACTTTCGATAAAATTTACGCAATTATGAATGCTCATGTTGATGACGGCACAGAACCAGCAGAAGTTGCTGCTTACATTGAAAAACTGCTGACCAAAAAATCGTGGAAAGCGCATTACTATTTCGGTAAGTTCGGACAGAAAATTGGCGTTCCACTGAAATGGATCCTTCCTCAGAATTTTTATGAAAACCTTATGCGTAAGTATAACCAGATGGATTAGATAAATAATTATATAGCTTTGTCAGCATGTAATTTTTGTCTCCGTACATATTCCAAATAATGTATATTTGTGTACAACCCCAAAACTTAAAAAATGAAAATAATTTTCACTTTAATATCTTTGCTTACCGTGTTAGTACTTCAGGCTCAACAGATCAGTGTGAGCGAAATCGCCAGAAATGCAAAATGGGATAAACTCATCGATGAAGTGAACAATGGCAAGCAGAAAATAAAATATTCGGATATCGACGGGATTCCTTATTATTCTGCCGGTTTTGCAAACGCAAGGGTTGGTGATACATCGTCTTCGGTTCCTATCCGATATAACACCTTTCTCGATACCGTAGAAATCGTAGCAAACAACGATGTCTACGAAATCCCCAGAGAAGAATCCTATCCTAAATTCACTTTTGAGGATGGTAAAACATTAGTTTTGGTCAATACCCGCGACGAGTTTGCCGGCTATTTTTTCGAAATTGTATCTGGTAAAAACCGGATTCTGAAGAAAGTGATCACCAAATTTCACAATGCAGTTCCCGCGCCCAATACAATGATTCCGGGCACACCTGCAAAATTTGAAACATTGAAACCCATTTACTTCATTAAAACTGAAGATGGAATGGTGAGAATTCCCAAAAATACAAAAGATCTGGTTGGAAGTTTCCCGGCCCAAAAGGAGGCGCTGAACGACTTTCTGAAAAACAATAAGATTAAACTGAACAGTGAACCTGATTTGGTAAAACTGGGAAAGTTTTTAAACCAATAGAAACCAAAAGAGGTGAAAAGTTATTTTCACCTCTTTTTTATTAAAATAATTCGCGTGCAATTTTTTTGATATTATCGCTTTTCCCCATAGAATAGAAATGCAGCACCGGAACTCCAAAATCCATCAGTTCGCGGCACTGGTTAATCGCCCATTCAATTCCAATCTGTTTTACCGCGGTATTGTCTTTTGCTTTTTCTACGGCCGAAATCAGATCTTCCGGAAGATCAATGTTGAAAACTTTAGGCAGCATTTGAAGATGGCCTTTAGTCGCAATGGGTTTAATTCCCGGAATTATAGGAACATTAATGCCAATTTCTCGTGCCTGTTTCACAAATTCGATAAATTTTTTGTTGTCGAAAAACATTTGCGTTACGACATAATCCGCGCCAGCGTCCACTTTTTCTTTGAGCCATTTCAAATCGTAGTTCATTGACGGCGCCTCGATGTGTTTTTCGGGATAACCTGCCACTCCGATACAGAATTTATTTTGCTGATCGCAGATTTTTCCGTCGTCGTGAAGGTATTTTCCGCGACCTAGATCGTTCATCTGATTCACGAGATCCATCGCATTTTTATGTCCGCCCGGCGAAGGTTCAAAATACTGCTGCCCTTTCATCGCGTCACCACGTAAAGCCATCACATTTTCGATGCCGAGATACATACAGTCGACTAAAAGATATTCGGTTTCTTCCATCGAAAATCCTCCGCATAAAACGTGTGGAACGGTATCCACATTATATTTATGCTGAATGGCAGAGCAGATTCCCAGCGTTCCTGGACGCATTCTGGTGATCTTACGCTCCATCAGGCCGTTTCCTTTGTCGAGATAAATATATTCTTCGCGCGAAGTGGTCACATCAATAAACGGAGGTTTAAACTCCATCAGCGGGTCAATGTTTTTATAGAGATCCTCGATACCGATTCCTTTTTGGGGTGGAACAACTTCCAGAGAGAGTAATGTTTTTCCGTTTGCGTTCTTTATATGTTCTGTAATTTTCATTTGTCGTTGCGAGTGTATTAAATAATTATTTTTTTGAAGCTTTTTCCCGCTGTCCGTTATATCTTTTTTGCCACAAAATAATATCCCGAAACCGAAAATTTCGCAGGCAAAAAAGGATGCCACTTCCATCGGGGCTAGGAATTCGGATAATTTAAGCCAGATTCGGGCTTAGCCATTTTCTGGCAAATTCCAAATCGATATTTTTTCTTTCTGCAAAGTCTTTCAATTGGTCTTCAGCGATTTTTCCTACACCAAAATATTTGGCTTTTGGGTTCGCAAAATAATATCCCGAAACTGCGGCTGTCGGAAACATCGCGAGGCTTTCGGTAAGTTCGACGCCAATATTTTCTTTCACTTTCAGCAAATCCCAAATAGTAAGCTTCTCCAAATGATCCGGACAGGCTGGATATCCCGGTGCCGGACGAATTCCTGAATATTTCTCAGCAATCAAGTCTTCGTTTTCCAGGTTTTCATTTGAAGCATAACCCCAGAATTCCGTTCGGACTTTATGATGCAAAAATTCCGCAAAAGCTTCTGCGAGGCGGTCTGCCAAAGCTTTTACGATAATCGCGTTATAATCATCCTGATCATCATAATACTTTTGAGCCAATTCTTCCGTACCAAAACCTGTGGTGACGCAGAACGCACCTACATAATCCTGTTTCCCTGAAGTTTTCGGAGCAATGAAATCACTTAGAGCCAGATATTCCTTTCCTTCTGATTTTTTATGTTGCTGACGGAGTGTCCTGAAAATTGCCAACTCCTTTCCGTTTTCATTATTCACCTCAACATCATCATTTTCAGTAGCATTTGCAGGAAAAATCCCGAATATTCCTTTTGCAGTGAACAGTTTTTCATCCAGAATTTTCTTTAAAATTTTCTGTGCGTCATTGAAAAGTTCTGTGGCGTGTTGACCAACAACCTCATCGGTTAAAATCTGCGGATATTTTCCGTATAGTTCCCAACTTCTGAAAAAAGGTGTCCAGTCGACAAAATCGAGAAGTTCCTTTAAATCCTGATTTTCGATGATGTGAATGCCCAGTTGATTTGGAATTTTAATGTCTTCGTTTTCCCAATCTATTTTGAATTTTTGATTTCTGGCTTCTTTAATGGAAATGTACTCTTTGTCGGTTTGTCGGTTTAGAAATTTCTCTCTGAAATCCTCATAATCAGTTTTCAGATCAGCTTTAAACTGTTCGCTGTTGCGGTCCAAAAGCTGAGAAACAACGCCCACCGCACGTGAAGCATCGTTAACATGAACCACAGGCTGCGAATATTTTGGGAAAATTTTCACCGCCGTATGTGCTTTAGATGTCGTTGCACCGCCAATCATCAACGGAAATTTTAAGTTCTTCCGCTGAAGTTCATCTGCGACATGCACCATTTCGTCTAGACTCGGCGTAATCAATCCACTTAGACCAATAACATCCACCTTGTGTTCGATCGCTGCCTGAATGATCTTCTCAGCAGGAACCATCACTCCCAAATCCACGATCTCATAATTATTGCAACCCAATACTACGCTTACAATATTTTTACCGATATCATGAACATCGCCTTTTACGGTTGCCATCAGAATTTTTCCGTTCGCTTTCTGAGTCTGATCTTTTTGAGCTTCAATAAAAGGCTGCAGATAAGCCACGGCTTTTTTCATGACTCTCGCCGACTTCACGACCTGCGGAAGGAACATTTTCCCGCTTCCGAAAAGATCGCCTACAACGGCCATTCCGGTCATCAAATTAATTTCAATAACATCCAAAGGTCTTGAAGAAAGCTGTCGAGCTTCCTCTACATCTTCAATAATGAAACGGTCAATTCCTTTCACGAGGGCGTGTGTAATTCGTTCCTGCAACGACTCTTTCCGCCATTCATGTTCTTCTGTGACTTCTTTTTTTGTTGATTTTACCCTTTCAGAATATTCAAGAAGTCTTTCCGTAGCGTCATCACTCCTGTCAAGCATTACATCTTCAACCAATTCCAATAAATCTTTTGGGATTTCGTCATACACTTCCAGCATCGATGGATTCACGATTCCCATATTCATTCCTGCCTTAATCGCGTGATACAGAAAAACTGAATGCATGGCCTCGCGCACCCGGTCGTTTCCGCGGAAAGAGAAGGAAACATTGGAAACACCGCCGCTTACCGAAACATTAGGAAGATTTTCTTTTACCCATTTTGTGGCTTCAATAAAATCGAGTGCATTTCTCCGGTGCTCTTCCATTCCCGTGGCAACGGGAAAAATGTTGAGATCGAAAATAATATCTTCCGAAGGAAAACCGATCTCGCTGACCAAAATATCGTAAGATCGTTTGCAGATTTCAATCCGTCTGTCATAATTATCTGCCTGTCCGTTTTCGTCAAAAGCCATTACAATTACCGCAGCGCCGTAACGTTTTATTTTCTTTGCGTGATTTTTAAATTCTTCTTCCCCTTCTTTCAGACTGATGGAATTCACCACACATTTTCCCTGAACAACCTGTAAACCGGCTTCGAGGATTTCCCATTTCGAAGAATCGATCATGATCGGAATTCGGGAAATATCAGGTTCCGACGCAATCAGGTTTAAAAATTTAACCATGGATGCTTTTCCATCCAGAAGCCCATCATCAAAATTCACATCAAGTATCTGTGCACCACCATCAACCTGATGCCGAGCAATATCGAGCGCTTCAGAGAAATTTTCTTCTTTAATCAAACGGAGAAATTTTTTGGAACCCGCCACGTTAGTTCTTTCCCCAACGTTAATAAAATTAGATTCAGGAGTTATAATTAAAGGCTCCAAGCCTGATAATTTTAAGTATTTCATATTTTAGAATGAGGTAATTAGTGAATTGGAAAATGAGATGATAATTGATCAGATTATCACATTAACTCATTATCAAATTATCACATTAATTTTTCTGGGTTCGTAATTTTTCACCAAATCAGCGATTGCTTTGATATGCGGCGGCGTTGTTCCGCAGCAGCCACCGATGATATTGATTAAACCTTTTTCGGCGTATTCTTTAATCTGTTCCGCCATAAATTCCGGTGATTCATCATACTGCCCGAAAGCATTTGGAAGTCCGGCATTCGGGTAGGCTGAAATATAAAACTCAGAATTATTCGAAAGCGTTTCCAAATAAGGCGTAAGCTGCTCTGCACCAAGCGCGCAGTTGAAACCTACGCTTAAAAGATTTAAATGAGAAACTGAGATGAGAAAAGCCTCCGCGGTCTGTCCGCTTAAAGTTCGACCGGAAGCATCGGTAATCGTTCCGGAAACCATGATTGGAATTTTTATTTTTCTTTCCTCCTGGATCTCATCAATGGCAAAAAGAGCAGCTTTAGCGTTCAGCGTATCAAAAACCGTTTCGACTAAAAGAATGTCCGAACCGCCATCTAAAAGAGCTTCTGACTGCTGTTTGTAAGCTATTCTTAATTCGTCGAAAGTAATCGCACGAAATCCGGGATCATTAACATCCGGACTTAAACTTGCTGTTTTATTGGTTGGTCCAATAGAACCGGCAACAAATCTTGGTTTCTCCGGATTTTTTGTTGTGAATTCGTTGCAAACTTTTCTTGCAATTTTTGCTGACTCATAATTGAGTTCGTAAACCAGATCTTCCATGTGATAATCTGCCATGGCGATGGTGGTTCCGGAAAAAGTATTGGTTTCAATAATGTCGGCACCGGCTTCAAGATATTTGCGGTGAACTTCCTCAATCGCCTGAGGCTGAGTTAGCGACAGCAAATCATTGTTTCCTTTAAGTGGATATTCCCAATCTTTGAATCTTTCGCCGCGGTAATCTTCTTCCTCAAATTTGTACCGCTGAAGCATCGTTCCCATTGCTCCGTCGAGTACGAGGATTCGTTCGGAAATGGCTTTGTATAACTGTTCTGAATTTTTCATTTTAATTTTTTATTGGTTTAACCGAAGGCCGGGAGATCTATTTTAGCCCCGATCGCAGCGGCATCCTTTTTTGCTTTTTAAAGAATTTCCATTGAAAACACATTTCTCTTAAAGCAAAAAGATATAGCGAAGAGCGGGACGGGTCGTTCTTCGGAGCGGGAATATTCCTGCTCCTGAGCATTCTGCTATCTCTAATCTAAGGCCTGCTTTAAATCCTCAATAATATCGTCCGCATGCTCTAAACCTACGGAACAGCGCACCAGGCCTGCGGTAATCCACACCTCATTTCTCTCTTCATCAGAAAGTTTGGAATGCGTTGTGGAAGCAGGATGTGTGACAATCGTACGCGTATCACCCAAATTTGCGGACAGGGAACACATTTTTATTTTATTCAGGAAGTTTTTGCCGGCTTCGATGCCTCCTTTCACTTCAAAAGCAACGATGTTTCCGCCCAGCTTCATCTGCTTTTTTGCGGTTTCGTAATTGGGATGCGATTTCAGAAAAGGATATTTCACCAAGGAAACATTGGGATGAGTTTCCAAAAATTCGGCAATTTTTTGTGCGTTTTCGCAATGTTTTTCTACGCGAACGGCAAGCGTTTCAAGACTTTTACTTAAAACCCAGGCGTTGAAAGGCGACATTGCCGGTCCGGTATTTCGGGCGAAGAGATAAATCTCACGGATCAGATCTTTTCTGCCGACTGCAATTCCACCCAAAACGCGGCCTTGCCCGTCGATTAATTTTGTCGCCGAATGAACCACCAAATCTGCCCCGTATTTTATCGGCTGCTGAAGATAAGGCGTTGCAAAACAGTTATCAACAATGAAAATCAGGCTGTGTTTCTTTGCAAATTTTCCTAGAAATTCTAAATCCAAAACTTCGATCGCGGGATTAGTAGGGGTTTCGACATAAAGAATTTTTGTGTTTGGAGTTAAATATTTTTCCAGATCTGTTTCGTCGGCTTTAAAATAGGTTGTTTCGATATTCCATTTTGGGAAATATTTGGTAAAAAGCGTGTGCGTAGAGCCGAATACCGACTGACAGCTCAGAATATGATCACCGGAATTCAACAACGCTGCAAATGTGGAATAAATTGCCGCCATGCCTGTTGCAAAGGAATAACCGTCTTCGGCGCCTTCCAGTTTTACCATTTTTTCGGTGAATTCATTCACATTTGGATTTGAAAAACGGCTGTATAAATTTTTCTGCTTTTCCTCCGCAAAACTCGAACGCATATCTTCTGCATCCTGAAATACAAAACTTGAAGTTAGATATAAAGGTGTGGAATGCTCATCAAACTGTGAACGTTCGGACTGAATGCGGATTGCGCTGGTTTCAAAATGTTCTGACATATTATTTTGAGTGGTTTTATTATTTATTTTCTGAAAGTCTTAAAATGTCTCCGAAAACTCCTCTTGCGGTAACTTTCGCTCCGGCTCCGGCTCCCATAATTACGATCGGATTTTCGCCATAACTTTCGGTATAGATTTCAAAGATAGAATCGGAGCCTTTTAACTGTCCAAGCGCGGAGTTGGCCGGAACGGAAACTAATTTCACATCCAGAAGTCCTTTTTCCTGCTGCAGATCGCCATGTAAATCACCAACAAAACGCAAAACATGGTTTTCAGCCTGGTTTTTTTTGATTTTTTCAAAAACTTCGTCCAGTTCATTTAACTGCGAAGAAAACTCAGAATTACTGATATTTCTTAATTGCTTTGGAACCAAGTTTTCTACCTCGATGTCTTTAAACTCATTAATTAAATCAAGTTCTCTTGCAAGAATCAGCAGTTTTCTGGCAACATCGTTTCCGGATAAATCTTCTCTCGGATCCGGTTCAGTAAATCCTTTTTCCATTGCTTCTGTAAGAATTGTCGAGAATTTCTCGTCGCGCACCGAAAAATTATTGAAAATATAACTCAGTGAACCTGAAAATACGCCTTTAATTCTCGTGATATTTTCGCCGGACAAATGGAGAAGCTTAATAGTGTCAATTAATGGCAAACCGGCACCAACATTGGTTTCATAAAGATATTTCTTATTTCGTTTCGCCAGAATGTGACGGAAATTCCTGTACTCGGAAATCGGAAGTGTGTTGAAAATTTTGTTTGAGGATACCAGATCGAAACCGTTTTCCGCCAAAACCGGATAGTTTTTCACAAACTCTTTGCTCGCCGTATTGTCAACTACGATAAGGTTTTCCAACTGATTCTGCTGCGAAAAAGAAATTAATTCCTCTACTTTTGACGGGCGTTCTGCCACCAGAATTTCATCATTCCAGTTTTCATTAAAACCTGCTTTATTAAGGGCAATGTTTTTAGAATTGGCCACCGCAACAATTTTCAGATCTATTTTCTTTCTGTTTCTTATTTCTTCAGCACTTTCCAAAACCTGTTCTATTAGGGTTTTCCCTACATTTCCGTGACCGATAATTGCAAGATGAACAGTTTTGGGCTTCGCGAAAATTTCTGCCTCGATGATATTTTTTGCTTTTTCGTCCTGTGAAGAGGTGACCACAATATTTACGCGGTTTTCGGCTGCAACCTGATTCAGGATCAGCGGGAAAATATTGTTTCTGGCAAGTTCAGACATGATTTTATTAAAATCTTTTGAAACGAAACCAATCACAGATACATTACTGATGCTGTAAATCATACTTACTTTACCCGATTTTCTTTCCTCTTCAAACTCGTTAATTAAGCAGTTCACCGCATTTTCCGCATCAGTATCACTTACCAAAACAGAGATTCCGTTTTCAATTGCCTGCTGCGAAATTACTCCGACACTTATTCTTGCATACGTCAGTGCTTTGAAAATTCTTCCGTCCACGCCTACTTCACCGAGGAAATTTTTACCTTCAAATTTGATGATTGCGCGGTTTTTCAATACTTTGATCTGATTCTTATTCGTTGTCATTTTTACTTAATTATTTTTTCTAAAATTCCGTTCAGCTGTTCATATTCCATTAAAAAAGCATCGTGCCCGTGCATTGAATTTATCTCGTGGTAAAAAGTATTTCCTTTGGTTTTGATGAGATGACCGTAACATTTTTTTATTTCAAAAGCAGGAAAAAACAAATCGGAATTCACAGCAATTAAATGGATATCTGCTTTTATGTTTTTAAGCACTCTTGTATCAGCGTTTATGCTCATCAAAAGATGATTCATTAAATGATACGCACTTATACTAAACCGCTCGTTTAAACTTTTTCCATGAAAGTTGAGCCAGTCGTGCGATTTTAAAATTTCTTTTTCTGTATCAAATTCATTCTTAAAACGGACATTCATCGACTCCGGACTCCGGTAACATAACATGGCGTGAATTCTGGCTTTCTGCAAAGGCTCCTCATTTTGATTAAGTAAAAATTTCTGAACGAGGCATTGGGCATGAAGCCAATCTGAAGTTTTGAAATCGCACGCAATGGGAATGAAGTTTTCCGTTAAATCCGGCTGTATCGCTAACATTTCCCAAGCAATCGCGCCGCCTAAAGATCCCCCGATAAGCGTGTGAAGTTGGTTGATATTCAAAGAATTCAAACCTTCCAGGAAAATACTTGCGATGTCTACTGTTCTGAAATCTTCGTAATTTTCAATTAAAATTCCGTCAAAACCATTTCCGGGAATATTGAAACAGATTACAGTAAATCTTTCGGTATCTATGATTTTTTCCTTGCCCACTAATGTTCTCCACCAGCCTTTTTCGCCCGAAACATTGGAGTTTCCGGTTAAAGCATGATTGATGAGAATAATTGGTGCAGAAAATAATTGCAGGCCAAAGATCTGGTACGACAAATTAATATCAAGGATTTTTCCTGATTGTAATTTAAAGTTTTGAAGAGTGATATTTTGTAGCGGAGTTTCCAATTTATAATAAAATTAAAATTGAAAATGCTACCTGAGAATGGTAAAAAAAGTTTCTGTTATCTTCACCCAAATTGGGTAAGAATGTAGCACCTTCTTCGTTTCCGAAGGGTTGCCAAGGTTTCATAGAGTCTTATCTCTCCACCTTTCTTGATAACATTTTCAATATGTAAATGAACAAAATCTGAAGCAAAAGTAACTTATTTTTTCTAAACGTGCGAGAAATGGGAAAGATTTTTATTTCATAATTTCGCAACTGAAATTTGTAATATGATAGCTGAAAGAGAGAGAATGCTCGACGAGCAATGGAAGAAATGGGGTCCGTATGTGAGCAACAGACAATGGGGAACTGTTAGGGAAGATTACAGCCACAATGGCAATGCGTGGGGACACACCACCTATAATGACGCTATCAGCAGAGCATACCGCTGGAATGAAGATGGTATTGCGGGAATCTGTGATGATAAACAGCTTTTGTGCTTTGCATTTTCATTCTGGAACAGTAAGGATAAAATGATTAAAGAAAGATTTTTCGGACTCAGTAATCATGAGGGAAACCATGGGGAGGATATCAAAGAAATCTTCTATTACTTAGACAATACGCCATCACACTCTTATATGAAGATGGTCTACAAGTATTCTATCGAACAGTTTCCATACGAACAGCTGATTTACGAAAATGCACGCCGATCCAAAACTGATCCTGAATTTGAACTTGTGGATACCGGAGTTTTTAACAGAAACGAATATTTCGACCTTTTTATCGAGTACGCAAAAATCAATCATGATGATTTTGCCATCCGTGTAACCGCGGTTAACAGAAGCACAAGAAAAGCACCATTGGTAATTCTTCCGACGCTGTGGTACAGGAATAACTGGAATTGGGGTCATGGAACTTACCAGCCACAACTAAAAAGTTCAGTTAAAGGTGTTATCGATATTGAGCACGATTCCATTTCCCAGAAGAAATTTTATTCCAGAAATCCTGATACCGAAGCACTATTCTGCGACAATGAGACCAACTACGAAAAAATTAAAAGTCTAACATCTGACGCGAAGTTCTTCAAAGACGGCATTAATGACTTTTTAGTGCACGGGAACCACAATACAGTAAATCCTGATAAAAACGGAACAAAAGCAAGCTTCTTTATTGATACAGAACTTGAGGCGGGTGAAAGCAAAAGCTTTGATTTCAGGTTAAGTCCGCATGATATGGAGAATGCGTTCTTTGATTTTGATTATATTTTTAACCTGAGAAAAAATGAGGCTGAAGACTTTTATGGGGAAATACAGTGCGACATCAGAAACGAGGAAGAAAAAAACATCCAGCGCCAGGCTTTCGCCGGACTTTTATGGAACAAGCAGTTTTATAACTACAACGTTTCGAAATGGCTGAAAGGTGATCCTAAATATGATGCGCCGCGGAATTTCGATCATTTTGTCCGAAACCGGGAATGGCGGCATATGCAGAATAAGGATATTATATCAATGCCCGATAAATGGGAGTATCCGTGGTTTGCGACGTGGGATTTGGCTTTTCACTGCGTGCCTTTCGCATTACTCGATCCGGGTTTTGCTAAAAATCAGTTAAAACTGCTTACGAAGGAATGGTATATGCACCCAAATGGGCAGTTACCTGCTTATGAATGGGATTTCAGCGATGTAAATCCGCCGGTTCACGCATGGTCTACCTTCAGGGTTTTTAAAATTGATGAGAAAATGAACGGGAAGCCCGACATTCCTTTTCTGGAAAGTGTTTTTCAGAAAATGCTCCTTAATTTTACCTGGTGGGTAAACCGAAAGGACAAGAACGGAAACAATGTTTTTGGAGGCGGTTTTTTGGGACTTGATAATATTGGCGCTTTCGACAGAAATATGCAGTTTAAAAATGGGGATCATCTGGAACAGGCCGACGGAACCAGCTGGATGGCGATGTTCGCGCTGAATATGATGCGGATCTCAATGGAACTTGCGCTTTATAATCCGGTTTACGAAGATATGGCCATCAAATTTTTTGAACATTATCTTTATATTGCCGAAGCAATGGAAAATATTGGCGGTGCGAAAGGCGGGCTGTGGAACGACGAAGACGGCTTTTTCTACGACGTTTTACAATTAAATGACGGCGACTCAATCTCCTTAAAACTAAGAAGCATCGTAGGACTTATACCAATGTTCGCGGTAGAGATTATCGAGCACGAAACCCTCGAAAAGCTCCCGAATTTCACCAAAAGAATGGACTGGATCCTAAAGAACAAACCAGAACTTGCAAATCTGGTTTCGCATTGGGAAGTTGAAGGTAAAGGCGGTAAACATCTGATAAGTATCTTACGAAAAACCAGACTTAAAAGGGTTTTGGCAAGAATGGTTGATGAAAAAGAATTTCTTTCCGACTATGGAATCCGTTCCATGTCTAAAATTTATGAAGATGAGCCTTTTAAGTTCACCGTTGACGGACAGAATTTTACCGTAAAATACACGCCCGCAGAAAGCGACAGCCGTATGTTTGGCGGGAACAGCAACTGGCGCGGACCGATCTGGTTTCCGATAAATTTTCTGATTGTCGAAAGCTTGCAGAGATTTCATTATTACTACGGTGAAAGCCTTCAGATAGAATATCCTGCAAACAGCGGCGAGATGAGAAATCTCGAGTTTGTTTCAGACAATCTGAGCCAACGACTCTGTTCGATATTTCTTCAGAACGAAAATGGCGAGCGTGCCTTTAATGGCGGAAACAAACTCCTGAATCATGATGAACATTTCAAGAATTACATCATGTTCAATGAATATTTTAACGGCGATACGGGAATGGGAATCGGAGCTTCTCACCAAACAGGATGGACGGCAACCGTAGCCAAACTCATTAAGCCAAAAATGTAGACATTTACTTCAAGAGGTTGTATGAGGACATAGTTAAAGTCCGTAGGTTGTAGAAACTTACGGACTTTTTTTATGCTTTTTCTCCGTTAACATACACTTCGTAAGCCACAGTAACATTAGGTTCCATGGTTTTGGAAACCGAACAGTATTTTTCGAAAGAAAGTTCTGCGGCTTTCAAAGCTTTTCTAGGATCAATGTCTCCTTTCAGAAAAAACTTTACAGTGATAGATTTAAAAGGTTTCGCTTCGTCAACCTGGATCCGCTCCCCCTCTACCTCAGCGGAAAAGTCATCAATAACCTGCCGCTGTTTTTTCAGAATAGAAACCATGTCGATTCCGCTGCATCCTGCAACAGCCATTAAAACACTTTCCATTGGAGAAACTCCCTGTGCGTTGGGTTGTGAAGTATTGTCCAGCAGAATTTTGTTGCCGGCCTGGTTTGTACATTCGAATAAATAATCGCCGTTAAGTCTATTGAGAGTGATTTTCATTTTGATATTAATTTTTAGAAATTCTATCGTCGCTAATTACCTCAGCAAAACTACAAAATCCCGCGCGCTTTTATTTCCAGATATTTATTAATGACTTCGATATTTAAATTTTCCGGAAGCGTATAAATGGTATATATTCCGTATTTTCTGAGTTCCTGAATAATCAGTTTTTTCTCAAACTCCAGTTTTTCCGCGATAATTTCGTCATATACTTCCTGCATGTTTTCAGGGTTTTTATGAATGAGATTCTGCAATTCAGAATTCTGGAAGAATACAATGACCAGCAAATGATTCCTGGCAATTCCGCGCAGATATTTCATCTGACGGTTTACCGCATCCAATGTTTCGAAATTGGTGAATAGCAAAATCAAACTTCTCTGCCCAATACTGAATTTTATATCCTGATAAAGTCTGCTGAAATCGCTTTCGTAGAAATTAGTCTGAACGTTATACAGTGCCTCAGAAATCTTTTTCAGTTGTCCCGATTTATTATCTGCCGCAACTTTATTCTCGGTTTTTTTGGAGAAAGTCATCATTCCGGCGCGGTCACTTTTTTTGAGGATGATATGACTTAAAGCCATGGTTGCATTAATTGAATAATCCAGCAAACTTAGCCCATTGAAAGGCATCTGCATGGTTCTTCCTTTATCAATCAGCATAAAAATCCGCTGCGATTTTTCATCCTGAAACTGATTGACCATCAATTGATTCCGTTTTGAAGTTGCTTTCCAGTTGATCGTTCTCACATCATCTCCGGGAACATACTCTTTAATCTGCTCGAACTCCATCGTGTGGCCCAACTTCCTGATTTTTTTAAGTCCGCCTAATAAAAATTCATTCTGCAAAGCCATCAGTTCATATTTTCGTAAATGAATAAATGAGGGGTAACTCGGCAAAAGCGCATCTTTCTGGAAAGTAAATCTTCGCGAAACCAAACCAGCGGGCGATTTTACAAAAACATTCAGGTTGCCGAAACTGTATTCACCTCTTTCTTTGGGTTCCAGGATATATTCAAAAAATACATTTTTTTGGGTTTCAACGGTTCTTTCAATTAAGAAATCACGCTTCTGAAACTGAAACGGAATCTCGTCAATGACCTTAATTTTGATCTGAAAAGGATAATTGTTTTTCACATCTACTTTTACAGAATTCCGATCACCGTTTGATAATTTTTCCGGGAGAATTCTTTGCGCCAAGACCGCGTCTTTCTGATTAAAAAGCAACAGAAAGTCAATAATAGTTGCGATAAAAATAAGAATTAAAAATCCATGAGCTGCCCACATCAAAACCGGAACGAAAAACGCCAAAACGTAAGTAAATCCCGCTCCGAAAAGCAGGAAGAAAATACGGTTATTGAGGTAAAGGTTTTTCATTTATTAAAGTTCACGCACAATTATCGTGGAATCTCGATGGTTTCTAAAATCTGGCGGATGATTTCATCAGCAGTCAAACCTTCCATTTCGCGTTCCGGCGAAACCATGATTCGGTGACGTAAAACTGCATAGCTTCCTTCTTTGATGTCTTCGGGAGTTACAAAATCTCTCCCGCGGATTGCGGCGAACGCTTTGGAAGCTGTCAGCAAAGCCAAACTCGCCCTTGGTGAAGCTCCTAAATACAGAAACTGATTTTCTCTTGTGTTCACAATAATTTTAGCGATATATTCCAAAAGCTGCGGCTCGACAAGAATATTTTTAACAATATCCTGATAATTTTTCAGCTGAGTTCCGGTAATTATTTTCTGTACGGCATCGGTTTTATCTTCAAGCTTATTATCGTGTTGGTTTTTAATGATTTGGACTTCCTGCGAAAAATTGGGATATCCAACATTTATTTTGAAGAGGAAACGGTCCAGCTGCGCTTCAGGAAGCCGGTAAGTTCCCTCGTGCTCGATTGGATTTTGCGTAGCAACTACCAAAAAAGGTTCCTGCATTTCATACTGTGTCCCGTCCATCGTGATTTGTCTTTCTTCCATCACTTCAAACAAAGCTGATTGGGTTTTCGCGGGCGAACGGTTGATTTCATCTATCAAAATAAAACTGGAAAAAATAGGACCTTTTTTAAATTCGAACTCAGAATTTTTAACATTGAAAACAGAGGTTCCCAAAATATCGGAAGGCATCAGATCCGGCGTAAACTGAATTCTGCTGAACCCGACATCTATGGTTTTCGCCAGTAATTTTGCAGTAATGGTTTTGGCAACACCGGGAACACCTTCAATCAATACATGTCCGTTGGATAAAAGTGCGGCTAATAGATGTTCTATCATTGGTTCCTGGCCGACAATGACCTTTCCGATTTCGGCTTTTACTTTTTCTAAACTCTGCTGAAGTTCAGTCATATCGATTCTGGAATGAAATTCCGGTGCGGAGTTTCCGCTGTCTGTATTTTCCTGAATATTTTCTAAGTTTTCCATATCTATTTTTTTTACCAAAATTGTCCGCACTTATCACGAATCCTTTTAGCGTTAATTATTTTAAAATTTGGTCCAATAGCTGATTCATTCTTATTAAATCCTCCTTCATCACGCTTGCATAAGGATCCTGACCTTTTTTAATAAGAATAACTGCTTCATTGATTTCCTGTAGACTTTTTCCTGTTTTCAGATGAAGTTTATGGGAAAAATCTCCGTCAAGATTTTGGGTATCAATGAGTAAATCCATTCTTACTTTATTCAGAAAAAACTGTGCTTTTTTAGCCATCATATCGTGAAAATCGCCTTCCTGAAGGTACAAATTGCCAATACTTTTCACAAATTCGACCGATTTATTTTTGAGCGGTTCGATAACCGGAACAATTCTCTGCTTCCGCTTTGCATTGAAAATGACGAAAAGCACCAGACCGCCCAATAGCAGCCACCAGGCGTATCGGAGTGCAGGTTTCGAAAGGATAAAACGCATTGGTGAAGATGACTCCGTGGACGTTTCATTCTTTTCTGAAAACCAAATAGTCTCCCGGCTTGGCAGATAGGAAAAAACATTCTGCACATATTTCTCGTTCCCCGGAATCAGTAAGTAATAATTCGTTAAAACCAAAGGTTCGGCGTGTAGATAAATATTTCCGTCGCCGTAATTTATTTTAATGAAGTTAGCGCGGTGATTGCCCTTTAAGGTTACATTTCCGCCTAAAATTTCATCGGCCTCATTAATTCTCAGAAAACCTCTTTCGGACGGAAGTTTATCCAAAACCAATGAGTCATTCACAAATTTTTTATCGGTGAGCGATAACACGTTCTTCTCACCATAAGCTTCATATAAAACCTGAAAACCAAAGCCCTCCGAAAAATACTTCGGAAACCTTTCAGAAAAAAGCATTAAATCTGATCCGTTCTCCACCTGATCAAGAATTTTGTCCCAGGAAACATCATCAATTTCGGACCCTATTACCAAAATATTATGCGGAGTTTTTTTGCTGTTTTTGTAATAATCGAAAGGGGAATGCTGAACTTTCTTCAATTTATTATCAAAAATATGATTGGCTTCTTTATTGAAAACAAATAAACCGAACGGAGTCTTTTTATCAATATCAAAATTCTTCCGCCAGTCGGTGATATGAGTTTTATTCACTTCCAGCAAAGCCAACACCGCCAAAACGATGAGGAAAATAATACCATATAATCTGAAAGTCCTATTCAAAAATCTAAGCTTTAAATTTTAAAAATTTTTCTTTAAAATGATGATAACTGTCTTCATTAATGTCAAATTCGCCATACCACACGTAGTCGAAAATATAAACTAATTCACTGAAACGTTCTTTTAAATCAGCATTTTTAAGTTCGGCGAAATAATCTCTATTTGTTTTTTCAGGATTCCAGTTGAGGAGCCTTTTATCAGCTAAATTTTTCAGCACCATTATAAACCTGTAACGGATTGCGGAACGGTAATCTTTCTGTTTTTCGAAAGAATCTATAGTCTCAGAGAAGTTAATTTCATGGATATTTTCATGCAGATCCTGACCCGAAATAGTCACTTTTCTGTTTTTCCTGCTGAAAAAGAAATTCCCATCCTTGGTCAGTAAAAAACGGATTAAGAAATAAAGAACAAATCCGATAATGGCAATGGCAAAAACACGCATAATCATTGCCGCATAATCGCCAGTTTTATTCGGATTCATATCTCCAAATATGGCTTCGAGTATTCTTTTAATTGATTTCTGCATTTTCTGCCAGAGAGACTCTCTTGGCTTTACTGTATTGTAATCGAATTCTTCACCCTGATATGCAGATTGAAATTTTGGCTGAAATGTTTTAGGAAAGACAACATTATCTGTAGGCTGATACAGTTTTAAAACAGAATCAGTGGAAATCATCTGATCTTCTAAAGAAACCGCAACTGAATCTATAAGATCAGTAGCCGGAGACGCGGGAATTTTCCCTTCCTGAGAAAACAGAACGGAGAAAGCGATGATGAAAAATAAAAATGTGATTTTACCCTGCATTGGTGCCAATTGTATCGATTTCCGTAAACCCAACTTTCCTGTGAAGATCTGTTCTGCTGTCGTAATACTGCAGTCCTGAACTTACAAACATAAAGTTCATTAATAAAAACGACCCTAAAATTGCAACGCCATAAATTAAGAAAAACAGAATCCCCATTGTTCCGGCAAACGGATTTTCCTGTACTTCACCAGCTTGCTGAGTGGTGTACATCGTCCCTATCAAAATGATCATGGGAATTGCCGTGAAAACAGACATAATTACCTGAATAATTAAATACATGATTACTGTTGATCCCCAATATTTCCAGAAGGGTGATTTTTCATTGGTGTTCTGATAAGAAAACTGAGATTTTAAGGCATAACTTAAAGATTCGAAAAAACCTTTATGGGTATGGAGGTAATCGAACATTAAAAAATTAACAATATTCATCAGCGTCGGCATTGCTAAAATCAGGAGAGGCACACCTATTAATAACAAAACTAAAACATAAGAAAACCCAATAACAATGGTCGCCAAAGGAGTAACAATAAAAATTAATCCAAGGAAAAGTATTAAAAATCTTCCGGAACCGTTTTTAATATCTCTTAACAACTCATCAGCTTTTATGTTTTTATTTCCCGTTTCGCTCAGCCTTTTTAAATATAAAATGGGATATGAATATGACACGATGGTTACAAGCATAAAAAGGATAAAAACCAGCAAGGAAACAATGATAAGCATGACGCCGTTCTCCTCAAAATACGCCTCAAAGTAATAATTCTGCCCTGCAGTATTTGATCCCAGTATCTGAGAAAATAGTTCGCGATAACCAAAAACGAAAATTGCCACCATAAGAATCAGCAGTAGTCCGTTAATAAAAATGTAATTTTTGAAGTAATTTTTTCCGTTTTCTTTAAAAAAAGTAAAAGTGTCACTCACGATGGTTCCGAAGTTCCTTTTCTGGTAAAACTGCATGGTTTAATGGTGTTTTTGCTGAAACAATATATGGATAAATAAAATAATAAAAACCAATAAGAGAAAGAGATCCGAAGATGAGCAGGATATTAAGAAAAGCCGGCATCTGCAGTGCATATCTTGTAACATACCCTTCGAGAACTCCCGCAATGATAGTAAATGGAACGGTGCTCAAAAATATTTTGAAAGCATCCCTAAACCCAATTTTAAACGAATTGAAACGCGAATAAGTTTTGGGAAACAAAATAGATGCACCGAGGATTAATCCCGCACCCGCTTCTACCACCATGCTGAAAATTTCGAAAACACCGTGAACCCAAATTCCTTTTGCACTGTCTTTCAATGCGCCGTGCTCGTGGAAAAAGTATTGGAAAGAACCCAGCATAATACAGTTTTGCAGCAACGCGAATAAAGTTCCTACCCCGCCAAATATTCCGTAGAGAAAAAGAATGGCTCCAACCTTAAGGTTATTGAAAGTAATTGCAATAGTGCTTCCCCAATTAGATCCCTGCTGATAAACCCCGACAGCATTCCCTTTTTGGATATTTTCAATGGTTTTATTCACATATTCTTCACCCAGAATAATTTTTACAAATTCCTTGTCATAATAAGCCGAAACAACACCTATTAAAGTAAAAAGAATGAAAAAAGCAAAAGCGTAGTACAGATAACGCCTGTACTGATGCATCAGGAGGGGCACTTCAGTCTTATAAAAATAAGACAGCCTGTTCTGTTCTGCTCTTTTGGTTTTATAAATTTTCTGAAAGATAAGGGAGGAAAGATTGTTAAGATAAACAGTGGTTTTACTTTTCGGGTAATAGGTTTGCGCGAAGGAAAGATCATTTACCAGATTAATGTACAAAGACGAAAGATCATCAGGATTTTTTTTTACTTTTCCCTCAATTACCCGTTCAATTCCCAACCATTTTTCTTTATTTTGCTTTATAAATGCAACCTCTCTCATACGAAGCTAAAATAATAAAAATATGTCGCTCATCGCTATAAATACTTCACAAAATGTAAATATTAATTTCAATACAGCGAGTATCGGCGAACGAATAGTGGCTTTTGTTGTAGATGTATTAATAAAAGCTGCCTATGTGCTTGTGATGTATTTCCTTTTCTTTCGGTTATTTAACCTGGGTCAATTGTTGGATCAGTTTGATAATTGGTCGAGAATGGCAATTATAATTATTATTACTTTCCCAATTCATATCTACACGTTGGTTTGCGAAAGTTTGATGGAAGGACAGACTTTCGGGAAGAAACTTATGAAAATTAAGGTGGTAAAAATAGATGGTTTTCAGGCAAGTTTCGGCGATTATCTGATGCGCTGGTTTTTCCGTCTTATTGATGTTTTCTCAAATTCAGGAATTATCGGCTTAGTAAGCATGATTGTATCGAAAAACAACCAGCGTTTAGGAGACATCGCTTCGGGCACAGCTGTTATTTCGCTGAAAAGTCAAGTCAATATTTCTCATACGATCCTGGAAAATCTTAAAGAAGATTATAAACCCGTTTTTCCTCAGGTTATTGCGCTTTCCGACAACGACATTAGGATTATCAAAGAAAATTACCAGAAGGCCCTTAAAATTGATGACAGACAGGTAATCTCGAAGCTTTCTAACAAAATTAAGGAAATACTTAAGTTAGAGCCAGACTCGGTAAAATTCACCGAAAGGCAGTTCATTAATGTCATCATTAAAGATTATAACTTTTACACCGGGAAGGATCATTAAAATTTTCAGTATATTTAAATATCCAAAAAAGAAAAAGATATGAAATACGAAAATAAACGATCCGGAAACGGCGGAGTAATTACCCTGAACAACGATGAAGAGGAAATCGGAAGACTTACCTACACGATTTTCCCTGACGATAGCAAACTGATTATTTCATTTGTGTTGGTTCATCCAAAATTTGAAGGTCGGGGTATGGGAAAGTACCTGGTGGAAGAAGGAATAAAATTCGCCCGGGAAAATAACTGGAAAATTTATCCGCACTGTTCTTACGCACGGTCAGTAATGAACCGGATGAATGATGTTGACGACATCTTGCTTCAGCGATAAAAATAAAAAAAACTCAAAGCTAATCTTTGAGTTTTTTTTATTCTTAGAGGATACCGCGAATTAAATACTTTCCATTAATTCATCGGTAATTTCCATATTATGGAAAACATTCTGTACATCGTCATCTTCTTCGAAACGGTCGAGCATTTTCATGTTTGCTTTGAACTGGTCTTCGCTTACTTCTTTTGTATTATTTGCAATTCGCTGTAATTCGGCACTTTTAACTTCAATACCCAACTCATCAAGTTTGTGGGAAAGCGTTCCGAAGTCTTCGAATGCGGTTGTAATCATTACCTCTTCATCATCACTTTCAACATCTTCGGCTCCGCCATCAATCATTTCCATTTCAAAATCATCCCACTCCATTTTAATTGAAGATTTATCGATAGAGAAGATTCCTTTTCGGTCAAAAATAAATGCCAGTTCTCCGTTCTTTCCTAGGTTTCCATCAAATTTATTAAAGATCGCTCTTACGTTTGCAACGGTCCTGGTGGGGTTATTTGTCGTGCACTCCACAAAAAATGCGACACCTCCCTGGCCGTAACCTTCGTAGGTAATTTCTTCATAGTTTTCAGCGTCAGCACCGCTGGCTTTTTTGATCGCACGTTCTACATTGTCTTTCGGCATATTGGCACCTTTTGCATTTTGAATGCATCGGCGCAGCGCGGGGTTCGTGTCCTGATCAGGTCCGCCGGCTTTAACTGCAAGTGCTATATCTTTTCCAATTTTTGAAAATGTTTTGGCCATCTTATCCCAGCGGGCCATTTTTGAAGCTTTTCTGTATTCGAATGCGCGTCCCATAATTTTTAACGAATTAATGATTGCAAAAATAATGAATTTATATCAAAAAAAACGCTCCCATTACTGAGAGCGTTCATTTATCTAGAAAAATAATTAATTATTTTTTCTTTTTTACAGGTGCTTTCTTCACAGGAATATCAGATTTCTGATAAGTTGCCCATTCTGTAGCATCTTCAATTGCTTTTACAACTACTTTTCTATCTTGTTGTCTTTCTGCGTCTGTTGCAGTTTCTGGAACTACAGCTTTAGCTTCACCAACTCCGATTGATTTAAGATCACTTGGATCAACACCTCTAGCGTCTAATGCAGCAACTACTGATGCAGCTCTCTGTCTAGACAAGTTAAGGTTATAAGCTTCAGATCCTTTTTTATCAGTTTGACCTTCTAACAAGTAGTTACCACGATCTGCTTTGATAATTGCAGCAGCAGCATCCAATCTTGGGCCTGATTCAGCTTTGATAGTAGATTTGTTGAAATCGAAATAAATATTTTTCAATTCAGCTTCTACTTCTGTTGCAGTTACAGATTTAGGTTTTGGACAACCGTTATATTGAGCAAGACCTGGAACTGTAGGACAAGCATCATCTTTGTCTAATACTCCGTCTCCGTCAGTATCTGGCCAAGGACAACCATTGTTTTCAGCAGGACCTGCAACCTCAGGACAAGCATCATCTTTATCTACAACGCCGTCGCCATCAGTATCTGGCCAAGGACAACCGTTGTTTTCAACTGGACCAGCAACATCTGGACATTGATCATCTTTATCTGGAACTCCATCACCATCAGTATCAGGACAACCTTGGAACTCAGCTAAACCTGGAGTATCTGGACATAAATCATCTTTATCTAAGATACCATCTTTATCTCTGTCTGTGTTTCCGAATCTAAACAATAGGGAAGCAGAAGCTTGCCAGAAGTTAGCAACATCAGATTTATCAATTGGAGTTGATACGTAATCACCTTGGATACCAAGACCGAAATTCTTAGTTAACCAGAAGTTAGACCCTAATCCTGTTGCTACAGTAAAGTGATCTTTTCTTCTCTGAGTTGAAGGTGTGTTATCTGAAAACCCTAAGTAGGTTTGTCCGTTAACATCAGTTAATGGGAAGTTTACACCTGAATAATCATGTCTTAAATAGTTTGCACCAACTCTTAAGTAAGGATCAAACCAAGATTCTTCATTCCAAAGGCCGTTAAATTTGAACTGAAGACCTAAACCTGTCATAAGGAAAAATTCTTTCCCCATTCCGATTCTTTTGTTGTCAACATTCCCTACAGAAGTTTGCCAATCAAGAACTAAGTACTTGTTTAAATTTCTTGCAACAGTTAATTTTGAAAGGGGAGGTGTAATTGTAAAGTTGTCGATATTATACAACTCGCCACCATCTCCACCGCCAAAAGCACGTGGGAAAAAGTCTCCCACTTGTCCTCCAGCTGCAACATGATTTACTCCGTGAGCACCAACACCGATAAGCCACGGGTTGCTGGTCGTCTGAGCGAAAACAGTAGAGGCAACAGTAAGTGCCAATGCTGAAATTCCTAATTTTAGATTTTTCATAGAATTAAATGATTAAATAATTGATAATGCAAAATAAATATAATTTTTCGTTATAAACAAAGAATATTAGAGTTTTTTTAACTTTTCTTTAATATACGATCAAGATTTCTCTTATTTTCTCTTTCTTTTATACTTTCCCTTTTATCAAAGAGTTTTTTACCCTTTCCAAGTGCGATTAGAACTTTGGCTTTCCCTGCGCTATTAATGTATAACTTAAGAGGAATTATAGTGTTGCCAACATCTTTTAGTTTTTTTTCAAACTTCTGCAGCTCTCTTTTGTGCAAGAGCAATTTCCGTTCCCTTTTTGTTTTATGATTATAAAATGTTCCCAATTTATATTCATCAATCATCATATTGATGATGTATAATTCCCCATCAATAAACTGACAAAACGACTCCGTAATACTTGCTTTAGAAGATCGCAAAGATTTTATCTCTGTACCCGTAAGCACCATACCAGCCTCGATTTCTTCTAAAATTTCATATTCGAATCGGGCCCGCTTATTGAAAATGTTAACTGTTTTTTCTATCTTCATTTCAGTGCAAAAACCTTTGCCGGATATAAATGTTAATTTTAAGAATTTTTAACGAAATTTTTCATAATCTTAAAGAGGTGATTACCTCCGTTTTACCTGAAAATTTAAATCGAATGCAAAACCCGATTTCTTTTCGTAATTTTGCGCCAAATTTACAAAACAATATGTTAACAGTATCTAATTTATCATTACAATTCGGAAAAAGAGTGCTTTTCGACGACGTGAACATCATGTTTACCAAAGGAAACTGCTACGGAATCATCGGCGCAAATGGAGCCGGTAAATCTACTTTCCTTAAAATACTTACTGGCCAGCAGGACCCAACCACTGGTAACGTTTCCCTTGAGCCCGGCAAAAGAATGTCTGTTTTAGAACAGGATCACTTTGCTTACGATAATTTCACAGTATTAGAAACCGTACTCAGAGGAAACAAAAAACTCTTCGAAATCAAAGAGGAGATGGATGCTCTTTACGCTAAAGAGGATTTCTCGGATGCGGACGGTATCAAAGCAGGCGAACTTGGCGTTATTTATGACGAAATGGGCGGATGGAATTCTGAATCCGATGCGATGACAATGCTTTCAAATGTAGGAATTAAAGACGAGATGCATTATCAAATGATGGGCGAACTCGAGAACCAAAATAAGGTAAAGGTACTTCTTGCGCAGGCATTATTTGGCAACCCTGATGTTTTAATTCTTGATGAACCTACCAATGACCTGGATATCGAAACGATTTCATGGTTGGAGGATTTCCTTTCAACTTACGAAAACACCGTTATTGTAGTTTCTCACGACCGTCACTTTTTAGATACGGTATGTACCAACATTGCGGATTTAGATTATTCTAAGTTAAATTTATACACTGGTAATTACACTTTCTGGTATCAAGCTTCTCAGTTGGCTACAAGACAGCGTCAGCAGGCTAACAAAAAGGCAGAGGAAAAGAAAAAAGAACTTCAGGACTTCATCGCAAGATTCTCTTCTAACGTTGCGAAAGCAAAACAGGCAACTGCAAGAAAAAAGATGATCGATAAATTGAATATCGATGACATTAAACCATCTTCCAGAAGATATCCTGCCATTATATTCGATACAGAGCGTGAAGCCGGTGACCAGATCCTTGAGGTAAAAGGCCTTGAAAAAACCAAGGACGGCGAACTTCTTTTTTCTAATATCGATCTGAATCTTAAAAAAGGTGATAAAGTAGCGATCCTGTCTAAAAACAGTTTGGCCATTACCGAATTTTTCCAAATTCTTGGTGGCAACACTACTGCTGATAAAGGCACATTCAACTGGGGAATTACGACTACGCAGTCTTATATGCCACTGGATAACACCAGTTTCTTTCAGGAAGACATCAATTTGGTAGATTGGTTAAGACAGTTTACAAAAAACGATGAAGAAAGACATGAGGAATTCATGAGAGGTTTCCTGGGAAAAATGCTGTTCTCCGGTGATGAAGCTTTAAAATCCTGTACCGTACTATCCGGAGGTGAAAAAATGCGCTGCATGTTCTCGCGAATGATGCTTCAGAAAGCTAATGTCCTTTTATTGGATGAACCAACGAATCACCTGGATTTGGAGAGTATTACAACCCTCAACAACTCATTAACCAATTTTAAAGGAACAGTTCTGCTGGCTTCTCATGACCACGAAATGCTTGAGACAGTTTGTAACAGAATCATCGAATTAACTCCAAAAGGTATTATCGACCGTGAAATGTCGTATGACGAATATCTTGCAGATAAAAAAGTAAAAGAACTTCAGCAGCAGATGTATTCTTAAACTGTAAGCACTCTAAAACAAACAAAACCGTTCAAAATATTGAGCGGTTTTTTTTGCTTTAAGCCCACGCTCCTCTTCCATCCTTTTTTTGTATTTTTGTGAGATTATGAGTCAAAAGTGGATATACAAACCTGAACCCGATGAAGATATTGTTGATGGAATAAGCTCCTCGCTTGGTTTTGGTACATTTGAATCCAAAATTCTCGTTCTCAGAGGAATTGATAACTATCAAAAAGCAAGGGAATTTTTTAAACCCAACCTCAACGATATTCACAGTCCTTTCCTCATGAAAGACATGCAGCTTGCTGTAGACCGTATTGCGACAGCAATTGAAAATGGCGAAAAAATTTTGGTCTACGGCGATTATGATGTTGACGGAACCACCGCTGTTGCACTCATGTACCTTTACCTCAGCAAGATTGTTGATAAAAAATATCTCGATTTTTACATTCCCGACAGAAATTCTGAAGGGTACGGAATTTCCACAGAAGGAATCGATTTCGCAAAAGAAAATGGTTTCTCTATAATTATTGCGCTGGATTGTGGCATTAAAGCAACCGATAAAATTGAATATGCTAAAGAACGCGGAGTTGATTTTATCATCTGCGATCATCATCTACCGGGAGAAGAAATTCCAAAGGCAGTCGCTGTTCTCGATCCTAAAAGAAATGACTGCCGGTATCCGTTCAAGGAACTTTCAGGATGTGGAGTTGGCTTTAAACTTTGCCAAGGATTAAATACCATTTATAAGATTCCTGAGGCAGAACTTTTTGAACTTACAGATTTACTTGCGATTTCTATCGCAGCAGATATTGTTTCTATGACCGGAGAAAACCGGGTGTTAGCAAAACAGGGACTGAAAGTATTGCGCAAATCCCGTAATTTGGGATTAAGAATGCTGATTCCGGAAGACAAATTGGCCACTTTTGAAATCTCCAATATTGTTTTTGAAATTGCTCCCAAAATAAATGCTGCCGGAAGAATCTCACATGGGAAAGCTGCCGTTGAACTGATGGTTTCAGACAATCTGAAACAAGCTCAGCAAATAGTGAATGATATCATCACTCTGAATGATTCGCGCCGCGAAATGGATATGAGCAGCACAACCGAAGCCCTTTTACAGGTCGAAGAAACAGGCCAGCTTCAAAATTTCACCACAGTTGTCTATGGCTCAAGCTGGAACAAAGGCGTTATCGGAATTGTAGCTTCCAGACTGATTGAAACTTATTACAAGCCCACTTTGGTTTTTACCGATGGGAATAACGGTGAAATGGTGGCGTCGGCAAGATCTGTGGCTGATTTTGACGTGCATGATGCACTCGAAAACTGCTCTGAATTTTTCCTGAAATTTGGTGGACATCCTGCAGCTGCCGGACTTTCAATGGAAAAAGCCAAATTCGAACTCTTCCGGGAAAAGTTCGAAAAAATAGTTGCCGAAAAAATTCAGGAACATCAAAAAGAACCCAGTATAAAAATTGATTCAGTTGTGCAGATCGATGACCTCAACAAGGATTTCTTTAACTTTCACAGAAAACTGGCGCCATTTGGACCTCACAATATGAAACCTGTTTTAGTCCTCAAAAATCAAAAAGTTGCCGGCTACGTCAAAACAATGGGTAAAGACAACAGTCATATCAAATTCTACATCCGCCAGGAATCATCGGGTAGAAATATCGAGTGCGTAGGCTTTAAACTTGGAAAACATGCTGAAGAGTTCAGGGAGAAATCGTTTGATATCGCATTCACCGCAGAAGAAAATCACTGGAAAGGGAATATTACCTACTACCTGAATATCCGTGACGTAAAGTTTAGCTAGGATTTTTAGAATCACAGTATTTTATGACTTTCAAACTCTTTGGTTTGGTCAAACAAATATCGGTAAGTTGCTAATTTTCTGGTAACTTCTGTTTCGAGATTCTCGGCAATCCTGATCATTTTCGGATTAAAATCTCCAATCCACTGCATTTCATAGTCTTCAAACTGCGTGGTTTTCCGGAAATGTTTCGTGCCTTCCCAGATCATATATCCGTCGATACCTTTGCGTTGCCATTCGGGAACGATTCCAAAAACCAACCCTACCATTTTTTTGTTGGTTTTGAATTTTTTCACCCACAAAAATTTCAGTTTTTGCCATAACCCAAATTTTCCGTCGAGAAATTTAAACCATTGATTCAGGTCGGGAATATTCATCCACATTGCAATTGGTTTTTCATTTTCGTAAATAAACCAGGAAATATGCTCATTAATTACAGGCTTAAGTGTAGTAAAAAGTTTTAAGGTATGTACCTTGGTAAGTTGTTTGCCTTCTCCATGACTGGCCCAGGCTCTGTTATAAACTTCCGTAAAATCCGCAGCAAATTTTTCCAGCGCATTCACCTTCATTCTTCTGGCGGAAATGGCGGGGTTTTTTGAAATTCTCTCATGCATACGGACAAAATTTTCACTTACAGGTGCGTGAATTTTTCTGCCGAAACACAACTGATTAAAATAGATTTTGAAACCATAATTCTCAAAAAGTTCCTGGTAATAAGGTGCATTATAGTTCATTGCATACAACGGCTCCGAAAATCCATCGATCAAGAGACCCCAAAATTGGTCACGCTCTCCGAAATTAATCGGTCCGTCCATCGCTTCCATTCCTTTTTCCTGAAGGCGTTTTTTAGCAAAATCAAACATAAAATCGGCGGCGTTCTGATCATTAATACAGTCGAAAAAACCTATTCCACCTGTCGGCTGTGACTGGCGATATTTTTTATTGATAAATACTGCAAATTTACCAACCGTTTCATTTTTTTCGTTGTAGAATAGAAATCTCTCACATTCACCAAAGCGGAAAAATTTATTTTTTTTTGGATCAAAGACCGCCTCAATGTCTTTATCGAGCGGGCGGATGTAGTTTTTGTCATCAGCAAAAAGTGCTGCAGGGAAATCCAGAAATTTTTTAACGTGATGATCTGAAACTACTTGTACTGCCTTCATTTCTCAAAAATAAGAATAATTTTCAGTGATAAACAGTAATGATTTTTATTTTTTCATAATTTTATAAAAACATTAGTTGGTGAAAAAGACGCTGATCATTTTTGCACATCCTCATTTTGAATACTCACATGCCAATGTAGAGTTAGTAAAAGCTTATGATAATCTTGAAAATGTAGATTTCAAAGATTTATACGAAGAATATCCGGATTTTCATATTGCAAGTTTTCGCGAAAGAAAGAGAATCCGTGAATATGAAAGGTTGGTGTTTCATTTCCCATTGATTTGGTTTACCTGTCCGCCGCTTCTGAAACTTTGGATTGATGAAGTTTTCGATATCAAGTGGATGGCAGAGCAGAATCATCCGTTACAGAATAAAGATGCTTTCATAATTGTAACCTTAGGTGGAAAAGAAGAAAATTATTCTCCAGACGGACTATATACCACCACAGTTCCGGAGCTTATGAAATTCCTGATTCTTTCCCTGAAAGTAAACGGCATAGAAGTAAAGGAAATACTGGCGATACATAACGCCGACGAATTAACAGCGGCAGATTTAGCAAAATATACAACAGAAATCCGGAAAACCTTGCGTACACCATGAGCGAAAATTCACTTGCAATGACCGCCCTTATATTTTTGGGTGCTGCGATTATTATGGTTCCGCTTGTACGAAAGTTGGGACTCAGCTCGGTTATCGGATTTATTCTAGGCGGAATCATCATCGGTCCATTCGGTTTGAAACTTACAGGGAAAGACTCTGATGACATTATGCATGCGACAGAATTCGGTGTAATTATGCTGCTTTTCATTGTAGGCCTAGAGTTTGAGCCGAAAAAATTCTGGAAAATCCGGAAGAAAATTATTGGCATGGGTCTCAGCCAGATGCTAATTACAATAATTGTTCTTTTTGGGATTTTCTATTTTGCTAAATGGCAAACAGATCAGGCTTTGGTAACTGCAATCTGCTTTGCGCTTTCATCCACCGCAATAGTACTTCAGACTTTAAAAGAAAAGAACATTTTCCGTACCGATGCCGGCGAAGCATCATTTTCTATCCTGCTTTTTCAGGATATGTCGGTCATCCCGATTTTGGCGCTTCTACCCGTTTTGGCAAAAAGACCCGAAGATAATGAGCATGAGATCCTGCTGCAATACTTGCCCGACTGGCTGCAACCTTTTTCAATCATTATAGGAGTTTTAATTCTCATAATCCTGGGGCGGTATGTTTTTGTGCCTTTTCTACGCTATGTATCACGATCCGGAATGAATGAATTGCTTACCGCTTCATCATTGTTTCTCGTAATCGGTGTTTCAGAACTGATGGCATCGGTAGGTCTGAGCCCCGCGCTTGGAGCTTTTCTCGCCGGAGTGATGCTGGCTACAAGTGAATTCCGGCACGAATTAGAAAGCCAGATTGAGCCTTTCAAAGGTCTTCTTCTTGCAGTGTTTTTTGTCAGTGTGGGCGCGACCATTAATTTTTTTGTAATCCTAAAGGATCCAATGTTTATTTTTACTACCACGGTAATTGTACTCATCGTGAAATTCGCAGTCTTGTTTGGGGTGGGTAAATTTTTTAAGCTCAAATTGGATCAGAACTTAATCGTAGCTTTTGCACTATCCCAGATCGGGGAATTTTCTTTTGTACTGGTAAACTATTCCACCAAATTATATCTACTGAATCCCGAACTCAACGCCCAGCTCATGGCAATAACTGCCATTACAATGTGTGTTACGCCTGTATTACTCATTATTAATGAGAAACTGATAGAACCTCGATTCATTACAAATAATGATGATCCTGAGACTACGGAACCTATTAAAGAGCGCAAAATAATTATCGTTGGTTTCGGTCATTTCGGAAGTACTGTTGGGCGGCTTCTGCGGGTAAACGGAATACAGGCAACAGTTCTCGACAACGATGCCGAAAGGGTAAATCTATTGAAATCAAATCATTTTAAGGTCTATTTTGGCGATGCCACTAAACCAGGAATTCTAAGGTCTGCCGGTGCAGAAACTGCCGATTTGTTGATTTTATGTCTGGACGATCCTGAAAAAAATAAATTCATTCTGGAATATGCCCGGAAAAATTATCCGCAACTGAAAATATTTGTCCGTGCAAAGAACAGGCTCGATGCGTATGATTTTTATAATAACGGTGTTGATAATATTTATAGGGAAACTTTAGGGACAGCAGTAGATATGGCGGTAGACATCTTGAAAGCTACAGGTATGAGATCCTATGCAGCGAGAAGACTGGGAAAAAGATTCATGGTGATAGATAAAGCGATGGTAAAGAAACTCGCAAAAGAACAGTTGAAAGATAAAATTACTTTCACCGTGAAGGAATCTCTGGAGCGTGAAGCCGAACTTCTTGCGGAAGACAGCCAGTCATTCGATGAATCGCAGTGGACGGATAATGAGGAAATTTAAAATCAGTACGCGGGGCAATCCTGGAGATTGATATTGACAAGATTAAGAACTTTACCGTTAACTGAAACCTTTACCTCTGGGAAGTTACCGTGTAGACAGTCGCTTACCATTTCCTTAAAATCGCCATTAGTAGCCTCTATTACTACCCCATTGCCATATAGCGAGTAATTGTTTTCATTGAAATCAAAACGGTCGAGTACGTAATCCGTTCCGTCAATTCTTATCACACCTTTATTGGAGTTTTGGTCAAAATAGAAGAGCGTTTTGCCATCCTGCGTAAAAACAGAACGACCTTTTTCCGGCGCAATATCTAGAGGAATAATTTTAAATGCTGGCGCGTATTCAGCATTTTGCATGGTAGAAGTTCGTGAACTGTCCACAGACTTAGTCACATTTTCGGTAGCGTTCTGCACTTTTACAGTTTCCTTTTCTTTAGCGCAGGAAGCAAGTACAGCAAAAGTTAGTAAGTGAAGCATTTTTTTCATAATAGTTTATGCTTTTTAGATTTGCAAGAATCATTCCTTCTTATAAAATATAAAATAATGCAAGCGCTATAAACTTCAATTTTTATGCGATGTATTATTAGGAGTTAACTTCCCAGACTAATAATAGCCAACTCATATCCTTTCAGCCCGAAACCACTCAGTACACCATCCGTATGCGATGCAGTAACCGACTTTTGCCGGAATTCTTCTCTTTTGTAAAGATTGCTGATATGAACTTCTACTTTAGGTTTTGAAATATTTTTAAGGCAGTCAGCAATTGCGTAAGAATAATGGGTAAATGCTCCCGGATTAACAATCAAAGCATCGAAATCGTCATATTGAATCACATTAATTATTTCGCCCTCTACATTAGACTGAGAATAATGTATTTCATGCTGGGGAAATTTAGTCTGAAGATATTTCATATAATCTTCCATAGAAACATTTCCGTAAATTTCAGGTTCCCGGGTTCCGAGAAGGTTAAGATTTGGACCGTTAAGTATAAGTATCTTCATAAAATAAAAACTTATCAAATATAAACATAAAAAAACTTCCGAAAAATTAATTTCGGAAGTTAAGTAGCCCGTAGGGGAGTCGAACCCCTCTTACCAGGATGAAAACCTGAGGTCCTAACCGATAGACGAACGGGCCGTGCGTCTTTTATAAGGTTACGCTAATTTATTAACGTGCTTAGTTAATTTACTTTTCAAGTTAGCAGCTTTGTTTTTGTGGATGATGTTTTTCTTCACCAATTTATCCAACAAAGAGATTACCAACGGCAACTGTTCTGCTGCAACTTTTTTATCTTCTTCATTTCTCAGACCTTTCAAAGCTGTTCTAGCAGTCTTGTGATAGTATCTGTTTCTTAATCTTTTCTTTTCGCTTTGTCTGATTCTTTTCAGAGCTGATTTATGATTTGCCATATCGTTTCCTAAATGTGGGTGCAAAGATATAAAATATTTTTATCGCACCAAATAGTTTTTAATTTTTTTTTTAAATTTTCATCTTTTGTAGCCTATAGGGGAATCGAACCCCTGTTGCAAGAATGAAAATCTTGAGTCCTTACCACTAGACGAATAGGCCTTTGTTTTGAGGACTGCAAAAATATAAATTTACTTTCAATCCTGCAAGACTACTGCGCACGTTATTTCAATACTTTTTGAATAACTGTATTTTTTACACCCTTCAACTCGATGTCTTTCTGCTCTTTAACCGCTTCTTCCAGACTTGAAAATTTTCCGTAGGTATAATAAAAACTTCCGTTTTCTTTGACGCGGTTCACATTTTTAAGCGTATTGAGCACCGCTGAGTTAGAACTCAACTTTTGTGGACTTACCGCAATTTCTAAAGTATAATAGCCTATTCCCAACTTTTGGTTAGGAATGAATGAGATGGATGTTGCATTCTTAAACCCTGCATCTCTGGCCGTTTTCAGGTTATTATCCCTCACCGATGCCATGTTGGTAGTACCATAGTAATATTTATACAAACCATTCTCTTTAATTGGAAGAACATAATTAAGTCCTTTCAGAGCGGGATCACCAGAATTGTACTTCGAAGGCGAAGACATCAGTAAAATTCTAAAATCGTTTTTAAGAGGTTTTTCCTCTGGTACCGGCTCAACCTTGGGGGCAGCAGTGGCATTTCTGTCAATTGCTTTCTTATAATTAGTAATTGCATCATAAATACTTTCTGCAATCTCTGTTTGTCCTTTTTCGGAAGCCAAATACATCGCGTCATCGTAGTTGCTGATGAATCCAGTCTCAATCAAAACAGACGGCATGGCGTTAAGCCTTAAAACGTGCAAATTCTGTTGCTTTACACCACGCGAATATCTTTTGTCCTTTTTAACGAAATTTCCTTCTACAAAACTGCCGAAAAGCAGACTGCTTTCCAGATACTTGCTTTGCTGAATTTTCAGCGCAATTAATGATTCGGGCGATTTAGGATCGTAGGAAGCAAACATTTCCCTGTCTCTTTCGTCCAGAAAAATCACATCATTTTCTGCTTTTGCCACCTCCAGGTTTGTTTTATTCTGATCTGGTCCCTGCACAAATGTTTCAGTCCCGTACGGTGCAGTCTTAGTACTCGCATTACAGTGTACTGATACAAAAAGATCCGCCTTGCTCCGGTTTGCCAGGGTAGTTCTGTCGGTTAGCGACGGAAACTCATCGATTTTGCGGGTATAAATAATTTTAAAGTCTTTGTTTTTTTCCAGCATTCTGCCCAATTTCAAAACAATGGCGAGGGTTACGTCTTTTTCCCGCAAAGTACCTGTTTCACTATAATTGCGGTTTGCACCATGATCAGATCCACCATGCCCGGCATCTAAAACTACGGTGAATTTTTTCTGAGCACTTGTGATTGAGAAAAAAAGGATGAAAAAGAAGAAAAAATATTTTTTAAAAGAAAAACTATAGTCAATCATCATTACATTTTAAAAATTATGCTAATTTTGACCACAAATTACAGAAAATATCGCTTTGGTCAAAACCGGCTTCAAAAATATATTACAAATTCTAATTATCCTAATTTTTAACAGTTTTTTAGCACATTCAACCGCTCAAATTCTGCCTGAAAATAAGATAGTTAATGATACTATTCGCAAGGCCGACACCATTCTTGTTCCAAGGGAACAACTTGAAGCTGTGGTAGAAACAAAAGCCGACAACATCCGCAATGATATCCCTAAAAAGATGACCTATCTTAATAAGAAGGCGCAGGTAAAATATCAGGATATGCAGATTGACGCCGATTATATTTCCATCGACTGGAATAAATCAATGATTTTTGCACGAGGTGAACTCGATTCTTTAGGAAGAATTAAGAATCCTGCGGTTGCGGTACAGGGCGGTAAAAAATACGAATACGACGAGTTTACTTACAACATCAAAACCCGCCAAGCCATTGCCTTCAACGCAAGAACAGAAGAAAGCGAAGGCGTCATTATCGCCGAAAAGACCAAGAAATACAACGATTCTGTTTTCTTCATGCGTCGCGGAAAATATACAACTGACGAATACTTCATCAAGAAAAAAGACACAATCGCGGATTATTATCTGCTCGCGCCAAACATTAAACTGATTAAAGGAAAAGACAAATCACAGGTGATTACCGGGCCGATTCAAATGTATATTGAGCAGGTTCCTACTCCACTCATTATGCCTTTTGCGATATTACCTTTCTCCGATAAACGAAGTGCGGGAATTCTGATTCCGAGCTTTGGAGAAAGAGAAGATGTCGGGTTTTTCCTGAATTCCCTGGGATACTATCAACCGATCGGCGAACATTTTGACCTGAAAATCCTTGCAGATATTTATACTAAAGGAAGCTGGAATCTCCGGCCGGAAATGAATTACAAGAAAAACTACCGCTACTCGGGTAACTTTTCGGCAGATGTAGGAAACACCGTGCGTGGAATCAAAGGTTTATCAGATTATTCAAAAAGCCGTACTTACAGGATTGCGTGGCGCCATCAGCAGGACAGTAAAGCTAATCCATTTCTTACTTTTTCGGCATCGGTTGATGTAGTAAGTAATAAATTTTATAACAATACCGTAAACAATAATTACGCGTTCAACCAAAACAACCTCAATGCACAGCAAAACTCCAGTGTAAGTGTAGTTAAAAGGTTTCTCACGCTTCCGATTACAATCACAGGAACGTCATCTTACTCCCAGAATTTTTCTACAGGGTTGGCAGATTTAAAACTGCCGGTACTGAATGTCGCAATCAATCAGTTCTACTTATTTAAACCTAAAACGGGCGTAAGGCAGGGTCTTTTAGAAAACATTACAGTAAATACAGGTCTCAATTTTAATAATTATGTGCAGACCAACGAAGGCGAACTTTTCACCCAAACCATGTGGGATAAAATGCAGACCGGCCTGAAAAACAATATTACTTTGGGCACCAATACAACGATTGCCAAGTATTTTACCTTCTCGCTTTCCGCTAATGTCGACAATGCTTTAACGACAAAAACCCTCACAAGAAGTTACAACCCAATCACCAATCGTGTTGATGATATTCTGAATAAAAAGATTGCCGGCTATTCTTCATTTTCCACCGGAGCAAGCTTGCAGACTGTGCTTTACGGAATGCTGAACTTTAAAAAAGAATCTTCAATCCAGGCAATACGTCATATGTTGACGCCGCAAATTGGTTTCAGCTACTCTCCGGATTTTTCAGCTCCAGGTTTCGGCTATTATAAAAATTACGCTAATGACCGTGGTGAGATGACTCCTTACTCTATTTTTGACCGCGGAATCATTGGATCACCAAATTCGGGGCTTGTTCAGGCACTGAGTTTTTCGGTGAACAATAATTTGGAGATGAAAGTACGTTCTAAAAAAGATTCTACAGGCATCAAAAAGATTAAGATCTTCGAAAGTTTAAATTTCAACACCAATTACAATTTCGCAGCGCCGACGCATAAATGGTCGATCTTCAGTTTCAGCGGACAAACCACCGTATTCGAAAAACTTAATATCAATACCGGATTAAATCTGGAACCTTACCAAGTTATTTTCGCACCTGGTGAGGACACCGGAATCCGGACCGAAAATTTTGGGCGCTTTAGTGTTCAGGGCTTCAATGCCCAGCTTTCTTACCCTTTGAGCAGCGAAATATTCCAAAAGAAAGACAAAGAAGACCTTTCTAAAAAGTACAACAAAAAAGGAGAAATCCGCAACGAGGATTATTATTTTGATGATGATAATTATGCGCGGTTCAGCCAGCCCTGGACCTTAAACATTAATGCTCAGTACAGTTATACCAGAAGTCTGACCCGTTTTGGGAATAAAATGGCTTCCGTGGGGTTAGATGGAAGTATAAAGCTTACTCCATTCTGGAATATTACCGGAAACCTGTATTACGATGTGATTTCAAAAGAAATTGCGAATACGCAGCTTGGTTTTTCGCGAGATCAGCGAAGTTTTACCATCAATTTTAACTGGATCCCATATGGCCAGTACAAAGTGTATGATTTCTTTATTGGAATCAAGGCGAATATTCTTCGCGACGCCCTGAAATATAAGGACCGTAGTTTTACCCAACCAAATGCACCGTTCTAAATTTTAAAGAATTAAACATTAGTTTTATATTTGCCAATAATATCACTATGAAAAAAATAATTTCTACCTCTGATGCTCCTGCCGCTATTGGCCCTTATTCACAGGCTAATTTTGCCAACGGAGTTTTGTACATCTCCGGGCAAATTCCACTGAATCCCCAAACAGGTAAACTTGAAGAAGGCATTGAAAAAGAGACTCATCAGGTGATGAAAAATCTTGAAGCGATCTTAACAGAAGCAGGTATGACTTTTAAAAATGTAGTAAAAGCAACAATTTTCCTTAAAAACATGGATGATTTTGCGGTGATGAATGATATTTATGCCTCTTATCTGGATGCTGAAAGTTATCCGGCAAGAGAAACTGTACAGGTTTCGTGTCTTCCAAAAAATGTTGATATTGAGATTTCAATGATTGCACATCAGTTTTAAATGAATTTCATTCGGAATACCATTGCGGTTTTAGTAGGTCTCGCTGTTGCAGCGCTCATAATCTCGTTGGGGGTAAGGCTGAATTCATCATGGATTACCTATGATGAGTATGCTCCGTTCGGTCATTGGGAACAACTTCTGCAAGCGATGAAAAACAAGCCCTACTTTTATGTTGCACTACTGATTTCGTCGGGAATTGCTGCAACTGTTGGCGGAGTAATTACAGCAATCATCGTAAAATATGCGAAAGTGGCTTACGCGATATTAATCGGTTTTATTCTGCTTTTCATCGCAATGCTCGATATTATTATTTTCCCTTACCATCCTACCTTTTATAAGATCTTAATCTTTTTGACTTTCTTCCCTTTTTCATGGATTGGAGGTAAAATTACAGAAGTGATTTATGAACGGAAAAAGAAAAGATTAAAAAAAATACAGCACAAAAAAAACGCAACTTAATCAAGTTGCGTTTTTTATTTTACTATTTAATTAGGGCATTTTAAAGCCTCTTGTGGTAATTCTTCCGTATTCATCAACGTATTTCACCTGTACGTTTCCACTGTATCCCTGCAGAATTTTTTCAACATCTTTCTGGGAATTTACAGGCTTACCATTAACTTCAATAACGATATAATTATCTACAACACCGATCTTTGCCATTTCGCTTCCTTCAGCTACATTCTTGGCAATTACTCCGCTGTTTAAACCGTAATCTGTTTTAAATCGTTCGCTTAAAGGTTCAAAATCTGATCCTATTTTTTCAGTTACTGTTAAATCCGCCTTACTTCTGAAGGATGTACCTCCTTTTTGGTCACGCAACGTAACATTTACGGTGTTCGATTTGCCATTTCTGAGGTAAGTTACGGCTACCTTATCTCCCGGTCTGCGGCTTCCAACGGCGAACGACAGATCGTAATAGCTAGATACTGTGGTGTTGTCAACTTTTGTAATGATATCTCCGGATCTCAGACCTGCACTTTCGGCACCTCCTTTTTCAGAAACATTAATAATATAGACACCTTCGCCAGCTTTGAGATTGGTTTTTCTTTGCTGATTGTAATTGGCAACCTGTCTCTGGTCAGAAAGATCCAGAGTCTCAACTCCTAAAAATCCTCTTTGAACCAAACCGAATTGCTTAATATCTTCCACTACCTTTCTCGCAAGATTCGAAGGCACTGCAAAACCATAACCTTCGTAATACCCGGTTTTTGATGAGATCGCGGAGTTAATACCAATAAGCTCACCATTTGGATTTACCAGTGCACCTCCGGAGTTTCCGGGATTAATTGCTGCATCGGTTTGGATAAAACTTTCAATCGGTGTTCTGGACTGCTGGCTTAAAAGATCAATACTTCTACCTTTCGCAGAAACAATACCCGCAGTTACGGTAGAATTCAGACCCATCGGATTTCCAACTGCCAGAACCCACTGCCCAACTTCCACATTATCAGAATTGGCAAAATTCAGGTAAGGCAAGCCTTTTTCTTCAATTTTCAGAAGTGCGATATCTGTAGTCGGATCAGTCCCAACTAGATTTGCAACATATGATTTTTTGTTTGAAAGCACCACTTCCAGTTTAGTAGCCCCCGCAATTACGTGGTTATTAGAAATAATATAACCGTCTGGTGAGATAATTACTCCGGAACCCATTCCGGAAGGCATGTCTTTTGGAACCTGCTGCTGTTTGGGCTGCCCACCAAATGGATTGCCGAAGAACTGATCAAACAAATCCTGTTCGCTTCGTTGAGATGTTCTGTTTGAATAATTCTTAATACTTACTACCGCCGGAACAGTCATTTTTGATGCTTTTACAAAGTCATCACCAACTCCGGTCATATTAAACGATGCATACTTTGCATCGCTGTTTTTGGGTGCGAAATAAGAGAACTGCGAATCCTCATTCTGCACATTGAAATAATTGATAGCTCCGAAAGTTGTTGCTCCGGAGATTACCCCAACAACAGCGTAGGGAATAAGTTTTTTCAGGGTATCTGTCATCTTCATAAATTATTTAAATATTTTTCTTATTTGGTTATTGCTTCAAATTTAACACTTAATAAGTATTGATGAAAAGCGATCTGTTTCAGTTTTAACTAAAGATTAACAACAATTATAAGATTTTAATTATATTATGATATTTGATGCAAATTTTATGCTGAAGTTAAGAAATGACATTCTGTCACACTGCGCGAGATACTCTTTTAAATTAGGATTTATGTACCGGAATCAAAAATTTTCTTAAATCAATTCGTTTGTTTAAATTTGGGACCATCACATTTTACTATGAAACTCAATATCCATAACGAAACCTCAAAACTTAAATCTGTTGTACTCGGAATGCCAAATTCCATTGGCACCCCACATTCTCTAAAAGAAAGCTTCGATGCGAAGTCTTATCACTCACTCCAAAACGGGACTTATCCAAAAGAGAATGACATCGTTCACGAGATGACCGAGTTCGAAAAAGTACTTTTGAAACACGGCGTGGAAGTTTACCGCCCGCATCTTATTGAAAATTACAATCAGGTTTTTGCCCGCGATGTTGCCTTTGTTATTGAGGATAAAATGATTATCTCTAATATCATTCAAGACAGATACGATGAACAGGATGCGTACCGTAAAATATTTGCAAGAGTCGGCTGGAAGAAAATTATAAATCTGCCCGACACCGCGCATATTGAAGGTGGTGACGTGATTGTGTGGAATGATTTTCTGTTCATAGGAACATGCTTTTCTGAAGATTACAGAAACTTTAAAACCGCCAGAACCAACGAATATGCGATTGAAATCCTCAAAGAATATTTCCCAAAGAAAAGAATCATAGATCTTGAACTTAAGAAAAACGATACTGATCCTTTCCAGGGAATTTTACATCTGGATTGCACTTTCAATCCGGTTGGGAAAGATAAATGTATCATCTATAAAGACGGCTTTGTGGATGAGAGTGATTACAGGCTTCTGATTGACATTTTCGGAGAAGAAAACTGCTTCCATGTTACCAAGCAGGAAATGTTCGAAATGAATCCTAACATCTTTTCGATTTCCGAAGATATTGTTGTCTCAGATACATCATTTACCAGAATGAACAATCATCTTCGAAGTGAATGGGGGATGATGGTGGAGGAAATTCCGTACCGCGAAATATCCAAGATGGGAGGGCTGCTACGTTGCTCTACCCTACCTCTTGCCCGGGAATAAATACCAACCTGCTATGAACTCAGCATCTTAAGCTTTTTAATTTCGTCATCACTTGCAAAACTGTCGTACTTTAAAATTGCGGAGGAATGAAAACTTGTTCCGCCGGTAAATTCCTTCAGTTCCGAAATATTTTCTGAGCGCACCCCGCCGCCAATCAGAATTTCAATCTGGTCACCATATTTTTTTATCAGTTTTTTAAGGTTTTCCTTCCCTTCAATCGCTGTGGGTTTTCCGCCTGAAGTTAAAACTGTTTTAAAACCGAGCCTTATTAATGTCTTAATGGATTTTTCCAGATCCGGTGTCCGGTCAAAAGCACGGTGAAAAGTGCAGGGTACATCGCCGGCAAGTGTAAGAAGTTCAGAATTCTTCTGTTCATCAATTTCGCTGTGCGCATTTAAAACTCCAAATACAAAACCGTGAGCTCCCGCTTCCCTGAAAGTAATGATACTGCTTTTCATTGCTGTAAATTCGGCATCGGAATAATAAAACGAACCTCCTTTTGGCCTGATCATTACATAGACCGGAGTATTAAAAGTTCTTTTGAGGTGAAGGAATTCATAGAAATCGGGAGTAGTTCCGCCAAGCGCGATATCAGCGCAAAATTCGATCCGGTCGGCAACTGACTTCAAGGCAGTTTCAGCAGAAGTGATTTCAAAACAGGCAATTTCTAACATGGATTTTTTATATCTATAAATTTAAGTATTTTTGTTCAATAGCAGATCAATACTAATAAAAACCCTATTTTATGCAAACAGCCAGCGCCGTTCTGATGGTAGAACCTGTCGCTTTCGGATATAATTCCCAGACAGCGGAAAATAATTACTTTCAGATCGAGCAGAAAGATGCTGACATCCAGAGCAAAGCACTGCAGGAATTCAACAATTTTGTTGCTAAATTAAAGAGTAAAGGAGTTCATGTTATTACAGTAAAAGATACCTTGGAGCCACACTCTCCCGATTCAATTTTCCCAAACAACTGGGTAAGTTTTCATAACGACGGCAAAGTTGTTCTGTACCCGATGTTTGCGCCAAACAGAAGAGTTGAACGCCGCACTGATATTTTAGAAATCCTTAAAGATAATGGTTTTGAAATTTCAGAAATCGATGATTTATCCCATTTTGAAAATCAGGAAAAATTTCTGGAAGGAACCGGAAGCATGATTTTCGATCATGACCATAAAATTGCGTACGGTTCGGTTTCACTGAGGTTGGATGAGGAACTTTTCCGACAGTTTTGCAGTAAATTTGGGTTCCGGCCGGTAGTTTTTCATTCTTATCAAAATGCAGGTGGCGAAAGGCTGCCAATTTATCATACGAATGTAATGATGTGTGTAGCCGATAAATTTGTGGTTATTTGCCTGGAATGTATTGATGATGAACTGGAATGCGAAAAAGTTCAGGAAGTTATAAAATCGTCCGGAAAAGAAATCATTGAAATCTCCGAAGATCAGCTGCAGCAGTTCGCCGGGAATATGCTTCAGGTACAAAATAACGACGGTGATAAATTTTTAGTAATGAGCGAAAGCGCGTATAAATCCCTAACTGCGGAACAGATATCAGCTATAGAGAAATATTGCGAGATCATCCATTCAGATTTGAATACCATTGAAACAAATGGCGGCGGGAGCGCAAGATGCATGTTGGCGGAAGTATTTTTGCCGAAGAGTAAATAATAAAATGGTTCAATAAAAAATCCCCGGAAAAAATTCCGGGGATTTCTTGTGAAAATATAATTGAGTTTAGAAAAAATTTATCTTGTTCTGGACTTTATTTCATCTGATGCATTCTCGATATTTCTTACTTTTTTCACCTTCTGGTTTCCGAAATTGTAAACGATACTTGCACCTACACTTTGTCTGTACATATTGTTCTGTACATAATTATAGTTCCCGTTCTGCTGATAATCTTCAACTTCAACAATATTTGTTTTCAGGATATCATTTAAGTTCACAGTAAAAGTCCAGGCATTCCATATCTTTTTTATACTCAGATCAAGACTTGCAAGATCTTTCAGCATTCCGAGTTCAATCTGCTGCTGGTCAACATAAAAGAAGTTTATTCCTGCGAACCAGGTTTTCTTTTGATCCAAACGGATATTATTGTTCGTCTGAATCACAAAACTTGTCGAGTTGGTGTTATTGGTATACATCGGGAAAATATCTCCGGTTGTAGGGTCCACACTTAAGCTTCCTTTATTTCTGTTGTGCTGAACGCCAATATTAAAATTGGTAGTCCACGCCTGCTTGAAGAAAGCCTTCTGAATACCGAACATTGCCGACATTTCCTGCTTATCGCCAAAATTGGTGCGGATATAGCGGAGTTGATTCCGCGTTTCTTCCTTACCATCGGCACGAACCGGAATTCCCTGCAACGGAACCTGCGTGATGACATCTTTTTGCAGAGAGTGATTTAAAATAAGAAAATAAGAGTTCTTGAACATATAAGTAAGTTCATGATTATAAGATGAAGAAGCCTTTACAAACGGATTGTTCTGTACATAATTGTTCTCGGTAAGAATATTTTTCACCGGATTAATCTCCCAGAAACTTGGCCTTCTCATTCTGCTGGAAAACGCGTATGAAAGATTATTGTTATCGTTGATCGCATAATTGAGACTTACGTAAGGCAAGACATTACTGTAATTACGTTCGATACGTCTCAGGTTTATATCCTGTGCATTGTCGGAGGTTCCCACACTTTTGGTAATTTCATAACGTGTACCCGCCTTTCCGGAGAATTTGTCGGAGAACTTTTTTTCAACAGTAAGATAAATGCCATAGATATTTTCGTCGTAAAGAAAATGGTTCGGTTCATTTTTAGGATTATCTAATAAAATTCCGTTCTCATCGTAAAGCAATGCTAAAGATTCGTCTTCATTTAATATTGAAGTAACACTTTTGGTATCATTATCCGTTTTGGTTTTGTTGTAATTTCCTCCTACAGAAATGGTGAGATCTTTTTTGAACTTCTGAATATAGTCTGCCATTCCGGAAAAATTGTCAATCAATTGGGGAAGATTTTGTTCCACATACTTGGATTTATACACATCTGTTCCGTTTGCCGTGGAAACAAAAGTATTGTTTTCAGTCGTCTGGAATCTCTTAAAATTTAAGTAGGCTGCGTTCAAATTCAATTTACTTCCCAGGCTGTCGGTTTTCAGTTCATAATTCAGATTCAGACTGTTGTTGTACGAGCGCGCATCTTCTTTATTTTTGGACCTCGTATAATTGGTCTTCCAAATACTACCTTCCAGAGTTCTAATGGTATTAAAAAGATCTACCGTAGAATTATAACTCTTGTTTGCCCAGGTATTCCAGGTTAGCGCTACATTGGATTTTTCGGTCAGTTGATAATCGATATTCAGATATCCGCCGAGATTTTGGTTAGGATCAACAATGTCTCCTACAGACTCGTTAGTGGCCTTCCTGTTTCCGTTTTTCAAAATGTAGGACTGGGCTCTTATATTTTCGCCGCCTGATAGATTGGCGGATACTCCCAACTTATCCTTTCGGTAATTTGCTGAAAAACTGGCTGAGTTGTCACTGTAAATATTTGCAGTACTCGCCATCCTCATGTTCCCGTTAAGACCGTTAGTCATTTTTTTCTTCATTACAATATTGATGATTCCGTCCGAAGCATCCACCTGAAATTCACTTCCCGGCATTGTAATAACTTCTATTTTCTGAATATTTTCAGCTGGTGTATTTTTAAGAAACTGAACCAGAGATTGCGCATCCATATTTGATTTTCTGCCGTCAATATATATTACAGCATTGTTTTTACCTGTAATTTTTAAGGTGCTCTCATCAGTACTGGAAATAAGTGGTGTCTGCTTAAGAATATCAAACGTCGTATTTCCTTTAGCAACAGGTGCGTTTGAAATGTCATAGACGAACCGGTCGCTTTCTTTTTTGAAGACTTTCTTAGTCATCAGAACTTCCTGTATATTCTGCACTTTTGCAGTATCCGTTTTTGATGTGGCCTGACCGAAGGTTATGATTCCTGTAAGAAGTGAAAGTGAAATAATGAGTTTTTTCATGGTTAAATTTTAAAAAGAAAGAAGGAAGATTTTGGTTATTAGTTTCTGATTTGGTTATCAGTTCAATAATGATTAGTTTTTTTCCTCCTCCTTTCTTAATTGATTATTAGTTTTTTGAGCTTTTAGTTTTGTATTGCAAAGATATATATTTATTTTAGTAATATGCAATACAAAGTAGTAAAATAAAATAAAATGCAATCTTAACGTTTTGATTATCAGTTAAATAATTTTAGCAAGGATTTTACTGTCTACCAATAAGAAAAAAGGAAAGATGTATTTGTTACATGACACATAAAAAAAGTGGAAGCTAACTTCCACTTTACATGATCTCCTTATTTTTGCAAATATTAATTTTCTTCTCTGTTAAATTTACCAAGCTTTTTATCGGCCCAGATCGTTGCAAAAGGAAAGAAAGCAGCCAATAATGCGAAGACGGTATCCTCGTCATCCCACTCAAAAATTTTTCTTGCAGGCAGCAGCAACAGTAGATAAAGCGTAAAAAACAATCCGTGAATGTTGCCAACAATTATAATATAAATCGTAGGCAGAATTCCTTCTCTGTCGTATCTGATCCATACCATGGCCGAGAAGAGGAAAAACCACGAAATTGCTTCGGCAAGACATATCTGCTTAAACCATTTCACGATTTTATCCTGAGGATATTTAGCGAAAAAATTTTCTATGATGTTCATAATTTTTTTCTGTATTGGTCTCGTTCTATTTATAAAATGCGCTTCCGTCGAGATATTCAAAAACTTCCGCCGGCAGCATTGGTCTCACATTTTTTCCTGCTTTTATCATATTCCGGATCTCTGTAGCTGAAATCTCGATCACTGGAGCCTGAATTAGCGAGATATTTTCGTGCTGCAAATACTCATGATCTTTTTTCTCCCCTTCAAAAGCGCGCGGATAAACAATAATCTGGTGATTTGCTATTAAATTTTCAGAATTCTTCCATTTTGCCAGTCCGTTCAGATTGTCTTCGCCCATAATCAGTGCAAATGAATAATCGGGATATTTTTCATGAAGATAAGTCAGCGTGTCAATCGTATAACTGGGTTTAGGCAGCGAGAACTCCACACTTGACGCTCTCATATTCGGATAATTTTTAATGGCCAACTGCACCATATCTAGGCGGTTATGATCTTTGAGGAGCGATTTTTTGTCTTTAAAAGGATTCTGAGGGCTTACAACAAACCAAAGTTCATCCATATCAGAATTTTCGAGAATGTAGTTCGCCAAAATTAAATGACCAATATGAATGGGATTGAAACTTCCGAAAAACAAACCTATTTTCTTCATAAAAACACGGTGATAACAAGATGGATTTCTACACAATTGATTGAAGCAATAAAGGTAAAGAATTAATTTTTAGCCCGAAACCAAAAGCCAGCATAAACCCAACTATATATGATAGAGATCGAAAAAACGCATGCATTCATCTCCAAAAAATATATTTTCTCTGTATAATAAACTTACGTAAATTGAGTTCCAATTTTAAACTTCTTTATTGAAATCACTTTTCCATATAATCCTCCTATTTCTATGTTTTTTTGTGCATGCGCAGCAGAAAGAATATTGGCTTATCGATGTACAGAATAACAACAAAACGATAGTTAAAGACTCTTTGGCAGCTGTAAAGTTCTTGGATTCACTATCCCAAAACAGTTACTATCTCACAGAGCTTAAAAATGTAATTAATGGAGACAGCAAAACTGAAATTTATTTTGACAAAGGCATAAATTTTAATGAAGCAGTCGTGAAAATTCCTGAGGATATCGCTCAAACATCCAGACTTAAATCAGAATTTTACACTAAGAATTTAGATTCAGTGAAGAACAAAATCAACGATGACTACAGGAATAAAGGTTTTGCTTTTAACCGGGTTAAATCTAAGTTCCTAGGTATGAAAAACAACATTCCTCAGGTAAAAATTACAGTCGTAGAAGGTGATCAGAGAAAAATTGACCGCTTCGTGATTAAAGGTTACGAAAAAGTACCGAAACGATTTATAAAAAATCTAAATAGAGAATTCCAAGGAAAGGTTTACGACGACAAAAACTTAATTCAGATTAATCAATCCCTGCAAAATCATTCCTTTATTTTGCTAGACAAACCGCCGCAAACGCTTTTTACAAAGGATTCTACACAGATTTTCCTGTTCATGCAGAAAAGGAAATCGAATTCTTTTGATGGAGTGATCGGATTCGGAAACGATAAGAGCGACAAATTCTCCCTAAACGGAAGTTTAAATATGAATTTCAGGAATATGTTCAACGGCTTTGAAACAGTAAACATATTCTGGCAAAGAAATCCGGATAAAGCTCAGACATTTGATGTCAAAACTGATATCCCCTATTTGCTTCAGTCAAATATTGGCCTGAATTTCAATATGAACATTTACCGTCAGGATTCTACCTTTGCAACCATGAAGTTTCTGCCAAGTGTATATCTTCACCTCAGTAACCGCCAAAAAATTGGATTACGGGGAACTTTTGAAACTTCTTCGCTAATGGATTCCCTGTACATCCAGGGAAAGGATTTCGCGAAAAAAGGGGTGGGTGTTTGGTATGATTACACCGAACCTTCAGAAGTGGAACTTTTTATATATAAAACCCGAATTCGTGCAGAAGCTGACTTTATTTCCACTAACTATTCAAAAGAAAACTCCAGCGTAACCCAAAATAATATCTTTTTGTCCGGTGAGCGAAATCTTCATCTAAAAGGTAGCCACTATTTAAACCTGAAGGCGGAAACCGCTCTAATGAAATCACAAAATGAACTGGCAGCTAATGAATTACTGCGATTTGGCGGCTGGAATTCTTTCCGGGGTTTTAATGAAATTGCACTGCTGGCAGACTTTTATTATTTTGGAACTGCAGAATACCGTTACCTGGTCAACAATCAGGCTTTCTTTGATGTTTTTGGGCAATATGGTCAACTTAACAATAGAAGTTTAAATGTAAAGCCTAAATTATACAGTTTTGGATTGGGGTTCAATTTCTTTTTACCGATTGGCTTAATGAGCTTTCAGATTTCGAATGGAAACGAATTCGGTAACGCTGTAAGGTTTGGCGACACTAAGATTCACTGGGGAATTCTGAGCAGATTTTAATTAAGCTTAGTGCTATTTACTATAAGGAGCAAGCTTTGTATTTCTAAAAACGATCACATAACACATTAACTTTAAGGAATCACATCCTTTTTAACCTGCTAATTCTGCTTAAAATATGCTTAAACAGCTTATTATTCAATGCGGAAATTAAGGATTCTAATATTGTAGATTTAAGTTGTAGAATCAGATTGCAGTTCCTATTGACGGTGGGACTTGATATGCTTAAAACATCTAAAAGTTAAATAACAGAAAGTTCCAGATAGCTTTATGACGAACTGATAATTTGGGGGTTTGCTATTTCAATATACAACCGTTTAAGCTTTATTCCTAACTTATGGTACAATCCAGTAGTTTGATCTCGAGGTTTCCTCCGATTTCAGCCAAAAAAAAATCCTCAATCATTTCTGATTGAGGATTAAAAAAAGACTGGCGGCGACCTACTCTCCCGCTTACGCAGTACCATCGGCGCTAGAGGGCTTAACTTCTGTGTTCGGAATGGGAACAGGTGAGCCCCTCTGCTAAAACCACCCTAAAGGCTGTATTAGAGAAGTGAGATATTTAGAATGGATAATGGAGACTTTAGGCTCTGTTATCTCATATCTATAAATCTACTGTCTATATTTATCGATAAAAACGTTCACAAAGAGATAACCGTGCTGCACTTACGAAGTGCGCCTAATTAGGCTATAAATCTACGGGTAATTAGTACTACTCGGCTATGCCATTACTGACTTTACACCTATAGCCTATCAACGTTGTCATC
>NZ_JALJZX010000004.1 GCF_024171485.1 Chryseobacterium sp. HSC-36S06
GAACTTTTTTCGGCGATGTATTTGACGAAAACAATAATAAAATCACGCTCAAAGAAGGCAGATTCGACATAAAGATAAAATAACTTCTGCTAACATAGTATTTCTATTAGCGGGGTTGAAGTTTACATCATAAAGATTTTCGCTAATTGTTCTTTTTGTATATTTACAAAAACCAGTTATCATAATCCCCGCCAACAGAAATACCCAACCGTTGTACGATATGCAGAGACCAAGCGTCAACGTAAAAACTCTGAACTAAAAATGGATGGAATATTATTTTTCGGAGCTATTATTTTAGCTTTTTTGTTGTTAATAGGAATACCAATTGCGATTACATACTTCTTATATAAATTTCTCAATAGAAAATTCCCAAATAAACTATACAAATATGTTGCATTTGCTCCGACGCTACTATTAATTTATTTTATATGGACTGCAATATATCCAAGCGAAGACTTTTACGAGGATGACTTCAAAGAAGTAACACAAATAGAATTTCCTAAAAACTCAAAATTCATTTATAAAGACGCAACTTTTCCTGACCATTTTGGCGACTACACTTCTATCTTTTTGTTTGAAACAACAAAAGAAGAAACTGAAAAACTGAAAGTTCAACTTGAAAAATTGAAGTTTGAGGAGATTAAAGATGACAAATGGCATTCCTCTGAAACGAAAATTGCACTTCAGAAAACGAAAGCAAAAATAGCTCATCAATACACTTACGAAATTGAAGGTGGGAAAAATTATTATGTTGGATTGTTGGACGACGAAAAAACAATTTTGATTAGAAGAATAAGCTGGTAAAATGCACATCGTACAACAAGGTATTGCCAAAAGCGGGACTAAAGTGCAAAATTCAAAGTTTGTGCTTCTATTCCGCCAAAACGAATTTTATTCGTTTTTTATTTTTAAATTTAACTCACAAAAATTCGTTTTGGCTTGCCTCGGTGCAAAATCGAAACTTTCCGCTTCGATTGCCCCGCCTTCGGCAATACCCAAAACGTTAGCCACAATATTATAAACCCTCGTGAATAGAATATTTTTGATATTAATATTAGTTTTAGTTTCATGTAATACAGAATATATATCTTTCTACAATCTGCACAAACTAAATCCAAGAACTTTTGAAACTAAATATTTAAAAAGTAATAAGAACTTGATTCATATTTACTCATTTGACAACAATATTATGGACAGAAAAATAAACGGATTTAAAAGTTTGACATTTAATACTTCGAGTTCCGAAAAAGTTTACATTGAAACCGACAAGCGGGTATGAAGTTTTCAATTGAAGATTTTAGCGGTTAATGAAGTTTTTAGCAAGTAGAATGTTTTCGTATTTTTAGCCCGCCTGCAGAAATACCCAACCGTTGTAGCACATTTTAAAAGATATTATGAAGAAATCACAATTTTCTAACCAAACAGTTTATTGGACGATTATTGCAATTGTGGGCGGATTAATGGCGTGGAATCTATTTGCGACGGTAACATCCGGAAAACTGATTGGATTTCTTCCCGTAATAATTCAAGCAGTTTTACTAGCGTTAATTTTGACAAAGAATCAATACGCTAAAATTGGAATTAAGGCGTGGGTAATTATTTTTTTAATTATTGCTAATTGTCTTCAGTTTATTGGACGATTGTTGAAAGATGCAGTTGATAATTTTGTGAACTTCAATTCCCTTCATTACATAACGACTGGATTTGTCGTTCTTGTTGGTATTATCATTTTTATTTATGTGAATAAAACTGTAACAGTTATAGAAATTGAAAAGTAAAAACGTGCTACAACAAGATATTTCTACAAGCGGGCATGAAGTTTTCATCGAAGATTTTAGCGGTTAATTCAAATTTTAGCAATTAGAAATATTTCGTATTTTTAGCCCGCCTGCAGAAATACCAAACCGTTAGCGGAAATCTCATGAAAAGTTTGTATGAAAGAAGACTTTAAAATTGAATTTGACAAACAGACTCAAAAAAGTATTACAATTTTTTTTCTGATTTTTGGAATTTTCATTGTTTTTATTGGCGTACGTGAATATTATTATGGCTATAATTTAAGATATGAAAGTCTTATAAATGAAGATTATACTTTAAAAGTTGACAGGGTATATATCAATTCGACAGAACATAACTTTAAATATGTTGCATTCACAAACGGGAAACAACAACTTTCGGAATTTGGATATCAGAAAAACGATTCAATTGTTAAGAAAAAAGGAGATTCAATAGAATACATTTACAGGGATGATAAAATCATTTCGAATAATGTTCTTGACCTTTTACGAGATTACGAAAAGAAAAAATAAAGTATTTAAAGAGACTTCCGCTAACATATTCTATGACAAAAACCAAACAAAAAGTGATAAAATTAAGCTGCAAATTTATGCAGGTTCACAAAGTTTGATTTCCGTTGGATGACGGCAAAGATTCTGTACACCATTTTACATTTTATGTTGTTTAAGACCAGCATAGTATGCTTTCCTTCTGCTTTTTTCCTGTTGTAATAGTCCTTGAGTTCCGGATCGTATTTTATTGCCGTAAGAGAGGCCATGTGCAGCAGTGTTTTCATTTTTTTATCCGCCAGGTGACTGACTCTGGTTTTTCCTTTAATACTTGTGCCGGAAGAATGCTCGAAGGGCGCCACACCTGAATAACACGCAAATTTTCGTCCGCTTGTAAATGCCGTAAATCCTTTTGTCGCCATTAAGATATAAACCGAAGTAATATCCCCGATACCCGGAATACTTTTTAGAAGTTGCTGCTGTCCGTACAGGTTTTCGTCTTCCCGAATCAGTGTTCTGATCTTCTCATCCAACATTACAAGTTGTTTTTTCAGGTGTTTTACCGTTTGGTTATTAATTGCTTTTACGCTGTTGAAAACCTCTTTTGTCAGGAACATTTCGTTTTCCTTTGTTCTTTCAAATGTTTTAATGGCTGCCACGGTTTTTTCACGCTCGGCAAACACTATTTTCAGTTGCTGCAGACTGAGCTCAGGAAGGGTGGAAAGCGCGATTTTATCCGTGTTTCGTTTGGCATAATGAGCAATCTCTTTCGCATCTACCTTATCGCTTTTGCCACGGGTAATCCCCAGAGAACGTTTGATTTCCAGAGCAGGAACCTGGGCGTAATCCAGGCTGTTTTCGCTTAAAACCAACGCAAGCAGCGAGGAATAAATGCCGGTGTTTTCGAAGACGAAAAGAGTCTCATTCATCTGGCAGCCGGTTTTTTTCAATGTTTTTAAAAACTTATCGACCGATTTTTGAGTGTTCAGTATCTGACCCTGTTCGAGCTGTGGATCTTCTTTTACGATGCAATAATCGAGGGTTAATTTTGCTACATCAATTCCGATGTAAGTTCTGTAATTTTTCATAATTTAGTGGTGTTAAATTGATGTTGAATTGCTTTAAAATCTTTATTAGATCTGGGTAATCTGGTATTCTATCTAAAGCTTTTTCAACCTTTTAAAACAAGGCAGAGGACTGATATGTTAGATGAGACTTTTAATCTCTAACGGTATTTCTAGTTCACCTCTGTCTTGTTAATTTTAAAGGTATTAATTTATGGGTGTAAAGTAAAGATGCTATTTCTATTAGCGGGGTTGAAGTTTACATCATGAATATTTTCGCTAATTGTTCTTTTTGTTATATTTACAAAAAGCAATTATAATAAGCCCCGCCAACAGAAATACCCAACCGTTACCACCAATGCTAAAAGACAGACAACGTATGAAAAGAATAAACCAAATCGTATTGACAATCTTAATGGTAAGTTTACTGACCAGTTGCGATTTTATTAAAAACTCCTTCACCTACAAAGACAAAACAAAAGATTTTGTAGAGACATTGATAAAAGAAGACTATACAAAATGTGTAGACCAAATGGCAATGACCCATGAAATGGCTGAGAATACCAACATTGACACAATGAAAATTGGATTAGCCAATTTCAGGCAACTAATAGTGAATAGTTGGGGAACAGAATTGGAATACTCTTTTATGAAGTCTGAAAAGAAATTTTCAACTGTCGAAGCTGACAACACTCCTCCGAATACAACACTTGCTTTAATTGAGTTTAATAACAAAAAGGAGTTCGGTGTTCTTGAAGTTTTGTTTGATGACAAATCCCAAAAGATATTAAACATAAAAACACTTGATGTAAAAGCTCCAATTCCCACAATGACATATTTTTGGTTATTCGGGCTTCTCGCCATTTGCATTCCAATATTCAACATTTATGTTATCAGACAAATAAAGCGTAGCGACTTAAAAAAGAAGTGGCTAAAATACATTGCTGTTATTTTCTTGAACACTCCGGCAATAACTTATGCCGCTGTTAGCGGACTTTCATTTAAACTAATAAATCTTCAAATTCTTTTAGGAGTGAGTTTTGGTTATATGGGCTTTCTTAATTCTTACTGGACATTTGGAATTCCGCTTGGCGGACTGTATTGGTTTTGGAAACTTAGACAACAAAAAAATGAAGTAACAGAAACCGAATTAACGACTGACCAAAATATTAACACAGAACCTATAATTGACAATGATAAACCAACGACAGAATAGAAGCACTGGTGGTAACAGGCGTTTGGCAAAAAAGCGGGTTCAATGCTTAAATGAAGCTTTGTGCTTCGTATCAAGTTCAGTGCTGGCAGACAGTTTAGTGCTTCGAAATCCGCTTCTTCGCCAAGCGCCAAAACGTTAGCAGCAATTCCCCTACTCGAAAACGAAGTTGTTTTTAGCCGCTAACGAATAAAATTTCACTATTTTTAAATATAAAATATTAAAAATATAACTAACTGATTATCAATGTTTATATTTAACGTTAGTCAGAATATTATCCCAACAATATGTTTAAAAATCTATTTTCAAGTAAAGAAACTAAAAGTATTTTTCTAGTTCTACCTGAAATAAACTTTGAAAGCGAAGATGAATATTTTGATATCCTAAAAACTCATTCTGTAAGCAAAGAAACCGCATTAAAATTTGATGAATTTCGGGAATTAATTTTTGAGGATGAAAAGTTGACGAAAATGTTTGATTATGAAAATCAGGAAAAACATAATAGAATTTTATTGAAAAATGAGAAAAATCTCACTTTCAGAAAATTTAAAGAACATACATTTTCTAATATTAATCTTTCAGAGAATGGAATTAATCAACTTGGAGGAACACCACCACCTGAAATTTCTTTTATAAATAATTCAAATGTCAAATTTCAATATTTAGGTTTTATCAGTCCAAGAAACAAATATTTGGATTATGTGACTTCACCATTACACCTTTTTGTTCCAGTTTACACAGATTTTACAAAAATTTATTTGGACTACAGTAAAGAAAATGTAATTTCAATTCTAGATACAGATGATGAATTGGAAGAAATAGAATATCTATACGAAGAATTAGAAGAAAACGATGAAAATGTAATTTACAAAACTTTAAAATTTAATTTCCAGGAATCTGATGAATTAGGGGAAATTGGTCATTCGGGAATTCCACTATGGGTGCAATATCCTGAAATTCCCAAATGTCCAAAAACTAATGAAACTATGAATTTTATAGTACAATTGAATAGCGGCCCCGAAATTACTAGTTCTCCTGAAAATTTTCTTGAAGAAAATCTTGAATTCGGCGGTGGAAATGGAAACTTGTATGTTTTTTACTCACCAAAATCTAATATTGCTTGTTATCTTTTTCAAGGAAGTTAAAAAATACTGCTGCTAACAGTGTATTGGCAAAATGCGGGATTTAAAGGTTTTTTGAACTACCCGATTCCTTTAGCCGCCAATATTTTCCAATTCCACATTTTTAATTAACTTAGTTCCATTGTAAAAATATTGGCTACGATTGGTCTGAATTGAACTTTCAGTTAAATTCCGCCCGCACTTCGCCAATACTTTTACGTTAGCCGTAATTATAAAAACACTTCCCAAAGATGACAAATCTGTTAAAATTAATATTTCTTTTTTTGTTTGCAATTAATTTTAGTGCTCAAACGAAAGTCGCTAAATTTAATATTGTAGGAGATTGGAACTGGACCGATTATTGGGAAAATAAATCTGATTTTATTTTATCTTCAGATAATTATGTTTCAATGAGCATAAATGGAGAATTTATTGACGGAAAAAAATTCGTCGTACGCGGTGGAAAAAACAACGGACCAATAGGCGAACTAAAATATTCAATAAATTATGAAAAAACTCCGATTGAAATGGATTTAATTGCAATCAAAGACAATGAAGAAAAAGGCAGAATTCTTTGCTCAATTAAACTTTTGAATGTAAATGAATTTTTAATGACTATGAGTTTTGACGGAAACAGAGACACAAATTTTACAACTGATAACAGTGAAAAAATAGTGATTGTCAAAAGAAAAGACTAAACAACTACGGCTAACAGTGTATTTCTATTAGCGGGGGTTGAAGTTTACATCATGAAGATTTTAGGTAGTTGTTTATTTTGTTACATTTACAAAAAGTAGTTATAATAATCCCCGCCAACAGAAATACCCAAACGTTAGCAGAAATGCTATAGAAAAATCCTTCTCAAAATTGATTTTTATGAAAAAATATTTATTACTCTTTTTTTTATCAATATTTTCAATTAGTTGTGCTCAAAAAACGGAAACGAATTCGGCCTTAAACGCAAACGAGGAAAATGAAATATTAGAAATCTCAAAATTTGATGAATACGATATTTCAATTTTACGATTAATTGTTAATCCAGAAAAATATCACAATAAAACTGTTCAAATTATTGGTTATTTGAATCTTGAATTCGAAGGTACAGCAATTTATTTTCATAAAGAAGACTATGAAAACGGATCGTCAAAAAATGGAATGTGGGTTTCTTTTAATGAAGACCTTTCTAAAAAGAAAGATTTGCAGAAGTTTTCAAAAAAGTATGTAATTATACAAGGGAAATTTGATATGAATTCCAAAGGTCATATGGGAATGTTTGGAGGTTCTATTAAAAATATTACTAGACTAGATGAATGGAGATAAAAGCACTTCTGCTAACATATTCTATGACAAAAACCAAACAAAAAGTGATAAAATTAAGCTGCAAATTTATGCAGGTTCACAAAGTTTGATTTCCGTTGGATGACGGCAAAGATTCTGTACACCATTTTACATTTTATGTTGTTTAAGACCAGCATAGTATGCTTTCCTTCTGCTTTTTTCCTGTTGTAATAGTCCTTGAGTTCCGGATCGTATTTTATTGCCGTAAGAGAGGCCATGTGCAGCAGTGTTTTCATTTTTTTATCCGCCAGGTGACTGACTCTGGTTTTTCCTTTAATACTTGTGCCGGAAGAATGCTCGAAGGGCGCCACACCTGAATAACACGCAAATTTTCGTCCGCTTGTAAATGCCGTAAATCCTTTTGTCGCCATTAAGATATAAACCGAAGTAATATCCCCGATACCCGGAATACTTTTTAGAAGTTGCTGCTGTCCGTACAGGTTTTCGTCTTCCCGAATCAGTGTTCTGATCTTCTCATCCAACATTACAAGTTGTTTTTTCAGGTGTTTTACCGTTTGGTTATTAATTGCTTTTACGCTGTTGAAAACCTCTTTTGTCAGGAACATTTCGTTTTCCTTTGTTCTTTCAAATGTTTTAATGGCTGCCACGGTTTTTTCACGCTCGGCAAACACTATTTTCAGTTGCTGCAGACTGAGCTCAGGAAGGGTGGAAAGCGCGATTTTATCCGTGTTTCGTTTGGCATAATGAGCAATCTCTTTCGCATCTACCTTATCGCTTTTGCCACGGGTAATCCCCAGAGAACGTTTGATTTCCAGAGCAGGAACCTGGGCGTAATCCAGGCTGTTTTCGCTTAAAACCAACGCAAGCAGCGAGGAATAAATGCCGGTGTTTTCGAAGACGAAAAGAGTCTCATTCATCTGGCAGCCGGTTTTTTTCAATGTTTTTAAAAACTTATCGACCGATTTTTGAGTGTTCAGTATCTGACCCTGTTCGAGCTGTGGATCTTCTTTTACGATGCAATAATCGAGGGTTAATTTTGCTACATCAATTCCGATGTAAGTTCTGTAATTTTTCATAATTTAGTGGTGTTAAATTGATGTTGAATTGCTTTAAAATCTTTATTAGATCTGGGTAATCTGGTATTCTATCTAAAGCTTTTTCAACCTTTTAAAACAAGGCAGAGGACTGATATGTTAGATGAGACTTTTAATCTCTAACGGTATTTCTAGTTCACCTCTGTCTTGTTAATTTTAAAGGTATTAATTTATGGGTGTAAAGTAAAGACGGTATTTATACAAGCGGGTTTGAAGTTTTCATCGAAAATTTTAGCGATTAATTAAGTTTTTAGCAAGTATAAAGTTTTCGTATTTTTATCCCGCCTGCATAAATACCCAACCGTTGTGTACAATTAAATTAAAAAAGAGGTGAATTTAGAAGAAATAGTTAGGGCAACCTATGAAGAGGTTAAAAATACAGATGACAAAGGACGATTGGCATCTTATATTCCTGAGTTGGTTAACGTTGATTCGGAAAGTTTTGGAGTATTTATATCAACAATTGACCACACTAATTTTGGTATTGGCAATTTTAACGAAAAATTTTCGATTCAGAGTATTGCAAAAGTACTTTCACTAAGCTTAGCATATAGTATTCTTGGCGAGAAAATTTGGACAAGACTTGGAGTAGAACCTTCAGGAACAGCATTTAATTCTCTAGTTCAACTTGAAGCAGATAAAGGCATACCTCGAAATCCCTTTATAAATGCTGGAGCAATTGTTATTTCAGATATTCTACTTAGCAATCTGAAAAACCCAAAAGAAGAATTTTTATCTTTTATTAGAAGCATTTCCAATAATTCAGAATTAAACTATTCACGCAAAATAGCTGCTTCAGAAAAAAGCGTAGGATTTCGAAATGTGGCATTATGTAATTTCATTAAATCCTTTGGAAATATTGAAAATGAACCCTCAGATGTTCTTGACTTCTATTTTGATCTTTGCTCTCTTGAAATGAATTGCAAAGAGCTTTCAGAAATATTTTTGTTTTTAGCAAACAATGGCTGTAACATATTTGCTAACAATTCGATACTTACCAAAAGCCAATGCAAAAGAATAAATGCACTAATGCAAACTTGTGGCTTATATGACGAATCTGGAGAATTTGCCTTTAAAGTTGGACTTCCTGGAAAGAGTGGTGTTGGAGGAGGGATTGTTGCAATTCATCCAAATCATTATGCGATTGCAGTTTGGAGTCCGAAATTGAATGAAAAAGGAAATTCATATAAAGGGATGAAATTTCTTGAAGAGTTTACAACAAAATCTCAGTTATCGATATTTTGAGATGAAATAGCCATGATTGGAACAAATCACCAACCGAAGATGATATTATAACCAATCTGGCGTATTCCATGTGACCCATAAAAATAAATAATAACACATGAAAACTGTACACAACAGCCGCTTTGCAAAAGCGGGGGTTTTGTGCTTCTATGAAAGTGAAGTCCTAAATTCAAGCTTAGTGCATCTAATAACGTTCAGTGCTAAAAATCCCCGCCTTCGCAAAGCGGCAAAACGTTACCTGCCATTTTTACAGAACCGACCGTCACGACACAAATTAGACCAAAAATGAAACATTTCACAAACTTTAAATCCTATAATGAATATCTTGGTTTAAACGAACCTTTGGACAATGACATTGACGTTGGATTTTACGACCCGCCGAATATGCTGTCGAAATCTGAACCCATTTCGGTTGACTTTTACAGAATTTCCATTAAAATAAATTTGGTAAATAAAACGACACCAAAAAGAGAACCAGTTACAGCAGTTTTTTTTAATAGTCCGAATTTAATTGTTCCTGCTGGTTGGGATGTAGAACCAACTTATAAAGGAATGTATCTTCAACTTTCGAAAAAATTCATCGAAGAAAATAGGTTTTTATTTAAAACCTATTTGGATTACGGACAACATGAAGCTTTATATTTAACGGAGGAAGAAGTCGAAGAAATTTCTGCGGTTTTTAAGTTGATGATGAAGTATTACGAAAGCGAAAAACGAAACTTCAATGTGCTATTATCGTATGTAAATGTAGTGGTTTCTTTGGTGGAAGCGTTTTACAAAAGACAATTTTCAACCGACCCTAAGCAATACAGTCATATCGTTACAGATTTTCAACAGAGCATCATTGATTATTACAAGAAACCTGTGTCCAAACTACCGAATGTACAGTATTTTGCCGATAAAATGGGCTTGACAGCAAATTATTTGGGCGACATTGTAAAACATTTTACGCAGAAATCAGCTTTGGAAAATATTCACGATTATATAATAAAACGAGCGAAAGAATTATTATTAGAAAATCAAAAACTAAATACAACAGAAGTTGCTTATGAATTGGGGTTTGAGTATCCAAACTACTTTTCAAAGTTCTTTAAAAAACAAGTAGGCTTAAGTCCGAAAGCGTATCGCCAACAATTAAATTAATGATACAAAATGCCTTATCCAAGGCGTTTTGCCGTAATCAGTAATTTGTTTCTTTTTTTGTAGTAGTCTGTTTCCATTGGTTACAATTCAAGGTTTTAATTTTGCCTTATCATTTAAAACAAAACAATGAAAGCAAAAATAACTTGGATAACATTTCTACTATTGTTATCATTCGGAAGCAAATTATTTGCTCAAAACTCGCCACCAAAGCACAATTCTGAAACCAAAACGGTTTTACTCATCAATACGCATTTGACGTATCCTGGTTGGTCAGAAGGAAAATTAAACGCATCATTTTACAATGTGGCAAAGGAATTCTTCATCTCCAAAAATTACAAAGTTTTAGAAACAAAAGTCGAAAACAGTTATGATGCTGATGAAGAAGTCGAAAAACATCTTCAAGCAGATATTGTCATCTTACAAACGCCGGTAAATTGGGAAAATGCACCATGGATTTACAAAAAATATGTAGATGAAGTTTTTAATAGCGCATTGAAAAGTAAAAAGTTTCTTTCGGGCGATGGACGTTCGGAAGCAGAAGGTTTTAAACAATATGGAATGGGCGGTAAAATGCAAGGCAAAAAATTTATGATTTCTGCCACTTGGAATGCACCAGAAGAAAGTTTCAACAATCCTGACAATCCACTTTGGAAAGGCAAAACAGCCGATGATGCTTTGTTTAATATCGCTGCAAACTATTTGTTCACGGGCTTTGAAGTCGTTCCCGGACATTATTGCTACGACGTTTATAATAACAAAAATATCAAGGAAGATTTAGAAAATTATCCAGCTTATTTGCAACAAGTGTTTAACATCAAATAAAAAATATTTAATAGGAATTACAATGAAATCAACTAAAAAAGTACTCTTAATCAATACCCATTTAACTTATCCAAACTGGTCGGAAGGACTATTAAATGATGCATTTCATCAAAAAGCTAAAGAATTTTTTCTGGGAAAAGGTTTCGAAGTTTTAGAAACAAAAGTAGAGGACGGTTACAATGCAGACGAAGAAGTAGAAAAACATTTGGAGGCGGATTTTATTATTTTACAGACACCGATTAATTGGTTTGGTGCCCCTTGGATTTACAAAAAATATGTGGACGAAGTGTTTAACAGCGGACTTCATAGTGCCAAATTTCTTTCAGGCGATGGCAGAACTCGTGAAGATTTAACACGACAATATGGAACTGGTGGAAAAATGCAAGGCAAAAAATTTATGGTTTCTTCGACTTGGAATGCGCCAAAAGCAAGTTTTGATGACCCCAATCAGATGCTTTTTGAAGGCAGAAGTACGGCAGATGTTTTAGTGCAGGTTACCAGCAACTACCGTTTTTGCGGTGTTGAAATCGTGGCTGACTATAATTGTTTCGACATTTTTAAAGATGGCGATATTACGGGATGTTTGGAAAATTATCCGAAGCATCTGGAGAAAGTTTTTGGACTTTAATAGTGAAAATAAATCAACCGTGAAAAAAACGGCAGGTAACCAGGGTAAACGTTGGGCAACCCGTGTTTAGCTGTCGATATTTTAGAAATGAGATAAAAACCAACCTCTTTTAAAGCGATTTAAGAGAGGTTTAATTTTTCCAACGCCGAAATTCTTAAGATTTGGGGACACTTTGCCCACCGGGGTAATCTTTAGCGTTTGTGGGTTTTGGGTAAAGTTTTAATTTTACTCTTGAAATTATTGCAGCTTCCGATCATATGCATAAATTTGCGTATTAGCGGAAAGGCTAAAAAACAGACCGTAACACCATGGAATACTTAGTTAAAGACGAGAAACTGGAATTAAAACATCAGCCAGGCAAAGGCGCCTGGACTTATCATCTTCAAATTCCCAACACGAAACACATCGTTGGGAAATGGGGATCAATGAAAGTTTCGGGAACTATCGACAACTACAGCATTGAAAGTATTAACCTTGCGAAATTGGGAGACCAAGACAAACTGATTTCTATCAATGACAAAATCAGAAAAGCAATTAACAAAAGCGGTGGGGACACCGTAACCGTGACCCTTTACTTATTGACTTCAAATGCGCAAATTACTGAAAAAGAGGTTTTAGAAACCTTCAAAGACTCAGGGGTATTAAATGCGTACAAAAAGCTACCCAAAGACGAGCGGAATGAAATGATGGGGAAAATTACCTCTCAAAAATCAGAAGATCAACAAGTAAAGATGATTTTGAAATACCTTGACCAACTCAATGTGAATAAATGATTAAACCAATGATGACCATTATTTAACAAGTTAAGACAGTATTCAAAACACTATTGACTATTTTTACCTATTGACTATAAGCAAAACGCTAGCTACAAGCTTTGAAAAAATCTGCAAAAGAAGCACTCAAGAATGGAAAATATTATCACGAGAAGAATAACTTTAGAGGACCTGGAAAAGTTGCAAGCAATTGGTCGAAAAACTTTTGAAGAAACGTTTTCTGAATCCAATTCTGAGGAAAATATGAAAAATTATTTAGAAGAAGGTTTTTCGAAAGAAAAACTAACCGCAGAATTGACCAATAAAGACTCTGAATTTTATTTTGCGATTTTGAAAGATGAAGTGATTGGCTATTTAAAAGTAAACTTTGGAGAATCACAAACAGAATTAAAAGACAGTAGCGCTCTGGAAATTGAACGAATCTACGTCTTAAAAGAATTCCACGGAAAACGGGTTGGACAGGTACTTTACGATAAAGCAACCGAAATTGCAAAACAGAAAAGTTCGGAATATGTTTGGCTAGGTGTTTGGGAAAAAAATTCAAGAGCAATAAGTTTTTACAAGAAAAATGGTTTTGCAGAATTCGGCCATCATATTTTTCGCTTGGGCGACGATGAACAGACGGATATCATGATGAAAAAGACAATGGGAAACTAAAAGTCAGCTACCAACAGCCATGGGAGAGATCGGTAGAAGTGTTTCCGGTGATGAGACGCTAATCTGCCTGATTTTTCTGTAGCCGTAAGCGGTATTCGCTGGGTGAAACGCCAAGGACTTTCCGAACGTACCTGCTAAAAAACGACTGACTGGAAAAATTAAGTATATCCGCAATTTCGGTAAAATTAAGATCATGATTTTCCAAAAGAATAATCAGCCGCTGTGTTGTATAATTCTGTATCCATTCAGAGGCCGTGCGGCCACTGTTTTTCTTACATATTTCAGATAAGTATTTTGGAGATTTATTAAGGAGATCGCTAATGGCGGTTTTACTGCGCTTTGCAAGGCTTTTCGCCCGCTCAAACCTCTCCACGGTTTGACAGTTGAATCGTCCGCAATCCGCCACTAGGCATATGCGTAACGTTAGTGGCAATGGCAGGACGACCCCAACCGACAGGCAGACAGCCAACCAAACGACACCGACTGACACAGAAAAAATAAAAAGTCCACCGCACAGGAATTTTTTTGCCGACACACATTTGGCACATTGGCAAGTCGCACCAAGCCCACCTACCACCCAAACTTGGCAAAGAGCCAAATTTTCCAACCGCACCCAGACTTTGAGCCGTACAGAAAAACAAAATGAACCTTACAACAAAGTATTATAGGGACAAACTTTTTAACTTTGTGCGTTAGTAATATCAAAAAATACAGACGTGCAACAAGACGAAACATTACAAACGATAAGCTATTCAGATATATTCCTTTCGTGTTTTTCTGAAAGCGGTACGCATTGCGTTCATTCAAAACCCGAACACGTTTTGTTATATCTGTATTCGGGCGAACAAGTGATTGTGGACAGAAATAAAAAGACAACTATAAAAGCAGGAGAATGTGCGTTTGTAAGACGAGACCACCGTTTGACAATGTATAAAAACAGCAAAGGAAAAGAACTCTATAAAGGAATTTCGCTCGTATTTAAACGTAACGTGTTGCGGGATTTTTACAGCAAAATGAACAAATCGGAAATCCCGAAAGACATTAAAATTTCTGATAAAACGGTTTTTAAATTGCAAACCACACCTGCAATACAAAGTCTGTTTCAATCGCTCAATCCGTATTTTGACAGCAATGTAAAACCAACCGAAGGCGTTGCGAATTTGAAATTATTGGAAGGAATTTATGCTTTGCTGAACAGTAACGAACAGCTTTATCCGATACTTTTTGACTTTGTCGAACCTTGGAAAATTGACCTTTTGGAATTTCTAAACGACAACTACAACGAAGATTTGACAATGGAACAAATCGCTTCATTTACAGGACGAAGTTTAGCAACTTTCAAACGTGATTTCAAAAAAATCAGCAACCTTACACCGCAAAAATGGTTAATCAAAAAGCGTTTGGAAATGTCTTACATCAAACTCAAAGAAGAACAGAAAAAAGCACAGGAAGTTTGTACGGAAGTCGGTTTTAAAAATCTTTCTCATTTTTCTACTGCATTTAAAAAGCAATACGGCATACCACCGACAGAAATTTAAAATTGAGCTTTACAGAAAAGTAATTTGAGCCTTACAACAAAACAGTTGTAAGGCTTTGTTTTTAACTTTGCACCGTAAACAAGGAAATTCAATGGCAACAGAAACAATAAATATCTTTCAGCGGTTACGAAATGGCGAAACCATTCTGCCAAACGACCCCGAAGCGTACAAAATGATTGAGAAATGTAATCTGACAAAGAAATTGCTTGTCGAGATGAACAACGCAACAGAGCCAAGCGAAGTTAGAAGTTTACTGAGCCAAATAACAAATACAGAAATTGACGAAAGCACAACTGTATTTACACCGTTATATATCAATTACGGAAAGCATACCAAAATCGGCAAAAATGTATTTATCAATTTTGACTGTACGTTTTTGGATTTGGGAGGAATTACCATTGAAGACGGAGTTTTGATAGCACCGAAAGTAAGTTTGCTATCCGAAGGACACCCGATTGAACCCGAAAACAGACATTCCCTAAAAGTCGGACATATCCACATCAAAAAAAATGCGTGGATTGGTGCAAATGCAACCATTTTACAAGGTGTTACGATTGGCGAAAATGCAGTAGTAGCTTCTTGTGCAGTGGTTTCAAAAGATGTTCCCGACAATACGATTGTAGGCGGTATACCTGCAAAAATTATTAAAACAATTTAAAGAAAATAAAATGAAAAAAATATCAATAATAATGGCAACCGCTTTACTGATAGTAAGCTCTTGCCAACAAAACAAACAAGAAAAAATGAACGATACAGCAAAAACAGAACACTATACTTTTGAGTTGAGCGACAAAGTAACACGCCAAAAAGTAACATTCAAAAACCGTTACGGAATAACGCTTACAGGCGATTTATACATACCGAAAAACGCAAGTAACAACTTATCTGCAATCGCAATTAGCGGACCTTTCGGAGCAGTAAAAGAGCAATCTTCGGGCTTGTATGCCAACCAAATGGCGGAACGTGGGTTTGTCGTATTGGCTTTTGACCCGTCTTACACAGGCGAAAGCGGTGGCGAACCCCGTAATGTGGCTTCGCCCGACATCAATACAGAAGACTTTAGTGCTGCCATAGACTTTCTTGGGCTTCACGAAAAAGTTGACCGAAATAAACTCGGTATCATCGGAATATGTGGATTTGGTGGTTTTGCATTGAATGCTACAGCGGTTGACAAACGTGTGAAAGCTGTTGCCACAACCAGTATGTATGATATGTCTAGAGTAAACGCAGAAGGATATTTTGGTTCAACCACTCCAGAACAACGCACAAAAATGCTAGAAGAAATGAGTTTACAGCGTTGGGAAGATGCAAAGAACGGAACTCCCAAATATCCCGAAAATGGATTGGGACAAACAAATGAGAAATCACCTCAATTTGTAAAAGAGTACTATGACTACTACAAAACCAAAAGAGGTTTTCACGAACGTTCTTTAAATTCAAATGGTGCTTGGACAGCAACAAACTCTTTGTCTTTTATGAATATGCCTTTATTAACGTACATAAAAGAAATATCGCCAAGACCAATGCTCCTAATTGCAGGAGAAAAAGCACACTCACGTTATTTCAGCGAGGATGCTTTTAAAATGGCTTCTGAACCCAAAGAATTGATGATTATTCCTAATGCTGTTCACGTTGATTTGTACGACAAAATTGATGTAATTCCGTTTGACAAAATGGAGACTTTTTTTAAAACTAATTTGAAATAAAAGATAGCGAAAAAAAGGCATCCGCTAACACATTCTATGGGAAAAACTACTGAAAACCTCTTTCAAATTGATTTGAAGGAGGTTTTTCATTGGGTTTTTATGTGGTGGAGGTGGTTCAGGTCGGCAGTTTAGAGGGGTAAAAGGTTTTTCTGGTTCATCTTCCAGGTGCGCTTGTCGGCCATCGCGGCCATCTTGATTTTGTCGGCTCCCAATCGGCGGTTCATGACGTCGCTGGTCATGCGTTGAGTTTCGGGAACGAATTCGGTTACGATACGCCGGCTTTCTAGTACTGGAACTGCGGCAGGTAGATCCGGTGCAGTACCTCCTTTGCGGCCTTTGTAAGTTGACAAGGAAATGAAGACAATACTTTATACCATCTGTAAAGAAATTCTCGTAAACGAATACCGCAAATGGCTTATCGAACACTGTACGTCGAATCTGTCTGGAGTGAGGTTAAAGAAGTGAAATAATCAACTCTGCGGCAAGACCGCAGCGAGATGACCGTTGAAAAACGCGGGAGAACACATCAATAGTAAATGGGGTCGCCAGGTACTATTTGCAATATGTAATTGATGTGGCCGGAGCGCTGCCACATGCTGCTTAGTTCTTAAAAAGCTCCTCCCGATGTTTTATTCCCCACGCTTTCAGGGCATCAATAACGGGCGTCAATGTATGGGCATAGGGTGTCCATTTATACGTAATTTTTACCGGATAATCATTGGTAACAATACGCTCCAGTAATTTATGCTGCTCCAACTCCTTCAATTCTTTCGCCATTGCTTTGGGTGTAATCCCAGGAATGCTTTCCTGTATATCTGTGAAACGTTCATTGCCCACGCCCACAGAAATGATAATGGGTAATTTCCATTTTCCGTTGATCACATCCAACGCATCACGCACCGGCTTTACGCTGTCTAAGCATGATAAATAGGGTTTTTTTCCAGCCATATCTAATTCAATATAAAATCAAATGCACTTTCCTTTAGGAAACCACTATACAAAGGAAAGTAATATTTATATAATTTTGCAACATTATTTTAAAAATATTACGAATGAAAATAGGAATTATTGGCGTAGGCCATATTGGAAAAACATTAGCTATCAAATTAGCAGCTGCAGGCCACGATGTATGGGTAGCCAACTCAGGTTCACCCGAGAATATCAATACTGAAGTCCTTGCAACGGGCGCAAAAGCAGTAACTGCGGAGGAAGCGATACAGGATAAAAAGGTCATTATTCTATCCATTCCTCTGAACAGGATACCGGATATTCAACCCCTTTTTGCTGCGGTACCCGAACATGTTACAGTAATTGATACTTCGAATTACTATCCGGCAAGAGACCAAATCATCGAAAGTATAGAAGATGGCCTGGTGGAAAGTTTATGGGTACAAGGACAGTTGGGAAGGCCGATAGCCAAGGCTTGGAATGCCATCGGGTCTCAATCGTTAGAAATAAACGGAACACCCAGCGGAACCGCGGAGCGTATCGCTATCCCTTTTGCTGCGGACCGTGAAAGCGACAGCACTATTACGAAGCAATTAATTGAAGATACAGGCTTTGACGCATTCTATTCAGGCTCTCTTGAAGATTCGTGGAGACAGCAGCCAGGAGCGCCGGTATATTGTACTGATCTTACGCTAACTGAAATCGAGTCGCATATTAATACCGCAGAAAGAGAACATTTGCCGGCAAGAAGAGATTTAGCTGTTGCGGCCATAATGGAACGTATGAACAGTGCAACAGCCAATCCTGATGCAGATTTTGCCTTGAGGTTAAGCCGTGCGCTTTATCTCTAAACGGGCAGGATTTCACTATTTGTGATTAGAATAGTTGAATTTCGGTCCGCAAGGCTAAGGATAGCACTATTCTAAAATTGGTACAATTTGTAACAACGAAAATTATTAAGATGTGTCAATTTGTATCAACTTTGCGGTATGGAAATTCAAGGTACTATAAAATCGAAGCATGTGGATCAGATCAGGGTCATTACTTATGACAAGAAACAGGAGATTGATATCTTTTATACAGAACTGAAAAAATTTGATGTAGAGGAACTTGTAGAGAATGAACGGGTTGTTCTGGATGTCCGGATACAGTCGATTGATTATTATGGTTTAAAGCTCGGTAAGTTTTGGCTGTCACAAATTGTGTTTCCGAAAAAGAGTTACGAGTACCGACGCAAACCTAATAAACGAGACAGAGACCAGGCTGCAGCACAGCAACAGTTTATCGACAGAACCAATAAAGATCGCCAGTGATGGCGTTTTTTTTTGATATTTTCGGGAGTGGATGAGTGGGATTGGTCAAAGTTAGGACACTTTGCCCAGCGGGGCGAATTTAGTCCTGCAAATTCAACAGGTAATGGGTGCTTCGGCCGCTGGAACCGGATTTCAGGAGGACCCCTTTTTCCATTAAATCGGTGATGTCGCGGAGCGCGGTATCGGTTGAGCTTTTGGTGAGTTTGGCATATTTGGAGGTGGTAAGATTTCCTTCAAAACCATCCAACAGTTTGGTGATGACCAAATGCTGACGCTCATTGGTGATTGCGGAACTGTTTTTCACCAAAAACTGATGTTTTGTAGTTACTTTGGTGATGATTTCTTCGGAATTTATAATGGCCTGTTTCAAGCAGTTCAGGAACCAAAAAAGCCAGGGAGTGATATCCAGAGTGCTCTTTTGGGATTTCTCCAGGATCTGATAATATGATTTTTTATCGGCATTGATCTGGGTTGACATGCTGTAAAAGCGTTGGTTTACACGATCTGCTTTTGAAAGCAGCATGTCGGCAATGGCTCTTGCAATCCTGCCATTCCCGTCGTCGAAAGGGTGTATGGTAACAAACCAGAAATGCGCTACGCCCGCTTTTAATAGGTCATCAATATCCTGATCTTTGTTGAACCAGGTGAGGAAGCTCTGCATTTCTTTTTCCAGCAAGTGTGCCTCCGGGGCTTCGAAGTGTATTTTTTCTCTGCCCATTGGTCCTGAAACGACCTGCATTGCACCAGTCCGCCATTTTGCCACTTCAATTTTATACATGCCGCTTCTTCCGGCAGGAAATAAAGCGGAATGCCAACCAAACAACCGGTCATCGGTTAAAGATTTATCGTTATTCTGTGTGGCATCCAGCATCATTTCAACAATTCCGTGAATGTGGCGGTCTGTATTTTCCTTGCCAGCATCATCCAATCCAAGGTGAACCGCGATCGAGGATCGCACGAGCTCAGGGTTCAGGACTTCGCCTTCAATTTCTGAGGATTTTATGACATCCTGAATGAGGGTTTCGAGATTGGCTTCGTTTCTGAGTTCGAAGCCCAGGAGTTCTGCTTTACCCAGGAGTCTGCCCTGTAAGTACCGGACTTCTGCCAAGAGACTGATCAACTCTTCATCCTGCCAGGAGAAGTGTGGCCATTGCTTAAGTTGGTGGATATATGGTGCCATCATTTCATGATTATGCGGTAAATATAGGAATTAATTTCCGCATAATTTGCGGTGATTATGGGTTTTAATCACCGCAGGAGCGATTTTTATTGTTGAGTTTTTGTGTATTTGAGCATATGAGTTGTGTGGATTTTCGGGGGTTAATTGGTAGGAATGATTGACCGCAAAAGTGACAAAAGATTTTGGTACGTGACCACTTCGTCCAGCGGACATCACTTTAATCGGGCATGAAGTGAGGACACTTCGCGCAGCTGGCACCAAAAAGTGGACAATGCCCATTCAAAATTGGGGGATTATTTTAAACCAATTTATGCATATTTTTGAAGAAAGGCTCAGATTATAAAATCCAAGCCTAACCTTTTTAACTTACACACTTTATTGTATAGTGTCAAATTAATATTCTTAAATGTCCGTGGATTTTAGCTTCATACATGAGTTCTGCCCAAAAGTTCCATTAAGTGAAGATGGTTGAAATACACTTCCATCTCCACGCCGTCAGATCCATCTTTATCCTTTATTTATTTAGAAAAAACGTTCCCATTCACTTCCACTGTTAAGGTTGTAAGCCCGTACAATTTAGTGATAAAAGGAATTGCACATCTATTTCAGGTATAGTTATCATAATTGAAAAACTACGTCGTTATAATCTATAAATGTTTCTTCCCTTACAATAAAAACTTTGCTTTCTATCGCATCACCTATTTTAATTAAGGCCTAAACATTAGGGTCTTCAATCCCACACTAATAATCATCGCGATTTACTGTCTTATTTTATCGGGGAGTGCTATATTCTTCATCTGATACCTGTTGCAGCCAAACTACGGGAGCTCTATCTGTATTCGTGCCAATTGCAAGGTGGCTCATTTCACTATCAGGAGCTGCACCGTGCCAATGCACTATGTTCGGGTCGCACTTTATAACATCTCCTTTATTAAGTTCACGCACAGCTTTGCCTTTCTCACCATATCTGCCTTTGCCACTTGTAATTAATAGTAATTGGCCGCCGGGATGGTAATGCCATTTTGTTCTTGCACCTGGTTCAAATGTTACATTGCCGATTGATGTATTAAAGGTGGAGTCGCCGGGTACCAACATATGAAGCCATGCCGTACCAGTAAAGTTATTATTGGAAATTTTTGTGCCTTTTGGAAAGACTGTATTTGCACTTATGTTATTGCTTTCTGACGAACTGATATTGGTTGTCTTATTTAAAACTGACTGCAAAACTATGTCTGCTTTTCGTCCTTCTTTTTCACCAACCTTTGTTTGTATTACTGATACAATGTTTTTCAACTGCTGTTCCGTAAGACCTGTATTTAATCCTACATTGAAGTGAGACCTTAACTGATTTTCTGTACCACCTAGAGTAGCTAAAACAGAAATCGTAACAATCTCCCGAGTTTTCCAGTCTAATGCATCTCTACTGAATATATCAGCGAATAAATGTTCTTTAAGAAAGACATCAATAATTGGAACAAACTTCTGAGGAGCACCGGTTGTTGTAGAGCCGGTTAATTTTGTTTGGACCTCTTTTCCTCTATTGAATTTGTTTTTCGTTTCAATAATCTTTGATGATTCTTTACCGTGCACATCATTAATCCCTTTTTGTCTGCGTTCAAGTACAACAGCCTCTAATGTGCTTATCGCATTCAGACTGCGAGGAAAGCCTGCGTAGGCATATAGATGTACCAGTAGTTCTTTCGTTTCATTTATTGATAAACCCGCATCCAAGCCATCGTTTAGTGCTTGTTTCAATTCCGTTAGATCGCCTTTTGCAGCAAAGGCTGCAATTGGAATAATGCTTTTCTGTCTTTTATCTAAAGTGTCAGATTTATTGGCATTTAGTTGTGCATTAAATTCTATAGTGGGCACTAACAAAAGTACAAGAAGTAAAAAAATATTCCGTCGTTTCATAGCTTACTTTTTATTTATAGGACCTTAATCCAAATTCTTATCTTTTAAAAAATCAGAAAGATGATCAGCCACTTCGATGTTGTTTAAATCGGACATTGGGAAATGCGTGTTGCCTTTAATTCCAATGTCTGGAAGGTGGATAAGTGTAACATCGCCACCGTGTTTATTCACTGCATCTGTCCATAATTTTGCCATAGCGAGGGAAGCCCGCCATTGCTCCTGGCCAGGGTTTTGTGTTGGCTGGTTAGGGATGTAATCTCCGTAATAGATGATGATGGGTATTTTTGTCAGCTGCATAAATTCTGCCATTGGAACTCCGGCTGCTTGCAATCTTCCGCCCAAATACTCAATTGCATTAGGAACCTGACCTTCCGGGAACACAAATCCACTTCCCGGTTCATAGGATGCAATAGCTTTTATATTGCTGTTTTTTATGGCCGTTCGCCAACCTTGCCCTCCGCTATGGGAATGGGTTACTAAGATGCCCTGTCCAATTTTGTTGAACAATGCTGATACCGCATTTGTGTTTGCTGCCATATCAATAGGACCTGTATCAGGAACCATTTGTCTGTAAAACTGATTTACGGCTTCCGGCTCTTTTGAAAATTGAACACCCGGAAAGAAATCTTTACCGACACCGAGACGGAATATGCCAAACCATAGTTGTTCATCAGGTGCTGCCGAAATGCTCATAGGCTTTGTGCTTCGACCTGCTCTACCACGTCTCGGCTGATCAATCAGATAAACAGGAAACTGCCTGCGCAGGAATATGTTTTGAAAACCTTCCCGCCCATCAGGAGTTGTTTCCCAGGTTTTTGCGGACTGCCCATATCCATGCCAAAACACTAATGGAAGTTTTCTTGGGTTTTGCGGTATCTGATAAAATACATAAGCATGATCGCCGTGTAATGTTTGGCCTGCTGAAGATTGATTTGCCGGATTGAAAGCACCATGTTTTATTGGATCGAATATACCCGGAGCTTTTACTACTGTACCGCCAATTGCAAAACTGCCCTGTTCCTTGAGTAATAATTGTCCTGCTGTACTCGTGAGCGGAGTTGTGGCACATGCAGGAAGTAAAATGCTAACCATAGCGGATAGCAGTACTATATAAAGACTGTGCTTTATGTTTTTCATTTTATTCATGTTTACTATTTTTGCGACTATTTATTTACTGATCCTGATCTCTTTTAGCCATTGTTTTACATTTTTTTCTGCTTCCGTCAGCTTCGCACCTTCCATAACAAAAAGAACTCCGTCTCTTTCTATTCCACCCTTCATTTCAAAGCCTTCCAATACTTTACTGTCCTTAGCTAATTGCTTAATGGTTTCAAAGCTTGTTCCTATGCCATAACCTGCATTTGTATTGAAGGGAATGACTGTCTTACCACTTAAATCATGCTGCGTTAAAAACGTCTTCATTGGCGGGGTAGTTTCATTCCCCAAGTAGGGAAGCCAATAAATATTACATCATATTTTTGTATGCTATCAATGTTGGTTTTTAAAGGCGGAAGGAAACCTGTTTCATTTTCATTACTCACCTGCTGCACCGTGGCCTGATAATTATCGGGATAGGGTTTTTCTAATTCAATTGCTACTAACTCTCCACCAACATTCCTTTGAATGATCTCTGCTATTGCTTTTGTGTTATGGTTCTGGACAAATAAACAATCAATACTTTCTCCGGATTTATAGTACTATCGTTTTTTACAGTGATGTTTTTCTTTTCAGATGCAGAGCAGCCCGAAAGCAACAGAATTAATGCAAATAATAGGTTGGTCATAAACGGAGAATTTTTCTTTGCTAATATTGATATTATTTAAGTTTGACTAGTCTTGTCAGTCTTGAAAAGGTTAGTGATCCCATCTTCCATTTGCCTTTCTCGCTTACATACACTTCCGTTACCATAAAAGGATTTACAACTTCGTTTCCACCAACTACAGCCACCAGGTCTATATCGTTCAAAAGGATGGCGGTGTTTCCAATTATATTTACAGAAGCAGAATAAACTTCAGCTTTTTTGTACCATATACTACCGCTTCTGATCACTTCAAGTTCACGTTCCTTTCCCCAACTGCCACCCATGTGAACGAATACGGACTTTTCATGAAAGAGGTCCTGGAGTTGATGGGTTTTTTTTTCTGCCATCCAAAGCCACTTTTCTTTTGACAGCGCAATGATTTCCTGTTCAGAATTTGAACCTATCGGTGGTGACGAACTGTTCTTTTGTGGTGAACAGGCTGTGACCACTATGATTAAGAAAGACAGACAGACAATGAGCCGTTTCATATTATTTCATTGGTGACTCTACTCCTGACATATTGAGAACTCCTTGTGGCAGACGCAGTCCCTTGACCTCGATGGCTCTGACAGCCGAATCCAACTCATTGATTTCAGCGGACGTGAATTGAACCGCAGCCGCCCCGCTGTTTTCAATCATGTGATCCATCACTGTTGTCCCCGGAATTGGCACGATCCAGGGTTTTTGCGCCAATAGCCAGGCGAGTGCAATCTGAGCAGGAGCAACTTGCTTACGCTGTGCCCAGGTCTTTATCAGCTCAACCAATTGCATATTGTGAGCCAAGCTCTCAGGCGAGAATCTTGGAGTGCCTGCACGGAAATCGCCGGGTGCGAATCGTGTATTGGCGTCAATCCAGCCGGTTAACAGTTGGCAGTCCAGAGGAAACCAAGGCACAAAGCCTATTCCTAATTCTTCGCAAAGCGGTATCACCTGTCTTTCCGGATCGCGGGTTGCCATTGAGTACTCATTTTGGATAGCGGTCAGCGGCAGTGCGGCATGAGCACGACGGATGGTCTGGATGCCCGGTTCGGAAAGTCCCCAATGCAGAACCTTACCTTGTTGCATCAGTTCCTTAATTGCTCCGGCGACATCTTCAATAGGCACTTTCGGATCAACGCGGTGCTGATAGAGCAGGTCAATACGGTCTGTTTTCAGGCGCTTGAGCGACCCTTCAACCGCTAGTTTTATGTGCTCGGGATTGCTGTTTAGCCCACCGGGCTGCCGCTGACCGGTCACAGGGTCAATGGCAAACCCGAACTTCGACGTAATCACGACGTTGTTGCGAAATGGCTGAATCGCATCACCGAGAATGCGCTCGTTTTCAAAAGGTCCGTAAGCCTCCGCGGTGTCGAAAAAAGTAATACCGCGGTCGTATGCAGCGCGAATAATGTTGATCATTTCCGGGCGGTATGGAACCTCGGTTGTGTACTTCCGATGCATATTCTGAACGCCCATTCCCATGGCCGAAACCTCCAGTGAGCCGAGTTTACGGAGGGACGCTACTTTAGGCTTTGGAGGCGGAGTGACGGCAGCTGAAATGTAACCCAAAGGTATTACTGCGGCACCCGCCAGCAGCAAACCATTCTTTATAAGATCGCGACGGGTTAACCCTGTCTGTTCTTTTTTACCTGTGTTATTGTCCATACGTATGATTTTGCTGATTAACAGTCGATTTTAATTTCTGAAAGCTACTAACGCTTCACTATTTCAGGTTTTTACCATAAAAGTCTTTGAGCTTGTTCATTGCCTGATCCACGTATTCCGGTTTCCAATAGGTTTGTATATGGGTCGCTCCTTCTATAACAAAGATCTCTTTTGTCTTTGTGCCTGTAGCTTTTGCAAACGCCTCTTCAGTCATGTATTTAGTATCGGCCTTACTACCTGCGATCATCAGCAAAGGCTGGTTGATTAACTCTATTTGATTGGTAGCATCCCAGGTCATTAAATCTATCAAACTAACCGTAGTGTACAGAAAGGTTGAATTTGGATGTGCGTGTGATCTATAATAATATTCGTATCCTTCGCGATAAAGGTCAATAGTAGTGTTGGCAATTTCTTCATCAGTAATGCTTGCTACCCCTGAATAAAGTACTTTTCCTCCTGCTGCTTTCTGGGCACGGGCATCAGTAGCCGCTTTTAACCGCTCCTGGATAGTGGCTAAGCCAGCATTCTGAAAACCATTACGTCTTACTACACCGGAGTTGAACATGCTTAGTGTTGCTACAGCTTTAAACCGTTTATCGCTTTGTACAGCCTTTAGTGTGTAGCCACCGCCACCACAAATACCCAAAATTCCAAGGCGGGTTGCATCAACCCCTGCAAATCTTGTTATAAAATCAGCCATACCGTGAATGTCTTCCACACGATAAGCAGGCTTATCGGTATGACGTGGCTCTCCACCGCTTGCACCCTGGTACGATGCGTCAGCAACAATGGTTATATAGCCAGCCTCCGCTAAATGCTGTGCGTATAATCCTGTTGTTTGTTCTTTTACACCACCATTAGGATGTGCTAACACTACTGCCGCATATTTCTTCGATGCATCGTAATCGGCTGGTATGTAAAGATTTGCAGCAATATCAATGCCGTTAAGTTTATAGGTAACCGGGTGGATGTTTACTTTTCCATTTTCGTTTTTGGTAATCGCTCCCTCATATACCAAAGTCCAGGGATTTTGTTGAGATTGGGTACTCATCGTTTGGGCTTTTAAAGAATAACTATCCGCCGCTGAAAGCGCTATTGCTAATAATAAAATTGTTGTTGTTTTCATTCTAATTGTTTGAATTGTCAGCTGAGTTAAACTTCAAGTTTTATTTCGCCTAACCATTTTACCATTGCGGGATCACGGTGGTCAAAGAACAGGCTTGCTTTTGTGTCTAATGTTTTAATGGCTTCCAGGTCTTCAGTAGAGATTTCAAAATCGATACTGTTAAAGTTCTCTTCCATTCTTTCCTTGCGAACTGATTTTGGAATGACAACAATACCTCTTTGTGTTAGCCACCTCAATACAACCTGTGCTACAGATTTATTGTACTTCTTACCTATAGAAACCAATACCTCATTGTTAAACAGGTTGTTTTTGCCTTCGGCAAACGGGCCCCATGATTGAATTTGGACATTGTTCTCCTGCATGAATTGTTGTGTCTCAATCTGCTGCTGAAATGGGTGCGTTTCAACTTGATTGACAGCAGGAACAACTTCGTTGTGAACAATTAAATCAGTAAGCCTGTCGGGATGAAAATTGCTGACACCAATTGCCCTGATCTTACCTTCTTTATAGAGCTCCTGCATAGCTCTCCACGCACCGTATACATCACCGTAAGGTTGGTGAATTAAGTATAGGTCGAGGTAGTCTAATTGTAAGTTCTTCAGTGAAGCCTCAAACGATTTCTTTGCACCTTCGTAACCATTTGATTGTATCCAAAGTTTCGTTGTAATGAACAGTTCCTCTCGTGGTACTCCACTGCTTTTGATAGCTTTACCTACTGCTTCTTCATTCATGTAGGATTGGGCTGTATCAATAAGGCGATAACCTGTTTCTATGGCATCTAATACGCTTCTTTCACATTCAACCAGATCCGTCATTTGGAAAACTCCAAATCCCAGTATTGGCATCTCTACACCATTATTCAATTTTACTGTTTGCATACTCTTTGTTTTGAGATACAAAGGTCTATGGAATTATTTTCGTCTCTGGTATACAGATTGCGGATTTATCTACCATTATTGCTGATATGAATTTATAAATCATTACCCTATGTTTTGAATGTATAAATTTGTAGTACTAAAACATTTGAAAATGCATAATGTGTATAAGTTCGAGACGGTAAGTGAATACAATGTATTGAATAATCATGAGACACTGCATCCCCTGGTAAGTGTAATTGACTTCTCAAAGGCAGCTCCCAGGTCATGGGGCGGAGAAAAGACGGTTCGGATCAACTATGGTCTCTATTGCATTTTCCTAAAGGAAGTGAAATGTGGTGACCTGCACTATGGCAAACATACCTATGATTACCAGGAAGGGACGCTGGTATTTGTTTCGCCAGGACAAGTGGTTACTATTGAGACTACAGGTGAGATCTATCAACCAAAAGGTTATGCCCTCGTTTTTCATCCTGACCTCATACATGGCACCACGCTTGGCAAGCATATTCAGGATTATACATTCTTCGGTTATCAATCCGATGAGGCACTGCATATCTCACAACGTGAAAGAAAGATTGTGATGGACTGCCTTTCAAAAATTGAGTATGAGTTAGAACAGGCTATGGATAAGCACAGCAAAAAAATCATTGTAGATAATATTGAATTGTTTTTGAACTATTGCACCCGTTTCTATGACCGTCAATTTTTAACGCGTGATAATGTTCATAAGGGCATTTTAGAAAGGTTTGAGACTTTACTAAACGAATATTTTCAATCCAATAAGCCTCAAACAGTCGGTCTTCCATCGGTATCTTATTGTGCAAGGGAATTGAATTTGTCTTCCAGTTATTTTGGGGACCTCATAAAGAAAGAGACCGGTAAAACCGCGCAGGAATACATACAGGCAAAAGTGATTGATGTTGCAAAAGAGAGGATATTTGACCAGAGCAAGTCGGTGAGTGAGATCGCTTATGACCTTGGCTTTAAATATCCGCAGCACTTCACCCGGCTTTTTAAGCAGCGTGTAGGCAGCACACCTAATGAATATAGAAGTTCGGTAAATTGAGCCCTGCGGTGCGGAGGGGCTAGCAGATATCGTCGGTAGCTTACTTGCTGAATGTTGTTGGCATCAAAAGCTATTATACAGTGAACAGATTCGACTTATTTTAAGATTACTTCATATACCGGCAAATTAATTTTTATAAATTAATTTTTAAATGATAACCGACAAAGAAGACGAAAAGATAAGAGGGGGGATTACTATTGGGCTTTGAATGCGAAAAGGTGATGAATATCAATGGTGTTTCCTCATTACTGTTGCAATGCGGGAAAGGGATAATATCTCGGTGTCGTTTGAAAATTCGTTTAATTGCAATTATGTTATTTGCTGTGGCAGAGCCGAGATTATTAATTACTCAAATTAAGCTGATAGGAAACTAATCGGCCGCCCCCTGTCTTTATCAAGGCGCCTATGTCGTTCATGTGCTGCAAGTTTCTGGTTGCTGTAGCTTTGGAGGTTTTATTCAGCGACATGTATTTACTTGCCGTCAGGCCACCTTCGAAAGGAGCACCTCCTTTTTCCATCATCCTGTAGACTGCTTTAAGTCCTCGGTCGTTAAGTTCAAATTTGAACCTGTCAAAGAAAGTTCACTTTCTTGAGTGTGAACAATACTACATGTTTAGAATCATATAATGCATCCTAAAGGATACTGAAAAAATACATCATCCAGTCTGTCTTATTTTTTGAAAGTGAAAATTAAGGAAAAATAATGAAGGAAAAAAGGGGTGTAAGGACGTAAGCAAACTTTGGCAAGAGAAAAATTTTATTTTTTAGTATAAAAATTTACCTATTAATCTCATATAGAAGAACGCAGCATAATGAAATGCCTGTTTTAGTTTGCTTTGGAAATATTCTAATTCATATGTTTTTTTTTGAAAAAAAATAAAAAAAAGTTTTTTGCCAAAAAGTGGTTACTGCCCTTACTGCCATAAAATAAAGAAAAGCAGTGCTATTGGCACTGCTTTTTTCAAAGGTAAATTTTGTGGTTTATTTTAAGGAAATTCAGCATTAATTTGGAAATCTGTACGGCAACTTTCCAACCGCGGAATTATCGGTTTCAATATGTTCTTTTTTTCGTGCTCTTCGATCTACTTCATCAATATCGAGAACATTTACAACGTAAACATAACTTTTATTTCTTACGATTCTGGTAAAGCCATGTTTCTTTAAAGCTTTTCCTAATTTATTGACTGTACCGCCTGTCACATTTATATTAGCTACAGTAGCCAGCCGAACTGCAATTTGAGAAGCGTTGAGAAAGGCATTTGCAGTTTCTCTTGTGGCAGGTTCAAACCATGTCAATAAAAGTTCTTCTTCAGGGCTCATTAATTGGTACTGCTCGTTGTTCGCGTTGATGTCTTTAATCTCTTTCTGGTTGAACCAATGGCGGAAGCCTTCTTTAAAAAGTTTTAATGCCTGGGCGTAGCACAGGTTAATATCGACTTGGTGTTGGTATTCGATGTTCTCCAATTCAAAACAAAGAAAACGACGGGAGCCGGTGGTGTCGTTGAGGAACTGTGCGGTATTCACGCTGCCGGCGAAGCTGGCACGGCGGGGCATATTTTCGTTGTTGTGGCCGTATGCTTTTCGCATTCTGATGTGCGTTTTAGTGATTAGTTCTTTCAGGGAACCGATCTCTGTACGGTTCAAATTTTCAAGTTCATCCAGGTTAATGAGCATGCACTCTGCCAAGTGGATTAGGGTGTCTTTGTTGTTGGGGTTCACGGTTCCGGAGAAGATATACTGTTTGAGTTCGCGAGGCATTAGTTTTTCAATCCAGGTTGTTTTTCCGAGTCCCTGTTTGCCTGAAAAGACGATCACGGTCTGATTGATTTGCTTTTCATCCAGAACACAGGCTACCATGGCAACAAACCACTTTTTGAAACATTCTTTCCAGAGGTCAGGTTTCGTGGTGGTGATCGTTAAAGCCAGCTCTTCGATGTGATCTTTATCGCCCGTATATTCCGGCAAATTTTCAAAGTAGTCTTTGATCGTACATTTCGCAGAAGTCGGAGCGCAGAAGGTTCCGGAGGGAGTTGATGCTGCAGCGTACTTTGGCTTTCTGGATTTCGCGGAGGATGGAGTTTTCTTTGAAGTCGGTGATGTATTTCCAGACTTTTCCATTCACTCTTTTGTATTCCAGTTTTCCCAGGACTTCGTTGTAGCGGAATTTGTAGCGGTTGTTGAGGAAGTTTTCGAGTTTATCTATTAGAGCCGGTTCCTCTTCCTCGTCTAAAGTCATTGTTCCATCGTGGCTTGTTGTCGCGGATGATTCGTCTGAATTTTTTCTTATGCTCGCGGATTGTGCGGATTTGGCGGATTTCTTTTGTGGTGTGAAATTGTCGGTGGCGTACTCTGAGGTGTTGGAATAGGCGCTTTTTACTGCGGTCATAACTTCCTGAGTATTGTAGTCATAATCAGCCAGGATATAGCCTAATGCAAGGGATTCAGGAACGCCTTTTCGGTTCAGGTTGTTGGCGAGGGTGAAAACAAAGTAATTGCGGCTGCCTTCGACGAATTGATATTTCTTTTCGGTGAAGGTGATGGCGTTGTGGTACAAAACATCGTTATTAATGGGTGTTGGGTGCTGGGTGCTGGGTGTTCTTTCGCGGCTTTTTCCTGCTTCGCAGGAGTTTCCTTCGGTGGGCTCGGGATGACAGGACTTGGCAACTTGTTGTGACTCCGATGTTTCTGAATCCGTATCAAAGGTTTGCTTCGCTGCGCTCGCAATGACGGTTTTTTGATTGGTAAAGATGGAAGAGTTTTCGTTCAGGTAGAGTTCAGGATCGTAGGAAAAGAAGCAAAGCCGGGTGATGTCTTTGCCGGATTTGTCGATTTCGAGGTGGAGAAGGTTTTCGAAGTAGACCTGGAGTTTTAAGAAGGTTTCTTTGTGTTCGGTTTTGTCGGTACTGACTTTTACAAAGATTTTCAGGCCGTTTCCTGATGGGCTTGTGAAGGCTGCAAAAACAAATTCGTTGTTTTGGAGTTTTTCTTTGCATTCAGTGAGTTTTTCTTTGGTGATTTTATCGATGTCCAGAACTACTAAGGCGTTGTAGTTGGTCAGGAATTCCATTTTCCTGCCGCCTTTGAATGTTGCGGAGGGTGTGAATGCCGGAAGTGCTTTTTTAGCTCTTTCTGCAGCTTCTTTTTTATCCTCTGCGAGTGATTTCCGAAGGTAAGTGATGGCGTTGCGGTAGGTTCCGGTTTTGATTTCGTCGAGGATTTTCAGAATGTCTTTTTGTTCGATGACTTCATTGAAGTTTTTGAATATGGTGGATTTCATAATTGTTGGGTGTTTGGTGTTAGGTGCTGGGTGTTAATTCCTGTTTTTAAAAGTTTCAAAAAGAGCCCAAAGCAGATGCATGGGCTCTTCGGCAAAAGAACAAGAGAAAGCGAAAATTACTTTTTGGCAAAGGCGGAGTTGCGGTAATCCTGGATGAATTTTTCTACGTCAGAGAGTTTGTAGTAGATTTTGTTGCCGACCTGGGAAAAAGAGATCTTTCCTTCGTCGCGCCAAGACTGAGCGGTCCGCAGCGATACATCAAGCATTTCCATGAACTGTTTGTTGTTCAGGTAGGTTTCAGTCTTTGCAGAACGCGAAGCACTGATCTTCTCGGAAATGTCGTTGATTTTTGAGATTAACTCGTTGAACTGGTCTTTGGTAAGGATAATTGCTTCCATAATTTTATTGGGTTTAAGATTATGAAGCAAAATTGAAATAAAGGAAAAAGTCCGATTAGTCCGATTTAGTCCGATCGGACTAAATACTTTGTAACTAATTGGACTTTAGAATATTGTAAATTCAAACAGGTGTTTGAAAATCGTACTAAAACTTAATCATCTGATCGGAATTTGGATCCTTGTCGTTTCGTCCTGGAGAGAGATAAGTCTGCAATGTGTCTTTCGACAAAGTGTTTCCGTTTTCGTCAACGAAATTATCAGCTAGAAAATCAGCAATATCCTTAATTCTTTTCTGCAAGTATGGTTTGCCGTTTGGCTTAACCGAAGTCATCATCTGTTTGAAGGCGTTGGTGATGATATTGAGTGGGCCGTTCAATATTATTTTTTCACTATTCTTTTCGGCAATTATTTCAGTACAGCGGGAAGCTTCAATTTCAGCCCTTAGTTTTGCCAGCGTCTGAATTTTCCCGATCATCTTTTCGCACTCTGCATCAAATTCAGGGAGTTTTTGGTTTTTCGTTATTATATCCTCGGTTTTGTAATCGTAAATTTCTGAGGTCAGGAAATAAATTTTTTCTTTATTATCGGCAAGAAGTTCCATATTTTCTCTGGTCTCCTTAAACGAGAAATACCGGTCTTCGCTTTCAGCATTGATGTATTTCTTTGCGGGCTTGGCTTTTACAAGTTTCGACTGCTCATCCAAAATTTTATTTCTTTTTGTTTCGATGCTGATCATGAACTTTGTGTGACGGTTCTGGTTTCGAACCCCATTAAAAAGATCGTCATTCAGGGTAAGAAGTTTCTCGAATTTGTTTAGCCACTGCACGGGATCTTTCACCAACTGGCAGTGGTGGCAGATGAATTAAGGAATCTGGGAATGGGGAGGGGAAATTCTTTTCAGTGCATTGGGAAACAGAAATCAGTCAGCAGGTTTTAAGACTGGAAGCGTTTTTATGTTTTTTTCATCATCAAGCTAATTTATGAAATCGTGTGCAAAAAAAAGCACCTTCTTTTGAAAAGAAAGTGCTAAAGTTTTCAACAATTATGTTTAATAGATGTATTTGTCCACTGCATCGTCCAGTTCCTGCGAAATGATCTTTGCATAAATCTGGGTAGTGCCGATATTTGTGTGATCCAGAAGTTTAGATACATGCTCGATTCTCATTCCGTTGTTCAATGCGTTAGTGGCGAATGTATGTCGAGCCAGGTGAAAGGAAAGCGAGAACGGTAATTTCATTTGCTTGCCGATTGCCCTCAGATGAAAGCCACACAATGAGCTGCATCTTTTCAGTTCTTCGTAAGCATACAGCTCGTTGGTATGATAAGGCGAATCATTATCCAACATCGGAAATACAAAATCCGAAGGATTGACTTCGGCCGGTTTATACTTGTTTAAAATCTCCAAAGCCGACTGCCCAAACTTAAAACTATGTACACGGCCGGTCTTTCTGATTTTCTTGCTGATCCTGTGGTTTTGAAGGTCGATATGTTCCCAGGTAATTTCAATGACATCACTAAGGCGAAGTCCACCGGCATAGACACTGAAAAGAAACATGTCTTTTATTACCTGAGCTTTGCCGTCGGGATTAGCTTTAAGTTCTGTAAAATTCTGCAGCTGGGTTTTTGAAAGGAACATTCTTTTACCCGGGTCTTTTTTGATTTTAATTTTATCGAATGGGTAAAGGTGTGAGTACACCAGGTCCTCGCGAATCGCTTCTTTAAAAAAGATGGACAGGATAAGCAGTGAATACCTCACTGTTGTGTTAGTATTACCGAGTTTAGTGCTGCAGTAGTTCATGTAATCCCGCAGCATTGTGACCGTCATATCATCGAAATTCATGTCTCTGCTGCCGTTATATTCCTCAAACTTTTTCAGCTGTGATTTGTAAGCTTTGTGCGTTTGTATCGACACGGAGTTTTTCATTTTCTCAAGTCTGGCATCGGCAAAGTCAAAGAAATTCAGTGACCGCTTTCCGTTGATGGCTTCTTTTAATCTTCTGGCTGAAACAGTTTTTGAATTTCTTTCCAGGTCTGCTACCTCCCCGGAAGCGTCCGCAACTTTCTGAGCCAGAAGGGCATTCATTCGGGCAGAGCCTTTAAAACTTTTTCTTACCACCTGGTCAATAGGATTCCATTGCGCAGGAAGAAATTTATAGCCAGTAGAAATGAATTTTGTTTTACGGTCTTTGATCACGCGGATGTACAGTGGTGCAGCGCCGGTTTTATCTGCCTGGTGGGTTCTTAGGATGAGTTTTACTGTAGCCATAATGTTGCGGATTTGGATTTGTTGTACTACATTTGAAAAGGAATGCAAACTGATGAAGGGAGTGAAAAGAGCAACAAAGTATCTGAGTGCAAGCCTAAACAAAGATACAACATTTGGTACAACAAATAGGACTTTTCGTTACTTTTCTTTGCATTTTTTTGCACTGATAAAAAACTAAAACCGTTTATTAATAGGCATTTGGGAGCATTAGATACAAATAGGGAGGATTGTCAGGATAACAATGTATTTCTATTAGCGGGTGTAAAGTTTACATCATAAAGATTTTCGCTAATTGTTCATTTTGTCATATTTAGAAAAACCAGTTATAATAATCCCCGCCAACAGAAATACCCAACCGTTACCAGCAACCGCAAAGCGCCACCTTCCGACATTGACAGTGAATTGTACAGGAAATCTAAATATTCATACAAACGTTTAGCTGACAAATAAAATCTACCTTTGTAAAGCCCTTAATAAATCCGCTGTCTTATGGATGTAAATAGCCACTATAATAATTTCATCTTAGATAGGACAATTTCAAAAGTCGGATTTTGGTCAGGACTTATTGCATTTATTGCTATCACTGCATTTGGAGTCGTTCAGACTTTACAAATTTTAGGTTTCTTCACTTATCCATGGGACGAAATTTTAATTTATGGATTTTCTCTCTGCATAACAGTCCCTTTTATGCTTGAAATTCTTGCTCTGCATCACATAACGAAGCCCGCCAAAAAATTTTGGTCCCATACAGCAGTTATATTTACTGTAATTTATGTAGTATTCGTTGTGGCTAATTATGTTGTTCAATTAGCAACCGTAATTCCAATGACCGTTAAAGGCGTTTCTGACGAGATTAATATCCTTAGACAAACACCTCATTCTCTTTTTTGGGATTTTGATGCTATAGGTTATATAGCAATGGGATTAGCAACTTTATTTGCAATGCCGGTTTTTGAAAAAACAGGATTTCAAAAATGGGTTAGATATACATTCCTTGTTCATAGTTTTACCACCCCATTAATTGCATTTGTTTATTTCAGTCCTAACTTTTCTGACAATTTATTACTCATTGCCACGCCTTGGGTTATTACAGCACCATTATCAATGCTTATGCTTTGCCTGATGTTCAAAAAATTACAGCGATGAAACCAACTGCCACAAGAAACATCCTGATTTCATTGTTATTATTTCTGGGTGTGAGTGCAATCGGTGGCGGCGGAGCATTGATTATTTCACCTTCTGGCAAACTACTTGGAGGCTTGCCACTTTCGATTTTGGCACAGTCCCCTTTTCCTGATTTTCTTATTCCGGGTATTATACTATTTACAATCCTAGGATTTTTTCCGTGTTATATTTCCTATGCTTTAATTAAGAAACCAACCAACAACATTGCTGAATACTTCAACTTGTTTAAAGATATGTATTGGGCTTGGTCATACAGTATTTATATTGGTTTTGCCCTGATTATTTGGATACAGGTTGAAACCATATTCATAAATGGTACAAGTTGGCTTCAAACATTTTACATCCTTTATTCTATTCCTATAATTTTTGTTGCACTGCTTCCGAAAGTTAGAACCCTTTACAAGAAATGAAAAATCTTATGATAATTTCACTCACCATAGTTGGGCTACTTCTATTAATCCTAATCATTGGTAAAATAAACCTGGCCATAAAATTTGATAGAGAAGTAAAAGAACTTTTTGCACAATCGAAAAGTATATCTAACCAAACATTTCATAAAAGCCAGTTGAACGGATTACCGGAACCTGTGCAGCGATATTTTAATCATATTCTAAAAGAAGGACAACCATACATAAGTTATGCAAGAATTAAACATGACGGACAATTTAAAACAGACCTTGCCAAAGGTTGGATAAACATAACGGGAGAGCAATATGCAACAACAGAGAAACCGGGCTTTATTTGGAAAGGCACAACATCAATGTTTGTTGCCCGGGATATGTATATTTCAGACAAGGGCAGACTAATTGCCACACTTTTTTCAGTGTATAATGTAGCAGATGCAAAAGGAGAAAAATATAATGAAGGAGAACATCTTCGTTGGCTTGGAGAAAGCGTTTTGTATCCGACAAATTTTTTACCCACTGAAAGATTACAATGGACACCTATCGATAAAAATACTGCGAAACTTATATTCAATTACAATGGGCTTTCTTTATCTTTTAAAATTACATTTAACGACATTGGTGAAATAACCGAAATGGAGACAAAACGGTATATGGGCGACAAGGGTTTAGAAACCTGGGTTATCAAGGCAACGAATTACAAGGAATTGAATAATATATTAATACCGACAGCCTTTGATGTTTTATGGAGATTAGACAAAGGCGATTTCAGTTATGCAAAGTTTAATATTACAGAAGTTGAGTACGATAAACCTGAAAAATTCTAACCATTCGATAAAGCCGGTGCACAACTAAAATCGGTTTGTGAAAATGGCAGCTAAAGTGCTTCTATGAAACATTTGTGCTAAAGATCTGCGACATCGCCAGGCAAAAACGTTAGCGATCTTAGCGGAAACCGAACGGTAAATTTGAACAATCATGCACAAACAACTTACCTACACCGACGCAATACTAGGAGATTCCGCTCTGTTATCTAGAACGTCGTTTGCCTCAAAACGTAGCTGGGGATATCCAGAAGAATGGATGTCGTTATGGAAAACAGATTTAGAAGTTACCGAAGATTATATTTCAAAAAATAAGGTGGTTAAGGTTTTTGACGCGGAAGTTTTTATCGGTTTTTTTGCCATTATTCACGAGGAAGAAAATACGGCGACGATCGATCATTTTTGGCTTGTACCTCAAAAACTTAAACAAAACTATGGACGTGAAATTTTCAAGTATATAATGGAATACGCTTCCTCACGTGACTATGAAAGATTATCACTTGTAGCTGAACCTAACGCGAAAGGTTTCTATGAAAAAATGAACGGAACAATCATCGGACAATTTGAAAGCAAAATTATAGACCGGTTTTTAGACATTTATGAATTTCCCATCATACGAAGCGACGATCACTAACAGCACACTTATAACAGCAGATTTTGTCTTGCCGGAAGTATTTCGTTCACGAATAATATTTTACATTGCCAACTGTACGCAGTTCGCTTTCATCCGCTGCTGAACAAGCCTGCAAACGCTGGCGGCAACTCTTCGAACACCGCAAAGCAGACAAATTTACTTCACTTTCACAATGACTTTTCCTTTGGCACGGCCACTTGAAACGTAAGACATTGCTTCGTTCATTTGCTCAAACGGCAAAACTTTATCCACAACAGGACGAATAACATCGGTTTCAATCAACTTTCCAATTTCTGACAACTGTTTCCCGTTAGCCTGCATAAACAAAAACGAATAATCTACATTCAATTGTTTGGCTTGTTTGCGGACTTTTCTGCTTAAAAAAGAAATCACTGTTCTCATCAACCATGACAAGCCAATTTCTTTTGCAAAAGGAACATCAGGTGGACCTGAAATGGAAATGACTTTTCCGCCGGGCTTCAAAATTCGCAGCGATTTTTCCAATGTTTTTTCGTCTTGACTGTTTAACACCAAATCGTAATCTTTCAAAATGGTTTCAAAATCCTGTGTTTTGTAATCAATCACAACATCAGCACCAAGACTTTTAACCAACTCAAAATTAGCGGCGCTTGTGGTGGTGGCGACAGTTGCACCTAAATGTTTTGCCAACTGAATAGCAATTGTTCCGACACCGCCAGAACCTGCTTGAATAAACACTTTCTGACCTTTTTTGAGTTTTGCTTTTTCAATAAACGCCTGCCAAACCGTTAAACTAACCAACGGAATTGAAGCCGCTTGCTCCATTGAAATATTTTTAGGTTTTAATGCAACATCGTTTTCATTGACAGCAATAAATTCCGCAAATGTGCCGATACGAAAATCGGCAGGACGGGCAAAAACTTCATCACCAACTTTGAAGCGGCTGACTTTTGCGCCGACGCCAACAACTACTCCTGCAACATCGTGCCCCAAGATCAAAGGGAATTTATAGGGAAGCAGCATTTTAAACTCACCGCTTTTCAATTTTAAATCCAATTGATTTATGCTTGCCGAATGGACTTCAATTAAAACTTCGTTTTCTTTTGCAACCGGCTGCGGAACATCTGTTAGTTGAAGCTTGTCTTCTTTGCTGTAACGGCTTATTGTGTATGCCTTCATTTCTTTTTTATTTATTGTAAAAATTTGTCTGCTTTCCTTGGATTAACCAATCGGAAAGCTAATTTTGGAAAAAGACGATTGAGTATATAAACTACCTTTGTATCGCCTGCACGAATGGTGTATTGGTCTTTTATTAACCCTATAATTAATGCTTGCACCAATTTCTCGGGGCTTATTTTTTTGCCTGTTCGATGTGCTATCAGTTCCGTATCTACCGCAGGTGGTAATAACTCAAACACTTTTACATCGCTGTTTGCAATTCGCAAATGTTCACGCAGCGATTTTGTGTAAAATGCCAAAGCAGTTTTAGATGCTGAATAGGTCGCTTCAATTAACGAAGGTACATAACTCAAAACGGAAGTTGTGTGTATAATTGCACCTTCTCTTCTTGATTTCAGCATTTCCAAAAAAAGATTATTTAGACGAATGACCGCCAGGTAATTAATTTTCATCTCGTGAGCTGCACTTTCAAAATGTTTGTCATTCGGCACGCCCAAATTGGTTGAGACCATCCCAACACCTGCTTTGTTGTAGAGAATATCAATCCCGCCAAGTTGTTCAACTTTTCTGTACAGAGAAATTGCATCTTCGTCGTTGGCAACATCGCTTTTTATCGCAATCAAATTTGGATATCGTTTTTTAGCTGCATCTAGTCTGTCTTGACTTCTGCCCGTGATGATAACCTTTGTGCCGATTTCCAGGAATTGTTTAGCGGCTTCCAATCCGATACCTGCACTACCCCCGGTGATTAAAATCGCTTTATTTTTTAAGTCCATTTTTGTCTTTGTTTTAGAAAGTCCGTAAATTTGCTTTCAAAATGCAAGTGCAAAATTAATAAACCACTTTTGATTTGCAAGTTGTTTTTGAAAATATTTTATGAAAGACACTAAGAAAAGATCCGACTGTCCCGTTAGTTGTTCCCTTGACATTTGGGGCGACAAGTGGTCGTTGCTAATTGTTCGGGATTTAATGATCGCCAAACAATGCACTTATGGCTACTTTCTGAAATCGGACGAAAAAATAGCGACTAACATTTTGGCTTCACGACTTCAAACACTTGAAGAAAACAAAATCATTATCAAATCAGACCATCCAGACAGTAAAGCAAAAGTTTTATACAAACTGACACAAAAAGGAATTGATTTACTGCCTTTGATGATTGAAATAAACCTGTGGGCTGAAAAGTATTTTACCATACCTGCCGCCAGAAAAGCAATGTTGAAAGAAGTAAAAAAAGACAAAGAAAAATTTATCAAAACAGCGACAAAAGACTTGAAAAACACGGTTTGAAAAAAAACAGCCCCCAACAAGGATAACCTTTGCACAACCTCAAATTTCATCGTCAAGTTCTGAAAACTCAATACAACTGGATAATAAAATCAATTCTTTCTTTCAAAAACTGGCACTACTCCATTTTTAATACTTTTTAACCTTTTCGTATTCCACGAAATATTGGCGAAAACCCTAACTTTGTAAGAAAGTAAAAAGTAAATGGATAGTAAAAAACAGTTTTTTCTCGAGTGTTACCAGTTAGGAATTATCAAATTCGGTCGTTTTACCCTTAAAAGCGGTATCGAAAGTCCGTTTTATGTTGATTTGCGGCCTCTTGCCTCTGATCCTAAAATTTTAAAACGTCTCGCGAATTACCTGTTAGATATGCTTCCGCTCGATAATTTCGATCTCATCTGCGGGGTTCCCTATGCTGCACTTCCTATGGCTACGGCAATGTCGCTGGAAAGTTATTTGCCGCTGATCATCAAAAGAAAAGAAGCCAAAGACTATGGCACCAAAAAAATGATCGAAGGTATTTATACCAAAGGACAGAACTGCCTTTTGGTAGAAGATGTCATCACCAGCGGAAAATCGCTTCTGGAAACCATTCCGGAGATTGAAAACGAAGGAATTACCGTTTCTGATATCGTAGTCGTTCTGGACAGACAGCAGGGTGGCAAGGAAATGCTCGAAAGCAAAGGTTACCGTGTTCATACCCTGTTCACCATTTCTGAAGTTTGCAAAATGCTTAAGGAAGAAGGTCATTTATGCGATGACGAGGTCTTGAGAATCGATGATTTCCTGAAAGGAAATATAGTGAAATTCGAAGAGAAAAAGCGTCCTTCGTATGAACATAAACTGGAACATGCTGACCATTCTGTAGCAAAAAAACTGCTGGAGATTTCTCTTGAAAAAAAATCAAATCTCATTGTTTCTGCTGATGTTATTTCTACGCAGGTACTTCTGGATCTTGCCGAAAAAGTGGGTCCGCACATTGTCGCACTTAAAACTCATATCGATATCATCACCGATTTTGATCCAGATACCACCATTCTTCCACTAAAAGATCTTGCGGCAAAATATAATTTCCTGCTGATGGAAGACCGAAAGTTTGCCGACATCGGTAATACTCAGGAGCTGCAGTTTTCTTACGGAATTTACAAGATTTCGAACTGGGCAGATTTTGTTACTTCGCACGTGATCGGCGGATACGATTCGCTCGACTGTTTTCTTAATGTAGGCGTAGTCGCAATTCTCGGCATGTCTTCAAAAGGAACATTAACCGACAAAAACTATCAGGATGAAGCCCTGAAAATTGCCCAGAGTCACCCGAATGTGATTGGTGGTGTTTCCCAGAAACAAATTCCGGAAGAACTGCTGCTCTTCACACCGGGCGTAAATATGGGTGAATCCGGAGATGGAAAAGGTCAGCAATATCACACTCCTGAACATGTTTTTAAGAATCTCCAGACCGATTTCATGATTGTGGGACGCGGAATTTATAAAGCTGAAGATGCTGAAAAAGCGGCGCTTAATTATAAGATTATGGGCTGGAATGCGTATCTCGAAAGCCTCTAAAGTAAGAGATAGGAGCTATGAGATAAGAAATAAGAGATTTAACTTTGGAGTTGATGGTATTGTTTAGAGGGATAAAATATTTAATAATTAACAATCATTATCAACCTTCTATGCTGATCGCTACAGTTAATACTTTAAAAAATAAATAATCTTGAACCCCATACCAGAAATGAGCTAAGAATTGGTTATCAAATAGTGCTCTTATCTTCGAGTTCTTAACTCTTAACTAAAAAAAATTGTCCAATTTAATTCTTCTTTTTCTGTGTCTATTTCTTGGATTTTTTCTGAGGAAGACCAAACTTTTCCCTGAAAGTGGGCATCTTGCGCTGAATTCATTTGTGATCAATATTTCGCTTTCGGCGCTTTCGCTCTATTATATCCCCAAAATCATTTTAAGTTTTGAGGTAATTTTTCCGGTTGCTATCGCCTGGCTTAATATCTTTCTTGCTATTGCATTCTTTGGATTGCTGGCGAAATATTTCAAGTGGTCGGCTGCTATTACCGGTGCACTGATTATGTGTGCGGGTTTCGGGAATACGTCTTTTGTCGGAATTCCTGTTATCCAGTCGCTTTTTGGGGAAAACGGCCTCAAAACCGTCATGCTCGCCGACCAGCCGGGTTCTTTTGTAGCCCTTTCAACCGTGGGAATTGCAGTCGTAAATTTTTATTCAGGCGGCAAAAGTTCAATCTCTGAAATCATTAATAAAATCATCAGATTCCCGCCGTTTATTGCATTTTCTTTAGCAGTAATTCTCAATATTTTCAGCATCAACATGCCGGAAGCATTAGATGAAGTTTTTGCAAAACTGGGCGCAACAACCGTTCCTTTAGCCTTAGTTTCCGTAGGAAGCCAGTTAAGTTGGCAGCATCCTGGCATCCATTCAAAACCTTTATTCTGGGGGCTCATATTTAAACTGATGCTTTTTCCGGCGTTTATTTTCGTTCTTTATTTCATCATTCTGAATCAGCGGGGTGAAACCATCGAAATTGCTTTCATGGAAGCAGCCATGGGACCAATGATTACCGCCGCCATTATTGCATCAACCCATAAACTGGAGCCTAAATTATGCAACCTCATGATGGGCGTAGGCATACCGCTATCCTTCGTTACGCTGGCATTCTGGTGCGTGGTTATGCAGCTTTATCTGAGACTCTAAGTACTACTGTTCATTTCTTACCTCAGATCAATTCCGCAATGTATTATAGCAGCTATATTTGTATTCTAAATTCAAAAAAAAGTAAAAAAAATGAAAGTAGATATCTGGAGCGACATCCGCTGTCCGTTTTGTTATGTCGGAAAAAAGAAGTTTGAAAAAGCTTTAGAACAGTTCCCTGATTCAGAAAAAATTGAAATCACCTGGCACAGTTTCCAGTTGGATCCAAATCTGGTTACCCAGCCGGAAACCAATCCGTACGATTATTTTTCTAAAGCAAAGGGAATTCCTGTGGCGCGGGCAAAAGCCATGCACGAACATGCCAAAAATGCCGGAAAAGAAGCCGGAATTGACTTCAACTTCGATGAATCCAAAGTTGCCAATTCTTTTAAAGGTCATCTTCTGATCCAGCTCGCAAAAAAGAAGAACTTAGCCAACGAAATGGAAGAGGCGTTATTTGAAGCGCAGTTTATTTCAGGTAAAAATATAGATGATGAAGCTACTCTTGTAGAAATCGGAAAATCTGTGGGACTGGCTGCAGAAGATATTTCAAATGCCTATAATTCAGATGAATTGGCAAATGCAGTAGCTCAGGATGGTTTGATGGCAAGACAGTTGGGTATTAACGCGGTTCCGTTTTTTGTGTTCAATGATAAATACGGGGTGTCGGGCGCTCAGCAGCCGGAACATTTTCTGGAAGTACTTAATGCTTCGTGGAAAGAATTTGCTGCCGGCGACAAAGGGCTGCAGATCATCAGTCAGGGTGAAAGCTGCGATACGGAAGGAAACTGCGATTAGTGATTTCTTATCCTAGATCAATGTCCGCGTTTCCGTGCTTCCATATCTTTGCACTATAATTATTAACAGAAAAAAAAGTATTATGAAAAAATTATTATCAATCCTTACCGTAATGATGTTTACGGTTTCCACTTTTGCTCAGTTGAATCTGAAAAGTGACCCGGCTCATTCAAGAATCCAGTTCACCGTAATGCACCTTGGCATCAATGACATTACAGGGAACTTCGACAAAGCAGATTTAACCATCAATGCTGACGAGAAAAATTTCGTGAATTCAAAAATCACGTTCTCTGCGGATGTAAATTCCATCAACACGCACATTGAAGCGAGAGACAATCACCTGAAAAGTGCAGATTTTTTTGATGCCGCTAAATATCCAACCCTGGATTTTACCAGTACTTCCTTGACTAAAGGCAAAAAGAATTACTACACACTGAAAGGTAATCTTACCATGCACGGCGTTACAAAACCGGTGACTTTAACTTTGGTTTACAGAGGTTCTACTGTAAATGCAATGAACAAAAAGACCACTCACGGTTACCAGGTAATGGGAACACTGAAGAGATCAGATTTCAACGTAGGTCCTAATTTCCCTGCACCGATGATTAATGACCTTGTAAGAATTAAAGGCGATTTCGAACTTACTGCAGAATAATAATATTAGTTTGTGTTTTTTTAGTAGTAGAAGCGGAAGTTTGGGCAACCAGATTTCCGTTTCTTTTTTCTATTTGATGGCATGAAACCTTTTAATGGATGTGGGTCTGAAAACATACTTGGCTGTTACCGTTTTGGGCGCATCCACATCAAGCTGATACCAAGGTGAAATTTCGGGATTCGCCGTGTTTTTGAGGACATGAATATCCTGCGCAGGCATGAAGCTCTCTGCCAACAGATACAGCCTTTTTCCCACCGTATTTGTCGCCATTCCAACGATGATTACTGAATGTCCCGGACTTCCGGGTTTTATGATGAAATCACCCGTTCTGATGTTAGAATTTTCCGTAACAGCAACCGATTCACGGTCCAGTGATATGGTTCCGGCATAGCGGAAAATTATGTTCAGATACTCCCGAAATGCTGAATACGAATCGTCGGTAATTCCCGAATCATAGAAACTTACTTTTTTGTTTACTTCTCTTGTTCTGATTCCTTTTCTGTAATCATTCCAGGCAAAAAACTGTCCGCTGGTGAATTCGAACCCGATTTCATCAAAGCGTTTTTGAGTCCAGAGATATTCTGAATACAGGCGCATCCATGCATCTGCACATTGCTGCAGATCCTTATCACCTACATCAATTTTAAGCAGGGCAACGTGCTTGTTTTGGCTATCAACAGGAACTTTCCGGTAATCACGAACGGGAAAATTCGGCGGATGCAATGGGAAGTTTACCAAATATTCACCGAAGCTGCCGGGCGTCTCCTTCATCCAGAAAAATCCCTGCGGCGGAGTAAAACGGGTAACAACCTTAGATTTTTCCGGATCTATAATCAGCGGTTCAGTGCTTTCGGTAACCTGTGAAAAGACAGGTTGAAAACAGAGTGTCGCAACAAAAAATACAATATGGTATAATTTTAGCAAAGGCTGATATTTACTCAAAATTAATTATTATTCTCAAATAAATGATAATTAAAAGAGTTTAGAAAAAACATCATTATATTTGAGCGTTACATTGCGATGAATAGAATTTTATGGGGCTTTTTACTGATCTTAAATTATGTTGCGGTTTCTGCGCAGCAGGACAGCATTTACATTGACGCCGAAATTAGGGCCAACAACAGACAGATTTCTGTAACCCAGGAAATAATTTATACCAATAACTCAGCGATCGGTCAGGATACAATCAAACTTCTGAACTGGACTGCAGCTTACAAAAACCGAAATACTCCGCTCGCCAAAAGAAAACTGGAAGACCGGAAAAATGATCTTCATTTTGCTAAAGCGAAAGACCTGGGAAACATTGAAAATCTGCAGATTAAAATTGGGAATCTGGACGCTGTAGAACCTCACGCTTTTTCTGAAAATATTTTCCTCCCACTTTCTAAAAGTTTAAAGTCCGGTGAAAAGATAAAAATATCGCTCCAATACCTTATCAATCTGCCTTCGCCAAAATTCACAGGTTACGGAAGTGACGGCAAAAAATGGATGCTGAAATACTTTTTCATTGTTCCCGACGGCTTTGAAGAACCGTCAAAAAAAGAAAGGTTTTATCTGGACATCGAAGAAAACCAAAGTCCTGGGCTTTACTGGAAAGTAAACCTTAATATTCCGCCTAACTATTCGTCGCAAAGTAATCTGAAAGAAATTCAGCCCAATTACTTTGAGGGCATACTTAAAAACGATCCCGAATTCTTAATCTCCGAGAATCATTTCCCCAAAATTACAGCCCAGGTCGACGGTGAAACCACAGCAATCGATTTCGGGTATAATCTGTCGGAAACCGAGAAACAGAATCTTGAGTTCTACCTTCCGCTACATTTAAACTTTATTAAAAGCAAAACCGGATTTCTCCCGCAGAAAATTTTCGTCACCGAAAAATTCAGAGACAGCGAGAATTTTAGCGGTATCAGCGATCTTAAATTCTGGAAATTTAAATATCAACTCTTCAATGACGCCGAGAAAAGTGATCTGAATTATTTCAGCATCCTCTCAAAAAAAAGTATAGAACAGGCAACCATCTTCGAAAAAAGCAAGGATCACTGGCTCACGAACGGCCTGAAAACCTATCTGGAAATCGAATACATCAACCGCTATTATAAAGAAACGAAACTGCTGGGCGATCTTCCGGAAAACATCAATATTTTTGGATTTAAACCCCTTAAACTCTTTTATGCGTCAGACTTAAAACTTGCGGAGCGCTACGGCCTAACATACCAGTATATCATGAACCAAAATCTGGATCAGCGGATAGCAGAGCCTTATGAAAACATGAGTAATTTTAACGCCAATGCGATAAGTCATTTTGAGACGGGAAGCCTGTTTTCTTTTATCGCAGAAAAAATGGGCAAGGAAAAGTTTGATGATTTTATTAAAGACTATCTCCTCAAAAATTCCGGGAACCAGATCGATCAAAAGGATTTTCTGGATCATTTGAGCCTGGAATCCGGTTATTCTTCGGATTTCTTTGATCCCTTTATCCAGAAAAAAAACCGTGTAAATTTTAAACTGAAAAGATACGCGAAGACAGATGATGAGTTTCAGGTTAAAATTTCTAAAAACACCGATCTGAATATTCCTTTCAAGATCGAAACCGAAACAGAAACCGGTGAAATAAAGGAATTTTGGTTTGATACGGATGATTCGAAAGACGCCAAAATTTATAATATTCCGCAATCCAACGCCGAAAAAATTGTGGTCAACAGCAAATATATATTTCCTGAAAACAATTTCCGCGACAATTACCGGTACACCAAAGGTCTGTTTGCAAACACCAAAAAGATCAAATTAAAGCTGTTTAAAGATATACCAAACCCTGAGTTTAATGAAATTTACCTGAATCCCAGACTCAACTTCAATGCCTACGATAAAGTTCTGGTAGGTTTAAATTTCAGAAATACGTCGTTCTTTGAGCGTAAATTTAATTATTCTTTCACGCCTTATTTCAGTTCGGGAACAGGAAAACTGACTGGATCAGGAGGTCTCGCCTACTCTTTTCAGCCCGCGGACAGTTTTTACAGAAGTCTTGATTTGGGGATTTCCGGGTCTTATTTCCATTATGATTATGATCTTACGTACCGTAAGTTTTCTGCCTTTGCAAGTTTTAATTTCACAAAGAATCCGAGAAGCGATGTTGGCAGAAGTTTAGCTTTGTCTTACAATTTTTTTGATAAAGATGTGAATCCAAAAATGTCGCAGACTGAGTACGCCAAATATAACCTCTGGAACCTTGGTTATGGCTACGCAGACCGGCGGATTATTCACGAAAAATCTTTCAGCACCAACCTTCAGTGGATGGAGGATTTCCAGAAGATTTCGGCAGAAGCGTTTTACCGCTGGGAATATGCGCAGGATAAAAAGGTAAGTTTCAGGTTTTTTGGCGGATACTTTATCACGAATAAGACGAAAAACGACCTTTTCGACTATGGAATTTCAAGGGTTTCAAATTATGCTTTTTCGTACGGGCTTTTGGGCCAGAGTGCGACCACGGGACTTTTGTCTCAACAGCTTATTCTTGCAGAAGGTGGCTTTAAATCTTACGTCGGAAAATCTGCCAATCAATGGATAACTTCTGTGAACATTGATTCCCATGTATGGCGTTGGTTTAATATCTACGCCGATGCAGGCGTCTATAAAAACAGGTCACTGGACCCGAAATTCATTTGGGATTCTGGCGTAAAAGTAAAAGTAATCCCTGATTTTCTGGAGGTTTATTTCCCAATCCAGAGCTCACTCGGTTTTGAACCTTCCTTTAAAGATTACGGAAGCAGAATCCGTTTTACATTGGTACTTAATTTCAATGCGGTTACGAATTATTTCCGGAGAGGATGGTTTTAGTGGGGCTTGCATGCTGGGTGTGGGATGTTGGGTGTGGGATGGCCGATGTGACATGGCTGTTGGGTGTTGGGCAACGATAATAGAAAATAAAAAAGCCGCTAAAAAGCGGCTTCAGTTTTATGACTAATAAAAATTAGTTTTTGATTACTTTTCTGCTCACTTTTGCAGATCCGTTGTCAACAGTTACAATATAATTTCCTTTTGCCATTGAAGAGGTATTAATTGTCTGTCCGTTATCAACTCTGTTAGAGCTTACCAAACGTCCGTCTGCTGTATAAATGTTTACAGTAGCTTTTCCTGGAAGGATCAAACGAAGTTCGTTTCCTACTACCGTATTCATTTTAACTGACTTGTCGAATGCAGAAACATCTGTAACTGCAAGAAGTCCCTGTACCAATTGTACATCATCAACGTAAGAAGAACCACTACCATAAGATCTAAAAGCAACATCTATACTTGCAGCTGAAGGATGAGAAGTAAATACTACTGTATGCTGAGTCCATGCAGTTGGAGCGATTGGTAAATATCCGTTGTTTGATCTTAATGGGTCATCATTAGCCGTTGCAGAATTATAAACCGGAGTTCCAGTTGTATCTTTCATAACACTCCACAATCTGAAAATATTATTTTGAGTAGTACCTTCTGGTCTAGCAGTAGACGCTTTGTACCAAAATGTAAGTGTATACTGAGTACTTCCTGCAATTGCAACATTTTGATAAAAACCTGTAGTAGCAGCAGGAAGTTCGTAAGCCGCTAATTTTAAACCGCTATGTGGATTAGTAGTTAAAATTGCAGGAGCAGTATAACCACTTCCGGTACCAGCTGCCCAGGAAGTTAAGTCGCTTTCAAAACCAGGGTTTTGCACTAAATTCGTTTGGGCAAACATGATTGTTGTAGCCGAAACTAAACCTAAAATTGTAAAGATTTTTTTCATTGTAATTGATTTTAATTATATTCTTTTTAAAGGACTGTAAATTTACAAAAAAAATACTTCTCAGAAGAGAAGTATTCAATGTTTAACAATTATTTAAAACTGTTATTTTTTGATAATTTTCTGTGAAACTGCTTTACCGTTCACCATACCTGTTACGATATAAGTTCCTTTTGCTAAAGAAGTTACATCCAGTGAAGTATTTTCGTTTACAGAAGCAGATTTTACTACCTGTCCGTTCATTGAAACGATTTGTACATCAGCTTTGGCAGCGAAAAGAATATTGTTAGAAACAACAGTGTTTTTTACAAGATTAGCTTTTGTTGCGTTTACGTCGCCAACTGCCTGTGTTGGTGCCACCACAACGATATCATCGATGAAAAATCTACTGTTTCCACCATTACCCGAAAATACCAACTTACTGTTTGCCGTACCTGCTGTAATATCGACTGTATATTCATTGAAAGCACCTTTTACTAAAGTTACAGAACTCACACTTAATGAACCTCCTCCTGTAATAGCTACATTTAAAACTAACTTTTCAGAACTTCCATTCCAAGCCCCTGCTCTAAAAGTCAATGTTGCAACTCCATTTAGTAAAGATAGTGCTGGAGTTGTTACTGATCCTGCGCTACTCCCAGACCCAGCTTTTATTGCTTGATTTGCGCCACCTGCTGATACAAATGCCCAACCAGCTGTACCATAAGAAGCAGGAATTGTAGCCGTAGCAATTGAACCACTCCATAAACCGTCATTCCCTCCTGTCCCATTCACATCATCGAATGTAGCACTAAAGATTGTAGCTTGTGCGTTTACCGTTACAGCTAAAACAACTGCTGCAACTAAAGAATAAAATTTCTTCATTTTTTAAAAAATTTAATAATTAATAATTTAGACAGCAAAAATACGATGTTTTTTGCTAATATCATAATTTTAAGATTAATTTACTGTTAAATATATAACTGTAATATCGGTAACACTTTTTCGTTATTTTTACACACATTTTCTCGCTTCGTTTTGGCTAAAAAAATATTCTTTTTCATCCTGATTTTCCATGCATTACCATTCTTTGATGCCCAGATTTTCACGTGGAAAAATCCTAATCTCAAAGAGGATTCTACCAAGAAAGATTCAATTCTTGCCGCTAAAATCGATAAAGATGTTTTCTCCAGAGACACTCTTGATTTCATAAGAACCCAGAATAAAATTATCGTCGACGAAGGTGTTCTTGTGAAAAATACACGTTCACAAATCCTCGGTGACCTTAATTCCAAAGGCTCGATCATCCGCGGAATTACCTTTGGGAACAACCAGGGACAAAGTGTTCAAAGCTCCATGGATCTTCAGATCTCGGGGAAACTGTCTAAAGACGTATCGGTTCTCGCTTCGATTTCCGATCACAATCTTCCTATTCAGGCTGACGGTTACACGCAAACTCTGGAAGAATTTGACAAAATTTACATGCAGCTCAATATTAAAGATAAGTCGGTTCTGCGTGCAGGTCATTTAGATTTGCTCGATGCGAACACCTATTTCGGCAGATTTCAGCGCAGAAGCATGGGAATGCAGTTTGAAACCAGTTTCGGAAACAAAAACAAAACATTTGTGGATGTTTCGGCCGGTGTTGCAAGAAGTGAATTTCACCGCATCCGTTTTCAGGGTGTGGAGGGAAACCAGGGACCTTACCGACTTACCGGCAAAAACGGCGAGCAGTTTATTACCATCATTTCAGGTTCTGAACAGGTGTTTATCGACGGGATTTTAATGAAGCGCGGCGAAAATCAGGATTATGTCATTAATTATAACACGGGCGAAATTACTTTCACCAGTTTCAGACCGATTTTTAAACAGAATTTTATTACCATTTCCTACAATTACACGAACAGAAATTACACGCGATTTTTGGTAACGGGCGGAATCCGGCATGAAAGGGAAAAAGCGCGGTACGGTTTCAACTGGTTTACGGAAAACGATAATAAAAACGCACCGCTTTCCCTCAATTTAAGCAAGGAGGATCAGCAGATTCTAGCAGATGCCGGCAACAATCCAGATTTGATGTATGCGCCATCCGGAACGGTGACCGATTATGATGTGAATAAAATTCTGTATCAATTAATCCAAAACCCGAACGGGAATTATTATGAATTTTCCACCGATCAGAACGAAATTCTTTATCAGGTTGCATTCACCTATTTTGGTCAGAATCTCGGCGATTACCGAATCAAGCAAACCACTAACAACGGGCGCGTTTTCGAATATGTAGGAACCAATATGGGTGAATACAAAGCGGTAAGAAAATTACCTTCACCACAGAAAACACAGGTTTTTTCGGCCAATTCTGAATTTTTGCTGAAGGACGGAAAGATCGGTGCCGATGTTTCGCTGAGTAATTTTGACGTGAATCTGTTTTCATCGAAAGATGCCAGTCAAAATATTGGGTATGCGGGAAGGATTTTCGGAAATAAAACCTTCAGCAGAAACAACTGGAAAGGAACGCCGAGTTTTGAATACCAGCATATCAATTCGCGGTTCCATATTCTGGACAGAATTAATGATGTAGAGTTTTCACGTGATTTCAATTTGGCGCAGGAATTCAACCAGATCACGCAAAACCGTTTTATTTTCAGCTTTTTGAATCAATGGAACAATTCCTCCTTTTTAAATTATAAAATCAATTATCTGGACGAGAAAAATTCTTACACAGGAACTAAAAACGATCTGGATTTTGGCTGGATTAAAGGGAAATTCAACACCAAAGGAAACTTCTCCTACCTCGATACGAAAGCGGTTTTTCAGGATACGAAGTTTGTAAGAAGCGGAATAATTTCTGAATATTCTACCGAAAAAGGAAGCTGGGCGATTGGCGGAAGTATGGAGCATAACGTGAAAAACTTCAATGAAACCAATCAGCTTGATGTGACAAGTTTCAGCTGGAAAGAAGTTTTCATTCAGAAAAAAATCAGTGATTCTGCACGCACAAAACTGCTCACAAGAATGTATTTCCGTGATAACGATTCCGTTCGTAATAATTCTTTGGAAAACATGAACCATATTTTGGGAATTATGGCAGAAAGCCAAATCATTAAAACCGAGAAAACCACTTTAAACGCGCTGATTCATTACCGGAAATTTTATTATCAGAATCAGGAAGTGTCTGCCAATCTGAATCAGGATTTCGTGGTCGGAAATATTCTTTACAACCAGCAGCTTTTCAGAAACGGAATGCGTTTACAGGCTTTTTATGAACTTGGAAACGGACAGGAAGCGCAAAGGGAATTTCAATACATTAAAGTGACCGACGGGCAGGGCGTTTACAAATGGACCGATTATAACGGTGACGGAATACAGCAGCTTGATGAATTTGAAATCGCTGAATATGCAGATTTGGCGCAATACGTCAGGGTTTATACGAATACGGTAAATTATATTCCGTCGAATAAAAACAAAATGCAGCTGGCATTATTTGTAAATCCATCAGTTGTTTTCAACTCTGAAAATCAGTTTCTAAAGCGCTGGAATTTTAATATTTCATTGAATTCCCAGAATTCATTTTACAAAAGAGAAAGGGTTTTGGTATTGAATCCCTTTGAAAAAAATGAAGACCAAATTCTAAAAAATCAGAACTTCCTGGCTTCAGCACAGTTTAATCCTACAGAAAAATCGGGCTGGAACGGGAATTACCGTTTTATTGCGAATGACAATTTAATCAATGCCAATTTTAGTAATGAAGAGCGTTCGCAGACGTCCAATTTCCTGAATTTAGGGTATTGGTTCAGCAAAGATTTTCGCGTTGACTGGGAAAATTCGCTTCACCATATTGAAAACGCGTCGCAGCTTTTCAGTTCGCGGGATTATGTTCTGAATAATTTCGAAACCAAACCGAAAGCGACTTATAAATTCACGGAAGCCATTCAGGCAGAACTTTCTTCAGCTTTAAGACAGAAAAAAAGAATGGATGGTGAAGAATTCCTGAAAACCTTCGACCTTACCGGAAGTCTGCAGTGGGAAAGAAGAAAAACTTCGGTACGTGGCAGTTTTTCATTCATCAATAATAACTTTTCCGGAAATAATTTTTCGATTGTCGGCAACCAGATGCTCGATGGTTTGAAGCCTGGAAAAAATCAAGTGTGGTCGGTATTTTTACAGCAATCCATCAATTCATTCATTCAACTGAATATGAGCTACGAAGGCAGAAATTCGGGAGATAGAACCATTCACATCGGATCGATGCAGGTGAAGGCAAGCTTTTAAAGATGATGGTAATTTTAAAAAATTGTGCGTTGGATGATCAACCCGATCTTCTATTGCTGCTATTTAATCCTCATACATCACATATTTAGTTCTGATCTTCTGAAAACCATCAAGCCCATCTTTCCATGAACCTTTAATTTCTTCGGCAGATTTTCCTGCGATAATTTGTTTTCTAAGTTCATCAGTTCCCGCCAGTTTATCGAAGAAAAGGTTTTTAAGGAAAAAATCCTGCGTGGGATATTTATAGTTGCTGTAAGCCTTTAAAAGCCACTCGATATTCAGTTCGCGCAAATCTTCGGGGTAACCGGAAAGGTTTTCGCCATAACACAGTTTACCGTTCAGGAAAGGGTCTTTCGCACCGAAATTGGGTTTCGGTGTAAATTTATAAGGTAAGTTTTTGGTCCACGGACTGCCAAAAATCTGGAAAGGAAAATCGGTTCCCCGACCTACTGAAACCTGCGTACCTTCAAAGAAACACAAACTCGGATAGAGATTAATGGAGCGGTCATTTGGGAGATTAGGAGAAGGTTTATCCAGAACGCCATAGCGCTTTTGTTTGTGGTAGCCCAGCATCGGAATCAGGGTATATTTCGCCTGAACACCATTCTTCAGCCACTTTTCACCATTTACCATATTTCCGTATTCGCCGATCGTGAGTCCATAAATTACCGGAATATTATGCATGCCGACAAAACTTTTCCACTGGTCTTTCAGAACAGGTCCGTCAATATAACCGTCGTGCGGATTCGGGCGGTCGAGAACGATTACTTCTACACCATTTTCCGCACCGGCTTCCATTACATACGTTAAAGTTGAAATATAGGTGTAAAAGCGCACTCCCACATCCTGAATATCAAAAAGTACAATATCAATCCCTTTCAGCTGTTCAGATTTGGGTTTTTTGTTGTCTCCGTACAGAGAAATAATAGGAATTCCGGTTTTGGTATCTACTCCATTTTTCACATGTTCGCCGGCATCAGCATCACCGCGAAAACCGTGTTCGGGAGCAAATATTGATTTAATTTTAATGTTATTTTTAACAAGAAAATCTACCAGAAACGTGCGGTCTTGCATAAGTCCAGTCTGGTTGGTTACTACTGCCACCGATTTATTATTAAGCAGGGGAAGATAAAGTTCCGGCCGGTCCGCACCGGTTTTAAAACAAGTTTGATCAGTATTCTGGGCAAAATTCATCTGGCTGAAACCAAAATAAATTAGCACAATCAGAAGTAAATCTTTAATTTTGGCGATTAAATTCACCGGCTTGAAATTTCCACTATATTTTTCCAAAAAAATTGCTTTTTCCAAAGATAACAAAAATAATCTTTCACGGATTATTGTGTTTATCGGCCGGCTTTCCGTGGCATTAGGAGTTATCGTTTCGCTGATTACCGTTTCTACCGGGATCGGCTCTAAAACAGCCATCAAAGAAAGAATGGCAGATTTTTCAGGGCATATTTCCATCAAATCCAAACAATCGAATAATTCCTATAATTCATCGATTCTAAGTACTGAAGGTCTGCAGATTAAAAAAATAAAGGAGCTTCAGGATGTGGCAAGTACCCAGAAGTATGTTTCGGTAAGCGGAATTTTACGTAACGAACATAATTTTGCAGGCATCATTTATAAAGGTGTTGGTAAAGATTTTGACACTGCCCGGTTCAGGAAATTTCTTGTGGCTGGAAAAGTTCCGGAGATTACAGAAAAAAGCTTCAATAACGGGGTATGTATTTCGCAGAAAATTGCAAATGACCTTCATCTTAATGTAAAAGACAGTATCGTAGCCATTTTCTCCAAAGAAAACCAAAGTCCGCTTTACAGGAAATTTGAGGTGGTTGGCATTTACAAGACCGATATCAAGATGATTGATGACCTTTTTATTATCGGAGGAATCAATCATGCCCGGAAAATACAGGGAATGAAAGACAATGAAGTTGGCGGGATCGACGTATTTCTCAAAAACATCAATTACATTGATCGTGATACTCCCGCAGTCGACAAGCTAGCAGGCTATAAAAACTACACTGTAAAAGCTACTGATGAATATCCGCAGATCATGGATTTCATCGCAATTTTCGACACCAATATTGCGCTTATCATCATCATCATGCTTGTCGTGGTTATCATTAATATCGTGATGGTATTGCTGATTCTGATTATCGAAAGAACAAACTCCATCGGAATGCTGAAAACTCTGGGCGCGACCAACGCTCAAATCCAGACAATTTTCATCAATTACACGCTCATGATTATGGTTCCCGGACTCGTGATCGGAAATATCATCGGAATCGGCTTTCTCTTGATTCAGAAATATTTCGGAATCATCAAACTTAATCCGGAGAATTATTACCTGAGTGTTGTTCCGGTTGATTTAAACGTCTTTAATATTCTGGCGATATCATTAGGAATCCTTTTCGTATCGGCAATTGCGCTTATTTTACCGAGTTATCTCATCAGTAAAATTTCTCCGGTAAAATCTTTAAAATACAGTTAAGTATAATTTAAATATATATGAAATATTCACAAAACATTCTCGAAACCATCGGAAATACGCCACTTGTAAAACTCAACAAAGTTTTGGGCGAAGATTTCCCGGCATTGGTTTTGGCGAAGGTTGAAACATTTAACCCCGGCAACTCTGTAAAAGACAGAATGGCGGTGAAAATGATTGAAGATGCAGAAAAAGACGGCAGACTGAAACCAGGCGGAACCATTATTGAAGGAACTTCAGGGAACACAGGAATGGGCCTTGCCCTTGCAGCCATCGTGAAAGGTTATAAATGCATTTTCGTTACCAATTCAAAACAGTCTAAAGAAAAATGTGATATCCTGCGCGCTGTAGGTGCAGAAGTAATTGTTTGCCCAACCGACGTAAAACCAACTGATCCGCGCTCTTATTATTCAGTCTCAAAAAGACTTGCTGCAGAAACTGAAAATGGCTGGTACGTGAACCAATACGATAATCTGTCGAACCGCCAGGCGCATTATGAGCAGACTGCTCCGGAAATCTGGGATCAGACCGAAGGAAAACTTACGCATTTTGTAGCAGGTGCCGGAACCGGCGGAACTGTAACAGGTTGTGGAACATTTTTTAAAGAGAGAAATGCGGACATCAAAGTAATCGGAATTGATACTTACGGTTCTATCTTGAAAGAGTTTCACGAAACAGGTGAGCTTCACTACGATCACGCATACACTTACATTACAGAAGGTATTGGCGAAGATATCATCCCCGAAAACTACGATATGACGGTTATTGACCACTTCGAAAAGGTGACTGATAAAGACGGTGCAATCTACGCCCGAAAACTCGCAAAAGAAGAAGGTATTTTCTGCGGATATTCTGCGGGAAGCGCTATTGCAGCTTTGGTTCAGATGAAAGACCAGTTCACGAAAGATGATGTAATTGTTGTGCTTTTACACGATCACGGCTCACGCTATGTAGGGAAAATCTACAACGATGAGTGGATGCAGGAAATGGGTTGGTTATAAGATTTTTAGGGCGTGTCCCTCACAATAAAAAAGAGCAAAACTGTGTTTTGCTCTTTTTTTTGTTCATGCCGGTCTTCGGCTCCCAATCTTTTACCAGACGCGGCGGCTTCGCCGCCGCGTCTGGTAAAAAGGATTTCCGCCTACTCCCTCACGCGGGTTTCGGCTTCTAAAATCTCACTCAGTTTTCCAGTAAGATTCCGTCTCGAAAACTGCTCGATATTTTTTGTTTTTGAAGAAGTTATGCCAGATTTCCAGTTTTGGTATTGACTGATGAGAAACGCTTTCAATTCTACTGAATCCTGATAAGAAAAATGTTTCCCTGCATTCGTTTCATCTAAAATTTTCTTTACATCACTTTCCCGAGGACCGAACGAAAGGATCGGTTTTCCGGTGGCTAAATACTCAAAGATCTTTCCGGGAATAATTCCCTTAGAACTTTCATCAGGAAAATTAGTCATCAAAAGCACATCGGAACTCTGCATTTCAGCATTAGCTTCCAAATGAGAAAGATAACCTATATTATTGAGGGAATTTTTCAGCTCAGAATTTTCGATTCTATCTAAGATTTTATCATCAACCCTGCCGACAAATTTCAGTGCGAAATCCCTTTTAAAATCTTCATTTTCCTGAATGATTTGGTTCAAAGTACTCCACAAAATTTCCGGATTTCGGAGCTGTTCCAGAACACCGATGTAGCTTAGTGTGAATTTTAAGTTTTTCTGAGAATCTAATACTTTTTCAAAACTATCAAACCCATTGGTAATACAGAACGAATTGGCTCCTTTTTTCCTGAAATTTTCGGTATCGGTATAACTTGTCGCTAGCGTTATATCGGCATTTTTAAAAACTTGCTGTTCTAATTCACGGTGTTTCCGGTCGGATGATTTCGTGAGTTTCAAATGTTTGTAATATGAAATTTCGGTCCAGGGATCTCGGAAATCGGCAATCCACTTCAGATTGGGGAATTCCTTTTTCAGTTCCAGGCCAATTAAATGTACAGAATGTGGCGGTCCGGTGGTTACAACAGCGTCAAAATGATTTTCGTTTAAATATTCTTTCAGAAATTTAGCTGAAGGTTTTACCCAAAACACGCGGGCGTCTGGAATAAAAAAGTTTCCGCGCACCCAGATTGAAAGTTTTGATTTCCAACTTTGGTTTTTACCGACATCGAATTGTCCGGCCTTGAATTTTTTGTTGTCTTTCCCAAACAGTTCGGCAATCTGATAAGGTTCCCAGATTTTGGTTCTGATGATTTCAAGATCGTTTGAAACCTCACTTTGCAAAGTTTCATCAACAATAGGGTAACTTGGATTCTCGGGGGTGAAAACGGTAGGCTTCCAGCCGAATTCTGGCAGATATTTTACAAATTTTAACCATCGCTGAACGCCTGGCCCACCTGCAGGCGGCCAGTAATAGGTGATGATTAAGATTTTTTTATCTTTCATTTAAACTTAAGTGTTCGCCAAATTTTTGTCTTCTCTTTTGCGGTAAAGTAAGAAAATTCCCATACCACTCAGGATTATGAAAATTGCAAATGCAATCATCGAAATCAGTTTTCCGGTTTGGATAACGGCAGGTTCAAAAACCATTTTCACCGTGTGTTTTCCTGCCGGAACGTGAACCGCCCGTAAAAGATAATTGGCTTTAATGTAAGGAACTTCTTTTTCGTCAATCATCACTTTCCAGCCTTTCGGATAGTAGATTTCTGAAAAAACCGCTAACTGTGGCGTTTTCGACTGGGTTTTAAACTCAAGTTCGTTGGGTTGGTATTTGGTAAGATTTATAACCGCTGCAGGATCTGGCTGAATTGCTTTTCCGTCGAAATATTTTTTGTCATCTTTAGAAATCACCGCAATTTTCTTGGTATCAACTTCACCGATCTGTTTAATCTCATCATTGGGAGAATTTACAAATCTGAGTTCCGAAACAAACCAGGCATTTCCGTTGGCCTGAGGATTTACCACCGCTTCAGGATTCTCAGGATTTCCGAAGATCATGTATTTGGTGTTCAGCATATTGAGGATTCTCGGGACCCGAACCGTATCGGTACGGCTGAAATATTCGTTGATCAGATCATCGTAACGTCGCAATTTCACGGCGTGATAACCACCAACAGAAGATTTAAAGTAAGAAGTATTGGTCTCGCTGAATGTCCCCAAAACCTGATTGTAAATACGATAATGGGTTTTATCTTTTTCGGCAATAGTTTCTAAAGTTTTGTTTACGTTGGCATTATCGAGCAAGGTTTTCAAATTTCGGTTTTCACCGACTTTCTGCATGAGAAGTTCTGAATTTTCTGTCTGGAAAGGATTTTCGGTAAAGGTTTTATCGATGAAATTTTCGTTGTTCAGATATCTTTTATTTACGCTCCACAAATCAAAAAGACTTACCAAACCAATAATCACAATGGCGATATTCTGACTGAGTTTTTTCTTCAGTCCCATATATAAAACTGCGGCAGTGATTCCAACATAAAGAACTGCTTTTATTGCATCAATCCTGAACATTTTAAAACGTTCATCAATAAGGAAATCAAGTAAAAATGGTGGCAGATAAGCTTTTTCATTGTCTGTATGAAAACCTAGAACTGATTTACCGAAAATCAACAGTATAAAGGTGATTCCCAGAACTGCTGCGCTTACATACGTCAGAATTTTCTTTTTGTAATCCTCAGTTAAAATATTCTCTGAACTGGTTTCTGTATCTGGATTTGAATTGAAAAACCGGTAAAGTCCGACAATCGCGATTAAAGGAAACAGCAGTTCCACAACGACCAAAATTGAACTTGGCGCCCTGAATTTATTATAGAAAGGAACGAAATCAATAAACAGATCCGACACGATCATGAAATTGCTTCCCCACGCTAAAAATACAGTGAGGATTGACGCTCCCAGAATCCAGTACTGGTATTTTTTCCACGCAAAGAAAAAACCGAGAATCGCAAGAAAAACAACCACGGCTCCCTGATAAGCCGGTCCCGAAGTTCCCGGCTGCTCGCCCCAGTAGGTCAGCGAACCGAAACCTCTCGAAATACGGTCCATTTCCTCCTGCGAAGAAACGTTTTCCTGAACCAGTTCCTGTACACGGTTCATCATCCTTTCGGAACCTTCCTCGGTGCTGGAACCGCCCATTAACCTTGGAATAAATAGGTTAACCGTTTCCAGTTTCCCATAGCTCCACATCAACATGCTTTCTTTATCCATTCCTGATTTTCCGGAGGTATGACTGTCATTATCCAATATCTGTTTACCACGAACGGTTTCGGTGACATATTCTGAATTGGCCATTAACCGCTGGGAATTCATTCCAACACCCAGCAAGAAAGCGAATGCTAAAATCCCGGAAGCGATTCCGAAATGCTTCCAGTCGGTTTTTCCCTGAATCGCACGCACGAATTCGGAAATAAATAAAAATCCAAGCGCGATAAAGAGATAGTAAGTCATCTGGGGGTGATTGGCTGCGATCTGGAGCCCCATAAACAAAGCAGTTACAATGAAACCGGTGATATATTTCTTCCGGATGTAAACGAGTAGAATCCCTGCGAGCAGCGGCGCAAAATAAGCGACGGTATGGATTTTTCCGTTATGTCCTGCAGCAAGTGCAATATAAAAATAGGTAGAAAGACCGAAAAAAGTTGCTCCTAAAAGGGCGTATTTCCAGTTTCGTACAGCAACCATCCCAAGCAGGAAAAACCCTGAAAAAAGCAGGAAAATATAATTGGCAGGTTTAGGTAAAAAATTCAGTAAATCATCAATTTTTTTAATGATATCACCACGAAACTGCGCACCCATCTGGTAGGTGGGCATCCCGCCGAACATGGAGTCGCTCCAATAGGTTTCTTCGCCGTTTTGGGCTCGGTAATCCAGCAGTTCCTTGGCGCCGCCTTTATACTGAACAATATCATGCTGAAAGAGTTGCTTGCCCGTAAGAACCGGGTTTGCATAAACCAAAGCCAGGATAATAAAAGCAATAATACTTCCAGCGATAAATATGAGTTTTGTGTTTTTTGCCATAATAAATGTCATCAATAAAAACCCTTTCAAAAATATAAATTTCAAAAGGGCTGTGTTTTATTTTTCTTTGTCTTTATTTTCTTTTACTTCTTCGTAATCAACCGTTTCGGCGTCCCACTTTATTTTGGACTCCAGATTTTTCTTCGTTTTCTGGGATTGAGTTTTACTTTTATTCTCGGGCCTTGGAAATTTGTAAAAGGTGGAGAAAAACATTCTCTTTAAAATATTCCAGAGAAAAAAAATGATGATGGTTGTGAGAATTAATTCTAAAATATACTTCATTGTTTATCGTGAATAAGAAATGAGCAATTCACCGTCTACTATTTGAGCGGATTTACTTCTACCGTTGAATTTGAAACACTTTTCATCGTTTGCGACTGCTTGCCGTCTGAAAGCGTTTCGGACTGAGTGGTTTTCACTGAAATCGTTTGGTTTTTGATCCAGCCGGTATTCTGGTCCAAAGTGATTATTCCGTTTTGGGAAAGTTCAGAACTCATGCTTCGGGTAACTCCTTCCTGGGTTTTCTTATCAGATTTTTTCGGAATTCCTCCTGTAACTGCGATTACTGCTGCTCCGTCACCTACACTTTTCAACATATAGGTCGTGGTAAGTTTAATTTTACCATCCGGGGTTGCGTTTTCACTTTGAGACCATTTGTCACCAATTTTTACGCCTTTTGCCGGAAGTAGAAGCAGGTTTTTGGTAAACTGTTCTTTCAGGATTTTTTCGTTAAAGCTTTCTTTAAAACTGTTTACAAAAGCTGTTTTCTGTTTGGCATCTTTAATTACACTTCCCACAGAAGCAGCAATTTTACTGTAAACCGCATCGAAACCTGTAATCGAAATTACCTTTCCGTCCTCACCCATTTTCATATTGAGTTTGTTCCCTACAAGTGCTTTGTTTACTTTCCACATCATTTTCAGCTGTTCGTCGGCAGGTTCCGCCATTTTGGTATCTACGGCCACTGTTTTTCCGTTGGCTGACTGTGCGTTTCTTTTGCTTACCAAATTAATGGTAATGTCATAAATCCCGTTTTCGAATTTATTTACAGTAAAGGACATTTCATCGGTACTTTCACTTGTTCCGCTTTGGGATTTACCATCTGGCGCGGTCATCGTCTGTACGTCTTTCTGATACGTTTTCAGCGGATAGGTTTTACCAACTTCCAGCTTAAAAGACTGAGTGTAAAGCCCTAAAGAATCCTTAATTGCAGCAGCAGCCACATTTGTTTTTTCAATTTTTGCGGAGTCTTCCACAGGAACTTCGACAGTAACAGTTTTTCCGGTCGCGGGATCAACTTTTGTAATGGTTTGCGTTTCTTTTTTACAAGAAACAAGAGCTATAGAAATGAGCGCCAGCGCTGTAATTTTCTTCATTAAATTTATATTAATTATGTATTCTGAGGAAATTTTTAACCCCGAACTGAGGGACAAATTTAAGGTAATTTTGCGAAATAAATTCCGAAAATACTACTCTGAAGTATACCCATAAAAAAACCGGATAAAAATCCGGTTTTTTGACATTTCGGCTGTTACTTTTCAGCTATAACTTTCAGCTTCTGCAGCCCGGAACCGTAAGATTTTTCCATCTGGCTATCCATAAAGAATTTCATCAGGTTCATCGGGTAATCGAGCTCACAATCCATAGTCCAGGTCACTTTTGTTGAATTTCCCTGGGGCGTAAGAATAAGGTCTGATGTTGCATCGCTTTCAAAAGGTTTTTCGAAAAGCATTTTTGTAGACTGTTTTTGGTTAGGAACCAGAGCGGTAACAATATGGCACCCTTTTCCAGCGTCATCATTTCCTTCCCAGCAATACTGATGGCCTACCAGACCGGGATTTCCGGAATAATTCACTTTTACATTCGCGTCCAGATCCATAAAGGGATTCCATTGGTTGAAAGCCTTCATCGAGCTCATGTGTTGCCAAACTTTATCAGCCGGCGCATTGATGACGGTAGAAGTTTCGAAATGGTACTTTTTACCGATCAGCAGCATTATAACGATAAGCGCAGCTATAACGCCTAACAGAATTTTTAAAAATGTTTTCATGACCGTTTATTTTAGTTTTATTGGTAAAACAAATATAAAATATAAATTTCAGTAAATTTACACCCCAGTATGACATTACTTTGACATTACTTTATGTTTCCTTTGACAAACCTTACACTATGCAAAATCCATTATTAGAAAATTTCAATACTAAACACCATTCAGCGCCTTTCCACGATTTCAAAGAGGAACATTTTCTCCCGGCATTTCAGGAACTGATAAAGATTTCGGAAAAAGAAATTGACGCTATTGTAGAAGATCCAGCAGAACCGACCTTTGAAAATGTTATTGAAGTCCTCGCATTTTCCGGAGAGAAGCTTGACGTCGTTTCAGGCATTTTCTTCAACCTGAATTCTGCTGAAACGAATGATGAAATACAAAAAATCGCGCAGGAAGTTTCGCCGCTTTTAACTGACTTTTCTGCGAAAATTTCTCAAAATGAAAAACTCTTCGGGAAGATAAAAAAAGTTTACGACGAGAAGGAAAAATATGATCTAAACGAGGAACAGCAAATGCTCCTGAACGAAACCTACAAAGGTTTTGTGAGAAGCGGAGCTCTGTTGAATGAATCCGATAAAGAAAAATTCAAGGAAATCAGTATTGAACTGTCGAAGAAATCGCTGCAGTTCGGGCAGAATGTGCTTGCAGAAACCAATAACTATTTTAAACATATTACGGAAGAAAAAGACCTGGCAGGAATTCCGGAAGCTATTTTAAACCAATACCGCGAAGAGGCAAAAGAAAGAAATCTTGAAGGTTTTGTGGTGACCCTGCAGTATCCGAGCTATATTCCTTTCATGACCTACGCAGAAAACCGTGAACTTAGAAAAGAATTGGCCCTTGCAAACGGAAAAAAATCCTTCAATAATAATGAATTCGACAATCAGAATCTGATCAAAGAAATCATTAAGTTAAAACAGGAAAAAGCGCATTTACTGGGCTATAAAAACTATGCTGAATACGTTCTTGAAGAAAGAATGGCTAAATCTCCGCATCAGGTATCGTCATTCCTGAATGAACTTCTGGAAAAGGCAAAACCTTACGCCGAAAAAGAAATTGAAGAACTGAAAACACTGGCAAAAGCAGACGGAATTGATGAAATGCAGAGTTATGACCATGCCTTCTATGCTGAAAAACTTCGTAAACTTAAATTCGATATTGATGATGAAGAACTGAAACCTTATTTCCAACTGGAAAAAGTTCAGGACGCGGTTTTTGGTCTGGCGAAAAAACTTTTCGGGCTAGATTTTGTGGAATCCACCGAGATCCAGAAATACCATGAAGATGTAAAAACTTACGAAATTTTCGAAAACGGTGAGTTCAGAGCCCTTCTTTACGCAGATTATTTCCCGAGAAAAGGAAAACGAGCCGGTGCGTGGATGACGAGCTTTAAAAATCAGTTCAGGAAAAACGGTGAAAATTCGCGGCCGCATATTTCGGTAGTCTGCAATTTTTCGAAACCAACTTCAGATACGCCAAGTCTGCTGACTTTCCAGGAAGTGACAACGCTTTTCCATGAGTTTGGCCACGCGCTTCACGGCGTTCTGGCTGATACAACTTATCCAAACCTTTCGGGAACATCCGTAAAATGGGATTTTGTGGAACTCCCGTCGCAGTTTTTGGAGAATTTCTGCTACGAGCCGGAGTTTCTGAAAACTTTTGCAAAACATTATACAACCGGAGAAGTTTTACCTGATGAAAAGATCCAGAAAATTTCTGATTCTAAAAATTTCATGGAAGGTTACCAGACCTTAAGACAGCTGGGTTTCGGACTTTTGGATATGGCCTATCACAGCAATGCAGATAAAGTGGGCGACATTAAAACCTTTGAAACCGAAGAAACAAAAGCAACCAATCTTTATCCATCAAATCCGGAAACTGCAATGAGCACAAGCTTCTCGCATATTTTTCAGGGCGGTTATTCAGCAGGTTATTATTCTTATAAATGGGCAGAAGTTCTGGATGCTGATGCGTTTCAGTATTTCAAAGAAAACGGAATTTTCAATCCGGAAATCGCAGCGAAGTATAAAATTTTGCTTTCCTCAGGAGGCACCAAAGATCCAATGGAACTTTATAAAAACTTCAGAGGAAGTGAACCCAAAGTGGGAAGTTTACTGAAAAGAGCTTTTGGATAAATTGGAATTCAGTAAATCACAAAAAAAATCACATGAATAATGTTCATGTGATTTTTTTTATTCTTAAAGAGCCGGTAGTTAATCAGACACTTTGAAAACTTTTAGAGAAGTGCTTGAAATTGGCAAAACACCTAGATTTACCGGCAAAATGCCACCGGTATTAATTCCGAAAGTAAGCGTGTCTCCTGCATTTAACTGTACCAGGGTATGCAAATCGGTAGACGTTATAGGTATCGTAACAGCGGGAAACGGGCCGATCTGTACTCTGACTCCATTGAAAGGTTTTGTTTCCCAAACGGCTGCATTTTTCAAAAGAACTAAACTTTTCCCAGAAAGAACAGTAAGGTCTACTCCGCTTAACTGAATCCCGAAATTTACATCATAGATTCCTGAGACAGGTGCTGTATACACTCCATTTGTAAATAAAGCTGAATTGCCGACCCGTGTATCGCCTCCTGACAGGTTTATAGGATAAGTACTGCTACCAAGACTGAGCGTAAGCAATGACCAACCGCCGGTTTTACGAGCCGAATAAGCAGCGCCTGAACCTCCTGAATTCAATAAATTTCCTACGGTGATTTCTTTAAGAACAAAGTCACCCAGAACCGATTTATCCCGTAACAAAACCGTGTGATCGGTGGTGGCAGAAGTAATGGTCTGTACTGTCCGTACCTTGAGATTTCCGTTTACATCTAATGTTGCCTGAGGGGTTGTTGTATTGATTCCGACATTACCTGACTGAGCGTTGATAAATGTTGAAGCAAACAACATAGCGAAAGAAAGTAATAGATTTTTCATATATGTGCTTTTGTGTGGATTAGCACAAATAACAGCAAACATCATTCCTTTTCACATCAAAAACAACAATTGTTTATTAAATCCCTATCAAAACACTATTATGACTGATTTAGCACGGAAGCTTGATTAAGCAGAAATAATTTTAGTCCCACGCAAAAACTAGACAATTTAAAATTATTTGGAAAGCAACTTCGCACGCTCTTTTGCAAGAACGGGAACAGAAATCACACCCATTACAACCATAATTACAAGCTGCATGGTGTGCGAAATAAAAGCATAGGATAAGCCTACTTCGCCCCCTTCCTCAGGATTTTTCCCCATAGAAAGAAACAATGCCATGATGCCCAGCTTCAGTGCGAAATGAAAAGCACCAATCCCTCCGGAAGCAGGAACCATCATCCCCAACGTTCCTACCACAATGATGAAAAACCCATCAGCAAAAGTAAAATCTGAAGTTTCGGGAAGCGCAAAACACACCAGGTAAGCAGCCAGATAATAAGAAACCCAGATCGCTACAGACAAAAGGATGAATTTTACCTTCTGTTTCATTCTGAAAATTGACATTAAACCATGGAAAATCCCAGTCGCAAACTTTAAGATTTTCTGATAGATTACAAACTGCTTCAGTGTTTTCCTTAGGGTGAAAAACAGAATGGCGGCAACAAGCACCAGCCCCAGAAAAATATAAAGACCACTCCCCGATTCCGGTTCTGCGGCTTTGCTTTTTGCATCAGTAACATACCGATAGAAAGCAAGAATTGCATCATATTTAAAAATTAAAGTCAGCAACAGAAATCCGCCCATACAGACCAAATCAACAACGCGCTCCAGTATAATTGTCCCGAAAGATTTGTCAACAGGAACTTTTTCAACACCAAAAAGAGCGGTAGAACGTGCCAGTTCGCCACTTCTGGGGATGGTTAAATTCATCAGATAACCGAAAGAAATCGTCCAGAACGCATTTGAATTAGAAATTTTGTAACCCATAGGTTCCAAGAGCAAATTCCAGCGGACAGCGCGAAACCAGTAAGCCAGAATACCAAACACCGCCGCCACAAAAACCCACAAATAATTCGCTTTCGCAAAATAACCGGCTATTTTCGTAAATTCCATTCCCTTTAGCGCAAACCACATGAAGAGTATTGCAATCGCGAGAGAAACAGTAACCGTAATAATTGTTTTGAGCGGACCGGTTTTTTTATGTTCTTCCAAAAGTGGATATTTAAATGAAAAATTCAGAATTAAGTAAGCAGATTCGTTTTCTCGTCCGGGAAAATAATCTTAGGCTGGAAAGTTTTCGCCTCTTCCGGCGTCATTTGCGCATAAGCAATAATGATGATGATATCATTTTTCTGAACACGTCTTGCAGCAGGACCGTTCAGGCAGATTTCGCCCGACTTTCTTTTGCCTTTGATTGCGTAGGTATCAAAGCGTTCACCGTTGTTAACATTAACGATAAAAACCCTTTCGCCAACCACAATTCCAGACGCTTCCAGCAGATCTTCATCAATAGTAATACTACCGATATAATCAAGGTCAGATTCAGTGACGCGAACTCTGTGGATTTTAGATTTAAAAACTTCAATTAGCATGGCGCAAATTTAATTATTTTAATCAAAATGAATAGGAAATTTAAAGTTTTTAATTACGCATGCAATTAACAGAAACATCTTAAAAAAGCTATTAAAAACAATATATCCAGTGAATTTACCTGCAAATGCAAAAAGTTTAAGGAAAAACAGAAGTTGAAATTCAATAATTCGCAATTATGAATAATAAATATCGAATATCAATATTCACAGCATTATAAAGGTTTTGGCATGATTTTATACCCCGCAAACGCTTATTTTTTGTGGAAAAATAAATTTATAATTTTATGTTAAATTATTCATATTTGTCAGTTTTTGATTAATTATATATAAAAAATTTGCACAATTTGAAAATTGTTTTATATTTGCTTTAACAATAAAACTAACCTTAATATTATTATTATGAACAAGTCTGAATTAATCGACGCAATCGCAAAAGATGCTAACATTACAAAAGTTGCTGCTAAAGCTGCTTTAGAATCTTTCATTTCTAACGTAACCGAAACTTTGAAGAAAAAAGACGGTAAAGTTTCTCTAGTAGGATTCGGTACTTTCTCCGTAGCTGAAAGAGCTGCAAGACAAGGTATTAACCCTGCGACTAAAAAACCAATTAAAATTGCTGCTAAAAAAGTTGCTAAATTTAAAGCTGGTGCTGACTTAGCTGGTTCTGTAATGGGTGCTAAGAAAAAATAATCACGCTGTGATATTAAACATTGAACCCGTCTTCGGACGGGTTTTTTTATTGGGAAAAATGCTGAATTAATTCTGTAACAGATTCAGGGTGCAAGCCTGCTGATTTTCCACTCGAAATCCGGCTGAAGCCCATACAGAATCCTGTCGTGCAAACGGTTTGGTCTACCCTGCCAGAACTCAATCTCATAAGGCTTTGCGATGTATCCGCCCCAGTTTTCAGGTCTGGGAATATCCTTCTTCTGGAATTCCTTTTCAAGTTCCAGCAGTTTAATCTCAAGAAAACTGCGATCCGGGATAATCTGACTCTGCGGTGAAACCACAGCTCCCAACTGGCTCCCTTTCGGGCGTGACTGAAAATAACCATCACTTAGGTTTTCTGCAATCTTTTCAAGATTAGCTTTAATGATAACCTGTCTCTCAAGATACGGCCAGAAAAAATGCAGACAGGCCTGAGGACGCTCTTCGATAGCCTTACCTTTTCTACTTTCGTAATTGGTGTAAAATATAAAACCCTCCCAGGTATAAGATTTCAGCAAAACCATGCGGGTTCTCGGGCAACCGTCATTCTCAACAGTAGAAACCGACATGGCATTGGCCTCTGAAACATCAGGATGCTCCTGAGCTTCAAGAAACCAATTCCGGAACTGCTCCATAGGATTCTCTTTAATTTGATTCTCAAGAAGTTCAGATTTTTCGTAAATTTTTCTTTTGTCGTGAAGATTTTCCATTAAATTTTTTATTACATTTGAACAAAGGTTATTGTAAATATATCCGAACACAGATGAATTATTCTTACAAAGGTAAAATTTTAATTTCCACTCCCGATATCTCGGGCGACATCTTTTCCCGTTCCGTAGTGCTGATTGTAGATCATAACGACGAAGGTGCTTTCGGATTAATTCTAAACAAAAAGAACAAAAACATGAGCGCCCGGCTACTCAAAATTTTCGGTTTTGCAGTTGATGTTTACGAAGGTGGACCTGTTGAAAACGACAAGATTTTTTTTATCAGCAAAGGGAAAAAAGTAACTGAAAATTATTCAGACATCAGCGAAGAATTTTATCTTACCGAAGATATTGAGAGCGTAGTCACAGGAATGATTGAAGAGCAGATCTCGGTGGAGGAAGTAAAAGTTTTTTCAGGATATTCGGGATGGGCATCGCAACAGCTGGAGAGTGAGGTGCGGCGTAAAATGTGGACGGTAGTGGAAGTTTATAACCTCGATTACACTCTACCAAACGACGAAAAACTCTGGAAAAGCATCATGCAAAATCTTGGCGGCGAATTTCTCCTTTGGGCAAATGCGCCGGAGGATGTGTCTATGAATTAACCCTAAAGAACATTTGCAAATAACTTTAACAAAACTTTAATACAGAGCCAAATAATTTACGTATTTTTAAACCGTTATTACTATAACATTTAACACTAAAACCCGGTCAATGACTTTCTTTAAAGGTTGTTCATCGGGTTTGTCAATTTCAGGCGAAATTGCTCTTCCAGTTACTTACTATTTCTGTAAACCGTTTGTTATCGAAGGTCTTGTTCCTGATTTTTGTGACGCTGAAAATTCCTTTCTCGTCAGAAATCATCAGGATTTCTTCTGCTTTTTGGGATTCAAAAGCGATCATTTCTGATTCTGCAATTTCCGCAAGCTGATGTTTATGAACGAACGTAACAAAATTCTCCATTAAAGGTGAAATGTAGGCACCTTCCGACTGCTTAGGAATCTTAATACTTTTCCCTTCCAGAAAAAGCAGATTTCCGAAAACACTTCTCGCAATCCTTTTATTGGGATTCAGCAGAATGACGTCATCCAGATCGTTTTCTTTCGCATAGATTTCTGCATAAATATTTTCCGGGCAATGCACACGAATATTGCTGAGAAGGTTAGTATTCACATTGATTTCCTTAATCAGATCCATTTCAATTCCGCGCTGAATCGAAAGAACATCGTCAATAGCATTAACCTCAAAATAAAATGCAACTTCAGCTTTTTCCAGGGAATTTTCTGTTTTGTTACGGTACATCAGCAGAACAATGATTCCGTCGCTCACGCCTTTATTTAAGACCCTTTCGGTAAAAAGCTGCTGAAAAAATTCTAAAGTATAAGTCAGTGGAATATTCATCCGCATTTTTCGCATTGAAGCCATGAGAAAGAAATACGATTCCTCGGCCATAATCAGCTGAGAACTCCGCACAAAAAAAGAAACTCGCACCGCATCGCCGTAAAGAAACGCACGGTTTTGAGGCTGAAAATTTGCTGAACTGAAAAAAATATCTGACAAAATATTGCTGGATTTTATTTAAAAAAATAATGAACGAAAAATCGTCCATCAAGTTTATTGGTATTAAAGAAATTAAGAAGCTCCCAGTTTTATCTTCAGGTTTTCGAGGAGGTTTTCCCAGTAGAGCTGGTTTTCATCCTCGTCTCCGGCATCACAAAAATCGGTAATATTCAGGGAAAGATCTTCAGTAATATCATCGATAACAATACTCATTTCGAAGAAATTTTTAGTTCCTTCGTCTTCTTCCCAACGGAAACGCACAAAACTTTCAGGCTTGTAACGGATGAGCGTAGCTTTTTCTGCGGGTCCACCGTTCCAGCTGAAGAAAAAGTCGTCGCCTTTTTCCACAACCTCATCAGCAAACCACTCAGAAAGTCCCTCTGCACTTGCCAAATATTCATATAAAATCTCCGACTGACAGTGCATTGGAAATTCGTATTGCACTTTCGTTTTCGCCATATCGCTCCCTATTTTTTATTGTGCCGCAATATATAAATTAATTTGTTAAGTATGCAAAATATTTGGCTGAAAGTGCGAAATATCATGAGCCAGAAATGGCGATTTTTTTGCCACAGAAGTTCCCGCTTTCACTACTCGCTTTTTGTACTGGTTTGCGGCGGCGAAGCCGCCGCAAACCAGTACAAAAGAGCTCAGACAAACCGCTCAATCGGGGCTAAAAGTTCAGGCAGTTTCTCTTTTCGGAGGGTTTTTAATCTTCGTTCAGGACCTCGAGAATAATTCCGCAACCTTCTCTGATTTCGTCCAGAGACAAAGTAAGCGGAGGCGAAATCCGCAGATATTCATTACGGTAAAGCTGCCAGAAAACAACAAGGCCTTTCTCCATGCACCGTTTTGCGACATCCAAAGTATATTCCTGAGAACCGAGATTGACGGCCAGCATTAAACCGCGGCCGTTGATGTTTTTAATTTTCGGATGAACCAATAATTCGCGGAAGAGTTTTTCTTTTTCCTCCACTTCATTCATCAGTCCGCTTTCGAGAACTTCCTTCAACGTCGCATAACTTGAAGCTGCAATCAGCGGATTTCCGCCAAAAGTCGTGATATGACCCAATTTAGGAGAGTGCGACAGGGACTCCATGATTTTGCGCGAACTCATAAAAGCACCCACCGGCACGCCGCCACCCATCCCTTTTCCCATCACCAGAATATCAGGAACAATCCCGTAATGTTCAAACGCGAAAAGTTTTCCGGTTCTTCCGAACCCGGGCTGAATTTCATCCAGAATCAATAAGGTGCCTACTTCTTCGCAGCGGGCTTTGAGTTTTTTCAGATAATCATTTTCAGGAACCAAAAAACCCGCTGCTCCCTGAATCGTTTCCAGAATTACACACGCGGTTTTCTCCGTGAGTCTTTCTAAATCTTCTTCTTTATTAAATTCAAGAAAACTCACCATCGGCAAAAGCGGGCGGAATTCACGCTTATGATATTCATTTCCGGAAACCGACAAAGCACCGTGGGTATTTCCGTGGTACGAATTTTTGAAAGAGACGATTTCTTCTCTTCCGGTGTATCTTTTGGCAAGTTTTAAACTGCCGTCGATGGCTTCAGCACCGGAATTAACGAGATAAGTAACTTCCAAAGGATCGGGAGTAGCTTCTGCAAGCAGGTGGCAAAGTTTCACAGGCATTTCCTGGGCGTATTCGCCGTAAACCATTACATGGAGATATTTTTCTGCCTGTGTTTTAATGGCTTCAACAATTTTCGGGTGCGAGTGTCCTAACGTATTGGCGGAAACACCGGCTACAAAATCGAGGTATTTTCTGCCGTCTTTACCGTAAATATAACTTCCTTCGGCTTTTTCTACTTCAAAGCCGGCGGCGAATTGAGTGGTTTGCGCCTGATATTTAAAGAAATCTGATTTCATTTTTTAACTGAATATTTATTTTGCACTATGTTTGCGCCCCGGCCTGAGTGGAGCTCTTTTTGTGAGGAGGAACGACGAACAAAAAGCGGGAACGGAGGACGGATGTAGGCGCCCAAATAAATTATTTCCTTACCCTTTTCGGTTTCTTCGCTTCTTCCTTAGCTTTGGCTTCATCAATATCTTTCTGGGCCTGGTTGTAGAGCGTATCGGCAGGTTCGTACTTTATTTCTTCGTACTCAGGTGTGTCGAGGAAAATGTCCTGCCATTTCCGCAGGCGGTCTTTTGTATTCCAGTTGAAATCGGGGAAAAATCTTTTTTCGCGGGAAATCTTGCTCATTGGATAAACATCAGTATTAGCGCCAACGTTACATGAAATAATCTGCACTTTATTTTCTTCAAACTCTGCTTCAATAGTTCCGCAGGTTGAAAGGGACACACCGATTCTTTCCACCTCTTTTGTTTTTTCATTCTGATCGTCGGCATACGTAATTGCCTGCGCATTACCGATTACTTTTGCGAGACTGATTTCGTTCTCCTTGTAATAAACCGTCATCAGTTTACCCTTTACCTGATTGAATTCGTCTTTTAAATTAAGTGAATCTGCCTTGCTGATGGCAAAGGCGTTTCCGATTACTTTTAAGGAATCGATATATTCACTTTCTGTATCGAAATATGCTTCAATCTTATCTCCTGTTACCTGTTTCTCGCCGCTCCAGGCAATAGGTTTCCCAAAAAGATGCATAACACCGTCGGTTTCATTAAAACTTAAGGAATCTGCTCTGAGCTGTATGTTCGATTTAAACATTCGGGCTTTGCGGTAGGCCCGAAGGAAGCTCTTTTTCTTAGATGGGTTGGCTTCATCAAGTTTCTGATAAGCTAAAATCCTCTGTGCCGAAAAATACATGGAATCTTTTTCCAGAATCTTCACCGCGTACGGCTTGTCTGTCATCATGGCAGAATCTTTTTTCTCGTAGATTTCGCCATAACCGCCTTTCATATACCGTTTTTCTTTAGGATCCCGCAGCGTAACATTCCCTTTTGCCGTACCAAAACCGGTAATCTGATTAAAGTACATATCATCGCCAGTTAGAATCTTATCATTATAATGAATTCTGGAGTTCTTCTTCAGATAAACCTCTTTCGAATTCATGTTGTAGGAACCCTTTTCGGTATAGATAAGATTGGATGGATTCTGTTTATTAGTAATGGTTGTAGGCCCGAAAAATTCTGCAGTGTTGGTATTTTGGTTCTGTTTGATATTCGTGCCTTCAACGGTGTAATCGGGGTTATTGATCTTCACGTTACCTGTAAAATCGATCATTCGGGAATTGAGATCGTAGGTTGCGGATTTGGTGTACATTACGTTGGTAGCATCTGAAATGGTGCCGCCTGTATTAAAATATGCCTTATTCGAAACCCTGTCGTAATAAAGTGTTTCGGTTTTTATCGTCTGCTGCGGATCTGTAAGCACCACGTTCTTGCGGGCGATTCCTTTCTGAGAGTTACCGTCGTACTCCATTTCTCCGGCAGTAATCACAGAGCCGTCAGCATTTTGAAGTTTCACATTGCCGACCGCTTTTACAAAGTTCTGCTCTTCGTAGAAAATGACCTCATCTGCACTGAGAAGTGAACCCTCATGCTCGAACTGTACATTCCCGGAAAAAAAAGGATTTCCGTTATATCTACCTGGAATTTTCTGGAAAAAATCAGAGTGAATCAGACGGACTTTATCGCCTGGTGTTGAGTTTTGTGACGAATTGAAATACGGATCTTTCACCAACGGACCCTGCGGTTTGGTTATAATCTGCGCAAAAAACTGTGCACTGATGAAAAGAAATACAACGAAAAGTTTTTTCATTAATTTTTTTTGGTACCGTAAAAATAGAGCGAATGAGAATCAATATTTACACCAAATGCGCTTTCAATTGCTTCTTTAATCCCCTGAATTCTAGGGTCGCAGAACTCGATAATTTCTTCTATTTCCTTGTCGGAACCTTTCTTATAAATCACTAAATGATCGTGTTGTTTATCAAAATATGATTTTTCGTAAGAAGATGATGTAAGTGTTTTTTCACCAAACTGGTGTTTTCGTATGAGACCCGCATCCAGAAAAATTTCGATAGTATTGTAAATAGTCGCTTTGGAGACATGATACTTTTTCTGCATCATAAGCAGATAAAGATCATCTACATTAAAATGATGCTCCATAGAGTAGATTTCCTCCAGAATGGTGTAACGTTCCGGTGTATTTCTAAACCCTTTTTCTAGAAGATACTGTCTTAAAACTTCTTTAATTGTAGTTATATTAAGGTCTTTCTGTTTCGTGTCCATCAAATAAAATTATATGCAAATTTAGGGATTTCATTCTAAATGAAATCGTGGTTGGTGTGGGAAGATTCCCTACCGAAAGCCTTAAGTACTCTTATGAATTATAATGTCTAAAATCTACCTGCTGAATTTTTTTGGTGACTACTTTCTGGTCCAGAAGCGGCGCTGATTCTACCACCACGTTATGCGCAGATACGCCCCAGGCCTTGAAATCGTCGCTGCCAATATATTTAACAAAATTATAAATGTTAAGCGTAATTTTTTCTTTCACCGTCAGCAGCGTGTCGTTGATATACGTATTATCAATGATGATATACTTAAGATCAGGCGGAATATTATGTGCACGGAGCGAGGGATGACTGCTTCGGGATGGGATGCTTCCTTCTTCCATCATATCGGCTAAAACCTGATCAAAATAATCATTAATCCTTCTGTCAATTTTGAAACCCAAAAGAAAATTGATCCGGTAAATGGTTCCCGGCATTATTTCGTCAACCGTGTATTTATACGTAAACGGATCTTCCTGATTCACAATATTAAGGATAAAGTAATGATCTGCCCTTTTTGGCTGTTTGCGGAGAATTGAATAGATGATTTTTGCTTCGATTTCATCATCCTTTTTCGCTCGGCTAAGAAATGCTAAGTTGGTTGCGTACTTAGGTATCGTTTCATCAAGCTTTAAATCTTTAATGATAGAGACATATTTATCGAGTTTAACGAATTTGATGAATTTGGATTTAATCAGGCGCCCATTGTACCACGCATACATACACACGGCAATAAAACCTCCCAGAACTATGGTAAGCCAACCCCCGTCAAAGAATTTAATCACATTTGCATAGAAAAACCCTAATTCAATAAAAAGGTAAAGTCCCAGAAATCCGAAAGCAAAAATTTTATTAACCCTGCTTCTGTTGAGCCAGTAAAACAGCAGCGTGGTCGTCATCAGCATCGTAATCGTGATGGTTAATCCATAAGCGGCCTCCATCAGTTCAGAGTGCTGAAAATAGATGACCACAATAAAACAAAGCACCATTAAACCCCAGTTAATGCGGGGAATATACATTTGACCTTTAATTCCGGACGGATAATCGATTTGCTGGTTAGGCCAGAATGAAACCGACATCGCTTCGGAAAACATCGTAAAAGACCCAGTAATCACCGACTGACTCGCAATAATTGCAGCGGCAGTTGCGAGTATAACACCCGGTAAAATTGCCCATACCGGCATGATTCCGAACATTGGATTGATTCCCTGAGCGACTAAATGGTGATTATCCAGAAGCCAGGCACCCTGACCCAGATAATTTAAAATAAGCATTATTTTTACGAAAATCCAACTTACCCGTATATTCTGTTTTCCGCAATGTCCCAGATCAGAATATAAAGCCTCAGCTCCGGTTGTACACAGAAAAACTGCACCCATAATTACAATCGCACTCGGCGAATGGGTAATTAAATTGTACGCATAATAAGGATTGAAAGATTTAAGAATATCCAGATGATCGAAAACATGCATGGACCCAAATATTCCCAGGACGAGGAACCACACTACCATCACCGGACCGAAAAACTTACCGATAGAGGCCGTTCCGAACTGCTGAATAAAAAAAACGATGGCTAAAATAATCAACGTGATCGCGACTACTGGTGTATGGGGGTTGTAAATTTTCAAACCTTCTACAGCAGACATCACTGTAAGTGAGGGTGTAATAACGCTGTCGGCGACCAGTGTAGAGGCACCGATTATGGCAACGACGTACAGCCATTTCTTTTTGAGCCTTTTCACGAGGGAATAAAGAGAAAGAATTCCGCCTTCACCTTTGTTATCGGCACGCAGGGCGATAATTACGTATTTTAAAGTCGTTTGTAGCGTCAGTGTCCAGATGATACATGAGAGTGCACCTTCAATGTATTCGTCGAATGGCATATTTCCACCGTCCTTTCGCGCGTTCACAATTGCCTTCATTACGTAAAGGGGCGATGTTCCGATATCTCCGAAAACAATTCCCAGTGAAACTAAAACTCCCATGGCGGTAAGTTTCTTGGTATCGAAATGATGCCCACCGATAACTACATCTGACATTTTTAGTAATATTTAATGCGCAAATTTAGATTAAAAACCAATTCGCGCATCTTTTTTTCCCGGATATATGAAGTTCAGACCAAAAAAAACTCCCATTCGGGAGTTTTAATTTATGCTTTAATGTACATTGCTTTTTTAATTTCTTCCTTCACTTTCTCAAGTTTCGGGAACCATTCTGCAAACAGCGCGGCAGAATAAGGTGCCGGTGCATCTGGAGTAGTAATTCTCTTGATAGGCGCATCCAGATAATCAAATGCTTTCTGCTGAATCATGTAAGTAATTTCTGATGAAACAGAACCAAACGGCCACGCTTCTTCTAAAACAACCAATCTATTTGTCTTCTTAACTGAAGCGATAATAGTATCAAAATCGAGCGGACGAACCGTTCTAAGGTCGATTACTTCAACAGAAATACCTTCCTTCTCCATATCTTCAGCCGCCTGCATCGCAAGTTTCATAATCTTACCGAAAGAAACCAAAGTAACATCTTTACCTTCTTTTTTGATGTCGGCTTTTCCTATTGGGATATAATATTCTTCTTCAGGAATTTCCATTTTGTCGCCATACATCTGCTCAGATTCCATGAAAATTACAGGATCATTATCCTGAATTGCACTTTTCAACAATCCTTTTGCGTCATAAGGGTTAGAAGGAACGATAACTTTTAAACCGGGGATGTTGGCAAACCAGCTTTCCAAAGCCTGCGAGTGCGTTGCACCCAACTGGCCTGCAGACGCTGTAGGACCACGGAACACGATTGGGCAATTCCACTGGCCTCCGCTCATCTGGCGGATTTTTGCTGCGTTATTGATGATCTGATCGATCCCAACGAGAGAAAAGTTGAACGTCATGTATTCTACAATCGGTCTGTTTCCGTTCATTGCTGAACCTACTGCAATTCCTGTAAAACCAAGTTCCGCGATTGGCGTATCAATGACTCTTTTAGGTCCGAATTCATCGAGCATACCTTTTGATGCTTTGTAAGCACCATTGTATTCTGCAACTTCTTCACCCATCAGGTAGATTGATTCGTCTTTACGCATTTCTTCGCTCATTGCTTGGGCAATCACTTCACGAAAAGTATATTCCTTCATATTCATTGAAAAATTAGACTACAAAAGTAAAGATTTTTTCCCAAACCTTCAGATGATAAACGACATAAAAAAAGCAATCCTTTCGAATTGCTTTTTAAATTTATTTTGAAATTATTATTTCAGTTTATGCCAGGTTTGGCTTCTTCCGATTAAAGAAAATCCGATATAACCTCTTACATTCAGTTTGTCGCCGCTTCTGGTGATTGTACATTTGTACGTTTTTCCTGTTTTGGGATCAGTAATGGTTCCGCCAGTAAATTCGTTACCGTCTTTTTTAAGACCGCGCACTACTTCCATACCGAGAATTGGCTTGTTCTTTCTGTCATCTTTACAGTCAACACAATTTGGGTTTGCAGGTTTTATTAAAAGCTGGGTTACCTTACCGTAATATTTACCATCGGATTTCTTAAAAATTTCTACGATGGACTTTTCCTGCCCTGTTTCATCATCGATGGTCTTCCATTTTCCTTCGATTTGAGCATAAGATAGAGTTGCAAAAAACAGCGCAACAAAAGCGAAAATTATTTTTTTCATTTTATAAAATATTTAAATTTTTAGTTGGATAAATGTAATTAAAAAAAGTTAAACACCAAATCTTTAATTATTCATCACATACTTTTACAGCCTAATTCCAAAAACTTTAAATTTAAACATTGGTTTAATTTTACTGAAGTTTGCGGTTGATTACCCGATCCATATAGTCCTGATACCACGCTTTGGCTTTTAGTTCGCCCAGTGTGATTTCGGGAGTTCTAATTTTACCCAAAAGATTATTCTCATATCCCAAATCCTGCAACGCATAAATACCGGTAAAGTTTCTTCCGTCGAACAGATAAATATAATTACCAATCATGAACTGCTCCACTCCGCTTGAGTTCACAATCAGATAATCTTCTTTCTTATCGGAAACCAAACTTCTGCCCCAACTTCTTATTTTTTTATTGTAACCCATCAGATCAGCTAACGTGGGGTAAATATCCATTTGCTGGGTTGGAGTAGTGATTTCTCCTTTTAAATTATACTTTGGATTGGGCGAGTAAAATAGGATAGGAATTGCGAAACGGTTCATCGCTTTTTCATACTCGGGATAAGCAACCTGATTGGTATGATCGGCCACCATCACAAAAATCGTGTTCTGATACCAAGGCATCTTTTTGGCGGTTTCGAAAAACTTTTTCAAAGCATAATCGGTATAACCTACTGGTTCATGAATTTCCAGCGGACCTCTTTTGAATTTTCCTGCGTATTTTTCAGGAACTTTGAAAGGATGATGAGATGAAACCGAAAACATCGTTGCCATAAACGGTGATTTCTTGGTATTCAGCGTTTTCGCAAAGTACTGGAAAAACGGTTCGTCCCAGATTCCCCATATTCCATCGAAATCTGCATCATTATTATACTCAGTTTTGCCGTAATAATGTTTGAAACCTAAAATATTTCCAAAGCCCATAAATCCCATCGAACCATTCGGCGCGCCGTGAAAAAAGGAGGTATCGTAACCCAAGTCATTCGACACCGAAACAACAGACTGAATTTTCTGGTTAGAATAAGGTGAACTTGTAAAAGCGTCTTTCAATGTGGGAATCCCGGCTAAAATTGAACTCATTCCATGGATAGACTGCCGTCCGTTGGCAAAAGCGTTGGTCGCGATTAAACTCTGAGTTGCCAGACTGTCGAAAAACGGCGTATAGGAAACAAAATCTTTAATCGTCGTGTTCTTATTAAACGCTCCGGAATATTCTTTACTGAAACTTTCGAGAATAAAAATCACGACGTTGGGCTTTGGCTCTATTCCTTCTCTTTCATAGATTTTGTAAGGCCTGACGTTCTGTTCGATAAACTTCTCATCCACAAACTTAACTTCCTGAAAGTTGTTGGTATTCATCGTTCGGAAGAAAGAGAAAACACTATTCAAAACCACATTGGCCTGAAGCGGATTCTTCACATGCCGGTTCGCATCGACCAGATTGATCGGCCGCGTTGAATGTTTGAAATCACCACGGATTCCGCCAACAACAAGCGCTGCCACAATACATAAACTGACAGCGGAAGAAACAAAATAAACCCATTTCTTCACAGGTTTACGATCTGAAATTTTCACTTTTTTATAAAGGAAAATCCACAAAATCATTAACAGGATAAACCATAAAATCACAAACGGATGTTCAACAATGGAAACAAAAAACACCTTGCCAATGTTTTTTTCATGCTGAGCCACGTGCATCGCTGCCATTGTAAGCCTAGCCTGCGAGAATTTGTAATACACAAAATCTCCGAAATTCATTCCATACGCAATTCCGTTGGTAATGAAATACAGATAAAAGAGGAATTTCTGATAATACTTTTTTGTATTGATGACCAAAGGCAGCAAACTCAGCAGAATAAAAAGCGAATTCACATAAAGAATTGCCGTGGTATCAAAAGCGGTCCCGTGATAAGCGATGTTGAAATAATCTGAAACCGAATCGATCCTGATTAAACCTCTGTTGAAAAACCAAAACAGCAACCTCGCAATCTGATAAAATACAAATGCCAGAAAAATCCTATAAAAAAGTGCTGTAATTTCCTGTAATCTAATTTCCTTCATTCTGTATGATAAAAATAATCGCGCAAATTTACATTAAATTCATATTTCGTTAAGCTTTAGTTTTTTGTTGAAATCCGGCAGGCAGATTTTTAATAAAAGCCTTACTTTTGCTCCTATGAACTTTATTAAAAACAATTTGGCCAACGCGTTTACGCTGGCGAATTTATATTCAGGTAGTATTGGCGTCATCCACTTACTGGCGGGCAATTACCATATTACTGCCATTTGTATCATCCTATCTCTGGTTCTGGATTTCTTCGACGGATTTATTGCAAGAGCGATGAAATCTAACTCCAATCTCGGGGCACAACTGGATTCGCTTGCCGATATGGTGAGTTTTGGCCTTTTGCCAGGACTGGTTATTTACAAAGCTTTAGAACCATTCGGAGCCCAGTTTTTGGGAACTGATTTACCTTTCGAAATTAAATATTTCGCCCTTTTCATCACTTTATTTTCATGTTTAAGGCTTGCGATTTTTAATCTTGATGAAGAGCAGACATATTATTTTAAAGGTTTAAATACACCTTCAAACACCATACTGATTTTCGGTCTTTACTATGCCTTTTTAGAATCCGGAAGTTTTTCATTTCTGTTCGAAAATTCACTCCTTCTGATTCTTTTCACGGTGATCTCTTCGTGGCTTTTGGTTTCCCCGATTAAAATGATCGCGATGAAATTTAAATCCATGAAAATGCAGGATAATTATCCAAAAATCGCATTGCTTATCGGCGCCATCCTGATCCTGATTATTTTTAAAACAGTAGGAATACCATTGGTGATTCTTTATTATATGCTTATTTCGCTTATTTTTCAGAAACAGCTGAAATAAAGACGGACATTAAACCTCAGATGACACTTTTTCAACTTTAAAAATGAATTTAAAACTATATAAACCGCTCTGCATCTTCGATTTAGAAACTACCGGAACCAATGTCGCAAAAGACAGAATCGTAGAAATCAGCATTCTGAAAGTCAATCCCGACGCTTCGCGCGAAAGCAGAACATGGCTTGTAAATCCGGAAATGTATATCCCGAAAGAATCCACAGCCATTCATGGAATCAGCGATGATGATGTTAAAAACTCACCGAAATTCAGTGAAATCGCATCGAAAGTGATGGAAATGATTGCAGGTACGGATTTGGGCGGCTTCAACTCGAACCGTTTTGACGTTCCGCTTTTGGCAGAAGAACTTTTAAGAGCAGGAATCGATTTCGATTTGAATAAATTCAAACTTGTTGACGCGCAAACTATTTTCCATAAAATGGAACCCAGAAATTTAACCGCGGCCTACAAATTTTACTGCAAAAAAGAACTGGAAAATGCGCATTCTGCGGAGGCTGACGTGTTGGCAACCTTTGAAGTTCTCGATGCACAGGTAGGTCATTACGAAGAGCTGCCAAATGAAATAGCGGCATTAAGTGAATTTTCATCACATCACAAATTTGCGGATCTGGCTGGTTTTATCGCCTTTGATGAAGACGAAAAAGAAGTTTTCAGTTTCGGAAAATATAAGGGACAAAGGGTGAAGGACGTATTCCAGAAAGATCTGGGATATTACGGCTGGATCCAGAATGCAGATTTTCCGCTGTACACTAAGAAAGTTTTGACGGGAATACAGTTGAGAAGTAAGTTTTAAATTTAATTCTATATTATTTCAAACCAACATGCTAAATAAAATTTGTTTTTTCTTCTTTTTGATTCCCCTCCTTTCGTTTTCCCAGATCAAACCGAAAATAGTTTATAATGATCTGCAAAGGATGAACCTCAAAGGGAATGTAAAAGAAGTAATGGAGACTGATTTTAAAATAGAAAATAATCTGACTGCCGAGTCTAAAAAAAAGCAATTTTATGAATTTTTACCAGGGGGAAGATTAAAGAGAAAAGAAAACTTTTTAATTGAAACCGTCACCTATTTCGCTTATGACAAAAAAGGAAGAGTAACCTCTGAAAGAACTAATAGAACAAATGATAAAGCGGAGAAGAATTATACGTATCCAAACGATTCTGTAGTAATTAGATCGTATAAAAGCGGTGAATTTAATTCAGTTACAAAAAGCGTATTAAAAAAAAATAAAGAGATAGAGATTTATAAAAAATTAGATTTTACAGAATTTAAAGAGACTTACACATACGACTCCAAAGATAGAATTATTAAATCTTATGGATTGTATTATTATCCAGACAAAGTTGATACAATTAAAATATCAGCAAGCTATCATAAAAAATGTTTAAACCCAGTATCACAGGCTTTTGAAAAGCCATTTTCCAAAGATATTTTAAATAGAAGATGCGACATTATTCGTCACCAGACCATAAACAAAGATGGTATAATAATCAGAGAATACGACTATACCTATATTTATGACAAAAAGAAAAATTGGATAGAAAGAAAAACATATTCTGAAGGCAAACATATAAATTCGACAAAAAGACAAATTACATACTATCAAAAATGAAAATCATTTGCATCGGCCGCAATTACGCTGAACACGCCAAAGAACTCGGAAATGAAATCCCTGAAAATCCCGTGATTTTCATGAAGCCCGACACGGCAATTCTAAAAAAGGGTTCGGATTTTTATATTCCCGAATTTTCTGATGATGTGCATTATGAACTCGAAGTAGTGCTGAAAATCTCCAAAGGAGGAAAATACATTCAGGAAGATAAAGCCTCAAATTACTTCGATGAAATCGGTTTGGGAATTGATTTCACTGCGAGAGATTTACAAAGCCAACTGAAAGCCAAAGGCCTTCCTTGGGAATTGGCAAAAGGTTTCGACGGAAGCGCTGTAGTTTCAGAATTTTATAAAAAAAGCGATTTTAATATAAAGAACCTGAATTTTTCTTTACTTAAAAACAAAGAAAAAGTTCAGGACGGTAATACTTCAATGATGATTTTCTCGCCGGAAAAAATTATCGCATTCGTATCGCAGTACTTCACCTTAAAAACCGGAGATCTTATCTTTACCGGAACGCCAAAAGGCGTGGGCAAAGTGGCTGAAAACGATATTCTGCAGGCTTTTCTGGAAAAAGAAAAAGTGCTGGATCTTAGAATTCAATAAACTGCTTGACTGTTTGCCGAAAGTTTTGTAACTTTAAGGAACAAAAATTAAAATCATGATCAACATCGTATTACCTGTAGATTTTTCCGACGCAACCGACAGACTTATAGAGGGCGCAGTAAAATTTGCAAAAGAAACAAAAGGAAAAATATGTCTTATTCATGTAGCTCCAGCTGATATTGGCTTTGCGATTGGCGACATGGGATTTCAGTATTTCCCCGAGGTGGAACAGAATGAAATTAAAGATGAACTGTTGCGGCTCAACGCCATTGAACAGAGGATTATTGCTCAGGATATCGATTGCGAACACTTACTGAAACAGGGTGTGGCCGGTGACATTATTCTGGAATATGCTAAACAGAAAAACGCCGGTTACATTGTAATGGGTTCACACGGGCGAAGCGGAATTTATGATGTCTTTGTGGGCAGTTTGACCAAGGAACTTACCCGGCGCTCAACCATTCCGGTATTGGTGATTCCGATTCATTAACATTTAATGACAGTAAATAACAAAATCCCGAAATTCCATAAATTTCGGGATTTTATATGAAGATAAGTATCAATTATTCTTAGTCTTTTTTATTGATCTTTGGATCGTAGTAAGGATGATGACCTTCTGTAGGTGAGAAATATTCTTTGTCTTTGTCGCCGCCCAAGGTTACGAGCAAAACATAGCACCAATAGGTGAATAAAGCTGTTGCAACCAGAAACAGTATCCAGTTAATAACATTACCTGCTGCATCAAACAAACCGAAAGACCATTTGAATACATCGCTTAAGAAGAGAAAGAAAGACGTCATTATTTTCCTTTTTTAAATTAACTTTGCACAAAATTAGTAAAAATGTTTCGATTACTTTCTAAAGAAAGCAATATTTTTTCCATCCCAGTCTACATCGGTGTTCTTCTTTTGATCGTAATCGGATTCAACTTTCTCGACCTTAGCACTTTAGACTTTTTCTCTGCCATTATTACCTTTGCAGGTGTAGCAATGGGCTATTTCTGTTTCAATACTATTGCACTTAACTACCAGACACATTTGCCTCTGTTTCTGTACACGGCGTTCATTTTCGCTCTTTATCCGGGTGATCTGGACATTGGTATTGCAGTTTCGCTGTTCACTAATTCTATTATTCTTATTCTGTTGACCAATGTTGATATAAGTGTAAGGAAAAATTCATATCCTTTGGTTGGAGCGATTTTAGCGTTGAATTTCATCTTTTTGCCAACCACCTGGCCCATGTCGATTTTCGTGATTTTCCATATTTTCGGAACTTCAGACAGGATCGGATTGCACTTATTCCGGCTCTTTTACGGAATGTTCCTCATCGCCCTCTCCTATTTTGGACTTGCTTATTTGCTGGATCTGAATTCATGGAATCCCGCATACTTTCCTTTCGGCGATTTTAAACCTTCGAAAAATCTGGAACCTTTAATCTGGCTGATTCCGGTTGCGGTTATGCTGCTTCACGCGGTTATGGACCATTTTCGGCACTTTAATAAAAAAAGTCCTGTAAGCAAATTTAAATATACATTTCTGCTCATATTTTCACTGGCACAGCTCATTACGGTAGTGCTTTACATGGGCAATAATTTCGAGTATCTGCTTTTAATGGCCTTTCCTGTTTCGGTTATCTTGAGCAGAATGCTTAAATTTCTCCCCAAATACTGGATGCGGGAATGCGGATTATGGCTGATTATCATAAGCCTGGTCATCTTTAAAGTTCATGGCTATTATAATTTTAATATTTAAACGACGATGATTCAAATTGAAAATAAATTAATTTCTGAAGACATTTTTTCTGAAGAATTTGTGTGTAATCTGAGCCGATGCAAAGGAGCATGCTGTGTTGCAGGCGATGTAGGAGCTCCTTTGGAAAAATACGAAACAGAGATCCTCGACAGAATTTTCCCGCAGGTAAAAGCTTATTTGAGGCCTGAAGGAATTAAAGCTTTGGAAGAACAGGGAACATGGACTCTGGATCCAAACGACGGCGATTTTGTTACTCCCATGGTAAACGGCGAAGAATGCGCTTATGTAATTTTTGATGAAAAAGGAATTACTAAATGCGGAATTGAAAAAGCCTACGAAGACGGCGCCGTAGATTGGCACAAACCCATTTCCTGCCACCTCTACCCGATCCGTGTAACCGAATATTCGACTTTTACCGCCCTGAATTATCATGAATGGGAAATCTGTAATCCCGCATGTGAATTAGGAAAAGAACTGAAAGTGCCCGTTTATAAATTCCTTAAAACCCCGCTTATCAGAAAATACGGTGAGGAATTTTATGAAACGCTCTGCGACGCGGCCGACGAGTGGAAAACCGAGTATGGTTCGTAAAAAATTTCTATCTTTAAATAAAAAATGTCGGAACATTTTGAACTTTTAGATATTTACAAAGCAATTATTTCCATTATAGCAGGACTTATTTTAGGTTTTGAAAGGGAAATGAAGGACAAATCCGCGGGGTTGAAAACCATCACCATTATTTGTCTGGGTTCTACTCTTTTTTCGATTATTTCCTATAAACTCGCCGGCGATGGTGATCCTACCAGAATCGCTTCCTATATTGTGAGCGGAATCGGTTTTCTGGGTGCGGGCGTAATTTTTAAAGAAGGTTTCACCGTGTACGGACTTACCACAGCGGGCATTATCTGGATGGCTGCAGCAGTGGGAATGGCTATTGGTTTCGGAGAAATATATATCGCCTTTACTTTTCTTATTTCGGCAATCCTCATTATTTATACAGCGAAATATCTTACAAAACATTTTCTGCCGCTTCATCACCACAAAATTCTTAAGATGCGAATGAACACGCATAATTTTCTCGCTCACAAAAAAGCAATTTTGGCCGATCTGAAAGCAATGACCAGCGAACTGAACGAAATTGCAATCGAGAAAGATTTCGATCATATCTTACTGACGCTGGAGATTCATATTTCTGAAAAACAGCTGGATCAAATGGAGAACTTCCTCACTTCCAATAAAAATCTGGATTATTTCAGTTACTAAAAAATTAAAAAAAATCCGTTCTGCAAAAACATAACGGATTTTATATTTATTGAAGTGAAATTACTTTTTCAATTCTTCTAAAAACTCATCGTGAGAGATTTTAGTCGCTTTTTTAGTTGCTTTCTCAAGGATTACATCTTTCAGTTTAGCCATTCCAACTTCTGCGGAAATCTGACGAACCTGTTCCTGATCTTTCAACATTTCAACAGCATATTTCTGAATTTCTTCATCAGATAAATGGTGGATTCCGTAGATTGCCAACTGGTTTTTTACCAACTGCTCAGCCTGAGAAAGGATATCAGCATACTCTAATTTAATCTCGTTATCATTCATCAGTTTTCCTTCTAGAATCTGGTATTTCAACTGATTTCTTTCAGCTTCCAGAACTTCTTTTGCATGATCTTCAGACTTGATGTTTTCGTTGCTGAACATTAAGAATTTAACGAGGAAATTTTCAGGAAGCTTCACTTCTTCTTTTTCGTTGATCTGCTCAAGAACTTTGTTCACGAAATGAACATCTGCATTCTGCTGGAAATATTCATCCAATTCAGTTTTTACTTTTGCTTTCAGTTCGTCTTCAGACTTAATGGTTCCTTCGCCATACACTTTATCGAATAAATCCTGGTTAAGTTCAGCTAAATCCAATCCGTAGAAATCTTTCACTTTCACTTCCAGCTGGTCGTGGTGAAGGTGCTCTACTTCCGCTTTACTGAAACCTAATTCAGTTGCCAAAGTTTCGTTTTTCTCTAAATCTTCTTTAGAAACCTTTACAGATTCATCCATTTTCAAAGCTTTAACCAGGTTAAATGCTTCTTTTCTCTCTGCATTGATTACTACAGATTTTGGAGCGTGATTGTGCTCACCTTCTGCATTTTCTTCTACAACCTGGCTGATTTCAAGGGCTACGTGAGAATCATCTCCGATAACCTCTTGTGGAACCTGAGTTGCGAAACGCTTCTGCATATTTTCGATGCTTTGTCCGATTTCCTTGTCAGAAGCTTCAACCTGATAATGCGGCGCCTCATATTTAGCCAAATCAATCGTGAAATCAGGCTCATAACCTACTTCAAAAGCAACAGAAAGCTGCTCTGCGTTCAGGTTAAGATCGTCTACCGGCTGCGGTACAGGCTGACCAACCAATCGAAGTTTGTTTTCGTTTACATAGTTATTTAACGCATCAGAAACCTGTTTGTTGATTTCTTCAAAGGCGATACCTGCTTCATACTGCTTTCTTACCATGCTCAACGGCACTTTTCCTTTTCTGAATCCTGGAACCTGTGCGTTTTTTGCATAATTGATCAGTTGTTTTTCAACTTTACCTTTGTAATCTGCTTTATCTATCGTAACTGTAAGTAACGCGCTTACTTCATCGTGGTTTGTCGCTGTAACGTTCATTGTTATGGTTTGAAATTTTAGGTTGCAAAAATAGTAAAAATTTATTAAAAGATTCTCGCTAAAAAATTATAAAAAATACTAAAAAAAATCATCTGCAATTAAGCAAATGATTTATTCTTTGAAAACACCACAAATACACAATTACTGAAAATTAATCGTTTATTTGGGGCTGAAAAAATTTTAATGAAGATCTACAAGAGCATTCACATCGGTTTCGCCACCGGATGTTTGCCCTTGCTGGTTCTCTGCTGAAGGATAATTTTGGTTTACAGAAGTAGGAGTATGCACCAATTTGATGTTGGCTTTTCCTGTTGCTGAAACCGAATTGATTTTCCATTCAGTGCTTAATCCTACTTTGTTTCCATCAGTTCTTACCACATCATCCGAAGTCCGTTGCACGGTAACATCAGAATCAGAGAACTGGAACGTAATGAAATGCTCATCTTTTTCTTTAATAATATCGTTGTTTGCACTATGATAATGATCATCGTGTTTCACCTGGAAATCCAGTTTTACAGCATACGTTGCGCCTACTTCCAGATGTAAATGCTTATCTGCAACGCCTCCGATATAATTTACGGTCTGAACATCCGAAGCATTATTTTTATTGGTTGCGGTAACCACCAATTTTTCTATGTCTTCGTGTTCATGAATGTCTTCAGGAATTTCATCGTTATTTCTACAAGAAAACAAGATAAACGCTGCAAATAAAACTAAACTGATATTGAATAAATTTTTCATTTTTTTAAATTTTTTAAAGGTTAATTGTTCTTATTATTGATTAAATAAGATTTTTATTAAAATTTGAATTGAACCGTTGCCACGAAATTTCGTCCCGGTTCCGGCATGAAATACCTCAATCTGTTGAGATACTCTTTGTAATGGGTATTAAAAATATTGTTGACTCTGAAATTGATGTTCATATTTTTTAATACATTAAATCCAAAAGCCGCATTGAAAATTGAATATGACTCCGGCGTAGCGCTGTAATCAATTTCTCGGGTAACCAAAGTACCGTTCTCGATGAAATCTACATTTTGGTTTCGAATCGGATATCTTTTCTGCTGAAATACCGTTTCGTTTTCCAACTTTACAAAAAGGTTTCCCCATTTTTCAGATTTCCATTCTATAGCATTTCTCCAACTTGTAGGCATCATTAAGATTAAAGGTTCCTGATTTCCCAAGTCGTCACCGCGCAATGCACTGAAGGAGGAATTCAACTTCAACAGATCGGTAAACCGCAATTCTGCATCAGCATCAACTCCGAAAATTCTCGCTTTGATTTGCTGATAACTCCACACCACAAAAACACCTCTGTTCGTAGACTTCACACCGGTTGGGATCTGGTTTATAAACGAATCCGAAAACATGAGATAAGGATTAATTTCGAAAGACAATCCTTTCAAAAAATCCACTTTTGCGATGGTAGAAAAATTAAGATGGCTGATGCTTTCTTTTTTCATGTCCAACGCACCTTCTTCCATAATCGCAGCAGAATGGTGTAGCCCGTCAGCAAACAGTTCCGCAGCATTCGGAGCGCGTTCTGCCCGGGAAAAATTGAGTTTGAAATTCCAATTCTTACTTAAATGATAATTGAAACCCACATTTCCCGAAAAATTATGATAATCCAAGACAGGACGTGTCAAAACCCGGCTATCGCTTTCTTTCACGAAGAAATCCGGAAAAAGATTCGCATATTTTTCCCAAACGGATGCGTCATAATATTTATAGGCATCATATCGGTTGAAATCGTATCTCGCACCGGCCTCCGCATTCAGCTGATCATTGATTTGGAATTTGAAAACCGAAAAAATTCCGGCATCGTATCGGTAATAATCAGGAATCAAACGTCTTGCTTGGGTCGCCGGATTAGGGAAATTATCCTGTATTCCACCAGAAATTCCGCTTTCGATGTTCCATGTTCCTCTTTCCAAAAGATGCGTCAAACTTGCATTATGAGTAACCAGGCGTAAATCCATCGAAGGCGTTTCGCTCAAATCACCTTTTCGGATGTCGTATTCTTTTCTGCTGTTCAACTGAAAACTATACTGAAGAGAGATTTTCCCGATATTCAAAAACCTTTTATATGCAGAAATTTTTGCCAAATGATGACTCACCTCCTGCTTAGGATTTTCGATATCATAGCTGAATTCATCCAAAAAATAAGGCTGCCCAAAATTGATGGCTTTATAAAAATCTTCCGGACCACCAAGATGCGCTCCCTTGAAAATCCCGAATTCCTGCTGAATTCCGCTGTACAAAACATCAAAACCCTGCTTGAAAGCATGATTTCCGAAAGAAAAATCAAAAGAACCAATTTCCGCTCCCGTGTTTTGCAGCGTATGGTGCGGAATGTACTGATCGCCCAACTTTTTATAGGATCCGCCAGACTTTACAAACCACTTGTTCTCCCAGACTTTAGTTACATCTGCAGCAACCTCGCCTCCTTTACCGTTCGATATTCCGGAGAATCTCAGACGCCCGAAAATCGTGTCTTTCCTGAGTGTAATTGCCGGTTCCAAAACCACAACGCCGCCCACACTTTCGTTACCATATTTCAATGCCGAAGCACCTTTTACAACATCAATATGTTCCACCATATTCACATCAACATTCGGTGCATGCTCCACTCCCCATTCCTGTTCCGCCATTTTTACACCATTGTTCATGATAGCAACCCGCGTTCCGTACAGCCCATGAATAACGGGTTTCGAAATATTGTTTCCCGTCTTTAAAGCCGTTACTCCCGAGATTCCGGTGAGTAGATTTCCGAGATTTTCCGTGGAATTGCGTTCGATTTCTTCTTTGCTTAAAGTTTTAATAAGAACCGAACCCTCTTTTTTATGGATGGCGTGAATTTTCACGGTTTCAATTTCGGAAATATGATGTTCCAGATTCAGGGTAATTTCCAGATGTTTATCCACAACAATTTCCTCAGAAAGGTTTTGGCAATCCGGATGTGAAGCCAACAAGGTGTACGTTCCTTTTTTAATGGATTTAAAAACAAAATTGCCGTTTTCGTCGGAAGTTTCGGTTTCATTTCCGATTTTGATTGCTGCGTTTTTCAAAGGGATTTTATCATGAAAATCGATGATTTTGCCCCGAACTACGAACGTTTTTTGCGCACTGACGATTGTTAGTCCAAAAAAGACCAACAAGAAATTGAATAAAAATTTCATTGAATTAATTTAAGTATTAAATAAATACATAAAGCCGTTAAGACTTGCAAATCAAATCTTTAGCGTTTCATTTTCAAGAAAATGATTTTAATTAAATGCAATTTGCGGGCGGACCCCGGAGCTGAATATAAAGGAATACCAGAGAAGAGAATCTCTGTTTGTAGGCGAAAATCTGTTGACGAAATTCAACAAATTTCTTTGTTGACAATGCGAAACCCTCAGGAATCAGGGTGTACCCATCATGAAGAAGATGACAGGAAAGACAGTCGCTGAATTCCTGAGCAAAATGACCTTTTGAATACGTCTTTTCAGACTTCTTGAAATTGAAATCTTTAAAAACCTCACCACTTCCGTGATTGTGAAAATTCTGAGAGAACAAAGCCACAAACAAATACAAAACTGCAAAAATTACAGCTGCTGTATGTCGGTATGTTCTCAATTTCCACATTTCGCAAAAGTAATAAATATTTTAAGACCGGAAAACAAAGTGTGCAGTTTCAGGCCATTCTTGGTGACAAAATTAATTTTCGCTCATTTCCCAAAACTGTTAAATGTTAGGTCAATATTTGACGGAGATTTTGTAAATTTGTGCTGAAAATTTTATATATGGAAGAAAGTGCAGTAAAAAAGATAGCGGTTTTCACCTCAGGTGGTGATGCTCCGGGGATGAACGCCGCATTAAGAGCGGTAGTAAGAACTGCAAGTCACTTTAAAATAGAATGTTACGGTGTAAGAGAAGGCTACAACGGTCTTATTCATGATGATTTTACGAAAATGGGGCCACGATCGGTGAAGAATATCATCGGAGCCGGCGGTACCATCCTGAGATCAGCCAGATCTTTGGAATTCAAGACAAAGGAAGGCCGCCAAAAAGCGTACGACAATTTAGTAAAACGCGGAATCGACGGATTGGTTTGCATCGGTGGCGACGGAACTTTCACCGGTGCTAAAGTATTTAACGAAGAATTCGGAATCAAAGTAATCGGTATTCCTGGGACCATCGACAACGATATTTTCGGAACAGATAATACCATTGGTTACGATACTGCGCTGAATACTGCCATGGATGCGATTGACAAAATCCGTGATACAGCAACATCCCACAACAGAGTATTTTTTGTTGAAGTAATGGGTCGCGATGCCGGTTTTATTGCTTTAAACAGCGGTCTCGCAACGGGTGCGGTAGACATTCTGATTCCAGAAAGAAAAGACAGCATTGATGATCTTTTCGAAACTTTTGAAAGAGCAGAAAAAGCAGGAAAATCCTCAAGTATTGTAGTGGTTGCAGAAGGTGAAAAATTAGGCAGCATTTACGATTTAGCGAAAGCAACCAAAGCAGGATTCCCGGATTACGATATCCGCGTGGCGATTCTTGGACATATCCAGCGCGGAGGTTCCCCAAGCTGTGCCGACAGGGTTTTAGCGAGCCGGTTAGGTTACGGAGCTGTTGTCGGGTTAATGGCTGGAAAAACCAATATGATGGCCGGAATGCAGTCGAATACGATGGTGTACACGCCTTTCGAAGAAGCTATTAAAAAACACAACGAAATTGATCAGGATTTACTTCAACTGTCAGAAATACTGGCGATTTAAGAGATATGAACCTATCATTAAAAAAGAGTTAAACTTTAAATAAATTAATAAACAAAGTATTATGTCAACAATCAAAGTAGGAATCAACGGATTCGGCAGAATTGGGCGTCTTGTGTTCCGAGCAATGACCGAAAGAGAAAACATCGAAGTTGTAGGAATCAACGACCTTATCAATGCGGATTATATGGCTTATATGCTGAAGTATGATTCTGTACACGGCGAGTTTAAAGGTACGGTTTCTGTAGAAGGAAACCACCTGATCGTAAACGGAAAAAAAATCAGAGTGACCGCTGAGAAAGATCCTAATAATTTGAAATGGAACGAAGTAGGTGCAGAATATATCGTAGAATCTACAGGTTTATTCCTGACTAAAGAATCTGCTCAGGCTCACATCAACGCAGGTGCGAAAAAAGTAATTCTATCCGCTCCGCCAAAAGATGACACGCCAATGTTCGTAATGGGTGTTAACCATAAAGAACTGACTGACGATATTAAAATTTTATCTAACGCTTCATGTACAACCAACTGTCTTGCGCCTTTGGCAAAAGTAATTCACGATAACTTTGGAATTGTAGAAGGTTTGATGACGACTGTTCACGCAACGACAGCGACTCAGAAGACTGTTGACGGACCATCCATGAAAGACTGGAGAGGCGGGCGTTCTGCTTTGAACAACATTATTCCATCTTCTACAGGTGCTGCAAAAGCAGTAGGAAAAGTAATTCCTTCTTTGAACGGAAAATTAACGGGAATGTCTTTCAGAGTTCCTACAGCAGACGTTTCTGTTGTGGATTTAACTGTAAGATTGGAAAAAGCGACTTCTTACGAAGAAATCTGCGCGGCAGTAAAAGCAGCTTCGGAAGGTGATTTGAAAGGAATCTTAGGTTACACTGAAGATGCAGTGGTATCTCAGGATTTCGTTGGTGAAAAAAGAACTTCTGTTTTCGATAAAGATGCAGGAATCATGTTATCGCCAAACTTCGTGAAACTGGTTTCTTGGTATGATAACGAAATGGGTTACTCCAACAAATTAGCAGATATGTTGGTTCACTCAGCTTCTTTGTAAGAACGAACTTTTCATAAAAATAAAAAACCTCTCAATTAGGGAGGTTTTTTTATGATTTTTAGATTAAAATCCGTGAAGATTAATGTCTTCCGTTCTGATCAGTTCTACCCTTTTTCCCATCTTTTTCTGGATGACGCGAAAGTGCTGCAGTTCATCATCAGTAAGTATGGTAATTGCAGTTCCGGATTCCAAAGCACGACCGGTTCTTCCGATTCTGTGAACATAATCAAGCGGTGAACGCGGGAGTTCGTAATTGATAACGTATTCCAACGAGTCAATATGAATTCCACGACCGATAAGATCTGTCGCTACAAGGATTTGAGTTTCCCCTTCTTTAAAATCGCGTAGATTTCCTGTTCTGGAACCCTGGGATTTCTTTCCGTGAACAGCCGTTGCAGGGATTTTATTTTTCTTAAGTTTTTCAGCCAGATTATCGGCACTTCTCGTAGACGAGGTAAAAACCAAAGCCTGCTTGATGTTTTTTTCTTTAATCAGATAGCGTAAAAAAGGACCTTTTCTTTCTTCGGTGACATGATAGGCAAGCTGTGTAATCTTATCGAGATCTACCTCTTCCGCCTTAATTTCTACAAGAACAGGATTGATGGTCAAACGTTTTTTGATTTCTTCCACTTTATCATTTAAAGTTGCGGAAAATAAAACCGTCTGTTTTTTTGAAGGCATCATCGCGAAGAGTTTGTTCATCTCTTCTTCAAATCCTAACTGGAACATTTTGTCGGCTTCATCAATGACCAGATTCGTAATTTGGGAAATACTTAAAGCTTTATGCTCAATTAAATCAAGCAGTCTTCCCGGCGTTGCCACCAAAATCTCTACACCGAACATGCCTTTCATTTGCGGATTAATCGAAACTCCGCCATAAACCGCCATGGTTCTGATTTCCCTTTTCAGGTTTTCTGTAAAAGCTCTGAAAACCTCATCAATCTGAATGACAAGTTCCCGCGTCGGAGCCAAAACCAAAATCTGGATATTCCGATCTTTTTTCACCTCCTCATTCTGGAGTTTTTCCAGAATCGGCATTACAAAACACGCGGTTTTACCGGAACCAGTTTGTGCAATTCCCATTAAATCTTTTCCCGCCAAAATCACCGGGATGGTTTGTTCCTGTATCGGAAAAGGTTTCAGAAACCCTAATTTTTTTACAGATTTAATGATATTGTGTGACAGTCCTAGAGATTCGAAAGACATAATTTCTATTTTAATTCTGCAAAGATAATCTATTCGCCACAGCATTCTACATTTTCGCAATACTGGACTTTCGACTCAATATTTCTTACCTTTAATGGCTTAAAGATTGTAATTCTTATCTATTTTATGAATTGAATTCCTTAACTCCAATTAAAATGAAGACTGAACCCAGATTTCACAACGCTCCGCATTTCAAAAACTTTTGGGAAAAAGGCAATGGAAAAGAACTTATTGACTGGGCAGATTTTAAACCTGATATCAATAACTTTGGAAAATTTTCATTTCTCTATCATCAGGTTGATGAGCTTGGTGACGATGCGGTACGAGCAACCTATCTGAAACTTCCTTATCCGCAGGCGAGTGCATTAGTTAAGCAATATTCGGCTATAAAAATTACTGAACCCGGTAATGCACCCGAGAGTTTGAAGAACCTCTTCCTCCAGATGCAGGAAGTTCCGGCCTGGTTCAATGAAAACTTAGCAAATATCGGTGCCAGATTATGCATGAGAAGCGGAACGAATGCTTTGATTGTACTGCGGGATTTCGTGCTCATGGGCGGTTACGATTACGCATACCTCAACAAACCTTTAATTTTCACCGGCGCGCTTAAAAAAGGTGCGGTAAAACGCCTGAAAGACACGCTTGAATTTTGGGTTTATGTGACTCGTGAAGATGCACTGAAAGTGAATTCTGAGGCATATCAGCTCATTGTAAGAACGAGGCTCATGCACTCCTACGCCCGATTGAAGATCAAGGAAAAAGGACAGAACTGGGAGTACGAAAAATGGGGTGAACCGATTAATTCGTGGGATATGATTGCAACTTACACCGGCTTCAGCCTGGTTCTGATGCAGGGATTGAAAAAGCTCAGTGTTAAAATTTCTGAAGAAGAGGAAGACGGGGTCTTTCATCTATGGAAATATATCGGTTATCTCCTTGGAATCCCGGCTGAATTTCTTCCGGAAAATAAACAGCAAGCGGTAGAACATCTTTATATGTGGAGTTCTTTGCAGGATAAAGGCGATGAGGATTCAGTTCATTTGGCTAAAGCATTGCTGGATGAAAACCTGGAAAATACCATTTACAGGTATCCGTTTCAGCGCAAACTGCTGCTGAATTTGCACCAAAGCATGAACTGGTTTTTGCTTGATAAGGATATTAATGAAAGACTTCAGATTCCAAAAGTTGCCATCACTTCTGTTTTTCCCCGGTTCATCATTAAAGCCAACCAAATCGCGGAGCAGATTTTTAAACTGGACAATGAGAAAAAATACAGAAAACTGGTTGAAATAGGAAACCGTGACCAGATGAAGGTTCTGGAGGACTACATCAAACACACGCCGAAAGATTTTCAGTACTAAAAAACGGTCCGCAATTATTGCGGACCGTTTCTGTTTTATATTCTCAGATGACTATTTCACAAGCATTTTTGTAACAGCAACCCCTTTGTCAGATTTCAGCCGAATGAGATACATTCCAGTTTTCAAACCATTGATAGAAACAGCTTCATCGCCATTATCCTTTGAAATTTGTACTGTTTTAACCAAAGTTCCGGCTAAGTCGTAAATCGCAACTGTTCCATTTTTCGCGTTGGTGTATCTCAGGTTTGCGGTTCCGTTCGTCACAGGATTCTGAGTTAAAGTTAAAGAAACTGCGTTCTTAACAGAACCAACGTTTTCAGTAGATAATGCCGAAGCATTTCCAAAGATTCTGAAACCTCCCGGTTCAATTGTAATCGGAGCCGTGGTGCTGGAAACAGGAACCGAAGTATTGTCCATTAAATTCACCCAACTTCCAGTATAAGGAAAATCAGGAACGATATTCTGTGTTGTTAAAGTGAAATTCGCCAGAATCACTACATTTTTGAGGGCGCTTGCAGCGTTATTGTTCCAGATAAAGATTCGTGGCATCAGGTTTCCGGATTCTACTGTGAAAGTTTTCGTATTGAAAACTTCATTAGCCAGTCTTAATTCGAGAAGTTTCGCCCAGGTATCGTAAACCGATTTTCTTGCGGCATCAGTATCATAACCTAATCCAAATGCTGTAGGTTTCGGACTTAATTTACAGTCGCCCGGAATCGCGTCGCTTTCAGTGTTTACAGTAACACCATCCTCACAGGTATAGATACTTTTATCAAAACCTAATTCAGCGAACTGCCAGATCATTTTCGGGCCTGGAACTGTTAAAAACACTGCGCCATACGCTTTCTGTCTCTGCAGTGCGTTGTTCAGATCTCTGGTGTCGTAGCCTGCGGTTGATGCCCCGAAATTGATATTTTTATACATGATTCTTTCCTCATCATGACTTTCACCATAACTCATGGCTCTTCTTTCGGAGAACCCATGAGCTTCGAAATCCACTCTGTTAAAGTTGCTGCTTGCAGCAAATCCCATCGTGTTCTGGTTATAGGCATTTGTATGTTTATCCCACATCATTACACCTTTTCCTTCACCAACACGGTAATTAGCCCACTGTCCTTCTTCAGAATCTGTTCCTAAATGTTCGAAAATGATATATGAAGTCGGATCGTAGCTCCATTGCTTATCTGCGTAACCTCTTAAGGTATTCACCCTGTCCTGCTGGTAAGCGTTGGTACATGCATCATCTCCTGCAGTACAGTTTTGCGTAAATCCTTTGGTCAAATCCCAACGGAAACCATCAACTTTATACTCCTTAATCCAATGTTCGATGACACGGTCTACATAATATTTTGTTTCAGCTTTTGAATGGTTGAAGTCATTGAATACACTATAGGAATGTCTTGCAACCTGATTGAAATAAGGATTGTCTGCTGCCGGCTCACCGAAGCCGTCGCCATCAGGATCAACCATCCACATTCTTTCGATTGGACTTCTTCCGGTGGCATGATTCAGCGCGATATCAAGAATAATTGCGATACCGTTCTGGTGGCATAAATCGATAAATTCCTTAAATTTTTCAGGCGTGCCGTAAGCTTTATCCAAAGCATAATGGAAACCTGTATTATAACCCCAGGAATTATTTCCGTCGAATTCCATTACTGGCATTAATTCAATTGCATTGATTTTCAATGACTTTAAATATGGAATTTTATCAATCAAAGATTGCCAGGTTTTCTGAGTGGTGAAATCTCTTACAAGAAGTTCATATACGATTAGATTCTCCTTAGCAGGTTTATTGAAATTGGTTACCACCCACGGATAAGCAGGTTTTGCAGTCTGTATTACTGACACCTCAAAACTCTGTCCTGCCGGATAAGCTGGAAGATTCGGATAAACCATCGCGTTCTGATTGATATACGGATCATCGTAAGGCGAAAGAACTAAAGGTGAATATGGATCTGCAACCTTAATTCCGTCGGCAGTTCTGTACTGGAAGGTATAGATTTGCTGCGGGGTAAGTCCGGTGATTTCTGTCCAGTAAAGATTGGGGTTCGTAGTATCTCTTTTCATGAGATAATTTGCACTTACAGTCCAGTTATTAAAACTGCCGATTACGTGCACATATGCTTTGCCTGGTGCATAAAGTGCAAGTCCAACCTTGGTAGGATCTGTAGGATCATAGCTGATTCCCTGTTTCATATAAGCCGGAATTGGTGCACTTGTAACCGGCAAAGCTAAAGAAACGGTAAAAGTTTTTACGACCGGTTCTCCTCCCGCAGGATCGCTTGCGCTCACCTCTATTGTTGCATCCTGAGTAACGGTGTAAGGAAAATTCAGAGTGACAGAAGCGGAAGAACTGTTGTAAACGACATTCCCATTGGCTTTAATCTGATAGTTCGCTGCCAGCGAAGAATTACCGGTAATGTTAATTACTGTTCCGGAATTTACCACATTGGTACTTCCGGGAAGCGGGTTGGTCAAATTAAACTGAAACTTGCCAACATTCAGCAGGATATCCTGAGACTGCGCTGAACCATCAACCGTTTTTACCAGAAACCCAATTTTAGAAAGCGGGTTGGCTCGGTTTCCATAAAAGGATTTCACGGTATTCATCGTGAAGGTGTACGTTCCTGTTGTTCCTGAACTGGAAACGTAAGCCAGTTTGTTGGCCGGATTAGAGGCTGTCCACGATCCATTGGTCGGCGCATCTGCCTGTACATTATTCGAATCGAATGACCAGGCCCAAAGGTAAAGTGCATGCGAAGTTCCTACTCCGAAATTGGTTTCATTTACCGTAAACGTAACGGTAATCGCTTCTGTTTCATCAAAAGTGGCCGGATTTAGCGAATAGGAAATAACCTGCTGTGCTACAGCAAAATACGGCAAAAGTATGGCTAAAATTAGCGTGTAAAAATATTTCATTGAATAAAATTTAAGGATGTAAAAGTAATGAAAGTTAACACAAAAACAGCATTTAAAACTTAAAATTCCAAAGCTCTTTAATACTGCTTATCATCATGTAAATAAGCACTTACGCTCCACCGTTTACCGGCTGTTGTTCATATTTCGGTAATCGATCAGGTTTTTAGTTTCAGAAATTTTCGCAGGATTCTCTAGCAAAAAATTTTTCCCTGCCAAGAGTTCGGTAAGCAAAGTGCGCATCTGCTCTGCGGCCACTTCGGGAAGATGAGATTTTTTAGCGGCTTCAATAACCTGCTGCTTGCCGTTTTGCTGCACTTTCGCCAGATCGTCTTTGCTGAAAAGATTAAAAAACTGTTCCTCGATATTGTAATATTTGTAATCGGTTTCGGTGGAAAGAATTTCGGGTGCAGGAAAATTCAGAAGTTTGACTTTCCGGTTCTGTTCATCAACTTCCCATTTAAATTTTTCGAAATCGTAACCCACCAAAACTTTCGCCTGAACGATCACCAACGCCTTCTTTTTGGAAGGAATGAAGTTGAAAAGCTTCGTGGTTTCCTCATAATTGTAAATCTCATTGAAATGGCCTTCCGCGGAAACCACTTTGAAAACCTTGCGCATACTTTCGGCGATCGTATGGGAACTTTCGGTGATTACAGCAGGTTCTGAAACCAACTTTTTCGATGCTAAAAAAGCGATGACTCCGCCTAAAATCAGTCCCAACAGAAGCATCAGAAGAATCATGATTGAGTTTACCGATTCCGACTGGGTCAGCTGATAGAGGAAAAATCCTAAGAAAATAAGCATTAGAATTCCTACGGACCAAAGTATGATTTTGAATTTGTTTGAAGCCATCTTGCGAGTTTAAAGTAAAGGTAAGGATTTAGAAACCTTTCTTAAACATCAAAAAAAATGCTACAATTCAGTGCGGGAAGTTTATTTTTTCTGGAAAATTTTTGGCGGAAGTATGAGTTCTTCGAATTTGCCTTTGGCTTCAAGCTTTTTCAGATAGAAATTTCTCGCCATTATTTTCAGCATTAAATCTTTATCCACTAAATTCCAGAAGGTCAGTTCATGAACTTTTTTAGGTTTCCGGATTTCATAGAAAACAGTCTCCCAAGTATCTGGATTATGATCAAATTCAATAATACCGCAATGTTCAGGGATTTTTTCCGCTTCAATCATTCCCATTGGCAATAGAAAACTGAACTGGTTACAGATATAATCGCCACAGGAAATTTTGTCGTGCTTCAGGAATTTTTCTTTCGTTTTTGAATTCTGGTAATTTTTCTTGAAATCATTTCTAAAATCTGCCTTCGAAAATTTAATTTCAAACTCATGACTGAAACCTTCTTCATTCACTATCAACATATCCGCCTCCCAATCAGAATGAAAATGATTGGTCAGCACCAAATCCTTCTCAAAATCATAAAACTTCGAGATAAAATTATAGGTAAGCTCTTCTACTTTAAGCATTTAAATAAAAAAATTAAGAAACCAAAAGACTGCAGCCGCGGATATCGGAATGGTCAATCCGGCCCAAAACCTGAAATTTTCCGTTTTCAACCTTACCCAAATCCTGGGTTGCAATAAAGCTGCAGGAATGAATGTTTGCCAGGTCAATGATATTAATTGCGCCCGTTCTTCCTTCTTCAACGTAAGAAAATGGATCTTCGGTATTCCGGATGAGAATCCGCATCCAGTTTGGGCTTTCGTAAATATTTTCTCCTAAAGAATAAGCCTGCGACAAAAGTTCTGTCATGGAATATTCTGAATAAATTTTTTCCGTTCCGAAACCTTTCTGCAAAATCCGGAGCAGTTCGTCTTTGGTCATTTCCTCTTTACGGCCTTTCATTCCGCCCGTTTCAATAATGGTTAAATTCTCCGTGGTTATATGTTTAAGCAGTTCCGCATCACAAAAATCCAGATAATCGAGCAGCGCGAAAGAAACTCCGAACAGGATAACTTTCCTGTTTTCTGCTGAAAGTTTTTCTAAAAGATGAAATAATTCAGCGTGATTATACAGAAAATAGCCGTTGTCGGGTTTTCCGGATTTCTTCATCAGGAAATCAACCATATAAATTAACGACGAGTGCGGATTTTCCGAATAATTGGGCAGCAGACCAAGGAAAACATATTCTTCCGGTTTGCCGATATACTGTACAAAACTCTCGTAAATGCTTTGTTGGTACAATCCAAAATCTGCGATATAATGTTTGGAACGCGTCATTTGAGTCGTCCCGGAACTTTGAAAATAATTTTCTGCGGATGAATTCTTGTCTAAAACCAAATGATTTTTAAACATCTCAATCGGCAGAAAAGGAATTTCTTCCACGGAGCTAATTTCTCTGGGATTGATGCTTAAATAATCGACAAATTTCCGGTAAACCTCCACGTTTTCATATTGATAACGGAACGTTTCCAGACATTTTTGCTGGAATTCGGTTTCGGTTTGTATGTTGAAGATGGACGACATTGATTTAAACTTTTGCGATACTTTCAAAGGATTTCAGTTCAAAATCCTCCTGAAATTCACCATAAGTAAAATAAGAAATCCAGTCGCCAAGATTGATATACTTAGCTTTTCCGTTTTCTAAATCCAGAACCATAGGAAGATGACGGTGGCCGTAAACAAAATAATCAATTTGCTCAGTTTTAAGTTTTTCCTTGGAATAAATGATCAGAAATTCCTTGTCTTCCCCTAAAAAAGCCTTGTCTTCCTCACCGGAAATCATCTTGTTCTGTGTAGAAAAATAAATCGCAACTTTCATCGCAATATCAGGATGAAGCCACCGGAATGCCCATTGTGCCAAAGGATTGGTGAAAAGTTTCTTCATCCTTTTATAACCTTTATCTCCCGGTCCTAAACCGTCGCCGTGCGCCAGAAGGAAATTCTTACCGTTGATTTCGAAATACTGTTTGTCAAAAAAAACGGTGCAGCCGATTTCTTCCTCGAAATAATTTTTCATCCACAGATCGTGGTTTCCCACAAACATGAAAAGCTCAATTCCTGAATCTTTCAGCTCGGCCAATTTCCCTAAAACCCGCACATATCCTTTCGGAATCACGTGGTGCCACTCATGCCAGAAATCGAAAAGATCGCCCATGAGAAACAAAACCTGCGCATCCGCTTTAATTTCATCGAGCCAGCGGATGAATTTTTCCTCCCTAACCTTGCTTTCTTTTGGGTTTGGTGCGCCAAAATGCTGGTCGGAAGCGAAATATACTTTTTTATTGGGTTCTAAATTGATCTTCATGTCTTTCGGTACACTTTATTTTAAACTTCTAATTATCTTCTGCAAACCATTCTCCGTAAGAATTCTCAGTTTCGTGAAGTTTCAAATAAGCCAAAGTGACGTCTCCTGAAAGTTTTGATTTAATCTTTTCGGCGATATCATAAAGCATATTTTCGCAGGTCGGCTGGTAACTGCAGAAAATTACTTTATGACCTTTGTGCTCCAGATCTTGACCCAGATCTTTATGCGGGGAAGCACCATTCACCAAAACGGCGTGGTCCCAGAGATCGATGATTTCTGATTTTACGATTTTCTTGATGTCGCCAAAATCCACGACCATTCCGTTTTTGGGATTATCCAGATCGTTGATAGGATTTCCTTTAACCGTAACAAAAAGTTTATAGGAATGCCCGTGCATATTTTTGCATTTCCCATCGTAATTGTAAAGAACATGCGCCGTCTCGAAGGTGAAAATTTTGGTAATTCTAATCATTCTGCAAAGATAAGATTTTGAGGTGATAATGTATTGATTTGGAAATTTGATGATTTGATGATTTAAAAATGTTGAAAATTTATAAATACTTGAATAAAAAAAATCCTCCCGCAAAAATGCGCAAGGATTCATTAACAATTATAAAAATAAAACTATACTGTTTCGTTAGTGAAACTGAGCAGATTCGGTAGAATCTTTCATCGCAACAACGGAAGAGTTTCCTGCTGTAATTACGGTCTGTAACGCATCAAAATATCCCGTTCCTACAAAACTCTGGTGTTTCACCGCGCGGAAACCTTCTTTCTGCAAAGCAAATTCTCTTTCCTGAAGTTCGCTGTAACCGGCCATTCCGCGTTTTTTGTAGGCCAAAGCCAATTCGAACATCGAAGTATTTAAAGCATGGAATCCTGCCAAAGTGATAAACTGGAATTTGTAACCCATTTTTGCGAGTTCTTCCCTGAAAGTTTCCATTTCCGGAACGGAAAGTTTCGCTGCCCAGTTGAAAGAAGGAGAACAGTTATACGCAAGCATTTTTCCCGGGAATTTCGCGTGGATGCCTTCAGCAAATCTTCTTGCGTAATCCAAATCCGGATTTGATGTTTCCATCCAGATCAAATCGGCGTAAGGTGCGTAAGAAAGACCTCTATCGATGCCCTGCTCTACTCCATTATTCACTTCAAAAAAACCTTCTGTCGTTCTTTTTCCCGTAACAAATTTCTGATCGCGCTCGTCGATATCCGAAGTCAGCAAATCTGCCGCATCAGCATCGGTTCTGGCAACCACAATTGTCGGAACTCCGCAAACATCGGCTGCAAGGCGCGCTGCAACAAGTTTGTTAACCGCTTCCTGCGTTGGTACAAGAACTTTTCCACCTAAATGTCCGCACTTTTTAGCTGATGATAACTGATCTTCGAAATGAACTCCTGCAGCACCCGCTTCAATCATCTGCTTCATCAGTTCATAAGCATTTAGATTCCCCCCAAACCCCGCTTCAGCATCAGCAACAATCGGGACGAGATATTCTTTTCGGTCGGCTTCTGCCACGCCATTTACCGACTGAATCTGATCGGCTCTCAGCAAGGCATTATTAATTCTTTTCACCACACTTGGGACAGAATTCGCGGGATAAAGACTCTGATCCGGGTACATTTCGCCGGAAAGATTCGCATCTGCCGCAACCTGCCAACCGGAAAGATAAATTGCCTCCAGACCTGCATCTACCTCCTGCACTGCCTGGTTTCCGGTAAGCGCGCCTAATCCTGCCACAAAATCCTGATTATTGAGTTTCTCCCACAATTTTTCGGACATGAGTTTGGCGATGGTGTAATCGAGTTGGTAAGAACCTCTCAATTTTAATACTTCTTCTGCGGAATACGGTCTTTCAACGCCGATCCATCTTGGGTTTTCGAGCCAGTCCTGCTCAAGCTGGCGGATTTGTTCCTGGTTTTTCATAATATTTTGGATTTGATTTTTTATTGAAATTTTAAATGAATTGATAGGCTTTCAAAGTCAGAAATTCCTCGAAATGGTCATTCAGAACGAGATCATCGAAAATTTCTGTGGCTAACTCGAATTTTCCGTTATTAAAACGTTCCGCACCCAGATAGTTTTTGATTTTCTGAAGTTCTTCTTCCTGCCATTCTAAAACCATTGCAGGCAATAAGGTTCTACCGTCATCCAGTTTCGCTTCATTTTTAAGCCACTGCCAAACCTGGGTTCTGGAAATTTCTGCGGTTGCAGCGTCTTCCATTAAATTATAAAGCGCGGCGGCTCCAATGCCCATCAGCCAGGATTCGATGTAGAGAATTCCGACATTGATGTTTTTTCTTACGCCTTTTTCAGTGATTGTCCCTTTTGGAATTTCGAGTAAATCGCTTTCTGAAATCTGGTATTCTTCGAATTTGTTTTGAATCTGGTTTTTTTCGGGCATCAGATTATCGAAAATTTTCTTCGCAACAGGAACCAATCCAGGGTGCGCTACCCAGGTTCCGTCGTGTCCGTTTTTCACCTCCCTTTCTTTGTCTGCACGCACTTTTGCATAGGCAATTTCATTTTCCTCTTCATTGTTTTTCACTGGGATCTGCGCAGCCATTCCGCCCATTGCATGAACATTTCTTTTATGACAGACCTGAATAACCCGTTTTGAATAGGCACTCATAAAAGGTGAAGTCATGGTCACCTGGTCCCTGTCCGGAACGAGAAATTCCGGCAGATTCCTGAATTTTTTGATGTAGGAAAAAATATAATCCCATCGCCCGCAATTCAGTCCGGAACTGTGTTCTTTCAGTTCATATAAAATTTCATCAAGGTGAAAAGCCGCGGTAATGGTTTCGATAAGAACGGTAGCTTTGATTGTTCCCTGCGCGATTTTAAGGTAATCCTGAGAGAACTTAAAGACATCATTCCACCAGCGTGCTTCTTTGTAATGTTCGAGTTTCGGAAGATAAAAATAAGGTCCGCTGCCGTTTTCGATTAGTTTTCTGGCATTTCTGAAAAAGTAAATTCCAAAATCGACTAAAGAACCCGATGCTCTTTCCCCATGAATTTCTATGTTCTTTTCTTCAAGATGTAATCCTCTCGGACGAACCAGTAAAACAGCTGTTTTATCATTCAACTGATAACTTTTCCCGTTCTCGTTTTCAAAACTGATGGTGCGGCTTACAGCCTCAGAAAGATTTTTTTGTCCTTCCATGCAGTTTTCCCAGGTCGGTGAATTGCTGTCTTCAAAATCGGCCATAAATGTTGAAGCACCTGAATTTAGGGCATTGATGATCATTTTACGTTCCACCGGCCCGGTAATTTCTACTCTTCTGTCGAGTAAATCTTCAGGAAGCGCGCTGCAGATCCAATCAGTTTCTCTGATTTCTTTGGTTTCGGGTAAAAAAACGGGAAGATGGTGATGATCAAATTCAACCTGTTTCATCTTTCTGGCAACAAGCAATTTATTTCTTTCCGCATTAAATCTTACGTGAAGCTCGATAAGAAAATCGATCAAATCGGAAGTAAAAATATCTCTATGAGGTCTGTCTGCCAGAATTTTAAATTGTGTTGCCGTCTCCATAATAATTTAATATTTGTGATTATGATACAGCAAAACTATATAAAATTTTTCACTTACAGCGAACGTTCGCTAAATTTTTAAACTAATAATTATGCGAACAGCAGTTCTTTTTTAATTAACTTTGTATCCATCGGATTTCTACAACTATTTAGAAAGATTATAAATTTAAAACGCAACTATGAGGCACGACGGCGAATTCATTAAAACCGTTTTCGGACTGAAAATGAAACAGTTCAGGCAGAAAAGAAATATTTCTCTGCAGGAACTTTCAAACCAAACCGGATTATCAAAATCATATCTCAACGAAATTGAAAACGGCAAAAAGTATCCGAAACACGACAAAATTGGTCAGCTCGCCACCGCACTGAACTGCACTTACAACGATTTAGTTTCAACAAAACTCGACAAAAGTCTGTCGCCGATTGTGGAAATTATACAGTCGGATTTTTTTAAGGAAATCCCTTTGGATCTTTTTGGAATCAACAAAAACAACCTCATCAGCATCATCAGCGATGCGCCGAAAAAAGTAACCGCCTTCGTCAATACATTGATTGAAATTTCCAAAAACTACAACCTCAGCAAAGAGCGTTTTTATTTTGCGGTAGTTAGGAGTTTCCAGGAGCTTTATGATAATTATTTCCCTGAAATTGAGGAGAAAGCATCAGCGTATTCAATAGAAAATCAGATTCCGTACAAACCTAATTCTGCAGATCTTGAAAAAATTCTGACCGAAAAGTTTCATTATGAAATCAGAAATGTCGATTTCGAAAAATATGGCGCAACAGGAAAACTGCGATCACTTTATATCCCTGAAAAAAGGCTGCTATTGTTGAATGAACTGCTGGATGAGGATCAGAAAACCTTCATTTTTGCTAAAGAAATCGGTTACAATGTCTTGAATCTTAATATAAGACCCAATACGTATTCGTGGCTTGACTTCACGAGTTTCGAAGAATTGCTCAGCAATTATTACGCATCGTATTTTGCAGGCTGTCTGTTGATACACAAAGGAATTCTGACAGAAAAACTCTCACAGTTTTTCCGATTGGAAGAATGGGAACCTGAGAATTTTGAAAACCTGATTGCAGAATTCACCAATTCACCCGAAACGTTCTATTACCGGCTCACCAATATTCTGCCACAGGAGCACGGAATCAAGGATTTGTTCTATCTGTGTTTCACGAAAAAGAAAAATTCAGAAAAGCTCGAAATCCTGAAGGAACTTCACCTGAACCAGCAGCAGGCGCCACACGCCAACGCGACGAACGAACACTACTGCAGACGGTGGATTGCTGTTAAAAACCTGATGATTCTAAAGGAAAATGAAACGGTAACCGACGCGCAGATTTCTCATTATAAAGACAGCGGACTTACTTATCTTGTACTTTCAACTTCGCAGAAAAATCCTTTTTCCGATGGAACAAACAGAAGTTATTGCTTAGGAATTCTGCTGAATTCAAATTCTTTGAAAAAAATAAATTTCGCTAAAAGCGACCGAATCAAAACTGTAAACGTTGGCGTAACCTGCGAAGTCTGCAGCATCCCGAACTGCGAAGTCCGGCAGGCGCCACCCGTGCGCCTGGAAAAGGAAATCTTTAATGAAAACATGAAAAAATCAATCCTGATGATTAAAAAAGATATGATGTAGATTTTGGAGCGCTGAAATTTGTAACTTTAAATTCACCAAACATCAGATTGTGATTCTAAATTTACTGTTTCCGAACCGCTGCCTCGAGTGCAACCAAATTATCAGTGCTGATGAACTCGTATGCGGAATCTGCATGGATCAAATTCTGTTTACCCATCACGATTTTTCTGAAAGCAACCTGCTGAAAGAAAGTTGTTCACTTTTATTTCCCGTTGAAAATGCATTTGCCCTGATGCAGTTTGAAGAAGAAAGTTTAAGCCGCAAAATCGTTCATCAACTTAAATACGGAAGCCGGGAAAAAACAGGAAAAATACTGGCAGAATGGACAGGTGAAAGAATTCATTTTGATGACAACAAACCCGATCTCATGGTTTCTGTTCCGCTACATCCGAAAAAACTAAAGGAAAGAGGCTATAACCAGCTTCATCTTTTTACCAAAACTTTATCGGAAACACTCCAAATCCCCTTCGATCATCATTTGATCAAAAGAAATTTTTACCAAAAAGCCCAGGCAAAGAAAGACAAATCGCACCGAACTGAAACTGAGAATCTTTTTTCAGTGACGAAGGAAATTTCAGATAAGCATGTCTTGCTGATTGATGATGTTTTCACTACCGGAAATACCATGAGTTCCGTTGCGTGGGAAATCCTGAAAGCCGGTAACAATAAAGTTTCCGTTCTCGTAATGGCGGTTGATTAAGGTTGAGGTTGAGGCTGAGATTATCGCTGAAGTTTTTCGCCGTACGATAAATCACCCGCGTCTCCAAGACCGGGAGTGATATATCCTTTCGATGTTAAATTTTCATCAATAACTCCAACCCAAATTTGCGCATCCGGATATTCGTTCTGAATGGTTTCAACGCCCTGTTTTGATGCAATTGCTGCAACAATGTGTAGTTGGGTGGGTTTACCGTGGTTCAGCAAATCTTTAATCGCTTCAATTAAACTTGCACCGGTAGCCAACATGGGATCGGCTACAATCAAAGGTCTTCCATCGATATTGGGGCAGGTAAGATAATCCTGTTTAATCGAGAAATAATCGTTCGCATCATGTTTTCTGTAAGCGGCAACAAAACCGCAGTCTGCTTTATCAAGATAATTCAGAATTCCCTGAAAAAGAGGAACGCCGGCTCTTAAAATCGTTGTAATAACAGGCTGAACAGCGATTTCCTTAACCTGAATTTTATCCAAAGGAGTTGCAATCTCCATCTCCTTAACTTCCAGACCTTTGCTGATTTCGAATGCTGCAATTTCACCAATGCGTTCCATATTTCTGCGGAATTTCATGCGGTCATTTTGCAGTTCTACGTTTCGGAGTTCATTAATCCAGGTATTGACAAGTGAGAATTGATTGGATAAAACAGTTACCATAGTTGTTATTTGGATGTAAAGTTCGGGAAAATAAAGTTTATTAAAAAGCCTTTCAGAAAAATTCTGAAAGGCTTAAGTTTTATTTCTGTCTGAAATATATTTCAATAGGAACACCAGTAAAACCAAACTGTTTCCGCAGCTGATTTTCGGTAAACCTCTTGTAACTTTCTTTTACGTATTGAGGAAGATTGCAGAAGAATACAAATTGCGGACTTGGCGTGGGAAGCTGTACACAGTATTTAATTTTCACATACTTTCCTTTGATTGCAGGCGGCGGAGTGTGTTCAAAAATCGGCAGCATAACTTCATTGAGTTTTGAGGTCTTGATTTTCTTCGCGCGGTTTTCATAAACCTCCATCGCTACTTCAACTGTTCTCAGAATTCTCTGTTTGGTTAAAGCTGAAACGAAGAGGATTGGAATATCCGTAAACTGACCGATTCTTTCCTTAATCTGGTTCTCGAAATCCAGGGCGGTATTGGTTTTTTTATCTTCAACCAAATCCCACTTGTTCACCACGATTACAATTCCTTTTCTGTTTTTCTGAGCGAGGCCAAAAATATTCATATCCTGGGATTCCCACCCTAAAGTAGCATCAACCATGATGATCACAACATCAGAATACTCAATAGAACGGATGGAACGCATCACCGAATAAAATTCCAGATCCTCCTTCACTTTGGCTTTACGGCGCATTCCGGCAGTGTCTACCAAAACAAACTCGTGCCCGAATTTGTTATACAGCGTTTCAATAGAATCTCTTGTAGTTCCTGCGATATCAGTAACGATATTCCGCTCTACATCAAGCAAAGCGTTTGTTAGTGTTGATTTTCCCACATTCGGTCTTCCCGCAATGGTGATTTTTGGTAAACCTTCGAAAGGATCTTTGTATTCTGTGGTTGGGAATTCATTCACGATATCATCCAGCAGTTCTCCGGTTCCGGAACCTGTTGCTGAAGATAAAGTGTAGTATTTTTCGATGCCTAACTGATAAAATTCGGTAGCAGCGAGTTCTTCTGTAGCTGAATCTACCTTGTTTACGGTAACATAAACCGGCTTGTTCGAACGGCGGAGCATTTCATGGATTTCCTGATCGGTATCGGTAAGACCTTCATCAACATTCAGCATGAAGATGATTGAAGTAGCTTCGTCAATAGCTAACTGTACCTGTTTCGAGATTTCTTCCTGAAAAATATCATCAGTATTAACTTCATAACCTCCGGTATCAATTACGGTGAATTCTACTCCATTCCAGTCAGATTTGCCGTAATGGCGGTCTCTGGTAACTCCGGAAGTGGAATCTACGATAGCTTCTCTTCTCTCTAAAAACCGGTTAAAAAGGGTTGATTTTCCTACGTTGGGGCGCCCAACGATCGCAACGATATTGCTCATTAAATTTTGTTTAATAATGTAATTATTAATGGGTTACTCGAACTTTTCGAGCCCAAAAATTTTTGCAAAGATAGTTTTTTTAAATTTAGGAATAGTTACAGGCGCAATAAAACACGCTGAGCCATTAAAAAAGCCATATCCTTTATGAAATGGCTTTTTTATTTGTTATTTCGCGATTAAACCCTCTCGATTTCTGCGCCGAGTGCTTTCAGTCTTCCGTCGATATTTTCGTAACCACGGTCGATCTGCTCGATATTGTGGATGGTTGAATTTCCTTCTGCAGAAAGTGCTGCGATCAGAAGGGCGTTGCCGGCTCTGATATCCGGGGAAATCATTGTTGTACCGCGTAATGGCGACTCATGATTTAAGCCCACTACCGTTGCTCTGTGCGGATCACACAGAATAATCTGCGCGCCCATATCGATGAGTTTATCGACGAAGAACAAACGGGATTCAAACATTTTCTGATGCACAAGAACAGTTCCTTTAGCCTGAGTTGCCACCACCAGAATAATAGAAAGCAAGTCGGGTGTAAATCCTGGCCAAGGCGCATCTGAAACCGTAAGGATGGAACCGTCGATAAATTTCTGGATTTTATAATGGTCCTGTGCCGGAATATAAATATCGTCGCCACGCTGCTCAAGGCTGATTCCTAATTTTCTGAAGGTATTGGGAATAACGCCCAACTCGTTCCAGTTCACGTTTTTAATGGTGATTTCCGATTTCGTCATGGCTGCGAGGCCAATCCAGGAACCAATTTCAACCATATCCGGCAACATGGTGTGTTCTGTTCCTTGAAGCTGATCAACTCCTTCAATAATCAACAGATTAGAGCCGATTCCGGAGATATTGGCGCCCATTCTGTTGAGCATCTTACACAGCTGCTGCAGGTAAGGTTCGCAGGCCGCGTTGTAAATACTGGTTTTTCCTTTGGCTAAAACCGCCGCCATCACAATATTAGCCGTTCCGGTTACAGAAGCCTCTTCCAGAAGGATAAATTTCCCGTGGAGTTCTTTGGCTTTTAAGGAATACAGATATTCGTTTTCGTCATAGTGAAATTCGGCACCGAGTTCCACAAAACCCTGGAAATGCGTATCCAGCCGTCTTCTTCCGATTTTATCACCACCGGGAGTCGGCATATACGCTTCGCCAAATCTAGCAAGCATTGGTCCCAGAAGCATAATAGAGCCGCGGAGTTTAGAACCGTCTTTCTTAAAATCGTTTGATTTGATATAATCAAAGTTTACAGCATCTGATTTGAAAGTATAATCGCCATGAGCGTTTTTAGTAATTTTCACCCCAAAATCCCCAAGGATTTCAATCAGTCGGTTAACATCGTGGATGTCGGGGATATTTTTAACTCTTACTTCTTCGTCGGTCAGCAAAACCGCACATAAAATTTGAAGCGCTTCATTTTTCGCTCCCTGTGGAGTGATTTCACCTTGTAGCTGTTTTCCGCCCTTTATTTTAAATGATCCGCTCATCTTTTACTTCCGATTTTTATTGTTGTGAAAATTTCTTCTTTTGTTCTGGCTGTTCTGTGCCTGATTCTGATTAGTTCTGCCGGGATTCTTGTTACTTTTTCCCGTGGCGTAGTAGATTTTACTTTTCTCCAGTGAGTCAAGACTTGTAAGGTCGAGCCGGTTTTCCGACAAGTCTTTCAGATGCCTGAAAATTACCTCGTCCTGTACATGTTCTTTATTGTAAACATTGTATGATTTTTTCATATTGTTGGCAATCACCTGAATCAGTGCGTCTTTTTCGTCGCCCGCTTCCAGTTCAATGGCTTTTTCGATCAGCTGAAGAATACTTTTCCCATAAAATTTAAAATCTCCCTGAAGCTTTGGATATTCCATTTTCTTGGGTTTCTCATTAAGTTCTTCTATCGTTGGAAATGGGTAAGGCGAATCTACATCCAGATCGTAATTGGAAAGGATAAAAAGATGGTCCCAAAGTTTATGTTTATAATTTTCTTCGTCGCGAAGCTGGGGGTTTCTCTGCCCCATAAAATCTACGATCGCCACTGCCATTTCATTCCGTTCTTCTTTTGTAGCAAGTTCTTTGCAGCGCTCAACAAGCTGCTGTATAATTCTGCCGTATTCGGGCATATGCAGTTGCGGTCTTGTGGTATTGTATTCCATGGGTGCAAATATATTGAAATATTGAATAGAATGGTTTTTCTGTTGAAGAATTAGACGGATAGAGATATAATAAAAAAGATAGAATCAGAATACTCAAATAACGTAAAAACTTCTGCCAGCATGATAAATGACATCTTTTAATAGTAGTTAGCACTAGGTTCATCATCGATACTATTATTATCTTTGGCCAAAATCATAATTAATGTACCGTATATTTTTTTTCTTATTTTCCCCCGTTCTGTTATTTGGACAGACTACCATCAACGAAGACTCTTATGCAATCGACTCCTCCCGATCAATGATTGTTGTCAATCAGAGGATTAATGATCTCAACACATCATATCCTGGTGAAAAATCAACTGTAGTAATAGGACAAGAGCTCTATGCTCTGGCTAATCCTGTTACACATTTTGAAAGTGGCAAAGGTTACGAGATTACAGCAAAAGGCAAATCCTTTATCCTTTATTTCTCCAATCTGCCTATCATAAGAATGACGGCCACAGGAGAAATTTCGGATTCTCCTAAAATTTTAGGCCATTTTGAGTTTAAAGCTCCTGAAACTCCGTTGGTTTCCTCACGGATCGGAGTCGAATACCGGGGGGCCACTTCTCAGTCATATCCTAAAAAATCTATGGAAATTGAATTTTGGCTTGATGACAATGGCGATGAAACGCAAGAGTTTTCATTGCTGAATCTACACAAAGGTGACAGTTATAACCTTCAAGCCATGTATAACGAAAAACTTCGGATTAACAGCAAAACAAGTAATGAACTTTGGCAGAAGATATACCCGAATGTTCATTATAAAAACGATGAGAACGACGCTAAAAGCGGCATCCTGATGAAGTACGCGGATTTATTTTTAAATGGTGAATACCGCGGAGTGTACGCATTAGGGGAAAAAGTGAACCGGAAAATCTTAAAACTGAAAAAGAATGACGGTAACCAAATTAAAGGTGAACTTTACAAGGGCGATCAATGGGGAGGCGCTACAACTTTTACGGGGTTAATTCCTTTTGATAACAACTCCGACTTGTGGGATGGTTACGAGTATAAACATCCAAAGGACGTTATAAGATGGGAAAACCTCTACAATCTGATCGACTTCGTACTAAATGAAAACGATGAAACGTTCAACGCAACATATTCATCAAAGTTTGATGTCGACAATATGGTTGATTATTTTATATTCCTGAACTTAGTACGGGCAACCGACAATACAGGGAAGAATATCTATCTAGCAAAATACAAAAAGGATGGCCCTTACTTTTATGTACCGTGGGATCTCGATGGCACCTTCGGATCAATATGGGACGGTACAGAAGAGAATGTCGTTGACGATCTGCTTTTTAACGGGCTTTACACAAGATTATGGCAGGAACCAGGTTTTCGCAGCAAACTTGCCGAAAGATGGGCGCACTTACGCACGAATATAATAACCAAAGAAAACCTTGCAGAGATGCTGAACAATAACATGGAGAAACTTCGTAATAGTGGCGTATACGAAAGAGAAGCACGCGTTTGGGAAGCATATGAATTCGCCCCTGACATGATAAATTACCAAACTAACTGGCTCGGAAGAAGAATAGATTTTCTGGATTCAATTATGAAGAGCCTAAGCACTACGGATGCTAAGTTAAAGAACAGCTCCCTATCAATCTACCCTAATCCTGCGTCAGAATTCTTCTACATCAATCCGGGAAACATTAGAAACGCAGACCTTCAAATTATCGATTTTTCCGGAATGCAAATTTTCAGTAAAAAACTTGGAAACATTACAACGCAAGTACAAATCCCCCTTAATAAAATTCCAGAAGGAATATATTTCGTAATTTTAAAAGGAGATGCGGAGGTCAAAACCGCGAGGCTCATTGTTAAAAAATAAGGTGGGTAAATATGCAAAGGTTAATGTCCGGAATTTTTTCCGGACATTATTAGTTTATATGCATTTCTAATTTACAAATTGTTTGCGTTCCTCCAGACTGGGCAGAAAACATTTTTGTTTAGCGATTTTGTGCCGGTGTTTGGCTACCGTTTCATACAGAAAATCTGTGAGCGTAGATGGAAGCACACGTAAGTAGCTTAAAATTTTGAATTTTCCGCCGAGAATTTTTGCAATCTTAAAAACTGCGTGTGATTTCGTTTCGTAAAAAGCGTTGGGCTTCCAGAGATACAAAGTATTAAGCTGCTGGTTCTCTAAATTTCTTTCATTTAAAAATTTTTGCCCAAACTCCGACTGCAGGGCAGAAAAGAGGAACTGTTTCCGGCGATCGTTTTTCAGAATCCACTGGACCCAGTAGTTGCACATGCCGCAGTTGCCATCGTAAAAAACATAGTATTTGGAAGAATCTGTCATTTATTTGGAAATTTCAGCCGGCAGATCGTTCATTAAGCGGATTTCTTTTTCCGTTGATTTAAAATACTGAGTAATCTCCTGCTTTTGGGCTTCGGTAAATCTGGCTTCCGGATGTGCTAAAATATAAGAATCCAAGGGCATTTCACCTTTATCTATCATTTCTACCGCTTCAAAAAGTTTATGCGCCTGACGTTTGGGTTCATAGGTTGCAAATGTTGAAAAGTTAAGCTTTTTACGGCCTTCGTCGATATGGTCTTTAAGGAACCAAGCGATAGGCTGCACATTCGAATACCACGGGTATTTGGATTCATTGCTGTGACAGTCGTAGCAACCGTTTCTAATTAACTTTGCAGTAGATTCTGGTGTGTTTTTAATGGTCAGAAAATCCATTCCCGGTGTTGGAGCGGGATTATTTTTATCTATTGGAAAGAACTGCATGAAGACAACAGCTACCAGAAGTATCACAAGTACTTTTTTCATATTCAAAGCTTTTATATCGTGAATTTACTCATTTATTTTCAAAGTTTTTGAAATCGTCACCAACTTAAAGACTACATTAAAGATTCTTTTTATTGAAACATTGCAAGTGATAGATTTTATAAATCAAAAAGCGTTTTTTAATTGATAGAAACGTGGTATCTTTGCACTATAGAAATTTAAAAACAATATAATATGTCATTAGTAGGAAAAAAATTCCCAAATATTGGGATTGATGCAATGAGCGAAATGGGTGATGATTTAATCATCAATATCTTCGAAGAAGCCACCAAAAACCAACAGAAAGTTCTTTTATTCTGGTACCCGAAAGATTTTACTTTCGTTTGCCCGACTGAACTTCACGCTTTTCAGGAGGCTTTAGGTGAATTCGAAAAAAGAAACACCAAAGTAATCGGTGCTTCATGCGATACCAACGAAGTACACTTCGCCTGGTTAAGTACCCCAAAAGAAAACGGTGGAATCGAAGGCGTAACTTACCCAATCCTTGCCGATACCCACAGACAGCTTGCTAACATCCTGGGAATCGTAGATCAGGATTTCGAATATGATGCAGAAGGAAACGAAATCTTCACAGGTTCTAACGTTACCTACAGAGCAACTTACCTGATCGATGAAACAGGAAAAATCTTCCATGAAGCGGTTAACGATATGCCTTTAGGAAGAAACGTAAAAGAATTCTTAAGACTGATCGATGCTTATACCCACGTTCAGAAACACGGTGAAGTTTGCCCTGCAAACTGGGAAGAAGGTAAAGATGCAATGCAGGCCAACAGAGCTTCAACTGCTGAATACCTTGCAAATCACCAAAACTAATTAAAAACAACTGAAATGTACACAGAATTAACAGAAGATGCCTTGCAGCAGATTGTTGCAGATAATGAAAAAGTGGTTGTACAGTACGGTGCAACATGGTGTGGCAACTGCAGAATTATGAAGCCGAAGTTCAAGAAACTTGCTGCCGAAAACGAAGACATTCCGTTCTATTATGTAGATGCAGAAAAACTTCCGGAAAGCAGAAAGCTGGCGAAAGTCGACAATCTGCCAACGTTTGCCATTTTTAAAAACGGCGAATTGGTTAATCAGGTTCAGACCAACCAGGCAGAAAGTCTTATTAATCTTTTTAAAGAATTAAATTAATGAAACTACCAATAATCAGACAGTTTTATCAGACCCAAAGTGCTGAAAACCTCGAAAAAACCCTGGAAGTTTTGGAGGCATTTACAGAATTCCGGGGAACAACTGAAGAAGACTTAAATGTTGCGGGAGAATTAATTACCAATATTTGCGGAGCGCTGGAAGTTCACAGCAACGTAAATAGCGGGATGACCGAAAGGGATGCACTGAACGGTTTTGCCCAGAAAGTACTGGGTTCCATCGATAAATAAGCAAAGTCTTATACAGAAAAATGGCGGGAAAATTTCCCGCCATTTTTCTTTTATAGCTGTTAATCGTTACGTTTGCCTTTCCCTTTCTTGAATTTTTTATTGTTCTTGTCAGATTTTTCACTGAATTTTCGGTAATCTTTGGTGTTTTTTCTGTCGTCATCATATCTCCAGTCCTCATTACGGTTGTTGTTCCAGTTGGCGTTTCTTTTCTTTACCTGGCCCGGTGCGTAATCTTTAGCGCTTCCGCCGTAAACCTTCTTGGCCTGTCCCGGTGGCAGGTTTTGGTTGTTACGCGGGTAGTAACCTTTGTTGTCTCCGCTTCTGGTAATGATTCCCGGTCTGCCGTATACATCACCTGTTCTTACAACCCTGCCATTTTGGTAAACGTTTCCGTTACGGTCGCGGTACACATCGCCCTGTCTGTAAACGGTACCGTCCGGAGTTCTGTAAACTCCACCGTTGGGATAATTGTTTGGATAATTGTTTCCGTAAACATCATTAGCAGCACCACAGGAGGCTAAAGTAAAAGCCAGCCCTGCCGCTGCTATTATTTTAAATAGATTTTTCATTTTTAAAGATTTAATAATTTAACATAACATCTCAATACTAATGCCAAACTTTCAAATTTATTGTGAAGCCAATAAAAAAAATTTTTAAATCCCTACTGTATTACTTCGGCGTTCCAGCAGTACCACATCGCGCCAAACGCCATTCATCTGGCCCAGTCTCTCGCGGTTGCCCACTTTTCTGAATCCAAACTTCTCATGGATAATGATGCTTGGCTGGTTCTCCGGAAATATAGCCGACTGCAGTGTCCAAAACTCATGTTCTTCACTTGCCAGAATTAATTTCTGAAGCAGCATCGAACCAAGGCCCCGGCCATGGGCAGCACCCTTTAGATAAATACTTACTTCAGCCACACCCTTAAAACAGTCGCGGCTGCTGATCGGCTGTAGAGCTGCCCAACCCATAACTTCTTCATTTTCATTTTCAAGAATCAGGCGGCAGTGTTTGAAGAACTTATCATCCCAAGCTTCCCAGGAAGGCGCATGCTGATCAAAAGTAGCGTTGCCGCCCGCTATTCCTTCCTCCAGAATGGCAATCACACTGGCGCCGTCTTCTGCCCTCATATTGCGAATTTCATAGCTCATTCCCTCAAATTTTTATGGTAATAATTGCCCATAAAATTAAAACAAAAAACCGGAAACTGAGTTCCGGTCTTTTAATATTATTTATATATATATTTACTCAAGTTCGCGCTTAAGAAATTTCGCAGTAAGGCTTTTTTTCGATCGGGCAACTTCCTCCGGAGTTCCTTTGGAAATAATTTCTCCGCCTTTATTACCGCCTTCCATACCGATATCGATAATATGGTCGGCAAGTTTAATAACATCCAAATTATGCTCGATAATAATGAAAGAGTTCCCCAAATCCACGAGTTTATTAATGGCTTCCATCAGCACTTTTACATCTTCAAAATGCAGTCCTGTGGTAGGTTCATCCAGAATATAGAGCGTGTTGCCGGTCTGTCTTTTTGCCAGCTCGGTTGCCAGTTTAATCCGCTGTGCTTCACCGCCGGAAAGCGTTGTAGACTGTTGCCCCAGCGTGATATACCCTAGCCCAACATCCTGCAGTGTTTTCACTTTTGCGTAGATTTTAGGGATCGGCTGGAAGAATTCGGTCGCTTCATCAATAGTCATTTCCAGCACATCGGAAATCGATTTTCCTTTATAGCGGACTTCCAAGGTTTCTCTGTTGAAACGTTTGCCATTACAGGTTTCACAATGTACATATACATCGGGAAGGAAGTTCATTTCAATCACCTTCAAACCGCCCCCCTGACAGGTTTCGCATCTTCCGCCTTTAACATTGAAAGAAAATCTGCCGGCTTTGTAACCGCGGATTTTAGACTCCGGAAGTTCCGCAAAAAGATTCCGTATGTCAGTAAACATACCGGTATAAGTGGCCGGATTAGAACGCGGAGTTCTGCCAATCGGCGCCTGATCTACATCAACAATTTTATCGATATGATCAATTCCTTCCACTTTCTTATAAGGCAACGGCTCCTGCACGGCTCTGTAAAAATGGCGGTTAAGGATCGGATATAACGTTCCGTTGATAAGCGAAGACTTTCCGCTTCCTGAAATCCCCGTAACAACTACAAGTTTTCCCAAAGGAATTTCCAGGTTTACATTTTTAAGGTTGTTGCCTGTAGCGCCTTTAAGCAAAATTGATTTACCGTTGCCTTCACGTCTCTTTTCTGGGATTTCTATTTTGCGTTTTCCCGTCATATAATCTGCAGTTACCGTATCAGCATTCAGTAAATCTTTTGGTTTGCCCTGCCACAGGACTTCGCCTCCGAATTTACCGGCCCGTGGCCCTATATCCAAAACCTCATCCGCTTCCAGAATCATGTCTTTATCGTGTTCCACCACAATCACAGAATTACCGATGTCGCGCAGATTTTTTAGGGAATTAATGAGTCTTTCGTTATCACGCTGATGAAGCCCGATCGAAGGTTCATCCAGAATATAAAGTACATTCACCAACTGCGAACCGATCTGCGTTGCCAACCGGATCCGCTGGGATTCACCGCCGGAAAGCGTTCGGGAACTCCGGCTTAGACTCAGATAATCCAAGCCAACATCCAGCAGAAACTGAAGGCGGGTTTTAATTTCTTTGAGAATTTCATGTGCGATGACTTTATTTTTCTCGCTGAACTTGTCTTCAACATCATTCAGCCAATCCATTAAATCAAGCAAAGAGAGACCGTTGATTTCAGCGATATTCTTACCGTCGATCTTAAAACTTAAACTCGAAGCCTGAAGTCTTGTCCCTTTACATTCAGGACAGGTTTCTTCAGTCGTAAAATGTCTTTCGAGGAGAATAGCGTCATAACTTTCCTTGTCCTCTATCATCTCGTTGATCAGGGAAACCAATCCGTCGAAATTAACCTTAATTTTCTTCGTAATTCCCGCGTATTTGAGGTCTTTGCTGAATTCTTTGTGGCAGCCGTTGTAAATATAATCAAGCGCTTCGGCAGGAATATCTTTAAAAGGCGTCGCCAGTCCGAGACCGAAAATCTCGAGGATATTTTTAATCTGACCGAGAATCCATTTGTTGGACTTGATGTCTTCCAATGGCAGCAAACCTCCCTGGTTGATGGAAAGCTTTGGGTTTTCTACAAAATAATCGGTATTTACCTTTTTTACGGTGCCTAGTCCTTTGCAGTACGGACAGCTCCCTTTCGGTGAATTGAAGGAAAAGGTATTGGGTTCCGGCAAAGCCAGAGAATGACCACTTTCTGAATCCATCAGGTTTTTTGAAAAATATTCGATGTCCTCTCCTCCGAGTTTCTGAATTCCTATTGTTCCTTCACCCATCTGCATGGCGGTTCGCAGGGATTTTTCCATGCGACTTTCGGAGGCGTTTTCCCCGATAATCCAGCGGTCGATAACAATATCGATATCATGGGTTTTATAACGGTCGAGTTTTAAATCAGCCTCAATATCCTGCAGTTCACCGTCGATTCTCGCCTGGCCATAGCCTTTCTTCGACATCTGTATAAAAAGTTCGTGATAATGTCCTTTCCGCGATCTCACGACTGGCGCCAGTAGCATCACTTTTTCCCCTTTATAATTTTCTTTAATGACGTCGATAATCTGCTCTTCCGTATAACTCACGAGTTTTTTGCCGGAATTCAGGGAGTACGCATCCGAGACTCTGGCAAAAAGCAACCTGAGATAATCGTAAAGTTCGGTAACGGTTCCTACAGTAGAACGCGGGTTTTTATTCGTGGTTTTCTGTTCAATAGCGATTACGGGAGAAAGCCCATCGATTTTATCGACATCTGGTCTTTCAAGGCCACCCAGAAACTGTCTTGCGTAGGCGGAGAAGGTTTCGATATACCTGCGCTGCCCTTCTGCAAATATAGTATCGAAAGCCAGGGAAGATTTTCCGCTGCCTGATAATCCGGTAATTACTACGAGTTCATTGCGCGGGATTTTAACCGAAATATTTTTCAGGTTGTGCTCGCGGGCACCGTAAATTTCTATATATTCTTTAGAATCTTTCATTTTTATACTCCCAAAACTTCAATTTTTGGGATTTGCAAAAATACGTAATTTTTAGGGCATAAGAAACTGAGAGTTATAATTGTAGTGAAAATGAATTTCCCGATTTTGGTTTCATCCTGGGCCACAGAACGTGAAGTAATTTTTCAGAAATAAGAACTAAGCACAAAAAATGGATTACAGAAAACTGTAACCCATTTGGTGGAGGATATCGGGATCGAACCGACCACCTTTAGACTGCCAGTCTAACGCTCTAGCCAGATGAGCTAATCCCCCTTTTCAATTTAGATTTCTAAAGACTGTACTTTTACCACCATAAATTGAGATTGCAATAATACAAATTTTTCTCATAAATTTTCAGACTTATTTAAAATTTTATCAGTATTAATCCGCGTTTTTTTCCGCAACTAAAGAAAATACATGCGGACATTTGCTGCCGAGTTGAGGAATACGGTATTTTCCTTTTTCAAATTCGTCATTATGGAGGAAACATGCATAAGGCGACCAGTTGTATTCATCAAAAGACTTTAGTGCTAAATTTTGATTAAGCAGACTGTGAAGCACTTCAGACGTTGGATGATTCCACATCACATAATCCTGAACCAGATCGGCGGACTGATTCGCGTACGTTCCTTCCGCAGTTTCTACAATGGGCATTTCGTTGAAATAACTGTATTTAAGATGGGTGAAATCGTCATCATACATCCATATAAATGGATGAAATTCAACAAAAATAAATTTACCGCCGGGTTTCAGAAAGTGAGAAACTACTTCGGCCCACTTATCCAGATCCGGAAGCCAGCCGATAGTTCCGTAACTTGTGTAAACAATATCGAATTCCCTCTCAAGAATTTTAGGCAGTTCGTAGACATCGGAGACGAAAAACTGCGTATCGGTCCCACATTGCTGGGAAAGTTCTATAGCTGCTTCAACGGCTTTTTCGGACAGATCGATACCGGTAACTTTTGCTCCCATTCGGGAAAGAGAAATAGAATCCTGCCCAAAATGACACTGAAGATGCAAGATTTCTTTGCCCCTAACATCGCCTAACAGATTAAGTTCTATAGAATTGAGAGAAGTTCTCCCTTTTATAAATTCATCTACAAAATAAAAGTCGGATTTCAGGTGAGGTTCTACCTTGGCGTTCCAGGATTTACGGTTGATGTCTAGATAGTTGTCCATTTAATGATCATAAGTTTATGGTGAATGATAGAGAAATCGACTAAGATTTATTTCCATATTAAAAATAAAGTTCCGATAACAATTAAACCTGCGCCTGCTGCGGTTTTCCAGGTTAAAGTTTCGCCCAGAAAGATAATGGCGAAAATCACAGTTAGTGCAAGACTGAGTTTATCGATCCCGGCGACTTTCGAAACTTCACCCATCTGCAGCGCTTTAAAGTAAAAAATCCAGGAAAGCCCCGTAGCCAATCCTGAAATACTCAGGAAAAACCAGTTTCTCTGGGATAATTCATTAATTCCTTTATACTCATTGCGGAACATAACAATCAGCCAGATCATGATTAATACCACGACCGTTCGGATTGCGGTGGCCAGGTTGGAGTTTACATTTTCAACTCCAATTTTAGCAAAAATTGCAGTTAGTGCAGCAAAAAGTGCGGAAAGCAAAGCGTAAATCCACCACATTTTTTTCAAATTGAAATGGTGATAAATTATCTCAGGACATAATAATACAGCAGGGCCCACATCGAAATGAAAACCAGCCCCGGATAAAGCACGGCGCGAAACTTCATAACATCTCTTTTCCAGAAAAACAGATAAACCAGATAACCGATATAAGCTACAGTAAGTAAAGCAGGAAGAATCATATATGCCATCGTGTTCTATTTAGGATAACGATATAAATATAGCTTTTTTTGCCAAAATACTCTATCATTATTCCAAAAAGTTAGCGAAATGACAATTATTTCTGACTTGTCTTAAATTTAATCCGCCTAATAAATTTTAATCTGCCTTCAGAAAAGCCGAAAGAACAGTAGTTTCCTGTTCTCCGTTAAGGAGGTTTTTTACCGTAATATTTCCGGCTTCGATTTCCTCTGCGCCAAAAAATATCAGGTTCGGAATTCTCTTCTTTTCTGCATAGGCAAACTGTTTTTTCAGTTTGGCTGCTTCGGGATAAAGCTCAGCAGAAATACCGTTCTCACGGAGTTTTGAGATAATTTTAAGTGCCTCAACAGCTTCTGTTTCGCCATAATTTGCGAAGAGGAACTTCACTGAACTTGCTTCATTTTCAGCAAAAAGACCCAATTCTTCCATCACCAGATAAATCCGGTCGAGACCGAAAGAAATACCGATTCCCGGAATATTTTTCACCCCGAAAACTTCAGTTAAATTATCGTAACGTCCGCCGCCGCCAATCGAACCCATCGCAACATTATTGGCTTTTACTTCGAATATAGCTCCGGTATAGTAATCTAGTCCTCTTGCGAGAGTTATATCAAATTTTATATTATCTGAAGAAATGCCTAATTCAATGCATCTAGTCAGTACGAATTCGAGTTCTTCAACACCTTGGGTTCCCACCTCGTTGCCTTCAAATTTCTCTTTCAGCTGAAGAACATTTTCCAGGGCGTTTTCGCTCTGGCTAAAGAGAAAATCTAGTTTGCTGATAGAGTCCTGAGAGATGTTTTTCTCCAGAAGTTCCTTTACTACGCCATCTTTACCTATTTTATCGAGCTTGTCGAGTGCCACAGTAAAGTCGATAAGCTGTTCAGAAATCCCCGCATATTCTGCTAAACCGGAAAGGATCTTGCGGTTGTTCAGATGAATGGTCACCGGAATATTTAATTCCTTAAAAGACTTGAGATACAGCTGCACTAATTCCACTTCCTGCCAAAGACTTTCGCTGCCGACCACATCGGCATCGCATTGATAAAACTCTCTGAATCTTCCTTTTTGTGGACGGTCTGCCCGCCAAACAGGCTGAATCTGATATCTTTTGAAAGGAAAAACCAATTGCCCGTGATTCATTGCTACAAATCTTGCGAAAGGCACGGTAAGATCATAACGGAGCGCTTTTTCCGAAATCTGGGAAATTAGTTTCTGTGAATTTTTAGCATCCCAGTCTTCATCATTTGTTTTTGAAGCATAATCTCCTGAATTAAGGATCTTGAAAATCAAGCGGTCGCCCTCTTCGCCATACTTCCCGGTAAGGGTAGAGAGATTTTCGAAACTTGGTGTCTCCAGTGGCTGAAAACCGAAAAGTTCAAAATTCTTCTGCAAGGTATTGATAATAGCTCTTCTGTTGATGACTTCCTTTGCGGTAAAATCGCGGGTTCCTTTTGCTAAGCTTGGCTTCATAGGGTAATAATGCGTGGTTATGATAAGCAGTTTTGATTTGCTTTGAGCTGCAAAAATACGGAAATCGACAGAATATTACGAAACTTCGCTAAAGTTTGAGATTTGACGGAGTCTCGTCTTCAAAGCCGCTACTTATACGCTTTCGAGAATTTCAATGATTTCTTCGCCATAATTTTCAATCTTATGTTTTCCGAAACCTTTAATCTCCCTGAGTTCTTCCTTCTTTGCGGGCCTGTATTTTGCGATGGAAAGCAGTTCTTTATTGCTCGCAATAAAATAAACCGGAAGATTCTGGTCTTTGGCTTTTTCGCTGCGCCAGAGTTTCAGCGAATCGAGGATTTTTATTTCGTCAGGATTGAGTTCTGAATCATTTTCCGCTGAATATTTCGGGGTTTTATGATCGCTGACAGCAGATTTCAGTTCTTCGTAATAGAGAATCACAGACCAGTAGCCTTCTTCTTCTTTTACGAAAGCAGACTCAAATTTCAGCACATTATTTTCTGCCAGGAAAACATCCAGCATCTTCTGGTCACTGTAAATAAATTTATCAGACAACCGTACTTTTAAAACTTTTACTTTCATGATTATGTGTTTTTAGGATTAAAAAAACTTCCTCAAAGTCAATGCAGCAAAGCAGAGAATTTGAGGAAAAACCAATTTTTATTTACCGCCAAGAAGCACGAGCTCTTCTACACGGATTTCGGTGATATAATGTTTCACTCCGTCTTTATCATCCCAATTTCGGTAAACGATTTTACCTTCTACTGCGATCTCCTTTCCTTTCTCAACATATTTCTCCATAATGTCGGCAAGTTTACCATTGGCAACCAGATTGTGCCATTGGGTTTCTTCAACTTTTTCGCCCAGAGCATTCGTGTAATGGTCGCTGGTGGCGAGGCTTACTTTTGCGAGTTTTCCGTTTTCGAATTTCACGGTTTCGACTTCTTTTCCTGTTCTACCGATAAGGGTAACTTTGTTTCTTAGTGACATGACTTTTAAATTTTTAATTAAACATTAGAAACGGGTCTCACTGATTTTCCCCGAATCTCTGATGCAAAGATTCAACGGTTACAAAATGGTAGTCGGTAATGAATCACTTATTACCGTTTACAGTCGTTTGCAACGGATAACAAATTAACAGTCAGGGAATAAAAATTCCATCAAAGACAAATTATGCTGTAAATTTAGAGTACCACAGTTATAACTTGCTTAATATTTTATGTATTTTTGATTATAATAAAAGACTAAAACGGTATGAAAACTCACAAAACTATTTTTAACAGCAGCGACCGTTCTCAACTCATAACGAGAATCGATAATCTTACCGAACTTCATACACCGGCATGGGGAAAAATGAATATTCACCAAATGCTTAACCACAATATTTACTGGAACCAGTGGATTCTTGGTAAAGGCTCACCTGTTTATAAACAGGTTTTCATGGGAAAATTATTCGGCAAAATAGCGCTGAATAAAATGATTAAAGACAAGGCTCCTTTCGACAGAAACATTCCCACCTCCGCACAGTTTAAATTCCCGGTAACAGATGGAGATGTAGTAGCAGGAAAAACAGACTGGATTTTGTTGCTCTCTGAGTATGATCATTTTTATAACCCTAATTTTGTACACGATTTTTTTGGTAAAGTGACGCAGGAACAGATTGGGATTTTAGTATACAAACATACGGATCATCACTTGCGCCAGTTTAATGTTTAAGGGCATCAACCTCCCAAAAAACTAATATCCTTCCTTAAAAATGTAAAATTCAAAAAATGTATATTTGTCAACTTCTGTAATTAAACTGACTATAAAATGATCCTGATTGTTGATGATGCTCCGGAAAACATTATTTCTCTGAAAAAAGTTCTTGAAAAAAACGGCTTCGAAGTTGATACCGCCTCATCTGGAGATGAAGCGCTGAAAAAAATCCTCAAAAAATCCTACGTTTTGATTATTCTGGATGTACAGATGCCGGGAATGGACGGATTTGAAGTAGCAGAAGCCATATCCGGGTACAGCAAAGCCAAAGAAACCGCTATCATCTTTCTCTCTGCGGCGAGCGCCAATGTAAATTTAATTACAAGGGGGTATTCCTCTGGTGGTTTGGATTATATCAGCAAACCTGTGGACATGAATGTTCTCTTATTGAAGGTGAAAACGTTTTACCGGATTTACGAACAGAGCCGTGCACTGAATGAAATGCAGAAAAAACTCCTTGAAGAAATTGAATTCAGGAAAGAAGCCGAACGCAAAAAAGACGAGTTTATAAGCATCGCCAGTCACGAACTGAAAACTCCAATGACGAGTATTAAAGGTTATATACAGTTACTCGAAAGAAGCATTGACAAAAATGATGTGGAAACCGTAAAAATAAGACTCCACAAAGTACAGAACCAGATTGAAAAACTTAATCTTCTGGTGGCTGACCTCCTCGACATCTCCAAAATCGAAAGCGGCAAACTGAAGTTCAATAAAAGATATTTCTCATTCGATGATATTCTGGATCATATTATAGAAGTGATGCAGCAGGCTAACCCTGCCATCAGACTCATCAGCACCGGCCATATCAGTACCGAAATCTTTGGCGACGAAATGCGGATCGAGCAGGTTATCATAAATTTCATCACCAACGCGATTAAATATGCGCCGGACAGCGACGAGGTTCATATCACCTCCGAACTGCGCGGGTCGGAAATTTATTTCTCCGTAAGGGATTTTGGCATTGGAATGGCAAAGGAACATCAACTACAGATTTTCGATAAATTTTACAGGGTCGAGGAAACCTCAGAACGTTTTCAGGGATTGGGAATCGGCCTTTACATTTGTCAGGAAATTATCGAAAGACATCAGGGCACCATCGGCGTAAACAGTGAGCCGGGAGAGGGATCTGAATTTTATTTTATCATACCGGTACATCCAGAAAAGGATATTAACAATAATTAGTTTTTATGAATTTTAAAAATAATCTTCTTTACGGACTTGGGCTTTCGCTGCTGCTCTTACTGATGAGTTCTGTAGCATCGTATATCAGTATTAAAAATCTTATCGACAGCTCCGGAATGGTGCGCGAAAGTAATGAGACCATTAAAAACATCAACAACGTTTTTTCTCTTGTTAAAGACGCCGAGACTGGGCAGCGCGGTTTTTTGCTTTCGGGCGATCAGGCTTTTCTTACTCCTTATAATAATGCTAAAGCTAAAATTGCTCAGGCCGTAACGGAACTTAACAACGAAATTACCTATTCGCCACAACAGGCACAGAATCTGGAGAAATTAAAGGTAAGTGTTGAGGCCCGCCTCATGATTCTGGACCGCAACTTAAACTATAAAATAAACAATACCGATGTTACTGCCGAGCAGCTGCTGGCCGGGAAAAAACACATGGATGATATCCGGGCTACCGTTGAAGCAATGCAGACCGAAGAAGAAGCCATTCTGCAGTCCCGTACTGAGAGTATGAATACTTTTGCATCCTATACGCCGCTGCTCATCATTATTTCCGCCTTGTTGTCCTTAACTATTACTTTGGTGTTTTTCCGTAAAGTTCTTCAGGATTTCAACGAAAAAAATAAACTTACCACTGAACTCGAAAAGAAAAATGACGAGACCGTTAACCGTCTTTTAGCTATCGAGAAAGTTACTGCGCAAATCTCTAATGGCGATTACGATATTCTCTCGGACCAAAATGCGCAGGAAAGTTTAGGCAATGTTGCAGACCCACTCAACCGCATGGCCGATTCCCTTAAAACCTCTTTCAATACTCTGGAGGAAAAAGAATGGCTCAGCACATCCATCACCCAGCTAAATGACCGAATGATGGGCGACAAAAACATCAGTGCACTTTCGGCAGAAATATTAGATCTTATTACCTCCAAAACCGGCAGCCAGGTTGCTGCGCTCTATGTACAGCAGGAAGACAACCGTCTTCATCTGGAAGGAAGTTATGCATTCAGCGACCGCGATACCAAAAGAGCATTGCAAATTGGAGAAGGAATCGCCGGACAGGCATTTCAGTCGAAAAAACAAATTGTTGTTCAGGATATTCCGGATGACGGAACCACCATCAGTTTTGCCACAGGAAATACTAAACCCCGAAATATTGTGGCGGTGCCGATCACCAGATACAATATTCCTCTCGGCGTGTTAGAACTGGGCACTACTGCGGTCTACACTCCGCTGCAGCTTGAGTTTCTAAATTCGGTTTCAGCGAACATCGGTTTGGCATTTTACAGTGCACAAAGCCGCATAAAACTTCAGGAACTTTTGGAGGAAACCCAGGCACAGTCCGAAGAACTGCAGTCTCAGCATGCTGAACTTGAAAATATCAATACTGAACTAGAAGCTCAGTCTCAGAAACTTTTAGCTTCCGAAGAAGAACTTCGCGTACAGCAGGAAGAACTCTTGCAGAGCAATCAGGAACTTGAGGAAAGGACAAGTTTGCTCGAAGAGAAAAATGCATTAATTGAGGAAAGGAATATTGATATTCAACAGAAATCCATGGAACTGGAGCAAAGTACGAAATACAAATCTGAGTTTCTTGCGAACATGTCTCACGAATTGCGCACTCCGCTGAACTCAATTCTCCTGCTTTCAAAACTGATGACCGAAAGCGAAGATCTGGATGAACAGTACGTGGAATATGCTGAAGTAATGCAGAGTTCCGGACAGGGATTACTCACACTTATCGATGAAATTCTGGATCTGTCCAAAATTGAATCAGGAAAAATGACTCTGGAATTCAATGAAGTGCCCTTAGATGAAATTACGGCAGACATGAGGATGCTTTTCAGTCCGATGGCCAAAGATAAAAACCTCGCTCTTAATATAGAAACCCAGCCGGAAGCAGCAAAAATTCTCCGCACCGATAAACTCCGTTTGGAACAGATTCTTAAAAACCTTCTTTCAAACGCGATAAAATTCACTTCTCAGGGAAGCATTACGCTTCAAGTCGACGCAGATGACACAAAGGAGAAAGTTATTTTTAAAGTCATTGATACCGGTATCGGAATAGCTAAAGACAAAGTGAGACTCGTTTTCGAAGCATTCCAGCAGGCAGATGGATCAACCCAGCGCAAATATGGCGGTACAGGACTCGGTCTTTCTATCAGCCGCGAACTCGCAAGACTTCTGGGAGGTGAAATAACCCTCACAAGCACCGAAGGTAAAGGAAGTGAGTTTTCTCTGGTAGTTCCTGTGGATTCAGAAAAAGCCCAACTTTCAGCTCCCGAGCCTGTAAAAGAAGTTACAGTATATCCAGTTCCGGAGAAACCAAAACAGCCGGAGCGTTATATTTCGGACAGAATTCCAGAATCAATTGATGATGACAGGGAAAATATTCAGTCCGGCGACAAGGTCATCCTCATTATTGAAGACGACACTGCTTTTGCAAAAATTCTCGTCGACTTTTCCCGTACCAAAAACTACAAAGTCATCGTCGCAGTACGCGGCGACGAAGGAATTGAAATGGCACAACATTTCAAACCGCTTGCTATACTGCTCGACATTCAGTTACCGATTATGGACGGATGGCAGGTGATGGAAGCATTAAAGTCCGATCCTGCAACAAAACCGATTCCGGTTCATATTATGTCATCAATGAAATTCCGTCAGGAAAGTCTGCTGCGCGGTGCCGTAGATTTCATCAACAAGCCGTTCGCTTTGGAGCAGATGCAGGAAATCTTCAGCAAACTTGAAAATGTTCTGGCAAAAGGTCCTAAAAAGGTGCTTATCGTAGAAGAAAATGAGCAGCATGCAAAAGCCCTGAGCTACTTTTTGAGTGCTAATAACATCACGACAGATATTGCAAACAATGTTTCCGACAGTATAGATTCTCTTCATAAACGCGAAATCGACTGTGTAATTCTTGACATGGGCGTGCCCGACAGAAATGCCTACGACACACTGGAAACCATAAAGCAGAATAAAGGTCTGGAAGACCTGCCTATCATTGTCTTCACCGGTAAAAATCTTTCCCAGGGCGAAGAAAACCGGATTAAGAAATACGCGGATTCTATTGTGGTAAAAACTGCATATTCTTATCAGCGTATTCTTGATGAAGCTGGTCTGTTCCTGCATTTGGTAGAAGAAAAAACGAAAAAGAGTAAACAGCAGAACGGAAGTTTCGAAAATCTAAGCGAACTTCGGAATATTTTGAAAGATAAAACAGTACTTATTGCTGACGATGATGTACGTAATATTTTTTCGCTCACGAAAGCGCTGGAACTTCATGGAATGAAAGTAATTCCGGCGATGGATGGTAAAGAAGCATTAAATGCACTGAAAAAAGACCCATCAATCGATGTGGTACTGATGGATATGATGATGCCCGAAATGGACGGTTATGAAAGTATCCGGGAAATCCGCACCCTTCCTGAATTCAAAAACCTGCCGGTGATCGCAGTTACCTCGAAAGCCATGATGGGTGACCGTGAAAAATGCATCGCTGTGGGTGCTTCAGATTATATTTCGAAACCAGTGGATATCGATCAGCTGATCTCTTTGTTGAGAGTTTGGCTTTATGATAAAATGTAAAATTCCGGATTATGAAAAATACAAAGGAAATCCTTATCATCGACGATGACAGCAGAAACATATTTGCGCTTTCGGCAGTATTGAAAGCAAAAAAATACCAGTGTCTCTCAGCCCTAAGTGCCGCTCACGGACTTGAATTGCTGAACGGAAACACCAACATCGGCGCAGTGCTGATGGACATGATGATGCCGGAAATGGATGGATACGAAGCCATTGGAAAAATAAAAAGTGACGACAGCCTGAAAAACATTCCGGTGATCGCAATTACAGCCCAGGCAATGACTGGTGATCGAGAGAAATGTCTGGAGGCAGGTGCTGACGGATATATCAGTAAACCCGTGAATGTAGATGAACTGCTGACTTTACTCAATCAATTAATCGATTAATTTTGAAATCATCCGAACATAACGACGAACTGATCGAAATCCTGCTCTCGGATGTGCTGGAGGTTTACGGCTACGATTTTACAGGATATTCCCGTGCTTCACTCAAACGAAGGATTCTGAGGCTTTATGAGATGGATAAATTTGTAAGTTTTGCTGAATACCGCTATAAAATAAGAACCGAGCCCGGGTATTTCAAACGTTTTCTGGAGGAAATCACGATCAATGTCACAGAAATGTTCCGGGATCCGGCCTTTTACAGGACCTTACGGACCGAAATCCTGCCGCGGCTCGGGACCTATCCTTTCATACGTATTTGGGTGGCAGGCTGCAGCACAGGTGAAGAAGCATACTCTGTTGCCATATTTCTGAAGGAACTCAATCTACTTCACAAATCATTGATTTATGCTACAGATATTAACAGCGAAGTGGTGGCCAATGCAAGCCAGGCAATGATTCCGCTGAACAAAATAAAACTCTATACAGAAAATTATATCGCAGCCGGTGGGAGCGATCAGTTTGTGAACTATTACACCGCAAATTATTCTCTGGGAAAACTGAGAGATGAACTGAAGTCGAAAATTATCTTTTCTACCCATAACCTGGTTACAGATAATTCCTTCAACGAGTTTCAACTCATTCTATGCCGAAACGTGCTCATTTATTTCGACCGGCCACTTCAGAATAAAGTTTTTGAATTATTCAACAGCAGCCTCGAAAAGTTCGGTTATCTGGCATTGGGAACAAAAGAAACTCTGGATTTTTCTTCAGTGGCAAAGAATTTCGAAAGACTGAAGGGAGAAAAAATCTGGCGAAAAATTCATTAAGATGAAACATTGTGAAGCATTGGTTATTGGCGGATCCGCCGGCAGTCTCGACGCTCTTTTAAAGATGCTTCCGGGTCTCAGTGCTGCGCTTCCGTTTCCCACTATTCTGGTGTTGCACCGGAAACCGGGGAAAGATAATATCTTAACCGATCTTTTGGCCGCTAAAACCAGTTTGAATGTAAAGGAAATTGAAGAAAAGGAAACTTTGATGCCCGCCACCCTTTACATCGCTCCGCCCAACTACCATTTACTCATTGAGAATGACAGGAGTTTTTCTTTGGATGCATCAGAGAAAGTCAATTTTTCCCGTCCCTCTATCGATGTAACATTTGAAAGTGCTGCCGAAGTTTTTGGTGAAAACCTTGCCTGTCTGCTGCTCTCTGGTGCCAACAGTGACGGAACGCTGGGATTAAAGGCTGTTAAAGAAAATGGCGGAATCGCCTTGGTTCAGAATCCATCTTCAGCGGTTGTAAATTTCATGCCGCAGTATGCGCTGGATCATGTATCTGTAGATGCGGTGCTGGATCCCTCACAAATGGCCAACTATATAAATAAAATGGCGTAATGCCGAAAATGATATGAAAAAGAAAGTATTTATTTTTGATGACAACCTCGAAATTTTAGAACTCTGTACCGAGATTCTGCAGGACATTGGCTGCGAAGTACAAACATCGCCCACCACAAACAGTGTTGAGCAGCAGGTGTCGGATTATATGCCCGACCTTATTTTAATGGATAACTGGCTGCCCGACATGAGCGGGATTGAGGCTACTAAACTGCTTAAAGCAAACCCACAATTAAAAGATATTCCTGTGATTTATTTTTCAGCCAACAGCAATATCAGTGAACTCGCTAACCAGGCCGGTGCTGATGATTTTCTGGCAAAACCCTTCGACATCGACCTCTTTGAAAAAACGGTGAAAAAATACACCGCAGAATAAGCAAAGCCAGAAACGGCGTTTTCATTTTTAAATCATCGTTATTTCGAATATCTATGCATGGGGAGAATCATTGGAACAATATTTCCATAACTTGTCCGGACCAACTGCTAGATGATTATGATGAAAAGAGACGCAAACTATAAAAGTGGTTTTACCTTTAAGAAACATACGCCCGAAGATATTTCCCATTTCGACCGTGTGTTCGAAGTTTTTAAAGATCTTCTTACCCACAATTCCGGCGACATTGAAGAGGCTTTCGAATGGCTCGAAATGCTCGATAAGGAATACGACATCTTTACCGACGAATATACGCTCGCAGATTTTGAAGAAGACCTTAAAAAGCGTGGCTATATTAAGGAGGAAAAAGATAGTGAAGACGGAAACTCGGGCTCGGGAACTGGAAAAAACATCTTAACACCAAAACTTGAAAAGGCTTTACGGGAATTCGCCCTTGACCAGATTTTCGGGAAATTAAAGAAAACAGGTATAGGAAACCATCGCACATCAAAAGTTGGTGTTGGCGACGAGCGTGATGGAGAAACCCGAACCTTCCAGTACGGCGACGATCTGAACACCGTAAATATGACCGAAAGCCTCAAAAATGCCCAGATCAACAATGGAATAGCAGACCTCCGGCTTACTGAAGACGATTTGGTAGTTGAAGAAACACGCCATAAAGCCCAAATGAGCACCGTGCTTATGATCGACATCAGTCATTCCATGATTCTATACGGCGAAGACCGCATTACGCCTGCAAAAAAAGTGGCGATGGCATTGGTGGAACTCATCAGACGTAAATATCCGAAGGATTCAATAGATATCATCGTTTTCGGAAATGAAGCCTGGCCTATTAAAATTAAAGACCTTCCCTATCTTCAGGTTGGACCGTACCACACCAACACCGTCGCAGGTCTCGAACTGGCGATGGACATTCTGCGCCGGAAAAGAAATACCAACAAACAGATTTTTATGATCACCGACGGGAAACCCAGTTGCATAAAACTGCCAACGGGAGAACTTTACACCAACAGCTTCGGTCTCGATGAGATGATCGTTACACAATGTCTTACAAAAGCAGCACAGGCCAGACGGCTTAAAATTCCAATCACCACCTTTATGATCGCACAGGATCCTTACCTCCGTAAATTTGTGGAAGCATTTACTGCTCAAAACAAAGGCAAGGCCTTCCTTACCGGACTTTCAAATCTTGGAGAAATGATTTTTGAAGATTATGAAAGAAACAGGATCAGGCGGATTTGATTCCAGATCACAAAACCTACATTATAAATCACTCCTTTACATTATAAAAACCTATGAAAAAAGATATCACCTTCAAAGAACTAAAAGAATCAGAATACACTCATAAAACCATCAGTCAGGAAATTAAGACCAACCTCATTACCAAGATAAAAGCTAAAGAAAACGTTTTTGAAGGGCTTTGGGGTTATGAAGACACCGTAGTTCCCCAACTCAAGAAAGCTTTACTTGCCGGCCATCATATCAATCTTCTTGGATTGCGCGGACAGGCAAAAACCAAAATCGCGAGAAGTATGATAACCCTCCTGGATGAGTACATGCCGATTGTAAAAGGTTCTGAGATTAATGACAGTCCGTTTCAACCGATTTCTAAATTTGCCCGCGACCTTATTGCAGAACTGGGCGACGAAACACCGATTTCCTGGGTTCACCGCAGTGATCGGTTCTTCGAGAAACTCGCCACACCCGATGTGAACGTGGCTGATTTGATCGGAGATATCGACCCGATAAAAGCCGCCACCTTAAAACTTCCCTATTCCGACGAGCGCGTGCTGCATTACGGCATGATTCCGCGAGCCAACCGCTGCATCTTTGTACTGAATGAGCTTCCCGATTTGCAGGCACGAATTCAGGTTTCACTGTTCAATATTTTACAGGAAGGTGATGTACAGATTCGTGGCTTCCAGCTAAGGATGCCGCTTGACATCCAATTTCTGTTTACTGCTAATCCTGAAGATTATACGAACCGCGGCAGCATTGTAACTCCGTTGAAAGACCGTATCGGTTCCCAGATTTTCACTCACTATCCAAAAACAATCGCGTTGGCAAGGCAGATTACAGAACAGGAAGCCTTGATTTCTGCGGAAGATAAAACACTGATTACGGTTCCCGATTTAGCAAAAAATCTGTTGGAAGAAGTTGCCTTTGCCGCCCGCGAAAGTGAATTCGTAGACGCGAAAAGTGGCGTAAGCGCAAGGCTTACCATTTCTGCGATGGAAAATCTGATGGCTGCCGCAAAACTTAGGCTTATTGAATCAGATGCTGAAAAAACCACCGTCCGTCTTCTGGATTTTATGTCGATCGTTCCATCGATTACCGGAAAAATTGAATTGGTTTATGAAGGTGAGCAGGAAGGTGCAGATCATGTGGCAAAACTGCTGATTGACCACGCTGTTATAACTCAGTTCGAACAGCTTTTCCCGCGTATTCCTAAACTGGAAAAGGATGGAATTAAAACACCCTACACCGATATCATTAAGTGGTTTAATGAAAATACAGCAGAACTGAGCTACGCCGACAGCGACGGTGAGTTCTACACCGAGCTTGAGAGAATTACACCGTTGAATGAATTTGTGCAGGAATACGGTGATCAGCTTTCAGTTGAAGACCAGAATTTTGCGAAAGAACTCGTGTTGTGGGCGCTTACCATCAGTAAGAAACTTGACCGGCTTGAAAATCACCATAACTTCACCTTTGATTCGGCAGGAATCGGTAAATATTACAATAAATAAACGGGTTGGGTTGGCTTAAGTTTTTGAGTCCAGATATTCCCGGATCTTTTCCTCTGGAAACAAATCCAGCACTGCATTCACATCAATGATTTTGTGTTCATTGATAATGCTTCGCGCTGCTTTTGCAGCACCGGAATAATTAATGAGCAGCTCAAGCAAGCCATAAACATTCACCATTTTTTTATGGGTATTTTCGGAATCGCCACCGAACCATGATCCGTTGAAATGGTGGCTTACATAATTTTTCGGCAAATCCTGCGAAAAATAAACCGAGGGATAGAGCGTGACACCGCGTTTCAGTTTTTGAACCGTATCGCTGTACCGGTCGGCACCGTATTCGTTTTCGAGCATTTCCGAAAAAATATCGGTATTTATTCTCTCAAAAAAACCGTCCTGACTGTTGTACCAATCCATAAAATCTTTTGAAAGTTGATGCTTCGGTTCGGCCATCCAGAAAGCTGAATACGGAACACCTTTTACTTCAAAACCACATACAGCACGTTCACTGAGAAATTCATCAAGCGGAAGTTTCAGTTCCATATCGGTGTCCATATAAATTCCGCCATGTTTATACATGACTTTGGACCTTACATAATCTGAGACAAAAGCCCATTTCCCCTGCTCAAAAGCTTCTTTTACATATTTATTGTCCTCTAGCGGCGAATTGCTTTCGTTCCATTCCATAATTTCAAAATCGGGATGAATACGTTTCCAGGAGGCGATACAGTGTTCTGCAAGTTGGCTTTTGGGTTGACCGCCAAACCAGCAGTAATGAATTTTTTTTGGAATCATAGGTGATTTTTTTAGTCTAAACTTTTATGACTACTGCAAACTTTACACCCAAAAATGTTTTCTATTATTTAGCATGTAAATGGCAGGTATGCAAATATTGTGGTAATTTTAAGTCCACCTAAACAATCTGAAATGTCACGTTTGATCATCGCCTTATTCCTCTTCTTTTATATTACAACTATGTCGCAACAAACCGATTCACGCTATCAACCGCAAAAATATGTCGAACTCACCAATCCCGACTGGGTGAAAAATGCAACCATTTATGAACTCAATATTCGTCAGTTTTCTCAAGAAGGTACATTCAAAGCCATAGAAAAACAGTTACCGCGCCTTAAGAAAATGGGAATTAACATCATCTGGCTGATGCCGGTGCAGCCAATAGGAGTGATAAACCGCAAGGGAAGTTTGGGCAGTTATTATTCAGTAAAGGATTATTTGAAGGTAAACCCCGAATTTGGTACTGACGCGGATTTCCGGAGTCTGGTTAAAGCCATCCACGCACAGGGAATGTATGTGATCCTCGATTGGGTTGCGAATCACAGCAGCTGGGACAACACGCTGGCAACCCAACATCCAGAATGGTACACGAAATCCAGAGAAGGCAAGTTCCAGTCGACGCCATGGCGCGATTACGATGATATTATTGACTTTGATTATAGCCAGCCGGGTCTCCGAAAATACATGACCGAAGCCCTGAAGTTTTGGGTAAAGGAATACGATATCGATGGTTACCGCTGCGATGTCGCGAGTTTTGTGCCTATAGATTTCTGGGAAAACGCAAGAAAGGAACTCGATGAGATAAAACCTGTTTTTATGCTGGCGGAAGCTAAAGATAAGGAACTTCACAGAAAAGCTTTTGACGCAACCTACAATTGGACACTCTGGAACATTCTGCATCAAATCGCCATTAACAATAAAAGTGTTAAGACACTTGGAGAAGCCTACATCGCAGAACATGTTTCAATTTTCCCGAAAGAAGGAATCCGCATGAATTTCATCGACAATCACGACAAAAATTCCTGGGAAGGAAACCAATACAGCAACTTTGGGCCTGCACTGAAAGCTGTTACGGTTTTCACAGTTATGATGGACGGTATGCCGCTCGTGTACAGCGGTCAGGAAGCCGGTCTGGACCGCTCTTTATTATTTTTCGAAAGAGATCCTATCGAATGGAAGAAACACGAAAACGAAGCACTTTACACTACCCTTTTTGCGCTCAAACATAAAAACCAGGCACTTTGGAACGGTAAATATGGCGGTGAAATGGTTAGAATCATGAACGATAAAATGGATCAGATAATTTCCTTTGTCCGGGAGAAAAACGGTGACAAGGTTATAACATTTATCAATTTGAGCATGGAAAAAGTTCAGGTAAATTTTGATACTTCGTATGATTCTGGAAATTACACCAATCTGTTTACCGGAAAGCCTCAGCGAATTTCAGAAAAGATGACGATTACAATGGAGCCCTGGGAATATCTGGTGCTTCATCAGTCTAAAGATTAGGTGGTTTAGAGGTTTGTTTGAAAACGGATCGTCGTTGCTCCTCAATGCTCGTCTGCTTTTCGTAATTTAGCCGCTTCAAACTTTAATTATGTCCACAGAAAAAAACAGTCAGGAAAAAACCAGACTTCATCCTCGCAATAGAAACCGCGAGAGATATGATCTGGAAGCCCTGAAAACAGCCGTTCCAGAACTCTCAAATTATATTAAAACCAATAAATACGGCGATGATTCTGTAGATTTTGCAAATCCCGAAGCGGTAAAACTACTGAACAAAGCACTTCTCAGCCATTACTACGGTATTAAGAACTGGAATTTTCCGGACGATAATCTTTGCCCACCGATTCCCGGAAGAGCAGATTATCTGCATTATATGGCAGATCTGCTTGGTCAGAGTAATTTTGGCGGAATTCCGCAAGGTGAAAAAATAGTTGCGCTCGATGTGGGTGTGGGCGCCAACTGCATTTATCCGATTATTGGCGTTACAGAATATGGCTGGAATTTCATCGGTTCTGAGACGGATGTAAAATCAGTGGAGTCAGCCCAGAATATTGTAGCGGCTAATGAACAGTTAAAAGATAAAGTTGACATCCGCTTGCAGAAAGATTCTGATGCAATTTTTCAGGGCATCATTAAGGAAGGCGAAAAAATAGATTTTACGCTATGTAATCCTCCGTTTCATGCTACAGCCGAAGACGCGGAAAAAGGCTCCCAAAGAAAAGTGCGCAATCTTACCGGTAAAGATGCGCCAGCTCCTGAACTCAATTTTGCGGGAATCAGCAATGAGTTGATTTATCCCGGCGGCGAAATTGCTTTCATCCGGAAAATGATCGCTGAAAGTAAAGATTTTGGGAAAAACTGTTATTGGTTTTCCACGTTGATTTCAAAGGAATCAAACCTTAAAAAGGTGTATAAACTTCTGGAGGAAGCTGAGATTTTCCACCTGAAAACAATTCCGATGGGAACCGGCAACAAATCCAGCAGAATCATCGCATGGACTTTCCTCAGCAAAGAAGAGCAGAAAGAATGGCGGGAAAACAGATGGAGAGAACCAAAGGAAGACGAGTAAAATTTTAGATAAAAAAAACCTCTTTTAAATGATTTTAAAAGAGGTTTTTTTGTGAGAATTAATCCACCATCGCTTCGCCGGCTTTTCTGTAAACAAAATTTCCGTAGATATGTCTTCGTGCGAATCGGCTTGGGGAATCCGCGTTTACCATTTTAATATAGGTGTTTCTCGGAACCCCGATGTATTCGAACATTTTACCGTTAAGGTGCTGAATTTTCAGAATCTGTTTTTCATATTCAAAATCCTGAATGTTTGATTTTGAGGTCGTTTCAGTATATTCTTCTTTGTATTTTTCCTGAGTCTCCGGGTTGATGCTTACCAAAAAATGGTACGCTTCAATTACTGATTTGCTTTTTTCTTCCGCATCCAGTTTTCCCTCATCATCATTTACAAATTTATCAGGATGAGCGTCCTTCATTGTATTTCTGTAAATGGTTTTCAGGTCTTTTAAAGTTGCGGTCTTATCAACTCCCAGCAGTTTTCTGTGTTCGCCAATTCTTTTCATATTTGGATTTTATAGATTTATTATTAATAAGAACGGCTGCCGATATCCTTTTATCTTTAACAACAGGTTCTTATATGATTTTCGGGGTGCAAAATTAGTCTTTTAAAATTTAATGCATTCTGGCACAGAAAAGTATCGCGGATTTGATTATAAACTTTAGTCTCGAACTATTGGTAAGAGAAATATTATCTTTACCTCAATTATTATCACACCGGGAAAATTTCTTTACTTAACAGGACCAAATCATGAAAATGCAGAATGAAATGAACCGCTGGACGGTCTGTAAAGAATGTGCCGGGCGCGGCAAAAAAAAACAGAGGATCAAAAAAAGTGTAAAGATTCGCTACGAAAAAGCGTTGGATGAATTCAAAAATTCAGATGGAAAAGGACCTTTACCGGTACGTCCGCACGCGCATCTTTATCCTTGTTCGGCCTGCTCAGGCTCGGGACTTGTTGCCTCAGAAGAATCTCCTGTTCCTGATCATGAAAAATTTCCACGAGTTGCCATTATCGGCGGCGGAATCGGTGGTGTTGCACTGGCTGTTGCCTGTCTGCACCGCGGCATTCCATTTACCCTTTACGAGCGCGATGAAAACTTCGCTGCACGTTCACAGGGATATGGCCTTACGCTTCAGCAGGCGAGTAAAGCGATTGATGGGTTCGGGATTTTCAGTTTATATAAAGGGGTGGTTTCTACAAGACATTTGGTTCACACACCCGACGGTAAAGTGGTTGGGGAATGGGGAATGCGAAAATGGATGGAAAATAATAGGAGAAATGACTCAAAACGGAGTAATGTTCACATCGCAAGACAGTCTTTGCGTTCCGCACTTTTAAATCAACTTGCCGGAACGGATTACGTTAAATGGGGATACCAACTGATCAGTTTCCAAGAGAATAATGAAAAAGGAATCAACCTCACTTTTGAGGTTGACGGAAAAATAATTGATGAACAGACTGATTTACTGGTAGGTGCCGACGGAATCCGAAGCGTGGTAAGAAATCTTCTGATTGGCGAAGCCAGTTCTCCCCTGCGATATCTTGGCTGCATTGTGATTTTAGGCATCTGCCCGCTAAGCGCCCTCGAAAACTCCAATCATCACCTTCTGGATTCAGCGACCGTTTTTCAGACCGCAAACGGGAATGAAAGAATCTACGTTATGCCTTATGACGCTGACTCAGTGATGTGGCAGCTCAGTTTTCCGATGTCTGAAGAAGATGCGAAAGCGTTAAGTGAAAAAGGCTCAAAAGCCCTTAAAGAAGAAGCCATTCTACGAACACCGTGGCACGCTCCCATCCCGGAAATTTTAAACGCGACCGATGATAATTTAATTTCCGGATACCCGGTCTACGACCGCGATCTACTAAGTTCCGAATCATTTGCACATGCTGCATCAGCAACCCTAATTGGTGATGCCGCACATCCGATGAGTCCGTTTAAAGGTCAGGGCGCAAATCAGGCGTTGCTGGATGCGCTGTCACTGGCACGCGAAATTTTCAAAAACTGCCAATCATTCAACTGGAAAGAAACAGAACTTCGTGAAAGTATTTTAGCCGGTTATGAGTCAGAAATGTTGGAGCGAAGCTCCATTAAAGTAAAAGATTCCGCCGCCGCTGCCGAATTCCTTCATTCCGAAATTGCCTTATATGAAGGCGACGAACCCCGCGGAAAAGTTCTGAAGCGAAGAGAAAGTTAATTTTTGCTATAAAATCTCCGGTTTCGAAACGTAGCGTTTTAAAATACGCACCAAAAATTTCCCTCAAAAATCCTATCTTTGCCTCTTAAAATTTTTAAGAAAATGAATCCCTTTATTGAAGAACTGAAATGGCGCGGCCTGTATGCCGACATGATGCCCGGAACCGATGAGCAACTGAATAAAGAAATGACGACTGCTTATATCGGCTTCGATCCTACAGCAGATTCTTTGCATATCGGGAGCTTAATTCCTATTAAAGTTTTAGCTCATTTTCAGCAGCACGGTCACAAACCGATTGCTTTGGTTGGTGGCGCTACCGGAATGATTGGTGATCCGTCAGGCAAATCTACAGAGCGAAACGCGCTTGATGAAGAAACCCTGAACCACTACGTTTCCTGTCTGAAAAGTCAGCTTTCAAAATTTCTAAAATTCGACGGTACCGAAAGTAACAGTGCAGAACTCGTAAACAATTACGACTGGATGAAGGAATTTTCTTTCCTGGAATTCATCCGTGATATCGGGAAAAATATAACCGTAAATTACATGATGGCGAAAGAATCTGTGAAGAAAAGAATCACAGGCGAAGGTGGCGCGGAAGGGATGAGTTTCACCGAATTTACGTACCAGCTTCTGCAGGGTTACGATTTCCTGCATCTATACAGAGAAAAAAATGTAAAACTTCAGATGGGCGGTTCTGACCAGTGGGGAAATATCACCACAGGAACCGAACTCATCCGCAGAAAAGCAAAAGGTGAAGCATTTGCGCTTACCGTTCCTTTGATTACCAAAGCCGACGGCTCCAAGTTCGGAAAATCCGAAAGTGGTGAAAACTACTGGCTCGATGCGAAAAGAACTTCGCCTTACAAATTTTATCAGTTTTGGGTAAATGCTACAGATGAAGATGCCGAAAGATTTATTAAATTCTACACTTTTTTAAGCAAAGAAGAGATCGAAAATCTTATTACAGACCATCAAACCGCGCCTCACGAAAGAAAACTTCAGAAAAAACTGGCCGAAGAAGTGACGGTTTGGGTTCACAACCGTGAAGAATATGAAAAAGCCGTGAAAGCATCGGAAATACTTTTCGGTAGAAGTACAGCAGAAGATTTGGTTAATCTGGATGAAGCAACCTTTCTGGAAGTTTTTGAAGGCGTTCCGCACAAAGAAATTGATAGAACTGAAGTGGTTGGAAGTAATATCATTGATTTGATTTCTGAGAAATCAGGTTTCCTGAAATCTAAAGGCGAGGCAAGACGCGAACTGAGCAGCAACGCCATCTCCATCAACAAGGAAAAAGTAAATGAATCTTTCGAAATCGATGAAAAAGATCTGATTGACGGAAAATTTCTCCTCATCCAAAAAGGAAAGAAAAATTATTTCATTGTAAAAGCTGTTTAATATTTATCCGACGCGGATTTTTTATGAAACATGACGTTTTATGCTATGTAAGTACGCGTTAATATTTCTTAAATTTTTCGCGTTTAATGGTATTCGTCATACCTTTGCAGCAAATTATTTTATTAATGACAATTATTATTTTTATTGCAGTCCTCTGGTATTCAGGACTATTCTTCCAGACATTTTTCCTGCACAGATATGCGGCGCACCAATCTTTTAAAATGTCGCGTTTCGGCGAAAAACTGTGTTATGTTTTAACATGGGTCACCCAGGGATCCAATTATCTTTCCGCTTACGGATATGGCGTTATGCACCGTATGCACCACGCGTATGCCGACACCGAGAAAGATCCACATTCACCAAAATATGACCACAACCTTTTCACGATGATGTGGCGTACCAAATCGATTTACCAGCAGATCAACCAGCAAAAGGTAAAAATCGAAGAGAAATTCACCAAAAACGTTCCTCAGTGGGAAGGTTTCGATAAGTTCGCCAGTTCTTGGGGTTCCAGAATCGGTTGGGTAATTGCCTATACCACATTTTTCTATTTCTTTGCGACGGCGTGGTGGCAGTGGATCCTGCTTCCGGTAGCGTATATGATGGCACCGATTCACGGCGTAATTATTAACTGGTTCGGACATATTTACGGTTACGTAAATTTTAAAGTTTCAGATACCTCCAAAAACCTTTTCCGTTTCGACTGGTTAATGATGGGCGAAGGTTACCATAATAACCATCATAAACACGGCGGAAGAGCGAATTTCGGTGGCGTAAGATGGCATGAAATCGATGTAACTTACCTGATTATGCTTTTGCTGGATAAGATGAAACTGATAAAGCTGAAACCAGTAGCTGTTGTAAAACGGGAAATCTAAAAACAGTTTTCTAAATATAAAACCGGATTTTTCAATCCGGTTTTTTTTATGTCTTTACCTGAATTCTTACCAGAAGGTTATGCGAAATCCCGAAATGAAGCGGGGCAATTTTAGTTCTTTAGATGAAGACCAAAACAGTGAATTTAAAATGTTAGAAATAGATGTTGCTTCAAAATATGAATTAAATTGAAAGGAAGTCAGGTCTAAATTTGGGTGTTTATTTTTAAGGGACTTTATAAGAAACTCCGGATAAAATTTTGAAGAGTTTCGATTAAAAAATGCTGACACAAATGTAAAGTATTGAAACTATTATTTAAAATTAGTTAAAGTTAATTTTATTCATTATTCATAATAAGTTGTTTATCAAATGTTAAAGCACAATTTAATTAAAGCTTTAGTTTACTTGAAGTGTTTACTAAATTTGCTGTGTTGATTTTTTTTTCGGAGAAGCGAAACCTTAAATTCTTAGCCCCGATGAAAGCAATTGTCTGAGCTCTTTGAGTATTTTCCGGAAGGAAAAACTCAAAAGCGAGTGCGGACAGCCGGTGCAGTTTTCGGAAGAAACCCAAATCTTGTTGCTCCTGAAAAAATAGAATATCTTTGTTCCATGGATTTATCTTATCTGGTTCGCGAACCCCAAAACATCACGCCCGAAACTCCGCTTTTAATTCTGCTTCATGGCTACGGAAGTAACGAAGAAGACCTTTTTGCCTTCGTCCCCACCCTTCCCGAGGACTGGCTTGTGGTGAGTTTCCGCGCGCCGCTTACTTCTCAGTACGAAGGTTTTTCTTGGTACGACATCGACCTCATGAATGTAGAAAACCGAATTGACGTTCCCCAGGCCAAAGCATCGCTGGAAGGACTGCTACAGAACATCATGAAGGTAACGAATCACTACGGACTTACCGAGAATGAAACGCACCTGTGCGGATTCTCGCAAGGTGGGATTCTTGCCTATGCGTTAGCGTTGCAACACCCGCAGCTTTTTTCGAAAGTGGCTTGTTTAAGCGCATATCCGGAAGAAAAACTGATGGAGAATATCGTAAAAGATAAAAAGCAACTACAGCACCTGCGGCTTTTCATTTCCCATGGAACTGATGATGCAGTGATTCCTTTAGACTGGGGCCGGAAAGCGGCAGATTTACTCTATGATTTAAGCTGTTATTTTACCTTCAGAGAGTACATGAACGGGCATGGTGTGAACCAAAAAAACTATATGGACCTGATGGAATTTTTCAGGAAATAAGCGCATGAAATATTTCGTTTTCTTTCTTTTAAGTTTTGGCAGTTTGGCTGCGCAGGTCAGACTTGTTGTTACTTCGCCGGCAAACACGCCAGAAAACGCCAGAATTTTTATGGCTTCTTCACTGAACAACTGGAATCCTACAGATTCAGGTTTTGAACTGAAGAAAAATGCTGCCGGAAAATACGAATTGGAAATTCCGGAAAACAGCGGTAAAGTTGAATATAAGTTTACGCAGGGAAGTTGGGAAACAACAGAAGGAAATGAATCAGGCAAGGGAATTGAAAACCGGACATTTACATTCACCGGAACTCCTCAAATCATAGAAAACACAATCCTTTCCTGGGCAAAACCTGAGCCTAAGAAGCACACCGCATCAAAAAATGTAAGAATTCTGAGCGAAAATTTTGCGGTGCCTCAACTTGAAACCACACGGCGGATCTGGATTTATCTTCCGGTGGATTACCAAAGTTCGAAGAAGAAATATCCGGTGATTTATATGCACGACGGGCAGAATTTATTTGACAACCTTACCTCTTTTTCCGGCGAATGGCAGGTTGATGAAACCATGGATAAGTTCTTTCAGGAAGGTGAAAATCAGGCAATTATCGTAGGAATCGACAACGGTGGCAGCGAAAGGCTGAACGAATATTCTCCCTGGGAAAACACGAAATACGGAGGCGGAAAAGGTGATTTGTACGCCGATTTTCTTGCACAGACACTGAAACCTTATATCGATAAGAACTACAGAACGCTTGCTTCGGCTAAAAACACCGGATTAATCGGTTCTTCAATGGGTGGCCTGATTTCCTTTTACACCGGTCTTAAATATCCTGAAAAATTTGGAAAACTGGGCGTGTTCAGTCCGAGTTTTTGGTTTGCCAATTCTGATTTGAATCTTTACATCAGTGAGTATTCAAAATTTTTAAAAAAGTCAAAAATCTATTTTTTGGCAGGTAGAAAAGAGTCAGCGGAAATGGTGACCGATATTGAAAAAGTAGCTCCCATACTGATCCGCAAAGGAATCTGCAGGAAAAACATCAAAACAAAATTTGATGATTACGGAACGCATTCCGAAAGTTACTGGGCTAAGGAATTTCCGGCGGCTTATCTGTGGCTGTTTTAAAATAAAGGTTTAGAAAGACCTTGCCATTACGCCGGATAAGCAACAACGTAAGGCGGATCGCGCATTATAAAATTTATGAGATACACATATTTAACATAACATTGATTTTTTTTCACAATATTACTGTGCATTGAATAAGAATTTGATAAAATTTAACATTACCTATCTGTCTTTCGCTATTATTTTGAGGTATATTTGTGCTCCTTGAAAACAAAAATAAAGATTAATGAAAAAAATTTACTTCCTGCTTGGATGTACAGCATCTATTATGACCGCCGCTCAGGTAGGCATCAACACTACAGCACCCTCTACAACATTTGATGTTAGAAAATCCACTGTAACTACGGTTCCGGAAGGAGTGCTTATTACAAGAATGTCTGGTGACGAGCTGAAAGCAAAAGATGGTTTATACGGCAGCAGCCAGCACTCCACACTGGTTTACGCTACAGCAGCTCCGGCAGCGGCGAGTACTAAAACCTCAAACATCAAAGCGTCCGGGTTTTACTACTACGATAACGGTTCAGGGAAATGGGAGGCTGTTATTAAAGAAGCTGTTACACCCAAATTTTTTTACATGCCTTCGGTTCTTATAAACACCACTACCCTGGGTATAAAGACGCTGGACCTTCATACAGTTTACAACAACCAGTTTAGCAATCCACCTGTAAAAAGCGCTGGTTCTACAGGATCAATCCCTACCCTCGCGAAAGATAAACTGGAGTATTACGTTACGTATTATGATAATACCTTATTAAGAAATATAAGCATCAGCGCCGATGGAGTGATGAGTTATGAGGTATATGGCAATGCCAGTGACGCTAGTTTTATGAATATCATATTCGTTGTAAAATAAGGTAAATGATGAAGAAAAATCTATCTCTGCTACTCGCACTGGGTTGCGGTATCCTCAGCGCACAGTTTACCGTAACCAACTCCTTCAGGAATAACGATGCCAGCGGGCTTAAACTTGGCGACATGGCCACACTCACAGCCGCTACAGGCGTAGACCCTAATGGTGAAGGTTGGCTACGGCTTACTAACGCTGTCACGTTTCAAAAAGGGTATATGTATATTCTGCAGTCCTTTCCCACTAATCTTGGGATCCTTGCGGATTTCGAATACAAAGCTTGGCGGTCCAACGACGACGGATACAACGGAGCTGACGGATTTTCCGTATTTCTATTCAATGGAAGTGTAACCGAAGCTGAGTTTAAACTCGGAGGATACGGTGGTTCATTAGGGTATGCTACGTACAGCAATCCTGCAGGAACAACAGGTCTGAGTGGGGGTTATATTGGAGTCGGTTTTGATGAATATGGCAACTTCGCGCGAGCCAATGAAAACCGCAATGGCGGAACGAGTGTTGAAGTTCCCAATTCTGTGGTGTTAAGAGGACCTACTTCGCCGATCTATAACCAGTCTAACCTTTATTTCACTCACACTGCGCTCGGGAACCGTACAGGAACCGCAGCAGAAATCCGAAACCGCAACGAAATCGACTATAACACCATAACGGCGATCCGCCCTACAGACAGTCAGTTCTATCGGAGGTTCCAGCTTGAAATTAAAAGAGTGGGCGCCAACTATCAGGTGATTGTAAAATGGAGAAAACAAGGAGAAACAACATTTACTGATATTATTACACATACAATCAACAGTGCAACCTATCCGATACCGCCTACTTTGAAACTTGGTTTTGCAGGTTCCACAGGCGGTGGATACAACTATCATGAAATTCGTAATATTCTGCTTACCACACCTGGAAACATACGTGTTGACAGCCGCTCTGATATGACAATGGTTTGTAATGACCAGAACACCAGAGTTACACTCAATATAGAAGTTACCAACGACACACCCGTCGCGCTGAGCAATATAAATTTCAGGAATGAAATCCAGAATTCTGTAGGAGTCTTACTCAATACTAACCAGTTCAAGATTACCTCTCTGTCAACCACAGGATTTACCGTCAGTAATTTGCCTACCTCTTCTTTCACCACCAATGTGGTAAGCGGCAAACTTGGATTGCCTGCAAACAAGTCGGGGATCGTGACCATCACGGGAGAATATTACCAGAAAGCGCTTAAAAACAATGAAACTTTTAAAAGTGTAAGCACTGTAGACACTTCAGAAGTAACCGACACGGATACGTCGAACAACACCGCTACTTCGGTTATTACGGTCAGAAAATGCAATTTTATAACTAATCCTTCTCTACCAAGCTATAATAAATAGAAAGAAGATCTTATAATCAAACCGGAACGCACCTCGCTGAAGTGCGTTCCTGTTTTTTTAATCGTATAAGTTCGGATGACTCTTCTTGATATCCTCTACCGTTCCCAACACTTTTTCTCTAAGTGAATTCTGATAGTTCTCTAATTTTTCAGAAATTTTTTCATCAGAAGTTCCGATAATTTTCGCGGCTAAAATTCCGGCATTCGTGGCGCCATTCAAAGCTACGGTTGCTACAGGAATTCCCGACGGCATCTGCAAAATAGAAAGTACAGAATCCCATCCGTCAATCGAATTGGAAGACAAAATCGGAACGCCAATCACAGGCAAAGTCGTACAGCTTGCCACCATTCCGGGTAAATGTGCTGCCCCGCCTGCTCCGGCGATGATTACTTTCAGACCGCGGGATTTCGCTGATTTTGCATAATCAAACATTCTTTCCGGAGTTCTGTGTGCTGAAACTACTGTTAATTCATAGGGAATTTCCATATATTTCAGAAAATCCGCCGCCAGCTGCATGATTGGCAAATCGCTTTGGCTGCCCATTATAATTCCGACCATAGTTTTTTCACTTTTTATGAGATGCTCAAAGATAAAAATTTAATCACAAAGAATTTGGCTGAGATGATTAAAATGATTTGAAAAAGCCTTTAAATCCTCCCTTCGTGACCTTAGATTTAAAAAATCTGAAATCATCCGCCCGCGGCTGCATCATTGAAAACAAGTTTGTTCTAACTGTTACCAATCGAATTTCCAACCCAAAATCCCGTGCTGAAACAGGCCTGTAAAAGATAACCTCCTGTGGGCGCTTCCCAGTCGATCATTTCGCCGGCGCAATATACATTAGGAAAACCGATGAGTTCCAGTTGAGAATTTAATGCAGAAAATCGCACGCCGCCGGAAGTTGAAATCACCTCATCAATCGGACGAAGACTGCGAACTTCTACCGGAAAATATTTTATTTTGTGGGCTAAACTTTCGGAGTTGGTGTAGGTTTCTTTATCTAAAGTTTTCAAAAGATTGATGGCAGTTTCAGACAATTTCAGCTTCTTTTTCAGGACTGAACTTTTATTATGAGAAGCCTGCAATGCCGCCACAATATCGGTTTCGGATAAACCCGGTTTTAAATCAAGGTAAACTGTTAACGGCAAATCGTGTTTCCGTGTAAATCGGTTTAAATAGTAAAGCGGACTTCCCTCAATTCCATAGTTCGTGAAAACAATTTCTCCAACTTTAGCATGTTCTCCGAAAGAAACTTTAATATTTTTTAAATACTGACCTGCAAGCTGATGAAGTCCCGAATCTGTATCGTAACCGGAATTCGCCGACTGTAAGGGGTTAATCTCAATATTCTTAGCTCTTAAAATGTCAATCCATTTTGCATCGGAACCGGTTTTTTTCCAGGAACCGCCTCCCATTGCCAAAATAAGTTTTGAATATCTGACTTTAATTTCCTGGCCTGTTGTTTTGAAATAAACAAATGATTCATCGAAATCCTCGAAGCGATGCTCATAATGAATGGTAACACCCAATGATTCCAGATGAGTAAGCCAGGCTTTCAGTACCTGAATCGGTTTAAAGTTTTTTGTCGGAAATATTTTTCCTGAACTCCCCACGTAGGTTGTAATTCCAAGCTCTGAAAGCCAGCCTATCACTTTCTGATTGTCAAAATTTCTGACTATATTCTGAATTTCCGGCGCATCGTATTTTTGAATGAAACTCTCAATTTCTTCACTGTGCGTTAAATTGAAACCACCATTTCCGGCCACCAGGAATTTTCTTGCCGCAGCTTTGTTCTGTTCATAAACATGAACTTTCAAACCTTTTTCGGCTAAGATTTGGGCGGCCATCAATCCAGCCGGACCGGCTCCGATAATGATAATCTGATCTTCGTTCATACTGAGGATTTCTTTCTCCCAACTTTAGAATTACCAGTTCTTATAAGGATTAAGGGTGAGGTTGGAATTGTAATATTTTTCTTCAGAAGTCACTTCAATATCGACCCAATTTGGAATTGAGAAGATTTCACCTTCCGATTGCAATTCTATTTCTGCAACAATTAACCCTTCGTTGTCGCCCAGAAATTCATCAACTTCCCACAACTTGCCTTCAAATAAAATTTTAAATCTCTTTTTAGAAAGTTCAGAACCTGAAAAATGATTGAGTAATTCTTCGGCTTCGGAAACCGGAATTTCGTACTCGTACTCAGCTCTGGTTGCGCCAACAGAAATCCCTTTGATGGTGATAAAACCTTTTTCAGATGTTTGCCTAACCCGAATTGTTTTCGTGGGATCCGTCAATAAATATCCCTGCCGGAACAGTTCGCCTGAAGGCTTATCGCATTGCTGCCAGAGTTCTTTTCTGACTAAAAATTTTCTTTCGATTTCTAAAGGCATCCCGAATTAATTATTTGCTTTCAAAGATACTTTTTAAAATCCCGAAAATATACTGCCAGTTAATTTTTCACTATAAGCTTTTGATCCGAAAACAACGGACATTAATTTTGCTTTGTCAAATGCTAAATCTACCTTTGCAGAGTTGTAAAAACTCAGCTTATTTTTGCAACTTCCTTAATTATGACCCTTACGTTCTTATGTTCAAAGACCCCAAATTAGTCCTTGCGATATTTACGGTCGCGATTGTATGGGGAACCACTTTTCTGGGAATCCGTATGGCAGTGGAAACCATTCCGCCCTGGTTTGTGGCCGGGATAAGACAACTGATCGCAGCCGGACTGTTATTGATAATCCTTCTTTTTTCAAAACAACTTAAATGGATCGGGTGGAAAAATTTTAGAATCCAGATCATTTTTTCCATTTTGATGCTGATTGTAGCCAACGGAATGACCACTGTTGCCGAAGAGCATTTGTCGAGCAGTCTGGCGTCTTTGATCAGTGCCACTTCCCCACTACTTGTATTTCTGGGAAGCATTTTTTTTGGTCTGCAGAAATTTACTTACCGTTCCTTATTCGGAATACTAATGGGGTTCAGTGGAATTTTGCTCATATTTAAAGACGGCTTTCAGGACTTACTGGATCCTGATTACCGCATGGGTGTCATCTTTATTTTCATCGCAATTTGCGGCTGGACATTAGGATCAATTCTCACTAAAAAAATGAAGCTGCAGCATCAGAATATTTCACTGAATCTTTTCTACCAATTCGCGTTTGCGGGAGTAGCGCAGATTGCATTAGCTTTCATCATGTCCAATGAAATCGATGTCGCGACCTGGAGTTACAAAAGTATGGCTGCCACAGTTTACCTCGCCGTATTCGGGTCTGTTGCAGCGTATTTTGCCTTTCATTTTGCGCTGAAGAAGATTTCGCCGACGCAGATTTCACTGCTTTCTTATGTAAATACAATTATTGCCATATTTCTGGGATGGCTTGTATTGGACGAAAAAATTACAGCAGCATTTATTACCGCAACTGTACTGATTATTTGCGGGGTCTTTATCACCAATTACCAGAAAGGGATGTTTCAGCGGAAATAAAGAAATTTTTAACCCTGAATATACTCTTTCAGCTGTTTAATAACTTCTTTCTGATCGATTACTTTTTCGCGAATGACATCGGTTATCGAAATAATACCGTTCATTTTACCTTCTTCAATCACCGGAAGATAGCGCACGTTGTGATCGGCCATCAGCTGCATACAATGATTCAGCGTGTCGAGCGGTTTTATTTCAGGTAAATTTACCGACATTACTTCTTTCACTTTTGTTTCCGAAGAATGCCTGTTTTTAAGGATAACATTGCGGGAATAATCCCTTTCGGTAAAAATGCCGTGATACGTATCGGCATCGATCACCACCACTGCACCAACATTTCTGTCAGCCATAAGCTGTAAAGCTTCCAGAACAGTCTGTTCCGGATTCACGCTGACAAACAAATTTCCCTTACGGGCCAAAACTGTTGCTATATTACTCATAATCAAATATTTTGTATTAAAGTTATTACAAAATATTTAATTTAAAAAATACATTTTAACCGAAACATTTAATTCCCTGAAACTACCTTAACAAGAGATTTTACGTGAATAAGTTTTTCTAAAAGTTCTTTTCTTGAGTTTGCCAGAATATTGATGTGACCCATTTTCCGGCCAGGTTTGGTTTCGGTTTTGCCATAAAGATGAACGTAGGTCTTGGGTAACTTCATCACTTCCTCCAAACCTTCATACATTACTTTTCCCGAGAAATTTTCTTCGCCGACAAGATTCAGCATTCCTGAAAAACCAAATGCGTCGGTATCCGCAAGCGGAAGATTTTTCAGAACGCGATAAAGCTGTTCAAACTGTGAATTAGCGTTTCCTTCCTGAGTCTGGTGTCCGGAATTGTGCAGTCGCGGCGCGGTTTCATTAACCCAAACTTCACCATTTCTGTCGAGAAAAAGTTCAATTGCGAAAAGCCCGGGAGAACTGGCAGCATTAATAAATTTCTTTACGATATCCTGGATCTGCTGTTCCACATTTTCTGAAATATGCGCGGGACAGATATTAAAATCCAGAAGATTAAGTTTGGGATCTGCCACCATTTCAGTAACCGGAAAAGTTTTGGTTTCCCCGTTTTCGTTGATGGCAATAATTACAGAAAGTTCTTTTTCAATATCAACAAGGCTTTCCAAAACAGAAGGCACGTTCCATAAATTTTTGAGATCTTCTTCAGTTCTGATGACCTGAACGCCCTTCCCGTCATAACCGCCGGCATTCATTTTCTGAACAAAAGGCAGCGGGAAATTCACTTCGGATTTATTCTGGATAATCTGAAATTCAGGACTTGGAATACCGTGTTTCAGATAAAACTCCTTCTGCAAAATTTTCTGCTGGATAACCTGGATAATTTCGGGACTTGGAATGATTTTAATTCCGCATTCACGCAGTTCGTAAAGCGCATCTACATTCACATGCTCAATTTCGATCGAGACCACATCTTTGCCTTTTCCAAAGTTGAAAACGGTATCAAAATCATCAAAATCCCCCTGGGTAAAATGAGAAATCGAGTGACAGGGCGCATCTTTGGCGGGATCAAGCGTAAACCATTCGTCATCATATTTTAACGCTTCCTGTATAAGCATTCGTCCCAACTGTCCACCGCCGAGAATTCCTATTTTCATATTTTCACTTTTTTCCTGATTTTACTTTCTGATTCCACTGGGTTTTGAATTTCACAAAATTACAAAAAGCAATTCGTAGGGCACAAAAATGGCTTATTTATTTACGATTTTAAAGTAAATGCATTCATCCTAAAGGTTTTTACTTTTACTTTGTATTAAATAAACTATGGAACTATTTTTCGCTATTTTGTCGGTGGCGCTCATAATTCTGAGCATTCTTCCGTTTTTCAGGAACCAGCATTGGGTATTCCGTGTTCCTGAATTCATGAAGATTCAGATTCTTGTACTGCAGGGAATCGTTTTTTCAGCGAGCATCATCTTTGCTGAAAAAAACATCTGGATGTGGCTTATAAACGCCGGTCAGTTCGCACTTATTCTCTATCACCTTTATATTTTAATCCGCTACACCAAGTTTTACAAAAAGAAAGACGTAAAGAAGAAATCTACCGCATCATCGACGGTGAAAGTTATCTCTGTGAATGTGTATCAGTTCAATAAAGATTTTCATAAACTCCACGAACTCATTATAAAACACAGTCCGGATATTTTCATCACCATGGAAAGCAATGCTGACTGGGAACAGGCGAACCGAAAACTTGAAAAAGACTATCCTTACATAGAAAAGGTAACCCTCGAAAACACGTACGGAATGCATCTGTATTCTAAAATTCCTTTTGTGAAATCAACGGTTCACTTTTTTGTTGCTGATGATGTTCCGAGTATCGAAGCACAGTTTAAAACCGCTGACGGACACGATTTTGTAGTCTTTGCCGTGCATCCGCCCCCGCCAAGTCCTACGGAAGAAACCACTTCAAAAGAAAGGGACGGTGATTTGCTCTGTGTGGCTAAAAAAATTAAGGAACACCGGGTTCCATCATTGGTAATCGGGGATTTCAACACGGTAGCCTGGTCTGTTACCTCCATTCTTTTCCGGAAAACCAGTGAACTTATTGATGCGCGTGTAGGTCGCGGAATTCTGGCGACTTTCCATGCTAAATACTGGTTTTTCCGCGTTCCGCTGGATTTGCTTTTCCACTCTCCGGAGATTTTTGTTGAGAAACTGAAAACATTAGAACATATTGGTTCCGATCACTTTCCTATTCTCTGCGAATTTCACATTAATCTTTGCGACACCAAACAGGAAGACGAAGTTAAAACCCTCGCACCTGAAGAGGAAGAAATTGTGGAAGAACTGATTGAAGAAGGCATTAAAGAAGAGTCGGATAACCGCGAAGAAATCGCAAAGGAAGATTCATAACTTTTATGCTTCGTAAAATTCAAGCGGCAAAGCATCGGGATCCTGGGTAAAGAAAAACTTCCGGTCGGTAAATTCGTCAATCCGGATATCCTCGCAAATCAGACGCTTTCTAGTAAGTTCATTCCTTTTTTCTTCTACATTTTCAACAGAAAAAGCCAGATGCCTCAAACCGCAGCTCTCTGGCCGCGACGGCCTTGCAGGCGGATTGGGAAATGAAAAAAGTTCGATCACATAATGGTCGCCTATTCCGAGATCGAGTTTATAGGAATCACGTTCCGCACGGTAAACTTCGCGCAAAATCTTGAGCCCTAAAATTTCGGTATAAAATTTTCTGGACACCGGATAATCTGAACAGATGATGGCAATGTGATGAATTTTCATGCTGAAGATTTATGTGAAACTAAGATTTTTCAGAACTGCTTCGGATTTCAGTTCGGTTTCGCGCCATTCTTTTTCAGGCGAACTTTCTGCGGTAATTCCGCCACCGACGTAGATTAAAGCAGCGTTCTCAAAGAATTCAGCGCAGCGAAGATTTACAAAATACTGAACATTTTCTTCGGTTTCGACTTTAATATAACCGGCGTAGAAATTTCTTGGATGAGTTTCAAAACGCTCTATCGCATTGCTGCAAATTTCTTTCGGAATTCCACAAACCGCGGGCGTAGGATGAAGTTCGGAAATGATCTTCTCCAGATCATTTTCGTTGATTTTCGCACTGAAATCGTTTCTCAAATGCTTGATGTTTCCGGAAATATGGTCGTAAGTGTCGCTTTTATAAACTTCAGAAGCATAATTTTTCAGCGTATTAGAGATAAAATCTGTTACCGGTTTTTGTTCTTCAATTTCTTTATCTGTCCAGTTTTCGTCCACAGGAATTGTTCCCGCAAGACTCATAGTTTGAAATTCAGACGTCCTTTTATCAAAATTTCCTAAAAGTTCAGAAAAAGCACCCAGCCAACATTTGCCGTCTTTAATAAAAAAATAGACGAAGGCATTTTTGTAAGATTCGCAGAGATTCAAAAAAGTTTGTGAAAGACTGAGCTTTGAATCGTTAAACTGCACCAGTTTCCTTCTGGAAATCACGAGTTTGGAAAGTTGATTTTCCTTAATAAAATCAATCACGTTCAGTAATTTTTCCTGATATTCTCTGGCTGTTTCCTCTTTAAAATCAAGCAGTTCCGTATTCAAATTATCATGAAAAACCTCCTGATTTAAAAACTCAGCTCCTGATATTGCTTTAAGCGTTCCCTTGAAATCAATTTTTTCTGACTGATCAAATGAGAGAAAAGACACCGCCTCAGAAACCGAAGTTTCCTCAACAGTATAAATGGTTTCGGAAAAAGGAAATCTAAAGAAAATCATTTTTTATCTGGGACGTGGAATAATATTATTGGTCATGGTGGTGTGATTGATCAGGTGATCATGTTCGTCGCGGATATCAATTTCGGAAACGTGCATTGTGTTGCCTTTTCTGATAAATTTTGCGGTCCCGGTAACGGTTCCTTCCTTTTTACTTCGTAAATGATTCGAGTTGATATTGGTTCCCACAGGCACCACTTGCTCTGTATCCACATGCAAAACAGAAAGGCAGGACCCCAGAGTTTCGGCCAGAACACAGCTAGCGCCGCCGTGAAGAATCCCGTAAGGCTGATGCACTCTCGGGGTTACAGGCATTGTTGCGGTCAGTGTGTCATCGGTAACATCCGTGAAAATAATTCCTAAAGTCTTTCCCAGGTTTTCCCCGCCCCAATTGTTGAGCTTATGCAGGATTTCGTTCTTTCTATCTTCGGTCATAACGTTTAGATTAATAGATTTTAGGATTCCATTTTTCAGGATATTTCGGGGTGATTTTTTTGTAATAATCTTCCATTTCCTCCATGATGTCATCAAATGAGCGCGTTTCCAGATCTTTAACTGAAATTTCATATCCAAGATGAATCTGTTTTGTTTTAAAGTCGCCCGCAGCCACGATGATCGGAGTTTTTGCAGCGATTGCCATATGATAAAAACCTTTTCTCCATTTCGGAACCCAACTACGGGTACCTTCGGGAGTGATTACAAGACTGAAATCTTCTTTTTTGAATTGATCTGCCACGAATTTCACCAGGTCATTTTTCTGGGAACGGTCGATTCCAACGCCTCCCAACGCCTTCACAACACCTCCATACCAGGCTTTGGTGTGCTGGTCTTTGATAATGACTTTCAGAGGTTTATCCAGCGCCCAGTACGCAAGGTTGCCGAGAAGATATTCCTGATTGGAAGTGTGCGGCGCCACGACCAGAATGCAGCGGTTAAGATTGTTCACATCGCCTTCAAGCACAATTTTCCAGCCGATAAGTTTCAGAATGATTTTTGCGATTAGTTTTTTCATGGTAATGATTCCGGGAAAAGGAATTAAATTTTACTGTTTTTTATTAAACAAAAAAGTATAACCAACGGTATTGGTTATACTTTACAAATATATTGAATTAAAATTCTAACTAAAATAAACTGCTTACGAAATCCATGATTTTCATTGCGATTTCTAGAACGAACTGTACCATGAGTGATGATTTAAGTGTTAATTAATGACTTATTAAATTCGCGTTACGAAATTAGTGTTTTTTTCTTTCAAAATACTTTTCCGTATGTTAAATTTTGGTTAAACCCAGATGAACAAGCGAAAAGCGGATTTTTCTGTGAAGCAGAGCCTCCGCCTTTGCTCATCCACTCTCATTATTTGGTTTTAATGGATATTTCTTTCTTTCCGTCTTTAATGGAGATGTCTACATTTTCCATTTTCCCAATATTTGTTTTCATGGAATCGATTATTTTATCAGCGGCTGCTTTGGGCATTTTGGTCCCGTTGATAATCACGCTGTCTTTATCCGAAGAATTGTACTGAATGGTAGATCCGTTGATTTTAATCTTATTTTTTTCGATTACCACAGCGTTATCGTCATCATTATCATCTTCCATTCCGTCGCCGTCCAGATCACCGTCGATATTCAGTCCATTTTCTTTCACCTTGAAAACTCTGGTGCTCATGGGAACTACAAGTTCATAGGTCACATTGTAATTACGGAACCGATCCTGATAAGGGTATTTTACGAAGTTTGGAAGCAGTATTTTATTATCCTGAATTTCTACAGGTACATTAAGCTGCACCGGAATATTATACCCTTTACCTTCTTTTTTAACGATTAAATATGGCGCTGTAGCAGTCGCACTGCGGGTTACATCAACGTATGGATAATCTTCTTCGTAAACCATTTTTTTGTCAGAAAAGATATCATCGTCATACGCTGTAAAGTTCTGCGGAATGGTAATCTGCTTCACGTCGACATAAAGACTGTCTGATGTTGTATTGATGGCTACATTCTCTGTATCTTCTTTATGACCTTTGTAAATCATGTCTTTTTTAGCCATATTTACTCCGAAATAAGTAGCAAAACCAATCAGAATAAGCAACAGTGCTCCTAAAACATATCCTACGTTTCTCAACTGTGTTTTCGGTGAGATAAGTTTAATGGATAGTAAACTGAAGAGAATTGCCGGGATTAGAGTTCCGATAAGCATCATGGCATAAAGTACATTGCTCATCCCATCATCTTCAAACATAAAGTTGAATTCGCGCATCGGGGAAAATTCAGTATTTCCGCCAAATAATCCGAAGATAAAGAAGGCTCCTATGATACAACCCAAAGCCATCATTCCGAAGATTCCGCCTAAAATATAACGGATTACATTCCAGATTCCGCTTCCTGCATTGTTGATATAAGGTTTGTTTTCGGTGTAAATTTCTCCGACCCTTTGTGTAGATTCATTGGCAAACTGTACCAGTTTGTTGGATTCGTTTTTCAAATTGTCGAAGTTCATAGGCTTTCCCTTCATTTTCAGGAAATCGGTCGCGGTTTCTGCTTTAGGTAAAACAATCCACAGAATAACGTAAATCAAGATAATAAGTGAAGTTGAAATAGCTGCGGTGAAAATTCCCAGGATTGCTATTCCGAGCCAGATGGCTCGCATTGCACTTATATCCATGCCAACATAATGCGCCAAACCTGCGCACACGCCTGCGATTTTCTGTTTTTCCGGATCGCGGAAAAGCTGCTTCTGACCGGTGAACGTACCTGTAGTTTTTTGCTGTCTTCTGGAAGATTTTTCAGAAAAATATGCTTCTTCCTGCTCTTCGATCTGTTCCGGTTTTCCGATTTGCGAAATTACTCTTTCTACATCGGTATCGTTGATGACTTCTCGTTTTCCTAAAGTGTCTTTGAAGATTTCAACCATCCGGATTTCGATGTCGTGCATTACCTCATCAGCTTCATTTGCATCCAAAGAGCTTCTGAGCGCCGCAAGATAATCACTAAGTTTAATATATGCGTGTTCCTCGATGGTGAAGGAGAAACCTGCAAGTCCTATTGAGAGTGTCTTGTTCATAGTTTTAAGAATTTGGGTGGAACGAGCTTTCAGGTGCGTCCGTGGGGTTATTGTTTTTAGTAATTTGGTTTACAGAATCGGTAAGTTCTTTCCATGTATTGAGTAGTTCTGCAAGAAACAGTTCTCCTTTTTCTGTAATCTGGTAGTATTTTCTTGGAGGTCCTCCGGTAGATTCTTCCCATCGGTAAGAGAGGAATTCGCCGTTTTTCAGTCTTGTGAGGAGCGGGTAAAGAGTCCCTTCCACCACATCCAGTTTTCCTTTTTTAAGTTCATCAATCAGATCGGAAACATACATTTCTTTTCTATCGATTAAACTCAAAATGCAGAATTCCAGAATTCCTTTCCGCATTTGCGCTTTGGTGTTTTCTGTGTTCATATTATTTGAGGTTATTAATTGGTTCGCTATTCTAAATACTCTGTTTAAGTATTCTGTATCAATCTTACTATGCAAAGATATATAAATAATTTAGTATTATGCAATACAAAGTAGTAAATATTTTAATAAAATTACATTTTTGGTGGTTGAAATATTGATAAAAAGTCTTACAAATCAATACCATAAACGGTTCCACGATAATTTGAACATCCAATTTTAAGGCAAAAAAAATCCGCCTCATTACTGAGACGGATTGATTTTAAATTAAATTTTCGTGAAAACACTACTTCTTAATTACTTTAATTGAGTTGACTGAACCATCTTCCATGTGCAATGTCACGATATAAAGACCAGTTCTTAAATCTGAAAGGTTTAGCTGAGCTGCTGCTTTCATATTTTTCACCTGTCTTCCTGTAACATCACTTACTGAAACAGATTTCACTCCTTTTACATCTGAAATATTTAATACATCTGTAAACGGATTTGGATAAACTGCAACTTTTGCTTTATCGACATTTGAAGTTCCCGTTGTCGCTGTATTCACCTGAATCGTGTAATCTTCAACCTGACCAAATGTAGAACCTGTTGTGACACAGGCGTTGGCAAAATTGGTGAGGTTTGGATCTGTGGCAGGCCCTCCTGAAGCGTAAAACGCAGATTTAACTCTCATTCTTGTCTGCCCCAATTTCGCATCTGCAGGTACTACAACCGAACCTGTAGCCGGAGTTCCGGTTACGCCATCCGACCCTAATACAAATATAAAGTTTGCAGGAGTTGTAAAATATTTCTCGCCAGCATCATCAAAGTCTCCATCCTGATTCCAGTCGATGAATACCGCAAAATAATGTCTGAAGGATGCTCCATCGGTATTCGCATTCATTGAAATTGGGTAGGGGGTGTTTGTTAACACCGTTCCTATTTTATCCAGGAAGAACTCGTGAGCCGGTGTTCCATTTAATGCGGCGGATGTGGTATTATTAATGCCCGCAAATGTTACATTGGTTGTAGGCTCCACCGTGCTATAGGTCAAAGGTCCACAATAAGCCACTCCTACTGTTGTAAATGATATTTCGGTACATGCCGAGGCGTCACCTAAATTATTATAGGGTACCACTCTAAGATAGTAGGTGGTATTCGGCGCTAATCCGGGCTTGTACGATGTGGAGTTAACAATTGTGCCATTTGCAAATTCGTTTCCTCCGGGTGTAGTACCGATATACACTTTGTATCCGGCTGCAAATTCTGCAGCAGCCCAGGTAATTGTTCCGTTTGCAGGGAAGTCTGCAGCACCTGCCAGCGGTAACGTAACAGTGGTACAAACCGGTGCAGATGGCGGGAGCTGAACGGATAATGTATAATCTTCAACCTGTCCGTTGGTCACATTGGCGCAGGGATTGGCTAAAGGATCAAGAAGTGCAGTTGTGGAACTGTTGAAATTGTATTTGATACGCATTCTTTTGTTCCCTAATGAAGCTCCTGCGGGCACAGTAATGTTTCCCGTTAAATTTACTGTGGCACCGGTGCCTCCTACCAAAGGTGCTGCGGTAAAATACTGTTCATCTGAATCGTTAAAATCACCATCATTATTCCAGTCTACAAAAGCGGTCATTCCAAACCTATTGGTACCTAAACCAGTTCCTGCAACCGCTAGTTGATGGGTAAGACCTTGATAAACAGTCATCACCGTAGCTGTAAAATCTTCGTACGCCGGTGCGCCGGTAGTTGCCGCAGAAGTATTGGTAACGCCATTGATAGATACAGATGATATCGGATAGGTCACCGTATTAGAAGTGATAGGCCCACAGTACCCGATCACACTGTTGGTTGTGAACGAAATTTCTGAGCAACCTGTAGCGTCTCCGTTCAGGTTCGCAGGAACTACGCTTGCATAATAAGTAGTATTGGGAGCCAAAGTAATATTGGTATTAGTTCCCGTAACCGTAGCATTATAAATATTTGAGCTTCCCGGTGATGTTCCGATGGTTACCTTATAATTTACGGCTGTAGGAACCGCATTCCATTCTAAATTGAGGTTTCCTGCAGAAATTGTGGACCCGTCTGCAGGATTCACAATGGTTGTGCAACCAGGGGTAGTTGTAACAGTCTCCTGATTAATGGAAATATCATCAACATAGATATTACCGGTCGTTGTTCCGCTTCTTACGAACCAGGCCCCAATTCCGTAAATCTGTCCCGGCTGAATAACTCCGGAAGGAATAGCAGCATTTAAGGTGGCACAGGTGGTAAGCGCCGTAGATGACAGGACTACAGATGGTCCGAAAGTGTTGACCGTCCATTGATTGGTCGCTGCATTGAAAACAAAATATGCCAGACTTAAGGTGCCCGTAATATTTGCTGCTTTCTTGTATCCTACACTTACGTCAATTTTCTGTCCGTTACCAGTTTGGCCAATTGTATTTAGGTCGATCATATACCCTGTCTGGGTCACTGATGAGCTTATTGCAAGTTGTCCGCCATTTGTGCCGTTACAGGCAGCTGTAGCTGTACGGGTGCCATTACCAAATTGCTTGTAAGTTGTGGTATTATAACCTGGGTCTTCGAAGTCGCCAGTGTAGGTATACTGGGCATTTGAGGTCATTCCGAGTGCGATTAAGCACGAGAGTAAAAATTTTTTCATCATTTTAATATGTTAATCTTCATCAAAATTATAAATTTATATTGAAAAATATTTTAAAATAGAAATAAAAAATAGGATTTGTTAAGATATTGAAAATTGAGCTTCAGTTAGTGTAAGAAATTTAGAACTAAAAAATCCGCTTCATTGCTGAAGCGGATTCATTTTTATCAAAATTATTCTGTTAGAATATTATTTTTTGATTGCTTTAATTGTTTTAGAACTTCCGTCTTCCATGTTTAATGTAACCATATAAAGACCTGATTTCAATTCTGAAACATTAAGTTCAGCAGCCGGTTTCATCGTTTTAACCAATCTACCTGCAACATCAGTGATTGAAACAGATTTCACTCCTTTTACATCAGAAATTTTCAATACATCGCTGAATGGGTTAGGATATACAGAAACGTTGGTTTTAATGTTATCCGATACTGCCAGTGTACCAGCTGGTACAACCTCAATTGTGTAATCCTCAACTTGACCAAAAGAAGATCCGGTGGTGACACAAGCATCTGCAAAGTTAGTAAGAGTAGTTCCTACCGCAGGACCTGTCGTTGAGTAGAAGGCAGACTTAATTCTCATTCGGGTTGTTCCAAGTGGAGCATCTCCAGGTACAGCAATAGCTCCTGTTACATGGTTATTGGTTGTTGTTCCATTAGAATTTAAAATGAATACGAATTTATCAGTAGTGGTAAAATATTTTTCGTTTGCATCATTGAAATCTCCATCTTGATTCCAGTCGATAAATACAGCGAAGAAATGTCTGAAATTTCCACCGGTATTTGCATTTAATGTGATCGTAGAAGTGTTACCTTTTTCAACTTTAAATACTTTACTCAAGAACATCTCATGTGCAGGAGCACCCGTTGCAGGAGAAGTTTGTGCGGTATTATGAGTTAAATTTACATAGGTAGTAGCCTCAACAGTTCCGTATGTTAGCGGACCACAATAATCATCAACAGTAGTAAATGAATTTACTGCACAGCCTGTAGCGCTTCCGTCGGCATTTTTAGGAACAATACTCCAGTAGTACGTAGTATTTTTAACCAATCCCGTGATATTAATTGTTAGAGCGGTTGTAGTACCCAAATTAACTAATGTAGTTGGAGAATTCCCTAAATAAATATCGTAACCTGTAGGAGCTCCGCCTGTAGCAGGTGCAGTCCAAGTAAGTTTTGTAGGATAAGCTACATTCACAGCACCATTAAGCGGAGCGGTTAAAGTTGCACAACCTGGAGGATTTGCAGCTTTTGTGGTGAATGAAAACTCCGAACAACCGGTAGCCTCTCCAATGCTGTTTTTTGAAACTACTCTCCAATAGTAAGTTGTTGATGAAGTTAATCCTGCCGCAACAGTGCTTGTAGTAGTTACGTTTCTAAGAAGCGTAGTAGGATTTGGGGAGGTTCCCATATAAACGTCATAACTGTCAGGAGTAGCACCCGTTGTTGGTGCCGTCCATGTTAATGTGGCACTTACTGCAACGCCTGTCGCTGCATTTGCAGGTAAAGTAAGTGTAGGACATAGCGGGGCCACAGTATCTGGGGATTTTACTACAACATCATCAATTGATATAAAATCCATGTCCGTAGAATCATGGTGTCTGAAAGCTAAATATACAGTTTGCCCGGCAAAGCTTGTTAAATCCAGAGTTCTCGAATACTGAGTTCCCAGATTGGCGGGATCATCATAAGTTTCTGAGAATTTAACAGGAGACGCCTCTAAAGAAGCTAAATCGCTGGTTGTTGCAACATAAACTGAATAATGTTCCTGATCCCATGCTGCTGCAGCTGCCATAACCTTCCAGTTAAGCATTACCTGCTTTCCAGTTGCTGTGGATAAATCAATTGCAGGGGAAACAATCCAGTTGTTTGGAAAAAGCGGATCAGTTTGCCATGACCTGGAAATCAATGATATGGGCGTAACTGGCACACCAGATGCATTAGTTATTTTGAAGATATCACCCCATTGTATCCCATCGTTATCGACATCATAGCGAGTCCAATCTGAAACATTCTCATCATTAAAGTTGTCTGAAAAATAGGTTTGCGCACTTGCGCCGATTCCCAATGCTAAGAAGCACGATAGTAAAATTTTCTTCATAAATTTTTAAATTTGTTAATTAGGCCAAAACTAAACAATTAATTTTAATAAAGCCTAGATTCTTTTAGAAATATTTAACAAAATTTTAAATGACTTACGAATTGGATAATTTTAGTATTTCTCTTCATTTAATCATTTACAAGCTGTTCTAAAACACTCTATTACTTTTTTGCTCATCACCCGGGTTTCTGCCCTCGTAATTTAGAATTCTCATTTTTAAGGACTTCCATCTTATCGTGGAGGTAATTAATGATTTCTAAGCCTGGTAAATTAACTTCAAGATCGTAATATAAATTGGTCAATCTTTCGAAAACATGAAGTTCATCATAGCTTAGGTACGTAATATTGTTTACGGTCTCTGTTTTTAGCAAACCGGATTCCTGCAGGGCATCGAAAAATGTAATTTCCACCTGGTAAATTCTTACGAGTTCCTCCCGTGATATTCTTTCCGTCATGACTGTAAATCTTTAAGCTGTTGAAACAATTCTTTTTCTCTGGATGATAGTTTTGTCGGGAGTTTCACCTGATACGTCAATACCAGATCTCCGAATTCGCCCTCTTTTTTGTAAACCGGAAATCCCTTTCCTTTCAAACGTACTTTGATTCCGCTCTGCGTTTCAGGTTTTACCTTTAATTTAACACTTCCGTCCAAGGTTTTTACATTAACCTCTCCGCCCAAAATTGCGGTGTATAAATCAATAGTAATATCGGCGCTTAAATTATCACCGTTTCTTTTAAAATGAGGGTCTTCCGCGATATTGAAAGTGATATAAAGATCACCGTCGGGTCCGCCATTGTACCCCGGATTCCCATGACCTTTGAGTTTGATTTTCTGACCATCGGCAACTCCCGCAGGAATGGTTAATCTCACCTTTTTTCCATTGATATCGAAAGTCTGCTGATGGGTTTTAGCGGCATCCCGAAGATGAAGATTCAATTCCGCTGAAATATCCTGACCTTTAAATTTTCCCGATGCACTGCCACGGGAACTTCTGCCGAAACCGCCTCCTGCCCCGCCGCCAAACATACTCTGGAAAAAGTCTGAAAAATCTGCGCCTTCACCGAAATCTGCGCCTGAAAAGCCGCCATAACTCTGATTTTGTTGCGAATGCTGTTGTTGCTGCCTTGCCTTTTCATATTCTTCGCCATGTTTCCAGTGTTCACCGTACTTGTCGTACTTTTCACGGTTTTCCGGATGACTCAGCACCTCATTGGCTTCATTTATTTCCTTGAATTTCCGTTCAGCTTCCTTATCGCCGGGATTTACATCCGGATGATACTTTCTGGCGAGTTTTCGGTACGCTTTTTTCACGTCGTCGGCAGACGCTTTCTTATCAATCCCCAAAATCTTATAATAATCTATATAAGCCATTTTTATGATTTATTCAAATTTAAGAAAATTCCATGTTGTATTGTTTTAAAGGACTGTTAAACTTTAATGCGAATTCTCTATTTTAGCAAAAATTTATGTGCTTGCATATCAAAGCTTTTCATCTTGTTTTCCTGCTTGCTTCGGTGGTGGTTTTTTGCCAGCAACAGGATTCTGCATCCTTAATCTCAGAGGTTCAGATTGACGCATTCAAAAAGCAGGGTAAACTCATTACTTCCACAAAATCGGTATCCCTTTCCGGAAGTAATTTCCTGGGCCAGAACGCACCGGACCGTTTACTGGAATCCGTAAACCTACTTCCCGGAAGCAAGATGGAAGAACGGTCACCCGGATCCTACAGATTTTCGGTTCGCGGAAGCACTTTAAGGTCTCCTTTTGGGGTTAGAAATGTAAAAGTATATCTTGATGATTTTGCACTTACTGACGCATCCGGAAATACCTATTTAAATAGTCTGGATCCCGAAATTATAGGTTCTGTTGAAATTTTCAAAGGTCCGGAAAGCGGAGATTTCGGAGCCCAAACCGGTGGCACAGCCTTACTGAAAACAAAAAATACAGCCGAAAAAAAATTCGGAATTTCAGGTGGAAGTTTTAATCACTTCAAAGGTAAAATACATGCAGCAGAACATTTAAGAAATCATTTCCTTCAGATCTATACAAGCTATGAAACCACCAATTCGTATCGCGAACAAGCCGCAGTTCAAAGGAAGTTCGCATTCATAAAAGACAGCTATCATTATGGTGAAAACAACCAGCTTCACGCGCTCCTTCTTCTGTCGGATTTGCATTATGAAACTCCTGGCGGATTAACACTTCCGCAGATGCAGGAAAATCCCAGACAGGCAAGGCCAAAAACTGCCGCGCTTCCGGGAGCTGCAGAACAGCAGGCCGGAATTTATAACAAAATGATTTTTGCCGGACTCTCGAATCTTTTCAGTTTTAATGAAAATTTCAGTCATTTTATTGCGGTTCAGGGTAACTACAACGACTTTCGGAATCCGTTCATTACGAATTACGAGAAAAGATTTGAAAATAATTTTGCCGTCCGTACCCATTTAAATTTTGCCAAAAATCTTCAGAATTCCGCTTATGAAACGCGTTTGGGTTTTGAAGGCGCGGTTGCAAAAGGAATCATCAGAAACTTCGACAATAATTTTGGAACGCCGACAGATCCTCAGAATTTTGATGACATCTCCACAGAAAGCGGAATTATTTTCCTTTCCCAAAAAGCGGAATTCAACAGAAAACTAACAATTGATCTGGCGGCAAGCCTTAATTACATGACTTACCGCTGGGAAAGCATTTATCCAAATGCAGAATCAGGACATAAAAAATTTGAGAATTCGTTTTTACCCAATTTGGGAGTTTCGTATCTCTTAGGAAAAGGTTTTTCGCTTCGCGCAAAAATCGCAAAAGGGAACTCGGCGCCAACTACTGAAGAAATCCGTTCCTCTGCACAGGAAATCAACATCAATCTGAGTCCGGAATCTGGCTGGAACAAAGAAATCGGAATCAGAAAACAGTGGGGAAATTTACTTTTCACAGAACTGAGTTTTTTTGATTTCCGTCTGAAAGATGCCATTGTAAGGAAGGAAAACGAAAACGGCCAGGAATATTTTGTCAATGCCGGCGGCACCTCGCAGAAAGGATTCGAATTTGTTGTGGAAAGCAGAAAACTCTACATCAATTCACCAATGCTTAAAAATATAAAGTTTTACTTCGCAGGAAATTTTTACGATTTTAGCTTCAGGAATTACCTCAAAAACAATGATGATTTCTCAGGAAACAAGCTCACGGGTGTTCCGTCAACCTCAGTGCAAAGTCTCATTAATTTTGAATTATTCAATGATTTCAAAATTGATCTGAGCCATTTTTACACGTCGGAAATCCCGCTGAACGATGCTAATTCTGTTGTCGCGAAACCGTCTCTTGTTGGTAATATTTCTTTGAGTTATCCTTTAAAGTTAAGTGTTTTTAAAACCGATTTAAAACTGAGTGTACAGAATATTTACGATACTGCGTACAGTTTGGGTTACGATATTAACGCATTCGGAAACCGGTATTACAACCCTGCAGCAGGCAGAAACTATATGCTGAGTCTGAATTTCAATTTAAAAAAACAGCCATGAAAAACCTTATCTCCCTCTCTTTAATCATAGCTGTAACAGGCTGCAGCAAAGATAATAAGATTTCGGTTTCCGTTCAGAAAAACAACACGGAAACCGCTAAAAAAAATTCAATCCCAAAAATTCCGGAACCGGTAAAGCTGAGCAAAAATGAGCTCCTGATAAACCTTAACACTGAAATTGTCGCTTCTTTAAAATCGAAAGATTACGAGCGTTTTTCCGAGTTTATTCATCCTCAAAATGGAATACATTTCTCAATGTACGCCTTTGTGCAACCTGAAAAGAACAAACATTTTACCCGGGAAGATTTCATCAAATATATTTCAATGCAAACGAGATTTACCTGGGGAGAAAAAGACGGAACCGGTGATCTGCTCATAATTTCGCTTAAAGACTATCTTGAAAAATGGGTTTACAAACGAGATTTCACTAAATCGGAGTTTCATCTGAACGAATTCAAAGGCACTGGAAACTCACTGAACAACCTGAAAGAGATGTACCCCAGCCTTGACTTTACCGAAAATTATATTCCCGGATCGGAAAAATACGGCGGCATGGACTGGAACTCTCTGCGCTTTGTATTTGAGGAATTTCAGGGTGAATATTATATCGTGGCGGTGATCAACGACGAATGGACGGCATAATCCGTTTAAAAAATTTTACCTTTATCTTTACTTAAATTTGAAAACATGCGTGAAGTTTTAAAAAACTATTCCGGAATTATCCTTCTGTTGAGCGGAATTATTGCCGGCAGTTTTATTGGAATTTTTTTTCCGGCAGCGGTGACCTATTTAAAGCCTTTGGGCGATATCTTCCTGAATTTGCTTTTCGTAAGCGTAGTCCCGCTGGTTTTTTTCGCGGTTTCAAATTCCATTGCTTCACTGGAACAGCAGTCGAAATTCGGAAAAATTATTTTCTCCATGATCTTCACTTTTCTACTGTTCATCATTATTGCTGCATTGTTTACGATTGCCGCGGTTTGGCTTTTTCCCACCGAAGCTTTGCCTTCGACTTCCCCGGAAACGATTGACACCGGCGCCGACGCAACCTGGGGCGAGCGCATCGTAAGTTTCTTTACCGTTGGTGAATTTACCGAACTTTTCTCCAGAAAAAACATGTTGGCATTGTTGATTTTTGCATTTCTCACAGGAACGGCGGTGAGGAAAACCGGCGATTCGGGAACATCTTTCCGGCAATTTCTCGCATCAGGTTATGAAGTGATGAAAGAACTTCTGCTGATCGTGATGAAAGCCGCTCCTATCGGTTTAGGCGCTTATTTTGCGTATCAGGTGGCGACCGTAGGACCTCAGCTTTTCGGATTTTATGCCAAGCCGCTCGGTCTTTATTACGTTGCCGGAACGGTTTACTTTCTTCTGTTTTTTACGATCTATGCTTTCATGGCCAAAGGAAAAGATGGGGTTCAGAAATTCTGGAAAAACAATATCTATCCGACTTTAACGGCAATTTCAACCTGCAGCAGCTTTGCCACAATGCCGGCAAATTTGCAGGCTGCGGCAAAAATCGGAGTTCCGGATGCGATTGCGAACATTGTAATTCCGATCGGAAGTACGCTGCACAAAAACGGTTCATCAATGTCGTCCATCATTAAAATTTATGTGGCGTTTTTAATTATCGGAGAAAATTTCTTCGATCCTATGAATCTGCTTCTTGCAATCGGAATCACCATATTTGTAAGTATCGTCGCGGGCGGAATCCCGAACGGAGGTTATATTGGCGAAATGCTGATGATTTCGGTATACCAGCTTCCGGTTGAGGCGATTCCCGCGGTAATGATTATCGGAACATTGGTAGATCCCCTAGCGACCGTTTTAAATTCTACCGGAGATACCGTCGCGGCGATGTTTGTAACTAAAATTTCAGGTGAAAAATTTGAGGAGCCGAAGGATTTTGCGGTGTAAGCATCAAAAAAATTCAGAAACCATCTTCTTCATTAACCAAAAATGCCGGAACATAAGCCCGGCATTTTCAGTTTAAAAAACAAGTTTATTTATAAGCTTCAATCACTTTGTTAATCGCATCAACCTGCTGATTGATTGTAGGGCTCGAAGGATTGGCTTTCAGCACAACCATCTTTTTAGCAAGACCATCTTTAAGAATCTGAACAATCATCATCTTCGCCTGTGGATTATCGCCAATCTGCTTTTTAACCTGGGTTAAAATCTTCGTTACATTTTCCGTTGCTTTCAGGTTATCAGAACTCATGATCCAGTTATACCCGTCTTCGGCAGCCGCACCCAATTCAGGATTCTGGAATTTCAAAAACGGATAAAACGCCGCTGTTGAAGCAATTGCCGGCATTTGCTTTTCAATTTTGTTTTTTACGATGATGGGTAAAAGTTCTGCGATTAAATCGTCGCTTGCACCGTCAAGATCTATACTGCTGGCCAAAGTAGCAACTTTCGAAGGATCCACGACCGCAATCCCGGAAAGAGAACTTCCTTTCACCGAATTCGACACCGCATTCATTCCTTTCTCGAAAAGAGGCAGGTATTTCTTGTCTTTTGTTTTTGTTAAAGCTGAGATCGCTGCAGCCTGAACCAAAGTTTTGGGATCATTGTAAGCTATTTTTTCAACTTCTGCCAACGCTGCTTTCGCCTGATCAGATTTTGTTAAATCAAGACCGCTCAGCGCTTTCATTCTGATTCTGAAGTTGGGGTCTTTCAATGCTGCGACCAAAGTTTTCAGTGACGCAGGATTTGGTCCTTTATTTTCCGCAGCTTTTTCTACTGCTTTGTATCTGCTTAAAAATTCCTTTGAATTTGAGTATTGCGCGAAATATTGATCCGGAGTTTTATTTTCCGTAAACTCGCCTAAAATGACACCGTCAGCATTCAGATTGATAAAATCTGGATTTTTGGAAACCGGGAAGCTAAAATCGTTTTTATCTTTCGCACTTATCCAGACATTTTTTCTTGTAGGTTTTCCGTTTTCATAAATGTCGAGCACAAGGGGAAACTGGAAATTACCGCCCAGCTGGTCCTGACTTACTGTAATTTTCACCTGCTTTTTCACAGGTTCGAAGGTTGTAGTGTATGAAACTTTCGGGTGACCACTGTTGAAATACCACTGATTAAAGAACCAATTCAAATCTTTGCCCGAAACTTTTTCGAGTGAAAGACGGAACTGATGCGCTTCGCCCGTACCATATTCATTGGTTTTCAGATAATCATGCATTCCTGCCCAGAAAGCATCGTCGCCCAGATAATTTCTCAACATGTGAAGAATTGAGCCTCCTTTATTATAGGAAACACCATCAAACATATCTTCTTTGTGATGGTAATTAAAACGCACCAGATCTTTGGTGACGTTGGAAGGATCACGGAAATAACCTTCAGCAGCTTTCATCAAAGTATAATCTGCGAAGTCTTTACCATATTTATGTTCATTCCAGAGGTATTCGGAATAGTTGGCGAAAGATTCGTTTACCGTAAGATTACTTCAGCTTTCGGTAGTAACCAGATCGCCAAACCAGTGGTGGAAAAGTTCGTGCGAAATCACATCTTCCCATCGGTTTTCATCAATGAGGTCGCCGGGTTTTTGCTGTGCAGATTCCTGATGAAGGACCGCCGTGGTATTTTCCATCGCCCCGGAAACGTAATCTCTGGCTGTGATCTGCGCATATTTTGACCAAGGATAATCGTAATTTAGTTTTTTTGAAAAGAATTCCAACATTTCCGGAGTATTGCCGAAAATCTGTTTTGCGTACGCTTCATATTCTTTTTCAACATAATAATCCACCGGAATATTTCTCCATTTGTCTTTTACGACAGCATAATCCCCTACTCCCATAAAAAACAGGTAAGGTGCGTGCTTTTTATCCATCACCCAGTGATCGGTACGGAGTCCGTTGCTTTCTTTCACGGAAGATTTCATCAAACCGTTCGATAAAGTGACATATTTGTCGGGTACGGTCATGTAAATTTCCTGCGTGGTTTTCTGGTTAGGTTTATCAATGGTTGGGAACCATGCAGAACTGGCTTCGGTTTCACCCTGTGTCCAGATTTGGGTAGGTTTATCAGCGTCTTTTCCCTGTGCGTTTACGAAATAAAGTCCCTTTGCATCGGTAATTGCAGCGCTGCCCTTTTCGGTTACTTCATTAGGACGCGCGGTGTATTTAATGTAAACCGTATACTCCTGATTCCGCGTATAGGTCTTATCTAAAGTGATTTTCAGCATATCATCTTTGTACGCGTATTTCAGCGGCGTTTTACCACCATTTTTGTCCAAAGCCACTTCGTGAATGAGCATCGCTTTAGCATCCAGAATCAGGGAATCCGAAGGATAAAAGTGCGGGCTTGCAGTGAGCCACGCTTCGCCGTTCATTTGTTCCTTCGCATAATCGAAATTTACTTTGAGTTTAGTGTGTTTCAGTTCCGTTGATTTGGTATGGGTTTGGCGGTATTCGGTTCTGCCGGAAGTTTCGGTTTGGGCGTAGGCAGTACCGGTAAATAGAATGCCGAGTAGTCCTAAGGAAATGATGAGTTTCTTCATGTATCGCTGTTTATATTTTTTGTTCGTTGTTTGATGTAATTATTGACTTAAAGTAAAATGTTTTTGCACTACTGCTTTGCGAAAACCAAAGCCATAGATCCCTGATTGAAATCTATCGTATTTTTATCGGGATTGAATTTCATTTTTATGCCTGCAGGATCAAATTTAAATTCGGAATCGGAAACAACCTCGAGTGGAAATGCAGTTTGTCCGGTAGCCTGAGCCATCAGTTTTCCGTTCTCTTCGAAAATTTTAATATCAAGCGGAAATCCTGGTGCTTTGTACGTGCCTTCATATTTTTTAAGGAGTGCGAGATCAACAGTTTTCTCTTTAAAATCGGGCATTTTAAAATCCATATTCATTGCCGTTTTCAACATGTTGATGGAAATCTGGTTCACATCATAATCCGATTGATTGGTAATGAAACTCACCCCGGCTTTTGATTCCGGAAAGTAAAAAAGTACCGAACGGAATTCCTCGATCCTTCCGCTGTGACCATATCCGTATCTGTCAATAAACGGCACCTTAGCTAATCCAAACCCGTAATTATCTTTAAAATCCTTCATCGCCGCAAGGCTTTTTTGAGAAATGATCTTGCCGTTTTCCAGTGCGATGACGAATTTAAGCAGTTCGGTTGGTGTTGAAATAATATTTCCGGCGCCGATCGGGATACTAATGTCGGTCTCCGGATTTTTTTCATAGACTCCGTTTTTGTAGTAATAGGCGTGAGCCTGATTTTTTGCAGGATCAATTTTTCCGCCGACTTTAGTTAGAGAAAGTTTCAAGGGTTTTGCAATTTTGTCCTGCAGCAGTTCAGCATACGACTTCTTATAAACTTTCTCCAGTATATATCCCAACAAGATGTAATTGGAGTTACTGTAAGCATGTTTTTCTCCCGGAGAAAAGTCACTTTTATATTTCTGAATGATGGAAACCAGCTCATTTTCAGTCTTAGGATTCTGATGGTATTCCCAATATTCCTTCTCGTCGGTAAGATTATGAATTCCGGTACGGTGCTGCATGAGTTGAGCTACGGTAATTTTCGGTGAGTTTTCGATTGCAGGGTAAAAATCCGAAAGTTTGGTATCCAGCGATAGTTTTTTCTCTTCTACCGCTTTCATCACCAAAACAGCAGTAAAGATTTTGGAGACCGAACCAATCCGGTATTGGGTATTCATATTGGCCTTCTGGTGTTTTTCAGCATCGGCAAAGCCGGTTACCTTTACAAAGTCAGGTTCATTGCCAGTCGCAAGCGCGTAGCTGCCAACTGCCTTATGACGTACTGCGAGGGAATCCAGATAAGCTGATAGTTTCTCGCGGTTACCCTGCTGGGCAAAATTCAGAATGAATGCTCCTGACAGGGCGGCTGTAAATAATTTTTTCCACATAAGAATTAGTTTTCTTAATGGGTAGCAAAAACGATAAATTAGTTACGGAAATACCTGATCTTTAACAAATAAACTTATTTAAACCGCTACAGGCGCTTTAATTCCCGGATGTGGATCATAATTTTCGAGCATGAAATCTTCAAAAGTGAAACTGAAAATATCTTTAATCTGAGGATTGAGTTTCATCGTTGGTAAAGCTTTCGGAGTTCTGGAAAGTTGTTTTTTGACCTGCTCGAAATGATTGTTATAAATATGAACATCACCAAAAGTGTGAACATAATCACCCACTTCCAGATCGCAAACCTGTGCAACCATCATCAGTAACAACGCATAACTTGCAATATTAAAGGGAACGCCAAGAAAAACATCAGCACTTCGCTGATACAGCTGCAGCGATAATTTTCCGTCGGCAACGTAAAACTGAAACATTGCGTGGCAAGGCGCTAAAGCCATATTAGGAATTTCAGCAACATTCCATGCGGAAACGATGAGTCTCCGGGAATCCGGATTTTTTTTAATCTGATCAATCACTTCCGAAACCTGATCGACCACTTTTCCGTCTGCACCGGCCCAGCTTCTCCACTGCGCGCCGTAAACAGGTCCTAAATCTCCATTTTCATCAGCCCATTCATTCCAGATTGAAACGCCATTATCGGTTAAATACTTTACATTGGTATCGCCTTTTAAAAACCAAAGCAATTCATAAATAATTGATTTTAAATGAACTTTTTTAGTGGTCACCAAAGGGAAACCTTCAGACAAATCGTATCGCAGCTGGTAACCAAAAATACTTCGGGTGCCGGTGCCTGTTCTGTCGGTTTTATCGGTTCCGTTGTCGATGATATTCTGAAGTAAGTCGAGGTAATTTTGCATTTGATAAGGCTAATTGGTTTGCAAATTAAGTAATTTTTAAGACACGCTGTGAATGGTTTGTTTGGAACTATTCAATATAAACTCTTCACCTTTTCTTTTTCCGTACATCGCTTTTGCGAGCGGACTTTCGGTAGAAATCACAAAAATTTTCTTTTCCTTAAGACTGATTTCTCCCAAAGAAACCGCAATATAAAAAAAGCCTTTTTCAGTTTCGACCAGCGAACCCAAACCGATTAGCGAATGCTCAGTGGTATTGATTAACTTTAAAGAATTCAATGACTTTAAATTTTCATTCAGCTGAATCTGCAGGTTATTGATTTCCTGCTGCACCATTTCCCGCGAAATTTCGTATTTATCTCCCATCGAACTTTTGGTTTCGTTGTTAGCAGCACGGGTTTCGGCAATCAGATGTTCTAAATGACCAATTTTTTCTGATAATTTGTCGTAAATAATTTGCAGGATTTCAGATTTGTTCATTCAGCTCCTATTTTTCCATAACGGCATATCCACCGACCGGTAAGTAAAAACTTTTGTCCTGTGAAAAATCTTTTACCGGACCACTGAAAACATTTTTAAATGTTCCGGAAACATTTTTATCATCAATGGTAAAAGAGACATTCTCCTTAGAAAAATTCAGAACAACCAACACCTCATCTTTTCCGTTCTTTCTTACGTAAGCCATCACTTTATCATCCGCGGAAGTTTTTAAAACAGTAGTTGTAGCGGCCGGATCACCGCCTCTCAATGCCGGGTTCTTTGATTTCAGATTCAATAAAGTTTTGTAGAAACCGTGAAGTTCATTCGTTCCAGTCCACGGGATTGGATCTTTTTCAAAAAACTCCAGACGTTTCGTTTTCAAAGGAAGTTCCTGACCGTTATAAAGTAGCGGAACACCATTCCAGGTGATTGAAAACACGGCTAAAGGTTTTGCCAGAACGCCATATTTTTCATACTCAGTACCGTTCCAGGTATTTTCATCATGGTTTGAAGTGAACCAAGCGCGCATGGAACCGTCGCCAATTGCGGTATATCTTCCGAGCAGATTTTTTAAATCATCAAAAGAAGCTTTTCCGTCGTTATAATCTTTTGTTTTGTGCATCCAGTTCCAGATATAACTTGCATCGAAAACTTTTCCGTAGTCCGGATTATCGAGTTCATCGAATTCACCCAACCAGAAAAGCGGCTTTACTTTTTCAACCTCAGGTCTTGCCTGCTGCCAGAAATCAACTTCAACCCAAGCTGCAAGATCGCATCGAAATCCGTCGATATTCGTTTCACGCACCCAGAATTTCATGGCTTCGATCATGGCAAGTCTCATTTGCGGATTGCTGTAATCGAGTTCGATAATATCATCCATTCCGGAAGCGATCTGAAAATCGTTGGTTTTTGGATCTTTCAGGTAAAATTCAGGATTGGTTTTCGTCCATACATGATCCCAGCCGGTGTGGTTGGCAACCCAGTCGATGATCACTTTGAAACCCATTTTATGAGCTTCATTCACCATATGTTTAAAATCTTCCATCGTACCGAATTCCGGATTGATGGCGGTATAATCCTGTGCGGCATACTGGCTTCCCAATGGACCTTTTTTATTTTTCTGTGCGATGGGTGTGATCGGCATAAACCAAAGTGTTTTCACGCCCATTTCTTTCAGACGCGGCATTTCTTTTTCGAATGCCCGGAAAGTTCCTTCCGGAGTGTACTGTCTTATATTAACTTCGTAAATATTGGTGGTGTGCTTCCATTCGCTGGGCAACTCGTTCATTGTCGTAGATTTTTGTGTGGTACAGGATGCGATTCCCAATCCGATGATTGCTAAAAGTATGAGTTTTTTCATTCTGATGATTTACAAGCAAATGTATGGGTTTTTTATTAAAATTCCAGAAGCAGAAGTATGCTTTTGAAGAAATTGAATGTTAAAAAGCATAAAAAAACCCCGGAATTTCCGGGGCTGTATTTTTAAACTTCGTCAGTATCGTCTTCTTCAAAGAAATCATCATCGAAATCATCGTCTTCATCATCAAAACCTTCGTCTTCGTCGGAAAAATCACCGGAACTGAAATCTTCATCAAAGTTTCCGAAATCATCATCGGCAAGAGGAATTGGCGAACTCTTCTTTGCTTTCTTCCCTCCTTTACTCGGTGCTTTCAGCGGCATATTGCCGAAACGGAAAACGGTAATGGGGTAATTTACAGCGGGTTTTTCGTCGATAATTTCTACCAGTTCGCAGAAAAACTCCCAAAGATCCATAAACCCATATTGGAAATGAACTTTGTCACCCACTTTTTCGAAAGCTTCGCTGATATACACATCCGACATTATTTCTCCTTCTCCGTCATCGCTCATATCTTCCAACGGAACGGTTTTTATCACCATTCCTTCATCATCCAGAATATTAAAAAGCGACAGATCCTCTCCCATCAGGGTGAATGCGCTCTTGATTCCCAGATGCAGATTCCAGAGATTCTGCTTTTCCTTGATCTCAACATCGCGGAAGATATCATCTTTAGCATCTAAAATAATGCGGATTTTATAAACCATTTTAGTTTGAATTTAGATAGGTTTTTAGAATTAATTTCGTGTACAAATATAAAACAATAGAATTTTGACAAAAAAGAATTCGCAGCGTTTTTATTAAAAAAGTTTTGCTTACATTTTGCGTTTTCTAATTGCTTTTTTCGAGTAAAAAACTAAACCGTGTACCTTCCAAATATACACTTTCCACCGAGATATTTTCACCATGGGCTTCTAAAATATGCTTTACAATTGCAAGCCCTAATCCAGAGCCGCCATCGTTACGGTTTCGGCTGGTTTCTACGCGGTAAAACCGTTCGAAAATACGCGGCAACGCTTCGGGCTTAATTCCCATTCCGTTATCTTCAACCGAGACCAGAACTTTATTTTTCAGGACCGTGGTTTTAATGATAATCTGGGCTTTGTCCCGATTGGCATAATGAATGGCATTTGATATTAAATTGATCAGGACCTGAGAGATTTTCTGCTTATCGGCATTTACAAAGATCTGCGGCACGGCGGTCTGCAGCTGTACCCGGGCATCCTTCCGAAGTGCTTCCAGATCCAGAAGGTCAATAATCTCGCGAACCACCGTGTTGAGATCGAAACTGGTGACATTCAACGTTATCTCGCCGGATTCGTACTGGTTGATCATATCAAGATCTTTCACGATATTAAGTAACCTTTCTACCGATTTATCAATTCTTTCCAGGTATTTATCGCGGATTGCCAGATTTTCCACACCGCCATCCATAAGTGTTTCCACATATCCCTGGATGGAAAATAACGGCGTTTTCAGTTCATGAGAAACATTTCCGATGTATTCTTTCCGATAGGTTTCCATTTCTTTCATCGTTCCCATTTCGGTCGCGCTCTTTTGGCTAAACGCAGAAAATCTTTCTCCCAACTGCTTAAAATCCATTTCATTATCATCATCAGCACTGATGTCTTCCGGAAGAATGGTAGAGATTTTTCTTATCTGCTTTTTACCATAGAAATTAAAAAGGTAATCAAGAATCACATAGTTAAGCGCAAATATCAGGACGACACAAACGAAAAGAGTAAGATAGAAATTGCTTTTGCTGTGAAAAACCGCATCGTTGGTATAATCGAAACCCAGCGCCACCAGAGACATGGCTACGGTTAGGAAAACTGAAGCAAGTAAAGTAAGCCGGTGAAACCTCATCTTACAAATTTACACAACTAATTTGTAACCGATTCCTTTTAAGGTCTGAATGGTGCCTATCCCCAGTTTTTCGCGGAGGCGGCGGATGTGCACATCGATGGTTCTTTCGCCAACAATTACATCGTTGCCCCATACTTTTTCCAGGATTTCTTCGCGTTTGAAAACTTTATTGGTATTGGAAGCAAGGAGATAAAGCAGGTCAAATTCTTTTTTAGGAAGCAGAAACTGTTGCCCCGCCTTGGAAACCCTGAAGTTGTCTTTATCAATAATCAAATCGCCAACATTGATGTTTTTTGAGGTCTCAGAAACCTGCGAAGTAAGCTGTAAAAGGGCGTTGACTTTAGAGATAAGAATTTTCGGTTTAATGATTTTCACGATATAATCATTGGCTCCAGCCTGAAAACCGGCGAGCTGAGAAAACTCTTCGCTTCTTGCGGAAAGAAATACAATGAGCGTTTTCTGCAGTTCTTTGATTTTTCTTAAATCCTGGCAGGTTTCGATACCATCTTTTTCCGGCATCATTACATCCAGAAGGATAAGATCGGGGATGATCTGTTTTGCCTTTTCAATTCCTTCGTTTCCGTTGCTGGCGGTGGAAACCTGGTAGCCTTCTTTTTCGAGATTGTAGGATAATATTTCTAAAATGTCCTGCTCATCATCAATCAAAAGAATTTTTTTCTGATTCATCTTTACTATTTAACCTTTCAAAGTTAGTCAAATTTGATATCGCAAAGCCGCCACTTTACAATATTCATAATTAATTAATATTACCCCAATTCCGTTCAGAATTTCTTAAAGCAAACTTAAGATTATAGAAACACCAAAACAGTGTGTTCTTTATTCCTTTGCAACGAAAGAAATCTAATAAAGGAATGAAAATTAAAAAACTGAGTATTGCGGTTTTGTTCTTAACCTCTTCATCCGCCTTGTTTTATGGGCAGATAACACCGACGGATACTATAAAAAAAGAGAAAAACATCGAGGGCGTCATCATACGCGGCAACAGCAGTAAAATCTCTGAAACTGCAATTTTGGGAGACCAAAAAAAAGCGGTTATTCAGAAACAGTCGATGGGTGCCGAGGAAATTTCGCGAAAAGGAATTTCTAATGTAGAACAGGGTTTGGTAAAAGTAACTGGAATTACTACCGTGGAAGGCCGCGGACTGTTTGTAAGAGGTCTGGAAGAACGGTACAACACCCTGCTGATTAACGGCTTGGGCTCCCCATCAAATAATCCGTTTCAGAAAATCATTGCACTGAAACAGTTTCCGACCGATGTGGTGGGAAAACTGAATATTTATAAAACATTTAATTCTAATCTTTATGCAGACTTTGCGGGGGCAACTTTCGATATTGAAACCCTAACAATCGATAAAGCTTTTTCAAAAATCGAATTTGGTTTCGGCTACAATACGCAAACCACTTTCAAAAATTTTAAAGTAAATCCAAACGCCTACACGGTTAATGGTTATCTGGGATTAAATTCACGGGATCGTCAACTTCCAGGTGAAGTTAGAGGTTTCGTACCGACCAATTATAATTTCACTCAACACGAATCAGTAAATTCTTTCAAAGACGGCTGGAATGTTGAAAACATCAAAGCTTTACCGAATACAAGCATTGGATTTACCACTGCGCAGAAATTTAAATCCGGCGAAAATGCTGAGATGGGAATTCTGCTCTCTCTGAACCAGGGCAGCAAATATGAATATACCGACGGAGATAAGAACCAGTTTATTTCTCTGCAGACCGAAGGTAAAATGAATAACGACCTAAACCGTAAAGAATACACATATGAGCTGGAATCATCAGCACTTGTTGGCCTCAGCTACAAAAACCGCGGTTTAAATGTCGCCCTGAACACGATATTTCTACAGAATTCTGCCAATGTCATCAGCGATTTTCTGGGTTACAAGGATCAGAAAGAACAGGATGCGGGAAGGCGTTTTTTCCGTGTGGATCAGATGGATTTATCTAAATTTTTGGATGTACAGCTGCTTGGAAGCCAGAAAATTGGCGACCGTCATCTCTTCAAAGTTGGAGGAAGCTGGGTAAAAAACAATTTTCAGCAACCCGACCGCAAGATTTCCGAAGGATTCCTTACCGGAAAACCTAACGAAGTGGAAATGACTTTTGGCGGAAACAACCTAATCCGTCAGTATCTGGATGTAAACGGGAACAGCTATTTATCAGGTTTTGCAGAATATTCAGTTTTTCTTGGTGAGAAAGGGGAAAAGAAAAATTATCCCTGGCAACTTGCAGTGGGATATAACGGATTCTTCGATCACAGAAGCAATTCCTACCGGTTTATTGCATCGAATATTGATAATGTAGACTTAAGAACTGTAGTAGTTGACATTGATCATCCTCAGCAGATTTATAACGATTATATCATGAACGGCGCTTTCCATTTCAAGGAAGAAACCAATGAAAATGATTACCGCTCCAATCTTTACCAGTTTGTAAATGCGGTATATCTGAACTTAAATTATAAGCCAAATGACAACTGGGATATTTTAGTGGGAGGCCGTGTTGAAAACAACATCAACATTACCCGATATAAGGAACAGGGAGATTCGGGATTTAATAATCTGAGCAGAAACCAGTATTTTATTTTACCCTCGTTCTCGGTTAAAAAATCGCTCAACACGAAATCCAACATCCGTTTTGCAGCCAGCAAAACCATTACAAGGCCGATTTTGATTGAGTATATGCCGATTACTTACATCAATCCGGATAACGAGAACATCATTGGAAACAAAGACCTGAAGAACAGCGAAAACTACAATCTCGATCTGAAGTATGAGATTTTTCCGACCAATAAAGAACTTTTTGCAGTGAATATTTTTGCTAAAAAAATCGATAATCCTATCGAAAGAAGTTACACAGCATCGGGAAATTCCAACGGTGTAGCAATTACCTATTTCAATGCAAAGAATGCAGTTTTAGCCGGTGCTGAAGTGGAAGGAATTATAAATCTATCAAGAATTAGTGAATCGTTATCAAAATGGACTTTAGGAGCCAATGCTACTTTTATGTATTCCAAAGTTGAAAGAAGTTCCGAAGAACTGGAACAGGAACTGCCTGCGAATTTCACAGGAACTTTAAAAGAGAGAAACCTGCAGGGCGCTGCACCATGGACCGCCAATGCTGATCTGAAATATGAATTTAGAAATGCGAATAATCTTCCTCATACTCTTTCATTTATCTATAACGTCTCCGGTTCGAAGATTTTCACTGTGGGAACTTCAGGATTAGACCATATTTACGAAAGACCTTTCCACCAGCTTGATTTTGTGTACAACGCACAGCTTACTAAAAACTGGAACCTGAAACTCGGAATTCAGAATATCCTCAACAGCACCTATAAACTGGAGCTCGGCGACGAAGGCTACATGCCTTTGAATGTGAGAACAACAACTCATACCGACTACAAACGCGGAACAACTTTCAACTTCACCGCTGGGTATACCTTCTAAAAATCATTAATAAAAAACTTAAAAGTAATATGAAAAAGAACATTTTTAATTTATGGGCACTTGCAGCAGTATTTGCAGTGACATCTTGTACGGTAGAAATCAGAGAAGATGCCGATATCAACAGTGGTGGAACGGGAACCGGCGGAACAACAGGAGCTGTATTAAGCGGAACAGGAACGTTGACAGGAACGCTGAAACAGAACACCGTTGTAAAAAAAGGAACCTACACACTGGAAGGAATCGTAAAAGTTCCTGAAGGAATTTCACTTACTATAGAACCCGGCGCGACATTTACCGCAAAAACTTCCGTAGGAAGCAGCCTGGTCGTGTTACAGGGCGGAAAAATTTATGCAGAAGGTACCGCTGCAGAACCAATTGTTTTTACCTCCGACAACAAAAAACCCGGCGACTGGGGCGGAGTAACCGTTTACGGAAATGCGCCTATTAAAGCCATTAACGGTGCATCAAAGGCACTTTCTGAAGATGGGAACAACGTTTATTATGGCGGCGACAATCCGAACGATAACTCCGGAAGTTTAAAATATGTAAGAGTAGAATATGGCGGTAAAAAAATCGGAGACGGAACTTCTGAAACGAATTCAATGACTTTCTATTCCGTAGGTGCAGGAACAGTTCTTGAAAATTTAGTCGCTTACATGGGAACAGATGACGGTTACGAATTTTTCGGCGGAACAGTAAGCGGAAAAAACCTTGTGGCTTACGGAAATTACGATGATTCCTTCGACTGGCAGGACGCGTGGAGCGGACAGAATAACAGCAACTGGTTTGCTTACCAAACAAGTATCGGAAATTTCGGGATGGAAATTGAGGCGTCCGGAAACGCAGACAATACCGCACCGAAAGTAAACGGAATCACTTTGATAAGAGCGGCAGGAACAAAACCAGAAACCGCTGGATCCATCGAGGTTTCGGCGATTCAGTTCAAGAAACACGGGAACGGAATCTTCAGCAATGTATTTATAGACGGTTACAAAGACACCGACGGCAAGAAGGCCTACGCTGTTCTGATTCAGGATGCCGCAACTGAAAGCGAGCAGGTTAACAAAAATAAAGTAAGTATTTCCCCGATCAATCACACCGGCTCGGATAATCTGAACATTTGGGGTTACGCCTACACGCCAAACGGAGGAAAAACTTTTACGAGTGATGCAACTGTAAAAAAAGTTACCCTAACTTCCGGAAACTGGGCAACAGTAAATGGAGTTGATCTTTTATCAGCTTTAAAATAAGGAGTTCTTCAGTCAGTATTTCATATCAAATTAAAACCACCGGATTTCGGTGGTTTTATTATTTATTGTTGAGTTGGAGTTTCTTCTTCAGAACCTTCTTCATCTTCGTATTGCTCAAGATAATAAGCGAACGTAAAATCATCCAATTCATCTTCTGCATCTTCCAGCGTTACGAGCAAATCTTCGAAAGTTTCGAGCTGATCAACACTTAAGTTCACAAATTCAAGATGAAGCGGAAGTTGAACAAAACCCGTGAGTGAATCATAAAGCGCATCCAAATTATCGCCGAAATATTCCGGAAGTGTAAGTTTTTCCTTTAACTGGGCATAAAAATCATCGTAATCGCCAATGTCTGTAAAATCGATATAAACTGTTTTCATTTTTATTTTTTAGAATTGATTTAAATTTTTTCTATTGCTTTTCAAAAGATTTGTAATGGTTTTTAGTCAGCCAAACTTCACCGTTTTTGGTAAAGACAATTCGGTCGGCATTTCGCCGTCCGCAGTTGTAATTCACGTCGGCTTCAAAATATTGCGCCCCTATTGGCAAAGTTTTTTCTCTGTTGCTGAATTTATCCCCGCCAATCGCTCGACCTGGCAAAACATCACATAAATTTCCTTCAGACGCGACCCAGCCTTTACTTCTGGCTTCGCCTTTGGTGATATAATAATGCGGAAGTTTTCTGTTCGCTTTCACATAATCAATGACCAGGTTTTCTTCGGTAAGGTCATCAATATTGCCTGAGTTAGTTGAAGAATTCCTTTCCTTATTTTCCGGGGAATCCTGCTGAATGTTTTGCTGATTTTCTTGACGATCTGCGTATCCACTTTCCTGCGTTACCGCAGTTGTTTGCTGAGTTCCGGCTTCACTCTTTTTCTCAATTTTATAATTATTGATGAGATACATCACCAAAAAAGCGCTGAGCATCCCGATGATAAAAAAGAGGCCGAGCTTGAGACTTTGTCTGTTCATTTCTAATTATAAATTGGCTGTAAAAATTCTACTTTAGTCTTTAATCTTTCACCTGATTCATTTTACCTCCATTCTTCGGGAATATCACAAACCGGAATCGGCTGCATTTTGTGTTGCGCGGCTTTGTTCATGCGGGCAAAGATTTTATAAACTTCCAGGTCTCTTCCGCTGTAATCTGCTTCGGTTTTGGTTCCCCATTCTTTCTGAATTTTTTCCAGTTCAGGATAAGTAGCGCCAATCTGCTGCTCATCGGTTCTTTCCACATCCCAAAGTCCATCCGTTGGAATTGCATTCTGGATTGATTCTACAAGATTCAGTGATTTCGCCAGTTGGTAAACCTCGGTTTTATAAAGATCGGCAATCGGTGACACATCTACTCCACCATCGCCATATTTGGTATAAAAACCAATCCCGAAATCCTCCACTTTATTCCCGGTTCCGCAAACCAAAAGTCCGTTCAGCTGCCCGAAATAATACAAAGTAAGCATTCGCAAACGTGCTCTGGTATTGGCAAATGCCAGTTTTTCTTCCGGATATTTTTCATCATCTACATTAAAAGCCCTGTAAAGTTCTTCGAACGCCGGTGTAAGGTTCAGCGAAATGGCTTCGACATTAGAAAATTTCGATTTCAGATCTTCAATATGTTCCCAGGCGCGGTTTACCTGATCTTCTTTCTGATGAATCGGCATTTCGATTAAAAGCGTCTTCAGTCCCGTCATTGCACACAGCGTGGAAACCACTGCAGAATCTACCCCGCCGGAAACTCCGATCACATATCCTTTAACTTTAGCATTTTCGGCATATTCTTTCAGCCAGGAAACGATCTTTTCTGTTATTTTTTCTGTTTGCATTTTTTGTCTGTTTTCAAGTAAGTGACGGAGATCGCAGAATCCTTAAATTTTGCTTATTTTTGCGTCTTAAATCTGATGTAAAAATAATGAAGTTTTTTAGATATTTGCTTTTTTCAGCCGTTTTCGTTTTCGGTGCAGTTTCCTGCAAAAAAGGGACGAGAAATATTTGGACTGTCGAAATAAAAGAGCCTGCGAAAAATGTGGAAGTGACCGATATTTCAAAGGAATTTTACGACGCAAATGTGCCTCTCGAGGAATTCAAACAGAAATATCCGTGGTTTCAGGGAAGTGTTCCTGATGAGGATTACAGCATCAGAAGAGCCGATACGGCTGAAGTGAAAATTTATAAGGAAGCCATTTCTAAAATTGATACTGCCAAACTCAACAAAGATTTAACAGGCCTTTTTTCGCACATCAAATATCATTTCCCTGAATTTAAAGAACCGCAGGTTTTTCTCTTTTCATCGGTGTTGAGCGGAATTATGGAACCTGTCTTTTACAGAGATGATGTCAATATGCTTTTTATTGATGTTACCGGTTTTATGGGCGACAACAACCCAAATTACAAAGGTTTGGAACAGTATTTTCAGCTCTCGATGAATCCTCAGAATATCGTTCCTAAAGTATCGCAAACCTTTGCCGAATATTTTGTTCAGCCAAATCCCAATCACCAGAAATTTATCGACGAGATTATTTATCAGGGGAAAATTATGACCCTTCAGGATGCTTTTCTACCGGATTTTCCGGATTATCTGAAGATGCATTATTCCCAGAAACAATATGAATGGGCAAAAGAAAATGAAGTAAACATCTGGAATTATTTCGTAGAAAGCAATCTTATTTTCAGTGACGACATCCGATTAAAGGAACGGTTTATCAATCCCGGTCCGTTTTCAAAATTCTATACCGAAATCGATAACGAATCTTCTCCAAGAGTCGGAATTTTCACAGGATGGCAAATCAGCAGGAAATTCTATCAGGAAAAACCTGAAACAAAACTCGGCGATTTCCTGAAAATGAACGCTCAGGACATTTTCAACCAAAGCAATTATAAACCTAAATATTAAAAAGAGTTGCGCTTACCGCCGACTCCCAATTCAAATAAAATCATGAGAAAGACCCAAATTACCATAGACATTGAACTTGATGAAAACCACGTTCCGGAAACCATGACCTGGAACGCCGAAGATGGCGGAATCGAAGCCCAGGAAACCAAAGCAACCATGATTTCTGTTTGGGACGATAAGACGATGGAAGCTTTAAGAATCGATCTCTGGACCAAAGACATGCCCGTAGACCAGATGAAAATGTTTCTTCACCAAATCCTTGTTTCTTTGGCAAACACTTACGAACGTGCTACCGGAGAAGAAGATGTTGCAAAATGGATGGAAGAAATGGCGGAGCAGTTCGCGGCGAAATCTGCGATAAAAATGTAATTTTCAAATCCCGAACTTCAAATTTCAAATCAAATCAAATCAAATCACTATGAACTTCAATACAAAAGTAATCCACGGTTGCCAGCACCACGAATCAGCAACAGGATCGGTAAATGTGCCAGTATTTTTAACTTCAACTTTTGCGCAGAAATCTCCGGGAATCCATTCCGGTTACGAATATTCCCGCGCCGCGAATCCTACACGACAGGCTCTGGAAGACAGTTTGGCAAGCATTGAAAACGGTGCGAGAGGCCTGGCTTTCGGTTCCGGTCTGGCAGCGATCGACTGTGTTTTAAAATTACTGAATCCGGGTGATGAAGTAATTGCGGTTGATGACCTTTACGGCGGAACTTACAGAATGTTTACCCGTTTATTTGAAAAATATCAGTTAAAATTTACTTTCGTGAATTTTGACGATGTTTCTAAAATCTCAGATTTAATTACCGATAAAACCAAACTGATATGGCTCGAAACGCCAACCAATCCGCTCATGAAACTGGTGGATATCAAAGCGGTAACCGATCTTGTAAAAGGAAAAGAAATTCTGGTTGCGGTCGACAATACTTTTGCCTCACCTTATCTGCAGCTTCCTTTAGATCTGGGTGCTGATATTGTAATGCATTCCGCGACAAAATATCTCGGTGGACATTCCGATGTTATTGCCGGAGCACTGATTGCTAAAACTGCTGAACTGGGCGAAAAACTTCACTTCATCCAGTTTGCGAGCGGCGGAATTCTCGGTCCTCATGATTCTTATCTGGTTTTGAGAGGAATTAAAACTCTGGCTTTAAGAATGCAGCGTCATTCGGACAACGGTATGGAAGTCGCTAAATATTTAGAAAGTCATCCTGCGGTTGATAAAGTAATTTATCCAGGTTTAGAATCTCATCCACAACACGATCTGGCGAAAAAACAGATGAAAGATTTCGGCGGAATGGTTTCCTTTACGTTTAAATCAGGTAAAAAAGAAGACGCCATTAAGTTTTTAGAAAAAGTAAAAGTTTTCACTTTAGCTGAATCTTTAGGCGGTGTTGAATCTTTGGCAAATCATCCGGCTTTGATGACGCATGCTTCCATTCCTGAAGACAAACGCGCTGAACTGGGAATTACCGACGATTTGGTAAGATTAAGTGTTGGTATTGAAGACAAAGATGATCTGATTGCCGATCTGGAAAGAGCGTTTTCTTAATCTCATTTTCATTAATAAATCTCGCAGAATTTGCAGATTACGCTGATTAATAAATCTGCTCAACCTGTATAATCTGCGAGACTTTTCTAAACTTATCGATATGACTGATTTTCAAAAATACATCCAGCGTTATCTCGATTTAATCCCGTCGCAAAACTGGATTGAAGAGATGAAGATTTCCGGGACGAAAACCCTGGAAATTTACGACAGTTTCACTCCGGAACAGGCAGAATATGCTTACGCCGAAGGAAAATGGACTTTGAAAGAACTGCTGCAGCACCTCATCGATGCGGAAAGAATTTTTGCTTACCGTGCATTACGATTCTCAAGAAAAGACAAAACCGAACTTGCCGGCTGGGATGAAGAACTTTATGCAAAACATTATCCCAAAGAAAGAAGTTTAAAAAGTCTGATGGATGAGTTTGAAAGTGTTAGAAAATCATCTCTGATATTTTTTGAAAACTTAAATGCAGAACAGTTGGCTGAATCGGGTGTCGCAAACGGGAATGAAATTTCCGTGGAAACCTTAGGAAAATTAGTAGTCGGTCATAATATTCACCATCTGAATATTATCCGCGAAAGATATTTACAGTCGTAAGGTAAATTTGATCATAAACATCAATAGGAACGGGCTTTAGCCCGTTTATTTATTAAAATGAGCATTGGCTTTAGCCGAAACTTATTTTTAAAGAATTACAAAACATGAACTGTCCCTGCTGTTCCGGAAAAACGTACGAAGATTGCTGCAAACCTTTTCACAGCCGAGAAAAATACGCTCCAACTGCGGAAGCGTTGATGCGATCACGGTTTTGCGCTTTTGCGGTTCCCAACGGAGCCTATTTAATGGAAACTACTTTGCCTTCCAAGCGTAAATTTCACAATAAAAACGATTTACAGGAATGGGGAGAAATAAATGAGTGGACAAAACTCGAAATCATCAAAACGCCAACTTCTGATCAGGTGGAATTTAAAGCGTATTACACCGATGAAAACGGCAAAAAGCAGCTTCACCACGAACATTCGCTTTTTAAAAACGTCAATGGAAGATGGTATTATGTTTCCGGGAAGTTTTTAGACTGAACTACTGATCCGTTTTCGCGTTTTTCTTTTTCTGCCTTAAAACATACAGATAAAGGCTTTCAACTTTCGTTCTTGCCCAATCGGTTTTCCTTAAAAACTTCAGAGAAGAATTTATACTCGGATTATCGGTAAAACATTTAATATTGATCTGCTTTCCCAAATCTTCAAACCCTCCATAATATTCCACCAATTCCTCTAAAATTGCATCCAGCCGCTTTCCATGAAGAGGATCTTTCTGTTTCTGTTCCATAATGCCGTAAAATTACTCATTAGAATTTATTTATACGGAATGCAGTGGAAATTCATTATATTTTGTCCTTACATTTGGAAAGTGGACGTTTAAATGACTCCATTATATCCTAAATACTTCTGAACATGAAAATTCTGCATACCGCCGACTGGCATTTGGGTAAACGCCTTGACCGATTTTCAAGACTTGAAGAACAGGTTTTGGTCATGAACGAAATCGTAGAAATCGCCAACGAACAGAATGTTAATCTTGTTCTGATTGCCGGTGACTTATTCGATAATTTTAATCCCAGTGTTGAGGCGACGGAACTTTTCTATAAAACATTAAAAAGGCTTTCATTAAACGGAAAACGCCCCGTTGTTGCCATTTCCGGAAATCATGACTCCCCAAATCTCATCGACGCACCCGATCCCTTGGCCCGCGAATGCGGAATTATCCTCATTGGTCATCCAAAAGCGGAGGTCAGTCCGTTTGAAGTGGAAGGTTTTAAAATTAAACAGTCCGCTCCGGGTTTCATTGAAATTCAACTCAAAAATCAGGATTTTCCTGTTAGAATTCTTCATACCCCCTACGCGAACGAAATCCGTCTGAAAGAATATTTCGGCGAAAATAAAGAAGAGGAACTCAGCAATGTTTTAGCCGAAAACTGGAAAACTTTGGCTGATGAATTCTGCGATCAAAAGGGCGTCAATCTTCTGACGGCTCACCTTTACATGAATAAAAAAGGCGGTCCGCTTCTGGAAGAACCTGAAGGCGAAAAACCCATCAAAATTGGGAATGCGGACTTAATTTATTCGGATATTATTCCGCCGCAAATTCAATACACGGCATTGGGACATCTGCACGGTTTCAGAAATATCGGAACCGCCGAAAAACCCGTTGTTTACTCTTCTTCTCCACTTTGTTACAGTTTCAGCGAAGCCGGACAGACCAAATATCTTTCAATCATTGAAGCGCAGCCGAATCAAAATGTTTTATTTGAAAAAATTCCTTTGCAGAACGGAAAAAGGCTCGCCAGAAAAACTTTTGATAACGTTGATACGGCGTTAGAATGGCTTGCTGAAAATAAAAATTCTTTGGTTGAACTGACATTAGAAAGCGAAACATTTCTCACCGCAGAAGAAAGAAAACGCATCTATCAAACCCATTACGGGATTGTACATCTTATTCCGAAAGTCAGAAATCTGGAATCTAATGAAAATGAATTGCGCACGGTCAATCTGAATCAGGATATCCAGTCGCTTTTCAAAGATTATTTTAAATCCAAAAACAACGGCCAGGAAGCCAATGAAGACCTCATCAATCTGTTCAACGAAATTAAAAATCTGTAATTCATGATTCCGATTCAACTTACGCTCGAAGGTTTATATTCTTATCAGGAAAGGCAAACAATTGATTTTAAAAGTTTGACTGAAGCCGGACTTTTTGGAATTTTCGGAGCGGTCGGTTCCGGAAAATCGTCTATTCTGGAAGCGATTTCTTTTGCTTTATACGGCGAAACCGAAAGGCTGAATTCCCGTGACAAAAGAGCTTACAACATGATGAATCTGAAAGCGAACAGCTCTTTCATGCGCTTCGATTTCATCAACCACGACAATAAAATTTTCCGCGTAGAAAGGGAATTCAAGCGTAATTCAAAGAAATTTGAAGATGTAAAACCCAGTTCTGTAACCTTTTACGAAAATCAAAATGAAAAATGGGTTCCGTTAGATCATTGCGACTGCGAGAAAATTATCGGCCTGAGCTACGCGAATTTCAAGCGTACGATCATCATTCCGCAGGGACAGTTCAAAGAGTTTCTGGAACTGGGCGCAGCGGAACGGACCAATATGATGAAGGAAATCTTCAACCTTCAGCAGTATGATCTGCAGAATAACACCGCGGTTCTGAACGCTAAAAACAAATCAGAACTCGACCAGCTCGAAGGTCAGTTGAAAGGTTTTGAAGACATTAATGAAGAAAATATTATCGTACAAAATGAACTGCTGAAAACTGAAAAGCAGAAATTCGAATACATCAATATTGAATTCAAAAAAGCTGAAGAGATTTACCGGAATTTAAAAAATATGAAAAGCGATTTTGAGTTACTGAATTCAAAAAAAGAAAACTATAATAAACTGCTTGAAGAAAAGAAAACTTTTGATTCTTTAGAAATCGAAACGGAACTCTACGACAGGATTTTCAGAATTTTCACTCCCCTGATTTCGGAGAAAAACAAACTTCATTCTGAGCTGACCAACCGGATGGAAGAGCAAAAATTACACTCTATTGCGTTACAGGAAACCACTATAAAATTCAATCAGAATAAAGAGCAGCTTGAAAAAATCCGGCCTGAATTTGAAGCTTTGGACCAGTCAAGAATCCAGGAAAATGATTTGAAGATTATTCTGCAAATGTTGGGTTATTCCGCAGAAATCAAATTATTGAAAGAACGCACGGAAAATGGTTCAGCTAAAGTAAAAGAAGTAGAATCAAAGCAGACTTTAACCAAAGAAAAGATTCAGGAATTAGAAAATAGACTTGGAGAATTAAAGCCCAAAAAGCTCGATAATCAATTACTTCTAAATGCCGGAAACTGGTTCTCCACCAGAAAAAACATGTTCGAATCGCTGCAAAAACAAACTGAAAAAACAGAAAATTTCAAGGCCGAACTTCAGAAAATCGAAGAAGAATTAAAACCTTTCAACATTGAAACTGATACTTTTCAGCAGGATTTCAATATGAAAATTACGGCGCTTGAGAACCAGAAAAAAGAAATTTCAGCCAGAAAAAGTCAGCTGGAAGTTCAGCAGAAACTCGCTCATTTTGCCGATGAGCTGCATGATGGAAAATCCTGTCCGCTTTGTGGCTCTCTCGAACATCCTCATATTGTAGAATTTAATGACGTTTCCGCGGAATTGGCTAAAATTAATAAGGAATTTGAAGAAATAGAGTGTCAGCAAAAGGAAATTCAAACCAAAATCTCGGCAGTAGAAAAAATTCTGGAGAGAAAAAAACTTCTTCAGTCACAGCAAGAAACAGAAAATAGCCAGTTACAGACGATAAAAACCGAGCTTGAAAATCATCTAAAAGCTTTTACGTGGAAGGAATTTAATTCTGAAAATGAAGCAGACTTCAACACCAAAAGATCCGAATCTTTTGAAATAGAAAAACAAATCGAAGAACTGCAGAAAATTATTTCTGGCGAGCAGAAAAATCTTGAACAAACGCAGCAGGATCTGAATAAATTCAATAAAGCGCTGGAAGAATTTAAACTGAAAGAGCATGAAGTGGAAACGCAGATGAAAACCAGCGAAACAAATCTCAAAATCTTAAGTTGGAAGCATTATCAGGAAAACACCGTTTTTGAAGTTGAAAAACTGCATTCCGATTTATCAAAACAAAATCTGGAAACGGAGAAACAGTATCAGAAATTAATCGAGGAAAAGAAAGAAATTGCGGTAAGTCTCGCGGCACAAAAATCAACAGTATCTCAACTGGAAAAGCAGGTTTTGGAACTTAATAAAGAAATTTCTACCAATGAAATTCACATTAAAGAGGCTTTAATTCTGAATAAATTCGGAGGTCTGAATGAAGTTGAACCTGTTCTTGCTCAGGAAATCAATATTCTGGAAAACAGAAACCTCATCCAGAAATTCCGGATTGAATTTGAAACCCTTAAAAACGGAATCGAAGAACTGGAAAAGAAGCTGGAAGGTTTTCATTTTGATCAGACCCAGTTCCTGGAAGTTGAAGCCCAATTTAAAACTCTGGAAACTGAAAAAAACAACGCTAACAATGCCGTCGTAAAACTCAACACAGAAATCGAAAGACTTCAGAATGAATTCAGGAAAAAAGAAGGTTTGCTGAAAGATTTATCCAAACTTCAGAAACGCGCGGAAAACCTGAAAATCATGACCAATCTCTTTAAAGGTGCGGGGTTTGTGCAGTATGTTTCCTCAATTTATCTGCGTCAGCTGTGCGACCACGCGAATGTCCGTTTTCACCGCATGACGAGGAACCAACTGAGTCTGCAGCTCAACGAAAACAACGATTTTGAAATCATCGATTATCTGAATGAAGGCCGTTGCCGAAGTGTAAAAACGCTTTCCGGCGGGCAGGCTTTTCAGGTTTCATTAAGTCTGGCGTTGGCTCTGGCAGAAAGCGTTCAGACCAATGCAAAAGCCAATAAAAATTTCTTCTTCATCGACGAAGGTTTCGGGACACAGGATCTGGAATCGGTAAATGTGGTTTTTGAAACACTTACCAGCCTACAGAAAGAGAACAGAATCGTCGGAATTATTTCTCATGTTGAAGAACTCAAAGAAAAAATTCCCGTCTCACTCAATATCCGGAAAGATGAGGAAAGAGGCAGTTTGATTGAGGTGGTGTAGAAATCTTGGAATTTTGCGAGATTCATGAATAGGAACGGGCTTTAGCCCGTTTATGAAAAATTAAACCAACCATTGGCTTTAGCCGAAACTTAAAATGTCATATTTTTGTTTTCGTTATGCCTTATATCAAAATATATATCCATTTGGTGTTTTCAACATTACACCGTAAACCACTCCTCCCTTCTCCGGCGTTGAGGAATAAAGTATGGAAACATATAAAGGAAAATGCTGCCGGAAAAGGAATTTTTGTAGATATGGTAAACGGATTTGCTGATCACTGTCATTGTCTGATTTCTTTAAGTTCCAATCAGACTATAGAAAAAGTAGTACAGTTGATCAAAGGAGAGTCCTCATTCTGGATTAACAAAAATAATCTGACCTCAGAAAAATTTCAGTGGCAGGATGAATACTTTGCAGTTTCTGTGTCGGAATCCATGATTGATCATGTGAGAAATTACATTAAAAATCAGGAGAAGCATCACGCGCAGAAATCCTTTTCGGATGAATATATAGAATTTATGGAGAAATATAATTTTAAAAATGCCGCACTGTAGGTTTTGGCTAAAGCCATTTTAACCTGAAACTAGAAAACGGGCTAAAGCCCGTTCCTATTGATATCCCTATACGAGAATTATGACGAAATCCCGTTTTTATGCCTATCAAAAATCGCAAAAAGGGTCGACGGATTAAAGCCCGTTCCAATTGAAAATTAAAACCAGCAAAAGAATATAATACAAGGAATTAAATTCAAATCTACACTATGCAAAACCTCATCGATACACTTAAATCCGGCGGAACCATCCTTTATCCAACCGATACCATTTGGGGAATTGGCTGCGACGCGACCAATGTCGAAGCCATCAATAAAATATTTGAAATCAAGAAGCGGGAAAAATCCAAATCGATGATTATTCTGGTTGAATCGGAAAAGAGATTGCAGGATTTGGTGGAAGTTCCGGAAATGGCGTGGGAAATCATGGATTTATCGGAAAAGCCGGTGACTTTAATTTATGACAATCCTAAAGGTTTGCCAAAGGAAATACTCGCGGAAGACGGCAGCATCGGAATCCGCCTTGTAAAAGATGACTTTCTGAAAAAACTGATTGGTAAACTGAACAAGCCTTTGGTTTCGACCTCAGCCAATTTCAGCGGCGATAAATCACCGTTGCAGTTTTCGGATATTTCTAAAGAAATCACCGCTTCTGTAGATGCTGTAGCTGAGGAAAACCACGATAAAAAATCCGAATATTCCGGATCTTCGGTGATCAGAATGTGGAAAGACGGGCGGGTAAAAGTTCTTCGCGAATAATTATTTATTCTTTCTGTAAAGATTTTCGTAAAGAGAAATCCATTCCTCGGAAGACATCTTTTTTACCAGTTCTGCGATGAGTTCAAAAGGAATATCTTCAGGTTTTTTAAAAAGGATGCACGATTTTCCCATGTCGAGTTTCTTTTTTGAATGTTTTGGAAACTCGGTGACAAACCAGTCCAAAAGCTCAGGATCCGCATAAATGCCCATGTGATACAGCGCGACGAAATTTTTCTGCGACGCCAGATTGATGAAAGGCAGCGGTGTATTTGGGGTGCAGTGGTAACCGTCCAGATAGGTTTCCAATGGAACGCTCCACCCGATCATTCCGTAACTTAAGCCTTCCTGAAAACCTTTCGGAAGATTTTCGGAAACCGTTTTGTAAAGTTTTTTGAATGCATCTTTTCTTTCATCAGGAACATTTGAAAGATATTCTTCAATAGAATTGGCGGGAATCTGCATGATTTTATTTTTTACTAAAATACATTTTTCGCTGCAAAATTTTACTTGTGATTAAAAATAAGTAGATACTGCTACGAAATCACGTTAAACATTGATTTAATATTCTGACGATTTTCACTCTAAGCACGGTTGAGAAGCCGAGAAACTTATCCTGCAAGCTGGTATTCAGAACATTGCAATACAGTTATTTAGAACACACTGATATTTTTTAGTCATATTTAATTATATTTAAGAGATTTCTTAAAAAACACTAACGACTAAAAAACTATTACCATGAAAAGTCTGATCTATCTTTTAGCCTTCAGCTGCCTGTTTACTGTGAATCTAAATTCACAGACAAAATTAAACCAAACTGCGACATCGGTACCGTTAATTGACCGCAGTATTTTCTTTGATAATCCCGAGATTTCCGACGGAAAATTGAGTCCGGATGGAAAGTACATTTCTTTTATGAAAAGTTATAACGGTATCCTGAATATCTGGATCAAAAAGTTTGACGAACCTTTTGAAAAAGCACGAAGACTCACCAATCTGGAGCGGCCTTTAGCTGGCTATTTCTGGACCCACGACGGCAAACACATCATTTATGCTAAAGACAAGGGAGGAAATGAAAACTACAACATCTATGCAGTTTCGCCTTCTGCCGCAAATTTCGCCGGTCAGGATATCCCCGAAAACAGGAATCTAACGCCCTTCGATGATGCTAGAATAGAAATTTATATGGTGAGTAAAAAGGATCCCAATGTGCTGATGATTGGCATGAATAACCGTGATCCGAAATGGCACGATCTGTACAAGCTTGAAATCAGTTCAGGGAAACTGACTCAAATACGGGAAAATAAGGACCGGATTACAAACTGGATCTTTGACTGGGATGAACAGCCCAGAATTGCTATGCGTACTCCAGAAGACGGATCGACAGAATTTCTGGCCGCATCCGAAAACGGAAAATTTAATAAAATTTATACGGTGAGCGCCTTAGAATCGGTATATCCCTACGCATTTACCAAAAACAATAATCAACTTTATATCGAAAGTAATAAAGGTGCTGAAAACAATTTTATAAAGCTGGTTTTACTTGATCCTAAAAATGGTAATACCACCGATGTAGAAAAAGATCCTATGAACCGTGTTGATTTCAGATATGCAGTATTCAGCGATCTCAGCCGGGAATTAATCTACACTTCCTATACTGATGAAAAAGAAAGGCTGTATTTTAGGGACAAAGCTTTCGAAGCGGATTATAACTTATTGAAGTCCAAATTTACGGGGACTGAAATCAGAGTGAACAGTTTAACTAAAGATGAAAGAAAATGGCTGTTCAGCGTATCAGGCGACACTAAAGTTACAACGGTTTACTTCTTTGACAGAGATTCAAAAAAAATCATCGAACAGTACACTCCAAGACCAAAGCTTAAAACTTATGAGGCGTACCTGAGCCCGATGGAGCCTATCAAATATAAAAGCAGCGATGGGATGGAAATTCCGGCATATCTCACCTTACCTAAAAATGCAGAACCGAAAAAACTTCCCCTTCTTGTATTTCCACATGGCGGACCCTGGGGCAGAAGCTACTGGGGTTTCAATTCGTATGCGCAGCTGTTTGCCAACCGGGGTTTTGCAGTACTGGACCCTAACTTCAGAGGAAGCACAGGCTATGGCAAGAAATTTCTGGATGGGGGAAATCTTGAATGGGGAAAACTGATGCAGGATGACATAACATGGGGCGTAAAACATTTGGTTGAACAGGGAATCGTGGATCCAAAACGCGTGACTATTATGGGTGGTAGCTACGGGGGATATGCGACTTTAGCAGGCCTGGCATTTACCCCGGATGTCTACGCGGCAGGCGTTGATATTGTAGGCCCCAGCAACCTTTTCACGCTGCTAAATACCATCCCTCCATACTGGGAGGCCGCCCGTAAAGTGTTTGAGCTGAGAATGGGAAGTGAAAAAACCGAAGAAGGTAAAAAGTTACTAAAAGAAGCAAGCCCGCTTTTTTCTGCTGCAAAGATTAAAGCGCCGCTGCTGATCATTCAGGGTGCTAACGATCCCCGGGTTAAAAAAGATGAAAGTGATCAAATTGTTTCTGCACTGCGGGATTTAAACAGAACAGTGCAGTATATTCTGGCGGATGATGAAGGGCATGGCTTTGATAAACCCGTGAATAATATGGCGATGATTGCGGCTTCAGAAAAATTCTTGGCTCAGTATGCGGGCACCCGTTATCAGGAAGACATGCCGGCTGATGTGGCAAACCGGCTGAAAGAAATGACGGTAGATATAAAAACCGTAAAAGCTGTAAAGTAGCTGAATCATAAATCTAGTAATAAAAAATCCGGAAATAATTTTCCGGATTTTTTTATTTAATTTTTCAGATGTTGGTCAAAATAATCGGTCACTTTCTGCATCAGGTGAACTCTGTCTTTGCCCATAACATTATGTTCGTGGCCCGGATAAACAAAATAATCGAGCTGAACACCATTATCAACAGCAGCTTTCAGAAACTTTACTGAATGTTGCCAAACCACCACATTGTCCTGCGCTCCGTGAATCATCAAAAGGTTTCCTTTAAGATTCTGCACTTTATCTAAAAGATTAGAGTTTTTGTAGCCTTCGGGATTGGTTTGTGGCGTGTCCATATATCTTTCGGTATACATAATTTCGTACATGCTCCAGTCGATCACCGGTCCACCTGCAACACCCGCTTTGAAAACTTCCGGATATTTCAGCATAAAACTCGTCGTCATAAATCCACCGAAACTCCAGCCATGAATACCTAATTTCTCACCATCAACATACGGAAGAGATTTCAGGTAATCAACGCCTTTCAGCTGATCTTTCATTTCGGTTTCACCCAGATTTCTGAAAACTGCCTGTTCAAATTTCATTCCTCGGTTAGAGGATCCCCTTCCATCCATGGTGAAAACGATATAGCCGTTCTGCGCCATATATTCGTACCAGAGATTTCCGGAAGCCGGGAAACTGTCTGTCACCAACTGAAGATGCGGCCCGTTGTACAGGTAAACGATGGTTGGATATTTTTTAGCGGCATCAAAATCTGTTGGAAGAATAATTTTCCCGTACAGAAGTGTTCCGTCATCAGCTTTCAGCGTTACATTTTTAATTTCCGGTCTTTTGTAATTTTTCAGAGGATTCTCTGAAGTCAAAATATTTTTAGACTTTAAAGTCGAGGTGTTAAGAATATTAACTGAACGCGGCGTTGTAGCATTACTGTAGATATCATAAAGTTGGGTTCCATCCTTGCTTAAAACTCCGGTGTGCATTCCTGGGGCGGTAGATAATTTTTGAGTTTTAAAATTATTCCAGTTTACTCTGTAAAGATGTCTTTCCATCGGCGATTCCTGCGTAGAAGTGTAATAGATTTCCTTCTTTTTTTCATTGAAACCCAAAATATCAGTAACCAGCCAGTCGCCTTTAGTAATCTGCGCTACCAAACCTTTTTCGAGGTTGTAATGAAACAGATGGTTGTAACCCGTGCGCTGACTTTGCCAAATGAAATCGGTATTGGAGTTGGGGAAAAACAACAAAGGATGCTGAGGCTCTACATATTTATCTGAGGTTTCTTCAAATAAAGTTTTTACCAAATTTCCTGTTACCGCGTCGTATTGATTCATTTTTAAATGATTCTGGTCACGGTTCAGTACGCCAACAAAAATATATTTGGAATCAGGACTCCAGGTAATCGCAGTTAAATACTGCTCCTTATCACCATCAATATTCAGAAACGTCTTTTTCTGTGAGTTTACATCATAAACGCCTAAAGTCACCTGATGCGAAACAGCACCTGCCATTGGATATTTAATGTTTACATTTTTTGCAGGAGTCGAAGCCCAGTCGATGATCGGGTAATCAGTGACCATACTTTCATCCATTCTGTAAAAAGCAATTTTGGAGTTACTCGGAGCAGCGAAAATTCCGCCATCGATACCGAATTCGCTTCTGTGGACTGCCTGCCCGTTTACAATCGCTTCATTTTCGTCATTGGTAATCGCTACCGTTTTTCCGTTTCTGTTAACGAAAAGATTGTTTTTTACCGTATAAACGATGGTTTTGTTGTCTGGCAGCACTTTTACATTTTCCGCACCTTCATTAAGGGTCGCCCAGTCGGTGATTTTCCAGTCTGCACCGGATTTTTCGAGACGGAAATATTTTCCGTCCCGGGTGAAATAACCCTTGTCTTTCGCAGTAAATTTAATCTGCGGAAAAGATTTAAGTTTCTGATCTGCAGAAAGGTTTTTATTGATTTGATATAAAGAAACCAACGTATCCGCTTTCATGCTTTGGAGTTCAGTCACAAGATAGCCGTTTTTGGTGCCCTGAATATAAGATTTAGCATCATCGGACCAGGAGAACTGCGGAATACTTTTAATAGCCAGGTTGCTGCGCAGACCGTTTACCGCTTCAGCCATCGTATATTTCTGATTCTGGGCAAATACTAAAGTCCCGAAACCAAGCAATAATAAAGGTAATTTTGAAAATTTCATTTCTTAGATTTAAGATGTTAAAAATAAGAAATAATTCTGAAATCGTTAAAGAAATGTTAATTCAAAGGTTGGTAAATAATTCCCGCGAAAGGATCTTTTTCTGTTTTGGGTTTGTTCCATTTATATTGATGAGTCCAGTACGCAGCTTTCATGGAAAGGATTCCCAAGCCTGCACCGAAAAGAACGTCTGAAATATAATGCTTGTTATTTGCCATACGCATTAGCCCGATTCCGCTTGCGGCACCATAGGATACATACGGCACCCATTTGTAGTTTTCTCCGTATTCTATCGCAAGCATGGTGGCACCGGCAAACGCATTAGCGGTATGTCCGGAAGGAAACGAAAATGCGGTACCGTCCGGACGTGTTTTTTTCAGGGTGGTTTTCAGGATATACACCATTCCAAGATTCAGAACCTGCCCTTTGATGAGAATGGCTGTCCGGTTCTGCCAGTCGGTTCTTGGTTTCATGCCCGCCCATTCAAATCCATAAACCGCTAACATGGGCGCAAACTGTGCATAATCATCAAAATGATTGGTAAATCCGAAAAGATGCTCATTCCGTTCTTCTACAACCTCATTTTTCAGGGATTCGCGGCCGTTCCCGTCAAAAATTATTCCCGATGTCATTAACCCCACAGGAATATATACCTTGTTATATTTAAAACTTAAAGGTCTGTTTTCGACATTCGAACTGTCTTTCTTCTGAGCATAATTCAGGAAAAAAAAACTGAAAAACAACAGTATTGAAAGGACTTTTTTCATGATCTAAGTTTGTTCAAAATTACTTAAAAGAAACGGTGATGCGTTAAAGAGTATTAAATTTCTATCAACAATCATTTATATTGGATAATTTTATAATAGAATTAGTCCGAAGACATGGAAATATTTTCTTAACCTACATCAATGTGCAGGAAATGTTGTGAAGCTACCTTTGCAATATCAAAATCAGTTATTAAACCAAAAAATAAAATATTATGTCAACAAAATGGAACTTAGACCCAACGCACAGTGAAATTACCTTCAAAGTAAGACACATGATGATTTCTAACGTAAAAGGTGAATTCAAAAACTTCAACGTAGATCTGGAAAGTGAAGACGAAAATTTCAAAAATGTAAAAGCTAACGCGACGATTGATACGTCATCTATCAGCACCAATAATACAGACAGAGACAACCACTTGAAATCTGCGGAATTTTTCAACGCTGAGGCTCATCCACAGATTACCTTCGAAACTGATTCTTTAAATGATGACGTTACCGGAAATCTTACCATTAACGGGGTTACAAAACCCGTAAAACTGGATGTAGACTTTGGCGGAATCAACGTTGACCCCTGGGGACAGACAAAAGCAGGTTTCTCCTTCGAAGGAAAAATCAAGAGAAGCGATTTCGGCTTAAACTGGAATGCAGCCCTGGAAGCCGGTGGCGTAATGGTTTCTGACGAAGTGAAAATCGCAGGTGAACTGCAGTTTGTAAAAGCATAAAATAATTCATAGTTTATTTTTTAGAGTTCACCGGGGTCGCATGACTTTAGTGAACTCTTTTCAATTTTAATAATTCAGGATATGAATCTTACCGATTTAGACAATATTTCCCAACAGTTCAACACCACCGAAAAAATGCCGGTTCTCTTTCTGGGGCACGGTTCGCCGATGAATGCGATTGAAGAAAACCAGTTCGTGCGGGGTTTCCGGAATATTTCCCGCGAAATCCCGAAACCGAACGCCATTCTTTGTATTTCGGCGCATTGGTTTACGAACGGAACTTTTGTTACTGCGATGCAGAACCCGAAAACGATTCATGATTTCTACGGTTTCCCCAAAGAACTTTTCGAGGTAAATTATCCGGCTCCCGGAAGTCCGGAACTGGCCAGAGAAACTGCAGAACTGCTGTTGCCCGAAATTGTTGAAGAAGACCACAGCTGGGGACTCGATCACGGTGCGTGGAGCGTCATTAAACATCTTTACCCGAACGCGGAAATTCCTGTCATTCAGTTAAGTATCGACTATACAAAACCGCCGGAATATCATTTTGATTTGGCTAAAAGACTCCAAAAGTTAAGAAAAAAAGGGATTCTGATCATCGGAAGCGGAAATATTGTACACAACCTCCGCATGGTCGACTGGAAAAACATCAACACCGTGGGCGCCGGCTGGGATTGGGCGGTTGAAGCCAGAGAAAAAACCAACAACTGGCTGCTGGACGGGAATTTCCGGAATCTGATTGATTATCAGAATCAGGGAATCGCTTTGCAGACTGCCGTACCAAGTCCGGACCATTACCTTCCGTTAATTTACTCTTTAGGCTTAAAAGAAAATTCCGACCAACTGTCGCTTTTCAATGATGAACTCATCGGAGGTAGTCTGAGTATGACGAGTGTAAGAATTGGGTAACTTTATATTTGAGATAAAAAAAGATTCAGAAATATTTCTGAATCTTTTTTTGAATACTGAATTTTAATAAAACCGCCAGTAATTTGCATCGTAAGTCTTGGTGAAAGTACGCATACATTTCGAGGTATAAACTTTAAGGCTTACTGATCTGATGCCCTTCTCTTTCGAATAAGCAAACTGCGCAGCGCTCTCGGCAGATATTTTCTTTTCGCCATTGTCATATTCTGCTGTCCATTCATACTTCAAATGAGTTTCTGCTTTTGAGGGAACAAAAGAGACAGTTCCGTCGCTTATTTTCACTTCCTTAAAACCTTCCGTTCCAATATCGCACGCCGGGGAATTATAAATTTCAGCTGAAGGCTTGGGAACCACATCGATCACTTTGCTGCACTGCACCTTTCCGCGTGGACTAAGCATATCCATAGACAGAATAAACTGTCCTGCCCCATGAGCGTTTACTTTAATAATGCTCTGTTTTACATCACCCTGAAGGGTAACATTCCGTGCAAAAGTGCTCCAGTGATGGCAGTCAGTACATTGTCCCGCATTATTTTTTAGTGTATAAGTTTCCGTTTCCCCCACAGTTATTGAAGAATTACCTTCAATATAACACTGCGCAAAACCATAAGTGAAACTCAAAAAAGTGAGTAAGAGTAGAATTTTTTTCATGTTGTTTTAGATATTTTATTTTTTAAACCTGAATAACTCCTAAATTAAATTTCTCTGTAATCGGCGCATGATCGGCAGCTTCAATTCCCATTGAAATCCACGTACGGGTGTCAATTGGATTAATGATTGCGTCGGTCCAAAGTCTTGCAGCTGCATAAGTCGGTTCGGTTTGTTTCTGATATCTTTTCGAAATTGAATCGAGAATTTCCTGGTGTTCTTCTTCGCTGATTTCCTTTCCCTGTTTTTTTAAAGTCGATTCCTGGATCTGAGCAAGAACTTTTGCAGCCTGGCTTCCGCCCATTACAGCGAGTTCACTCCATGGCCAAGCTACAATCAGTCTTGGATCGTAAGCTTTTCCGCACATGGCGTAATTTCCGGCACCGTAAGAATTCCCTGTGATCACCGTGAATTTTGGAACAACAGAGTTGGCAACAGCGTTCACCATTTTCGCGCCGTCTTTAATGATTCCTCCGTGTTCCGATTTTGATCCGACCATAAATCCGGTTACATCCTGAAGGAAAATCAACGGAATTTTTCTTTGGTTGCAGTTGGCGATAAAACGGGTTGCTTTGTCGGCAGAATCAGAATAAATTACGCCGCCGAACTGCATTTCTCCTTTTCCGCTTTTTACCAGTTTTCTTTGATTCGCTACAATCCCGACGCTCCAGCCATCGATTCTTGCGGTGGCGCAGATGATTGTTTTCCCGTAATCCGGTTTGTATTCTTCGTATTCGGAATTATCTACCAAACATTTAATGATATTAAAAGTATCGTACTGATCAGCTCTGGACGCCGGCATATGCCCGAAAATATTGGAAATATCTTCTTTCGGCGGAAAACTTTCAGTACGGTCGAACCCTGCTTTCTCGTAACTTCCGATGGTTTTCATAATATTTTTAATCCGGTCTAAAGCATCTTTATCATCCTTCGCTTTGTAATCCGTCACTCCGGAAATCTCGCAGTGTGTGGTTGCTCCTCCCAAGGTTTCATTGTCGATATTTTCACCGATGGCGGCTTTTACAAGATAGCTTCCGGCCAAAAATATGGAACCTGTTTTATCTACAATCATCGCTTCATCGCTCATAATCGGGAGATAAGCACCACCGGCAACACAGCTTCCCATCACCGCAGAAATCTGCACAATTCCCATGGAACTCATTTTTGCATTATTTCGGAAAATTCTGCCGAAATGTTCTTTGTCTGGAAAAATTTCGTCCTGCATCGGCAGATAAACTCCGGCAGAATCTACGAGATAAATAATGGGCAATCTATTCTCCATTGAAATTTCCTGCGCGCGGAGATTCTTTTTGGCAGTAATCGGGAACCACGCACCAGCTTTAACAGAAGCATCATTAGCAACAACAAGACACTGTTTTCCGGAAACATAGCCCATCACCACAACTACTCCCGCACTCGGGCAGCCGCCCTGTTCTTCGTACATTTCGTAGCCGGCAAATCCGCCAATTTCGATAGACTCTGAATTTTTATCAAGAAGATACTCAATTCTTTCACGGGCGGTTAATTTTCCTTCATCGCGTTGCTTTTGCAGACGTTTTTCGCCGCCGCCTTTTTTTATCTCTGCAAATAACCTGTTGATTTCCGCAAGTTTTAATTTATTTTGATCTTCTCTCTTATTAAATTCTATATCCATCCGTAAAAAAAATTTGTCTAAAGGTAAGATTTTTAATTATAATTCCTTTATTGATAAAGCTTTGAAGTAATTATTTGAGCCACAGAAATTTAATTATCGAAAATTAACAATTTATAACGTTTTCTAATAAAATATTTAGGCTAGTTTTAGCGTTAATGATATACAAAACCTAAAATAGTTTCATGAATTCTCGGAATTCAGTTCCTAGTTTATTTTTTTAATAGTTTATTATTTGAAGGCCCCAAAAGTTGAACAGACTTTTGGGGTTTTTTGTTTAAATTTTTGAGTAATCATTGTCAATATTTTACGGCGCAATCTCAAACAGATTTGTAGCTTTGCATGAATTGAAAAAATAAACCGCAGTGTTACAAAAATCCGCTCTTTTCAGGTTGCATCTCATTGTTTTTCTATGGGGATTTACTGCAATTTTAGGAAAACTCATTCACGTAAACGCTCAGATTCTGGTCTTTTACCGAATGCTTTTTGCAGCATTTTTCCTGTTCCTTTTCATTCGTATTATAAGACGAGAAAGTTTAAAGGTGTCACGGAAACTCTTGATACAGCTTTCGGTGATTGGCGGTTTTATGGCTTTCCACTGGTTGTTTTTCTTCTATTCGATTAAAGTTTCCAATGTATCTATCGCGCTGAGCTGCCTTTCGCTTTCAACGCTTTTCGCCGCAATTTTAGAACCCATAATCTTTAAGAGGAAAATCGATATTTCGGAGGTCATCATGGGAATCGTGATCGTGATTTGTATGGGAATGATTTTCAAAACCGAATTCCATTACAAAGAAGGAATTTTCTTTGGAATCCTCACTGCCCTTTTCGGAACCATATTTTCGGTTTTCAATGGAAAAATCTACGGAAAAACGAGTTCAGGAAATATCATCTTCTACGAAATATTTGCAGGATTTCTTATTTTAAGTGTGTTTTATCTCGTTACCGGACAAATTACCCAGCTTAATGAAATAAGTTACCGGGATTTATCGTTAATCTTATTATTGGCAAGTGTTTTCACCGCTTTCCCAATGTTGGAATCGATAAAACTCATGAAATACATCTCACCGTTCACTTTAATACTAACCATTAATTTGGAACCGGTTTACGGGATTATCCTCGCTTTTTTTATCTTTGGTGAATCGGAGCAGATGAGCCCTGTATTTTATATCGCCTCATTAATCATGATTTTAGCCATTGTTGCCAATGGAATAATTAAAGCCCGCAAAACGGCAGACACAAAAAAAGTAGAAATTTGATGAAAAAAATATTTTTTGGACTCCTTATTTTTTCAGGATTTTTTTCTGATGCGCAAATCATCAGGAAATACTCTAATGAATTTCTAAATATTGGTGCGGGAGCCCGCGGACTTGCGATGGGCGGTGCGGTAATTTCGAATCAGAACGACGTATACTCACCGATGTGGAATCCGGCCGGCTTAATCGGCATCGACCGGGACTGGCAAGGTGCTGCAATGCACGCTGAATATTTCGAATCTATTGCTAAATATGATTATCTCGCTTTTGCAAAACCTTTAGACAATAACGGCGGTGTTTTCGCCATTTCAATCGTTCGCCTTGGTGTCGATAACATTCTTAACACCACACAGTTAATTGATACTGAAGGAAATATCGATTACGACAAAATCACCAGTTTTTCTCAATCCGACTATGCAGCTTTGCTTTCCTATGCATTTCGACCTGGAAGTCACAGGATTTCCGTCGGGGTAAATGCAAAAATGGTTTACAGAAATGTGGGAAAATTCGCCAGCGGTTATGGGTTTGGTTTTGATCTTGGCGTGCTTTATAATGCTGATAATGGTATAAATTACGGCGCCATGCTGCGTGATGCTACCACGACCGTGAATTTCTGGACAGTTAATCAGGACGAACTTTCTGCAGTGGTAAATGGCGAAGAGTTCAATCCCGCACCGAAAGACAAAATGGAACTCACAATGCCCAAACTGAATTTGGGAATCAGCAAAAATTTTGAAATTAACCGTGATTTGGAGCTTTTACCAGAAGCCGGAATCAATGTGGATTTCGCGAAAACTGCGGCATTGATTTCAACCGATTTTGCCAGCATCACGCCTTATGCGGGCGCGGAACTGAAATTTCAGGATATGATTTTCGTAAGATTAGGCGTCAACAGATTTCAGAATATTACCGATATCGAAAGTTTAAAACGCAAAGTTTCCTTTCAACCCAGTGCGGGGATCGGCATTAAATACCAAGGTTTAACCCTCGATTACGCCATTACCAATTCCGGAATCGGTGGCTCTAATTTTTACTCCAACTTTTTCTCCCTGAAATTGGATATGGGAGATTTCAGGAATTAAATTTACCTTTACTCAAATTACTTTTATGAAAAAAGTCCTGCAATTATCGTTTATCATTATTTTTGCTGCCATTTACAGCCAGAATATTTCGAATTACGAATATGTTTCTGTCGCAGCCAAAACGGGGAATTTAGAATCCGGAAAATACGGTTTGAGTGGGATTTTAAACTCGAAACTTAAGGCGGGGAAATACGAGATCATCAGTGACAGCAGTGAATCCTGGCCTGATGCTGCTAAAAAGAATCCATGCGGTGTGCTGAAAGCAGAAATTGAGGACACCAGCACGTTTCTTAAAAATAAAATTCAGGTAAACTTTAAAGACTGCAGCGGAAAAACTGTAGCCTCATTTGAAGGAAAGTCAAACATCAAAGAATATGAGCCCGGATTTAAAGATGCTTTACATATTGCGTTGAAAACTTTACCTGCTTCAAACTCTGTAAAATTGGCCGTAATTACTGAAACTCCAAAACAGCCCGTGGCAATTGCAACCGAACCTGTAAAATCCTCATCAAGCGAAACCCAAAACAGCAGCGTAAAAACTGAAAACAAAGCCCAGACTTTCAGTAACGGCACATTAAATTTAAACCGGATTCATATTTCAGACAATCAGTTTATTTTGGCTAGTCCCAATAATTCCACACCTTATGCGATTTTTAAAGAGTCTACTAAGAAAGAGGTGTACAGAGTTCAGCTACAGGATGGTACGCAGACTTTAGGATATCTTGAAAATGGAAATATTATTATTGAGTTTGCCCATAATGATGGCAGTTTCAAAAAAGAAATTTTCACCCAAAAATAACCTCCTTACTGATTATCATTAAAATACTCCCAAACTAAGCCGCCACGGTTTTTACCAAGAATTTCCTCTAAAGTTTCTCTTGAAGATTCTTTTACTCTTTTTACTGATTTCAGTTTAGAAAGTAAAAGTTCGATGGCTTTCTCACCAATCCCCGGTATTTCTTCAAGCTCAGATTTGATGGTTGAATTTTTCCGTCTTGTGCGGTGATGTTTTACGCCAAATCGGTGAGATTCGTCCCGAACGCGCTGCAAAATTTTCAGCGTTTCCGATTTTTTATCGAGATATAAAGGAATGGAATCTTCTGGAAAATAAATTTCTTCCAGACGTTTGGCAATACCAATTATCGTAATCTTTCCATATAGCCCCAGAAGTTTCAGGCTTTTCACTGCGGAAGAAAGCTGGCCTTTTCCGCCATCAATCAGAATAAGCTGCGGCAAAGGTTCGTTTTCGTCTAAAAGTCTTTTGTAACGGCGGTGAATCACCTCTTCCATGGTAGCAAAATCATTTGCTCCTTCTACCGTTTTGGGATGAAAAATGCGGTAATCTGCTTTGCTGGGCTTTCCGTTTTTAAAAACGACACATGCGGAAACCGGATTGGTTCCCTGAATATTGGAATTATCGAAACCTTCGATATGGCGCGGTTCCTCAGGCATCCGCAATAACTTCTGCATTTCTGCCATGATGCGGTTGGTATGTCTTTCCGGATCTACAATCTGTACCTGTTTCAGCTTTTCGATGCGGTATTCTTTCGCGTTTTTCTCAGAAAGTTCTACAATTCTCTTTTTGTCACCAACCTTCGGTACAATCAATTTTACGTTCGGAATTTCGACGGTAAGATGGAATGGTAACAGTATTTCCTTCGAAGTTGAATTGAATTTCTGCCGGATTTCAATCATTGCCTCCTCAAGCATATCTTCATCGCTTTCTTCGAGAATTTTTTTTATTTCTGTGGTAAAACTCTGTATAATATTTCCGTTTTGAATTTTAAAATAATTGATATAAGCCGCAGTTTCGTCGCTCGTCATCCCGAAAACATCCACATCATCAATATTCGGGTTCACCACAGTGTGTTTGTGCTGGTAATTTTCCAACAGATCAATTCGCTCCTTGATGATATGGGCATTCTCAAATTCCAGATTCTCGGCAAATTTCATCATCTGCTTTACCAGATAATCTTTTGCCTGCCGGAAATCGCCTTTAATTATTCCTCGTATCGCATCAATTTTCTGATCATAATCATCTTTGCTTTCCAGCATTTCGCACGGACCTTCGCAGTTTTTAATATGATACTCCAGGCACACTTTGTATTTTCCTTCTGCAATTTTTGCCGGAGCAAGATTAAGATTGCAGGTTCTGATTTTGTAAATATGTTTAATGGTATCGAGCAAAACTTTAGCTGGACGCACTTTGGCGTAAGGTCCATAATACTCTGAACCGTCTTTAATCATGGTTCTGGTTAAAAAAATGCGCGGGAAATTTTCGTTTTTAATACAGATCCAGGGATACGATTTGTCATCCTTCAGCATTACATTATAGAAAGGCTGGTGCTCTTTAATAAGATTATTCTCGAGCAAAAGTGCATCGTATTCACTGGGAACAATGGTCGTTTCGAGCCGATGAATCTTACCGACCATAATTCTGGTTCGGTATCCGGAAAGATTTTTATTGAAGTAAGAGAGAACCCGTTTTTTCAGATGTTTGGCTTTTCCGACATAGAGCAGCTGTCCGTTTTTATCATAATAACGGTAAACGCCGGGTTCGGATGGCAAAGTTTTCAGCTGAAGTTCTAGGTCGGGATTCATGTCACAAAAATAGGTAAAAAGTAATAGCTAAAGGTTGTTATGATATGTTTAACAAAAAACCATGAAAATACAAATCATTGTTTTCTGCTATTATTTTAGCGTGAAAATACTGACAGCCAATCATTTAATAACAATACATTTGGAACAATTTTTTACACCCGGTGTTTCATCGGTTGATAATCAATAAAAACTTTAAACATGAAAATGAAAATCACGCTTCTGATGCTTGCATTGGCTCAATCTTACTGTGCGCAACTTTCCGACTGTGGGGAGGCTATCGAAAAAATCGACAATCATCAACTTGAAATTAAGGAACTCAGCAGGCAGGTAAATTATTACAAAAACCTGCTGAACTTATCAAAAGCAGTCCGTTCATCCGCTTTTGAGGATGTACAGTATACGATCAATCAGGTAACCGGTTCCAAAAAAGACGGAACTATTCTTGTGCGCTTCACCTACCGAAATCTTAATGATCAGCCTCGTAAAATCCTGCAGTGTGAAAAAGCAGTCATCGTAGATACACAGGGGAATCAGCACCAAACTAACCAGGTATATCTATCGCCCAATGGCGGTAAAATTTTAGCGAATGATGTACTCACAAAAATTCCATATCAGGGTGCAATGGTTTTCAAAAAAAGTACAGCTTATTTTCCGGTAATCAAGGCGCTGCTGGTCTACGCTTATCCTCTAGATAATCTTACGAGCCCAAAACCCGTGGTATTTGAAAATATTCCTGTAATCTGGGAATAAAAAAATCAGCCTGTCAAAAGACAAGCTGACGTTAATAATATCAGGTAATTTTTATTTCGTCTGATTTTCGGGAATTACAAGACCTGTGATTTTACTTTTGTAATCCGCTAATTGAGTTTGAATCGTCTTTACATTATTTCTGAAGAACGGGGTTTCCGAAAACAATTGCTCATAATATTCTACACCTTCAGTCAGATTGGTTTTAAAGGTTTTCCACTTTTTTACCTGTGCATTGGTGAAATTTTCTGAGAAATCTTCAATTTCATTTTTTAGGTATTCGACGTACATTTTCAGTTCGTTCACGAAGAGATTCGGTCGATCGTTCTCAGGCATTACATTTTTCTCACCGTAAATATGCTGTACCATATCTGCCAGCGAAACTTCTTTGTCAAAATAAGCGAGATTTGGGCCCGGACAAACCACTACGCCCTGTTTTTCCCCTTTGACCGGAAGTTCATTTTCAAGATAAGATGAGTTCACCAAACCTACGCAAAGACATGATTTTTCAGTAATTTTAGCCTTTGCTCTATCGTATTCGCGATCGCTGATCTCATTTTTCTGGAGTTCGAGATCGTTCAGTTTAATAGTTTGATACTTTCGGGATGCGGTACAGATTCCCTGAGGCGAAAATTCTTTGCTCAGTGCCAAAAACTTTTTAGGGCATGAACTTCCGGCTTTGTTCTGAAGCACTTTCTGTTGTTTCAGAAATTCATTGGTTGTTCCTTTAACGGTATTGAAAGGAATCCCAAGCGGTGAAATATTGCTGAGATAAAAATCTTCTTCTTTAGATTTCGATAATAACTGACGCGTTTCTTTGTCTACAGAAGTTGCTTCCGGGACGAGTAAAAACGGTGAACCCCAGCCGACACTGTCAAGCTGATAATTTTCGAGTAAAAATTCATGCTCTTCAGCTGTTCCTACGCCGCCCTGCACCGTAATCTTCATTTCCAGCGGTTCCGGCGGACAATGCAACTCTTTTTGCGTTAAAGCTTTTACCATCAAATCGTGTGCGGAAGCGATGAGCTCCTTTTTCTTTTGCTTAAATTCTTCCATGATCGGTCCCAGGAGTAATCCGTCGGTTGCAAAGGCGTGGCCACCACAGTTTAATCCCGATTCAACACGGTATTCCGAAACCCAAAGTCCTTTTTTAGCCAGAAAATTCCCCTGAATCATCGCAGAACGGAAGTCGCTTACTTTAAGAATAATTTTCTTTTTCAGTTCTCCCTTTTCATTTGGAAAAAAATCAGGAAACGACTCGAAATAACTGTAAAGTCGTGGATTCATGCCTGCAGAAAGTACCACAGATGAAGAAAGTTTGCTGTTCGCAAAACCGCGCAGCGATACGTGCGCATCATTATAAATTACAGGTAATTGAATGTTTTTATGAAAATTATCCTTGTCAACTTTGGTCATGATGTTCACATCAATGCTTCCTGGAGAAAGATGGATGTCTAAGAATTTTCTGACGGTTTCTGCGAAATTATCTTTCTGCCCGGCAAGATTTTTCAGACCGTTTTTTACATCAGATTTACTAGGCAGCATCGAAATATACTGGTTCAGTGCTTCTTTACTTTTACTCAGTTCCTGCTTTAAATTTTCGAATTTTAAATTCACCACATCATCCACCATATCGAGGTACGCCGTAATTCTTTTTGCACGGTAATCTTCGATTTTACTGGTAATTTCGGTATAAGTGAAATTATTCTTTTGGTGATACAGGCGGTTCATTCTTTCAATAATTTCGTCGTCGATGATTGAAATTACTGAGGAAATCCCGTATTGAGCCACTTTTATCGGACTGTCGATGGTATAGGCAAGGCCCATCACTGGGATGTGAAAATTGTGGACAGGTGTCTTTTCTTTCATATATATTGAGGTATTGATGATATTATAATTTAGAAAACCATCAAAATTAGATTATTATTATTGATTATGCATTGAATAACATATTTAAAATGAATTTTTGACGCATGACTTTTGTCAGTACTGAAATAAAATGGTGCTTGTTTTCCTAAACTCTTAAAAAAGTGTAATTTTAGACAAATTCTTATCAATGAAAATTTATGGCATAGACCACCTTACCATTACCGATGTAATAACAATCCTGAATAACCCATCAAAAGCAAAACTTAATAAGGAAGCAAAACAGAAGATTCTTAAATCCCAGCAAAATGTACAGCAGATTGTAGAATCCGACCGTACCGTTTACGGAATCAACACAGGTTTCGGCCCACTTTGCGATGTCAAGATTTCTGAGGAAGAAACTGCACAGCTACAATACAACCTTATTATTTCCCATGCCGTAGGCGTCGGAAAACCCATTGCCAAAGATTTGTCGAAAGTAATGATGGTTGCGAAAATTCATGCTTTGTCAAAAGGATTTTCGGGCGTATCTCTGGAAGTTATTGAAAGGCTGATTCTGATGTTGGAAAAAGATATTATTCCTGTCGTTCCGGAACAGGGATCTGTAGGCGCTTCCGGAGATTTGGCTCCATTGGCCCATTTGGTTCTGCCGCTTTTAGGTCTCGGAAAAGTATGGGAAAATGATGTAACAGTAGAAACTTCCGCAGTGCTTGAGAAACATGGTTTGCAACCGCTCATCTTGGGGCCGAAAGAAGGCTTGGGATTAATCAACGGAACGCAGTTCATTCTTGCTCACGCAATTTTGGGACTTTACAAATTTGAATATCTTTTAAATCTTGCGGACTTAACTGCGGCACTATCTCTGGAGGCGTACCGCGGCTCCTCAAGCCCGTTCAAGAAAGAATTACATGAAATCCGTCCGTTCGAAGGAAGTAAAAAAGTAGCGGCGAGAATGCTGAAGTTTCTTGAGAATTCGGAAAATCTTAAGGAACACGAATTCTGTGACCGTGTTCAGGATCCGTATTCGATGCGTTGCGTTCCTCAGGTACATGGTGCAAGCAGAAATGCCTTTGAACATCTTAAAAATTTAGCGGAAACTGAACTCAATTCAGTAACAGACAATCCGATTGTACTAAGTGCCGAAGAATCCATTTCAGGAGGTAATTTCCATGGACAATTATTAGCCTTACCATTAGATTACTGTACTTTGGCGGCTGCGGAATTGGGCAATATTTCGGACCGGAGAAGTTATCTTTTACTGGAAGGAAAATTTGGCTTGCCAAGACTTTTAACGGAGAGTTCGGGTTTAAACTCCGGCTTTATGATTCCGCAATATACTTCTGCAGCATTAGTTACCGAAAACAAAACTTTATGTTTCCCGGCGTCAGCGGATTCAATTCCTACGAGTTTAGGGCAGGAAGATCATGTGTCGATGGGAAGTATATCAGGCCGCAAATTTAACCAGGTTTTAGGAAATTTAGAAAATATTCTAGCGGTTGAACTCATGTTCGGAGCTCAGGGGTTAGAATTCCGAAGGCCTGCAAAATGTTCCAAATATGTAGAAAAGGCTTATGCTCTCATCCGCACAAAAGTAGCGAAATTAGAAGATGACAGGTTGATTGGAGAGGACATATTAGCGATAGCTGAATTAATTAGAAATAGAAAATTTGAAGTAAATTAATTTTATGGCGAAAAATCTGTCCTTTTTACTCATTCATTTTTTCTGTTTATCCATCGGGCAAATGCTGTATAAGGTTTGTGACACAGATTTTGACGGTAAATATACATTTACAGAGACGGACAAAAAGAATATTCTTAATTTATACAAAACTCAGCAAGACGAAGAGGCCTCTGTGTACATCACGAGTTTTAAAAGTGGAATTCTAAAAATAAAAAACGTAGAGTCTACTGATCCCACGTTGGAATACATTTGTCGGAGCGCAGATGAATTTCCGTATTTTTATGAAATTGCCGTAAATTCCAATAATGAATTGTACATAACTACGGAGGGCGGCAAACTTTTTAAAATAGATGAACAAAACTGCAACAAAACTTTAATTGCAGATTTATTAAATGACGTACAGGCACTTTCGTTTGATAACCATGATAATTTGTACCTAAGCTACACGAACAGTATCGTGCGGAGGGCATCAGCCGACAATCTAACAATCTTCGAGGAATGGCACGATTTCAACGATGGATTTCCGTCGGGAGATTTTGTAATGGTGGGGAATAAAATGTACATATCTTGGGTGTTCAGTATCTTCGGCGGGCCTAACTATTTATATGAAATTACGGTAGATGACCAAAACAACTACATTTCTCATAAAAATCTGGGACTTATTAAAAATGATACATGGGGTTTAGCGTCGGAATACGGAAAATTGTATGGAGTGACTAAAAGTGAGCTGTATGAGATAAATCTTGGGGACTTATCAACCAAGACCATCATGCTCAATCCTAAAACAGACCCCTCGTCCCAATGGTGGGGCGCTGCTGGAAAACACGAGGCTCAGAATATCGTTATGAATCTTTTCGAAAACGCTCAATACGCATCAGATGATGTAAACGCGATAACATTCAATTATGAAAACAGTAATCCCTTTAGCCAAACCATCTATCTGCGAGTAGATAATCTAACGCTTGGTTCTTATGAAATATACCCAATATTATTAAAAATAAATTCACCACCTGCATTGGATCCACAAAACGAATACACACTTTGTTACAATGGAGACTTAGGTACCGTGACAATCGATAGTAATCTCTCAGCTGACGACCATATTTTTACGTGGCAAAAAGTTAACGGTGAATTGATGGGCACTAATGATAAACTAATCGCGCAAAGCGCCGGACTTTATAAAGTTATCGTACAACACAAAATTAGTGGATGTATCTCAGAGAAAACATTTTCTGTAAGGCAATCCGATATTGCAATAAGTGATATTGTCATGACACAGGATAATATTTTCATTTCAGCTACCGGTACAGACCAACCTTTTACGTATTCATTTGATAATATAACCCAGGCAAGTCCCAATTACAATGAATTTGGCTTTGGCGATATCAGTATGTACGCAACCAACAGCAAAGGATGTGTCAGCAAGAAAGTAAGCAGAAATATTTCCATATCCAATGCGATTTCGCCAAACGGTGACCGAACGAACGAGGGTTTTCATTTAAAATATCCAACCTTTAAGAAGTTTAGTTACGAGATTTCAATAATAAATAAGATGGGTGAGCAGGTATATCGATCAAAGGTTGACCAGCACTTTAAATGGGATGGCAAATCCATATCAGGCAGGCCATTGCCGAGTGATACTTATTGGTATACGCTAGTTTCAACTGAAAATAGTAAAATTTACCGTGGTTATATCTACCTGAAAAATCACTAACGGATATGAGTATATTCTGAAGAAAATAAATAGTACGGTAAATTCTATAGAGGTATGCTTTAAAGTTGAAACAAACCTATGCGAGCTAGATCGATATTAGCTACACTATTACCCAGAGCTTCTGTTGATCTGCCATGGCACTTGGCAAGTATGATTTAACTTTATAAGATGACTGAATACGTTTTGCGCCGTATTACTTCTTTTTGGCCCCTTTTCTCAATACCACCGAAAAACTAATAATCACTATGTAGTTGAGGACTGTGTAAAGAGTATCGCAACATTGCGTGATATCGCTACCGCTGCAGTTGGGAATAACTTTTCTGTTGGTTTGATGTTTTTTGCTTCAACCTTGGGACTTTAAACGTCCGTCTCAATAAAAATTCCATATACCTAAATTAAAAATCTTAAAAAAAAAGACCCGTAGCGGATAAACTTCAGTGCAGGCTTCCGTCTCCCAGCTTCTGGCACTTATAGCCTTTAGCTATTGTCTTAAAACAAAAAATCCTCAATCATTTCTGATTGAGGATTAAAAAAAGACTGGCGGCGACCTACTCTCCCGCTTACGCAGTACCATCGGCGCTAGAGGGCTTA
>NZ_JALJZX010000005.1 GCF_024171485.1 Chryseobacterium sp. HSC-36S06
GCTTCTGTGCAAACAGAATGCTCCCCTACCAGATATAACTCAAAAGTTATAAATCCATAGCTTCGGTACTATACTTATGCCCGATTATTATCCATGCCGAACCGCTCGACTAGTGAGCTGTTACGCACTCTTTAAATGAATGGCTGCTTCCAAGCCAACATCCTAGCTGTCAATGCAGTTCAACCGCGTTATTTCAACTTAGTATAGATTTGGGGACCTTAGCTGTTGGTCCGGGTTCTTTCCCTCTCGGACATGGACCTTAGCACCCATGCCCTCACTGCCGACGAACATTTATTAGCATTCGGAGTTTGTCAGGAATTGGTAGGATTTGACTCCCCCGCATCCAATCAGTAGCTCTACCTCTAATAAACTTAACATCGACGCTGCACCTAAATGCATTTCGGGGAGTACGAGCTATCTCCCAGTTTGATTGGCCTTTCACCCCTACCCACAAGTCATCCGAAGACTTTTCAACGTCAACCGGTTCGGTCCTCCACTTTGTGTTACCAAAGCTTCAACCTGCCCATGGGTAGATCACAAGGTTTCGCGTCTAATCCTACTAACTATGCGCCCTATTCAGACTCGCTTTCGCTCCGCCTCCGCACCTGAAGTGCTTAAGCTCGCTAGTAAAATTAACTCGTAGGCTCATTATGCAAAAGGCACGCCGTCACCCAACTTGTGGGCTCCGACCGCTTGTAGGCGTACGGTTTCAGGTTCTCTTTCACCCTTCTATTCGAAGTGCTTTTCACCTTTCCTTCACAGTACTTGTTCACTATCGGTCTTTCAGGAGTATTTAGCCTTGGAGGATGGTCCCCCCATATTCAGACAGGATTTCACGTGTCCCGCCCTACTCATTTATCATCTATGTATGCCTTTCAAGTACGGGGCTATCACCCTCTACGGCCGTTCTTTCCAGAACGTTCTTTTAAACATATAAAGACTTTTGGGCTAATCCGCTTTCGCTCGCCACTACTTACGGAATCTCTTCGATTTCTTTTCCTCCGGGTACTTAGATGTTTCAGTTCTCCGGGTTTGCTCTCTAATAAATTAGAGTGACTGGTCTTCAACCAGACGGGTTGCCCCATTCGGACATCTGCGGATCAATTCGTGTGTGCCGATCCCCGCAGCTTTTCGCAGCTTACCACGTCCTTCTTCGCCTCTGAAAGCCTAGGCATCCGCCATACGCCCTTAACGATTTCTTTCCTAATTTTAAAATTAGTTCAGTATTTTTAATACAACACAACCGTGTTGCTTTTTATTTTGTAAACTTTCGCACCCGTAAGTGCTCGGTTTTCTCTTTGTGATGTTCTTATCGTTAATGTCAATGATCTTTAAGTCTTATTAGTTCCCTGATGAACAGATATTGTTTTTGGCTCTATCCGTAACTTTTAAATCAGATTCCTAATACTGTGGAGAATAAGGGAGTCGAACCCTTGACCTCCTGCGTGCAAGGCAGGCGCTCTAGCCAGCTGAGCTAATTCCCCGCTAGTCTGAGTGATTGAGTGGGTTAGTGATGGAGTCGTTTAGTTCTTTACTCAACTACTCATTACCTCCCTACTCTTTTCCTCAAAATTAGTAGTCTCGGGCAGGCTCGAACTGCCGACCTCTACATTATCAGTGTAGCGCTCTAACCAGCTGAGCTACGAGACTTTTTAATTAATAATTATAAATTAATAATTGTTAATTATCTCTTCCCTTGTACTAATTTCTAGTGGGTTTATTTTTTAAATACCAACCAAAGTAAAAAAACTAAAGCATCTTTTGAGTAAGTGCTTGATACTTGCGTATCGTTTTGTTTGTTTAACGTCTTAAGACGCTCTAAAATGAGATGTTCCAGCCGCACCTTCCGGTACGGCTACCTTGTTACGACTTAGCCCTAGTTACTTGTTTTACCCTAGGCAGCTCCTTTTACGGTCACCGACTTCAGGTACCCCAAACTTCCATGGCTTGACGGGCGGTGTGTACAAGGCCCGGGAACGTATTCACCGCGCCATGGCTGATGCGCGATTACTAGCGATTCCAGCTTCATAGAGTCGAGTTGCAGACTCCAATCCGAACTGAGACCGGCTTTCGAGATTTGCATCACATCGCTGTGTAGCTGCCCTCTGTACCGGCCATTGTATTACGTGTGTGGCCCAAGACGTAAGGGCCGTGATGATTTGACGTCATCCCCACCTTCCTCTCTACTTGCGTAGGCAGTCTCACTAGAGTCCTCAACTGAATGTTAGCAACTAGTGACAGGGGTTGCGCTCGTTGCAGGACTTAACCTAACACCTCACGGCACGAGCTGACGACAACCATGCAGCACCTTGAAAAATGTCCGAAGAAGGGTCTATTTCTAAACCTGTCATTTCCCATTTAAGTCTTGGTAAGGTTCCTCGCGTATCATCGAATTAAACCACATAATCCACCGCTTGTGCGGGCCCCCGTCAATTCCTTTGAGTTTCATCCTTGCGGACGTACTCCCCAGGTGGCTAACTTATCACTTTCGCTTGGTCTCTGAATCCGAAAATCCAAAAACGAGTTAGCATCGTTTACGGCGTGGACTACCAGGGTATCTAATCCTGTTCGCTACCCACGCTTTCGTCCATCAGCGTCAGTTAAATCTTAGTGACCTGCCTTCGCAATTGGTGTTCTAAGTAATATCTATGCATTTCACCGCTACACTACTTATTCCAGCCACTTCAAATTTACTCAAGACCTGCAGTATCAATGGCAGTTTCATAGTTAAGCTATGAGATTTCACCACTGACTTACAGGTCCGCCTACGGACCCTTTAAACCCAATAAATCCGGATAACGCTTGCACCCTCCGTATTACCGCGGCTGCTGGCACGGAGTTAGCCGGTGCTTATTCGTACAGTACCTTCAGCTACCCTCACGAGAGTAGGTTTATCCCTGTACAAAAGAAGTTTACAATCCATAGGACCGTCATCCTTCACGCGGGATGGCTGGATCAGGCTTTCACCCATTGTCCAATATTCCTCACTGCTGCCTCCCGTAGGAGTCTGGTCCGTGTCTCAGTACCAGTGTGGGGGATCTCCCTCTCAGGACCCCTAAAGATCACAGACTTGGTGAGCCGTTACCTCACCAACTATCTAATCTTGCGCGTGCCCATCTCTATCCACCGGAGTTTTCAATATTAAATGATGCCATTCAATATATTATGGGGTATTAATCTTCCTTTCGAAAGGCTATCCCCCAGATAAAGGTAGGTTGCACACGTGTTACGCACCCGTACGCCGCTCTCTCTCTTCCGAAGAAGAAATACCGCTCGGCTTGCATGTGTTAGGCCTCCCGCTAGCGTTCATCCTGAGCCAGGATCAAACTCTCCATTGTATGTTTGTCTGACTCACTCAAAAAAATTGACGCTTTAGTTTTTCCTTACTTTTTTGGTTGTTATTTGTATGTCAATGATCTCTTTTCTTTTCGCT
>NZ_JALJZX010000006.1 GCF_024171485.1 Chryseobacterium sp. HSC-36S06
AGTTTACATCATAAAGATTTCGCTAGTTGTTCTTCTTGTTATATTTACAAAAACCTGTTATAATAATCCCCGCCAACAGAAATACCCAACCGTTATCTGCTACCACAAAATAACATTTAGTTAAAATGACAACACTGAAAATTTTATTAAGATTTATTATTATTTTAATTTCAAATTTCACGTTTTCTCAAGTTTCAGAAAGTCAAAAAATTAATGAGAAAAATATCTTAAAAATCTTCAAATCAACTATTGACCAAGATAAACGAAATAGAATTTCAGTTACAGCAAATCCTTGGTCAACTGAATCCGAAAATTATCTGAAATCAGACACGGTAAAATTTATAAATCCAAGTAACAAAATTGACGAAAATTACTGCCATCTAATAAATTGGACATTTTATAGAAAAAATAAATTTATAAGAAGTTACGGAGAATATTGCAATGAACCAGCAAATGAAAAAGTCACAAATGAAAATGACTACTTTGAATTGAAAATAAATGAAACTATTCACGGAACATTTTTAGAATTATACAACAAAAACAAAATCGTTGAAAACTTTCAGATAATTTCCATTGAAAAAAAACAATCGTTATCTTATAAAAATGAAATTCAATATATTTTAACACTAAAACGTAAAAATAAAAAAAGTGGCAGCAGATAACAAGGGTTTGGCAATAGCGGGCGGAACGTAAATAATTCACGTTTTGTGCTTCGGTAGAAATTTGTATTTTAGTTGAAAGTTTCTGCTTCGATTTGCCCGCCATCGCCAAGCCCCGAAACGTTGTACGTCATTTTATGAGAACGAATGAAATAAGAAAAACCACGATTTTTTTAGAAAGGAATTTTTATAAAATTCTCCTAATTTTTGTACTCACTTTTATTATTGCATGCTTCATGATTGCAAATCGAGATGGAAATTCGATTAATAAAAATTCAAAATTTACGATTGCAACTACAGTTAGTGAGTGGCATCACAAAAATAATAGCGGTGTCGGCATTGATTACGAATATATTGTTAATAATAAGATCTACAAAAAAACCAGGAATGTGGACGCAAAAAAAGGTGATCGATATCTAATTATTTTCGATTCTATTAATCCAAGAAGGAGTTGTTTAATTTTCTTTCATAAAATCGATCCTGCAGAAAAAATTGAAATTAAAACTTCAGGTTGGAACGAAAATGAAGTTCCTATAAAAGTAGATATATCAAAAGTAAAAAAATACGTAAAAGAGATTGTGGGCTAAAAAAACGCCGTACAACAGTGTATTTCTATTAGCGGGGTTGAAGTTTACATCATAAAGATTTTCGCTAATTGATTATTTCGTTATATTTACAAAAACCAGTTATATAATCCCCGCCAACAGAAATACCCGGCCGTTAGCAGAAATTATATGAAAAACACACTACTACTTTTATTAACATTTTTAATTTCATTTAGTTGCAGTTCTCAAAAAACAACTAAAAAGACTAAAGAAAAAGGTATTGGTATTGCTCAGAAAACAGCAAATCCCAATACTCCATATATTTACAAAAATGGATTCTTAAATTTTAATATCTTAAAAATCCCTGTCATTCAAAAAAACGACACAGTAACTTTAAATGAATTAAAATTTAATGCAGTGTTTTCAGCAATGTATACAAAAAAAGTAATGTATGATAAATTTGGAAAATGGACAAAAGAGATAAGACCAAATAATGAGAACCATCCTATTTTGTTATGGGAAAATGTGAGACTTTTTGAGGATGAAAACAAACTGTTTAGCATTTATGCAAATGGTGATGAAAATTGGAATGAAATATATGCATCAGTCCTAGTTTATGATGATGAAAAGAATGATTGTTTAAACGAAAACAACCTGTTAAGAGATAGAATTGTGAATTATTTTTCTAACAGTATTCAAAATTTAAATGATAAAAAAGAATTCTATAATGTTTATTGGAAAGCAGTCAATGACTTTGAAAAAAAGTCAGCTAAAAAATAACTTCTGCTAACGAGCTATTTCTATTAGCGGGGTTGAAGTCCACATCATGAAGATTTTCGCTAGTTGTTCTTTTCGTTATATTTACAAAAACCATTTATCATAATCCCCGCCAACAGAAATACCCAACCGTTATATGCCATTTTAAACCGAGCGCATGAACATTAACGACAGAGAAATAATTACAGTAAAATATACGACTGAACAAAACTGGATTAAGAACGTTCCTCAGTCAAACTGGCTTTGCATTCTGGTTGACAACGACAGACAAAGAAATTATTTGGACGAAGTAATATCCAAAATAATTAATAATGATGTTTGTTATGTCTGCACGGTTGGACAAAGTTGTGTAAAGACGCACGACTTAATGGACGAAGAAATTGTCTTTAGAGAAGTTGACATTGAAAAACTATACTTGCCAAATCATCATATTATGACCACTTGGCACACCGACTTTGATGAAGGAATTTGGTTTGCAATATTTGCGGCTCATCATGAGGAGGTATCAATTGACAAAATAGTTGTTTTGGACATGACTGACGGGAACGAACTTAATAGAATTGATAAAATATTGACCGACTTAAAAGTAAATAGATAGAAAAACGGCATATAACACAGTATTTCTATTAGCGGGGTTGACGTTTACATCATAAAGATTTTCGCTAATTGGTCCTTTACTATATTTACAAAAAGAAGTTATAAAAAATCCCCGCCAACAGAAATACCCAACCGTTAGCGGTAATTGTAGAAACGTCACCTCCAAACGAAACATGAAAAATATTATATCGATTTTTTTTCTCTTAATTTGTGTTTTCGTAAAGGCCC
>NZ_JALJZX010000007.1 GCF_024171485.1 Chryseobacterium sp. HSC-36S06
GTTTACATCATGAAGATTTTCGCAAGTTGTTCTTTTAGTTATATTTACAAAGACTAGTTATAATAATCCCCGCCAACAGAAATACCCAACCGTTAACCACAATTTTAAAACCCAACGTCTCAAATGAAAAAACTAGTAATTTTATTTGCATTTTTTTATTCTTTTTTCGGATTTAGCCAAACAATAACTTTAGATTCAATTCAAATTAAAACTACTGAAATTTCAACCGATTATAAAGTATTGGAGAAATTACATTGTCAATCTATACAATCAAAACTTTTATATGAAAATCCAGAAATGTATAGTTTCATTCTGGGAAAAACGTTGAATAAAAGATTTCAAAGTTTTGACTACAAGGGAAAAAAAGGTTCAATATTGTATTTTGAATTCGACAAAGATCCTGAAAATGCTAAAGGATTTATAGAAGGTTTGCTTTGGGGCGGAAAAAAACCGAATAAGGACCATCCTGAAAGTATTGTTATAAAAGGAAATTTATTGATAATTTTGAGTTTTCCTTTTAATAGCGAAATTTCCAAGGAGTTGACTGACTTAATAGCCGGAAAATAAAAACTGTGGTTAACAAGCTATTTCTACAAGCGGGTTTGAAGTTTTCATCGAAGATTTAGCGATTAATAAAGTTTTTAGCAAGTAGAAAGTTTTCGTATTTTTAGCCCGCCTGCAGAAATACCCAACCGTTAGCTGAAACCGTTAACAAATATTACGTTGAATCAAATATTTAAAATAGCTGGAATTTATTTGGGAATAATTTTTATCAATTATTTCTTATTAATTGGAGTTTTAAAAACTACTAATCATTCAGGAGGAGAAATTGGAATGTTACCAATTGCATATCTTTTAAGTTCTGGAATTTCATTTGTAATTTCTTTAGTCTTAATTCTAATATTAAAATTTGGAAATCAATTAAATTATTTTAGAGCAATAATTTTATATTTTATTGTAAATATTGGTGTAGATATTTATTATGGATTAGATCCCCGAAATGGAAAAGGATTTTTTAAAAATGTAGACATCCTAATTATTTTGACAATTATATTGACTTTTATTATTGTCATTTCAGCATACTATTATAAAAATAAAAGCTTCAAAAATAACGGCTTCAGCTAACAAGCTATTTCTATTAGCGGGGTTGAAGTTTACATCATAGAAATTTTCGCTAGTTGTTCTTTTTGTTATATTTACAAACACCAGTTATAATAATCCCCGCCAACAGAAATACCCAAACGTTAGCTGAAACCATATCCAACAAATTGTAAATCATATAAAATTTGTGAAATTTAATCTAATTTTAATAATATTCTGTATAATTTTCAACTCTTGTAGTAGTGAAAAGAAATCCGAATTTTATAAGGTGATAACAAATGAAAAGAATATTTGGGTTTTTATGCCATTAAGGTCAACAAATATTAAAAAAGTTGAATTCAATTCAAAATACAAATTCAAGAAAGACTTTACGTATGAGGATGTAGGAATTTTAAAAGGTTTTCCACCATTGCATAACAAATGGAAATATAATAAAACTAAAAATGAAATATTTCTGAATTCACAAATCTATAAAATATCTTTCTTTAGTAATGATAGCATCATTTTAGATAATGAATACGAACACGCAATTCTTTTGAATACAAAAATTCTTAAAAAAATTGGTTATAACAAAAAATAATTATGGCTTCAGCTAACAGTGTATTTGCAAAAAACGGGGTTGAAGTTTTCTTTGAGAATTTATTTCTAATATTCGCAAAATGCTTTTCATCTTTCTTTTTTTCTTAATTTAGAAATCTGAAAAAGCATTTTGCTCCAGGCGGTTTGTCTTTCCACTTTTGGTTTGCAGTAGCCCGTTCTTCGCAAATACTTTTACGTTAGCAGAAATTATGAAAGATATAGCCAATCAAAATTTAATTAATTATGAAAGCACTTTTTTCTATCTGTTTATTTATTCTTATTTGCGGTTGTACGCAAAGAGAAGAAGTTGCAGAACCAGATACTTTACCTGGAATTACTGAAACCGGTGCTAATATCGCAGGCGTCATAATAGATGGAATTGTGATTGTACCAAAAGACGGAATTAACCAATCTTATGGTGGACCTGAAATTATCAAAGGGCTCAGTGTTA
>NZ_JALJZX010000008.1 GCF_024171485.1 Chryseobacterium sp. HSC-36S06
GTTTACATCATGAAGATTTTCGCAAGTTGTTCTTTTAGTTATATTTACAAAGACTAGTTATAATAATCCCCGCCAACAGAAATACCCAACCGTTAGCCGCCATATTTATGAAAGATAGAAGATGAAAGAGAAAGTCATTTTTGAAACCATACAGTCGGAAAATAGTAGATCATCATTTTTGGTAAAAGTACTTTTGCCAAATTTTATTTTTATCCTACTTTTTGGAATCCTAACTTTTTCAACTTTCAAATTTGACTTTGAAGAGAATCCTTTATTATTTTTAATTCCCGTAATTTTAATTATTCAGATTGTAATATGGAAGCTGATAAAATTTAACTATAAAAAAGTACACTATTTGGAATTTAGTAACAACAATATCTACGCAAGATTCACACGAGGGTACTCTCAACACAACATTACACTCCCTATATCATCAACAGACATTAATTTAATCGAATTGAAGGACTATAGATCCTTTTTCGATGGTATTCAGATAAACGTGCTGAATAAAAATATTGGAACAAAACTTAGATTACTAGATTCCGATTGGAGTTATGAAACTTTTGAAAAAATCTACCTGGAATTTAAGAAAAGGAAGAACGAAAACATTCCTGAAAACGAAATAGAGGTTTATGAGCAACTCCAAATTATGAATCGCACGAGAAAAAACGTCGGCTAACAAACTATTTCTATTAGCGGGGGTGAAGTTTGCATCATAAAGATTTTCGCTTGTTGTTCATTTAGTTATATTTATAAAAACCAGTTATAATAATCCCCGCCAACAGAAATACCCAACCGTTAGCAGATATATCAAAAAAAAGTAACGCTAAAAATAAAACGAATTAAAATTTATGAAAATAAAATTTTTACTAATTGGACTTGTTGCAATTTCATTTTGCAGTAAAGCACAAAATTCAACGGTTGAAAAAAACATAACGGGAGCACAAATTGGACTCTTCGGACTTGACTTTTACAACGAAAGTCGACTTGCTGATAAAATTGCATTAAGAGCGGAAGCAAGTCTTTTTCCTGCAATTTGGGGAGGAGATTTATATGGTAAAACAGGTTTTGCATTTTATCCTGCTTTGACTTTACAACCTAAATTTTATTATAACATTGGAAGAAGAGCCGAAAAAGGGAAAAATACTAAAAATAATGGTGCAAATTATTTAGGTTTACAAGTCCGATATATTCCAAATTGGTTTGTAATATCAAACACTGAAAATGTATCACTTTCAAATCAAATAAACTTTATTCCAACGTTCGGAATTAGAAGAAATTTTTCTGAGAATTTTAATTATGAATTTAAGGCAGGTCTTGGGTACGGAACTACTTTCGGTGAAAAATTTAATAATTCAGAAGCAGTTTTAGATTTGAGTATTAAAGTTGGATACGACTTCTAAAAGATACATCTGCTAACAGCGTATTTCTATTAGCGGGGTTGAAGTTTACATCATAAAGGTTTTCGCTAGTTGTTCATTTTGTTATATTTACAAAGACCAATTATAATAATCCCCGCCAACAGAAATACCCAACCGTTAGCAGAAATTATGAAAGATATAGCCAATCAAAATTTAATTAATTATGAAAGCACTTTTTTCTATCTGTTTATTTATTCTTATTTGCGGTTG
>NZ_JALJZX010000010.1 GCF_024171485.1 Chryseobacterium sp. HSC-36S06
AAGTTTACATCATAAAGATTTCGCTAGTTGTTCTTCTTGTTATATTTACAAAAACCTGTTATAATAATCCCCGCCAACAGAAATACCCAACCGTTAGCCGTAATCTTATGAAAACTCTCCTAATAATAACATTTTCAATATTTGCATTGATTTCTTGTTCAAAAAAAACTGAAACAAAGTTATATTCCCTAAAAGAATTAGAAGAAAATCAGTTTCTTTTTAAACTTGATAGTTTACCAAAAAATTTGGAAGAAGTTCTAAGATTAGACCTATCAGGAAAAGGAATTGACAAAATTCCTGAGGTTGTTTTTAAAATGCATAATTTACAAGAATTGGATTTATCTAAAAATGCTTTTAAAGATGTAAAAGGAATTGAAGCACTGAAAAATTTACAATATCTTAATTTGGGAATGAATAGATTAAATGATTTCCCATTAGAAATTACAAAATTACATAACTTAAAAGAAATTGGACTTTGGTGGAATGATTTTAAAGATTTTCCAAATGAATTCTATACAGGAAATACAAAATTAGAAGCTCTTGACATAACAAGTTTATACAACTTTGATTTCAGGAAAAATCTTGCCGAAGTACATAAATTCAAATATTTAAAAAGATTAAATTTAGGAGCAAACCAAATTCCAGAACTAACTTTAAAATATAAATATCTAACAAATTTAGAAGAGTTAGGTTATATACATCAAGAGAAATTTAATGCTAATTCAATAGTTGACAGCTTATCTAATTGTAATAAACTAAGAATTATACATTTTAGTGGAAATAAAATTTCTCAACTTCCCAAAAACATAAAACTATTAGAAAATTTAGAAGAACTCAATCTATTTGAAAATAATATTCAAAATCTACCCCTTGAAATAACCGAATTAAAAAAACTAAAAGAAATATCTCTAATTGATAATCCAATTGATGAATTTAAAATTAGAGAAATAGAAAAAATAATGCCTAAAACTAAAATCATCTACTAAAAAGACTACGGCTAACAAGGGTTTGGCAATAGCGGGCGGAACGTCAAAAGTTCACGTTTTGTACTTCGGTAGAAATTTATATTTTAGTTGAAAGTTTCCGCTTCGATTTGCCCGCCATCGCCAAGCCCCGAAACGTTACCAGCAATTTTACAGACACCGTATGAAAATAACCCGAAGTGATTTAATCAAAGTTTGCGATGATTTTCTAAAAAATAAGATTGATAAAAT